>NZ_CP115960.1:0-2987500 GCF_027941955.1 Sphingomonas sp. 7/4-4
GTGCAGACACTGGAGCGGGATGACATGGAGGCAGTCAGCAAGGCCTGGACACACGTGCGCGGCAATCTGCGGCGCTCGGCGGGCCAGCGACTGTTCGACCAGTGGCTGAAGCCGGTGGTGCTGATCAAGGGCTCGACCGGCGAAGCCGTGCGTCTGGGCCTGCCTTCGGCGTTCATGACCCAGTGGGTGAAGAATCACTATTCCGAGCGGCTGCTGCTCGAATTCCGCGCGGTGCTGCCCGAAGTGCTCAGCGTCACGATCGAGACGATGGCCGACGAGCCCAAGCAAGTGCTCAAGGTCGAGCCCGAGATCGTGCCGGTGGCGGCGGCCGGTGAGCGGCCGGCATTCGACCCACGCTTCAGCTTCGAGCGATTCGTCGTCGATTCGACCAATCGGGTGGCATTCAACGCGGCGAAGGCCGTGGCCCAGCCGGGCATGCCGCAGTTCAACCCGCTATATCTTCACGCCGGCACCGGCCAGGGCAAGACGCACCTGATGCACGCGCTCGGCCAGGCGTTCCTCGAGGCCAATCCGGAAGCGACGGCGATCTACGTGACCGCCGAGCGCTTCATGTTCGAGTTCGTCCAGGCGCTGCGCAACAAGGATACGCACGCGTTCAAGACGCGGCTGCGCTCGGTCGACCTGCTGATGATCGACGATCTCCAGTTCATCGGCGGCAAGGACGCGACGCAGGAAGAGTTCTTCCACACGGTCAACGAGTTCATGTCGTCGGGCAAAAGGCTGGTGGTCGCCGCCGATCGCGCGCCGCAGGCGCTCGAAGGCTTCGAGCCGCGGCTCGCGGGCCGGCTCGGCTCGGGACTGGTTGCCGACATCAAGCCCGCCGAACTTGAGCTGCGCCGCGCGATCGTGGCGCGCAAGCTGCAGGACATGCCGGCAGTCGACATGCCCGACGAGGTCATCGACTTGCTGGCGGCGCGAATCACGTCGAACGTCCGTGAGCTCGAAGGCGCGCTCAACCGGCTGCTGGCTTATGCCAATCTGTCGAACGAGACGGTGACGATCGACTTCGCGGTGGCGACGCTCGGCGAGGTGCTGCGCAGCGCCCAGCGGCGGATCACGATCGACGAGATCCAGCGCGCGGTATCGAGCCATTTCGAAGTCAAGCAGATCGACCTGATTTCGGAACGGCGCGCCGTGGCGATCGCGCGCCCACGCCAGATCGCAATGTATCTCGCCAAGCGACTCACCACGCGTTCGCTTCCCGAGATCGGACGGAAATTCGGCAATCGCGACCACTCGACCGTGATCCATGCGGTCAAGCGGATCGAGGAGCTGCGCGGCAAGGATGTCGAGATCGACGGCGCGGTGCGCGCTTTGATGCGCTCGCTGGAGGGCTGAACGCAAACCCGTTTCCGTCTCTCACGGGAGGCGGCTTCCCACCCCCAACGGGTGGGGGCGGGGTGGAGGAGACGAGAGCGGGGCAAACGCTATGGTCACGCCTCCACCCCGATTGTCCCGCGCGACGGCGCTCAGGGGACGATGCGGAAGAAGTAGCTGTAGCTGCGTTGCGCGCCCGCGACGGCCACCCGGTCGATCGTCACGTCGTAGATGGTATTGGGCTGGAGCCCGCTCACTGCGAACTGGATGTTGTTGGGCAGGCCATAGCCCTGGGTGTCGTACGACACGCGCGAGACCGTCAGCGTGGCCCCGCCACGCTGACGGACGGTGATCGCGGCATTCGAGAAATCGACATTGGTGTTGCCCCATTTGTTGGTCTTGTTCGAGATCACGCCGAACGAGAGCAATGCGCTCGGGTCGAACAGGCGCGTGGGATAATCCTCGAAGGGCCAGGCGACGAAATCGGGGAGCGTGCCGCTCGGCCCCGCGGCACCGGCGGTGTTGAACACCTTCATCGCCGCGGCGTCGGCGCGGGTGCTGGTGGCGTGCGCGCCCGCGACGCGGCCATAGGCGATCGAGCCGAGGAACGGATCGAGCAGCCAGCGGCGATGCCCGACATTCTCGGCGACGATGTTGTTCACTTCGGTGAGCCAGCCGGCGATGACCTGCTCGTCGGAGATCAGGCCGAGCCCGGCGCCCAAGCCGCCATAGAGATTGCTCGATCCCGAAGCGTCGGCGCCGGCGGCGGTGTAGCAGCGCCAGTTCGTCGGCGGCGTGTGGCTTAGCTGGCCGTTGGCGGCCTGCATCAGCGCCGATTGCTGGGTCGCCGGCTCGTCGGTGGGCGAATAGGTGGCCGGGGGCAGGCGGTGGAGCGCGCGCACCGCGTTGAGGGTCTGGAGCACCTGCTGCGTCACCGCGGGCTTGAGCAGCCCGGGCTGGCATGCGGCGATGTTGGGCGCGGTCGTGTAGAGCGCGGCGGCCGCAGCGAAGAAATCGCCGGGGGCGGGTGTTGGGGTGGGGAAGGGGACGGGTGCCGGCGTGGGCGTCGGGCCGGGCGTTTGAATCGGAGGCGGGACGACCGTGCCGCCGCCGTCGCTCCCCCGCCGCCGCACGCGGCCAGCGCGAGGAGCGGAATCAACAGGACGCTCAATTGTTTACGCATCACAACGCCCTCACGCAGGAGCACTTGAGCGCGCCCTCGGCGCCAAGGTAACGCCGGATTGGCGCTACGTTTCCCTCGAAATGCTTAACAGCCCTTGCCGGCCTTGCGCGCGGCCCAGGCGATGGCGCCGTCGATCAGCGCGAGATGCGTGGGATCGGACCAGCTTTCGGGCTTGTGGCCGAGTGCCGAATAGAAGATGCGGGCTTTGCCTTCGCAACGCCACCAGACCATGGCGTGATGATCGCCCATCCTGTGCTTGGGTTCGAGCCGCATGCCGCGCTCGTCGAGCCGGGCGAGGATATGGGTATCGGCACGCGGTGGCGCGTCCCATGCGTAATATTCCTCGGTCCATGGCCAGCGGGCAGGCAGATGGCGCGTGGCGGGGTGGCTGCGATCTTCGACGATCAGCGTGCTCGCCTGGAACTGGTCGGCGCCGCCCGGATGGCCCATATATTTGCCGCCGATGCCGATCATCGCCTGATACCAGTCGGGATGGCTGCCGTCGCCCGCCGCGTGCAGGCCGACAAAGCCGTGCCCGGCGGCGATCCATGCCTGGAACGCGGCACGCTGATCGGGCGTGAAGAGATCGCCGGTGGCGCTGGCGAAGACTACCGCATCGAATTTCGCGAGCTGGGCGGGGTTGAAAACCGCGGCATTCTCGGTGGCATAGGCGCTCCAGCCGCGCGCGCGGACGCGCTTCTCGACCGCGGCGACCGTGGCGGGAATCGAATCGTGGCGGTAGCTGTTGGTCTTGCTGAAGATCAGGATCGCCGGGCGTTTGAGCGCCGGGAGTTGCGGCGCGACGGCGTCCAATGTCGGGGTGGGAAGGTTGGGGTTTGGCGCCGCCTGGGGACTGCGAACAGTGCCGTGAGCGCCACGATCGACTTGAGCATCTGTATCTCCCTTTCGTCCTTCCCCTTCGCGGGGGTGACGGCTTTCCGGTTAAACCTGCAACCCCACCGCTTCCTGCGCTGCTTTCAGCGTCGGGGCGGCGAGGGCGTTGGCGCGGGCGGCGCCCTTGGCGAGCTGGGCGCCCACTGCGGCGCGATCGTCGAGCAGGCGGGTGAGGCGGTCGCGCACCGGCGCGAGCACCGACACCGCGAGATCGGCGAGCGCGGGCTTGAACGCGCCGAAGCCCCGGCCGGCGAATTCCTCGACCACCGATTGCGGATCGCGCTCGGCGAGCGCGGCATAGATCGTCACGAGGTTCTTCGCCTCGGGGCGCTCGGCCAGGCCATCGAAGCTGTCGGGAAGCAGATCGGCATCGGACTTGGATTTGCGGATCTTGGTCGCGATCGTGTCGTCATCGTCGATCAGGTTGATCCGGCTCATGTCCGACGGCTCGGACTTGGACATCTTGGCGCTGCCGTCGCGCAGGCTCATGATCCGCGGCGCGGCCTTGCTGATCAGCGGCTCGGGCAGGGGAAACAGATCGACGCCGAAATCGGTGTTGAACTTGGTCGCGATGTCGCGGGCGAGCTCGAGATGCTGCTTCTGGTCCTCGCCCACGGGGACATGCGTCGCCTTGTAGACGAGTACGTCGGCGGCCTGGAGCACGGGATAAGTGAACAGCCCGACGCTGGCGCCTTCGCGGTTCTTGCCCGCCTTGTCCTTCCACTGGGTCATGCGGTTGAGCCAGCCCATCCGCGCGGTGCCCTGCAGGATCCAGCAGAGCTCGGCATGCGCAGGGACGCGGGCCTGGTTGAACAGGATCGCGCGATCGTCGATCCCCGAAGCCATCAGGGTCGCGGCCATCTCGATCGTCGAATTGGCGAGCTCCTGCGGACTCACATTGCCGGTGAGCGCATGGAGATCGGCGAGGAAGAACAAGCATTCGCTCTGATCCTGCATCCCCACCCACTGCCGGATCGCCCCCAGATAATTTCCGAGGTGGAGATTGCCGGTGGTCTGGATGCCGGAGACGACTCGCATGATCACTCCTGAACTATATCATCGGTGGGACGGCGCTTGCGGATCAGCGCCTTGATATCGCTGAGCCGGAAGGTGCGGGTGACGAAGCAGGCGACGCCATAGATCGCGCAGCCCGCCACGACCAGCACCAGCAGCGCGCCGTAGCGCTCCACCATATAGCCGTTGAGCCAGGGATCGAGAACGCGATCGAAGGCGAACACCGCCAGCCCCATCAGCACGGCGGCGAGGGCGAGGCGGGGAGGCGGCGGCGCAGCTGAGCGTCGGCATGGAAATGGCCGCGCTTCACCAGCGTGCGATAGAGCATCCAGACGTTGACGGTAGAGGCGAGCGCGGTGGCGAGCGGCGGGCCGATATGGCCGATCGTCGGGATCAAAACGAGATTGGCGATGATGTTGACGACCACCGAGATGATGGCGAAGCGCACGGGGGTGCGCATGTCTTGGCGGGCGTAGAAGCCGGGGGTCAGGACCTTGACGAGCACATAGGAGGGCAGACCGGCCGAGAAGCCGGCCAGCGCCCAGGCGCAGCGCCGCGAATCGACCGCGTCGAACTCACCATATTGGAACAGGCCGCGCACGATCGGCTCGGCGGCGACGATCAATGCGACCATCGCCGGTAAGGTGAGGAACAATGCCAGTTCGATGCCGCGATTCTGGGTCTCCATCGCCTCGGCATCGCGGCCCGAGCTCAATTGTCGGGTGATCGTAGGCAGCAGGATTGTGCCGAGGCCAATGCCGATCATGCCCAAGGGAAGCTGGTTCAGGCGATCGGCATAATAGATGTACGACAGCGAGCCCGAGGCGAGCAGCCCACCGGCGAGCGCCGAGGAGATCAGCAGATTGATCTGCGATGCGCCGGCGCCGGCCGCGGCGGGCAGAATCAGCTTCATCAGCCGCTTGACCTCGGGATCGAGCCTCGGCAGGCGCGGGCGGAGCGAGACGCCGGCGCCGCGGCAGGCGAGCGCCAGCCAGCCGAGTTGGAGCAGGCCGCCAATCGGAATCGAGATCGCCTGCGCCCGCGCGGTCTGCTCTGGATCGCCGTTGAAGAACACCAGAGCGGTGACCATGGCGATGTTGAGCAGGATCGGCGCAGCGGCATTGACCCAGAATTTGTCGAGCGAATTGAGGATGCCGCCGAGCAACGAAGCGAGGCTGATCAGCATCAGATAGGGGATTGTGTAGCGCGACAATTCGACCGCGAAGGCGAACTGGTCGGGCGTGGGATGCTGGCGCGAGAAGCCGCCCGACATCGCCCAAGTCAGCGGCCAGGCGGCGGCGAGCATTACCGCGGTGAGAACCAACAGGATCGCGAACAGGACGGACAGCGATCGTTCCGCGAAATCGAATGCGGCGGAGGGTTCGCCGGTCTCGGCCATCTTGCGGTTGAACATCGGCACGAAGGCCGAGGCGAACGCGCCCTCGGCGAACAGCGCGCGGAACATGTTGGGCAAGCGGAAGGCGATGGTGAAGGCGTCGGACGCGAAATTGGCCCCGACATAGCGCGCCTGCAGCGAGTCGCGGACCAGAGCGAGCACACGGCTGGCCAGCGTGAGCCCGCCGATCGAGCCGAGGCTGCGGGCGAGCTTCATGCTTTCGTCATCCCCGCGAAAGCGGGGACCCATCTCCTGCAGGAGTCAGGAGTTGAAACCGCTGTGGTAGATGTCGTGAGTCCGGGAGATGGGCCCCGCTTTCGCGGGGGTGACGATGGGTTGTCACAATGCCCGTTCCCCCTCAATCGATCAGGCGTTGCCTGCGATCTCGCCCTGCGCGACGTCGCCGGCCTGGGCGCGCTGCTGCAGGTAGATGCCGGTGAAGTCGATCGGCTCGAGCATCAGCGGTGGGAAGCCGCCGTCGCGCACCGCATCGGCGATCACGCGGCGTGCGAACGGGAAGAGGATGCGCGGCGCTTCGCCGAGCAGGAAAGGCTCCATCTGCTCCTGCGGCACGTTGCGGATCGCGAACAGGCCTGCATAGGACAGATCGACCACGAACGCGGTCTGATCCTCGGCCTGCGCCTTGACGTCGATCTTGAGCACGACCTCATAGACGTCCTCGCCGACCTGGCCCGAGCCGATGTTGAACTGGACGTCGATGGCGGGTGCAGTCTGCGACTGATAGACCTGCGGCGCGTTCGGATTCTCGAACGAGAAGTCCTTTACATACTGCGACAGCACACCCGCGACGGGTGCCGTATCGGCCCCATTGGCTGCGGGCTCGCCGAATTCGGCGATCGTGTCGTTCTCTGCCATCGAAGATTCCTCTGCTTGCCGGAAAGTTTCACGCGCGTGGCGCGTTTGTACAGCCAGCGCGCCTAGCAGGGGCGCGAAGGCAGTTCAATCGGGCCGCGTTCGGTCGAGATTTGTAACCCGCGACGCGAAGGCCTATGTACTGTCGCAATGAGGTCGGAGGCCCAGTGTCACTATTCTACGTAATCCTGTTCGCGATGGTCGCCGGTTTTCTGGCGCTCAGGCTCTATTCGGTGCTCGGCAAGCGCACCGGGCATGAGCAGGCACTGACCAAGCCGGCTGAGGAGCGCGTCGGTGCGCAGCAGATGCCGCGTACGATCGATGTCACGCCCGAAGTTCGCGAGACCGCCGGCCGGCCGATCGAGGCCGGTGCCGAGACCGGACTGCGCGCCGTGATCTCCGCCGATTCGAGCTTCGATGTCGCCCAGTTCGTCGAGGGTGCGAAATCGGCTTATCGCATGATTCTCGAAGCCTTTTGGAAGGGCGACGAAGAGACGCTGGGCTGGCTCGTCGAGGATGAGGTTCGCGGCGGGTTCGCCGAGGCGATCGCCGAGCGCAAGGCCGCCGGCCATGTGCTCGACAACCGGCTGGTCGTGATCGAGCGGGCAGTGATTTCCGACGCCGCGGTCGAGGGCAAGGTCGCGCGGATCACGGTGCGCTTCGATGCGGACATCGCGGCGGTGACGCGTGATCAGGACGGCAATGTCGTCGCCGGCTCGCTCACCGACGCCGTCGAGACGCACGACATCTGGACGTTCGCGCGGAACCTCCGCAGCGACGATCCCAATTGGAAGCTCGTCGAAACCGACGAAGCGTAAGAGGGCCGAAACATGCGTCTGTGGGGGACAGTCGCGTCTGCGGCTCTGTTGAGCGCCTGTTCGGGCGGCATTGTACCGCCCGAGGCCGGTCCGGCCCGGGCGCCTGCATCGGCACCAGCTCCGGCACGTGCGCCGTCGCGGCCGGGCAGCCTTCCTGAAACCCCTGTCCATCTGCCCGCGCGGCAGCCGACTCCCGCCACGCCGCTTTCCGCGATGCCTGCGCTCGCGGCACCGGTGGGCGCCGCCACTGCCGCGGCAGCCGGCGTGGTTGCGGGGCCGGCGCTGAACACGCTGCCGATCACGCAGGAAGGCGCCGAGCGCGGCCTTACTGCTTATCGGCTGAGCTGTTCGTCGCTCCAGCGGCGCACCGACAGCACCGGTTTGACCCAGGGAGCCGACTGGGCCGAATCGTGCCGCGCGGCGGCGAATTGGCCGGCCCGCGATGCGCGCGCCTTCTTCGTGCGCTATTTCGAGACGGTGCAGGTGGGCGACGGCAAGGCCTTCGCCACCGGCTATTACGAGCCCGAGATCCATGGCTGCCGCGAGCGGCGGCCGGGCTGTGAAGTGCCGATCTACGGAATCCCGAGCGATCTGATCGATGTCGATCTCGGGCTCTTCTCGGACGATCTCAAGGGCAAGAAGATCCGCGGGCGCGTCGAGGGCAAGAACTTCGTGCCCTATTACGACCGGACCGCGATCGAGGAGGGCAGGCTGCAGAGCCGCGCGCCGGTGATCGCTTATGCCAATGATCCGGTCGAGATCTTCTTCCTGCAGGTCCAGGGGTCGGGGCGGCTGCGGCTGCCCGACGGCGGCCTGATGCGGATCGGCTATGCCGGGCAGAACGGCCGCGATTACACCGGCATCGGCAAGCTGATGCGCGACCGCGGGCTGCTCGGGCCGGGCCAGGCTTCGATGCAGGGCATCATGGGTTATCTGCGCGAACATCCTGAAGAAGGCCGCGCGATCATGCGCGAGAACAAGAGCTTCGTGTTCTTCAAGGAGCTGACTGGCGCGGGGCCGCTGGGGGCGATGGGACTGCCGGTAACCGGCTGGACCAGCGCGGCGGTGGATCCTAAATTCGTGCCGCTCGGCGCGCCCGCCTTCCTGTCGATGGACCGCACCGACGCCACCGGGCTCTGGGTGGCGCAGGATACCGGCGGGGCGATCAAGGGCGCCAATCGCTTCGACACCTTCTGGGGCGCGGGCGACGACGCGCGTGCGATCGCGGGCGGCATGTCGGCGCGCGGAACGGCGTGGCTTCTCCTGCCCAAAGGCGTGCTCGCGCGGCTTACCGCGGCGGCGCCAACGACGCCGTGAAACGGACATTGGCGCCCGACGAAGCGGCGCTGTGGAAACGCGTGATCGCGACGGTGACGCCGTTGAAGGCGAAGGCCAAAGTGGCGACGGTAGAGACTCCTCTCTGCAAAAGAGGGGCAGGGGTGGGTGCGAGCGGCAAAGCTGCGAGCCCTGTGCCGCTCGCGTGTGTGCCGAAAGAGTCTCCGAAGCGCGCGGACGCGCGCGCTCACTCCCAACCTCTCCCAAAAAGGGAGGGACTAAACGCTACCCTCGACGGATCGTGGGATCGCAAGCTCTCGCGGGGCCTCATCTCGCCCGAATCCAGCATCGATTTGCACGGGCACAATCTGGCCTCGGCCTATGACCGGCTGGATCACGGGCTCGAACAAGCAGTCCGGCGAGGCGATCGGGTGCTGCTTCTGATCACCGGCAAGCCGCCCCGCCCCGAATCCGAGCGGCCGCATGCGCGTGGAGCGATCCGCGCGGCAGTGGGGGACTGGCTGGCATCGTCGCGGCATGCCGACCGGATTGCCGCGGTGCGTGCCGCACATCCGCGGCATGGCGGCAGCGGCGCGCTCTATATCATACTCCGCCGGCCCAAGGCGGCGCCGCCACGAAATTCTTAACTTATGTCTGCAAGGGTGCTCTCCGGGAGATACAAGCGGGGGTTGAGCGGCCGAAGTGGAAGGGGTTTCGCTAAAGAGCCGGGCGATCGCGTTTGCGATGTGTGCCGGGGCGGTGGCGTTCATCCTTGCCGTGGCCGCCGCGTCGGAAGGTACTCTCACAATCGAATCGGGCGGCCGCGCGCTGATCGCCGCGGTCATCTGCGGAGTGATGTGCTGGGCTTCGGCCGAGCGCAGCATCGCCGCCACCGCGGGCGCGATCGACGCCGCGATCGAGCGCCTCGCCGCCGCCGCGCATGGCGACCTCCAGAGCAAGATACCCGAGGAGGTCGAGCGCTGCGTGCCGCCGCTCGCCAAGGCGATGGACGGGCTGTTCCACCAGCTTCACGAGAATCTCGAAAGCGTTCAGCGGCTCGCGATGTTCGATCCGGTGACCGCGCTCGCCAACCGCACCAATTTCCGCCGCACCGCCGAGCGGATGCTCGCCGAACTGCCGCAGGGCGAGAAGGCGGTGCTCTATTTCATCGATCTCGACCGCTTCAAGACCGTCAACGACACGATGGGCCATGCGTCCGGCGACGCACTGCTCGGCATGGTCGCAAATCGCTTGCGCGCAGTGGGCGACCGCTTCGCTGCCGAGGGGCTATCCGCACGCCGCTGATCGGGCGTCTTGCGGGCGACGAGTTCACGATGTTCTTCCCCGAACTTCGTAACATGCGTGATGCCGATCGGATCGCGCGCGGCGTGCTGTTCGCGCTTTCGGAGCCGTTCGACCTCGCCGACCAGGAGATCACGATCGGCGCCTCGATCGGCGTGGCGATGCGCCCGGAGCACGGGACGACCTTGCACGACCTGATGCGCGCGGCGGATGCGGCGATGTACCACGCCAAATCACTGGGCCGTGGACGCGCCGAGCATTTCACCGAATTCCTCGCGGCGCAGATCGCCGAGCGGGCGCAGCTCGAGAGCGACTTGCGTACCGCGATCGACCAGGATCAGTTCACGCTTGTCTTCCAGCCGCAGGTGAGCGCCGCCGATGGCCGCATCGTCGGTGCCGAAGCGCTGCTGCGCTGGCGGCATCCCGACGGGCTCAAGCTGCCGGGTGCGTTCATCCAGCGCGCCGAGGAGACGGGACTCATCGTCGAAATTGGCGAATGGGTTGTCACCAATGTCGCGGAGACGATCTCGCGCTGGGGCAAATTAGGCATTCAGCAGCGGCTGGCGGTCAATATCAGCCAGCGCCAGATCGATCACGCCGAGTTCTTCCGCCGGCTGCGCGCGGCGATGCACGCGGCGCGCGCGCCGGCGAGCCTGCTCGAACTCGAGATCACCGAGACGCTGGCGATGCATTGCTCCAGCGAAGTGCTCGATGCGATCGCAGCGCTCCGCGCCGACGGGGCCAGCGTCGCGATCGACGATTTCGGCACAGGCTATTCGAACCTCGCGCGGCTGCGGCAATTGCCGGTCGACCGGGTCAAGCTCGATCGCAGCCTGATCGAGTATGTCGCCGAACAGCCCGAGGCGCGGACGATCGCACAGGCAGTGATCGGGCTGGTCCATGGGCTCGGCTGCGAAGCGGTGGCCGAAGGGATCGAGAGCGAAGCGCAGGCCGCAGTGCTGCGCGTGATCGGCTGCGACGTGCTGCAGGGCTATTCCATTGCGACGCCGATGCCCGAGGAAGCCTTTCTCGCCTGGGCACGCGCTGTCGAGCCGCGGCGGATCGCGAGCTAGGCGCGCACGCGCCGCAGCACTTCCTCGTACACGTCCGCCAATGCCGTAAGATCCGCGAGCGCGACTGCTTCGTCGAGCTTGTGCATCGTTGCGTTGATCAGCCCGAATTCGACCACCGGGCACAGCTTGACCAGATAACGTGCGTCCGACGTACCGCCGCTGGTCGACAGCTCGGGCGTGACGCCGAGCTTCGCCTCGATCGCGGCGGCGACGAGCGCTGAGAGCATGCCGGGCTGGGTGAGGAAGGACTCGCCGTATACGGTGCCTTTGACCTGCGCACCCGGCGCGTGGCGCTGGACGATCTCCTCGATCCGGGCAATCAGCGCGGGGCCATTCTGCAGATCGTTGAAGCGGATCGAGAGGCGCGCGCGCGCATTACCGGGGATGACGTTCGTTGCTGGGTTGCCGGTGTGAACATCGGTGACAACCACGTTCGAGGCCTGGAACCAGTCATTGCCGTCATCCAGCACGATCGCGTCGATCTCGGCGAGCGCGGCAATGAGGCGGGGGATCGGATTGTCGGCGAGGTGCGGGTAGGCGACATGACCCTGGCGGCCCGGCACGTCGATCCAGATCACGGTCGAGCCGCGCCGGCCGATCTTGATCGTGTCGCCGAGGCGGTTTGCCGATGTGGGTTCGCCGACGAGGCAGAGATCCGGCTTCACGCCGCGCTCGGCCATGCGCTCGATGAGCCGAGGAGTCCCGTACGTGGCGGGACCTTCTTCGTCGCCGGTGATGATCAGGCTGAGCCTGCCTTCCGCCGGCACGCGTGCGGCCGCTGCGACGAAGGCGGCGATCGCTCCTTCATGTCGACCGCGCCGCGGCCGTAGAGCAGCTCGCCGCGCACCTCGGGGACGAAAGCGTCGCCGGTCCAGCCGGGGCCGGGAGGGACGACGTCGAGATGGCCGGCAAAGGCGAAGTGCGGCCCGGCATCGCCGCGGGTGGCGAGAAGATTCTCTACCGGGCCGTCGGGCGCCTCGCCCTCGACGAAGCGCTCGACCGTGAAGCCCAGGGGGATCAGCGCTGCCTCGAGCACGTCGAACACGGTGCCGCGGGCCGGGGTGACGCTCTCGGCGGCAATCAGCGCCTTGGTGAGTTCGATGACGTCGGGCAAAGGCTCTCCAAATCCAGTGGAGGTGGCATTGCCCAAGCTCGATCTCGATACAATCCCGCAGACCAATGCAACCGGCTATCCGAAGCCGTATTCGGACGTCGTGCAGGGGCGCTGGTATCGGCGGCTGGCGCCGGCGAGCGGGATCGGCGATTTCGGTTTCACCCATGTCACCCTGAAGCCCGGCGCCTGGTCGTCGCAGCGGCACTGGCACGAAGGCGAGGACGAGTTCGTCGTAATGTTGAGCGGCGAGGCGGTGCTCGTCGATGACGCGGGCGAGACGATGATGCGCCCCGGCGACATCGCCGCGTTTCCCAAGGGCGACGGCAACGGCCATGTCCTGCAGAACCGCAGCGACGGAGATTGCGTTTTCATTGCCGTCGGCCGGCCGGCCGAAACCGACTGCCATTATCCCGACATCGACATGCATCTGCCGGCGGGAGAAGGGTTTCGGCGCAAGCACGGCGGAACCCTGTAGTTTTCCATAACGCGCGATTCAGCCGAGCTTCATGGATGCCCGCTATCATGGCCGCATGCGCTGGATGCTCCTCTTGTCCGTGGTCGCGTTGAGCGTCGCCGATGTGGCGGCGTTTTCGGGCCGGCACCTGGTCGGGATCGGCCATGTCGCGCGCGATCAGATCGAGAGCATCCGCATTCGCGCCGACGAATATACCCGCACTCCGGCCTGACGCGCTCAGCCGCTCGCCGGCTTCTCGAACTGCTCGATCACCCAATCCTCTTCCTGCGCCGCCGCGATCCAGTCCTGCATGAAGGGATGCTGGAGCACCGCGAGCATATAGCTCTGCGCGAAGCGGGGACGGGGAGCGAATAGGTCACGATCTCGCGTCACTACCGGCGCGAACATGATGTCGACCGCGCCGAATGCGCCGAACAGGAACTCGCCGTCGCCGCCGAAGCGCGCACGGGCCTGCGCCCATAATTCCATGATGCGGCCCAGTTCGACGATCACGTCGGGATCGGGCGTGCTCGGGGGATAGACCTGACGGATGTTCATGCCGTGCTTGCGGCGGAGCGACGCGAAGCCCGAATGCATCTCCGCCGCCATCGATCGGGCCATTGCGCGGGCGACCGGATCGGTGGGCCAGAACTTGCCGCCGCCGGTCTTGTCGTTGAGATATTCGACGATCGCGAGGCTGTCCCACACCACTGCCTCGCCGTCCCAAAGGATCGGCACCTTGCCGGAGGATGGCGCGAACTCGTCGCCCTGGCGGCGCTTGTCCCAATCCGCGTCGTAGAGCGGCACCACGACCTCTTCGAACGGCAGCCCGGACTGCTTGCAGGCGAGCCAGCCGCGGAGCGACCAGGACGAATAGGCCTTGTTGCCGATGATGAGCTTCATGGGCAGGCGGGATAGCGGCGCGACGGAGCGGGGGCAATGGAGACGCTTGAACAACTGGAATGATGCATATACATCATGCATATGCATCATGATTCTCCGGCCACTTCTTCCGCCTGCGCGTGCACCACGCTCCGCAAGGCGTCGCGGGCAGTGGCGCGTGTCTATGACGACGCGCTCGCCGCCAACGGGATGACCACTGCGCAATTCTCGCTCCTGCGGCATATCGCGCGCGGCGAGCCGCTACCGCTGAGCCGGCTCGCCGAGCAGCTGGTGATGGACCGCAGTTCGCTCTACCGCGCGCTCGCGCCGATCGAGGTCAAGGGCTGGGTGGCGGTTTCCGCCGGCGAGGGACGGACCAAGCTGGCGTCGCTCACTGCCACCGGCCGAGCTGCGGTCGAGGGCGCGGAAGCGGATTGGGACGCGGTGCAGGAGCGCATCGTCGGTGCGATGGGGGAGGAGAAGTGGATGGAACTGGAAGCGGCACTGCGCGCAGTGACGGAACTGGCCGAGGGCGCGCCGGGAGCGAATGCATGACGGCGCTGCTTCGGCGGCTGCCGGTTTCGACGCGCGGCTATGCCAGCATCGTCGTCGGCGTGACCTTTCTGGCATTGCTGGTTTCGGCGGGCCTGCGTTCGGCACCCGGCGTGATGATGCTGCCGCTCGAACAGCATTTCGGCTGGGATCGCGCGACGATCTCGGCGGCGGCGGCGATCGGCATCCTGCTCTACGGGCTCGTCGGCCCCTTGCCGCGGCGCTGATGCTGTCGATCGGCATCAAGCGGACGATGCTGGGCGGGCTCGTACTGATGGCATCGGCGACCTTCGCCAGCCTGTGGATGACCGAGCCGTGGCAATATGTGCTGAGCTGGGGTGTGGTGTCGGGCGTGGGCAGCGGCGCGGTGGCATCGGTGCTGGGTGCGGCGGTGGTCAACCGCTGGTTCGCCACGCGGCAGGGGCTGGTGATGGGGATGCTCACCGCCAGCACCGCGACCGGCGCCCTGGTGTTCCTGCCGGTGCTGGCGTGGCTGGCCGAGGGCGGAGCGTGGCGCCCGGTGGCGCTGGCCGTGTCGATCGCCAGCGCGGCGATGCTGCCGCTCGTGTTCCTGTTCGTCCCCGAGCGTCCGCAAGACGTCGGCGTCCGCCGCTTCGGCGAGACCGGAGACAGCGCGCCGCCCCCGCCGCTCAAGCAGGCCGCGACGGTGAGCCTCGCCTTCACGGCGCTGTTCCGCGCCGCGCGCTCGCCAATGTTCTGGCTGCTGTTCGGTACTTTCTTTGTCTGCGGGCTGACCACCAACGGGCTGGTCGGCACACATATGATCGCGTTCTGCGGCGATCACGGCATCGCGCCGGTCGCGGCGGCGGGTCTGCTTTCGCTGATGGGGCTGTTCGATCTGATCGGCACGACCGCTTCCGGCTGGCTGACCGACCGCTATGATCCGCGCAAGTTGCTGTTCGTCTATTACGGGCTGCGCGGGCTCTCGTTGCTGGCGCTGCCGTTCCTCGATTTCGGTCCGGGCAGCCTGTTCCTGTTCGCCGTCTTCTATGGGCTCGACTGGATCGCGACGGTGCCGCCGACGGTGAAACTCGCCAACCTCACGTTCGGCGAGCGCGATGCGCCGATCGTGTTCGGCTGGGTGATGGTCGGGCACCAATTGGGTGCGGCGACCGCGGCGTTCGGCGCGGGCGCGATCCGCACCTTGACCGGTACCTACACCCCCGCTTTCCTGATCGCCGGGGCATTCGGTCTCGCGGCCGCTGTGGCGATCCTGAGCGGGCGGACCGAGACGCGGACGCTGCAGCCGGTGATCTGACCGTAACGGCTTGCGGCGGGAGGAAAAAGGCGACAGCATCGACCCCGGGGCACGGGAATCGAAGGGGGAATGATGTCGCGTTGGGGGTGGAGCCTGCTGGTTGCGGGCGGGCTGGTCGCGATCGCCGCGACGGCAGGGGCGCAGACAGCGGATAAACCGGTGGAGAAAGCGGCCGAAAAGAAGGCCGGGCCGCTGGAGACTTCGGTTTTCGCCGAGATCCCGTCTTTCGAGGGCCCCGAGCTCTCCCCAAAGGGTAACGCGATCGCTGCCAAGGTCGCAGTCAACGGCACCCAATATTTCGCGATCATCCCGCTCGACGGCGGCAAGCCGCGCCTCGTGGGCTTGGGAGATTCCGATCTCAACTGGTGGAAATGGGTCAATGACGATTGGCTGGTGCTCGGCATCGGCGAATTGCAGCCGTTCGAAGGCGACGACTTCTATGTGCGGCGCGCGGTGAGCGTGAACGCCACCGGCACCAAGACGATCCTGCTGTCGAGCCGCGAAGCCGCCCAGAACGCGGACGACCTGATCTGGACCGCCACCGACGGGACGCCGCGCATCCTGATGGCGTCGCAGATGTCGGTCTATTCGAACAATGCCGGTTTCTGGCCGCAGGTCGACGAGATCGACGTCTCCACCGGCAAGCGCAAGCTGGCGCTTCGCGGCCGCGAGGGGATCTGGGATTGGTATGCCGATGGCAGCGGCACGATCCGGATGGGGATCGGATCGTCGCTGGACGGGCGCACCCGCCGCGCAGTGTATCGCGAGAGCGCCAAGGACAGCTTCAGGACGATCGATCGCGCACGCACGCACAAGGACACGCTGACGGTTCCTTCGCTGTTCCTGAAGGAACCGGGCAAGGGCCTGATGATCTCGGACGACGACGATGGGTATTCGGCGCTGTACGAGCTCGACCTAGCGACGCTGACGCGGGGCAAACAGCTCTTCGCGACCAAGGGCTACGACATTGGCGGGCTGATGCGCGACCAGACCGGCTTCAACTATGTCGGCGTCTATGTGAACGAGAACAAGCCGGGCATCCGCTGGACCGATCCGGCGATGGAGGCGATGCAGAAGACGATTGCCGACAAGATCAAGGGCGGCGAGCCGCGGATCGTCTCGCTCAATCGCGATCGCACGGCGGCAATCGTCCATGTCGGGGGCAGCAACGCCCCCGGCGCCTATTTCCTGTATCGCGCCGCCGACGATTCGATGGAGTTCCTCAAGACGAACAACAGCACGATCGGACTGAAGCGGCTCAATCCGGTGCGCACGATCCGTTACAAGGCACGCGATGGGCTGGAGATCGCCGCGGTGCTGACGCTGCCGTTCGGCAAGAAATCCAACTTGCCGCTGATCGTGATGCCGCATGGCGGGCCCTTCGCGCGCGACACCGAGGAATGGGACTGGTGGACCCAGTTCCTCGCCGAGCGCGGCTATGCCGTGATCCAGCCCAATTACCGCGGCTCTTCGGGCTATGGTACGCCGTTCACCGACAAGGGGCTCGGCCAATGGGGCCTGGCGATGCAGGACGATCTCAACGACGCGGTTGCCGAGCTCGCCAAATTGGGGATCGCGGATCCGAAGCGAGTCTGCATGGTCGGCGCTTCCTATGGCGGCTATGCCGCGATGCGCGCGGCGCAGCGCGACGGCAAGCTATACCGCTGCGCCGTGGCCTATGCCGGCGTCTCCGATCTCAACCGGATGATCAACCATAACAGCAACTTCCTCGGCGCGGGCGCGCGGAAGGACTGGCTCAAGATGCAGGCGCCGGACCTGAAGAGCGTCTCGCCGGTCAATCTCGCCGGCGACTTCTCGATTCCGATCCTGCTGGTGCACGGCAAGAAGGATCGGGTGGTGCCGCCGGTCCATTCGCGGGTGATGGCGCAGAAGCTCAAGGCGGCGGGCAAGGAAGTGATCTGGATCGAACAGCCCGAAGCCGATCACCATTTCTCGCGCAGCGAGGACCGGCTGGAGTTCCTCAAGGCGCTGGAGGCATTCCTGGCGAAGCACAACCCGGCCTGAGCGGCGGGAAAGACGAGATCGATCGGCATCCAGCCGTGCTATTCGACGCGATCGAGCGGCTACTGAAGGTGCGACCAGCTGCCCAGCGCAACTCAAGTTACGAGCGCTGCCTTGGCGGCCGTCCGAACCTCGTCCGCGCGCTTGGCCGGTTTGAGGAGATTCTACTGCACGTATCGGCCGTCTCATGAGGAGGCTGGCGTCGCGGTGTTCGGGCTGCCGAACCTGGCATAGAGCGTCGGCAGCACGAACAAGGTGAGCAACGTGGCGCTGATCAGCCCGCCAATCACCACTGTCGCCAGCGGCTTCTGGACTTCGGCGCCGGCGCCGTGACCGAGCGCCATTGGCACGAAGCCCAGGCTCGCTACCAGCGCAGTCATTGCCACCGGACGCAGCCTGGCGAGCGCGCCCTCCGCGCCGCGGCCGCGCGGTCGAACCCTTCGGCCACGAGTTGCTGGATCGATGTCAGCATAACCAGCCCGTTGAGCACCGCGATGCCCGACAATGCGATGAAGCCGACCGCGGCGGAGATGGAGAACGGCATGCCGCGCAGCTGCAGCGCAAGCACGCCGCCTACAAGGGCAAGCGGCACGCCGGTGAAGACGATGGCCGCATCGCGCGCATTGCCGAGCGCGCCGAACAACAATAGCAGGATCAGCGCGAAGCACGCGGGCACGACCAACGCCAGCCGGTCGCGTGCGGAGGCGAGGTTCTCGAATTGGCCGCCCCATTCGAGCCAGGTGCCGGCGGGAAGCTGCACTTCCTTCGCGATTGCCGATCTCGCATCCGTCACCACGCTCGCCACGTCGCGACCGCGGACATTGGCCTGCACGACGACACGCCGCTTGCCGTTCTCGCGGCTGATCTGGTTCGGCCCGTCGACCAGCCGGATGTCGGCGACCGAGGCGAGCGGTACGAAGCTGCCGCCCGGGGTCTGCACCGGTGTCTGGCCGAGCGTCTCGACGTCGGCGCGGGCGGCATCGCCCAGGCGAATGACGACCGGGAAGCTGCGGTCGCCCTCGAAGATCCGCCCGGCCTCCCGCCCACCCACCGCAGTGGCAACCGTATCGGCCACATCCTGCGCGCTGACTCCGAGCCGCGCGGCGCGGTCCTGCGCATAGGCGATGTCGAGCATCGGTAGTCCTTCGGTCTGCTCGACCTTGACGTCCTCGGCGCCGGCCGTGCGGCGAAGCACGCCGGCGATCTTCGCGGCGGTCGCGTTCATCTCGTCGAAGTCCTCGCCGAATATCTTGATCGCCACGTCGGATCGGACGCCGGCGATCAGCTCGTTGAAGCGCATCTGGATCGGCTGGGTCACTTCATAGGCATGGCCGGGCACCTGCGCGAGCCGGGCCTCGATCCGCTCGACCACTGCGGCTTTGTCCTCGGAGGGGTTGGGCCAGTCCTTGCGGTCCTTGAGCATGATGAAGGTATCGGTCGCGTTGGGCGGCATCGGATCCGACGCGACCTCGGCAGTGCCGGTGCGCGAGAAGACGGTGCGGATTTCGGGCATGCCCTGAAGCGCATGCTCGATCTGCGCCTGCATCTTCTGGCTCTGCTCGACCGAAGTGCCGGGTACGCGGAACGCGGAGACGAGGACATCGCCTTCGTCGAGCTGCGGCAGGAATTCCTGGCCGAGCCTGGTGTAGGCGCCTGCGGCCAGGGCCAGGGCTGCTATCGCCACCCCGAGCGTCAGGCTCGGCCGTTTCATGGCGCGGTCCAGACCCGGCTCGTAGCGGCGCCGCAGCCAGCCGACGACGCGGCCTTCCTTTTCCTCGACCGGCCGCGAAAGCGCGATGGCGATCGCGGCGGGCACGAAGGTAAGCGATAGTATGAAGGCAAAGATCAGGGCCATGATGACGGTCAGTGCCATCGGCTCGAACGTCTTGCCTTCGACACCCGTCAGGGTGAGCAGCGGAACATAGACGATGATGATGATGGCCTGGCCGTACACCGAGGGGCGGATCATCTCGCGCGCGGCACCGCCGACAACCTCCAGCCGTTCGGACGGGGCCAGGGTGCGCCCGGCTGCATGCTGGCGTTCGGCGATGCGGCGCAGCGCGTTCTCGACGATGATCACGGCACCGTCGACGATCAGCCCGAAGTCGAGCGCCCCGAGACTCATCAGGTTTGCCGAGACACCGAGGCGCAGCATCCCGAATCCGGTGAGCAGCATGGTGAGCGGGATCACCAGCGCCGCAATCAGCGCCGCGCGGAAATTACCGAGCAGCAGGAACAGCACGGCCGTGACCAGCAACGCACCTTCGGCCAGATTCTTCGTGACGGTCGTGATGGTCGCGTTGACCAGCCTGGTGCGATCAAGGACCGGTTCGATCACGATGTCGCGGGGCAGCGACGGCGCGATCGCCTCGAGCTTGGCATCGACTCCGGACGAGACGGTGCGGCTGTTCTCCCCGATCCGCATGATCGCAGTGCCGGTGATCACCTCGCGCCCGTTTTCCGAGCCGGCGCCCATTCGGACGCCCTGGCCGAGGCGCACCTCGGCGACCTGGCCGAGCGTGATCGGCGTGGCTTCGCGGGTGGCGATCACGGTGCCACGCAGCTGGGCGAGGCTGCGGATGCGAGCATCGGCGCGAACCGCGAGGCCTTCGCCGTTGCGGTTCACGGTGCCGCCACCGGTCGCGACGTTGTTGCGCTCGAGCGCAGTCGCGAGATCGGCGAGCGACAGCTCGAGCGCGGCGAGCCGCTGGACGTCGGGGACGACGAGATATTCCTTCTCGTAGCCGCCGAGCGAGTCGATCCCGGCGACACCGTCGACCGTCTTGATCTGCGGCGCGACGATCCAGTCCTGCACGGTGTGGAGGTAGGTTGCCTTGTCGGCTTCGCTCGCCAGCCGGTCGCCCTCGGGCGTGATGTAGCTGCCGTCGGGCTGGAGGCCGGGCTCGCCGGGACGGTGTTGCTCGTGGGCACGCTCGGCATAGCGCAGGGTCCAGATATAGACCTCACCCAGCCCGGTGGCGATCGGTCCCATTTCGGGCTTCACGCCGCCGGGCAGCGCCTCCTGCGCTGCAGTCATCCGTTCCTGGACCTGCGCCCGCGCAAAATAGATATCCGTGGAATCGGAGAAGACCGCAGTGACCTGGGCAAAGCCGTTGCGGCTCAGCGAGCGCGTGCTCTCCAGTCCCTTGATCCCGGCGAGCGCGGTTTCGATCGGGAAGGCGACCTGCTTCTCGATCAGTTCGGGTGACAGCGCGGGTGCGAGGACGTTCACCTGCACCTGGTTGTTGGTGATATCGGGCACCGCGTCGATCGGCAGGCGCGCGAGCGACGCGCCGCCGATGATCGCGGCGATGGCGGTGAGCAGCAGGACCAGCCAGCGCCGGTCCACCGCCCATGTGACGATGCGATCGATCATGGCTCAGTCCTCATGCCCGGCTTCGGCCGCGCCGAGCGCGGACTTGAGCGTGAAGCTGTTCGCCGCGGCGATCCGCTCGTGCCCGCTGAGGCCGCCGGTCACAATGACCATGGCACCGTCCTGCCGTCCGAGCGTGATCGGAGCGGCGCGAAACCCTGCGTCGGTGCGTACGAACACGACGCTCTTGCCGTCCACCGTCTGCACCGCAGTCGAGGGCACACGGATTGCGCCGTCGCCGGTCCCGGGAAGCTGGATCGAAGCGGTCACCGGCTCGCCCACGCGCCACTGGCCGGCGCGATTGTCGAGCATCGCGATTGCGGGCACCTGGCGCGTCTCCGCATCAAGCGCGGGCGAGACGAAGCTGATTCGAGCGGACTGGCTGCGCTCCGGCGCGGTGACCTGCACCGTCATTCCCGGCCGCACGCGTCCGGCATCGGCGGGAGACAGCGAGAGCGTGACGCTCAGCCGATCGAGTTGCGCGATGCGGAACAGTTCGGTCTCGGCCGCGTCCGCCGCGAAATTCTGACCCAGCACTGCCTTGCGCGCGATGATCCGGCCCGAGATCGGCGCGGCGATGACGATGCGGTTATAGCTGCCGCCGCGCCCGCCGCTGGCGGCGACCTGTTCGCGCGCGAGCCGCAGAGCGACATTGGCCTGCTTCGCGGCGGCACGCGAGATTTCGACTTCGCGCAAGGGCCGGAAACCCTTGGCGTAGAGCGCCTCGTCGCGTGCGAGCGTGGTCCGTGCCAGCTCGGCGGCTGCGGCGGCGCGCTGGACCTCGGCCTGCAGACCGGCTGCCTCGCGGCTTTCAAGCACCGCCAGCGTCTCGCCGCGCCGGACGCTGTCGCCGAGATTGTGGCGCAACTCGACGATGCGGCCAGGCACCGTGGCGGCGACGATCCGCGTCGCCTGCGGATCGCTCTCCAGCAGCGCCGGCAGCGCGATGGCACCGCCATTGCCGCCGATCGTCGGGCTGACAACTTCGATTCCGGCGGTGGCGATTTGCTGGGGCGTCAGCGTGACGACGCCTTCGCCATGCCCGGCTTCAGGCTGGGCATGGTTTTCGGCTGGCGAGCTGCCGCCGCAGGCGACAAGCAGCAGGGCAAGCGGCAAGGCCGCGATTATCGGTTTCATCGATCGATTTCCTCGGCCGGATCCGCGTCAAAGCGGCACCGGCAAATTGCGTTCAAGGGGCGGGGACGCGGGTGCGTCTCAGGCCCTTGGTGGTCTCAAGGCTGGATCGATCAAAAGCGAAGCCAGGCCCTGCCCATGTCGCGGGAAGATCTGGCTGGAAAGGCGTTGCCGCTTCATCGTCGCCCGCGCATCGACCTCGACAGCAAAGGCGTGACCATGGCAGGTACCGTGATGATGTGGGACGCCCTGGTCGGCATCGGCCGGCACCTGATCGCGGTCGCCCTCCGCATGCGTCTCCCCGCCGCTGCACGATATCTCGGGAACGCCAGGCGCCTCGCGCCCGTGCACCGTCGCCGTCGCAACCAGCGAACAGGCGAGCAGCCCAAGCAGAAAGTACCCCCAGCGGCGCAGCATGGTGCTTCCATATCGGATCGAGCGCGCGCTGTCATCGTGCCGGATGAAAGTGCGGCGATACGATCGCCGCAATCGACGAGGCGTGCATGTCATCCCGCCAAGTCACCCTTGGGTCGATTGAACCGCGGGTCCGGCAAATGGTAAATTGACCCTCAGGAAAACGATCGGGCTCCAGCGTTGCTCAGGAGGCCGACGAAAGGGAGGAAGCCATGAAAAAGCTCCAGAATCCACTGCGCCTGCTCCTTCTCGGCGCCGCGCCGGCCGCGCTGATGCTGCCGAGCTACGCGGCTGCGCAGACCGCCGCCGACACGCGGACAACGCAAGACACGGATGCGGCGCAGCGATCGGAACCGAACGTTGCAGAGGCCCCCGAATATACTGACGGCGAGGAAATCGTCGTGGTCGGCACGGCCGGCGGCGGGACACGGCGGCAGGACGCTGCCTTCGCGGTTACCACGCTTTCCAGCGAAGCGATCGCGCGCGCCGCGCCCAACAGCACCGCGGATCTGCTGCGGACCGTCCCGGGCGTGATGGCGGAGAGCTCCGGCGGACAGAACGGCGCGAACATCTTCGTGCGCGGCTATCCTTCAGGCGGCGACGCGCAGTTCGTCACCTTCCAGCTCGCCGGCGTGCCGATATTCCCGCCGCCGACCTTGTCGTTCCTCGAGAATTCGCAGCTGATCCGTCTCGACGAAACCGTGCAGCGGATCGAGGCCGTTCGCGGCGGCACGGGTTCGCTCTTCTCCAACGGCCAGCCCGGGCTCACCGTCAACGTCGTGCCGCGGACCGGCGGCAGCGAATTCCACGGGCTCGGCAAGATATCCTATACCGATTTCGGCGAAATCCGCGGCGACGCCTGGATCTCGGGACCGCTCAATGAAGATACCGGCTTCATGATCGGCGGTTATTACGCCCAGGGCAACGGCGTCCGCGATCCGCAATACCGCGCCGAGAAGGGCGGACAGGTCACCGCCAACGTGCATCACGATTTCGGCAATCGCGGCTCGGTCGAGATCTATGCGCGCTACCTCAACGATCACGGCCAGTGGCTGCTGCCGATCCCGATCGTCCAAAACGGCAACGAGATCAGCGAATATCCGGGCTTCGACGCCGGAACCGGCGCGCTCGCCGGGCGCGAGACGCGCGTCACGACCAATCTGGTCGGCCGTACCGTCGACCTCGCCGACGGGCGCGGCGCCGACGTGTTCAACACCGGCATTAACTTCGACTATGAGGTCGCCGACGGTTTCCGGTTGCGCGAGCGCCTCAGCTATCTCGGCGGCAATGCCGACACGGTAGGGCTGGTACCGGCCGAGGCGCCGGTCGCGGCTTCGGACATGGCGGTGACGCTGGGCGGCGCAGGCTCCACGGTCGCCAGCCTCGGCTATGTCAATGGCAGCGGCGCGCTCGCCGCGACCACACCGGTGATGCGCGCCGGTGTCTGGGAGGTGCGCAAGAAAATCTCTTCCTTCGTCGCCGATACCGGCTTCGAATGGAGCGCCGGCCCGAACAAGCTGACGGGCGGCTTCTACTACGCCAACTACACGTCGCGCGACAGCTGGTCGCTCGGCAACCAAATGCTGCTCACCGGCGAACCCAATGCGCGGCTGCTCAACATGACCCTGAACGGCGGTCGGACCGCGACGCTGGGCGGCTTCACCAGCGGCCCCGGCTTCATCGTCGACGGCCGATATGACGGCAGCGACTATGCCTTCTACGCAGTCGACGAATTTCAGATCACGCCGGAGCTGCGTGTCGACGGTGGCGTGCGCTGGCAACGGCACACGGTGAACGGGACGATCCGCACGCCGGGCGGGACCGTCGATCTCGATGGCAATGCCAGCACGCTCTACGACAATTCGGTCTCGGTGTTCGGCGGTCCGCGCCGGATCGACTATTCGGATTCGGCCTGGTCGTGGACGGCCGGCGTCAATTATGACGTCACGCGCCAGATCGGCGTGTTCGCGCGTTACAGTCGCGGTAACAGCTTCCCGCAGTTCGACAATCTGCGCGACGCCTCGGACGCGGACATCGCCAACGACACCGGCCTCGCCATCACTGCCGAGGTCGAAACCTATGAAGGCGGGCTCAAGATCTCGACGCCGCTGGTCAACCTCTACGCCACGCTGTTCCACAACAAGTTCGACGGGCTCGCGACCACGCAACTCGTCAACAATGTGCCGCTCAGCCAGATCGGCGGCGCCAAGGCGACCGGCGTCGAGCTCGAGGGCGCGATCCGGCCGTTCCCGGGCTTCAGCCTGTCGGGCGCCGCCACCTGGCTCGACAGCACGTACGAGGATTTCTTCACGGGAGGCGGCACGATCGACAACACCGGCAACCGCGTCCAGCGCCAGCCGCGCTGGGCGTGGCGCGTGACGCCGGCCTATGAAGTCGATCTCGGCAGCGTGAAGCCCTCGGTCTTCGCGACGCTGCAATATACCGGCGACCGTTTCTCGGACGTGGAGAACAACCAGCTGCTGCCGCATTTCTATCAGCTCGATGCCGGCGTCTCGGTCGATGTCGCGGAGCGGGTAAAGCTTCAGGTGACCGGCAACAACCTGACCAACGAGGTCGGCCTCACCGAAGGCAATCCGCGCATCATCGGCTCGCAGGGATCGGGGCCGATCCTGGCGCGACCGATCCTCGGGCGGTCGTTCCGCTTCAGCGCGGGCTTCAGCTTCTGATTGCGAACTGGCGCTCCTGCCTGCTTATGGCAGGAGCGCCCGGCCCGCTCATTTCAGCTCGCGCACCCAGATGGAGCGAAAGCTGATCGGCGGACTGGGATCGCCATGATCCTGGAGCTTGATCGGCGCAGCACCGTGCGCAGTGTAGCGCGGCGCTCCGATATAGACCGTCTCGCCCTTGAGCGCGACGTGATCCTGCACGAGGATACCGTTCATGAAGGCAGTCACATAGGCTGGACTGGTCAGCGATCCATCCGCGGCGAAGACCGGCGCGGTCCAGACCACGTCATAGCTCTGCCACTCGCCGGGCGCCCGGATCGGGTTCGCGAGCGGCGGATATTGCTTGTAGATGCTGCCTGCCTGGCCGTTGACATAGGTCTTGTTGCGGAAGCTATCCATGATCTGGAGCTCATAGCCGGCATCGCCGTCGCCGGTGGAGGCGAGGAACAGCCCGCTATTGCCGCGCGCCTGGCCCTCTCCGGTGATGCCGCTCGGAATCCGCCACTCGAGATGCAGCTGATAATTGCGAAACTTGCGGCGCGTCTCGATGTTGCCGGTGCCCTTGCGCACGGTCAGCACGCCATCCGCCACCGTCCAACGCGCGGGTGACTTGTCCTTGGTCGAAACCCATTCGCCGAGATTCTTGCCGTCGAACAGGACCAAGGCGTCGGACGGCGGGGCGACCGTCGTGGCCGGGCCCGGTGTAACCACCGGCACTTCGGGCGCCCAGACTTCGGTGTCCTGCGGGCGGGCCTGCGGCGTCGTCTGCACGACCGGGGTACCCGGGGTTGCGCCGAGCAGGCTCATGGCTGCGGCGGTGATGATCATATTGCCCATCCCTTGCGATACTCCCGGTCCAGAAAGCGATTGGCGTCGGCCACGTTGGTGATCCGGCCGGCGACGCCGTCATATTCTATCGGCTGATCCGCCCGCATCGCAACCATGCCGAGGATCATCGTCTCGTTCAGCGGCACTGCGACCGAAAAAGGTGAGGAGATTGCCTCCTCGCCGCGGATCGCGCGGATCCAGTTCATCTCGTGCCCCTCCCGGCCGCCCAATATCCGGGGCAGCGAAACCGGCACCGCCGCCGCACGTGCGGCCGTTCCCTCTCCGATCAGCACGGGCTTCTCGCCATAAGTGTCGTGCATCAGCATTCCGCGGTCGCCGATATAGAGCACGCCTCCATCCGGATTCATCCGGGCGGTGGCCGGCATCGCCGGAGGAGTCGGCGGCATCAGCCCGCCGTCATACCAGGTCATCGTGATCGGCCCGCCTTTGGCATGGCCGAACTCGTAGGTGGTTATGTTGGCGAGCGGATAGCTGCCAAGGTCGGCGGGCGGCTTGCCGTCCCAGATATCGTCGTCGCCACCCCAGCGGCTATGCCGCGTCTCTATCCGCGTGGGCAGCCCCGGTTCCAACGCCCAGACGGGGAAGTCGATGAGATGGGCACCCATGTCGCCAAGCGAGCCGACGCCGAACGGGACCCAGCCGCGCCAGTTGAAATGGGCATAATCCGGATTGTAGCCCCAATCGACCGGCGCCGGCCCGAGCCACAGGTCCCAGTCGAGGGTGGCGGGCTTCGGCACTGCGGCGGGGCGCTTTTCCCCTGCGGCCAGACCGGCCGATTGGTCCAGGCATGGACCTGGCGCACCCGGCCGATGACACCGCCGCGGATCAGCTCCACCACTCGGCGGCCGTCATCGCCTGAGTGGCCCTGGTTTCCCATCTGGGTCACCAATTTCGGATTACGCCGGGCGAGATCGAGCAGCGTGCGTCCCTCGCGCACCGTATAGGTGAGCGGCTTCTGCACATAGACGTGGAGGCCGCGCTCCATTGCGGTCTTCGCGGCGATCGCGTGGTGATGGTCCGGAGTGGCGATCACCACGGCATCGATGTCCTTGCGGCTGTCCAGCATGCGCCGATAGTCCGCGAACTTCGCCGCGCGGTCATAGGCCTGCTTGAGCGGCTGCCGATCCGGACGGGCAACCCCCTTGTCGTCGACAAAGGCCTTCGCGACATGGCCGAAGTCGACATCGGCCACCGCGACGATGTTCTGGCTGGTGAGCTTCGTCATGTTCTGCGCGCCCATGCCGCCGGCCCCGATGACCGCCACATTGACCCGGTCGCTCGGCGCGATGCGGCGGGCCCATGCGCCGCCCGGCGTCGCGAGAAGCCCGGCGGTGGCCGCGGCGCCCCGCATCCAGTCGCGACGGCTAAGGTGGGTTCGCGGGTCGATCATCGATTGCTCCTCTCTGGTGGATCGTCAGATCGCGGGCAGAGATGGTGAAAAGCAAGCTCTGCGGGTCACGTCGAACGGTCTCTCCCGAATGGATAAACGAACTTGTTTTAGTTATCCACCGATAGCTCGTCCGCTTTTCTCAGAACCCGCTTGCCGAACCAAACCGGGCCCGAAGCGAGGAGAGAAAATGATCGGACTGGGAGTCTTGCAGTCGCCGGCGGTGGGCCTGACCCTCATCTAGCCTGAAAGTGTCATTCCTCGCCGATCAGCGCCTGCACATTCTCCTCGATCCAGTCGGTCAGGCCGGCGATCCGTTCGGCTGCCTCCCGCCCGAGCGGGGTGAGCGTGTATTCGACATGCGGCGGCACGACCGGATAGCTTCGCCGGATCAGGAGATGATGGCGCTCTAGCTGCTGAAGGCTCTTCGCGAGCATCCGCTCGCTTACCCCGTTCACCTTCCGTCGCAGCTCGGCAAAGCGCATCGTCCCGTCGCGAAGGGCGATCAGCAGCAGGACATTCCACTTGCCCGTCATGTGCACCAGCACCTCCCGCGACGGGCAATTCGCGTCGAGCATCTCCCCGCGGGCGAGCTGCGTTGCGAGATGGTTGGTCTTGGCAGTTTCCATACTTACCCCGATGTCCGTACTTACTTCTGATTGGGTATGGTCATATCTGGGCTGCTCCACCGATGAAAGGAGCAACCATGTACGCTGTCACGGGAGCAACGGGCCAGTTCGGCCGCCTTGCCATCGCATCGCTTCTGCGCCGCGTCGACGCGGGCGAGATCGTCGCGCTCGTACGCGATCCGGCCAAGGCGCTGGATCTGGAGCGGCTCGGCGTCACGGTCCGGGCGTTCGATTATGACGCGCCCGAAGGACTGCCGGCGTCTCTCGACGGCGTGACACGGTTGCTGTTCGTGTCGTCGGATACGCCCGATGGGCGGATCGCACAGCACAAGGCGGTGATCGACGCCGCCGTTCGCGCCGGGATCGAACGGATCGCCTATACCAGCATCCTCCATGCCGATACGAACCCGATGAGCCTTGCCGAATCGCACCTAGAGACCGAGCGTATGATCGCCGCCAGCGGCCTCTCTTACGCCATCCTGCGCAACAGCTGGTATATCGAGAATTATCTGATCGGCGCGGAGGCCGCGATCGCGCACGGCGTTCTGCTCGGCAGCACCGGCAGCGGCCCGATCTCCGCCGCCACGCGCGCCGACTATGCCGAGGCGGCGGCGGTGATCCTGACCGGAGCATCCGGGCCCGACCGCGTGTACGAACTGGCGGGCGACGAGGCGTTCACTCTGTCCGACGTCGCGGAAGCGCTGGGCGCGGCAGCGGGAAGGGCGGTCCAATATCGCGACCTGCCCGAAGACGAGTATCGCGAGGCGTTGATCGGTGCCGGCGTGCCGGCCGGCTTCGCGGCCGCGCTGGCCGAATATAGTGCCAAAGCGGCCGGCGGCATCCTCGCGGACCGATCGCGCACGTTGAGCGGGCTGATCGGCCGGCCCACCGAGACGATGCGCGAGACGATCCTTCGCGCTCTCGTTCGCTCTGCGACGGTGGAGAACGACTGAGGGCAGAGCCCGTCCGGCGCGTGAGGTTTCATTTCACGGTCGATGGGGAATGTGCTGCCCGGCTCCCGAAGGACCGTCAGTGCGGCGGGCGAGACTCCCGGCGCAGTTGTTCGGACAGGTTCAGCACTTCCGCTGACAGGGCCGTCAATTCCGCTTGTCGAGACTGGCTGTCACGTTCCAGCCGCTCGAAGCGCGAGGCGATATCGGCATAGGGGTCGTAGTCCAGTGCGAAGGAGAGCGCTTCGAATTTGCGCCAGATCTCACGCGCGGTGTCCTGCAGCTTCATCGCGATTGCTCCATGTCCTGATGCATGATCAGCCCGTGCTCCGTGCCGGAAGGGGCGCCCTGCGCGTTTCCGTGCGCCAGCGCGAAAGGGCATCCAGTGCCGGTCTCAGGCCGGCGGCCAGATCGGCGAGCATGTAGATCTGGCTGGCGTGCGGTGGAGGGAGATGGTGTCGTTCGACGAGCCCCGCGCGTTCCAGGGCGCGAAGCCGGTCGGTCAGGATGTTCGCGCTGACTCGCGGAATCGCCGATCTCAGATCCGAGAACCGGTGCTCGCCTGCGTTGAGACGGAGCAGGATCTGCAATGTCCAGCGTCCTTCGATCTTTTCGAGCGGATCTTCTCTCGTGACGGTGCTGTCGTCGGAGATTGTCAAACTGATCGAGCGTTGCGCCGCCCATGATCCGCTCTCATGGCAAGACGTCGCAATCGGCTCGTCGGATTCGAGCACGCTCATGCCGCCGCCCCTCCGTCGCCGGGCTCTGCGCGTCGGGCTTGATCCGGTACCAGAGCGTGTAGAGCGCCGGCAGGAAGCCGAGGGTCAGGATCGTTCCGACCAGCGTCCCGCCGATCAGCGTGAAGGCCATCGCGCCCCAGAATACCGAATGGGTGAGGGGGACGAAGGCGAACACCGCGGCCAGCGCCGTCAGGATCACCGGGCGGGACCGCTGCACGGTCGCTTCGACCACGGCATCGAACGGCGTCCGGCCGTGCTGACGGTTCTCCTCGATCTGGCCGATCAGGATCAGCGTGTTGCGCATCAATATGCCCGCCAGGGCGATCAGCCCCAATATGGCGTTGAAGCCGAAGGACTGGCCGGTCACCAGCAGCGTCGGCACCACGCCGACCAGCCCGAGGGGGCGGTCAGCAGCACGATCGCCATCGCGGAGAACTGGCGCACCTGGAGCATGATGACGATCATCATCAGCAGGATCATGATCGGGAAGATCGGTGCCAGCGCGGCATTGGCCTTGCCCGCCTCCTCGATCGAGCCGCCCATGACGATGCGGTACCCGGCGGGCAGCGTGTCGATGACCGGCTGGAGCTTCCTGAACATGGCGGTCGAGACGTCGGGCGGCTGCAGGCCGTTGGCGATGTCGCCGCGCACGGTGACGGTCGGCATGCGGTCCCGGCGCAGCAGGATCGGATCCTCCATGCGCAGCTCGAGCTTGCCGATCTGGCTGATCGGAATGCGCTGGCCGTTCGTCGCGGTCAGCGTGAAATCGCCGACGCGCGCCGGATCGAGCCGAGCCTTGCCGGCGGAGCGGGCGACTACGTCGACGGTGCGGATATCCTCGCGAACCTGGCTGACCGTCACGCCGGAGAGCAGGAACTGAAGCTGTTCACCGACATCGCCCGAGGTCAGGCCCATGGCGCGAAGCCGGTCCTGATCGAGCACGAAGTGAAGCGTCGGCACGCGCTCACCCCAATCGGTGTTGACGGTGCGCATCATCGGGTCCGCGACCATGATCGCCTGGACTCGGTCCGCGATGGTGCGCACCTTGTCGACATCCGGACCACTGACGCGGAATGCCACGGGATAAGGGGAGGGGGCCGAAGACGAGTTGCGTCACCCGCACGCGCGCCGCGGGAGCGAGGCCCCCGGCCACGGCGCCGCGCAGGCGCTCCTTCAGTGCGTCGCGGGCCTCTTCCGATGGCGTGCGCACGACGATCTTGGCGAAGGACGGATCGGGCAGTTCGGGCGAAAGCGCCATATAGAAGCGCGGCGCGCCCTGTCCGACATAGGCAGTGATGACCTCTGCCTCCGGCTGTTGCGCAGCCAGGCCTCGACCTGTTCGGTGGCGGCGCTGGTCTGCTCGATCGACGTCCCCTTGGGCATCTGGACTTCGACCAGGGCCTCGGGCCGATCGGAAGTGGGGAAGAACTGCTTCTTCACCAGCGCCATGCCGGCGCCGGCGACGAGGAATGCGGCCAGCGTCGCGAGCGTCACCAGCCGGTTGCGCGTCGCGGCCCAGCGGATCAGCCCGCGCAGCCTTTGGTAGCGCGGCGTCTGGTAGATCGCGTCGTGGCCGCCCGCGACCGGCTTGATCGCCGGCAGCAGCTTCACGCCCATATACGGCGTGAAGACAACCGCCACGACCCACGAGGCGAGCAGGGCGAAGCCGACGACCCAGAAGATGTTGCCGGCATATTCCCCCGCGGTCGAACGGGCGAAGCCGACCGGCATCAGGCCGATCACCGTCACCAGCGTCCCCGCCAGCATCGGCGCCGCGGTATGGCTCCACGCATAGGCCGACGCCTTGATCCGGTCGAAGCCCTCTTCCATCTTCACGACCATCATCTCGATCGCGATGATCGCGTCGTCGACGAGCAGGCCGAGGGCGAGGATCAACGAGCCCAGCGTGATGCGGTCCAGCACGCGTCCGGTCGCCCACATGATGATCAGGACGATCGCGAGCGTCAGCGGTACCGCGCCCGCCACGACGATGCCCACGCGCCAGCCGAGCGCGATGAAGCTGACCACCATCACGATCGCCAGGGCTTCGAGGAAAGTCCGCATGAACTGGTCGACGGCCTCGGAGATGTTCACTGACTGGTCGGTCACGGGCGTGAAGGACATGCCCAGCGGCAGCTCCGACGCGATCGCCGCGACTTCGGTCTTCAGTGATTTGCCGAGGTCGAGGCCGTTCCAGCCTTCGCGCATCACGACGCCGAGCAGTAGGGCCGGCTCACCCTGGCTGCGGATCAGGAAGCTGGCGGGATCCTCATAGCCGCGCCGGACTTCGGCGATGTCGGAAAGACGCAGGGTCTTGCCGTCGGCGACGATCGGAAGGGCGCGGATCTTCTCCAGATCGTCGAAGGCGCCGTCGAGCCGGACCAGAACTTGCGGTCCATTTGCTTCGATCGCACCCGCCGGCGTGATCAAATTCTGCTGTGCCAGCGCAGTGAATATCGCGCGCGGCGCGATGCCCAGCGTCGCCAGCCGGTCCTGCGCGAACTCGACGAAGATGCGCTCGGGCCGTTCGCCGACGATGTTGATCTTCTTGACGCCGGGGACGTGCAGCAGCCGCTGACGCAGCGCCTCCGCCTGCCGGGCCAGGTCCCGCGGCGCCTCGTCCTTCGCCTTCAGCGCATAGAGCGCGAAGGTCACGTCGCCATATTCGTCGTTGACGAACGGACCGGCGACGCCGCGGGGCAGCTTCGGCGCCTCGTCCTCGATCTTCTTGCGGGCCTGGTAGAATTCCGATTGGACCTCTGAAGGGGGCGTATTGTCGCGCAAGGTCAGCGTGGTGAATGCGAGACCGGGGCGGGTGAACGTCTCGCTGCGATCGTACCAGCGCAGCTCCTGCAGGCGCTTTTCGAGCGGCTCGGCGACCTGATCCTGCATTTCCTGCGCGGTGGCGCCGGGCCAGGCGGTCACCACGGTCATCACCTTGATGGTGAAGCTGGGATCCTCGGCGCGTCCGAGGTTGAGGAACGCGACGATCCCGGCAAGGGTGATGGCGACGATGAAGAACAAGGTGACCGCCCGCTCGCGCACCGCCAGCGCGGAGAGATTGAACCGGCTCTTCTGCTCCGGAACCTCGCTCAACGGACCGCTCCCGCGTCGATCCGGACGGCCTGACCCTGGTGGAGCATGTGTGCGCCGAGTGCCACGAAGCGTTCGCCGGGCCGCAAGCCCGCTGTCACGACGGCCGTTTCGTCACCGATTGTGGCGAGGCGCACCGGACGCCAGCCGACCTTGGGGCTCGCTTGGTCGGCGACGACCCACACGCCCGGCCCATGCCCGCGATCGTAAATGGCGCCGAGCGGGATCGCGATCGCGGCCTGTTGGCCGGGAACATCGAGCTGGACGGTGACGGTCGAACCCAGCGGCGCATTCGCGGGCGCGCCGGCAAGGACGAACCTGGCCTCGAATGTCCGCGTCGCCGGATCGGCGGCATCGCTCAGCTGGCGCAGCTGCGCCTTGCCGGCCAGCCCGCCATAGGTCCGCGCTTCCGCCGCCGTGCCGAGCGCAGGGCGAAGCGTTTCGGGCAGCGCGACAATCGCCTCGCGCGGACCGGACCGCGCGAGCCGGACGACGATCTGGCCCGCGCCGACCACCTGGCCCGGTTCGGCCAGCGTCGCGGCGACAACGCCGTCCGCGTCGGCGATCAGTGTCGTATAGCCGGCGTCGTTCCGGCTGACGCGCGCCTGCGCCTCGGCCGCGGAGAGTTGCGCACGGGCGGCAAGGGCGGCGGCCTTGGCCTGGTCATAAGCGGAAGCGGAGACCGCGCCCGCCGAGACCAGATCGCGATAGCGCTGTTCGTCGGCGCTGGTCTGGACCGCGCGGGCCCGCGCCGCTGCGACCGTGCCGGCCGCTGCCTGCGCCGCGAGTGAGTAATCGGTCGAGTCGATCCGCATCAGCGCCTGGCCCCGGCGAACCGGCTGCCCGGCGTCGACCAGCCGCGCCACCACTTTGCCACCGACGCGAAAGGCGAGGTCGCTCTGCACGCGTGCGCCGACAATGCCGGTGAACTCGCGACTCGCGCCCTCAGCCGCGCCGGCGGCGGCGATCCGCACCAGCGGCGGCTGTGTGCGGGGATCGGCGTCCGATCGCCCGCATCCGGCCAGTGCGGCCGCCACCAAGCCAAGGGCTCCGACCGTTCGTGCGCAAGACGATATCGACACGCAGGTTCCTCCTGTTCAGGCGGAACCGAATGTCACCGAGTGACTAATATGTCAACTAGTCACACCGAACTAGATCGAACTAAGGCGCGAGGCTGCGCAGGATGAGGCCGGTCACTTCCGCCTGCGCATCGGGCAGGAGATCGAGGCTGCGCTCGAGAAAAACGGGGTCGATGAAGGGCAGCAGCGCGTAGAAGATCGATCGACGGGTCTCGTCGAGCGGAGTCTTGCGCTCGAACTCGCCGCTTCCCCGGCCTTCCTTCAGAATCTCCTCGATGAGATGCTGCAGGCGCTCGGTATAGGCCTGTGCCGCCGCCCATTTCTCCGAAGAGGCGTGCGCGGCGATCTCGTAGAGTTTGCGATCGGCGAAGAACAATTCGACCCCGGCGCTGGTCACCGTCTTCGCGAAACGGCGCAGCTTGTCGGTTGCATCCTGACCCTGTTCCACCGCGTCGCGGACCTGGGTGAACAATTGGTCGAGGCAATCGGCGCAGATCGCCTCGCCGATCGCCTGCTTCGATTCGAAGAACCGGTAGATATAGGCCTTGGAGAAGCCGATCTCCCGCGCCAGGTCGGCAACCGTCGTCTTGGCATAGCCGTAATGGGCGAAATAGTCGTGCGCGGCCTTGACGATCTGGTCGCGGACCGAATGTTCCGCCGGTCCGCGTGCGGCGGTCTTGCGTGCGTTCTGCGTACTCATGGCCAAGCCTTAGCGTGAACACGCCCGATTGACAAATTGTGACTAATGATGTCAATGGTCACATCTGACCTTGGGCGGACCCCATATGCGAATTTCACCTTTGTCCCTGATTGCGGTCTCAACCGCGGCCCTGCTCGGAGGCTGTGCAGTCGGCCCGGCCTATGTCGCGCCGCAGATGACCGCGCCGCCGGCTTTCATAAGCGGGGCGGCGGTGGATACGAAGGCGGATGGGGCGGCGGTCGATCTGGTCCATTGGTGGCGGTCGTTCGACGATCCGCTGCTGGCGAGCCTCGTCGAGCGGGCGCTGGCCCAGAATCTCGACCTGCAGCAGGCGCGCGCCCGGGTCGGGCAGGCACGCGCCGGGCTGCGCCACGCCAATGCCGACCTGCTTCCCGCCGGCCAGGTCAGCGGTCAGGCAAGCGAGTCCTGGCAGTCGCTCGAGACGCCGCAAGGCAGGATCGCTTCCGCCCTGCCGGGGTTCGAGCGAGAGGCGCAAAGCTATGAGTTGAACCTTGGCGCAAGCTGGGAGCTCGACCTGTTCGGCGGCAAGGATGCGGCGCGCGACGCCGCCCGCGCGGATTGGCAGGCATCCGCGGCGGCCGCCGTTGCCGCGAGGCTCGCTGTCGCGGCGCAGACTGCCGATACTTATGTTGCGATCCGCAGCCTTCAGGCGCGGCTCGACGTCGCGCGCGGGCAGCAGCAAGTCCAGCAGCGGCTGGTCGATCTGGTCGCGCTGCAATTTCGCAAGGGCGTGGCGGCGGAGCTTCAGCTGCGCCAGGCGGAGGGCGCCCTGGCCCAGGTGAAGGCCGGGGTGCCGGAACTCGAGCAGGGTCTCGAGATCGCCATGAACGCGCTGGACATACTCCTCGGTGTGCAGCCGGGATCGACCCGGCCCGAGCTCGCGGCCGCCGCGCCGATCCCGGTTCCGCCTGCAGTTTCGAGCGCGGGCGGGCCGCCGGCCCTGCTGCGCCGACGCCCGGACATCATCGCGGCCGAACGCACGCTCGCCGCTTCGAATGCCCGGATCGGCGTAGCGATGGCCGAATATTATCCCAAATTCTCGCTCGGCGGGCTGCTCGGCACGGCGACCATGGGTGTCAGCGGATTATTCGGCGGTAATGCCACCCAGGCCAGTGGCGTTCTCGGGCTGCGCTGGCGGTTGTTCGACTTCGGCCGCATCGATGCCGAGATCGCCGCCGCGCGCGGCCGCAACACCGAGGCATTGGCCGCATACCGCCTCGCCGTTCTCCGCGCTTCGGAGGATGTGGAGAACGCCTTTTCGAGCCTCGTCAAGCAACAGGCCCGCGCCCAGATCTTCGGCGAGGGCGAGATCTCGCTGGGCAAGGCGCGCACGTCGGCCTTCGCAGCCTATAAAGGGGAGTTTCCAGCCTGCTCGACGTACTCGACGCCGACCGGCGCCTTCTCAAAACCCGCGATGCCGGAATTCAGGCAAAGGCGGCGTCTGCGCGTGCCGCCATCGCTTCCTTCCGCGCCCTGGGCGGCGGGTGGGAGGCTCCGGCGACGTTCAGCGGAGCCGGCGCGTCCGGTCATTGAGCGCCAGCGTTCGGAACGTCGTGGGGCGGCTTCATCCGTGCGGAGAGCGTCGGCGACAGGGCAACGCGTTGGGGGACTCCAGGGCAGCCCGGTCGCAATAGTTGGCGATTGCAGTCGCCGAAAAACCGCGCCAGCCTCGCGCGTGTAGGGGAGGCGACGGGTGACAGGTTCGAGTTCGAAGCGGGAAACCTCCGGCGAGCGCGCGATCGAGGCGCTGGACGCGCGTTTCCGCACGTCGCTCGAACATTATTTCTCGCGCCGCATCCGCGATCGCGCCGAAACCGGCGACATGATCCAGGAAGTGTTCCTGCGGCTGGTGAAACGCGGCAGCCTCGACACGGTCGACAAACTGGGCGGCTATGTGTTCGAGACGGCGAGCAATGTGCTGACGGACCGGCTGCGCAAGCGCCGCAGCCGGCGCGAGGACAGCCACGAAGAATTCGACGGACAAATCCATGGGGATGTGGATTTTTCCCCGAGCGCGTCCTAATAGGTCGGGAAACGCTGGCACGCGCCACGGCGGTGCTGCTCGAACTGCCCGAAAGAACGCGAGTAATCTTCGTGCTGAGACGCCTCGAAGGAATGAGGTATCGGGATATCGCTGTGCGACTGGGCATCTCGGTCAGCGCAGTCGAGAAGCATATGGAGCGCGCCATGGCGCACCTCGTGCAGCGGCTGGGTGACGAATGATCCAGCGCGCGCATAAGGATCCCACGCTGGGCATGACCGCGGACGAAGCTGCCGTCTATTGGGTGCTGCGTCACGACCGGCAGGACCTGACGACTGCCGATCACGGCCATTTCTCTGCCTGGCTCGACGCCGGCGAGGCCAATGCCCAGGCCTATCGCAAGGCCAACGGCGTGTGGGGCGTCTTCGAGAATTCGGAGGCGGACCCGCATCTGACCGCGCTGCGCCACACCGCACTCGCCACGGGCCCCGAGCGCAGGCGCTGGCTGCCGGCGGCGGGGGTGGGGATCGCCGCAAGCATCGTCGGCGCCCTCGTCCTGCTTCTGGACCCGTTCGGTGCCGCGCCGCATTCGCCGCCCCCGGTGACAGTCGCGCATGTCTCCACAGAGGCGGCGAACCCCATACGCCACGCCACCGAAAAGGGGCAGAAGCGCGTGGTCAGGCTGCCCGACGGGACGCGCGTGACGCTCAACACCGACACGATGATCTCCCTCGCCTTCACCTCGGGGACCCGGCGCGTGCGGCTCACGCGCGGCCAGGCGCTGTTCGAGGTCGCGCACGATGCCAGCCGCCCCTTCATGGTCGAGGCGGCGGACCGGCGGATCACTGCGCTCGGCACCGTGTTCGAGGTCCGGCTCGATCCGGGCCGGATGAAGGTGGTGCTCGTCGAGGGCAGGGTGGTGGTCGATCACGCCGCCGCGGCCACCGACCTGCCGGTGCTGCAGCCGACGATCCTCAAGCCGGGGCAGGAGCTTGTCGCCGAGCTCGGCGTCGCGCAGCGCGTGCGCCCGGTCGACGTGGGCAACGAGCTGATGTGGCGCGAAGGCTATGTCTCGTTCGACGATACGACGCTCGCCAGCGCCGTGGTCGAGATGAACCGCTACACCGTGGCGCCGATCCGGATCGGCGACGGCGGCGTCGCGCAGATGCGGATCAGCGGCGTGTTCCGGACGGGGGACGCCGATCGCTTCGCGGCGCTGATCAGCGAACTCCTGCCGGTGCGGATCGATCATCAGCCCGACGGCGGCGTGGTGATCGCGCCGGCCGCTGGCGGCGGACCTGCAAATAAATATGCATCTGCAGCTGTGGAAAATTGAACGCGGCGCGTCCTGACTTTTGAGACCGGCTAAAGCCGGCTCTTCAGGGAGGATATGCATGCGGCGCACCGGACCGAAATCCGCACTTCGTCTAGCGATCTTGTTGACGGCGACACCGCTCGCCTTTGTCGCGATGCCCGCCGCCGCCCAGGCGAGCGCGCGGGTGACGATCAACCTCAAGTCGCAGAGCCTGTCCGCCGCACTCGGCGAGCTGGGCCGCCTGACCCGCGCCGAGATCGTGTTCAGCCCCAGCCAGGTCCGCGGCAAGCGTTCGCCGGCGCTCAGCGGCAGCTATACCGTCCAGGAAGCCATCGACCGGCTCATCGCCGGACACGGTCTGCGTGCCCGCCGCACCGGGGGCGGCGCCTTCGTCGTCGAGGCGCAGGCGACCTCCGCCGCCGCCGAGAGCCAGCAAACGGAGGACGATCCCGCAGTCGCCGAGACGCCTGAGGAGGATCAGGCAATCGTCGTCACCGGCACGTTGCTGCGCGGCGTCGCTCCCACCGGCACCAACGTCGTCGCCGTCTCGCGCGACGAAGTGGTCGCGAGCGGCGCGGCGTCGTCGAACGACCTGCTCGCTTCGATCCCGCAGGTCGGCAATTTCGGATCAATACCGATGGGCAGCGGCTCGTTCGCGATCCCGATCGTGCGGCCCAATATCCGCAATCTCGGCGCGTCGGGCGGCACCACCACGCTGGTGCTGATGAACGGCCGCCGCATGGTCGGCGCCGGCGTGCTGCAGACCACCGCCGATCCTTCGGCGATCCCTCCCGACATGATCGAGCGCGTCGAAATCGTGCCCGACGGCGGTTCGGCGATCTACGGGTCGGACGCGATCGGCGGCGTCATCAATTTCATCACCCGCAAGCGCTTCAACGGCGTCGGCGCCAGCCTGCGCTATGGGTTTGCCGACGATTACCGGACGGTCGACGGCAATCTCACCGTCGGGCGCGACTGGGGCAGCGGATCGATCTATCTGTCCGGCGCCTATGCCTGGCACGACAATATCCTGGGCGTGGACCGAGATTATGTGACCGCGAACCACAAAGCGCGCGGCGGCAGCGACTTTCGCGTGACGGCCTGCTCGCCGGGCACGTTCACGGTGGGCGGCATTTCCTACGTCGCTCCCGGCTTCGCTCCGAACACCTCCAATTTGTGCGACTCGTCGGACTATTCGGACATCTATCCACGCGAGCATCGCTATTCGGTGTTCGGCGGGCTGACCCAGAAACTGAGCGATAGCGTGAATTTCCAGGTGACCGCTTACTGGTCGCGCCGCGATACCGACACGCTCACTTCCACACCGGCGTTCACCGGCAACATCCTCTTCACCAACCCTTATTTCCGGCCGATCGGGCTGTCGCCGATACAGAGCGTCGCGATCAATTTCGCCGATGCGTTCGGCGAAAGCATGCCGAGCACGGCGCGGTTCGACAGCTGGGGCGTGTCGCCGAGCATGTCGTTCGATCTGGGCAGCAGCTGGCAGCTGCGGACCGAGCTGAATTACGGCCACAGCTTCAATCAGGTCCGCGAAGCGACGATCAATGCGACTGCGGCGACCAACGCGCTGGCCGGCACCTCCAGAGCGACCGCGCTCAACCCCTATGATCCGAGCCTGAGCAGCCCCGCGCTGCTCGCGGCGATCCGCGACTTCGAAAATTACGGCGATGCCAAGCAGGACATGTTTCAGGGCCGCGCGATTCTCGACGGCACGCTCGCCACGCTGCCAGGTGGCGATGTCCGGCTCGCGTTCGGGGCCGAATATTATGCAGAAAATCTCCGCTCGGTGATCTCGCTCGATCGCCGCAACGTCTTCACCAGCGCGATCCAGTCGAATGCAGAATCGCAACGTGAAGTCGGTATTCGCCGAGGCGCTGATCCCGATCTTCGGCGCCGGCAACGATATGCCGGGAATGCGCGGCCTGCAGATCTCGGGCTCGATCCGCTACGACGATTATAGCGACGTCGGCGGCACCACCAATCCCAAGATCGGCTTCAACTACAAGCCGTTCAACGACCTGGTGATCCGCGGCAATTACGGCACGTCGTTCCACGCGCCGAGCCTGGCCGACACGACCAGCACCGCCGATGCGCGGGTCCAGATCTATCTGTTCAGCCCGTTCCGCGCGGGCAACAGCTCGCCGTTCGACATCCTTCGTCCGAGCATCTTTCTCGCCGGCGGCAATCCCACGCTCAAGCCCGAGGAAGCGAAGACCTGGTCGCTCGGCGTGGATTTCACGCCCCGGGCGATCCAGGGGCTCACGGCCAGCGTGACCTATTACAACGTCAAGTTCATCGACGCGATCTCGGTGCCGCCGATCACTTCGCCGGTGCTCTATTCGGACCCCAATTACGCGAGCTATTACATTCTCAGCCCCACGCTCGCGCAGGTGCAGGCACTGGTCGGCAACACGCCGCTCAACGGCGCGCCCAGCCTGCAGAGCCTGTATATCGGCACCTCGCCTTATGTCGTGATGGATGCGCGGCGGACCAATCTGGGCGGCGTGCAGGTCGACGGTCTCGACTTCAACATCGGCTATCTGCGCCCGACCGGCTTCGGCTCGATCAGCGCGAGCTTTTCGGGCACCTACACGCTCAACCGCAAGTCGCAATCGGTGCGGGGCGGCCCGTCGAGCGACAATCTGAAGAACGGCGAGGGCCGGCTGGCGATGGTGGCCGCATTGGGCGCCAAGCTCGGCGACTTCCTCGCGCGCGCCTCGCTCAACCACCGCGACGGTTATCCGATCCTCGGCAACCCCTCGCAGGATCATGTGTCGGCGTTCAATACGGTCGATCTGTTCCTCGCTTATGATCTGGGCAAATTGATCTCGAACACGCTGCTGACGCTCAACCTCGACAATGCGTTCGATCAGGACCCGCCCTATCTCAACAGCTCGACCGGCTACACCAATGGCGGCACGCTCGGCCGCCTGGTCTCGTTCGGCGTGCGCACCAAATTCTGATGCTTCCGCCGTCGTTGCCCACTCTCTCTGGAAGCGGTCTGTCCCCGGGCCGCTTCCTCTTTTGGCGGCGGCATTGCTGCTCGGGATCGCACACGCCGCGGCGGCGGCGGATCCGGTTCCGACCGGGCTGCGCGTCGAATATGCCGAGACGCCGCTCGGGATCGACGAACCCGCGCCGCGCCTGGCATGGTATTCGCCAGTGGCGCGGCAGAACGCCTATCGCATCCGCGTCGCCACTTCGCCCGAGGCGCTGGCACGCGGGGAGACCGTGTGGGACAGCGGCAAGGTCGCGTCCGACGCCAATGTCCAGATCGCCTATGCCGGCCCGCCGCTCGCCGCGCGCCTGCGTTATTGGTGGCAGGTGCAGGTCTGGGGGGACGACGGCGTCGCGAGCAATTGGAGCGCGCCGGGCTGGTGGGAGATGGGGCTGCTCTCGCCTCAGGATTGGCGGGGCCAGTGGATCGCCGGCCAAGCGCCGCCGCGGCATGACTGGAGCGCGCTGAAGCTCGACGTGGACCTGACGCTCACCGGCGCGTCGATCGATATATTGTTTCGCGCCCGGCCCAACGGCAAGACCTATGGCGACGCCTATGTCTGGACGCTGAGCGACGCCAAGGACGGCCCCGCACTGATCGAGAGCGTGCGCACTTATCCCGGCGGGACAAGCTCGGCGGTTACGGTCCGGCAGCTCAAGCGGGTTCCCCTGGCGGGGCCGCTCAAGGGGCGTCATCGGCTGACGATCATGGCTTCCGGCACGCGGATCGTCACCAGCATCGACGGCAAGCCGGTGGATGTGCTCGACGACGCGACGCACGCGCACGGCACGATCGGCTTCCTCGCGTCCGAGGCGCGGGCGGCGACGATCCATTCGGTCGCCGTCTCGGGCACGGGCAGCCCGGCTTTCCGCACCGGCTTCGCGCAGAACGACAATCCCTTTACCGGCGGCGCCGTTGCCGCGGACGGGCTGGTGGTCGCCTCGGGCGTGCCCAGAGTCGATCTCGTCCTGCCGATCGAGGCGCCCGCGCCGCTGGTCCGCCGCGCGTTCCGGCTGGGCAAGCCGATCGCCCGGGCGCGGCTTTATTATGCCGGGGCCGGCATGCCGCGCATGCTGGTCAACGGCGCTTCGGTGTCGTCGCCGCTGGGCGTGGGCTTCACGGCCTATGACAAGCGCGTGCTGACCTATGCCTATGATGTGACTGCGTTGCTCCGTCCGGGGAGAATGTCGTCGGCGCCGAGCTCGGCCGGGGCTGGTACGGCCTCACCGACCCCAATGAATGGTATTTCCACGCCGCGCCCTGGCATGCCGAGCCGGCGCTCAAGGCACAGCTCGAAATTACCTATGCGGACGGCACCGGCGAGGTCATCGCCACCGATGCGCGCTGGCGCACCGCGTCCGGCCCGACGCTCGGCGATTCGCTCCACCGCGGCGAGCGCTACGACGCGCGCCGGCTTCCCGCCGAGTGGGACAGGCCGGGCTTCGGCGGCAGATGGCCCGCCGCGAAGGTCGTCGCCGGCCCCGCCGGTGCGCTCGTCGCCGCCAATGCCGAGCCGATCGCCCCCGTCGAGACGATCGCGCCGGCCGCCGTCACGCAGCCTGCGCCCGGCGTCCGGGTCTATGATTTCGGCCGCATCGTCGCGGGCTGGCCAATGCTCTCGGTCCGCGGACCGCGCGGTGCGACGGTCTCGATGGTCGCGAGCGAGCGGCTCGCACCGGACGGCACCGTGGTCCCCGCATCGGGCCTGATCGATGCGCAGCTCCAGACCGATCGCTACACGCTGGCCGGCAAGGGCGTGGAGCGCTGGGAGCCGAGCTTCGGCTATCGCGGCTTCCGATATGTCCAGGTCGAGGGCTATCCGGGCACGCCGCCGCCCGACGCGCTCGCTGCCCGCCTGGTCCATTCGAACGTCGCGCGCACGGGCCGTTTCGCTAGCGCCGATCCGCTGCTCGGCAGGATCGACGCCGCGGCGACCGCGACGATCCTTAACAATCTGCACGGCTTCCAGACCGATACGCCGACCTATGAGAAGAATGGCTGGACCGGCGACGCACAGGCATCGGCCGGAGCCGCCGCACGCAGCCTGGGGATCGCGCGGGTCTGGACCAAATGGCTCGCCGACTTTCGCGATGCGCAGGCGGCGAGCGGCGAAGTCCCGGAGATCGTCCCCGCCACGCCCTATTACGGCTATGACAAGACACCGGGCTGGGGCTTGATCTGGGGACCGACCACGCCGTGGGACGTCGCCGCGTTGATCCTGCCCTGGGAGCTCTATTCGAGCTTCGGCGACAGCCGCGTGCTCGCGCAGAACCACGACATGCAGCGCCGGCTGGTCGATTACACCGCGACCTTCATCAAGGCGCCCGATTTCCGCCGCGCCGCCGGGTTGAGCGAATGGGCGCCGGCCGGCAGCCTCGATTTCACCAATACCCGCGGCGGCGGCGTGGATGCCGTCACTACCGCCTATTTCTTCCTCGAGGCCGATTTGCTGGCGAAGTCCTCCGCAGCGATCGGTGTCAGCGCGGACGCCGATCGCTATCGCGCGCTCGCCGAGGCGATCCGCGCCGCTTACAATACGCGGTACTGGGACGGCGAGCATGGCTGGTACCGCACGATGGACGCCAAGGGCGTCGCCGGCGCGCCGACCCAGGTGCAGAACGTCCTTCCGCTCGCTTTCGGCATGGCGCCGGAGGGCCGCGAACAGAGCGTAGCGGACGCCATCGCGCGCGACGTCGAGAAGCAGGGGCTGCGCACCGGCGTCTATGGCACGCGCTATTTGCTCGAGGTGCTGAGCGATCACGGCCATGCCGACCTCGCCTACAAGCTCGCGACGCGTACCGATGCGCCGAGCTGGGGCTGGTGGATCGCCAACGGCCATTCGACGATGTTCGAGACCTGGAGCCTCGATAGCCGGTCGCGCGACCATCATTATTTCGCCTCGATCGCCGACTGGATGCGCCAGCGCCTCGCCGGGCTGCGACCCGGTGCGCCGGGATACAAGACGGTGCTGATCAAGCCGGCGATCCCGACCGGGCTGGCGAGCGCCGAGGCGGAGCTCGACACGGTGCAGGGCCGCGCGGCGTCGCGCTGGAAGGTGGCCGACGGCAGGCTGAGCCTCACTGCCGAGATCCCCGCCAACGCCGCCGGCGAAATCTGGGTGCCGCTGCAGTTCGGCGCAGTCGCCGCGCCTGCGGGCGCCGAGCCGCTTCGTCGCGAGACGGGCTATTCCGTCTATCGGGCAGGCGCGGGAATCTGGGAATTCCATACCGGAGGGTTGCGATGATCCGTCTGCTCGGCCTGCTGTCGCTCGTCCTCGCTACGCCCGCCGCCGCGCAAATGGTGCGCGTCGAATCCGGACCGATCCAGGGGAGTGCCGCCGACGGCGTGACGGTATTCAAAGGCATTCCCTATGCCGCCGCCCCGGTCGGGCCGCTGCGCTGGCATGCCCCGGAGCCGGCCGCGCAATGGAGCGAAGCCCGCGACGCCGGCAGGTTCGGCGCCGATTGCATGCAGAATGGCTTTCCCGGCGCCACCGGCAGCGGCCAGCCGCAGAGCGAGGATTGCCTGTTCCTCAACGTGTGGAGCCCTGCGCATGCCGATGGGGCGAAGCTGCCGGTGATGGTGTGGATCCACGGCGGCGGCTTTGTCGGCGGATCGAGCGCGCTTCCCGAAAGCGACGGCGCGCAGCTGGCGAAGCGCGGCGTGATCGTCGTCAGCTTCAACTATCGCCTCGGCCGCTTTGGCTTCCTCGCGCATCCGGGGCTGACCGCCGAGGCCGGCGGCAAGCCGAGCGGCAATTGGGGCCTGATGGACCAGATCGCCGCGCTGCAATGGGTCCGGCGCAACATCGCCGCGTTCGGCGGCGATCCTGCCCATGTCACGATATTCGGCGAATCCGCCGGCGGGGAATCGGTGCTGCGGCTGATGGCGTCGCCCACCGCGCGCGGATTGTTCGCAAGGGCGATCGCATCCTCGGGCGGCGGCCGCGACACTTGGCCCGGTATTGCGGCGGCCGAGGCGAAGGGCGCGGCCTTCGCGGCAAAGGCCGGCGCCGGCGATCTCGCCGCGTTGCGCGCGCTCCCTGCAGCCACGGTGTTGGGCGGGATCAACCTGCTCAACAAGGAGGAAGCGGTCTATTCGGGGCCGATCACCGACGGCGCGATCGTGCCCGCGAACGCCGACCGGCAATTCGCGCAGGGCGCCGAGGCGCACATCCCTGCGATCATCGGCAATAATGACGACGAGCTCGGCTTCGTGCCAGCCGGCTTCCTGCCGATGGTCAATGCGCCTGCGCTCGCTACTTTGGGCACGCACGCCGACACGGTTTCCGCCGCTTACGGCACGCCGGAGAACGCCACGCGGCACATCGCCGCCGACGTGATGTTCACCGAACCGGCGCTGGCCTTCGCCCGATGGCATGGCCGCAGTGCCCCGACATGGCTCTACCGGTTCGGCTATGTCCCGGCCGCCCGGCGCAAGCCCGGCACCGGCGCGGCCCATGCCACCGACGTGATCTTCCAGTTCGACAATCTCGCGCATGCCGATTTCGCCGCGACTGCCGAGGACCGTGCGGTCGCCGGCCGGATCGCCGATCTCTGGGTGAATTTCGCGAAGACCGGCAACCCCAACGGTGCCGCCCCGCCGCGCTGGACCCGGCTGGACCCAGAGGCGCCCGCGATGCTCGCGATCGGGACGGATGCCGCGATGGCCCCCGCTGGCAGCCTGGCGCTCACGGCGATCTCCGCCGCGCGCGACGGCAAGTGAAGGAGATGAGGATGTTCCGCCTGTCCGCTTTGATCGCGATGATGCTGTTCGCGCAGCCGGCGCGTGCGCAGGAGACGATCCGGCTCTGGCCGCAGGGCGCGCCGGGCGGCGCTCCCGCGACCAAGGCCGAGACGACGGAGACTCGCGCGCCCTTCGGCACGATCGTCCGCAACGTCTCCGATCCGACGCTGACTGCCTATCTGCCCGATCCGGCCAAGGCCGTCGGAACCGCAGTGATCGTCGCGCCGGGCGGCGGCTTCCACATGCTGTCGATCGAGAATGAAGGCATTGCGGTCGCCAAATGGCTGGCCGACCGCGGCGTCGCCGCTTTCGTGCTGCGCTACCGATTGCTGCCCACCGGGTCCGATTTCCCGCTGCCATTGTTCCGCTATCTCGGCGATCTTCCGGCGCTGAAGGCGACGGTCGAGCCGCTGCGCCCGCGCGACACCGCCGATGGCGAGGCGGCGATACGCTATGTTCGCGCCAATGCCGCGCGCTTCGGCGTCCGCGCCGATCGCGTCGGCATGATGGGCTTCTCCGCCGGCGGCGCAGTGACGGTGTGGACGATGCTCGCCGGCCATGCCGACAGCCGCCCGGACTTCGCCGCGACGATCTATCCCGGGCTGCTGCCCGCCACGATCGCGCCGCCCGCCGGCGCGCCGCCCTTGTTCGTGCTGGTCGCCGGGGACGACAAGCTTGCGCACGCCGACAGCGTCCGGCTCGATGCCGCATGGCGCACCGCCGGCGCGAAGTCGCAACTCGTCACGCTCCCGGGCGGCGGCCACGGTTTCGGCATGGCCAGATCAGGCAAGCCCAGCGACGGCTGGATCGAGAAATTCGGCCTGTGGATGCAGTCGCTGGGAGTATCGGGCAAATGAGCAACTATCTGCATCTCGGCACCGTCGCCGCAATCGCGCTGGCCGTCACGACGAACCAGTCGGAGAAAGCCGCACCCGCCGTGCAGAAGGCGGCGGGCTGCGAAGCGCTCGCCGGCACTTCTTTGCCCAACGGCAAGGTCGATGCCGCGGTCCCGGTTGCCAAGGGTGCGACGGTCGATACCGAGAAGGGCAAGCCCGGCCTTCCCGCCGCGGCCGGGTTCTGCCGCGTCCAGGCAACGCTCTCGGCCGGGTCGGGGTCGTCGATCAAGGTCGAGCTGTGGCTGCCCGATCGCGCCGCATGGAACGGCAAGCTCCTTGGGACGGGCAATGGAGGGTTCGGCGCGAACCTGACGATCCCGGCGCTGCTGATGCGCGGCGGCGTCGAGAAGGGCTATGCCGCGGTCGGCAGCGACATGGGCCATTTCGGCGAAAGCGACGTCGATGCCAAATGGGCGCTGAACGCACCCGAGAAGATCAAGGATTTCGGCTGGCGTGCCAACCATCTCGCCGCCGGCTTCGCCAAGGCGATCGTCGCGGCTTATTACACGCCGCCGCTCGAGGCCGCTTATTTCCACGGCTGCTCGGACGGCGGGCGCGAGGCCCTGATGGAGGCGCAGCGCTTCCCGGAGGATTATGACGCGGTCGTCGCGGGAGCCCCGGCGATCCCGTGGACGCGGATGACCACCGCGTTCGCCGCCGATCATCTCGCGGTGTTCGGCGATCGCGCCTCGGCATTGCCCGCCGACAAGCTCAAGCTGCTCCAGACCGCGTCGCTGGGCCAGTGCGACAAAATCGACGGCGTCGCGGACGGCGTGATCGACGATCCGCGCCGCTGCGGCTTCGATCCGGGCGTGCTTCAGTGCAAGCCGGGAGACACGAGCGGACAGTGCCTGAGCACCGCGCAGGTCAAGTCCGCACGCGCACTCTATCGCGGCGCGCAGGGGCCTGACGGCAAGCCTTTCTTCCACGGCTATGCGCCCGGTGCCGAGGCGGTGTCCGGCACCTGGGATCTGTGGCTCACCGGGGCCAATGCCCAGCACGGCAGGTTCGCCACCGAATTCTACCGCTACATGGTCCATTCGGACCCGAACTGGCAGGTATCGAGCTTCGACATCACCCGCGACTATCCTCTGGCGAAGCAGCGGATGGGCGGCGATCTCGATGCCGACAATGCCGATCTCGGCCCGTTTCTGCGGCGCGGCGGCAAGCTGATCCTCTACCATGGCTGGAACGACGCCGCGATCGCCCCCGGCAACACGATCGATTATTACCAGCGCGTCCGCAGTGCGCAGCCGGGGCTGGTGGCGGGCTCGGTGCGGCTGTTCATGGTGCCGGGCATGTCGCACTGCCTCGCCGGACCGGGCCCCAACGTGTTCGACGCGGTGGGCACGCTCGACAAATGGCGGCTGGGCGGCCCCGCGCCCGAGCAGATGGTCGCTACCAAATACGACAATGATCTGTTCGCCTATCTGGGATTCCCGGCAACGCGGATCCGCTCGCGTCCGTTGTGCGCCTGGCCGAAAGTCGCGCGGTGGAACGGCGGCGGCTCGACCGACGATGCGGCCAATTTCAGCTGCGCCGCGCCGGAAAAATGACCGTCGTTCCTCCGGGCCTCAGTCATCTGTGCGGTGCCGCGACGCCCGCCTTGCTCGACCTGACGATCGGCGAGGCGCTGGCGCGCGCCGCCGATTGCTGGGGCGGGCGCGAGGCATTGGTATCGGTGGCGCAGGACATCCGCTGGAGCTTTGCCGAATTGCTGGATCGCGCGGATGCGCTGGGTGCCGGGCTGCTCGCGCTGGGACTCCAGCCGGGTGACCGGATCGGGATCTGGTCGCCGAATTGCGCCGAATGGGCGTTCACCCAGTTCGCCGCCGCGCGGATCGGATTGATCCTCGTGACGATCAATCCGGCCTATCGGCTTTCCGAAGTCGAATACACGATCAACAAGGTCGGCCTGCGCGCATTGATCGCGGCCGAGCGGTTCAAGACCAGCGAATATGCCGTTATGATCGAAACGCTTTGTCCCGAGCTCGCGGCGAGCGTGCCGGGGCAGCTCGAAGCGGCGCGGCTGCCGACGCTGAAATGCGCGATCCTGATCGGCGGCGAAGCGCGGCCGGGCTGGATCCCCTTCGCCGAAGCCGCGGCGTCGCGCGGGACGGAAGCGGTTTCCCGGCTCTCGGCGCAGCTCCGGCCCGACGATCCGATCAATATCCAGTTCACCAGCGGCACCACTGGCCTTCCCAAGGGCGCCACGCTCAGCCACCGCAACATCCTCAATAACGGCTATTTCGTCGGTCGCGCGCAGGGGCTGGGTCCCGACGATCGCATCTGCGTGCCGGTGCCGCTCTATCATTGCTTCGGCATGGTGATGGGCAATCTCGCCGGCATCGCGCACGGCGCGGCGGTGGTCTATCCGTCGCCGGGTTTCGATCCCGAGGCAGTGCTGCATGCCGTCGCCGCCGAGCGCTGCACCGCGCTGTACGGCGTGCCGACGATGTTCATCGCGCTGCTCGCGCATCCCGGCCTGCCCGACACCGACGTCTCGTCGTTGCGCACCGGTTGCATGGCCGGGGCGATCTGCCCCGAACCCTTGATGCGTGAAGTGATCGGGCGGCTCAATCTGCGCGACGTCACCATCGCTTACGGCATGACCGAGACCAGTCCGGTCAGCTTCCAGACCGCGACCGACGATCCGCTGGCGCGCCGCACCGGTTCGATCGGCCGCGTCCAGCCGCATCTCGAATGCAAGCTGATCGGCGAAGACGGTGACGTGGTGCCGATCGGGACGCCGGGCGAGCTGTGCACGCGCGGCTATTCGGTGATGCTCGGCTATTGGGACGAGCCCGAGCGCACTGCGGAGGCGATCGACGCCGATGGCTGGATGCACAGCGGCGATCTCGCGGTGTTCGATGCCGAGGGCTATGGCAACATCGTCGGCCGGCTCAAGGACATGGTGATCCGCGGCGGCGAGAACATCTATCCGCGCGAGATCGAGGAATTCCTCTACGGTCACCCGGCAGTCGAGGACGTCGCGGTGGTCGGCGTGCCCGATACGCGGATGGGCGAGGAGCTTTGCGTCTGGGTCCGCCTGCGCCCTGGGGCGGAAATCGATGCGGAGGCGATCCGCGGCTTCTGCGAGGGCAAGATCGCGCACTTCAAGATCCCCCGGCATGTCCGCATCGTCCAGACCTTCCCCGTCACCGTGACCGGCAAGATCCAGAAATATCTGATCCGCGAGGCGATGATCGCCGAACTCGGTCTCGAAACCACCGGCCTGCCATTCGCGGCCGCCGGCAATGAGGAGAATCCAAAATGAAGCTGACTCTCGTCCTGATTGCGGCGGCATTGGTCGTGCCGTCGATCGCCACCGCGCAGACCGCGCCGGCACCGGCCGCCTCGTCCGCTCCCGCCGCGGCGCCTGCGGCATCCGCCGCGAAGTTCAATCTCGACACGCCGATCCAGGACATATTGGCCAACCCGGCCGCCAAGGCCGTGCTCGACAAGGATCTGCCGGGGCTGACGACGTTGCCGCAGCTCGAGATGATCAAGGGGCTGAGCCTGCGTCAGCTCCAGCCTTATTCGGACGGCAAGCTGACCGACGAGGTTCTCGCCAAGGCGGAAATCGATCTGGCGGGGATCAAGTGAGGCTGGGCGGCGTGTTCTGCGCTGCGTTGGCGCTGGCTGCCATGCCGGCGGCGGCGCAGAAGGCGCCCGTCTACCGCGATGCGCGCGCTCCGATCGAGGCACGCGTCGCCGATCTGATGGAACGGCTGACGCTGGACGAGAAGATTGCGTTGCTCGCCGGCGAATCCTCGATGACGTTGAACGGCGTGCCGCGCCTCGGCATCCCGGGCGTGCGCATGACCGACGGCCCCACCGGCGTGCGCTCGCCCGAGGGCAAGCCGGCGACGGTGTTCCCGGTCGGCGTCGCGCTGGCGGCGACCTGGAACCCCGATCTCCTGCGCACGGTCGGCGCCGCGATCGGCCGCGAGACGCTCGCGCACGGCGCCGATGTGCTGCTCGCACCGACGGTCAACATCGTTCGCACGCCGCGCTGGGGCCGCAATTTCGAAACCTATTCGGAGGATCCCTGGCTCACCTCGCGCCTCGCGCTCGGCTATGTCCGCGGGGTGCAGGGGAAGGCGTCGGCGTCTCGATCAAGCATTTCGCCGCGAACAACCAGGAAACCTATCGCTTCGTCATGGATGCGGTGGTGAGTGATCGGGCGCTGCGCGAAATCTATCTGCCCGCGTTCGAGGCAGTGGTGCGCGAGGCCGATCCCTGGTCGGTGATGGCATCGTACAACAAGATCAACGGGACCTATGCCAGCCAGAATCCCTGGCTGCTGACCGAATTGCTCAAGCATGAATGGGGCTTCAAGGGCGTCGTCGTGTCCGATTGGGGCGCTACGCACTCGACCGCGCCGGCGGTCAATGCCGGGCTCGACCTCGAAATGCCGGGCCCGCCCGCCAATTTCGGCGAGAAGCTCAAGGCCGCGGTCGCTGCTGGAGAGGTGAAGCCCGGGCAGATCGACGAGAACGCCCGGCGCATCGTCCGGCTGATCGTGCGCAGCGGGGCAATAGAGCGCGGAAGCCCGCGGAGCGCGGCCGCCACTCCGCCGCACAATTATGGCGTAGCGAAAACCGCTGCCGAGGAAGCGATCGTGCTTCTCAAGAATTCCGGCCTGCTCCCGCTCGATCCGCGGATCCGCTCGCTCGCCGTGATCGGTCCCAACGCCGATGTCGTCCGCATCCAGGGCGGCGGCAGCTCGGCGGTGGTGCCGTTCGAGACCCGGACGCCGCTCCAGGCGCTGCGCGAGGCGCTGCCCGGTACGCGCATTGCCTATGAGAAGGGCGTCGACAACGAAGAGACGCCGCCGGGCGCCGATGTCAGACTGTTCAGCCCGGGTCCGGATCGCGCCGAGACGGGCCTGGCGGGCACCTATTATGCCACCGCCGACGCCAGCGGTTCGCCGACCAAGACCGAACGCGTCACCAGCTTTCTCAAGCGGATCAGCGGCAACATCGCCGGGCCCCAGGTCACCGGCTATTCGGCGCTGCGCTGGCAGGGAATGTTCTGGCCGCGCATCAGCGGCAGCTACGAGTTCAGCGTCCGCGGCACCGGCAACGCCCGGGTCACGCTCGACGGCAAGACGGTGCTCGACAAGGCGACCAAGGTCGTTCCCGACAATCGCGACGTGCTCGGCTTTCCGATCCCACGCCGCACTATCACGCTCGAGCTCGAGGCGGGCCGGGGCTATCCGATCCGCATCGACTATGCCACCGGCCAGACACCGTACGAATATCTGAGCTTCGGCGTGCGCGAGCCGCGTCCCTCGCTCGATGCCGCGGTCGCCGCCGCCAAGGGCGCCGACGCGGCGATCGTGATCGTCGGCTCTTCCTCCACGACCGAAGGCGAGGGCTATGACCGCGCCACGCTTGCCCTGCCGGGTGAACAGGACAGGCTGGTCGAGGCAGTAACCGCGGCCAATCCGCGCACCGTCGTGGTGATCAACGCGGGCGCTGCAGTGACGATGCCCTGGCATGATCGCGTGCCGGCGATCGTCGATATGTGGCTGCCGGGGGAGGGCGGGGCGACGGCGCTCGCCGATATCCTGCTCGGCAAGACCAACCCTTCGGGCCGGCTCCCGGTGACCTTTCCCGCGCGCAGCGAAGACGATCTTACCGACCTGCGCAGTGCGAAGAGCGCCTATTCCGAGGGGCTGCTGGTCGGCTATCGCGGGTTCGCCGCGCGCGGAGTGAAGCCGTTATTCCCGTTCGGCCACGGCCTGTCCTACACCAGCTTCACATGGTCGGGGTTCACTGCCCCCGCCCGGGTGACCGCCGGCAAGCCGATCAAGCTGCGCCTGACGGTACGCAACACCGGCGCCCGCTCGGGCAGGGAAGTGGTACAAGCCTATGTGGCGCCCGCGTCGCCCGGAACGGGCGATCCGCCGCTTGCGCTGCGTGGCTTCACCACGCTTTCGCTCGCGCCGGGTGCGCGGCGGACGGTGACGATCACGCTCGATCCCCGCGCCTTTTCCGCATGGGACGAGGCGGCCAAGGCCTGGCGCGTGCGACCCGGGCGCTATCGCCTGATGGTCGGGGCGTCGGCCGCCGACATTCGTGCCGTTCGCGATATCGAAGTCGAGGCAGCGGTGGGCAACCCTCAGCCGTAAGCTCGCATGCCGCCGGGCAGCGCACTCGCCACATGGCGCTCCTCCTTCGAGCCCGGCAACTCAGATGCGCAGTCCGCACAGGGCCGCCGTGATCGTAAGCGACACGCCGCCCGCAAGCAGGAGGCCGGATGCCCATGCACGGTCCGCGGTCGATCGCCGGACGCCGTGCGCCAACAAGACCGTGCGCAAGCCGCAGAAGAGGTGCGCGATGACGAAGAAGACGCCGAGCGCATAGTGCGGCAGCAGCCTGATGTTCCAGGCGTCCATCAGCAGGCCATCGGGGGCGCCCGTCGCCCAGGCCCAGTCTGTTGACGTCCCGTGAACCCATCGGGCTGAGACGAAGGCGGAGTTGAGATGGGTGAGGATGAATGCCGCGAGATACGCGCCTGATCCCACCTGCATCATCTTCGCGGCGTCCAGCGGGCGGGCACTCCATTGCCATGCGAGCCTCAAGCCGCTCGCGACCTGGAGGAGCAGAATGGCCACAAGAACCGGCTCGACAAGCTGCGAGCGGTAAACCACTCGTCCGATGGCCATCACGCGGGCATGCACGATGGGTCCAAACAGCCCAGTGAGATGGTTGGCCAGATGGAAAGCGACGAACAGGAGAATGGCCAACGCGGTGACGCCGTGCAGCACGCGCAGGCGACCGGTCATGCCGCCCGGCGGCTGGGGTCGAGCTCCGGAACTGGCGATTGTGGCGCCGACACCGACTGCGAGCCATAGGATGGACCAGATCCATATGTCGCGGATCGGAGAATGCAGCAGACTCGAAAGTACGCCGGTCAACACGAACAGCGGCGGTGCCGCCAGAGCGGCAAAGGCAGTGCGCCGAATCGTCGGCAACGCATCGCCGGCTCTGGCCGCGCTACGCCAGGCGAAGAGCAAACACGAGAGCGGGAGCGCGAACGCGATGATCAACCAAATAGCCGGGACAATGCTCTGAGGCTTTGCGATCGTCGCGTCATGAAACAGGCGCAGCGTCCAGGGATAAAGGAGCGCGGTGCCGACGGGGATCCATGCCAGCAGGCGCTCCGAGACCTTGCGTTCGGAATGGCCTGCCGTGTTTTCAGCCGGGATGCAGGGATCAAGCAATCGAAGCCTTCCTGTCTCGAGCGAACGTCATGGATCGACGCGGGCGCGCCGAAGAGCGTGTTCCTCCGGTTCGCGCCTCTTCAGATTGTCGACCGCCCAGGCGCCGGGGCCGGAGGCCGCGAGGTACAGGAAGATGAAGCAGTAGAGGATTGCCGCCACGCCCATGTTCGTGACCGGCCACAGCCCCATCGGGGTGTGGAAACCCCAATAGGCGATCGCCATCATCCCCGACAGAATGAAGGCGGTCGGACGGGTGAAGAGTCCTATGATGAGGAGCATGCCTCCGACGAACTCGAGAAGGCCCGCCACGAACAACAGAGTCGCCATCTGAGGCGGTGGCGCAGGCATGGGCGACGCCGGCCAATGAAAGAGATGGAAGACCCCTGCCTCGATGAACAGGAGGGCAGCGACGATCCGGAGCGCCGCCAAAAGATGTGCCGAAGAGGCTGCCAGAACCTTCATTGTCACTATCCTCCACTGATCTGAACGCATTCCCAAACTGGGCTGCGGACGCCTGACCGTCAGGCGACCGTCGGGATTGACACAGCCGCTCTCGCCTTCGACCACGACGGCCAGCACGAGAGAGGCCAAAGGCCTTGGATTTATAACGGTGTATCGTATATTACGGCATACCGTATCATTTATGAGGCGCCGATGTCAAACCGATACGAACTGGAGACGCTTCCTGGCGAGGTTCCGGCCGACCTGGTTTCATCCTTGAATGCGCACAGTGAGGCCGTCGTGCTGTTCCATTCCTGGGTGGCCCAGAGCATGGGTCTCGACCCCACCGCCTATAAGACGCTGTTTCTCCTCAAGCGCCTGGGCCCTCTCAGCGCGGGGGAGATCGCCAGAGAGACCGGCCTCACGGCTGCTTCGGTGACCGATCTGATCGATCGCCTCGTCGCCAAAGGCTATGTCAGCAGAGGGCCTCACCCCACGGATCGACGGCGGGTCGTCGCGACCTTGATCGAAGCTTCCGTGATCGACGCCCGTCGCGGCTTCGGCGTGCCGAACCCTTCGCTGGCCGAGCTATGCAGACGCTATGATGCCCAACAGCTGGAGGTCATCGCAGACTTCCTCGGACGAAACGCGCAAAGGCTGAGGGACGATTTGGCTGACGCTCTCGCTTAGCGATGGTCAGGTCCGAACCTGTTGCCCTCAAACGTGACGGTCCAACAGGCAGTCGATGAATGCGCGCAGCGCCGGCGGCTGCTGTCGCCGGCTGGGATGGTATAAATACACGCCGGGGAATTTAGGCGAATAGCGCTCGAGCACGCGGACCAGCCTGCCGTCCTTCAGCCAGCCGTCAATTCGTTCGTGGGAGGTATAAGCGATGCCGATTCCCTGGAGCGCGGCCTGCAAAACCACCTCGATATCGTTCGCGATCAGAGGTCCGTTCACCGAAATCTCGAATTCTCTCCCGTCCTCTTCGAACTCCCATCGATAGAGGCTGCCGTCGGTCGGCCAGCGCCAGTTGAGGCAGGCATGGTGGTGGAGATCACCAGGCGTCTCGGGCGTGCCATGCTGCGCGAGATATTCCGGCGACGCGACAGCCATCATCTCCATTTCACCTGTCAGGCGCACTGCCACCATGTCCTTTTCCAACAACTCGCCAAGCCGGAGTCCGGCGTCGAACCGGCCGGCGACGATGTCCGTCAATGCGTCGTCCACCGTGACGTCGAGTATCACCCCGGATTGTCGCGATGGAAGCGGCCGAGGCGGGGCGCAATCAGCCCGACCACCGCCATTCTCGGCGCGTTGATCCGCAACATTCCGGCCGGGCGTTCGCGCGTCGAAACCGCCTCCGCGACGGCTGCGTCGAGCTCGTCCACGGCGGGACGAAGCCTGTCATGGAGGCGTTTGCCCGCCGTCGTCGGGGCCACACTTCGCGTCGTGCGGTTGAGCAGGCGGACGTCGAGCCGTTCCTCGAGCTGGCGGATCGTCTGGCTCAGCGCCGAGGGCGTAATGCCGAGATGCGCGGCCGCGCGGACGAAGCTGCCATGCTCCACCACGGCGGCAAAGGCGTTGAGGCTCGCAAAGTCCGTGCCGCGCATTATCCACCTCCACCTTAATAACAAACGCACATTATAGCGGATTATCTAAGCGCCAGACAGGGATCATATCGCCTCTCACACCGGGGCATCTTGCCCGCCGTCTGGGAGAATCAACCGATGACTGTTCCGCTGAACCTCCAATCCTATCGCTTGCTCGGCCGTTCGGGCCTGCGCGTCTCGCCGCTTTCGCTGGGCACGATGACGTTCGGTTCCGACTGGGGCTGGGGTGCCGACGAAGAGGAAGCGCGCCGCCTGTTCGACACCTATGTCGATCGCGGAGGCAATTTCCTCGACACCGCGAGCATGTATACCGCCGGCTCCTCGGAACGGTTGCTCGGCAAGTTCATGGCCGACAAGCGCGAGCAGCTCGTCATTGCCACCAAATATACCATGAACCGCCGGGCGGGAGATCCCAACGCCGGAGGCAACCACCGCAAGTCGATGGTCCGCTCGGTCGAGGAGAGCCTCAAGAAGCTCGGCACCGATTATATCGATCTGCTTTACCTGCATGTCTGGGACTTCACGACGCCGGTCGAGGAGATTCTGCGCGGGCTCGACGATCTCGTCCGCCAGGGCAAGGTCCTCTATCTCGGAATCTCGGACACGCCCGCCTGGCAGGTCTCGCGGATGCAGGCGATCGCGGATCTTCGCGGCTGGTCGTCGCTGGTTGCCTTGCAGGTCGAATATAGCCTCGCCGAGCGCACCGTCGAGCGCGATCTCGTGCCCATGGCGGAGGAGATGGGGCTCGGCGTCATCCCGTGGTCGCCGCTCGCCGGCGGGGTGCTCACCGGCAAGTACAAACGCTCGGACCTGGCGACCGAGGCGTCGGCGAACCCGACGGGCAGCCGCCACAATGTGGTGCTCGCGCATAACATGCTCACCGCGCGCAATCTCGACATCGCCGACGAGGTCGGAAAGGTCGCCGGGGAACTCGGCAAGTCACCCGCGCAGGTGGCCCTCGCCTGGACCCTGCTCAATCCTGCGGTCACTTCGCCGATCATCGGCGCCCGCACGCTCCAGCAGCTCGAGGACAATCTCGGCGCGCTCGAAGTTGTGTTCAGCGAGGATCAGCGCGCACGGCTGAATGCGGTCAGCGCCATCGACCCGGGCTTTCCCCACGTGATGATGCGCCTGCCGATGGTTCAGCAGGTGATCTTCGGCGAGGCACAGGTGCGGCAGCGCCGGTGAAGCGGCTTCATGAGCAGGGCGCCGATGGGGGCCCTGCTGACGTGTCCGCCGTTAGGACGTTGCCGCTCGGGCACTCAGTCTTCGCTTTAGCCAGCGCGTCCGGTATCGAGCCGCAACAACCGCCCATTGCTGGCATCTTCCAGAAGCCATAGCGCGCCGTCCGGAGCGACCATGACGGCGCGAATGCGCGCGCCCATGTCCCAGCGCTCGGCTTCGCGGGCGGTCGTTCCCGTGAAAGAAAGGCGGATCAACGCCGTCGAGGCCAGGCCCCCGACGAACGCCGAGCCTCGCCACTGCGGGAACATGTTGCCATAGTAGAAAGCGAGACCGGCGGGCGCGACGATCGGATCCCAGTAGAGCGCGGGTTCGTGAAAGTCGGGACGGGTCGGGTGCCTGGCGATCGGCGTGCCGTCGTAATTCTTGCCGTAGGACACCAGCGGCCAGCCGTAATTGCTGCCCGGCTCGATCAAATTGAGCTCGTCGCCGCCTTGTGGACCCATCTCGGTTTCCCACAGCCGGCCCTCGGCATCGAACGCGAGGCCATAGGGATTGCGATGACCAGTCGACCATGTCTCGGCTTGCGTCAGGTTCGGACCAGGGATCTCCACCCTGCGCGCCTTGGCCTTTGCCGCGGCGCCGCTATTCTCGGGCGGATCGATCACGCTGAGCGTGGTCGCGCCGGTCTTGCCCGCGCCGGGATTGCCCGGAGCAGGCTTGCCGTCCAGCGTGAGGCGCAGGATCTTGCCGAGCGCCTGGTCGGGGTCCTGTGCCGGATCGAAGCGCTGCCGCTCGCCCGAGGTCAGGAACAGATATTTGCCGTCAGGCGAGAAGGCGATGTAGCCGCCGAACTGGCCGCCCGCGCCGCGCGGCAGCTGGCGCCAGATCACCTGCAGGCCTTGCAGCACCGGCCTGCCCGCCGCGGTGCCCAGCGTCGCCTTTGCCAGCGCCAGGCCGTCGCCGCCCTCTCCCGGCTCGGAATACGTGAGGTAGACTTGCCGATCCTGCTCGAACCCCGGCGACGTGGCGACGAAGAGCAGCCCGCCCTGGCCTTCATAGTGCACCGCCGGCACCCCGCTGACCTCGGACTTGGCGCCGGTCGGGGCGACGAGCCAGAGATGGCCGGTCTTTTCCGTTACTAGCATCGTCCGGTCAGGCAGGAAGGCAAGCGCCCATGGCGTGTCGAACGTCGCAACGGGTGTGGTTTTGAATGGCTTGTTCGCACTTGGCTTCGTCGCGCCATAATTGACCGGGGGTGCGGCCTTTTCCGGTTTGGGCGCAGGGTCTTTGGCGGACGAGCCACACGCCGCCAGGGTGAGCAGGATAAAACCGGTCAGGGGACGCAGCATCGGTGATCCTTCGGTAGTAGGGGCGGCGGCTGCCGGATCAAAAATCCGACCTACCCACGTTTGTTATCCATGGTCAAAGTGGCGAGGAAGGAACAAGCCGGTTGGGGCGGATGTCGCGGACGGGCCGAAGCCCGCCCGCTCCCCTTTTACTCAGAAGTTCAGATTGGCGTTCACGCCGAAATAGCGGCTGTTGTCGCGCGGCACGAAGGGCAGAGGCTGGCCATCGACGTTGGCGCAGCCGCCGCCCACCGAGGCCGGGCACGGGAAGCGCGAGCAACAGATCTGATGATATGCTCGATTCCCGAGGAAGCGGAGAGCCCCTTTTGTGCAGTTTCGCCATCTAATGTGTCAGAAGCAATCGGCCAGGACTCAAGCGCCGCCGCGACGCACTAGCGGCTGAGTTTCGAGAACAGGAGCGGAAGGTGTCGCGGCGCTCGAATGCTTGTTTCGAGACCGAAGCCCTTCGGCGACGTATCTAAACTATTTGATATTCTTGTGGAAAATATCCCGCTGCAGTCGGTGCGGACGCCGGAAAAGCCGCAAAATCGACGGAAGCGAGAGTGGCAGGGGCGCTCGGATTCGAACCGAGGGCCTTCGGTTTTGGAGACCGACGCTCTAACCAGCTGAGCTACGCCCCTGTGCGGCCGCAGCCCTTAGCGAGCCGACGCGGCGCTAGCAAGACTTGTCATGCCGCAGCGCTGTCGCCAAGCGGGCGCATCGCCAGCGCGCGTGCTTCCAATACCGGCAAGGGACGCCCGAAATAATAGCCCTGGACCTTGGTGCAGCCCAGTTGCTGGACCATCTGGTGCTCTTCCTCGGTCTCGACGCCCTCGGCGGTGGTCGCCATGCCGAGGCTGTCGGCGAGCGCGACCACGGCGCGGATGATCGCGATCGCCTCCTTGGTGCCCTTGGACGCGCCCTGCACGAAGCTGCGATCGATCTTGATCGAGCTGAACCGGGTATGTGCGAGATATCCGAGCGACGAATAGCCGGTCCCGAAATCGTCGAGGCTCAGGCGCACGCCCAGATCGAGGATCTTTTCGAGCACTTCGATCGCCACTGTGCCTTCGCGCATGAACACGCTCTCGGTTACCTCGAGTTCGAGCCGTTCGGGCGGCAGGCCGGATTGGGCGAGCGCTTGCGCGACGATGCCGATAAAGGCCGGGTTATGGAGCTGATCGGGGCTGACATTGACTGCGATGCGGGCGGGAATGTCCCAGCGCGCCGCTTCGTCGCACGCGGTGCGCAACACCCATTCGCCGATCGGCGCGATCAGGCGCGCTTCCTCGGCGAGCGATACGAACTTGTCCGGCGAGACATTGCCGAATTCGGGATGCGTCCAGCGCAGCAATGCCTCGAAGCCGTCGAGCTGGCCGGTCGCGGCATCGACCACCGGCTGATAATTGAGGTGCATCTGGCCCTGCTCGATGGCGCTGCGCAGCGCGATCTCGAGCACGCGGCGTTCTTCGGCCGCCATGTGGAGCTGAGGCTCATAAGCATGGAAAGCGCCGCCACCGGCATCCTTGGAGCGATAGAGTGCGAGGTCGGCCGAGCGGATCAGCATCTCCGCGGTGCGCCCGTCGCGCGGGCCGACAGCGAGACCGACCGAGGCGCCGATATAGAGCGTGTGCTGGTCCACCTCATAAGGGCGGGAGAGCGAATCGATTATCGTTCGGGCAAGCTGTTCGATGCGATGGGTATCGGTCGCGTCGCGGATCACCACTGCGAACTCATCGCCGCCGAGCCGGCCGATCATCTCGTTCTCGGTCATCAGCAGCTTGAGCCGTTCGGAGACGCGGCCCAACAGGCGATCGCCGACCGGATGGCCGAGCGTATCGTTGACTGCCTTGAAGCGATCGAGGTCGATCATCATGAAGGCGCAGCGCGAGCCCCATTTGTCGGCGTCGGCCATGGCGCGGGCGAGCGTCTCGTTGATCAGCAGCCGGTTGGGCAGCGCGGTCAAAGTGTCGTAACGCGCCATGTGGTTGATCTTGTCGGCCGACTTGCGCGCTTCGGTGACGTCCGAGCCGACGCCGCGAAAGCCGATGAACGCGCCGCGCTCGTCATAGCGCGGGCTCGCCGACATCTCCCACCAGCGCTCTTCCTGGTTGACATAGACCGGGAGCAGCAGGTCGCGGAACGGCTCGCGCCCCTTGAGCTTCTCGGCGAGGTCGCGCAGCGCGGGCGCGAAATTGCCTGCTTCCCAGGTGGGGCCGGCGAGCAGCTGCAGGAACGGCGTGCCGTTGATCGTCTTGGGATCGGCGCCAAACGAGACGGCGAAGCGCGGATTGGCGCGCGCGACGCGGCGCTGCGCGTCGATCTCCCACAGCCAGTCCGAGCCCGATTCCTCGAACTCGCGCAGCAACAGGCTGACCGTTTCATCGCGTTCGGCGAGCGCGAGTTCGCTGGCGCGGATCACCACCAGCGCCTTGCCCCGGCCGAAAGTGGCGATCATCAGCAGCACGGTGAACAATGCAGCGGCGGCGGCGAGCACCGGTGCGGCGACCAATGCGAGCATCGTGACGATCGAGGCGCCGACAATGGCGACGAACGCGATCGTCGCGAGCGGCAGTGCTGCCATCGCGACCGCGGAAGCGGTCATCAGCAGCGAAATGATGATCCACAGGCCGAGCGCGGAATCGGCATCGGCGGCATGACCGAACGCCAGCGGCGGGATCGACCAGGCCGCGCCCAGCGCAATGCCGTCGAGCAAGGTATCGCGGACATCCTTGAGCGGGGCAGTAACCGCGGCGCGATGACGCTTCGAAAGGCGGCGAAAGGCGATGGCGCAGCCGACCGCGGCGACCAGTGCGCCCCAGCTCGCCAGCTGCCAAAGCGGCACACGCGGCGCGAGCAGCATCGTGACGAGCGACGCGCCGACCAGATTCGCGGCGAGCATGAACAGGGCCAGCTGGCTGCCGGCGTGGAGTTGCGCGGCGCGAATCGGGCCCCAATCGATGGCGTCGGCAGGATCGTAGAGACCAAGAAGCGCACGCGCATCGATACGCGGCCGGGCAAATTGGGAAATGGTCTGGCTGGTCACCCGACGCGGATAGCCGAGAGAGGGTTAGCGAGAGGTTAGATTTGCGGGCGAAACGGACGAAATTTCCGCGCGCCCGAGACGGCTTTCCTCCGGGCCGGGCGCTGGGGACGGGCGATTTTGCCAGCCCGCCCCTCCGAGCGAACGTCAGGCTGCGAGGTCGTAGGGCTTGATCTCGCCGTTGAGATAGAGGTTGCGCGCCTTGGCGCGGCTGAGCTTGCCCGAGCTGGTGCGCGGCAGTGTACGCGGCGGCACCAGTTCGATCACGCAGTTCATGCCGGTGACCGAGCGGACCCGTTCGCGGATCTCGTCGCGCAGGCGGATACGCTCCTTCTCGTCCGACGTGCGGCATTGGACCAGCACTGCGGGAGTTTCCTCACCGCCCGGCGTGGTGATCGCGAAGGCGGCGATGTCGCCCTGCTTGAAGCCGGGGAGCTGCTCGACCGCCCATTCGATATCCTGCGGCCAGTGGTTGCGGCCGTTGACGATGATCATGTCCTTCGCCCGACCGACGATATAGACGTAACCCTCTGAGATATAGCCCATATCACCTGTATCGAGCCAGCCATCGGCCATGCACGCGGCGGTCGATTCGGGATCGCGGAAATAACCGACCATCACCGAGGGACCGCGGCACCAGACCTTGCCGATCGCCTTTTCGGGAAGCGGCGTGCCGTCTTCCTCGCGGATCTGGACTTCCATGTCCTTCACCGGCTTGCCGCAATTGACGATCGCGCGAAAACGTTGCGGGCGATTCTCGCGCGCCACGTCGCCGCCGGAAAGCTGGGTTTCCTCGACGAGCTCGACGACGATGCCCTCGCCCGGGGGCATGATCGACACCGCCAGCGTCGCCTCGGCAAGGCCGTAGCTGGGCAGGAACGCCGAGGCCTTGAATCCGGCATCGGCGAAGGCATCGACGAACGACTGCATCACATCGGGGCGGATCATGTCGGCGCCGTTCCCCGCCACACGCCAGCGCGACAGGTCGAAGCGGTCGCTTGCCTTGGTCTGCGACGACATGCGGCGCGCGCAGATATCGTAGCCGAAGGTCGGCGAGTAAGAGAGTGGTGCCCTGGTTGCGGCTGATCAGATCGAGCCAGGCCAGCGGTCGCCGCGCAAAATCCTCGGTCTTCAGGTAATCGGTCGAGACCTGGTTGGCGACGACCGACAGGAAGCAGCCGACCAGCCCCATGTCGTGGTACCAGGGCAGCCAGGAGACGCAGCGATCGCTCTGCTGCAGCTGCATGCCGTGGCTGTGCGCTGAGAGATTGTTGAGCAATGCATGGTGCGTGATGGCGACGCCGTGCGGGAACCGCGTCGATCCGCTCGAATACTGCAGATAGGCGATGTCGTTGGTGCCCGCTTGCGGAAGCGGCACCTCGGCTGCGTCGCGTTCTCCGAACTCGGACCAGTCCACGCCCTCGACGCCGGTGATCCGCGCCGCCTCGGCGCACATCGCGCCGATCTCGGGCGGGAAGATCAGCATCGACGGATCGCAGCTGTCGAGCTGGACGCGGAGCTGATCGATATAGCTCTGCGCGCCGCCGAAGCTGGTCGGCAGCGGCAGCGGCACCGGCCAGGCGCCGGCATAGATCACGCCGAAGAACAGCGAGGCGAATTCGGCGCCGGTCTCGGCGATCAGCGCGATCCGGTCCTCGGGCTTCACGCCCGCGGCGATCAGGCGATATGCCTGGGCCAGCGCATCGCGGCGCAACTCCGCGAAGGGATAGGGCCGCGTCAGATTGCCGCGGGCATCGTGAAAGTTCAGACCGCGAACGCCCTCCGCCGCATAATCGAGTGCTTCGCCGAGCGTGGCGAAGTCCGCGAGGCGGCGGGGGAGGCTGTCATCGGTCGGGGTAGGGACGATTTCCGTCTCCTTGATACCCTGGTGCGATCCCGTTTCGTCCAATACCATTCTTTGTCTCGTGCCCCTGTGAGCTGACAGAGCCGCTGTGCCCCACAACGCATACTAAATGCGAATGGCTCTGCTACGCACTGACGTTCAAAATCGGTTGCTACTGTGGCACAATCATGGCGCATGACCCGCCCGAGGCGCCCGCTTACTCCCTTGAACGCCGCCGACCTGGAGCGTTTCGCGCTGCGTTATGTCGAGCGTTATGCCACCACGCGGGGCCGGCTGGCGGACTATCTGAGGCGAAAGATTCGTGAGCGCGGCTGGGGCGACGGGGCAGCTCCGGACCTGCCGGCACTGGCACAGCGCATGGCCGATCTCGGTTATGTCGACGATCGGCTCTTCGCTGAATCCAAGGCAAGCGCGATGGGTCGGCGGGGTTTGGGTGCCCGGCGCGTGCGCCAGGCACTGCGTCATGCGGGGATCGAAGACGAGGATGCCGAAGCAGTAGCGCCCGCGATGGAGGCCGACGCGCCGTCCAGCGCGATCGCCTTTGCCCGGCGCAAGCGGATCGGGCCTTTCGCGCGCGAGGTCGCGGACCGGCCCCAGCAGGAGAAGCATCTGGCCGCGATGCTGCGCGCGGGCCACGCGCTGGACCTCTCGCGAAAACTCGTCCGGATGGCGCCGGGCGAGGATGCGGAGGCGCTGATCGTCCCTTCCCGGGACCATTCTAATTAAACCTGAAGGGCGAATCTAACAAAGCAATTCCACATTTGGAAAAGGCTGTGTTAAAACCGCTCGCTTGGGGGCCAAGATAATGCGTGCTGAACAACAGCTTGCGCCTCGCGACGAAAATGTCGCGCCGCCGGAGGAAGAGGGTTTCGGGGCGGAAACGGCGTTGGAAGGTGAAGTTTATTGCGGTGTAGTCAAATGGTTCGACGTAACCCGGGGGTTTGGGTTTCTCGTTGCCGATGATGCCGCGGTGGGCGACATTCTGATTCATTTCACCGTGCTGCAGGAGCACGGCCGGCGGAGCTTGCCCGAAGGCGCGCGAGTCGAATGCGTCGCCGTGCAGCGCCAGCGCGGGCTCCAGGCGAAGGAAATACGCTCGATCGACCTGAGCGAAGCGGTCGAGCCGCCCAAGCGGCAATGCGAACGCACCGATCGGGTCAAGCTGATCGACGATGCCGGGCCGTTCGAGGCAGTGACCGTCAAATGGTTCAATCGCCTCAAGGGCTATGGATTTCTGGTGCGCGATACGGACTCGGCCGATATATTCGTCCATATGGAGACGCTGCGCCGCGCCGAAATCGAGGAAGTCGAACCCGGCCAACCGCTCAGCGCACGCATCGTCGAGGGTGACAAGGGGCCGCTGGCTGTGGCGGTCGAAAGGACCGGCTGAGACCATGATTCTGCAGGCGTGGAATGAGGGTGGCGTTCGCCGCCGCGGCGTTGCTCGTATCCACGGCATGCATGGTCGATGCGGGCGCGAACGTCGATTCGCAGCAGGATGCCGCTGCCAAGGTCCAGGTGACGGTTCGCGCCAAAGCGGGGGCCCGGCAGTTCAATGTCGAGGTCGCCCGCACCGCCGCCGAGCAGGAGCGGGGGCTGATGTTCCGCACCAATCTGCCCGCGGACGGCGGCATGCTCTTCGCGCCCTATCCCGCGGAGGGCGGCGGCCCGCGCGAAGCGAGCTTCTGGATGAAGAACACGCCGAGCGCGCTCGACATCCTCTTCATCCGTCCCGACGGCACGATCGCGGCGATTGCCGAGAATGCCGTTCCCTATTCGGAGCAGCCGCTGAAATCGGGCGAGCCGGTGAGCGCGGTCCTCGAAATCAACGGCGGCAAATCGGCCGAACTCGGGATCGCCGTGGGCGACAAGGTGACCTGGACCGGCCGCGAGCGGTGAGCTGCGCTGCGGATTCGATTGCCTCTGTCCTTTGCCGGAGCTAATCGGCGCGCATGAGCCTGAATCGGAATCCCTTCACCTGGTGGAACGGCGCCACCCTCGGCACATGGTTCGGCCTTCGCGGCAAGACGAAGGTGGGCGAGGATTCGCTGGGGAACGTCTATTGGGCAGGCGGCAAGGATCCGAACGGGATTACGCGCCGCTGGGTGATCTATAGCGGCCCGAACGACGCAAGCCGTGTGCCGCCCGAATGGTTCAGCTGGCTCCACCATCAGATCGATGCCGCGCCCGATCAGGCGCTGCCGGCGCCGCGCGTGTGGGAAAAGGCGGCCGAGCCCAACCAGACCGGCACCCGGCTGGCCTATCGGCCGCCCGGCGCGCTCGAGGCGGGTGGCCAGCGGGCGCGCTCCACCGGCGATTACGAGGCCTGGACTCCCGACGCATGAGGCATGGCGCCGCAACTGCGGCGGCAGCGATGCTGCTGCTCGGACTTGGCGCGTGCAAGGGCGGCGAGCAGGCGGGCAACAACAGCGTCGATGACCTGATCATCACCACCGGACCGGGCAACGCCGCGGGCGGCACAGAAGTCGTGGCGGTCGGGCCCGATACCAGCGTGCTGAACGCCGCGGCCACGCCGATGAACCAGCGCGAGGCAGTGCTCGGCCTGCTCAACAAGCGCAATGGAGTCGCGCGCGAATTCAAGCTCAAGCCGGGACAGGCGGCGCGGATCGGCGACGTCATCGTCCGGCTGCGCGCCTGCGACAAGACCGCGCCCTGGGAGGCCGATCAGCTCACCGGGGCCTTCGTGCAGGTCGACGTGCAGCAGCTCGACAAGAGCTGGCGTCGGGTCTTCTCGGGCTGGCTCTACAAGGAACGGCCGGCACTCAACGTCGTCCAGCACCCGATCTACGACGTGTGGCCCAAGAGCTGCGCGATGACCTTCCGCGACAGCGGTCCGGATACGGTGCCCGCGCCTTCGGGTGACGGCGGCTCCGGCAACCGGTCCAGCGCGGAGAAATCGCCGTCGACCGAAGGCGCGCCGACCGAGAGCCCCGCCGTCGTATCGCCGAGCGCCGCACCCAGCAACGCGACATAATCGTCGCGCGGCACTTCGACGGTGCCGAGCGTGGCGAGATGGTCGGTCTGGAACTGGCAGTCGAGCAAGGTGAAGCCGCCTGCTTTCAGCCGCGCCACCAGATGCGCGAACGCGACCTTGGAGGCATCGCGCACCCGAGTGACCATCGATCTCGCCGAAGAATGCCTTGCCGAGCGCGAGGCCGTAGAGTCCGCCGGCGAGCTGCTCGCCGTCCCAGCACTCGATCGAATGCGCGAAGCCGCGGCGGTGGAGTTCGAGGAAGACGCGTTCGATCGGGCTGTTGATCCAGGTATCGGGCCGATCGGTCGCGGATTCGGCGCAGAGCCGGATGATGCCTTCGAAATCCTGATCGAGCGTGACGCGGAAGCGATCGGCGAGGATCGTCTTGCGGAGCGAGCGCGAGAGGTGGAAGCCGTCGAGCGGGAGGACCCCGCGCAGCTTCGGCTCGACCCAATAGACGCTCGAGGCCATGCGATGGTCGGCCATCGGGAAGACGCCCATCGCATAAGCGCGCAGCACGAGATCGGGATCGAGGTCGAGTTGGGGTGGTAGCGCGCGGGTCATCGCGGCCTCAACGCCCTGAGGCCAGTCGGCGTTCGATCGCCTGCCAGAGCGCCGCGAATGCCTGTGCGGCCGGGCTTCGCGGCGCGAAGCTGCCGAGCGGCCTACGGCGCACGGTCATCGTCTCGACCACGCTCGCCATCGGGATCACCGGCCAGTCCGGATGCGCGGCAAGCGCCTCGCCGTGCAGCTTGCGGCGGCGATCGACCATCGAATGGACCGGCATCAGCGGCACCTTGCCGTGGCGCCCGAAATGGCTCTCGATCTCGGCGAGCGCGCGCATCGAAAGCGGGGAGGGGATGACGGGGACGATGATCAGATCGGCGGCGCGCATTACCTGTTCGCTGGTTTCGGTGAGCCCCGGCGGGCAATCGAGCAGCACGCGATCATAGGATTCGGCCAGCGCGCCGAGCAGCTTGGCGAGTCGCTTCTTCTTGTCGAGCTCGTGGAAGGTCCGGTCGAGCGAGCGCAGCGAGGTGTCGGCCGCGATCAGATCGAGCCGGTCGATCCCGGTATTGCGCGCGAGCTTGGCGGGGCCGACATCGCGCGTGAAGATCGCCTGCGCTTCGTTGCGGCCGCTGGCATGGCCCTCGAGCAGGAAGGTCGAGGCGGCCTGGGGATCCAGGTCCCACAGCAAGGTCCGGCGTGCCGAACGCGCGGCGGCCCAGGCGAGGTTGACCGCCAGCGTGGTTTTGCCGACGCCGCCCTTCAGGCTGTACACTGCGATCGTAGCCAAACGAGTCCCTCCCGTTGCCGAGTTCAGGCTGGCATGAAAAAGGGCCGGCGGGGAAGCCCCGCCGGCCCTGGGAAATGACTAATCGGTCGCGTTTCAGGCGTGGCAGGTCTTGGCGGCCTTGCCGGGAACCGTGACGCTGACGTTCTTCGACGTGCCGGTGAGCTTGAAGCCGCCGGCGGCCTCGAACGGCTGGCCGGCTTCGGGAGCCTTGAGCATGGTGGCAGGGCCGCCCTTCTCGGTCTTCAGCTGGACCTGCTTGTTGCCCTGGAAGAAATCGACATAGACGAGGCTGTTGTCGCCGCAGCGCAGCGTAACGCTTTCGGCGATCGCGGGCGGAAGCTCGATCGGTGCGGCATTGGCGAGCTGCGACGCCATGGGATCGGGCGCGGTGCTGGTGACTTCTTCAGGAGTCTGGCTGCCGCATGCGGCAAGAGACAAGAGCGCAACGGCGGCGGCGGCGATAAGGGAGGGGTTCTTCATAGCGAGGAATGCTTTCGGACAGGTGGCAGAATCGTCAAGCGATTCGTGATACAAGGTCACATTATTGTGCTGCGCCGCAACGTAACACGCCGATTGTTTCTCCCGTGTGAACCCTATTCGTGGAACTCGTCCAGATCCGGGATTCTCCCGAAGGCGATTTTCGTCCCCACCGCGTCGATTCGCCCGCCGTTCAGCGGACCGACGCTGACGGCATGCCGCCCGAACTTCTCGTTGATCCGGTCCATCGCACGGCTGAGCGACAAGGTCCGCGTCTCGCGCGCCAGCGGATCATCGGGATCCAGCGCAGCGAACAGCGAGCCTTGCTCGCCCTCGACTGTCTCGATTTCGCACAAAGTCACCCCGACCATGCGGAGGCGGAAGCCGCCCGTGCGCGCGCGACCGGCCTCGGCGAGGCGGGGAAGAGCGAGTCCAGCGCAGAGAGGATGACGAAGCTGTCCTGCGTGTTGGGCAGCTTGATCGATGCGCGCCAGTTGGACTTGTCGTCCTCGAACTTGCCGTGGAGCACGAGCAGACGGCTGCGATAGCCCTTCCGCCGCAGTCGGCTCGCCGCCTTGAGTGCGAGACGGCGGGCAGTGAGCCGAGTCGGCTCGAGCCCGCGCTTGCTTGGGCTGAGGACGTGGCTGTGGCCGATCGTGCGGCTCTGCGTCGGCTTTTCGGGCAGTTCGACGCCGTGGAGCAGATACCAGAGCCGGTCGCCATTGGTGCCGCCCCAGGCGGTGCCGGCGTCGCGCGGGCGCCGCTCGCAGAGCTGGCGGATGTCGAGGATGCCGTCCTGCGCCAGCCGGCGCTCCATCTTGGCGCCGATCCCGGCGATCTCGCGCAGCTTGAGGTCGTAGAGACCGTGCGGAAGCTGATCCGCGGTGAGGACGATCAGCCCATCGGGCTTCTGCAGGTCCGAGGCGAGCTTGGCGAGCAGGCGATTGGGGGCGATGCCGATCGAGCTGGTCAGGCATTCGCCGACATTGGCGCGGATGCCCGCCTTGATCCGCTTCGCCAGCGCGACCGCGGCCTCGCGCGAATTCTCGTTGTCGAGCAGCCGGCATGCCACTTCATCGATGCTGCAGACATGGGTGACGGGGATGTGCTTCCAGACCTCTGCGATGATCGCGTCGTGGAATTCGACATATTTCTCGTGCCGGGCGGGGGCGATCAGGATGTCGCGGCACTTGCGCTTCGCCTCCCATACCGGCGTGCCGGTCGAGATGCCGAAGCGCTTGGCCTCGACCGAGGCGGCGATCGCCACGGTGGTGTCGGCATCGACCGGCGCGACGATCACCGGCTTGCCGCGGAGCGCGGGATCGAGCTGCTGCTCGACGCTGGCGAAATAGCTGTTCAAGTCGAGGAACAGCCAGCGCAGCGGGCGGGGCGGAAAGGCCAGAATGTTGGAAATGCCGGGCCTGACTTCGCACTTTTCCCGCGAATCGTGAACAAAAGTTTCAACGCGAGGATCGATTGTTACGCTGCGCGAAACGACGCCCGGGGCCGAGGCGGGGACAGCGCGACTCATGATACGGAACAATAGCAGAACATCGCTTTGTAGGAAACCTACTTGACCCGTGCCGCTCCGCTTCGCAGGACTGTGGCGATGGAGAAACGCATGCGGCGGTTGCTGACGATGGGACTTGCGCTGGCGCTCGCCGGATGCGGCGGGGGCGAGGAGGTGGCGAACAACAGCGCCGCGCCGACGCCGACGCCCACGCCGGGGCCGATGCTGGGCGGCGTCGATCTCGACAAGCCGATCCGCGCGACGGGCAGCGCGCCTTATTGGGCGATCTACATCGCGCCGGGCACGATCGCTTTCGCGGACGCGCCCGCGGCGCACCCACGGATTTCTACCCGATATCGCCCAAACTCGCGGGCGATACCGTGCGCTTCGAGACGCAGACGCCCGAAGCCGAGCCGGTGACGATCACGCTCATCGCCAAGGCCTGCGCGGCGGGCAAGGAGACGCTGCCGCTGGGCGCCGAAGTGCGGATCGGCAACCGGACGCTGAAGGGGTGCGCGGGACCGGGCGCTTATGACTGGGCGGCGCGGAAGGCGTCTCCTCGCCTACGCCGTCGCCAGCGAAGGCGCGATAGCGAGTCCTACGATCGCCGGCAGGTCAGGTAGATCGGGTTTCCGATCAGCAGCGGGCTGCCCTGGCCGTCCCGCACATTCACTGCCGCCCAACCGCAGCTTCGCGGCGCGAGCGGGAATTCGACATGCGCGTCGTCGCCGGCGACCGGTGACCGGGTCGCCACCGCGCCGTTGACCACGAGCTCGGCGGTTGCCCCCGCGGCGCCGACGACATGGGCGCGGATGCGCAGCCCGGCGTCACCGGCGATCGTCCCGCCCATCACGGCCTCTGCCTTGTCCGCCGTCGCAGTCACTTCGAGGAGGCGATTGCGCGTGCCGGTCACGTCGATGAAGACATTGCCCGCGCGGATTCCGCGATGACACCCGCGGTCGAGAGCTCAGGCGCGTGGACGACCGTGGTCGGGCGGCCGATCGGCGCCTTGCCCTGCGGCGCATCGGGATCGTGGTTGTCGCTTCCGGCGATTCCGGTCAGGCGACGCCCCTCGTTGAGGCGGGCATACCAGAAGCCGATCCCGGCCAGCGGGCCGCTCGCGATCGTGCCGTTGACTGCCTCGATCGCCGTGACGCGACTCCAGTCGGTGTTCGGCCAGGTCCAGCCGCAGCCCATGCACGCCTCGCCCGAGGGAGCGCGGGGTGGTTGATCGACAGGATCGCGCCCGCCGCCGCGACATCGCGAGTCAGTGCGGCGATGTCGGGCACGGCGGCGCCGACGCGGAAATCGACGAACCGGCGCTCGCCGAAGATGTTGGCGTGGCCACCGAAGGTGGTGATCTCGGTGCCGGGGATCAGCAGGGTGCGATCGAACCAGGGCTGGAGCTCGCGCAGGCCGCCGAAATGCGCGACGGTGTTGTGATCGGTGACCGCGGCGAAATCGAGCCCGGCTCTGGCTGCCGCCTCGACGGTGCGGAACAGCGGGCAGGGGACGCGCTTGCCGCTCTGGCTCGCGCAGCTGCCGTCGCTGTTGGCGTCGTGCATGTGGAGATCGCCGCGATACCAGCCGGGGGTGGGGTTGAGCGGCGCGTCGGCGATGCGGTCGGTCGCATGGGTCGAACCGGCCCGGTCGAAGTCCACCGTCACGCGATACGCGGTGCGGCTTCCGGCGCGCGCATTGGGGACTCCGAGCGTCAGCTGCCAGCGGCCGGCGGGAAGCGTGCCGGGGAGATAGCCGGGCGTGGCGTCGCTCGGGGAAAGCGTGAAGCGGTCGCGCGTGCCGCCGCTCCAGCCGCGGAAGCGCTCGGGATCCCATACGCCCATGTCGACGACGGTCTTCTCGGCCTTGTCGTAGGTCAAAGTGACGGTGATCCGTTCGACGCCCGCGGGGACGTGGAACGGAACCGGCTTGTAATGCTGGTGGTCGGCACCGGTGATCTCGCCGGTGAAGACCGCGTCCTGCGCCCTCGCCGCCGCGGGAGCGAGGACGACGAGGAGCGCAGGCGCGAGGATACGCATCAGAACTTGAAATCCACCGCGAAGCGGAAGTTCCGGCCGACGATCGGGCGGCCGATGAACAGCAGGTCGTTGGCCTGGCCGCTGGTCAGCTCGCCCGCGCGCGGATTGCCCTCGGTAAGGCCGATCGTGTTGGTCAGATTGTCGCCATAGACCCAGAGGCTGATCTGGTCGGTCAGCCCGAGGCGGATGCTGGCGTTGAGCACGGTATAGGCCGGCAGCTCCGAAGTGTTGGCGGCATCGGCGTAGCGCTTGGTGTAATGCTCGACATCGAGCTGGGCGCGGAAGCGGTTGTCGAACAAGGTGACGGCCGGGGTGGCGCGGAGCGCGAGACGGGGCACGCGGAGAAGCTGGTTGCCGCTGTAATCGCGCGGGATCAGCGTGGTGCCCGACAATTCGTTGTACACGAGGTTGCGGAAGGTCGGGTTCTGCCACGTTCCGTTGAGGGTGAAATCGAACCAGGTGACCGGGCGCACGACGCCCTCGAATTCGACGCCGTAGGCGCGGGTGTCGGTATAGACCGTCTGCTGGGTGTAGCCGTTGGTCGCCGGATTGAACTGGGTATTGCCGATCGAATAGGAATCGAAGTCGGTCAGGAACGCCGTGGCGTAGAGGCTGACCAGAGGCGAGGCGTATTTGAGCCCTGCCTCCCACATCTTGATCCCCTGCGTCACCGGCTGCGCGGTGGCGTTGGTGATGAAGCTGCCGACGCTCGGCAGGCGGAAGGCCGAGGTGTAGCGCGCGAACAGCCCCGCGCCGCGGGCGAACTGCCAATTGGCGCCGAGCGTCCAGCCGGTCTGGTCGAAATCGCGGTTATAGGGCGTGAACACGCCGTTGCCGGTTAGCACGTTATTGTCGGCGAGAGTGGTCGCGTCGCCGAGATTGACCGTGCTGCTGCCCTCCTGTGCGCCGCGCGTGCTCACTTTCTCCCAGCGCACGCCGCCGTCGATGCGCAGCGCCGGCGTGAGCTGCCATTCGTCCGAGGCATAGAGCGCGATCGTGTTCGACGAGCCATAGCCGTTGGCGAATTCGGAGCCGTAGCGCGCGACGCCCTTGTCGGTGAGCGCACCGACCACCTGGCCCGCGGCGTTCAATGCGACCAGATCGAGCAGGCGCGAATTGCCCGACACGTCCTGGAGGGTCGAGGCCGAATAGCGCGTGAAGGTCTCCTTGATGTACGCGTAATAGGCGCCGATCGCGAAATCGTGCGTGGTGCTGCCCATCGCGAAGCTGCGGGCGAGGCGCAGATCGTCGAGCAATTCGCTTTCCTCGACGGTCACCGGGCGGGCGGCGTTGATGAACACGTCGCCATTGCCGTTCTGCCCGGCCACGTCGAAGGGCGTGCCGCCATCTACATAGCGCAGCTGGACGCTGGTCGCGCCCGGATAGGCGCCGAGCACCTGATTGCGATAGGTGCTGAGCAGCGCCGTCGCAGTGCTCACCGACGCCGGATAGACGCCGTTGCGCACGGTGCGCGAATCCCGGTAGCGCAGATTGTTCGAGATCTTCCAGCCGTCGCCGAATTCCCAGTCGCTCAGCCAGCTCAGCTGATCGAGCTGGATGCTGGTGCCGTCGGATTCGCGGAAATCGACCGGGCCGGTGGCGCTCTTGAGCGTCATGCGCGCGACGGCGCGGCTCGCGGTGGTGCCGTAATGCGGATCGAAACCGGGCAGGCCGACGATGTCGCCCTTGCTGTCCTTGGTCAGCGGGATGCCGGTGTAGAAGATCGCATGGTCGTCGAGATGCTTGTAGCTGAAGCTGGTGTGGCCGTCGCCGAAATCGCCATGCAGGTCGGCGCGGATCTGGCCGCCCTTGTTACCGGTGAAGCCGGGATCGCGCACGCCCTGTTCGCTGCGGTAGAAGCCGCCGACGCTCAGGCCCCAGCCACCGCCGATCGGTGCGCCGACCCAGCCGTCGAAGCGATAGAGCTCGGCGGTGGGGCCATAGAGCACGCGTGCGACGCCCGAGATCGAATCGCCGGGCTTGCGGGTGATGAAGTTGACCACGCCGCCGGGCGCGTTGGGATAGAAGATCGACGAGGGGCCGCCGCGGACGACTTCGACGCGCTCGATCGATTCGTCGACGCGGAACGCCTGGTCGGCGTTGAGATAGCCGAGCGAGGGATCGTGCTGCACCGGCAGGCCGTCCTCGAGCAGGTTGATCGAGCCGAAGCCGTCGACCGGAATGCCGCGCGCGCGGACATTGCCGCTGCCTTCGCCGCCCGAGGCCTCGACCCAGAAGCCGGGAACCGACTTGAGCGTTTCGGTGACGCTCGATGCGGCGCGCGAGCGCAGCGCGTCGTTGTCGATCGAAGTGAGCGCGTAGCTGGTCTCGACCCGCGTACGCTCGCCCGCGCCGGCGCGGCCGGTGACGACGATTTCCGAATCCTGCGCCTCGGCTTCGGGTGCGGCGCTCTCGCTGCCGGTTTGCGCGAGTGCGGTGGTGCTGCAGCTGGCGAGCAGCGCGAGCAGTCCGGCACGGACAGGATATGCGACCTTCATTTTGATTGTTCCCCGACAGACCGCCAAGTGTGGCGAGCGGGGGCTTAGGCCGGGGTCATGACCGGTCGGTGGCGGCGTTGCTGCAGTACGGTGACAATGCGATGTCAGTGCGTGTCATCATGACGGAGGGTGTGGAAAAGGTCCTGAATCCGCCTTCAGCCATGCCGACAGCGCATGCCATGCCGGCAACTTGGCATGGAATCCGACGGTGTGGAGCGGGCTGCTCGAAGGGAGTGCGACGATCTCGTAGCGGGCCGCCGCGGTGCCGAGCTGCTTCAGGCCGTGGCGCAGCGCAGTGCCGCCGTTGAACGCGATGGCGCGCAGATCGGGCAGGGTCGCGGCGAGCGCGGCCACGTCATGCCCTTCGATGTCGCGCATCGCCGCGTCGGTGCTGCCGGGGCGCGTGGCGCTGGCGACGACGTCCCACAGGCCGATATGCGCGGCGAGCAATGCGGCGAGGCGGGCGTCATAGGGGAGGAGGCAAGTCGACACCGGCGGCGGGGGAGATCAGTCGCCAGAACTGGTTCTGCGGATGCGCATAATAACGCTGCTCGGCCAGCGAGCGCTCCCCGGCAGCGAGCCTAGGACGAGCAGGCGGACATGTGGGTCGATGACGGGAGGAAAGCTATGCTTGCGTTCGTTCACGCGGCGGCGATGTCCGTCTGGGCGAAATCATTGCCTTTGTAGAGCAACGGCTCGCCGGTAGCCTTGGCGAGGGCATAAGCGAAACAGTCGCCGAAGTTTAGGCGGGCGGGATGGTTGCCTTTGCCGAATTCGGTGTAAGCGCGCCGCCCGAGGCTCGCATGATGCGCCGACACGGGAACGATCTCGATCGCCAATTCCTTGATCAAGGCATCCAGACGCGAGCTCAGCTCGGCGCTGCCGTTGCAATCGATCACGATCGTCGCTTCGAGGAGGTTGGCGGCCGACATTCTGAGAATGCCCCGGCGATCGGCCAGCGCTCGAAGCAGTGATTGCGCCTCGGGTTCCTCCTGAAGGATGGCCACAAGGACAGAACTGTCGATGATCACTTGGGCAAGCCACGCTCGTCGTACATCAGGTCGTCGAGGTCGGCATTGAGGAGCTCAGGTTTCCACAGCGTGCGCGATTCGCTTTACGATGCTGCGCAACTTCGTGAGCCGTTCTTCCTTCGCACGATCGAGCTCTTCCAGCTCACGTTCGAGGGCGACGCGGATCGCCTGGGTGATCGGTTGGCCGGTCATCTCCGCCAACGCGCGGGCGAGGCGGATCGTCTCGGCATCCTTGATGTTCAGCTGTACACCCATTTCTACCTCCGTTGCGTGTCACTCTACCATGACTTGCGCCGGTGCGAAACAAGCGTAGCATTACGGGCATGGCGCGCACGATCACCCGCTATGGCGATTTCTGGCCTTATTATCTGCGCGAGCATGCGAAGCCCGAGACGCGGCGGCTGCATTATATCGGGACTGCGCTGACCTTCGTGTTCCTCGCCATCGCGCTGACTTATGGCGGCTGGTGGTGGGTGCTGGTACCGCTGGCGGGCTATGGTTTCGCCTGGGGCGCCCATTTCGGAGTCGAGAAGAACCGGCCGGCGACTTTCACCTATCCGCTCTGGTCGCTTTTCTCCGACTATCGCATGTTCTTCCTGTGGCTGAGCGGGCGGCTGGAGCCGCATCTCAAGCAGGCCGGCGTGTCCGCATAGTTTCGCTTGCTTGCGGTGCGGGGCCGGACGCCCCTATCTAGCCGTCATGCATGCGACATCCGATACGCTGGGCCTGATCGGCAACACTCCGCTGGTGCGACTGAAGGGGCCTAGCGAGGCGACCGGCTGCGACATCTTCGGCAAATGCGAATTCGCCAATCCGGGAGCGTCGGTGAAGGACCGGGCGGCCTTGTTCATCGTCCAGGACGCCGAGGAGCGCGAGGCGATCGCGCCCGGCGGGACGATCGTCGAGGGAACCGCGGGCAATACCGGGATCGGGCTCGCACTGGTCGCCAACGCCAAGGGCTACAAGACGATCATCGTCATGCCCGAGACGCAGAGCCGCGAAAAGATGGATACGCTGCGCGCACTGGGCGCGGAGCTCGTGCTGGTCCCGGCGGCGCCTTATTCGAATCCGGGGCATTTCGTGCACACCTCGCGCCGCATCGCCGAGGAGACGCCCAACGCGATCTGGGCGAACCAGTTCGACAACATCGCCAATCGCCGTGCGCACATCGTCGGCACTGCCGAGGAAATCTGGGCCCAGATGGAGGGCCGGATTGACGGGTTCACCTGCTCGGTGGGCACCGGGGGCACGCTGGCGGGCGTGGGGCTGGGGCTCAAGGCCAAGGACGAGCAGGTCTGCATCGCGCTCAGCGACCCTTACGGCGCGGCGCTCTATGACTATTATGCCTGCGGCGAACTGCGGTCCGAAGGCTCTTCGGTGGCTGAGGGGATCGGGCAGGGGCGGATCACCGGCAATCTCGAGGGTGCGCCGGTCGACACCCAGTTCCGCATCTCCGACGAGGAAGGGCTCGAATGGGTCGAGCGGCTGCTGAAGGAGGAGGGGCTGTGCCTCGGGCTCTCCTCGGGGATCAACGTCGCCGGCGCGGTGCGGCTGGCGAAGCAGCTGGGACCGGGCAAGCGGATCGCGACGATCCTGTGCGATACCGGCTTCCGCTACCTCTCGACGCTGTACAATGGCGCCTGGCTGCGTTCGAAGGGGCTGCCCGTGCCGGAGTGGCTCGACGCCGTCTGACCGTCCGCCTCGACACGGGCGGAGCGATGCGTTACATTTATGCCACAGCTTATGAAGCCGGGATCGCAAGACTCACAGCAGGCAATGCAGCGTGTCCGGGTTGGTATGACCGGGCTGGCGATGGTGCTCGTGCTGATCGGATTGGCCACCGCGATCTTTTCCTCCGCCAATCGTGACGAGCCGGTGTCGGCCGTTGGAGCCCCCAATTCGGCAGTGGTCGCCAACATGGTTGTGGAACCCGTCAACCTGGTGGGCGAGAAGGAAAAGGACGAGCCGCTCGCCGAGCTGGGCGTCGCGCCGAGCACTTCCTCCACCGATGCGCCGGACGACACTCCCGCGAACTGACGGGATATAGCGGGCGGCGCGGGGAAACGGCCCTACGCATGAATCGCGAGTCGGGTGTGATTTGGCCCGATTAGACGGGCAATCACACAGATTCTCCGGGCTATCTCCGGTCAATAGCCTGTAATTCAATAGAAAATCTGAAATTCTCCGCTCGCGAGCGCATTTGCGCGCTTGCCCGGCTGCGCAACATGCTTCTTCAAGTACAAAAAAAGAACATATCATGCCTATAGGTAAAACAACTATGTTTTGAGGAGCAAAGTGGGGGAAATTCCCGCCTCATCCCCACTTTACCCGTTGTGTCCCGGCGTCATTTGTGATCAAACATGACCATTAAGGGGGCACGTCCCTTTTCACCGTGAGATCGAAAGCCGGAGGACCAGCCGGGAAACCGCGATTCCGGAGACGGGGAGGCGTGCCCAAAAGGGGTTTGGGCGTGGCGGACAGGGAGCTCTTCGAGGGATTTGCGCTCCAGGCGGTGGACCTGAAGGGTCGCGTCGCCATTCCCGCAGACCTGCGCGCCGCCGCCGAGCGCAATTCCGACATCCGCCAGATCGTCGTGGGCCTCCATCCGGAGGATCCGTGCCTCTCCGCGCACGACCTGAGCTGGTCGAAGGAGAAATACGACCGGCTCGATCGCAAGGAGCAACTCGCCGCCGATCGCGGCGAGGATGCCGACACGCGTGCCAAGCGCCGCGCCTTCGGTCAGGTCGAGAAGGCACCGTTCGACGATTCCGGCCGCTTCGTAATCCCGCCTTTCTTCCGGATGAAGGCGAAGATCGGCAAATGGGCATTCTTCAACGGCAGCGGCGAGACGTTCGACGTCTGGGCGCCCGAAGTGCTGCTCGCCGACGACAATGCCGATCCCGGCCTTCGCGAGATCTGTGAATATCTCTGCCAGTCCAAGGGCGTGAAGCTGTGAGCGCGCCCCACATCCCCGTGCTGCTCGACGAAGTGGTCGACGGCCTCGCCATCGTGCCCGGCGAGCGCCATGTCGACGCGACGTTCGGCGCGGGCGGCTACACCAACGCCATCCTCGAGCGGGGTGCCGAGGTGGCCGCCTTCGATCGCGACCCCCAGGCGATCGAGGGCGGCCAAACCCTTTGGCTGAGTCCAAAGGTCGGCTGACCCTGATCGAAGCGCCGTTCAGCCAGATGGAGGGCGAACTGACGCGCCGCGGGCTCGTGCCCGTCGACGGGGTGACGATGGATATCGGCGTCTCGTCGATGCAGCTCGACCAGGCCGATCGCGGCTTCAGCTTTCAGAGCGACGGGCCGCTCGACATGCGGATGAGTCAGTCGGGGATGACTGCCGAGGAATGGCTGAACACCGCCGACGAGGCCGAGATCGCCGACGTCCTTTATCAATATGGCGAGGAGCCGCGTTCGCGCCGGGTGGCCAAGGCGATCGTCTCCGCACGCCCCCTCAAGCGGACTTCCGAGCTCGCCAGCGTGGTGAGAAAATCCCTAAATCACAAAGACTACGACAAGAAGGACCCGGCCACCCGGACCTTTCAGGCGATCCGCATCCACTTGAACCGCGAACTCGACGAGCTCGCGGAAGGGCTGGCTGCGGCCGAGCGCGTGCTCAAGCCCGGAGGCCGGCTGGCGGTGGTGACCTTCCATTCGCTGGAGGACCGCATGGTGAAGCGGTTCCTGCGCGAACGTAGCGGCAGCGAGCCGGCCGGCTCGCGGCATCGTCCGATGGCGGGCCCCAAGGCCGCGCCGAGTTTCGAGACCCCCGCCAAGGCCGTGCGGCCCGGCGAGGCGGAAGTAGCGCGTAACCCGCGCGCCCGGTCTGCGACGCTGCGCGTGGCGCGTCGCACGGCCGCGGCGCCCTGGGGCAGTGAGGGAGTGAACTGATGGCAGTGCATGGCTTCAAGGGACTGGGATGGTTCCTGTGCGGCGTTGTCGTGGCGCCGGCTTGCTACCTCGTGAATTCGCACGGCGCGGCCGAACAGGCCAAGCTCGAAGCGACCAAGCTGGCGATCGTCCAGGCGCAGCGCGACGTTCGCGGGCTCGAGACCGAGTTCAACACGCGCGCCAACCTCGCCCAGCTCGAGCGCTGGAACGGCGAAGTGCTGGCGCTGGCCGCGCCGGTGGCGCAGCAATATCTGGCAAGCGAAACCGCGCTGGCGAGCCTGGGCCAGCAGCCTGCCGATATTCAGACCGCCGCATTGGTGGTGCCGGCTGGCGCACCCGCCGCTCAGGTGGCCGCGGTGGCAGTGGCGCAAGTGACCAATCCAGTGCAGGGGCCTGCGCAGAATGCCGGTGCCGCGAAGAGCGTGGCGCAGCAGGACGGGGAGCTTCGCAAGCTGATGAAGAAGGCAGACCGCCAGGCGATCGCCTCGGTGGATCGTGGTGTATTGAGCGCTTCGACGATGGACGATCTGCGGAAGCTGGCGAAGCGCGAGAAATTGGCGCTGCGTTGATCGTCGTCGTCGCCCCGCCGGCCCGGCAGGGCCGTACGGGCGGTGCCCGTCAGGCGCTCGTCGCCATCGCCCAGCTGCGGCTGATGGTGCTCTCGCTGCTGTTCGGCTTCGGCATGCTGGTGGTGATGGGCAAGTTGGCGCTGCTCGCGCTCTGGGCCGAGCCCGCCGTCGCGCGCGATATGGCGCTGGCGTTGATCCCGCCGCGCGGCGACATCGTCGATCGCAACGGCGCGCCGCTCGCGCGCAGCATCGATGCCTGGTCCATCGCGGTGCACCCCAATCAGGTGATCGGCGACAAGGCCGCGCTGGCGCAGAAGCTCACCGAATTGATCCCGGAGCAGAGCGCCTCCCATTATTACGCTTTGCTCAATTCGGGCGGCAGCTTCGCTTACCTCAAGCGCCGCGCGATGCCCGAGCTGGTGACGGCAGTGAACGCGCTCGGCGAGCCGGGCATGGAATTCCAGCGCGAGCCCGATCGGCTTTATCCGCAATCGACCATGGCCGCGCATATTCTCGGCTTTCTCGACGCCAAGGGCGCGGGCGTATCGGGAATGGAGAAGGTGCTCGACCGCCAGCTGACCGATCCGGCGAAGCGCGGCGCGCCGGTGGCGCTGTCGATCGATGCGCGGGTGCAGGCAGCGCTCGAGAATGAGCTGGGCCGGGCGATGAGCGACCTGCAGGCGCGCGGCGCGGCAGGCGTGATCCTCGACGTGCGTACCGGCGAAGTGCTCGCGATGACGTCGCTGCCGAGCTTCAACCCCAATGCCCTCGGCGGCGCGGCACCGCCGAACAACGTCACCCAGAGCGTCTACGAGCTCGGCTCGACCTTCAAGCCGCTTGCCGTGGCGGCGGCGATCGATTCGGGCACGATCACCAATATGGCGCGACGCTTCGACGCGACCCGGCCGCTCCAGGTCGGCCGCTTCACGATTCACGACGATCCGGGCGACGAGCAGTTTCGCTGGCTGAACATCCCCGAGACCCTGGTCTATTCGTCGAACATCGCCACCGCGCGGATTGCGGACGAGCTCGGCCCCGAAAAGCTGCAGAACATGTTCCGCCGGCTGGGCTTCGATCGCCGTCCCGGCATCGAAGTGGGTGGCGCAAAGCCGCTCTGGCCGAATTATTGGGGCCGGATAACGGTGATGACCACGGCGTACGGCCATGGCATCGCCGTGACGCCGCTCCATCTCGCCAATGCCTATGCGACTCTGGTCAACGGCGGCATCCTGCGCCCGACGACCTTGCTCAAGATCGATCCGAACAAGGTTCCGGCCGGGGAACGCGCGCTGCAGGAATCGACCAGCGCGCGGATGCGCCAGCTGCTGCGGCTGATCGTGCTAAAGGGCACGGGCCGCAAAGGGAGGCGCCCGGCTTCCGGATTGCAGGCAAGACCGGCACTGCGGAGGCCGCTTCGGGCGGCGGCTATGACAAGCATCGCAACGTCTCGACCTTCGCGGCGGCTTTCCCGATCGACGCACCGCGCTATGTGATGGTCGTCATGCTCGATCTGCCCAAGGCAAACCCCCAAAGGGAGTGTACCGCACCACCGCCGCGTGGACCGCCGCTCCCGTCGTATCCCGTGTGGTCAGCCGCACCGGGACGCTGCTCGGCGTCACGCCCAACGCCGGCCGCGACATCGACGAGCGCGAACTGCTCCCGCTGATCTGGACGGGACCCGATCCTAAGCTGGGCGCCGAATGAAACTCGGCGCGCTGACCGGCGGAGAGGAAAGCGCCGTCGTCACCGGGTTCGCGATCGATCACCGCAAGGTCGCTCCCGGAACTGTTTTCGGCGCATTCGAGGGCGCCCGCGTCAACGGCGAGGACTTCATTCCCGCCGCTGTGAAGGCCGGCGCGGTGGCGATCGTCGCGCGGCCCGAGGTGGTGGTCGAGGGCGCGCTGCACATCGCCGACATCAATCCGCGCGAGCGTTTCGCGCGGCTGGCGGCGAAGTTCTTCGCGCCGTTTCCCGGGACCGCGGTGGCGGTGACCGGTACCAACGGCAAGACCTCGACGGTCGAGATGACGCGGCAATTGTGGCGGATGGCGGGGCATCATGCGGCCTCGATCGGCACGCTCGGGGTGACCACGTCCGACGATACCGTCTCGACCGGGCTGACCACGCCCGATGTCGTCACCTTCCTCGCCAACGTCGCGGGGCTGGCGCGCGAGGGCGTGACGCATGTGTCGTTCGAGGCCTCGTCGCACGGGCTCTCGCAATATCGCACCGAAGGGCTGCCGGTGCGGGCGGCGGCGTTCACCAACCTGAGCCGCGATCACCTAGATTATCATGGCGACATGGCGGCCTATTTCCATGCCAAGCTCCGGCTGTTCGCTGATGTACTCGACATGGACGGCGCCGCGGTGGTCTGGGCCGACGATCCGCATGCGATGCGCGTGGAAGAGCTCGCCCGGATGCGCGGCAACAAGCTGATCACGGTGGGCGAGCATGGCGAGACGCTCAAGCTGGTGGCACGCGATCCGACCTTGCTGGGGCAGGGGCTGACGATCGAGGCGGGAGGCGCGACGCACAAGGTGATGCTGCCGTTGATCGGCGCCTATCAGGCCGCGAACGCGCTGACCGCGGCAGGGCTGGTGATCGCTACCGGGGGCGATGTCAGCGCGACGCTGGCCAATCTCGCGCGGCTGCAGCCGGTGCGCGGGCGGCTCGAGCGCGCGGTGATCACGCGCAGCGGCGCGCCGGTTTATGTCGATTACGCGCACACGCCGGATGCGCTCGAAGCGGCGATCGCGGCGCTCAAGCCGCACACCAGCGGCCGGCTGATCCTCGTCTTCGGTGCCGGCGGCGACCGCGACACCGGCAAGCGCGAGCCGATGGGACAGGCCGCGGCCGCGGGTGCGGACGTGGTGATCGTCACCGACGATAATCCGCGCGGCGAGGATCCGGCGGCGATCCGCGCCGAAGTGCTCAAGGGCGCTCCGGATGCCACCGAGATCGGGGGCCGGCGCGAGGCGATCGCGGCGGCGGTGACGATGGCGGAAGCCGCGGATATCGTGCTGATCGCCGGCAAGGGACACGAACAAGGCCAGATCGTCGGCGACCGCGTGCTTCCTTTCGACGATGTGAGCGTTGCCCGGGAATGCGCGGCGTGACACTCTGGACTTCCGACGAGATTGCAAACGCCACCGGCGGCAAGGCTTCGGCGCCGTTCGACGCCACCGGCGTGACCTTCGATTCCCGCGAAGTCGGTCCGGGCGACCTGTTTCTCGCGCTCAAGGGCGAGACCACCGACGGGCATCGCTTCCTCGACCAGGCGTTCGCACAGGGTGCGGCCGGAGCGATAGTTTCCGAAGCTACGCCGCATCCGCATGTGCTGGTGGGCGACACGACCGCTGCGCTCGACGCGCTCGGCACGGCGGCGCGCGCCCGCATGAACGGCAAGGTGATCGGCGTCACCGGATCGGTCGGTAAGACCGGGACCAAGGAGGCCTTGTTCGCCGCGCTCGACCGGGTCGACCCGGGCTGCGCGCATCGTTCGGTGAAGAGCTACAACAACCATACCGGCGTGCCGCTGAGCCTCGCCCGGATGCCGCGCGACGCGCGGTTCGGCGTGTTCGAGATGGGGATGAACCACGCGGGCGAGCTGGCGCAGCTCACCCGGCTGGTGTGCCCGCATGTCGCGATGGTCACCACGATCGCGCCGGCGCATATGGGCTTCTTCGCCAGCGAGGAGGCGATCGCGGACGCCAAAGGCGAGATATTCCAGGGGCTCGAGCCCGGCGGGACGGCTATCGTGCCATTCGACAGCCCCTATCGCGACCGGCTGATCGCTGCTGCGAAGCCGCACGCCGGCCGGATCGTCACCTTCGGGCTGGGCGACGGCGCCGATTTCCGCGCAGTCGAGCGGATGCGGACACGCACCGGCGGGACCTTCGTCACGGCGCGCTTCGATGTGCGCGAGCTGAGCTTCACCATCTCGCAGCCGGGCGAACACTGGGTCTCGAATGCGATGGCGATCCTCGCGGCGGTCGACGCTGCGGGCGGCGACCTGGAAATGGCGGGGCTCGCGCTCGCCGAGATGGGCGGGCTCGCGGGCCGCGGCGCGCGTCTCGTCGCTGAGCTGCCGGACGGCGAGGCGCTGGTGATCGACGAAAGCTACAACGCCAACCCGACCTCGATGCGCGCGACCTTGGCGGTGCTCGCCAACGAGCCGGGCCGGAAGATCGCCGTGCTCGGCGAGATGCGAGAGCTGGGCGAGCATTCGGACGCCTATCATGCCGGGCTCGCCGAGCCGATCGAGGCGGCGGGCGTCAGCTATGCCATCCTCGTCGGCGAGGCGATGGGCGCGCTGGCGAATGCGCTTGAGGGCAAAGTGGATTTCGTCCATGTGCCCGACGCCGCAACCGCGCGCGAACGGCTGAATGCCGTGCTGGCGCCGGGCGATGCGGTCCTCGTGAAAGGCTCGAACGGCGTGCGTCTCTCGACGGTCGTGGCGGCATTGGCGGAAAGGGCGATGGCCTGATGCTTTACTGGATCGCCGAACAGCTGGGCTTCCCCGGGCTGCTCAACCTCATCCGTTATCAGACGTTCCGTACCGGTGCCGGGGTCGCGACCGCTCTATTGATCGGGCTGATCATCGGCCCCCGTTTCATCGGATGGCTGCGCGTCCGCCAGGGCAAGGGGCAGCCGATCCGCAGCGACGGACCGCAGAGCCATCTCGCCAAGCGCGGCACGCCGACGATGGGCGGGCTGATGATCCTGACCAGCCTGATGATCTCGCTGTTCCTTTGGATGAACCTCTCCAATCCTTTGGTCTGGGCGTGCATGTTCGTCACCTTCGGCTTCGGCGCGATCGGTTTCCTCGACGATTACGACAAGGTGCGCAAAGCGAGCACTGCGGGCGTTTCTGGCCGGGTTCGGCTGCTCGGCGAGTTCGTCATCGCGGGCATCGCCAGCTGGGTGATCATCTCGCAAACCGGGACCCAGCTCTATGTGCCCTTCTTCGCCTGGATCCACCCCGATCTCGGCTATTTCTACATCGTCTTCGCCGCATTCACGATCGTCGCGTTCGGCAACGCAGTGAACCTCACCGACGGGCTCGACGGACTGGCGACAATGCCGGTGGTGATTGCCAGCATTGCGTTCATGCTGCTGGCCTATCTGGCCGGAAACAAGGTGTTCGCGACCTATCTCGGCATTCCGCACGTGCCCGGTGCCGGCGATCTGGCGATCATGTGTGGCGCGATCATCGGCGCGGGGCTCGCGTTCCTGTGGTTCAATGCGCCCCCGGCGGCGGTGTTCATGGGCGATACCGGCAGCCTCGCTTTGGGCGGCGCGCTCGGGGCGATTGCGGTGACGACGCATAACGAACTGGTGCTCGGCATTGTCGGCGGGCTGTTCGTCGTCGAGGCGCTGAGCGTCATCATCCAGGTGTTCTTCTTCAAGCGTACCGGCAAGCGCGTCTTCAAGATGGCGCCGATCCACCACCATTTCGAACAGCTCGGCTGGTCGGAGCCGACGGTGGTGATCCGCTTCTGGATCATCGCGTTCGTACTGGCGCTGGCGGGGCTCTCGACGCTGAAGCTGCGGTGATCACGAGCACGGCCTGGCGCGGCAAACGCTATGCGGTGCTCGGGCTTGCGCGGTCGGGGCTGGCGACGGTCGACGCGCTGCTGGCGAGCGGGGCACGTGTGACGGCGTGGGACAGTAGCCCGAAGCAATTGGAGCCCCTGGAGAAACGATTCTTCGTCCCCGGCGATCCCTTGGGGAGTTGGTGGATCAACGCAGAGGCGGGCGCCTTTCTGGAGCTCGCCGATCCGCTCGAAACCGACCTGACCGGGTTCGAGGCGGTCGTGGTTTCCCCGGCGTTCCGCTCAACACGCATCCGATCGCCGCAAAGGCCCGCCAGGCCGGCGTCCCCGTCATCGGTGATATCGAGCTGTTCGCGCAGGCGCGCGCCGCACTCCCGCCGCACAAGGTCGTCGGGATCACCGGCACCAACGGCAAATCGACCACTACTGCGATGATCGACCATATCTGCCGTACCGCGGGGCTGCCGAGCCTCGCCGGCGGCAATATCGGGCTGCCGATCCTCGGACGCGATCCGCTCCCCGCGGGCGGCGTCTATGTGCTCGAACTGTCGAGCTATCAGATCGACCTGACCTTCAGCCTGGACTGCGACGTCGCGGTCTTGCTCAATCTCACGCCGGACCATCTCGACCGCTATGACGGGTTCGAAGGATACGCCGCCTCCAAGGCGCGCCTGTTCGAGATGCAGTCGAAGGGGCATGCCGCGGTGATCGGCCTCGGCGACGCGCCCTCGGCTGCCATCGCGCGGCAGGTGGCGGTCTCGGGCCGCAGCGAGGACCTCCACAAGATCGCGCCCGGTGTGTGCATGGACCAGTCCCGCTGGCCGGCGCTGCAGGGGCCGCACAACGCCCAGAACGCGCTTGCCGCGATCGCCGCGTGCGAGGCGCTGGGCATCGACAACGCCGCGATCGACAAGGGGCTCGAGACTTTCCCCGGCCTGCCGCACCGGATGGAACGCGTCGCGACGAAAAACGGCGTGCTGTTCGTCAATGACAGCAAGGCGACAAACGCCGATTCCACCACCCCGGCGCTCTCGGCCTATCCGCGCGTCCACTGGATCCTCGGCGGGTTGGCCAAGACCGACAGCCTCGAGGCGTGCCGGCCCGGCTTCGGTCACATCGTCAAGGCCTATACCATCGGCGATGCGGGCGAATTGTTCGCTTCGCTCCTCGAAGGCGAGATGCCGGTCGAGCGTTCTGGTACGCTCGAAGCCGCGGTGAAGAGCGCCGCCGCGCAGGCCCGGCCCGGCGACACCGTTTTGCTTTCCCCGCCTGCGCCTCGTTCGACCAGTTCAAGGATTATGAGGCGCGCGGCCAGGCGTTCCGCGATGCCGTGGCTGCGCTCGGATGAGCGAAGCCGCCGACACCGAACGACCGAATGGCGACGTCCGCCGCCGCGTGAGCAAGCAGCTCGGCCGCGCCAACACGTCGCGCGCGGGCATGTGGTTCTGGGAAGTCGATCGCGTCCTGCTGCTGCTCGCGATGCTGCTGATCGCGATCGGGCTGGTCGCCGTCGCCGCGGCATCGCCCGCGACCGCGCGGCGCTATTCGGACGCGACGCACATCATGCCGGCGATGCACTATTTCTGGCGCCAGCTGATGTGGGTGTGCCTGTCGGTGCCGGTGCTGATCGGCGTGTCGATGCTGCCGGTCACCGTTGCGCGCCGCTTCGCGCTGGTCGGCGCGGCGGTGTTCCTGGTGCTGCTCGCACTGGTGCCGATCATCGGCTCCGAGACCAACGGCGCGCGGCGCTGGCTCGATCTCGGGGTCTCCGATCTCCAGCCTTCCGAGTTCCTCAAGCCCTTCTTCATCGTCGCGACGGCGTGGATGCTGTCGTTCCGCGCCAAGGATCCCGAGCTGCCGGTGCTGTTCATCACCGGCGGGATGACTGCGGTGATCGCAGTGCTGCTGATGCTCCAGCCCGATTTCGGCCAGACCATCATCTTCGGCACCGTCTGGCTGATCCTGCTGACCATCTCGGGCATTTCGGCGCTGGCGATCGGCGGGCTGATCGGCACGGCGATCGCAGGCGTGGTCGCGGCCTATCTGTTCTACGATACGGCGCACACGCGGATAAACAACTTCCTGTTCCCCACCAAGGAAGCCGCGCTCGTCGACCGCTATCAGGTCGAGATGGCGCACCAGACGTTGAGCGCGGGCGGCCTCACCGGCGCAGGCCCCGGCAGCGGGCAGGTCAAGTTCAAGCTGCCCGAGGCGCATACCGATTACATCTTCTCGGTGATCGGCGAGGAATTCGGGCTGATCTCGTGCGCGGTGATCGTCCTGCTCTATGCCGCGATCGTGATCCGGGTGTTCATGAAGATGCTCGACGAGGAGGACGCATTCCGCCTGCTCGCCGCCTCGGGGCTGGCGGCGCAGTTCGGCGTGCAGGCGCTGATCAACATGGCAGTGAATACCGGCATTGCGCCGTCCAAGGGCATGACCTTGCCGTTCATCAGCTATGGCGGGTCGTCGATGATCGCGCTGTCGATCGGCTACGGGTTGCTGCTCGCCTTCACGCGCCGAAACCCGTATCTGAAGCGCTCGCCATATACGGGTCGGTGGAGCAAGGGATGACGAATTCGCGCAGCTATGTTCTGGCAGCTGGCGGCACCGGGGGCACATGGTGCCCGCCGCCGCGCTCGCGGCCGAGCTGGCGAGCCGGGGGCACAAGGTCTCGCTGGTCAGCGACGATCGCGGGGTGCGCTTTCCGGGACTGTTCGACGAAATCGATACGCATGTGCTGCCTGCCGGAAGGCTGGGCGGCGGGCCGCTCGGCTATATCCGCGCGGCGGGGCGTATCATGGCGGGACGATCGATGGCGCTGCGGCTGTTCAAGGAGCTGCGTCCGTCGGCGGTGATCGGCTTCGGCGGCTATCCCGCTTTGCCGACCTTGCTGGCGGCATTCCGGGCGGGCGTGCCGACCGTGATCCACGAGCAGAATGCCGTGCTCGGGCGGGTCAATCGCTTCGTCGCCGGAAGAGTGTCGGCAATCGCCACTTCCTACGACGAAGTCGAACGGATGAAGCCCCGCTGGGAGGGCAAGACGCACTTGATCGGCAATCCGGTGCGCGAAGCGGTGCTGGCATTGCGCGATCGGCCCTATCCGATCGTCGACGAGGAGGAATCTTCCGCGTGCTGGTCACCGGCGGCAGTCAGGGCGCGACGGTGCTCAGCCGGGTGGTGCCCGACGGGCTCGCCTTGCTCCCCGTCCATTTCCGCCGCCGGCTGCAGGTCACGCATCAGGCGCGGATCGAGGATATCGACGCGGTGCGCGCCAAATATCAGGCGCACGGCATCCCCGCCGACGTCTCGACCTACATCACCGACATGCCCGAGGCCCTGGCCTGGGCGCATATCGTCATCGCCCGCGCCGGCGCGTCGACGATCGCCGAGCTGACTGCGGCGGGCCGTCCGGCGATCCTCGTGCCGCTGCCCAGCGCCACCGACGATCACCAGACTGCCAATGCCCGCGAGATCACCAATGCCGGCGGCGCGCGCACGATCTCGCAGCGCGCCTTCAACGCCACCGAGCTCGCCAAGCAGATACAGAAGCTCGGGCTCGACGGGCAGGCGCTGGAGAATGCCGCGGCACGCGCCAAGAGCGTCGGCCGCCCGCACGCCGCGAGCGACCTTGCCGATCTCGTCGAATCGATTCATGCCCCGACTGCACCGATCAAGGTGCGCCGCGCGGCAATCCAGGGAAGGCTCGCTCACGCATGAGGTTTTTGGCGCATGAAGGGTGTCGCAACCGATATCGGCACGATCCATTTCGTCGGGATCGGCGGCATCGGCATGTCGGGTATTGCCGAGGTGATGCATAACCTCGGCTACAAGGTGCAGGGCTCGGACGTCGCCGAAGGCTATGTCGTGCAGGGGCTGCGCGATCGCGGCATCCCGATCGAGATCGGCCACAAGGCCGAGAATATCGGCGAAGCGGCCGTGGTGGTGGTCTCCACCGCGATCGTGCGGACCAATCCCGAGGTCGAGGCCGCCTATGCGCGCCGCGTGCCGGTGGTGCGCCGCGCCGAGATGCTCGCCGAGCTGATGCGGCTGAAGTCCACCGTCGCGGTGGCCGGGACGCACGGAAAAACCACGACGACGTCGATGGTCGCGGCGTTGCTCGACGCGGGCGGGGTCGACCCGACCGTGATCAACGGCGGGATCATCAACCAATACGGCTCCAATGCCCGGCTCGGCGACAGCGACTGGATGGTCGTAGAGGCCGATGAGAGCGACGGCAGCTTCCTGCGCCTGGACGGAACGATCGCGGTGGTCACCAATATCGATCCCGAGCATCTCGATCACTACGGCAGCTTCGAGCGCGCCAAGGATGCCTATGTCGAGTTCGTCGAGAACGTACCCTTCTATGGCGCGGCCTTGCTCTGCCTCGACCATCCCGAAGTACAGGCGATCATTCCCCGCGTCCGGGACCGGCGGATCATCACTTATGGCTTCGCCGCCAGCGCCGATGTGCGCGGAGTGAACGTGACGCCGCATTCGGGCGGCAATCGCTTCGAGGCGATCATCCGCAATCGCGACGGCACCGTTCGCTCGATCGAGAATATCGAGCTGCCGATGCCCGGCCGCCACAACGTCCAGAACGCGCTCGCCGCGATCGGCGTCGCGCTCGAACTCGGCATTCCCGACGTGACCATCCAGAAGGGCTTCGCGCGCTTCGGCGGGGTCAAGCGCCGCTTCACCAAGGTGGGCGAGACGCAGGGCGTGACGGTGATCGACGATTACGGGCACCACCCGGTCGAGATCCGCGCGGTGCTCGCGGCGGCGCGCGAGAGCGCCGAGGGCAGGGTGATCGCGGTGGTCCAGCCGCATCGCTATTCGCGGCTCGGCAATTTGATGGACGACTTCGCGCAGGCCTTCAATGACGCCGACATGGTGCTGGTGACACCCGTGTACGCAGCCGGGGAGGAGCCGGTCGAAGGCGTCAACTCCGAGGCGCTGGTCGACGGAATCCAGCGGCGCGGACACCGCTCGGCAGCAGCGGTCGCCGATGCCGAGGCGCTGGCGCGCACCCTCGCCGAAGTGACGGTGCCGGGCGACATGGTAGTATGCCTCGGCGCCGGCGACATCACCAAATGGGCCGCGGGCCTCGCTCCGGCGATCGAGGCGGCGCGGCAGGAGGTCGCGGCTTAAGTGAGCGTCTGCTATGCCCTTCCACCTGTCCGCGGAAAACTGACGCACGGCGCGCCGCTTGCCCCACTGGTGTGGTTCAAGAGCGGCGGCGCGGCGGAATGGCTCTTCGAGCCTGCCGATGCCGATGATCTCAGCGACTTCCTCTTCGCGCTCGATCCCTCGGTGCCGGTCATGGGGCTGGGGCTGGGCTCGAACATGATCGTACGCGACGGAGGGGTGCCGGGTGTCGTGGTGCGGCTGGGCAAACCCTTTGCGACCGTGGAGCAGCTGGATTCGACGACGCTCAAATGCGGCGGCGGTGCGTCGGGCATCCTGGTCTCGTCGAAGGCGCGCGATGCAGGGATCGGCGGCGTCGAGTTCCTGCGCTCGATCCCGGGCACCGTCGGCGGGTTCGTGCGGATGAATGGCGGCGCCTATGGCCGCGAGACCAGCGACGTGCTGATCGAATGCGAAGTCGTGCTGCGTTCCGGAGAGCGCAGGGTCCTACCGCTGGACGCGCTCGGCTATACCTATCGCCACAGCGAGCTTCCGCGTGGCGCGATCGTGGTGAGTGCCACCTTTCGTGGCCATGTCGATGAGCCGGCGGCGATCCAGGCGGAGATGGATCGCATCGCTGCCGCGCGCGAAGAATCGCAGCCGCTGCGCTCCAGGACCGGCGGCTCGACCTTCAAGAACCCCGAGGGGAACAAGGCGTGGGCGCTGATCGATGCGGCGGGCTGTCGCGGATTGCGGCGGGGCGATGCGCAGGTCAGCGAAAAACACTGCAATTTCCTGCTCAATCTGGGCAATGCTGCATCCGCCGACATCGAGGCATTGGGCGAGGACGTCCGCGCAAAGGTGAAGGCGCAGTCCGGCGTCGCGCTGGAGTGGGAAATCCAGCGGGTCGGCATGTTTGCCGACGACGCCATCGAAGAGCGTATCGGGGTTGAGAAGTGAATTTGATTTTCCGTCATCCCGGCGAAGGCCGGGATCCAGAGCCAGGCACCCTGTCGCTCGTGACCCTGGGCCCCGGCCTTCGCCGGGGTGACGAGAAGGAGGCTCCTCATGGCTGATGCCCTCCACGTCGCCGTCCTCATGGGCGGATGGTCCGCCGAGCGCGAGGTTTCGTTGATGTCGGGGAACGGCATCGCGGACGCGCTCGAAGAGCTCGGCCATAAGGTCAGCCGTGTCGACATGGACCGCGACGTTGCGGTGAAGCTCGCCGAACTCAAACCCGATATCGTGTTCAACGCGCTGCACGGCACGCCCGGCGAGGACGGGACGGTGCAGGGCACGCTCGACCTGATGGGCTTGAAGTACACACATTCCGGCCTCGTCACCTCGGTGATCGCAATCGACAAGCAGCTCACCAAGCAGGCGCTGGTGCCGCACGGCATTCCGATGCCCGGCGGGCGGATGGTGCGCAGCGAGGAACTGTACCAGCGCGATCCCTTGCCGCGGCCCTATGTGCTCAAGCCCGTCAACGAAGGTTCGTCGGTGGGCGTGGCGATCGTCACTGCCGAGGGCAATTACGGCAATCCGATCGGGCGCGACGTGCGCGGGCCGTGGCAGGAGTTCGACGAACTGCTCGCCGAACCCTTTATCCGCGGGCGCGAGCTGACCACCGCAGTGCTCGGCGATCAGGCGCTCGGCGTGACCGAACTCAAGCCCAAGAGCGGCTTCTACGATTATGACGCCAAATATACCGACGGGCTGACCGAGCACATCTTTCCCGCCGACATCCCCGAGGACGTCGCCGATGCCTGCAAGCGGATCGCGCTCGATGCGCATCGGCTGCTCGGCTGCAAGGGATGTTCGCGCTCGGACTTTCGCTGGGACGATAGCCAGGGTGTCGATGGCCTCTTCCTGCTCGAGGTCAACACCCAGCCGGGCATGACTCCGCTCAGCCTCGTGCCCGAACAGGCGCGGCATCTCGGCATCTCCTATGCCGAGCTCGTCCAGCGCATCGTGGACGAAGCGCTTTGAGCCGCAGGCCCGCCCAGCAACGCACCGCAACCCGGCGGGGGCGGCGCCGAAGAAGCGCAAGGGCAATTCGCGGCGGCCCAAGCGGCCCAGCCTGCTCGATCAGGCGGTCGCGGCGCTGCCGTTCAGCCAGGCGACGCTCACGCGCATCGCGACATGGAGCATCGTCGGCACCGTCGGCGCGGTAGCGCTGGGCGTGGCGACATGGTTCGGCGTGCCGGCGATGGCCGGGGTCGCGATCGCCAATGTGGTGGGCGATGCCGGGCTCAAGGTCGACGAAATCCAGATCGACGGCATCAAGCGCATGGACAAGATGACCGTCTACACGCAGGCGCTCGATCAGGATTCGCGCGCCATGCCCCTGGTCGATCTCGCTTTGGTCCGCGAGCGGCTGCTCAGATATCCCTGGGTCAAGGACGCGCGCGTCTCGCGCCGGCTGCCCAACACGCTGCGCATCTTCATCATCGAGCGCGAGCCTGCCGCGATCTGGCAGAACCACGGCCAGCTGATGCTGGTCGATCCCACCGGCGTGCCGCTCGAGCCCGTGTCGAGCGACGCGATGCCCGATCTGCCGTTGCTGATCGGCGAGGGCGCCAATGCGCAGGAACCCGCGCGGAAAAAGCTGCTCGACGCGGCGCCGGCGATCAAGCCGCTGGTCAAGGCAGCGACCTGGATCGGCAACCGCCGCTGGGATTTGACCTTCGCCAGCGGCGAGAAGCTCCAGCTTCCCGAGGGCGAGGAGGATGCCGCCAAGTCCCTACGCAAATTCGCCGAGTTGGACGCGGCGCAGGGTCTGCTACGGAAAGGCACAATCCGCTTCGACATGCGAGTGCCGGGGAATATGGTGATGCAGCGACCGTTGGGGCAAACGGCCACGACCAGCGTTGGGACGGGGGAATAGACGATGGCCAAGGCAGTACCTGAAGGACTGATCACCGCGCTCGACGTGGGGTCGTCCAAGGTCTCGGCACTGATCGCGCAGCGTTCGGACGACGGCCAGCTCGTCGTGCTCGGCACCGGCCAGCGCGAAAGCCGCGGCGTCAAGCGTGGCTATGTCGCCGACATGCACGCCACCGAGCTCGCGATCCGCGAAGCGGTCGAGCAGGCGGAGCGCATCGCCGGCACCAATATCGAGGATGTCTGGGTCAGTTTCTCGGCTGGGGGCTGCTCTCCGACGTCGTCAAGCTCGAAGCCGATCTCGGCGGCCACCGCGTCGAGCAGTCCGATATCGACGAACTGCTCAAGGCCGGCCGCGACGCGATCGATCCGCAGGGCAAGATGGTGCTCCACGCCCAGCCGACCTGCTACACGATCGACGGCCTCGCCGGGGTCAAGCGCCCGCTCGGGCTGCATGCCGACCGGCTCGGCATCGACATTCATGTCGTCTCGACCGAAGGTTCGCCGGTCCGCAACCTCGATCTGTGCGTCCGCTCGGCGCATCTCGAGGTCCGCTCGATCATCGCCGCGCCCGTCGCGACCGGCCTCGCTTGCCTCACCGACGAGGAGCGCGAACTGGGCGTTGCGCTCGTCGAGATCGGCGCGGGCGTGACCAATGTTTCGGTATTCGCGGGCGGCGTGCTCGCCGGCCTTGCTTCGATCCCCATGGGCTCGGCCGACATCACCGACGACATCGCCTCGGCATTCGGCACTGCGCGCACCTGGGCCGAGCGCACCAAATGCTTCCACGGCTCGGCCAATCTCAGCCCGCGCGACAATCACGAGATGATCGACGTGCAGCCCGCGATTCCCGACGAGGGCGCCGAGGGCCCGCGCATCACCAAGGCGCAGCTCAACGCGACGATCCGCCAGCGGCTCGAGCGGCTGATGACCGAGATCCAGAAGGAGCTGCGGAAGCTGGGCTTCCAGGACCCCATCGGTCGCCAGATCGTCCTCACCGGCGGTGGCGCGGAGCTGAAGGGCATCGCCGATTATGCGCAGCAATCGCTGGGCAATGCCGTGCGCATCGGCCGGCCCAAGGGCTTGATCGCGTTGCCGGAGGCACATGCCGGCCCCGCCTTCGCGACGCTGGCTGGTCTCGCGCGCTTCGCCGCTGCCGATCCGATCGATCTGCGCGCGCTCGAGCCCTCGAGCCACCAGATGGTCACCAAAGCCAGCCCGGGCGCGCTTCTTCAGCGCCTGATGACGGCGTTTCGGTCGAATTATTAAAGAAATACGACCGGCAGGTCTGTTTCCACTAGAGTCGTTCGGGCCCTTGGTGCATCACAGGGTCAATGGGTGCCGCTCCAGCGCGATCGCGGCGCCAGGGAGATTATGGAATGAGCATCGAATTTTTGCCGGCTGACGTCGATGAGCTGACGCCCAAGATCACGGTGATCGGCGTTGGCGGCGCGGGCGGCAACGCGATCGCGAACATGATCCGCGCCGATGTGCTGGGGGTCGAGTTCCTCGTCGCGAACACCGACGCACAGGCGCTCAAACAGTCGTCGGCCGGACATCGCATCCAGCTGGGTGCGAAGATCACACAGGGTCTCGGCGCGGGCTCGCGTCCCGAAATCGGACGCGCCGCGGCCGAAGAGACAATCGATCAGGTCCAGAAGGCGCTCGAAGGCGCGCATATGTGCTTCATCGCGGCGGGCATGGGCGGCGGCACCGGCACCGGCGCCGCGCCGGTGATCGCCAAGGCTGCGCGCGACATGGGCATCCTGACCGTCGGCGTGGTCACCAAGCCGTTCGCCTTCGAAGGCCGCCGCCGCCAGCAATCGGCGGATGCCGGCATCGAAGAGCTGCAGAAATATGTCGACACGCTGATCGTCATCCCCAACCAGAACCTGTTCCTGATCGCCAACGCCAACACGACGTTCAAACAGGCGTTCGAGATGGCGGACGAAGTGCTGCAGCAGGGTGTCCGCGGGATCACCGATCTGATGGTCATGCCGGGCCTGATCAACCTCGACTTCGCCGACGTCCGCTCGGTGATGCAGGAAATGGGCAAGGCGATGATGGGCACCGGCGAAGCCGAGGGCGACGATCGCGCGCTGATGGCGGCGCAGAAGGCGATCGCCAACCCGCTGCTCGACGGCGTATCGATGAACGGCGCCAAGGGCGTGATCGTCTCGATCACCGGCGGCGAGGACATGCGCCTGCTCGAAGTCGACGAAGCTGCGAACCATATCCGCGAGCTGGTCGACGAGGACGCCAACATCATCTGGGGCTCGGCGTTCAATCCCGATCTCGAAGGCAAGATCCGCGTGTCGGTCGTCGCGACCGGTATCGATGCCGACGCCCAGGCGCGCGCTGCGCCGGCTGTCGAACAGCCGCGGGTATTCTCCTTCTCGACACCGCGCCGCAACGCCGCCGCGGCTGCGGCTGAGCCGGTTGCCGCCGAGGTTGCTCCGGAGCCTGGTTACGAAGCGGAAGTGCAGCAGCCGGAAGAAGCGCCGCTCGTGCTCGAGGCCCCGGAAGTGCCCGAGGCCGAAGCGCTGGACGAGCCGGTGGCGAGCTATGACGAAGCGGGAGATTCCGACGAGCTCCTGCTCGGCGAGGGCAGCGCAATGCCGATCGAGGAGCCTGCGGTCGACGAAGCGCCTGCGCCCGATCCGACCAGCCGCCGCCGCTGGCTGACCGGCGGGAGTGACGAGGAACCCGCTCCCGAAGCCAAGCCGGCCGGACGTCGCGCCGGCGGCACCTTGTTCGAGCGCATGGCTTCGCGCGGGGCCGCCCGGACCGGCGAAGACGACGACAAGGATCCGCTTGATATCCCGCGGTTCCTGCGCAGCCAGAACAACCAGTAAGGGCATTCGTCGCCGGCCGCTCTCGCTTCGGCGGGCGGCCGGCGACGCGTCATTGGCGGTTCAGCCAATCGCGCCTTTAGCTGATCCCGAATGAAGCAGATCTCGCTCCCTGCGCATGGTCGCGCTGGCACTGGCCCTCTCCACCGGCGTGGGTGCCGCGCCTGCGCTCGCCCAGACGGGGTTCGTCCCCGCCGCCAATCCCGACGCCGACCGCCTCGCGCAGGAGATGCGCGTGCTCGCGGCAGACCCGCGCGACGTGCGTGCGCTGCTGGAGGCGGGAAACCTGAGCGCGCGACTGGGCGACACCGCGGCGGCGCTTGCCTTTTTCGCGCGGGCCGAGACGATCGATCCCACCAATCCGCGCATCCTATCCGGCCGCGGCTCGACGCTCGTCCGGATGGAGCGGCCCGGCGAAGCGCTGCGGCTGTTCCAGACCGCCGAGGCGCGCGGGCTGCCGGCGCGCGAATATGCCGCCGATCGCGGCTTCGCCTATGATCTGCTCGGCCAGCCGGTGCTGGCGCAGGCCGATTACAAGCTCGCGCTGCAAGGCGAGCGCGACGACGAGACGGTGCGTCGTTACGCGCTGTCGCTCGGCATCGCCGGTCATGTCGAGGAAGCGATGCGCCAGCTCGATCCGCTATTGCGCAAAGCGATCGCGCGGCGTGGCGCGCGCGGGCCTTCACCCTGGCGATGAACGGCGATATCCCGGGCGCGGAGCGGATTGCGACGAGTATGATGCCCGGGAATATGGGGGCGTCGCTGGCGCCCTTCTTCCGCAGGCTCGCCAATCTCGCGCCCGCCGACCGCGCCTTTGCCGTGCATTACGGCCAGTTCTCGCCGACCGCGGCGCGGCTCGCCGATGCGCGGTTGGCGCCGGCGCTGCCGCGTTATGTTCCCGCGCCGGCGCGTCCGGTTCAGATGGCGCAGGCGCAGCCCGTCCGCGCGCCCGAAGCTGCGGCGCCGCAGAGCCGAGACCGTCGTTCGCGCCGCGAGCGCGAACGTGACGCGCGCGGTCTGGTCCCGCTGCCGACGCCGCGCCCGACCGCGCCGGTGCAGACTGCTGCCGCCGCGCCGTTGCCCGGCCCGCCCCCGCGCCACGGCAGGAAGCGCCGATGGTCCAGCCGCTCCCGGCGCCGCGCGCGGAGGAGATCGACGCGTCGATCCGCGAAACGCCGGCGCCGGTCCAGATGGCGCGTCGCGAGACACCGCCACCCGAACGCAGCCCGATCGCCGCCGCCGGCCAGGGCGGGCCTGCCGCCGCATCCACCAGCGACACCGCGCGTACCGAAACTGCGCAACCGTCGCCTACGCCCGCGCCGACCACGGTCTCCGCAACCCCGGCACCGCAGCCGACGGCCGCGCTTCCCGAGAGCGCACGTCCTCCGGAGAGCCAGCCCGCGGCGCAGCCCGTGGCGGTAGCGGCAAAGCCCGAACCCGCCCCGCCGGGACCGGTGCGGGTAGGGCAGGAGGATTCAGTGCTCGCCGCGATCGTCGCCGGCATCACTATCCCCGGCGAGGAATTGCAGATCGTCACGGCGACTCCGGTCGATCTGCCTCCCGAGCCGGCGCGCGTCGCCGCGGCTGCGCCCGAAGTCGCGCGACCGACACCGAAGCCCGAGGCAAGGCCTCCTGCGGCCAAGCCCAAGCCTGAGCCGGTTAAACCCGAACCTGCAAAGGGCAAGGACGCGAAGACCGAAACTGCCAAGGTCGATCCAAAGTCGAAGAAGCCCGATCCCGCCAAGCCTGATCCCAAGGCCGCGAAGAAGCCGGATCCGAAGGCCAAGGCCGAGCCCGCCCGCGTCTGGGTCCAGGTCGCCGGCGGTGCGAACCAGGCGAGCCTGTCCAAGGCTTGGCAGGCAGTCGTCGCCAAGGCGCCCACGCTCAAGGCCAAATCGGGCTGGTGGACGCCGCTGCGCGCCACCAATCGCGTGCTGACCGGACCGTTCAAGACCGCCGCGGAGGCGCAGGCCTTCGTCAATACGCTCGGCAAGTCGGGGGTGTCGGGCTTCGTCTTCACCAGCGAGGCCGGGCAGAAGGTGACCAGGCTCGGGGCCGAGTGACGCGATGAGGCGCGGGCAGAATCGAACCCTTCGACAAGCGCGCGCCGACCCGCTAGTGCCGCCTGCGTGAAAGCGACTTCCTCCTGGGCGAGCACACCGGAACAGAGCCGCGGCCGCTTCCATCAAGAACAAGGCGGGACTGTCCGCGGGCCGCGTGACGCCTTCCAGCGCGATCGCGACCGGATCATCCATTCGATCAGCTTCCGTCGCCTGCGCCACAAGACCCAGGTCTTCATGGCACCGGACGGCGACCATTTTCGCGTGCGGCTGACCCACAGCCTCGAAGTCGCGCAGATCGGACGGACGATCGCCCGGGCGCTGGGGCTCAACGAGGACCTGACCGAGGCTTTGTGCCTTGCGCACGATATCGGCCATCCGCCTTTCGGCCATGCCGGCGAGGATGCGCTGGAGGCGGCGCTCGCGGGGCAGGGCGGCTTCGATCATAACGGCCATACGCTGCGCACCTGACCGAGCTCGATCGGCCCTATCCCAGCTGGAACGGGCTTAATTTGACCTGGGAGACGCTCGAAGGCCTCGCCAAGCATAACGGACCGGTCGTGCGCCCGGAATGGGCGCTGGCCGCGGCCGACGCGCAGTTCCCGCTGGAATTGGGCGATTGGCCCTCGCTCGAGGCGCAGGTCGCGGCGCTGGCCGACGACATCGCCTATGACAATCACGACATCGATGACGGCCTGCGCGCCGGTCTGCTGAGCCTCGATCAGCTGATGCAGGTGCCGATGATCGCCGAGGGCTGGCGCCAGGTCGAGGCGAAGTTTCCCGGCGTGCCCGCGAAACGGCTGATCGGCGAACTTATCCGTTCGCAGATCGGGGCGATGGTCAACGACCTGATCGTGTCGACGCAGGCGCGGCTGGCAGAGGGCGGGATCGAGACCGCAGCGGAGGTGCGTGCGGCGGGGCGCTGCCTCGTGACGTTCTCGGATACGATGCGCGAGGCCGAGCGCGGGCTCAAGCGGTTCATGTACGCCAATCTATATCATCATCCGAGCCAGATGGCGGCCGCCGAGGCGGCGCATGGCGTGGTGGCGGGGCTGTTCGCGGCCTATGTCGCGGATCCGGGGCAAATGCCGGTGGAATGGCGCGAGGCGCTGCCGGCGGAGGGGCCGTGGCGGAGCCGGCACATCGCCGACTTCATCGCCGGGATGACCGATCGCTATGCGATCGCGCGCTACAAGGAGGCCGTCGGCCCGATCGCGCTGCCCGAAGGGTTCTGACGCGTAAAACGGGGCCTCCGCCAGCCGGCGAAGGCCCCTGGTTCGATCAGCGTTGGGCGACGAAGACGGCGCCGGCCTCTTCGCGCTTCGGCGTGCGGAACGAGACGCGCGCGCCGCCGGCATAGCCGTTGACCCAATCGCCCTTGACGACGAGGCGGAACTTGCCCCCTGCGAGGCCTTGCCCTCGAGCACCAGACCGTCGCCGCTCTGCGTCGAGGTATAGGCATAAGTGACGCCCTCATGCGTGAACACGCGATCCTTGGCGAAGGCGGGGGCGGCGAAAGCGATGGTGGCTGCAGCGGCAGCGATAAGAAGCTTGTTCACGATCTATCTCCTTCAAAAACCTCGAAAGAGCCAGACCGGCATCCCTGTTGTATCTTGTTCTGTTCTTGAAGTCAGAATGCTGCGCTGCAACATGAACGGCAATCGCAAAGTGCGGTAGGCATGGTTGCAATCCGTGCAAGAATCGCGACGAGCCGAAAAGGTGACAAACTTCTGCGACAAGTCGTGCGTATTCAACGGACAGGTTGCGAGAAGGTGATTGCCATGGCGAAGGCAAGCGTTGCGCTCAATCGGTTCGGCCTCGGCGGTCGCCCGGGCGACGCGCCGGGAGCGGATCCGGCGCATTGGGTGCTCGACCAATTCGATCGCTACGAAGCCCGGCCGCAAGCGATCGCCGCACTCGCCCCGAGTAGCCGCATCGCGAGCGATCTCGCCGATTATCTCCGCGAAGTCCGGCTTCTCCAGCGTGAGAAGCGCAACAACGCACTCGCGAAACCCGCGATGGAGACCGAGCCGGCGATGCGCGGCTCGGCGATGCAGCCGATGGTGATGTCCGCGGAGGAAAAGGCGGACGATCCCATCGCGCAGGCGCGCCGCCGGGCCCGGGAGCAGGGACGCGATCATTATGCGAATGCGGTCTCGGCGCGGGCGCTGACCGCGCTCAATTCGCCGGCGCCTTTCGTCGAGCGGCTGGTACATTTCTGGAGCAATCACTTCGCAGTGTCGGCCGACCAGCTGACGATGTTCGGCCTCGCCGGCAGCTTTGAGTTCGAGGCGGTGCGGCCGCACGTGCTGGGCAAGTTTGGCGACATGCTCCACGCCGTCGAGCGCCACCCGGCGATGCTGGTCTATCTCGACCAGGCGCAGTCGGTCGGGCCGAACAGTCCGTTCGGGCAGGCGGGAGCGCGGCGCCGGCAAAAGGCCGGGCTCAACGAGAATCTCGCGCGTGAGATACTGGAGCTGCACACGCTGGGGGTGCGCACCGGCTACAGCCAGGCCGACGTCACCGAATTCGCCCGGGCGATGACGGGCTGGACCGTCGCCGGGCTGGGGAGGGACAGGGGCCCCGATTATGCCGACGCGGGCGCGGCGGGCAGCTTCGTCTTCGCGCCGCAGCTGCACGAGCCGGGCATGCGAACCATCCTCGGCAAAAGCTGGGGACAGCAAGGCGGGGCGCAGGCGGCCGCCGTGCTCGACCTGCTTGCCACGCATCCGGCAACTGCGCGGCATATCGCCACCAAGCTCGCCCGCCATTTCGCCGGGGACGAGCCGCCGCCGGCGTTGGTCGGCAAGCTCGAGACCGCGTTCCTGCGCTCGGACGGTGATTTGCCGACGGTCTACCGTGCATTGGTCGAAGCACCCGAATGCTGGGTGGCCCGGCCGGTCAAGTTCAAGTCGCCCTGGGAGTGGACGATCTCGGCACTGCGCGGGCTCGGCGCGCAGCAGCTTCCCCGATGGCGATGAACGGGCTGATGACTCAGCTCGGCCAGCCGGTGTGGAAGCCGGGCTCGCCTGCCGGCTGGGACGATGTCGCGGGGAGCTGGGCCGGGCCCGACGCGATCATGCGCCGCGTCGAGGCGGCCGAGCGGCTGGCGCAGCGGACGCGCGATACGGTGGACGCCCGCCAGCGCGCCGCCGAGCTCTTTCCCGATGCGTTGAGCGAAAGCACCGCGCAATCGATCGCGCGGGCCGAAAGCCCGGGGCAGGGCGTTGCGCTGATGCTCGTCGCCCCCGAATTCATGCGGAGATAGGCCATGCTCAACCGTCGCAGCTTCGTGGCACTCGGCGCCTCCGCGGTCCTCACCTCGGCCTTCGGGACGCGGATGGCGCTCGCCCGGGCGGCGACCGAACGCCGTTTCGTCTTCATCATCCAGCGCGGTGCGGCCGATGGGCTGGGCACGCTGGCCCCGATCGGCGATCCCGCCTTTGCGGCGCAGCGTGGCGTGCTGGCACAGGATTTCGCCACTGCGCCCAAGCTCGATTCCACGTTTGCGCTGCACCCGGCGATGACCAACACCCTTGGCCTTTGGCAGGCGAAGCAGGCGTTGTTCGTCCACGCGGTCGCCTCGCCTTATCGCGAGCGCTCGCATTTCGACGGGCAGAACGTGCTCGAGACCGGCGGCAGCAGCGCCTATGCGCTCAAGGACGGCTGGCTCAACCGGCTGCTGTCGCTGCTCCCCGCCGACGATAGAGCGATCGCGCTCGCGGCGACGATCCCGATGGCGTTGCGCGGCCCGGTCGAAGTGGCGAGCTATGCGCCCTCGGCGCTGCCCGACGCGTCGGACGATCTGCTCGCCCGCGTCACGACCATGTATCGCGACGATCCCCAGCTCCACGCGATCTGGGAGCAGGCGACCGCGACGCGGATGCTGACCAGCGATCTCGCCCAGGACAATGGCCGCAACGCCGCCGCGACCGGTGCGCTGGCCGCCAAACTGCTCACTGCCGAGGGCGGATCGCGGATCGCGATGATCGAGACCGGCGGCTGGGACACGCATGCCCAGCAACGCGGCCGCCTGACCGGGCAGCTCAAGGGGCTCGACGCGATGGTGGGGGCGATCCAGCAGGGGCTGGGGCCGCTCTGGGCCGACACGATGGTGGTGGTGGCGACCGAGTTCGGCCGGACGGTGAAGGTCAACGGCACCCAGGGCACCGATCACGGCACTGGCTCGCTGGCGATGCTGATGGGCGGCGCGGTGCAGGGCGGCCGGGTTGTCGCCGATTGGCCGGGGCTGGGCGACGCGGCTTTGTACGAAGGGCGCGATCTGCGGCCGACGACGGGGCTGGATACGCTGATCAACAGCGCGGTCGCTTCGCATTTCGACCTGGCGCCGACGCGGACGGCACAGAAGCTCTTCCCCGACATGAAGAGTGCGGGTGTGCTCAAGGATCTGGTGCGCGCCTGAGCCGGGGGTGGCGAGGCGTTGCCCGATTGACCGCTTGACGTGATTGTGTCGACGGGTTTCGCCCCAAAAGTCAGTCGTTCGGGTCGGCGCTCGCGTCGCCCCACTTGCGGACATTTGCCGGGGAGGCGATCATACTGCGATGAATGGCGACCTTTGGACTTACGCCGAGTGGGAAGAGAACACGGTCGACAAGATCGTGACCAAGGGCCTGTCCGCACCCGAAGAGCATCGCGCCGACTACCTCCGCGTGCAGATCAAAGCCGCTGTTCGGCAGGCGCTGCGGCACGGTCAGTCGGGCCGCTCAGAGAGCGAGCCGATCGTCTCCTGAACGTCCGCTAACCACCCACTTCTCGCCGTTCGCGGTCGGCAGCGAACCGGCGGGAAGTGCCCCAAAGCCGTCGCACCGCTTTCCACCAGGCATAGCCTATCGTCTGCAACCTCGAGCCTGGCTTATAGATATCCATAGGATTGCAGCAGAAAGGTCGTGCCCAGCATCCCACCGAACCCTGCTACGGCACAGGCAAGAGCTATAAAATTGCCGAAAAGGGTCAGGCGCTTCTTTTCCGCATCACGCGTCAAGCTTTCCGTTCTCGCTCCGAATATCATCATCGTCAGGCCGAAAATGATCAGCGGCCCCACCAGGAAGGAAGCGAGTGACCAGGTGTTGATCTGAGGAGCACCCTGCTGGGCCAGCCGGAGGCGATCGAAAATGGTGGGCCATGATATCGCAGCGCCGGCCAAAACGCAGGCGAAGCCGGCAAGCCGGGTTTTTACATCGGGATTCATCCATCTCTCCGGTAAAAATGCGCGATCAGAGCTATGCTATCGAGTGACTATTACGCCAGCAATCGTAATTGCTGACCGCAGGCCAACTGGCAGGTTCCCACCCAATCTCGGCCATTCGCATCCAACCGGCCGATCGGCGCCGCCGAACGGCAGAAAGTGGGTGGATAGCGGACGCGGGGCAGACTAGCATTTCGTATGACCGAGCACATTTCCTTCCGCTTTGACTGGGATGATGTCGGGGATGACAGAATTACCGAAGTCCTCGGACTGAACGCAGTCATCATGAATGATGGGTCTGCGCGGTGGGACGCGGTGGCAATCTGCCTTGGCAGCACAGCCGTCATAGTGACGGTGGAGCCAGACACGGACCAAATCATCGTTGCTCGCGAGGCCTGCCCGAGCCGGGACGGATGGGAGCCAATCCCATCGTTTGAGTTCGCCGTTACCAAACCTCTTGGATGGTCTTGGATCGGGATCAATTCTTAAGGGTACAAGGACAGCTTCACCATCGCGGTGGGTGACATTGTGCCAGATGCCCTTCAACCGCGATGCACCTTCCTTGCTGAATCCTCAGGACTTACGTGTTTCGACCTGGTCCCGCGTCGCGCTTGATGTCAGCTCTTGGGGCGTTAGCGGCCATTCCCGAAGTCTGCCCCCGGAATGGCAGCTATCGCCGCTTCCGACCCTAAAAGCTGCCGGTCTGCAAACCCCTTTGCAGACATGCTTGCAATGTAGGATTTCGCCTGACAGCCTCATCGAGCTCTTTGACATCGTAACGCCCCTTTTCATCCTGCTCGTGCGAAAGCAGGAGTATAATGCTGCCTGGTCCACATCCTCCTGGATCGCCTGCGCAGGAACACGGCCGGCCAGAACGATGCAGGCAGTGTGACCTTAGTGTGACCTTTCGCGGCTAACCACCAATGGCCGCCCGCGAGCTGCAATCCCCATCCCAAGCGCCAATTGTCCCCACGCCGCCCATCCGCTAAGGCGCGCGCTCTCGTTCACTGTTGGAACCGCAATGACTCTCTACGTCCGTTTTGCCGCGCACCTTGATGCCGCTCTCGACGCGCTCGTCGCCGCCGGCGACCTGCCGGCGGGGCTGGAGCGACGCGCGGTTACGGTCGAACCGCCGCGCGACGTCACGCATGGCGATCTCGCGACCAACGCGGCGATGGTGCTCGCCAAGCCCGCCGGGACCAATCCGCGTGCGCTGGCGGAGAAGATCGCGGCGGAGCTGGAGAAGCTGGACGAGGTTTCCGCCGTCTCGGTCGCCGGCCCCGGCTTCATCAACCTGACGCTGACCGACGACACCTGGCGCGGCGAGCTGACCGAGATCCTTGCGGCCGAAGGCGATTATGGCCGCTCGACGATCGGCGCGGGGGCGACGGTCAATGTCGAGTATGTCTCCGCCAATCCGACCGGGCCGATGCACATGGGGCATTGCCGCGGGGCGGTGGTGGGCGATGCGCTGGCGTCGCTGCTCGAGTTCGCAGGGCACAAGGTCGTGCGCGAATATTATGTCAACGATGCCGGCGGGCAGGTCGATGTGCTCGCGCGCTCGGCGCACCTGCGCTATCGCGAGGCGCTGGGCGAGACGATCGAGATCCCCGAAGGGCTGTATCCGGGCGAGTATCTGAAGCCGGTGGGCGAGAAGCTCGCCGCCGAATATGGCGACAAATTCGTCGGCAAGCCGGAGAGCGAATGGCTCGACCTGTTCCGCAAGGAAGCGGTCGCGTCGATGCTGGTGATGATCAAGGCCGATCTCGCATTGCTCGGCATCCATCACGACCTGTTCTCGTCCGAGGCGGAACTGCAGGCGGCGGGCAAGCCCGAGGCGGCCGAGGCATGGCTGCGCGAGCGCGATCTTGTCTATGACGGCGTGCTCGAAGCGCCCAAGGGCGAGACGCCCGAGGATTGGGAGCCGGTCGAGCTGCCCCTGTTCCGCGCGACGCAGTTCGGCGACGATCAGGACCGGCCGATCAAGAAGTCGAACGGGCAATGGACCTATTTCGGCGCCGATCTCGCTTATCACTTCCAGAAGGCGCAATCGGCCGACCAGTTGATCGACATCTGGGGCGCCGACCATGCCGGCACGGTCAAGCGGATCGTCGCGGCGGTGCAGGCGCTGACCGGCGGCAAGACGCGGTTCGATGTGAAGCTGGTGCAGATGGTGCGCCTGCTTCGCGCCGGAGAACCGGTGAAAATGTCCAAGCGTTCCGGTAACTTCGTGACGCTTGCCGATGTCGTGAGTGAAGTCGGCAAGGACGTGGTGCGTTTCACCATGCTGACGCGGAAAGCCGATGCCCAGATGGACTTCGATTTCGCCAAGGTGATCGAGGCGTCGAAGGACAATCCGGTCTTCTATGTGAACTATGCCCATGCCCGGATCGCCTCGCTCCATCGCAAGGCGGCGGAGGCCGGGATCGAATGCCCGAGCGCCGATCTGTCCCTGCTTGATACGGAAGAGCTGGCGCTGGTGAAGCTCGCGGCGCAGTTTCCGCGGGTAGTGGAGGGTGCAGCACTGGCGCGCGAACCGCATCGAATTGCCTTTTATCTCTATGATTTGTCGGCTGCTCTGCATGCTCTGTGGAATGTCGGTAACGACCGCCCCGAGCGCCGGTTCCTGCTCGCCGACCAGCCGGGCCTGACCTGCGCGCGGCTCTTCTTGGCGCGCGGCGTCGGACAGATTATCCGTAATGGGTTGGGCCTCATGGGTGTCGAGGCAGTCCAGGAGATGCATTGATGAGCCTGCGTTCGGGCCAGGGCTATGACGAGCAGGATCGCCTTCCCTGGCTGGAGACGGCCGAGGAGGACTATCCGCAGGACCATTCGGTCGCGCGTTTCATGCTGCTCGCGGTGCTCGCGCTGGCGGTGATCGGCACCGCGGTGCTCGGCTATCTGTGGTACCAGCGGACGCAGAATCCGATCAACGGCAATGGCGAGCTGATCAAGGCGCCCGCGGGGGACTACAAGGTCAAGCCCGACGAGCCCGGCGGCATGAAGGCCGAGGGCGAAGGCGATACCGTCTTCGCGACGAGCCAGGGCGCGACGAGCAATTCGAGCATCAATGTCGGCGCGCTTCCCGAGGCGCCGGTGGAAGGAACGCGGGCGAGCGCTCCGGGCGGCGGCACGGCTCCGGGTACGAAGAACGCCAAGCTCGCGATCCCCGGCCCCACCATCGTCGGGCCGAATGCATCCGCCGCGGGGACGAAGCCGGCGGCGCCGCGTCCGGGATCCGGTTCGCTGATCCAGCTCGGCGCCTTCCCCAACGAGGCGGGTGCCAATGTCGCCTGGGTGCGATTGTCGAAGCGGTTCGCCTATCTCGCGCCGCTCGGCAAATCGGTCGAGCGCGGCGAGGCGGCCAATGGCAGCGCCGTCTGGCGGCTGCGCGTCAATGCGGGCAGCAATCCGCAGGCGCGCGACCTGTGCGGGCGGCTGAAGGTCGCCGGCGAGAACTGCTTCATCGCGAATTGAGGCGCGCCCTTCGTTAATGACCAGAGTTCACGCCTGGTCCGGAGGGCGCTCTCGCCGGCGTTAGCGAGCATCTGACGGATTATTCGTGAAGATGTCGGAATCTTCTGACATAGCCGTGTTCCGATAAGGAATGATCGAGTGGCCTTGTTGAGAATGCGTCGAATTTTGGGTTGTACCGCGCTCCTGATGGCAAGCAGCTGCACGGGCGGCGGCGGTTCGCCTTCACCCTCGCCAACTCCGACGGTGACGCCTACGCTGACCCCGTCGCCGACGCCGACGCCGTCGCCCACTTCGACGCCAACGCCTGCGCCCTATGTCTCGTATACTATCGTGTCGCCCACGGTCGAGCCGTCGTACATAGATGGTGTGAACGGCGCCGTGCAGACGCGTGCGACGCTTCTGCGCTATTGGGTCGTCGACGGGACCGAACAGCTCAGCCTTGAAGTGCAGCGTCTGCTGCGTGTGTATGGTCCTCCGGCCGGTGGAGGCAGCAATTTCGAGACGAGCACCACGAGCTTCGTCGGTGGGGCAATTCCGGATCGTGTGCTTCCGATTGCAACATGGTTCCAGGGGAGAGATAATCCCGCCGGATCAGAGTTGCGTTTCTACGCCGTTCATAATGGAATCACCCCGTCGCAACCGGGAAGCGAGATACTCGGTGGGCACCTGTTCGAAATACGCCGGAACTCGGGGGAGGCGACGTTCGGAACCTTCGGTGAACGCATGCAATCGGGTCCCTTCACTTCGGGCACCTATACGGGCGAAGTTGTCGGTTCCATCGGAGGTAGCAAAAACCCGATATTGTTTACCGGAACGATCTCTGTCGCTTGGGACATGACCAGCCCCAATGTTCCCGCTGTGGCGCATGTTATCATCGAGAAGTTCCAGTCGGGCGCCACGCACGCCCCTTTCACGCTCGATTTTGCGATTCCCAGTGCGGCATCGGACGGATCGATGTCGGGCTCGGTTACCTATATCGATCCGCAACTGGGCAGCGGCTCAAGTTTGACGGGACCCGTGGCCGGGCAAGTCTATTATGCCAATGATTCCAGTTCGCCGAGGCAGGTCGTAGGAGGAGCCTTCAAGATCACTTCGAACGGGGTGATCATCCAGGGCTCCTATCTGTTGCATTGAACTATTTTTTGGCGCTGGAGCGCTGATCCGTGCCGCGGCGTGTGATCGAGATGGTCCGGGAGGCGTGCTGCCCTGCGGCGGCTTCGATCGGCCACATCTCGCCTTCCGCACTTCTCACGAAAAAGTAAGGCACACGCATGAAGCCCGTCATCTTCGGCATTGCCGGCCACGAACTCACGCCCGACGAGCGTATCTTTTTCGAGCAGGCCGATCCGCTCGGCTATATTTTGTTCAAGCGCAATTGCGGCGACGTCGCGCAGATGAAGGCGCTGACCGACAGTTTGCGCGACTTGTCGGGCCGCGCCGACCTGCCGATCCTGATCGATCAGGAGGGCGGGCGCGTGGCGCGGATGGTGCCGCCCGAATGGCCGGCTTTCCCTGCGGGGGCGGCGTTCGACGCGCTGTACGACATCGCGCCGATCTCGGCGATCGAAGCAGCGCGGGCGAACGCCCAGGCGCTGGCGATGATGCTGGGCGAAGTCGGCGTGAACGTGAATTGCGCGCCTCTGCTCGACGTGCGCCAGGCCGATGTCACTCCGGCGATCGGCGATCGATCCTTCGGCGGCGATCCGATGCGAGTCGCGGCATTGGGGCAGGCGATGCTCGAAGGCATGCGTCGCGGCGGCGTGGTCGGCGTGGTCAAACACATGCCGGGACACGGCCGCGCATTGGTCGACAGCCATTACGATCTGCCGCACGTCAAGGCCGATGCGGCGGCGCTGGAGATGGATCTGGAGCCGTTCGCCCGTCTGAACGGCGCGCCGATGGGAATGACGTGCCACGTCGTGTTCGAGGCATGGGATGCCGAGCGCCCCGCGACGCTCTCGCCCAGGGTGATCTCGGAGATCATCCGCGGCCGGATCGGCTTCGACGGGCTGCTGATGACCGACGATATCGACATGAAGGCGCTGTCGGGCACGGCGGGCGAGAAGGCCTCGCTGGCGCTCGCCGCGGGATGCGACGTGGTGCTCGATTGCTGGGCGCGGATGGACGAGATGGTCGAGATCGCCGGGCTGATCGGCGATGCGACGCCCGAATGCCTCGCCCGGCTCGATCGCGCGATGGCAACGATCGCGGACGGATCCGCCGCCGCGGATTTCGGGGCGCTGATCGCCAAGCGGGACGAATTGCTGGCGCTCGCGTGACCGTCATCCCGGCGAAAGCCGGGATCCAGAGCCAAGCAATTCCGACAGGGGCAAAGAAACTCTGGGCCCCGGCTTTCGCCGGGGTGACGGCTGGGCAGGTGACAGCCACCATGTGCTCTGCTTAACTTGCATCGATGAGCGAAGCCGATCCTTCCGACACTTTGAAGATCGACATCGACGGGTGGGAAGGCCCGCTCGACTTGCTGCTCGCGCTCGCGCGGAACCAGAAGGTCGATCTGCGGCAGATCTCGATCCTCGAGCTGGTCGAGCAATATCTCACCTTCGTGAACGAGGCGCGCGAGCTCCGGCTGGAGCTGGCCGCGGACTATCTCGTGATGGCGGCCTGGCTCGCCTATCTCAAATCGGCGCTGCTGCTACCGCGCAATCCCGAGGAAACGCCGAGCCCCGAGGAGCTGGCGCTCCGGCTCCAGCTGCGGCTCGAGCGGCTCAATGCGATGCGCGAGGCCGGGGCGCGGCTGGTGGCACGCGACCGGCTGGGTCGCGACGTCTTCCTGCGCGGAGTGCCCGAGGGGCTGCGCGTGGTGCGCAAGGGGCGCTACGAGGCGGAGATCTATGACCTGATCGCCGCTTACGGCCGGATCAGCGCGCGCACCCGGCCGGTGATGCACGTGGTGGCAGTGCGCGACGTGATGACACTGGAAGAGGCGATCGAGCGCGTTTCGGCACTGATCGGCACGCGGATCGAATGGAGCACGATCGAGACCTTCCTTCCCGAAGGGGCGCGCGGGACCTATCGCAAATCGGCGCTCGCTTCCTCGTTCGTCGCCGCGCTAGAGCTGGCGCGGCAGGGGAGGCTCGAGCTCAGACAGAAATCGGCGTTCGCGCCGCTCTATCTCAAGGCGAGCGCATGATACGCCAGGACGATCTCGGCCGCGCTGTCGAGGCGGTGTTGTTCGCATCCGAGCATCCGATGACGATCGACGAGATCAAGGCGCATGTCGGCGCCGAGGCCGATGTTCGCGGCGCGCTCGCGGCACTGGAGACATTCTATGCCGGGCGTGGGATCGAGCTGGTCCGCCGCGGCGAGCGCTGGCATTTCCAGACCGCCGCCGATCTCGCGCATCTGCTGCGACGCGACCGCGAGGAGAGTCGAAAACTGAGCCGCGCGGGCATCGAGACGCTGGCGATCATCGCCTATCACGAGCCGGTCACGCGCGCCGAGATCGAGGCGATCCGCGGCGTCCAGATCTCCAAGGGCACGATCGACGTATTGATGGAGGCAGGCTGGGTGCGGCCGGCGGGGCGCCGCGAAGTGCCGGGACGCCCGCTCACTTATGCGACGACCGCGGGGTTCCTCAGCCAGTTCGGGCTCGCCAGCCGGCGCGATCTGCCGGGAATCGACGATCTCAAGGCGGCGGGGCTGCTCGATCCGGTCGATCTGGCATTTGATGCATCGGAAAATGACGGCGAGGTGGAAACTGCCTCCGAAGACGACTAGATACGGCGGGAATCAAGGAGAGTTCCAATGGGTTTGGGTCCCGTACATTTTATCGTGCTTGCGATAGTCGCGATCCTGCTGCTTGGCGGCGGGCGATTTTCCAACATGATGGGCGACGTCGCGAAGGGCGTGAAAAATTTCAAGAAGGGAATGTCGGAAGACGACGATCCCAAGCCCGTGTCCCGGCTGGACGCCAAGCCCGCACCGGAGCCTGTGGGCGAGCGTGACAAGGATCGCACCGGCACCGAGCTTTAGAACTCGTTCGCCACTCTCTCTTCTATTCGCGCGCCCATGTAACGGCGTGCAGGATCAGGCATTGCTGAATGTTCGACGTCGCACCGACCGAGTTAATGCTTGTGGCCGTCGTGGCGCTGCTGGTGATCGGACCCAAGGACTTGCCCAAGGCGATGCGCTTTGTCGGCAAATGGGTGGGCAAGGCGCGGGGCGTCGCGCGCCAGTTCCGCTCAGGAATCGACACGATGATCCGTGAATCCGAGCTCGCCGAGATGGAGAAGCAATGGGCGGCGGAGAATGAGCGGATCATGCGCGAGCATCCGACTCCATCGCTGCCCGCGCCGCAGCCTGACCATTTCACCCCTGATTCGGCGATCGATGAAGATCCGGTGATGGTCGAGCAGCCGGCGCTGTTTCCCGCCGAGGCAGCGGAGGAGCCGATTGCGGCGAAGCCCAAGCGTGTGCGCAAGCCCAAGGCTGCAACGCCGAACGAGTCCCAGACGCCCGATGAGCAGCAATCGTGAACGAGATCGACGATACCCAGGCACCCCTGCTCGACCATCTAATCGAGCTGCGTCGGCGGCTGCTGTGGTCGATCGCCGCGCTGCTGGTGGCCTTTTGCGGATGCCTCTATTTCGCGCGCGACATTCTGCAATGGTTGGTCGCACCGCTGAAGATTGCAGGGCAGATACGGATCATCAACACAGAGGTATTTGGTGGCTTTATCGTCGAGCTGAAGGTGGCGTTTTTCGCCGCGCTCATGCTGTCTTTCCCGATCATCGCCAACCAGCTGTGGCAGTTCGTCGCGCCGGGTCTATATCGCAAGGAAAAGCGCGCGATGCTGCCGTTCCTGATGGCGACGCCGGTGCTGTTCATCGCCGGGGCCGCGATGGCCTATTTCATCGCGATCCCTGTGGCGCTTAAATTCCTGCTGGGTTTCCAGGGTGATCTGGGCGGCGTGAAGCAGGAGGCGATGCCGGATGTGGGCAACTATCTGAAATTTGTGATGCAGTTCATCTTCGGTTTCGGAGTGTCGTTCCTGCTGCCGGTGCTACTCATGCTGCTCGAACATGCGGGCATCGTAACCTACGAACAGTTGAAGGGCGCATGGCGCTATGCCGTGGTGGGCGCGTTCGCGATTGCCGCGGTGCTGACGCCGCCCGACATCGGATCGCAATTCCTACTCGCGGTGCCGCTGTGCCTGCTCTACTTCCTCGCTTTGGTCGCAATTAAGATCACCCATCGGCGACGCGAGCGCGCCGAGCGCGAAAGCGAAGCCGTTTCCTGATAAAAGCCCCTCCCGGCGTGGCTGGAAGGGGCTTTACTGACTAAAGGTGGGGGAGCGCTTATTTGGCGCCATCGGCCGTCTTGGCGACGGTATCGCCAGCCGACGACACGTCGCGGCCGACGCCTTCGACGGTGTTGCAGGCCGAAACCAGGATCGCGCCGGCAAGCGCGGCACAGGTGAAAATCTTGCGCATTGAAACTCTCCAACTTGTGGACGGGAAGAAAATGCCCGGGCGACCCAAATCGTTCCGGCACAGGCACGAAGCGTCCGGGGAATCGATCAGGATTTCGCTGGCGAGAGAAAGTGTTAGGCCCGGAAGCGTCACCGGGGGGAGGGTTGACGCTTCCGGGCCCATGTCTTGGATAGCGAGAGCGGGGGGCAAAAGGTCACTATCCGAAGAGCAGAACGTACATCGCAGAAACGGGTTCCCCGGTCCCCAACATTTTTTACGAAAAAGTCAGGGGCGCCCCGTGATCGCGATCGAAGCCTCGAAAGCCCCCACCAGCGGGTCGTGATGGAGCCGCGTGCGGAGCTGCCGCGCGAGCCCCGCCATGACGCGGCCGTAGCGGCTTTCCAGGAGTCCCACCAGTTCGGCGCTCTCGACGAGGGCGGGAGAGCTTACGCGCAATACGGCGCGGTCCGGCTCCTCGCCGCCCTTGATCGAGATGCGGACATGCGTGGTCGGATTGCAATTGACCGCCAGTTCGACGATCTCGGTGATCAGGAATGCGACTGCGATCGCGACATCCTGATTGACCAGCAGCGGCTCGATCTCGAGGGTGATGCCGAGTCCCGCCGCCCGTTCGGGCGCAGTCGCGCGGATGTTGGCGGCGAGTTCGCCGATCACCGAACGCAACTCGAGCCCGCGATTCTCCTCGAGCTCGGTATAATGATGGCGATGCACCACCGCGAGCGCATCGACCCGGCGCTGGATCGAGGCATAGGCCTCGCTCGCTTCGGCGCTCCGCGCGGCGCGCGCGTGGAAATTGATCAGGCTGGAGATGACCTGGAGGTTGTTCTTGACCCGGTGATGCACTTCGCGGGTCAGCCGGGTCTGGCGGATCAGTCCTTCGGCGAGGTCGGCCTCGTGGAGCTGGACCGTGCGCGTGATCTGCTGGAACGTCTCGCCGAGATCGCGGATCTCCTGCGCCGGGATCGCGCCGAAGCGCTTGACGTCGAGGATCTCGCCGGGGCGATATTTGCCGACGCTGGTGCGTAACGTGCGGAGCGGGCGGATCAGCAGGATGTTCACCACGAACCAGCCGATCGTGGCCGCAGTGATCCACATCAGCACCAGCAATGCCGTGGTGATGATCAGCGGCGTGGTGATCGGCGCGCCGGGGATCGACATTTCGAGATCGAGACTGTCGATCGAAAGATTGCTGGCGATCCTCTCGCGGCGCCCGAGCGGGCCGCGGGTGCCGAGCGCGCGCAGTGCCAGCCGCTCGTCGCGCCGAACCAGCGCCGCGCCGTAATCGGGCACGAAGCCGCTGGGCCGGGCCAGCGCCGCCAGCGTGGACACCGGATAATAAGCCGTGGCGCTCATTCCGGCATTACCGCCGATCCGGATGGCGAGGCCGTCGGGCAGGAACGCGGCGCGCACTTCGGAGGGGCGGAGCGCCGAGGCGCCGGGAAGCGTGAAGCGCTGGCCGCAGAGCACGCGGCCGCTCTTGTCGGCAATGGCGAAGCGGATGCTGCCCTGCGCGGCGAAGGTGCCCGCCAGCTGGGTGCAGCTCGGGGCGTCACCCGGATTCTGCTCGAGCGCCGCGAGCGTCTGACTCATCTGCCCGACCTGGTTGGTCAGTGCATTCTCCACGACGCCCGAGCTCTCATCGGCGATCGCGCGCAATCGGGCGCGCGCCTCGGTATCGGCGGTCCGCGTCGTCTGGAGGGTGGTGAGCAGGGCGATAAGAGCGAGCGGGAGCAGCGCGCCGACGAGAATAAGAAAGACCTTCGCGCCGGTGGGCATATGCGCCATCGTCGCCGCGAGACCCTTGGCGCGCGGCTCCAGATCCGTGCTGTCCATCAGTGCTGGCTAGTCGAGCTTCTTCAAAAGGTCGAGAAGATCGTCGGGCACGGTCTCGCGAACGGCCTCGTCATAGGCTTGGCGCAAGGCATCGCCCACGCTGCGGCTGGGCTTGCTGCTCTCCGTCCCGCCTTTTGGCTTTGGCGGCCTTTTCGTTTCACCCTTTGCGGAACGCACCAATTTCCCCGTGAGGACCCGATGGCCGGGACCCGGACTGTGAATACGCATGAGCACCAGGTGCCCGATTAACGCCATGACGCCAGAGCGCAAGCGTTCCCATGGCGAGTGCGCAAGCGCTCCTGCAGTGCGCGGTGCACCACATGGCTGGGCGATGAAACCAAATAGCGCGTCGATTGTTCCACAGGCGATGCGGATTCCGGGGAGGGCTCCTTCGGACAGCAGAAACGATTGCAATGCGGATGTCGGGGCGCGAGAAGGCGGCCCGCGCCCACGAAGGAGAATGTTTCCCTTATGTCGCTTGGACAGCAACTCGCGCCGCACCTTCCCCTGCTGCGCCGTTATGCACGTGCACTCACCGGCGCCCAGAGCGAAGGCGACCGTTATGTACGCGCCGCGCTCGAAGCCATCGTGGCGGCGCCCGATCAGTTTCCCCGCGACGTCGATCCGCGGCTCGGCCTCTACCGGACCTTCCAGGCGATCTGGCAATCGACTCACCTCGAAGAGGACGAGATCGTCGAGGATACGTCCAATACTGCCGAGATGATCGCCCGCAAGCGGCTCGCCCGACTGACGCCGCTCTCGCGCCAGGCATTGCTGCTGACCACGGTCGAGGGCTTCAGCATCGAAGACGCCGGCTATCTGATCGAGGAGGATCCCGCACAGGTATCGAGCCTGGTCGCTGACGCCGTCGCTGAGATCGAGCGCCAGACGCGCACCCGCGTGATGATCATCGAAGACGAACCGCTGATCGCGATGGACCTCGAGCAGATCGTCCGCGATCTCGGCCACGAAGTCACCGGCGTCGCGGTCACGCGCGACGAGGCAGTGGCGCTGGCGATGGAGGATCGCCCGGGCCTGGTGCTCGCCGACATCCAGCTCGCCGACGACAGTTCGGGCATCGACGCGGTGAAGGACATCCTCGCCGAGTTCAGCGTGCCGGTGATCTTCATCACTGCCTTCCCCGAGCGCCTGCTCACCGGTGAGCGTCCGGAGCCGACCTTCCTGATCACCAAGCCGTTCCAGCGCGAGACGGTGAAGACGACGATCAGCCAGGCATTGTTCTTCGATCAGGCGACGGTGCCCGCCGGCGTTTAAAAAACGGCGCGGGTTCCATACGATACGGACCCAAAACGGTTTTGGTGGGTTGAAGGGACATGGCTGAGAACGAAGAACCCATCCATATCTCCACCGATCGTGCCCGCGCCGGCACCACGCCGCACGTGACTCGCTATGTGCTGGGCTTCGGCCTGGTGCTGGTGATCATCGCCTTCGTGATCATCGTCTGGTCCTGACCGGACCTTTCCGCAAAAATGCTGGCAATCGCGTCTGCGGCGCCTATCTCCAATCAGAGCCGTACCACGGCACGCGTAAGTGAACGGGATCGAATGACTGAGTCCGAACAGCCTGACGATCGCGAGGACGCGGCAGCCGAGCCGCCGCGCGAGCACGTCGCGCTCTCCGATCCCGAGTTCAAGAAGCAACTCGCGACGGTGATCCCGCATCTGCGCGCCTTCGGGCGCTCGCTTTCGGGCAGTCGTGACCTCGCCGACGATCTCGTCCAGGAGACGTTGCTCAAGGCCTGGGCGGCGCGCCAGCGCTTCCAGGCGGGCACCAACATGCGCGCGTGGACATTCATCATCCTGCGCAATCTCTATCTCTCGCAGATGCGCCGCGCACGCTTCAAAGGGAGTGGGACGATCTGGTGGCCGATCGGCTGCTGGCGGCGCCCGCGAGCCAGGATCGCCATGTCGAGCTGAACGACATGCAGCGCGCCCTGCTGCACTTGCCGCAGCCCCAGCGCGAGGCACTGATCCTCGTCGGCGCGGGTGGCTTCGCCTATGAGGAAGCGGCCGAGATCTGCAACGTCGCGGTGGGCACGATCAAGAGCCGCGTCGCGCGCGGCCGCGTCGCGCTCGAAACGCTGCTGACCGAAGGCCAGCTGCCGTCGCGGCGTGACAGCCTGCCCAATCCGGGCGGCAAGAGCGCGCTCGATACGATCATGGGCGAAGTCGACGATCTCAGCCGCGACCGCTGACGCGGCGCTTCACCTCCTCAGTGAGTCATCGAAATGTCGTGCCGGTTGAGACGGTGCAGGATCGCGGCCATGTCTTCGGGCAGGCCGGAATCGCGTGCGAAGGCGTCGCGCAGCGATATCGCGATGGCGTCGCTGGCGCGGGGCCGTTCGACGCGATAAGCGCGGGCAACGGCCTCAGGGGCGGGACAGGATGGCGGACGGGTCACGAGATAAAAACGCCTTGACTTCACATTTGTTGCTTGACTTCGCCAAATGTGTTGTTCCTGCTGCGTATCGACAAGGGTAACTCGATGAATTCCGGCGATTTGCAGCGCGCTGTAGAACTTGCGCGAGCCCATGCGCCTTTCCTTTCGATGCTTGCCGATCGCGAGTCGCAACTGCTCGACAATCTGGAGGAAGCCCTCGCAGATCCTTTGAGATCTGCGCGTTCTTTCGAAGGCGAAATGGCGGAGTCGCGGCGCTTGCGGTTCGAACGGCGAAGGCTCGCCTTGCTGGTAGCGCTCGGCGATCTGTCGGGCCGGTTCGATCTCACGCGTGTGACCGGGCTCCTCAGCGATTTCGCCGACGACGCATTGGATCGCGCCATCCGCACGGCGATCCGGGAGCGGACGCCCGATGTCGAACCGCGCGGCTTCGCGGCGATCGCGCTGGGCAAATTGGGCAGCCGCGAACTCAATTATTCGTCGGATATCGATCCGATCCTGATCTTCGATCCCGTGACCTTGCCGTGCAAGCCGCGCGAGGCGCCCGAGGACGCCGCGGTGCGGATCGGCCGGCGGGTGATCGAATTGCTCCAGTCGCGCGACGCCGACGGCTATGTGATGCGCGTCGACCTGCGGCTGCGGCCCTCGCCCGAGGCGACGCCGATCGCGCTGCCGGTCGACGCAGCGATTTCCTATTATGAATCGCAGGCGCTGCCCTGGGAGCGCGCGGCGTTCATTCGCGCCCGTGCCTGTGCCGGCGACATCGCGCTGGGCGAAGCATTCCTCGCGGCGATCCGGCCGTTCGTGCGGCGCCGCGCGGTCGATTACGGGACGATCCGAGAAATCCGCGACATCTCGCGCCGGATCCGCGACCATTATGCCCAGGCACAGGCTTTCGGCCCCAAATACGATCTGAAGCGTGGCCGCGGCGGCATCCGCGAAGTCGAGTTCTTCGCGCAGATCCACCAGCTCATCCATGGCGGGCGTGATCCGGCGCTGCGCGTGCCCGCGACCCGCGACGCGCTCGCGGCCCTGGCCGCGGACGGACGGATCGATGCCGACGACGCGGCGGCGCTCAGCGCGGCCTATACCGAGCTGCGCACCGTCGAGCACCGGTTGCAGATGGTCGACGATCTCCAGACGCATACGCTGCCGGCCGGGCAGGAAGCGCTCGACAACGTCGCAGCGCTGCACGGCCTACGGGACGGCGCCGCGCTGATCGAGCGGCTGCGCCCGCATGTCGAGCGGACGGGGCGCGTCTATGATGCGCTTGCCGGCGAGGAGGAACCGCGGCTCCCCGCCGATCCCGAGACGCTGGAGGCCTGCCTGAAGGAAGCCGGATTCGACCATCCGGCGGGCGCGCTCCGCATCGTCGAGGGCTGGCGCGGTGGCGGCTATCCGGCGCTGCGCAGCCCGCAGGCGCGCGAGGCGCTCGAGGCGCTGCTCCCCGGATTGATCGCCGCCTTCGCGCAGGCGCCCGACTCCACGCATGCGATCACCCGCTTCGACGCGATGCTCTCGCGGCTGCCGAGCGCGATCAATTTCTTCCGGCTGCTCGAGGCGCAGCCGGGGCTTCGACAGCTGATGAGCACGATCCTGTGCCACGCGCCGACCCTGGCCGAGCAGCTCGGGCGGCGTGCCGAATTGCTCGACGGGCTGATCGACGCGAGCGCGCTCGACCCCGTCGCCGATATCCCGACGCTGATCGGGGAAATGGCGGCACGCGAGCGCGGCGCCGACTATCAATGGCAGCTCGAGCATGTCCGCCGGCTGGTCGGCGAGAAACGCTTCGCGCTGGGCGCGCAGATCGTCGCGGGGGCAAGCGACCCGCTCGAAGTATCCTATGGCTATGCGCGGATCGCCGAGGCGGCGATCGAAGTGCTCGCACGCGCCACGGTCGACGAATTCGAGCGCGCGCATGGCCGGGTGCCGGACAGCGAATTGGTGATCCTCGCGCTCGGCCGGATGGGGGACAGGCGCTCACCCACGCCTCGGATCTCGACTTGATCTACCTGTTTACCGGCGATTATTCGGCCGAGTCCGATGGGCCCAAGCCGCTCGGCGCAGTGATCTATTACAATCGGCTCGCGCAGCGGGTGACCGCCGCTTTGTCGGTCGCGACTGCCGCGGGGCCGCTCTACGAAGTCGATACGCGGCTGCGACCCTCGGGCGCGCAGGGGCCGCTTTCGGTCTCGCTCGACGGGTTCGCGCGCTACCAGCGCGAGGACGCGTGGACATGGGAGCATATGGCGCTGACCCGGGCGCGGCCGATATTCGGTTCGTCGGGCGCGCGCGATGCGGTGCAGGCGATCGTCGACGACGTGCTGAACGGCGCGCGGCCCGAGCGCGACATCCTGGCGGACGCGATCCGGATGCGCGAGGAGATGGCGACGCACAAACCGCCCGCGGGGCCGCTCGACGCCAAGCTGCTTCCCGGCGGGCTGGTCGATCTCGAATTCGCGGTCCATGTGCTCCAGCTGCGCCACAAGACCGCCTTCACGCCACGCCTGCGCGAGGCGATCCGGCTGCTCGCGGCGAAGGGGCTGATGCCCGAGACGATGGTCGAGGCGCATGCATTGCTTTCGCGGCTGCTGGTCACGTTGCGCCTCGTCGCGCCCGATGCGCAACCTCCGGCAGAGACTACCCAGGCGCTGATCGCCCGCGCGGTCGGGCTGGAATCCTGGAACGCAGTGGTTGCCTCGCTCGAAGCGACCCGGCAGGAGGTGGCGGCGTGCTGGGCGGCGATCCGCGCCGGCGGCTGACGGAGACGAAGAGATGATCGAGCAGGGCGACAAGCTGCCGGCAGTCGAGCTGGAGGGGGCCGAAGGAGCTTTCACGCTGTCCGACCGGAAAGGGCCGCTGCTGCTCTATTTCTACCCCAAGGACGATACCGCCGGCTGCACGCGCGAGGCGCAGGACTTCTCGGCGTTGTTGCCACAATTCAAGGCGTTGGGCATCGACCTTCTCGGCGTGTCGAAGGACAATGCGGCGAAGCACAGGAAGTTCGCCGCCAAATATGATCTCACCGTGCCGCTCGCGACCGACGCCGAAGGCGTGGCGATGGAAGCGTTCGGCGTGTGGGTCGAGAAGCAGCTCTACGGCCGCAAATATATGGGGATCGACCGCTCGACTTTCCTGTTCGCGGCGGACGGCACGCTGTTCCGCGCGTGGCGCAAGGTGCGCGTGCCCGGCCATGCCGAGCAAGTGCTTGCAGCGGCGCGGGAAATGCTCGGCACGTGACGCGCAGCGTTGCCGAGGCGGCGCGCGCGGTGCTGACTGCCGCCGAGCCGCTTGCCAAGGTGAAGGCGGCACGAGCGGCGGCGCGCGACTGGCGGCTGGGCCGGCTCGACCACCGCTTCGACATCGCGATGCCCGATCGGCCGGCGCGTCCCGAGCGCCCGGAACTGCTGCCACCCAACCGGATGCCGAGGCGCGGCAAGGGCGGTTCCGAACGCGGACGGATCGCACTGATCCACGCGCTGGCGCATATCGAATTCGCCGCGATCGATCTCGCCTTCGATGCGGTGGGGCGGTTCGGCGGGCAGTTCGCGCGCGGCTTCACCGACGACTGGATGCACGTCGGCGCCGACGAGGCGATGCACTTCGCATTGCTCGACCGGCGACTGAAGCAGCTCGGCAGCCATTATGGTGCGATGCCCGCGCATGACGGTTTGTGGGACGCCGCGGCCGCCACTGCGCACGATCCGTTGGCACGATTGGCGGTGGTTCCGATGGTGCTGGAGGCGCGCGGGCTCGACGTCACGCCGGCGACGATCAAGCGCTTCGAGGCGGCCGGCGATGGCACCACCGCACGCATTTTGACGCGCATTTTTAACGACGAAATACGCCATGTTCGGGCCGGCACGACCTGGTTCGAATCGGCATGCGAGCGGCAAGGTTTCGTAGCCGAAACGACTTGGCAAGCGCTGGTCGGCACCTATTTCCGCGGTGTGCTGAAGCCTCCATTCAACGACTCAGCGCGCGACTCAGCCGGTCTGACGCGTGGTTACTACGCGCCTATTGCAGTCCCCTGATTTCTCAGGGCAAACCCCGATCCGTCCAGACGCGGAGGGGCTCTGCCGGGACAATGGAATTTTTTGCAGGCCGATCACCGGGTCGCATCGGTGCGCGCTTGCCTGAATCGCCGGGGACTCATGGCTGACGTTTCGAACTATAAGAATGCGAACCTAGGCAAGCGGTTCCGCAATTTTTTCACCACCCGCGATTTTATTTTCCACGACGGCCGCGATCTGCGTCGCTTCAGCGTTGCCGGCCGCACCCAGGCGCTGTTCGCCGGCGTCGCGGCGATCACCGTGCTGTTCTCGGGCTATGGCGTGTCGCAGGCGATGGCCGGTGCGATTGCCGTCAGTGGCGTGAGCGCGGCTCCGGGTTCGCCCGAAGCGCAGGTCGCCAGGATGCGCGCGCAAGTCGCGAAGATGCAGGCCGAAGTCGCCGCCGCGAAGGAAGCCGCCAAGCTCCAGGCGGCGCGCGTCGAGCAGCGCCAGGCGCTGATCTCGGCAGTGCTTTCGGGCAAGACCGATCCCGCCGCGCTCGATGCCGCGCTCGCCGACGTCACCCCGCTGACCAGCGCCGTCGCCGCCGAGATGCTCGGGCCGCTGCGCGAAGTCGAGCAGCGCCAGGTCGCACTCGCCGGCAAGGCCCGCGTCGCCGGTGAGGCGCGCTACCAGCAGACCGCCAGCCATTTCCGCCGCCTCGGCCTCGCACCCGAGCGCTTCGTAAAGGGCGGCATGGGCGGCCCGTACGAGCCGATGGACGACAATGACGGCGCCGCCGGTTCGGATCTCGGCCGAAAGCGCCGATGCCCAGTTCCGCGCATTGTTCCTGACCTGGAAGAAGCTCGATGCGCTCGAGCAGACGGTGATCTCGATCCCGTCGATGCAGCCGGTCGACAAATTGCTGTTCACGTCGAGCTTCGGCGTACGTTCGGATCCGTTCCGCGGCACCGCGGCTATGCATGCCGGCGTCGACATCCCCGGCACGATCGGCACGCCGATCTACGCGACCGCCGACGGCGTAGTCAGCCATGCCGGCCGCCAGGGCGGCTATGGCAACCTCGTCCAGATCAACCACGGCCGCGGCATCGAGACGCGCTACGGCCACCTCTCGAAGATTCTCGTCGCCGACAACAGCCGTGTCCGCCGCGGCCAGATGATCGGCCTGATGGGCTCGACTGGCCGTTCGACCGGCAGCCACCTCCACTACGAAGTCCGTGTCGACGGAAAGGCAGTCAATCCGATCCCGTTCCTCCAGACCGGCGAATATCTGACCGCGGCCCAGAGCCGTACGCAGGGCGGCGTGGGCGGCCCCGCGAAGTAAGAGGCAGGAGAGGAGAGGGGCTGCCCGACGAGGCGGCCCCCACCCGCGCCGCCCTCCTGGTCGCTTCCGAAGTATAGGCGTTCGGCGTTGATACATTGCACCCCCGAACGGGCGCGCCTATCTCCTTCGCATGGCCACCGTCCTTAGCTCCGATATTGCCCTGACTCCCGCCGCTGCAGCGCGCGTGGCGGCGATCGCGGCGAAGCAGGGCAAACCGGCGATCCTCCGGCTCTCAGTCGAGGGCGGGGGCTGCTCGGGTTTCCAGTACAAATTCGGCATGGCCGAGGCTCCGGAGGCCAACGACGCGGTTACCGAGACCGACGGCGTCCGCCTCTTGGTCGATTCGATCAGCCTCGATCTCGTGCGCGGCGCGCAGGTCGATTTCGTCGACAATCTCGGCGGCGCCCATTTCGCGGTGACCAATCCCAATGCGGCCTCGGGCTGCGGCTGCGGCACCAGCTTCTCGGTCTGATCCGGTCGCGCCGCTACGGCTGGCGCTGCGTGACGCGTGCCGCTAACCAGCGAGCATGAAAATCGTCACGTACAACGTCAACGGGATCAAGGCGCGCATGGAGCGCCTGCTCGAATATCTCGATGAACAGAAGCCCGATATCGTATGTCTCCAGGAACTGAAGGGCGCCGACGAGACGCTGCCGGTCAAGGACATCGAGGCCGCGGGCTATGGCGCGGTGTGGCACGGACAGAAGGGCTTCAACGGCGTCGCGGTGCTCGCGCGCGGCGAACAGCCGATCGAGCGCCAGCGCGGGCTCGAAGGCGATCCCGAGGATGCGCACAGCCGCTATATCGAAGTCGAAGTGGGCGATCTGGTGGTCGCTTCGATCTACCTGCCCAACGGCAATCCGCAGCCCGGCCCCAAATTCGACTATAAGCTCAAATGGATGGAGCGGCTTGCAGATCGCGCCCGCGCATTGCTCGCCGAGGAGCGGCCGGTGGTGCTGGCGGGGGACTACAACGTCATTCCCAATGACGACGACACCTTCTCGGTGCGCGCGATGGCGAGCGATGCGCTGATGCAGCCCGAATCCCGACAGCTTTATCGCAGCCTGCTCACGCAGGGCTGGACCGACGCGCTGCGGACGCGCTTCCCCAACGGCGGCATCTGGACCTTCTGGGACTATCAGGCCGGCTGCTGGCAGCGCGACGCGGGTTTCCGTATCGATCATCTGCTGCTCAGCCCGCGAGCCGCCGACCGGCTGGCGGGCGCGGGCGTCGACAAGGACTATCGCGGCCGCGAACGCGCCAGCGATCACGCCCCGACCTGGGTGAGCCTGCGCTAGGCCGCTTCCCTCGTCACCCCGGCCCTGAGCCGGGGTCCCGCTGCTTTTGACCGAGAAGAAGCGGGATCCCGACTCAAGGCCGGGATGACGGAAATATATCAGCGGTCTGTTTGGGGTCTCAACCCAGATCGCAGCGCCTTCCGTTACGGAATCGGACACTGACGGTCGATACCGGACAGCGCCGACTGTCCCTTTCCGAACACCTCCGCGCATGATCCGCCAATTCTTGGCGTGTATTGCTGTGTTATAGCGGTGACTTGGAAGTGTAACACAGCTAAGCCTTTGAAATCCCATATCCCGACAAACTGGCACGGCCAATGCAATGCTTTGGTGGCAGGCGGCACGAGGGGGCGCCTGGTGTCTGAAAGTAACTGGGAGTCAGGGATATGTTTAGCACTCGCACCACCGGCCGCGTTTCGAGCGTCGCCGCCGCAATGATTGCCGCCGCGGTCCTCGTCGCAGGCGCGACCGCGCCGGCTTATGCCTCGGATCCGAGCACCGAGACGGCCAAGGCTTCCGCCAAGGCCGGCGAAGGCAGGCGCTATTGCGTCAAACCGCAGGTCTCGACCGGAACGGTGTTCACGCAAAAGACCTGCATGACCCGCGCGCAGTGGATCGCGAAGACCGGCGTGGATCCGGCCGCCCCGCAAAAGAAATAAGCGACCGTCACGAACGGCAGGCGCGGAGTCGCTTGCCAGCCCCTATCCGAGGAGAATATCATGAAGAACCATATCATTTCCGGCGCGGCCGCAATGTTCGCAGCTACCTTGCTGGCCGGCGGCGCCGTTTCGCCCGCGATGGCCAAGTCCGATCCGACGACCGAGCCCAAGCCGCAATCCGACCAGGTGCAGCAGGAAAGCGCGAAGGAATCGAAGCAGAAGCTCTATTGCGTTGTCGACACCCTGACCGGAAGCCATCTCCGGACCAAGGAATGCCGTACGCGGGAGCAATGGATCGCGACCGGCTTCGATCCGCTCGAAGCCCGCAAGTAGCGGCCAGAGGCACCCGCGGCGCAGTTGCGTACCCGCCGCGGGTTTCCTCTCAGAGCGACTTTTGGTAGATCACATATTCGCGGTTGATCCGGCTCTCGATCGTATCGGCGATCGCGATCATCCCCTGATTGTCGTCGAGGATCCAGCCGATCTCGCCGCGCTCCGCACCGTAATTGGGCACGGCCGCGCGGCGGATATATTCGATCATCATGAAGGCCAATTGGCTCGCCATGCGCGAGCTTTGCAGCCTTTTGACCACGCCCATCAGCGGCACGCGCATCGTGCGCGCCTTGGGCTTGCGCAGCCAGAGCAGCAGCTTCGCCCAGCCGAACGGCAGGAGCTTGCCCTTCAACGGCTTGAGCGGCTCGTTGAGATCGGGGAGGGTGACCATGAACGCGACCGGCTCGCCTTCGAGCTCGGCGATCATGATCAAATCCTCGAAGACCAATGGCTTGAGCTTCTTGCCGACGTCATCGATCTCGGGCTGGGTGAGCGGCACGAACCCCCAATTGTCCGACCATGCATCGTTGAGGATCGCGAGGATGATCGCGGCTTCCTCGTCGAAGCGCTTCTTGTTGACCTTGCGGATGCGGATCTTTGTATTCTTCTCACCCGCGGCGATGATGCGCTGGACGAGTGGGGGAAAGCCCTGGGTGATGTCTAGTTCATAGGTCAGCAGCTTCTTGGCGGGTGAATAGCCCAGCGCCTCGATCCAGCCCTGATAGCGCGCCGGGTGGTGCCCCATCAGCACCGTCGGCGAGTGATCGTGACCCTTTACCAGCAGTCCCGGCTCTTCCCAGATCGACAGGCTGACCGGCCCCAGCGCGCGGGTCATGCCCTTGTCCTTCAGCCATGCCTCGGCCTGGCCGATCATCGCGGCGGCGGTCTCGGCATCCTCGGCCTCGAACAGCCCCCAGAAGCCGGTGCCGGGGCCGAAACCCTGTTCGAGCGGCATCTCGAGCGCGAGCCGGTCGATATGCGCCGAGATGCGGCCGACGACCTTGCCGTCGCGCTCGGCGAGGAAGAGCTGAGCCTCGGCATGGCTGAACCAGCCGTTCTTCTTGGGATCGATCGTCGCCTTCACTTCGTCGCGCAGGGGGCGACCCAATGGGGATCGTCGCCGTTCAGGCGGTAAGCGAGCTCGACGAAAGCGTTGATATCCGCCTTGGTGACGACGGGGCGAATGGCAGGTGCGGGCATGAACGCGAGCCTTTGACAGAGGTGCGCCGAAGTCCCGCCTGAGGGCCATGCTTGTCAAGCGGAACCTGTCCGGGCCCTGCCAAGCCCCTGTTGTTGCCCATATTGAGCCACTATCTAGAGGCAATGCATGTACCTATGAATAGCTCTATCGCACTGGATTTGCGCGAAGTCGCGGCGCCCGACGCCCCGGTTGCGCGCATCGCGGCGGGGCGCATCGCCGACGACAAGGCGATGCTGCGCGCCGCCGCCGGGATCGCGCGCGACCTGCACAAGGCGCGTCCCATTATCTATTGGGCTGACACGATCGCCTCGGTCGTCGTCGGTTACGGCGCGCTGGCGCTGGCGATCACGCTGACCTCGCCCGGCCTGGCATTGCTCGCCGCTTTCGTGGCGGTGCTCGCGCTCTATCGCGCGGGCAGCTTCATCCACGAGATCACCCATATGAAGCACAGCACGGTGCCGGGCTATCGGCTGGGCTGGAACCTGCTCGTCGGCGTGCCGCTGATGGTGCCGTCCTACATGTACGAGGGCGTCCATAACCTCCACCATGCCCGTACGCGCTATGGCACGATCGAGGATCCCGAATATCTGCCGCTCGCGCTGATGAAACCGTGGTCGCTGCCGTTGTTCGTGCTCATCGCCGCGCTGGCGCCGATCGGGCTGCTGATCCGCTACGCGCTGCTCGCGCCACTCTCGCTGGTCATTCCGGCGCTGCGCAGGCCGGTGGTCGAACGCTATTCGGGGCTGGTGATCAACCCGTCCTTCCGCCGCCGCCCGGCCGAGGGGGCCGCCCGCACCCAATGGCTGTGGCAGGAAGCCGCCACCAGCGTCTGGGCGATCGCGCTGATCGGCCTGACCGCCGCTGGCGTGATCCCGCTGCGCGCCTTCCTGATCTTCCTCGGCGTGATCGGCACGATCACGGTGATCAATCAGGTCCGCACCCTCGTCGCGCATCTCTGGGAGAATGAGGGCGAGGCGATGACCGTCACGGCGCAGTATCTCGACAGCGTCAACGTGCCGCCCCCGGCTTTGCTTCCCGCGCTCTGGGCGCCGGTCGGGCTGCGCTACCACGCGCTGCACCATCTGCTGCCGAGCGTACCGTACCACAATCTGGGAGCGGCGCACCGTCGCCTGACCGCGATGGTCGAGCAGGATTCGCCCTATCACAAGGCCAGCTATGCCGGCCTGCCGGGACTGGTCGGCCAGCTGGCGCGCAGCACGATGGGCGCGCGCCGCTAGACTAAGTCCTTGTCACATTAGGCGTGCTTGACTCGCCTGCGGTTTTCGCAGGCCGCGATTGGTAGGCAGCTGACGCAAATGGTGTCAGTCCGTCCAGTGCAGCGATAGCCTCAGAGCTGACGGCGCTTCGGCTGGCCTGAATCCGGTTCGGAGAAGAGCATCCGGCTCGCCGCATCGAGTGTCGCGAGCCAACGACCAAGCGTCTGCCTGACGGCGCCTGGCGAGATTGCCCGGAGGCTGTTGTAGACGCCTTTGCGCACGGTTCAGATCTCCGCCACCGATCAACCATCACGGACGCCGTGCACCTTGCACGGCCGCAGTGGATGGGTGTGCGTCTAACCTGTGGTGCTCGCCTGCGATTGGACAAATACGACATCTGCACGATATTGCATTTGTAAGCCTATGCCTCGCGGCTATGCCCGCCTGCCGGGGCTAATTGCCGTCAGCCGCGGCGAGGCGATCGAGCCAGGCCTGCGCCTGTTTGGGCTCGCCCACGGCTTGCGGGCTCGGCTTGCCGCGGGAGGCGAGGAACTGCTGCTGGAGTTCGAACGGCTGCAGGCCGAGCTGCGCTCTTGCCTTGTCGATAGCGTCACCGATCTCGCCCAGCTTGTCGATGACCGGAGCGATGGCCGCGCGTGTCCGCCGATCCCCCTGATGGTCGAACAGGCCCCATTTCCCCGAAGCAGCAACCCGCAGCGCGTCGATCAGTTCGGCGGCATATTCCGCTTCGAGTTCGAGGCGGCGCGCGTCCAGGCGGGCGAGACGGTCCGCTTTGGCCACGGGCCTATTCCTCGGTCCTGAGCAACACCGCTTCGCCGATCATCAGGAACAAGAGGAACGGCGCCCAGGCGGCGAGGAAGGGCGGGTAGGCGCCCAGATTGCCCATCGCCAGCGCGAAATTGTCCGCGACGAAATAGAGGAAACCGAGGGCCATGCCGATCACGGCGCGGACGAACAATTTGCCCGATCGCGCGAGGCCGAACGCCGCGACCGCGCCGAGCAACGGCATCAGCACCGAGGACAGAGGTCCGGACAATTTGTGCCACAGCGAGCCTTCGAGCGCCTTGGTCGGGCGGCCGGCGAGCTCGAGATCGTGGATCACTTCGCTGAGCGCAGTGAACGACAGGCCGTCGGCGTTGATCTGGCTGAGCGTGAATTGGTCGGGACGCACGCCGTCGGCAATGCGGAGCGGCGCGAGCGGAGTCAGCGCGCCGGCGCGAATGTCGAAGCGCTGCGCGCCGTCGACCTTCCAGCCGGCGCCGTCGCGCACCCCGTGCTTTGCGGTCAGGATCGAGCGGAGCGACTGGCCAGTTCGCTCATAGACGGTGATGCCGTAGAGCTGCGCCGCGTCGCCGCGGCCGCGTATCTGGTCGACCACGATCAGATCGTTGCCGTCCTTGACCCAGACGTTCGAACGGTCGCCGCGGTCGATGGGCAGAGGGCCGTATTCGACTTTCTTCCACTGCTCGAGCGTCGCGGTCGCGCGCGTGACGATACGCTCGTTGAAAGCAAAGGACAGCGCGGCGACGCCCAAAGCGGTGAGGATCAACGGCGCGAGCACCTGGTGCGCCGAGAGCCCCGAGGCCTTCATCGCGATGACTTCGCTGTTCTGATTGAGCTGCGACAGCGCGAGGATCGTGCCGAGCAGCACCGCGAAGGGCAGGAAGGTCGCGATGAGCTGGGGCGTGCGCAAGCCGATATAGCGCCAGACCTCGGCATCGCCATTGCCCGGGTACGCCACGATCTTCGCCGATTCGCTCAGCAGATCGAGCGACTGCAGGATGAGCACCAGCCCCGCCAATATGGCGAAGGTGCGCACAAGGAACATCTTGCCCATGTAGAGCGACATCGTGCGCGACGGGAAGAAGTTGACGAGGCTCATGCGGGGATCTCGATGGTCTTGCGACGGCGCCCGGGGAGGCGTTTGCGGATCGCGCGCCATATCTTTGCGAACGCCTTTTCGAGTGCGCCGATCGGCTGGCCGCCCGGCACATAGGCGACAGTATGGTACATCCAGAACACCAGGCCCGCGAAGATCGTGAACGGCACCCACAAGGCGATGATCGGATCGATCCCGCCGAGGCTGCCGATCGCCTGCGCATATTCGTTCACCTTGTGATAGGTGACGATCATCACGATCGACAGGAACACGCCCAGCGCAGAAGTCGAGCGTTTGGGCGGAATGCCGAGCGCCGCGGCGAGCATCGGCAGGAGGAACATCGACACGACTTCGGCGAGGCGGAAGTGGAACGCCGCGCGGCTGGTAGTGCGCTGCACCGGCGTCGCGTCGGCGCTCTTGCCGATCACCGCCAGCTCGGGAAGCGTGCGCTCGAGGCTCTTGTCGCCGCGCTTGCGGAACTGCTCATATTTGGGAAGCGGGATCGGCAGGTTGTGCGTGTCGAAGGTGAGCACGCGCGGAATCGGCGATCCCTTTGCAGTGTGGACCAAAGTGCCCTTGGTCAGCCGGAAGATGATCGTGTTGGGATCGTCGGAGCGGAGGAACTGGCCCTTCTCGGCCGTAACCGCGACCGGCCCCTCTTTGGTCGTCATCCGCACGAAGATGCCGGAGAGGTCGCGGCCCTCGTTCGCGCTGCTCTCGATGCGCAGCGTCATCTGGGTGCCGAAGGTGGTGAACTCGCCGACCTTGATCGAAGCGCCGAGCGCGCCCGAGCGCAATTCGAAGCGCAATTGCTCGTAATTGTAGCGCGCGCGCGGCTGGACATAGCCGACGATCGCGAGGTTCAGCAGCGCCAGCGCGATCGCGTACATATAGGGCACGCGCAGCAGCCGGGTGTAGCTGAGCCCCACCGCGCGCATCACGTCGAGCTCGGACGTGGTCGCGAGACGGCGAAAGGCGAGCAGGCAACCGAGCATCAGGCCGATCGGGATACCGAGTCCGAGATATTCGGGAAGGAGGTTGGCGAGCATTCGCCACACCACGCTGACCGGTCCGCCTTCGGTGGCGACGAAGTCGAACAGCCGCAGCATGCGATCGAGCACGAGCAGCATCGCCGAAATCAACAGCGTCGAGATCAGCGGAACCGCGATCAGCCGCGCCATGTAGCGATCGATCGATTTCATGCGGTGCGGCGGTCGCCTTGTCCTGTCTTGCAGCGCGACGTGCGCCGCTCAGCTAAAGCAAGAGCCTATACCCTCGGTTCCGCCATGCGCCACCCCGAAACGACCGGTTGCCCGTCATGGGGTGACGGATGGGCGGCAACGTCTATATGACGGCCCATGCATTTTCTGGATCAGGCAAAGATTTTCGTGCGCTCGGGCGCCGGTGGACCCGGCGCGGTTAGCTTCCGGCGCGAGAAGTTCATCGAATATGGCGGCCCCGACGGCGGCAATGGCGGCAAGGGCGGCGACATCATCTTCGAGGCGGTGGCCGGCCTCAATACGCTGATCGACTTCCGCTACACCCAGCATTTCCGGGCACCGCGCGGGCAGGGGGCTCCGGCTCGAACCGCACCGGCGGGGGTGGCGACGATCTGGTGATCAAGGTGCCGATCGGCACCCAGATCCTTTCGGACGACGACGAACGGACCTTGCTCGCCGATCTCACCAAGGAAGGCGAGCAGATCGTCTTCCTGCGCGGCGGCGACGGCGGGCGCGGCAATGCCAGCTACAAGACCTCCACAAACCGTGCGCCGCGCCAGCACGGCACCGGCTGGCCGTATGAGGAAGCCTGGGTGTGGCTGCGGCTCAAGCTGCTCGCCGATGCAGGCCTTGTCGGGCTGCCCAATGCCGGCAAGTCGACCTTCATCAATCAGGTGACCAACGCGCAGGCCAAGGTCGGCGCCTATGCTTTCACCACCACGCGGCCCCAGCTCGGCGTGGTGCGGCACAAGCAGCGCGAGTTCGTCGTCGCCGACATTCCCGGGCTGATCGAAGGCGCGGCGGAAGGTGCGGGGATCGGCGATCGCTTCCTCGGCCATATCGAGCGTTGCCGGGTGCTGCTCCACCTCGTCGACGCCAATGACGCGGATGTCGCCGAGAGCTATCGCATCGTCCGCGACGAACTGGAGAATTACGGCGCCGGACTGACCGACAAGAAGGTGATCGTCGCGCTCAACAAGATCGACACGCTCGACGACGAACTGGTCGCCGCACTCTCGGCGGAGCTGGAAGAGGCGAGCGGGGCGGAAGTGATCCCGCTCTCGGGCGCCGCCGGCACCGGAGTCGATTGGGTGCTCGACAAATTGCTCGAGGCGATCGGGCCCGAGGCGAGCAAGGTCAGTGACGACGACGAGGGCGAGGACGCGATCGAGTGGTCGCCGGTGTGAGGGGGTGACGGTTGATGGCGTTGACCTGGGGGGCCGTGTTCGTCGGCTTTTTCATCGTTTTCGTATTTCCGGTCCTGATAATTCTGCTCAATCGCTGGCGGGCCAATGCGGGCTGGTGGTTGCTCGGCGGAACGATCGCATTTTTGGCCGTCGGCAACTTGCTTGAAAAGTTCTGGTTCGCTCCCTCTTCGCTAGGCTAGCAGCACTCGGTCATGTCCCTCTTCCCGCCCTCCTCCTGCCCGCGCATCGTCGTCAAGATCGGCTCGGCGTTGCTCGTCGATCCGGAGGGCGGGGTGCGGCGTGGTTGGCTGGAGGGCATCGCCGCCGATATTGCCGAGCGCGTCCGTGCAGGGCAGCAGGTCGCAGTGGTCTCGTCGGGGGCGATCGCGCTGGGGGCTCGTCGGTTGAATCTGCCCAAGGGCGGACGCGCCAGCCTCGAGGATGCGCAGGCTGCTGCCGCCACGGGGCAGATCGCGCTGTCGCAGGTCTGGGCGGAGACGCTGGGCGCCAACGGTCTCACTGCCGCGCAGATGCTGGTGACGCTCGACGATCTCGAGGATCGCCGCCGCTATCTCAACGCTGCGGCGACGCTGGATCGGCTGCTCGGGCTGGGCGTGGTTCCCGTGCTCAACGAGAATGACAGCGTCGCAACCGAGGAGATCCGCTTCGGCGACAATGATCGGCTCGCCGCGCGGGTGGCGCAGGCAGCGGGGGCGCAGGGCGTGATTTTGCTCTCGGACGTCGACGGCCTGTACGACCGCAATCCCGCGCTGCCCGGCGCCGAACATATCGCGCGAGTCGAGCGGATCGATGGTGCGATCGAGGCGATGGCGGACAGGGGCTCGGCCTCGGGCATGGGTTCGGGCGGGATGGTCTCGAAGATCGCCGCGGCGCGGATCGCCAATGCCGCGGGGGCACATCTCGCCATTGCTTCGGGCCGGGTCGAGCATCCGCTGTCGGCCGAGGCGCGGCACACCCTGTTTGTCGCCGAGAAGACTGCGCCGGCCCGCAAAGCGTGGCTGGCTGGCGGGCTGACCGCACGCGGCACGATCCACGTCGATGCCGGCGCGGTGCGGGCGCTTGCGGGTGGCAAGAGCCTGCTCGCCGCCGGCGCTACGCGGATCGAGGGCGATTTCGTCCGCGGCGACCTGGTAGTGATCGCCGGGCCGGAGGGACGTCCGCTCGCGCGTGGGCTCGCCGAATATCCGAGCGACGATGCCGCTCGCATCGCCGGCCGCCGCAACGATGAGCAGGCCGAGATCCTCGGCTACGCGCCGCGATCGGCGCTGGTCCATCGCAGCCATATGGCGCTGCTGTGAGCACGCTCGCGATCACTGGGGGCACCGGTTTCGTCGGCTCGCGGCTGATCGCGCTGGCGGTTGAGGCGGGGCATATTGTGCGCGCACTCACCCGGCGCGAGCAGACGGAGCGTAGCCAGGTTGCGTGGGTTTCCGGTGATCTGCACGCCACCGACGCCCTCGAGCGGCTCTGCGAGGGTGCGGACGCAGTGATCCACGTCGCTGGCGTGGTCAACGCGACCAATCGCGCCGGTTTCGCCGCCGGCAATATCGATGGCACCCGCAACATGCTCGCTGCTGCCGAGGCGGCGGGGGTGCGGAACTTCGTCCATGTCTCGTCGCTGGCGGCGCGCGAGCCCGGCATGTCGGACTATGGCTGGTCCAAGGCCGAGGCCGAGCGGCTGGTCGAGGATTCGCTGCTCGACACCGCGATGGTGCGGCCACCCGCGATCTACGGCCCTGGCGACATGGAGATGCTCGAGCTGTTCAAGCTCGCGAAGAAGGGCATCGCATTATTGCCGCCGGGCGGCCGGCTGTCGGTGGTCGAGGTCGGCGATCTCGGCCGGCTGCTGCTCGCCCTGGCGACCGGGAGTAATGGCGGGCGGAGCTATGATTGCGACGACGGCCGCGAGAATGGCTGGAGCCACAAGGAATTCGGGCTGGCGATCGGCAGTGCGATCGGCAAGCGCGTCGCCACGATCGCGCTGCCGCGCCCGTTGATGATGGCCGGCGCGCATCTCGACCGGCTGGTGCGTGGCAAAAGTGCGAAGCTCACGCCGGATCGCGTCGCCTATTTCTGTCACGAGGATTGGGTGATCGACTCCGCCCGGCGCCCGCCTGTGGATTTATGGAAGCCGCAGGTGGAGACCAATGCCGGCCTAGCGGCGACCGCGGCATGGTATCGCGACCGGGGGTTGCTCTGAACGGGCTGTTGGATGAATGGCAGCCTAGCGAGGCTGTTCCTCGGCCTTCGCGAGTTGCTCTGCAATTTTCCGCCACTCGGCCCGGGTGTTGCACACCCGCTTGCCATCGCTTTTGCGCACGAGGCATTCGGCGCGTTCGCCGCTTGTGGGCAGATGGTTTCGATTTTCGGTTTCCACTTGGGCCGCTACATATCCTAAGCCCGGCCGCGAGCTGTTCTGCGACTGTGCGTATGCGCTTGAACCGACGACCAATAACGGAACGACCAGAATGCAAATACGCATTTGAAACTCCTGCTCGTGTCTGTGCTTAGCTTACACGCTCCGCAATATTTGCAAAAGGTCTGATCTGGTGGCTGTGGAGGTCTCCCCGTCGCCCACCCGTTGACGCTGCTGGCGCCGAGCTTATCACCTAAAATAGCAGAGGCTTCTCATGCTCGGCATGTCACGGCCAACATCCGGCGTCCCAATCTAGAGACGTACCATTTTCCATCTTCTCGTTGAAACCTGGCTTCACAGCGCTCGCCGCGAACTCGAAAACGGCACGTCGCTGTAGTTCTTGAACTAGCATTGCAACGCAGATGCGACACTTCCTTGGCTTCAGGAGGCAAGAAAATGAGATCATCGCAGATAGGGTGGTCTATCATCATCGCGCATGGCTCGCCCTCCTTCTCAGCGTAAGCGCGCGCAACATCTGTCACTACCGGCTTTGTTGTGCGCGAATTGGCGCAAGCGTTCAAAGACAGCGATAGTATCCAAAGAAGCAAAAGTCGGAGCACGTACCTATGTGACACCGAACGGGAGCGGTGCGCAACGACCGCTAACCACCAATTTCAGTCGCTCAGAGTGTGCCGCCCATCATGCTCCTTGCCACTGCCTCGGCGGTCTTGATCCCGTCGATCGCTGCCGAGAGGATGCCCCCGGCATAGCCTGCGCCTTCGCCTGCCGGGAACAGCCGTTCGACGTTGAGGCTCTGGAAGTCCGCCCCGCGGGTGATCCGCAACGGTGACGAGGTCCGCGTCTCCACACCGGTCATCACGGCGTCGGGATGGTCGTAATTGGCGATCTGGCGCCCGAACACCGGTAACGCCTCGCGGAATGCCTCGATCACGAAGCCGGGGAGGCAGGCCGAAAGGTCGGTCATCCTCACCCCCGGCTTGTACGAGGGGATGACTTCGCCGAGCTCGGTCGAGGCGCGGCCGGCGAGCAAGTCGCCGACCTTCTGCCCCGGCGCGTGATAATTGGAGCCGCCCGCGATGAAGGCGAGATCCTCCCAGTGGCGCTGGAGCTCGATCCCCGCCAGCGGTCCGCCGGGGTAGTCGCGCGCCGGATCGATCGCCACGACCAGCCCGGAATTGGCGTTGAACTCGGCGCGCGAATATTGGCTCATTCCGTTCGTGACGACGCGGCCTTCCTCCGAAGTCGCCGCCACCACGCGGCCGCCCGGGCACATGCAGAAGCTGTAGACTGTCCGCCCATTGGCGCAGTGATGCGCGAGGCTGTATGCCGCGGCTCCGAGATCCGGGTGGCCCGCGCACTTGCCGAAGCGCGCGCGATCGATCCAGCTCTGCGGATGTTCGATCCGCACGCCGATCGAGAAGGGCTTGGCCTCCAGATGCACGCCGCGCCGGTGGAGCATCTCGAAGGTGGGGCGGGCGCTGTGGCCCACCGCGAGCACGACATGGTCGGCCTCGAGGAAGCTGCCGTCGTGCAGATGCAGCCCGCGCAATTTCTGGCGCCCGTCGGGCAGGCGTTCGAGCTCGAGATCGTCGACCCGCGTCTCCCAGCGATATTCGCCGCCAAGCTCTTCGATCGTGGCTCGCATGCTCTCGACCATGGTGACGAGGCGGAAGGTGCCGATATGCGGATGCGCTTCCCAGAGGATGTCGTCGGGCGCACCGGCCTTCACGAACTCCTCCAGCACCTTGCGCCCGAGGAAGCGCGGATCCTTGACCCGGCAATAGAGCTTGCCGTCGGAGAAGGTGCCCGCGCCGCCCTCGCCGAACTGGACGTTCGAATCCGGATTGAGCTCGCCCCGGCGCCACAAGCCCCAGGTATCCTTCGTCCGCTGGCGCACCACCTTGCCGCGATCGAGGATGATCGGCCGGAAGCCCATCTGCGCCAGGATCAGTCCCGCGAACAGCCCGCACGGACCCGCGCCGATCACCACGGGCCGGAGGCCGTTATAGTCCTTCGGCGCCTGCGCCACGAACTTGTAGGTCATGTCCGGCGTCGGCTTGAGATCCTTGTCGCCCGTGAAGTGCGCCAGCACCGCGGCTTCGTCCGCCAGCTCGACATCGATCGTGTAGACCAACTGGATGGCGTTGCGCCGCCGCGCGTCGTTGCCGCGGCGATAGACCGAATAGCTTTTCAGCTCCGCGGGTTCGATGGCGAGGCGTTTGGCGATGGCCTCGGGCACCGCCTCGGGCGGGTGGTCGAGCGGCAGATAGAGTCCGGACAGGCGAAGCATGCCAAGCCCCTAACGACTAGAACGCCGCAATCCAAACCCATCCACGCCGCCGCACGTCGCCGCCCCCTGAGCGGCGCCTTTCCGCCGCATTCGCTTGGCAGGGTTCGCCGATCGCACTAAGGGACCGCGCATGACCGAACGCTCCGAAATCTTCGAAACCATTACCGCCCAGATCGAGCCTTTCAACAAGAAGGGCGTGGCGCTGACCGACAGCACTACCTTCGCCGGCGATCTCGAATGGGACAGCCTGACGGTGATGGATTTCGTCGCGGCGATCGAGGACGAGTTCGACATCATCATCACGATGAACATGCAGGCCGAGATCGAGAATGTCGGCCAGCTCGTGGACGCGGTGCAGAAGCTGAAGGGCTGACATGACCGACGCCATACAGACCGCCGACGCGCTTCCCGAAACCGTCGAGGCCGTCGCCCCCGAGCGCGACTTGATGAGCAAGTTCGACGGGCTCATCGCCGAACGCCAGGCACTGCTCGACAGCGGCGTCACCGATCCGTTCGCGATCGTGATGGATGAGGTGAAATCGCCCACCGAGGCGGTGATCGCGGGCAAGGACACGATCCTGCTCGGCACCTATAATTACATGGGCATGACCTTCGATCCGGACGTGATCCAGGCCGGCAAGGACGCGCTCGATCAGTTCGGCTCGGGCACCAACGGCAGCCGCATGCTCAACGGCACCTTCCGCGACCATATGGAAGTCGAGGAGGCACTGCGCGAATTCTACGGCGTCACGGGCGCGATCGTCTTCTCGACCGGCTATATGGCCAATCTGGGCATGATCTCGACGCTGGCGGGGAAGGGCGAGTACGTCATCCTCGACGCGGACAGCCACGCCTCGATCTATGACGGCTGCAAGCAGGGCAATGCCGAGATCGTCCGCTTCCGCCACAATGATATCGAGGATCTCGACAAGCGCCTCGGCCGCCTGCCGAAGGAGGCGGGCAAATTGGTGGTGCTCGAAGGCGTCTATTCGATGCTCGGCGACATCGCCCCGCTCAAAGAGATGGTCGCAGTCGCCAAGAAGCATGGCGCCATGGTGCTCAGCGACGAAGCCCATTCGATGGGCTTTTACGGCCCCAATGGCCGCGGCGTATATGAGGAGCAGGGCTGCGAGGGCGATGTCGACTTCATCGTCGGCACCTTCTCCAAATCGGTCGGCACCGTCGGCGGCTTCTGCGTGTCGAACCATCCCAAGTTCGAGGCGATCCGGCTTGCCTGCCGAGCCTATATCTTCACTGCTTCGCTGCCGCCTTCGGTGGTCGCGACCGCCGCGGCGTCGATCCGCAAGCTCCAATACGCGCACAACAAGCGCGCGCATCTCTGGGAAAATGCCCGGACCCTGCACGGCGGGCTCAAGGAAATGGGCTTCCGTCTCGGCACCGAGAATCCGGACAGCGCGATCATCGCAGTGATCCTCGAGGATCAGGAGCAGGCTGTGACGATGTGGCAGGCGCTGCTCGACGGCGGGCTCTACGTCAACATGGCCCGTCCGCCCGCGACGCCGGCCGGCACTTATCTGCTGCGCTGCTCGCTTTGCGCCGAGCATACGGCCGAGCAGGTTACACGAATCCTCGAAATGTTCCGTGCCGCGGGCCGAAGCGTGGGCGTGATAAGCTGAAGCGACTCTAATCGCTTCCCCCAGGCCCCCGGCACCCTAGATTCACCCTATGAGTGAGGGGCAAGGCATTGTGCTGGAGCGGGTTCGTCGTGTGACGAACTGGCGCATCCTCGTACTCGGCCTGCTCGCGATGCTCGGGCTGGGCGTGCTGGTGGCGATCATCGTCCTGCAGCAGCGCACCGATCAAGAGCGCGACCGTGCCGTCGCGCTCCAGCAGCACACGTTCGAAGTCGTCATTCGCGCCAATCAGCTCTCCGGCGCGATATCCGCGGCGGAGGCGGCGCTGGGCCGATATGTGGTCAGCGCCGACCGGACGCTGGGGCAGCAATATGCGGCGCAATGGGGACGTGCGACCGAACAACTTGCCCGGCTCCAGCAACTCACGCGCGACAGCCCCAGGCAGCAGGCGCAAATCGCGCAGTTGCGGCGCGCCTTCGAAGCGCGCGGGAGCGAGCTTAGCGAGACCGCCCTCTATTCGACCTACAAGCGCCACAACGATGCGTGGGGCAGCTATTATCGCGTCCGCCAGAGCCCGGCGCGACAGGCGGTGGAGACGTTGCTCACCGGGATCGTCGATTCCGAGCGGGTGCTGCTGCGCGATCGCACGCGCGCCGCGGGCGAACTGATCGACAATTCGAGCTTTGCGTCACGGATCCTCACCGGGTTCGGCATGATGATCGTCATCGGCGCGGTGCTGCTCGGCTGGCTGGCAATCGCGGCCGAAGGCGAGCGTGCGGCGGCCGATGCCGAAGCGACTGCACAGCGCGAGCGCGCCGCCGAGCTGCAGCTCGCGGTCGACGCCGCCACGGCCGACCTGCGCGCCGAAGCGCATGAGCGCGCGCAAGCCGAGGCGCAACTCCGCCAGGTCCAGAAGATGGAAGCGGTGGGCCAGCTCACCGGCGGCATCGCACATGATTTCAACAATATGCTCGCGGTCGTTCTCGGCGGGCTCGAACTCGCCAAGCGACATCTCCACACCGGCGGCCCCGACGCCCAGCAGCATATCGAGAATGCGATGGAGGGCGCCAACCGCGCCGCCGCGCTGACCCGGCGGCTGCTCGCTTTCTCGCGCTCCGAGCCTTTATTGCCCGAGCCGGTGGAGGCGGGCGGACTGATCGCCGGCATGTCCGATCTGCTCGATCGTACGCTGGGCGACACGATCAAGGTCAAGACGCGCGATGCGGGCAAGCAGTGGGCGGTCTGGGTCGATCGGCATCAGCTCGAGAACGCGTTGCTCAACCTGGCGGTCAATGCCCGCGACGCGATGGAAGGGCGCGGGACGCTGACGATCACGACTGACGGTGCCGCGCTCGAGGAGAACCAGGTCGGCGAGTGCCCCGCGGGCGACTATGTCACGATCACCGTCGCGGACACTGGCTGCGGGATGGCGCCCGAAGTGCTGGATCGCGTGTTCGAGCCCTTCTTCACCACCAAGCCGGTGGGCAAGGGGACAGGGCTCGGCCTCAGCCAGATCTTCGGCTTCGTGCGCCAGTCGGGGGCGAGATCGGGATCGAGACCGAGCTCGGCGGCGGCACCAAGGTAACGGTCTATCTCCCGCGGCACATCGGCGAGGCGGCGGCCGGTGCCGTGGAGGTGCCTACACCGGCCGCGCCCGCGGTCGAGGAAGTCGTGCCGGCCCGGGCTTATGACATATTGGTGGTGGAGGACGATCCCCGGGTGCTCGGCGCGACCGTGGGCGCGCTGCAGGAGCTCGGCCACCGCGTGACCTCCTGCTCCGATCCGCTGGCGGCACCCGTTGCCGTCGGCGGGATGGCGTCGCTCGACCTCGTCATCTCCGACGTGCAGATGCCGGGACAGACGGGCCCGGAGATGATCGCCGGCCTCGGGGAGCGGCTGGACGGCGTGGCGGTGTTGTTCGTCACCGGGTTCGCCGGCGAGGCGGAGGCTGACATGTTCGGCGGGCGCGGTGTGCTCCGCAAGCCCTTCACCATGGCATCGCTCTCGCGCGCGGTGACCGATGCCGTGGAGTTCGAGGCGCGCCGGGGAACCCAGCAAGCCGCCTGAGCGGCCCTAGCCTTCGCTGACCACCGAGTGACGCAGTGCCGCCGCGGCCATCTCGCGCGCCTTGTCGCGGGGAAGCGAGAGCGCGCGGGCCATCGGTCCGCCCAACAGCGCATCGCCCAGCGCCATCAAGGTGAGCTGCAGCGTCTCCTCATGGAGCGGCAGTGCGTCTTCGCCATGCCCTCGGCGATCTCGTCGACCAGGCGGTGGATCGCCTCGAGGATCGGGTCCAGCGCGTCTTCGTTGCCGTTGAGGATCATCCAGCTCGCCAGCGCGCCGGCGCCTTCCTTTCCGAACGCATCGAAAGTCAGGTCGACGACCTCGCGTGGATCATGGTCGCCGGTACGCGCGCGCAGCACCGCCGCGCCGATCTTGGCGGTGACGGATTCGGCGATGCTGGCGGCGAGCGCCTTCTGCAGCCCGGCGGCCGAGCCGAAATGGTGGAGGAGATTGGCATGGGTCCGCCCGATCCGCGCCGAAACCGCCTTCAGCGTGACCGCCTGCGGCCCCGCCTCGAGCAGCAGCGCGCGGGCGGCTTCCAGCGCGGCATCGCGCGATTCTTCGGGAGACAGGCGCTTGCGGGCACTGGATGACATCGACGGAGATTAACTCTTGCTCTCGGGGAACCCGGCTTAGGGGAGGAAGCGCCGGGGCGAAAGCGGCGAATAGGGCTGCGTTTCCGCGATCGGGACTATGGCCGATGCGGAGAGAGGAAACGCAGCCCGATCTGGCGGCGTGAAATCTCACGCCGCCATGCGGTTTCGCGGGTCGTTATCGGCTACCCCGTCGCCCGCCAGGTCGAGTTCGAACCGGGCGGATGCCACGGAGGCACCGCGGCCGCGCGAATAGACCTGGTTCACACGACCGGTGGCGCGGAAGCCCAGCTTGCGCAGCACGCGTCCCGAAGCCGGATTGTCGAGGAAATGCCCCGCGGCGACGCGGCGGATTCCGCCGAGCGCGCCGCACGCAGCACGGCGGCGCCCGCCTCGGTCGCATAGCCGCGGCCCCAGGCGTCCGGGGTCAGCCAATAGCCCAGCTCGTGCGGCTCGTCTTCGAACGGACCCACGCTGATCGCGCCGATCAGCCGCAGCGTGCTGCCCTGATGTTCGAAGATCAGGAACTTGGGCTCGGCCGCCTCCTCAAAGCTGGAGGCGAAGGTCTCCGCGGCCTCGATCGTATAGGGCCAGGGCGCGCGGGCGAGATTGCGCACCACTTCCTCATGCCCGATGGCGCGAGCCAGTTCGGGAGCGTCCTCGGTCCAGCCGGGCCGCAATGTCAGTCTCTGCGTACGCACGAACATGACCATTCTCCTCGGTCTTGTGGTGCCCCTGGCGCGTCACTGTGACACCCAGTTTGCAACCGCATTTCGAGGGAGCAAAGAAAAAGGGAGCCGGGGCGACCCGTCTCCCTTTTCAGCTGGTCCGTTCGTCGGACCCGGGTCACCCTGGTGGGCAACCCGTCCGGTTACCCGATGTTATTCGGCCGCTTCCGCAATCATATCTACCGAGCAGAATTTGCGGCCAAGCTTGCCGACCTTGAACGACACGCGGCCGTCGGTAAGCGCGAAAAGGGTATGGTCCTTGCCCATGCCCACGTTCACGCCCGGATAGATCCTGGTGCCGCGCTGGCGCACGATGATGTTGCCGGCGACGACTGCTTCGCTGCCGAACTTCTTGACGCCGAGGCGACGACCTGCCGAATCGCGACCGTTGCGCGAAGAGCCGCCTGCTTTCTTATGTGCCATTTTGCGTTACTCCTCGTATCTCGCTTACGCTTCCGCGGCCGGGGCTTCTGCCTCGGCGGGAGCTGCGGCCTTCTTCGCCTTGGGCGCGGCCTTCTTCTTCTCTTCCTGCGCACCGATCGCGATGATCTTCAGGATCGTGTGGTTCTGGCGATGGCCGTTCTTGCGGCGATAATTGTGCCGGCGGCGCTTCTTGAAGACGATGACCTTCTCGCCCTTCGCCTGCGCGATGATCTCGGCCGAGACGGTGAGGCCGTCGGTGGCCTTGAGCTCGCTGCCCTCGCCGGCGAGCAGAACGTCGCCCAGCGTGACCGTCGAACCGGCTTCTCCGTCGAGCTTCTCGACGACGATCTTGTCTCCAGCGGCAACGCGATACTGCTTGCCGCCCGTGCGCACGATAGCGAACATGGCGATGTCTAACCTACAAAAGCTTGTGCCCGCCAAGGATCACCCCGGCAGGAGGAAGGGCGCAGCTATGCGAAGAGGCCTGCCCTGTCAACCGTGGAGTGCCATTTTCCCGCCCGGTAGCCGCGTGATCTTGCGCGGGCGGCCATCATGTGTCGCCACTCCACCGTTCGCGGATCCCGTACTTCCAGAATGTTGCGCAGTAGCAACAGCGCCGGAAATACTATTGCAGCGCACAAGGGTTGCTCTTTCGTTGCACAACGAAGCGCGCATGATGCTCTCCGGAAGGCAAACTTCCTAAAGGGAGGCAAAATCATGCGACGCTCGATCATCTCGATGCTCTCGGTCTCTGCTTCGGCATTTGCATTTGCCGCTTCAGTTCAGGCCCAGACTGCCGCGGCTCCGCCAGCGACCCAAATCGAGGGCGCCACGCCCGACGACGCAGTGCCCGACGACGATCCCGGCAACACGATCGTCGTCACCGGCACGCGCGCCGCGAACCGCACTGTCGCCGACAGCCCGGTGCCGATCGACGTGATCTCGTCCGAGGCGCTCTCCAGCTCGGGACTGGGCGAGACCAACAAGATCCTCAACAACCTCGTGCCGTCGTTCAATTTCCCGCAGCCGTCGATCACCGACGGCACCGACGTGATCCGCCCCGCATCGCTTCGTGGCCTCGCTCCCGACCAGACGCTGGTGCTGGTCAACGGCAAGCGGCGCCACGTCACTGCGCTGCTCAACGTCAACGGATCTGTGGGGCGCGGCTCGGCCGCGGTCGATCTCAACACGATCCCCGCACTCGCGATCGACCGTATCGAGGTCCTGCGCGACGGCGCTTCGTCGCAATATGGCTCGGATGCGATCGCCGGCGTGATCAACGTCCAGCTCAAGCGCGCCAATCACGGCGGCCGCGCGCAGGTGAGCTATGGCAAGTACATCACCACGATGGACGGCGTGCCCAACGTCACCGGCCTCGCGCTGACCGGCGGCCAGCCGGTGTTCGATCCCGCCGACGGGCGTATCCTCGCCGCCAATCGCAGCGGCGAGCGCAAGGCCAATGACGGCGATCTCTGGACGCTCGGGTTCAACGTCGGCCTGCCGATCGGCCCCGAAGGCTATTTCAACGTCACCGCCGAATATCGCGACCGGGACAATACCAATCGTGCCGGATATGATCTCCGCCCGAACTATAATCGTCCCACCGCGGCCTTCGATCTCGCGCGAAATCGGCTTCAACCGCCTCAACTTCCGATATGGCGACCCGAAGACCGAGGACTACAATGTCTTCGTCAACACCGGTGTGCCGATCGGCACGTTCGAGCTCTACGCCTTCGGCTCCTATTCGAAGCGCGACGGCCTCAGCGCCGCAAACTGGCGCCAGTCGGCCTCGGCGAACAATCGCAACTGGTCGGTGATCACCCCGGCCACCACGCCCACCACCGCCAACTTCGTGCCGCTCCGGGCCGACGGCTTCCTGCCCTTCATCCATTCGGACCTGACCGATTATTCGGCAGCGCTCGGCATTCGCGGCGACGTTGCCGGCTTCTCCGCCGATCTCTCGATCGTCTATGGCCACAACCAGTTCGATTACCGCACCGAGAACAGCCTCAACACCTCCTACGGACCACTCTCGCAGCAAGACTTCGATTCGGGCGGGCTCGCCTTCGGCCAGCTCACCGCCAATCTCGATCTCAGCCAGGAATTCGATTTCGGGCTCGCCGAGCCGCTTACGCTCGCGTTCGGCGCGGAGTATCGCAACGACGCCTTCAACATCCGGCCGGGCGAGACCCAATCCTTTGCGATCGGGCCCTATTTCGTCGCGGCGCAGGCCACCACCGCGCCGAACTGCGCGACGCAGGGCGGCGTCTACAATGCGGTGACCGGCATCTGCACCTTCCCCGGCCGGGGTGCATTGGTCGGCGCGCAGGGCTTTCCGGGCTTCCCGGCCTCGGCCGAAACCGATGTCAGCCGCCACAGCTATGCCGGCTATGTCGAACTCGACACCGATCTGTTCCGGGGCTTCACCGTCACCGCGGCGGGCCGCTACGAGCATTTCTCTGATTTCGGCGGCACGCTAAACGGCAAGCTCGCAGCGCGCTACGAGTTCACTCCCGGCATCGCGATCCGCGGTTCGGTGTCGAACGGTTTCCGCGCACCCTCGCTCCATCAGCAATATTTCACGACGACCTCGACCAATTTCATTTCGGGCGTGCCGGTCGAGATCAGCACCCAGCCGGTATCCAGTCCGGTGGCGCGCGCACTCGGCTCCAAGCCGCTTAAACCGGAAAAGTCAGTCAACTGGAGCGCGGGCGCGACGTTGAACCCGTTCCGCGGATTCAACGTCACCGCCGATTATTACCACATCAAGATCAAGGACCGGGTCGTCCTGACCGAGAATCTCGGTGCGGCGGGCAGCGGCACGGCGGCGGTCAACGCCGCGGTCAAGGCGGTCCTCGACGCCAACGGTTTCCAGTCGGTCGGCGCGGCACGCTTTTTCATCAACGGGCTGGATACCACTACCCGGGGCTTCGACGTGGTCGCCACGTATCGGATGGGACTGGAGGCGCTGGGTAATTGGTCGCTCTCGGCGGCGTATAACCGCAATACCACCAGGATCGATCGCCGGATCACCGATCTTGGCCCGCTCGCGCAGATACCGGGTCTGATCCTGTTCGGCCGCGTTGAAGGCATCCGCTTCACCAACGGCCAGCCCAAGGACAAGGTCGTGCTCAGCGCCGACGGATCGCTCGGCGCCTTCGGGATCACCGCGCGCACCACCCGTTACGGCAAAGTGATCGCTCCCGGTGCGACTCCGCCGATCAGCGACCCGACCAGCCTCACGGCTTATGGTCCCGACGACGTCTTCCTCGAGCCAAAATGGGTCACCGATCTCGAACTGCGCGTGACGCTCAAGGAGCACGCCACCTTCGCGTTCGGCGCGAACAACCTGTTCGACGTCTATCCCACTGCGCGGCCCACCGGCGCCCGCCCGACGAATGTCGGCGGCCTCTATCCGGTCGATGCCTATTATCAGCCCTATAGCAGCTTCTCGCCTTTCGGCTTCAACGGGCGCTTCCTCTACGGGCGCTTCACCGCGCAGTTCTGAGGGAAGAAATGGAAAGGGGGCCGCGTTGGCTCCCTTTCCATGCCTAGTGCCGGTGCAGCGGCTTCAGCTTGTAGCGTCCGCCGGCGTAGCGCTCGAACAGCCCGGCGATCGCGGGATGATCGACCGGCTCGTCGGTTTCGTCGACCACGAGGTTCTGCTGGCTGACATAGGCGATGTAGCTCGATTCGGCGTTCTCGGCGAGCAGGTGGTAGAAAGGCTGGTCCTTGCGCGGCCGCACGTCCTCGGGGATCGCCTCATACCATTCGTCCGAATTGGCGAAGACGGGATCGACGTCGAAGATCACGCCGCGGAAATCGAACATCCGATGGCGCACCACATCGCCGATCGCGAAGCGGGCGGAGGATACCGGCGGCATCGGCACTGCGGCTTCGAAGGGCGGGGCGGGGATGGACTCACGCGACATGACAATAATCTAGTGCTTGTGCGCCGCTGCACAAGCACTGCGCTTGCGGCCCCGGATTCATTGCGCTAAGGGCCCGCCCTCATCGACCGGTACGCGGGCTCCGACAGGGTCCATCCAGCGTGCCGCCCCCTGCGGAGAGGTGCCAGAGTGGTCGATTGGGACGGTCTCGAAAACCGTTGTGCCCTCACGGGTACCGTGGGTTCGAATCCCACCCTCTCCGCCACCAAGTCTTCAAGATATTGAGATAGCAGAGAAAAGTGGCACCTTTGCCGCGAAACTGCGCCATTCCCGGTTTCATTCGGTAGTGCAGAGAGTCCGCTGCTAGCCATTAGTACCGCGAATTGCAGGAAATTCTCTCGCGACGGTTGGCGCAGTACCGAACTCGAAATGCCATCGAGCGATACCAAACGTTCGAATCATGATGGCTCCGCCACTTAGTCCTCAGCGTCGGTAGTTTTGGCCCGGCCGGACCTACTTTTCCCCGCAAAACTGCGCCATTCCGCGGGCCGTTCGGTACCGCGAAGAGTCGTTAAGGCGGTCAAGTTCTCTCACATCTGGTGCTTTTTCTCCGGAGACATACCGTCTGGTACCGTTATGCCGTCGAGCGTCAGAAGCACACTTTCTCCCTGTTTTCGGCGTTAACAGGGAGGGCTTTCGTTTGCTCTCGCGAGAGACTGGCGATTTCTTGCGATTAAATCAGCGATTTAGGGAGTTCGCGATCGCAATCTCGACTTGGAAAAACAGGGAGCGATGTGGAAGGCAACACGGTGCATAGGGAAGCATTTCAGCTTTTGCCTCGACGCCAGCTGCGACGCGGCGTCGAAGTAGCCAATCCGCGGTAAGGTCTTTTCAATCTAGCCAATCCTAGCTATCTCAGCTGGAGCACAGATCGCGGCGCAAGCGCGTTAGATGGTCAGGCTGGCCCCACCACAAGAGCGTTGAACCCCGCCCCGGCGGATCTTGTGGATTTAGGCCCATGAACGATCTCGTGCTTTTTCACCGCGCACCTAGAGAGCTTAAGGCCAGAAGGCGCGACTTTCGCACACATTCAAAGTCACAGATCGAGCGGCTGTGCAGGTCAATCCGAGAGTACGGATTCAATCAGCCCGTCGCTATTGATTCGGAAAATCGAATCGTTTGCGGCACGGCTTTGGTCGAAGCGGCGAAGCAGCTGGGCCTCAACCGCATCCCTGTTGTGGTATTAGACCATTTGGACGAAGCCCAATTGCGGGCATATGCGATCGCAGCCAACAAGCTCGCCGACCTTGCGGGGTACGATGAAGAGGAGCTTTCATTAGAACTCGCCGACATCCATACGTTGCTGGGTAATCTCGAGTTTTCCGAGCTGGGAATCGAGACCCCCGAACTGGATCGACTGCTAGGGTTGGGCCAACTTTCGGATCACGAATGCGACGAGGTGGTCCCCGAGACCGCCAATATAGTCTCGCGGCCCGGCGACCTCTGGCTACTCGGTAATCATCGGCTGCTGTGCGGCGATGCGTTGAACAGTGCGAGCTATTCCGCCCTCATGGCCGGAAAGCTCGCGCAATTCGTTTTGAGCGACCCGCCCTACAATCTCAGCGCCGATACCATCTCCACAACCGGTCGACACACCGATTTCCTCCAAGGCGCCGGCGAGCTCTCGAGTGCAGAGTTTACGCGCTTTATGACGAGCGCGATGCGCAACATGGCCGAGCACAGCCAAGACGGAGCTCTGCACATGATCTTCATGAGCTGGCACTTCTTGCATGAGCTGCTGCGCGCTGGTCGCATTGTCTATGACGAATTGAAAGGCATAATTACCTGGGTAAAGCCGTTCCCTACACTGGGCTCATGGTATCGCAGCCGTACTGAGTTCATCGTGGCGTTCAAAAAGGGCAGGCGCCCGTTCATCAACAATCTGGGACCAAGTGGCCGCGATCGCAGCACCGCGTGGGAATATGAAGGAATGGCTGGGTTCGCCAAGGGGCGGGATGAGCTCTTGGCCGCCCACGCTACGCCAAAGCCCCTCGCGTTGATTGCTGACGCAATTCTTGACTGCAGCCGACGTGGCGGGATCGTGCTAGATCCTTTTGCTGGCTCCGGCACGATTTTTCTGGCGGCCGAAGAAACCGGACGTGCCGCGCGCGCCATGGAACTCGATCCCAAATACGTAGACGTGGCGCTCAGACGGTTCCGCAAGGCCACCGGCATCGAGCCAGTGCTACTCTCCACAGGAGAGCGATTTATCGAGCGGGAAGCTATTGCTCACGAGGCTCAGGAGAACGAGCAGGCTCGCGATGGCGAACGATGAGCAGCGCGGAGGACGGTCTAAGGTTGGACCGGGCAATCCCCCGAGGCGCACCGGTGGAAAAAGGGGCAGCCCTCGCCAAATCCAAAGGGCCGTCCCCCAAAACGCAAGGCGCACGATATGCTCGGCGACTATGAACGGCTTCGGATGCTAGACAACTTCGCCGCCGTAATTACCAAAGTGGGCAACATCACTACGAAGGGCGAAGACCCCAAGTCATTGATCGAAGGATCTGTCCGCAACCTCTACGAGATCGCCTACAACTTAAAAACGCCGGCTCAGCACCGAGTGGCTGCACACAAGGTGCTGCTCGACTACTACAAGGAGAGCAGTCGTACGCTTGCGAGAGAGCAGGAGAAAATGTTCAACAATGCGCTCGACCACAAAGAACGGTGGAGTGCTCCTTTCCGCGATTGTGAGCGGCGAGGTATCCCCACTCCGAACGTCTATCCGCACCCGGACGATGTGATCATCCGAAATGACGGGTCCGTCGAGATCGTCGGACCAATGTGGCCGGAGCAGCAGCGCGACCTGGAGGCGGTTCTACTGATGCGAGGCAACATAGAAGAATGCCTTCCAGTCTTGACCGACGACCACTGCAACTCGGCGGATCGCAAAAAATTATTAACTACCTGCGAAGGCGCTGGAACAAGCTCAACAAGTCCCTGCCACCCCGTCTTCAGCGCCCGTTTCCCGTGGCCTAGAATCTGATGTGCCAAGCCGGGTACATGGCGCGTGCCCGCCCGAAGATTTCTGCCAGTCGCATTTCCTGATGCTCGCCAGTCAGTGTGTTTACGAACACGAAGCGATAGCGCTCGCCGACGCTTTGGGCCGTTAGCAGCTCCGCCGCTGTGATATTGAAGAAATAACCTTTGAGGTCCGAGCCCATGGCCGCGCGATTGGTGGACTTCACCTCGCAGATCGTGATGCGCTCGATCGCCTCCGCCACGGCGTCGGAATTAGACAGATCGAGATCGCCTTCCACCCGGATCACATCGAAGGCGGCACCGTACAAAACCTTACGATGTCTGGCAAAGCCGACCAGCATCGCGTCGCGTTCGGCCCTGGTGGGACAGCGGTAGGCCGGATCGACTTCCAGCAGTATCTCGACAGCGCGCTGGGCAGTGCGATGTCCCATGCCGCGCGAGGACGGCTCCGCGAGGGCTTCCGGGCGCATCACGGAAGCTGGTGCTTCTGCCGATAGCCATCGACCGCTGCGAGCAGACCGGCCGCTTCGGCGGGTGCCATGTCGTCGCTCCAGTCCTCTCCGGTCCGCGCCTTGAGGCGGAAGCGCCAAGGGCGAACCGGTCGCTCGTCAGCACGTTTCGCCAGACCGCGAAGCACTGTCTCTGGCACCTCGAAAGCGATGTCGTCGGTATTCACACACCCATATTGGCAATCTACGCGGTGGCTGCTGATCGTAAGCGGCGTCGATGCGGGACTGTCGCCCGCTTGATAGTTGGCGTCGGTGAATTGCCGATATTCGCCGGAGTAGAGCAGGACTGCGTAGAGCTGGAACGTTGCAGTGCCGGTGCGCTTGTTTATGATCGCTCGTAAAAAGCTGTCGGCGCGCATGCGGTCAGTGAAGCCGCCCTTAAACCTGAATCCAGGCTCCGTGGTCAGTGTCGCTGCTACCTCGAGCTCATCATCGTCGATCTTGACCTTCGCCGCGAAATCGGCGGGCGACAGGCGGGCGTATTGCTCGAGCAGCTTGGACTGCTGTTTTGCGTCTCTGCCATTCGTGTTTTGAGCCGATGCCTGGCTTACTGATAATGAAAAAATGCAAAGTGTCAGTGCCACTTGCCCAACAGCATCTATCCACTTGGTCCGGCTTGGCATCTCTCGTCGCTCCTATGTCCTCTCGGGGCGACGGCCTGAAGCCGGATGTTGGAAACCTGCTACTCACAGGCGCATGCGCCTTTACCGTTGCCGGCTGGACATGCGCGCATGCCACCCGGCCTTCAGCAAAGCTGTTGACCGAGCATGAGTAGCAGGGGTTTCCACGCCCCACCTTCGGGCTTTCACCGAAGGCAGGGGCAAATTGCTCGCAACGGGGCGCGAAGCAAGTCTATTCGACGGGATAAGGACGATTCTGGATAAAGTCCGCTTCGCGCCCTCACATCGGTCGTTGGGACCGAATTGGCGAAATCCTGAAAGCCGCCGTTCGTTATCCAGCGGTGAGCGGCGGCTGGGGCGACAGATGGAACTTTGCAGCCGGGCTGCCTTCAATCTGCCGCGATACCACCATCCTCCACCACCGTGCAGCTTGCGAAGAGCGAATGGGTGGGTCAATTCTAAGGTCGTTCGAAGGTGGGTCGCGGTGCAGCGCATTTGGGTCGCTGGCGTCCATTGATCGAGGGGCGACACAAATGATCGAACGATCGAAGTGTGATCTAGACCGGCGCTTGGAGCTACTGAATGCCGCTGTCCGAAACGGCCGTAGCGACCAAACCTGCCACCGCTACTGGAGCCTTTTCGTCCGAACGCGTGACGGCAACAGGTGCGTCATATGCGAGGCCGACACTCGTGTGGCGGCGCATCACGTCTTCCGAAAATCGCTCTTGCCCGAAGCACGTTTCCAAACAGGTAACGGCGTAACGCTCTGTATCGATTGCCACGGCGAAGCTCACGAAGGCTTCAATGGTGCAGCCGACATGGCACAGCCGATCGACGCGCAAGGTGGCGAGAAACTTGAACGCGTCGCCGAACTCTATCGGGTGCTCGCTCATCTATCGCATCGGCGGCATGTTGGCCGATCGGACTATTATCATCTCAGTGAACAGGTCATTCTCAAGTTCATGATGATGCAAGGCTTCGACCTCGGTCGACCGATCGTGGGAACGCCAATAGAGCGCGCCTGGTATATCTGGGATTGTTCACCGCCGTGCGTCGTGGAGGCGTTGATCCGCGCGAACATGCCAACCGGAGGCGGCCAAGCTCGGCGCCGCGCATGACCGAAACGACGTACAGATGAGCAGCGTACCATTCGGCGACCTCAAGTCGGCAGACCTCATCGTAGATGCAATCTATCAGAGCGATCGTAGTTCGACGACTGTGGGGTCGGAACCCCTTGCACCTCTAACCGGAACGGGAAATCAGGGTGGCTTTCGCTTTTCGGGGAGCATCGCCATGCCGGAACTCGTCGTGCTCTACACGACGATGTCCGAGGCCGACTGGCCCGATGCGATCGACGAAGAGAACGGACTGTTCTACTATTATGGCGATAATCGCAGGCCAGGATACGAGCTGCACGATCGTCGGTCAGGACGCGGGGGAAACCAGATCCTTCGCAACGTGTTCGAGTGGACTCATGGCGGGCCGGACGATCGCGTCAAAGTGCCCCTTTTCTGATCTTTTCGAAAGGTGAAAACCGGAGAGACGCGATCTTTCGTGGCCTGGCCGTGCCTGGTGCCGAGCATCTTGACGCCGGCTCCGACCTCGTTGCGACGTGGAAGTCGATCGAAGGTCAGAGGTTTCAGAATTACCGCGCGGTGTTCACGATCCTCGACGTCGCTCGCGTGGACAGGACATGGCTATGTGCCATTCGAGCGGGCGATAAGCTCGGTCCGACCTGCCCGAAGCCTTACCAGCAATGGATCGCTTCTGGTCGCGCAAAGGCGCTTCGTGCGGAGCGTGTGAAACGCACGCGCTCGGCAGCCGAGCAATTGGGTCGCACGCCGAACCAGCGTGCCGTCGCCAAGGCGGTGCACGACTATTTTTCGGGATCACCCGTAGCATTCGAGCATTTCGCGGCAGCCGTGGCGCGTATGATGGACGCCAACATCGTCAGTCTCGATGTAACTCGCCCGAGCCGAGACGGCGGTCGCGACGGCATAGGCCAGTACCGTGTGGGGCAATCACAAAATTGCATCACCGTCGACTTCGCGCTCGAAGCCAAATGTCATGCGCCGACGTCCGGGCTCGGCGTAAAAGTACTTTCTCGCCTCATCTCGCGACTGAGGCATCGGCAATTCGGGATATTGGTGACGACCAGTTTCCTCGCCGACCAAGCCTATCAAGAGCTGATCGAGGACGGCCATCCGATAGTGGTTTGTGCAGGGGGCGACATCGCCGAGCTCTTGATCGACCGAGCCGGCGTGGCAACCGCAGCCGAAGCTACCGAATGGTTAGGCCGTACCTTCCCGCTCGACGCCGCTATCGCGGCCGACGGCGCTGCGGCCGGCTAGACCGCCGAAAGATCGTTCGGCGATCCTATCTTGGTTCGTCGATACGCATCGGGGCTATGAGCGATCTAGCCGTGGCGTCACCGCGTCGCGGCTGGGGCACGATTTCCCGGCCTATCGCTAGTCCTCCGCCGAAGGTGGTCATCGAAGCGCACGGAAACGCTTGCATTTCTTCATGACATAATGAAGAACAATCTTCAGACTCTTGGGGGAGAGGCGCGTGGCGCAAAAAGACAGCGACATCCTTCAACTGCGTGTTCCTCAGGAGCTGAAGCGCAAGCTGGCCATGGACGCAGCAAAGAACGGCGTCACGATCCGCTCTTTGATTCTCAATGCCCTGGTTTCCGCCGGCTACGACGTCCCCGAGGAAGAAATTCGCGATAAGCGGAAGGTTCGGTGATGCCCGCTCTGCAAACCTCTCGCGGCGCCGCGGAAGCGCGCCAAGGCGTGGGCGTATCGGCGCGCGGCTCGGTCATCGACCTGTTTTGCGGTGCCGGTGGACTGTCACACGGATTTAGGCTCGAAGGGTTCGACATCGTGGCAGGCGTCGATTTCGACGCGAAATGCAAGTATCCTTTCGAGCGCAACAACGACGCGCCTTTCCTGCTTGAGGATGTCGCCAAGATCGATGCCGGCCGACTGAATTCACTGTTCACGCCTGGTCTTCCTAGAGTGCTGGTCGGCTGCGCTCCCTGCCAACCCTTTTCGAAATATTCGCAAGGTCGCGAGGACGGTCGCTGGCAATTGCTGGAGCATTTCTCTCGCCTCATCTGCGAGGTGCAACCCGACGTCGTTTCAATGGAGAATGTGCCGAGGCTCCAGAAGTTCATGGGTTCTGCCGTTTTCAGCACGTTTGTCAGGGCACTGAGAAACAACGACTATTTCGTAGATTGGAAGATCGCATATTGCCCGGACTACGGCATTCCGCAGTCACGCTCGCGGCTCGTTCTTCTCGCTTCTCGGTTTGGACCGCCCGGCGTTCCGGAAGCCACACACACCGCAGATCGATACAGGACGGTCCGCGACGTCATCGGCGATCTTCCCGCGCTCACGGCTGGTGGGGCGGACCAAGCCGATCCGTTGCACCGTTGCAGCGAGTTGTCCGAGAATAACGTCAAGCGGATGCGCGCGTCTCGGCCAGGCGGAAGTTGGCGAGATTGGAAGCAGGACCTAGTGACGCCCTGCCATCGCCGCGAAACTGGTCAGGGATATTCGTCGGTTTACGGTCGAATGAAATGGGACGAGCCGGCGCCGACGATAACGACGCAATTCTTTGGGTTCGGAAACGGTCGTTTCGGACATCCCGAACAAGATCGGGCCATTTCGTTGCGTGAAGGCGCGCTGATTCAGACTTTTCCTCCCGACTACGCCTTTGTGCCAGAGGGACAGAAGATCGAAATCAAGACCTTGGGTCGCCTCATCGGCAACGCCGTGCCCGTAAGCTTAGGTCAAGCGATCGCACGTCGCATCAGTGCCCATCTCGAAGAGTATGGCCGGTGACGCTTCCGTTCGCCGACGTCGATCCGCTTCGGCGCAGGATCATGTCAGCTGTGCGCGGCCGAGACACGAAACCGGAAATGATCGTCCGTCGCCTGCTCCACGCTATGAACTACCGGTTCCGATTGCACCGCAAGGATCTACCGGGCAGCCCGGACATCGTATTCGGCAGGCGGCGTAAGGCGATTTTCGTGCATGGTTGCTTTTGGCATCGCCATCCGGGTTGTTCGAAAGCGAGCACTCCGAAGAAGCGGGCCGAATTCTGGGCGGAGAAATTCGATCGAAACGTCGAACGAGATCGTTCCGCGGAGATGGCGCTGCAAAAGGCCGGCTGGAAAACATTAGTCGTTTGGGAATGTGAGACGCGCTTCCTCGAGCCGCTCGCGAAGAAGCTCAAGGCCTTTCTCGACGAGCCAGGTTTTCGATCGGAGGCAACGGCGTGACCGACCAAGCCATCACGACGGAACCGGAAGTCGACGATTTCGACGCGCAGCTTGGCGCCGCCCAAAACAAGGTAACTTATTTCAAGGCCGACTCCGCGCTGCTGCGAGAACTTGGCGAGCGCCTCGTCGGCAAGCCGTACATCGCCTTGGCCGAGCTCATCAAGAATGCCTATGACGCGGATGCGACGCGTTGCGTCATCACTCTCACGCAGTCGAGGATCGAGATTTCCGACGACGGGCATGGGATGACCGAGAAGGAGTTCCTCGACTACTGGATGACCGTAGGCACGCGGCACAAACAGCATTCCGAGACCAGCCGGACGTTGAACAGGCGCGTCACCGGGTCGAAGGGCGTCGGTCGCCTCTCCGCCCAGTTTCTCGCGGAGCGGATGCAACTCCTTTCGACCGCCAAAGGCAGCCGCACGCGCCTCCATGCGTTCGTCGACTGGGAGACGGCCATCGACACGGGGAGTCTGACGGAGGCGGAAGCACTATACCGGGTCGAGCCGACCGATCCCGCAATGTATCCGCACAGCTCACCCTCAGGCACGCTAGTGGTCCTGCACGGTTTGAAGCAGCTTTGGAACGAAGAGGAAATCAGGGAACTCGGTCGTCAGATCTGGATGTTGAACTCCCCGATCTACCTGTTCGGCAACAATCGCCGGCGGAGGGGCGATCCCAACGACTTCCGTATCGTCTTCAAAACCGATCTTCCGGGAATCGACGAGGCTTTCGAAACGCAGCTCACGCAAGCACTCGAAAACTATCAGGCGGTCATCCGGGGCAAAATCGAGCGCGACGGTCGCAGAAACACTTCCCGTGTCGCCGTTGCTTTCGACGACGAGGTTTATTCCGAAAGCTTTGACTGTCCCGACTTTCTGCGCGAAGCGGATTGGGAAATTCGTATCTACAACCTTGCGGGGCGGCAGGCCGGTGGGGTGTCTGTCTATGACATGCGCGAGTATTTCGAGAAGTACGGTGGTGTCACCGTGTTCGATAAGGGCTTTCGCCTGCCGTACTACGGCTCCGAAAACGATTGGCTCGATCTAGAGTACGATCATTCCCATCGGCGAAACCGCTCCAAGCTTCTTCCCGACCATCTTCACGTCGCGCGCGCGCTGAACGATCTTCCCACCCAGGGTCGAATTTTCGGCGTCGTAAACGTCAACACCTCAAGAGAAAACAAGCTGGCCGACGGAAGCCGTCGCAGCTCGGGCGAATTCCTGAAGATACAGGTATCGCGCGATCGCCTCGTCGCGAACAAAGCCTTCTCGGCCCTGAAGGATGCCGTGAGGCAGTCGATCGACTTTTACGCGACGTTGAAGCGGCGACGCGTTGCCGAAGAAGTAGAGTTGGTTCGGCCATCCGAACGGCCGGAGTCTAAACTTCGCCGCCTTCGAAAGCTGGTCGACGACGCGCTTGCCTCTCACCCTAACGACGAAACGATCGTCGCGATCGAAGCGGAACTCGATGACGTCGATGCCAGCTTGGAGAAAGTCCGCGAAAGCGACGAAGCGTCGCGTGTCATCTTGGGACCGCTCGCTTCGGCGGGCATGGCGGCTCTAGCGATCGAGCACGAAACGCGAAAGGAAATGCGGGCGGTTCGCTCGAAGCTGCGCCGTCTGATAGAAATCGCGAACGCGAACCAGATTCCCGACCTTCAGGAGACGGCCACCGAGTTGTCGAAATGGATCGATCGTCTCGAAGCCACGCGGAACATATTTCTTCCGATGATGGACGCGGAAGATCGCGAACGGATCGAGCCGTTGGAGTGCGAGACCGTCGCCCGCACTGTCGTCGACAACATACGCCCCTTGCTCGGTGGGGTCGAAGTATCGTTCGATATGGAGAGGGGACTTCATTTCCCCCAGCTGCCTATTCGGAATGGAGCGCAATCCTGCAGAACGTCCTTCTCAACGCAGCGAATGCGACCTTGGACGCGACTTCGCCGAAAGTCGAAATCTCTTCGATGCTCCATAACCGCTACGGTTACCTCTACGTGTCCGACAACGGCGTCGGCATTGGCGACCACCCGGAAGAGCTTTTCAAGCCGTTTGCGCGAAAGTCCAATATATCGGCCGACCGGCGCGAACTTGGAATGGGGGGACGGGTCTCGGCCTCACGATCGTGGAAATGATTGCCGAGAACCGCAACTGTGACGTCCGCTTCGTCGATCCCGGCGATCCGGATTGGAGCACTTCCTTCGAATTAAGCTGGCGCGTGGAGCGGTAGGATGCAGATTAGAGTTTGCGACGACGTCGAAACGATTGCCGATGGTTGGGTTGCGGCGATCAAGGCCGTGGTTCCCGACACTTTCGACGTCGCCCGTATGCCCGACGCCAAGAACGAAGTGTCCAACTTGCTTACCCGCAAGCTCGCGGTCGAAAAGGGTGAAGCGCCGTTGACGTTGGAGACGGCGTTCGACGGGATCGACGTGTTGGTCGTCGATTATGACCTGCTCCATCTCGACGAAACCGGGAGCCGCACGACCGGGGAAGGCGTCGCCAGACTTGCACGCACGTTTTCGAGCTGCGGTGTCGTCGTCGTGATGAACCAATTCAAGGGTCCACAATTCGATCTCGGGATGAGGGGCACCTCGACAGCTTCGCCGACGTCAACGTCGACGCCAATCTGGTAGGCCGGGCATCGCTTTGGGAAGATCTGACGCCCCAGGACGGTCAATTCGATCCGACGACCTGGACGCCGCTGCCTGGAATGTTGACCGCAGTGCGGGGCCTCAGCGACATTTTCGAGGAAAAAGGGTTCGACGCGGAGCTTATGCCCATAGTCGGGCTTTGCGAGGCTGCTTTGGCCGAGTTGTCTGATACCGCGTTCGGCTTTCTCAGCCTCGATGCCGAGACAGCGGCAGATCTCGCCAAGGTCACCGTGCGGGGATTCTTGATACGATCTTTGGGCGAGGAACTGGTGGACACGATGTGCCTCCACGCGCCCAAGATCATGTTCGACTTCGCTGCTTCGCGTATCGCGAAATGGCTGGATCGTGCGGTCCTCCGCCCGATGGATGTCGTGATCGACGGCCTCCACCTTGTCGATCGACTGCCTTTCATCATGGACGCCACCAAAGTGGACATGGCGGATCGAAATGCGTGGACAGCGGCGGCCTCAAAGCCGACTGAATGTCTTCGGTGGGACATCTTGGAGAAGTATGCCAACGACCCAGCCTCGCGCGTCTTGGGCCGCCCAGTCTTCGACTGGTATCGTCTGGCGAACGATGATCAAATCGATGCGCTGCAGGACGCCTATCTAGATGGCGAAAACGAGCGGTTCTTCCTTGCCGAGGACACTTCCCGCTTCGTCGGTCGGGACGACTTGACGCGGTATCGCGCAGACTTCCACAACTTTGGCGACCGTCGTGCGATCGAGCGGCTCGGCGACGTGACCTACGGGCCGCTCCGTCGTCTTACCTTCGGTTGAGCAAATGTCGGACGAGCATGATGCGGTGATCTTGCTGCTGGAACGGCTCAAGACCGAGGGCCTAAACTGGTATCGCAACGCCAAAACTTCCGATGTCGATATGTTCGAGCGTCGAATATCGGGTAACTTCTCGATCTTCGAGGGCGGCGAGATTCACACGATCGGCAGGAAGCCTACAGGCAGCTTTCCATCGAAGAAAATCCTGATCATGCCGCCATCGGGTCGCGAAGACGAAGCGATCCTCGGGCTTTGGTTGAAATGGGACTTCGCCGCGAACCCGTTCGAGTTCCGGCTCTTCCTTGGGCAATGGTCGGAAATCGGTGGCATCAAGACTTTCATCGCTTTCAGGTTCGAAGCTCCGGAAACCGGGGAACAACACTGCTATTATCATTGCCAGCCGTGCCGGGACTTCGGCGATCGCGATCCCGTGCCCCATGCCGCTCTGGTATCTCATCGTTTCCCGACGATTCCGTTGAACGCGACCAACATCGTCGAGCTAACGGTTTGCGCCCTCATGGCCTCTATGGGCAACAAAGCCATGAAATCATTCGTGCAGAAGCTGTTGCGAGATTCGGCTGCCGACAACGCGCCTCTGAAGGCCGCCTATTCCAGATGTTGTCGGTAAATTCGCCAAACTGCATCGGCGATATTTTGCGCGTTAACGGCCCAGCCGAGCAGAAGAAGTGAACCGGCACGATTGCGCGACCGAACGGCGGCTTGCCGCACTCTCGCCACTGCAACCGGACAGACAAGATACGGCCCAATCTCTGCCATTCCATTGATCGGGCCGCCAACGGCAGGAAATGGGCCGTTTGCTGTCTGGCAGCTGCTAGTGCGGGATCGCGGAAAACTGCCGCCCATTTATGCTGGGCTCTCGACTATTAATCGAGCGGCCGGCTCTGGGCCAAAAGAGACGAGCAGCTCCCAAAGATGGGGACTCTGCGCTTAGAAACCGCCGGAGCGCCGAGCACCTCGACGGGCAGAACTAATGCGACACGATCTGTCGCCTCCGTCTTCCACATTGCGAATCGCGATGAATACGAGTCGCGTCAATGATGGAGAAATAACATGAGCAAGGGTCGAGGTGGCGGCAGTTACCGCAGCGCGATCAGCGGGAGGTATGTCACCGCCAAACATGGCAAGGCCAGCCCCCACACCACCGTCAAGGAGAGCTGATCATGGCAAAGCGTTATGTGCGCGCCACCGGCAAGAACTCGCAGGGTGACATCACCCGGCTGTGCAACGCCGGCGAGTTCTGGTCCCCCGCAATAAAGCCGATGCGATTAACGACATCGAGCAGAATCTGCACGAATATTGGGTCAACTGGGCAAACGCCCCGGAGACCAAGATCCGCGTCGTCAGCGGGCCGACCGGCAAGTACCTCCGGACCGATCGCGACACCACGTCGCGCAACAATCTGGACGACCTGCCCGACTGCTGACCGATCGGATCGGGAGCCGGAGCAGCGCTTCGGCTCCTCTCCCGTTACGGCATCGACGGAAAGTCGGAGCGGCGGTGACCCGCTACCATTTGCGCAAGTTCGGGCGGCGAGATCACTTCGACCGCATCCCCCACGTATAGAGATGCCAGCACATCTCGAGCAGCCCCGCTGCCCGGAACCGCACGACTAGCGAACCGTCCGGCTCCCGCTCGACGGTCTGGGCCGGATGGAACATGAAACTTTCCGCCCACCGAACTGCCTTGGGGGCGAACCGCCAGGCAACGTCGTGGATGCCGCCCTCGTGCTGATAGGAGCCGAAGCAACGGTCCGCATGTTCGTTGAGATCGAATCCTTCCTTGCGGACGAATGTCTTAGGAAGAACGGCGGCTTCCTCGATAGCATCGACGCGAAAGTGCTGAATGCCGCCTCCCACCTTGCCCAGATCGACGGCAACAAGATAGCGCCGCGCCCCGAGCAAAAGTCCATGCGGAGCTACGATACGTTCCCGCGCGACCGTGTCCTTCCAGCCGCGGTAGAGGATGCGCAGCTGAGAGGTGCCCTTAAGTGCAGTGGAGATCGCGACATCCACCGCCTCGTTTCCCATCTGCCGCGGACCCGGGCGGGCCGCATGACCCAAGGCCATGAGAAGCGCCTCTTCATCGGCCTCGAGCCGACGGCTGCGTTCATCGGGGATGAGCGCCAAGATTTTGGAATGGAGGCAGCGAAGTGCCTCGACCTGGTCCGTGCCGGCCCCTTTGCCGAGCATCTCCAGCGCCAACGAGAGGGCTGCCAATTCTTCTGCGGTCGGTGTAAGCAACGGAGCCAGGGACTTGAATGGCAGCTTCCATCTTGCCTTGCCTGACTCCTCGTCCTTGACCTTCTCGAGTTCCGAGAAGCACTGCCCCAATGCCGCAATCACGCGTTGCGCAGTCCGGTAGTCGCGCTCTAGGATTTCTTCAATTTCGGCCAAGCTGACACCGCGCATCGATGCCGCGCGCGCCGCTATCGTCAGCAAGTCGATTGCATTGCGATAAGAAATTTGAACCTCCCCGGAAGCGACAACTTCTGTCGTGTTCCACCATCATGCTCATCTGCCATGATGAGTCGAGCGGAACATGCTCCGCAACGAGAGGATCACAAATGTTAAAGCACGGCGCGCAGACGCTCTTCTCCGCGAGCGATCTCGTCAACTTCATGGGGTGCGCGCACGCGACCGTGCTCGACGTGCGCAACTTGGCCACCCCTGCCACATTTCCGCCTGAAGACGAAAGCGCTGTCCTTTTGCAAGAGAAGGGCATCGAGCATGAGCGCGCCTATCTCGAGCGGCTTCGCCGGGAAGGACTCACGGTGGTGGAGATCCCCGGCGACGGCACCCTGGAGGTGCGGGTGGAGGCGACCCGCCGGGCCATGGAGGCAGGGCACGACGTCATCTACCAAGGCGCCTTCTTGGCAGGGCGGTGGCACGGCTATTCCGACTTCCTGCTGAAGCATCCCGGGATACCTTCCGCCCTCGGTGACTTCGTCTACGACGTGGCCGACACCAAACTCGCCCGCTCTGCCAAGCCGAAGCACGTCCTGCAGCTATGCGTCTATGCCGACATGCTGAGGGAGGTGCAGGGCACTACACCACCTTCGATGCACGTCGTGCTCGGCACCGGCGAGATCGTGACGCTGCGCACCGAGTCGCTGATCCACTATTTTTCGACCGCGCGCGGCCGCTTCGAGAGCTTTGCGGATAGCGTGCCGAACGCTTCCACGGGCGATCCCTGCGGCCATTGCACCTTCTGCCGCTGGTCGCAGCATTGCGACGACGAATGGGAAGCGGCAGATCATCTCTCGATCGTTGCTGGCATGGGTCGCAGTCAAAGAACGGCGCTCCGGCAGGCCGGCATCGATGACATCGGCGGTCTCGCCGCCTTGCCGGACGGCACCAGAATCACCGGCATGCAACCGGGAACAGTCGCCAAATTGTCGGCGCAGGCTCGCCTGCAGGCGCATCAGCGGCAGACCGGCGAACGGCGCGTCGAACTCCTCCCGGCCGCGCCTGGGCGTGGCTTCGCGCGCCTGCCCCGCCCGGACGCCGGCGACATGTTTTTCGACATGGAGGGGATCCGCTGTTCGATGGCGGCCTCGAATATCTGTTCGGCCTTGTCGCCTCCGAGGACGGCGAGGACCACTTTCACCCGTTCTGGGCTCATGATCGGGAAAGCGAGAAGGACGCGTTCGAGCAGGCGATCGACTTCATGACCGCGCGCCTGACGCGCCACCCGCACGCCCACATCTACCACTACGCGTCCTATGAGGAGGCGGCGCTGAAGCGGCTGGCCATGTATCATGGCACGCGTGAGCGCGAGGTGGACGACCTGCTGCGCGGTGACCGGCTGGTCGATCTCTACAAGGTGGTGGCTGAGTCGATCCGCACTTCGGAGCCGCGCTACTCCATCAAGAACATGGAAGCGTTCTATCTTCCGGAGGGTCGTCAGGGCGCGGTCAAGACTGCCGGCGACAGCATCGTGATCTATGAGCGCTGGCGCCGCATTGGCGGCGACCAGCTTCTGCAGGAAATCGCCGAGTATAACGAGGTTGACTGCCGTTCGACCCGCATGTGCCGCGATTGGCTCGTGTTGTTGCGGCCGCCAGAAACCCTATGGTTCACCGGCCGCGCACTTGAGCCCGCGGACCCCGTGAAGGTCGCCGCGCGTGAGGAGGCCGACGAACGGACTCGCAAAATCGCCGAAGCTCTGATCGCCGGCGAGGATGTCCCGTGGCGTCGGCTGCTCACTGATCTGCTGGAGTTCCATCGCCGCGAAGCCAAGCCCAGCTGGTGGGCCATGTTCGCGCGGCAGGACATGGACACGCAGGCGCTGCTCGACGACGCCGAATGCATCGCCGATTTGCAGCCGCACCCGACGCGTCGCCCATGGGCGGACAAAAGTCGGTCGTTCATCCATTCACCTTCCCGCCCCAGGATTTCAAGATGCGGGTCGGCGACAAGCCGCTACGGTCGGGCACGCTCGAACCGGCAGGCGAGATCGTCTCGCTCGACGAGGACCAGCACATCATCGAGCTGAAGCTCGGCCCGAGCCGCTCGCCGATCGAGACCGGCTGCGGGCTGATCCCGGAAGGGCCGATCGGCGACAAGGTGCTTCGCGCCGCAGTACATCGTTATGCGGAGAGCATCGCGGCAGGCGCGCAGAAGTACGCCGCGGTTACCGCCATTCTTCGACGCGATCGCCCGAAGCTGACCGGCCGCACACGCGGGCAGCAGATCGTGCCCGATGGCGTCGATGCGACGAGCGGTGCGATCGACGCACTCCGCTTACTCGATGACACCTATTTGCTCGTCCAAGGGCCGCCGGGTGCGGGCAAAACCTATACCTCCGCGCAGGCGATTGCCGCGCTTCTCGCGGCAGGTAAACGGATCGGCGTGGCTTCCAACTCACACAAGGCGATCAACAACCTGCTGAAGGACGTCGAGACCATGGCGGCCGCGCAGGGCCTGCGCTGCCGGGGCATGAAGAAATCCTCGCGCGAGGATCAGATGCTCGGCACAGGGAGCTGGATCGAAGACGTGGTCGGCGGCAGCGGCAGCGGCGTGTCGCCGCACCACCAGCTTGTCGCAGGCACGGCCTGGCTGTTCGCCCGCGAGGAGCTCGACGCGGCATTCGATTATCTGTTCGTCGACGAGGCAGGCCAGGTGAGCCTCGCCAACGTCATCGCGATGGGGACCTCCGCGCGCAACATCGTCCTGGTGGGCGACCAAATGCAGCTGTCGCAGCCGATCAAGGGCACGCACCCTGGCGGCAGCGGCCGATCGGCGCTCGAACATCTGCTGGAGGGGCACGCCACGGTTCCCGCCGATCAGGGCGTCTTCCTGCCCTTCTCGCGCCGGATGCACCCCGATCTCTGCCGTTTCATCTCCGACGCCGTCTATGACGGCCGCCTCGAGGCGGAAGCGACGACCGCCCGGCAGCGGCTCGAGCTCGATCCTGCGGCTGATCCGGTAGCGCTAGCCCTCACCGGCCTCCGCTTCGTGGGCGTGGATCACCTAGGATGCACCCAGCGGTCGCAGGAGGAAGCCGAGCGGCTCGCAATCACCTACCACGCGTTGATCGGCTCCTCATGGACCGACCGGCACGGCGAGCAGCATCGGATCGGAACCGACGATATCTTGGTCGTGTCGCCCTACAACATGCAGGTGGAACTGCTGCGACGAACGCTTCCCGAGGGTGCCCGCGTGGGCACCGTAGACAAGTTTCAGGGCCAGGAGGCACCGGTGGTGCTGATTTCCATGGCGACCTCCTCCGGTGACGACCTGCCCCGGAACATCGAGTTCCTCTACAGCCGCAACCGGCTGAACGTTGCCGTCAGCCGGGCGCGCTGCCTCGCCGTGATTTTCGCCAACCCCAAGCTTCTCGAAATTCCCTGCTCGACGATCGCGCAGATGGAGCTGGTGGATGGCCTGTGCTGGGCGAAGCAGTTCGCTGATGATCAGCAAGCCAAGGCATCTGCCGGGGTGCCGGGCTGACAGAGTAAGTCTTTGCCAAAAGTCGTCCTCTAACTCCTAGTCCTTCTGGTCACGCCGTGGTCGGCGATGTCACCGCGCTGAAACGGTGGTATCGGGATGCCGAGATGATGTGAGGAACAGCTCGGCATGTCCTGGAATGATCGTCGAAGTGGCTGGCGCAAGCATGCGGGCGATGCCCGCAGCGACGCCGATATTGACTACGGTCGGATCATCCACTCGGCCTCCTTTCGTCGGCTTCAGGGAAAGACCCAGATCCTCAATCTCGGCGACAGCGACTTCTACCGGACGCGCCTCACACATTCGCTCGAGGTCGCCCAGATCGCCGGGAGCGTTACCCGGCAGCTGCGGGAGGACTTTGCCGGGCAACCCGCCGTGGACCATTTGCCGAAGCTAGCCCAGATCCAGGCGATCGGCGCAACCCATGATCTTGGTCACCCGCCCTTCGGCCATGGCGGCGAGGCCGCGCTGAACTATTGCATGGCGGCATATGGCGGCTTCGAGGGGAACGGCCAAACCATCCGCATTCTAACCCGGCTGGAGAAATATTCGGATAGCGACGGCGCCGATCTGGCGAGGCGCACACTCCTCGGCACGCTGAAATACCCGGTTTCCTATGGCGCATTGGCGCATCCCGACTGCACGCCGGCTTTGCGCCCCGGGACATCCGTTCTGAGCCTCATTGACCGCGAGTCTGCCAAGCCGCCCAAATGCTACATGGACTCCGAACATGCCGCTGTGATGTGGATATTGGAGACATTGTCGGAAAGCGATCGCGACCGGTTCACGCGCTTCGATGCAAGTGATTCTGCCCCCGAGGTCTTCCGGAGCACCACCGAGCGCTCCATAAATCGCTGGATTGCAGCATCATGGACGTTTCGGACGACATCGCATTCGGCGTCCACGACCTCGAAGATGCGCTCGCGCTTTCGCTGATCACCCGACAGGATTTCGAGCAGTATGTTGCCCCCGAGGCCTGCGGGTACTTCCTTGACTTCGTAAACTCCAGAAAGCGGACCACATCCGGCAACGATGCATATGGCGATCTTGCCGCCATGTTGTTCGGAAGCGCGGCGCCGCGAAAGCACGCGATTAGCCGGCTGGTTGGCTATTTCGTTCAGCACTGCCTGCTGGAAGACAAGACCGAGTTCGAAGAGCCCCTCATCCGCTACCGTGCCGCCATGGATCCGAGCGCCACCGTTCTTCTGAAGGCGTTGAAAAAGCTGGTCTACAGGCGAGTGATCCGCAGTCCGGCGGTCCAGCACCTCGAGTTCAAGGGCCAGCAGATGGTTGTCGCGGTGTTCGAAGCGTTCGCATCGGAACCCGAGGCCTTCCTGCCACGCGGCACCTTCGCTCTGTTCGAACGCGAGGGCGGCGATATGCGGGTGATATGCGACCATATCGCTGGTATGACCGATTCCTATCTGCTGAAAACCTATGAGCGGTTGTTCAGCCCGCGGATGGGATCGGTGTTCGACCACCTTTAATCGTCTGGGATAACTTCAGCACTGCCCATAGGGCGATGAGCGAATGGACGGCAGATTATGGAATTACCGATCCAGGCGATGAACGGCCGAAATGCGGGCGCTTAGCCGTCGGGCGACTTCATGCAGTACGGACAACGACCAGTATCGATGTATCGGAGGCCTAAGCTCTCCATGAAGGCCTGCGCTTCCGCCACGGCGCCGTAACCAGGGTTCGGAAAAGCGGGCTGCCAATACGTAGGACCAGCGCCCTTATCTTGATTTTCTTGGCCGCGCCCGTCTCGACAATGGTCGCAGTCGCCGGAGTGAATGCGGGCGCGACCACTCGGTGGGATGACCTTAACGAAAAATGCCATAACGCCTCTCCGGCTTGCCAAGACAGATCAGCGTCGAGTTCGCGGGCTGCTAAGTCAATGTCTGCTTTTGGATTCGCACGCCTCGCACGAAACGGCCGAAAGTGAGGCGCATAACTGCCGGTGGGAGGCGGGACTACCGTGACAGCGGACGAGCGATTTTCGGTCCAAGGCTTTTGATCTATTACTATTATGGGCCGGGGAGAGCAATTTAACATAACGTTAGATCCCGCCGCACCGCGCAGGTTCGTGGAGTAGGGTGCGTGTAACTGCTGCGGTTGCAAACTCACGCCGCCGCGTCTTCCGCTCCCGGCAGGAACAGCCGGCGCTGCGCCTCCCAGGACAGCGGGATCGCGCCGTCGGCGCGCAGCATCGCTGCGCTGACTCCGGCGCGCTGGGTGCCGGCGAGCAGGGCCGTGACCATTTCGGGCGACAGAAACGCGAACCGGACGATCCGGCAGATATAGGAGCGGGTGACGCCCTCACGCTCGGCAAGCCGCGTCACGTCGAGGTCGCCGCCGCGCAGCGCCTCCCACCAGCGTCGCGCCTGGACGAGCTTGCCGACCAGCGCCGGATTGGCCTCTGCCTGCGCAGCGGCGCCGTCGCGCTGGACAAGCCGTAGCGCGCGGCCCGAGCGCGCCAGCCGGACATGGGCCGACAGCAGCATCGACCTCGGCGTGTCGGGTCCGGGTGCTGCGCCGGTCAGCGCCGCAATTGCGTCCGTTTCGGAGGTAATATCGAGGCGATCGTCGTGCACCGCGACGCCAGAGACGAGACGGCTGAGGGTTGCGAAGCATCGTCGTCGGCACGCGTCCGCCAGCATCGCGCATTGGGCGAAGAACGCGTCGATCCGGTCGGCTGGTGGCGCGAGCTTCAGCGTCGCCATCAGATCGAGCGGATCGTCGAACGCCTCGGCAACGCGCGCGGCGACCGCGCCCTCGATCTCGCGTGCAGGAATGCGTGATCCCGCCTGGCCAGCATCGTGCTGGAGCGCATCGCTCACATAATAGCGATAGCGAACGTTTCCCGCTTTGGTGTGGGTGGCCACGAGGGGCCTGCCCTCGGTATCGCGAAGCTTGCCGGCAAGCAGGCTGGGATGGGCGGCGCGGGTGCGCTGACGCACGCCGTTGCGGTGATCCGCCAGCAGCTGCTGCGCCCTTGCAAAGGTCTCCGCGTCGATGATCGCGACGTGCTGGCCGGGAAAGCGCTTGTCGCCATGCGCGATTTCGCCGGCATAGGTGACGTTGTTGAGGATGCGGTAGAGCTGCCCGCGCGAGAACGGACGGCCGCCGGTTTCGCGCTTCGTGATGCTGGTTCTCCGGGGTGTCACAATGCCCTGCGCGCGAAGCTCGTCGGCGAGCAGGCGCACATTGCCCAGCACCAGATAGCGCCCGAAAATGTGACGGACGAGCTCGGCGTGTTCCTCGATCACAGCGAGGCTGCGGCCATCGGGTTTGTAGCCAAGCGGGGGACGCCGCCCATCCACATGCCTTTTGCCTTGGAGGCAGCGATCTTGTCGCGAATGCGCTCGGCGGTGACCTCGCGCTCGAACTGGGCGAACGAGAGCAGCATGTTAAGCGTCAACCGGCCCATGCTGGTGGTAGTGTTGAACGACTGGGTGATCGACACAAACGACGTGCCCGCCTTGTCGAATGCCTCGACCAGTTTCGAGAAGTCGAGCAGCGAGCGGGTGAGACGATCGACCTTGTAGACGACGATGATGTCCACCCGGCCTGCCGCCACCTCGGACAGGAGACGCTGCAGGGCAGGGCGGTCGAGCGAGCCGCCCGACAGGCCGCCATCATCATAAACCTCGGGCAGGGCGGTCCAACCCTCGCTGGCCTGGCTGAGGATATAGGCGGCGCACGCCTCGCGCTGCGCATCCAGCGAGTTGAAGCTCTGCTCGAGGCCCTCGTCGTTGGATTTGCGGGTGTAGATCGCACAGCGGATGGTCTTCATGCGACGGCCCTGCGCTTCAGGCCGAAGAACGCAGGGCCGGACCACTGCGTGCCGGTAATCGCCCGGGCGACCTGGCTCAGCGAGCGCCATTCACGATCGTTCCAGCGGATCACATTGTCCTCGCCGATCACGACAATATGGGCGGTGCCATTCCACTCGCGCACCAGCCGCGTGCCGGGCTGGGCGGGCGTGGTGCGGGTCTTTGCCGCTGTCAGCTGTGCCAGCCTTTGTTGGGTAATGCGCGAGAGGCCGCCATACGCACGTGTCTGAATCTCCCACGCAAGCGCGAGACGCAGCAGCGCCGGACTGATCCGGGGAACGGGTTCCCCGGTCAGCTTCTTCCATCGCTCGTGCAAGGCTGCTGGCGGCATCTGTTCGAGTGCCGCCAGCTGCTCCTCGACAGCCGCCATTTCACGCGCTCGCAATGCGGTAGCAGGTTTCGGTGCCGCGCTTTGAGCGATCGACAATATGGCCCTTTTTGCGCAGCCCGGTGAGCGCCGCTCGCGTCGTGTGCGGAAGCCAGTTGGTTGCGTCAATCAGCTCGGCGAGCGTTGCGCCTTCGTCTCGCTGAAGGAGGGCGGTGACGCTGGCAGATTTGGTGGTTTTTGGCACCGATGGGGCAGGGGCTGTGTGTGCGTCCCCTCGGTCCCACCGCCTTCTCCGATGTTGATTGCCTTGGCGCCGGCATCGGTGAGGAAGATGCCGAAGCGCAGATCGCCGTCGGTTCGCTGGACGCAGGTGTTATCGCGGGTCTCACGCTCCTCGGCCAAGCCGCGCTTCAGGAGTGCCGCGATGGCGTTGGCGGCTTTGGCGCCAGCGTCAGCGATGGTCGGAGGCAATGGAATCAGGCTGCCGTTTTCACGGGCGGCAGCGGTGGAAAGCAGGATCAATTGCGTGTCGTTGAGTTTCGTCATGGTGGCTTCCTTACGGATAAGCGGCACCGCGCCGCTCCCACCACCCGCAGCCCCGTCAGTCGCGCTGGCGGGGCGATCGCGCAGCGCAGGCGCCGCGATTCACACATGAACCTGTTTGCTCGGCTTCGAGGAGAAGTCGAACAGTTTATGAGTCATCGGCCACATTCCCGCTCCCGCTTAATGACGACAGCGCGTCCACTTTCGGTCGTTGAGACCAGAACGATCTTTCAGCCGCATGCGCCGTTCGCCGAGCGCGGCGCCCGCCGCCGCGACAGCGGCGATCGCGCCCGCCGAAGTGCCGCCAATGCATTTAAAGTGATAGCGACTGGCCAGCTCGAGCACCGCACGCGGATAGACCAGCCCGCTGGTGATCCCGCCCTTCATCACCAGGTCGCAATATTTGTCCGGCTGACGCACGCGCGCTTCCTCCCCATCACCTAACGGCATTGCCCGATGTCTCCCGTCAGCGACTGGTCTCGACGGTCAAATTGCCGTTGGGCCGGGCATGGATGCGAATGTCGCCGTCCCAGCCGGTCGCGTAGATAGCGTCATGCATCGGATAGCTCGCAAAGGTCTTGGTGCGGGTGGCGACGAGCACGTTCCGGCCCCCACACGGTGGCGGCTGATCGCATCATCGAGCATCGTCACCGCGCTCTTGCGCGGATGGCCATAGGCCCAGGCCGTCCATTGCGCATGGACCGTGCTCGGACCCATCGAGATCACGGCGATGTCGGGAGTGATCGCGCCGAGCAGTTCGGGGGTGGTGCCGTTATACGAGCCATGATGGCCGACCGCATAGACCTGGGTGTCGAGAAGACGGTTGCCGGCATAGCGCTCGATCAGCGTATCGATCGCGCCATCCTCCAAATCGCCGGTGAACAGGAAGCTCGCCCGGTCATAATCGACGCGGATGGCGAGGCTATGGTTGTTGCCATTGTCGAAGTCCCCATCGTTCCAGCCGGGATTCTCGTCCCAGCTGCCCGAGAGCACGCGGATCTTAGGATCGACACCGGCGCAGGGGAGCGGCGGGTCGATCCGGTCGTTGGTCAAGCCATTGGGGCCGATGTCGGTCGACTTGACCGCGGTGAGCGTGACCGCAGGACTGAAATCGCCGGCATGATCGACCATCCAGCGCGCGCCGACACGGCCCGAACCAGTGAGGATGCCGTTGTGCACATAGTTCCGCACATGGAAGGTCTCGGCGACACGGCGCAGGCCTCGGTTATGATCGACATGGGTGTGGGTCACGAACACGGTCGCGAGCGTGCGGTTGAGATCGGTGCGCCTAGCGAAAAAGCTTCGAGATAGGCGATCAGATGATCGACCGCCTGCGCGTCGCGGCCGCCGGCATCGATCAGCACCGCGCCGCACGGGAATTCGAGCAAGGCTGAGGCGGCCTGGTCGACATCGATATAATGGACGATCGCCTCATCGCCTGGGACCGCGGCGGTAGCGACCGCGGCGGTCCCATCCGCGCGGCGCACGAAGCTCTGATAGACCCAGCCTTCACGGCCGTCGGCCAAGCGGACATGATAGTATCCGCGCTGCCGCTCGCCATTCTCGAGCCAATCAAGCCCAGTCCCGGGCGTGACATAGTCGACCCGGTCAGAACCGCTGCGCGGCTCGGCACGGACCGTCACGTCGCGCTGGACGACCAGATCCTGCGCTTGCGCGATAGTCGCGCACAGCATCAGGCCGAGGCTCAGCAACGCGCGCAGCAATGATCTCCCGATCAGGAAGCTGACCGAGATCGCGCCGCCGGTCAGCGCGACTTTCTTCTCGATGACATCATCATAAGCGCCTTGCGCTGGCATCTGGCGCCCCCTTCACCAAGATCAGCCAAAAGATAAAGCACCGAACTCGCAACTCATCCCTAAAGGCCAAGCCGCAATAAGGCCGGATTCAATCCACTTTGGATGGATCAAAGCTTACCTTAAACCTGCGCGACTCTATTTGAGAGATAGTATGCCACAACGAAGTAAACATTCAAGACGTCTACGCCGACCCGTGTTCGATGTGCCAGTTCGATACCAAACGCGACCGGACTCTGCGCGTAATTGGAGCCCGTGGGATCGATATGCGCGAGCCAGAATTCGGAGGCTGGCTCTGCGTTGGCGAGAATGGTCGGCTGCGTTGCTGCGTTGCTGCGCGGCATTCGACGCGACATGGCGGCAATCGAATTCCTACGTCAGGAGGCAATAGACGGCGAGCAGCCATTGATGCTGCGATGAGCTACTAAATGGTCAGGCGATAAAGTGAATCATGTCCGCTTTCGCTGTGCGGTATCAGTCAGGCAGTAATGGGCCCAGAAGCAGTTGGTCCGGTTCGCTATAACCAGTCGGTCTGCAATGCGCCCAATATCGGTCGTTCACCTTCGCTGCGGAGCTTCCCGAAAGCGGACGCTCCCTCAGGCTTAGGCTCAACGGCAGCTTACGCCCGATTCGGTTGAAGAAGTCGGCAGTTGGCGCGGCCGACGACGGTCGCTGAAGAGAGCGGCGAGTTGGTCCAGATCTGACCCGATTGCGCGCGAACGGGCGTCGCGCGCAGCGGGGCATGGCATCAAAGCTCAGCTAGGTGCTTGATGAGGTCGAACAGCTGGAATCTCTCGGAGAAAAACTGACCATCCCGCGTGATGACCGGATTAGGAGTGATGTCGGCCATTGCCTTCCGCAATTTTAGAGGAATCCTATCAAGATACGGGTTCATGCAAATTTTGACGCCGACGTAGATTGCTTGATCAGGCACTGCAGGAATGTATTCGGTCATAAAGACTATGTATGACACGTTGAAGGCGGTGCGAAAAAAGCTGTCGCATATCTCATTCAATTCAGACTCCTGAGCCTCCGTGAGGCGCCCATTGGATTCAGGAAGAGCTAGCCAGATTATTCCCCAGCCGTCTCTCGGTAAGCGATCTCGCTTCTTATTTAACTTATTATGTATATTGCTACGTAAGAATGTTTCTCTTTCCGAAGCCGTGACCTCTACGCTTGCGGATATACCTCTTATTGTCGCGGTGAACTCAAAGTCTTCGCCGCGTACACCGGTGGTTGGACGAAACGATAACCTAAAGCCGGCCATGATCATAAACGCGATCGCGTGAGTCTCGTAGTACACCGAACGGAAGACTTGCTTCGCGAACCGCCTACGAAGTTCTTCCTCGTGACCTTCATCGGCGATTTGAAACAACATTGCTGCAAGCGCGATCTGCCTCTCAATTGCCCGAGGATTGATCCGGTGACCTTTCGGGCTTGGCGGTCCGACGATGTCTGGAACGGCATTTAAAAACGGATCGACAAGGAGCTTGGTCGGGTCGGGAACGAAATGGGTCAGAACTGCTATGACTGCGGCCATGGTGGGCGGGGCATTCCGGTTTTTCCGCAACGCGGCCGCGAAGGTAGCTATCGCGGCTTTTCCGCTCATTGCCTCAGCCACTAATAGCCTCCTTCAATGCCGATTTATTCTTAAGTGTTATCTGTACCCGCGCGACTTGGAAATTGGAGCATCGGCCGGAGAGCGTGATGTAAAGATTGGGTGGTTAGCTGCCGTTCAAGTCCGGTATCGGGACGGAAGCAGATAGGCCGCGAACGACCGCTATCGCGGTTCTCGATCCCAAAGCGGACTGGCGGCTACCGGCCCAGTTGCGGTCGTTCAGGGCGTTAGCGGTGACGCCCAAAAGCAGTCGTTCGTTCAGGTGCGGCGCAATGGCCGCTAACGACCCACTAGCGGACGTATGACAGCAGCCGTAACAGTCATCCATGTTCGGCTTGATTGCGATCTCGTTATTGGCATCGCCACTATCCGCCCCGGTGGCGGATCGGTGCACTGTTGTCGATGGAGACACGTTGCGATGTGGCAGCGAGCGCGTGCGCCTCCTCGGGATCGATGCGCCGGAAATGCCCGGCCACTGCCAGCGTGGGCGGCAATGCGCGCCAGGCGATCCTTACCAATCCACTGCCTCGCTGCGCGTCGCGCTGGGCCGCGGGGTGATCACGATCACTCGCGTTGGGCAGGACCGCTATGGCCGGACGTTGGCGCTGGTGAGCGCCGGAGGCACCGATCTCAGCTGCTGGCAGCTGCGCAGGCGGCAGGCGATCTATAAGCCGCAATGGGATAATGGCGGCCGGCTCGCGAAGATCTGCGCGCTCTGATTACGTGTCGGGATCGCCGCGCGGCCGGGCAGGTCCGATCCATTCGACATCGAGGCGGTCAAACCCGCTTCGCGTCCCCTCGACAGTCACGCGCTGGCCGACCAGCCCGGCGACAGGGCGATCGACATCCAGCGCGTAGACGCCGCCGTCCTCGACCTCGAGTACCAGCCCGCGGCGCGACTTCATAAGTTTGCCGGTGACGCGATGTCGGCTTCCCATGGGCATGGCGTGGCCTCAGTGCACCTGACCGACGACATTCATCGCCTCGAGCGCGCGGATACGGTTCAGGATGCGCACAAAGGCGCGATGCCCGTCCATCTCGCCTTGCGCCAGGAGTTCGTCGGCACGCTGCGCGGCGACAAACCATGCGTTCTCGCCATGCTGCTTGAGCAGCAGATTGGCGCAGGCCCAGATCTCGCGATCCTCGATCATGGTGCCGGGTTATCGGCTATTGTCGGTGCTGCCTAGCGCCTCTGCGAGGCGCCTTTCCGGAGCAGTTTCGTGCGCCATGTTCTTACCCGCCAGCAGCTGTACGAAATGATCTGGTCGCGTGCCGTCTCGAAGGTCGCGCCCGAGTTCGGCATTTCGGATGTCGCGCTCCGGAAGCAGTGCATCAAACACGCGATCCCGCTGCCCGACACGCGCTACTGGGGGCAGCTGCACGCGGGCAAGGAACCCAAGCGCAAACCGCTGCCGCCACTCCCGGCCAACATCTCCGGTACCGTCGTGATCGTCCCGCGTGCGGGTGGCGCCGCGCCCGACGCCGTGCGCAGCGCGATTGAGAAGGCGCGGGCGCAGACACCGGTGCAGAACATACCGCCAGTGAAGAGCGCGCTGGTCGCGAAGACGATCGCGGCAGCCAGGGCGAAGAAGCCCGATGACTGGGGCGCGCTGACGGGCCTCGGCCCGGCCTGCTTCAACGTCCGCGCCCACCCGGACACGCTCGAGCGTGTCGAGACCTTCCTGACGCTGCTGGTCAACGGGGCAAAGGCGCGCGGCTATCGCTTCGCGGAAGGGCGCGAAGGGCTCGCCATGGTGGTCGACGGCGAGGCGATCGGCTTCGCGGTCACGCAGACCATCCGCCGCAGCCGCCACGAGACCACCCCGGAAGAGCGTCGGGCGCTCGAGCGCTGGGATGCGCGGCACGGCTGGCACGCGCCCGGGCGACCGACGCCGCCCTGGTGGGACGGCGTGCCGACCGGCGAGATGCGCATCGAGATCGGCGGCTGGTCGCGTTTTGCCGGGGCGGTCCATCGCTTTGCCGACACGCGGGCGCGCAAGCTCGAGGCGCGCATCGACGATATCCTCGTCTCGTTTGCCGCGATCGCAGCGGGGATGAAGATCGAGGCCGCCGAGGCCGCCGAGCGCGCCCGGCTTGCGGCGATCGCGCGGGCCGAACGCGCCCGGCTGGCGCACTTGGCCGAACTCGAGAAGCAGCGGGTGGCGTGGCTCGAGGACAAGCTTGCCGGGCAGGCCGGCGCCGAGGCACTGCGCCGCCTCGTCACGCGGCTGGCAGACGGGGAGGGAGGGACCGGCGTGGCGCGCCATGCTCGCCTGGGCACAGGCGCGACTGGCCGCGGCCGAGGCGCGGCTCACGCCGGCGGTGATCGCGGCCGAAGTGGCGGACATGCCGGCCTTCACGGAACAGGGGTAATTTGAATCCCTCTCGCGATTCAAACTTCGACGACGATAAGCGGGATTAGGTCGCGCCCCTGGCAGGCGTCCACACGTCCCGCATCCGCGTGTCGATGGGCGCGATGACCGACGGGTACTTGTCGTTACTGCGCAGTCGGTTCTCCCGTGATTTTCGTTACTTGACGCGCGCCATTTTCATGGCCAGCCTTGGCATGCGGGCAGGGGTGACCGCGGGGAGTCACGAAAGATGAAGCGCACACTTTGTGCGTTGGCGGCCGGCCTGCTGTGCGCGGGCCCGGCAGCAGCGCAAACGGTGCCATCGGCAGCGCCGCTCGTGCCTGGCGGTCCTGCCCAGCCGATGCTGCGGACCGGCACAGCCGTCCAGCTGCAACTCGAGGAATTGCTCACCACCAAGGGCAAGAAACTGCGTGTCGGGCAGCATTTTCGGCTGTCGGTACGCGAACCAGTGACGGTCGACGCGCATGTCGTCATTCCGGTCGGCGCGCCGGCAACGGGCGAGATCATCGCGGTTCGCAACAAGGGGATGTGGGGCAAGTCCGGCCACCTCACCGCTAGTCTGCTGCATGTTTCGGTCCAGGATCGCCAGATCCGTCTGACCGGGACCTTTGACGACAAGGGCGTGACCGGGACCGGCGGCGTCGTCGCGGCCGTCGCGCTGCTCCCGGTTGCAGGCTTCTTCACCACCGGTACCAGCGCCAAAATCGAGCAGGGCGCCCGGATCGACGGTTTCATCGGCGAGGACGTTCCGCTCGTTTTCGCTGAAGCCGTGGTGCCGCGGCCCATTTCCGTACCCGTCGCGCGCCCATCGGACCCCTTGCCCGCCGACAGCGGCGCTGCACCGGGTTCGACGACGCCGGCGCCCCGCGATCCCAGCTTTAAGTAACCGCGTACCCACCCATCAAGTATGAGGAAATTGAAATGCTGAAGCCGATCTTTCTTGGCCTGACCCTTATCGCGGTGACACCTGCGATTGCCCAGGATGCGCCGCCGGCGCCGCAGGCCAAGCTGGTCAACGAGGATGTCGGGGTCCCGGTATTTCCCTACGACATCACCGACCGGCCCTATACGGTGCTCGGCGAAGTGAAGGCAGGGGTCCGCAAGGCGACTGTCTTCAGCAAGTCGCCTTCGCAGAAGAAGATCTACCGCGAACTCTGGGAGCGGGCCGAGAAGCTTGGTGCCGACGCCGTCATCAATGCCAATTATGGCGACGCGCATATGACCGTCATGAGCTGGGGCAAGACCAATGCCACCGGTACCGCCATCAAGTTCCTGCCTGCCGGTACGCCGATGCCCGCCAAAACGCCGGCGCCGTCCGACACTCCGACGCCGTCGGGCAATTGATTCCGCCATGCGCGCCCGCCTGTTTTTGACAGCGGCCGCCCTCTGCGCCGCAGCTCCGGCTGCGGCGCAGCAAGGCGAGGCGACAACGCCGCAGACCTCGGCGCCGGCTCCCCAGCCGGCGCCGAAATGGGTGCGCGGCACCGAACTGCAGCTGATGGTCACGAAGGAGGTCAACAGCCGCTCCGCGAAGGCCGGCGAACGCTTCAAGCTGCGCGTCAATGCACCGCTGGAGGTCGATGGAAAGGTCGTCATCCCGATCGGCGCCAGGGCGTGGGGGAAGTGGTGACCGTGTCCGGTACGAGCGCCGCCGGTGGGCGGGGGCAGCTGAGCGCGAAGCTGCTCTATGTCGAGACCGAATGGGGTAATCTGGCGCTGACCGGATCCACTGGTACCGAGGGCAACGGCAACACCGCCGGCGTGGTGATGGGCTTGCTCAGCTTCGGCGTGTTGGGCCTGCTGAACAAGGGGCATAACGCCACGCTCAAGGCAGGCGCCATTTTGAAAGGCTATGTTGCGGAAGGGGATCCCTCGCCGCGGCGCCCCTGACGGTGACGCGCCAGGACGTGCCGGCTCCGCCAGGCGTCGACTCGCCCAAAGCGGAAGCGCGAACGGAACACTGAGTGCCGACGAAGCTGGCGCCTGTCGGCCCGCCTGCTTGCCCCAGATCCGCACAGGTCGAGGCGAGGCGGTGCCCCTAGAGCGCGTTTGAACAGGACCACCCCGGATGTACCTTGCGGGCATGTCGCAGGACGAAGCGCAGACCGCCAGAGTCGCCCAGCTCACCGAAGCGCAGCGCCGCTGCGTGCGACTGATTGCGACAGGATCCTCGAAGCACATCGCGCAACGGATCGGCATCTCCCACCGTACCGTCGACCAGCATATTGGTGCCGCCATGCAGCGTCTCGGTGTCAGTGACCGATACGCGGCGCGCGCGCTGGTGGCCGCCTGGGACGCGCGGCATCCGGAGGATTTACCTAGGAATCGCCCGCCATTGCACGCAGCGAAGAGCAGCGCATTCTGGAGACGCCCTATGCAATCGGGCTGGGCCAGCGTGAGAATGGCGAAGTTCGCGAGATTTCCATCGAGTATGCCGCGAACCTTGAAGCCCCTCCACCTGGCGCGGTCGCAATCGAGGAGTGCGTGCGCCATGATGCTTCGGTTCTTCAGACCGCCGCGAAGATCTTGGGACTGACGCTCGCGCTGGTCATCGTCCTGAGCGCCGCCGAACCCATCGGCCGCGGCTTCGAGGCTTTGGCCGATTTTATTCTGCACCTTCGAGACTGAGGACCCGGCGGCCTTGCCTCCGGGCAAGGAGAACCCGCATGCGCAAGAACCGGATCATCGATCGTTCCGTCCTGGCAGTCGGCGAGGCACTGTTGCCCGTCGAGCGCACTGCAAACGATGCCGCGGCCGAGGCCCATCGCATGGTAGCGACCATGCACGACGAGCGCGCGAGAGCCCATTTGGGCGGGGTTCCCGCTGACTTCGGCGCGGAGGCGATCGCGCTCGCGTCGAAAGGCGCAGATTACCTGACCATCGCAGCCAATTGCTTCAACGGTTCGCACAAGGTTCTGGCCGATCTGCTGGATGATCTCGGCTATGGGCCGCAATGCCCGATCGGGCGCCTCCAGGCAGCCGACAAGGCCGCGTGATCGCCTTGACCGCAATCGGAGAGCATGGTCCTTCGACACCATGCTCTCCCCGATCGGCATTCTCTACATCTACGGGTTCTGGGTGGCGCTTCCTCTCACCTGCCTTGCGGCGGTTCTCTGGGGACGCGGCGCGGAACGTTCCGTGGCCTTCTTCTACCTCGTGGCGCTTCTCGCCACGATTTGGGTGTACAGCGAACATGCCAAGACATTCGTGCAGGTCGATATGGGGATTGTCGCGGTCGACCTGGCTTTGCTCGCCGGCCTCGTCCTCGTGGCGCACACTTCCGGGCGGGGTGGCTGATATGGGCGACCAGCTTTCACGCGGTCGCCGTGCTGGGGCATCTGGCGAAGCTGATACGGCCGGAAATGTCGCGGCTCGCCTACGGGTTGATGGAGGGCGCCTCGGGCTGGCCGACCTTGCTCGCGCTGATATGGGGCATATGGCAGTGTCGCCGCACCCGTCGCGACTTTGCGAAGAGATCCTAGGGCAGCTTCTTCAGGGTCTCGAAGGCGTCGACCACGCAGCCGCCGCGCGAACGATTATTGGCCATTTCGGGTCACTGAAAGCGGCCCTCTCTGCCCCGGCGATCGCACAGATGCGCGCCTGCGGAGACCTGAGGGCCGTCCGGATCATGCGTGCCGTTCGACGGGCCACCTTCTGGATGCAGCGGCGCGACCTTGACGAGCGCATAAGCCTGGCGAACCCGAGCTGCGCGTTCGATTACCTACACCTGTCGCTGGGAATGGAGTCGCGTGAACAGGTCCGTCTGCTCCTGCTCGATGGTCGCCAGCGACTGATCCGTGACGATCTTGTCTCGCAAGGCGGCGTCGACTCAGCCGAGCTGAGTGTCCGGGACGTAATCGTTCGAGGTCTCGAGGCAGGCGCCTCGGCGCTGATCCTGGTGCATAATCATCCATCCGGGGGATGACCCCCAGCCGCGCGGACATCGAGATTACGCGTCGTATCCAGCAGGGCGCGAAGGCCGTCGAAATCGCAGTGGCGGACCACGTCATCGTGACGCGATCCGGATGCAGCAGCTTCAGAGCCTTGGGGTTGCTGTGAAATGAGGAAGATCCTCAGGCAGGATGTGGAACCGGTGCGGGTGTACGCGCTGCTCGAGCAGATCAAGGCCGAGCTGCATGTGGTTGGCCGCCGCGGGTGCATGCAACTCTTCGCAGAGCAGCATTGCCTCGGCGGCAAGGTCTCTTACCCTGGCGAGCATCCTCGCTTCTTCGCTGTCCATATCGCTCCTGTGCCTCCACAGCGTCCCTTAGCGAAGCTTTGCTAATGAAGCATGCCGCTCTGACCGAGAACTGGCGCAGCCCATTTGAGGAAACGATTGCGCTACTTCCAGCCTTGCCGACAACGGTGCTGGAAGCTCTGGTCGAGCGCATCATCGATACACTGGACGCAAGGGATGGGGACCTGGACCTCGAGCCCGACCCGCTGGAATGTGACGACCCGCTAGAGGCCTGGTTTCAGCCGGTCGTTACCCACCGGACGCAGGGTCTCCTCTGACTGCCAGGTAACAATAGCAATCAAGTCGCCCTCTCGATGAGGCTTCCGCATTAAACAGTGTTCGTGGCACCGCCCGGGGCCATCGAGGACTATGCCCATGGACCGGACCATCGATGCCGTTGGGTTGGACGACATTGTCTTCATGTCCAGTGTCCACGCGCTCTGCGTACCGCACGGCATGGTGTGTTGTAGTGGCTGGTTCGGCCGACGGCCACGCTTCATCACAAAGCGGCGAACGCTTGCAAGACAGCGCCCGAATTGACAGGCAAGGCTGGCGACGCGTCGCAGGCTGGGCCGGACGCTGATGTCGCTTTGCTCCAGGACTGGGGGACCTCGATGGCTCGCACCGCCGCTCACTTCATCGCCGAAACCCTCGAAGCGGCCGGCGTCAAGCGCGTCTACGGCGTGGCGGGCGACTCACTCAATGGCTTCACCGATGCGCTGCGCGCGCGCGGCCGGATTGAGTGGACGCATGTCCGCCACGAAGAGGCTGCGGCTTTCGCTGCCGGCGCCGAAGCGCAGCTGACCGGCGCGCTCGCAGTGTGCGCGGGAAGCTGCGGCCCGGGCAATCTGCACCTGATCAACGGACTGTTCGACGCCCAGCGCAGCGGAGCGCCGGTCCTTGCCATTGCCGCCCACATTCCCAGCAGCGAGATCGGCATCGATTATTTCCAGGCCACCCATCCCGAGAGCCTGTTTCGCGACTGCAGCCATTATGTCGAGCTGGTCTCGCATGCAGCGATGCTGCCGCAGGTGCTGGAGCGGGCCATGCGGGTGGCGATCGCGCGGCGGGGCGTGGCCGTCGTCGTCATCTCGGGCGATGTCGCGCTGGAGCCGCTCGACGCGAAACCCCCGATCTGGATTGCGCCGGCAGCCGCACGCCTGATCCCGCCGGCGAGCGAAATCGCCACGCTCGCCACCCTGCTGAACGAATCGAGGCGCGTGACCCTGCTTTGCGGCATCGGCTGTGCGGAGGCGCGCGACGAGGTGCTGGCGCTGGCCGACACCCTGAAGGCGCCGATCGTCCATGCCCTGCGCGGCAAGGAATCGATCGAGCATGACAATCCCTATGACGTCGGCATGACCGGCTTTATCGGCTTTTCCTCCGGCTATGCGGCGATGAAGGACTGCGACACGCTGGTGATCCTCGGCTCGGGCTTTCCCTACCGGCAATTCTATCCCGACAAGGCGAAGGTGGTGCAGATCGACATCAGCCCCGAGGCGCTGGGCAACCGCCACCGGATCGCGCTGGGTCTGCTGGGCGATGTCGGCGAGACCCTGCGGGCACTGTTGCCGCGGCTGACTTCCAGGACCGATCGACGCTTCCTCGATGCAGCCCTGGCGCATTACGCCAAAGCGCGCGAGGGCCTGGATCAACTGGCGGCGATCCCGGACAAGAGCAGCCAGATCCATCCCCAGCAGGTTACCCGCGTCGTCAGCGAGCTGGCGTCGCCGGACGCGATCTTCACCTGCGACGTCGGCACGCCCACGGTGTGGGCGGCCCGCTACCTGCGATTGGGCGGCCGGCGCCGGTTACTGGGCTCGTTCAACCACGGGTCGATGGCCAATGCGATGTTGCAGGCGATCGGCGCGCAGGCGGCATTTCCCGGCCGCCAGGTCGTGTCGCTCTCGGGTGATGGCGGGTTTTCGATGATGATGGGCGACTTCATCAGCCTGTCGCAGCTGGGGCTGCCGGTGAAGGTCGTCGTGCTGAACAACGGCACGCTCGGTTTCGTCGAGATGGAGATGAAGGCCAGCGGCTTTCTCGACACTGCCGTCGATCTCGCCAATCCGAACTTCGCGGCCATGGCGCAGGCGATGGGCATCAAGGGCGTCCGGGTCGAGCGCGCGCAGGATTTGCAGGCGGGCATCTCGGAAGCGTTCGCTCATGACGGACCCGCGCTGATCGACGTGGTCAGCGCGCGTCAGGAACTGGTCATGCCGCCGAAGACGACGCTGGACCAGGCCCACAAGTTCGGCCTTTTCGCGCTGAAAGCGGTACTCGACGGGCGCGCGGCCGAACTGATCGATCTGGCCAGGGTCAACCTCGGCCGCTGACGAGCAAGGCCCCGTACACCCCGGCCTGATAAGGTGCCCCACGCGCCGCCACCTTGCAGCAGGGCCACGCTCTGGAAGACGATCGCGCTGGGCTTCAGCCTTTCCCGCGGGGGCGGCTGCCTTGCGCACAGGGCTATTCACGTTCCGGAACCGGCACGTTGAAACCGTTGAGGGTGACCGACACTAGGGCATAGAGGCCGACCAGATAGATCAGTTCGTTGGCGCCGTGCTGACCGAAGGTCCTGACCGCCAGGGCATAGAGCGGCTCGGGCAGGACGCCGCCGCCGCTGAGCGCATAGGCGACGTCGAAGGCGACGCTCTCCTCCGGGGCCAGGTCGTTAGGCTTGAGGCCGGCGACCAGGGTGGCCAGGCGCTCGGCCGGCATGCCCTCGCGTTCGGCCACCGCGATGTGGGCGTAGATCTCATAGGCGGCGTCATAATGGGCACCCACCACCAGGATGGCGATCTGTCGGGCATTGTCCGGCAGCACGGCGTTGGCGGTCATGGCCAGGGTCAAGTCCCAGATCGCCTTGCCGATCGCCGGCTCGTGCAGCCAGGGGTTCCAGGGGCCCATCAAGGCGCCATCCTCCCGCTCGACCTTGAAGGCATTGAAGTGGCCGGCAATCCCTTGTCGCATGTCCTCGTAGAGGGCTTCTGCTCAGGGGTAAGGTCCGCGGGCGAGATCGGGGGAGACGCATCTGGATTCCTTCGACAAGCGGGGAAGGGCTGTAGGCCGGCCCAACGGTTATCTTACCCAGCCTATGGTGCGATGCAGCATTCATATGGCGGGGTCATGTCGGCCTTGCCGGCACAGATTGAGCATCGCGTTGCAGGCGAGGTTACCCACGCCGAGACGCTCGATCGCCCCGCCCGCGGCAACCAAGACACCCATCATGCGTATGACAGTCTACAGGAGCACCCGACCGCCGTCAGCCGTCCACTCTGCGACCGACCGCTTCTGCGCTTCAATATCGCGATAGTCATAGTCTAGCCGGCCTTCCGCGTTGAACCCAGATAGGTGCGTACGTCATAGTTCCGTCAGCCATTCGCGCCGCGGATGAGTATTCGATAAGGCCGTTCCTCCAGATGTCGGATGCACTTGACGCTTGGCCGCCGGCTCGCTGCGGTATTTGTCCGATCCGGGCGATGGACTGCGCCTGGCTGGGTCTCCGTCTTCTGGAATGGGTAGGCCGCCACCCGCGAGGGAAGGCGAATGAGGGCGGCAAGAGGGGCCGCCCTCACAATCCAGTCAGGCCGGCTTGGCTCCCGGGGTACCGCATTTGGTGAACTTGCCCTTGGCGTCCTTGCACCGGACCGGCTTGGCGGTGGCCTTGGGCGGACATTTGATGAACTTGCCCGACTTGTCCCTGCACGGCGGGTTCGCTGCGAGGGACGGCACCGAAGTGCCGAGCATCGCGAGAGCCGCAACGGCTATGGTGAGCGACTTGATCATAATCCTGCTCCTCATTGTGAGGAGGAGATGATTGCGCTTGTCAGCATGAGGGGCAACCCTCGGGATCATGAAAAGATTGTCATCTTGGTCGCGCGTGCGTTTAATACCAATTCCTGGATCGTCTATTGATGGAACGTTGATATGGCTGTTGCTCCATGGGAATACTGGAGCGTGGCTAACATGCTTATATCTACCCATGGTCACGCCGCTGAAGAAAAAGCAGAGCTCAAGATTACCGAAGCACGTGAAAATCACGATCAGGCCGCGCTTATTGTATGGACCGCGATCCTGACGAAGATCGGAGAGATACGGTCTAAAAATTGAAGGGGAGGCCATGAAATGGTTCTTTGCGGCCCTGGCGTTGGTTGCGGCAGCGGCACCGACGATATCCGAGGCACAACATCATCGATCCAGCCATCATAGCTATGGCGAAAACTCGGGATATTACACCGCGAAGAGCGGCCATCGCGTCCGGCGTCCCGTTCAGGCCATCCGCGCTCCGGCGGGCGCGAGCGCTCAGTGTCGCGACGGTTCCTGGAGCTTCAGCGAAAGCAGACGCGGAACCTGCTCGCACCACGGGGGTGTTGCTCGTTGGCTGTAGGAATTCAGACTTGCGATGGACGAGAGATCCGGAAGTGCCCTAGTTCGAACTGGTGAAGCCGCACTGCTTCTGTTCCATCGTCAATTGCTTCGTGATGCGAGTGGCGTTTTCCGCATAGGCGTCGGCCACGGAGCCTTGATGCACCGTCTTGCCGCGCAGCGGACTGACAGCTGCGCAAAGGTGGAAGACGTGGGGATCGGCAGATTTTTGGCGCCGCCGTCCGGAGCGATCCAGTACACGACATTCTGACCGCTCGGATTTGCAACGCTCTTCGTCGCGTCGGTTACCGCGCTCGAGTCTCGGGCAATTTCCTTCGCTTGCTCTGCGACCTCAGGTGAACAAGCGGTAGTGGGCTGACCTGCCTTGATCTGGGCGGCGCAATTATTCATGTCCTGCGTATATTGCTCGACCGAGGGCGGCTTGAAGCTGACGCCGACGAGGGTGGCGAGCACAGCCAGTACAGCGCCGACGCCGCCGGCGATCTTCTTGTTCTTGGGATCCATGTCCTTGTCCATGAAGATCAGGACAATCAGCGGCAGGAAGGCGATCAGCGTGATGATCGCGCCGAGCTGATTCTGGAAGAAGAACTTTGCCTTGTCGGCCTCGCTCGCGGGATCTTGCTTGTTAGCCGCTTTCCACAGCAGGCTTCCGGCAATCGCGAAGATCGCGATCCCGATCAGTATCCCAATCAGAAGTGGGAGGTTTCCGTGGTCGAATTTGCCTTGCCGAAGCAGGACGATGCCGGCGATCTCACCGCCGATGGCGACGATCCACGAGAGCGCGGCGAAAATGCGAAGGCGCTTGGCCGCTGACGCCTGACCCTGCGTCGCACGCCAAGCCTTGGTGACATCGATCTCTTCCGAGGGCTTGTTGTCGGCCATTTCAGATCCCCCAATCGCCATGTCGGCATCGTTGACGTCGAAGGTGACGTCCGTCCGCCCCAAGCAGCTTATTTCGTATAACGCGCGCGAGAGCGCGTCCATCCCCGACTGCTTCGCGCCCAATTTCGGTCATTCAGCTGCCTTAAGAATTCTCCCGATAGCGGACGTTGGACCGTTTGGCGCCATGCAGAGGCCAACGCGACCTTGGCGTCACCGAATAGCTAGGGCTAACTGCCGTACGGGGCGATCGGCATGACCACCCACCCCGATTGCGGATACAATTGGATTCATATGCTACAGTCCCGCGCGAGCGGCGGACTTTATATCATGGCAAGGGCCTATACAGGACAAACGTGAGTTTCTATCGATGGGATAAGTGCCAAAGGTAGTTTAGAAACAACAATTCGGCACATAATATCGCTGATAAGTGTTGGGGCGGCGACGGTATGTATTTATCCCGCCCGATCGAATTGGACTGCTTTCCTGGACAATGGTCATCAGGTGGCCGACGCGTTTTCGTCGCTGTCATACATAGCGGAGAAGCTTTCTCACGAAGCCGTGCGCGCGACCTATTATCCGGGAACAAGAGACAGCTCAGATCTGATGGCGATCTTTGAGCTGTACGGGCCGCATCTCGTAGATTTTTCGAATACCGTCCGCGCTGTATTCGTTGGATACGATTTATAGCCTAGGTATATTGGCTGGCGCTCCGTTGGCCCTTCAAGGTGCGGCGAAGTTGGTCGAATGGCGCAACCCGGAACTAAGTCGTCTTGGGGTCACTCAACGTCCGCGCTCGTGACGATGAAGCATCTGCGCGAGCATGGATCGACGGCGTGAAACTGGATAGTCTCATCCTTATTATGGCGTGTTACTCAGAACTATCTGATTTGATAAAATCATCTATTAATTCTCTGATGCGATCAAAATTTAGCCTAGGAGTAAAAATTTCTACCCCACCATCTGTGAATTTTATCGAAATTTCCTCCACTCCGACTTCAACTAAATAATCCTCTAATTGATCAGCCTCTTCCACGTCAGAGCATATGATCGATACTCCAAATGTATCGTCATGTTTGATACTTATCGTCGCGGTCACAATCATCTTGTTGGGTCCTCAAGGCGTTTCAACTCTTCCGGCGTAGGCGCACGCTTATAACCTTTGGAACCCGGAAGGGAGTCCTCAAATTTCACCTTTTGCATCGAACCGGGAGGCGCATTGGGATGATCATTAGGGACATATTCCTTGACCCGGTCCTTTGTAATGTCGACCACGGACCCATCTTCGCGAGTGACTCTTACTCCCGGAGAGCCATCGCGAGTTGTTCGAGGAACACTTTGTTCTGCTTTACTCCCTCCAAAAAGGCGCTTTATTCCACTCCAGACGCGAGAAAAGAAACCCTGCCTTGACGCGGTTGCGGAAGCGACCACAACAATTTCAGGACCATATACGACAGCCCCCACGATGGCGGCCCCGGCAAGGCCACCAAACCCTCTCGCTTGCTGCCTTTCACGATATTCTTGTTCTGTCATTCGACCACTAAGCAGAGCCTCGTCATCCTGGCGCATCTGCATTTCCAAGCGATCCTGCAGACCCGTGGGATCGGTACGATTCAGCGGATCGTTTGCGACATAAGTGTACAGATTGACCTGATCCTCATACCCGATCGGATCGGTCTGCAGGAAGCGCCCCAGTGTCGGCGAGTATATCCGCGCCTTGTAATAGTACATGCCGAGCTCGGGGATCCAGGCCTGGCCGGTGTACTGGAAGCGGCCGATGTTGGTTGCGGCGGGGATGCCGTATTCGTCGTAGCTGTTGACCCCGATTACGTTGCCGCTGCCATCAGCGACCGAGGCCACGGATCCCTGATGATCGACCTGCAGGCTGCGAAGGCCGGTCAGGCCGGCGCCCTCGTACCAGAGCAGCGGATCGTCTTCACTGGAGCCATGCACGTAGCGGCGCAGCACCGTTCCGGAAGCGTCGAATTCCTCGACCAGCTGGTCGCCGTCGTAGAGGAAGCGCGTGGGGGTAGTGGAAGGGCTCGTTGTTTGAATGATTCTGCCCAGGGCGTCGTACACGATCTGGACACCGGTCGATGTCAGGATCAGCCGGTTCTCGGCGTCATAGGTATAGCTCGTGCCGCCGCTGCTGGTCAGGTTGCCGTTGGCATCGTAGGCGAAGCTCACCCCGCCGGCCGAATTGTACTGGTTGAGCCCGTTTGCCGCGTAGCTGCGGTCGACGTTCACATAACCGGTGAAGCTGTAGGCGGCGTTGGAGCGCGTCCGGTTGGTGATCTGGTTTGCGGGATTATAGCCGAACGTGGTCGTGAGATCGTAGGCGGTGCCCGCCAGATCGCTCCCCGTGCCATTCAGTCGAGAAATCGGATCATAGCCGTAGGAAGAGAAGATGGCGCCTCGCCACTCTCCCCAGCGGCGGCCCTGATTGTCCCAGTCCGAATGGGCACGCTGATAGGTGCCATTCTCATACACGTCCGTCGGCCGGTTCAAACCGTCAAAGTCGTAACGGAAGTATGTGCCGTCCGGGTGCGTGATGCGCGTGCGATTGCCGTTCGCGTCATATTGGTAGCCCAGCGTTCGATTGGTGATGCCACCGCCCATGATGGTCGTGCTGGCGGTCAGCCGGCCGAAACCATCATAGCTGCTCATCACACCGTCTGAGCCGCTGGCGCTGTCGAATCGGGCCGCGGTCTGCAGCCCGCGAAGGTCATAGCTGTAGTAGACATCTCGGGTCGCCCATGCCGGCACATTGGTACAGGCATAGCCAGCCACGCATGCGTCCGGCACGATCTTCGTCGTCATCCGGTTCAGTGCGTCGTAGGTGTAGGTGAAGGTCCGCCCGTCGCGCTTTCTCAGGCTCGTGCGACTGCCGTTGGCGTCATAGTCATATTCCTCGCGATCATTGGTGTTGACCGCGCCCGCCGTGGCCAGCGCCGTGGCGGCCGTCGAGGGATTGTACCCACTCGGTGCTGCATTGGACGGGAATTGCCACTGCACCTGGCGATCATGGCCGTCATAGACCAGCTGCGCCTTGTTGCCGTTGGCGTCGACGGCAAACTCCTGCTTGCCGTTGAGCGTGTAGCCGTAGGTGACGTATGCTTGCTCGAGGCTCGTCCCGACAGCCTTACGCACCTGCACGAGTTGGCCAGCGGCGTCATAGATGTTCTTCGTGATCCGGTCCGGGCCCTGGCTCCCTTGCGTCCCCAATGTGCAGGCGCTCGCCGGCAGGGCGCCGAACGCCGCCGGGTTCATTCGCACCGTGGTGCATTCCAACCGGCCTACAGTATCGTAGCTGTACTGCGTCACGGCGTAGTTTACGCCCGAGGCCCAGACCTGCTCGATCACCTTGCGGCCCATTGCGTCGTACGTCGTGTCGACCTGGCTGAATATCGTCAGTCCGGCCCAGTTCTCAGGCAGCACAGCCTCGGACTGCCAGGCGGCGAGTTCGCCTTTTTCCGTACGGATCAGTCTTCCCGCCGCATCATAGGTGTTGCGTGTTATGAGGTGGTGCAACTGTCCGGCGCCATCGGGATCTGGCGCGATCGTACCCGTCACACGACCTTGAAGATCATAGCGGGTAGCGCTGGTGAAATCCGAAGGCGAGGCCTGGGCGAGCGCCGCCGAAGGAAGCACGATGGCGACCAGGCACAGCAGCCCTGCGACAGTCTTCTTCATGGCCGTTCCCCCAAGCCGCTCATTGACACACCGACAGGCCAGCCCGCGGGCTGGTCACCCAGATCTTGTTGCCTTTCCAGTTATAGCCGTAGCAGGTGCGCAGGCTCACTCCGCCCGAGCTCACCACCACGCCGCGCGGCCGCAGGTTATCGGCGGTGCCATCCGCGCCATATTCATAGCTGGTCACCGTGATCGGTGCCGCCGGGTCGCATGTTGCGGCGTTCGAACCTGCGGCCGTCTGGCACTGCGTCTCGGTGGCTAGCAGCCAGATCGGAGACGATGCTTGCGTCAGCGACCCGCCCGAGTTCAGGATGTAGGCATATTTCTGAACATAGGTATTCAGCTTTAGCGGTCGAGCAGACCCAGCCGCAGGGGCGGGCCCCATCGTCGACAAGACTCCACCATGCGTCTGGTCATAGGCGAAGTCAGTAACATTCCCTTTCGCATCGCTGATGGTCAACGGAAGATAGCAAGTTGCGCTGCTGGCGCAGGGCTGCGCGGGAAAGGTCTGCGCTCCCTGCGTAATGGTCGTCAGCCCGGAGTTAGGCTTTGGATAAAAGATATAATATGGAAATCTATCGTCTCGTGAGCCGATCACGGCCTTGTTGCCCTCGGGCGAAGTAACGCTGGTTAGATACCGGCCGAAATAGGTCGGCAGATATTGCAGCCCCCGTTGATCTGTGAAGGATACCAGAACATAGCCGTGATAATCGAATGAAACCGAGTTTCCTGCGGGGTCGGTCCATGATGAATTATCATCGGGGAAATCGATATCCCCATCGCTCCTGCCTCCGGTTCCTGAGCAGCTGCAATAGAAATACCAGTTCGATCCGTCGGCAAGCACCTGATGCTCGACATTATTACGACCAGAGACGTAGTAGTTATTTATTTTGCATGTGGTTGTCCCGGGGTCGGTCAGGCATGTTATTTTTTGCGACCCATACGTCCCATAGTTATAATGAGCCGTATTGCCCCGCACGTCGGTAGCCTCTGTCAGATTTCCGCTCGTATACTGATAGGTAGTTTTCAACGCCGCCGTTGCACAAGTCGTTGAAGTAGATACGTAGTTCTGAGATAAGTTGAAAGCGCAGGCGGCGCTTACGGAGGTGCCGCTGTAATCGAAAACCAGCGCGGAGCCATCGTTTGCGGTTACCAGCTTGGGAAGTCCGTTCAAGCGAACGACATCAACATTCAGTCCGTTTGGATGCCTGATGTTAACATCTCGGCTTGTGCCATTAATAGTGTAAACCACGCCATTTCTGTTGGTGAATACGTAGTTTCCGCTAACCACTTGCAGGCTGGTATCTTCCTCGTCACTTTGCGGAACGGCTGAGGCCGGCAATCCATAATAGACATATTTCTCCCGGCCGATGATCACCGTCGTAGTCGCTTCGTGCGTCATTGAGGCGTTCCGCCATGTGATCCAGATGTCGTAATTGTGCGTCCAATTTGGGCCGAACCGCTTTGAGGAAGTCTCCGGCCCGCCGAGATACGATCGCTCCAGCGTCAGCGCCCCGATCGAAAGATCGGTCGCCGACGTAGTGAAAGTGCCGTCGACCATGTTTATGCCAGTGGGGCTCGCCGTAATCACTTTGGGCGGGGTGAGCGTCGACTGCGCTTCCGCGGATGCCGTGAAACCAGCCGCGACCGTTATGGCCAGCGCTGCGAACGCAGCCCGGCGCGAAATCCGGAACATCGATTTCCCCTTCTCAGAATATTGCATCGCGCGGTGTTCTCGACGTGTTGCGGGTGAGCACGGAGACCGCCGCGAGACCCGGAGACGACGCCCGACCGCTTTCCACATACGGAGGTGGGCCAAGGTGAGCCAGGTTGCCGTTGAACTGCCTACGATCACCGTCAGTGTTCCTTAGAAGCCGATCCCGAGCTGCCTATGGCGCAGCCGGAACTGGAAGCTGTGAAATAGCTAGACCTGCACACAGACATTTGAGTTACCTGTCACGGTAACGCTGACGCTGCCCACGGCGGTCGCCCCCAGACTGTCTGAAATCGTGTAGTTAACGGTGTAAGATCCCGGGAGGCTGGCAGCCATCTGGATCGAAGTGGAGTCTGCGATGTCGACCCACATCGATGGGTTGGAAGCGGTGACGCCGACCAGCGAGAGCGGCGTGTTGCCGTCCGGATCATAGTCGTTGGAGAGCACATTCAAAGTCTTGTAGGCCGCGCAGTGGAAGGACGTGCTGTCTGCCACCGCAACAGGGGGCGTGTTTGTCGGCGTTGGGGTGGGAGTCGGGGTAGGAGTAGGCGTAGGCGTCGGAGAGGGCGCGGGCGTCGTGCAGGGTGCACCGGCCGCTCCCACGACATACTGCGCACGGTTCCCCGCGGCGTCGAAGCAGGTCCCCGTCACAAAGCCGGTGTTTGGCCCGCCGCTCGTGCTCGTGCTCACCAGACGCCCCAGGGCATCATAGGAATAGCTGGTAGACTCCTGTGCGCGGGCATGGCTCGACGTGGCGACCAGTGCGCCGAGCGCAGACCCGGTCATCCAGCAGGCGCGCAGGAAAGTTCGGCGCGCCGAAGGCCGCAGATTCATTTTAGATGTCCCCCAAACGAGCGGGTATGCGGCCGCCGTAAGAAACCGAATTCAATCGCTATCGTGAATTTCGCCTGCGAGCCCCGTGGCGAATCGATTTTCGTTCTTGGAGGATGTGAGCGCAAGTCACGCTTATGCGCAACATTTTATTGGATGGTTATCGAGCGACTAAGTACGAACTCTCTCTGTGCCCGGCGGCGGGCCCGTGCGCATGGTGGACCGGTGCTGGATTCGCCAATCTTCACAGCTGTGCGTCAGGTTTCGACCATGGCGTGGTCCTACGGCTCCTCGCTCATCGAACCGACTGGTTCGAGCGTCCTCGTCGCGTCCATTCACTGGCTAGAAGGAACGTTGCTTGGCACGATCGCGACGACCGTCGCCGTCATCTCTGTCGCCGGCATTGGGTTCATGGCGCTCACTGGCCGGGTGGACTTGAGACGCGCTGCCACCGTCATATTGGGATGTTTCATCCTGTTCGGGGCGGAGAGGGTTTCGCGCTCGACTCCCTCCACCGCCAAGGACTCCTCCACAGGGGTCCGTACCGGGCTACCCGGGATCGACTTTTTCCTCCTGAAAACAGATGCTTAGCCGATCAGCTCGGCCACGGCCGTCCGTATCCGTCCGGCCCCGTTTCGGCAAATCCGGGTACTTCAGCGTGGTACGCGCGGTCGGAAAATCGTGGTACTTTTCAGGAGACCGACATTGCTCACCGACGCAAAGGTTCGCACCGCCAGGCCCCCGGGGCCAAAGCGATGCCCTGCCTGGCTCTGGATCCCGCTTCGCGGGGATGACGCATTTTTGAATGGGACGGCGCCGCCCCGTTCACCCCCGCCAGTCGATCCACGCGCCATAAGGGTGGCATGTCGCCAGCAGCCGCGCCTCGCCGCCGGGCCAGCAGGTCAGCCAGAGCTGGACCTCACTGCGATCCGGCGTCCATTCGAAGCTGATCCATGCCAGCGGCCGCTCCCTGGTGGCGCGCGCGCCGGCGGCGGCGATCAGGTCGGTCGCGACCTTGCGGTCGGCGGCTTCCAGATATTGCAGCACCATCGAATGGAACACCGCGCGGCAGCGCCCGCCGCCTGCGGCTCGGCCAGCTGCTCGGCAAGCCACGACACTGCATCGGCGCGCGTGATCCGCGGCTTGTGGCGCTGCGCGAGGTCGAGCGCGTGGCGCAGCCGTTCGGCCCGCAGCGGCTGATCGGCGAAGACGAACGAGAGCAAGCGGTCACGCGTCGCTTCGTCGGCGGCGTCGAGCGGGTGTAGATCTACGCCCTGCGCCGTGATCACTTCGATCGCTGCTCTGGGCGGCTGCGCCCCGTACCATGTCGGCGCGATCCGCACCGGCGAGTCCGCCGCGCCCGCCGCCAGCCCGCCCAGATCATAAGCGTAGAGCACGAGATTGAGGTTGAGCCCCGCGCTCGATCCCAGTTCGAGCAGTTCGAAGGGCAGCCCGAACCTGTCGCCCGCCACCATCAGCGCCGACAGGATCGCCGCGGCGCGATTGACTTCGTTGGTCTGGGGCGGCTGCTGCATCCAGTGCGCGATGAACGCATCCTCGGACGCCATCGCCGCCGCGATCGCCCCGTCGAAATCGTCATGCTGGCGCCGGTAGAGCGATTCCAGACGCCGCGGACGCCCCCGCCGGGCGAGCGCGTGGATCGCGGCATTGAAGCGCATCGCCAGCGCCGCCGCGGAAGGATCGCCGGGCCACGACCGGATCAGCGCGGCGGTGCGCGGCGCCCGGCCGAGATGGCGTTCGCCGGCTTCGAGTATCTTCGCGACGAAGGGCGAACCGAGAGTGCGGGCGATGTCCGCCTGGCGCGCAAATTCTCCCCGGGTCGCAAGATGGTCGTTCATATTCCTCCGGGGCGCGCCGGGCACCGGCCCGGCGAGAGATCAGGTCTGGCAAGGATGAGCGGCCGCGCCCGGTCAGGAGACGCGGCCGCCCGGGTCCTCAGAACGACTGCCAGTCGTCATGGCCGTTCGCGCGGGTCAGCGCGGAGACGGCCGCAGCGGGCAGCGGCTTGACCGGGCCGTCGAAATGGATCGACGACGCCTTGCGCGCTCCGCTCCTCGGCGATCCGACGTTGAACCGTGCCGCCTGCTCGCTGAGCGCAGCGACTTCGCCCGACAGGTTGCGCGCAGCCGCCGAGGTTTCCTCGACCATCGCGGCATTCTGTTGAGTCGACTGGTCCATCGTCCCGATCGCGATCGAGATCTCGCTGATCGCAGTCGACTGGGCCTGATTGTCGGTGGCCATCTCGCCGAGCAATTTGTGGACCTCGCCCACATCGCCCGAAATGTCGGCCAGCGCCGTATCGACCTTCTGCACCATCTCCACCGCCGCGACGATGTCGGTCTGGGTAGCGGTCAGCTGATCGCGCGCACGGCCCGCTTCTTCTTCGGCCCGCATCGCCAATGCCGAGACGAGATCGGCCACCACTGCGAACCCGCGGCCCGCTTCGCCCGCACGGCCTGCTTCCACAGCGGCGTTCATCGCCAGCACGCGAGTCTGGAAGGCGATCTTGTCGAGCCCCTCGATGACGCTGTCGATGCCCTTGGCGCTCTCGGCCACGCGCGTCATCGCCTGCATCGCCTCGTCGGCGGTCGAACGGCCGGCGGAGACAGTCACGATCGTCCCGTCGGCGCGCTCGACCGTGCGGCCGGCGGCGGCGGCGGTCTGCTTGAGGCGACCGTCCATCTGGGTCACCGCAGCCGACGTCTCCTCGAGGCTCGCGGCATTGGCCTCGGTGCGCCGCGCGAGGTCTTCGGACGCCTGGGCGATCTCGTTCGAACCGTCGCGGATCGTCGAGGCGCTCTGCATCACGGTGCCGATCAGGCTGCGCAGCTCGGACACCGCGGCGTTGAAGTTGGTCTTCACTGCCGCATAATCGCCCGGGAAGTCGCGCGTGATCTCGGCGGTGAGATTGCCGTTGGCGAGCTCGGAGAGCTGCGCCGACACCGTCTCGACCACCATCTTCTGCTCAGCCTCGGCGCGCGCATTGGCGGTCTCGGCGGCTTGCTTGGCCACCGCAGCGTCACGGAACACCAGAACCGCGCGCGCCATGTCGCCCAGTTCGTCGCCGCGATCGGTATCGGGCACGGCGATGTCGTTCTTGCCCGCGGCGAGATCGGCCATCGTCCGGGTGAGCCCGCTCACCGGCCGCGCGATCATCCGGGTGAGCAGCATCGCCAGCCCGATCGCGATGCCGATCAGCGCAACCGCGCCGATCGCCAGCACGAACAACGCCGTCTTGATCGCAGTCTCCTGACTCGCGCCATTTTCTTCGATCAGCTTGGTCTGGGTGTCCTTGATCTCGCGCAGCGGCAGCACCGCGGCGCTGGTCAGCACGGCCTTGCCGGCGGCGCGCACTTCGGCTTCCGCCGCGTCGCGCTGCCCGGCCTTGACCTTCTCGATCAGCCGGTCGCCCCAGTCCTTGCGCCATGCGAGGGTTTCCGCGCGCGATTTGAGCAGCGCCTCTTCCTGCTTCGGATCGACCAGGATCTCCTCGAGCTCGGCCGAAGCCTTGTCGTAATCGTCGCGCCCCTCATTATACGATTTGAGGTAGCTCTCGTCCCCGGTGACGAGGAAGCCCCGCATCTGACTGTTCTGCCGCAACAAGGCGGTTTCCAGCGCCTGCGCCCTGGCGTGGATCGACTGACTGAGATTGTTGTGGTCGGTCGCACTGCGAGATCGACGAAATGCTGGTGAAGAACACCAGCATCACGATCGCCGCCGTCGCGCAGACCGTCAGGAACGACAGACCCAGCTTCCTCGGGATTTTCATCGATTTCAGCATGTTAGCCACTTTTGCTCTTTCGTTTCTCTTTGCATTATAGATCGACCCGAACAGATCGACCCGAATGCGCCGGTTTTCCTGGCCCGCCCCGGAAGTCGAAGCGGACCAGCGTCACGTCATCGATCGCGGTGATCGCGGCGCGTGTCGTCGGAAGCGTGCAACAATGAGGTCCGGGCCGCCGCGCATGCGGCGACCCGGACGATGCGCTGATCAGAAGTCGAAGCGGACCGATGCCGAGATCGTCCGGCCGTTGAGCACATGGGCACGTGCCACGCCGACCGCCGGGATCACCGGATCGTCGATCGCAGTGATCGCGAGCACGTCGAACAAATTGGCGGCGTTGACTGCGAGCGTCACCCGATCGACCGGGCGGAACTGCACGAACGCGTTGGTCGTCGTGTAGCCCGGCACCTTGAGCGTGTTCGCCGCGGTGGCCCAGCTGCCGGTCGTGCCGACGATCACCGCACCGACGCTGAACCGGTCGGTCGTGATCTGCGGCGTGACCTGGTAGATCAGCTTGGCCTGATGCTGCGGCACATTGCCTGCGAATGCGGGGTTGATCGCGTCCTTGCTGATCTCCGCGTCGGTATAGGTCGCGCCGGCGGTCAGGCTGAAGATACCCATCCGATAGCCGCCCTCGACCTCTCCGCCGATCGCCTTGTAATCGCGCAGCAGCGGCAGGCCGGTGGTCGAGTCGAGATTGGTGTCCTCGGCCTTCGCCCAGAAGCCGGTCAGGTTGAGCGTCAGATTGTCGTTGCGGTACTTGAGGCCGGCCTCGGCCTGGTGCACCACATCGACGCCCGCATCCTTGTCCAGCAGGCTGCCGTCGGTCTTGCTGACGAAGGGGCTGAACTGGATGCGGTCGGCACTGGCGCGGCCGCCGCGGCTATAGCGCGCAAACACCGCGACCGGCTCGGCGATGCGCCAGAGCGCGCTGACCGAGTAGCTGAGATAGCCGTAATCATAGTCGACCGGCGCCGGACGCGTGAGCGGCGAGATCGCGACCTGCATCTCGGGGACCGAGATCACGCCGTCGCCGTTCATGTCCTTCGCGGCAACGCCGACGCGGCCGCCGCCGAGCTCGGAGCCGATCACCGTGCCGCGCGCCTTGCCGAAATCATAGCGAAGGCTGCCGCCGATCGAGACTCCTCCGAGGCGCAGATTGACCGAGGCGAAGGGCGCGTTGGTGGTGTAGCCGAGCCGGTAGCCGCGACGGAACGTGCCGACGGTCGGGCCGCCATAACGCAGCGTGCCGTCCTGCGTGATCTTGACGCCGGTCGCGGTGGCGACGTCGAGCAGCTGTGCGTCGCCATTGCCCGTGACGCCGCTGAGCACCGTCGCCCAGTTCCAGTCGGAGTCGATCGTCTGGTGCGAGCTGTACAGGCCGACAGTGGTCGTCAGATCATTGCCGCCGACATTCCACACGCGGCTGGCGCGGATGTCGTTGGTGACGTTGTTGAGGCTGTTGAGATCGGTATCCGCGAGCATCATCAGCGCGGCCAGGCCGTTGCCGTTGAGCGTGGTCGGGTTGGCGATCGTCGCGCCGGCGTTCGGGCCGCTGGCATAGCGCAGCGTGCCGCCCGGTGCGCCGAACGCCGCCGTCATCACCGCCGCGGGCATGAACTGCGCGTAATAAATGCCCATGGTGTGGTTGGACATGTCGGCATAGCGGAAGCGCTCGGTGATATCGAAGCCGGCGACTTCGAACTTTGCCTCGACGCCGACCGACTTGACGATCGGGTGCTGGCCGGCGGTCACGTCGTCGTTGACGACCTGGTTGTTGCCGTCGAGCGTCAGCTGGCTCTGATAATTGCGCGAGAACAGCGAGTCGTGGCGCGCATCGTAATTGGCGATGTTCTTGTAGACCGGCTTGTCGTTGGTGCCGCTCACGCCGAGCGCGGTGATGTCATAGGCCGGCGTGATGTCGTCCATATACTTGCCGTAGAAGCGGATATAGCCGCCCTCGAATTCCTTGGTGACGTTCAGCTTGATCTGGCCGCCGCGGGTCGAGTTGAAGCCGGTCGCGCGCGGGCCTTGGCCATCGCGGTAGAAACCGCCGACATGGAAGCGCAAAGTCGGGCTGATGTGCGCGCCATAGTCGAAGTCGATGCGGCGCATGCCGTAATCGAGGCCGGTCGAGAGCTGCACGGCGCCGCCGTCGGCATCGCCGGTCTTCGAGATGAAGTTGACGATGCCGCCCGGCGAGTTCGACGCGAAGGTCGAGGCCGAACCGCCGCGGATCGCCTCGACGGCGGCGAGGCTCAGGTCGGCGCGTAGAAAGGCGTCGGCAGTCGAGAAGGCGATGTCGCCGAATTCGAGGATCGGCAGGCCGTCTTCCTGCAGCTGCAGGAACTTGGCGCCGGTCGATGCGATCGGCAGGCCGCGGATGGTGATGTTGGCATTGCCCTCACCCGAAGCGGCCTCGGAGCGGATGCCGGGGATGTCGCGCAGGATCTCGGAGATCGAGCGCGCGCCGATCTTGTCGATCTCGGCGGCGCGCAGCGCGCTGGTCGACGTGGCGCTGTCGAGACGGTCGCGGCCCTTGGCGACGCCGGTCGAGAACACTTCCTCATTGCCCTTCTTCGCGGGCGCTTCGGCCTCTTGCTGCGCCGGGGCAGCGGGCTTGTCTTCGGCCAGGGCCGGCGAAACCAGCGCGAACGGCGCGACGGTCAACAGCAGATACTTCTTCATTGCTTCATTCAGCCTTTGCATTGCGCGCGATCGTTTCGATCGGCGCGTCGTTTGAACCTGCTCCCTGGCCGGGCCGCGAAGCCTCGACAGGACTGGAGCAAAAGCCCGGCCGCACAGGCGCACCCGGGTAATCTGATGATCAGAAATCGAACCGGAGCGGTGCGGCGGCGCGGCCGGCGATCGCCGCGGCAACGGCCGCCACCGCCGGCGCGAGCGGCGCAGCTGCGGGCAAGAAAACACCCCGTTTCATTCCAAGCTCCCGAAAGGATTATGCTGATCCGTTATAGGATGAGCCCGGAGGGAGCCGGTGCGGACGCCGCCATATTTACCGGAAAATCAGTGTGGCGCCGCTCGAGCTTCCCTCGCGCGGCGGCGTCCGCGTCCGCAATTTATCGGAGGCGCGCGGAAGTCCGTGTTAACCATGCTCCACCCGGAGCGCGTGCAATGAAGGTGTTTACATCAGTGTATTAGTGTAATAATACACCTGTCATGTGGTGGATGCACGCTTTGACAGGGCTGGCGCTGATCCAGTCGGCGCCGGCGGACCCGGCCAGGCCGGATGCGGCGGCCCATGCGCAGGACGATGTCCGATCGGTCGATGCGGCGTTCTGGGATGCCTTCAACCGCTGCGACCGCGCGGCGATGGGGCGGTTCTTCTCTGATGACGCCGAATTCTACCACGATCAGACCGGCGTGACGCGTTCGCGCGGAGCGATTGTCGAGAGCCTCGTGCGCGGCTCCTGCGGGACGCCCGGTCTCCATTTGCGGCGGGCAGTGGTTGCCGACAGCATCCAGGTCTCCCCCATCCCCGGCTTCGGCGCGATCATGGCCGGGAAGCACGTCTTTTACGCGAAGCAGGGGAACGCGCCCGAAGTCGCAGCGACCGAGGCGCGCTTCACGGCGGTGTGGCAGCACCGGCAGGGCCGCTGGGAGATGACTCGCGTGGTCAGCTACGACCACCAGCCGGCCCCTTATGCCCCGCCGGCACCGGGGCTGCTTCTCTCCCCGGCGGCGCTGCCGGCTTATGCGGGCGTGTGGCAGAGCGATGTCGGCCCGATAAGCGTGAGCGTGGAGGGCGACGCGCTCGTCCTTTCCTCGGGCAGCCTGCGCGTGACGCTCGGCACCCTCACGCCCGACCGGTTCTTCGCGCGCGAACGCGATCTCCAGTTCCAGTTCTCGTCCGATCGATCGACGATCACCGTGGAAGAGAAGGGCAAGGTGGTCGCAAGGGGCAGGAAGGCCGCTGCCCGCCTTTGACCGGCTTCCTCACCGCTTCAACATCGCCACCAGCGCATCCGCCGCCTCGCGAACCTGGTCCCACACCGTGTCGAAATCCGCTTCCCCGCCATAATAGGAATCGTGCGCCGCCTGCTTCGTGTCGGCAGCGCGCGCACGTCTAAAACAGGCGAAGACCGAGTTGCACCCCGCGCTGGCATCGGGGGCGCCTTTCGAGAGCCCAGCGCCACCGAGCGCCGATAGCGAGAGCCTCGACGAGACGTTCGTGGTGAGCCGCATTGAGACCAGTTGTTCGTCGGACAGCGTCGCGCCGGGGCTCTGCGCATAGCCATAGGCGACTTGTCCCGAAATGCCCGCTCCCAGTGCCGCATTGAGCCCAGCCTGGCCCGCCAGGGTGTTGCGCAGGTGGTAGCCGTCCGGACTCCCCGGCATCGTGTAGGTGACGTTCGCGAACGGAGTGACTGGACCTAGCGCCTTCGAGGCTTCGGCACCCACGGCATAATCGGTTTTCCCGGTCCCGAGCCCGGCCTTGGCCGTCGGTAGCTTCACTTGCCCATAAGCGGCGAGGTCGACGGCCTTGAGAGGTGCTACCCATGCAGCGCCCAGCCTCAGATCGCCCACGCCCTGCCGACGCATCCGCGTCGCGGGTTGGGTGGGATCGACGATGATCGGAAGGCCGAACAATCCGCCGCCGCCCGTCACTACGTTCCCAGGCGCATCGACCTTGGTGTAGGGCAGGGAAGCCGACAGGATCACGCGGCCCTTGACCACGCGCGCGCCAGCGACTGCCGAGCGGCCCTCTATCCGCTCTCCGGTGCCATAATCTCCCGTCCGATATTCGGCCCCGACGCTCAGTTCCGCGCGCGCGTTGCCAGGACGTGAGACCGGCTCGGCGCGTTGCTGCGCCGCCACCGGCGAGGCGAGGAGCAACAGGCCCAGGGCAACCGGATACGCGTGCATGGGATTCTCCATTCTCGATACGTGCGTACGAGAACGAGGGCCGCCGCAGGTTTAATCCCGAAGCTTCACCGCGGCCGGGACCAGCGCGCGTCAATCGCGGCACGCTCACCGCCAGCATCGAGCGGTTCCCCGGCCATCATGTCCTGCGCTTCCGCCATCAGCGCGGCACTCGCCGAACCGGCCTGACGGTATTCGGTAGCGGCGCTCTCCCCGCGGTACGGAGCGACTGGACTTGCCAGCCGGCCTCGCTCCGGCAGGCGATCGCGGCCTGGGCGCCGGTTTCGAAGGCGCGGCAATATTCGCCGTCGGACCGGCGAAACGTCACGATGATCCGGAGCGAGGCGCCCGCCGGCTGCGCGGAGGCGAGTTGGGTGTCGAGCGCCTTCGCAGTCTCGCCGCGTGCGACGAGCGCTCCGTCGTGCATCGCGAAGGGCTCGGCCTGGGGGAGCCCCCGTCCGATCACCAGCCCCAGCGCGAGCGCCGCGGCGACTGCGCCGCCCGCCGGCAACCAGCGCAGCAAGGGCCGGCCACGCTTCGCGCGAACCCCGGCGATATTGCTGACTTTGCCCGACGCGCGGAGCATTTCGACGAGCGATTCCGGCGGCGGCGTGGTCGCAAGCGGATCGAAGGCCGAGCGCAGCCGCGCGCGCATCCCGCGGTGCCGCGCGATCTCTTCCGCAAGCGTCGCGTCCGCTTCGGCGGCGCGCTCGACTCGCTTCGCCGCGATCGGATCGAGCTCGCCATCGACATAGGCCATCAGCATTTCGGGATCGATGCTCATGCCGCCTCTCCCAACCGCGCCATCAGCGCCGTGCGCCCGCGTACGAGACGCGAGGTCAGGGTACCCATCGGGATCTCGAGCATCTCGGCGGCTTCCTTGTAAGCGAAGCCCTCGACCAGGACGAGCGCGATCACTTCCCGCTGCTCGTTCGGCAGGGTGGCCATCGCGCGCATTACCTGGCCGAGCTCGACGCTGGCCTCGATCGCGCGGTCTCCGCCATCGCCCACGGTTTCGCCTTGCTCGGCCGCGACGAAGGTCTTGCCGCGCCGGTTCGTCGCGCGGGCGGTGTCGATCCATAGATTGCGCATGATTCGATACATCCAGCTGTCCAGTCGCGTTCCGGGCTGCCACGAGGCGCGCGCGTTGATCGCCCGCTCGACCGCAGCCTGGCACAAATCATCCGCATCGGCCGGCGACCGGGCGAGCGCATGCGCGAACCGCCGCAGCCGCGGCAGGAGCGCCACCATCTCGTCCTCGAATGCCACGTCCTGCGGATTTCCTCGCTATTGCCGGATGAAACGAGCGGGCTCCCCCGTTTCATCCCTGCATGACACAAATCCTTGCCCGCGTTAGACCCGAAAGGATGAACCGACGTCCATGGTTGCTCGTCGCAGCGCTGCTGATCGCGCCGTCGCGGGCAAATGCGCAACTCCTGCCGGTGCCTTCGCTGCCAGGCCCCGTCGGTGGCGTGGTGCGCGACCTTGGCGCCTCGCTCCCGCAGAATCCGCTGGTGCAGCAGATCGACCGCGCCGCGCGAGGGCTCGTGCGCGAGCGGCTCCAGCGGCTCGAGGAGATCGCGCGGCTGCATCCGGACGCGATCGAGCTGGACCGCGACGGCAATCCAGTCCGCGCGCACGAGATCGTGGTCGAGGATCCGGATGAGGCGCTGCTTGCCCGGGCGGACGCAGCGGGCTTCGCCTTGCTCGAACGGGAGACGATAGAAGACCTGGAGATCGGCTATGCGCGCTTCCGGGTGCCGACGGGCAGGTCGTTGCGGGCCGCACTGAAGCGCATGCGGGCGATCGCCGATGGCCGCAGCGTCTCGGTCGATCCGCTGCATTTCGCCAGTGGCAGCATGGGGTCGGGCGCAGCCGGGAGCGCAGCACCTCTTTCGGCGGCGTCCAGCCCGCTGTCGGTCGGCATCATCGACGGCGGTGTCGACTCGCGGGTGATCGTGGGTCCGCTGGTGCAACAGGCATTCGCGGCGGGCGGGCCGAGCCCGAATGCGCACGCGACCGCCATCGCCTCGCTGATTCAGGGAACCCCGGCGATCCGTGGTGCGGCGCCGCAAGCGCGGCTGATGATCGCCGACGTATACGGCCGCGACCCCGCTGGCGGGAGCGCAACGGCCATCGCACGGGCGATCGGCTGGATGGTGCGGCAACGCGTGCCGGTCGTCGCAGTGAGCCTCGTCGGACCCGCCAATCCATTGCTCGCGCGCGTAGTCGCGGCGGCACGGGCGCGCGGTACGGTGATCGTGGCAGCGGTCGGCAATGACGGTCCAGCCGCGCCGCCCGCTTATCCCGCTTCCTATCCCGAGGCGCTCGCAGTGACCGGCGTCGACGGGCGAAGCCGCGCGCTGATCGAAGCGGGGCGGGCGCGCCACCTCGATTATGCGGCACCCGGCGCCGACATGCTTGCCGCGGGACTCGCCGGACGGCCCGTGGCGGTGCGGGGCACCTCGTTCGCCGTGCCTTTCGCTGCGGCCCGGCTCGCGCGCCTCTACGCGGCACCCGACAGCGCGGCGCTCGCCGGCGCACTGCGCACGCTCGACCGCGAGGCACAGGATCTCGGCAAGCGCGGGGCCGACCCCGCCTATGGCCGCGGCCTGGTTTGCGGTGATTGCCGCACGCCGAATAAATGAGCGACCGGCGGGATTAAGCCGGCGCGGGCATCCGTTTTCGAGGCGAGCGCGCGAGATGTGCGCGCCATGACGCGAAAGGAAAGCCCGATGAAAACGCTCTTTCTGGCGACGGCCGCGGCCCTCGTTTTCTCTGCGGCACCGGCATCCGCCCAGCTTCTCGGCGGCGGCGGTCTCGGTGGTACGATCGGCGGCGGAGGTTCGCTCGGCGGCCTTGGCGGTACCCTCGACCGCGCCCCTACGGGCACGATCGACCGCGTGCGCGAGCCGGTCACGACCACCACCCGCTCGACCACGCGCGCCGATGGCAATGCCCGCGCCAATTCGAACGTCGACCGGCACAGCGGCCGCGTCGCCGCCACCGGTGGCGCCGATGGGGGCGGGAGCAGCACGCTCGATAGCGCCGCCGGCGCGCTGGGCACTACCGGCAGCGGCACGGCCTCGGGCTCGGCCGGGGGCAGTGCGAATGCGGACCTGATCGGCACCGATGACGTGCGGAACGTCGCCGGAAGCGCCGCGAACACCGCGCGTGGCGCGGTCGGCAGCACCCGCGAGATCGGCCACCGGCGCACGGGATCTTGCGCAGAACGCTGTCGGCGGGGTCGCCAACGGGACGGGTTCGGTCGCTGGTAGCGGGGCTGCGGGCGGCTCGGCGAGCAATGGCCCACTCGCGTTGAGCGGCTCTTCCGCAGCCGACGCGCTCGGCAGCTTCGCGGTTGCGCCGGGTATGGAGGTCACCGACCTGAGAGGGCGGACGATCGGCACCGTCCGTACTCTCGTCACCGACGCCCGCGGCCGGGTTCAGGCGGTACGGATGGAAGTCGGCAAGCGGCTGGCGACCGTCCCCGCCGCCAATTTCAGCGGCTCCGGCGACGTGCTGGTCTCCGCTGCGTCGAAGGGCGAGATCAAGGAGTTGGCGGAAGACCAATCGGCCGATTGATCGGAACGCCGCCTTATGGGTTTGGGCGCTGATGCGGAGTCAGCGCCCGGGCCCTGGCGGCCTCGATTAACGAGGCACTTGGTTGGGGGCCGCGAGATCCGGCTCCGCAGGTGCCGGCGGGCCACCGGGCCGGGCCGCGGCTACCTCGGAGTATTTACCGCAATATTGGGCGCCGGCATGGCCGCGGAGCACTTGCACGCCGCAATAGTCCTTGCGGTGCATGGCCACATCGCGAAGGACCAGCGCGCGCCCACTATGCAGCTCCACCGTCAGAAGCCCGTCGGGGCCCACCCTTACGAAGGCCGTCGACAAGATGCGACGTCCCTGGGCCTCCTGGAGCGAGATCGGCCGGCAGAACCGGGGCAGGTTCTTTTGTGGTCCTCGGATCGTGGATCGGGTCGTGCATGGCGCTTTCCTGAGGAGATGGCGTGCAGGCGACGAGCGCCGCCGCGAATGACGGCAAGATGCGGATCATCGCGTTCCTCCCTGAACTTGAATACACCTTTCCGATACGCCAACCGCGTCTTCAAGTCACACTTAACATTATTTTCCAAACTACCTGTGATTCAATTTCTACTCCGACAAATTCCTCGATCCGTCGCTCTAATTACTCATGTCGACCCGAATCGGCATGGATCGCTTCGGCGCGGATCGGCAATGCTTGACAGCATCAATTTTACGTAAAGCATGTGGTTACTCGGCTCCGTTCCGCGAGCTCGCCGCATGATTGGGCTTTGCGGCAAGGACTTTGCGATCGGGCCACACAGGGGGACCACGAATGCGCTTTTCCGAAATCGGCGACTACATGCCTGCGGGTGTCGAGCCTCATCTCTCTTCGGAGCCGCTGAGTGAAATCATTCGCTACGAAGGCGAAGAGGTCGGTAATTATACGCCCGCCGGGGATCAGCCTTCTATTTCGGAGGACCTGCTGAGCGGAATCGTTCACTACAGGGCCGAGGAGGTCGTCGACGACACGCCTGCCGGAGGCCAGCCTTTTGACTCACAGGGTCCGCTGGGCGAAATCGTTCATCACTGGGTCGAAGAGGTGGGCGACAACACGCCCGCCGGAGACCAGCCTTTTGTCTCGCAGGACCCGCTGGGCGAAATCGTTCCCTACAGGATCGAGGAGATCGTCGACGACACGTCCCCCGGAGGCCAGCCCTCTGTCTCGGAGGAGCCGCTGAGCGAAATCGTTCACGAGAGGGTCGAAGAGATCAGCGACGACACGCCCTCCGGAGACCAGTCTCCTCTCTTGGGACCCGCTGAGTGAAATCGTTCACCAGACAGTCGTGGAGGGATGCGGCTGTGCAGCTTGCCAAGACTTCCGTGATGCCGCCACGAAGGACGACGACAACGCGACTTCCGGCGGCGGCGGCACTGGCGCCAATCCCGAGGGCAATAACCTCGGCGTGTTGCTGCCGCTGGTCACCAACCCGGATGGGAGCCGGTCCATCACCGGTAACCGGAACGTCGATGCGATCCTGATCGGTGCCAAGTGGGGCACCCAGAACCTGACCTACAGCTTCCCGGAGTCGGGCTCGAACTACAATGGCTCGGGCTACGACAGCAACGGCGTCAACCTCTACCAGCTCGAGCTGGGCTCGATGCAGCAGGCGGCGGCGCGCGCGGCCTTCGCGCAGCTCTCCGCGGCAACCGGCCTGACGTTCACCGAAATCAACGACACGGACACGGTCCACGCCAATATCCGCATCTCGCAGACCGGCGACGCCGACGTTCCGTCCGCCTATGGCGGGTTCCCGTCCGACACGCGCGGCGTCGCGGGCGATATCTGGTTCGGCCGCAACAACCAGCCCTATTACGACATGGCCACGCAAGGCACATGGGGCTTCGCCACCATGATGCACGAGATCGGCCACACCATGGGGCTGAAGCACGGGCACCAGGACTATACCAACACCGATCTGTCCTCTTATTTCGGGTCCTCCCCGCGCTTCGGCACCCAGTCCCTGACTCCGGACCGTGACGGCCAGGCCTGGTCGCTGATGACCTATACGCCGGCGCCGTTCACCAACAGCAACTTCGCCGGCGAGAAGGTCAACCAGCCCCAGACCTACATGCAATACGACCTGGCTGCGCTGCAGTATCTGTACGGCGCCAACTACACGACCAACGCCACCGACACCGTCTACAGCTGGAATGCGACGACCGGCGAGATGTTCGTCAACGGCGTCGGCCAGGGCGCCCCGGCCGGCAACCGGATCCTGATGACCCTCTGGGACGGCGGCGGTAACGACACGCTGGACCTCAGCAACTACGCCGACGGGGTCACGGTCGACCTGCGTCCGGGCGCGTTCTCCACCCTCGACCAGGACCAGATCGCCAATCATCTGGCCTACCAGAACCTGACCGCGCTGGCGCCCGGCAACGTCGCCATGTCGCTGCTGTACAACAACGACGCCCGCTCGCTGATCGAGAACGCGAAGGGCGGGGTCGGCAACGACATCTTCGTCGGCAACATCGCCAACAATCTTCTCGACGGCGGCGCCGGCAGCGACACGGTGATCTTCACCAACCCCACGGGTATCACCGTCACCCTGAACGACACGAACGCCGACGTCATCGTCACGCATGATGGCGAAACCGATACGCTGCGCAGCATCGAGAATATCGGCGGCACCGGCGGCAATGACGCGATCGTCGGCAACGGCCAGGCGAACACCCTCGCCGGCGGCTCCGGCGGCGCCGACGTGCTCCTGGGCCTCGGCGGCGACGACCGTCTGATCGGCGGCGGCTTCACCACCACCACGACCTACTCGGCGCCTTCGCAGGCGGACATCACCAAGGCCCAGTCCACCAGCAACGGCTCTATCGCCGCGGCCGTGGACACGGCCGGCGCCTTCGACGTGGACGCCAATCCGAACATCACCAACGCGACCACGCTTCCGCACGCGACCATCAACGCAACGGCCGCTGGCGGCTCGGTCGAATATTACCGGGTGGACGTCACGGTGGCCGGGTCGCAGGCCGTTTTCGACATCGACGGCACCGGCACGCTCGACGACAGCATCATCGAGCTCGTCAACAGCTCGGGCACCGTGCTGGCCACCAACGACACCGGTCCGGGTGACCCCGGCACGACCGTCAACGACGATGCTTATATCAGCTACACGTTCGCCGCTGCGGGGACCTATTACATCCGCGTCGGCAGGTACACCGCTGCCACGGGCAGTGTGGCGCAGCCACTGCTGGCGGGGCAGACCTATCAGCTGAACATCTCGCTCCAGAACGCGGCTGTCGTGACAACCACGGTCGCCGCGAACAACACCAGCAGCGCAGTGCTTGACGGCGGCGAGGGCAACGACTTCCTCCAGGGTACGATCGCTGACGACATCCTGACCGGCGGCAACGGCAACGACACCGCCTCGTTCGTGAATGCGTTCAGCGCCGGCTCCACGACGGGCGTCACGGTTGACCTGAATGTTCAGGGCGCGGCCCAGAACACCGTCGCGGCCGGTTCGGATACTCTGACCGGCATCGAGAATTTGATCGGTTCGTCGCTCAACGACACCCTCACCGGCGACGGCAACGAGAACGTCATCGAAGGCGGCCTGGGCGACGACGTCCTCGCCGGCGGGGGCGGCGTCGACACCGCCTCCTATGCGGGCGCTTCGGCCGGGGTGACGGTCAGCCTCACCGCGCAAGGGTCGGCACAGAACACCGGCGCGGGCTCGGACACGCTCAGCGGCTTCGAGAAGCTCGAGGGCTCGGCATTCAACGACAACCTGACCGGCGACGCCAACGCCAACACCCTCTCGGGTGGCGCGGGCGACGACACGCTGAATCCGGGCGCGAACACGGCCGGCGCCGTGGACCTGCTCGACGGCGGCGCGGGCAGTGATACCGCTTCGTTCTCCGGCTCCGCCTCGGCGGTAATGGCGGTGCTGAGCGGCGCGAGCGACGGCTTCGCCATGGTTGGAGGCACGACCGTCGCCACCCTGCGCAGCATCGAGAACCTGCGCGGCGGCTCCGGCGCCGACTTCCTCATCGGCGATGCGAACGGCAACGTGATCGACGGCGGGCTCGGCGATGACGTCCTGAGCGGTGGCGACGGGGTGGACACGGTCTCCTTCGCGAGCAACGGCGCCACCGGCATCACCGTCAACCTGGCCACGCTGACCGCTCAGAATACGGGTGCCGGCAACAAGACGATCATCGGGTTCGAGAATGTCCGCACGACCGGCGGCGCGGACAACATCACCGGCGATGCCGGCGACAACGTCTTCTTCGAGGCCGGGGGCGCCGACGTCTATAACGGCGCGGGCGGCTCGGACACGGTGGACTATTCCGCCGCGACCTCGTCGGTGACGGTGAATCTGAACACCGTCACGGCTCAAAATACGGGTACGTCCACCGGCTCCGACACGATTACCAACGTGGAGAACTTGGTCGGCGCCGCCGCCAATACCAACACCCTCACTGGTGGAAGCACCACGGCAAACCGCCTCGTCGGCGGCGCGGTCGCCGATTTCCTGATCGGCGGCGGCCTGGGCGATACCCTGATCGGCGGTGGCGGCAACGACGTGATCTTCGGCGACTATGTCAACACCTTCAACACCGGGTTGACCACGGCTGACGGCGCCGACGTGATCGAGGGCGGCGCAGGCAACGACCAGCTCGTCGGCGGCATGGGCAACGACATCCTGCGCGGCGGCGACGGCGACGACACGCTGGTGGGCGGGATCGGCAATGGCACGGCGGCGGGCCTGAGCACCGTCTACACCAACGACGGCGGCCAGGACACATTCGACGGCGGCGAAGGCTCCGACATCGCCTATGCCTATTACACCGACCAGACCGGCGGAATCGCATTCGACCTGGCGAACGTGGCCGGCAACAGCGCCATCACCATGGGCGGCGTCGCGGCGGGTTCCTTCACCAGCATCGAGCGGGTGATCTTCCGCGGCGGCTCGGGCGTGGACATCGTCAAGGGCGGCGGCACGCTCGACACTCTGGTCGGCAACGCCGGCGACGACGTCCTCGACGGCTGGTTCGGCAACGACACCCTGTCCGGCGGGCTCGGCAACGACACGCTGATCGGTGGCGAGGGGCTCGATACCGCCACCTATGTCAACGCGACGGCGGGCGTGAACGTCGATCTCAGGATCGCCGTGGCCCAGGACACCGGCGGCGAGGGTATCGACACCCTGAGCGGCATCGAATACCTCACCGGATCGAACTTCGGCGACACCCTGCGGGGCAACGATGCCTTCAACCTCCTCGTCGACAACGCCGTAGCCGGAGCCGCGGGCCAGACCGACTCGCTGTTCGGCTATGGCGGCAACGACAGCATCCTGGTCACTCGAGCTGCGGGGACCGTTGCCACCAACGTGAACATCGACGGCGGCGACGGGGACGACTTGCTGGAAGTGCGCTCCGGAACGCTGTCCACGGCCCTCGCAACCAACGCCTCCGGCCTGATCGGCAACACCTACGCGGCGCTGGGCACGACCGGCAATCGCTACCTCGACACCGTCGTGGTGGATGGCGGCGCCGGCAGCGACCGGATCATCCTGACGGCGGTGAAGTCGGCGGTTGTCGACGCCGGGTCGGGCGACGACATCCTCAGCGTCAGCCTTCTCGGTGCGGCGACGGAGTCGAAGCACACCCTCACGCTGGGCACGGGCCAGGACACGATCCAGCTTGCCGGCACCGGCGCAGTCGCCAGCACGACGGACCACGGCAACCTCGTCACCGACTTCAAGGTCGGCAACGCGGGCGACCGGTTCGAGATGACGACGTTCCTGAACGGCTCCCTGCTCGGCTACACGGCCAACTCCAACGCCTTCGCCAGCGGCCATCTGCGGCTGGTTCAGTCGGGGACCGACCTGCTGCTGCAGGTCGACCGCGACGGTGCCGGCGCGACCAACAGCTTTGTGACCATCTTTACGATCGCGGGCGGCTACACGGGTGGGTTCACCGCCTTCAACTTCGACGGCTTCATCGGCGATCTGGTCCTGACGGGCTTCGCGTCCGACGAGACCATCATCGGTGCCACCGGCAACGACGTCCTCAGTGGCGGCGACGGCAACGACTGGCTCGACGGCGACGGCGGCAATGATACCCTGTACGGCGGCGCGGGCGACGACCGGATCGACAGCTTGTCCGGGATCGACACGATCTACGGCGGCACCGGCGATGACAGCATTTGGGTGGCGAACGCGGCGACGCAAGTGCTGGAAGCGGAGGGCGAAGGCACCGACATTGTCTACGCGTCCGTCAGCTACACCTTGGCGGCGGGGAGCGAGATCGAGCAGTTGCAGGCAGCTGACCTGCTCGCCACCACGGCGATCGGGCTCACCGGCAACGAATTCGCCAACACGATCACCGGCAATGCCGGCGCCAACACGCTCGACGGCGGAGGTGGCAATGACACGCTGTATGGCGGCGACGGGGACGACATGTTGTTCGGCGGAACCGGCCACGACAGCGTGTGGGGCGGCGACGGCAATGACCTGCTCGACGGCGGCGACGGCGACGACACGATCTTTGGCGGGGCGGGAAGCGATACCGTCAGCTATGCGGCCGCCGCGGCGGGGTGGAAATCGACCTATCTCTCCTTGAGGAACAGCTGACCCGGGGCGCGGGTGTCGATATTCTGGTGTCGATCGAGAATGTGATCGGGTCGGGATTCGCCGACGTGCTTGCCGGCGATCGTTCGGCGAATGTGTTGACCGGCGGCGCGGGAAGCGACCAGTTCGTGTTTGCCGATGTCGAGTCCGCCGCGGGGGATAGCATCTCCGACTTCGCCCCGGGCGATCTGATCGATCTAAGTCGGATCGATGCCAATGGCGCTATCGCGGACGATGGCGTGTTCGATTTCATCGGCACCGCGGCGTTCGGCGGAGTTGCCGGGCAATTGCGGGCGACAGCAGCCGGCGGGGCCTGGTTGGTGGAGGGTGATATCGATGGCGATGGCGTCGCCGATTTCGGCATTCTCGTGACCACCGCGGGGCTTGGGCTCGCTGCCAGCGACTTCATGCTGTAGCCGCCCTCGACTTTCTCGCGATTCGAGTGCTTGGGGCCGGGTAGGCCGTCAGCGTCCGTAGTGGCAGGCCTTCGGGGATGACATTCGAACTTCCTTTTGGGAAGATGCGGATGACGTCCCCGGACGGCTGCTGAGGTTGAGGCTGGTAGGGGTACTGCCGCCCATCATCAAGATTGCCGGCAAGGATTCTGGCCACATTGCGGACGCAGGCGGAGACGCGCTTCCCCATTCCGCACGTCGATTGCGGCAAATGACCCCCGAATCTGCCGGTCCGACACGCTAGCGGGCGTCCGCACCATGCTACGGTACTGCCATGAAGGAGGGGCCCGGGGTGCCGATCGTCATTCCGGTAGCTGGAAGATTGCCTCAACAGGTGTCTCAAACAGCCGCGCCAACTTCAGTGCGAGCGTCAGGCTCGGCTCGAACCGGCCAGTCTCTATCGAGTTTATCGTCTGGCGCGACACCCCGACTTTTCCGGCCAGGTCGGCCTGGGTCCAGCCCTGCGCAGCCCGAAGGGCTTGCAGACCGCTGATCACCCCCATCTGCGCCAGGCGTCCGCGGAAAAGAGGGCGAAGAGCAGCAGACCGCCATAGACCATTCCTTCTGGCGAGAATTGTCCCACCCAGCCCGGCAGCGAGGTCATCCACCACAACAGGGTGATGGCGATCGCGCAGCTGCCCATGCGGACAAGGACGAAGCCCTGCACCCGGTGGAACATCTCGTCCTGTCGCAAGCCGAAGCGCCACCAGGCGATCGCGCTGACGAATCCGCCCAGTATCGCAACGAGCACGAACGCACTGAGCCAGGGCGATGCCCGCAGGCCGTCGAGCCCGGTGCTGACGGCCGCGGCAGTATCTCCGCCACGCATCCATCGACCGAGGTGGAAGCCCTTTTCGGCGATTGGAAGCAGCAACAACAGGGCCGGAGCCGAACCCGCCGCGAGAGAGATCGTCGCCAGCCGTTTTTCCTCGCGGTCTAGCGCGCTCCATTTGAGCGTGCCGTTGTGCGACTCGTACATGCCTGTCCCTTCCGGTTGCGTTGCAGGAGGAGTAAAGTATGCTTGTCCATAGTCAAGTATATTTGTCACGTCCGGAATTTTTGGCGTGCCCGCCAGAATCCCAGGCGAGCAAGCACCGGAGCGAATCTCACAGGCCAATTGCTGCCATTGCGTGGGTGACGACTTCGCGCCCAAAGTCGGCTGTTAAATTTACCGGCAATAGCTCCTGAAAGCCGCCGCTCATGCAAGGCGGTGGTCGGAGGCTGCCTATTGCGGGCTGCGGATCGCGGGTTCTGGCAGTTCGCGAACCCTCGCCGCCCCGCGATTCATCGCCGGAGGATGGAGTGGCAAGCATTTGGCAGCCCGGTCCCGGTGTTCGTGGTGAGCTTCGCGCTGTCCCCGTCCAGCTTGCAAGGGACTGCGTTTAGCCGCTTGCTCATCCACGACGTTCTGGTAGCGCTACCATCAAGTTTCGCGTAGCGCATCAAGAGCGCACGGGAAGAGCAGAGGGAGGCAGGGATGCGAAAATTGTCAGCCACGTTCGCAATTGCCGCGCCGCTCGTTGCTCTCGCGATACCGGCCGCCGCCCAGTCGCCTCTTCCCGCACCGTCGGAGAGGCAGCGCATGATTGTGCTGAGCGACATCGAGGCCGATCCTGACGACACCCAGTCTTTCGTTCGGCTCTTCCTCTATGCCAACCAGATCGACCTCGAAGGTTTGGTGGCGACCACGTCGATCCACATGAAGACGCAGGTTCATCCCGAGTCGATCCGTCGCATCATCCAGGCTTACGGAAAGGTACAGCCAAACCTTGCCAGGCATGAGACCGGCTTCCCCGTGCCCGACCGGCTTGGCGCTCTCGTGCGTGCAGGGCAGCCTGACTATGGCATGGCTGCCGTTGGGACGGGCAAGGACACGCCGGGATCGCGTCTGATCGTCGAGGCGCTCGAGCGCAGCGATGCGCGGCCGCTGTGGATCTCGGTATGGGGCGGTGTGAACACGCTGGCCCAGGCATTGCACACGATCCGGGAAACCCGCTCACCGGAGGTGGCGCGGCGGCTAATCGCCAAGCTGCGCGTGTACACCATTTCGGACCAGGACGACGGCGGCGCCTGGATCCGCAAGGCCTTTCCCGAACTGTCCTACATCGTCAGCCCCGGCGGCTATGGCGCCGGCACCTGGACCGGCATCCACACCGTCATCGACGGCGCGGACAATCGTACGATCAGCAATGCATGGCTGCGCGAGAACATCCAGCAGGGCCATGGGCCGCTCGGCGCGAGCTATCCCGACGTCTCCTATGGCATGGAGGGCGATACGCCCGCCTTTCTCTCGCTGATCCCGACCGGTCTGAGCGATCCGGAACATCCTGACTGGGGAGGGTGGGGCGGCCGGTACGAACTCTACACGCCGCCGGTGGCGACGACCGATCCAGCCGGCTTCAGCGGCGTGCCGGTCGAGCCGGAGACAAGGCCGATCTGGACCAACGCGATCGACACTTTCACCCCTCAGGTAGCGGGTGAATTCGGCAGAGCCCACGCGCCCGGGGGCCGCGCCATCAAGGATTTTCGCTCCGGGATCTGGCGGTGGCGTGACGACATCCAGAACGACTTCGCCGCGCGAATGGACTGGACGGTGCGGTCCTTTGCAGAAACAAACCACGCGCCGCAGGTGCGGCTTGCCCATCCGGATCGGCTGACCGTCAAATCCGGCCAGCGTTTCGTGCTGAGCGCGGCGGACAGCATCGATCCCGATGGTGATAGCCTGAGCTTCCAGTGGTTCCACTATCAGGAGATCGGCCACTGGCAGTCGCCGATCCCAAATGGCATTGCTGCCAACATCCACACGGTCGATTTCATGGCCCCGACCGTCATCGCGCCGCGTGAGGCGCATTTTATCGTCAGGGTGACGGACAAGGGAACGCCCCCGCTCACGCGATACAGGCGTGTGATCCTGACCATCACGCCCTGAACCACCGCCAGCCTAAGGCCGGCAGCTAAGCGCCCAAATTTTGTCATTCCAGCGAACCGCTGTTGCTCCCGAAAGCCGCTGTTCGTTCAGCGGGTCGGCCCATCACCTGCGCATGTTTCTGACGCTGGATTGCGACGGCGACGCAGATCGATTGCGATTTCGATCGGCGAGACAGGTGAATCGGCGTCCGCGTGTCGATTTGGCGAGAGCGGTAACTTTCGATTACAGATCCTCGGCGCCGGATTGTCTTGGCTAGCGAAGCAGCCGCGATGCGTAGCGGGAATCGGGTGAGATCAATGGACAGGGACGCGGCAGTTCGGGAGTGGTTCTGCCGGGAAGTGCTTCCTCTGGAGGCATCGCTGCTGCGTTTCATCCGGCGGAACTGGCCAGCGGCCGACGACGCGACCGATTTGATGCACGACGTCTACGAGCTGGCGATCACCGGCGCCCGGAACGCCATTCCGCACAATACGCCCGGATATCTGTTCACCGTAGCGCGGAATCACCTTATCAACCGCGCCAAGCGGGCACGGATCGTGTCCTTTGAGCTCGTCGCCGACCTCGAGACCGTTGTCGCCGACATCGACATGTTCGAGGCGGAGCGGCAACTGCACGCGCGCGATGCATTGCGACGCGCCCAGGCCGGGATCGAAAAGCTGTCGCCGCGCGTCCGGGAAGTCGTGCTGCTGCGCAAGGTGGAGGGGCTCGACGTTGCCGAGACATCGGAGCGGCTGGGCATCGGCAAGGACGCGGTCAACCATCAGCTCGCAATGGGCATGAAGGCGCTTGCCGATCACATGCTCGGCGGCGCCGGCAAGATCGTCCGGCGCCGATACAGCGCCCGGCGGACGGAAAGGGGCGAAGGATGACCGACGCTCGCTCGGCACGAGACCGCGCCGCCGACTGGATCATCGCGCGCGAGCAAGGCAGCTGGTCCGACCACGACCAGCAAGCCCTGGACGCCTGGCTCGAGGAGTCCGACCTGAACAAGGCTGCCTTCTGGCGCCTCGAGCACAGCTGGCGTGAAGCGGACCGCGTTGCCGCCCTTGGCAGTGGCCTCGCCGCAGCGCCGCGAGGGCGCGCATCTGCCTGGCGGCTGCGGCCGCGAACCTGGGCTGCCCTGACCGCTCTGGCGGCCTCCGTTGCAGCAATTGTCGGCGTGAGTTTCCACGAAGCGCGCCCCAGCAGGCAAGCGGCTGTCGCCACGGCCAGCTTCGCCACGGAGGTGGGCGGGCATCGCTCGCTTGGGCTTTCCGACGGCAGCCGTGTCGAGCTCAACACCGACACGCGGGTGCGAACGGCGATCGGCGGAGATCGCCGCGCGGTGTGGCTCGACAAGGGCGAAGCGTTCTTCGAAGTGTCGCACCGCGACGGGCTGCCGTTCATCGTGCACGCCGGCTCCCGGGAGATCACGGTACTCGGCACGAAATTCTCCGTGCGGCGCTTCGGCGGCAAGGTGACTGTCTGGGTGCGCGAGGGGCGGGTGCGTGTCGAGAATGTCGAGCATGCGAGCGCGGCCCGCTCGGCGGTCGTCACGGCCGGCGGCGTCGCGCTGAGCGACGGGGCGGCGACGCTGGTCACGTCCGCTTCGCCCGAACGCGTCGAGCAGGCGCTGTCATGGCGAGAGGGGATGCTGAGCTTCGACCAGGAGCGGCTCGGGGACATCGCTCTTGAGTTCAACCGCTACAACCGGAAGAAGATCGTCATCGGTGACGCCGAAGCTGCGAATATCCGCATCGGCGGCGCCTTCCCGGCTTCGGAGCCCGATGCCTTCGCGCGGCTGCTCCGCGATGCCTATGCGCTCGAGATCGAGGAAACGCAGAGCGCGATCAAAATTCAGAAAAAGACATTACAGCTGCCGGGACGTTGATTGTCTCTATTCCCTGAGACGGGTGGCTGATGGAGCACCCGCACGATAGGGGAAGAGGATGAGGTCCACCAGCCTCGCTGCGGCGCTCGCCGCCAGTGCGTGTATGTTTGCAATCGCGGCGCCAGCGCAGGCGCAACAGCGAAGCTTCGACATACCCTCGGGCAGTCTCAAGGCAGCTCTGGATACCTTCGGACGCCAATCCGGCCGGCCGGTCATCTACCGGGCCGAGGACGTCAACGGCATCAACTCCCCGGATTTCGCGGCTCGGATTCAGCCGAGCGCGCTTTGGCCGCACTGCTTCGCGGCACCGGGTTGAGCAGCAGGAGCGGAGAGGCCGGCGCAATCGCGATCGTGCAGGCGGGAAACGGACTGTCGACCGGCGCTAGTGCATCATCGCCGGATATTTCACAGGCCGACCCGTCGGTTGAGAGTCCCGCGGAGGATATCGTCGTCACCGGCATCCGCGCGTCGCTGCAGGAATCGATCAACGTCAAGCGCTCGGCGGATTCGATCGTCGACGTCATCACCGCGCAGGATATCGGCAAGCTTCCCGACCAGAATGTCGCCGAATCGATGAGCCGCGTCACTGGCGTCCAGATCAGCCGCCGCGAGGGCGATGGCTCCAATTTCACCGTGCGCGGCATTTCGCAGAACCGGCTCGAGATCAATGGCCGCAACTTCATCGGCCCGGGCAACGGCGGCAACGCGGCGCTGGAGTCGATCAGCCCCGAGATTCTCGCGTCGATCGTGGTCATCAAGTCGCCCACCGCCGACATGCCCGAAGGCGCGCTCGGTGCCACGGTCAACCTGCGCACCAAGCGTCCGCTCGAGCTCGACGACCTGGTGGTCGCCGGGCGTATCCAGGGCGCCTATGCCGATCAGGCCGAGCATGTCGGCTATCGCGGATCTGCATTGGTGTCGAAGAAGCTCGGCGACCGGTTCGGCTTGCTTGCCAGCGTCGCCTATTCGGACACCAGGACGCTCGGCTATTCGTTCGACACGGGCGGATGGACGCAGACCAACACCATCGACGGCAATGGCGACGGCGTCGACGATCCCGGCTTGTTCCGCCCCAACCGCTTCATGGCGCGCGTCTTCGATCGCGCCGAGCAGCGGCTGACGCTCAACGGCACCGCGCAATGGCGCCCCACCGACGAACTCGAGATCATCCTCGACGCGACCTACAACCACCTCAAGCGCCAGCGGAACAGCGTCAATTATCAAGTGCTGTTCAACAACAACGACATGGACGCGACGGTCAACGACAGGGGCACCGTCGTCGCCGGGACTTTCCAGGGCGTCACCGTGCGCCCGCTCATCTATGACGAGCCGACCGATCTCAAATCGACGCTGTTCGGCGGATCGGTGAAATGGGAGGACGACCGTGCGCGGGTGAGCCTCGACATGTCATACAGCCGCGGCAAGGGCAGCGACGGAGGTCCCGGCGCATCCTTCACCTATGTCGTCGTGCCACGCGCCGGCAACCTCGCCAATGCGAGCTATGATTTCCGTGGCGGAAATGCCGTGCCGGATTTGTCGATCGACGCCAATTTCAACCCGAGCGATCCGACGCGCTACCAGCTCCTGTCGATCTTCGATTACGACGCAGTGACCGATAACAAGGGCTACGACGCGCGGCTCGATTGGGAATACAAGACCGAATGGGGCATCCTGTCTTCGGTCGAGGCGGGCATGCGCTACGAGCGGGTCGAACTGCTCGCCGCCGATCCGCAGAATCTGCCCGTCGCGGCCAGCCTGCTCGCCGCGGGCGACCGCAACGGCGATGGCATCCTCACCGTCGATGAGCTTCCCGGCCTCAGCTACGGCAAGGACTATGGCGCCTTTTTCCTGGCGTCGGCGGCGATTTCCCGCGCGACCTGCTCGGCGGCACGCTCGACAAAAGCATCGCGCGCGACGGGCTCGGGCTCGCAGTCCCCGATCCGTACGACACCAGCATCACGGTCGGACCGACGTCGATCAAGGACGTGACGCAGGAGACGCTCGGCGCCTATGTGAAGGCGAATTTCGAAGGCACGCTCGGCGGGCTGGGCTACAAGGGCAATGCGGGGCTCCGCTATATCGACACCGCCCGCGCGACGTTGGGGTATCTGTCACCGACCGCGACGACCGTGATCAAATCGGATTTCGGCTATTGGCTGCCGAGCGCCAATCTGTCGGTGAACTTCAGCGAGGACCTGACGCTGCGCCTCGCCGCCGCGAAGGTCGTGTCGCGGCCGAGCCTCAACCAGGTCAGCGCGAGCTTCGTGCCCAACACCGTCAACATGACTGGCTCGCGCGGCAATCCCAATTTGCGGCCGTTCGAGGCGAAGCAGGCCGACGCCACGCTCGAATGGTATTTCGCGCCGTCCAGTTCGCTGACCGCCGCGGCATTCTACAAGAAGGTCGATTCGTTCACGGTGACGACCGTGAACCGCGAGTTCGTCCCCGGCTTCTCCGAGCGCTTCGGCCTGTTCGACATCTCGCAGCCGCAAAATGGCGAGGACGGCAGCATCAAGGGGTTCGAGCTTGCCTGGCAGCAGGCGTTGCGCTTCCTGCCGGCGCCCTTCGACAATTTCGGCATCCAGGCGAACTACACCTATGTCGACAGCAGGACCCCGCTCGTCGACGCGATTACCGGCGAGCGACTGCCGCTGCCCGGCCTGTCGCGCGACAGCTACACGCTGATCGGCTATTATGAGGACAGCATCTTCTCGGTGCGCGCGGCCTATACCTGGCGCAGCGAATATCTGAACAGCGTCGGCGGCGCGGCGAGCGGCGGCAACAACTATGTCTCGGGACGCGGCCAGCTCGATGCATCGGCGCAGATCAACCTGACGCCCAATCTGAGGCTGACGGTCGAGGGGATCAATCTCACCAAGGAGATCGACTCCCAATATCTCGGCGAGCCCGATCGGCTGACCTTCACCGCACGCGAGGACCGCCGCATCTTCTTCGGCGTCGCCGCGAGCTTCTGATCAGGCATAGGGGAAGGCACATCATGATCCACCGAACCCTCCGCCACGCGCTTGCGGCGGCCACCTGCCTGGTGCCGATGGCGGCGGCGCAGGCCGATGCAAAGCCGCAGCGCGCGGACATCGTAGTCTATGGTTGCACCTCGGGCGGCGTCGTCGCGGCGATCGAGGCGCGGCGGCTGGGACGGTCGGTGCTGCTGGTGTGCCGCGAAGACTATCTCGGCGGCATGTCGACCAACGGTCTCGGCTGGTCGGACACCGGCAACCATCGGGCAATCGGTGGCCTCTCGCTCGACTTCTACCGCAAGGTGAAGCGCCACTATGACGACCCCGCGGCTTGGGTCCATGCGCCGCGCCCCGCGCGCGGGGAGAATTTCGTCGACGGCGACGCGATGTGGCAGTTCGAGCCCAAGGTCGGCGAGCGGATCTACGAGGACTGGGCGCGCGCGGCCGGAGTGACGATCGTCCGCAACCAGCCGCTCGACCGGTCGAAGCGCGGCGTGGAGATGGCCGGCGGGAAGATCACTGCGTTCCGCTCGAAATCGGGGCGGCGCTTCGAGGGCAGGGTCTTTATCGACGCGACCTATGAAGGCGATCTGATGGCGAGCGCCGGCGTGCGCTTCACCGTGGGGCGCGAGGCCAACGCGACTTACGGCGAGACGCTCAACGGCGTGCAGCTCAAGAACACCACCAACCACCAGTTCACGCGCGACGTGGATCCTTACCGGGTTCCCGGCGATCCCCGGAGCGGGCTGGTGCCGCGAGTCAGCGCCGAGCGTCCGGCCCCCGACGGCACCGTCGATACGAAGATCCAGGCCTATACCTATCGCATGTGCCTGACCGACGTGCCCGCCAACCGCGTGCCATTCGCCAGGCCCAGGGGCTACGACGCCAGCCAGTACACATTGCTCAAGCGCTACATGGATGCGGGCCATCGCAACTTCTTCCAGAAGTTCGACCGGATCCCGAACGGCAAGACCGACACCAACAATTTCGGCGCCTTCTCGTTCGACAATATCGGGATGAACTATGGCTATCCCGAGGAAGCGATGCCGAGCGCGCGGCGATCGCGCGCGAGCACACGACCTATCAGCAGGGGCTGTTGTGGTTCATGGCCAACGATACCGGCGTCCCCGCCGAGACGCGCGCCGAAATGTCGAAATGGGGGCTGTGCAAGGACGAGTTCGTGAAGACCGGCCATTGGCCGCGCGAGATGTATGTGCGCGAGGCACGGCGCATGGTGTCCGATTTCGTGATGGCCGAACCCCATCTGCGCGGCACCAGGGCGACACCGCGGCCGATCGGCATGGGATCGTACAACATGGATTCGCACAATGTGCAGCGCATCGTCGACGCGCGCGGCTTCGTGCGCAACGAGGGCAATATCGAAGTGAGCCCGGGCCGGGCCTATCCGATCAGTTACGACGCGATCGTGCCGCGCCAGCGCGAGGCAACGAACCTGTTGGTCCCCGTCGCGCTATCGGCGTCGCACATCGCCTATGGCTCGATCCGGATGGAGCCGGTATTCATGATCCTAGGCCAGTCCGCCGCCGCGGCGGCATCGATCGCCATCGATGAGGGCGTCCCGGTTCAGGAGGTGGATTACGCCAAGCTCCGCGCGAGATTGCTTGCCGAGGGGCAAATTCTGGAGTTGGCACGATAGCCGGCATGTCGAGCACGGCGGATCGGAACGGCAGTGTTCAGACGTGCATCGGTTACATGGGCGGGGCGGTTCCAGGTGGAGAGTGGGCAAGCTCCTAATCTCCTTGTGGGAAAAGGAAGGGGTCCGCCCGCGCGGCTGGCGTTTTAACCCGGAGCGTCTGCTTTCGCCGATGTTGCTTCTAAGGCAGCCAATCCGCTTACGGCCCAGTTTGAGACGATCGGTCGCTGGACCCCGGGACGTCCGAACTATTTCAACCCAAATTCGAATTTCTCAACCAGTCTTCCCTTTTCGAAAGTGGCCTGCAATGTGCCGCCGCCGTCGCGGCCTTCCGTCCTCCTCGTTGTCGCCCACCCGATCACAGCACCAGGAACTTCGGCGGCGGCAAGGTTAGCCGGGTGTCGGCCACAGCCTCGCCGCGGAAGAACCGCACCAGCACGGCCTGCACGCCGGGGTGGGCCTCCGCGGATATCCTCGAATGGGGCGGCGAGCAGGTGCGCCGCATCGCGGGTCGCATGGTGCGGGGCCGGTTGCCCGCCTGCATATCGGCATGACAGCGTAAATGGTGTTGATCGTCGTGCCGACGTTGACCGCATAAAGCGACAAGCCGCGACGCGTGCTACGCGCAAACATTCTGGTCGCCGCCATCCAGTCTCTTTGCTCAGCCAAGGTGGCCACTCCGTGCGACGTCCAGGGTCGCGGGGTGGGTCGATTGGTCGTGTTATCTCATCATACCTGCGGCGTGACACACGCCTTACGTATGCGTTTTCAGCCGGATGTCGGTATTTCGCAGCGCATCAGGTTGCCTGTCCCGCGTTGACCGCAACCTGCGGCATTCCAATTCACTTATCGGCGATTGACGGCTCGAGGCTGCAATGCAGGAGGAACCATGACAGATACTGAAGCCAACAAGGCGTTCATCCAGGAGATGATCGGTCAAAAGAGGCGACTGGAGGATTACCCCGATCGGTTCGACGCCGATCTCTTGATGCATGAGCCGGCATCGTTGCCATTTGGCGGCACCTATCGCGGCCTTGAGGAATTCAAGCGATTCTACCCCGAAGTTCGAGATTTCTACGATTTCGATCGGTTTGAACTCCTGGGCGTCTACGGTGACGGGGACACGGTATTTGCTACGATCAGCGCCGGCCTCGCGGACTCCGCCGGAGTAATCTTCATCGCCGAGCAATTTCGTTTCGTCGGCACGAAATTGGTCGAGGTGCGCCTGCATATCTGTGATGACGCCGAGGCGGCGCGACGTTTGCAGGCTCCGCGGGAACTTGAAGATCGGTCCGGGTAGCTAACGCTTCTTCCTCGCTAGAAGCGGACTGGCAGCCAACCATCACTTCTTGCCGTTCGCGATCGGCAAGCGGACCGGCGGCTAATGCCCCAGTAGCGGACGTCGCAAATGCCCCATAGATGTCCTTGTATCACTCGACGGGGAGCAGGCGATGTGGAGGCGGTTCGACAGCTTTGCCTATTGGGTTGCGCAGCTTTCGTCGGCCCTGTTCCTGTATGCCGCGCTCACGTACATCGGGGACGGCGTTAACGAGAGCACCCAAAAGGCACTGCTGTATCTCGGCGCGACGGCGCTCTGGGGAAACGTCGCAACAACGCTCACCTACTATCGACGCCGTTTGAAGCAATTGGCGCCTGAAGAGATGTGATGTCCGCTTTCCACCAAGAGGGGACGTCCGCCAGAACGGCGCGAGTGCGTCCCACGGTCGTCCGCCAGGCTTGCCGGTGTTCCTGGTTTGGGCCTGGCGGTTTGCACCCGGTGCGGGATCGAATTCGAGAGGATGCAGCAGCCTGAAGCGGAAAAATGAAAGCAACTTCGTTTATTATTGCGAAGTGGCGATCTTAGTGAGAGGTTCGGCGCACGGATGCGGGCGGTTTCGTTTCACCGAAACACAATTCTGGTGAACCGTGACGACGCTGCTGTTGAGAATGCGATCGCTCGCGCGGAGACGATGGAGCGAAGGGAGAGACCTGATGCGTAGATTGTCGATTGCGGGCCTTTGCCTTTTGGCCTTGGTGACCACGCCGGCGCTGGCCGGCCAGAAAGCAACTGCACCCAATACGCTCACGGCCGGCGAACGCGCCGAAGGCTGGCAGCTGCTGTTCAACGGCCGCGACCTGAGCAACTGGCGCTCTTTTGGCGGCGCCGCGGCGTCGCCCAACTGGGCGGTGCGCGACGGAGCGCTCGTTCTGACGTCGAAAACCGGCGAGATGAGCGGAGGCGACCTCGTCACCGCCGACAGCTACGGTGCCTTTGAACTGACGCTCGACTGGAAGGTCGAGCGCGGCGGCAACAGCGGCGTGTTCTACCTCGCCCGCAACGCGCCCGGGACAAGGAACATCTACGAGACCGGAATCGAGATGCAGGTCCTCGACAATGCCGGCCATCCCGACGGCAAGATCCCGTCCCACCGCGCCGGTTCGCTCTACGATATCACGGTGCCGCCATTGAGCGCGGCGCACCCCGCCGGGACCTGGAATCATGCGCGGCTACGCGTCGAGCAAGGCCACATTCGCCAATGGCTGAACGGCACGCTGACCGCCGACGTGCCCTTCGGTAATGATGCCTGGCGCAAGCGCGTGGCGGCGTCGAAGTTCGCCTCGATGCCGCTGTTCGGCACGTTTCCAAGCGGGGTGATCGGCCTCCAGGATCACGGCGAGCCGGTCGCGTTTCGCAACATCAAGATCCGCAAGCTCGGAGCGAGCGCCCAATGACGGCGGCGGCGTTTGATCCGGCGGCAGCCACCGCCGATGTCATCATCGTCGGCTCGGGCGCTGCGGGGGGCATGGCGGCCTATAGCCTGACCAAAGCGGGACTGCGCTGCCTGATGCTCGAGGCAGGTCGCGACTATGATCCGCAGGCCGAGGTCAACATGATGGCGCCCGAGAGCGACGCTCCCTGCGCGGGGCGGCCACGCCCGACAAGCCGTTCGGCTATTTCGACGCGACCGTGGGGGCGGCTGGGAGGTTGACGGCGAGCCCTACACCATGCGCGAGGGCACGGACTTTCGTTGGTACCGCTCCCGGATGCTGGGTGGGCGAACCAATCATTGGGGCCGGCACGTGCCGCGCTGGGGACCGTACGACTTCAAGCCCTTCTCGCGGGATGGGCTAGGGGTGGACTGGCCGATCGGCTATGACGATATCGCTCCGTTCTATGACCGCGTCGAGCGGATGATCGGAGTCAATGGCGGGCGGATCGAGCTCGAGAACCACCCCGATTCGGCGCCGGGCTGCCTGATGCCGCCGCCCAAGCCTCGCGTCCCGGAAATGCTCCTCAAGGCGACGTGCGAAAGCATGGGGATCCCGGTGCGGACCGCGCACACGGCGGTGATCACGCGCGACATGCCCGACAAGATCGCGCCGCGCAGTGCCTGCTTCAACGCGACGCCGTGCACTCGCGGCTGCACGATCGGCGCGATGTTTCAGACCACGACATCGTTCCTGCCGATGGCGAAGGCCACCGGCAAACTGACGATCGTCATCGACGCGATGGTCTCGAAGGTGACGATGGCAAGCGCGGGTCGCGCCGCAGGGGTCGAATATGTCGATCGCAAGACTGGCGCCCGCCACCAGGTTCAAGCGCGGGCCATCATCCTTGCGGCGGGAACCTGCGAGACGACGCGGCTGCTGCTCAATTCCGGCGACAAGCCCGCCGGGCTCGCCAACGCCTCTGGCCAGCTCGGCCGCAATCTCACCGATCTCGACCGGCGCGTCGTTTCGAGCCTTTGTCCCCGCGCTTGCCGGGCGTCCGCGCTACAATGAAGACGGTATCGGCGGGCAGCACATCTATATTCCGTTCTGGCTGTACCAGGAACAGAAGCGTGGCGAACTGGACTTTGCCCGCGGCTATCATTTCGAGATCGGCGGCCGGTTCGGCATCCCGCCCGCTGCGGCTCTGCCGCGGGTTTGGGGAGCGGGGCTGAAGAAAGCGGTCCGCACCGCCTCGGGCGCGACGATCGCGATGGTGCTACGCGGCGAGATGATTCCGAACAAGGACACCTATTGCGAAATCGATCCGGGCGTGAAGGACCGGTTCGGCATTCCAGTGCTGCGCTTCGCCTTTCGTTGGTCGCAGCACGAGCTGAATCAGGTCGCGCATGGGCAGCGAACCGCGCGCGCCGTGTTCAAGCGGATGAACGCCACGCCCCTCGATCCCGAACTGCCACCTGAAAAGCTCATCACCGCCGGCGGCGAGATCATCCATGAACTGGGCACCGCGAGGATGGGCGCCGATCCACGTTCCTCGGTAGTCGACAGCTATGGCCAGACCTGGGACGTCGGCAATCTGGTGCTGATGGACGGCGCGATCTTCGCCTCTGGCGCGCACAAGAACCCGACGCTCACCATTCTCGCGCTGGCGTTGCGCGCGTCCGAGCGCCTTGCCTCTCGCTTCAAGTCAGGAGTGATCGCATGACGCCGTCGCGCCGCGAGACACTGCAGTGGATGATGACCGCTGCGGCGCTACCGCTCGCCCGCTGGACGCCGCCCGCGATGGCGGCAGGGCAGGGCACTCCGCCGCCGTTTGTCGTCGCCGACTGGCCTGCCACATTGCCTCCGCCGGCACCCGCGCAGGGCTATGGCCGCGATCCGGATCTCATAGCGCCCAAGGTTCCGTGGCCGCTGACGCTGAGCAAGGTGCAGCGCGCGACCGTCGATCTGCTAGGGGACTTGATCCTGCCTGCCGACGAGCAATCCCCGGGAGCCGGCAAGCTCGGCGTCGGGGCGTTCGTGGACGAGTGGATCAGTGCGCCCTATCCGACCCAGCGGAAGGACCGGGAGCAGGTGCTCGGCGGGCTGATCTGGCTCGACGCGCAGAGCCGGGCACTGCACAAGACCGCGTTCGATGTGATCACCCCGGCCCAGCGCGCTGGACTGCTCGATGCGCTGACAGTCACGGCGCCCGTCGCCGGGATGGCAAGGCCGGTCGCGTTCATGGACACGCTGCGCCATCTCTTCGTGCTCGGCTTCTACAGCCTGCCCGAAGGCAAGGCGGACATGGGCTTTATCGGCGACCAGCCGACGCCGGGCGACTATCCTGGCCCGAGCCCGGAGGCGCTGGCGCATTTCAAAGGCATACTCGCCGGGCTGGGTTTGCCAGTTTCGTAATCTTCGACGTCCTGCGAAGATGCCCCTGCCTCGGCGGCGCCAACGCGCCGCACTCAGGCGACGATGTTTTCAATCGCCTCGAGAAAGGGCGTCGGGATCGATAGCTTGGTCAGAAACGCCGCCGCTCCCGCCAGCATCGCCTGTGCACGGGCTGCATCGGTGGGATAGGCTGTCATGAGGATGCCCATCCGCGGGCGGCTTCTACGGCCGCGAGCGCTTAATTGGATAGTCGGCGCCTAGGCGATTCTGATTGCGCTGGCCGCGGTTTCGTCCGCGACGTTGCCCGTTCGCTCGAGCTTCCCCATCCCACGACCCAGCCGCCGATCGCCGAGACGATCGCGCGGAGGACGACCCAATACATGATCTGCCGATAGACGAGCCGCTGCGCGACCAGCAGGTCCGGGCGGTAGCGCGCGCGACTGCCATCGAGCGCGTAGGCGAGCCAGCCGGACGATATGTCGACCGCAGTGAACGCCATCCAGTAGAACACCATGATGCCGACATCCCCGCTCGTCTGGGCCCAGCCATGCTGGAGGACGCGAAGCGCAGTGCCCAGCAGCGACGCGACGAGCGTCGCATCGATGAGCGGCGAGATCGCGGCAAAGGCGATCTGGAACAGCCAGGCCTGTGGCAGGCCCACCAGAGCGAGGCCGGAGGGCTTGCCCGCACGCAGGACAGCCCGGTGCTTCCAAAGACATTGCAGCGTGCCGAACGCCCAGCGGTAGCGCTGTCGCGCCAGCGCCCTGAAGCTCTCGGGCGCCTCGGTCCACGCGACGGCGCGCGGATCGTAAGTGACCCGCCAGCCGGCGCGCTGGACGGCGATGGTGAGATCCTGATCCTCCGCGAGCGTGTCCTCGGGATAGCCGCCGACCGAGATCGATCGCGATGCGGCGCCACGCGCCGACTGCGCCCGGCACCACGGTCATGGCATCGAAGCCGGCGAGCGCGCGCCGCTCCAGATTCTGGGCCGTGATATATTCGATGGCCTGCCAACGCGTGACGAGGTTCACGCGATTGCCGACCCGTGCGTCGCCCGCCACCGCGCCGATGCGCGGATCGGCGAACCAGCGGACGAGGCGACGAATGGTCGCCGGCTCGAACTGGGTGTCCGCGTCGAGGGCTATGATCACTTCGCCGGTCGCATGGCGCAACGCACGATTCAGCGTCGCCGCCTTGCCGCCGTTGCGCAGCGTGAGCAGCGTGACGCGCGGATCGGTGCCGAAGGATTCCGCGACCACCGCGCTGGTGCGGTCCTGCGATCCGTCGTCGGCGACGATGATCTGCAGCGCGGGATAGTCGCTGGCGAGCGCACGCGCGATCGACTGGGCGATCACGCGCTCCTCGTTATAGGCGGGGATGATCACCGAAACGGCCGGCTCGAAGGCGGGCGGCTCGGGCCGACGCCGTCGGCTCTGGAACCAGGCCAGGCCCGCCATCAACACTGCGCGTGCGATGCCCAGCGCGATGGCGACGTAGAAGAGCCAGGCGATCGTCGCCGCGAGGGCGGCGAGAGCGACGAAAATCGCCACGTCGACGCGGACTGCGAGGAGATCGTTCCCCGTGACGACGGGCATCGCCTCCGCCTGCGGAATGCCGGCGAGCTGCGAGGCCGGAACGAAGCGATAGCCCTGCCCCTTCAGCGTCGCGATGATCCGCGGGAGTGCGGCGAGCGTCTGGCTGCGATCCCCGCCGCCGTCGTGGAGGAGGATGACATTCGCCGAAGCCGCGGGCGTCGCGCCATGGACCTGCGCGACGACCTGATCGACGATCGCATCCACGCCGGGGCGCTGCCAATCGTTCGGATCCACGTGCAGGCCCACCACTGTATAGCCTGCCTTCTGCGCCTCCAGTGCGGGGCCGAGCTCGTCGGCCGTGGTGGGTTCCGCATCGCCGAAATAGGGCGCGCGGAACAGCGTCATGCGGTGGCCGGTATAGGCTTCGACGAGCCGCTGGGTCGCATTGAGCTCCAGTTGCGTCTGTGTCGCGCTGGCGTTGGCCAGATTGGGATGGGTGTAGCTGTGATTGCCGATCTCGTCCCCGTCGGCGATCATGCGGCGCAGCAGGGCCGGATGCTGCAAGGCATTCTCTCCGATGACGAAGAAGGTCGCCGGCACATGCGCGGCCTCGAGCGTGTCGAGGATCTTCGGCGTCCATGCCGGATCGGGGCCATCGTCGAAGGTCAGTGCGAGCCGCCGCGGCTCGGTGCCGCCGGTACGCTGCACGACATAGGGCGTGGGCACTGCCCCATATGCCTCGTCGCGGATCATCCCCTGCGCGTCCCGAGTGACGGTGCGGCGGCCGTCGGTGGGCGTCGCGGCGATCCGCAGGATCTCGCCGGAACCCTCGACATCGGTGCTGAGCAGCGAACGGGGAGTGGAAAGATCGGGCACGCCGCCGCTGCGGAAGGCGCCGAGATCGGACCAGAAGCCGGCATCCTCGGTGCCCAGTCGCCAGAGCGCCACATCGTCGATGCCCATCCGCTTCAAGGCCTGGAGCTGGTTCCAGCTGGTCGCCGCATCCATCATCCAGACGCTGTGGTGCTGCCCGTCCTCGTCATAGGCGAAGCCGGCATTGCCGCTGGCGCGATCGAAGGAAACCGGCGCCTCGCTGTCATGGGCGGCAAGCCAGGCCTCTTCGATCGACAATGCGTCGGTGGCCTTCCCATGCCAGTCATAGGCATAACTTCCGAGCGCGACGACGAGCTTGTCTGCGCCTATCGATCGGCGGGCTGCCCCGACCTGCTGGACGAACCAGTCCTGTGCGGCGATGGGGCCGGGTTCGCCGCCCTCCCAATGCTGGTCATAGGCCATGACGATCACCCGGTCTGCGACGGCCGCCAACGCGGGCAGCGGCCAGCTTTGGTCCTCGGCCGGCGCTGTGACCGCGAGTTGGGACCCGGCCGGCAGCGCCGTGCGAAGTGTGCGGAGAAAGCGCAGATAATTGCCCATGGCGCTTCGCGGCAGCGCCTCGAAGTCCATCACCAGCCCGGCATCGCGCCGCCCCGCGACCATTGTGGCGAGGCGTGCCGCCAGCGCGCGGCGGCGCGCGGCATCGCGCAGCAACGTCGCGGCGCCCGCACCGTCCCACGCCGCATCGCCGAAATTCTGGACCATGGGCAGGATCCTGGGCGGAGACGCGGCCGCGCGGATCGTTTGGTCGAACTGCGGATCCTGCTCGACTCGCATCTGCGTCCCGGCCACGGTGACGAGCGCCGGCACCGCCCAGTCAAGTGACCCGACGTGCCGGCGGAGCGATGCGAGGCTCGCATCGTCTCCAGGCACGTAGAAGCCGATGTTGAGCGGCGTGTGCGGATCCTTCGAGTGGATCGCCGGCAGCCAGGCGCCGAGGCCGTGGCGGGAATGCGTGCCGCGCAGTTGGCCGGGACGAGACTGCGCAAACGGCAACACGAGCCCTCGTTCGCGCGGAACCGCAACGAGCGTCGTTGCGAACGCCACCGCGCCGATCAGAACGAGCGCGATCCCGATCGCCAGCATTCGCTTTGCCCAGCGACCGCGGCGGCCGGTGGGATCGAAGAAGATGGGCGGGCGCATGCCTGGGCTTTCCTGTGAGCGTTCGGAATGCACCGTCGCTACAACGCCGAAGATGTCACCCAACTGGGAGCCAGCTTAAATTTCCGTCATGTTGGCGCTGGCGGACTTCATCTCGTCAGGCCCGATCCGCACCAGCGCCGGATCGCAGGGAGACGGCACAGCTCGTACCCGCGGAGACGACAATGGCATGCTGTACGCCTCCGGCATCCACCCAGAGCTTGTATTCGAGGCATGGCGGCCCGCGAGACAGGTTAGGCGCGATCTCGAAGGGTCCGAGGTGCAGAGGTTGTGGTCTCGCACACGCCGGAGATGCAGATGACCGACGCCCAATCGAGGTTTGGTTTACCTCTGCGCAGAAAACAAAGTTGTGGGAGCGGTGGAAGCGAGGCGAGAGCATATCGTCTATCTCGCGATCATTGGACCGGCGGAGCAAGAGCGGGGTTCAGCAGATCATCAGCCTTCGCGGAGGCATCGTCCACCTGCGCGGCACCGGGCGGATCGCGCTCTTCGTCTGGGAGGAGCGCGAGGAGATCTCACGAGGGCTCGCGTCAGGTCTGCCGGTCCGGCTATTGCGCGACGGACCGGCCCGCCGAAGCCGAGGATCGCGCCGTCCCCGGTCACCGGGAAAGCGATCTGCTCATCGGCGCCGGCGACACACGCATCGCGACGCCCGTCGAGCGGCACAGTCGGTTCACGATGCTGGTGAAGCTGAGGAAGCGGGACTCGGCGTCGGCCGTGCGGGCTCTGGCCCGGAAGATCGGCAAGCTACGCCGGGGAGCCAAGGCGCTCGCTGACCTGGGACCAGGGCAAGGAAATGGCGCGTCATCGAAGCTTCACCGTCGCCACGAATGTGCAGGTCTACCGCGCCGCTCGGTCAACGTTTGAACGATCTATCGCACTGGGTACAGATCTACTATTTGACGCCCCGCCAAAGGGTGCGGGTTGCCGGATAATGCTGTGTAAAAAGCCCCTGACTGTCGCCATATTTCCGATGGCAGGTTGCACAAGTGTTTCCAGGCGGCAGGGCTGATGTCTGCGTCACACCGCCGGGGAAGCTGTAGAAGCGGCGCCCCTCCGAATGATTGCTGTCGAGTACCTCTACCCCCACGAAGCGCTCGCCCGTCTGCGCGAGGAGTGCGGGTTCCCCGTTTCGTTCCGGGGAATGTGCCGGATCTGCCTTGAGGCCATGGAACGTTACGATGAATGTCGCGCCGTCGGGAAAGTGGCCATCTCGACGGAATCGGGCATAGGAGTCGGGTCGAACCTGCACATGCCGCATCTCGTCAGGCAGGCCCGACCCATCAGTCCGTAAGCGTAGCGTCGTCCCTAACGTCACCCACGCCTGCACATCTGTCGGGCGCGTCAGCTGCGCGGCCGCCTCGGGATCTGATTGAAGGGTCAGGCCCGAACTCTTGCTTGTCGTCGCAACAATAAGAAGTGCCAGTCCGGCGCAGAGTCCTGTGAGACCTCGCTGCCGTCCGGTAGCCCGTTTCTGCTTCGCCAGATGCGGCGATCTCGTCTCGATGTGCATGCGCCCGGCATATACATGGTCGAGTGTCGGGCCCAGTTGGACGGGCTGCTATGGAGCGCTCTCGCGGATTTTCTGCAAGTGCCCGCTCGTGAGCGCAGCCGTGCTTTCGGCCCGGGGAGCCGTACCGAACGTCAGCCGGCGCGATGTGCTGCGCTCTGCCGCAGCAGATGGCTCAGCGAAGCCCATGCCGATTGAAGCGGAGCAGGTGACTGCTCCGCTTTCGAGAGGTTCATCGCGCCGGAATATGCCGAGACGACCAGCGTCGCGAGATCGTCGGCTGCTGCGTGGCTCATGTTCATCGGGCCGGACATGCGGAATCGCTCTGCAATCGCGTCGCGCCATTCGGCGAAGATGACGAGCAGAGCCTGACGAAAGTCGGGATCCGCAAAGGCAAGCTCGACCGCGAGATTGTTCAATGGGCACCCTCTCACGAAGCCTTGGGCGAGCAGTCCCTCGCCGATTGCGCGGAAAGCCGCCTCGATGCCGTCGATCGGCGTCTCCGCCTCCCGCACGGGTGCGATCCAGCCCTCGCGCACGGCGTCCGCGACCCGATCCCGCACGACGGCCAGTCCAAGTTCCTTCTTGGAGGCGAAATGATGGTGGAGCGCTCCGCTCGTTACGCCCGCTGCACGGATGATGTCCTGCATCGAGGCGTCATGATAGCCCTTGGTCTGGAACAGGTCCGCCGCGGCATCGAGAATGCGCGCGCGCGTTGCCGCCGGATCGTTGGTTCGCAGGCGCCGGTTATCGGATTTGGTCATGCAAGCCTTCTGAACGTGCCGCAGGCTGCCGGAGCCGGACGATGGGCAGGCGGGCGTGGCGAACCTAGCGGACAATCCGCGCCACCCGCAACGCCCACGGTAGGGCAGCATCCGCCCTTCACCAACCTCCGGCACTCACGCGACGCATCATCGCCGATTACATTCGCTTGACAAAACAGGTCAACCGGTCTGTTTTGATCATGCAATGGAGGGACGGAAATGATTTGGAAGTCGACGGCGGGGATCGGCATCACCGCAATTCTGGCGGCCCTCGGGCACGCCGGCGCGGCGGGACAGGCCGCTCCGAGTATCGATCATCCCGTTCTCGAGCTGCGCCAGTACAAGCTCGTCTCCGGCAAGACGGCTGCGTTCGTCTCGCTCTTCGAGGCGAAGTTCGTCGAGAGCCACGAGGCGGTGGGCATCCGGCTGATCGGCCAGTTTCGGGATCATGATCGGCCGGACAGGTTCACCTGGCTTCGCGAGTTTTCCAGCATGACGGCCCGCGGAAAGGCGTTGAACGATTTCTATTTCGGCTCCGTCTGGCAGGCCAATCGCGGGGTCGCCAACCCGATGCTCGACGACAATGACAATGTATTGTTGCTGCGGCCCGCCCGCCCCGGAGCGGGGTTTGCGCCCACTGCGCCACGGCCAAAGCCAGGGGCGGCGCATGGTGTGGTCATCGTGATGATCGAGTATCTCTGGAAAGACCCGAACCAGGCATTTTCAGGCTTCTTTCTCGATCGGGTGGCCCCCGCGCTACGGTCGGCCGGACTGCCGGTGCTGGGAAGCTATGTCGCCGAGGAGCAGCCGAACAATTTCGCGCGGCTGCCGGTCCGCCAGGGCGAAAAGGTTCTCGTCTGGTTCACCAGGGCGGAGAGCCTGCAAAGCTACGACCTCATGATGAAGCGCCTTCAGCGCACTACGGCCTGGCGCACGGATATCGCACCTGGTTTGAAGGATTTTCGCGAGCGGGACCCGCAGGTGCTGCGGCTGGACCCGACCCTCGATCGGCGCTGCGCTGATGCAGTGGCCCGTACGCGCCGGTGCACTGCGCTTGATCGGACCGCGCATTTCTGCCGCTGGGATTGCCCGCTCGAAGCCGACCGCAGTGCCAGCCGAACCTCACAAGGGCATTTGTTGGAGACCGGAAAATGAATGATCTGCTGGAAAGGGAAACGGGCCGGCGCGCGGTCATCGCCACGGGCGGCACGCTGGCCGCCGCCGCCATGATGCCGTCGCCGCTTTTCGCCGGCGCCCGAAGTCCCGGCTCGGAGGGCTTCGACTTCCTGTTGGGAGAGTGGCAGGTTCTCCACCGCAAACTCCGCACCCGCCTCGAGGGAAGCTCCGACTGGTACAGCTTCCCGGGAACACTCGCTGTCCGGCCGATCCTGGCCGGCGGCGGGAATGTCGACGAGAACGTGCTTGAGGACCCTGCCGGACGCTATCTGGCGACGTCGCTCCGTATCTTCGATCCGAAGGCCAGGCGCTGGTCGGTATATTGGATCGACGGTCGCTCCACCGGCATCGAGAAACCGGTCATAGGCCGGTTCGCCGGGCGGATCGGCAGTTTCTACAATGACGACGAGTTTCGCGGGCGGCCGATCAGGGTTCGCTTCACTTACGAGGATCTGGGCCCCGGGCGAGCGCGCTGGGAGCAGGCATTCTCCCCGACAAGGGCCGAAGCTGGGAGCCGAACTGGACTATGAACTTCACGCGCGGGGAGAATGGCTGATGGACCAGCAGGCTGGTCTCAATGCGTTCGCGTTCCAGAACGGCAGATGGTCCGTCGTTCACCGCAAGCGCAGGCGGCGTCTCGTCGGCGAGACGGAGTGGTTGACGTTTCGCGGCTCCTGCAACGCCTGGGAGATCCTGGGTGGCGCGGGCAATGTCGATGATCACTGGCTTGAGGATCCCAGCGGCGCCTATGCGGCTGCAACGATACGCCGGCTCGAGCCGGACGGAAATTGGTCGATCTGGTGGATCGACCCCCGCTTTCCCGGTCTTGCTTCGCCGATGCGCGGAAGCTTCACGGACGGGGTCGGGACCTTTCACGGTGAAGAGGTCCTGGCGGGCCGGCCTGTGCTGGTACGCTTCATCTGGTCGAATATCAGCGCACAGGCCGCACGATGGGAACAGGCCTTCTCCGCCGACCATGGCCTCACCTATGAAACGAACTGGGTGATGGAATTCGAACGGGCGGCCTAGCAGCCCATCGTAGCGCGGCATCCGGTGAACTGCATCGCCGAGGATCGCGGTTTCGCCGGACTTGAAGTTCGATAATTGAAGGGGAAATAGCATGCGTGCAGTTTCCATCGGGCGGCGTGGGCTGCTCGGAGTCGGTGGCGCCATGGCATTGTTTCCATCCGGGCGAGCATCTGCCAGCGCCGGCGACATGCGCGGCGAGCAGCTGATCCGGCGATACTTCGAGGTCTGGAACACCGGGGTTCTCGAGCCGCTCGATGAATTGCTGAGCTCCGCTTATATCAATCACACGCCTTCCACGCCCAACCCGCCGCGCGGTCCGGAGGGCCTCAAGCCCATCATTGTGGCGATGCGGACGGCGTTCCCGGACCTTCATTACCGGATCGAGGACATCGTCGCGACGCCAGACCGAGCGGTAGCGCGCGTCGTTATGACCGGGACCCATCGCGGTGCGTTTTTCGGCTTTCCCGCGACCGGCAGGCCGGTCCGGGTCAATCAGATCAACATCGAACAGATCGACCGCCAGGGACGCATTGCGGAGCATTGGCGCGTAACCGACGAACTGACACTGATGCGCCAGCTGGGACAGGCCGGCTGACGATCTGGAGGGACGGGTCAGTCGGCGTCAGGCGGCGTCCGTCCCGCAATCTTCACAGGCCGGCCGCGAACAGGTCCGGCTTGCCGAGCCGAACCCCTTCGCGCGCAAAATCGCATAGGCGATGCTGAGATGGAAATAGGTGTTGGTCATGGCGAAGACCGACAGCCATTGGCCGGCAGGCAGCGTCGGCTCCATCACGTCGCCGATCCTGAAAGTGATCGGAACCTCGTCGCGTCCCTCAAACTGTCGCGGTGAGAGAGACGCAATGAAGCGGCGGGCATCCGCCATCGCGGCCTTGAATCCGGCCACGTCCGTATTGGCATCGATGCTCGCAGGTTCCGGCAGGCCCGCCACGCGCGCCGGCCATTGTGACGCGAAGTTCACGACCACCATCAGTTGAAAGGCGAGGGGATGCATGTCGTCGATGAGGCGCCATCGGAGGACGTCGGCCGCATCCAGGCCTTGGTCGGCACCATATGCCAAGCCCTTATCCAGCAGGTGATCGGCCGCCACCAGGGTACGGTCGAGCAGGTTCACGAAGCTGTAGAGAGTCACGGTCATCGAAATCGTCCTGGCTGGAAGAACGCTTGGGCGGGAACAGGCACAGTGAGCGACGCAGCGGGTCTTGTCTGCCATGGCCGGCTCTCGCTGACCACCTGGCCATGCAGAAACGGCTCCGTTCGCCGGGCAGGCGCTGGCGATTCCGCATCTCGCCGCACCGCCCGCGCTAGAGATAGGAGAACCACCAGTCGCGCCGTCGCGCCTTGATACCCGCAAACCAGCGGCAAAGCGGATAGCTCGCCACGACGACCGCCAGCCACGCGAGATAGGTGACCCATAGATCGAAGCCGAAGCCGATCGGGAAGCGGTCGCTCGGACCGCCCATCGACGGATAGGGCAGGAAGGCGAAGGCGTAAGCCCCGCGACCATACATCGCGAACGCCAGCGCCGTCGCGATGAGGTGGGCCAGGAAGAAGTGGACGATATAATAGAAGAGCGGCACCCTGCCGAAGACGATCGCTATTGCGACCGGCCCGCGATGGGTTGAGGCAATGCGCCCGAATGCCGCCAGCAGGGCCAATGCGAGGCCCAGTGTCACCAGGACGAAAGCGGGAGACGCCGGATATTTCGTGACGTTGAGAAACGAGATCACGGTATAGGCGAGGCTGCGCTGGTGTTCCCAAGGCACCGGGTCTCCATAGACATTCACCAGCCGCATGATCACGAAGCCTGCCAGCGCCGTGGCGGCGATCAGCCAAAGCCTGCGCGTGCGTTCCGCCTCGCCCATGGCGAAGAGCGGCCCAAGCGTGAACCCGAAAGCCATGATCGCGACCCACGGGATGACGGGATAGGGCGTGACGAACAGGATCCCGTCCAGCCGGAACGCGCCGACCTGATGGAGGATGTTCCATAGACCCGCCGCGGCTCCGAACTGGCGCGCGGTAATTCCGTCCAGCAGCGGATGAAGCAGGATTGTCGCCACGGCCAGCGCGAGGAGGAGCCGGCGCGGCAGCCATATCAACGCTGCGAGAAGGACCATCGAGAGGCCGAGGGACCAGAGAACCAGCAGCAGGACCGGATTGGCCGGCGACCAGGAGAAATAATAGCCGAGCTGCATCACGACCAGTTCCAACGCCATCAACCATAGGCCGCGCGTGGCGAGGAAGCGCGAAAGTGCGCTGCGGGTTCGCCCGTTCTGCCACCACAACCACGCGCCCAGGCCGGCGGTTAACGCGAAGGCAGGAGCGCAGAGGTGCGTTATCCACCGCGTGCCGAAGAGCAATGGCGTCGTGTTCGCAAGGTTGGTTGGCAGCGCCGACATGGCGCCCCGGTGGATGAAGTCCCGAACGTGGTCGAGCGCCATGATGATCATTACCACGCCGCGGAGCAGATCGATCGAGGGGTGCGGCCGAGGGGAGAGCTGGCTGGTGCAGGTTGGCGTTGCGTTTCGCTGTCCATTGAGTCCCCCCGCATTTGTGTCGGGTTCGTAGGGCAGGCGGTGCCCACAGCGCATCAGCGATATGCGCCCCTCGGTATTTGCGCGGTTTTTATGAAATCGCGGAAGCGGTCACACCCTGCGGGTCCGTCGCCACGCTCCGGGTGTCTGATTGCGATATTGCTGAAAGGTGCGCACGAGATGGGGCGCGGAGGCAAAGCCGCTCATCGTGGCGATGTCGCCGATCGAATGGTCGCTCGAGCGCAGAAGTCCGGCTGCATGATCGAGGCGGACTTTGCGCGCAAATGCCGCGGGCGTAGTCCCAACCGTGCCCCGAAACGCGCGCAGGAAGGCGCTGATCCCGAGCCCTGCCGTCCGGGACATGTCGCCCAGCGAAATCGGCACCGCAGGTTCCGCCTTGAGCTGCGCGATGATCCGCGCGAGCGCCGCAGGGTGCAACCAGGCATCATCCCGCCTGCGATCGGCGCGTCCGTAGACTTGGCCAACGTGACGGGCCAGCGCGTGCAGGAGAGTGTCCGCCATCAGTCGGTCGCAATGCGGCGACTGCACCGCCGTCGCGATCTGCTCGGCGAACGAGAATGCCTTTGCGTTCTCCACATTGAACGCCGAGCCCCAGCCGGCGGGCAGGCGCTGTTCGCAGGCGTCTTGCACGAAATCGGCGGCAAGCCCGATTTCCACTCCGCGGATTTCGCCCTGATCGGCGAAGCCGCTCCGGTCACGGCCTCCCGGCGTAAAGGAAATCGACCCGCGCCGGTCACGGCCGGGGCCGGGTTGCGCCGGCCGCGATGGGGATCGAACTCTGGCGAGCGTGGCATGCATGAGATGCTGCTCCGAGAACTGGGCGTAGGTGAGGGGATGGTCGACCGCCACATGGGTCACCCGAAGTGATCCGCCCTCGAACATATAGAACAGGGCCGGACCGAGCGCGGTCGCCTGGCCACTCAGGATCGTAGTGAGCGGCTCGAGCGCCGCGGGCTGCTGGGTTTGCAATCCGGCCGCTCCCGATCCGTCGCCCTTGATCCGGTATCTCTCTCGCATGGCAACAACGCCTTTCTACACCTCATTGCCCGGCGGCAGAAAGCGGCACGGGGGCGTGGTGGCGCGGCCCCGGCAACGCACTCACCGCTAACTCATATGTCGCGAACTCCGGGCCAAGCGTCCACCCGCCGCGCTCATAGATCAGGCGGGTTGTCGCCGCGCATCGCGGTGCCAGGATCGATCCAGCCGGGGAGTGCGGCGAAGCGATCGAGCCAGGCGCTCACGGCTGGATACGACGTGAGGTCGACCTCGGGGAGGTCGCAGTACAAAAGATAGGCGGCGCAGGCCAGGTCGGCGGCCGAGACTTGTTCGTCCAGGAGGAACGATCGGGCGGAAAGATGGCGGTCGAGCGTCGCGAGGTCACTCGCCAGCCGTTCCCGCAACCAGGGGATCGCTTCGTGGCGAGTGTTGCTGGTGAGGAGAGTCAGGAACCGCAGATTGGCAAGCGACAGGCCGATACGGTTCGCCTCCCAGCTCAGCCACTGTGCGACACCATCGGGGTTACGTTCCCACCCGAGCGCGTGGTGCACCCGCCCGAGATGCAGGAGAATTGCATTGGACCGAACCAATGCGCCGCTGTCGGTTTCGAGCACCGGAACTTCGCCGAAGGGGCTGACCCGCTGCCACGCCGGATCGCGCTCTTCGCGAGGCTGCAGGACGTCTACCGTGCGATACTCGTGCTCAATCCCCAGAAGAAGCAAAGCCAGCCTGACCTTGTAGGCGTGGCCCGAGTAGCGATTGCCCCAAAGCAGATATCTCTTGTGTGGCGCTCCCGGTGATATGGTCGAAGCAATCATTCGGCAATATCCGAGCACGTGGCACATGCCGGCGTCCCAGGTCGATGCTCTGGCCACGACTTCGGCAGGAGGCGACCAATCGAGCCCGCCGGAGAATCTCACGGCTCCGCTCGCGGAGCGGAACCATGTTCCAGACTTTCGTCGCCCATGAAAGGCGGGATTTAGGTACAGACCGGTCAACCTGTTTTGTCAAGGGAGCAGCTAACGGTATCCAAGCGCAGGGTACGACAAGGCGCCGGCTGAAGGGCACGAACTCCTCGCCTCCGCACGAATTTTTGAATCGAACGACGCGGGCCTGCCGACGGACGTCGACGTCGATCCCGGCGCGCCGGTCCGACCCGGCGCATCGGCGACGACGGTTCAAGGGTCCCACTGGCGGTCCCATTTCCTTTCGTTGATCTAGAGAGCGCGAGGCTGACGCGCTCGGCCCGCCCTCTTGAGAACATGGACTCGTCGGTAGTCCGCTTGCTACCAATTGCAGACATCCGCCGTCATCTGTCGAGGCCACGGGTCCGATAGCCGCAAGTCATGGCGAGGGGTTCCGGTTCTCGAAAAGCAGCGCTCGCGCATTGGGCGATTTTCGACAGAATTCTCAGAGCAGGCGTTGGCAACCGCCTGGAGCATTTCGCAACGAGCTCGATTGCCAAGTTGGATTTCTTCGGGTTGTATCTTCAGGTTCCACCCGAGTCGGGCACGAGCAAGAGGGGGTATACATGCGGAAATCGCGCTGGCTTGTCGCGTCGGCAGTAACCGTGGTGTTCGGTACTGCTGGAATAGCGCAGGAGACAACGACCTTTTCCTACGACACACTCGGGCGCCTGACCGGAAGTTCAACATCCGGTGGCCCGAATGCTGGGCGAGTGACTGGGGGCTGCTTCGATCCGGCGGGCAACCGAACACGTTACGATGTTGCAACTGCAACGCCCGCGCCCTGTCCAACAGCTACTCCCACACCAGTTCCCCTCCCACGCCATAAAAGGGCCCGCGCTTCAAACGGCGCGGTTGTTGCTCGCGAGGTGTGGTTTGCGAGCGTGCTCTTGTCGCTTGACCGGGCTTCATGCCTGATCATCCATCAGCGACAGGCACGCCGTCGATCGAAACACAATTCTGACGATCCAGGACGGTGACAGATGAAGAGTTCGTGCCGGCATGTTTGTGCGACGATCGCACTCGTGGTCGCTCTCGTGGTTACGGCCCTGCCCGGTTGGGCCCAGGACGGCATCGTGAATAATCCCGCCGAGCACTTTGCCATTGCGCCCGGCGGCGTGGACATGCGGACCGGACGCTATATCCATAACGAGACCGACCTTTCGATCGGCGACAAGACCGGCGGCCTGGCGCTGACCCGAACGACACCGGAGGCGATTTCCGGGCACTATAGTTCGTTCGGCAACTTCGCGAACAATTGGGACGTGTTCCTGGTCGTCTATCCGTTCGACACGCAGCAAGTTGGTACGAATTCCGGCTTCCGGGCCACGTTACACAATAACGGCCTTACTACCACCTTCGACTCCACCTCCAATTTTTACGGGCAGAAGTCAGACGGAGCAGGCGGCAAGCTCACCTATACAGGCGGGACCTTCATGGGTGCTTCGACCGTCTATACCTATACCGGGGACGATGGCACGATCATCGTCTTCCGTCCAATCGGTGGTGCCGATTGCATTTTCGCAGGCCCATCGGGATGTGCGGCAGCCTCGTCGGTCACCCGCCCCGACGGAACCAGGTACGCACTCAGCTACGCTTCCACGGGTAACAACAACGGCAACTATGCCCGACTAAGCAAGGTGGAGAGCTCGCGCGGCTATGCCTTGGTGCTGGAGGGAAATAGCGGTTGGGGCGGCGTCGGCAGCCTGATCACCAAGGCCTGCCTCTACAACCTCACGCTCGGCACCGCTCCCGGCAGCTGCACTGCGAGCGCGCTCGCGACCGCAACCTACAGCTATTCGGGGATGCGCCTCACCAGTGTCACCGGATCCGATGGGGCCATTTCGAGCTTCGGCTACGGAGCGCAGTCGGGCGCCTCCTATACGATGCAGTTCTATAAGCCCGGCGCCAGCACGCCCTGGCTCACCAACACGGTGGGGGTCGATCTCGAACAACGAGGAAGGCGCCCCCATCGAGTATGTCCAGGCGCAAAGCTTCGCCGACGGGCGCAGCTATGCCTATGCCTTTGACTATGCGCCCACCGGGAGCTTCACCGTGAACTATTCGACGATCGTCGGCGGCAGCTATATCGACAATCTCGGTCGCGGTACCCAGGTGCATTACGGATTCCCATATGTGCCGGGAAAGGGCCCGGGCGACACGGTGCCTTGCACGCAATTTCCATGCGAAGTCGACGCACCGGATCAGCACCGGATATTCTATCAACAGACACCCGCACCTCAGACGATTACCGACACGCTCGGGCGTACCACGACCTTCGACTATTGCGATCCGGTGGCACTGGTTTACCTGCCCAACTACGTCAGTCGCTGCGTGGTCGGGCCGCTGCAGAACTTCACGGATCCGGAGGGCATCCGGACCGAGCTGACCTATTACGACCGCTATGTCTCGCAAGCCAAACAGATCGCCAAGCCCGGATCGGGGCTCGCAAATATCGTCAAATCGGCGACCTATGATTGTTCCCAGCCCCGGATCTGCGGCAAGCCGACCTCGATCACCGATGCACGGGGCAACACGACCAACTACACCTATAAGTCCGAGAATGGGGAAGTCCTTACCGAGAGCCTGCCGGCAGATCCGAACGGCGTGCGACCAGTCAAACGTCACGAATATGTCCAGCGCCACGCCTGGCTGAGCAACGGCGCGGGCGGCTTCGTACAGGCCGCCACGCCGGTCTGGCTGCTCTCCACCACCAGGACCTGCCGCACCACTGCCACGGTCAACAATGCCTGCGGGGGCGGCACGGCAGACGAGGTCGTGACGTCTTATGACTATGGTCCGAACAGTGGTCCGAACAATCTCCTGTTGCGCGGCCAGGCGGTCACCGCGGACGGTACGACGCTGCGTACTTGCTTCACCTACGACCCGGCCGGCAACAGGATAAGCGAGACCAGCCCGCGCGCCGGTCTGGCGGTGTGTCCATGAGCGGCGTGGGGAAACGGCCATGAAGAAGGCCATCGCCACGCTGCTTTGCCTTGCCGCCATCGTACTTCCTTCGGCGGTGCTGGCCCAGGTGTCGCCGTCGGACTTTACGACAGCCACCCGGTACGACGCCGAGCGCCGCGTGACGGGTACGATCGCGCCCGATCCCGATGGTGCCGGACCGTTGCACCATCTCGTGACCCGCAACACATATGATCCCGCCGGGCGGCTGGTGAAGGTCGAGAAGGGTGAACTTGCGGCCTGGCAGTCCGAGGCTGTGCGGCCCGAGAACTGGACCGGACTGACGATCTTCAGTCAGATCGACACCGTCTATGACGGGATGGACCGCAAGCTGAAGGAAAGCGTGTCGTCTGGCGGGACGGCCTACCAAGTCACCCAGTACAGTTACGACGCGGGCGGGCGGCTGGAATGCACGGCGGTTCGGATGAACCCTGCGGCATTCGGCACCCTGCCGGCGAGCGCCTGCACCTTGGGGACGCCGGCCACGCAGGGCGCGGACCGGATCACGCGCAATTACTATGACGCGGCCGACCAGTTGCTGCAGGTCCGCAAGGCAGTGGGAACGGCCCTCGAGCAGGGCTATGTCAGCTACGCTTATACGGTCAACGGCAAACAGGCGTCGGTGATCGACGCCAACGGCAATAAGGCCGCCTACACCTATGACGGCCATGACCGGCTGGTGAAATGGCAGTTCCCGGACAAGGTGACGGCGGGCACGGCCAGCGCGACCGATTATGAAGAATATGGCTATGACGCCAATGGCAACCGCACGAGCCTGAGGAAGCGCGACGGGCGCACCTTCACCTACGCCTATGACGCGCTGAACCGGCTCACCAGCAAGATCGTGCCGGATGCCTGCGTGGCTGGCTACGCGTGTACGAATGTGGCGGCATCGGCGACCCGCGACGTCCATTACAGCTATGATCTTCGCGGGCTGCAGACCGCGGCGCGGTTCGACAGTGCGTCCGGCGCCGACGCGGTGACGAGCGCATATGACGGGTTCGGGCGGCTGAGCGCCAGCACCACCAGCATGGGCGGTGGCAGCCACACGCTAGGCTATCAGTATGACGCGAACGGCAATCGCACACGCATCACGCACCCGGACGGGAACTATTTCGACTATGCGGCTGACGGCCTGGATCGCCTCGCTTACGGTAATCTCAATGGGAATGGCGCCGACGTCACCCTCTATATCAACTACGACGCCGCCGGACGACGTCTGTCGACATATCATGCCTACGGGTATCCCGGGACAACCAGCTATATCTACGACGGAATCTCGCGCCTCATGGCGCTGGGCCATAATTTCGCGCCGGGTCCAAGCGATGTCTTGACGACATTTGGCTACAACGCAGCAAGCCAGATCGTTGCGCGCACTCGTCATAACGACGCTTATGCCTTCACCGGCTATGTGAGCGCGAGCCGCAGCTACGCACGAAACGGTCTCAATCAATATACCGCCGTGGGCCCGAACCCCTACGGGTACGATGCGAATGGCAATCTGACGTCGGACGGCATTGCCGTCTATACGTACGACGCTGAGAACAGGCTGGTGGCCACCTCAGCCGGCGCGAGCCTCACCTATGACCCGCTGGGGCGGCTGTTCCAGACCGCCGGCGGAGCCGCAGGAGCGACCCGGTTCCTGTATGATGGCGATGAACTGGTCGCGGAGTATAATGGCTCGGGAAGTCTGCTGCGCCGCTATGTCCATGGCTCGGGCGCAGACGATCCGCTGGTGTGGTACGAGGGCGCGACCTTCAATTCTCCGCGATACCTGTATTCGGACCATCAGGGCTCCATCGTCGCGGTCACCGATCGACCCGGCAATGTCCTGCACGTCAACACCTATGACGAATACGGCATCCCCGGCGACCCGAACCACGCCTATTCGGGCCGCTTCCAGTACACCGGCCAGGCCTGGATCCCCGAGCTTGGCATGTACCACTACAAGGCCCGCATCTACTCGCCGACCCTCGGGCGCTTCCTGCAGACCGATCCGATTGGGTATGACGATCAGGTCAATTTGTATGCTTATGTAGGCAATGACCCGGTAAACATTCGCGATCCCAACGGAACCGATGGGCAGGACCTGTGGAATTGGGCCAAAGAGCAGTGGGATGACTTTAAGGATAATGTTCGAAGGTTTCCAAAGGACTTGGCGGACCTTCCTGGCCACATTGTTAATAACACGACTGGCTTACCACCAACTCTGAGCGGCGGAGCGAATGTAGTCGCAGCACCAGTTCGGTTGGTGAACGCAGTTCGCATTTTTAGAACTGAGGGGCGAACCTTTCAAACATATATCAAAATAAATCCAATTACTAAGATAAAATATACCGGAAAAACGAGTGGATTGGGAACCCCAGCTCAGAATGTTGCTCGACGAGACGCCAGTCATCATATGAATGCGGAGGGATATGGACCTGCAAGCCTTGATCGTTCTTCTAGCAATTCACAGGCAATTAGAGGCAGGGAGCAGCAGATGATTGAGCGGAATGGAGGAGCTCAGTCACAAGGTGGCACGTCGGGCAATAGAATAAACGGCATTTCAGATCGCAACCCGAATGGTGCGGCTTGTCGTGCTGCAGCAACAAAGGAATTTGGGCCGTGCTGAGAAGAGTAAAAAGGAAAGAGGGGCAAGTTCTTAAAATTAAGTTACAAAACGGCATGTTTTCCTTAGGAATTTCGTTGAAGGAGCCCATAATATCTTTCTTCGATAGGGTCTATCGTGAAGATGATCTTCCGCAGAGCGTTAACAATATTCCTATAGCTTTTAGCATTATGGTTATGAATAGTGCGATCACATCTGGCAGGTGGGAGGTTATTTATAGTAGTGAAATACCAGATCAGCTAAAATCTATCCCAAAATTCTGTAAGAAGGATCAAGTCACGGGAGAACTATCAATATATCATGAAATTGTAGAGCTTGCGCCACATTATGAACGACCGGCTTCACTTGAGGAATGTAAAGAGTTAGAAGTTGCTGCGGTTTGGGAAGCGGAGCATGTGGAGGACAGGTTGCTAGACCACTTCTTAGGTAAGCCTAATATATGGGTTGATCAGTTGAGAATTAGATGATAGATGCATATTTCAATGCGAGACAAATCCTCAATTATAAGGAGGCAAGCGACTAGATCACGCTAGCCTCAAAATAGAGATTTAAGAAATTACTTCCCATGATCGCTTTGGATCATAAGAAGTTGTTTGCGCATTGTTTAGATGGCTCGCCGACGATGCCATAGACCCGATTCTGCATTACGGTGACAGTTTACTAAATCTCCGAACTTGCTATCGAGGCGGAATGGCGCGTCTCCCGCGCCTAGTCCTGCCTGGCTATCCCTATCATGTCACACAGCGCGGCAAATCGGCGGCAGCAGGCCTTCTTACTGCGACCTGCTCGGCGAAGCCGCGGAGGGGCCGGGGCGGAGATCTGGTGCTACTGCCTCATGCCCAATCATGTGCACGTCATCGTGGTGCCGGGCGATGGGGACGGGTTGCGCAGAACCTTCAGCCGATGCGCATCTCCGATACACCGGCTTCATAAGCGCACGGCACCGCTGGACAGGGCATTTGTGGCAAGGGCGCTTCGGCGCGGTTGTGATGGCCGAGGCGCATCTGGAGCATGCAATGCGCTAGGTCTTGCTCAATCCGTCGCGCGCGGGTTTGGTGGAGCGCGCGGAGGACTGGCGCTGATCGAGCGTACGCGCGCACTTTGCGGGCGAAGGCGATGGCCTGGTCCGCGTCGCGCCGGGGCTCGATCGCTACGGCGATTTCGCCGCCTTCGGATCGCCGGACGACTATGCCGACGCCTGGCGGACGCTACGGCGCTCGGAGACGACTGGGCACCCCTTGGGCAGTCTAGACTAGATCGCCGCGCTCGAGGCCCAGACCGGAAGAACCCTCGCCCTACAAAAGCGCGGACCCAAGCCCAAAGCTTCGGGTATTTAGTAAACTGTCACCGTAATCGCACCATGCCGCAGACTGCGATTCTCGGCAGAACTTTCAGAGCAGGCGTTGGCAACCGCCTGAAGCGTTTCGCAACGAGCTCGATTGCCAAGTTGGATTTCTTCGGGTTGTATCTTCAGGTTCCACCCGAGTCGGGCACGAGCAAGAGGGGGTATACATGCGGAAATCGCGCTGGCTTGTCGCGTCGGCAGTAACCGTCGTGTTCGGTACTGCTGGAATAGCACAGGAGACAACGACCTTTTCCTACGACACACTTGGGCGCCTGACCGGAAGTTCAACATCCGGTGGCCCCAATGCTGGTCGAGTGACGGGGGTTGCTTCGATCCGGCGGGCAACCGAACACGTTACGATGTTGCAACTGCAACGCCCGCGCCCTGTCCAACAGCTACTCCCACATCAGTACCCCCTCCCACGCCATAAAAGGGCCCGCGCTTCAAACGGCGCGGTTGTTGCTCGCGAGGCGTGGTTTGCGAGCGTGCTCTTGTATCCCAAGGGCGACGCGCCTGCCCCTGATCGGTCTCAGCCTGACGCTCGCAGCAGATTTCGTGCCGACACCTTCATCAAGGATTTCCCCGGATGCGCATGTCAGTATCGTCCTGTGTCTTGATCTTGCTGGTCAATCTGGCTTGTCCCGCAGGGATGCCGGCAGCCGCCCAGACTCCACCGCCGAGGCACGATACCAAAAGCCCTACGGGGGTGAGCTTCCGAAGCCTGACATTCTCATATGACGAGGAAGATCTCTCGATCGGCGGTTCCGGCCATGAGGGTCTTTCGTTCCGCCGCTCGTACAGCAGCAACCCGCCCCCGCGGACCGGCATGTTCTTTGGACTAGGCTGGACGGATAACTTCGCCACCTACATCAATAATGGTGAGGTGCCTTTGCCCCCGGCGTCGAGCCACCGCCTCCCAACGAGCGCGAATGGATGTACAATGTCAGCATTGGCATGAAATCATACGCCTTTATCGGCGGAACGACCGGAGGCACCGCGACTCACCCGACTCACGTCGCCTGGGGGCCCTATCGATCCGTTTCGAAGGATGGCGTGACCCTCGTTTATAACGGGACCAACTACACGTCGGGATATTTTACCCTGACGGAATCCGACGGCACGGTCATCAACTTCACTCCGGGCATCGCTGCCGCGGCGGTATCAAATATAACCTATCCGGACGGCACCCGTCTGGAATTCACCTACGTGGCCGGAAAGCTCGAAAGCGTCTTCAGCAACCGCGGCTGGGCAATATTGCTGGACGCGCCGACCAAGGCGTGCGTGGTCAATCTCGCGGTCACCTATGTTGCACCTGCGGCGACTTGCCCATCAACCGCTCGCGCTGTCACCTATGGGTATAGCTACGGCGTTCTCCACCCTACCGCACAACTGCTGACATCTGTCACGAAGGCTGGGAGCACGGCCGCATATGGCTATGGTACGTCGGATCACCTTTCCTGCGTGAGAAATCCCGGCGAGACCCAATGCAGGATCTCCAACACCTATTCCGACTGCCCGGCCAGCACATGGGATCCGAGCGATACGAGGATGGCGCGGTGGCCGAAGGATCCGATCGCGTCTCAGCTATTGGCTACCGGAGAAGCATATATCTTTTCCATTGACCCCTCACCGTGCGGCCTCACCAACGAAGGCGAGCCGGACCCTTATGTCTGGAATGGCAGTAACACCACCATGACGCTGAATGGCAGCCAGGTGACGTCGGTTGGGGTGGGAACTGGCGGCATGCCGTTGTTCATTTCTGATCCATTGGGCCACTCGACGGTCATCCAGTACGAAAGTCCGGAATGGCCGGTTACCACTGAAACCGTGGATGTAGCGCTCGTCACCAATCCGGAGGGAGACGCAGTCGCTTACCAGCGGGACGATCGCGGGAACGTCTATCAGACAGAACGAAAGGCAAAACCTGGATCGGGCCTGGCCGACATCGTGAGTACCGCATCGTTCCCTGCAACGTGCGCGAACGCGAAGACCTGCAACAAGCCGGCCAGCGTCACCGATGCCAGAGGATCGACCACCAGCTACGCCTATGACATAACCCATGGCGGCGTGTTGACGGAAACCGGTCCTGCTGTGGGCGGGGTGCAGCCGGTGAAGCGCTCCGCTTATGCGCAATATTATGCGTGGCTGAAGACGGCTGGCGGCGGCTATGCGCCTGCTGCAACTCCCGTGTGGTTGCCGACCGAGGAGCGCACCTGCCGGACAACGGCTACGACAGGAAATGCATGCGCGGGCGGCGCCTCCGACGAGATAGTCGTCAGCTACGAATATCAGGCCGGTAACGCTTCGGCCCCGAGCAACCTGCTGCTGCGCGGCAAGATCGTCACGGCGGACGGCATTTCGCTTCGCACCTGCTACGGCTATGATCAGGACGGCAACCGAATCTGGGAAACGAGTCCGCGCGCCGGACTGGGGAGCTGCCAGTGAGCGGGCAGCGGATGCGCGGACTGGCTAAAGCGGCGCTCGCGCTGGCAACGCTGATGTCTTCGGGAATGGCCCTCGCCCAGTCCGCGCCGTCGGTCTTTACGGCGGCCACGCGGTACGACGCCGAGCGCCGCGTGACGGGTACGATCGCGCCTGATCCGGATGCGAGTGGCCCCCTTCATCATCTGGCGGTGCGCAACAGTTACGACGCAGCCGGGCGGCTGGTGAAGGTGGAGAAGGGCGAGCTTGCGGCCTGGCAGTCGGAGGCGGTCGAGCCGAGGCTGTGGGAAAGCTATACGACTTTCACCGTCTTCAGTCAGATCGACACCGTCTACGACGCAATGGACCGCAAGCTGAAGGAAAGCGTGTCGTCTGGCGGGACGGCCTACCAAGTCACCCAGTACAGTTACGACGCGGGCGAACGGCTGGAATGCACGGCGGTGCGGATGAACCCTGCGGCATTCGGCACCCTGCCGGCGAGCGCCTGCACCTTGGGGACGCCGGGCACGCAGGGCGCGGACCGGATCACGCGCAATTATTATGACGCGGCCGACCAGTTGCTGCAGGTCCGCAAGGCAGTGGGAACGGCCCTCGAGCAGGGCTATGTCAGCTACGCTTATACGGTCAACGGCAAACAGGCGTCGGTGATCGACGCCAACGGCAATAAGGCCGCCTACACCTATGACGGCCATGACCGGCTGGTGAAATGGCAGTTCCCGGACAAGGTGACGGCGGGCACGGCCAGCGCGACCGATTATGAAGAATATGGCTATGACGCCAATGGCAACCGCACGAGCCTGAGGAAGCGCGACGGGCGCACCTTCACCTACGCCTATGACGCGCTGAACCGGCTCACCAGCAAGATCGTGCCGGATGCCTGCGTGGCTGGCTACGCGTGTACGAATGTGGCGGCATCGGCGACCCGCGACGTCCATTACAGCTATGATCTTCGCGGGCTGCAGACCGCGGCGCGGTTCGACAGTGCGTCCGGCGCCGACGCGGTGACGAGCGCATATGACGGGTTCGGGCGGCTGAGCGCCAGCACCACCAGCATGGGCGGTGGCAGCCACACGCTAGGCTATCAGTATGACGCGAACGGCAATCGCACACGCATCACGCACCCGGACGGGAACTATTTCGACTATGCGGCTGACGGCCTGGATCGCCTCGCTTACGGTAATCTCAATGGGAATGGCGCCGACGTCACCCTCTATATCAACTACGACGCCGCCGGACGACGTCTGTCGACATATCATGCCTACGGGTATCCCGGGACAACCAGCTATATCTACGACGGAATCTCGCGCCTCATGGCGCTGGGCCATAATTTCGCGCCGGGTCCAAGCGATGTCTTGACGACATTTGGCTACAACGCAGCAAGCCAGATCGTTGCGCGCACTCGTCATAACGACGCTTATGCCTTCACCGGCTATGTGAGCGCGAGCCGCAGCTACGCACGAAACGGTCTCAATCAATATACCGCCGTGGGCCCGAACCCCTACGGGTACGATGCGAATGGCAATCTGACGTCGGACGGCATTGCCGTCTATACGTACGACGCTGAGAACAGGCTGGTGGCCACCTCAGCCGGCGCGAGCCTCACCTATGACCCGCTGGGGCGGCTGTTCCAGACCGCCGGCGGAGCCGCAGGAGCGACCCGGTTCCTGTATGATGGCGATGAACTGGTCGCGGAGTATAATGGCTCGGGAAGTCTGCTGCGCCGCTATGTCCATGGCTCGGGCGCAGACGATCCGCTGGTGTGGTACGAGGGCGCGACCTTCAATTCTCCGCGATACCTGTATTCGGACCATCAGGGCTCCATCGTCGCGGTCACCGATCGACCCGGCAATGTCCTGCACGTCAACACCTATGACGAATACGGCATCCCCGGCGACCCGAACCACGCCTATTCGGGCCGCTTCCAGTACACCGGCCAGGCCTGGATCCCCGAGCTTGGCATGTACCACTACAAGGCCCGCATCTACTCGCCGACCCTCGGGCGCTTCCTGCAGACCGATCCGATTGGGTATGACGATCAGGTCAATTTGTATGCTTATGTAGGCAATGACCCGGTTAATGGGAGGGATCCGACTGGCCAAGAACAATGTGTAGGCCCAGATACAATCTGCGCACAAGCGGCGGCTGCGTTTGATAAAGTCCGAGAAGCCGCCGCCAAGTCACCGAACGGCGCCCAGCTGAGGAGAACTGCAGAGGAATTCGGCCCACGAGGAAAGGGGCAAGTAGTAGTCATTGACTCCAATATTCGCACTGCCGCAAACGTTAGCCAAGAGGATGGCTCCATACATATGAGGCCGGAAGTTGTTGGTAACGCAGAAGTTGGGGGGCAGGCGATCGCGCATGAGGGACCTCATGCTGAGGACTGGAGGAGTAACGGTCCTTTGAAGACGGGCGAGCAAAGAATGGAGACAGAGCGAAGAGCTTTCACGGTTCAAAATGAATATAGTAGCGCAATGAAGATGCAACAAGTTGATGTCGAAAAGAGCGCAAAGCAATCATTCGAAGTGTCCTGCAAGGGTAACTCGGAGCCGTCATGCAATTAGATAACGGAGAATTATATGTGCCTCCGCCTTTCCTGTGTAGCTTTAGCGCTTGGTTTGTTGTCATGTGCGTCGCCGAGCGAAAATCGCGCGCAAGTTATTTCTCCTATGGGAGGAAAATTGTTCAAGGGCGTATTCGTAGCTGGAGAATATGCTTACTTCGAGAGTGATACGGGGAGAATATTTGACATCGAAACAGAAGACAAAACCTTGTCGAAGATTTTAGGTCAGTATATCCCATTGACCTTTGGCGGTCCTCTGGTGTGTGCTCGCCTCGTCTTGGTAGGTGATACCGCTAAGCCCGCAGATGCCACGGGTCGCCCTACTTTGAACGTAACAAAGATTTTAGGACATCAAAAGGTGAATTGTCCAAAGTAATGGAGTGGCATTACGGTGGAAGTTTACTAAATCACTGAACTCCCTATCAAGACGGAATGGCTCGTCTCCCGCGCCTAGTCCGGACTGGCTATCCCTACATCCAAGGATTCGGTCGATCATCGCCTCGCGAACCTCGACCTGAAAACCGTCGGTTGCTGATGGCCACTTTGAACCGTCCGGCGCGTTGCGTCTTAGCCGCCACATTCTCCCAATCAGATCGGCCAGCCTCGGTGCCTGGAATACAGGCACAATTTAGCCCATTGATATGATAAATCTTGACACAATGGCTTGCGCTTTCGAGGATGCGCCGCAGGGCGTCTGAAGGCGCGGGTCGTAGGAGCAGGGTGTTGGCAAGACGATCGACTGGGATGGCCGCGGTCATTCTGATGCTGGCCGTGGCGACGACAACGGCGTCCGCGCAGCAGGCGCAAGTGCCGCCCGGCGCGCCCGAAACCCCTATGTCGATCCCGCCAGGGCCTATCTCTTCGCGCACATGACCAAGGCGCGCTACGGCGTCCTTTATTATTCGGTGAGCGAGGACGGGCTGCACTGGCGGCAGGTCAATGGTGGCCGTCCGGTCTCGGAGGACTATCACGGCCACGCCTCGATCGCGCGCGGTGCCGACGGGCGCTATTTCCTCGTCGGCAACAAGAGCGACGAGGATCCCTATATTCGCTTCTGGGTCTCGGACGATCTGATCCGCTGGACGCCCTGGGGCACCTACAGACCGGACCTTTCGAACATCCCGGGCCATGCGGGCGCGCTTCAACGCATCGGCGCGCCCAAGCTGTTCTTCGATCGGCGATCGGGCAAGTTCCTGCTGACCTGGCACACGCCGAACGTGCCCGGCGATCCGAAGGATCCCGAGCGCTATTGGGCCAGCCAGCGCACGCTCTATGTCCAGTCGCGCGACCTCAAGACCTTCGAGGGGCCCCGCGGCGGCTGTTCGGCTGGGACATGGCGACGATCGACACGATCCTCCAGCCCGACGATGCCGGGCCGGGCTATTGCGCGATCCTCAAGGACGAGCGCTATCCCTCGTACGACTGGACCACGGGCAAGACGATCCGGATGAGCTGCGCGCCGTCGCTGACCGGGCCGTATCCGCAGCCGGGTCCGCCGCTCAGCCCCAATTTCCGCGAGGCGCCGACATTGATCCGCGCGCCCGACAATCAGGACTGGCTGCTTTATTACGAGCAATATGCGGGGGCGAGCTATGGCCTGTCCAGGGCGCCGCGGCTGCGCGGACCCTGGTATCAGGTCTCGGGAAACAGCGGTGTCACGGCGTGGGATCGCTATGCGATGCCGGCGGGCCTGCGCCACGGATCGATGATCCAGATCGACCGCAAGCAATATGATGCGATCGTCGCCGCCTTCCCAGGCAGCGTTCCAGCCGCCGGCGAGGAGAAGTGAGGGTGCAAACCAGGTCCGTGATGCTGCTCGCTGCGGCGGTGGTGCTGGCCGGGGCGGCCGCTGCCCAGACTTCGGATCCGAAGGCGAAAGTCGGTACCTTCACCAACCCCTTGCTCCCGTCGGGGCCCGATCCGTCGGTCCACCGCGAAGGCGACACCTATTACTATATGCACACGCTGGGCGATCGGCTGGAGATCTGGCGGACGAAGGACATCACCGATCTCGCTTATGCCGAGCGCAAATTGGTCTGGCAGGCGCCGCCACAACCCGCGCCCAACGGCGTGGCGATCTGGGCGCCCGAGCTCCACCGCATCCATGGCAGCTGGTACATCTATTACACCGCCGCCGAGACCGGCCATAGTGACGACGCCCATCGCGGCATCTTCGTCCTGCGCAACAATGCCAGCGATCCGCTCACCGGCGAGTGGCAGGACATGGGCAAGCTGAAGACCCGCTATACGGGAATCGACGGCACCATTTTCACGGCGGGCGGTAAGCGCTATTTCGTCTATTCGCCCTATGTCGGGCCGGACAGCGTGCTGTCGATCGTCGCGATGCGCGATCCGGTGACGCTGGAAGGTCCCGAGACGATCATCGCGCGTCCCGACCAGAGCTGGGAGCGCCAGGGCGGCCGCCAGATCCTCGAAGGGCCGGCCTTCTTCCAAGGGCCGCGGGGCGACATCTATCTCTCTTATTCGGGAAGCGCCTGCTGGTCCGACGATTATGCGGTGGGGCTGTTGCACGCGAGGCCGGGCAGCGACCTGCTCGATGCGAAATCCTGGACCAAGCGCCTCCAGCCGGTGGTGACCAAGTCGGAGGCGGCAAGCGCCTATGCGCCCGGCCACAACGGCTTCTTCACCACACCCGGGGGCGAGACCTGGATCGTCTATCACGCCAATCCGGGGCCTGACATGCGCTGCACGCCGAAGCGCTCGCCGCGCATCCAGCGAGTGAACTGGTCGCGTGACGGGCAGCCGGTGTTCGCCCAGCCCTCGGGAGCGAGCGAACGGCTCGCCAAGCCGCGCTGAGCATTTGAAAGACATATAAAGATATCTTTATATGTCCCTTGACCGCGCCGCGGCGCGGTGCCACTCCTGATGCCGTCGAAGGTTCTTCGTCCGGGGCGTGCCCCGCGGCGGAGCTAAGACGGGAAGCCGGTGCGATGCCGGCGCTGCCCCCGCAACTGTAAGCGGTGAGCTGTGGTCCACTTGTGTCACTGGGGTTCGCGCCCCGGGAAGACGGACCGTCGGCTGTGACCCGCGAGCCAGGAGACCTGCCTGCGACGCATAACGTCCACCGGCGGGGTGTCCGGGCTGGCCGCTTGCATTCCGCCGCGGGGTCGTCCTCGCGGCGCCTGCTCGTGTCTGGTCCATGCTCCGCCCCTCTTCGGGGTTGAAGAACATGACCGTCACGATTGCCACATTGGGTTTTCCGCGCATCGGGCCGCGCCGCGAATTGAAGCACGCGCTCGAGGCGCGTTGGGCCGGCAAGACCTCTGAATCCGAACTGCTCGACGCCGCCTCGGGCCTGCGCACCGCAGCCTGGGCGCGGCAGAAGGCACTCGGCGCCGACTGGCTGCCGTCGAACGATTTCTCGCTCTACGATCACGTCCTCGATACCAGCCTGATGCTGGGGGCGATCCCCGATCGCTATCGCAGTGCCGCCGGCGAGGCGGGCCTCGCGACCTATTTCGCGATGGCGCGCGGGACGACCGGCGACGATGACGGCTGCGGCCATGCGCATGGCAGCGTCACTGCGTGCGAGATGACCAAGTGGTTCGACACCAACTACCATTATCTCGTGCCCGAACTCGCGGCGGGGCAGAAGCTCGCGCTCAATCGCCTGAAGATCGTCGACGAATATCGCGAGGCCAAAGCGCAGGGCTTCGAGACGCGTCCGGTACTGCTCGGGCCGGTTACCTGGTTGAGCCTCGCCAAGGGGCGCGGAGTCGATCCGTTCGACATGCTCGACGAAGTGCTCGGGCTCTACGCCGCGATCCTCGGGCAGCTCGCGCATGCCGGCGCCGAATGGGTGCAGATCGACGAGCCGGTGCTCGTGCTCGATCTCGACGAGAAGCAGCGGCGCGCACTGACCCGCGCTTATGCCCGACTGTCGCGGGCGGGGCCGAAGCTGATGCTCACCACCTATTTCGGCGGGCTCGGCGAGAATCTCTCCTTCGCCGCGGCCTTGCCGGTGGCTGGGCTGCACGTCGATCTGGTCCGCGCACCCGGGCAGCTCGATCCGCTGCTCAAGGCCGCGCCGAAGACGATGCTGCTGTCGCTCGGAGTGATCGACGGCCGCAACGTCTGGCGCGCCGATCTCGACGTGCTGCTCGACCGCCTTGCCCCGATCGCGGCGACGCGGGATCTGGTGCTCGCGCCGTCCTGCTCGCTGCTCCACGTGCCGGTCGACCTGGCGCTGGAAAGCAAGCTCGGCGACGTGGCCGAGTGGCTCGCCTTCGCGGTGCAGAAGGTCGAGGAACTGTCGGTCCTCAAGCGTGCGCTCAACGACGGGCGGGCGAGCGTGGCCGGGGAACTCGACAAGGCCTCGCGGGCGAATGCCGATCGACGGGCCTCGCCACGGGTGCACGATCCGGAGGTCGCGGCGCGCACCGCGGCGGTGACCGATGCGATGTACGAGCGCCGCTCCGGCCTTGGCGAGCGCATCGCGGCGCAGGCGGCGGTGCTCGATCTGCCGGCGTTCCCGACGACGACGATCGGTTCGTTCCCGCAGACCGCCGAGGTCCGCAATGCCCGGGCGCGACGCAATCGCGGTGAGCTGGACGGTGCTGCGTATGAGGCGTTCCTGCGGGAAGAGACGGCGCGGACGATCGCCTGGCAGGAGGAGATCGGGCTCGACATGCTCGTCCATGGCGAGTTCGAGCGGAACGACATGGTCCAGTATTTCGGCGAGCAATTGTCGGGCTTCGCGTTCACGGTGAACGGCTGGGTGCAGTCCTATGGCTCGCGGTGCGTGCGGCCGCCGATCCTGTTCGGCGACGTCTCCCGGCCGCAGCCGATGACGGTCGAATGGTGGCGCTACGCCCAGAGCCTGACGACCAAGCCGATGAAGGGGATGCTCACCGGGCCGGTGACGATCCTCAACTGGTCGTTCGTCCGGGACGACCAGTCGCGGGAGGCGTCTTGCCGGCAGATCGCACTGGCGATCCGGGACGAGGTGGTCGATCTCGAAGCGGCGGGGTGCAAGGCGATCCAGATCGACGAGGCGGCGCTTAGAGAGGGACTGCCGCTGCGCCGGCGGGACTGGGAGGCCTATCTCGACTGGGCGGTGGCCTGCTTCCGGCTCTCCGCGGCGGGGGTGGCGGACGCGACCCAGATCCACACGCACATGTGCTACTCCGAGTTCAACGACATCCTGCCGGCGATCGGGGCGATGGATGCCGATGTGATCTCGATCGAGACCGCCCGCTCGCAGATGGAGCTGCTCGAGGGCTTCGCCGCATACCGCTATCCCGGTGCGATCGGGCCGGGGGTGTACGACATCCACGCGCCGCGGGTGCCGGGCGAGGAGGAGATGGTGACGCTGATGCGGCTGGCGCAGCTGCACCTCAAGCCCGAGCAATTGTGGGTGAACCCCGATTGCGGGCTCAAGACGCGGAAATGGGATGAAGTGAAGCCGGCGATCGAGGCGATGGTCGCCGCGGCGCGGACGCTGCGCACCGCGGCGTGAGGCGGGCCGGCGCGCAGGGGTTGGGCCTTGCGCGCCGGTCTCATTCGCCTGTCACCAGCGGGTGCTTCCCGCGGAAATCGTCGAGCAGGCGCTCGATGATCGCATTCTCGCCGTTGCTGCCCGAGGGGGCGACCGACCAGTTGCAATGCGGATGCGTCTCGGGGCTGTAGACGCGGACCTTGCCCAGGGCCGCGCGCCAGTCGCGCTTGCTGCCACCGGCCTTGCGCACCAGGGCCGTCACCAGCAGGTCCTGCAATTCGCCCGCGGTCATTGCTCGGTCGGGCGGCCGCCGGGCTTCCACTCGGGCTTCGCCTTGCTGTCCGCGAGGCCGGCCAGCGGGGCGACCAGCGACTGGATCGCGCGGGCCATGAACGGCAAGTCGAGCCGCTCGATCGTGTCCTCGGGCGTGTGATAGGTCGGGACCGTCGCCCAGCCCGACACGGTGTGCGCGACCACGCCCTTCAGCGCCAACGCGTAATTGTCCGAGCGCTGGAAGAAGTTCTGCTCGGGGTAGGGATCGGTGGTGACCAGCGCCCCGTGCGCCTTCAGCGTCTCGCCGAAGGTCGAGCGCTCATAGCCGGTCATCATCATCGTGCCGGCGGGGAGCTTGGGATCCTGCTGGCCGATCATCTCGATCTCGAGATTGGCGACGATGTCCGAGAGCGGCACCGGGGGATGCTCGGCGAACCAGCGTGCGCCGAAGCCGCCGGCCTCCTCGCTGCCATAGGCCACGAACAGGATGCCGCGGCGATGCTTCCTGTTCGAGAGGGTGCGCGCCAGCTCGAGCACCGCGGCGGTGCCCGAGGCGTCGTCATTGGCGCCGTACATCACCTTGCCGTCGGGGCGGACGCCGAGATGGTCGACATGCGCGGTGATCAGCAGCACGCCCGCCTTCGGGTCGGTGCCGGGGAGCCAGCCCACCGCATTGGTGGTCACCTGCGCCTGCTCGACCAAGCCGGGCAATTCGAGCGCGATCTCGGCGCCGTCCTGCGCGGCGAGCTTGTCGAACGCGGCGTCGTTCAGCGCGACGACGGTCGGGCGGAGGCGCGGCGTCTCCCCCTTGATGGTGCGGGGCAGGCGGGGGCGGCCGCCGATGCGCTCATAATAGCCGCGGACCTGCTCAGTGGCGCGGATGATCACCAGTTTGACCTTGGACGGATCGACACCGCCGGCGAATTGCAGCCCGTTGACCCCCGCGCCGGTGACGATCACCGCGTCGGCGGCGGGGACGGCCTTGGGATCGGTGCCGGCGAACGCCACGAGCTTGCCGCGGACCGGCTGGCCCATGGAGGAGAAGAGCAACGGCGCCTCGACAGCGGCGCCATTGGCAGTGAGCACCGGCGTGCCGTCGAGCCGCAGGCTGACCACGTCGATCGGCTGGGTATAGCCGGTCATCCCAGGCGCCGTGGCGAGGCCATAGCCGCGGAACATCGCCGCGACATAGGCGGCCGCCGCGGCCTCGTCCGGCGTCGCGCTGCCGCGGCCGCGGAGCGCCGGGCCGGCGAGGATGTCGACATGCGCGCGGACATGCTCGGGCGTGATCTTCGCCGGCGCGCGCTGGGCGGTGGCGGGCGTGGTGAGACCCGTTGCCAGCGCGCCGGCGAGGAGGATGGTCTTCAGTCTGTGCATATTGCCCCGTGTCCTGGAATTTGCGCGGACCTTAAGAACGCGCGGGGAGGAGGGCAACGGGGCGCGAACGACAATGCCGGCTTTGACGCCGATCTGGTTGACTCGGTTGACTCGATATAAGGTTTGTCGGGCGGCGTTGACTCGTCAAGTCATTGAAATTGCTGAATTGGCCTTCTGGCGCGGTTGACTCGATGTGGGACCTGCGCAGCGGTGTGGCGACCCAAAGGTCACACGAAGGTCACACTGGTGGGGGCATCCACGCGCCGCTTGTGCGACGGCTGCGCGTCGCTTCCGCAATACCGGGGGCACCCGCGGCGACTTGACGCGAAGGTAACGCGCACGCGCCGTGCGGCGCGGTGGCGAGAGCAGGATCGATGCGACGAATCAAAGAGCGGGACGGCAAGGCCGACCGCCCGAGGCAAGCAGACGAAATCCTACATTGCAAGGGGAGGGGACAGGGTCGCTGTGGTTTTGATGCGGATAGTTTCAAAAGCGCCGCACGGATCTGATCGGTATAGAAATAGCCAATCGATACTGCTAATCGCTTGCTAGGAGTGGGGGAAGCTTTGGCTAACGCGAACGTACCTGAAATAGTGGATGACGGTTTGCGGCTCATCCAAGCCGATGTTTCGGAAGCGCTCGACCTGATCGACGACGAGACAGTGCAACTTGTCTTGACCTCGCCGCCATATAATCTCCGCAAAATCTACGAGCGCGACAAGGCGATGTCTCTCGAGGAATATATCGAGTGGCTAACACCGATTGTTGAGAAAATATGCAAAAAGGTCGCAGTTGGAGGCAGTGTCTGCTGGCAGGTAGGTAACTATGTTCGCGAGGGCGAGGTTGTTCCTCTAGATTATCATTTTTACGGCATGTTTCTCAGCCAAGGCTTTAAACTACGCAACCGCATCATTTGGAAGTTCAACTTCGGCCTGCACGCCAATAAGCGTCTGTCGGGTCGCTATGAGACGCTGCTGTGGTTTACCAAGTCCGACGAGTATGTCTTCAATCTCGATCCAATCCGTGTTCCGCAACTCTATCCGGGAAGCGTCATTCTGCCAGGAAGGGTGAGGCTAAAGCGGGCAGGCCGAGCGGCAACCCGCTTGGTAAGAATCCCTCAGATTTTTGGACCTTTTCGGCTGAAGACTGCTTCAGTGAGAATCCGATTTGGGAGATCCCCAACGTAAAAGCCAATCATCCGGAACAAACGATTCATCCCTGTCAGTTCCCGCATGAACTGGCGGAGCGATGCGTTCTCGCCTTTTCCAATGCCGGGGATGTCGTGCTGGATCCCTTCATCGGTGCTGGCACCAGTGCGATAGCGGCGATCAAGGCTGAACGGGACGTGATTGGCATCGATCGCAGCGCCGAATATATCGAACTTACCCACGAACGGGTAAAAGCGTTGCACATTGGAGCACTTGAACTGCGGCGGTCGGGTAAGGAAATACGTAGACCTCGTGCGGGTGAGAGGGTTAGCGAGATTCCCGAGGAATGGTCTGAAGCGGCCGAGTGATGGCGGCGGCGAAATCTTCGGTGGCGACGTCCGCTAAGGGTAAGCTCAAAAAGGCGAAGAAATCGCCGTTGTCGGCGACTGAGAAGGCCGCCAACAAGTTGAAGGCCGACCATCGCTCGATGATTCGCGCGTCTTTCACCCGGGCGGGATTTCATCGTGTGACGGGCGTGAGCGACCGCGAGTTCGTCTACGACAACCAGAAGTCTGACCTAGATGATATTTTCGTCTATGAGAACGTCATCATTCTCGCCGAATACACCTGCGCGCAGCCTTCGGGTGTCGGTGAGCATCTAAAGAACAAAAAGCATATCTACGATAAGATATTGGCCGATCCGGAAGCGTTTCTGACATTTCTGGCGAACAAATTCCCGGCCAGCGCGGAGCAGCTGGCGAAGGCCTATCATGTGCAGCAGGCGATTGTGAAAATCATCTACTGCTCGCGCCATGACTTCGAGGAGAGGCACAAGGTCAATGTGCCCGCCCCAGTCTATTTGGACTATCCGGCAGTTCGATATTTTGCAGCAGTCTCTGATGCAGTTCGCAAATCTTCGCGCTTCGAGCTGCTCCACTTCCTCGGCATCAATGACGCGCAGGTCGGCGTAAATGGCAAGATCGAGGTGAGCAGCCGCTCAAAGGATTATTCGGGATCTCTGCTCCCCGAGGCACATTCGCATTTCGACAAAGGCTTCAAGATCGTCACCTTCTATGCCGATCCCGATGCACTGCTCCGCACGGCTTATGTGCTGCGCAAGGACGGCTGGCGGGATTCGATGAATCTTTATCAGCGGATGATCTCAAAGCAAAAAGTCGAATCAATCCGAACCTACCTGAAAAAGCAAAAGCGCGTCTTTATCAACAATATAATTGTCACCCTTCCTCCAGAAGTTCGGCCGCTGAAAGGGCAGGAGACGGTTGATTCCGCTACGCTAAAGCAGACTGCGCCCGTCACTATCAAATTGCCCGAGAAGCCAAACAGCATCGGCATCATCGATGGTCAGCACCGCGTTTTTGCCTATCACGAAACGACCAAGGACGATCCGGAGATCGCGCTGCTGCGGGTCCAGCAAAATCTTCTAGTTACCGGCATCATATATCCGGAAGGCGTTTCGGATATTGAACGGGAGAAATTCGAGGCGCGACTATTCCTCGAAATCAACTCGACCCAGACGAACGCCAAGTCGCAGCTTAAGCAAGCAATCGGACTGGTGCTCGAACCCTTTTCGAGCGAATCGATTGCGGCGCGCGTTCTATCGCAGCTCGCAAAGACGGGACCTCTACAAGGAGTGGTCGAGCAATATTTCTTTGATACGGACAAGCTCAAAACCGCGTCGATCGTCAGCTTCGGGCTCAAGCCGCTAGTGAAAACCAGCGGCACGGATTCGCTCTTTTCGATCTGGAGGCATTCGGCCCGCGATGATGTCGCGGAAGGCAGGAATGATGAGGCGCTTGCAGAATATGTGGGCTTCTGTGTCGTGATGATCAACAGGCTTCTGGTAGCAATTAGGAAAAACCTGTCGTCGGGCCGGTGGACGACCTCTGCTAAAGTAGAGAAGCGTGTCCTCGCTACGACGTATGTGAATAGCTTCCTGATTACCCTCCGTTTGCTCATTAAGGCAGGGAATTCGCTGGCTGAAGCGGATCTTGAGAAGGCCCTTGCTGGTATAGATGAATTTGACTTCAGCAAGTATCATTCAAGCCAGTACAAAAGAATGGCTGAGCAGATCGTTGAGATTCATTTTGGTATCAAATCAGAGGAGCCAGCATAGCGCATCCAACCATTTTTGTCGGTTAGCTAACCGCCCCGCTTCACCGCCACCACCGCCGCATCCAGCGCCTGCAGGAAGCGCGAGCGATCCGCCGGCGCGAAGGGCTTTGGGCCGCCGAGCTGGTCGCCGCCGGCGCGAAGGTCGGCCATGATGGCTCGGGTGGCGATGGCGCTGCCGATCGAGCTGGTGGTGAAGGGCTTGCCGGTGGGGAGAGGACGCGGGCGCCGGCTTTCAGGGCGCGGTCGGCGAGGAGGATGTCGGCGGTGATCACGATCGCGCCGGGGGCGGATTGCTCGGCGATCCAGTCGTCGGCGGCGTCGAAGGCGTCGCTCACCACCTGCCGGGCGAGCAAGGGGTGCTGGGGCACGCGGAGGTGCTGGTTGCTGACCACGACCACGGGGACCTCGTGGCGGAAGGCGACCTTGTAGATCTCCTCCTTCACCGGGCAGGCATCGGCGTCGACTAGGATGCGGGGGTGGGCATCTGGGTTTCCCTTTCGGTGGCGCTTCAGCTTATTCTCCTCTCCCTGTGGGAGAGGTAGCGAAGCTTGGCACCCCGGCCTTCGCCGGGGCTAGCGTAGCTGGGTGAGGGTTTCCCGCTATCGAGGGCCCGATCCCTCACCCAGCTCCGACTAGGGCCCGCTGAAGAAGCGGACCCAAGTCTACGCAACCCTCTCCCGATGGGAGAGGGAAGAGTTCCCGTTCGGCCTGAGCTTGTCGAAGGCCACCTGCGGTGCGCTTGCGGATGGCCGTCCTTCGACAGGCTCAGGGCGAACGGGTGTGGGACCTCAGCGCTGCGGCGGGGGCTTGCGGTGGGGTTTGGCCTTGTAGGGGGTCTGCGGGCGGCTGGGGTCCTGGCGGCGCAGGGTCGGGCGGCCTTCGCCCTGGTGCGGGGGCGGGGGCCGCTGTGGTGCGAGGGGCGGCCGCCGCCGCCGGAGCCCTGGTGGGGGCCGCGGGCGCCGCCGCCATGTTGCGGCGGGCCGTCGCGCGAGGGCTCGATGCGGACGTCCTCGTCGCCTTCATGGGTGCGGGCGATCGCGGCGGCGAACTTGGCGGCGATGGCGCTGGGGACCTGGAAGAAGGTCTCGTTCGGGCCGATGCGGATCGCGCCGATCTCGTTCTTGGTGATGTGGCCGCGGCGGCAGATCAAGGGCAGGATCCAGCGCGGATCGGCGTTCTGGCGGCGGCCGATGTCCATGTGGAACCACGCGATATCGTCGAAGCCGGGGCGGTGGCGCTCCTGCTGCGCGGCGCGGCGGCCGTCGGGCGTCTGCTCGATCATCTCCTCGGGCTGCGGCATCGCGGCGCGGTGGGCGTGGACGAGCGCGGCGGCGATCTCCTGCGGCGTCTTCTCGGCGAGCAGGCGCTCGGCGAGGGCGGCATCCTCCTCGTCGGTCTCGACGGGGGCGAGGAGGGCCGCAAGGAGCCGCTCGCGATCATTGGCGCGGATCGCTTCGGGCGTCGGCGCGTCGATCCACTCGGCTTCGATGCGCGCGCCCTTGAGCATCATCTCGACGCGGCGGCGGCGCGGATAGGGGACGAGGAGGACGGCGGTGCCCTTCTTGCCGGCGCGGCCGGTGCGGCCCGAACGGTGCTGGAGCGCCTCGGCGTCGCGCGGCAGCTCGACATGGATGACGAGGCTGAGGGTGGGGAGATCGATGCCGCGCGCGGCGACATCGGTGGCGACGCAGACCCGCGCCCTACGATCGCGCAGGGCCTGGAGCGCGTGGTTGCGCTCGGACTGGCTGTGCTCGCCGGACAAAGCGACGGCGGAGAAGCCGCGCTCGACGAGGGTGGCGTGCAAGTGGCGGACATTGTCGCGGGTGGCGCAGAACAGCATCGCGGTCTCGGCTTCGTGGAAGCGGAGCAAGTTGATGACGGCGTGCTCGATGTCCGAGGGCGAGATGGTGACGGCCTGATAGGCGATGTCGCCATGGCCGCGATCCTCGCCGACGGTCGAGATGCGCAGCGCATCCTTCTGGTAGCGGCGGGCGAGCGCGACGATCGGCTTGGGCATCGTCGCGGAGAAGAGCAAAGTGCGGCGCTCGTTGGGCGTGGCGTCGAGGATATGCTCGAGATCGTCGCGGAAGCCCATGTCGAGCATCTCGTCGGCTTCGTCGAGCACGGCGGCCTTGAGTGCCGACAGGTCGAGCGCGCCGCGTTCGAGATGGTCGCGCAGGCGCCCGGGGGTGCCGACGACGATGTGCGCGCCGTGGCTGAGCTGGCGACGCTCCTTCGAGGCATCCATGCCGCCGACGCAGGTCGCGATGCGCGCGCCGGTGGGGCCGTAGAGCCAGATCAGCTCGCGGCTGACCTGGAGCGCGAGTTCGCGGGTGGGGGCGATGATCAGGGCGAGCGGTGCGCGCGCGGGGACGACGCGGCTGTCCTCGCCGAGCAATTCGCCGGCCATGGCGATGCCGAAGGCGACGGTCTTGCCCGAGCCGGTCTGGGCGGAGACGACGAGGTCGCGGCCCTTCGCTTCGGGTTCGAGGACGGCGGCCTGGACGGGGGTGGGCGCGGAGTAATCACGCGCGGCGAGCGCTTCGGCGAGAAGCGCGGGGAGGTTCTGGAATTCCATGGAACCGCGCACATGGGGGTGCGGAGGAGGAAGGGCAAGCGAATTCGAGGTTAGCGGGGAAGTCTTGAGGCGGGCGGGGGATTAAGCGGCGGTTCAGTCGGCGGGGGAGAGGCTGGGTGGAAGGGCTCGAAAGGGGAGACTGGCGCATGCGTGTGGTTGCGATCGGAGCAATTGTTCTGGCTGTCGTGGCGGCGGTGCCGGCCTCGGCGCAGATCGCCGGATCGATGCGGGGGCTTTCGGGTAGCAACGGCCCCTCGATCCGCGGCGATATCCGGCGACCGGTGCCGGTCGATCCGGGGCTGGTGCGCGGGGTTTCGGTGTCGCGCGAGGTCCGTGGGGTCCGGGAGGACATCGAGGCCGGGCGTAAGGCGGGGCAGCTCAGCCGGAGCGAGGCGCGGGTGCTGCGCCGCGAGGCTTATCGGATCGAATCGATGCGTGCGCGCTTTTCGAGCGGCGGCTATACCGAGGCCGAAGTGGCGCTGCTGCGCGGCCGCACCGAGGCGCTGCGCAGCGCGACGGTGGCGAAACGGACGCAGGGGCTGCAGGGCAAATAGCGGGCTAGAGCACCTGCGCGGCGGCCCAGCCGCTGGCCCAGGCCCATTGGAAATTATAGCCGCCCAGCCAGCCGGTGACGTCGACTGCCTCACCGATCACGTAGAGGCCGGGGACTTTGCGGGCTTCCATCGTCTGCGAGGAGAGGTCGGCGGTGCTGATCCCGCCGATCGTGACTTCGGCCTTGGCGAAGCCTTCGGTGCCATTGGGGAGGAAGGGCCAGGCGGCGAGGCGGCGCTCGGCCTCCTGCAGCTTGCGATCGGGGAGGTTGGCGAGCTCGCCGGGGAGCGCGAGCTGTTCGGCCAAGGTCTCGGCGAGGCGATCGGGAAGGGCTTCGGCGAGGGTCTTGCGCAGCGTCGTGCGGGGGCGGGCGCGCTTGGCTTCGACCAGCCAGCTGGCGGGGCGGCCGGGGAGGAAATCGATATGGATCGGCTCGCCGTGACGCCAATAGCTCGAGATCTGGAGGATCGCGGGGCCCGAGAGGCCGCGATGGGTGAAGAGCGCGGCTTCGGGAAAGGCGGCCTTGCCGGCGCGGGCGATCACGTCGGTGGCGACGCCGGAGAGCTCGCGGAACAGCGCCTGGTCCGGGGGCAAAGTGAGCGGGACGAGCGCGGGGCGGGGCTCGACCACCTTGAGGCCGAAGCGGCGGGCGAGATCATAGGCGAAGCCGGTGGCGCCCATTTTGGGGATGGAGGGGCCGCCGGTGGCGATCACTAGCGCCGGGGCTTCGTCGTCGCCGACGCGGTAGCGGCCGTCGGCGTGCGCGATCTCACCGACGGGTCGGCCGGTGCGGATCTCGACCTGGCCCGCTGCGCATTCGTCGAGCAGCATGTCGACGATCTGGCGGGCCGAGCCGTCGCAGAAGAGCTGGCCGAGCGTCTTTTCGTGCCAGGCGATGCGGTGGCGCTCGACCAAAGCGAGGAAGTCCTGCGCGGTGTAACGGCCGAGCGCGGACTTGGCGAAATGCGGGTTGGCCGAGAGATAGCGGTCGGGTGCGGTATGGATATTGGTGAAGTTGCAGCGGCCGCCGCCGGAGATGAGGATCTTCTTGCCGACTTCGGGCGCGTGATCGAGCAGCAGCACGCGGCGGCCGCGCTGGCCGGCGATGGCGGCGCACATCAGGCCGGCGGCGCCGGCGCCGAGGATGATGGCGTCGTAGGGTCTGTTCACGGATTCCCCCGCGCGTCGCGGCAGATTGGCGCACTCTCAATCCTCCCCCGCCAGGGGAGGTGTCAGCCGCAGGCTGACGGAGGGGCGGATGCCAGAACGCAGCGGCGTGCTTCCGCCCCTCCGTCGCGCTGCGCGCGCCACCTCCCCTGGCGGGGGAGGATTTGGGAATGGCGGACACGCTCAATGCAGCTTGGCGATGCTCAGGCCGTCGAGCTTGGCGCGTTCCTTGACCGATTCCTCGCTGCGGGTCAGCGCCTTGGCGATCGCCCGCAGGGGCATGCCCTTCTTGGCGAGGGTGTGCAGCTTCTGGATCTCGTCGGTCCGCCAGGGCTGGCGGTGGCGTTCGAAACGCTCGGACATGCTCGTCTCCTGTTCAGTCCCGCAATGCCAGCCTGGCGGACTTGTGGCCAGTTCCAGGGGAAATTGCTCCATATCCACTGGAGGCGAAGATTTCTGTGGAAAAGCCCGGCGAACGGGGCCCGGGAAGACCGCAGCACCCGGATCTGGCCTCGATTTCGCACTCGACGAGTCGGGTACCGGGGAGTCGCAGACCGCCGGTTCATCGTCCGCCCGGCGGCCGATTCCGCCGCCGCGCTCGACTGAAACGCGAACGGGGCGGGCCTCTTCCGAGACCCGCCCCGCTGCTGTCTGTCAGGCGTGCCGGCGTCTCGCCGGCGGCAGCCTTACTTGACGTGCTTCGAGATGTGCTTGTTCATCTCGAACATCGTGACCTTGTCCGCGCCGAAGATCGGCTTCAGGGTCGCGTCAGCCAGAATTTCCCGCTTGTTTTCAGGGTTCTGGAGGTTGTTCTTCTTGATGTAGGCCCACATCTTGCTGACAATCTCGCTGCGGGGCAGATCGGCGGTGCCGACGATCTTGGCCAGCTCGGGCGAGGGGTAACCGGCTTGGCGATGCCACCGCGTGCTTTCGTCTCAGCCATATTCTTCGTCTCCTGTTCTGCCCGTTGCCGGGCTATTCCTTCGTCAGCGCCCCCGGCTTGTGGGAAGCCTTTCCGCCGTTGTCGCTCTCGACGATGTACTGCGGTTCGTGCTCGGATGCACGTACCTGACCCCTTTGATCGTGGTATCGCGCGTCTGTCTAGAGAGCAGTTTGCGGTGTGCGGCGCGTCCATGCGATTTCCTGGTCGCCTCGTCGCTCTCGTTCAAATGCGGTTTCGTCGAATTTATCCTGTAATTACAAATGCAAGACTCCTGTCGGCGTATCAGGTTGCGCTTCCGGAACGGTTCGTCGCGTTCGGGAGCCGCCTTGGCGGAAAGCGCAGGAGCCGTTGGATGCAGGCGCGGACGCATGCTATCAAGGCGACGCTCAGAGGGGGATAATGATGCGATTGCTGCTGGTTGGGGGATTGCTGGCTCTGACGGGGTGCGGCGGTGGCGGGACCACGGGCACCAATTATTCGGATCCGCCGCCCATGGCCGAGATCGTCGCGACACCGAGCCCCAAAGCCAGCGAAACGCCCGAAGCGCCTGCCGCTGCGGAGGAGTCCACGCCGGACAATGCCGCGGAACCTGCAGTGGACAACGCAGTGGATGCCGAGGCTGTGGCGAACACTACCGCATGACCGGGGCGCCTGAGCGGAGCGCCTGACCGGGAAATCGGGGCTTTGGCACCCCGTAGATCAACGATGGTGGACAAAATCGCCGTGCCCGCTAACAAGGGCATCGTGACGAACGCGCTGCGCCTTCTGCGACTTATCCGCCCTTAGGGGCCGAACCGCTGCGCGCGCACGCCTCTAAGGGCAAACGGCCGAGGGCCAAAGAACTTCCAGCTTGAACTGGCACGCGCTACGGCGCGTCCGCGATCCCTTGAGAGGCACCCATGTTGCGCGATCCTAGCGTAAAATACCGTCCCTTCCCGCAGGTGGACCTGCCCGACCGGCAGTGGCCGTCGAAGACGATCACCAAGCCGCCGCGCTGGCTCTCCACCGACATGCGCGACGGCAATCAGGCGCTGATCGACCCGATGGACGGCGAGAAGAAGCAGCGCTTCTTCGACCTGCTGGTGAAGGTGGGCATCAAGGAGATCGAAGTCGGTTTCCCCAGCGCAGGCGCGACCGAGTTCGACTTCATCTCGGGACTGGTCCGCGAAGGGCGCATTCCCGACGACGTGATCGTCCAGGTGCTCACCCAATCGCGGCAGGACCTGATCGAGACCAGCTTCCAGAGCCTCAAGGGCGCGAAGAAGGCGATCGTCCATCTCTACAACGCCGTATCGCCGGCATGGCGGCGCATCGTGTTCGGGATGAGCCGCGACGAGATCCGCGAGATCGCGGTGGCCGGCGCCAAGGTGCTGCGCGACGAGGCCGCGAAGCAGCCCGATACCGATTGGCATTTCGAATACAGCCCCGAGACTTTCTCGACCGCCGAACTCGATTTCTCGGTCGAGGTGTGTGAAGCGGTGATGGAGATATTGCGCCCGACGCCGGAAAAGCCGCTGATCCTCAATCTGCCGGCCACGGTCGAGGCGGCGACGCCCAACATCTATGCCGACCAGATCGAATGGTTCGGGCGCAACATCCGCAACCGCGACAGCATCGTGATCAGCCTGCACACGCACAACGACCGGGGCACCGGGGTCGCCGCGTCCGAGCTCGGGCTGCTGGCGGGCGCGGACCGCGTCGAGGGCTGCCTGTTCGGCAATGGCGAGCGGACGGGCAATGTCGATCTCGTGACACTGGCGCTCAACATGTACACGCAAGGCGTTGATCCGGGGTTGAATTTTTCGGACATCGACGAGGTCATCCAGACGGTCGAATATTGCAACCAGCTGCCGGTGCACCCGCGCCATCCTTATGCCGGCGAACTGGTGTTCACGGCATTTTCGGGCAGTCATCAGGACGCGATCAAAAGGGCTTCGCGGCGCAGGAAGCGCGCAACGACCAGTTCTGGGACGTGCCGTATCTGCCGATCGACCCCAAGGATCTCGGGCGCGACTACGAGGCGGTGATCCGGGTGAACTCGCAATCGGGCAAGGGCGGCGTCGCCTGGGTGCTCGAGCAGGATCGCGGGCTCAAGCTGCCGAAGCGGATGCAGGCGGACTTCTCGCGGCATGTCCAGGCGCTGGCCGACGAGACCCGCCGCGAGCTCAACGCGGCGGACATCCGCCAGAAGTTCGAGGCGGTGTATCTGCCGGGGGATGGCGACCGGATCGCATTGGTCGATTACGAAGAGACCGGCGCGGCGGGGCAGCGGGTGTTCGTCGGCCGGATCGCGGTGGACGGGGTCGAGCAGTCGATCTCGGGGCGCGGCAACGGGCTGATCTCGGGCGTGATCGACGCGCTTGCGGGGACCACGGGGCCGTCGCTCGACGTGGTCGATTATAGCGAGCACGCGATCGGCCACGGCGCGGACGCGCAGGCGGCCGCCTATGTCGAGTGCCGGACCGTGGATGGGCGGACGGTGTTCGGGGTGGGGATCGATGCCGATATCGCGACGGCTTCGGTGCGCGCAGTGCTGAGCGCAGCGAACAGGGCCTGACCCAAATCCTCCCTCGCGCAGCGGGGGAGGGGACCACGAAGTGGTGGAGGGGCTTGGCCGCGGGCGATGTGCTTGCGGCCAAGCCCCTCCGTCACGCTGCGCGTGCCACCTCCCCGGTTCCCGGGGAGGATTTTTAGCGCGTCGGGTCGATCAGGTATTTCTCCCCGGTGGCCTTCTTCGCATAGGCGGTGACCACCGCCGGATCGAGCGTATCCGCCAGCGAGATCGTGGCGGTGTAGTGGCTCGCGAAGGTCGTCTTCAGTTCGGCCGCGACGCGGGCGCGCAGGCGCATCGTGCCTTCCATGCCGAGCTTCATCAGGAAAGGCGTGAGCAGGAAGCCGCTGACGCCCCAGGCGAAGCCGTAGCCGCGGTCGAGTTCGGTGGGTCCGAGATCGAGCGCGCCGTAGATATAGACCTGCTTGAAGGTCGACGAGCCGTAGCGGCTATATTCGGTCGCGTTGCGATTGGCCGCGGCTTCCATTGCGTGGAGGATCGTGTTGGCGAGCTTGCCGCCGCCGATCGCGTCGAAGGCGAGCGTGGCATTGGTCTCGGCGATGGCATCGGTCAGCTTTTCGCGGAAGTCTTCGGCGCTGCTGTCGATGATGTATTTCGCGCCGATGCCGCGCAGGATCGCGGCCTGCGCTTCGCTGCGGACCACGTTCACGAGGGGCACGCCGTCGGCGATGCAGATGCGGTTGAGCATCTGGCCGAGGTTCGAGGCGGCAGCGGTGTGGACCAACGCCTTGTGCCCCTCGGCCCGCAGCGTTTCGACGAACGCGAGTGCGGTGAGCGGATTGACGAACATCGAGGCGCCGTCGGCGGCGCTGGCGCCTTCGGGGAGCGGGATGCAGTCGCGCGCGGCGATTTTCCGGTACTGCGCATACATCGCGCCGCCGATCATGCCGACCTTCTTGCCGAGCAGGCTGGCGACATTATCGCCGGCCTGGACGACGGTGCCCGCGCCTTCGTTGCCGACCGGCATCGGCGTGTCGAGGCGGGCCTTCATCGCGCCCATCCGGGCCGGCGGGATCGCGGCGGTGAGGGTGGGGCGGTCCTTGTGCCGCCGGGCTGGAGCGTCGCGAGATCGGCGGGGCCGAGCAGCAGGCCGAGGTCCGAGGGATTGATCGGCGCAGCCTCGACGCGGACGATGACTTCGTCGGGGCCGGGCGGGGTGAGCGTGACTGGTTCGAGGGTCAGCGTGAGCTCGCCGCCGCTGGAAACGGTCGAGCGCAATTCGAGGCCGGTCAACGGGTCGGGCATGACACTCTCCTGTCGTTCAGTCGCGGCGGCGGGTGATCTCGCAGCCGATGCGGGCGTCGGGATAGACATCGAGCTTCATCGAGCGGACGCGCACTTCGCGCACGCGGGCGTCGCGCAATGCGAGCGCCGCCACTTCATCGCACAGAACCTCCTGCAGCGCGAAATGGCGCGAGGTGGCGAGCGCATGGATTTCGCGGCGGAGGAAATCATAATCGACCACCGCATCGATCCGATCCTCAGGGGCGCATCGTAGCGGCACGTCATCGCGACGTGCAGCGTCACGCGCTGCGGCGCCTGTTCGTGCGGATGGATGCCGAGGCCCATCTCGATCACGAGTTCGTCGAGCAGGATCGTATAGTCAGGCATCGGGACGTGTCCGGCCTTCGAACATCACGTCGCCGTCGCGCGGCAGGAAACGCTGGCCGCAATCGACGAAGACGTTCTGGCCGGTGATGCTGGGACAAGTCAGCAGATGTTCGACCGTCGCGGCGATGTCGTCGAGCGCGACGGGGCGCTGGAGCAGGTTCTGGCGGGCGTGCTCGGAGAATTGCTCGGGGGTCTGGTCGAGGCTGGGGAGGGTGAGGCCGGGCGACACCGCGTTGACGCGGATGCGGGGGCCGAGCGCCTGCGCCATCATTTGCGTCGCGGCGGCGAGTGCAGCCTTGCTGCAGGTGTAGGTGAAGAAATCGGGGTTGAGATTGGCGATTTTCTGGTCGAGCAGATTGACCACGGCGCCTTCGTCGAGATCTTCCTGCGCTGCCAGCGCGGAGGCGAGCGCCACGGGGGCGCCGAGGTTCACCCGCATATGCTGGTCGAGCAATGCGAAATCGGTGATCGGGAGCGCATCGAAGGCGAATTGCGACGCGTTGTTGACGAGGCCGGTGACCGGTCCGCCCAATCCCTCGCGGGCGGCGGCGATCAGCGCGGGCGCGGTGGCGGCATCGGCGAGCTCGCCCGACACGACACAGGCGTTGCCGCCCGCCGCCAGGATCGCGTCGCGCAGTGCCTCGGCGTCCTGGGGCGCGTGATGGTGATGGATCGCGACGGCGTGCCCGCGCAGCGCGAGCCGGCGCGCGATGCCCGCACCGATCCGCCGCGCGCCGCCGGTGACGAGGATGTTCATTGCCATGAACACCCCGTAACCGTTCGCTTCGAGCGAAGTCGAGAAGCCTTCGCTCCGCAACCGTTTCTCGACTTCGCTCGAAACGAACGGGAGCGCATCAATAACCCATCAAGGCGAGCACCTCGCGGCGGCTGCGTTCGTCTTCGCGGAACACGCCCATCATCCGGCTGGTGACCATGCCGACGCCGGGCGTGCGCACGCCGCGGGCGGTCATGCAGGCATGCGTCGCCTCGATCACGACCGCGACGCCGACGGGCTTCAATTGCTCCCAGATGCAGTCGGCGACTTCGGCGGTCAGCCGCTCCTGGACCTGCAGGCGGCGCGCGAAGGCGTTGAGCACGCGCGCCAGCTTCGAGATGCCGACGACGTGATCCTTCGGCAGATAGGCGATCGACGCCTTGCCGATGATCGGCGCCATATGGTGCTCGCAATGCGACTGGAACGGGATGTCCTTCAGCAGCACGATTTCGTCATAGCCGCCGACTTCCTCGAACACGCGCGAGAGATGGTGCGCGGGGTTCTCGCCATAGCCCTGGCAATATTCCTTCCACGCGCGGGCGACGCGCTGAGGCGTGTCGATCAGGCCTTCGCGGCGGGGATCGTCGCCGGCCCAGCGGATCAGCGTGCGGATCGCATCGGCGACGTCTTCGGGCACCGCGATCTTGGCGGGGGCGGCGACCAGATCGCCATCTTCCGCTGGATCGTGATTTTCCGCCATCGATTATGTCCTTCCTCGCCTTGATCCATGTTTACGCTACGGCAGGGCCGATTTCGCCGCGCCACACCTGTTGCCTATCTGTACCGCCTCGCGAAAAACGGCGGGAAACCGCGGAGTTCCGCACCGCAATCCCGTTGACGGCTCGAAAAATGCAGCGTTAGTTGCATGCGTAATAAAAGCAACGCCGACACCGGATAACGAACCGGGAGGCGATCAGGAGAGGGGACTTTCTCATGAAGAAGCTCGATTTGCTCGCGGCGACGGCGCTGAGCCTGCTTTTGGCGACGCCTGCGTTCGCGCAGGACACGGCCACTACCGCGGCGCCGGACGATACCCAGACGCAGGAATATCAGAGCGCGAACGACATCATCGTCACCGCCACCCGGCGCAACGAGACCGTGCAGGACGTGCCGATCGCGATCACTGCGATCGGGCCCGAATTGCTCCAGAACGCCGGGGTCGACAATGTCCGCGACCTCGAGCAGCTCGCGCCTTCGCTGCAGAGCTCGACCGGCCAGTCCTCGGCGACGGGCACCACCATCTATCTGCGCGGCATCACCACCGGCGGCGACAATCCCGGCTTCGAGCCCGCAGTGGGCGTGTTCGTCGACGGCGTCTTCCGCGCCCGCGCCGGCGTCGCGATCTCCGAGCTTCCCGAGCTCGAGCGGGTCGAAGTGCTGCGCGGGCCGCAGGGCACTTTGTTCGGCCGCAACACCTCGGCCGGCGCGCTCAGCATCTACACCGCGCAGCCGCAGTTCGAGACGCACGGCTATGTCGAGGGGATGTACGGCAACTACAACGCTTACGGCGTCAAGGGCGCGATCACCGGGCCGGTGAGCCAGTCGCTCGCGCTGCGCGTCGATGCGGGCTATCGCAAGCGCGACGGCTATATCAAGGACGCCAATAGCGACCGCGCGATCAACGACGTCAATCGCTGGAACGTGCGCGGCCAGGCGCTGCTCGACAGCGGCGACATCACTTTCCGCCTGATCGGCGACTATTACCAGACCGACGAGCAATGCTGCGGCGCGGTCTCGGTCGTCCGCGGGCCGCTCGCGCCGGCGCTCCAGAGCATCGCGGCGGCACAGGGGCTGGTCGGGCTCTATACCGGCGATCCGAGCAACCGCATTCAGGCGATGTCGCCCAACCGCGACTATGCCGAGAAGATCAAGGACTGGGGTTTCTCGGGCGAGCTCAACTGGGATCTGGGCGGCACCAAGCTGACGTCGATCACCGCCTATCGCAACTGGCGCGTGGTCCGGAACCAGGACATCGATTTCTCGGGCGTCGATCGCGCTTATCGCAACGGCTATCGTAACGAGCTCAACGATTTCACCCAGGAGCTGCGCCTTCAGGGCTCGGCGTTCGGCGACAAGCTCGACTGGCTGATCGGTGGCTTCTACCTCAACGAGACCAACAAGCTGCGGGACGTGGTGCAGATCGGCAATGACGGCAATCGCTATGTCGATACCGTATTCGCCGGCCAGCTTCGCGCGGGCTTCGGCACGCCGCTGCAATTCTACGGCTCGCTTGGGCCCACGGTGCCGACGTTCGGCGCGGCTCTGCTCAACCCCGCGGTTCCCAACACCCTGCCGGCGCTGACCGCGGCTTATGGCGCGCTTGCTCCGCTGGTCGGCTGTTTCCGGGCGCAGGCGGGCACCGCGCCGGCGGCGACCTGCGTAATCCCGGGCTATCCGCGCACGCCGATCCCGGGCCTGGCCGCGCTCGCGGCGAGCCCGCTTCCGGGCGCAGTGCCGGGGCAAGGCAACAGCCCCGACGATTTCCGCGTCAAGACCAACGCCTTCGCGCTGTTCACGCACAACATCATCAACGTGACCGACAAGCTCTCGGTGACGCTGGGTGCGCGCTGGAACCACGAAACCAAGGACATGACGGCCTCGATCAACAACAATCTGGGCAGCTGCACCTTCTTCAACCGCGTCCGCGCAGGCGATCCGGCAGCAACCGCCTATGCCAACGTGCTGCGTCAGGTCCCGGGGCTGTTCAACAACCTGTTCCTGCTCAGCTGCAACCCGGCGGTGAACACAGAATTCAACGGCAATTACGAAGACGAGTTCACCGATAACGAGATCACCGGCACCGCCAAGCTGGCCTACAAGTTCTCGGAGCACCTGCTGGCCTATGCGAGCTTCGATCACGGCTACAAATCGGGCGGTTATAATCTCGACCAGGCGACCTTCGATTCGGTGCTGCTCGGCGGCAACGGCGCGCAGGGTTCGGACCTGCGCTTCGGCGCCGAGACCAACGATGCCTATGAAATCGGCTTCAAGGCCAGCCCGAGCCGCGAATTCTCGCTGAACGTCGCGGCGTTCTACATGAACTTCTACAATCTCCAGTCGCTGGTGTTCTCGGGCAACAACTTCGTCGTCCAGAACGTGCCGAAGAGCATCAGCAAGGGGCTCGAGATCAGATCGACGATTCGCCCGACGCGCGACCTGACCTTCCAGCTCGGCTATAGCTGGATCAGCGCGAAATATGACGAGAGCAACAACTTCACCGGAACGCCGCTCGCGGGACAGGAAGGCCGGCAGTTCAACAACCAGCCCGAGCACACCGTCACGGTCTCCACGACCTGGACTCCGCCGCTCACTAACAAGATCAACGGCCTCATCCATGTCGACATGCGCTACAACAGCGAAGTGACGATCCCCTCGGGCAGCCCCAACCCGGTGACCGGCCGGACGCCGATCAACAACGAAGGCTATCCGCTGATCAGCGCGACGATCGGCGTGGAATCGGCGAACAAAAGGTGGCGGGCCGAGTTCTTCGTCGAGAATCTGACCAACCAGTTCTACTATATCACCGGCTTCGCGGTGCCCGAGCAGACCGGCAATTATGCCGGCTATCCCGGAACGCCGCGCTTCTTCGGCGGGCGCGTGCGCCTGGGCTTCTGAGGCGCGATCACCAAGGGGCGGCCGGGGAGCGATCCCCGGCCGTTTTCTTTGCGTCAGCGCTCGAACAGATGATCGAGCGCGCTGGCCGGCAGGCACCAGAAGATCGCGACCAGAGCCGCGCAGGCGAGGCCGAGCGCTGGCGAGACGAAAGTGAGCGCGATGCCGGAGGCATAGACGGCGCTCGCCGCCGCGCCCTTGCGGAGCGCGAGCCGGTGATAGGTCTTCGCCTCTTCCGACTGGCTGCCGGTGCGCCGGATCGTCCGCTGCAGCCACATATAGGTGAAGGACGGCAGCAGCATGATGCCCATGTAGACGAGCGTCGCGTCGCGGCTGAAGATCTGTTCCCCCAGATAGGCGGTGCCGAAGGGGATCAGCGAGAGCGTGAAGATCAATGCGATGTTCGACCAGAGCAGGCCGTTGGTCACGCGGGTGGCGTGGTGGAACAGCCGGTGGTGGTTGACCCAGTAGATCGAGACATAAGCGAAGCTGAGCGCATAGGCGACGAACACCGGCCAGAGATGGAGCAGGTGGCCCCAGCCGGGCTCCTCGGGCGCGTGCATCTCGAGCACCATGATCGTGACGACGATCGCGATGACCGCGTCGGAATAGGCCTCGACGCGGGTTACGCCGGCGCGGCCTTCGGTTTCTTCGGGCATTTGGTTCCCCTATTTGACCGACGAGACTCTGGGCGAGCGGGGGTGTCGAAGTCAAAAAATCCTCCCTCGCGAAGCGGGGAGGGGGACCACGAAGTGGTGGAGGGGAGCGCGGGGTCGAACATGCCCCGCATGTTCGAGGATCGTCCGGGGGACGATCCGACCCCGCACTCCACAAGCTATTCGCCCGTGGCCAAGCCCCCTCCGTCATGCTGCGCATGCCACCTCCCCGGTTCCCGGGGGAGGATTAGGGTGGCTCAGTTCTTGTCCTTGTCGACCAGCTTGTTGGCGCTGATCCACGGCATCATCGCGCGCAGTTCGCTGCCGACCTGCTCGATCGGGTGGGCGGCCGCGGCCTTGCGGCTGGCCTTGAGTTCGGGCTGGCCGGCGCGGTTGTCGAGGACGAAATCCTTGACGAAGCGGCCCGACTGGATGTCGGCGAGGACGCGCTTCATCTCGGCCTTGGTCTCGTCGGTGATGATGCGCGGGCCGGTCTTGATGTCGCCGTACTCGGCGGTGTTCGAGATCGAATAGCGCATGTTGGCGATGCCGCCCTCATAGAGCAGGTCGACGATCAGCTTGGTCTCGTGGAGGCACTCGAAATAGGCCATCTCCGGCGCATAGCCCGCCTCGGTCAGCGTCTCGAAGCCGGCCTGGATCAGGTGGGTGATGCCGCCGCAGAGCACGGCCTGCTCGCCGAACAGATCGGTCTCGCATTCCTCGCGGAAATTGGTCTCGATGATCCCCGAGCGGCCGCCGCCGACGCCCGACGCATAAGCGAGCGCGACGTCGTGGGCGTTGCCGCTGGAATCCTGGTGGATCGCGATCAGGCAGGGCACGCCGCCGCCGCGCTTATACTCGCTGCGCACGGTGTGGCCGGGGCCCTTGGGGGCGATCATGATCACGTCGATGTCCGCGGGCGGCTCGATCAGGCCGAAATGCACGTTGAGGCCGTGCGCGAAGGCCAATGCCGCGCCGGGCTTCATATTGCCCTTGAGGTCCTGGTCCCAGATGCCGGCCTGGTGCTCGTCGGGCGCGAGGATCATCAGGATGTCGGCCCAGCCGGCGGCTTCCTTGTTGCTCATCACCGTGAAGCCGGCATCCTCGGCCTTCACCGCCGAGGGCGAGCCGGGGCGGAGCGCGATCGCGACTTCCTTGACGCCGCTGTCGCGCAGGTTCTGGGCATGGGCATGGCCCTGCGAGCCGTAGCCGAGGATGGCGATCTTCTTGCCGGTGATCAGGTTCAGATCGGCGTCGCGATCGTAGTAAACGCGCATGTTCGTTCAGTCCTTTCTGGAATGTGCCCCTGCGAAAGCAGGGGTCCAGGGTTGCTTGGCCCTGGGCTCCTGCTTTCACAGGAGCACGTGATTGAAATTCAGGCGGCTTCCTTGCCGCGGGAAATGGCGACGACGCCGGTGCGCGCGACCTCGACGAGGCCGACTTCGCGCATCAGCTCGACGAACTTGTCGATCTTCTCCGAGCCGCCGGTGACTTCGAACACGAAGCTTGAAATCGTCGCATCGACGACGCGGGCGCGATAGACCTCGGCGAGGCGCAGCGCCTCGATCCGGTGATCGCCGGTGCCCGCGACCTTCACCAAAGCGAGCTCGCGCTCGACATGCGGGCCGAAAGCCGTGAGGTCGGTCACCTTGTGGACCGGCACGAGGCGCTCGAGCTGCGCGATGATCTGCTCCATCACCGCGTCGGACGCGGACGTCACGATGGTGATGCGGCTAATTCGATTGTCCTCGGTGATCTCCGAGACGGTGAGGCTTTCGATATTGTAGCCGCGCGCGGTGAACAGGCCGGCGATCCGGGCGAGGATGCCCGGCTCGTTGTCGACGATCACGGCAAGCGTATGCCGCTCTTTTTGCTCTTCCTTGATGTGCATGTCAGCGAACCTGTTCGATGGCGTCTAGCCAATCCTGCCATTGGGCAGCGTCCAACGGCTTGTTGTCGTTCAGGGTGCGAGTGCCCCAAGCAGCGTCGCGATGTCGTCGCTCTGCTTGCCACCACGTTCCCAGTAAGCCTCCAGAAACTGGCGCATGGCAGCGAAGCCCTGCGCCACGGAAAGTGGCGAGGTGTCCAAAATGGTGTTCATTACACCAGTGCCTTGGCTTCGTCGTCCATTTCGCCGGAGACTTCGGCGGCCTGGAGCAGCATTTCGGTATGGGCGGCGCCCGACGGGATCATCGGGAAGCAGTTGGCGAGCTTGGCCACCCGGCAATCGACGAGCACGGGCCCGTCATAGGCCAGCATTTCGGTAATGCCGGGTTCCAGCTCCTGCCGGCCCTCGATCTTGATGCCCTTCCAACCATAGGCCTCGGCGAGCCTGACGAAATCGGGGAGCGCGTCGCTGTAGCTCTCGGAGTAACGCGACTGATAGGTCAGCTCCTGCCACTGGCGGACCATGCCCATATATTCGTTGTTGAGGATGAAGATTTTGACCGGCAGGCGGTATTGGGTGGCGGTCGCCAGCTCCTGGATGTTCATCTGGATCGAGGCCTCGCCGGCGATGTCGATCACCAGCGCATCGGGGTTGCCGATCTGCGCGCCGATCGCGGCGGGCAGGCCATAGCCCATCGTGCCGAGGCCGCCCGAAGTGAGCCACTTGTTGGGCGATTCGAAGCCGAAATGCTGCGCGGCCCACATCTGGTGCTGACCCACCTCGGTGGTGATGATCGGTGCGCGGTGCTTGGTCGCCTCATAGAGCGCACGAATCGCGCGCTGCGGCATGATCGCGTCGCCCTTTTCCTCGAAATCGAGGCAGCGGGTCTGGCGCCAGCCGTTGATCCGGTTCCACCATTCGGTGAGGTCGGGCTTCGGGTGCTGACGCGCCTTCCAGCAATCGATCATCTCGCGGAGCGCAATGCCGACATCGCCGATGATCGGCAGATCGACGCGGACATTCTTGTTCACCGATGACCGGTCGATATCGATGTGCACTTTCCGGCTGTTCGGCGCGAAGGCGTCGAGCCGGCCGGTGACGCGATCGTCGAAACGCGATCCGAAGGCGATGATCAGATCGGCCTTGTTCATCGCCCAATTGGCTTCGTAGGTGCCGTGCATGCCGAGCATGCCGAGCCACTGGTCCGACGAGGCGGGCAGCGCGCCGAGGCCCATCAGCGTCGAAGTGACCGGCGCGCCGGTCATCGCCGCGAGTTCGCGCAGCAGCTTCGAAGCCTCGGGACCCGAATTGATGATCCCGCCGCCGGTGTAGAAGATCGGACGCTCGGCGGCGGCGAGCATGTCGACCGCTTCCTGGATCTTCGCCGCATCGGGCTGGGTCTGCGGACGATAGGTCTTGTGCTGGATCGGGCCCGGCGCCTCGTAGCGCGCGGTGGCGACCTGGACGTCCTTGGGGATGTCGACGACGACCGGGCCCGGGCGCCCGGAAGTGGCGATGTGGAACGCCTCGTGGATGATGCTGCCGAGCGTCTCGGGGCCCTTCACGAGATAATTGTGCTTGGTGCAGTGCCGCGTGATGCCGACAGTGTCGGCTTCCTGGAACGCATCGGTGCCGATCAGCGCGGTGGGGACCTGCCCGGTGATCACGACCATCGGGATCGAATCCATCAGCGCGTCGGTGATGCCGGTGACGGCGTTGGTCGCGCCCGGGCCCGAAGTGACGAGCACGACGCCGGGCTTGCCGGTCGAGCGGGCATAGCCCTCGGCGGCGTGGGTCGCGGCCTGCTCGTGGCGGACGAGGATGTGCTTGATGCGGTCCTGCTTGAAGAGCGCGTCGTAAATCGGAAGCACGGCGCCACCGGGATAGCCGAAGATGACCTCCACACCGAGGTCGCTCAACGCCTCGATCAGGATGTCTGCTCCGCTCTTCTCGGTCACGTCTGCCTCCTTTTGCTGCGTTGCCGCACAACGCCGGATTGGCGCTGCTAACGGCAAGAAAATGGCACGTCAAGCACTATATGTGAAATTTAGTTTCAATTCTAGCCAGTAATACCTTTGTTTCTGTCGCGCCGCTGCGTTCCCAATCGGGCGGCGGCTGGCGACGAAACCACGTATACTGGCGTTTGGCATATTGTCGCGTGGCAAGTGCGCCGGCGGCCGCGGCCTCGACGACATCGGTTTCGCCGGCGAACAAAGCGCGCAGTTCGGGCACGCCGATCGCGCGGAGGACGGGGGCGTCGGCAGGCACATCGGTGCGGGCGAGCAGCGCCGTCGCCTCGGCGCGTCCCTGATCGACCATGTCGGCGAAGCGCCGATCGATGCGGTCGCCGAGCCAGTCGCGATCGGGGAGGAGGATGAGCGGGGCGAGATGGATTTCGCCGGCGATCCCGCCCAGCCGCTGCTCCTGCCAGTGCGAGAGCGGCTTGCCGGTGGCGCGGACGACTTCGAGCGCGCGGGCGATGCGAATGGTGTCGGTGGGGTTGAGCTTCGTGGCGGCTGCGGGATCGGCGGCGGCGAGTTGGGCATGCGCTTCCGCCACCGGCAGCGCACGCACCTGTTTCCGCACCGACGGATCTATCTCGGGGACGGGAGCGATGCCCTCCAGCAAGGTGCGCAGATACATGCCGGTGCCGCCGACGAGGATGGGCAGGCGCCGTTCGTGGTGCGCCTCGGCGATCGCCGCGCGCGCCTCGGCCGCCCAGCGTGCCGCCGAATAGGCGTCGGCACCGTCGACATGGCCGAACAGGCGATGGGGAACGCGCGCTTCCTCCTCGGCCGTAGGACGGGCCGTGAGGATGCGGAGATCGGCATAGACCTGCATCGAATCGGCATTGATGACGGTGCCCCGGTGCTTTTCGGCGAGCGCGAGCGCGAGCGCGGACTTGCCGCTCGCGGTCGGCCCTGCGATGAGCGCCACCGTTGGAAGCTCGGCCACGCCCTATCTCCGTTCGTGCTCAGGGCGAACGGGAAGGGAGCGCGCCGCGTCATCAAGGAAATGAACGTGTTCATCGCGACGCTCATAGCAGACGGCCTCAGCGCGGGGCAGCTTTCCGAAGCCGCCGATCGGCTGGCGGGTGTCGATTGCGCGCCGGGGGCGTGGCACTGGCTCGACCACGGCAAAGCGGCGGACCTGCTGTTCGTGTCGCATCCGGGTGCGGCGCGGGCTGCACTTGAAGGCGCGTTTCCTGCCACCGACGTGATCGTCCAGCCGCAGCAGGGCCGGAGCAAGAAGCTGCTCGTCGCCGACATGGATTCGACGATGATCACCGTCGAATGCATCGACGAACTCGCCGATTATGCCGGAATCAAGAGCCGGATCGCCGAGGTGACCGAGCGGGCGATGAAAGGCGAGCTCGACTTCGCCGAGGCGCTCGACGCGCGAGTGGCGTTGCTGGAGGGGCTGGAGGAAAGTGCGATCGACCGCTGCCTCGCCGAGCGGGTAAAGCTGATGCCGGGTGCGAAGGCTTTGGTGCAGACGATGCGCGCGCGCGGGAGCCTGACGATCCTCGTCTCGGGCGGGTTCACCCGCTTCGCCGAGCCGGTGGGCGCCGAGATCGGCTTCGACCGGGTAATCGCCAACCGGCTCGAGATCGGCGATGCCCGGCTGACCGGGAAAGTCGCCAAGCCGATCGTCGACAGCAATACCAAGGAAGCCACTTTGCTGGGCGCGTTGGCCGAGCTGGGACTGCCGGCCGAAGCATCGATGGCGGTAGGCGACGGCGCGAACGACCTCGCGATGATCCGGCAGGCCGGGCTGGGCGTGGCGTACCATGCCAAGCCGATCGTCGCCGCGGCGGCGGGGGCGCGGGTCGATCATAATGACCTGACCGCTCTGCTCTATGCGCAGGGGATTCCGCGAGGGAGTGGGTTGGCGGCTGACGGGTTGTCAGCGGCCGGCGCCGGCTCTCGAACGAACGCCCGCTTCCTACCAACAGCAAGAGCCCTCAGGCGAGTGCCTTCGCTTCGATCCCGGCCAGCCGCATGAAGTTGGCCAGCATCGCGTGGCCGTGCTCGGTGGCGATGCTCTCGGGGTGGAATTGGACGCCGTGGATCGGCAGGTCGCGGTGGCGGAAGCCCATTACCGAGGCGTCGTCGGCGGTGGCGTTGACGATCAGGTCGTCGGGAATGTCGGTCACGATCAGCGAATGATAGCGCGTCGCGGTGAAGGGCGAAGGCAGGCCTTCGAACAGGCCGGTGCCGTCATGTTCGACCGGGCAGGTCTTGCCGTGCATCAGCCCGCCGCGGACGACCTGGCCGCCGAAATGCTGGCCGATCGCCTGATGGCCGAGGCAGACGCCGAGCAAGGGCTTGCCGAGATCGGCGCAGGCGGCGACGAGATCGAGGCTGATCCCGGCCTGGTTGGGGGTACAGGGGCCGGGCGAGATCAGGAAGGCCTGGGCATTGCTGGCGATCGCGTCGCGCGCGGTGAGCGCGTCGTTGCGGACCACCTGCACTTCGGCGCCGAGCTCCATCAGGTAATGGACGAGGTTCCAGGTGAAGCTGTCATAATTGTCGAGGACGAGGATCATGCAGGTCCGGTTAAGGCGTTTTGCGCTTTCTCACAATTGTCTTGGCCCGGAATTGCCTTGGCGTGGCCATAGTGCGGGGCAACGGTATCGCGCACAGGGGCGTTGACCCGTCGAAGGAGCTTGCATGATTTCCAGTCTGTTGTTTGCCGCGTTGATGGCGAGTCCGGCTCCGGCGCAGGTCCGCGGGCCGCAGGACGAGCCGCCCAAGCGCGTGCGCTCGATCCTGCTTTATGGCGACGAGCAATGTCCCAAGACCGAGGATCCGGACGAGATCGTCGTGTGCGCCAATGCCGGCGAATCGCCTTATCGCATCCCCAAGCGCTTCCGCAACCAGCCCAAGGAAGACGCCGGTTCCAACGCGTGGACCAACCGGGTCGAGGCGGTGGAGCAATTCAACCGCGCAGGGCTGCCGAACAGCTGCTCGCCGGTGGGCACCGGCGGCCAGACGGGATGCACGCGCGCGGCGATCCGGCAATGGTATCAGGAGCGGCTCGACGCCAAGGCGAAGGCTGCGCGGGCTGCGACGCCTTGAGGTGAAAATCCTCCCACGCGAAGCGGGGAGGGGACCACGAAGTGGTGGAGGGGGCGTAGCCTCGGGCGATGTCGCTTGGGGAGAGGCCCCTCCGTCAGGCTGCGCCTGCTACCTCCCCGCTTCGCGAGGGAGGAATTTTGGTTACTGGCCGAAACCCGCTTCGCTGGCCCTCGCCACGGCTTCGCGGGCGGCCGCAAACAACGCGCCGGCCTTGGCTTCGCATTCGCGTTGCTCGTAAGCCGGATCCGAATCCGCGACGATGCCGGCGCCGGCCTGGACGTGCATCACACCGTCCTTCACCAATGCGGTCCTGAGCACGATGCAGCTGTCCATCGATCCGTCGGGCGAGAAATAACCGACGCCGCCGGCATAGGGCCCGCGCGTCTCGGGTTCGAGTTCGGCGATGATCTGGCAGGCGCGGACCTTGGGTGCGCCGCTGACCGTGCCGGCGGGGAAGCCGGCGAACAAGGCGTCGAGCGCGTCGCTGCCGGACCTGAGCCGCCCGACCACGTTCGAGACGATGTGCATGACGTGGCTGTAGAATTCGACGGTGTAGCTGTCGGTGACACGGACGCTGCCTGCCTCCGCCGCGCGGCCGACATCGTTGCGGCCGAGATCGAGCAGCATGAGATGCTCGGCGCGCTCCTTGGGATCGGCGAGCAGACTGGCGCGATTGGCCTCGTCCTCGGACGCCGTAGCCCCGCGCGGGCGGGTGCCGGCGATCGGGCGGATCGTCACTTCGCCATCGCGGGCGCGGACGAGGATCTCGGGGCTCGAGCCGGTGAGCGCGAAGCCGGGCAGGTCGAGATGATAGAGGAAGGGCGAGGGGTTCACCCGGCGCAGCGCACGGTAGAGCTCGAACGGCGGCAGCGCGAACGGAGTGGTGAAGCGCTGGGCGAGCACGACCTGGAAGATGTCGCCGGCGGCGATGTAATCCTTGGCGCGTGCGACCATCTCGCCATAGCGGCCGGGTTCGAGCACGGGGGTGAGGGCGACCTCGGGCAGGCCGGCGCGGACGGGGGCGGGCAGCGGGGCGCTCGCCAGTCGCGCGGCAGTGGCGTCGATGTGTTCGGCGGCGGCGGCGATCAGCGCCTCCGGATCGCGGGACGCATCGGGCCAGACCGGCGCGACGAGGAACAAGGTGTCGGCGAGGCGATCGAAGATCAGGACCACCGTCGGCCGCACGAACATCATGTCGGGCACGCCGATCGGGTTCGCCGGCGGACGCGGGAGCTTCTCGACCAGTCCGACGGTCTCGTAGCTGAAATAGCCGACGAGGCAGGCGAGCGCGCGGGGCAGCTCGGCGGGCACGTCCATGCGGCAGCGCTCGACGAGGCCGCGCAATGCCTCAAGCGCGGGTTCGGAGCAGGGCGCGAACGCCTCGCGATCGGTCAGCCAGTGCGGGTTGATCGCGGCTGCGTCACCGGTCGCGCGGAAGACGAGATCGGGGGCGAGTCCGATCAGGCTGTGGCGGCCGCGGACCGATCCGCCTTCGACCGACTCGAGCAGGAAATCGCCGCGGCCGGGCTCGATCAGCTTGAGCGCCGCCGCGACCGGCGTCTCGGTATCGGCGACTTGCCGGCGCCAGAGCAGGGCCGGGCGCCCGGCGGCAAGCGCCGACCGAGCGGCTTCGACGCCCTGGGTCACGATCCGCTGGCCGTCCCCGTGCGGGCGAGATCGGCGCGCAGCTGCTGGATCACCTTTTCGTTACGCGACACCTTCACCTGGTTGCGCACCGAGGCGATGAACTGGCGGGCGAACTCGCCGCCGACCTGCGGGGCGATCTCGCCGCGCACCCGCGTCATCGCCGCCTGATCGCCGGCGGCGCTGTGCTGCTCGACCTGGGCGAGATAGACGACGTAAAAGCCTTCGCGATTGGTGCCCTCGACCAGTTTGGCCTTTTTGGGCGCCATGTTGAACGCCATCTGGAGATAGGGCGCCAGCTGGCGGTTGAGCACTTCCGCACGCTTGAAATCGAAATCCTTGGGCGGCGGGCCCTTGGTGACGCCGGATTCGGTCAGCGCCTGCTGCATCGGCACGCCCTTTTCGAGCTTGGCGACCACGGCGGTGGCGATGGTCCGCGCCTTTTGCAGCGCCTGCTCGACCAGATAATCCTTCACGACGCGCTCGCGGATCTGGGCTAGCGGACGCGCCGCGGCGGGCACGATCCGCTCGAGGCCGACCAGAGCGAAGCTGCCGTCGGGGCCGAGCGGCACGATCTGCGGTTCGTCGCCGGCCTGTTCGATGCCGAAGCCGGCGCGCATGACGGGGACGAGCAGCGGATCGGGCTTGAAGGCGGGATCGTCGGGATTGGCGGCGGCAGGCGTGAGCGCCGGCGAGCGCTCGGCGACGAGCTTGGCGTCGGCCACCGCCTCGTCGAAGGTCTTGCCGTCGCCGATGCCGTCGTCGAGCGACTGGCGCAGCTGCGCCAGCGTCTCGGCGAGCTTGCGCGCGCCGATCTCGGTGGCGAGTTCCGGCCGCGCCTGATCGAGCGTCTTGGCGGCGACCTGCTCGATCTTCTCGACCTGGAGCAGGTGCCAGCCGAGCGGCGAACGCACCGGGCCGACCACCGCGCCCTGCGCCGCGGCAAAGGCGGCATCGGCGACCGCAGGGGCGGTCTGGCCGGCAAGCGCGGGCTTTTCGACGCCGTCGAAACTGGTGGTTTCGAGACCCGCGCCGGTCGCGGCGGCGGCGAGGGTCTTGCCACCCTTCACTTCGCCGGCGATCCGGTTGGCGGTCGCCTGGTCGAGGATGACGAGCTGGCGGACGGTGCGCTTTTCGGTTGCCGCGAAGCGATTGCCGGCCTTCTTATAGGCATCGGCGATCTCGGCCTCGGTGGCGGCGGTGCGCGCCTTGAGCGCGTCGGGCTTGACCGTCGCGAAGCGGACGATGCGCCGCTCGGGCACCATGTAGCGCAGGCGCTTCGAATTATAATAGGCAGTCAGCGTCTTGTCATCCGGATCGGCGCCCGGGTCCATCGCGATCGTGGGCACGAGGCCGACGGTTCCCATGCGGCGCTCGAGCAGCAGCGAGGCATAAGGCAGGACGACGCCGTCGGGAATCTGGCTGCCCAGGGTCGCGCGGTTCAGCATCCAGTTGCTGTAGCGCGTATTGGCGATGTCTTCGCGGAAGGCGACCGGCGAGATGCGGTTCTGCGACAGCAGATCCTCGAACTGCTTCTGGCTGAACTTGCCGTCGAGCCCGAAGAAAGCCGGGTTGCTGGCGATGTCGCCGTCGACCAGCTTCTTGCTGACCTGCATTCCCGAATCCTGGGCGAACTGGACCATGGCGGCGTTGTTGATGATCTCGTCGAGCGCCATCTCGAAGCCGCCCTGGGCGAGGAACTGCTCCATCGTCACATTCTGCCCGCCGCGCTGGAGATTGCGCAGATAGATGTCGATCCGCTCACGGACCTCGCGATCGGTGATCTTGCGGTCGCCCACCTTGGCGACGACGTTGCCGCCGGCGCCGCCCACCGTGGAGCGTGCGCCGGTGATGTCGCCGGCGGCGAAGGCCAGCGCGATGATCGCCAGGAAGACGAACACTGCGATCAGGCCGAAGCGCGACTTGGTGAAGCGGCGGAAGAAACTGAGCATGAAGGGCCGTTCGAAAGAGGAATTTGGCGTGCTTTAGGGCCGCGACACGCTCCTTCAAGCTTGTGCAGCGCGTAAGGCTTGGTATCGCCTGCGACCAAACAGGAGGAGTACGACATGCGTCGCAAGCTGGTCGCCGGAAACTGGAAGATGCACGGGCTGAAGGCGCAGCTGGGCGAAGTCGAGGCGATCGCGGCCGCGGCTGCGGCGAATCCCGGCGTCGATGTGGCGCTGTGCGTGCCGTTCACCTTGATCGAACCGGCAGTGGCGGTGGCGGGCGCACTGCCGATCGGCGCGCAGGACGTGCACGAGGCCGACAAGGGCGCGCATACCGGCTGCGTTTCGGCCGCGATGCTGCGCGACTGCGGCGCGACGCTGACGATCGTCGGCCATTCGGAACGGCGCGCCGACCAGCACGAGACCAGTCACGACGCCTGGGCCAAGGCGGCGGCGGCGCGGCGGCTGGGGCTCAGGGTGATCCTGTGCTGCGGCGAGACCGAGGCCGAGCATGATGCGGGCCGGGCCGAGCGGATCGTCCAGTCGCAGATCGAGAAGTCACTGCCCGAAAGCGCGCATGGCGACTGGCTGACGCTCGCTTACGAGCCGCGCTGGGCGATCGGCACCGGCAAGACCCCGACGCTCGAGGAAATCGCCTCGATGCACGCGATCGCGCGGGCCAAGCTGCGGACGATGGTGGGCGATGCGGCCGACGGGATCCGCATCCTCTACGGCGGATCGGTGACCGGCGCGAATGCGGCGGACATTCTCGCAGTCGACAATGTCGACGGGGCGCTGGTCGGCGGCGCGAGCCTGACCGCGGAGAAGTTCGTGCCGATTATCGAGGCTGCGGCTTCGCTTTCCTGATTTCACCCAGCGTGACCAGGGCCGTCACGCTCGACGCGGCGGCGAGGGCGGCGCCGACCAATGCGCCGCCGTGGAAGGCCGCGATCAACGCGGGTCCGGCGCTGGCGATTACCGCACCAGCTATCGCGATGGCGATCAGCCCGCCGGTGCGCGCGATCGCGCTGTTGAAGCCGGAAGCGGTACCGCCATGGGTATCGTCGACCGAGGCGAGTACCGCGGTGGTGAGCGGCGCGGCGACGCTCGACATGCCGATCGCGATGACGAGGCAGCCGGGGAAGACCGAGGTCCAATAGGATGCGTCCTCGTTCACCAGCACGAGCAATGCGAAGCCGATCGCGACGATCAACGCGCCGATGGTGAGCGGCCAGCGCGGCCCGACCTTCGCAGTCACGCTTCCCATTACCCGCGACGCCAGACCCATGCCGAGGGGCATCGGCAGCAGCGCGAGCCCGGCTTGCAACGCAGTGTAGCCCGCCGCCTCGATCAGCACGAAGGGGAGTAATAGCAATACCCCGCCCAGCGCGCCGTAAAGCAGGAAGGTGAGCACGGTGAGCCCCGCGAAGGCGCGCGAGCCGAACATCGCGAATGGCATCATCGCGCGGGCGCCGCGGTGATGCTCGATCCACAGGAACAGCCCCGTGGCGAGCAGTCCGACGGCGAGGCCGATCGCGACGGTGGTGTCGAACCCTTGCCCGCTCGACCAGAGTGTGAGCGCCCAGGTGAGCGCCCCCAGCGCGATCGTGGCGGCGAAGGCACCGGGCAAATCGAGCGGGAGTTCACCCTCGGCGCTTTCCTCGACGTAGCGCAGCGCGATCAGGATCGCGGCGGCGGCCACCGGCACGTTGACGTAAAAGATCGCGCGCCAGCCGATCGCGTCGACCAGCCAGCCGCCGAGCGGCGGACCGACCGCGCCGGCGATGGCGCCGACTCCGGCCCAGGTGCCGATTGCCTTGCCGCGCGCTTCACCGGTGAAGGAATGGCCGAGCGTCGCGAGGCTGTTGGGGAGCAGGATCGCCGCGCCGATGCCCTGCAGTGCGCGCGCGGCGAGGAGGAGGGTGAGATCCGCCGCCAGCGCGCAGGCGATCGATGCGACCGTGAAGATCGCGATGCCGATGACGAGCAGCTTGCGGCGCCCGAAATGATCGCCCGCCGCACCGCCGATCAGCAGCAGTGCGGATAGCGGCAGCAGATAGGCGTTGATCGTCCATTGCAGCTCGGCAGGCGTCGCATGGAGGTCCGCCCCGATCGCCGGCAGCGCGACATTGGTGACCGATCCGTCGATAAAGGCGAGGCTCGACGCGAGGATGCACGCGACGAGGATGAGCCTGGGATGGGCGGCCTGCATGCGACCGGCGATAGCAGAGGCGCGGGGCGACGGGGAGGGGCTTGGAGTCGGAGGCGCAACGACCTAGGCTCGCGCCGACCAACACGGAGCCGTGCGATGATCGTTCGTTTGCTCGTCCTGCTTGCGATATTGGCGGCGGCGCTGCCCGCCGCGGCGGGGACGATCGAGCATCATCGCATCGACGCGGCGAGCCTGCGCGGCAATCCTGCCGGCGTGGAGAGCGTGCGCGGCGTGACGGTCTATCTGCCGGACGGCTATGCCGCGGGCACGCGGCGGCTCCCGGTCCTCTATTATCTGTCGAGCTTTTCGAGGACGACCGGGCACCGTGGACCGCCAACGGCGCCGAAGCCCTGTTCGATCGCGCAATCGCCGGGCGCGTGATCGGCGATGTGATCGTCGTCACTGCCGACTTCACCACCCCGGCGGGCGGAAGCTGGTACGTCAACTCGGCGGCTACGGGCAATTGGGACGACTTCATGGTGCGCGAGCTCGTCCCGTGGGTCGATGCACGCTATCGCACGCTCGCGCGGCCCGAATCGCGCGGCGTCGCCGGCGACCGGATGGGCGGGCACGGCGCGATCCGCTTCGGGATGCGGCATCCGGAGATCTTCGGGGCCGTCTATGCACTTCATCCGATCGGGACCGGCCCGGGGCTGCAGACGATGTTCTCGCGCCCGGACTGGGCACGGCTGGGCAGCGCGAGATCGATGGATGATCTGCGCGGCGACGGCTTTTCGCTGATCTTCACGTCGATCTTCCAGGCGCATCTTCCCGATCCCGCGCGGCCCTTGCGGTTCGCGCCGCCGGCCAGCCTCGTCGGCGGGCGCCTGGTGGTCGATCCCGCCCGCACCGAGCAGCTCAATGCGAGCTTCTTCCTCGAGCGCCAGGTCGGCCGCTATGCCGACAATCTCAAGCGGCTGCGCGGCTTCATGTTCGACTGGGCGCGCGGCGACACCAATGCCGATCACATCGTGTCCAACCAGGCGTTCACGCGCGTGCTCGACTCGTTCGGCGTGCCGTATGAGGCCGAGGAGTATCGCGGCGGCTGGGGCGAGCGGCATTGGGGCGCCGACGGACGGATCTACACCGAGATGCTGCCCTTCTTCGCGCGAACGCTGGATTTCAGGGAGCCGTAAGCGGCTCAGCCGCCGTAGCGGTCCTTCAGCACCTTCCAGGTCGCGCGCAGGCTGACTGCCTCCGCGCCCTTGGGGCGGCCGGGCTTGGCCGAACCGTTCCAGCAGAAGATGTCGAAATGTGCCCATTGCGCCTTTTCGGGCGCGAATTCCTTGAGGAACAAGGCCGCGGTGATCGCGCCGCCGAAGGGCCCTCGGCCGCATTGACCAGATCGGCGACGTCGGACTTCAGCAGATCCTTGTACGGATCGTAGAGCGGCATGCGCCATATCGGATCCGCCTCGGCTTCGGCGGCGGCGAGCAGTTCCGAGGCGAGCGTGTCGTCATTGGCGAACAGGGCCTGCAGATCCGCGCCGAGCGCAACGCGGGCGGCGCCGGTCAAGGTCGCGAAATCGAAGACGAGCTCGGGGTTGCTCTCGGCGGCCTTGGTGAGCGCGTCGCCGAGGATCAGCCGGCCCTCGGCATCGGTATTGCTGTTCTCGACGCTCAATCCCTTGCGCGAGATCATCACGTCGCCGGGGCGGGTCGCCTCGCCGTTGATCGAGTTCTCGACCGCGGGGACGAGCATGTGGAGGCGCACCGGCAGGCGGTTCTGCATCACCAGCTCGGCGAGCGCGAGCGCGTGCGCGGCGCCGCCCATGTCCTTCTTCATCAGCCGCATGCCGGCGGCAGACTTGATGTCGAGCCCGCCGGTGTCGAAGCACACGCCCTTGCCGATGATCGCGATGCGCGGATGCTCGGGATTGCCCCATTCGAGCTCGATCAGCCGCGGTTCGCGGCCCTCGCCGGCGGCCTTGCCGACCGCCCAGAGCATGCCATAGCCCTTCTCGACTTCCTTGCCCTTCACGACGGTGAGGGTGGCGCCATAGTCCTTCGCCAGATCGGCGGCGGCGGCTTCGAGATCGGCGGGCCCCATGTCATTGGCGCCGGTGTTGATCCGGTCGCGCAGCTTGAAGGTGACGCCGGCGAGGCGGAGGGCCTCTTCCATCTTCGCGGGATCGCCGGTGAGCAGCACGCGCGGGCCCTGGGCCTTGTCGTCCTTCTTCCGGTAGCGGTCGAATTTGTACTGGGCGGTGAGCCAGCCATAGAGCGCCTTGCCGGGCTCGCGGCCGTCGACGCGATAGGTGCCCTCGGGGAGTGTCTCGGCGAGCTTGGCGAGGCACCAGGGAGTGAGGCGCTCGACATTGGCGACCACGGTCACCACTGACCAATCCTCGGGTCCGTCGCCGGGGAGGATCGCGCTCGAATAGCCGGTGGGGGCGAGCTTCTGCGCCTGCGCGGCGGTGCGGTGGCGCGGCGGCTGGGCGGCAAGCCATGCGTCAAAGCCCTTGGCGTCGATCAGGTGGATATTGCGAGCGGGCTGGCCGCGGTCGGGCTGAACAAGCGTCGAGAGATCAGGCATGGCAGTGATCTAGGGGCGCAAGGCCGCTGCGCCTAGCCCCCGAAGTTCAAGATGAATTTTTGTTCATTTTCGGAACCGTTACGGCTTCGGCTGGTTAGCCAAACGCCTCGACGCTCCGGCCTCAAGAGGAGCGCCCCGTTCACGGGAGACTGCGTGTGACCGATGCTCGTGGCACTGCCGACGATCAGCCCGCGGTACAGAGCGAACCTCCTGCCAGCAGACGGCGCTGGGGGAGTTGGCTGTCGATAATCGCGGGCGTGCTGCTTGCGCTGATCGGGCTGGTTCTGGCGGTCGGTGGGGCGTGGCTCGCAGTGCTCGGCGGATCGCTTTATTACCTGCTGACCGGCGTGGCGATGATCGCGGCGGGCGTGCTGTTGGTGCGTGGGCGGATACTGGGCGGATGGGTCTATCTCGCGATCGTATTGCTCAGCGCGCTCTGGGCGTGGTGGGAAGTCGGCGCCAATGCCTGGGCGCAGGTGCCGCGGGTGATCGCGCCGGTGGTGCTGCTGCTCGCGGTGATCGCGGCGATGGCGACGTTGAGCCGGCGGCAGGACCGCTGGCGGTTGGCGCTGATCGGCGTGGTCGCGGCGCTGGTGCTCACCACGGTCGATTTCTGGGTGGCGGCGGCGAACCAGCCCAACCCGGTGCTGGCGGCTTTGCCCGCGGCGGGCACGCGCGGGATGGGCGATCCCTCGGGCCAGCAGGTCGGCGCCGACTGGCCGGCTTATGGCGGCACGACCAGCGCGCGGCGCTATTCGCCGCTCACTCAGATCAACGCGGAGAATGTCGGCAAGCTCCGGCGCGTCTGGACGATCCACACCGGCGATCTCCCGTCCTCACCGCAGATCCGCAACACTTACGGCGCCGAGAATACGCCACTGAAGGTGGGCGACAGCCTGTATCTGTGCACGCCCAAGAACATCATGATCGCGCTCGATCCGGCGACGGGCAAGGAGCGCTGGCGCTATGATCCGAAGGTGCCGGACAATGCGATCCCGTATACCGCGGCATGCCGCGGAGTGGTGCATTATGCGGTGCCGGGAATGGCGGCGGACCAGCCTTGTGCGACGCGGATCATCGAGGGGACGCTCGACGCCCGGCTGATCGCGGTCGATGCGCGCTCGGGGCGGCTCTGCGCCGATTTCGGGATCAATGGGCAGGTCGACGCCAAGGTTGGAATGGGCAAGGTCCCCGACGGGTTCGTCTCGATCAACTCGCCACCGACTCTGGTGCGCGGAGTGCTGGTGACCGGGCACCAGGTGCTCGACGGGCAGGACCGCTGGGCGCCCTCCGGCGTGATCCAGGGGTTCGACGCGCGGACCGGACAATTGCGCTGGGCGTGGGACATGATGCACCCGGAGTGGAGCGGCGCACCGCCGCAGGGGCAGGAATGGGCACGCGGCACGCCGAACATGTGGACTATGGCGAGTGGCGACGAGCAACTGGGCCTCGTCTATCTGCCGATGGGGAATGCGGCGGCGGACTATTATTCGTCGCTGCGCCGCCCGCAGGAGAACGAATTCGCCACGTCGCTGGTCGCGCTCGACGTGACCACCGGCAAGCCGCGCTGGCGCTTCCAGGCGGTGCGCGAGGACGTGTGGGACTATGATTTCGGCGCGCAGGCGACCCTGGTCGATTACAAGGGCGCGCCGGCTTTGGTGCTGCCGTCCAAGCAGGGCGACATCTATGTGCTCGACCGTCGCACTGGGCAGCCGCTGACGCCGGTCGGCGAGATGCGGGTGCCCGGCGGCGGCGTCGAGCCCGAGCAGCGCGCGGCGACGCAGCCAGTGTCGCTGTGGCATACGCTGCGCAAACCCGACCTGACCGAGCGCGACATGTGGGGCATGTCGCCGATCGACCAGATGATCTGCCGGATCCAGTTCCGCCGGGCGAGCTACAAGGGGTTCTTCACGCCGCCGGAAAGCGACCGGCATTCGATCGAATATCCCGGCTATAATGGCGGAACCGATTGGGGCGGGATCGCCGTCGACCCGGCGCGCGGGGTGATCGTCGCCAATTACAACGACATGCCCAATTACGTCCGGCTCGTCCCGCGTGCCGAGGCCGACAAACTGGGCTGGGCGCCGCGCGATCAGGCACGGGGCGAGATCGGCGGTGCCGAAGGCGCGGGCGATCCGCAGGCCAACACGCCCTATGCGATCAACGTCAACGCCGGCTGGCGGCTGCCCTTCACCGGCATGCTGTGCAAACAGCCCCCTTATGGCGGGATCCGCGCGATCGACATGGCCACGGGCAAGACGATCTGGGACCGCGCGTTCGGCGAGGCGCGGACCAATGGGCCGTTCGGCATCCCTCGATGCTGCCGATCACGATCGGTACGCCCAACAATGGCGGTGCGGTGGTGACTGCGAGCGGCCTCGTCTTCATCGCGGCGGCGACCGACAATCTCATCCGCGCGATCGACCTCAACACCGGCAAGACGGTGTGGAAGGACGTGCTGCCGGGCGGCGGGCAGGCGACGCCGATGACCTATGAGATGAACGGCAAGCAGTATCTCGTCCTCTATGCCGGCGGGCACCATTTCATGGAGACGCCGGTGAGCGATGAGGTCGTCGCCTATGCGCTGCCGTCCTGAGGTCCGGGGTCCGGACTCGATTGCAAGCCTATGGTCGCGAGGTTTGGCGCCGCGGGCGCGCATCTTGCGAACCCAAAGGTCACACCAGGGTCACACTGCCGAGCATGTTCCAGTGCGGCGTGGCCATGCGGAAAAATCTCGAAGGTTCAGCCCTACGCGATTGGTGTTCCGGCCGGGATCGACACTGTCAAAGAGCGAGGGCCGAGGCCCGAGCGTCGATCTCAGCAGGCGAAATCCTACATTTCAAGCGGTTTGTCAGGCCGCAGGGTGCGCCTTCACATAGTCGATGAAGGCGCGCAGCGGCGCGGGGACGAGACGGCGGCCGGGATAATATAGGAAGGGGCCGGGGAAGCTTTCCCACCAATCCTCGAGCACCGGGACGAGCGCGCCGCTATGGAAATAAGGGCGCAACAGGCCCTCGAACGAAGTGACGATCCCCGCGCCGGCAACCGCAGTGTCGATCAAAAGGTCGAACGCGGTGCTGAGGCTGACCACCAGCGGACCGTTGGGATCGACGCGAACCGTCTCGCCGTCGCGGACGAATTCCCAGGCATGGAGGCTGCGATTGGCGAAGCGACCGCGCAGGCAGGCATGGTCGAGCAGGTCACGGGGATGCTCGGGCGTGCCGCGGCGCGCGAGATAATCGGGTGATGCGCCGGCCGCGAAACGCTGGACCCGCGGCCCGATCGGCACTGCGATCATGTCCTGTTCGAGCCGTTCGTCATAGCGCACGCCGGCATCGCAGCCCGAGGCGAGCAGATCGACGAAATTGTCTTCGGCGATGATCTCGAGCTGGATCTCGGGATAAGCGGCGAGGAAGCCGGGCAAGATCGCGGGGAGCACCAGCCGCGCGGCGATCACCGGCACGTTGAGCTTGAGCGTGCCGGCAGGCCGATCGCGGAAGAGATTGATGACGTCGAGCGCCGCCGCGACTTCGCCGAGCGCGGGGCCGAGCCGCTCGATCAGGCGGGCACCCGCTTCGGTGGGCGCGACGCTGCGCGTGGTACGATTGAGCAGGCGGACGCCCAGTCTGGTTTCCAGCCGGCGCACCGCGCCGCTGAGCCCCGATGCGCTGGCGCCGCTGATGCGCGCCGCGTCGCGAAATCCCTTCGCGCGAGCCACGGCGAGGAAGGCTTCGAGGTCGCCAAGATCCATTGTGCGAAATTCCGTACAGCCTGTGCCGATTGTGCCGGATTATCGCGTGACGACGCAAGACCTAGATAAGCGGGGTCTCGATACAGGAGTGCAGACGATGACCGCCTATCCGACGACATACCAACTGGGCGACCGCAGCGTGAACCGCGTCGGCTATGGCGCGATGCAGCTTGCCGGGCCCGGCGTGTTCGGCCCGCCCAGGGATCGCGATCAGGCAATCGCGGTTCTGCGCGAAGCGGTGGCTTCGGGCGTCAATCACATCGACACCTGCGACTATTACGGCCCGCACATCACCAACCAGATCCTTCGTGAGGCGCTGCATCCGTATCCGGACGACCTCGTCCTGGTGACCAAGGTCGGCGCCAAACGGGACGAAAATGGCGGGTGGCTGCCGGCGTTCAGCCCTGACGAAATCGAGGCGGCGGTGCACGACAATCTTCGCAATCTCGGGCTCGAGGTGATCGACGCGGTCAACCTTCGTGTGATGGGCGATGGCGGCCATGGGCTCAGCGAAGGCACGATCGCGCCGCAGTTCGAGCGGCTGGCGAAGCTGCGCGAGCAGGGGCTGATCCGCCACCTCGGGATCAGCAACGCCACTGCCACCCAGATCGAAGAGGCGCGAACCATCGCGCCCGTGGTCTGCGTGCAGAACCATTATAATCTCGCGCACCGCGACGACGACGCGCTGATCGATACGCTGGCGGAGGCGGGGATCGCCTATGTGCCCTTCTTTCCGCTCGGCGGCTTCTCGCCGCTCCAGTCGAGCGCGCTCGACACGGTGGCGCAGCAGCTCGGAGCGACGCCGATGCAGGTTGCGCTTGCCTGGCTGCTTCAGCGGGCGCCGAACATCCTGCTGATCCCGGGCACGTCCTCGCTGGGGCACCTGCGCGAGAATCTGGCTGTGCGGGAGCTGCGGCTGCCGGAGGACGCCGTGGCGGTGCTCGACGGCATCGCGGGCTAGCGGGCGACCGGCTTCACCTTGGGCGCGCACATCGCCAGCGCGCGATCGATGATGTGGACGAGGCGGCGGCGGCCCTCGGCGAGACCGTCGGCATCGTCGCCGCGATCGAGGGTCTCGAAGTTGAGATAATCGAGATCGTGGAGCACGGCGTAATTGGAGAGCGATCGGTCGCTTTCCACGACGCGCTCCTGGACGACGTTGAAGTCGGCGGCGATCATCGCGTCGCGGCAGAAGGCGGCGGCGGGGCTGTCGCTGGTGCGGAAAGTGGCGAAGGCGACGGTGTCGTCGTCGTCCCACGGCCAGGCGCGGCCGAGCGAGGGGCTGGGGCGCAGCATATCGTCGCAATAGCGGATCGAGATCACGCCGCTGCCGGATGGATCGGACTTGTTGCAGCGCGATCTCGCCGGTGTCGAAGCCGCGCGCATTGGTGTGGAGCGCGATGATCGGCATGCCCGGCTTCAGATCGGCGAGGATGCGGCGGGCATAGCCGGGCAAAGCGGTGTCGAAATTGCGGTTGGGATCGATCGGGCGGCCATAATCGACCGCGCGGTTCATCCGGGCGCCGTCGTCGGCGATGCCGGCATCGACTGCGATCAGCGTGCCGCCATATTTGCGCACCGCCTCCAGCCCCGCCTCGAACCCGGCATTTTCGTTGTCATGCGGCACCAACCAGAGCGGCCCGCTGCGATGGCGCGCGTTTTCGATGCGCCAGAGCCGCCACGCCGCACGTTCCTCGCGGAACTCGATGCGGCTGACATCGAGGCCTTTCCACTCGGCGGGATCGCGGTGGCGGGCGAAATCGTCGTCCTGCACGGTCAGCGGATCGACGCTGGTCACTTGCGTCAGGGAATCGCTCGGGCTGGCGAGGCTCAGCCAGGCAGCGCCCGAGAAGAGCGTGGCACGGATCAACGCGGCTGGACCAGGAACTGCTCGAATTTGCCCTGCGCGCCCGGCTCGGCATAGGTGATCGCGACCAGCCGCTTGTCGTTATAGACGATCTCGTAGTTGCGGTTGACGAACCCGCCGCGCAGCCGCGGCTTGCCGAGCGGCGTGAAGCGCACCGGATCGCCGAGCGGGGCGAGGCTGTCGTGATAATCGGCGGTCGCCTGCGGGGTGAAATAGTAATTGGCGTCTTCGGTGAGCAGTGCGCGGTCGAGCTTGCCGGTGCGCAACTGATCGAACAGGGTCCGGGCGAGCGCGTCGCGCTGCTGATCGAGACTGGCTGCGGGCTGTGGCGACGTGACCGGGAAGAAGAGATTGGTGATGTCGGCGGTGATATCGCCCGGCGCGCCGCCGAAATCGGCGTTGACCAGGGCGACCACCGCGAAACGCTTCTCGGGCAGGACGAAATTTTCCGAGAGGAAGCCGACGGCCTCGCCGCCATGCTCGACCACCGGAGTCCCTTCGCGCGCGCCGAGCGATACGCCGAGGCCGTAATGCGTGGGGCTGCCGTCGGCGAGCTTCACTTCGCTCTCCTGCGCCGCCCAGTCTTCCGGCGAGAGGATCTTCCGGTCGATCCGGGCGATGTCCCATTTGGCGAGATCGCTGGCCGACATGGCCAGCTCGCCCGCTGCCCAGAGCCAGCCGTGCGCGGCGGGTCTGGCTGGTCGAACGGGACCGAGCGCAAAGCGGTGCGTGCCCTGCGGGAAGCCCTTTCCGACGGCATAGTCCTGGTCCATCGCCTGCATGCCGAGCGGCTTGAGGATCTTCTTCTGGAGATAGTCGAGCAGCTTCATGCCCGAAGCCTTCTCGATGATCATGCCGGCGACGACATAGCCGGTGTTCGAATATTGCCAGGCGGTGCCGGGCTCGAAATCGAGCGGCTTCTTCGCCCAGCGATCGAGGATCTGCTGCGGCGTAACCGGCTTTTCCATCGCCGCGAAATCATAGTCCTGCGGCCAGTAATCCTGGATGCCCGCCGTGTGGCTGAGCAGCTGGCGGACGCTGATCCGGTCGGCGCCAGTGATGTCCGGCACCCATTTCGCAACCTTGTCGTCGAGGCTGAGCTTGCCTTCGTCCTCGAGCAGCAGGAGCGCGGCGGCAGTGAACTGCTTGGAGACCGAGGCGATCTGGTATTTGGCGTCGGCGTTGGCCTTCATGCCCGGGCCCTGATCACCATAAGCCCTGGTGAAGACGATCCGGCCGTCGCGGACGATCGCGACCGAGGCGGAGGGCACGCCCGACGATTTCAATGCGTCGGAGACGATCGTGTCGACCCTGGCGGTTTCGGCAGGCGTGAGCTGCTGGGCGGCAGCCGGGGTGGCGACGATCAGGGCGGCGAGCAGGGTGCGGAACATCGGGCCTCCGGAATAGATGGCTCGAGCTTAGGCCAGCCTTTCCGCGGCGTCATCCCGGTCGCTCTTTCGATGAGGAACGGCCGCCTTGCCCGAAGGGCATGGCTCAGGGCTCAAGCGGTTCGCCCGGGAACAGCGCGAGGCGCGGTGCATAGGTCCAGGCTTCCGAACGAACCGCGCGGGCGAAGGCGAGGGCCGGGTGATCGGCGCCGAGCAAGGCGGCGAGATCAGGCCTAGTATCGGCGGCGGCGACGGGGGCGATGAGCAGATAGGGAGCGGGCGTCTCGCCGATGCCGCGATACCAGCTCGCGCCGATGACGGGGCGGGCGAGCAGCGCGGCCTCGAACCGCTTTGCGTCGGTCACGGCGACGGCATGAACCTGCACGAGCGCTTGCGGCTTTCGCTGTTCGAGCTGCTGTACCTGGCTGGCCTCGCGCCACAGCTCCCAACCCTCGTTGCCGATCGCCGCGGCATAAGCCGCCGCGTTGGCGCGAAAGTCGACGCCGTCTTCCTTGACGCGGGGACGGTTCTCGAGGCGCTCGGTCGTGGTGCCGAACGTGCCGTCGATAAATGCGCCTGCGCGATCCCCCGCAGTCACGTACCAGGCGTACCAGACCAGCTTGTCGCCGATCCGGGCATGCCATTCGAGGTGCTTGCGATACCCGGCCTCGAAGGCGGGTTTGTCGCTGAGCCGATAGGCATAGAGATGCGCGGTGCCCCCGGATTGCGCGGCCGCGGGGAGCGGCGCGGCGAGCATTGCGAGCGCAAGGAACGAGCGAGGACGCATCAGGATTCTCCTTCGTGCGGGAATCTAGTTCGAGATGCTCTGGAAAACAGCCCTCTGTGCCGATGGAAGGCAGAAATCAGGCGGAGACGGGCACGCCGTAGAGATCGTGGTCGTCGGCATCCTCGATCGCGACCTTGACGATGTCGCCCTGCTTCAGATGCCCTGCGTCGCGCAGGAAGACTTCGCCGTCGATCTCGGGGGCGTCGGCCTGGCTGCGGCCGGTGGCGCCGTCATCGCCGACTTCGTCGATGATCACTTCCAGCGTGCGGCCGATCTTGGCCTGGAGCTTGGCGGCGGAGATCGCCGCGGTCTTCTCCATCACGCGGGCGTAGCGCTCTTCCTTGACCTCTTCGGGCACCGGATCAGGCAACGCGTTGGCCGAAGCACCCTCGACCGGCTCGAAGCGGAACGCGCCGACGCGGTCGAGCTGGGCCTCGTCGAGCCAGTCGAGGAGGTACTGGAAGTCTTCCTCGGTCTCGCCGGGGAAGCCGACGACGAAGGTCGAGCGGATCGTGATGTCCGGCGCGATTTCGCGCCAGCCGCGCAGCCGTTCGAGCACCTTCGCCTCGTTGGCGGGGCGGCGCATGCGGCGAAGGACGGCGGGCGAGGCATGCTGGAACGGAATGTCGAGATAGGGGAGCACCAGCCCCTCGGCCATCAGCGGGATGACCTGATCGACATGCGGGTAGGGGTAGACATAATGCAGCCGCACCCACGGCGCGATCTTGCCGAGTTCACGGGCGAGATCGGTCATGTGAGGGACGACTTCCTGCCCCTTCCACATCCGCGGTTCCTTGCGGATGTCGACGCCGTAAGCCGACGTGTCCTGGCTGATGACCAGCAGTTCCTTCGTGCCCGCCTCGACGAGCTTTTCGGCTTCGCGGAGGATCGCGTCGGGGCGGCGGCTGACGAGATCGCCGCGCAAGGACGGGATGATGCAGAAGGCGCAGCGGTGATTGCAGCCCTCGGAGATCTTCAGATAGCTGTAGTGCCTGGGCGTCAGCTTGAGGCCCGCGTCCGGCACGAGATTGACGAAGGGCGAGGGCGGCATCGGCGCCGCTTCGTGGACTGCGCCGACGACTTCCTCATATTGGTGCGCGCCGGTGACCGCGAGTACGCCCGGGAAGCGCGCGCGGATCACTTCGGCTTCCTTGCCCATGCACCCGGTGACGATGACGCGGCCATTCTCGGCGATCGCCTCGCCGATCGCCTCAAGCGACTCTTCCTTGGCGGAATCGAGAAAGCCGCAGGTGTTGACCAATACGATGTCGGCGCCCTGATAATCGGGGGACATCGCATAGCCGTCGCTGCGCAGCTTGGTGAGGATGCGTTCGCTGTCGACGAGGTTCTTCGGACAGCCGAGCGACACCATCCCTATGCGAGGGGACTCAGGGAGTTTGGTTGCCATGATTGCCGCGCGACATAAGCTTTTTCGCGGAAAAAGCTAGCTCAGGCCGAAACCGGAGCCCGGAACAGGAAGAATGCGCCCGCGGCGATCAGCGCGAAACCGATCAGGTGGTTCACCGTGATCTTCTGCCCGAGATAGAGGATCGAGAAGACCGCGAACACCGCGAGGGTGATCACTTCCTGCATTCCCTTGAGTTGGGCGGCCGAATACACGCTGCTTCCCCAGCGATTGGCAGGGACGGCAAGCATATATTCGGGAAGCGCGATCAGCCAGCTCACGAGGATCACGAGGAATAGCGGTGCGGCCTTGAACCTGAGATGGCCGTACCAGGCGAAGGTCATGAAGATGTTGGAGAGGATCAGCAGCCCAATCGGCAGGAGACGATCGATCATGCGGTGACGATCTCGACGATTTGATCTCCGGCCCTCAACGCCGCCGCTTCGGGCGCCTTGTGACCATGGGCGACGCCGTTGCGATAGATGCGGAGGCCGAGGCCGGTCCGGATCGCGGTGAGGGGCTTGCCGACTTCCTCGCTGCGCACCGGGCGTTCGGAGAGTTCGACCTCGCCGTGGAACGAGGCGAGGTCCATCAGATATTCGGAAAGATGCGGGCCCTTGCACGAGCTGGCGAGCAATAGTCCGGCGAAGCTGACCGGATTGACCACGGTGGTGGCGCCGGCGGCGCGCGCGGGGAGTTCGTTATCCTCGTTGCGGACGATGACGCTGATCGGGATCGCCGGGGCGAGGTGGCGGGCGGTGAGGGTGATCAAGACCGAGGTATCGTCGCGGCCCGCGCAGACGATCATCGATTCGGCGCTTTCGATCCGGACGTCCTTGAGGATCTGGTCGCGCGTGGCATCGGCCTGAAGGACGATGCAGCCGCATGCCTTGGCGCGATCGAGATTTTCCTCGCGCGTGTCGATAACCACGATGCGCCCGGGATCGGTGCCGCGCGCGATCAGCTCGTCGACGGTCTCCGAACCGGTGGTGCCGTAGCCGGCGACGATGATGTGCCCCGAAAGGGTCCGCTGGATCACTGCCATACGCCATTTGTCCCAGGTGCGCTTGAGCACGAAATTATAGGCGGTGCCGAGGAATAGCAGCACCACGAAGACGCGGATCGGCGTGACCACGAACGCATCGAACATCCGCGCCGAAGTGCTCACCGGCACGATGTCGCCATAGCCCGTCGTCGTCACCGAGATCGACGTGAAATAGAGGATGTCGAGGAAGCTGACCTGCCCGTCGGCAGTGTCCTTCAGCCCGTCGCGCTCGATCCAGTGGACGCCCACGGCGAGCGCGAGCAGCGCCACCACCGCGAGCACCCGCCACCCGATCGAGAGCCAGACCGGCAGGTTGGATTTGCGCTTGAGCGTCGCAGGGGAAGCACGGCCATGACGCGTTACCGTGCGGGCAGCCTCGATACCGGATCGACCGGCGTGCGCCCCTGGCGGATTTCGAAATGGAGTTCGGGTCGGTCGGCGAATCCCGAATTGCCGGAGAGCGCGATCATCTGGCCCTTCTTCACCGATTGGCCGCGCTGCACAAGCAATTGTCCGGCATGGCCATAGACCGTGGTGGTGGCATTGCCGTGCTTGACGATGACGAGGCCGCCCAGCGCCGGCACGTCGCTGCCGACATAAGCGACGACACCGTCGGCGGCGGCGAGGACGGGCGTGTCGAGCGGGACGGCGATCTTGATGCCGTCGTTGCGTTCGCCGCTCTTGCCGGGGCCGAAGCGCCCGACGATCGCGCCCTTTACCGGCCAGGCGAACTGGCTCGCCGCACGCGTGACCGGAGTCGCGACCGGCGTGGTCGCGGGGAGCACGCGCGCCGAGGAGGCGGTCGGCCTGGCGGGCCTGGCATTGGCCGCCAGCGCGGGTTCGCCACCGGTGAGGATATCGTCGATGTCGAGATGGAAGCGCGCGGCGCGCTCCTCGATCGTCTCGGGCCGCGTGCTCGGGATCAGCAGGCGCTGGCCGGTGCGCAGGATGAAGGGCTCCTCGAGCCCATTGGTCGAAACGACTCGCGACCATTGCACGCCATAAGCGCGGGCGATCGCGATGCCGGTCTCGCCGGCGCGGACGAGGTGATAGCGGCCGCCGGGGATGCCGAGCCGCTGGCCCGGCTGGATGACGAAGGGGGCGGCGAGATTGTTGGCGCGGGCGATCGCTTCGGAGCCGGCACCGGTTTTGGCCGCGATCGAACGGAGCGAATCGCCCGATTGCACGACATAGGTCGCGCTCGCCACCTGCCGCGCGTCGGCGCTGACGCGGCGCGCTTCCCACGCCGGCGGCGGCGCGGGAAGCGCGCGCACGTCCTGATCGAGCGACCGGCGCTCGAACGGCTCCTGTTGCCGATTTTGCTCTGGCGCATCGTAACTGCGCGCTTCCCGCCCGGCCTCAGCCGGTATGCAGCCCGACATCAATATGACGCCGAACAGCAGTGCCCCCATACGGCGCATTGCAGCTCCCCTCACCCCTGAAAATTTAATAAGGGAAACGGGTATGCTTAACAATAGACCGACTTGAGACTTTCCAGCGAGTTGCGGTGCGTCAGATCGAGATGGAGCGGGGTCACCGTGATCCAGCCCTGCTCGATCGCCTCCAGATCGGTATCCGGATCCGGCGTGTGCGGCAATCGGCTCATCGCGAGCCAATAATAAGGAAGCCGCGCGGATCGACGCGCTTGTCGAGCCCGACCCGGCCATAATCGCGCAGGCCCTGCGCGACCGGCTTGATGCCCCTCACGGCTTCGGGCGGTACCGGCGGGAAGTTGATATTGACCAGGGTGCGCGGCGCCCAGGGCGCGTCGAGCAGCGGCTTGAGCGCACGTTCGCCCCACGCCTCGGCGGTGTCGAAGGGGACCTGATCGCCCATGCCGGTGCGCTCGTAACGCTGGCTGAGCGCGACCGAGCGGATTCCGGCGAGCGCGCCTTCCATCGCGGCGGAAACGGTACCCGAATAGCTCACATCCTCGCCGAGATTCCCGCCGCGATTGACCTCGAGAGGATGAGATCGGGCGGCGAATCCTTCATCGCCTCGGCGAGCGCGAACATCACGCAATCGGTGGGGGTACCGCGTACGGCATAGCGATCGTCGGCCAGGCGGCGGACGCGGAACGGCTCGGTCAGCGTTAGCGAGCGGCTCTTGCCCGATTGCTCCTCGGCGGGCGCGACGACGGTGATGTCGTCCGAGATGGTCCGCGCGATGCGTTCGAGCACGGCGAGGCCGCGCGCATGGATGCCGTCGTCGTTGGTGAGCAGGATGCGCATCAGCGCAGCGGTTCGAATCGGTTGAGCCCGCCGAGATAGGGCTGGAGCACTTCCGGTACCGCGACGGCGCCGTCCTCCTGCTGGTAGTTCTCGATCACCGCGACCAAAGTACGCCCCACGGCGAGGCCCGAGCCGTTGAGGGTGTGGACGAAGCGCGTCGGGGTTTTCGAGGATCCGCCTCCGGCGGTTGGCTCCCCTCGGGGCGATAGCGCGCGTTCATCCGGCGGGCCTGGAAATCGGTGCAGGTCGAGACGCTGGAAATCTCGCGATGGCGCGCCTGGCCGGGCAGCCACACTTCGAGATCGTAGGTGCGCGCGGCCGAGAAACCCATGTCGCCGGTGCACAATTTCATCCGGCGGAAGGCGAGGCCGAGCCTGGTCAGGATATCCTCGGCGCAGGCGGTCATCCGCTCATGCTCGGCCTCGGACTGGTCAGGCGTGGTGATCGAGACCATCTCGACCTTTTCGAACTGGTGCTGGCGGATATAGCCGCGCGTGTCGCGTCCCGCGGAGCCGGCCTCGGAGCGGAAGCAGGGCGAGAGCGCGGTGAAGCGCAGCGGCAGCATCTCTTCGGGCAGGATCTGCTCGCGCACGCTGTTGGTGAGGCTGACTTCCGAGGTCGGGATCAGCCAACGCCCATCGGTGGTCTGGAAGCTGTCCTCGGCGAATTTGGGAAGCTGGCCGGTGCCGAACATGGTTTCGTCGCGGACGAGCAACGGAACGACCGCTTCCTCGAAGCCGTGCTCGCGGGTGAGCGTGTCGAGCATGAACTGGCCGAGTGCGCGGTGGAGCCGGGCGGCGCTGCCGCGGACGAAGGTGAAGCGCGAGCCCGAAAGCAGTGCCCCGGTCTCGAAATCCAGCCCGAGCGCGGGACCGATCGCATCATGCTCCTTCGCTTCGAAGGTGAAGGAGGGGGCGAGCCGCGTTCATGGATCAGCGCGTTGTCCTCCTCGTCGGCGCCTTGCGGCACGTCGGCGAGGGGAAGGTTGGGTATCGCGGCCAGCGCGGTCGTAAGCTCCGCGCCTACTGCTTTCTCCTCGGCGTCGATCGCCGGCATTCGCTCCTTGAGCGCCGCGACTTCGGCCATCAAATCGGTAGGATCGTCGCGCCGAGCCTTGGCCGCGCCGATCGCCTTCGAGGCTTCGTTGCGACGCGCCTGGACCGCCTGTGCCTCGGTGATCAGCGCGCGGCGGCGCTCGTCGAGCGCGAGCAGTTCGGCCGATCGCGGCGGCAGCCCGCGCTTCGCCAGTCCGGCGTCGAAGGCTTCGGGGTTTTCGCGGATGAACCGGATGTCGTGCATGGCCGGGCGTATGGCTGGGCGCGTTGGGCTGCGCAACCCTGCGCCGCGCGGCTGCGTTGGAGGTGCAACCAAACGAAGGAGACGAATGATGCAGGTTCCGCACGATACGGTCGTGGTGGTCGCGGATGGCCGGAAGATGCTGTTCCTCAGGAACGAGGGCGATGCCACCATTCCCAACCTGCAGGTCGAGAAGAAAGTGATCGACAAGCACAATCCCGATCACCACGAGCAGGCGACCGATCTCGCCGGCGGAGCGATGGGGACCCGCACCGCGGGCGCGCAATGGGGCGCGGGGAACATGGACGAAGTCGATTTCCACCAGCTCGAAGAGGACCGCTTCGCCGCCGAGACCGCCGCGTTGCTCAGGAAGCGCGCGCTCAACAACGATTTCGAATCGCTGATCATCATCGCCCCGCCCAGGATGCTGGGCGAGCTCCGGAAGCATTATCACAAGGAAGTGAGCGACCGGCTGAAGGCGGAGATCGGCAAGGACCTGACCGGGCACACCGTGCCGCAGATCGAGGAGGCGTTGCTCAAGGCGGAGTGAGGGCGTGGGCTAGTCCGTACTCGTCAACCGGCGAAGGCCGGGGTCCAGAGTTGCTTTGCCGAGTCGCTGGTGGCTCTGGATCCCGGCTTTCGCCGGGATGACGGTCAGGCGGCCGCGATGTCCTTCTTCTTGCCGAGACGCTTGCGCGCGACCAGTGCGGCCGCGGCACCGCCGAAGAGCAGGATCATCGGCGGGGCGGGGACCGGCTCGGGGCCGCCCGACGAACCGGTCGAGCCGCTCGACCCGTGATGGCCGCTCGATCCGCCGCAATGCTTGCCCCATTTGCAGCCCCAGCCGCTCGACGTGCTCCAGCCGCTCGACGTGCTCCAGTTGCCGCTCGACGACGACGTGCTCGACGAAGTCGAGGACGACGTGGACGAAGAGGTCGAGGACGATGTCGATGAGCTCACGCCACTCGAAGTCGAAGTGGACGAACCGCCGGTGGACGTCGACGTCGACGAACCGCCGGTCGAGGTGGAGGTAGACGAGCCGCCGGTGGAGGTCGACGAGCCACCGGTCGAAGTGGACGAACCACCCGAGGAAGTGCTCGTGCCGCCGCTCGAGATCTCGATATTGATGCCGCTGCTGCTGCCCGAGCTGCTCCCCGAGCTGCCGAAGAAGCCGCCGGCGAAGAAGCCGCCGCCGAAGCCGCCATAGCCGCCCGAGCCGCCGACCACGCCTGCCGCCGCGCTGCTGGCAGCGGCGACCACGGGCATTTCGCGCGGGGAAGGGGGATCGGCGCGCTTTGCGCCACGACGACGACCTGGGGCGCTGCCTGAGTCGTTGTGGTCGTGGTCACGCGGCGGACGAGCTTCTTGCGCACGACGCCGGCTACCGGCCCCTTGCGGACGACTCGCTTCTTCGCGACCGTATATTGCTGGACCACGCTGGGCTGCGTCACGCGCTCGACGGCGTAGACGCCGCCGCCGCCGATGACCGCGCCGCCACAGGCACATGCGCAGAGTTTCGCCAAGGCCATGCGAACCGACATGATGTCCCACTCTTCCTGTTGCTGGCGCTCGCTCCCCACGGAACCGTCAGCAGCTTCTGCGCCCTCAATGACCAAGAAACGCAAAACAAACTATTAAGCGCAAGCGTCCCGAGGGCTGTTTACCCTGTTCTTGGACGTTTTTTCACCGGCACGACGCAGAGCTTATGGTTAATGTACGGTTTCGGTACGGTATGCCGCGGCACCGGCGCCATACTTGTGAATAGAGATGGTTAATTTGCAGCTTGGGCGACCGATGTTCATCTGCCGCTAATTTCCTCCAAGTTACCGGGGATTAGACAGGTCGGCTGTCAATAACAGCACGCTTGTCTATGCGTCCCGGCGCAAGTATAGGGCGTCCGGGCAAAAGGCAGTCGTCCAGCGGCTTGGCCACTGGGTGACCGGTTGGAGAGTGGGGATGGCTACTGTTTTGGATCGCTCCGACGAACCCGGGAAACACTTCCCACCGGCGGCGAACGATGGCGACGGCGGTTACCGGCCGAGCAACGACGAACCCTTCATGAATCCGCGGCAGCAGGAATATTTCCGCGAAAAGCTGCTGGCCTGGAAGGACGCGATCTACCGCGAGGCCGCGGGCACGCTCAACCAGCTCCAGACCGATTTGCTGCGCGAGGCCGATCTCACCGATCGCGCATCGAGCGAGACCGACTGGTCGATCGAGCTGCGCACCCGTGATCGCCAGCGCAAGCTGATCGCCAAGATCGACGCGGCGATGCGCCGGATCGACGAAGGCGAATATGGCTATTGCGAAGTGACCGGCGAGCCGATCTCGCTCGCCCGGCTGGAGGCGCGGCCGATCGCGACGATGACGGTTGAGGCGCAGGAGCGCCACGAGCGGAACGAAAAGGTTTCGCGCGACGAATAGCGGTTTTAAGGGGCGCGTGATTTTTGGTCGACGCCCTTAAATTTACGCTTTCGTCAGGGATTGCTGCTCTAATCCGCGCAGATCAATTTTTGGCGTTCGAGCAGCACCGATGGACCAATTCTCTTCCGAATCCGTGAATGCGCTCTCGGCCGATGATTTCACCGGCCAGCGCAGCGGCTCGCGCGACAGCCTGTTGCTGACTGCGCAATTCCGTGTCTTTGGCGACGACAAGGTCGTGCTGGCGCGCGTGCGCAACCTCTCGTCCGGCGGTCTGATGGCCGAATATGCGGCGCCGGTTCAGTCTGGTACACCGGTCGAGATCGAAGTGCGCGGCGTGGGCTGGGTGAAGGGCAGGATCGCCTGGGCGACCGACGGCCGTGTCGGCGTCGCCTTCGATATCGAGATCGATCCGATGTTGGCGCGCAAGCCCGTGGGCAAGGGCGCACAGACCCCGGCTTTCACCAAGCCGCTCATCACGCGCCGCTGAGGCGCGAGCCGGTTTCGGCTGTTCTATTCCTGTAGATCGACGCGTTCCTGAGCGGATTACGCTCCGGATATCGGGGAGGTGCGGCCCCGAGACCACAGCTCCCCGACAAAATATCGCGTCTCCGCGTTAGCGGCTGAGCTCCTCCTTGACGCGCAACTTTCGTTTCTTCAATTCCGCGATCAGCATCTGATCGGGAAGCGGCCGCTGCGACTCGACGGCGATCCGTTGATCCAGTGTCGAGTGCTTGGCGTTGAGTGCCGCGAAATGCGCGTTCTGCATGGAAGCGTTCCTCCTTCGATTGGCGCCGGGGGTAGCTAATAAATCACCTTTGCAGCCGCTTGTCGCCCCCCGTATTGAGTGCAATCGACAGCCCGCGGAAAAGCCGCGATGGTCCGTGCAGAGCTTTCGCGGGTCGTTACGGCGCCAGAGGCAGCGCGTGTGCGTAAAAGGGGCTGGAATGGACGAGAGCGAGACCCAGCGACGGCTCGAGACACTGCGCACGGAGCATCGCGACCTCGACGCGGCGATCGATGCGCTGCGCGGCATCGGCTCGGCGGACCAGCTCCAGCTTGCCCGGCTGAAGAAGCGCAAGCTGCGGCTGCGCGACGAGATCGCCCAGCTCGAAGATCAGCTCGTTCCCGACATCATCGCCTGAACCTCCCGCGCCGGGACGCAAGTGCCGCTATATTAAGCATTCAATTGACGCGCTTGTTATGGCACTCCATCGCAGATGACGCCGCAGGCAACCTCGACGATCCATCGCAAGCTGGTCGACTCGCTCTATGTCGAGGCGATGCTGCTGGCGGACGAGGCGCGCGCCTATTTCGACGTGCTGGGCCGCGCCGAGCGCAATTCGCTCGAAGCGCTGAGCCGAGTCACGTTCTCGTGCGAGTCGCTCAAGGTCACGACCCGGTTGATGCACATCATCGCCTGGCTGCTGACGCAGCGCGCGGTGCAGGCGGGCGAGATCACGCCGGTCGATGCGCTGTCGCCGTCGCGGCGGCTGGGGGAGGCGCCCGAGACCGAGGCCGCCACGCTGGAGACGATGCCGACACAGGCCCGCGCGATCATCACCACCAGCATCGAGCTGCATCGACGGGTGGCGCGCCTCGACGCGTCGCTGGATGAGCCGACCGCGGACACGAGCCCCGCGCGGCGGATGATGGAGCGGCTCTCGGCTTCTTTCTAAGTCTTAATTCCTCTCCCTGTGGGAGAGGTAGCGAAGCTTGGCAGCTTGCTGCCTAGCGCAGCTAGGTGAGGGTGTCCTGCTATCGATAAGGTGATCCCTCACCCAGCTCCGACTAGGATCCGCTGAAGAAGCGGACCCAAGTCTACGCAACCCTCTCCCGACGGGAGAGGGAAAGAGATGTCATCAGCCCAGCGCCGCCTTCGCCGCCGCATATTCCTTCTTCAGCCGCTCGATCTTGACCGCGGCGGACTCGACCGCGGTCACTGCGCCGATCCCCTGGCCCGAGCCCCAGATTTCCTTCCATGCCTTGGCGCCGCCGAAGTTCATCGCGCTGGGATCGCTTTCGGGCAATTTGTCGGGGTCCAGTCCGGCCGCAATGATCGAGCTGCGCAGGTAATTGCCGTGCACTCCGGTGAAGAGGTTCGAATAGACGATGTCGGCCGCCCGGCCCTCGACGATGCCCTGCTTATAGGCGTCGACGGCATTGGCCTCGTCGGTGGCGATGAAGGGCGAGCCGATATATGCCAGGTCGGCGCCGAGCACCTGCGCCGCGAGCACCGCGCGGCCGGTGGCGATCGCGCCCGACAGGATCAGCGGCCCGCCGAACCATTCGCGCACTTCCTGGACGAAGGCGAAGGGGTTGAGCACGCCCGCATGGCCGCCCGCCCCGGTGGCGACGAGGATCAGCCCGTCGGCGCCCTTTTCGATGGCCTTGTGCGCGAAACGATCGTCGATGACGTCGTGGAGGGTGATGCCGCCCCAGCTGTGCACCGCATCGTTGAGCTCGGGCCGCGCACCGAGCGAGGTGATCACGATCGGCACCTTCCACTTTGCACAGGTATGGAGATCCGCCTCGAGCCGGTCATTCGAGCGATGGACGATCTGGTTGACCGCGAAAGGCGCGGAAGGCGCGTCGGGGTTGGCGCGGTCCCACGCGGCGAGCTCCTCGGTGATCCGATGCAACCATTCGTCGAGCAGGCTCTGCGGACGGGCATTGAGCGCCGGGAAGGATCCGACGATCCCCGCCTTGCACTGCGCGATCACCAGATCGGGCACCGAGATGATGAACAGCGGCGAACCGATGACGGGAAGCCGGAGGCGATCGAACAGAGGGGAAGGGCCATGGATCAGTTTTGTAGCGCAACCGGAATGCCTGTCTATCCCGGCACCGGCGACGCTACGGTATGGCGGACCGCTCGACGGACCGGCTCAATCGACTCGGCGAAGGTCCTGCGCATAATCGCGCTGTTTGGCTGCGTAGAGCGCTGCCGAGGCCTTGAGCATCGCCTTCTGCATGTCGTCGAGCGGGCGGATCGCCCTGGCCGGCGAGCCGACGATCAGATGGCCCGGCGGGAAGGTCTTGCCTTCGGTGATGAGCGCACCGGCGCCGACGAGGCAGTCTTCGCCGATCACCGCGCGGTTGAGGATCGTTGCGCCCATGCCGATCAGCGTGCGGTCGCCGATCGTGCAGCCATGGAGGATGGCGTGGTGGCCGACAGTGACGTCCGCGCCTAGAGTGCAGGGCGCGCCGGGATCGGAATGCAGCATCGCGCCGTCCTGGACGTTGGTGCGCGCGCCCACCACGATCGGCGTGTTGTCGGCACGAATCATGGCGCCGAACCAGACGCTGGCCAGTTCGGCGAGATGCACGTCGCCGATCAGGTCGGCACTCGGCGCCACCCAGGCGTCGGGGGCGATTTGCGGCCGGTGGCCGCCGATTTCGTAGAGCGGCATCGCCCTTAGAAGAGCGGGGCGGCGGGAAGCTGCATCTTGAGTCCCAGCACCAGTGCGAGGGCGACTGCGCCCATCAGGATCGCGAGCGTCGAGGACAGCGAGAACAAGCCCCAGCCGACCATCGTCACCATCTGCGGATTGGGACGCTGCTCACGGCGGTTGCGCTGCATCGAGAACAGCACGAACATCGCCAATATGGCATAAACGAAGATAAAGAACTCGGTCATCGCACACCCGCCCGCGTGAACCCCCTGCCGTGGTTAGCGGGACAAGGTTAACGCATCAATGCCGGGATTCTGCGGATCGCCGCATTGCAGCAATTATTGGTCGCGTCGGACTGATGGACGCGGCTCGTGAAAATAAATACCATAGATAAAATATCGGGAGACGGGGCTTGAGGAACTTGCTGGGGGTGGCGGCGCTCGCCGCCATGATGGTGTCCGGCACGGCCGCGGCTTCCGAAGTCGAGCGCGTGGCGCACGGCGTGGTGATCACGCCGGACCAGGGCGCGGCGAAGCGGGTGCGGGTGCTCGCTTATGGCGACGCCAGCTTCCGGGTGACGGCGATTCCGGCGAGCGACCTCGATCTGCCGAAGAGCCTGATGGTGATTGTCGACGCGTCGGGCGATCCGGTGGTCACCGAGGCGAAGGGGCTGGTGACGCTCAAGCTGCCCAAAGCGACCGCCGAGATCCGGCTCTCGGATGGGCACGTGCAGTTCCGCGACGCCGCGGGCAAGCTCGTGCTGGCCGAGGAGGCGCGACGGCGCTTCACTGCGACCAGTGCCGACGGCAAGCCTTTCCTCGCCACCGAACAGCAATTCAACCGCGGCACCGACGAGGGCTTTTACGGCCTTGGCCAGCACCAGAACCGGCAGATGAACTATAACGGCGAGGACGTCGAACTCGCCCAGCACAATATGGACATCGCGATTCCGTTCGTGGTGTCGACGCGCAATTACGGGCTGCTGTGGGACAATGCTTCGATCACGCGGTTCGGCAATCCCGCGCCTTATGCGCATGTCGGGCTGGGACTGAAGGTCACCAGCGGCGGCAAGCCGGGCTGGAAGGCCGATTACTTCCTCGGCGACAAGCTCGCGGTGAGCCGGCAGGAGCCGTTCATCGACTATCAGTTCATCAAGGACCAGAAGAACTGGCCCGATGCCGCCAAGGCGCAGACGGTCGCTTCGCCGCAGAGCGGGCAGAACACCGCGGGCGTGGTGGTCGGCAAGCAGACCGTGGTGTGGAGCGGCAGCGTCACCCCGGACAAGAGCGGCACGCACAAGTTCCGGCTCTATTCGTCGAGCTATGTGAAGGTGTTCGCCGACGGCAAGGAAGTGCTCTCCCGCTGGCGGCAGAACTGGAATCCGTGGTTCCACAATTTCGAGCTATCGATGACCGCGGGCAAGCCGGTCACGCTCCGCATCGAGTGGGAACCGAATGCCGGTTACCTCGCGCTCTATCACTCCGACCCGTTGGCGAAGCCCGACCGCAATTCGCTGTGGTTGTCTTCCGATGTCGGGCGGGCGATCGATTATTATTATGTCGGCGGCCGCAACATGGACGAAGTGATTGCGGGCTATCGGGGGCTGACCGGCAAGGCCGAGATGATGCCGAACTGGGCCTATGGCTTCTGGCAGAGCCGCCAGCGCTACGACACGCAGGAGCAACTGCTGTCGGTCGTACGCGAATATCGCAAACGTCAGATTCCGGTCGATAATATCGTGCAGGACTGGTTCTACTGGCCCGAGGATCAATGGGGCTGTCACTGCTTCGACGCGAAGCGCTTCCCGATCCGGTCGGCATGGTGAACGAGGCGCACGCGCTGAACACCCGCGTGATGATCTCGGTCTGGCCCAAATTCTATCCGAACACGAAGAACGCGCAGGAACTGATGGCGAAGGGCTATCTCTATCTGGGCAATCTGAAGGCGAAGGAGAAGGATTGGGTCGGCAAGGGCTATGAGAATACCGACTATGATCCGTATGTGCCCGAGGCGCGGGCGATCTATTTCCGGCAGATGAAGGAGGCTTTGGTCGACAAGGGCTTCGACGCCTGGTGGATGGATGCGACCGAGCCCGACATCCATTCGAACCTGTCGATCGAACAGCGCATCGACCGGATGGGGCCGACCGCGCAGGGACCTGCCGCTTCGTTCTTCAACAGCTTTCCGCTGGTGCACGCCGAGGGCGTCGCCGACGGGCTGCGTGAGGCGCTTCCCGACAAAAGGCCGTTCATCCTGACGCGCTCGGGGTTCGGCGGGATCCAGCGGACCAGCTCGGCGCTCTGGTCGGGCGATATCACCGCCCGCTGGGACGATCTGCGCGACCAGATTTCGGCCGGGGTCAATCTGTCGATGTCGGGGGTGCCCAATTGGACGCACGACATCGGCGGCTTTGCGCTCGAGGACCGCTATACCAAGCAGGAGCCCGCGCACGTCGCCGAATGGCGCGAGCTCAATCTGCGCTGGTTCCAGTTCGGCGCCTTCTCGCCCTTGTTCCGCAGTCATGGCGAGACGCCGAAGCGCGAGATCTTCGAGATCGCGGCGGGCGATCAGGCGATGTACGACGCGATGGTCTGGTACGACCAGCTTCGCTACCGGCTAATGCCCTATATCTACACCATTGCCGCCGACACCTGGCACAAGGACGGCACGATGATGCGCGGGCTGGTGATGGACTTCCCGGGCGATCGCAAGACGTGGAATCTGGACGACGAATATATGTTCGGCCCGGCATTCCTCGTCGCGCCGGTGACCGAGTTCAACGCGCGCGAGCGAGAGGTGTATCTGCCCGCGGGCGCCGGCTGGTACGACTTCGCGACCGGCGCGTTCGTGAAGGGCGGACAGACGATCAAGGCGGCCGCGCCGCGCGAGCGCATGCCGCTGTTCGTCCGTGCCGGCTCGATCGTGCCGACGGGCGCGGCGATCCAGCATGTCGGCGAGCAGCCCGACGGGCCGATCGTGCTCCACGTCTTCACCGGAGCCGACGGATCCTTCTCGCTCTATGAGGATGACGGAGTCAGCCCGGGCTACAAGCAGGGCAAGTTCTCGCGCGTGCCGGTGAAATGGGACGAGGGGACCGGCACGCTGACGATCGGGTCGCGCGCAGGCGGCTATGAGGGGATGCCGGGCAAGCGTGCGATATCGGTGCGGTTCTACGCGCCGGGCCGTGCGGTCGCGCCGGACTTCGCGGAGTCGGCGCAAAGCTTCGTCTATGACGGCACGGCCATCACGGTGCGGCGGCCATGACGGCCGACTGGTAAAAGGGCCGCTCGCACCCCATATCGGGACCATCGCGCCGACCCTATTCGAGCAAGGCGCGGCTGAGAGATGCGTGCGCTCCCGCTCCAACGGGAGACTTATGTGTCACGCGCAATCAATATCGATGCTGATCGGGCCGACGTCATTGCCATGGCGGCGAAGCACAACGCTGCGATCAGCGCGATCGAGCCCCTGCACCCGCGCGGCACGCGTGTGGTCCTGATGAACATCGATGGCGCCGAGGCGGTGGCGAAGGCATTCGGCAAGCGCGTGTTGACCGGTGCCGTCACGCGTACCCGGCTTCGGCCATGAGCCCCTTCGTCGGCCCGGAATCTACCAAGCCGCGTCAGCAGCCGGGCCCGATTTCGAGCCCGATCCCGGAGCGAAGCCGGCCAGATCACCGCGCAGCCTGCGCCGAGCAGGATCTGCACACCGGGAACGAAGCCTGGTTCGAGATTTACCGCGCCGAACGCGTGAAGCTCACTTCGATCCTGTTCTCCGGCGAGGACTGGCGCTGGCGTTTCTGCTCGAGCGGAGGGCTGATCATCGCCTCCGGCACCGGCTTTCGCACCGAGAACGAATGCATCGCCGCAGTCGACGCCCTGCGCAGGAGCGCGGGCACCGCACGCGTGCGCGGGACGTCAGCGCGACCTAGTTGACGACAGGCTCGCGTCGCACCGGCTGCGGCGCGGTTTCCCAGCCGCCGCCGAGGGCGTTGAACAAGGCGACCTGTGCTTCTGCCAGCGCGGCGTTCGACTGCGCCAGCGAGGCGCGGGCGGTCGCCCGGTCGCGCTCGGCATCGATGCGCTGGAGCAAGGTGTCGCGGCCCGCAGAGAAGCGCAGCCCGGCGATGCGCGCGGCGTTGCTCGCAGCGGCCTCGGCCCGGCGAAGCGCGACGTTGCGCTCGATCTCACCCGAGTAACGCGCGAGCGCCTGCTCGACTTCGCGCAGTGCGGTGAGGACCGTGCCGTCGAACGTGGCGAGCGAACCCTCGGAGGTCGCCTCGGCCTGGCGCAGGCGCGCGCGGGCCTGGCCCATGTTCGGGAAGCTCCAGCTGATCAGCGGCCCGAGCGAGAAGTTGAACGAGTCGGATTTGGCGAGATCGCCGATATCCTGCGCGCCGAGCGAGACCGAACCGAGCAACCGGATCGAGGGATAGAGCGCGGCGGTCGCAACCCCGACGCGCGCGGTATCGGCGGCGAGCATGCGTTCCGCCTGGCGGACATCGGGTCGGCGGGCGAGCAATGCGGCGCCGTCGCCGACCGGGATCAGCCCGCTGACCTGCGGCGGCACGGTGCACTGTGCGGCATCGGCATCGGTTTCGGCCGGTGGACGGCCGGTGAGCGTGGCGAGCGCATAGAGCGCGGCGCGGCGTTCGGCCTCGAACTGCGGAACCTGCGAGCGCGCGCTCTCGGAAAGCACCATCGCCTGATCGACATCGCGCTGGGTGCCGCGCCCGGCCTCGAGCAAGCGGCGGGTGAGGCCGAGCGTCTGGTCCTGAAGCTGCGCGGTTTCGCGCGCGACCGCGGCCTGCGCCGCGAAGCTGCATGCCTGCGCATAGGTGCGTGCAGTCTCGGCGGCGATGGCTATCCGCGCGGCGTCGAGCCCGGCCTGCGCTGCGGCGACGTCGCCTCGGCCGGCTTCGATCGCGCGCGAGACCTGCCCGAAGATATCGACCTGATAGCCTGCGTCTAGCCCGACCTGGAAGACGTCGAACTCGGCACTCTGCACGCCCGGGATATTGGACGCGTTCGCTCCTGCCGTTGGCGGGTATAAGAGGCGCTCAGATCGGTGGTCGGCAGCCGCTGGTTGCGTGCCTCCGACAGCAAGGCGCGGGCGCGCCGCAGATTGGCCGCGGCGACACGGATGTCGGTATTGTGCGCCAGCGCGTCGACTACGAGCCGGTCGAGCGCCGGATCGCGGAACAGATGCCACCATTCGCCCTCGACGATGCCGGTCGAGACCTTGGTGACGCCGGGATCGACGAAATTGCCGGCCGCGGTCGGCGGCGTCGCGGGGCGCTGATAGTTCGGGCCGACCGCGCAGGCCGAAAGCAGCCCGGCGGCAAGGAGAGACAGGCGCTTCATGCCGTGGCCTCCGCTTCGGGCGCTTCGGGCTTCTTGCGGCTCAGTTTCGCACGTTGCCGCTCGGTCCAGCTCGCGAGCTTGCGAACTATCACATAGAAAGCCGGGGTGAAGAGCAAGCCGAAGAAGGTCACGCCGATCATCCCGAAGAACACCGCCACGCCCAGCGCCTGGCGCAGCTCCGCCGCCGCGCCGGTCGCGATCACCAGCGGCAGCACGCCGAGGATGAACGCGATCGAGGTCATGATGATCGGCCGCATGCGCTGATGCGCCGCCTGTTCGGCCGCGGCGCGCGGCTCGAGGCCCTGATCTTCCTCACCCTGTCGCGCGAACTCGACGATCAGGATCGCGTTCTTCGCGGCGAGGCCGATCAGCACCACCAACCCGATCTGCGTCAGGATATTATTGTCCAGTCCCATCAAATTCACGCCGAGGATCGCGGCGAGCAGGCACATCGGCACGATCAGGATAACGGCCAGCGGCAGCACGAGGCTCTCGTACAGCGCCGCGAGCAGCAGGAAGACGAACACCACGGCGAGACCGAAGGCGATCACGCCGGTATTGCCCGCCTGGCGCTGCTCGAAGGCGATCTCGGTCCATTCGAAGCCCATGCCCTTGGGCAACGTCCTGGCGGCGAGCGCTTCCATCGAGTCGAGCGACTGGCCGGTGGAGAAACCGGGTTTGGTGTCGCCCATCAGCTCGGCGGCGGGATAGAGATTGTAACGCACCACGCGATACGGCCCGGCATCGTTCTTCAACGCCATCACCGCGCTCATCGGCACCATCTTGCCGGCAGCCGAGCGCGTCTTCAGCGTCTGGATGTCCGACGCGTCGTTGCGATAGGCCGCGTCGGCCTGCGCCGTCACGCGGAAGGTGCGGCCCAGATAGTTGAAGTCGTTGACATAGGCCGAGCCCAGATAGGAGCCGAGCGTCGAATAGATGTTCGCGACCGGCACGCCCATCCGCTCGGCGCGGTCGCGGTCGACCTCGGCGGTCAGGCGCGGGGTTCCGACGTTGAACAGCGAGAAGGCGCCGGCGACGCCCTCCGCCTGGCCTGCCCCCATCATCATCGCCATCGATGCCTGCGCCAGTGCCTGATAGCCCTGACCGCTGCGGTCCTGGATCATCATCTTGAAGCCGCCGCCGGTGCCGATGCCCGGAACGGGCGGCGGCGCGATCACCATGATGTCGCCGCCCTTGATCCCCGCCAGCGCCGGATACAGCGCTTGCTGGATCTCGTCGGCACTCTGCTTGCGATCGGCATGCGGCTTCAGCGCGAAGAACACCACGCCCGCATTCGGCGCGGTTGAGAAGCTCGCACCGTCGAGACCCGCGAACCCGATCGAGGTCTGGATGCCGGGCAGCTTCATCGATTCCTTGATCGTTTCGCGCACCACCGCATCGGTGCGCTGCAGCGACGATCCGGGAGGCAGCGAGACGACGCCGATCAGATAGCCCTGATCCTGCGGCGGAATGAAGCCGCTCGGCGTGGCGGCGAACCGCCAGCCCACGACGAAGATCAGCGCGATATAGACTACGCCGACGATCACCAGCATGCGCACCAGCCGCGCGGTGAGGCGGCTATATTTGTGCGAGAGCCAGGTGAATCCGGCATTGAACTTCTTGCCTGCGCGCCCGGGCAGCCCCAGCAAGCCCGGCCGCGGCGGCTTGCCGTGCTCGGGCTTCTTCAGCACCAATGCGCACAAGGCCGGCGACAGGGTCAGCGAGACGAACGCCGAGAAGACCGTCGCCGACGCGATGGTGATCGCGAACTGCTGGTAGAATGCACCCGAGATGCCGGGGATGAACATCGTCGGCACGAACACGCCGACGAGCACGAGCGAGATCGCGATGATCGCGCCGGACACTTCGTCCATCGTCTTGTGCGCCGCCTCGCGCGGGCCGATGTCTTCCTCTTCCATCAGGCGCTCGACATTCTCGACGACGACGATCGCGTCGTCGACGACGATGCCGATCGCAAGGACGAGGCCGAACAGCGACAGCGTGTTGAGCGAGTAGCCGAAGGCGAACAAGACCGCGAAGGCACCGACCAGCGATACCGGGATCGCGATGATCGGGATGAGCGCGGTGCGCCAGCTCTGGAGGAAGATCAGCACCACCAGCACCACGAGGATCAGCGCCTCGATCAGCGTGTGCTCGACGGCGCTGATCGATTCGGAGATGTACTCGGTCGGATTGTAGTCGATCGAATATTTCATCCCCGCCGGGAAGCTCTGGGCGAGCGTATCGAGCTCTTTCTTCACGGCGTCGGCAGTGGCGAGCGCATTCGATCCCGGCATCTGGAAGATGCCCATACCGACGGCGCTCTTGCCGCCGAGATAGCCGTTGAAGCTATAGTCCTGCGCGCCGAGCTCGATCCGGGCGACGTCGCGCAGATAGGTCAGCCGGCCCTGGGTATCGCGCTTGACCACGACCTTGCCAAATTCCTCGGGCGTGCTCAGGCGGCCCTTGGCCTGGACGCCCAGCTCGAAGGCGGGGCTCGCCTTGCCGTAAGGCGGCTGGCCGACGGCGCCGGCGGCGACCTGAAGGTTCTGGCCGCGGATGGCATTGACCACTTCGTCCACGGTCATGTCGCGTGCGGCGGCGAGGCCGGGATCGATCCACACGCGCATGTTGTAGTCGCGTCCGCCGAACGCCTGCGCCTGGCCGACGCCGGGCACGCGCGCGATCCGGTCGAGCACCTGCAGCGTCACGTAGTTCGAGATATAGGGGATCTCGAGGCTGTTGTCGGGCGAGGTGAAGAACACCACCATCAGGAAGTCGGGCGAGTTCTTGTTCACCGTGATGCCCAGACGTCGCACGTCCTCGGGCAGGCGCGGCTCGGCCTGCTGCACGCGGTTCTGCACCAGCACCTGCGCCTGATCGACATTGGTGCCCTGATTGAACGCGATCGTGATCTGCGTCTGGCCGTTGCCGGTCGACGACGAGGTCATGTAGATCATGTTCTCGACGCCGTTGATCGCCTGCTCGAGCGGCGCGGCGACCGTCTCGGCCAGCGTCTCCGCGCTCGCGCCCGGATAGGTGGCGGTGACCACCACGGTGGGCGGCGCGATGCTCGGATATTGCGCGATCGGCAGCGAGGGAAAGGCGATCGCGCCGACGATCACGATCAGGATCGACAGCACCGCCGCGAAGATCGGCCGCTCGATGAAGAAATGCGGGAATTTCATGCGGGTCGGTCCTTAGCGGACAGTCGCCTGGCCCGAGGCCGGCTCCTGCGTCGGAGCGGTCGGCGCGGCCTGCTTGGTCGGGTCGGCCTTGATCACGCCCTTGACCGGCGAGACCGGCGCACCGGGCTGCAATCGGCCGACGCCGGTGATGACCACGCGGTCGGTGGGCGCGAGCCCGTCACGGACGATGCGCAGCCCTTCCACCATCGCGCCGACCTCCACCGGACGCGGCACCGCCTTGTTGTCGTTGCCGACGACATAGACGAGCCGGCGGGTCTGATCGGTGACGATCGCTTCGTCGGGGATCAGCATCGCCTTGTAGGTGCCCGAACCGAGCAGCCGCGCACGGCCGAACATGCCGGGCGTCAGGAAGCGAGTCGGATTCTGCACCACGGCATGGGCGCGGATCGTGCCTGAATCCGGATCGACGGCGTTGTCGAGGAACTCCATCCGGCCCGTCCAGCGATACTCGCTCTCGTCGGCCAGCTGGATCTGCACCGGGTTGGCGGTGGTGCGCGAAGAGCCACGCTCGCCACGCTGATCCTGGCGCAAATTCTTGAGATAGAAGCTCTCGGCGCCTTCGAATTCGAACCAGATCGGGTCGAGCGACACGATGCGGGTGAGCACGGTCTGGCCGTCGGCGACCGAGTCGCCGATGCTCACCTTGCGGTCCGACATGCGGCCGCTGAACGGCGCGCGGACGGTGGTGAAGCTCAGATTGAGCTCGGCGTTGGTGATCGCGGCGCGAGCGGCGGCCAGATCAGCCGCAGCGGTGCGCTCGGCGGCGATGTTCGCCTCCAACTCCTCGGTGCTGACGGCCTGCGCGGTCGCCAGCTTGCGGCTACGCGCAGTTACCTGCCGGGCGTTCGACAATGCGGCATTGGCACGCGTCGCCTGTGCCTGTGCCTGTGCCAGCGTGGCGCGATAGGGACGGGGGTCGATCGTGAACAAGGGCGCGCCCTGGCGCACGTCCTGTCCGTCGCGGAAATGGATCGCAGTCACCACGCCGTTGACGCGCGGACGGATCTCGACGTCCTGCGGTGCGACGAAGCGGCCGGTATAGTCGTCCCAGTCGACCACCTCGCGCTGGACCGGAGTCGCGACGGTCACCTGCGGCGGGGGCGGAGCAGGCGGGGCCTGTTCTCCACCGCATCCGGCAAGCAACAACAATCCTGCTAATACGTGCGCGCGCCTCACAGACGTCCCCTTTCTGCGGCGCAGCAATTAACGTTGTCAGCCCGGGTTGCAAGCAGATTCGTACCTATCGGTAGTAATTGTCTGAGATGAGCGTCCATGGCGGAAAGGTCAGGCTCGGCGAATGCACATGCAGTTTTCGCCAACACCGAAAGCGTGACTCTCGATACCATCGATTTTTCCCATTCCGACCGCGAGGAATTGCAGCCCTCACAGCATCAGACGCCGCGGCGGCGCCAAATCCGCACGCGGCCGAAACAAATTATTTACGCCGTTTCGGTGGGGTGTTCCAATCGCCGGAAGGTACCGCCTGCGTCGCCGGCTCGTGCGCACCGACGCCTGACCCGTCGCCGGTGATTTCCAGCGAAGGCGCCCGGGCCGGTGAGGACCAAGCGTTGCCCGCCTCACGCTCGCCACCCTGCGGAGAGAGCCAACTCCCGCAGGGCGGAGATGCGTGCCCTGCGCTACATGCGGAAGGACAGGCTGCCCACGAAGGTGCGTCCGTTCTTGTAGAAGGCGGAGGGCCGATCGGGCGTGCCGCTATATTGCAGATAGGTCTCGTCGAGCAGGTTCTGCGCCTGGACGCTGACCGTGACGTTGTCGGTCAGCTTGAACGCGGCCGAAGCATCGAGCTGATTGTACGGCGCGACCATTTCCTGCGAGCCGAGGCGCCCGATCGTCCGGAAATAGGAAGAGCGATAGCTATAGCTCAGGCGCGCCTGGAACGGCCCCTTCTCGAAATAGGGAATGATGTTGACGGTGTGCTTCGAAAGATAGGGGAGGTTGAGGATCTCGGTCGTGTCGAACGTCGTCGAGGTGCTGCTGTCCTGATAGGCATAGTTCGCCTGGATGCCGAACCCGCCCCAGATCTCCGCCTGCCCGTGGACGAGCACGCCGTTGACCTTCGCCTTGCCGCCATTGACCGGCTGCGAGACGCTGTACCGGTTTTCGAGCTGACCGGTCAGCGAGTTGTAGAGCGTGACGCCCTCGCGGCGGGTGTTGACGATGTAGTTGGAGATCTCGCGGCGATAGAGCTCGAGCGAAAGCAGCGCGCCCGGCGCCGGATAATATTCCGCCGTGACTTCGAAGTTGGTCGATTCATACGGCTTCAGATTGGGATTGCCGCCGCCGGCATCATAGGTGACGTCGTTCTGCGTGATCGACGCCGCCAGATCCTGGTAGCGCGGCCGGGAGATCACCTTGGCCGCCGCCCCGCGGAAGATCAGCTTCGGGCTGACTTCATAGGCGACGTTGAATGCCGGCAGGAACTTCAGATAGTCGTTCGCGGTGCTGGTCGGCACCGGGCGCGGATTGGGATCGGCCAGCGTCGGCAGCGCCAGCGCATATTGCGACAGATTCTTGGTGTAGACGAGCCGTCCGCCGATATTGCCGCGCAGCCCGCCGCTCTCGAAGTTGAACTGGACATAGCTCGCCGCGACCGTCTCCTTCACGCGGGTCGAGGCGCCCACCTTGTCCACGAGCGGCGAATTGATCGCATCGGCGAGGATGTCGATGACCGATTGCTCGGGCAGGTTCAGATACTGGGTCGCGCTACCGCTGCCGCCCGTGCCGCTGAAGACGCCGTCGGGGGTCACCAGCGTGTCGACGCCGAGCTGCGAGCCGAGGAGCGACTGCTGGAGATAGTTGTTCACACCGCGCGCATCGACGCGGTTGATATGATGCGTGAAGCGGCCGCCGATCTGCATCTGGGTGAAGAACCCGCCGACCGGAACCGTCGCGTCGAACCCGGCGAACACGTCGCTGTCGGTGGTGACGCTGTAATCGAGGCCACCAATCTGCGCGGCGTTCAGCGGCGCCCCGTTCACGATCACCGGGTTGCCCTCGATCGTCGCGGGATTATTGTTCGGGTTGGTGAAATAATTGGCCGGATTGGTGAGGTCGCCGACGAAGTTCACATCCGCCGTGGTCGGGCTGATGGAATAGCTGAACGGCAATCGGGTCTGGACGTTGAAGAGATATTCGGGGTTCCGCCCGCCCGTCGCCTTGCTCCAGCCGCCGGCGAAGGACAATTTGGCGCCGTCCTCGCCTTCCCAGTCGGCGAAGAAGTTAAGATTGTCGGTCTTGAGCTTGGTATGACGAACGAGCGTATCGAGCTGCGCGCTCTGGCCGGTGGCGGCGCCGAAGCTGGCGTCGGTCACCACGCCGTTCGAGATGGTGGCCGATTGGAGCACGTCGCCGGTCCACGCGCCGGGGATCGTGTACATCGACTGGCTGTAATTGTTGTAATTGCCCTCGATGTGCGTGCCGTTGAGCGTCAGGGTCAGGTCGCTCGTCGGGCGCAGCTGGGCAGTGCCGGCGACGCTGACGCGTTCGCGTTGCTGCTGAAAATAGGCGTAGTTGATGCCGAACGGCGATGCCGCCTTGTCGAGATCGGCGAGCGAGCCGCCGGTGATCACTGCGGCCGGGTTCTTGAGCACGCGCTCGCCCGCGCCATTCGTCGTCATGAACGGGCTGCCGGAGCCGTCGGCATTGTCGTAGCCGAAGAACTCGACGCCCGAGCGCACGAGATTCTGCTTGTCATAGGTAGCTGCGATCAGGACGCCGAACGTCTCCGCGTCGTTCTTCCAGCTGTACAGGCCGGAGCCGCGGATGTTCCCCTTCTCCGCGCGATCATTGTACGAATAGCCGCCCGAGGCGAAGATCGAATTGGCTTCCAGTTCGAGCGGCCGGCGCGTGCGGACGATCACGGTGCCGCCGAGGCTGCCTTCCTCGATCCGCGCCTCGGGCGATTTGTAGACCTCCAGCCGGTCGACCAGCTCGGGTGCGAGCAGCGAATAATTGAAGGTGCGGCTGCTGGGATCATTGTCGTTCCCGCCCCAATCGGCCGAGGCGAGACCGTGACCGTCGAGCAGCATGCGGTTGAGCGCGGGATCGGTGCCGAGGATCGCGACCTTCTCGCCCTCGCCGAAGCGGCGGTCGATCGAGACGCCGGGAATGTGCGACAGGGATTCGGCGACGTTGCGATCGGGGAACTTGCCGATATCTTCCGAGGAGATCGCATCCATCACGGCGTTCGCGTTGCGCTTGAGCTCGATCGACTGGCGAAGGCTGCTGGCATAGCCGGTGACGACGATCTCCTCGCCGGCGGCATCGGGGCCGGACTGGGCGGTGGTTTCGCTCTGCGTTGTCGTCGCGGGTGGCGTGGCGGGAGCCTGTTGTGCCTGTGCGCTCGCGGCGAAGCCGGTCAGGGCGGAGCTCAGGAGGATCGTCTGTCGCAAACGCATCACAATATTCCCCTTCAAAACACGGACCCCGATGCAGCGGATGTCCAAACTCCCGGCTGACGATCGCGCCGGACTCGCCGCTTCGTCACGATTCGGTTCGGGATCGGGGAAGCGTACCAATCGACATAACCAAAGCATACCAATTGAGCGATCGGCTGATCTCTCCACACGTCGCGATAAACGTGCCTTTTGTCGTGTTTTAGGAGAGGATTGGCGTCTTCAGCCTCAAAGTGAGGCGGAGAGTTGGGCCGTGCCAGGGTGGGGTTAGGCGTAAATGGTATAGTACCAACTACGCGCCTGGAGCGCGGGCGCCGGATCTAGAGGTCGCTGAGCTCCGCGACGAAATCATAGGCGTCCCCGCGATAATAAGAGCGGGTGACCTCGGCAGGGCGGCCGTCGCGCAGAAAGGCGCGACGCTCGATCAGCAGGCCGGGATGGCCGGGGTCGACGCCCAGCATCCGGGCGTGTTCGCCCCCGAAGGGCACGGCCCGGAGCCGCTGCAGCGCCCTCACCGGGCGATTGCCGGCTTTTTCGAGCGCGCCGTACAGCGAGTCCTGCACCACATCGACCGATGCGAGGCAGTAACCGGCGATGGTCGAGAATTCGAGCGCCATCGGCTCGTCATCCGCATAGCGGATACGCGCGAAGCGCAGCACCGGCGCGCCGGGCGAGAGACCCAGCATCATGGCCTCTTCGGGGTTCACCGTGCCGGGCGCGCGGGAGATCCAGCTGCTGCTGGCCTTGCGGCCGCGCGCCGCCATGTCTTCGGTGAACGAAGAGAGCTTGGAGAAACTTTTTCGACGCGACCGGTGACGAACGTCCCCGCGCCACGACGCCGCGTAAGCAAACCTTCCTCCACCAACCCCACGATCGCCTTCCGCACGGTGATGCGTGCCACTTCATATTCGACGGCAAGGTCGCGTTCGGGGGAATCGCATCGCCCGGAGTGAGGATTTCGGAGCTGATTGCGTCGCGGATGATCTGCTGGAGCTGGAGGTAGAGCGGCGATGGATTGTCTGCGCGGAAACGCCCGATCTGATCCGAGAATGCCATCAATACTCCCCGCCGCGCCCTCGCGGCTGTTGCCCCTCGGTTCGCCGCGACGCTATCGCAACATGCCCGATCGGGCAATGGGATGGTTGTGGATTCATATTGGTCTCTTTCTTGCCACCTCAGGATGTGAGCCGCGACGGGCCTCCCGCGGCCGCAGTAGAGCTCGCGTCGAACGCGGCTATTGTGTCGCAGGACCTATATTGGTTACATCATCGGATCGCGTCTTCGGGACGCCAGCGGGAGTAGGCGATGCGGGTTCTCAGGGTGCTGCGGCTACGCCATGTCGGTTGGGCGGCGTTGCTATGCGGTTCCTCGGTACTGGCGCAGTCCGCCGATCCGCTCCCGCTGACGCCGCTCCCGCAATCGATCGTGCACGGGACCGGCAGCATCACGATAGGGGACGGAGCGACGATCGCGGTGGTGCGGGGCGATGCCGGCGCTGAGGCTGCGGCGCGCGTGCTGACGGCGCACGTGAAGGTCGAGCGTGGGCTCACGCTGGCGACTCGCGAGGGCGACGGTACGATCACCCTGGTCCGCGATGCATCGGTGCAAGGGGACGAGGCCTATCGCCTGGTAGTAAACGCCCGGGGCATCCGCATCAGCGCTTCGGGCGATCGCGGTTTACTCTACGGCGCAATGACGGTGGCGCAGTTGCTCAGCCCCGATCGGGCTTTCGGCAAGCCGGTCAAGGTGCCGGCGGTGACGATCGAGGATGCGCCGCGCTTCGGCTGGCGCGGGCTGATGCTGGATCCGGTGCGTCACTTTCAGCCGATCGAATCGATCTACGCCGTGGTCGATCAGATGGCATCGGTGAAGCTCAACACGCTGCACCTGCATCTCACCGACGACCAGGGCTGGCGCTTCGAGGTAAAGCGCTATCCCAAGCTCACCGAAGTGGGCGGCTGGCGCATCCCGCCGTCGACCGGCGGGGCGCCGGGGCCCAAGGTCGGCGGCTTCTACACGCAGGAGCAACTGAAGGCGCTGGTCGTCTATGCCGCCGAACGCGGAATCACGATCGTTCCGGAGATCAATCTGCCGGGCCATGCCCAGGCGCTCGTCGCCGCCTATCCCGAGCTCGGTGTTTTCGGCGACCAGCCGGAAGTATCGCATGATTGGGGCGTCAATCCCTATCTGTTCGATCCCGGATCCAAGGGCATCGCCTTCGTCAAGGAAGCGCTCGACGAAGTGATGGCGGTATTCCCCGGCACCTATATCCATCTCGGCGGCGACGAGGCGGTCAAGGACCAGTGGGAACGCTCGCCCCGCGTTCAGGCGCAGATCAAGGCGCTGGGACTCGAGAACGAGAACCAGCTGCAGAGCTGGATGGTCGATGAATTCGGCAAGTATCTGGCGAGCAAGGGGCGGCGGCTGATCGGCTGGGACGAGATCTTGGAAGGCGGGCTGCCTCCCTCGGCTTCGATCATGTCGTGGCGCGGCGAAAAGGGCGCGGTCGAGGCCGCCAACCAGAATCACGACGTGGTGCTGACGCCGGCGCCGACTCTGTATCTCGACAGCCTGCAAAGCGATCGCAGCGACGAGCCGCCGGGGCGGCTGTCGATCCAGACGCTCGCCGACGTTTACAAATACGAGCCGATGCCGGCGGGGATCGACGCCGAGAAGGCGAAGCATGTGCTCGGCGCGCAGGGCAATGCGTGGAGCGAATATCTGGCGACGCCCTATCAGGTGCAGCACATGATCTTCCCGCGCGCCGCGGCGATTGCCGAGATCACCTGGTCGGCGAAGGAGAAGCGCGATTTCCCGAGCTTCCTGACCCGGATCGACCCGCAGATCCAGCGCTGGCGCCGCTCGGGGGTGGAGGTCGCCGACAGCGCGTTTGCGGTGGGTTTCCAGCTTCAAGGCACGCGCGGCGAGGCACTGCGCGCCAACCGGGCGAGCGTCGCGCTGTCGACGCAAGCGCCCTATGGCACGATCCGCTACACACTCGATGGCAAGGTCCCGACGGCCAAATCGCCGCTGTACAAGGCGCCGTTGTCGCTGAAGCCGGGCGTAACGATTGAGGCCGCCGCGTTCGACACCGCGGGCAATCCAACCGCGCAGCCGCGTAGCTTCGACACCGGCCGCGCTGCATTGCTCACCCGGACGAGCTCGGAACTGGTCGCCTGTCCGCGCGGCGCCTTCGGCCTGCGCGTACCGCTGACGTCGGAATCGCCCGAGAATACCCCGGCGTTCAACGTCAATCTGTTCGACACGTGCAGCGCCTATCCGGCGGCACCGCTCGACGTGGCGAAGAGTTTCTCCGTCGATGTCGCCCGGCTGGCGCGGCATTACGGGCTCGCGCATGAAGCCAAGGCGCTGCGCTCGCATTTCAACGTAACCACTTATGGTGAGCTGGTGATCTCCGCGCGCTGTATCGCCGCAGCCGGAGACAAGACGATCAAACCGATCGTCGTCGCCAGCTTCCCGTTGCCCGATCCGAAAACCGCTCCGACGCGGTTCAGCTTTTCAGGCACATTGCCGGCGATGGCGGGGGACGAGGATCTGTGCTTCCAGTTCACTTCGCCGCTTTCCGACCCGTTCTATGCGGTCGAGCGTGCCACGCTGAGCGAGGCCGCGAAGTGAAAGCGCGCGCACTTGCATTGTTGCCCGCGCTTTTCGCCAGCGTCGCCGCCTGGGCGGCGCCGCGCGAGACGGTTTCGCTCGACGGCGCGTGGGAAGTGCGGATCGATCCTGCCGACGAAACGGCGAAGGCGCACCCGAAGGAGGCGCAATGGTTCCCCGCGCGCGTGCCCGGCAGCGTCCAGCAGGATTTGATTGCCGCCGGCCGCGTCCCCGATCCGTTCAAGGGGATCAACGAAGCAAGGATCCAATGGGCGGGGCTGACCAGCTGGCAGTTCCGGCGCGTGATCGAGGTGACGCCCGCGATGCTGGCGCGCGACCATGTCGAGCTGGTGTTCGATGGGCTCGATACCTTCGCGAGCGTGTCGCTGAACGGTAAGCAATTGCTCGCAGCCGACAACGCGCATCGCCGATGGCGGGTCGACGCAAAGGGCGTGTTGAAGACTGGCCGCAACGAACTGATCGTCCGCATCGCCTCGCCGATCCGCACGCTCCAGCCGATGGTGCTGGCCGAGGCCAATCCGCTGCCAGGCGAATATGATTCTGCATTTGGCGACGAGCCCAAGGGCAAGCAGACTTCGCCGTACATCCGCAAACCCAAATACCAGTATAGCTGGGACTGGGGCCCGCGGCTGGTCAATATCGGCGTGTGGCGGCCGGTGCGGATCGAGGCGTGGGACGAAGCGCGGATCGACGGTTTTCGCGTTGATCAGGAAGCGCTCAACGACGCGGAGGCGCGGCTGGTAGCGCACTGGCGGATCGTCGCGGGCGCTCCCGCTAACGTGACGTTGCGCGCGCGTGTGACCGGGCCGGACGGCAAGCAAGTCGAGGTCAGCCGGTCCGCCAGCCTCGTCGCGGGCGAGAATTGGGTCAGTGCACCGCTGACGGTCGAGAAGCCGCAACGCTGGTGGCCCGCCGGCTATGGCGCGCAGCCGCTTTACGCGGTCGAGGCGACGCTCGATGCCGGCGGCGCGACCGAAGACCGGGTGATCCAGCGGATCGGTCTGCGCACCACCGAGTTCATCCGCAAGGACGGCAGCTTCGGCTTCCGGATCAACGGCGTGCCGATCTTCGCCAAGGGCGCCAACCTGATCCCGTTCGACAATTTCCCGTCGCGGGTGGGCGAGGCGCAGATGCGCCAGATCCTGACCAGCGCGCGCGACGCTAACATGAACATGATCCGCGTCTGGGGTGGCGGCTATTATCTCGACGATGCCTTCTACAGAACGGCCGACGAGATGGGCCTGATGATCTGGCAGGACTTCATGTTCGGCGGATCGATCACGCCGCCCGACGCGGCGTTCCGCGAGAATGTCCGGGTCGAGGCCGAGGAACAGGTCGAGCGGCTCCAGCCGCATCCGTCGGTGGTCGGCTGGGCCGGCGGCAACGAAGTGCTGTCCGGGTGGGAAAACTGGTCCGATCGCAAGGCGTTCAAGAAGCGCATCGGCGCCGACGAGCAGGAACGGATCGGCACGGGCATGGCGGTGCTGTTCGATCGGGTGCTGCGCGAGGCAGTGACCAAAAACGCGCCGGGCACGCCCTATTGGCCCGGTTCGCCCTCGAGCGACTATGAAGGCCCGACCGACACGGACAAGGATGGCGACCGCCATTTCTGGGACGTTTGGTCGGGATCCAAGCCGGTCGAGCGCTATCTCGATTCATGCCCGCGCTTCATGTCCGAATATGGCTTCCAGGGAATGCCCGATCTGTCGACGATCCGCGGCTTCGCGGGCAAGGGCCCGCTCGCGATCGATAGCCCGGTGCTCAAGGCGCACCAGAAGTTCCTGGCGGGCGAGGGCAATGCGCGGCTCCAGCTCTATCTCGATCAAAGACTGCGCAAGCCGAAGGACTTCGCCGACCTCGTCTATCTGACGCAGGTCAATCAGGCGCAGGCGATCGACATGGCGGCGCGGCACCACCGCGGCTGTCGTCCGGTGACCTTGGGCTCGCTCTATTGGCAGCTCAACGACACTTGGCCGGCGATCTCGTGGGCGAGCGTGGATTATGAAGGCCAATGGAAGTTGCTCCATTATGCCGCGCGCCGCTTCTTCGCGCCGCAGGCGATCGTTGCCGAGCACAAGGACGGCGCTACCCGCGTGGCGCTGGTCTCGGATGCAACGACACCCATCGCCGCCGAATGGCGCGTCCGCGCGTTCGACATGGCCGGCAAGGCGCTCCGCACGAGAGGCGCGGTGGTCACGCTCGAGCCGCTGGGAGCGCAGGAGGCGGCGAGCATCGCCGACGCCGAATTGTTCGCGGGTGCCGACGCCAAGGCGAGCTTCGCGGTCGCCGAGTTGCTGATCGACGGGCGCAGCGTCTCGCGCACGATCGTCGAGCGCGCGCTGCCCAAGGACATGGCCTATCCAGCGCCTGCGCTGATCACGCGTTGGGAGGGCAAGCGGGTGACGATCACGGCGGGCTCGCTCGCCCGCGCCGTAATGCTCGATTTCGGCGATCTGGCGGCGCAGCCGAGCGATGACGGTTTCGACTTGCTCGCCGGCGAGAGCGTGACGATTGACGTGGGTTCCGATGCCTCTGCCGCCGCGCTCAAGCGCGCGCTGACGCTCCGCACCTTGGGACCGCAGCGATGATCCTTCCGTTCCTGCTCGCCGGTGCCGAGCCCGACCCCGACGCAGTAGCCAAAGCGATCGCCACGATGACCGTCGAGGAGAAAGCAGCGCAGCTCCAGAGCACTGCGCCTGCCGACACCGAGGCCGAAATCCCGGCCTATGACTGGTGGAACGAGGGGCTGCACGGGCTGGCGCGCAACGGCTACGCCACCGTCTTTCCACAGGCGGTCGGGCTGGCGGCGACATGGGACAGCGCGCTGATGCAGCGCGTCGGCGACGTGGTGGCGACCGAGGCGCGGGCGAAGTTCAACGCGCGTCCAATTGGCGCCGATCGGCGGATTTATGAGGGACTGACGATCTGGTCGCCCAACATCAACATCTTCCGCGATCCGCGCTGGGGGCGGGGGCAGGAGACTTATGGCGAGGACCCGTATCTGACGGGGCATCTCGGCGTCGCTTTCATCCAGGGGATGCAAGGTCCCGACCCGGCGCATCCCAAGGTGATCGCTACCCCCAAGCATTTTGCCGTGCACAGCGGCCCTGAAGCCGGGCGCGACGGCTTCGACGTCGATCCGAGCCCGCAGGATCTGGAATCGACCTATCTCCCCGCGTTCCGGCTCGCGGTGACCGAAGGCAAGGCACGCTCGGTGATGTGCGCGTATAATTCGATCCACGGTGTGCCGGTCTGCGCGCTGCCCTCGCTGATGATCGATCGGCTGCGCGGTGACTGGGGGTTTCGCGGCTTAACCGTCTCGGACTGCGATGCCGTGGCCAACATTCATCTGTTCCACCATTACCGGCTCGACGGCGCGGCGGCGGCGGCGGCGGCGCTCAGGGGCGGCAACGACCTCAATTGCGGATCGGCTTATGCCGCGCTCCCGCAGGCAGTGAAGCGCGGGCTGGTGACCGAGGCCGAGATCGACACCGCGCTGACCCGCGCCCTCTCTGCCCGGCAGGCGCTCGGCACCTTGTTCGGCGCGGAAAGCCCGTGGAACCGGATCGCGCCGAGCGAAGTCGGCACGCCCGCGCACCGCGCGCTGGCGCTGGAGGCGGCACGCAAGGCGATCGTGCTGCTCAAGAACGATGCCGGCCGGCTGCCGCTCGCCAAGGGCAGCCGCATCGCGGTGATCGGCGCCGATGCCGACGATCTGAATATACTCGAAGCCAATTACCATGGCACGGCGAAGGATCCGGTGACCCCGCTGGAGGGCATCCGCCGCCAGTTCGGCGCGGCGAATGTGCGTTATGCCCAAGGCTCGATATTGGCCGACGGCGCGCCGGTGGTGGTGCCCGAGACGGCGCTCGTCGCGGACGGCAAGCCGGGGCTGAAGGCGGAGTATTTCGCGAGCTCCACCGTGACGGGCACGCCCGCGGCCGTCCGGCAGGATCGCCGGATCGACTTCAACTATACCCGCGCCGCGCCCTTGCCCGAACTCGATGCCAAGGGTTTCGCGGTCCGCTGGACCGGCCAGCTCGTGCCGCCGGGCCCGGGCCGCTACACGCTGGCGATCGACCTGCCGGCCTGCTGGAAGGACTGCACCAGGCACGACGCGATGCGGCTGTGGATCGACGGCAAGCCGCTCCATCAGGGGCTGCTCGGCAAGGCGCGCGTCGAAGTCCCGCTGGTGAGCGATGGACGGCGCCACAGCTTCCGTCTCGAGCTCGACCATCACGGCGAGGACGAAGGCATCAGGCTGTTGTGGCTTCCACCGGCCGAACCCTTGCTCGAACAGGCGGTCGCGGCGGCACGGGATTCGGACGTGGTGGTCGCTGTGCTCGGCCTCTCGCCCGATCTCGAGGGCGAGGCACTGCAGGTCAGCGTCCCCGGATTCGTCGGCGGCGACCGGACAGACGTCGCGTTGCCGCTGGCGCAGCAGCGGCTGCTTCAGGCGCTCCGCGATACCGGCAAACCGGTGGTGCTGGTGCTGACCAGCGGCAGCGCGGTGGCAGTGGATCCGGCGATGGCCGACGCGATCCTCACCGCATGGTATCCGGGCGAGGCGGGCGGCACTGCGATCGCCGAGACACTGGCCGGGCTCAACAACCCTTCGGGGCGCCTGCCGGTCACCTTCTACAAGACCACTTCAGATCTGCCGGCCTTCGTCGATTACGGGATGAAGGAGCGCACCTATCGGTTCTTCACCGGCACGCCGCTTTGGGGCTTCGGCCACGGGCTGAGCTATACCAATTTCGCTTATGCCGGGCTGGAGGCGAAGGGCGCGAGTACCGCCGCTCCGGTCGAGATTCAGGTAATGGTGCGCAATAGCGGCGCGCGGGCGGGCGAGGAGGTCGTGCAGGCCTATCTGGTGCCGCCGGCGGCGAAGGGCGGCGCGACGCTGACTACGCCGGTGCTCCAGCGCCAGCTGGTCGGCTTCCGCCGCGTGGCCTTGGCGCCGGGAAAGGCGCAGACGCTGCATTTCGCGCTCGATCGGCGCAGCATCAGCACCGTCGCCCGCGACGGCACGCGCCGCGTGGTGCCCGGCGCTTATCGGCTCTGGGTGGGCGGCGGCCAGCCCGGCGACGGGCCCGGTCAATGGGCCGACTTCACACTGAGTGGGGATGCGCTGGAACTGCCGAAATAGCGCACTGGACGAAACACGATATCGAAGAGGATCCGCATGATCGAGCTTTCCCGTCGTAGCCTGATCGCCACCAGCCTGGCGGCGAGCGCGGTTCCCGCGATCCCGGCATCGGCGCGAGCCGGCGCGGCGCCAAAGCCCTATGGCGCCGTGCCCAGCGCCCGGCAGTGGCGGTGGCATGGCCGCGAGCAATACGCCTTCGTGCATTTTTCGATCAACACTTTCACCGACAAGGAATGGGGCTTTGGCGACGAAGATCCCAAGCTGTTCGACCCCAGCGATTTCGACGCCGACCAGATCGTTGCGGCCGCCAAGGCGGGCGGACTCGAAGGGCTGATCCTCACCGCCAAGCACCATGACGGCTTCTGCCTGTGGCCGACTTTGCGCACCGAGCATTGCATCCGCAACAGCCCCTACAAGGACGGCAAGGGCGATATCGTGCGTGAGATGGCGGAGGCCTGCCGGCGCGCGAAGTTGCCCTTCGGCGTCTATCTGTCCCCCTGGGACCGCAACCATGCCGAATATGGCCGTCCGGCCTATGTCGACTATTTCCGCGCCCAGCTGACCGAATTGTGCACCCGCTACGGCGAATTGTTCGAAGTCTGGTTCGACGGGGCCAATGGCGGCGACGGCTATTATGGCGGCGCGCGAGAGGCGCGGAAGATCGATGCGCCGCGTTACTATGACTGGCCGTCGATCGTCGCCTTGGTCCACAAGCTCCAGCCCAATGCCTGCACCTTCGATCCGCTGGGTGCCGATATTCGCTGGGTGGGCAATGAGGATGGCATCGCGGGCGATCCGTGCTGGCCGACCATGCCGAACAAACCCTATGACCAGAAGGAAGGCAATTCCGGGGTGCGTGGCGGTGCATTGTGGTGGCCGGCGGAGACCGACGTGTCGATCCGCCCGGGCTGGTTCTACCACGCCGATGAGGATTCGAAGGTGAAGGGCCCCGAGCGGCTGATCCGGCTGTACGACGAGTCGGTGGGGCGGGGGACCAATCTCAATCTCAACATTCCCCCGATCGCCGCGGCCGGATCCCCGACCAGGACGTCAAGATCCTGAAGTCCTTCGGCGATGCGATCCGCGCTACCTTCGCGCGCGATCTGGCGCAGGGGGCGGTCGCGCATGCCAGCCACAGCCGCGGTCCGGGCTTCGAGCCGGCGCGGGTGCTCGACGGCAATCGCGAGAGCTATTGGGCAAGCCCCGATGGCGTGACCGATCCGACGCTGACGCTCGATCTGAAGCCGGGGACGCGCTTCGACGTGATCCGTCTGCGCGAATATCTGCCGCTGGGTGTCCGCGTGACGCGCTTCGCCGTGGATGCGGAGATCGACGGCAATTGGCGGACGTTGGCCGAGCATGAATGTATTTCCGCGCAGCGCGTCATCCGGCTCGACGCGCCGATCGCGCCACGGCGTGTGCGGCTGCGCGTTGTCGAGGCGCCGGTTTGCCCCGCGATCAGCGAATTCGCGTTGTTCCGCGCGGTTGCACCGGTGCCGGTGCCGGCGATCGTGTCGACCGATCCCAGCATTCTCGACGTGACCAGATGGACGATCGTATCGGCCAGCGCGCCTGGCGCGGAGAAGCTGCTCGACAACGAGGCGGCGAGCATCTGGGTCCAGCCGCGTCCGACGCCGGGGACGCCGGCCCGCGTGACCGTCGATCTGGGCGCGGATACGCTTCTGGCGGGGTTCAGCCTCACACCCTCGCGCCAGGTGATGACGGATGCGGCACCGCCCAAAGGGTATATCGCCGAAACGAGTCACGATGGCACCAATTGGGAACCTGGCGCCAGCGGCGAATTCTCGAATATCGCTTATGCGCTGTCGACCCAACGGATCGCCTTTGCCAAGACTCGATCCGCACGGTTCCTGCGATTGACCTTTGCCGAACCGGCCGTGCCGGCGGCGCGGCTTGCGATAGCCGGCATCGGTGGGTTCACCGCCCAGCGCTGATTTCATTGCGAGCACAGTTTGCGAAGGGGTTTCGAGATGTCGAGCCCGCCTACTCGACTGCGTGCGCGTGATCCGCTGCGTCGATAGGCGCCCAATATTGCCCTTGGTATGCTTGTTTTGCCGATAGGATAGCACCAAAGCGCTTTTTGGTATTGAAATGTCATTTCATATATGACAACTTCATTGCGTTGCCGGCGCGTGTGAACGACGATGCCGGTCGCACCCGAGTATCAGGGGTCGTGGCAATGAAGACGCCTCGTCGCAGTGCAATCGCACCAGGGCTCGGGAAAGCCGCGATGGCTGCGGCACGGCCTCAGCCGGCCCAGCCCGGGCGATACGTTCAAATCCGGCCGCAAGCGGCCGAGCAGAAGCTTCGTGCCTCGCGGTCGGCGCCGAAAACGGCGTGCCGCGGGGGAACGACGCAGATCGACAAATAATCAACGATAAAAGGGGTCACCGGATGTCACGTTTGAATCGATTGCTACTGGGCACGACTTGCCTTGCAGCCCTGTTCGCGGTGCCTGCGATGGCGCAGGAAGCCGACACTCCCGCCAGCACCGCGGCGGCGCAGAACGAGGGTACCAGCGAGGGTGACATCATCGTCACCGGCAGCCGCATCACCCGTCCCAACATGACGGCCGCGGCGCCGATCACGTCGGTCACTTCCGAATCGATCCGTGCCCAGGCGGCAGTGAACATCGAGGAAGTGCTCAACCGCATTCCGCAGATCGCGCCCGACAGCCAGCAGAATTATCAGGATTCGGACGGCCGCCAGCGCGTCAAGCTGCGCAATCTCGGTTTCGAACGTACGCTGACCCTGATCGACGGCAAGCGCGTCGGCACGATGAACGGCGTCGACGTCAATATGATCCCGACCTCGCTGATCCAGCGCGTCGATGTCCTGACCGGCGGCGCTTCGGCGGTGTACGGCTCGGACGCGGTCGCCGGTGTCGTCAACTTCATCATGAAGAACGACTTCGAGGGCATTCAGCTCAACGGGAATTACAATTTCTACGCCCACGACAATCAGCCGGGCCTCGTTTCGCAGGTTGCCAGCCAATATGGCTTCGGGCAGCCCAGCCACGGCCTCGCAGTCGATGGCGGCCGTATCGACCTGTCGTTGACCGCGGGCACCAAGCTGTTCGACGACCGCTTCCACGTCTCCGGCTATGTCAATTATCGCAAGGGCGAGCTCGTGCCCAATGAGGCGCGCGAGACCGCAGGTTGTCAGCTGATCGAGAACGTCAAGGACGGGCCGCTGGCCTGTTCGACTTCGACCTACAGCTATCACGGTTACGTGTCGCCGCGCACCGGCGCCAATAACGGCAACCAATATGTCAACAATCCGGACGGCAGCCGTAGCTTCGTTCCCTTTTCGGACGCAGTCGCTGCCAATCCCTATAGCGACTATTCCTTCCAGCGCAGGAACGAGCGCTGGAATGCCGGCGGCTTCGCGTCGTTCGCGATCTCGGACGCGGCAGAACTCTATGCCAGCGGCATGTGGTTCCGCGACAAGTCGGCCAACGGCTTCCCCGCGCGGCTCTACAGCTACACCGCCTTCGGCTCGGCGCCCTATCAGGTGAACTGCAACAACCCGTTCCTCTCCGCCTCGCAGGCGCAGGTGATCTGCGGCGCGCAGGCAGGGACCAGTGCCATGGTGCCGATCGAGCTGCGCTATCGCTTCAGCGGCGTGCCGGACCTCGAGGACCGTTATCTGAACGAAGGGCTGCGCATCACCGGCGGCGTCCGCGGTGATTTCGCCGAGGGCTGGAGCTACGATGTCGGCGGCGTCTATGCGCGCAACCAGCAGGACTGGAGCTGGTCGTTTCCGTCCGTCGATCTAGTCAACAACGCACTGAACGTCGTCAACGTCGGCGGCGTGCCGACCTGCGCTTCGGGCGCGGCCGACGGCTGTCTCCCCTCGATCCGTTCAGCTCGCGCTCGACCGTCAACAATACGGCGGTGTTCGATTATCTGACGCGCGACAGCTACGGCAGCCAGACCACGATCAACAAGCTCTACAACGTCATCGCGACGGTGCAGGGCGACCTCGGCACCTATGGCATCAAGAGCCCGTGGGCGGAGCAGGGCGTGGCGATCGCGTTCGGCGCGGAATTCCGCGAAGACCAGCTCGAGGGCTTTGCCGACCAGCTCTGGCGCGACAATATGGGCGGAACCGACCAGAGCCTGTCGCAGCATGTCTGGGAAGGCAATGTCGAGCTCCAGGTGCCGATCGCGCAGCACAAGCCGTTCGCCGACCTGCTGCAGTTCAACGGCGCGTACCGCCTCTCGAAGTACAGCAGCAATCCGAACACCTTCTCGACCTGGAAGGCGGAAGCGCTGTGGGCGCCGATCCCGGACATCACGTTCCGCGCCTCGATCAACCGCGCCCAGCGCGCGCCGACCGTGGTCGAGGCGTATCAGGGCAGCAACCTCAGCTACGACCGCATCACGACTGCGTATAACGACATCTGCGCGCCGACCCGCGTAGGGACCACGACCGACCCGAACACGGGCCAGCAGGTTCCGGTCTATGGCGCTCCCCAGGCGTCGCAGGCAGTGTGCGCCGCCACGGGGCTGGCCGCCAACCTCTATGGCAGCCCCACCTTGCTGTGCCCGACCGACGTCGGCTGCACGGTGCGCCGCGGCGGTTTCACCGTCGATCCGGAAACGGCCTATACCAAGACCTTCGGCCTCGTATTGCGGCCACGGTTCCTGCCGGGCCTGACGCTCTCGGTCGACCGGTTCATGATCGATCTGAACGATCTCGATCGGCTATAACGACTACGATTATTTCTCGAACGGGTGCCTTGCCACCGGCAACGACTTCTTCTGCCGGATGTTCGTGCGCAACGCCGATGGCACGCTCTACAGCGCGCCGGCCGGCAATCCGGCCACCGGCTATCTCCGGGGCGGTACGACCAACTACTATAAGAGCAAGTCGCACGGCTGGGATTTCCAGGGCCAGTATGCACTCCCGCTGGGCGGCGCGGGCCGGCTCGACTTCGACTTCATGGGCTCGCTGACCACCCTCGCGGGCGGCCAGGATTCGCCGATCCTGCCCAAGTATAATTGCGCCGGTTACTATGGCGGCGGCTGCGGTCAGCTGATCCCGAAATGGACCCATGCGCTCCGCACCACCTACACCACTGCCGACCAGTTCTTCAGCGCCTCGGTGAACTGGCGCCATCTGGGTCCGCTCACCAACGTGACGAACTCGGGCGATGCGGCGCTGGGCTGGACCGCGGCGGGCGAGCGGACGACCTTCTACCGGATCGATCCCTATGACTATATCGACCTGGCGCTCAGCTTCCGGGTGAACAAGGCCTATTCGTTCCGGATCTCGGCGAACAACCTGTTCGACAAGACGCCGCCGATCCTGCCGAATTCGTATAATTACGGCCTGTCGCGCAGCAACACGCTGTCGGCGCGGTATGACTCGCTCGGCCGCCAGATCGCAGTGGGAGCGACGCTCAACTTCTAATCTGAATTCCTGAACTCGAAGAGCCTCCCCGATGGCCCACCCCTTCCCCCGGGGTGGGCCCTTTTTGAGGGGCGGTCGGGCTTCACTCGTCCACAGATTTGATTTGTCGGCGGGCAGAGGTGCGCAACCCATGTTGCGTCGGGCGATGCCCAACCCCTAGATGCGGCAACGCTGATTCTGGATACGACATGACCGCTACCCATTCGACTCGCATGCTCATCCTCGGCTCGGGCCCGGCCGGGCTCTCGGCCGCCATCTATGGCGCGCGCGCCGGACTTTCACCGATCGTGGTGCAGGGTATCCAGCCCGGCGGCCAGCTGATGACCACCACCGATGTCGAGAATTATCCCGGCTTCCGTGAAGTGATCCAGGGGCCGTGGCTGATGCAGGAGATGCAGGCGCAGGCCGAGCATGTCGGCGCGCAGATGCTGTGGGACACGATCGTCGAAGTGGACGTCAGCCAGCGGCCGTTCCGCATGGTGGGCGATAGCGGCACGGTCTATATCGGCGACACCCTCGTGATCGCCACCGGCGCGCAGGCCAAGTGGCTCGGGCTCGATCTCGGAGGAGCTGCTGAAGGGCAAGGGCGTCAGTGCCTGCGCGACCTGCGACGGCTTCTTCTTCCGCGGCAAGAAGGTAGCGGTGATCGGCGGCGGCAACACCGCGGTGGAGGAAGCGCTCTACCTCACCAATCACAGCCACGATGTGACTCTGATCCATCGCCGCGACAGTCTGCGTGCCGAGAAGATCCTGCAGCAGCGGCTGTTCGCGAACGAGAAGATCACCACGCTGTGGAACAAGAAGGTCGAGCGGTTCATCGACGGTGGCGGTGTTGCCGGGCTGGTCGGCATCGAATTGAAGGACATGGTGACCGGCGAGGTCTCGACGCTCGAAGTGGATGGCGGATTCGTCGCGATCGGGCATCATCCGGCGACCGAGCTGTTTCGTGGCCATATCGCGCTCGACGACGACGGCTATATCACCGTCGAGAAGGGCACGACGCGGACCAACGTCCCCGGCGTGTTCGCGTGCGGCGACGTGATGGACAAGCATTACCGCCAGGCGATCACCGCTGCGGGCACCGGGTGCATGGCTGCGCTCGACGCCGAACGCTTCCTTGCGGAGGCCGATTTCGAGCAGGTCGCCGAAGCAGCGGAGTGATCTAGGACAGTTTCTTCAGAATTTGTTCGAAGAGCCATTGCTTGTCCCCCACCGAGGCGAAGCTGTGGCTGGCGCTGTCCAACTCCTCGATCCCGGCCTTGGCGCGGGCGGCTTCGAAGGCTGGTCCGGCCCAGGCGTCGCGGAAGGCGATCGCGGCGTTGTCGCCCTTTGCCAGCAAGACGGTGACGGGAATGCGCGCCTCCCCGAGTGCGGTTGCCAACCGGGCGGGAAGGCCGTTCTCTTGCTGAGATTTTGCGCGATAAACCTTGAGTAAGCCACTGACTAGCTTCCGAATATCTACGCTGCCTCGCAGCAGCCGGACCCATTCGCGCGGATCGCGCAGCCGCTCGGCATAGCGCGCGCGGATCGCTGCGGCGGGGGTAGGTCGTCGGTTGCTTCGATTACCCAAGGGTTGGCGAGAACCAGTTGGTCGATCCCCGCGCGGGCGTGGAAGAAGGCGAGGGCGGTGGCCGCGTCGCAATTGCCGAACGCGGCGATACGGGTGAGGTGGGGGCGGCCTGGCGAAATGCGGCTGCGGCTGCGGCAATATCGTCCGGGCTGCTCTCGAAGCCATGATTCTCGCCGCTCGAGTCGCCGACGCCACGGCGGTCGAAGCGAAAGACCGGATGCCCTGCTTCGGCGAGCCGCCCGGCGAGCAGCGCCATACCCCGGTGCGCACCCACGCGGATCTCGTTGCCGCCAGAGACGATCAGCAGGCCGGTAGTGCCGGGTGCCTCGTCGAGCGTGCCGAACAGCGTCTCGCCGGCGCAGGGGAATTCGATCAGCTTTCGCATGCGCGCACCCATGCGGCGATGTCGTCGGCGAGCGATGCGGCCAGCGCAGGGTCGTTGTCGGGCTCGGTCCGGCGCCAGAGAGGCGCGCCCGGAACCTTGAGATCGGCCGGGCGGGCGTCGCTCTCCAGACGGATCGTGCGGCTCTGCGCGGTAATGCCGGCCGCGGGGAGTTCGCCGAGCAGTATCGGAGAAACCGGGTTGCCGCCATATTCGTCACCACCGCCGGCCTGACGCAGTCGCTCGAGTTCGCGGAGCAAGTCGGGGCCTGTGGTTGGCGCGAAATGCCAGCGTCCGCCCAGCATGGCGGTGACGTCGAGCAGCGCCCCACTGCGGATGCCGAGCGCATAGGCAGTGCGGTCCGCATGGCGTGCCGCAGTCGCAAAGGCATCGCGAAGGTGCGCGAGGCGGACCGCGTCGGTCGGAACGAGGCTTTCGCTTTGTCCGGGCAAATCGGGCAGCGCGCCCGCAATGCCACGCTCGGCCAGCGCGCGCAGGATCCTGACGACGAATGCCCGTGTGCGATTGGCTTCCTCGAACAGCGGAAGCGCCGCGACTACGACCGGACCGGTATCGGGGCCGGAGCGAAGCATCGCCTCGCGGCCACCGGCCCAGTCGTAATGGTCGATCAACCGAGCGCCTTGTCGGCGGCGAAGCGGGTGAGCGCGCCGAAAGTCTCGAGCATCTCGCCGTCGACCTCGTCGTCCTCGATCAGGATGCCGAGCCGATCCTCGATCTCCGTGAGCACGCCCGCCACCGCGAGCGAATCGAGTTCGGGGAGCGCGCCGAACAAGGGCGTGTCCTCGTGGAACGCGGCGGCGCGCTCTTCGCTCAACCCCAGCACGTCGCGCAGCACCCCGCGCACGGCGTTTTCAACCTCTGCGAACCCTTCGCGCTGCAATGCATATCCCCTGCGAGCGATTTTTCGTCTCCGTAAGGCTTGGCGGGTGCGCTGCCAAGGCTAAGGTCGGTGATGATGACCGAGCTCGATCCCGTTCCGAAACCGATCGACACGCTGCCCGGGTGCGGCGCGGCGGGCGCCGTGGCGCTGGAAGATCGGGTGGGGGCTGACTTATGGGGAGCTCGAAACCAGGGTTGGCAGCATCGCGCATTGGCTGGCGGGGCAGGGGTTCGCGGCGGGCGAGCGCGTCGCGACTTGGCTGCCCAAGACGCGCACGGCTTGCCTGATGCCGCTGGCGGCCCCGCGCGCGGGGCTGGTGCATGTGCCGGTCAATCCGGTGCTCAAGCGCGCGCAAGCGGCGCATATCCTCGCCGACAGCGGCGCGCGGTTGTTGGTGACGCAAGCGGCGCGGATCGCGGCGCTGGAGCGGGGTGACCTGCCCGATGGCTGCACGGTCGTTACCGAGGAAGAACTCGTTTCCGACGATGTGCTGCCGCCTTCGCGCGCCGATACCGATGCGCTGGCGGCGATCCTCTACACTTCCGGCTCGACCGGCCGGCCCAAAGGCGTGATGCTGAGTCATGCCAATTTATGGCTCGGTGCCATAAGTGTAGCGCATTATCTTCAGATCAGTTCTGAGGATCGCGTGCTCGGCGTGCTGCCGCTGAGCTTCGATTATGGGCAGAACCAGCTCTTCTCGACCTGGGCCGCGGGGGCGGGTGATCCCGCTCGATTATCTGATCGCGCGCGACGTGGTGAAGGCAGTGGAGCGTCATGACGTCACCAGCCTGGCCGGGGTGCCGCCGCTGTGGGTGCAATTGCTGGAGGCGGAATGGCCGGTGGAGACCGCGGCGCGGCTGAAGCGGCTGACCAATTCGGGCGGCGCGCTGACGCCGCGGCTGGTGCGCGGGCTACGTGAGCAGTTTCCGAACGCAGATCTCTATCCGATGTACGGACTGACCGAGGCGTTTCGTTCGACCTATCTGGAGCCTTCGCTGGTCGACGTGCATCCGGATCTCGATCGGCCGCGCGATCCCCTTGCCGAGATCATGGTGGTACGTGCCGACGGCAGCCGCGCGGCGCCGGGCGAGCCGGGCGAGCTGGTCCATGCCGGGCCACTGGTGGCGCAGGGCTATTGGCGGGATGCGGAGCGCACCGCACAGCGCTTCCGTCCGGCCCCCGAATTCGCCACAAGCGGTGGCATGGCGGTGTGGTCGGGCGATACGGTGGTGGAGGATGCGGACGGATTGCTCCGCTTCGTCGGACGTGACGACGAGATGATCAAGAGCGCGGGTAACCGGATCAGCCCCACCGAGATCGAGGATGCGGTGCTCAGCGGCGGCGAAGTGGCCGAGGCGGCGGCGTTCGGCGTGCCGGACGAGCGGCTGGGGCAGACGATCGTGGTGGTGGCGCGGGGTGACGGTTCGCGTGAGCACGATCTGCGCGAGCGGCTGCGGAGGGAGTTGCCGAGCTTCATGCAGCCGGCGCGCTATGACTGGCGCCCGGAATTGCCGCGCAATGCCAATGGGAAGCTGGACCGGACGGCGCTGAAGGCATCGCTCTCTACCGTTCGTGCTGAGCTTGTCGAAGCACCGTTCTCCTCCTTGGGTGGCAGGCGTGAAGGAGGACGGGCCTTCGACAAGCTCAGGCCGAACGGGGAGGGGAATCATGAACGCCAAACCCTTCGGCCCGATACCGCCCGAATTCCGGGACCTCGACGCACTGCCTTGGCTCGACGAGGTGACCCCGGCCTATGTCTATGACTTTCGCATCGTCGCGGCGCGGATCGCGCGGTTGCGGCGGCGCTGCCAGCAGGTGTCGCCGTGCATTATGCGATCAAGGCCAACCCGATGCCGGCGCTGCTCAAGGCGATCGCGCCGTTGGTCGACGGGCTCGACGTCGCCTCGGCGGGGAGATGGACCGGGCACTCGACGTCATGGCGGCGAATGCGATCAGCTTTGCCGGGCCGGGCAAGCGCGATGCCGAAATCGAGCTGGCGATCCGGGCGGGAGTGACGCTCAATGTCGAGTCCGAGAGCGAGGGACAGCGCGCGCTGGCGATCGGGGGATGCTGGGGATGCGCCCGAAGCTCGCGGTGCGGGTGAATCCCGATTTCGAGCTGCGCGGATCCGGAATGAAGATGGGCGGGCGCGCCTCGCCTTTCGGCGTCGAGGCGCAGCATGTCGCAGGGTTGGTCAAGCGGTTGATCATCGGCGGTGCCGAGTGGCGGGGCTTGCACATCTTCGCCGGATCGCAGTCGCTCGACACGCAGGCAGTGATCGAGGCCCAGGCGGCGACGGTGGCGCTGGCGGCGCGGATCGCCGAGGAAGCGCACCGCGCGCCGCCTTTGGTCAATCTGGGGGCGGGTTCGGCATTCCCTATTTCCCCGGCGACGTGGCGCTCGACGTCGAGGCGATCGGTGCGGCGCTGGCGGGCGAGCTCGACCAGCTCGATACGCAGTATGCAATCGAATTGGGACGCTGGCTGGTGGGCGAGGCGGGGGTATATCTCGCACGGGTGATCGACCGGAAAGTGAGCCAGGGGAGACCTTCCTGATCGTCGACGGCGGGCTCAACCATCATCTCGCGGCGACCGGCAATTTCGGCACCGTCGTCCGCCGCAATTATCCGGTGGCGGTGGCCCATCGGATGCAAGACCCAGCCGAGGAGACCGTGACGATCGTCGGGCCTTTGTGCACGCCACTCGATCGGCTGGCAGACCGGGTGGCCTTACCCACGGCGGCGGTGGGTGACGTCATCGCGATCTTCGCCTCGGGAGCCTATGGCGCCACTGCCAGCCCTTCGGCGTTCCTCGGCCATCCGCCGGTGCGCGAAGTGCTGATCGGGGCGAACCACGCCTAACGCTATCTTTACCTCTGAAGACCATAGCTTGCCCTGATCCAGGCGGGGAAGCGGCCGAGACGTTGGCCGTGTTCGACCCTGCCGGGGAGGGAGCTCGAGCATGTTTTTCAAGTCGTTTGGCAGGGTTTTGGCGGGACTTGGCGTCACTGCCGCTTTGCTGTCGGGATGTTCCGGGGGCAACCGTCCCGAACTGCCGCCCGCGGGTGCCGTCGCGGGACGCGAGGCGCCGAGCGAGGAATATGTCATCGGTCCGATGGACCAGCTCAACGTCTTCGTGTGGCGCAATCCCGAGCTGTCGGCGAAGGTCCAGGTGCGCCCCGACGGCCGCATCACCACGCCGCTGATCAGCGACATGCCCGCCGTGGGCAAGACCCCGGCGATGCTCGCGGACGATCTGAAATACGCGCTCGGCGAATATATCAAGGACCCGATCGTATCGGTGATCGTCGAGAATTTCTCGGGCACCTACAGCCAGCAGGTCCGCGTCGTCGGCGCGACCGAGAAGCCGGCATCGATCCCTTATCGCGCCAACATGACTGCGCTCGATGCGATGATCGCCGTCGGGGGCTTGAGCGAATTCGCCTCGGGCAACCGCGCGCGGCTCGTCCGCTACGACCAGCAGACCGGCAAGCAGCGCGAGTACAAGATCCGCCTGGGCGATCTGCTCAAGAACGGAGACATTTCGGCGAACGTCCGCCTCGCACCGGGCGATGTTCTGATCATCCCCGAGAGCATGTTCTGAGGATCGCGGAACATGGGTAGCCTTTTCGACGAACTGCGCGCCGCGCTGCACGCGGTATGGATGCGGCGCTGGCTCGCGCTCGCGATCGCCTGGGGACTGTGCCTCGCCGGGTGGCTGGTCGTGTCGCAGATGCCGAGCAGCTATGAATCGCGCGCGCGGATCTTCGTCCAGCTGCGGCAGATCCTGCCGACCGACGGCGGCGCTTCGGCGGCCGCGCAGCAGCGCGACATCGATCGCGTCCGCCAGACGCTGACTTCGGCGGTCAATCTCGACAAGGTCGTGCGCGGCACCGATCTCGCCAGGACCGTTTCGACCGACCGCGACGTCGCCGATCGGATCGCGGGGCTGCAAAAGGCGATCAAACTCACCGCGCAGCAGGACAATCTGTTCGAGATCAGCGTCACTGCGCCGAGCGGCAAGATGGCGCAGCAGATCACGCAGAAGCTGATCGACATCTTCGTCGAGGAGAATCTCGCCGATGGCCGCGATGCCAGCGGGCAATCGCTGCGCTTCCTCGACCAGCAGCTCGACGTGCGCCAGAAGGCGCTGCAGGAAGCCGAGGCCAAGAAGGCCGATTTCGCGGCACGCTATCTCGGTTCGCTGCCGGGCACCGGCTCGCTCAACGATCGCATCGGCGCGGCGCGCGCCCAGCTTTCGCAGATCGAGTCGGACCTCGCGGCGGCGCAGAGCGGCCTCAGCGCAGTGAACGGACAGATGGCGGGAACGCCGATGAACGTCGCAGGCCAGGGCGCCCCGGTCACCGGGCCGGCGCGTGCGCGGCTCCAGGCGATCCAGGGCCAGCTCGCCGAAGGCCGCAGCCGCGGCTGGACCGACAGCCATCCCGACATGATCGCACTCAACAACCAGCTCGCCGCGGCGCAGGCGGCGGCGCGCGCCGAACCGGCCGTGGGTGGCGCGGCTGGCGCCAGCAACCCGCTCTATCTGAGCCTCAAGTCGATGCAGGCCGACAAGGCCTCGACCGTCGCCGCGCTCACGCAGCGCAGGGGCCAGATCGAAAGCGATCTCGACCAGTTCGAGGCCAAGATGGCCGGGGCGCCCGGGCTCGCCGCCGAGCAGGGCCAGATCGACCGCGAATATCAGGTCCTCAAGGATCAGTATGACAAGCTTCTCTCGGACCGCGAGCAGGTGCGCATCCGCAGCCAGGCGCAGACCGAGACCGACGCAGTGAAGTTCAACGTCGTCGATCCGCCAACGCTGCCGCGCGCACCGACCGCGCCAAATCGTCCGCTGCTGCTCACCGGGGTGCTGATCCTCGGTCTCGGCGCAGGCGTTGCCGGAGCATTCGGGCTGGCGCAGCTGACCACGACCTTCTCCACCGCTTCCCGGCTGGAGAAAGCGAGCGGCATGCCGGTGATCGGGTCGATCGCCGAAGTGGTCACCGCAGCGCAAATCGAGATGCGTCGCAGGAAGTTGATGATGTTCGCCGGCGCCACCGCGGGGCTTGTGATCGCGTTCGTCGGGCTGCTCGGCGTAGAATTCCTCCAGCGCGGCATGGGGGCCTGAGATGAACGACGAAACCCCGCGCCGTTATCGCGGCTCGCTGCTCGAGCGGGCGGCGGAGCAATATGGCTTCTCTCGGCCGGCAGTTGCGCGCACGCCGATCGCGACGCCGGACGAAGAGCCGCTGACGCTGAGCGTCCCCGCGCCCGAGCCCGTGCGCGAGATGCCGGCCCCCGAACCGCAGGCGCCGCTGCTGCGTCGCGGCGTCGAGCCCGAGGCGCCTGCGCCCCTCCGGGCCGAGCCGGAGCCGAAGCCCGCGCCGCACACCGGACGCCTTTATGCACCGATAGACCGCATCGCGCTCCGCGAGGGCGGGATGCTCGTCCCCGGTGGACAGATCACTGCCATGGCGGAGGAATTCCGCATGGTGAAGCGCCAGCTGCTGCTCACCGCACGCGCGGTGGCGACGAAGGACGGCGCCAAGGCCGCCGATCGTGCGCGGATGATCCTCGTCTGCTCGGCACGGCCCGACGAAGGCAAGACCTTCTGCGCGATCAACCTCGCGCTTTCGATGGCGGCCGAGAAGGACATGGAGATCCTGCTCGTCGACGCCGATTTCGCCAAGCCGGATGTGCTCGGCCGGCTGGGGCTTCCTGAGGGCCTGGCTTGCTCGACGCGTTGGCCGGAACCGTTGCCAATGTCGAGGAGTGCATCGTCGATACCGACGTGCCGCAGTTCTCGGTACTCCCGGCGGGCACCAGGACCAACAACGATACCGAGCTTCTGGCGAGCGACCGTGCCCGCGCGATCCTCGACGGACTGGCAAAGGCCAATCCGCGCCGTATCGTGATTTTCGATTCACCGCCCGCGCTCGCGGCGTCGCCCGCGGCGGTACTCGCGGCACAGGCCGGGCAGGTGATGCTCGTCGTCCGCGCCGATCGCACCAGCGAGAGCGACCTGCGCGAGGCGGTCAGCGTTCTCGACGGCTGCGAGCATATCCAGCTGCTGCTCAATTCGGTTTCGTTCCAGCCCGGCGGTCGCCGGTTCGGCAATTATTACGGGGAGGCGGGGAGTGACCCGGCTTATCATCGCCACCATGGTCGCGCTCGTCTGCGCGGCCTCGCCGGCCACTGCCCAGCGCACGCGGGTATCACCCTATATCGAGGCGAGCCAGGTGCTCGTCTCCGATCTGAGCAATGGCGGCGACGTGCTGACCTATTCGACGGTCGGCGCCGGCATCGATGCGCAGGTGACCACTCGCCGCGTCGAGGTACAGGTGAGCTACCAATACGAGCACCGCTTCTCGTACGACAAGGATCTCGCGGACGATTCGATGCACAGCGGCCTTGTCCAGGCGCGCGCGAAGATCACGCCTGAGCTTACGATGGAAGGCGGCGCCATCGCGACGCGCGGCCGTTCCGACATCCGCGGCGATGCGTTGGGCACCGCGCAGGGTAATGTCCGCAACAGCAGCCAGGTCTATTCGGTCTATGCCGGGCCGAGCCTCGCCACGCATGTCGGCAAGGTATTCGCCAATGCCGCCTATCGCTTCGGTTACACCAAGGTCGAGGCGCCCAATGGCGGCACCGGCGTTCCGGCCGGATCGCCGCCGCTCGATCGCTACAATGATTCCAAGGTTCATGTCGCGACCGCCAGCGTCGGCGTGAAATCGGGCAACGGGCTGCCTGTGGGCGTTACTGCCAGCGGTTCGTTCACCCGCGAGGATGCCGGGCAGCTCGATCAGCGCTTCGAGGGCAAGTTCGCCCGCGGCGACGTAGTGCTCCCGGTCGGCCGCGGCGTCGCGCTCGCAGCGGGCGTGGGTTATGAGAAGATCGAGGTCAGCCAGCGCGATGCGTTGCTGAGCGGCGGCCTGCCGGTGATCGACGGCAATGGCCGCTTCGTCACCGATCCGTCCTCGCCGCGCCGGATCGCTTATAATTTCGACGGCACCTTCTGGGATGCCGGCGTGATCTGGCGCCCCAGCCGCCGCACCTTCCTCGAGGCGCGTGTGGGCCGCCGCTACGGTTCGATGAGCTATACCGGCTCGGCCAGCTACCAGATCGGTCCGGGCAGCGGCGTGCAGATCGGCGTCTACGACAGCGTCGAGACCTTCGGGCAGCAGCTCAACGGCTCGCTCACGCGGCTGCCGACCAGCTTCGTCAACACCACCGATCCGTTCGGCAACCAATTCAGCGGCTGCATCTTCGGCACCACCGGCGCCGCGGCGGGCGGCTGCCTCAACCAGGTGTTCGCATCGACGGTGACGTCGGCCTATCGCTCGCGCGGCGTCACCGGCGTCGCGGTGCTCAATCGCGGCAGCACGCGGATCGGCGTGGGCGGCGGCTATGCGCGCCGCACCTTCCTCACGCCGCAGAGCGTGGGCGGGGTGAGCATCGACGGCACGTCGGACGAGAGCATCTACGCGCAGCTCTTCGCCTCGGGCGACGTCGGCCGCAACGGATCGATCAGCACCAGCGTGTTCGGCAGCTACTACAATAGCGATCTCGCCGGGGCACAGGGCATTGTCGGCTACGGCGCGAACACCGCTTACACGCACATGTTCGGACCGCTCGGGGCGACGGCGTCGCTCGGGCTGTTCGGCTTCGACAGGGAAGGCGATTCCAACGCGACTGCGCAGGCGCAGGCGTTGGTGGGGCTCCGCTACGGATTCTAGGACCGAGGCACGCAGATGTACGACGATCATTATGGACTGAGCGGCAGGCCGTTCCAGCTCACGCCGGACCCGCGCTTCTGGTTCGACACCGCGACGCATCGCAAGGCGATGGCCTATCTCGGCTATGGGCTGAGCCAGGGCGAAGGCTTCGTGGTGATCACCGGCGATCCCGGCGTGGGCAAGACCACGCTGATGGGCCATCTGCTCGGCGAGATCGACGAAGAGCGGCTCAACGTCATCAAGATCGTCTCGACCCAGCTGCGTCCCGAGGACCTGCTCCAGACCGTCTGCGCGGGGCTCGAGATCGACGCGAACGGCGCGAGCAAGTCGGCGATGCTGGCGGCAGTGGAGCATGGCCTGCACGCGGTCGCGCGTGACGGTCGCCGCACCTTGCTGATCATCGACGAAGCGCAGGCGCTTCCGGCGGAGAGCCTGGAGGAGCTGCGCATGCTCTCCAATTTCCAGGCCGGCGGCTATGCGCTGCTCCAGATCTTCCTGCTCGGCCAGCCCGAATTCCGGCTGACGCTGCACGACGGCAAGCTCGAGCAATTGCGCCAGCGCGTGATAGCGATGCACCATCTCGCGCCGATGGATGCCGATGAAGTCGAGCCCTATCTGCTGCACCGCCTGTCGTGCGTCGGCTGGCGGGGCAAGCCGCGCTTCACCAACGATGCGCTGGTGGCGATCCACCGGTGGTCTGGCGGGATTCCGCGCCGGGTGAACCAGCTCGCCGGCCGCGTGATGCTGTTCGGCGCGATCGAACAGCTCGATACGTTCGGCGCGGCCGAGCTGGCGGCAGTGATCGACGATCTCGACAACGATGCCCCGGCGCGCGTCGCACCCGTCCAAAACCATGCGCCGGTCGAGCCGCTCGAGCTACGCGACATCGCGCCCATGGCGATGGGCACGCCGATGCCGTCGGAGCCGGTCGAGGCACGGCCGCTGCGCGCCGAAACCGTTGTCGAGACGCCTGCGCCCGTCGCCGAAGCCCCGCTCGATCGCCGGATTGCCGAGCTCGAGAAGCAGCTCCAGGAGCAGGATGCGGCGCTGCGCCGGGTGCTGACCCTGCTGGTCGATTGGGTCGAGAGCGGCGACAGCGATCGCCGTCCGGACTTGTCGAGCCTGCGCGGGCACGCGGCCTGACCGACATGCTGGTCAACGGCCTCTCGGTAGATGTCGAGGACTGGTTTCAGGTCGGGGCGTTCGAAAAGACGATCGCGCGCGATGACTGGGACGGGCTCGAGCATCGCGTCGAGGCGAACACCGATCGCGTGCTGGCGCTGTTCGGCGCGGCCGGGGTGCAAGCGACGTTTTTCACGCTCGGCTGGGTGGCGAAACGCTATCCCGCGCTGATCCGCCGCATCGCCGAAGCAGGGCACGAAGTGGCCAGCCATGGCTGGGCGCACCAGCGCGTCTTCACGATGGAGCCGAAGCAGTTTCGCAAGGATCTGGCCGATGCCCGGGCGGCGCTGGAGGATGCGAGCGGCACCGAAGTGACCGGCTATCGTGCGCCGAGCTTCTCGATCGATCTCCGGACGCCCTGGGCGCATGCCGAACTGGCCGAGGCGGGTTATCGTTATTCGTCGAGCATCGCGCCTATCCGGCACGATCATTATGGCTGGCCCGAAGCGCCGCGCCGCGCCTTCCGACCGGTCGGCGATGCCGAGCTGATCGAGCTGCCGATCACCATTGCCCGGTTTGCGGGACGCGAGATCACCGCGGGGGCGGGTTCTTCCGGCTGCTGCCCAATAGCGTGACCGATCGCGCGGTGCGCACTGCCAATGCAGCGGGTTCGCCCGCGGTCTTCTATTTCCACCCTTGGGAAGTCGATCCCGACCAGCCGCGCGTCGCCAATGCGCCGCTCAAGTCGAGGCTGCGGCATTATGCCCGGCTCGGCGCGATGGCGGGCAAGCTCGAGCGGCTGATCGCCACCCATGCCTGGGGGCGGATGGACGCGATCGCCGCGCGCGAAGCGGAGCGGCTGCAATGAACGCGCCGCTGCTGACCCGCCCGCTGGCCCTGCGTGCCGCCGATCTGGGCGATGCGGGCGAGCGTGCGCGGTTCGGCGCCTGGGTACACGACCATCCGGAAGCTACGCCGTTCCATCTGCCGGCGTGGAGCGTGGCGGTGGCCCGCGGGTGCCGGCAGAAGAGCCATTACCTCGTCGCCGAGCGCGGCAATGGCGATATCGCCGGCGTGCTGCCGCTGACCGAGATGCACTCGCCCTTATTCGGGCGGGCGCTGGTTTCGGCAGGGTTCGGGGTCGGTGGAGGCGTGCTCGCCGACAATGCGGCTACTGTGCGCACACTGGCCGAGGCAGCCTGGGCGCTTGCCGGACGGTTGAGCTGCCCGAGCGTCGAACTGCGCGGCGGGGCGCTGCCCGGGCCGGACTGGCACGTCGACGATAGTACCTATCTCGGCTTCGTGCGCGATCTTGCGCAGGACGACGAGGCCGAACTGCTCGCGATCCCCGGAAGCAGCGCGCCGAGGTGCGGCGGTCATTCGGCAACGAACTGGAGGTCGTCACCGGAGACGACGCGGCGACGCACTATGCGCTCTATGCGGAATCGGTACGCAATCTCGGCACGCCGGTGTTTCCGCGTACGCTGTTTTCCGAAGTGCTGAACGAATTCGGCGAGGCCGCCGACGTCCTGACCGTGCGCCACCACGGCATGGGCGTATCGAGCGTGCTGAGCCTCTACTGGAAAGACGTCGTATATCCCTATTGGGGCGGAGGCGGCGATGCGGCGCGGGCGCTGCGGGCCAACGATGCAATGTATTTCGGGCTGATGCGGCATGCGCGCGAGCGCGGCTGCAAGCGCTTCGATTTCGGGCGGTCCAAGACGGGGACGGGCGCGGCGGCGTTCAAGAAGAACTGGGGCTTCGAGCCGGAGCCGCTGGCCTATTTTTCCCGCGCAGCCGACGGTGCGGCGCCCCGGAAAGTGAATCCGCTCGATCCGAAGTACACCCTGCAGGTAAAGGCGTGGAAGCGCATGCCGCTATGGCTCGCCAACCGCATCGGTCCGTGGATCGCGCAGGGGTTGGGCTGATGGGGGACGTGCTCTTCCTCGCGCACCGCGTGCCGTATCCGCCCGATCGCGGCGACAAGATCCGCAGCTTCCACATGCTCCGGCACCTGGCGAAGCACCGGCGCGTCCACCTCGCCGCTTTTGCCGACGATCCTCGCGATATGAACCGCCCGGAGCTGGCCGAATTCACCGCCAGCCGCGCGATCGTGCGGCGGAGGAAATCGCAGGCGGTGGCAGGGGTTCAGGCGCTGGCGTCGGGGCGGCCGCTGTCGCTCGCCGCGTTCGACGATGCGGCGATGCGGCGCACCGTCGTGGACGTGCTGGCGCGCGAGGATGTGGAGACGATCTTCGTCTTCTCGAGCCAGATGGCGCAATATCTGCCGGCCGAGCCGCATGCCCGTGTGATAATGGATTTCGTCGACATGGATTCGGCGAAGTTCGCGTCCTATGCGGAGGCGGCGAAGGGACCGATGCGCTGGATACTGGCGCGCGAGGCGCGGCTGCTGATGGCTTATGAGGGCGCTGTCGCGGCACGCGCCGATGCGAGCCTGTTCGTTAGCGAGGCCGAAGCAAGTTTGTTTCGCCAGAGCACCGACGCCGAGCGCGTGCAGGCGATCGAGAACGGCATCGACACCACGCATTTCGATCCGGCGGCGGATTTCGCGCACGTGGATGCGGGGCCAGCGTTGATCGTCTTCACCGGCCAGATGGACTATCGCCCCAATATCGAGGCAGTGACCTGGTTCGCCGAGGACATCCTGCCGTGCGTGCGCGCAACGCATCCCGATGTCCGCTTCGCGATCGTCGGCCGTAATCCCGCCGAGGCGGTGAAGGCACTGGCGAAAAGCGGCGATGTTATCGTGACCGGCGAAGTCGAGGATGTCCGCGGCTGGCTCGCCGCAGCGGCACTGGTGGTGGCACCGCTCAAGCTCGCGCGCGGGATCCAGAACAAGGTGCTCGAGGCAATGGCGATGGCGCGGCCGGTTGTGGCTTCGAGCGCCGCGGCGGAAGGCATCGACCACAAGGGAACGATCGCGGTCGCCACCAGTGGCGGGGACATCGCGGATGCCGTGACGCTGCTGCTGTCGGATCGGCGGAAAGCCGCCGAGCTTGGCCTCGCTGCCCGGGCGCGTGTGATGGCGCGCTATGGTTGGGACGCACGGCTGGCGCCGCTCGATGGCCTTATCGGCTTGCCGCCGCGTCTGGGGCGAGCGGCATGACCGTCGCGGTGCCGCAGAGCGATTTCACTCGGGACGAGGCGCGTTTCGATGCGCGCTGGAAGCGGCACGCGGCGATTCTCGCGGGGGCTTGGGTGGTGCTCTTGCTGCTGTTCCGCCGCGACGCGATCGATCTCGCGGCGATCTACTGGACCAACACTACCTTCGGGCACTGCCTGTTCGTCGCGCCGGTGATCGGCTGGCTGGTCTGGCAGCGGCGGCGCGAGCTTGTCCTGGTGCAGCCGCAGGGCTGGTGGCCGGGGCTGGCGCTGGTCGGAGCGGGCGGGCTCGGCTGGCTGCTCGGCGATGCCGCAGGCGTCGCATTGTTCCGCCATGCCGGGCTGGTGCTGATGCTGCAGGGGACTGCAGTGAGCGTGCTCGGTCCCAATGTCGGCCGCGCGCTGCTGTTTCCGCTGGCGTATATGTTCTTCCTCGTGCCCTTCGGCGATTTCCTCGAAGGGCCGCTGCAGGACATCACCGTCGCGATGGTGATGCCGTTGCTCCATTTGTTCGGGGTGCCGGCAAGCGTCGACGGCGTGCTGATCACCACCTCCAACGGCTATTTCGAAGTCGCCGAAGCGTGTTCGGGTGCCAAGTTCGTGATCGCGATGATCGCGTTCGGCGTGCTCGTCGCCAATGTCTGCTACGTCTCATGGACACGCCGCGCGGCGTTCCTCGCGATGGCGCTGGTGGTGCCGGTGATCGCCAACGGGTTGCGCGCGTTCGGGACGATCTATGCCGCGTGGTGGACTTCGGTCGAGGCGGCCACGGGGATGGATCATATCGTCTATGGCTGGGTGTTCTTCGCGGCGGTGATGGCGGCGGTGCTTGCGATCGGCTGGAAATGGTTCGATCGCGATCCAGATGCGGCATGGTTCGATCCATTGGGGCTGCAGGGACCGGTCACGGGCCGCGCAGGGGCATCGGTGACGGCGTTGCTCGCACTGACGGTCGCGAGCCTGTTCCTCGGCTGGTCGAGCCTGATCGCCGCGCGCGCAGCGCCGCTGCCGGCGAACGTCGAACTGCCGCAGGTCGCCGGCTGGCACCGCGTTGGATCGAGCACGGTCGCGCCCTGGTCGCCTCATTATCCGGGTGCGGATCATTTCCTGATCGGTCATTATGCCGACGGGCGCGGCAGGACGGTCGATCTTGCCGTCGCCGTCTATGCCAGCCAGCACGAAGGCAAGGAACTGGTCGGCTTCGGCATCGGCGCGATCCGCGAGAATGATCGCTGGGTGCGCATCGCCGACCTGCCGGACCTGGCGGGCGGCTACGCGCTGCGCATGACCGGCCCGGGGCGGGTGGAACGCGCGACGGTTAGTTGGTACCGCGTCGGCGATACGCTGACCGGGAGCGACAAACGCGTGAAGTTCGAGACGTTGAAGACCAAGGTGCTGGGGGCAATCAGGCCGCGGTCGCCGTTCTGGTGTCGGCCGAGCAAGGGCCGGATCAAGGCGCGCAGGCGGCGATCGAGGACTTTCTCGGCGCGCTCGGGCCCGTGGACGCGTTCGCCGACCGCATGGCCGGTCGCTAGACGATGTGCGGCATCGCGGGGCTCTATTACCCCGCCATAGCGAAACCCGTGGACCCCGCCCGCATCGTGGCGATGCGCGACGCGCTGGCGCATCGCGGGCCCGACGGAGCGGGCGTGTGGACCGCGCCGGGCGTGGGCCTCGGGCATCGACGGCTATCGATCATCGATCTCGAAGGCGGCGTCCAGCCGATGGCGACGCCGGACCAGAGCGTGGTCGTCACGTACAATGGCGAGATCTACAATTTCCGGGAAGTGCGCGCCGAGCTCGAGGCGAAGGGCGCGCGGTTCCAGACCGAGAGCGATACCGAGGTACTGCTCCATGGCTGGCGGGCCTGGGGTCCGGGGATGCTCGAAAAGCTGAACGGGATGTTCGCCTTCGCACTGTATGACGCGGAGAAGCAGAGCCTTTTCCTCGCGCGCGACCGGTTCGGGGTCAAGCCGCTCGTCTACACGAAGCTCGCAGATGGCGGCGTGGCTTTTGCTTCCGAAATCAAGGGGTTACTGGCGCATCCGCTGTTCCGTCGGCGGCCGGATTTTCGTGCCGTCGAGGATTATCTCGGGCTCGGTTATGTGCCGGACGACGCGTCCCTGCTGGTGGGTGTGAAGAAGCTCCCCGCCGGCCACTTCCTGCTGCTCCAGCGAGGCAAGCGCATGCCGCAACCGGTGCGCTGGTGGGACCTGGACTTCTCGAACCGCGCGACGGGCAAGACCCGCGATCTCGAAGCCGAACTGATCGAGCGGATGCGGGCGGCGGTGCGCGCGCGGATGATCGCGGATGTGCCGTTGGGGGCGTTCCTCTCGGGCGGCGTCGACAGCAGCGCGGTAGTCGCCTTGATGGCCGAGGCGAGCAAGGCGGCGGTCAAGACCTGCACGATCGGCTTCGACGAGGCCGGGCACGACGAGAGCGATTATGCCAGACGCGTATCCGAACGCTTTGCGACCGCACATCGATCGAGAATCGTCGGTTCGGACGATTTCGCGCTGATCGACACGCTGGTCACGGCGTTTGACGAGCCCTTTGCCGACGCATCGGCATTGCCGACTTACCGGGTGTGCGAGCTGGCGCGCGAGACGGTGGCCGTGGCGCTGTCGGGCGACGGCGCGGACGAGGCGTTCGCCGGCTACCGCCGCTACAAATTCTTCGCCGCCGAGGAGCGCGCGCGTGCGCTGTTCCCCGAGAAGTTTCGAACGAGCGTTTTCGGGACCTTGGGGCGGCTTTATCCCAAAGCCGACTGGGCGCCGCGGGCGTTTCGCGCGAAGACGACTTTGCTCGCACTGGCCGAGAATGGCGAGTTCGCTTATTCGAAGGCAGTGGGCGTCACGAGCCCCGCGTTGCGCGACCGGCTCTATACCAGCGCCGCGAAGCACACGCTCGCCGGGCACACCGCCGAGCAGCGTTATGTCGATACCATGCGCAAGGCACCGGCCCGCGACGCGCTCGATCGCGCGCAATATGCCGACATCCAGCACTGGCTGCCCGGCGACATCCTGACCAAGGTGGACCGGACCAGCATGGCGGTGAGCCTCGAGGCGCGCGAGCCCTTGCTCGACTATCGGCTCGTCGAATTCGCCGCGACCTTGCCGCCTTCGCTGCGGATCAAGGCGGGGCAGGGCAAATGGCTGATGAAGAAGGCGCTCGAGCCCTGGCTGCCCAAGGAAATCCTCTACCGGCCCAAAATGGGGTTCGTAACGCCGATCAGCGCCTGGTTCCGTAACGCTCTGGCCGACGAGGCGGCGGCGCTGGCGAAATCGCGCGTGCTCACCGGGACCGGCTGGTTCGAACCCGCAGCAATCGAGAAGCTGGCGGCGGACCACAAGGCCGGGCGGGCCGAACATGGACGGACTTTGTGGCAGCTGCTGATGCTGGAGCGGAGCCTCGAACGACTGTTCGGCTGAGGCCTCGATCGTCCCGGACGCAGAGACCGGGCTTTCGCCGACGGCCATGGCTCCCCATATAAGTTCAATCGCTGGCAAGCAGGCCAAAGGCCCCTCGCGCCGCTTCATAATCCGAGAGGAAATCGCCGATGAGTGACGAGCCAGCTACCAGTCCGGAGGGCGCCCCGGTCGCCGAACGCAAGACCACGCCGTTCCGCAAGAAATTTTCCAGCGCGCGCATGCCTGCCGACAGCGCCGAACGGCAGGGCCGCGTAACCACGCTGGCGTGGCGCCTGCTGGGCGGGCGCGACGAAGCGATGGCGTTCCTGAACAACCATGACGAAATGCTGGGCGGGCGCCCGCTGGACCTCGCAGTCGCCAGCGTCGAAGGTTGCGAGGCCGTCGAACGCGCGATCGCCGCCAAAGCCGCGGCCTGACACCCGCCGGCGCGGGAATCTAGTGCAGCAGCGCGATTCCCGCGTGGAGCGTCAGCGCGACCAGCGCGAACGTCGACAGCACGAACAGGCCGAAGCGCACCGCCACCTTGTTGTAGGTCGCCTGGACGAGGCTGTGGACGATGCGCAAGCCGACATAGGTCCAGGCGATCCACGCATTGATGCCGTCGCCGCTGCCGAGCAGCGCCAGCGCGAGGCAGATCGCGTAGAACAAAGTCGGCTGTTCCATCAGGTGGATGTAATTGTGCGCGGGCCATTGCACGCGCTCGTCGACCATGCCGTCGAGAATGCCGGGGCGGCCGCCGCGCGCCTTCGACATGTCGATCCCGGCCTTTTTGAGCGCGGGCAGGCGGATCGCCATCATCCAGACGAGCATGACGAGCGACCAGGCGACGAGCGCCACGACGGGCGCGAGAATCTGGCTGTGCATTCGGGTCCCCTCCGATTGTCCGGCGAGGCTGCCGCAACCGGTTCGGGAATGCAACGAACCTAGTGCTTCGCCGTCCAGCGCGCGAAAAGCTCGGGCCATAACCGGCCGGGGAAATCGGCCGGCAAGTGCAGCGCGCCAAAGCCGTGGCCGCCCTTCTCGAAGATATGCGCCTCGACCGGCACGTTCGCGGCGCGGCATTTCTCGATCGTCACCAGGCTCTGCGCTACCGGCACGGTGCCGTCGTCGACGGCGTGGACGAGGAAGATCGGAGGTGTCGCGGAGGTGATCCGATCGCTGGTTTCATAGCGGGCGAGCAGCGCGGGATCCTTGCTGTCGCCGAGCAGCATTCCGGACGAGCGGCTGTTGAGGCCAGCGGTGCTGAACGACACGACCGGATAGACGAGCCCGGCAAAGGAGGGACGGGCGCTCTGCCCGTCCATGGCGTCGATGGGCGCATAGACGGGATCGGCATGCCCGACCGCGAGCGAGGCGCCGAGATGACCGCCGGCGGAGAAGCCGCAAATGCCGAGCTTCGCCGGATCCACGCCATATCTGGCCGCATTGGCGCGGATCAGCCGCATCGCGCGCTGGGCGTCCTGCAGGGGCACGTCGGCGCGGTTGGTCCAGCCTTCGCCGGGAAGGCGATAGGCGAGGACGAATACGGTGATGCCGTGCGGCGTGAGTGCCTTGGCGACGTCGACGCCTTCATTCTCGATCGAGACGAAGTTGTAGCCGCCGCCCGGGATCGAGAGGACCGCCCGGCCGTCGGGTCTGGCCGGGCGATAGACGCCGACCATCGGTTCGGAGACGCCGCGCAGCCAGAGCTCCTTGAAGCTGCCGTTGACGGTGAAGTCGTTGGCCGGGAGTGGATTGGGCGCGCCCGGAGGGGTGCCGGGCCAGAGCTTGAAATGCTCGCGCGGGGGCCAAGCGGCGGTGCCGGTGCCAAGGACATAGGGAGTCGGTGCGCTCTGCGCGCGGGCGGCGGCGGGGGCCAGCGTAAGCGCGGCGGCACCCCGATCAGCGTGCGGCGGTCAATCGGCATGCGGCATCCTCCCTGTTTTCGGCAAACCTAGCGCGTCGGTGTCAGTGGGCAAGACAGTTGCGGCGAACGGCTAGTTCGCCTTTTTCTGGAGCGCGGCGATGGCGCGGGGGCGGTCTTGTGGCCCTGGAGCGCGGCGCGGCGGAGCAAAGCGAGCGCCTTGCTCACGTCCTTGCCGCCGCCTTCGCCCTTGGCGAGCATCGCGGCGAGATTGAACATCCCATCGGCATCGTCGCCCGCGGCGCCGGCCTCGAACCATTTGCGTGCGATGGCGAGATCTCGGGGCACCAGCTTACCCTCGTAGAAATAGGTGCCCATCGCGACCTTGGCGGCGGCGTTTCCGCCCAGCGCGGCGGTCTTGTAGAAGCCCATTGCCAGTTCGGGATCGGCCTTGACCTCTTCGCCGAGATCATAAGCGCGGGCCAGCGCATACAGCGCGCCGGCATGGCCGTTGCGCGCCGCAGCCTGATACCAGCCGAGCGCGGCCTTGCGGTCCTGCGGCACGCCGTCCTCGCCCTCCCACAGGATGTCGGCGAGCGCGACCTGCGCGCCGGGGTGATCGAGCTTCGCGGCTCGTTTGTAATAGCCGACCGCCCTGGCCACGTCGCGCGGCGTGTCCACGCCTTCGAAATAGATGTCGCCGAGCCGCTTCATCGCGGGGATATGGCCGACATCGCCGGCGCGATCATACCATTTGCGGGCCTCGGCCGGGTCTTTCCCGACGGCGCCGAAGCCGGCGCTGTAGACATTGGCGAGGATCACCGCGGCTTCGCCGACCGCGGTGTTGCGATCGGGCTGGCGCGGATCGAACATCGGCGTTTCGTTCTGCGGGTTGAACGGGGCTGTCGCCACCTTCTTGAGCCATTTGACGCCTTCGACCGGATCCGATTTGTCGCCCAGACCCTGGAGAGTGATCTTGCCGACGAACAGAGCGGCTTCGTCACCGCCCTCGCGCATCTGGAGCTTGTTGGCGGCCTTGCGGAACCAGTCGAGCGCTTCGCCGTAGCGGCCCTGATCGAAAAGCGCGAAGCCCATCGGCAGCGTCTGGTCACGGCTGGCGATGAACGAGCGTGCCTGGAGATAGCGGGCGTTCGCCGCCCCAACGCGCCATTCGGGGCTGGCCATCGGCGCGCCCTTTTCCGAATCGCCGCTGTTCGCCGCGATGAACCCGGTGTTGCCGCCGCTCGCACTGGTGTCGCCGACGCCACGTGCATAGGCGCCGCGGCACGCCGCGATTGCGGAGACGAGGCTGTTCTGGTCGAGCGATGCGGCGGTGCCTCCGTCCGCAGCGGTATCGTCGAGGGCGCTGGGGCCGAAGCTGGTCGCCACATCGCCGCCCGCGACGTCGCGCATGCCGAAGCGCGATTTGGCAAGGTCCGGCAACGGCGAGCCGGGAGGCACCGAAGGCGGCGCGCTGTAGTCGGGGCTTCGAGTAAGTCGCGTCGGCAAATAGGCGCGGTTGGCCATTCCGGATGCGCGCAGGAACGGATCGCGCGCGAGGACCTCGCAAGTCGAAGAGCGCGGCGCCTCGGCGGTAGGCATGCGCTGGCCGGTCACCTTGAGCTGGTCCTGATCGCCGGGCTCTTCGGATTGCGCCGGCGGGGAAGGCGCAGTCTGCGCATGGCTTTGCCCCGCGGCGAGCAAGGCGCTGCCGATCAACATCGCCCAGTTCCGGATCATAGGCACTCTCCCGGCACTTGTTCTGCGGAAGGGCTATCATGGACCCGTCGGGGACGGAATAGAACGCGCCACATGGCAAAACGGCCGGGGATCGCTCCCCGGCCGCTTCTTTTGTCCATCGCCTCAGGCGAAGAGCTTCGCCCAACCACGCTTGGCGCGGTCCTTCCAGTGGCCGCGGTGGTACGCGTCCGAGGCGAGGAGCGGCATCACGCTGCCCGCTTCGGCGAAGACCATCTGCTCGATGCCGGTATTGACCTTGCCCCACGATGCCGCCTCCTGCAGCGTCGAGGACGAGCAGGCGCCGTCGCGGACGTCGGCGACGGTGATCTGGACCGCATATTTGTGGACGGCAACGTCCTCGTGGCCGAGGATCTCGGCACAGACGACGGTATCCTGGATGAAGTTCTTCGGCACGCCGCCGCCGATCATCAGCAGGCCGGTGGTGCCCGCCGCGATCTTGATGTCGGTCAGCTCGCGGAAATCCGCGACCGCGTCGATCATCAGATACGGGCGGCCTTCCTTGGCCGCGTCGACCTGGTGCTTGACGAGGCCGAAGCCGGCCGAGCTGTCGACGAAGGCCGGGCAAAAGATCGGCACGTCATGCTCGTAAGCGAGCTTGACGAGGCTGTTCTCCTTCTTGCCGTGCTCGACGAGATACTTGCCCATCTCGCGGATGAACGCGCGGCTCGAATAGGCCTTGGGCTCGAGGCTCTCGGCGATCTCGAAGATCGTGTGATCGACGTTCTGAAGATCGGTTTCGTCGATGTACGTGTCGTAGATGCGGTCGATGTAGAGCGAGCGCAGCGTGTCGTCGTCGGGGATCTCGAGCGCCTGATAATGCTTGTGGCCGAGGCCCTCGAAGAAATCCATGTCGACGATGGTCGCGCCGGTGGCGACGATGCCGTCGACCATGTTGTTGCGCACCAGCTCGGCATAGAGGTCCATGCAGCCGCCCGCCGAGGTCGATCCGGCGATGACGAGGAAGATCGTGCAATCCTTGTCGGCCAGCATCTGGTTGTAGATGTTGGTCGCGCGGCCGAGATCGCGGCTGGTGAAGCTCATATCGGCCATCGCATCGACGATCGGGCGCGCGTCGAACTTGGTGATGTCGATATGCTTGACCTGCTTCGACAGCAATTCCGCCTTGCGGGTGTCGTTGATCGGCGGATTGGCCGCAGCGGTCTTGGTGAGGGTGTCGGTCATGGGATTCCCATCTTCATGGCCGTCGTCATTCAAAGGGGACGCGGAAACCCGTGAGGAGGCGGAGCGCGCAGCACCCCGCCTTCCGATTCGCTATTGGTCAGCCGTTACAGCTTGACGACGTTGTTCGCCACGGCGGGTTCTTCAACCTCGGTGTAGAGCGACACCATCGGCTCGTCGTCGACGATCACCGTCTGGTCCGATCCGAAGCCGTTGAACGCGGTGCGCATTGCCGAACCATAGGCGCCGAGCATGCCGATCTCGATATAGTCGCCGGCACGGATGTCGGCTGGGAGCAGGAACGGGCCTGCCATGTGATCGAGATCGTCGCAGGTCGGGCCGTAAAAGCTGAACTCCATATCCTTGGCGTTCGAATCCGGCTCGCGAAGGAGGCTGACCGGGAAGCGCCAGCCGACATGCGCGGCATCGAACAGCGCGCCATAGGCGCCGTCGTTGATGTAGAGTTCGGCACCACGGCGACGCTCGACGCGGACGATCAGCGAGCTGTATTCCGCGCAGAGCGCGCGGCCGGGCTCGCACCACAGCTCCGACGAATAGCTGACTGGCAGCGATCTCGAACGCGCGGTGGATCGTCGCGAAATAACGCTCGAGCGGCGGCGGCTCCATGCCGGGGTACGACGAGGGGAACCCGCCGCCGACATCGATCACGTCGACGGTGACGGCAGCCTCGACGATCGCGGCGCGGACGCGCTCCATCGCATTGGCATAGGCTTCGGGCGACATCGCCTGGCTGCCGACATGGAAGCAGATGCCAAGAGCATCGGCGACCTGACGGGCGGCCATCAGCAATTCCTTCGATCTGCCGGGGCCCGCGCCGAACTTGGAGGCGAGGCTGAGCTTCGAATGGTCCGACGAGACGCGCAGCCGCACGCAGAGCGTCAGGTCCTCGGCGCCCTTGGTGGCGGCGACGATCTTGTCGAGCTCTTCGAGCGAATCCAGGCTGAAGACACGGACGCCGTGCGTAAAATACGCCTCTGCGATCGCTTCCTCGGCCTTGACCGGGTGCATGAAGCAGAGCGTCGCATCGGGCAGCGTCGATGCGACGAGACGCACCTCGACAATCGAGGCGACATCGTAATGCGTGACACCGCTATCCCACAGGATCTGCAGCAGATCCGGAGACGGGTTTGCCTTCACGGCATACATCGAGCGGCCCGGGAACTTCTCGACGAAGAAGCGGGCGGCACGCGATGCGGCGTGCGGACGAGTCAGCGTTACCGGCTGAACCGGGCGCTGGCTGGCGATGTCGATACCGCGAAGTGCGGTCGATTGGGCCGACGCTAGCCCCAGCGCGCTAAGATGCTTGTGCAATTCAAGGGACCTCCAAATGCCTCGCGGCAAACATTGACGAAAAGCTGCCTTGCGGTTGGAAGTCCCATGGGGCAGCGGAAGGCGGCATTTAGGGACGAGGTCCCCCATGTAAAGTGATTCGGTATCCGGAAATGTACGGCGGGGTTAAACTGTGACGATTGTGCGACAGCCTACCCGGGCGGGGGTTCGTGACGCTGCAGCGAAAATTGCGGCAATCCTGCCGCAAACCCCTCTGTTTACAGCGGAAATTCGCGGGCATCTGGTGTGCTTCAAGGCGGAATCGCTGCAGCCGGTCGGTGCGTTCAAGATCCGCGGGGCATGGCATCGGCTGACCGCGTTGGACGCCGAGGCACGCGAACGGGGCGTCGTCGCCTTTTCGTCGGGGAATCATGCGCAGGAGTCGCCTGGGCGGCGAAGCGGCTGGGCATCCCGGCGGTGATCGTGATGCCGGCCGATGCGCCCAAGGTGAAGCTCGACGCGACGCTGGCGATGGGCGCGGAGGTCGTGAAGTACGACCGCGACACCGAGAGCCGCGAGAAGATCGCCGCGCATCTGGCGCATGCGCGCGGCGCAGTCCTCGTCCCGAGCTTCGACGACCCCTGGATCATCGAGGGGCAGGGAGTGCCGGGATCGAGGCGATGACCCAGATGATCGAGATGAAGCTGCCCGATCCTTCGAACGTGGTGGTGCCGTGCGGCGGTGGCGGTTTCGCCGCCGGACTGGCGCTGGCACTCCCCGATGCGGAGATCATCGTGGCCGAGCCGGAGGGCTGGGACGATATGCGCCGCAGCCTCGAAGCGGGATGGATCGAGCCGGTGGGCGACGATCCGCCGCCCACTGCGTGCGATGCGCTGCAGACGAAGCAAGTCTCGCCGCTCACCTTCGACGTGCTCAGCCGGCGGGGCGCGACCAGGTCGCGGTGAGCGAGGCCGAGATCCGGCACGCACAGCGCTGGTCGGCGGCGAAGCTGCGGCTGGTGCTCGAACCCGGCGGATCGGCGGCGCTGGCGGCCCTGCTGGCCGGCAAGGTCGATGCGAAGCCGGGATTGCTGGTGATGCTTTCGGGCGGCAATGCCGATCCGGACGCCTATGCGGCGGTGCTGGGATCGGAAAACTGATGAAGGAAACTCCGTTCGGCGCGGTTCTCGCCAATGTGATGAGCGTCGGCGCGCGCGGGCTCGGCTGGTTCCTCTGGTATTTCCTGCGGCTGATCTATCGCGGCGAACCGAGGGTGATTGCGGGATTCGTAAGCGCGGGGTTGCTCATCGCCGCACTGGTTTGGGCGATCGTGCGATGATGGATCCGCAACTCAATCCGCTGCTGCTGAGCATCGCCGTGGTGGCGATGTTCGCACTGGTCTGGGGCGGCGTGCGGACGTGGCGTGGCGGCGACCGGCAGAAGGGCGTGCTGATGGTGATCTGCGCGCTCGTGCTGCTGGGGAATCTGCTGATCTGGTCGCTGTGAATTCCCTCTCCCCTTGTGGGAGAGGGAGGGAGGCGACGCAGTCGGCGGAAGGGTGAGGGGGACGCCGGGCCTCACTCCCCTCATCCTTCCCACTCGCTTCGCGAGCGGGCCCCTTCCTTCTCCCACAAGGGGAGAAGGAGTTAGTTTCACCGAATCGGCGAGTTGGGGTCGAGCCGCATGTCGAGATAGCGGTCCACCGAGCCCATCAATTGCTCCATCTCGTCCTGGAAGAAATGGTTCGCTTGCGGGATCGTGTCGTGATGGATGGTGATGTGCTTCTGCGTGCGCAATTTGTCGACCAGCTTCTGGGTCGCGGCCGGAGTCGCGACTTCGTCGCCTTCGCCCTGGATGATGATGCCCGAGGAAGGGCAGGGCGCGAGGAAGCTGAAATCATACATGTTTGCCGGCGGGGCGACCGAGATGAAGCCGCGGATCTCCGGGCGGCGCATCAGCAGCTGCATGCCGATCCACGCGCCGAAGCTGACGCCGGCGATCCAGGTGGTCGAGGCTTCGGGGTGGAAGCTCTGCACCCAGTCGAGTGCGCTGGCGGCATCCGAGAGCTCACCGATGCCGTTGTCGAACGTGCCCTGGCTCTTGCCGACGCCGCGGAAATTGAAGCGCAGGGTCGCGAAGCCGCGGCGCTGGAAGGTCTTGTAGAGCTCCTGGACGATGCGGTTGTTCATCGTGCCGCCCGCATTGGGGTGCGGATGGAGGATCATCGCCACGGGCGCGCGCGGACGCGGAGCGGGGCGAAACGGCCTTCGAGACGGCCTTCGGGACCGGGGAAAATGACTTCGGGCAATGTGGCCTGCCTTGAATTGGGTGCGCGCAGTGGAGCGCGGGGAGTTGCGCGCTATATAGGCAGCGCCGCCCTTCACGCAATTGGAACCAACTTGGCCGACCGTATCTATCTGGACCATGCCGCAACGACACCGATGACCGAAGCCGCCACGGCGGCGGTGATCGAGGGCATGGCGCGCTGGGCCAACCCTCGTCGCCGCATGCCGAGGGGCGTGCGGCACGGGCGGCGCTGGAGGCGGCACGAATGAAGATCGCCGCGGCTTATGGCTGGGCGCACGAACTCGTGCTGACCTCCGGAGCGAGCGAATCGCTGCACATGGCGCTGACGCGATCCATGGCCGAGCACCGGCTGATCACCGCGGTGGAGCATGATTCGGTGCTGCGCCACTCCGAAGGCGCAAAGGTATTGCCGGTGGATGCGAACGGCATCCTCGATTTAGAGGCGCTGCAGGGAGCGCTGGCGGGACGCGGGCGGACGTTGCTCTGCGTGCAATGGGCGAACAGCGAGACCGGGGTGCGCCAGCCGATCGCGGCGATCGCCGAAATGGTGCATGCGGCGGGCGGCATCCTGCTCGTCGATGCGGCGCAGATGCCGGCGCATGCGGACGAGGCGGTGCTCCGCCATGCCGATCTGGTCGCGGTCTCGGCGCACAAGCGCGGCGGGCCGCCGGGGATCGGCGCGCTGCTGGTGCGCGACTTCGGGACGCTGCTGCCGATGGGCGGACAGGAAAAGGGATATCGCGCGGGGACCGAGAATCTGCCCGGCGCGCTGGGCTATGCCGCGGCCGTGAGCGAGGCCGAGGATCTGGCACGGATGGCGGGCCTTCGTGCCGGGCTGGAGCAGGCGATCCGCGACGCGGGCGGTGCAGTCGTGGGCGAGGCGAGCCCGCGCAGCCCGATGATCGGCGCATATCGCATGCCGGGAGTGTCCTCCGCGGCACAGCTCATCCGGTTCGACCTGGGCGGAATCTCGGTCTCGGCCGGAAGCGCCTGTTCTTCGGGGAGCATGCGGCCGAGCCATGTACTCTCGGCGATGGGCTGGAGCGAACCGGCCTTGCGCGAAGTCGTGCGGGTGAGCTTCGGGCGAGGCACGACCGAGGCCGAGGTCGATGCGTTCGCGGCACTCTGGCGCAGGACCGCCGACGAGGCACGGGCGCGCGCGGCATGATCTATCTCGATTATCAGGCGACGACGCCGCTCGCACCCGAAGCGCTCGCCGCAATGCTCCCCTGGCTCGAGAGCCAGCACGCCAATCCCCACTCCGCCCACGCGCCCGGCCGGGCTGCAAAGGCAGCAGTGGAGGCGGCGCGCGACGATGTCGCCGCGCTGATGCCCGCGGGGGGATGGTGAGCTTCACCAGCGGTGCGACCGAGGCGCTCAATTGGGCGATCAAGGGCACGACGGGCGCGATCGTCACGCTGGCGACCGAACATGCCGCAGTGCTCGACACGGTCGAGGCCGAGGCGCGCAAGGGACGCGACGTCACTGTGCTGTCGCTCGGCAGCGACGGGCTGGTCGATCTCGCCGCGGCGCGTGCGGCGATCCGGCCGGGGACAGGGCTGGTCGCGGCGATGCTGGTCAACAACGAGATCGGGACGATCCAGCCGGTCGAGCAATTGGCCGAACTGGCAAAGGCGGCCGGCGCGCTGCTCTTGTGCGACGCGGTGCAAGGCTATGGCCGCGTGCTGATCCCCGAAGGCTGCGACCTCGTCGCCGTGTCGGCGCACAAGATTCATGGGCCGAAGGGGTGGGAGCGCTGTGGATCCGCGACGGCGTGACGCTCGATCCGCTGCTGCACGGCGGCGGGCAGGAGCCGGCGGGGCGATCGGGCACACTCTCGCCCGCTCTGTGCGCCGGTTTCGGCGCGGCGGCGCGGCTCGCGAAGCAGCGTTTCGGGGCGGACCATGCCCATGCCGAACAACTTTTCCGCGCGGCGCTGGCGCATCTCGATGGCGATTGGGTCCTCAACGGCTCGCGCGACGAGCGCTATCACGGAAATCTCAACATCCGCCGCAAGGGGCTCGACGTCGCGCGGCTGATGTCCGATCTGCGCGACATCGCCTTTTCGGCCGGTTCGGCCTGCGCCAGCGGGTCGGGACGGCCGAGCCACGTCCTGCGCGCCATCGGGCTTGGCGATGCCGAGGCGCGATCGAGCATCCGGCTGGGCTTCGGTCGCTATACGACCGAAGAAGAGCTGCTGACGGCGCTCGACCGGATCATCGCCGCGTCGCGATCCCAGAAGGTTGCGGCATGATCCGGGTGCGGTTCGTCAGTACCGAGGGCAACAGCCGAGACGTCGAGGCCGAAGCGGGCGCGATCCTGCTCGAAGTGGCGCAGAATGACGGACAGCCGCTGGAGGGCACCTGCGAAGGACAGATGTCGTGCTCGACCTGCCACGTCATCGTCGCGCCCGAGGATTTCGCCCGGCTGCCGCGCGCGAGCGAGGAGGAGGAGGACATGCTCGACCTCGCGATCGGCGCGGCGCGGACCAGCCGGCTCGCCTGCCAGATCGTGCTTTCGCCCGAGCTCGACGGGCTGACCGTGCGGATGCCCCCGAGCACCGCGACATGCAGGGGCGCTGACTGATCCACGTTGCGATTTTCGGAACGGCGCGCGCGCCGGGTAGTTTCAGCGCCGTGTCGAAGCGGACGATCAGCCAGGCCCTTTATGTGATCGGCTGCCGTATCTCGGACGCCGGCGCGAACGTCGCGGGGCATCCGATGGCGCAGATCGTGCTGGTGCTCTTCTGCCTCGCCTGGTTCCTGTTGCCGCTCGGCGACAAGGCGACGGCGGTGCTCACGCTGGTGCTGTCGGTGCTGGCGATCACGCTCACCCAGATGGTCCTCAATCAGCAGAAACGGCACGAGGCGGCGCTGCACCTCAAGATCGACGAGCTGATCCACGCGATGAAGGGCGCGCGCGACGAAGTGATGGGGATCGAGACCGCGAGCGAATCCGAACTCGAGGCGCTGCGCATCACCGGCGACAAGGCCGGGGAGGTCCTCGCGAAACGTCGCGGCAAGCCTGTCGTCACCACCGACCCGAATGGCCCTGAGACTTGAGCAACGCGCGGAACAACGCCGCCGTTTCGGGATTGTAACGGCCTTGGGGTTTTCGCCCCGAGGTCAGGAGAGAGCCATATGAAAATCCTCACCCTAATCGCAGCCGCCGCCGCGGCGGTTCTGGCGGTCCCGGCCGCATCCGCCGCTACCGTCGCCGCACCCGGCGTCATATCGGTCGCCAGCTTTGCCGCCAGCGCGCCCGCCGCGCAGAGCGGCCGCTGGGAGCGCGAACGCCGATACGAACGCCGCACCACCAACCGGCATCGCCGCGCTGCCTGGCGGACGAGCTGCACGCGCAAATGGCGCAACGGCCACCGCGTCCGCATCTGCCGCAAGATACGCTATTGGCGCTGAGCAAAAGCGCGGGGGCGCGTATGCGCGCTCCCGCACTTGCCTAAGCCGCGGACTTTGCCCATATGCGCCGCGGGAGTCGGGCGGACGATGCCGTCGCCAACCCGGTCAGATCCGGAAGGAAGCAGCCGTAACGATTTCGTGTCGGGTCGTCCCGGCTCCCACCATTCCTTGAAGACGCAGAGCCCTCGGCCCGCTAGTCTGGCGCGCAATGTCTGATTCCTTTCTCGGCCTCGACGAACCGCCCCAGCCCAAGCAGGAGGCGTATCGCGTCCTCGCGCGCAAATACCGCCCGCAGACCTTTTCCGAGCTGATCGGGCAGGATGCGATGGTCACCACGCTCGGCAATGCGATTCGGCGCGACCGGCTGGCGCACGCTTTCCTGCTCACCGGCGTCCGCGGGGTCGGCAAGACCTCGACCGCGCGGCTGATCGCCAAGGCATTGAACTGCATCGGGCCCGACGGGCAGGGCGGGCCGACGATCGATCCGTGCGGCGTGTGCGAGCCGTGCCGCGCAATCGCAGAGGGACGCCATATCGACGTGATCGAAATGGACGCCGCCAGCCATACCGGCATCGACGATATCCGCGAGATCATCGAGGCGTCGCGTTATTCGGCGGTCTCGGCGCGCTACAAGATCTACATCATCGACGAAGTCCATATGCTCTCCAAGGCCGCGTTCAACGGCCTGCTCAAGACGCTCGAGGAGCCGCCGGCGCATGTGAAGTTCCTGTTCGCCACGACCGAGGTGAACAAGGTGCCGGTAACGGTGCTGTCGCGCTGCCAGCGCTTCGACCTGCGGCGGATTCCGGCGGAGAAACTGGCGGAGCATTTCGCGCGCGTCTCGGCGGCTGAGGGTGTCGAGGTCGAGCCCGAGGCGATGGCATTGATCGCGCGCGCGGCGGAGGGGTCGGCGCGCGACGGGCTGTCGATCCTCGATCAGGCGATCGCCCATGCCGGTCTCGAAGGCGGCGGGGTGCGTGCCGAGGCTGTCAGCGCTATGCTGGGCCTTTCGGATAGGGGCGCGATCCGCTCGCTGTTCGGGCTGCTGCTCGCGGGCGACGCTATCGGCGCGCTGGCGGCGCTGCGCGAGCAATATGATCTCGGCGTCGATCCGCAGGCAGTGCTGCGCACCTTGCTCGAAACCGTCCACGGCGTAACCCTCGCCAAGCTCGGCACCGCGGCAACCACTGGGCAATCTGCCGAGGAGTTGAAGGCGCTGCGGGACTGGGCGGCAGGTCTCTCCTTCCCGGCGCTGCACCGGCTCTGGCAATTGCTGCTGCGCGGGCATGACGAAGTCGCGAAGGCGGCACTGCCGATCGAAGCGTGCGAGATGGCGCTGCTGCGCGTGATCCACGCCTCGCAACTGCCTGATCCGGGGGATCTCGCGCGGCAGCTGGCGAACGGCAGCGTCAGCGCGCCGACGCCTGCAGCGGCATCGACGAAGCCTGCCGAGCCCGCAATGCCTTCGAGCATAGCCGAGCTGGCCGCGCATCTGGAGATGGGCAAGCGCTTCCAGCTCGCGCAACAGGTGCGCGACTATCTGCGGCCGGTGCGGTTCGAGGGATCCGAATTCGAGTTCGGCGCGGCGCGCGAGCTGCCGCACGACTTCGTTCGCGAATTGGGAGCGGCCCTTCGCGAGGCGACAGGGGTCAATTGGCGCCTGAAGTGCGTTGAGGAAGCTGCGGCGCCGACGCTGCGCGAGGAGCAGGCGGCGGGCGAGGCTGCCGAGCGCGCGGCGGTGCTGGCGTCGCCTGTGGTCGCCGCAGCGATGCAAGCCTTTCCCGAAGCCGAGCTGATCGGCTGGAACAATGTACGGAGTAACCAGGCATGAAGAGCCTCGAAGACATCATGGCGATGGCGCAGAACGTCCAGAACGAACTGACCAAGGCGCAGGCGACGCTCGACACGATCGAAGTCGAGGGTGCGTCGGGCGGCGGGCTGGTCAAGGTCAAGGCGAGCGCCAAGGGCCGGATCATCGGAGTCGATATCGACAGAATCGCTGCTGGCGCCGTCCGAAAAGGGCATGCTCGAGGATCTGGTCGCCGCGGCCTTCAACGACGCACGTGCCAAGGCCGACGCGGCATCGGCGGCCGAAATGTCCAAGATGAGCAGCGGTTTGCCCCTGCCGCCGGGCTTCAAGCTGCCCTTCTAAACGAGGCCGAAGCGGAACAATCGGCCCAGCCCCTCGGTTCGTGCGAACGTAACGGAGGAGTGAGTTGTCATGGCCGACCGAATTGTCGAACGAACCGACGGCGTGACCGCCGAGCGCGTCACCGAGACCGATTCCGGTCCCAGCACGGTGGTGGTCGAGCGCCGCGGCAGCGGAGCCGGGCTGCTGATCGGGTTGGCGGTGCTGATCCTCGTCGTGGTCGGCGCGCTGTACCTGATCAATCAGAACAATCGCGAGAATGTGAAGACTGACGCCATCACCCAGGCCGCAAAGGATGTCGGCGGTGCGGCGAAGGACGTGGGCGGTGCTGCGAAGGATGCTGCCAAGAAGATCGAATAGTCAGCGCAGGCAAGAGTCGAGCCCGTCTCCCGTCACGACGCCGATCCGGCGATTGATCGAATTGCCATAGCGCCGCGTGAAGCCCCTCGGGTCGATCGCGGCGCGTTTCTTGGGTAGCGGCAGGACGGCGGCGATCAGCGCGGCCTCGCGGTCGCTCAATTGCGAGGCGTCGTGCTTGAAATAGCGCATCGCGCCGGCATTGACGCCATAGGTGCCGATCCCCGTCTCGGCGACGTTGAGATAGACCTCCATGATCCGGCGCTTGCCCCAGATATTCTCGATGAGCAGCGTGAAATACGCCTCGAGGCCTTTGCGGAAATAGCCGCCGCCCTGCCACAGGAAGACGTTCTTGGCGGTCTGCTGGCTGATCGTCGAGCCGCCGCGGATGTGCTTCTTGCCGATGGCGTTGCGCGCGGCCGCCGCGGCGATCGCTTTGTAGTCGAAGCCGTTATGCTGGCAGAATCGCGAATCCTCGGCGGCGATCGCGGCGCGGGCCATGCTGGGATCGATGCGGTCGAGGCGCATCCAGCTTTTGCTGACGCCGTGTCCGGAGACCACGTCGCCGATCATCGTGAAGGTGATCGGCGGGTTGATGAAGCGCAAAGCCGCGACCCAGAGCAGCGAGCCGAGGAAGAAGATCAGCACCGCCTTGGCGATCCAGCCGAGGATGCGGCGCTTGAGCGACCTGCGCGGGCGCGGCGGCGCGGGCTCCGGCGCGTCGATGCGCGTCGTTACCTGCGGCGCCGGTGTACGCGCCAGATCATCGTGCCGTTCGTCACTCATTCCGGCACGATTGGCGGCGCTGGTCGCTCAACGCAACCGCTTCGTCGTCAATAGGCCGCGAGCAGCCGCTTCTCGCCCGCAAGGCGCATCATCGCCTTCTGGAGCTTTTCGAAGGCGCGGACCTCGATCTGGCGGACGCGCTCGCGCGAGACGCCATAGACTTGGCTGAGTTCCTCGAGGGTCTTCGGATCGTCGGTCAGGCGACGCTCGGTGAGGATGTGCTTCTCGCGCTCGTTGAGATCTTCCATCGCGTCCACGAGCATTTCGTGGCGGACATCGGCCTCCTGCGCTTCGGCGACGGCCTCGTCCTGGAGCGGGCCATCATCCTGTAGCCAATCCTGCCACTGGCTCTCGCCATCCTCGCGCATCGGCACGTTGAGCGAGGTATCTCCGCCCATCGCCATGCGGCGGTTCATCGAGGTGACCTCTTCCTCGGTCACGCCGAGATCGGTGGCGATCTTGGCGAGATGCTCGGGGAAAGGTCGCCATCCTCGAACGCGTCGAGCTTGGCCTTCATCCGGCGCAGGTTGAAGAACAATTTCTTCTGCGCCGCAGTGGTGCCCATCTTCACGAGCGACCAGCTGCGCAGGATGAATTCCTGGATCGAGGCGCGGATCCACCACATGGCGTAGGTCGCCAGGCGGAAGCCCCGATCGGGCTCGAACTTCTTCACGCCCTGCATCAGGCCGATATTGCCCTCCGAGATCAGTTCGGAGACGGGCAGGCCATAGCCGCGATAGCCCATGGCGATCTTGGCCACGAGTCGCAGGTGCGACGTGACGAGCTGCGCGGCCGCATCGGGGTCGCCATGCTCCTGGAAGCGCTTGGCGAGCATATATTCCTGCTCGGGCGCCAGGATGGGAAACTTCTTGATCTCGGACAGATAGCGGTTGAGGCTCGCCTCTCCGCCGAGTGCAGGAATCGTCGCCGGGACGTTGCTGCCATTTGCCATGATCAATCTCCCTTCACTGGACGCAGCACCACACGGGTTGCGCCACGAAAATCATACGATGAGCTTATTGAACAGTTCCTGCATGTCCGCAGGCATTTCGCTATCAAACGCCAAAGCGTGGCTTGTCAGGGGTGAATGAACCCGAGATGCGCCGCATGCAAGGCCTGCCGCCGGAAATTCAAGGTTGCCAGAAGTGCACGATGGATCGGGCGCGTGCTCCCATAGACCGGATCGCCCAACAGCGGATGACCGATCGAAGCCATGTGCACGCGGACCTGATGCGTCCGCCCGGTTTCGAGCCGGCATTCAACCAGGGTTGCTTCGCGAAGTTGTTCCCGAAGTTGACACCAATGCGTGATCGCGTGCTTTCCTGAACCTTCGCGGACGACTGCCATTTTCTTCCGATTCGTGGACGATCGCCCTAGGAAAGTGCAAATTGTACCCGCCGAAGTTGACACTTTTCCCGCAACGATTGCCCGATAGCGCCTGTCGATGGAGTGTGCCTTGAACTGCGCGGCGAGTCCGATATGTGCGCGATCGCTCTTGGCGGCGACCATCAGGCCCGACGTGTCCTTGTCGATCCGGTGGACGATCCCCGGCCGCGCGACTCCGCCGATCCCCGAAAGCTGCCCCGCGCAATGGTGGAGCAGGGCATTGACCAGAGTGCCGTCGAGATTGCCCGCGGCAGGATGGACCACCAGCCCCGCGGGCTTGTCGATCACGATCAGATGCTCGTCCTCGAACACCACGTCGAGCGCGATATCCTGCGCCTCGTTATGCGCCGGAGTCGGATCCGGCACTGCGATGCTGAACAGCGCACCGCCGGGCGCCTTTTTCGAGGGGTCGCGGGCGAGACCGTCTGGGCCGGTCACCGCACCGCTCGAGATCAGCACCTTCAGGCGCTCGCGCGAAAGCGCGGGCACGGCATCGGCAAGTGCACGGTCGAGCCGCCAGCCGTTCGCGGCATCCGAAATCCGCGCTTCGAGTGTAGTAACCCCCGATCCATTCTATAGGTGTAAATGGGGATGAGGGCGCATGTTTCAAGATCTGTACTGATCGGTATTCAACGCATTTTCGCGGATGCCGCCCCGCGCGAGGCGTGCGGATTGCTGTTCGGCGCACCGGATCGGATCACCGACTGGCAAGCCGTTGAGAATGTTGCGGAAGAGCCCGAGCGGCGCTTCGAGATCGAGCCTGGAGCATTGTTCGCAGCACTCCGCGCCGAGCGCGCGGGCGGGCCGAAAATAGTCGGTTACTGGCACTCGCATCCGAGCGGGGACGCGACTCCTTCGGTCACCGACGCGGCGATGGCGCAACCCGACGGCAAGCTATGGCTTATCGTGGCGCAGGGGGCGAGACGCTATGGCGGGCAGGGGATCGGGGCCCGCTGCACGGCCGCTTCACGCCGGTGGAGCTGATCCACGCCTGAAGGCTCCAGCCAAGGCGGCGCATCGTGGAACGTTTCACTCCCGTGCCACGTTTGCTCATCATAACAAAAAGGACTTCCCGGATGCTCTGGACCATCGTCGTCATTCTGCTCGTGCTCTGGCTATTGGGCTTTACGCTTCATATCGGCGCCGGGCTGATCCACATCCTGCTGGTCGTCGCGCTCGTCGTCGGGCTGATCCAGCTCTTCTCGGGGCGCCGCGTCGTCTAGCGCGGTGCACGGGCGCAGCTTGCAGCGGCAACGCGGCTGCGCCAAAGAGGCGCTGGGGTAACCGGAGCCACTTCCTTGAACATCAGCCCGACCGATTTCGCGAGCCTTTTGTGTTCAAGGCTTTGCCACGATTTGCTCAGTCCGGTTGGCGCGCTCAACAACGGGCTCGAACTGCTCGCCGACGAGCATGATCCGGAGATGCGCGCGCGCTGCCTCGAGCTGCTGAGCGAGAGTGCGAAGGCATCGGCCAACAAGCTGAAATTCTTCCGTCTCGCCTTCGGCGCGGCGGGCGGCTTCGGCGAGACCGTAGACACGCGCGAGGCGCAGGCGGCGATCGAGGGGCTGTTCGGCGAGAACCACCGCGTCAATGTCGGCTGGATGGTCGAGGACCCGGTATTGCCCAAGCAGGCGATCAAGGTGCTGCTCAACCTAGCCCTGATCGGCGGAGACGCATTGATCCGCGGCGGCCAGCTCGACATCGGCGCCGAGATCGTCGACGGATCGATCGAGATCGTCGTGCGCGCCGATGGCCCACGGATCGTGCTCGATTCCGAGCTGCGCAGCGCGCTTGCCGGAGGGCAGGAGGACATGCCGGTCACGCCGCGCGCGGCGGCGGCGTTTTGGCGCACGCGCTGGTGACGCAGGGCGAGGGGACATTGCAGGTGAGCCCGCCGGATTCCGAAGTGCTGCTGTTCGGGGCGAATTTCCGGGTGGCGTGACCGGCATGTTTATTGGGAAGCGACCGCTACCGGAGCGCTAGCCCCGGTTCGTCGGCCGCTACAAGACTTCATGCCCCATCGCGGTAAGCAGTACGGCTATGATCGCGTCGAGTGATTAGCTGAAACGCGTGCCAGTGAGCGCCTCGGAGACCTGCCACAGGCGCTCGGCTGCGACCCGGTCCAGGGTCTGTGCCGGCGTTTTCGCCAACACCGGATATCCGCGCGTCTCGCTCAGCCGGTCTGGGCCGTAATAGCCGCCGGGTTCGGCCTGGGACGAGGTTGCGGCGAAAAGTGTGGGGAGCACGCCCTGCGCCGCGGGCTGGAACAGGAACCAGAGGACGGAACGCGCGACGCCTATGGGGCTCCAGCGGCCGGGCGCACTGTGCTGGAGATCGGTGCGGGAAATACCCGGATGCGCTGCGATGCTCGCGATACCCCAATCGGCAGCCTCGCTGCGCCGCTGCAACTCGAAGGCGAACATCAGGCAGGCGAGTTTCGATTGGCTATAGACCGGCATCGGTTGGTAGTTTCTGGTCGCGTTCAGGTCATCGAAGTCGATCGCCCCGTTCCGGGCAGGAAGCGATCCGCGACGCCGTCGTGGCGGTTTGCGCACCAATCCCCGTCGACGATATGCTCGCGATCGACCGCGTGATGCGCTCCAGCGAAGCGGTCCAGGCACGAAAGCAGGCGAGCTATATTCAACATGAAAGAACGCTGTTCTCAGCGCTGCGTGAACGGTGGCCCGAGCCCGAGCGGGAAACCGGCCTGAGGCTCATCGCGATGCTCGCTATCGGCGCGATGCGCCTCTCATTCGACGCCCTGAGCCGGGAGAATGGCAAGCGTCCGATCGCTGAGCTGCTGTACGAGACGTTTGGCGCGCTGCAGGTCGTAACGCCCGAAGGCCGATAGCCCGCGGCCGTCCCTATGTGCCTGCCGATCACAGCTGAAAGGCGTCAAGCGGGACGCTCGCCGAATGAGAGTTCAAGATAGTTTCTCAAGCGTGATCGGCAGGCTTGGAAGCTGCCGCCCAGACTGCGGCGGCGCTGCTCGATGACCATCTCGATCATGCTGTCTCGGAAGCGTTCGAAATATCGACGATATCGGCATATTCGGGATGGCGGGCATAATAGGCCGCCATGAACGGGCAACGCAGAACGGCCTTGCGGCCGCTCGCGCGCAACCCGTCAAACACGCCCCGCGCAAGCGCTGAGCCGATCCCTTGCCCGGAGAATCGTTCCGGAACGATGGTATGGGTGAGAATGAAATGATCCTTCCCGATGCCGTAATAGACCGCGGCGATTTCGTGGCTGCCATCGATCGCCAGTTCGAAACGATGTTCGGCCGGATTGTCGCGCACCTTGCTCACGCCGTGTCGATCCGTGTTTGGATTGCGGATTGCCTCACTCGACATGAGTCGATTCCTTATGGTCTGAATGAAGATCAGGTCGCCGCGCGAATGATCGGCGCGACTTCGAGGCCCAGAAGTTCGATCGACCGCTTCATCGCCGCCGTCTCGATCGAGGCGCTGGTCATCTGGAGCGTGATCCGGGACACGCCGCCGAACGTCTCGCTGGCCAGGAGCATCTTGGCGGCGACCGTCTCGGGATCGCCGATCAGATACGCGCCTTCCGGGTCGGCCATGGAGTCGAACTGCTCGCGCGTCGGGGGCGCCCAGCCGCGTTCCCGCCCGACCCTGGCGAACAGATGCTGCCAGCCGGGGAAATAGGCATTGCGCGCCTCGTCGTCGGTATCCCCGACGAAACCGACCGCGTGCACGCCGACCTTGAGGGTTTCGGGATCGTGACCGGCGCGGGCCCCGGCCTCGCGGTAAAGGTCGACGAGCGGACGAAAGCGCTCGAACGTCCCGCCGATGATCGCTACCATCAGGGAAGTCCAAGCGTGCCGGCGCGCACGAAGGACTGCGGCGTGCCGCCGACTCCCAGCCAGACTGGTAGGCGCGGCTGGTGCGGACGCGGATAGACGCCCTGTCCGTCGAGCGCCGGACGAAAGCGGCCTTTCCAGGTGATGTTGGTGGCCTCGCCCAGCTTCAGGAACAGGTCGAGATTCTCGGCGAAGAGGTCGTCATAGGCACGGGTGTCGAGGCCGAAAAGCGGGAAGGCCTCCCCGAACGATCCCCGACCGACGACCAGTTCGGCTCGGCCCCTAGAGATCAGGTCGAGCGTCGCGAACTGCTGGAAGACGCGCACCGGATCGGCCGCGCTCAGGACCGTCACGGCGCTCGTCAGGCGGATCTGCGAAGTGCGGGCGGCCGCGGCGGCCAGGATGATGACCGGAGCGGAATCGAGGAACTCGGCGCGGTGGTGCTCGCCGACGCCGAACACGTCGAGCCCGACACGATCCGCGACCTCGATCTCGTCAAGGAGCTCGGCCATCCGATCGGTCGCGGCGGGCAGTGCGCCCGTTGCGGGGTCGGGGAGGATGGCGGCGAAACTGTCGATGCCGATTTCCATGAGAAGTCCTTCAGACGTTTCGGCTGGCAAGGCACCGGCGCCGCGTCGCTGTTCGGCGACGCGGCGCGCGGAACCGCCCTCATCCTGTCCGGATCAGAGGCCGGAACGCTCCAGCGTCTCCACGGGCGTGTTGAGGAGCTGTTGCTCCCACAGGAATGCGATACCGCTGCCGCCGAGGTGCGAAATCAGGATTTCAGTCACCGCTTCGACGTGCTCGGTGCGCGCCCAGTCCCGCTGCCATTCGCCCGCAAGAGCCATCCATGTCATCATGTTCACGCCGGCCGCGATCATGCGCTGGATGGCGACCTCGTGAGACTCCTTCGTAACTCCGCCGGATGCGTCGGTGATCACGGTGACGTCCCAGCCTTCACCAGCCGCCTGGATCGCGGGCATCGCGACGCAGACTTCGGTCCACAGCCCTGCGATGATCAGTTGCTTGCGGCCGGTCGCCTTGACCAGGTCCACCACCTTCTTGTCCTCCCAGGTGTTCACCCAGGTCCTGTCGATCACTTCCTGGTCCGGGAAGACGTCAGTGATCTGCTTGAAAAGAAGGCCACCACGAGCTGCGAGCACGCTGGTGAGAATGGTCGGAACATCGAAAGCTTTCGCCAGCTTCGTCAACGCGGTCGTGTTGTTGACCACCGTCTGAGGATCATGACTTCCCAGTCCCGCGAGCTGGAAGGCCTGATGATCGATCAGGACGAGGACCGAGTCCTCGGGACGAAGAAGCGAGTCGAGGCCGTTGCGAAAGCTCATGATAATCCTCTGTGCCGTTTGAAAGGGAGGGTTCGCTGACAAACCCCGGGGAGGCGCGTTGCCCGGGCAGAGCATTGCCATTCCCGCTTTTGACACGGTAGTGCGCCTTCGAGACACACTGTGTCGCGCATCGGGGAACGCCGAATGGACATCGAAGAGCTGCGAACCTTCGTGGAGGTTGCCGATGCCGGGGGTGTTTCGCCTGCCGCGCGCCGTCTGGGCGTGTCGAAATCGATCGTCAGCCGGCGGCTCGCCCGGCTCGAGGCAGACCTCGGCGTCCAACTGCTCGCACGAACGACACGGGGCGCTGCGCTCACGGAGGCCGGGACCACTTTCCGGGACTATGCCGCACGGGTCTGTGCCGAGATCGACAACGCGAAGGAGGTGATCCTGCCTGCCGGCGAACTTCGCGGCCGGCTTCGGATCGCGGCGCCGCTCACCTTCGGCCCGACCCATCTGGCGCCGGTGATCGCAGACATGGGGCGGCGCCATCCCAGGCTTGAAATCTACACCTGTTACGCCGATCGCTTCGTCGATCTCATCTCGGAAGGGTATGACTGCGCGATACGGGTTGGATTTCTTCCGGACTCCAACCTGCTCGCCCGCCGCGTCGGACCCATTCGCGGAAGCGTCGTTGCGAGCCCGAGCTATATCCGCGCGCATGGGGCGCCGGAGACGCCGGGCGCGATCCTCGCGCATGAGGCTCTCACGCAAGTGAACGAGAGTTGGAATTTCATGGATGGCGACAAGAGGATCACCATCCGCCCGCAGGGCCGCTTCAGGGCCGATAACGGCACTGCCCTGGTTTCCGCCGCAGTGGCGGGAGTGGGTATTGCCTGCCTTCCCGACGGGGTCATCGAGGCCCATGTGAGGGCCGGCGAGCTGGTGCGGATCATGACGCACTATCCGCTGCCTGAAGCAGGTATCTTCGTCATCCGGCCGCCAGGACAGCATCCCTCGCGCAAGATACGAGTGCTGACCGAGATGCTGATCGAGTGCTTTGGGTCTATGTCGCACGAGGGAGCCTGACGAACGGCGCCATCGCGTGTCGCCGGAAGCGATCTCACGCAGTGGCGCGCTTCGCGCCAATATCGGTCAATCAGTGCAGCACCGGTGGAACCTGGTAGCAGTCGTTCGTCCAGCCAACCGATCAGCGTCCGCTTTCGCTCATCGCCAGGTGTTGACGACAAACTGGGATGTAAAGGAAACTTGTGTAAAAGAGGCTTGTCATCGAGCTGCGGCCGGAGTATGGAAAAGAAGCTTTCCATAATGAGGGGCGTATCGCCGTGATGCTTAGACCCGAAGTCCGCCGCGCGATGATGATTCAGGGTAGCTGGACGTTCGCTTATGTCGCGGTGATGATCGCCGCGGTCTATGTTGCAATCGGCTATCCGCAACTGGGCAACTGGCGGACGCCGATCATGCTGCTGCCGCTGATCCCCGCCTTCGGGATATTGCGCTTCACTATCGCCCAGTTCCGCAGCAGCGACGAGATGATGCGCAAGAACCAGCTGATCGCCGTGGCCTGGGCCTTCGGCATCTTGCAGTTCCTGATGATCACCTGGTGTCTGCTCGAGGTCGTGGGATGGGCGCGGCTCCCGATGTGGACGATCTTCACGGCCGCGCAGATGGTCTGGATCGCCTGCATCTGGACGCAAGTGCTGCGTTACCGGTGAGGAACCGCCTCAAGGAACTTCGCGCCGAACGCGGCTGGTCGCAGGTCGATCTCGCCGCCAAGCTCGCGGTGTCGCGCCAGACCGTGAACGCGATCGAGAATGGCCGCTACGATCCGAGCCTGCCGCTCGCCTTCGATATCGCCGAACTGTTCGAAATGCCCATCGAGATGCTGTTCTTCAAAGACTGAACGCTCAAGGAGACGAATGATGGTCCGTGCAAAGCGCCTCGTTGCGCTGATGGTGGCGCTCGCGCTGGTGACTCCGGGTTTCGCCGCGGCTCCCGACCCCGATCGCGCCGCGATCGAAGCGCGGGAGGCGGCGATCTTCCCGACCGCAATCCGTGAAGTCCGCAGTGCGAGCGGGGTGGTCGCGGGTACTGCCTCGCCGATCGCAGTGGAGGCGGGGGCTCGGGTGCTGCGCGAAGGCGGGACCGCCGCGGACGCCGCGATCACTACCGCGCTCGCCCAGGCGACGACCATGCTCGGCGCCAATGTCTCGCCGGCAGGCGTGCTGCAGCTCGTCTATTATGAGGCGCGCACGAAGAAGGTGCATGCCCTCGACGCAGGATGGGGAACCTGGCGCGGCGAGCGTTCGCCGGCGACGATCCCCGCCACCGACCTCAGCATCGTCACCGGCGGCGCGGCCACCGTCGCGGCGGGCGCGCAGGGCCGCAAGACGCTGGTGCCCGGCTTCATGGCCGGGATCGAGGCCATGCATCGCCGTTTCGGTCGACTGCCGATGCAGCGGCTGTTCGCACCCGCAATCTGGTACGCCGATCATGGCGTCCCGGTCAGCGGATTGCTCACGGCCTACTTCCAATTGGGCACCGCGCAGCTGCTCAAGACCGCCGAGGGCCGCCGCTTCGCGCTGCCCGACGGGACGAACCTCCCGAAGCTGGGCGCACGCTATCGCCAGCCCGAACTCGCGGCTCTCTACCGCGCGGTCGCCGCCAATGGCGCGCGGGAGATGTACCGCGGCGCATGGGCGCGTCATTATGTCGAAGCCGTGCGCAGAGCTGGCGGTGCCGCGACGATGGCGGACCTGCACGCTTATGCTCCGCGCTGGGGCGAACCGCTCCGCCTCGCTTATGACGGCGCCACCGTCGCCGGACCCGATGCGCACAACATCAGCGGTTGCGCCGCGCTCGAGGCGCTCAACCTGATCGGTCATGTCCGTGGAAAAGGCGACGCCGACGCCTTCCGCAGCACCGCGCTGGCGCTCCGCGTGGCGATGTTCAGCCATTGGGGCTCCGCAGCGGCCACATTCGAAAAGGCCGCGGGCATTGGCGGCAATTGCCTGGCGCGTGTCGGCCAAGCCTATGGCGTTGCCGCATCGGCCGCGATGGAGACGATGCTCGGCGGCAGCGCCGATCCCGCGCCGGAAGGGCATCACAGCGCGTCGGTCGTGGTGGTGGACCGTTGGGGCAATATCGCAGCGCTCGTCCATTCGAGCAACACGCCGATCTGGGGCGATTCGGGGATGGTGGTGGACGGCGTGCCGATCCCGGCTCCGGCCGGCACCTATCGCCACTCGCTCGTCAACCTGGCACCCGGTGCCCGCGTCCCCAGCGATATGGCGCCGGTCATCGTCCTGGAAAGCGGCAAGCCGCTGTTCGCGGTCGCGACGATCGGATCGTCGGTGGTACCCGAGACCGTCCGCCTGGTAGCCGCGTTGCGCGGTTCGGACAGCCTCACCAATATCGTGGGCGCGCCGCCGCTGCTGCTCAATTACGAGGACCAGACCCCGCCGATGCTGGCCCGCGAGGAGTATGTCCCTGCCGGCCGCTATCCGCCTGCCCTGCTCGACGTCGTTCGAGCAAGCGGGCTGCGCATCCGCGAAATCGACGTGCAGCGCACGCTCACTCTGCGCGGTACCGCAGCGGTAGTGGTGATCGGCAGAGATCGGCGCAGCGCCGAGGTTCCGGGTGTGCTCGCCTTCGCTGCGGCGGAGTAGAATTGCCTTCTCGTGCATTCATGTCTGCCAACCCAATCGTCGGCCCTGTAAGCTGCCGGACCGCTTCCGGCCCTTTCCGGACATGCGATACGGATCAATCAAGGACGCCGGAGCAAGAACGCCCTGGGACGCAAGGTAGCGGTCGAGTTACCTACAAGGAGTGGAGGTTTACAGCCATGTCTCGACTCCTCGATGCTCAGTCAGCGAGTAGGGACAAAGTAAGAAGGTCTGCTGCCGCCGATTGCCGCGCTGCGTGACTAGGATAGTCAGGCAGGATCAGGCGGGGAGACGAGCCATTCCGCCTTGATAGCAAATTTCGGTTTATTTAATAAACTGTCCCCGTGATGGTAATGTCACCGTAATGCGTATGGGTCCAGCGATCACTTAGAACATGGTCGTACAAAGTTAGATGCTCGTTGTACTCAATCGGATCAGCCTACAATCGGGACTGTTCCACGACACCTTCTCCGATGATTCCTATCTCCCTCAACACGAATTTCGTGCCTACGGTGCAATAATCTTTAGCTAGATCGGGATAGAGAAATTGCACCGGCACTCTGGCCCTATCGCCCGGCATCAATGATCCATGATCATTGAGATTAATTCTTATATCGAAGGCATGGTTGCTTGCTTGCATAATGCAGTTGAATTTATCTTTTGGTGTCGGACCTTGTCTTCCTCCTAAGTCCGTAGAGTACATGGTAATTTCTGCTACAATATCCCAAGATTCATCCATAGCGCGATTCCTCACGGAAGTATTATTGGAGTAGCTAAACTAGGCAATACATGGGTAGGTATCACGAGTGAACTAATTCTACGATCAACCGTCGCAGACATTGCAGGAGTTAATAATGTATTCTTAATACTAGTTTGCACGAATGTATAGGGAGCATCTCCGAATCTTGCGACAGCTTGAGATGCATAAGATTGCGCACCTTCCAAGGTCGTGGCAAAATACTTGCCCTCTATTCCAATTGGATTGGAGAATCCTCCTGAAGATCTTATACTCCCCAACTCCGCGCTGCCCACGGCGCGAAATAGTGCGGTCGATTCACCAATCGCAGCCAACCCTCGGATGCCCGCCGCAATTCCGCCTATGGCTTCACCGCCGCTGAGAACGCCTAGCGCCGCGCCACCCCACTCCACGGCAGTTTCAGTGGCGAGGTCGCGCCATTGGCCGATGCCTCCATCAGCCGAGCGCTCATAGAAGCCTCCGGCCTCCATAATACGTTCACGCCCACCGGGACCTTCTGTACTGGGCAGGCTGGCAGGATCTCTTCGTTCGCCTTGAAGCGGGCCGCTAGCCACAGGCGGGCAAGGCTCCGGATCACAACTCATCATTCCCGTGGGGTCGCGGCCATTGACCGGATCGTTGCCAACATACGCATACAGGTTGGCTTGATCGTCATACCCGATGGGGTCGGTCTGCAGGAAGCGGCCGAGTGTCGGCGAGTAGATGCGGGCCTTGTAGTGGTACATGCCGAGCTCGGGGATCCAGGCCTGGCCGGTGTACTGGAAGCGGCCGATATTGTTCGCGGCCGGGATGCCGTATTCGTCATAGGCATTGACCCCGATTACGTTGCCGCCGCCATCGGCGACCGAGACCACCGAGCCCTGATGATCGACCTGCAGGCTGCGAAGGCCGGTTAGGCCAGCACCTTCGTACCAGAGCAGCGGATCGTCTTCGCCGGAGCCGTGCACGTAGCGGCGCAGCACCGTTCCGGAAGCGTCGAATTCCTCGACCAGCTGGTCGCCGTCGTAGAGGAAGCGCGTGGGGGTAGTGGACGGGCTCGTCGTTTGAATGATCCTGCCCAGGGCGTCATACACGATCTGGACGCCAGTGGAGGTCAGGATCAGCCGGTTCTCGGCGTCATAGGTGTAGCTCGTGCCGCCACTGCTGGTCAGGTTGCCGTTGGAATCGTAGCCGAAGCCCACGAATTGTACTGGTTGAGCCCGCTGACCGCGTAGCTGCGGTTCACCCCGACAGAGCCGGTAAAGGCATAGGCGTTGTGGCCGCGTAATTAGGTATAGTGTCCCCGGAACTGAAACGCGCTTTGGCCCGATTACCGCCGGCCAAAGGAGCATCTGCGCACGATCGGCGAGGTGGAGCGCATCTTCAAGCAGCACATCCTGACCGAAAAGAGGTGGCTTAGGACTTTTCTGCCGCTTGGATGACAGACGCAATGGCGGCTCTCGTCGTTAGCAAGTTAATTCGACAGATAAGTAGAATCGCCAAGTATCATCCAGCCCATGCCCGCGTAGAAATATCCACCGACCCCGCGAATATAACATCTAATATATCTTGCTTGAATGACAATCGTACATGAAACAACTTTAAATCAGCTATCGTCTCCATAGACTCAGCAGTAATCCATCTTATCATTGACGAATTATTTATAATAACAGAAAATTTATCCAATACACCAAAGTTATTCATATAGTTATTGCATAAAAGCATAAATCTTTCTTCAGTTTTTCTATAAGAAATAACATTGGAAATGATTAATTCTAGCTTTTCTCCGGATGCATCCAGCAGTAAAATACGGAGCACATCCCGATCATCGCCTATAGAAAGCAGATCTGGTATTCCTTTTACGGTGAGCCCGATGGATAGCTCCTCGTATAATTCATCTCTGCGTATTTCACGGTCTTGAGCCATATCTCACCTCATAACCACGACCGTTAGGACGTCTAACTTCCACAGTAGGACGGCCTTCCTTGCTTATGGGTCTTACGATAATTGTTCGCCCATCAGGAAGAGTTCCAACCCGAATTCCGTTTCCCTTGTTCGATACGTTATTCGGTTTAGATTTATCGAAGTCTTCGTTTGCCTCTTTGATGCCTCCGGGTTTTTCAAACTGCCTTGAGGGGCCTTTGGTTTCGGGGCCCGGTTCTGCGCCCTCACTTGGCTCAGTGCTCTCGTTGCAAAGTGCTCCAGTCCAATTACATATATTGCGCTTGCCGTTCTCTATGGATGGCCAAGTGAATCTTAAGTTTTTGACCGCCCACTCGGTCCACATGGTATTCTCTATAGTTCCTGGAATGACAACTAGAGGAACAAATAGCGGTCGCTGCCCTACGACAACAATATCCCCACAATCTGCCCAACCATCTTCCTCGGTGCACTCTCCGGAAGGATCAGTCCGATTCACCGGATCATTCCCAACATACGCATACAAATTGACCTGATCGTCATACCCGATCGGATCGGTCTGCAGGAAGCGCCCGAGGGTCGGCGAGTAGATGCGGGCCTTGTAGTGGTACATGCCGAGCTCGGGGATCCATGCCTGGCCGGTGTACTGGAAGCGGCCGATATTGTTCGCGGCCGGGATGCCGTATTCGTCATAGGCATTGACCCCGATTACGTTGCCGCCGCCATCGGCGACCGAGACCACCGAGCCCTGGTGATCGACCTGCAGGCTGCGAAGGCCGGTTAGGCCGGCCCCTTCGTACCAGAGCAGCGGATCGTCCTCGCCGGGGCCATGCACGTAGCGGCGCAACACCGTTCCGGAAGCGTCGAATTCCTCGACCAGCTGGTCGCCGTCGTAGAGGAAGCGCGTGGGGGTAGTGGACGGGCTCGTCGTTTGAATGATTCTGCCCAGGGCGTCGTACACGATCTGGACGCCGGTCGATGTCAGGATCAGCCGGTTCTCGGCGTCATAAGTGTAGCTCGTGCCACCGCTGGCGGTCAGGTTGCCGTTGGAATCGTAGCCGAAGCTCACCCCGCCGGCCGAATTGTACTGGTTGAGCCCGTTTGCCGCATAGCTGCGGTCGACGTTCACGTAGCCGGTGAAGCTGTAAGCGGCGTTGGAGCGCGTCCGGTTGGTGATCTGGTTTGCGGGATTATAGCCGAACGTGGTCGTGAGATCGTAGGCGGTGCCCGCCAGATCATTGCCTGCGCTACTCAGTCGAGAAATCGAGTCGTAGCCGTAGGAAGAGAAGATCGCACCTCGCCACTCTCCCCAGCGGCGGCCCTGATTGTCCCAGTCCGAATGGGCACGCTGATAGGTGCCGTTCTCATACACGTCGGTCGGCCGGTCCAAACCGTCAAAGTCGTAACGGAAGTAAGTGCCGTCCGGGTGCGTGATGCGCGTGCGATTGCCGTTCGCGTCATATTGATAATTGAGCGTTCGGTTGGTGATGCCACCGCCCATGATGGTCGTGCTGGCGGTCAACCGGCCGAAACCGTCATAGCTGCTCATGACACCGTCTGTGCCGCTGGCGCTGTCGAACCGCGCCGCCGTCTGCAGCCCGCGAAGATCATAGTTGTAATAGACATCCCGCGTCGCCCATGCCGCCACATTGGTACACGCGTAGCCAGCCACGCATGCATCCGGCACGATCTTCGCCGTTATCCGGTTGAGCGCGTCATAGCTATAGGTGAAGCTGCGGCCGTCCCGCTTCCTCAACGACGTGCGGTTGCCATTGGCGTCATAGCCATATTCCTCGCGGTCATTGCTGTTGACCGCACCCGCCGTGGCCAGCGCATTGGCCGGGGTCGAGGGATTGTACCCGCTCGGCGCGGCATTGGACGGGAACTGCCACTGCACCTGGCGATCATGGCCGTCATAGACCAGCTGCGCCTTGTTGCCGTTCGCGTCGACGACAAACTCCTGTTTGCCGTTGAGCGTGTAGCCGTAAGTGACATACGCCTGTTCGAGGCTCGTCCCCACTGCCTTGCGCACCTGCAGCAGCTCGCCGGCGGCGTCGTAGATGTTCTTCGTGATCCGGTCCGGGCCCTGGCTCCCTTGCGTCCCCAATGTGCAGGCGCTCGCCGGCAGCGCGCCGAACGCCGCCGGGTTCATTCGCACCGCGGTGCATTCCAACCGGCCGACCACATCATAGCTGTACTGCGTGATCTGGTAGGTCACCCCGCCAGACGACACGCTTTCCTTCAGCTTGCGGTCCATGGCGTCGTAGGTCGTGTCGACCTGACTGAAGACGGTGAAAGTCGTATAGCTTTCCCACAGCCTCGGCTCGATCGCCTCCGACTGCCAGGCCGCGAGCTCGCCCTTCTCTTGCCTGACCAGCCGCCCAGCGTCGTCATAGCTGTTGCGCACCGCCAAATGGTGGAGCGGACCCGCCCCATCCGGATCCGGCGCGATGGTTCCCGTCACGCGGCCCTGAAGATCGTAGCGGGTGGCGCTGGTAAAATCCGATGGCGAGGCTTGGGCGAGCGCCGCCGAAGGAAGTGCGAAGGCGGCAAGGCACAGCAGCCCGGCGATGGTCTTCTTCATGGCCGTTCCCTCCACGCCGCTCATTGGCACACCGACAGGCCGGCGCGCGGGCTGGTCTCCCAGATCTTGTTGCCCTTCCAGTCATAGCCGTAACAAGTGCGCCGGTTCACTCCGCTCGAGCTCACCACCACGCCGCGCGGCCGCAGGTTATCGGCGGTGCCATCCGCGCCATATTCATAGGTGGTCACCATGATCGGTGCCGCCGGGTCGCAGGTTGCTGCGCTGCTCCCCGAATAGGTCTGGCACAAGGTCTCGGTCGACGGCAGCCAGACCGGCGCCACGGCGGGCACCAGGCTCCCGCCCGAATCCTTCACCCAGGCATACTTCTGCGCATAAGTGAAAAGCTTCAGCGGCCGCGCCGCGCCTGCGCTCGGCGCTGGATCCATCTCCGAGGCAAGGTCGCCAGTAGCCGTATAGCTATAGTCGGCCTGATTGCCCTTGGGGTCCTTCTTCCAGAGTGGTCTGGTGCAATTCAATCTGGTGGCGGGCGAAGCACAGGATGGCGCATAGCCGTACTCGATAACGGAGTCGGCCAGCCCAGATCCGGGCTTCGGTGTCCAGGTCTGTTTCGTAACGGAATTATGTGGTCCGAAATATTGCGCCGTATACTTGTTCCCCTCGGGGGATGTCATTTCCACAAGCATGCTGCCTTCGGACAACGGCAAGCCCGCTATCGGATCCACGCCCCCTCCACTATATCGATACTGCCAGACATGACCGTTCGCATCGGTTCTTTGATAGGGCGAGGTCTGGGTGAATATATAGCTTGAAACTTTGCCGGCAGGGTCCGTGATACTGGCAGAAATATTCCCGTTGTAAGGACTGGGCGGATCCGGGTTACGCGTGTCCGCGTCTACTCCAAGATGACTGTACTGCCAGACTGCGCCGTCCGCCATCGTCTGCTTTTCGACCATGAAAGCGGAATATTCATTGGTCACTTGACAGGATAAGAATCCCGGCGGCGTGATGCATGAGAGATGGCCGGTAGCGGAATACTGATAGGATGTCGTCTGGCCACGAACGTCAGTGACGGAAGTTAGCTTACCCCCGGTATAGCCATAGCTGACCTTGAACGTCGCGGACGAGCAGGCGCTTGCTGCCGACACGTAGTTCACAGCGAGATTGAATCCGCAGGCCGCGGAGACGGTCTGGTCCGCGTTATAGTCGAACACGATAGCATAGCCGGTGCTGTCGCTCACCAGTTTCAGCTGCCCGCTGGCATTGTAGGAGAAGCTCTGCGTCCGGCCATTGGGGTAGGCAATCGACGCCACGCGCTGGGAGCCCGCGCTTCCGCTGACCACGTTTGCAGCCTGAACGGAAGGGTTGAACGTGTATCGTGTTCCGTCTTGCGCAGTGTACACGTAGGCGGTGCCAGATTTTGTCAGCTCGCCGGAATATCCGTCGCCGTCCTGTGGCGGCCAGCTCGAGACACCGTTTTTCTCCAGATAGGGTCCAGCTGAAGCGGTACCCATGTGGATGACAGGCTTGTAGTTGTAATAAGAGCCTGAGGGCTGGAAGTTTTTCGCTACGTAGATGTCGAACGTGTGATCCATTTTGGGCCCGAAGAAGGGTCTGTTCGGATCCTCGGCGCCACCAAGGTAGAAGCGATTCAGGGAGAGCTGTCCTAGAGACAGGTCCGTCTGCGTGTGAATAAAGGATCCATCGGCAATATTGACGCCAGTGGGAGTGGTCGTATCCACCTTGGGAGGGATGTAGTCGCTCGTCTGGGCCGTTGCCTGTTGTTGCGCTCCAAGGGCTACGACGATCAAATAGCCCAGGGCGTGTACAAGAGAAAATCGCATTTTAGTCGCCCGCTGCTTGTCAGTGTGACGGCGCCGGGGCGCCCGCGAAACAAGAGATAGGACTATTTTCTCTGCTCCCGTTCAGGCTCGGGGCTCCGATTCTGCGGCTGGGGAGCTTGCAGGCCTGTAAATTGCGTCGTGCAGGCGGGCAGTCCCGTCGTGCCCACGACATATTGAACTCGATTGCCGGCACTATCGAAGCAGATGCCCGTGGAGGTGCCGCTATTGGGCCCACCGCTCGTGCTCGTGCTCACCAGACGCCCCAGGGCATCATAGGAGTAGCTCGTGGACTCCTGTGCGCGGGCATGGCTCGACGTGGCGACCAGTGCGCCGAGCGCAGACCCGGTCATCCAGCAGGCGCGCAGGAAAGTTCGGCGCGCCGAAGGCCGCAGATTCATTTTAGATGTCCCCCATACGAGCGGGTATGCGGCCGCCGTAAGAAACCGAATTCAATCGCTATCGTGAATTTCGCCTGCGAGCCCCGTGGCGAATCGATTTTCGTTTCTAGGAGAATGTGAGCGCAAGCCACGCTTATGCGCAACATTTTATTGGATGGTTATCGAGCGGCTAAGTACGAACTCTCTCTGTGCCCGCCAGCAGACCGGTGCGCACGGTGGACCGGTGCTGGATTCGCCAACCTTCACAGCTGTGCGTCAGGTTTCGGCCACGACCTGGTCTTACGGCTCCTCGCTCACCGATCCGCCAGGTTCGAGCGTCCTCGTCGCGTCCGTTGACTGGCTGGAAGGAACGTTGCTCGGCACGATCGCGACGACCGTCGCCGTCATTTCCGTCGCCAGCATCGGGTTAATGGTGCTCCCGGCAGGGTGGACCTGAGACGCGCTGCCACCGTCATATTGGGATGTTTCATCCTGTTCGGGGCGTCGAGCATCGTCGCCGGACTCGAAGGCATGGCGAGGGAGGGGAACGCACTCGGGCTTGCGCCGCAGCAGATCGTCTTGGCGGATCTCTCGCCGCTCGCGCGGCCGCCACAGCGTCCGACCGGCTATGATCCGTATGCGGGAGCTTCAATTCCCATGCGCTAGCATCGAGTGTCGACGGCTAAGATCGTCACCTTCGAAACGCTTGGTCGCAAACACGAACGCGCGTTTTACCGCGATCGCCGGATTGACCGCATGCCTTTGGAATGGGACGTAGCGCGGGCAAGCGAGGGGTCGTATGCCGAATGAGGAAGCACTCGTTTTTATCGACCGGGCTACGAAGACATTTGGCGACAAGCTCGCGCTGACCGAAATCTCGTTCCAAGTCCCCGCCGGGCAGATTTGCGGGTTGCTCGGTCCGAACGGCGCCGGAAAAACCACTCTGTTTCGCCTCTTGATGGGAATTCTCAAGGCGACATCGGGCGTTCTGCGGGTGGCCGGGCTCGATGCCTTCGAAGAGCGCGTCGCGACGAAGCGGCTGATCGGTTTTCTGCCCGACGAACCCATATTCTATTCCTATTTGTCGGCGCGCGAGCTGCTGGAATTGAGTGCCGGGATGCATGGTCTCGATGTCGATGCGGCGATGGAGTGGGCCGAGACGCTGGCTCGGCGGCTTCGGCTGGCCGACGATCTCGACAATTACGCCGAGGATTTCTCGCGCGGGATGAAGAAGAAACTCGGCCTGCTAATGGCGATGTTGCACGGGCCGCGATTGCTGGTGCTGGATGAGCCGACCAACGGGCTCGATGTTGAATCCACGCATATCTTCTACGAGTTGATCCAGGAAGCCGCGGCAGCCGGCACGACCATCCTGTTTTCGACTCATCTGATGGATCACGTGACCCGCCTCTGTTCGCATGCCGTGATCATCAACGACGGTACAGTGATTGCGCAGGGATCGCTGGCGGAGCTGCAGGAACGCCATGGGGAAGCGAGCCTGGAATCGCTGTTCCTGAAGCTGACGTCGAGACCGCAACAGGTATGACGAACGGGGCCTCAATCGGGTTCTGGAAGACTGTCCGCCTGCTGCTTGCCGCGTCATGGCGGCGTTCGAGCGGGCGGCGGGAGCGGCAACGGGAGCTGCTGGGCAATCGCAGCGGCGGGAAAGCCACCGATTGGAGCGGACTTGCCACGATTTTTTCCGTCGGCCTGATGGCGGTGCTCCACGGCGCCGCGGCCTTCGCCGTCATCGCCGCCGTGGATGCCGGCCAGCGTCGCGAGACCGAGCGCCAGGGCAAGATCGTCGTCCATGGCTGGTTCCTCGAGGAGGTGCGAGACGCGGAGAAGCCGGCCGACACCTCGCAGGAGGATGCCTCGCAGGAGGACGGAAGCAGGATCGGACCGGACTATCCCAGGGAAGCCAAGGACATTGCCGAGCGGTCCGGGGGCGATCCGGTGGAAATCGAACGACGGCTTCACGCGGCGGTGGCCGCATCGGGCAGCCACCGGCACGACTGGGGGCAACGGCGTCACCTCTGCCGGCGCGTTCAACGATCGGCAGTTGGCGGCGCTGGTGCGGCCGGCGTGATCACAGGTTAGCGCGGGGGTGTCGGGAAACGCCGCCGCGTAGGAGCCGGGAGGATCATGCCTTGTCCCCTCCCGGCTCCGATCAATACGAAATCTCAGGCCTTACCCGGGTCAATTTCGTCATAGAATGAGCTAATCGAATGCTTCAGTGCCTGTTTGATGCCGTCTTCATCATACCCGACATAATTCACCCCGACTGAGCTGCCGATTGCTCGTTTTGTTATCGACGCGCGAAGCTTCCCATCTTCCACTCGAACTACGGTTGTGTTTGCCTGAACCTCATAGGTGCTCGAATCGAGCGGGCGCTTCTTCGGGCCGAACAGCTGAAACTCTACAGCCGGATCCGTGAATCGCTCGCGCTCCCAGTTTCTTGCGATGACCGGTCGCATGCCCTGAGCCTCACACGCGCGCTTCGCCTCATCGAGGAGCGGCGTCGCGACCGTTTCGAGAAGGGCGATGTCGCGATCCCAGCCGGCGTGCCGGTCATCGCGCTCTTTCGCCTCTCGCACCTCGTGATCTGCGGTTCTCTCTTGGTGGTCACCGCTCAACTTGCGCGTGAAGTCGTCGAATTCTCCCATCCCGCTCCCTTTCATTCCGGCCTTGCCACACCGGCCTTACCAGTCTTGCGCGAGATGGGCACGCGCCGCCGCCGCGCAGTGCGTCCGAAGGTTGAACTCGACCGCAAATCAGCCGTAGATATCGAAACTGCGGGAGGAGCATACTATGACTCTTATCGATCTCACATATCTGATCATCCAATTGAATGCGGCGATCGATTCGGGCGAGAAGGCCGAATTTAAGGAAATTAAGCAGCACATCCGAGACGGTGACGTTTTCCAATGGCTGAAGTCCAACGGCTTTTCTGTGGACGTCAGTCTCGTAACTGGTGAGCGCAACAGCGTGGGTGCAGAAATTGTGGATGAACTGCAAAGCATTTTGGAAGGCTATGACGGCAGCGAGCGCCGCAAATGGGGCATCGAGAACAACGGCCTGAACCTATTGCTGGCTTGGGTAAACGAGATCATCCAGCTGCGATTCGGTAAGCTCTGATCGCTCACCAGACGGTCGCGCCGTTCTCCTCGAGCCAGTCGCTCCACGAGCTGCCTGCGGTGCAGTCGTGGAACGGGCCACCGACTTACCCCGCGCGCATCCTGAAGATCCCGCCTGCCATCTTCCCGCTATCGATGAAGCGAATCCTATGCGCTTCCAAGGCCGAGCGCAGCTTAGCGACTGTCGCATCCTGCACGGACTTGCCCAGTTCGAACCTCGCCACCGTCGCGTAGCCCACGCCCGCCGCGTCGGCGAGATCTTGGGCGGACCACTCAAGGGCCGCTCTAGCCATCCTGCACTGGGTGGGTGTCATGGTGATAGAGATTATATCAATGCGCCTATTGCGGCAAGCTCGTCAGCCATGATAGAAACTCTATCACCATCCCAAAGCGGGGTGCGGCCGAACGGGGAAGGTGGAAGCTCCCCGCGCCCGGCCTAACCACAACCGTCGATAGGAGACGATCATGGCTAATCCGTCTGTACGGACTTCGGGCACGCCCGCCAATTCCGCGAACGAACCTCTTGCATCGCCAAGGATTGGTGAGATGGCTGGCGATGGTGCCAGCCTCCCCGAACCTAGGAGTGCTGCCATGAACATGATGACCGCGATCAATCCGGCTCGCGCAACGACTGGACGCTATCTTGATGAGAAGGGTCTCCCTTCGGAGCGCCACGGCCCTGACCTGACCAAAGCAGAATCGATCGAGGATATGCTCGCCGAGCTCTATGGCCGTAAGACCGGTCCGCACGGAACATACAGCGCGGTATTTTACTCCGCTGCCAAGGGTAGCGGCATTGAGCTGGTGCTCGAAGTAGATGAAGCGGGCGAAGAATCGGTGCGCTTCATGCTGCCCTGCGATTCGCAAGAGGATCTCAGGCGGCCTCGATATCGGGCTCTCAATGATCACCTGTACGCCAAACCCCGGCGCCTGCAGCACGTGATTGAACTTCTAGTCATATTGGGACGCTTCCACGACGCCAGACCGTTTGCGTCAATCGAGGAGGCAGCCGAAGCATATGCGGCCGCCGGGGGGCGAATCTATGTCCATGATCATTACGGCAAGATCTCGTGCGAAGAGACGATGCCGACGACCCACTGGCTAGACCTCCAAGACTCATGGGCGAGGTACCCACGGAAACGAATGCTTCAGCACTATGCGAACACGCTGGCAAAGCCTGGCGCGCGAGAGAAGCTAATCCAGCTCGTTCGGGAACGCGGAGTGCTGAATGAGGAAACGGGTTCCTACACCTACGGCTGAGACAGAGGCGGGGGCTTCGGCTCCCGCCATATTTCTTGGCCGCTTGCGTACCAATTGCGATCTGCCGAGAAGATGGCGCATGCAGGTCAGGATCATCGGGCAGGGCGAATGGGATCGCCACGACGACCTCCTTCGGTTCAACGCGACGATCGACGGCAAGGAGGTCCCGTTCTCGATCGACAGCGGCGGACTGTGGGTGATCCGCATGTCGATGAGCATCGACAGCACCGACCAGCTTCAGATCTACCAGGTCAGCGGGAGACTGCTCGCTCGAATGGTAGAGGCCGTCTATCGGGAGGGCGGGTGCGACCCTTCACGGCCCTATTATATCGGCTACAACGAAGCGATGCGCGTCACCGGCTTGGCAGAGGAGCCGGGAGCGCCGACGCCGAAGAAGTGGTTGGGCTGACGGGTGATCGACTAAGAGCGCCTCGGCCGCGGCGCCGCGCGCGAGAGATCGGCGACACAATCGACACGCTGATCGCCTTCATGGACCACCTGAGCGGCGATCCAGACCTGGAGGACGACGACTGCGACCGCTGCGTGGCTGGGGACGATCACATGATCGCCGGGCCGGTCATCCAACGTGAATGGTGGTACGGCTGCGGCCAAGCGATCGGGGACGACACCGACGCGGAGGAAAACGGAGACCGCGAATATAACGGCGACGAAGGCGACCACAGCGGCGAACCGCACGCCTGACACTCTCCCGCCGGGTTTCGGCTGGGCGGGTTTCTTCACTCATCACGATTTCCGGACACTGTGCGGACACGTTCTGCGCGAGCCGTGTCCGCTATCCGACAGGGATGCTAAACTGTTGAATAATTGAGAGTTTTGGTGGACGCACTTGGGCTCGAACCAAGGACCCGCTGATTAAGAGTCAGCTGCTCTACCAACTGAGCTATGCGTCCATTCCGGGGCGTTTCCCGGCGCTCTTGGTGAGTGCGCCGCCGCGTTTGGAGGGGCGCGGTTAGCAAAGCTGGGGCGGATTGCAAACCCTAAAATGCGCCTGCCTCGAAACTTTACCAGCGCTGCTTGCGGCGGCTCTCGCGATCGATCGACATCAGGATGCCGAAGCAGATCATGAAGGTCATCTGCGCGGTGCCGCCGAAGCTGATCAGCGGCAGCGGAATGCCGACCACGGGCGCGAGGCCCATCACCATCCCCATGTTGATCGCGGTGTAGAAGAAGATCGTCGCGGAGAGCCCGGCGGCGGTGAGCCGGCCGAAGCGGCTCTTGGCGCGCATGCTCACGCTGATGCCCCAGCCGATCAAGCAGCCGAAGGCGACGATGATGAACAGGCCGCCCATCAGCCCCCATTCCTCCATCATCGTGGCGAGCGCGAAATCGGTATGGCCTTCGGGGAGATAGTCGAGATGGCTCTGGGTGCCGTTGAGGAAGCCTTTGCCGAAGATGCCGCCCGATCCGATCGCGATCTTGGACTGGCTGATGTGATAGCCGGTGCCGAGCGGATCGCTCTCGGGATCGAGGAACACGAGCACACGGTTGCGCTGGTATTCATGGAGTACGAAATTGACGACGAGCGGAACCGCCGCCGCCAGCGCCAGCCCGCCGCCGATGAACAGGCGCAGCGGGATGCCTGCGAGGAACATCACCGCGATGCCGCCGCCGGTGATCATCAGCGCGGTGCCGAGATCGGGCTGGAGCATCACCAGCGCCGCGGGGAGGCCGATCAGCACGGCGCCCGGCCATAGCGCGCCGAACTTGCGGATCTCGCTCGCGGGCAGGATCTCGTAGAAACGCGCCATGGTGAGGACGATCACCGGCTTCATCAACTCCGACGGCTGGAGGCGGATGATGCCGAGGTCGAGCCATCGCTGACTGCCCCCGGCGACCGCGCCGAGCGCTTCGACGCCGAGCAGCATCAACAGGATCACCCCGTACATCGGAAAGGTGGCGTGCGCCCAGAAGCCTTCGGGCACGCGCGACAATACGATCGCCATGCCGAAGAAGACGAAGAAGCGCACGCCCTGCGAGAACGCCCAGGGATAGAGGCTGCCGCCCGCGGCCGAATAGAGCACGACCAGCCCGAAACAGCCGACCGCGAGGACGAGTAGCAGGACCTTCCACGGCAGCTGCGCGAGCGGCGCGGGGATCATGCCGGGGCCGAGCGTGCTCATTCGTCGCGCTCCACCGGGGCGCCGGCCACGTCGCCGACCGGCACGGTGGCATTGGCGGCTTCGGAAACGACATTGCTCGCCGCCGCTTCGGCATCCTCGGGAACGGGCGGGGGAGGGCTGCCTTCGCCGCCGCCTGCGCTGCCTTGAACGCCTCGCTCTTCGCCGCCATCCGCTCGGTATAGGTGCCGCCCCAGCCTTTCTCGAGCGCGTGCAGCGAGGCCATCGCCTTCTCGCGATCGAACAGGAAGGTCATTACGTCGCGTGCGGTGGGTGCCACGTCGGTGACCGGATTGACGTGGCCATGATGCTCGAGGACGATCGAGGCGGCGTAACGCGGATTGTCCCACGGCGCGAAGCAGACAAACAGCGCATGGTCGCGCAGCTTGAAGGGCAGCGCGGCGTTCTTGAGCACGCCTGAGCTGCGTTCTGCCGACGTGATCGCGCGGACCTGCGCGGTGCCGGTCTTGCCGGCCAGTTCGATACCGGCGATCGGCAGGCGCGCCTTGCCGCCGGTTCCGCCGCCATTGATCACTGCCCACATGCACTGACGCACCGTCTGGATATGCTGCGGGTCGATGCCGAGCGACGGCGCCGGCTGGTGCGGCTCGTCGAGCAGCAGCCGCGGCACAATCGCACGGCCCTGCGCCATCCGCGCCGCCATCACCGCAAGCTGGAGCGGGTTGGCGAGGACATAGCCCTGTCCGATCGACGCGTTGACCGAGTCCGCGATCGTCCAGGGCTGTTTGTACTTCTTCAGCTTCCACGCGCTGTCGGGCACGGTGCCGAAGCGCTGGCTGGTATAAGGCAAGTCGAAGCGCTGCCCGAGGCCCATCTCGCGTACCGTCGGCGCGAAGCGGTCATAACCGAGTTCGCGCGCCATCGAGTAGAAATAGATGTCGCAGCTCTGCGCGACGGCACGCTCCATGTTGACCGCGCCGTGCCCGCCGCGTTTGTGGCAGTGAAAGGCGCGATTCCCGACCTGCAGCGCGCCGCTGCAATGCACGGTGGCTTGGGGCGATATGCCCGCGCGCAGGATCGCGAGCGAATGCATCGGCTTGACGGTCGAGCCCGGCGGATACAGCCCTTGCAGGACCTTGTTCATCAAGGGAACGTGATCGTCGCCGGAGAGCATCTTCCACTCGCTCTGGCTGATCCCGTCGGAGAAGCTGTTGGGATCGTAGCCGGGCATCGAGACCATCGCGAGCACGTCGCCGGTCAGGCAATCGAGGACGACGATCGAGCCCGAATTGTCGGCAAGCCGCCGCGCGCAATATTCCTGCAGCCCTGCGTCGATGGTCAGCTTGACCGTCTTGCCGGGCACGTCGGGTCGCGTCGTCAGCTCGCGCACCAATTTTCCGCGCGCGGTGACCTCGACGCGCTTGGCGCCGGGCTCGCCGCGCAGTCGGCTCTCGAGCGTCTTCTCAAGTCCGTCCTTGCCCATCTTGAACCCGGGCGTGACCATCAACGGATCCTTGGTCTCCTTATACTGCTCGGCCGAGGCAGCACCGACATAGCCGATCAGATGGCCCACTCCAGCGCCGAGCGGATAGTTGCGCGTGAATCCCTGCGTCGCCTGCACCCCCGGCAATTCGGGCAGCCGGACGAGCACTTTGGCGTAGCGCTCCCAGTCGAGGCTTTCCTTGACCTGCACCGGCTTGAACCCATGGGCGCGCTTCAGGTCGGTGGCGACGCGTGCCATATCCTCCGGGGTGAGCCCCAGAATGCGCTGGAGCTCGGCCAGCGTCTCCTCGCGCTTCTCCAGCCGGTCGGGGATGAGGTCGACGCGGAAATCGGTACGGTTGTTGGCGAGCGGCTGGCCGCTCCGATCGACGATCCAACCGCGGCGCGGCGGGCTCAGTGTCCGGCTGACGCGATTGTCCTCGGCCATCAGCTTGTAGCGCTCGTTCTCGAACACCGAGAGCCAGGTCATGCGCGCGGCGAGCGCCAGCGCGACGGTGCCCTGCGCGCCTCCCATCAGCAACGCGCGCCGCGAGAAGCTGTATGCCTGCGACGCCTCGGTGACCTTCAGCACCTCAATGCTTCCTCACGTCGCTGTCGAACCAGACGCAGAGCCGGTAGATCAGTGGAAACAAGGCCGCGGAGGTGACCACCTGCAGCAGCAGCGCAGTGTCGGCATGCGAGCCCAGAGGCGAGGCGACCAGCCGCCCGGCGATCAGGCAGAAGCCGATGGCGCCGGAAGCGATCAGCCAGTCCTGCCAGAAATCGCGCCATACCAGCCGCGTATCTAGCACGTCGATTGCGAGCACGCACAATGTCCACAACAGCATCGCCGAGCCGAGCGGCTGGCCGCTCACCATATCGTCGAAGAAGCCGAGCAGCACCGGCGCCCAGACGCGCATCGAATCGCCGCGCACCATCCGCCAGCCGAGCAGGATCATCAGCCCGAACGGCGGCAGGAACGGCACCACTGCGACGACCGGGAACAAAGTGACCAGCGAGCCGAGCATCACCGACAGCGGCGCGAGCCATACGGCGCGCGGCGGCTTCTCGGCGCGGCCCATCGGGATGAATTCTACGGGGCTCACGGCGCAGCCTTGGGTTGCGCGGCACTCGGCGAGGAGGAAGGCGTCGGCGTCGCTACCGGCTCGGGCAGGAAAGTCTGCTGGACCAGCGCGAAATCGAGCGCGTCGGGATTGGCCGCGGGCTGCGCGACTGCGATGTCCCCCTGAGTGCGAACCACGCGCGCGACGGGAATGTTCGGCGAGAAGACGCCGCCCGTCCCCGAAGTGACGAAGACGTCGCCGGGGCGGAAGCCCATCGTGGCGACGCTGGCGGAGCGGATGTCGATCAGCCCGTCGCCGCGTCCCGAAGCGATCGCCGGAAGCCCGTCGCGGGTGCGGCGTACCGGCACGATGCTCTCGGGATCGACGAGCAGCAGCACGCGGGCGCTGTTGGGGCTGGTCTCGATGACCTGCCCGATCAGGCCGGTGGGATCGCGCACCGGCTGGCCGCGCTTCACTCCCTGCCAGGATCCGGCATTGAGCGTCGCATAGCGACGCGTGCTCGATGACGAGCTGTTGACCAGCCGCGCCGCGACGATCGCGTCGGTGGTCACGTCGCGCAGCTTGACCATCTCGCGCAGCCGGCGGTTCTCCTGGTCGAGCGTCTGCGCGCGCGACACTGAAAGTGCATTGTCGGCAAGTTGCTTCTTCAGGCGAGCATTCTCGCTATGGACGTTGAAATAGCTGCTGATTCCCTGGGGTATACTCCCCAGGCTGCGCCGCACCCAGTGGAACCCGGAAGCGACCGGCGTGGTCACTTCGGCGAACACGCCGCGCACCGCCGCGAAAGCGGGCGGATTGAAGGTAGAGAGTAACAGCAGCACTGCGCCGATCAGCGCACCGCCGGCCGCACCGACATAACCGATGAAGAGCCCGTATTGCGCCCGCCGCGAAAATCCGGGGCGCCGGGTCCGTGGCGGCGCCATCCGTCGCGCCCTAGACCTGGATCAGCACGCCGCGGAACATCGGGTCCTCGAGCGCGCGTCCCGTGCCAAGCGCGACGCAGGTCAGCGGATCCTCGGCGACCGTCACCGGCAGGCCCGTCTCGTCGCGAAGTACTTCGTCCAACCCTTGGAGCAGCGCGCCGCCGCCGGTGAGCACGATGCCCTGGTCGACGATGTCGGCGGCCAGTTCGGGCGCGGTGTTCTCGAGCGCGATGCGCACGCCCTCGACGATCGTGCCGACGGGCTCGCTGAGCGCCTCGGCGATCTGACCCTGGTTGATCTGGATTTCCTTGGGCACGCCGTTGACGAGATCGCGGCCCTTGATGTGGATCGTCGCGCCGATGCCGTCGGCCGGCGGCTTGGCGACGCCGACTTCCTGCTTGATCCGCTCGGCGGTGGCTTCACCGATCAGCAGATTGTGGTTGCGGCGGACGTAGGAGACGATCGCCTCGTCCATCTTGTCGCCTCCGACGCGCACGCTGGTCGAATAAGCGAGGCCGCGCAGCGAGAGCACCGCGACTTCGGTGGTGCCGCCGCCGATATCGACGACCATCGAGCCGATCGGCTCGGTAACCGGCATGTCGGCGCCGATCGCCGCCGCCATCGGCTCCTCGATCAGCCACACCTGGCTGGCGCCGGCATTCTGCGCGGCGTCACGGATCGCGCGCCTTTCGACAGAAGTAGAACCGGACGGCACGCAGATCACGATCTGCGGCCAGCGCATGAAGCGACGCCCGCCATGCACCTTTTCGATGAAGTGCTTGATCATCTGCTCGGCGACATCGATGTCGGCGATCACGCCGTCGCGAAGCGGGCGAATCGCCTCGATCGAGCCGGGCGTCTTGCCCATCATCAGCTTGGCGTCGTCGCCGACGGCCTTGACCCGCTTGACGCCGTTCAGCGTCTCGACCGCCACAACCGACGGCTCATTGAGGACGACGCCGCGTCCGCGGAGATAGACGACGGTGTTCGCGGTGCCCAGATCGATCGCCATGTCGTGGGACATGAATTTGAAAAAGCGGGAAAAAGCCATTCGTTGTTCCGTCCTGCCGCACGGGCGCCCGCCGCCGGCTGTTCGCACCAGATTTTAGCCCGGACCCTTCCGGGACGGATAAAAATCCATCTCGATGCATGCGCTTGCGGGTCGCGGGATGCCGCCCGTTGGGCTAGACAGACTGCCATGTCAATACGCCGTCTCCCCGAGCATCTTGTCAACCGAATTGCAGCCGGTGAGGTGGTCGAACGCCCTGCCAGCGCGCTGAAGGAACTGGTTGAAAACGCTGTGGATGCGGGCGCTGCCCGGATCGCCGTCCGGCTTACCGCCGGCGGCACCGAATTGATCGAGGTCATCGACGACGGCTGCGGGATGAATCCCGCCGATATGGCGCTCGCGCTCGAGCGCCACGCTACCTCCAAACTGCCCGATGATGCGATCGAAGCTGTCGCGACGTTGGGTTTTCGCGGCGAAGCGTTGCCCTCGATCGCGAGTGTCGCGCGGCTGACGATCGAGAGCCGGCTGCGCGGCGCCGACGGCTGGTCGCGCACTGTGGACAATGGCGAACTGGTCGCCGAGGGTCCGGCCGCGCTGCCGCCGGGCACGCGCGTACGCGTCGAGCAATTGTTCGCCCGCGTGCCGGCGCGCCGTAAATTCCTGCGCTCGCCGCGTGCCGAATATGGTGCCAGCCTGGATGTCGTGAAGCGGCTGGCCATGGCGCGGCCGGACATCGCTTTTTCGGTCGAGCATGACGGACGGCGCGTGCTTTCGGTGCAAGGCGGCGAAACCCGTCCCGAGCGAGTCGCCGCGCTCACCGATCGCGATCTCGCCGGGAACAGCGTCGCGATCGACTTTCAGCGCGAGAGCTTGGTCCTCGGCGGCGTCGCCGGTTTGCCGACCTTCAATCGCGGCGTGGCGGATCACCAATATCTGTTCGTCAACGGCCGCCCGGTGAAGGACCGGCTGCTCGCGGGTGCGGTGCGCGGCGCCTATGCCGAGATGCTCGCACGCGATCGCCATCCGGTGGTGGCGCTGTTCCTCGATGTCCCCGCCGACCAGGTCGACGTCAACGTCCATCCCGCCAAGACCGAAGTCCGCTTCCGCGATCCCGCGCTCGCCCGCGGCATGATCGTCAGCGGCCTGCGCCGCGCGCTCGACGAAGCCGGTCACCGCAGCGTCCAGCGCCCGAGCGAGGCGGCTTTGGGGATGTGGCAACCGGGACATGTGAGCGGGCCTGATCCGGAGGCACTCACGTGGAGTCCTGGAGGTCCCGCAGCAGACGGGGAAGAGTTGAAGCATTATTCAGGCCTCGCGCTCCACGATCGCCGCCCCACCTTCTTCACCCCGCCGCCGCAAGCCCGCGCCGAAGCCGCGCATGCGCCTGTCCCTCAGACGATAGACTTCCCCTCGGTGTCGCCCGCGGGCAGGTCGCGAAGACCTATATCGTCGCCGAGGCCGAGGACGGGCTCGTCCTCGTCGACCAGCATGCCGCGCACGAGCGCCTCGTCCTCGAGCGGATGCGGCGGGCGATGCAGGGCGGTGGCGTCGCCAGCCAGGCGCTGCTGCTGCCCGAAGTCGTCGAGCTCGAAGAGCCCGCCTGCGATCGGCTCGAGGCACGCATCGAGGAACTGGCGCAATTCGGCCTCGAGCTCGAACGTTTCGGCCCGCGCGCGATGCTTGTCCGCGCAACGCCCGCAGCGCTGGGACAGGGCGACGTCCACGGCCTCGTCACCGATCTCGCCGACGAACTCGCCAGCTTCGACGAGGCATTGTCATTGAAGGAGCGGCTCGACCACGTCGCCTCGACCATGGCGTGTCACGGCTCGGTGCGCGCGGGCCGGGTCCTTTCGGTCGCCGAGATGAATGCGCTGCTCCGCGAAATGGAAGTCACGCCGCATTCGGGCCAATGCAATCACGGCCGCCCGACCTGGGTGAAACTGGCGCATGGCGACATCGAGAAATTGTTCGGACGCAAATAGCGCGTGGCGTGATCGCATACCGTCGGCACCACTCGCGTAGCGGCGACCGCTATACGTGTGCAATACAGTATGTTATGGCGTTGCTTTGCTATCTTTCAGGGGGTGGGGATGTCGATCCGCTTGCTCGCGGCTGCTGCTGTTACGTGCCTGTTTTCGCACGCCGCCATTGCGCAGGATGCGCCGATTGATCCGGCCAAGCCGGTCCAGGAGAAGAAGCTCTGCCGTTCGGTCACGCCGACGGGAAGCGTGATGTCGAAGCGCATCTGCCTGACCAAGACCGAATGGGCGAAGCTCAACGGGGAATATGAGAAGCGGAACGAAGCCTTTCGCGAGAATCAGAGCCGCGGCGGCCAGCTCGGCGCGCAATAAGCGACCTGCCTCAGCGGGCGCGGGCGCGAACCGGTGCGGAGCGCGCGCCGTGGGCGGTCCATTGCGGCAGGCTCGGCCGACCGTCGGCGGTTGCGGCGAAATCGACGACGCAGATATGGCCATAGCGGCGATGCTCCCCGCAGCCGATGCCTGCAAAGCGGAAGTCGTTCTTGAACAACAGCGTGCGATGGCCGCGGCCGGGCACGCCGTCGTCGACGATCATCTGGCGGACCACCGCGTCGGCATCGGCCATGCCATAGGAAATGCTTTCGCCGACGAAAATGTCGCCGCCGCGGCGGCGGACGCGCTCGCCGGGGCCGGATCCGTCGCGCGACACATGGCCGATCGCGCCAATCATGCCCTGATCGTCGGCATGATCCTGCGCGGCGAGCGCGAGCAGGTCGCCCCGTTCGAGCGGCGGGAGCGGGGCCTGGCGTTCGAGAAAGCGGATCGCCTCGTCGACCGCGGACACGCCTTCGCGCGTGTAAGTGCCTTCCTCGCCCGGCAGGAACAGCATGTCGCCGTCGAAATAGTCGCGATATTCACGCAATTCGTCGGCAAAGGCGCGGGGATCCTGACGAACATCGTTGATCCGCTCGAGCACCTGCGCCTCGATCGAACGGCTGCGGGGTTCGCTATCGGTGGCGGCAATCAAAAGGGCTGAGCAGGCCGCGAGCGCGGCGGTGGCGAAACGCCCGATACGCATGTTACAGATCCCCCGGAACCCGCCGCGTACGCGCGCCGGACGTCTATGGTGATGCGGCACATCCTAACCTCATGACGAGGCGTGTGGATAGTCCGGAGTTAACCCTAAATGCGGGTTCAGCGGCGCCCGTCCGGTTTGCGCGCGAATTCGGCGACGCACATCACGCGGTAGGTCTTGTGCGGCCCGCAGCCGATTCCGACGAACCGCATCTCGGCCGCGAACACCGTGCGGCGGTGGCCGCGATTAGGCACGTCGTCGTCGACGATGAGCTGGCGCACGACTTCGACTGCAGAGGGTGGACCGTAGGTGATCGTCTCCGCGACATAGTCGCCGCCGCCGTGCCGCCGGATGCGGTCGCGCGGATCGTCGCCGTTCTTCGAGAAATGACCGGTCGCTCCGCGCGGTCCCTGTTCCGAGACATGCGCGCCGGCTGCTTGGGCGAGAAGCCGGGCAGGGGAGAGTGGCGGCACCGGCGGCTGACGTTCGAGGAACGCGATCGCCTCGTCGACGGCGGCGACGCCCTCCGCGGTGCGCAGGCCTTCGGGCTTGGCGGGATACTGCACGATCTTGCCGCGGAAATAGCGGCGATATTCGCGCAGGCGCCCGGCGTATCGGCGCGGATGCTGGCGCGCGAAGTTCAGTTCGGTGACGATCTCGCGTTCGAGCGCACTCTCGGGCACGGCAAGCGTCGCGGCGAGAGGGAGGAGGGCGGCCAGCATCCTCCAATTTTTGCGTCCCTGCCGGCTGAATGCAAGCCGCGGATCGATCATGCACGAAAAAGGCCGCCCCGGATGCTCCGGAGCGGCCCTTTATTTCGGAGTGCGACGAAAGCCTCAGCCCTCGGCGTTCTCGCTCTCGTCCGCGGCAGGCTCGGCCTGCACTTCGGCGGTCGCGCCCGGCTCGGCGTTGGGATCGTAATCCTCGGTGAAGCCGGCTTCGTCCTTCTCGAACATCGCCGTCATCACGTCGACGCCCTGCGACTGCATCTCGGCCTCTTCCGGCGAGCGGGCGACGTTGACCTTGACGGTCACCGACACCTCGGGGTGCAGCGCAACCTTGATCTCATATACGCCGATCGACTTGATCGGGCGGTCGAGCACGATCTGCGCCTTGTTGACCTTGTGGCCGTCGGCAGTGATCGCCTCGACCAGGTCACGAACCGCGACCGAGCCGTAGAGCTGGCCGGTGTTCGAAGCCTGACGGATCAGCGTGACCGAAACGTCGTTGAAGTTGCCGGCTTCCTTCTCGGCGTCGCTGCGGCGCGAAGCGTTGTCGGCTTCGATGCGCGCGCGATTGGCCTCGAAGACCTTGCGGTTGGCGGCGTTCGAACGGAGCGCCTTCTTGTTGGGGAGAAGGAAGTTGCGGGCGAACCCGTCCTTGACCTTCACCACGTCGCCGATGGCGCCGAGCTTCTCGACGCGCTCAAGCAGGATGACTTCCATGTTCTCTGCTCCTTACTTGACGATGTAGGGCAGCAGGCCCAGGTGACGGGCGCGCTTGATGGCCTGGGCCAGCTCGCGCTGCTTCTTCGCGCTCACCGAAGTGATGCGCGACGGGACGATCTTGCCGCGCTCGGACACGAAGCCCTGAAGCAGACGGACGTCCTTGTAATCGATCCGGGGCGCATCCTTCGCGGAGAAGGGGCAGCTCTTGCGGCGGCGGAAAAATGGGCGTGCCATGATCTATATGCTCCTTATTCGCCGCCGAAACCGGTGTTGCCGCCGGCATCGTCGCGATCGCGACGGCCACGGCCGCGCTCGCGGTCCTGACCCTTGCGCATCATCACGCTGGGACCTTCTTCCAGCCCATCGACTTTGACGGTCATGTAGCGGATGACGTCTTCGTTGATCTGCGTCTGGCGCTCGAGCTCGGCGACGACACCCGCGGGGGCATCGATCTCGAGCATCACGTAATGCGCCTTGCGGTTCTTGGCGATGCGATAGGCGAGCGAACGAAGGCCCCAGGTCTCGGTCTTGACGACCTTGCCCTTGTGATCCTCGACGATCTTGGTGGCGGCTTCCGCTAGTGCGTCCACTTGCGCCTGTGCCAGGTCCTGGCGCGCAAGGAACACGTGCTCGTAAAGAGCCATGCGTTTCTTCTCACTGTTGGCCGATCGCTGACGTGCACCCCATGTGCAGCGCCCCTCCGGCTGTCGTCTCAAAAGCAATCGGGCGGAGACACGTCTCCACCCCGACCGGGCGCCTATGCGGGCAAAGCGGCGGAAATGCAAGCGCCAAGGTGCACGCTTATGGTTAGATGGTCCGCCGCACGAAGCAATCGATACCGCTCGCCTGCGCCCGCGCGCAGAGCCCTTCGGTTTCGGTGCGCATCGCGGGCAGGCTCTGCAGCCGGTGGAGCGATCCGACCTGCTCGACCGTGACAGAGACCCCGGCCTCGATCAGTCGCGCGCGCTGGCGTTCGGCGGCATCGGCGGAGCTGAATGCCCCCAATTGCGCCTGCCACGCCTCGCCGGGCGGCAGATCCGCGGCCGCGGCCAAAGCGAGGCGCTGCGCGCGGGCGCGGCGCTGTGCTTCGATCAGCGCACCCAATGTGACGGTAGCCGGCCTGTCGATATGGCGGCGCGGTTCGCGACGGGTGACGTCGAATGCCGCTGCTGGGCCGGGGCCTTGCCGCGACGCCTGTGCGATGCCGAGGATTGGAAGCACGCCGACGACCGGCAAGCTCGCCAGCGCGACGAACAGCCGCCACCGGCGCGGGCGCCTGCGCAATACGATCGGAAAGGAGGAATCGATATCGGTCACACACGACTCGTTACGGTTAACGACCGTTAACGCACGAGCCCCGGATATTGCTACCCGGTCCCGAAAAGAGACGCGAAAACGGCGGAGCCCGAAGGCCCCGCCGTCTCGTGCCGGTGACAGGCCGGCGGTTTAGCGGATCATGTTGGCGAACACGGCGCCGATGATCCCGCTGGTGATCGCGACCAGCACCGCATCGTTGCCCGACTGGACGTAGCGATAGCCACGGGGCGGGGCGCGGAGACCGCGATACTGGCGATAGTCGATCTGCCGGTAGTTGCGGGCATAGCGGCTGTCGAAGCGCTGACCGCGCTGCCAGCTGCGGTTCTGATGACCGCGATCGTTCCGGTAGCCATAGCCGCGCTGGTCGTCGCGATGGACAACCTGCTGGCGGGGCGCGTCATAGCCGCGATACTGCTGCGGTGCTGCGGCGGCCATTGCCGGGGTGGCTGCGATCGAAGCGGCGACCAGGCCGAGAATGATCTTCTTCATGACTTTACTCCTCTTGTTCGCGCCGTTCCCGGCGTTGAGACCTATCTAGGAGGCGCTTGTCGCAGCCCTGTCCCGGCGATCGGGCAAAATGGTCGCGATTTGTCGCGTGGGCGTCTGGTTCGTTCAGGTTGGGAAGCGGACAGGCTTGCCCGCATTGCGCAACGGCACTAACCCGCGCGCCTTCACCAAGGAGAGGCAAATGCGCGCGTTCATCTTCCCCGGACAGGGCAGCCAGGCCGTCGGCATGGGCAGTGCGCTCGCCGCCGCGAGCCCGCATGCGCGTGAAGTTTTCCAGGAAGTCGACGAGGCGCTTGGCCAGAAGCTGTCGAAGCTGATGGCGGAAGGCCCCGAGGACCAGCTCACCCTCACCGCCAACGCCCAGCCCGCGATCATGGCCAACGCCATCGCCGTGCTGCGCGTGCTCGAGAGGGATGGCGGCATTCGTCTGGGCGAGAAGGCCGATTTCGTCGCGGGCCACAGCCTCGGCGAATATACCGCGCTCTGCGCCGCCGGTGCGTTCGATCTCGCCACCACTGCGCGGCTTCTGCGCACGCGCGGCGATGCGATGCAGGCCGCGGTGCCCGTCGGCGTCGGCGCGATGGCGGCGTTGCTCGGAACCGATCTCGCCAAGGCACAGGCGATCGCCGATGCGGCGGCGCAGGGCGAGGTCTGCACCGTCGCCAACGACAACGATCCCGGCCAGGTGGTGATCTCGGGCCATCTCGGCGCCATCGAGCGCGCGCTGCCGCTCGCCAAGGAAATGGGCGCCAAGCGCGCGCTGCTGCTGCCGGTCTCGGCGCCGTTCCACTGCCCGCTGATGCAGGCCGCCGCCGACGCGATGGAGGCGGCGCTCGCCGCAGTCGCGGTCCAGTCGCCGCTCGTCCCGGTCTATGCCAATGTCACCGCCGCGCCGGTCACCGATCCCGCGACGATCCGCACCTTGCTCGTCGAGCAGGTCACCGGGATGGTCCGCTGGCGTGAATCGGTGCTCGCGATGCAGGAAGCGGGGGTGACCGAGTTCGTCGAGTTCGGCGGCAAGGTCCTCGCCGGCATGGTCAAGCGCATCGCCCCCGACGCCGTCACCACCAGCCTCGTCACGATGGACGACATCGAGGCGCTGGCGAAGAGCCTTTGATTTTCTCACGCGAAGGCGCGAAGACGCGAAGATGCACGACATCGAAGCGACCGCTGCAGATATCATCGATGCGGCGTTGAAGCTGCACAAGGATCTCGGCCCGGGCCTGCTGGAGAGCGTCTACGAAACGATCCTGCTGCGCAGCTGATCAGGAGAGGGCACGAAGTGGCACAGCAGCGCCCCATCGACATCGAATATGACGGCCTACGTTTCCAGGCAGCATTTCGGGCCGATCTGATCGTCAATGGCTGTGTGTTGGTTGAAGTAAAATCGGTCGAACGGTTGACCGCTGTGCATGGCAAGCAGGTGCTGACCTATCTGCGCTTGCTCAAGCAGCCCCTCGGGCTGCTCATCAATTTTGGCGGCGAGACGCTCAAGGAAGGGCTGCGCCGTATCGTCAATGACTACAAACCCTTAGCGCCTTCGCGCCTTCGCGTGAATCAATAAAGAAGGACTACTCATGTTCGACCTCACAGGCATGACCGCCCTCGTCACCGGTGCTTCGGGTGGGATTGGTTCGGCAATCGCTCACGCGCTCGTAATGCAAGGCGCTCGTGTGGCGCTGTCCGGCACGAGCGAAGAGAAGCTCATTGCCGCTCGGCGAGACATTCAAACTCTCAAGGATGGGGAGAGTGTCCACTTTTCCTTGGCTGCGGCGAATGAAGAGCGCCTCGAAAACCCTATACTTCCTTGCAATCTCTCGGATGCGAGCGCGGTAGATGCATTGGTCCCGCAAGCTGTCGAAGCTCTAGGCGGCAAGCTCGACATCCTCGTCAACAATGCCGGCGTCACGCGCGACAATCTCGCGATGCGGATGAAGGACGAAGAGTGGGACACGGTGATCCGCGTCAATCTCGAAGCCGCTTTCCGCCTGATGCGCGCCGCCGCCAGGCCGATGATGAAGGCGCGTTATGGCCGGATGATCTCGATCACGTCGGTGGTGGGCGCGACCGGCAATCCGGGGCAGGCGAACTATGCCGCCTCGAAGGCGGGTCTCGTCGGCATGTCCAAGGCGCTCGCGCAGGAACTCGCCAGCCGAAACATCACCGTAAACTGCGTCGCTCCCGGCTTCATCCGCTCGGCGATGACCGACGTGCTGCCCGAGGCGCAGAAGACCGCCTTGCTCACCCGGATCCCCGCGGGTGACCTCGGCACCGGCGAGGATATCGGCGCGGCGGTGGTCTATCTCGCCAGCAAGGAAGCAGGGTACGTCACCGGCCAGACCTTGCATGTGAACGGCGGGATGGCGATGCTCTGAGCCCCGGGGCTGGAGTGACCATCATGCGTATCCTCGCAACCGCCGCGCTGCTGGTGCTCGCGGCACCCGCGCACGCCGCCGATCTCGCGACGATCGATTGCGTCGCGGGGAAATTGAACCCCGTCGTCACTGCGAAGCTCCACGCCGACGTCTCGCGCAACATGGCCGAGAGCGGCAAGCGGCCGAGCTACGATCCGGCGGTCGGCGGCAGCATCGCCAGCGCCGCCGCGGCCTGCGGGCTCGAGCATAATTGGTCCGAAGCGGCGATAAAGGCCGCGCGGATATATACGCTCGCCAAGCTCGGCATGCCGGTTGCCCAGCGAGTCATCGGCGAGCGGGGGTTCGATGCCGCGGCGCTGGAGGATCAGTTCCAGACGTTGCCCGAAGAGGCGCGCAATCGTCCGCTCACGCCGGCGGAGAACCAAGAACTGGTCAAGGGATCGGTGACCGAGGAAGCGAAGCAGACCCGCGAGAATGCCGAGCTGCTGGCCGAATATTTCGCCTTCCTCAGCACGATCCAATATGCGAGCTTCGCTTTTTCGCAGGCCTGAACGTCACGGCCGCGGGGTGTGCCCCTTGCAACGGCACCCCCGGCATTCTAGGTGCGTTCACACAGAATTCAGAGCCCAGACAAAGGAAAACAGGGACTATGGCCAACCAGGAAGAGATCACCCAGCGCGTTGCCGCGCTCGTCGTCGACCATCTGGGCGTCGATGCCGGCGAAGTGAAGCCCGAAGCGAGCTTCATCGACGATCTGGGTGCGGACAGCCTCGACATCGTCGAGCTGGTCATGGCGTTCGAGGAAGAATTCGGCGTCGAGATCCCCGACGACGCGGCCGAGAAGATCACCACGGTCGGCGATGCGGTCTCGTACATCAACGAGCACCAGGAAGGCTGATCGCCCTCCGGCGACCTGCCCGGATGGGCCGGCACTGCCATATAGCGGCTTCCCGTCCGGGCTCGAAAGAGAGGGCGGGGAGCCGTTTCGTTTTCGTAACGAGGCACATGTTGATGCCTTTTATGCGCAAAGTTCGAGAAGTTTGACGGAGAGAATGCCATGCGCCGCGTAGTCGTAACCGGCCTTGGGCTCGTCACCCCGCTGGGTGCCGATGTCGAGACGGCCTGGAAGAACATCATCGCCGCCAAGTCCGGCGCGGCCACGATCACGCGCTTCGACGCGACCGACTTCCACAGCAATTACGCGTGCGAAGTGAAGTCCGTCGATCACGAATATGGCTTCGATCCCAACAAGCGCGTCGATCACAAGGTCCAGCGCCAGGTCGATCCGTTCATCGTCTACGGCATCGATGCCGCTGGCCAGGCGATCGAGGATGCTGGCCTGCTCGACATGGACGAGGAAACCCGTTTCCGCGCCGGCTGCTCGATCGGCTCGGGCATCGGCGGCCTGCCGGGCATCGAGAGCGAATCGCTGGTGCTCGCCGAAAAGGGGCCGAAGCGGGTCTCGCCGCACTTCGTCCATGGCCGACTGATCAACCTGATCTCGGGCCAGGTCTCGATCAAATACGGCCTGATGGGTCCGAACCACGCGGTGGTGACGGCCTGCTCGACCGGCGCGCATTCGATCGGCGACGCCGCGCGGATGATCGCGATGGACGATGCGGACATCATGCTCGCGGGTGGGGCCGAGGGCGCGATCTGCCCGATCGGCATCGCCGGCTTCGGCCAGGCGCGCGCGCTTTCGACTGGTTTCCGCGACGATCCCACGAAGGGCAGCCGCCCCTGGGACCAGGACCGCGACGGCTTCGTGATGGGCGAAGGTGCGGGCGTGCTGGTGCTCGAGGAATATGAGCACGCGAAGAAGCGCGGCGCCAAGATCTACGCCGAAGTCATCGGCTATGGCCTGTCCGGCGACGCATATCACGTCACTGCGCCGCATCCCGAAGGCTCGGGCGCGTTCCGTTCGATGCAGATGGCGATGAAGAAGTCGGGCCTCGACCTGAGCGACATCGACTACATCAACGCCCACGGCACTTCGACGCCGCTCGGCGACGAGCTCGAGCTGGGCGCGGTCCGCCGCCTGTTCGGCAACAACATCGGGGCGTTGTCGATGAGCTCGACCAAGTCGGCGATCGGCCATTTGCTCGGCGGGGCAGGGGCGGTGGAGTCGATCTTCTGCATCCTCGCGATGCGCGATCAGATCGCCCCGCCGACGCTCAACCTCGACAATCCGAGCGAGAATTGCGCGGGCGTCGACCTCGTCCCGCACAAGGCCAAGGAACGCAAGATCAAGGCCGTGCTCAACAACAGCTTCGGCTTCGGCGGCACCAATGCCAGCCTGGTCATGAAAGCTGTCTCGAGACGGTGCCTCCGCGTCGTCTGCGACGGGCCGGCGGCTGTGCGATCCTCGTTGTCCTGCTCCTCGTGGCGGCGATGGGGCTCGGCGTGCTTCAGCTGTGGGCGGGCAGCGGCCCTTCTCCGGCAAATATGTCCGTGCTGATCCCGCAGGGCGCGACGCTCAGCCAGGCGGCGACCGAGCTGGAGAAAGCGGGAGCGATCCGATCGGCGCGGCAGTTCGTGCTGCTTGCGCGGGTCTTCGGTGGCGGCAGGCAGATCAAGGCAGGCGAATACCGCCTGCTCGCGGGCGAGAGCCAGTCGGACATCCTGAAGGATCTGCAGGGCGGCAAGACGCTCCAGCGCAAGATCACCGTCGCCGAAGGCGTGCCCTCGATCCTCGTTCACGAAGCGCTGATGAAGGCCGACGGGCTCAGCGGCCAGGTCGCTGTGCCGGCCGAGGGAAGCGTGTTGCCCGACACCTATGCCTATAATCGCGGCGAGACCCGTGCGGCGGTGCTGGCGAGGATGCAGAAGGCGATGACCGACTATCTCGCTCAGGCATGGGCGCGCCGCAAACCGGGCATTGCGGTCTCGACTCCGGCACAGGCGCTCACGCTCGCGTCGATCGTCGAGAAGGAGACCGGCAAGCCCGAGGAGCGGCGGATGGTCGCGGCGGTCTATTCGAACCGGCTCAAGCAGAACATGATGCTCCAAGCCGATCCGACGATCATCTATCCGATCACCAGGGGCAAGCCGCTCGGCCGGCGCATCCTCCAGTCGGAACTGCGCGCGGTGAACCAATACAACACCTATGCGATGACCGGCCTACCGGTCGGCCCGATCGCCAATCCGGGGCGCGAGTCGATCGATGCGGTGCTCGACCCGGCGCAGTCGACGGCGCTCTATTTCGTCGCCAAGGGTGACGGCGGCCACGTGTTCGCCGACACGCTCGAGCAGCACAACGCCAACGTCCAGAAATGGTATGCCCTGCGGAGAGCGCGCGGCGAGATGTAAGCATTCGTCACCCCGGCGCAGGCCGGGGCCCAGAGTTTCTCTGCTGTTTCGCTCGTGGTTCTGGATCCCGGCTTTCGCCGGGATGACGATTATGCCTTCAGCGCCGCCGCTTCGCGCGCCAGCGTCTCGACCTGATCGAGGCTCGCGCCCTTGGGGGTGACCCAGCTGCCACCGACGCAGAGCACCGGATCGAATGCCAGCCATTCCGGCGCGGTCGCAAGGCTCACGCCGCCGGTGGGGCAGAATTTAGCCTGATAGAAAGGCGCCGCCAGCGCCTTGAGCGCCTTCAGTCCGCCCGAAGTCTCGGCCGGGAAAACTTGAAATGCGTCAGCCCGAGATCGAGGCCGCGCATGATGTCGCCTGCATTGGCCACACCGGGAAGATAGGGCACGCCGCTCGCGACGATCGGCTCGCCAAGCCGCTCCGTCAGCCCCGGCGAGACGATGAACTCGACGTCCGCGTCCATCACCTGCTTGAACTGCTCGGTGTTCACCACGGTGCCGGCGCCGACGATCGCGCCTTCGACCTTCTTCATCTCCGCGATCGCCTCGATCGCCGCGCCGGTGCGCAGCGTCACTTCGAGCACGCGCAGCCCGCCTTTGACCAGCGCTTCAGCGAGCGGGCGGGCATGCGCCACATCGTCGATCACCAGCACCGGGATCACTGGAGCCGTGCGCATGATGTCCTGGATCGTCGTCGTCAAAGTGCGTGCTCCTGGGCGAAGGCCGCCGCGGCGCCATAAAGGCCCGGCTGCGGATGCGTGATCAGCTTGACGGGGATCGACGCCATCAGGTTCCGGAACCGGCCCTTGGCAACGAAGCGCTCGCCGAAGCCCGATTGCAGCAAATGGTCCTTGAGACGCAAGCCCAGACCGCCCGCGATCACAACGCCCGTTGGTCCGTGAGTCAGCGCGAGGTCGCCCGCCACCGCGCCGAGGCTTAGGCAGAAGCGGTCGAGCGCGGCGACGGCGAGGCTGTCCTCGCCTTCGAAAGCGAGTTCCCAGATCTTCTTGTCGTTATGCCGCGGGACCGGCCGCTTCTCGAGCTCGGCCAACGTCTCGTAGATCGCGACGATTGCGGGGCCGGCGACGATCCGCTCGGTCGAGACGCGGTTATATTCGCGCCGCAGCCGCTTGACGAAGGCGTCCTCGATCGGATCGAGCGGGGCGAAATCGACATGCCCGCCCTCGGTCGCAATGATGTCATAGCCGCCCTTGTGGCGGAAAACCTGCGCGACGCCCAGCCCGGTGCCGGGCCCGCATACCGTGATCGATCCGCGCTCGGGCAGCGGCATTTCGGGCCCGCATAAATGCAGGAAGTCCGTATCGCCGAGCTGCGCGACGGCATGGCCGATCGCCGCGAAATCGTTGACCATCGTCCAGGTCTCGGCGCCCAGCCGCTCGGGGATCAGGGCAGGACGGATGATCCACGGATTGTTGGTGAGCTTGATCACCTCGCCGCCGACCGGCGAGGCGACTGCGATCGCCGCCGCCTTGGGCAAGGGGCGCCCAAGCGTCTCGCCGAACGCCTGCCAGGCGAGCTGCAGGCTCGGATGCTCGGCGACCTTCTGGGTTACCGGCTCGCTGATCGAGACGACGCGACCCTCGGCTACTTCGGCAACCGCGAAGCGGGCGTGAGTCCCTCCGATATCGACCGTGACGACTTCCATGCCTTCTCCCTGAACCTCTCATGCCCGCCGCCTGTCAACGTTGGCATACGGTGCGCCGCCCTTCTCTGCGCTGGGCCGCAAGTTGTAAAGCGGGTGTCTAGAGTCCGGCCTCCGCCAGCATCGCGGATCCGCCCATTTCGGCCTCGCTGGCATAATGGCGCATCATCGCGAACAGCTCGCGACCCGTGCCTTCGGCAGGCGGCGGCGCCACGCATTGCTCGCGTGCCGCCCATTCGGCCGGATCGACCAAAGCCTCGAGCAGACCTTCTTCCGCGCAGACACGCACCACGTCGCCGTCGCGCAGCTTGCCGATCGGTCCGCCGCCCAGTGCCTCGGGCGACAAATGGATCGCGCACGGCACCTTTCCGCTCGCCCCGGACATCCGCCCGTCGGTGACCAGCGCCACCCGAAAGCCGCGATTCTGGAGCACGCCCAATGGCGGGGTGAGCTTGTGGAGTTCGGGCATACCGTTGGCGCGGGGACCCTGGAAGCGGACCACGACCACCACGTCGCGCTCGAGCTCGCCGGCCTTGAACGCGGTCTGGACCTCGCTCTGATCGGAGAAGACGCGGCACGGCGCCTCGATCGTCCAGCGATCAAGCTCGACTGCCGAAACCTTGATGCAGGCACGGCCCAGATTGCCTTTGAGGATGCGGAAGCCGCCTTCGGGCGAGAAAGGCGCGTCGATCGTGCGGACGATGGTCTCGTCGCCGCTCTTCTCGGGGTGATCGTGCCAGACGAGGGCATCGTCCTCGACGGCCGGCTTGCGCCCGTATGCAGACATGCCGTCCTTCGCGACGGTCAGCGTGTCGCCGTGCATGAGCCCGCCCTTGAGCAACTCGCGGATCACGAATGACGGCCCGCCGGCATCCTCGAAGCCGTTCACGTCGGCCGATCCGTTGGGATAGACCCGCGTCAGCAGCGGCACGGCGCGCGAGAGCCGGTCGAAATCGTCCCAGTCGATCAGGATACCGGCCGCGCGGGCGAACGCCGGGACATGGATCAGGTGATTGGTCGATCCGCCCGTCGCGAGCAGCACGATCGCGGCATTCACGATCGCCTTCTCGTCGACGATATGGCCGATCGGCCGATAGTCGTTTCCGTTCCAGCCGATCTCGACCAGCCGCTGCACCGCGGCCCGCGTCAGTTCCTGCCGCAGCTTGGTGCCCGGATTGGCGAAGGCGGCGCCGGGCACGTGGAGGCCCATCGCCTCCATCATCATCTGGTTCGAATTGGCAGTGCCGTAAAAGGTGCAGGTACCCTTGGAGTGATAGGCTGCGATCTCCGCTTCCAGCAGCTCCTCGCGGCCGACCTTGCCCTCGGCATAGGCCTCGCGGACCGCGGCCTTGGCCTTGTTGGCCAGGCCTGAGCGCATCGGCCCGCCAGGGATCATCACCATCGGCAGATGCCCGAAGCGCAGCGCTCCGATCAGCAGGCCGGGAACGATCTTGTCGCAGATGCCGAGCAGGGCCGCACCTTCGAACACGCGATGGCTCAGCGCGATCCCGGTGGAGAGCGCGATCGTATCGCGGCTGAACAGTGAGAGCTCCATGCCGGCATAGCCCTGCGTCACGCCGTCGCACATCGCGGGCACGCCGCCGGCGACCTGCGCGGTAGCACCGGCTTCGAGCGCCCAGATCTTCATCTGCTCGGGGTAGCGATAATAGACTGCATGCGCCGAAAGCATGTCGTTGTACGACGTGACGATGCCGATGTTCATCCGGTTCGCCGGCGTCATCAGATCGCGCTGCTCGTCGGTTCCCGCATAGGCATGCGCGAGGTTGGCGCAGCCGAGCTTCGGCCGGTCCGCGCCGCTCTCCCGCTCGCGGCGGATCAGGTCGAGATAGGCGGCGCGGCGCTCCTTTGAGCGCACGATCACGCGATCGGTGACTGCGGCGATTTCTGAATGGAGACTCATCTCACAACTCCGTTCGCCCTGAGCTTGTCGAAGGGCTGTCTTTCTTCATTTCCCGATCGCGCCAGGAAGAGCGGTGCTTCGACAAGCTCAGCACGAACGGGTTGGGCGGTTTCATGCCGCCCAGTGGATATCCACCGGCAGTTCGACATCAGCGAGAACGCGTCCGACCGGATAGTTGGACGACGCCCCCTGCTCGATAGCCTGCTCCAGCACATCGCGTTTCGCCTGGCCGGTAACCGCAATCATCAGCGCGCGCGCCGAGACGATCGCGGCCTTGCTCAGCGTAACGCGGGCGACCGGTGCCTCGGGCGGCAGCGGATCGGGCATGACCCCGGTCGCGCGGCGCTCCTTGGGGCCGTTCAGCGCTTCGTCGAAATCGGGGCCCGGGAAGATCGACGCGCAATGACCGTCGCCGCCGACGCCGAGCAAGCAGAGGTCGAGCGGCCAGTGCAGGTCCTGCAGGATCGCATCCGCGGCGCGGCCGGCTGCCTTGTAGTCGGCGACGGTCGCGCTGATCAGCGGGATCACGCGCGCACCCCTGGGGATGAAGACCTTGCCGATTGCAGTGACGTTGGAGAGCGGATCGCCCAGCGGTACGAGGCGATCGTCGCCGGGGACGATCGTCACGCGCTTCCAGTCGAGCTTGGCAGCGGCGAGTTTCTCGTAGATCGGCAGCGGCGTCTTGCCGCCCGCGAGCGCGACGACGGCGGCGCCGCGCGCATCGATCGCGCTTTCGATGATGAACTGCACGTCGCCCGCGACGGCCGCGGCCATCTCGTCTGCGTCGTCATAGTCCCACCATTCGATTTCGGTCGTCATGTATGCTCCTGCGTGTTCGGTGGGTTCGTCATAATATGGGGTGGCAAGGCTATTCGTTCCACGTCACCCCGTCGCGCTCGGTGAGTGCGATCGCGGCCGACGGGCCCCAGCTGCCCGAGGCATAGGGCCTTGGCTTGATGTCGTTGGCTTCCCAGCCGGCGCGAATGCCGTCGATCCATTCCCATTGCGCCTCGACCTCGTCACGGCGGACGAACAAGGTCGGGTCGCCTTCGATCAGATCGAGCAACAGCCGCTCATAAGCGATGCGGCGAGGCGTGCTGGCGAATTCGGTGTCGAGGCTGAGGTTGAGCGGCACTTCGCGCAGCCGCACGCCCTCGCGGTCGAGCCCGGGCTGCTTGGCCATCACCAGCAGCCGGACATATTCCTCGGGCTGAAGTCGGATCACCAGTGTGTTGGGCTGCAGCATCCCGCCGCGATCGGCGAAGATCGAGTGCGGCACCGGCTTGAACTGGATGACGATCTCGCTGCGACGCTCGCCCAGCCGCTTGCCGGTGCGCAGGTAGAAAGGCACACCCTGCCAGCGCCAATTGTCGACATGTGCCTTGATCGCGACGAAGGTCTCGGTGGACGAGGGCTTTTCGAGATCGCTGGCATAATCGCGGACGATCTCGCCCTTCACTGCGCCGCCGCCATATTGGCCGGTGACGGTGAGCTGCGGCGTTTCCTGCGCGCTGATCTTGCGCAGCGAGCGGAATACCTTGACCTTCTCGTCGCGTATCGCAGTGCCGTCGAAGCGGGCAGGGGCTCCATCGCGATCAGCGCAACGAGCTGGAGCATATGGTTCTGCACCATGTCCCGCAGCGCGCCGGTCTCGTCATAGAAGCCCGCGCGGCCTTCGAGACCCACCGTCTCGGAGACGGTGATCTGGACGTGATCGATTCCCTGCGCATTCCACACCGGCTCGAACAGCGAATTGCCGAAGCGGAGCGCGAGGATGTTCTGCACCGTCTCCTTGCCGAGATAGTGATCGATGCGGAAGGTGCGGTCTTCGGGGAAGGCGCCCGCGACGAGGTCGTTGATCTCGCGGCTGGAGGCCAGATCCTTGCCCAAGGGCTTCTCGAGGCTGATGCGGACATTGTCGCTCGCGAGGCCGGCGCTCTTGAGCCCTTCGATCGTCGGGCCGAACAGCCACGGCGCCGTCGACAGGAAAATCGCCAGTCCGCCGGAGATGTCGCCGACCTTCTCGGCCAGCGCCGCGAAGCCGTTGATGTCGGAGGCGTCGAGCGGCTGATAGGAAAGCCGTTCGAGAAAGCTCCCGACAGCGCTGTCATCCTTGCGGTCGGCGGGAAGGAACTCGTCGAGCGCGTGGCGGGCGAACTCGCGATATGATTGGTCGTCCTTTTCGGAGCGCGCAGTACCGGTGATGGTCAGCCCGGCCGGCAGCAATCCGTCGGCGTGCAGCGCATAGAGCGACGGCAGCAGCATCCGCTGGGCGAGATCGCCGGTGGCTCCGAACAGCAGCAATTTGCCCACGGGTTGGTGCATCATTGGCCTCTCGTCGACTGTTTCGACCGCGAGACACCAACGGGCGTCAAAGATCAAGCCGGTTAGCCGGAATAGCGATGCCTCAGCCCGTGACCCTCCATCGCCATTCCGGCTTTTGCCGGAATGGCGATGGAGGGTTAGAGAACCAGCCCCGCGGTCGGGTCGAGCCCCGCCATGATGTTGAGGTTCTGCACCGCGGCGCCCGCCGCGCCCTTGCCGAGATTGTCGAGCGTCGCCACCAGCCGCGCCTGGCCGCGCTCGGCATTGCCGAACACCCGCACGCTGAGCCGATCCGTCCCCGCATCCTCTTCGACCGATACCGTCGAGACGTCGCCGGGCAGCACGCGGATCAGCGGGCTGTCCTTATAGGCATCGCGCAGCGCGTTCTCGATCGCTTCCAGCGACGGACGCCGCGTGAAGGTGTGGAGAGGCAGAGGCGCTTCGACGACCATGCCGCGATAGGTGCGCACCACTGCGGGCTGGAAGATCGGCGGGTGCTCGATCCGCGCGTGCTTCTGCATCTCGGGCACATGCTTGTGCTCGAGGCTCAGGCCATAGCCGCGGAAGGCGGTGGCGGTGAAATTGTCGGAATTCTGGTCCTCGAACTCCGCGATCATCGACTTGCCGCCGCCCGAATAGCCCGAGACGGCGTTGACCGAGAAGACATGGTCGAGCGGCACCAGCCCGGCACGCACCAACGGACGGACCAGCGCAAGGAAGCCGGTGGGATAGCAGCCGGGATTGCTCACCCAGCGCGCCTCGGCGATCGCGGTCATCTGGCCGGGCTCGAGCTCGGCGAAGCCATAGACCCAGTCAGGGGCCACGCGGTGCGCCGTCGAGGCGTCGATCACGCGCACCTTGTCAGCGCGAGATCATCGCCACCGCCTCGCGCGCCGCATCGTCGGGCAGGCAGAGGATGACGAAATCGGCCGAATTGAGCGCATCCTCGCGCTTCGCCGGGTCCTTGCGGTCGGCCTCGTTCAGGATCAGCTGCTCGATTCCCGCGCGGCCATCCAGCCGCTCGCGAATCTCGAGCCCGGTCGTGCCGACGGCACCATCGATGAATACGCGGATCGTCATTGCGGGTCGGCCAGCGCGGAAGCGGGAATGTAGCCGACGAGACCGGCACCGGGCGCCACGCCCCAGGCATGGCTTCCCGCCAGCTCGAGCACTTCGAACACGTCGCCTGCGGCGAGGTTCGCCAGCACTTCGGAATCGGCTGCGGCGCTAAGGCGAAGATCGACGGGAACGGAAAGCGTGCGCGGCATCGGTGCGGCATAATGCGGAGCGAACACCCGATCCGCCAGCCGGACGTCGGCAAGATCGCGACGCACGGCGTCGACACGCGAATCGATGGTCGCAGAGCGGCCCTTCAGCGAGAAGCGCTTATGCGTTGGCCCTGCGGGCGGCTGGCTGGCCGATGTTGTCGCCGGCGAGGAAGTGCCCGAACTCTGCAAGAAAATCTGCCCCTTCAGCGGTACGCGCAACGAAGATGTTGCGTTTGTCTGTATCGTCTCGTTGGCGGCGCAGATAGCCGAGCGTCCCCAGGCGATTCAAGGCGCGGGTAACTACGGGCTTCGATACGTTGAGGGCCCGCGCCAATCCGCGGACCGTATGCGGCCCCGGATCGAGATACACAAGCATCAGGAGAGCCATCTGGCGATTGGTGAGGTCGGGCTCGCCCGATCGCACATAGTCGATCAGCGTGTTCTTCCACGACGATAGCGATTGGTCCGGCATCGCGTTCACGGCATCTTCTCATGGTTACGTCCCCGGTTCTGCTCGGGGACACTCACACAAACGCAGCTTGGGCACAGTGGTTTCAGTGCGTTGGCGAAATGTTATCGCTTTGGCCCGGATGCTCGTCGTCACGCCCCGTAATCACCCGCGGATAGACGCAGGTTGATCCCCGGCGGCCGCTCCCCTATGTCGCCGCTTTCGCAACAGGTCCGGTCTCAATGTTCACCTTTCTGCTCGTCGTCCACGCCATCATCGCGGCACTGCTCGTGACCGTGATCCTCATGCAGCGCTCGGAAGGCGGCGGCTTGACTTCGGGCGGCAGCCCCTCCGGACTGATGTCGGCGCGCGGCGCCGCGGACTTCCTGACCCGCGCGACTGCGATTCTCGCGACCCTGTTCATCGTGATGAGCATCGTGCTGGCGTTCATCGCCGCATCGCGGCACTCGACGACGATCGACACGTCGCTCCAGCGCGCGCCTGTCGCACCGGTCACCGCGCCGACCAGCGCGCCGGTGCCCTTCGCGGTCGGCAACAGCACCGCGCCGGCGAACGCAACTGCGCCGGCCAACGGCTCGGTTCCGCTCGCGCAATAACCCGCCGCTCTCCTCCTACGGAGAGCACAAATGAAAAAATAAGTGAGTCGCGCGCTTGTCGGCGCGCGGCCAATGACGTTAGGCGTTTACTCCCATGGCGCGGTATATTTTCATCACCGGCGGCGTGGTCTCCTCGCTTGGCAAGGGTTTGATGGCGGCGAGCCTCGCGGCTTTGCTCCAGGCCCGTGGCTATCGGGTCCGCATCCGCAAGTTCGATCCCTATCTCAACGTCGATCCCGGCACGATGTCGCCGCACCAGCATGGTGAGGTCTACGTCACCGACGACGGCGCCGAGACCGATCTCGATCTGGGCCATTACGAACGCTTCACCGGCGTAGCCTCGCGCCAGTCGGACAACGTCACCTCGGGGCGCATCTACAAGACGATCATCGAGCGCGAACGCCGCGGCGATTATCTCGGCGCCACCGTGCAGGTGATCCCGCACGTCACCGACGCGATCAAGGCATTCGCGCAGGACGAGACCGAGGATCTGGATTTCGTGCTCTGCGAGATCGGCGGCACCGTCGGCGACATCGAATCGCTGCCCTTCATCGAGGCGATCCGCCAGCTCCGCAACGATCTCGGCCGCGGCCAGACCGTCAGCATCCACGTCACGCTTGTGCCGTATATCTCGGCCGCCGGAGAGCTGAAGACCAAGCCGACCCAGCACAGCGTGCGCGAATTGGCGGCCCTCGGCGTCCAGCCCGACGTCCTGGTCTGCCGCTCGGAGCGCGAACTGCCGGCCGGCGAGCGCGCCAAGATCGCTCAGTTCTGCAACGTGCCCACATCGGCAGTGATTCCGGCGCTCGATGCGAAGAGCATCTACGCGGTGCCGACGCAATATCACCGCGAGGGTCTCGACGTCGAAGTGCTGCGCGCATTCGGGATCGATCCGGGCGAGGCGCCGAACCTCGAGCGGTGGGAGCGTATCGTCAGCCGTCTCCAGAATCCCGAGGGCGAGGTCACGATCGGCGTGGTCGGCAAATATATGGGCGTTCCCGACGCCTATAAGTCGCTCCACGAGGCGCTGGTCCATGGCGGCATCGCCAACCAGGTCAAGGTCAACATCCGCTGGCTCGACGCCGAACTGTTCGAGAAGGACGAGGATGAGATCGCGTCGAAGCTCGAGCCGATGCATGGCATCCTCGTTCCCGGTGGGTTCGGGGAGCGCGGCAGCGAAGGCAAGATCGCCGGCGTGCGCTTCGCCCGTGAGCGCGGCGTGCCGTTCTTCGGCATCTGCCTCGGCATGCAGATGGCCTGCGTCGATGCCGCGCGCGATCAGGGGCTGGCCAACGCCTCCACCACCGAATTCGGCCCGACCGAAGAGCCGGTGGTCGGCATGATCACCGAATGGATGACCGCCGAGGGCATCCAGAAGCGCGAGGAAGGCGGCGATCTCGGCGGCACGATGCGGCTGGGCGCCTATCCGGCGAAGCTTGGCGGCAACAGCGTCGTCGCCTCGATCTACGGTGCGGAAGAGATCAGCGAGCGCCACCGGCATCGCTACGAGGTCAACACCCACTACAAGCCGCTGCTCGAAAAGGGCGGGCTCGTCTTTTCGGGCATGTCGCCCGACGGCACGCTGCCCGAAATCGTCGAGCGGCCGGATCATCCGTGGTTCGTCGGCGTCCAGTTCCACCCGGAATTGAAGTCCAAGCCGTTCGATCCGCACCCGCTGTTCGCGAGCTTCATCGAAGCGGCGGTCAAGCAGAGCCGGCTCGTCTGATTCCTCGTCACCCTGGCGAAAGCCGGGGCCCAGAGCCAAACAGGACATCGCTTTCGGCTCTGGATCCTGGCTTTCGCCAGGGTGACGGTGAAAGGAATCAAATGCTGAACGCCGACACCACCTGGCCGCTCTGGGACGACGCACCCATCGAAGGTGCATTCACGCTCGCCGATCCGGCAGCGGCGCCCGAAGCTGCCGTGGTCACCGCCGTCGATCGTCCCGTCCTGCTCGGCTACGCACCCGCACGCCCCAACGGCCGCGCGATGCTGATCCTCGGCGGAGGCGGCTATACCCAGCTCATGGCCGGGCGCGAGGGTGTCGCGGTGGCGCAGTGGCTCTCCGGCCTGGGCTATCACGCCTTCGTCCTGATTCACCGCTTTCCCAATGCCGGGCACGGCATCGCCGTACCGTTGGACGATGCGATGGAAGCGATGCGATCGATTCGCGCCAGCGGGCACGCCGATAGCGGACTCGGTGTCGTAGGACTGTCCTCGGGCGGGCACCTCGCCGCGTGCCTTGCGGCCGACTATCCGGCGGAGTGGACGGCACCCGCCACACGCCATGCCGGGCTAGCGACGCGGCCGGACGTGCTGGTGGTCGGCTATGCGCCGATCTCGACCAACGCCAGGGGCCGAACGATCGTCGCGGACAAGCCGCCGCTGCCGCCGGCCGAGAAGCAGGCGATGTACGATCGCCCCCAGCCCGATGCGCAACTGATCGCGAACCCGCCGCCCGCTTTCATCGTCTATGCGGCAAATGATGCAATAGTCCCGGTCGAGAACGCCCGACGGCTGCATGCGGCGCTCACTGCGGCGGGCGGCGCGGCCGAACTGCATGTCTTCGCAGACGCGCCGCACGGTTTTGCGCTGGATGCGCCGGACATGCCGGTGTCGATCTGGCCGCGCCTCTGCGAGGCGTGGCTGCGGCAGGTTGGCTTCCTCCCGGCCTGAAGGGTCTTCACCCGCAGGCGCGCTTCGATTAGCGACACGCGCCATGCGTATCCTTGTCGCCTTCCTCGCTTTTCTCGTCTTCGTCCCTGCCAGCGCCGCGCAGCAGCGTCCGGTTCCCGGAATGATCCGTGTGAAGATCGAGACATCCGAAGGCGCGATCGTGCTCGCGCTCGATGCGAAGCGGGCGCCGAAGACGACGGCGAACTTTCTGGCCTATGTCGATGACGGCCGCCTCGACGGTACCGGTTTCTACCGGGCGTCGCGGCGCACCGGAAATCCGAAGTTCGGTTTCGTCCAGGGCGGCATTGCCAGCGATGCCCGGCGCGTGCTCCCGTCGCCGCCGCTCGAGCCGACCAACGTCACCGGCATTCGCCATACCGACGGCGCGATCTCGATGGCGCACGGCGTGAACATCGACGGGGCCACCGGCAATTTCTCGATCATGGTGGGCGACAATCCTTCGCTCGACGCGCGCGGTACCGGTCGCGGCGGCTATGCGGCGTTCGGTCATGTCGTGGGAGGGATGGATGTCGTCCGGAAGATTCTGGCCAAGCCCACGGGCGGGGGCAGGGGACCGATGCGCGGCCAGATGATCCAGTCCGGACCGGTCAAGATCCTCCGCGCGGTTCGCCTCGATGGCGCACCCCAGCCTACTGGCCGGGTCAAGCCGTGGCAGATCAGCCCGACTCCGTGGATCCAACCCAACTGAAGACAAGCGGACCGCTCTTCCGTTCGCCCTGAGCCTGTCGAAGGGCGCCACGCCTCAAGCGAGGTGCCTGCGGCCGTGCTTCGACAAGCTCAGCACGAACGGTTGGTTCTCCTGAACCTCACGCGCAAAACAAAAGGCGCCCGGGCAATGCCCGAGCGCCCCTGCTGCGGCGCCCAAAGGGAGAAAAGCGCCGCGAGCCGTGGTGGTTCTTACGCCGCGTCGCGATGCGGAATCGCGGCCGCCGGCTGGCTGCCGGCGTTCACGGCGATCTTCTTCGGCTTCATCGCCTCGGGAACCTCGCGGACCAGCTCGATGACGAGCAGGCCGTCGGCCAGGTTCGCGCTGTCGACGCGGACGAAGTCGGCGAGTTCGAAGCGGCGCTCGAAGCTGCGGTTGGCGATGCCGAGATGCAGGAACGCGCCCTGGTTGTTCTCGTTCTCGTTCGCCTTCTTGCCCTGGACCAGCAGCAGGTTTTGCTGCGCAGTCACATCGATCTCGTCGGGCTTGAAGCCGGCGACGGCGAGCGTGATGCGATAGCGGTCCTCGGCAAGGCGCTCGAGGTTGAAGGGTGGGTAGTTCTCGCTGCTGGCCTGACGCGCACTGGCCTCGAGCAAGTCGAACAGCCTGTCGAACCCGACGGTCGAGCGACGGAATGGAGTAAAGTCGAACTGACGCATTTCAAATTCTCCTGTGAGCAAGTTGAACGTCTACTTGCGCAGCGCCCGGAAATCCGCAGCGCTGCTTGCCTGGCCCATATGGCACCGTGGCAAAGCGAATGTGGTTCTGTTGCCGGCTTATTCAAGATGCGCTGAAGCGAAGGCTCCTCGCGGCGGAGAAACGGAGCTTCGGCTTCCCAAAGATTCGCTTGCTGGCTAATGCCTATCAATCTGGTGGAGATTGGCTGCGACAAAATTAGGGGATGTTGATGCGCCGTTCTTCGCTCTCACTGCTGCTGCTTCTCGGGGCCTCGCCCTTCGCCGCCGGCACTGCCCTCGCGCAGGAGGTGCCGACCGTCACTGCCCCCGACACGAACGTACCCAGCATTCCCGGCGAACAGGACCGCACCCCGAAGATGTCCAGCGCAGCTCGGCGGCCTCGGACATCGTGGTCACCGCGCGCCGCCGCCAGGAGCAGGTTCAGGACGTGCCGATCCCGATCTCGGTCGTCGGCGTGAAGGAGCTGGACAGCACCGGCAGCTTCAACGTCCAGCGCCTCCAGCAGCTGCAGCCCGCGCTGCAATTCTATTCGTCGAACCCGCGCAATTCCTCGATCAACATTCGCGGCCTCGGCGCGCCGCTCGGCCTCACCAATGACGGCATCGATCAGGGCGTCGGCGTCTATATCGACCAGGTCTATTTCAGCCGCGTCGCGGTCGCCACGCTCGACTTCCTCGACGTCCAGCAGGTCGAGACGCTGCGCGGGCCGCAGGGCACGCTCTACGGCAAGAACACCGTCGCCGGCGCGATCAGCATCACCAGCAAGGCGCCGAGCTTCGATTTCGAGGGGCGCACCGAAGTGACTCTCGGCAATCTCGCCTTCAAGCAGGCCAAGGCTTCGGTCTCGGGCCCGCTCGGAGACACCGTCGCGGTGCGGCTCGGTCTCTCGACCACCAGCCGCAAGGGTACGATCTTCAACGTCGCCAGCGGCAATTACGTCAACGAACAGGACAATATCGGCCTGCGCGGCGCTTTGCTCTGGCATGCGAGCGACAGCCTCAGCCTGACGCTGTCGGGCGACTATAACCGTCAGGATCCCGAATGCTGCGCGCAGATCTATGTGCGCTACGGGCCGACCCAGCGCGCGGCGAACCGGCAATATCCGGCGCTGACCGCGGCGCTCAATTATGCCGTGCCGAGCACCAATCCGTTCGACCGGCTGACCGATGTCGATGCCGATCTCAACGCGCTCAACGTGCTTGGCGGCGTCTCGCTGCGCGGCGAGCTCACGCTCGGCTCGGGCACGCTCACTTCGGTCACGGCGTGGCGCTTCTGGGACTGGGGCCCGGCGAACGATCGCGATTTCACCGGCCTGCCGATCACCACGCGCTCGCAGAATCCGACGCGGCAGGACCAGTTCACCCAGGAATTCCGCTACGCCGGCGAAGGCAATGGCTTCGACTATGTCGTCGGCGTCTTCGGCTTCTATCAGAAGATCCACACCACCGGCATCCAGGAGCAGGGCTCGGCGGCAAGCCGCTGGCTGCTGGCTCCCAGCAACCCGCTCTCGAACGATCCCACCGTGCTCAACGGGCTGACCGCCAGCAACGACATCCTGCTCAAGAATTTCAGCGGCGCGATCTTCGGCAAGTTCAACTGGGACGTGACCGACTCGATCACCCTCTCACCCGGCCTCCGCGTCAATTATGACGACAAGGTCGGCAGCTATGTCAGCATCGTCCGCGATGCGCAGGGCAATCTGGTGCCCTATAGCGGCGGCACCGCGCGCCAGGCCGCCCAGCGCGAGGCGATCCAGCCGCAGGCGTTCACGGACGAAGCCTATCGTGCCTGGAACCTCACCTACGATCTGACCGCGTCGTACAAGCCGTCGCGCGATATACTGCTCTACGCGACCTATGCGCACACCTTCAAATCGGGCGGCCTGAACCTCAACGGAGTGCCCGTGGTCAACGGCGTGGTCCAGACCGATCTCGCCCAGATCGATCCCGAGAAGGTCGATCACTTCGAATTGGGCGTGAAGTCGCAGTTCTGGGACCGCAAGGCGACGCTCAACGTCTCGGGCTATTGGACGATCATCAAGGATTATCAGGCGATCGTGAACAACAGCTCGACCTCGACGCTGCGCGGCTATCTGGCGAATGCCGGCGAGGTCCGCGTCCGCGGCGTGGAAGCCGATTTCTCGATCCGCCCGACCGAGCGCTTCAACGCCTATGTCAACGGCGCCTATACCGACCACGAATATGTCGAGTTCAAGAACGCGCCGTGCCCGCCCGAGCTTTCGGGCGGCACCGCGGCGCCGGTCGGCAGCCCCGGCGGCACGCCCGGCGTGCCCGGCCAGCTCAGCCCCGTGGTGTGCGACATCTCCGGGCAATGGCTGCCCGGCATCTCCAACTGGGCCTTCTCTTATGGCGCCGAGTATAACGTTCCCGCCAAGCTGCTCGGGCTGGATGGCGAATTCTACCTCGCTGGCGACGCCAATTACCGCTCCAAATTCTCGTCCAACGCCTCGCGTTCGATCTACACCGATATCGAGGGATACACGCTGGCGAACTTCCGCCTCGGCTTCCGCACCGACGATTTCAACGTCTTCGGCTGGGTCCGCAACGCGTTCGACGAGGAATATTTCGAGCTGCTCGCGACGACCCCGGGCAATACCGGCCTGGTGGCCGGCAATCCGGGCGATCCGCGCACTTATGGTTTGACGATCAGCAAGGCCTTCTGATCGGATCACGCACTAGCGTCTCGCCATGGCCGGGGGACGTTAGGGGAGGGAGGCGGCGCCCGCACCGCCTCCCTCTTTCCCTTGGGAAAAGCGGGCGTCGGGAGCCCGGAAACGGCAAACGCCCGGACCGTTTCCGATCCGGGCGCCTGCGTGACGACTGCTCGTCAGCCCCCTTTGTAAGGCTCTGCCCGCACGCTCGTACTTGCCTACGAGCGGGGCTGAGCCCTCCCCGAACCACGGCCATTTGCTGCCTGCGTTTCGACGAGCGTTTGCTACGTCGCCGGGCGGCTTTTGTCACCGGGTTTACAAGGACTAGCCGCAGATTGGTGTCACCCTGTGATGATTCGGCAACATAGCGGACATACCGCCTTTTTCGCGGCTCCATTGCCAGCCGCCACTGCCATGCCCTAGAGCGGCGGCGAACACGCACGTCAGGGCTCCCCGACCGCATGCTATTGTCGCGTTACGAGCGGATGATCGCCCGCCGCTATCTCCTGCCTGGCCGCAGCGAGGCGTTCATCGCCGTCGTCGCCGGATTCAGCCTCGTCGCGGTGATGCTCGGCGTCGCCGCGCTGATCGTGGTGATGAGCGTCATGAACGGCTTCCGGGCAGAGCTGTTCGACAAGATCACCGGGCTGAACGGCCATGCCGTGGTCCAGGGCTATGGCGGGCAACTGCGCAATTGGCGCGAGATCGCCGCGCAGGCCAAGGCCACGCCCGGCGTGATCAGCGCGACTCCGCTGATCGAACAGCCCTTGTTCGCGAGCTTTAACGGCCGCGTCGAATTCGCCCAGATCCGCGGCATGCGGGTCGAGGACATTCGCAGCAACCCTGCGCTCAAGGGCAAGGAAGTCATCGGATCGCTCAATCGTCTCCGCGCCGGTGGCGAGCAGATCGCGATTGGATCGCGGCTCGCCGAATCGCTCGGCGCGACCGTCGGCAGCAAAATCACGATCATCAATCCCGCCGGCGCCGCCACACCGATGGGCACGATGTATCGGTCGGTCAGCTACACGGTGGAGGCGATCTTCGAAGTCGGGGTCTATGATTTCGACAAGATCTTCGTCGTGATGCCGATCGAGGATGCGCAGACCCTGCTGCTGCTCGGAGACTCGGTGAGCATGGTCGAGATGGACACCAACGATCCCGACAACGTCCAGCAGATCGTCTCGCCATTGATCGACAAGGTAGGCAAGAGCGGCCAGATCGTCGACTGGCGTCAGATGAACCGCGAGCTGTTCGAGGCACTCCAGGTCGATCGGATCGTCTCGTTCACCGTGCTGTCGATCATCCTCGTCGTCGCATCGTTCAATATCGTCTCGTCGCTGATCATGCTGGTGCGCTCGAAGACGCGGGACATCGCGGTGCTCAGGACGATGGGCGCCACGCGGGGCGGCTTGATGCGGATCTTCGTGACCGTGGGCACCACGATCGGCGCGCTGGGCGTCGCAGCGGGCGGACTGCTCGGCTTCCTGTTCATCACCTTCCGCGCGCAGGTGGTGCAATTCATCGGGCTGGTGACCGGGCAGCAGATCTGGGACCCGTCGATGCGTTTCCTCACCGAGCTCCCGGCCAAGACCGATCCGTTCGAGACGATCGGCATCTGCGCGATGGCCTTGCTGTTCGCGTTCCTCGCCACGCTCTATCCGGCGTGGAAAGCGGCGAGCACCGATCCGGTGCAGGTGCTGCGTTATGAGTGAGCCGATCCTCCAGACGCGCGGGTTGAAGCGCAGCTTCCGTCAGGGTGAAGCGGTCATCGAGGTCCTGCGCGGCGTCGATCTGGATGTGAATCCCGGCGAGATCGTCGCTCTGCTCGGACCCTCGGGCTCGGGCAAGTCGACCTTGCTGCAGGCGGTAGGCCTGCTCGAGGGCGGTTTCGAGGGCTCGATCCGCATCGCCGGCAAGGAAGCCGCGCAATTGCCCGCGGGCGGCCGCACCGAGGTCCGCCGCAACAGCCTCGGCTTCGTCTATCAGTTCCACCATCTGCTGCCCGATTTCAACGCGATCGAGAATGTGGTGCTCCCGCTGATGATCCACGGCGCCACGCGCGCCGACGCCGACAAGCGCGCGGCGCAATTGCTGACCGCATTGGGGCTCGCGGAGCGGCTGACCCATCGCCCGAACCAGCTCTCGGGTGGCGAGCAGCAACGCGTCGCGGTTGCCCGCGCGCTGGCCAACCGGCCGGCTTTGGTGCTCGCCGACGAACCGACAGGCAATCTCGACGAGGCGACCGCCGACCGGGTCTTCGCCGAATTCCTCAATCTGGTGCGCGGGGAGGGGTCTGCGGCATTGGTCGCGACGCACAACGAGCGTCTCGCCGAACGCATGGACCGCGTGGTGCGGCTGCATGAGGGCCATCTCGAATGAGCGTCTGGCGCGAGACGCCGACGCTAAAGGGGCGCCATGTGACGCTGCGCCCGATGGTCCGCGAGGACCGTGAAGAGCTGCTCGAAGCCTTTGAAGGCCTGCATTCGCTGTTCCACACCACGGTGCCGACCGCCGACACCTTCGATGCCTGGTATGATCGCGTGGCGTTCGACACGGCGGCGGGGCGCAACCTGCCCTTCACCGTGCTCGATGCGGACGGCCGCATTTCAGGCGTCACGCGGCTGATGCGGATGAGCGAGACGCATCGCCGCGTCGAGATCGGCGGCACGCTCTATGCGCCGCGCGTCCAGCGCACCGGGCTCAACACCGAGGCGAAGTATATGCTGCTCGGCCATGCCTTCGAGGTGCTGGAAGTCAATTGCGTCCAAATCCGCACCGATTTCCTCAACCACGCCTCGCGCCGCGCGATCGAGCGGCTCGGTGCGCGGCTCGACGGTATCCTGCGCGGGCATCTGATCCTGAATGGCCATTTGCGCGACAGCGCGGTCTATAGCATCCTCGCACACGAATGGCCGGGCGTGCGCCGCAATCTCGATCTGCTGATGGCCCGCTACGATGGAGATGTCGCATGACTGCGTTCACCGATATCCCGGTCCGCAAGGCCGATGGCAGCGAGGCGACGCTGGCGGATCATGCCGGCGAGGTGCTGCTGATCGTCAACACCGCGTCGAAATGCGGGTTCACGCCGCAATATTCCGATCTCGAGGCGCTGCAGCGCCAATATGAGGACCGCGGCTTCTCGGTGCTGGGGTTCCCGTGCAACCAGTTCGGCGGGCAGGAACCGGGAGATGCGGCGGAGATCGCGAACTTCTGTTCGCTCACCTATGACGTGACCTTCCCGGTCTACGCCAAGGTGGACGTCAACGGTGCGGAGGCGGCGCCGTTGTTCGAGCATCTGAAGAAGGAAGCGCCGGGATTGCTGGGGTCGAAGGCGATCAAGTGGAACTTCACCAAGTTCCTCGTCGATCGCAACGGCAAAGTGATCGATCGCTATGCGCCGACCACATCGCCCAAGGACATCGCCGGCGATATCGAGAAGTTGCTCTAGCATCTTCCAAAAACGTCGTTCCCGCCTTCGTGGGGATGACGGTGGTGCCGATGAAAACTGTGGATAGCGGCGCATGCGCATTGGCAAAGCCGCCGGCGGGCGCCTAGGGTATCGCGATGGCGCATTCGGGATTCGTACCGCTCCGGGTCTTCTCCTCCTACACGATGCTCGAAGGCGCGATCGAGCCCAAGGCGATCGCGAAGCGCGCGCGCGAACTGGGCTTTCCCGCGGTGGGGGTTACCGATCGCAACGGCCTTTACGCGGCCATGCCCTTCTCGGACGCATGCAAGAAATCGGGCGTGCAGCCGATCGTCGGCACCTTGCTCGCGGTTAAGCGCCCCGAACTCGCCGAGGGCGCGCCGGTCGCGATCGATTGGCTGGCGCTCTATGCGCAGGACGAGACCGGCTATCTCAACCTCTGCAATCTCGTTTCCGCGGCGCATCTCGATCGGCCGATCGAGGAAGACGCCCATGTCCCGCTCGACGCGCTCGAAGGCCGCACCGACGGGCTGATCTGCCTCACCGCGGGCGCCGAGGGTGCGCTCGCACGGCTCTATGCCGAGGGGCAGGACAGCGCCGCCGAGGCCTATGCCCGGCGGATCGAGGCGTTGTTTCCCGATCGACTCTATGTCGAGATCGTCCGCCGGCTGAACGAAGTCGAGGGGCGCGCCGAGGCCAAGCTGCTCGATTATGCCTATGCGCGCGACTTGCCGCTGGTCGCGACCAATCCCTGCTGCTTCGCCGACGAGAGCTTCCACGAAGCGCATGACGCGATGCTGTGCATCGCCAATTCCTCGTACATCGCCAGCGACGATCGTCCGCGCTCCTCGCCCGATGCGTGGATGAAGCCCGCCAACGAGATGAAGTCGCTGTTCGCCGATCTGCCTGAGGCGATCGCCAACACGCTCGTCGTCGCGCAGCGCTGCGCCTATGCCGCTCCCCAGCGCAAGCCGATCCTCCCCAGCCTCGCCGGCGACCGCGAAGGCGAGGCGGCGATGCTGCGCGAGCAGGCCCGTGAAGGGCTGGAGATGCGGCTGAAGAAGATTGCCGAAATCGAGGGCAAACCTCTCCCCGTTCGTGCTGAGCATGTCGAAGCACCGCTCTCCACTCTTCCCGCAGATCCAGAACAAGAACGGGCCTTCGACAAGCTCAGGCCGAACGGGGAGGGAAATCCTCCAACAGCGCAGAAGACTGGACCAAGCCCTATTTCGACCGCCTCGAGTTCGAGCTCGACGTCATCATTCAGATGGGCTTCCCCGGCTATTTCCTGATCGTCGCGGACTTCATCAAGTGGGCCAAGGCGCACGACATTCCGGTCGGCCCGGGCCGCGGTTCGGGCGCTGGTTCGGTGGTCGCCTGGGTGCTGACGATCACCGATCTCGATCCACTCAAGCTCGGCCTGCTGTTCGAACGCTTTCTCAATCCCGAGCGCGTGTCGATGCCCGACTTCGACATCGACTTCTGCGAAACCCGCCGCGGCGAGGTGATCCGCTACGTCCAGGAGAAATACGGCCGCGATACCGTGGCGCAGATCATCACCTTCGGAACGATGAAGGCGCGCGCGGTGCTCAAGGACGTCGGCCGCGTGCTCCAGATGAGCTATGGCCAGGTCGATCGCCTCGCCAAGCAGATCCCGAACCACCCGACCGATCCCTGGACACTCGAGCGCACGCTGAACGGCGTCAGCGAATTCAACGCCGAATACAAGAACCACAGCGACGTCCGGCACCTGATCGACTTGTCGATGCGGCTCGAAGGCCTGCCGCGCCACTCGTCCACCCACGCCGCGGGCGTGGTGATCGGCGATCGCCCGCTCGCCGAGCTCGTCCCGCTCTATCGCGATCCGCGGTCGGACATGCCCGTCACGCAGTTCGACATGAAATATGTCGAGGCGGCGGGGCTGGTGAAGTTCGACTTTCTCGGCCTCAAGACGCTGTCGGTGCTCAAAAAGGCCGTCGAACTGCTCGCCGACCGCGGCATCGAAGTCGATCTCGATACTCTCGGCTGGGACGATCCCGAAGTCTATGACCTGCTCCAGCGCGGCGACACGGTCGGCGTGTTCCAGCTCGAATCGGAGGGCATGCGACGCACGCTCACCGCCGTGCGCCCGACCAATTTCGGCGACATCATCGCGCTCGTCTCGCTCTATCGCCCGGGCCCGATGGACAACATCCCGAGCTTCGGCCACCGCAAGGGCGGGCGCGAGGAGATCGTCTATCCGCACGCCCTGCTCGAGCCGATCCTGAACGAGACCTACGGGATCTTCGTCTATCAGGAACAGGTGATGCAGGCCGCGCAGGTGCTCGCGGGCTACACGCTCGGCGGCGCGGACATGCTCCGCCGCGCGATGGGCAAGAAGATCAAGGCGGAGATGGACGCGCAGCGCGCGATCTTCGTCGAAGGCTGCGGACGCGTGAACGGGATCAAGCCCGCCAAGGCCAACGAGCTGTTCGACTTGATCGACAAGTTCGCCGGCTACGGCTTCAACAAGTCGCACGCCGCCGCTTATGCGCTGCTCGCGTATCAGACGGCGTGGCTCAAGACCCACCATCCGCACGAATTCTTCGCCGCGTCGATGGCGTACGACATCCATCAGACCGACAAGCTCGCGATCTTCGCCGACGACATGCGTCGCCTGTCGATCGAATGTCTGCCGCCCGACATCAATGCCAGCCTCGCCGACTTTCATGTCGAGAAGCACAACGATGGGCTGGCGGTGCGCTATGCATTGGGCGCGCTGAAGGGCGTCGGCGAGCGCGCGATGGAGCTACTAGTCGAGGAACGCGATACCAAGGTCGCTTCCAGTCGCTCGACGATTTCGCCAAGCGAGTCGATCCACGGCTGCTCAACAAGCGCCAGGTCGAGACGCTCGCCGCCGCGGGCGCGTTCGACGGGATCGAGCCCAACCGTGCCGGTGTCCATGCCGCAGCGGAGACGATCCTCGCAGTGGCCCAGCGTACGCATGACAGCCGGACGAGCGGGCAGGGCGGCCTGTTCGGCGAATCCGAGCCGAGCGGCGGCGCGATCAACTTGCCGCGCAGCGCGCACTGGTCGCTCGCCGACAAGATCGCCGCCGAAAAGGACGCATTCGGCTATTATTTCTCGGCGCATCCGCTCGATCGCTATTCGCACCTCGTCCGCAGCCAGGGAGCCCGCGAGATTGCGTCACTCGGCGAGGTCCAGATCCCCGAGGGTGCCCGCATCGGCGCGACGATCGCGGCGCTGATCGAGGATGCGCGTTGGCGCACCTCGGCGCGCGGCAATCGCTATCTGATGGCGACGATCTCCGACCAAAGCGGCCAGGTGCTCACCACCTGCTTCGACGATATCGCCGCCGCGGACATGGAAGAGGCCGCGCGTGCGGGTGGTTGCGCTGTGCTCACCGTCGAGCTCGACAAGCGCCCGGGCGAGGATACACCGCGGGTGTCGGTCAAACGCGTCCAGCCTTTCGAGAGCATCGCCAATGTCGCGCGATTGCTGGTCGATCTGGTCGTCGACGACGCGGCTGCGCTGCCCCGCCTTGCCGAGATGATCGGCGAGGCGCGCGGCGGACGTTGCACTGTCCGGCTATGGGCGCCGCTCGGTGCCGCTGGGCAGGCCGAAGTGGTGATCGGCCGCAACTTCCGCATCGATGAGGAGCTGCTCGTGCGGATCGCCGGGATGCCCGGCGTGCGCTCGGCGGAGTTTGCCAGCACCGCAGCGATGCTCGCCGTGGCCGCCTAGCCAAGAATTCGCCATCCCGGCGAAAGCCGGGATCCGGGGTGATTCTGTCCCGTCGGTGCCGCTTGGCTCTGGGTCCCGGCTTTCGCCGGGATGACGTTGGGAATTGAGGCACGTCGTAACGAATCGTTGCCAACCGCCTCGCCCCTCGACTCCTCTACCTCTCCGGGCATACCCTCTCCTCAAAAATAAGAGCGGAGAAGAGCGATGCTGGGTGGAATGCAGGATTTCGAGCTGCGCGTCATGCGCCTGCTCGATCACGCCGCGCGCGAGCATGGGCCGCGCGAGATCGTCACGCGCTGGGCCGACGGCACCGAGACCCGCACCAACTGGGCCGGGATCGCGCACGATGCCCGCCGGCTCGCGCAGGCGCTCGAACGGCTCGGGGTGAAGCCCGGTGAGCGCGTCGCGACGCTCGGCATGAACCACAGCCGCCATCTCGTCGCCTGGTACGGCACGATCGGCATGGGCGGTGTCATCCACACGATCAACCCGCGCCTGTTCGAGGACCAGCTCGCCTTCATCGCCAACCATGCCGAGGATGAGGTCCTGCTCTACGATCGGGCCTTTCAGCCCATCGTCGACAAGCTCAAGCCGCAATGGACGACGATCCGCCATTATGTCTGCTTCGACGACGGCGCATTCGAAGCGCTGCTCGACGCCGAAACCGGCAACTATGCCTGGGTCGAGGGCGGCGAGCGCGAGCCGTGCATGCTGTGCTACACCAGCGGTACCACCGGCAATCCCAAGGGCGTGCTCTACACCCACCGCTCGACCGTGATCCATGCGATCACCGAGCTCCAGCCCGCCGAGTTCGATCTTTCCACGCAATCGATCGCAATGCCGATCGTGCCGATGTTCCACGCCGTCGGCTGGGGCCTGCCCTTCGCCGGCGCGGCGGTGGGGGTGAAATTCGTCTTCTCTGCGATCAACGAGCCCAAAGTGCTGTGCGAGCTGATGAATCGCGAGAAGGTGACGCACAGTGCCGGCGTTCCTACCGTCTGGTTCGCGATGTTCCAGTATATGGACGCGACCGGCGCCGCGCCCGAGCATCTGAAGATCGTCACGATCGGCGGCTCGGCGGCGCCACGCGCGATGATCGAGCGCCTGATGAAGATGGGCATTCGCGTCAATCACGCCTGGGGGATGACCGAGACCTCGCCGATCGGCACGATGGGCGCGCCGTCGCCCGATTTCGACGATCTGACCTTCGAGCAGCAGGTCGATCAGGTTTCGAAACAGGGCAAGGTGCCGTTCGGAGTCGAGCTGCGCGTGGTCGACGAGGAAGGCGTGGAGCAGCCGCGCGACGGCAAGAGCTCCGGCCGCCTCCAGGTCCGCGGCCCCTGGATCATCCGCCAATATTTCGGCGAGGAGCAGCTCGCAGTCGATCCCGACAATTGGTTCGACACCGGCGACGTCGCTGTCCTCCACCCCGACGGGACGATGCAGATCACCGATCGCGCCAAGGACGTGATCAAATCGGGCGGCGAATGGATCAGCTCGGTCGAGCTGGAGAATGCCGCAGTCGGCTGCGCGGGTGTCGCCGAGGCGGCGGCGATCGGGGTGTTTCATCCCAAATGGGATGAGCGCCCGATCCTGCTGGTGGTCCGCAAACCCGATGGCGCAGTGACCGCCGAGCTGATCCAGGCGCATCTGGAGAAGCATGTCGCCAAATGGTGGCTGCCCGACGAGATCCACTTCGTCGAGAGCCTGCCGCACACCGCCACCGGCAAGCTGCTCAAGACCGCGATCCGCGCACAGTACAAGGACTTCAAGCTGGCGGCGGCTTGAATGTCCCCTCCCTTGCAGGGAGGAGTCCTGTCGGTTACCTACTTGGCTGCCAACACTGCCGCGCTGACCTCGCTCGCCTTCGCGTCCTTGAACCGTGCGCAGTTGCGGATCGCCTCCAGCGCGCGGTCGAGATCGAGCGTACTGTCGTTGGCGAGTTGCGGTCGCAATTTGGCGTCGACCGCGTCCGCCGCCTCGTTGGTGCACAGCACGTTGAACATCTGCGCGGCACGTGCCGAGAAGATGCCGCCGCCGCCCGCCGCCTTGGAGAAAGTGTCGAAGTTGGTCAGCATATAGTCCGAGGCGATATCGCGGGTCTTCGCCGAGCCGAGGAAGCTGGCCGTGGCATAGAGCCGGCCGACCTGCGGCAGACGCGGATCCTTGAACTCGTTCAGGAACCAGCGCGCAACGTCGGGATTGCCCGAGTTGCCGATCGCCTGGAACGCGGCTTGGCGCAGCATCGGATCCTGCCCGGCGAGGCCCTTCTCGGCGACGGCCTTCGCCAGCGGCACGCCCTTATCCTCGATGTCGAGCGACAGTGCGAGTTGCCCGAATTGCGGATCGAGCGCCTTGGCGTCGCCGGCCAGATACGCGTCGGCTGCGGCGGTCAGCTTGGCCCGCACGGCCGCGTCGCCCCCGGCGCCTGCCACGAGCTGGACCATGTCGCTGCGCAGCTTCTTGCGGTCCGGCGTGTCGGATGCATGCGCGCCCACCGTCGGATCGAAGCCGAGCTGGGCGAGCTTGGGCCCATAGATGTCGGCGATCAGCTTGCGGTAGGCGGGAAGCGCCGCGTCGCTGATCAGTCCGCGCCGCAGCATCCCGCGCAGCCGCGTGCCGTTGTCGAGCGCGGCGTTGGAGGCGGGGTGCGCCGCCATCGCGCGCGCCAGCGCCACCAGCTGCGGATATTTGGCCTTGCCCGCATAAAACGACGCCCAAAGGCTGTCGGTGACTGCCAGCGCCTCGCCTTCGGGAAGCGTCGGCGCAGCTGCGATCAGCGCGTTCCACTCCGCCGGGTCCATGTCGAAGCGGTAATAGCCCCAGCCGCCGGCATTGGGGACGATCACGCCGTCGCCCTTGGCCTCGATCGCCCCGCTCGGCTTGTCGAGCAGCGTGCAGCTGCGCACCGCCGCGCGGCGGACGCAGACCGGCACGATCCACTGGGTGGCGGGCAGGTTGCTGCCGAAATAGGCATAACGCGATTGGCTGGCGGTCAGTGCATCGCCGTCGCGCTTCAGCGCCACTACCGGCACGCCCTGCTGATCGACGAAGCTCCTGAGCGATGCCAGCACGCGTGGATCGTGCGCGGCGCTGGCGAGTGAATCGAAGAACTGGTCGGTAGTGGCGTTGCCGTGATGGTAGCGCTGCATGTGCAGCCGCACGCCGTCGCGGAACTTCTCCTCGCCCAGATAGGCGGCGATCATCGCCACCACCTGGCCGCCCTTGCCATAAGTGATCTGGTCGAACGCCGCGTCGATATTGGCGTCGTTGGTGATCTTCTCGTGGATCGGGCGCCCGGCGGCCAGCGCGTCGATCTGCATCGCGTCGAATGCTTCGTCGATTGCCGAGACGCCGATGTTGAGGTCAGGCCGCCACTCGTTGCCGATGCGATAGCCCATCCAGTTGGCGAAGCTCTCGTTGAGCCAGATATCGTCCCACCACGCGGGGGTGACGACGTCGCCGAACCATTGGTGCGACAGCTCGTGCGCGACGACCATGCCGAAGGTCTGCTTGTCCTCGGTCGGCGAGTCCTCATCGACGAACAATATGCCGTCGCCGTAAATGTCGGCGCCGGCATTCTCCATCGCCCCGGGCATAACCGGCGAGCCGATCTGATCGAGCTTGGGATAGGGGAAGGGCTGGTCGAAATAATGCTCGAGCAAGGCGACGATCTTCTTGGAGCCCTCGAGTGCATAGGCCATCTGCCCGGCATAGGGCTTGGTCCCGACGATGCGCAGCGGCAGCGGCTTCGGGCGTTGCGGGGTTGCGGGAACGGTGCCCTGAACGGTCACGAACGGCCCGGTCACGAACGCGACGAGATAGGTCGGCAGCGGCTCGGTCGGCGCGAAGCGGTGCTTGACCAGCTTGCCGGCGGAGAGCGGCTTGCCCTGCTCGGGCGCGTTGCTGACCGCGACGAAGCCGGGCTTCGTGGTCACGCTGACGGTGAAGGGTGTCTTGTATCCGGGCTGGTCGAATGACGGAAACGCAGCGCGCGCATCGATCGATTCGAACTGCGACCAGCTATACCAGTCGTCACCCACCTTGATCCGGTACAGCCCCGAGGGCCCACCTGCGAACGCGGCGTTATAGTCGAACTTGAGCGTCAGCTTACCCGCCGGAATCGTCCGGCCGAAATCGACCTGCGCCAGCCCGGTCGGGCTCTTCTGCGTGAAGGTCACCGGCGTCTCGCGCTTGCCGATCTTCACCACCGCCCTGCTGACCTTGAGGTCGCGTCCGTGCATGAAGATCGATGCCGCGGGCTGCTTCAGCTCCACGTCGATCTCGGTATGGCCGGAGAAACGCTCCCGCTCGGGCAGGATCGTCATGTCGAGCCGATAAGCGATCGGCTTCACCGTATCGGGGAGCTTGCCGGTCGGGAGCGGCGAGGCGGATTGGGCGAGGGCGGAGGCGGGGACAACGAAGGCGCAGAGCGCAAGCAGGAAGACGCGCATCGGGATTCCTTGAAGGGATAAAGATGCTTAAGCGGCGAACTGCCCTAGGGCAATAGCACACCGGAGGCCTTGCGGGCCGCCTGCGCTTGGTTCACCTTCGCATGCGCAAAACGAGGACGCTGCATGGATCAGGCGGATGGGGTGACGATAGGAACCGCGGCGGCGAGCGCGGCGGCGGTGACGTTACCGGCGCGGCCCGAGCCGATCCGGGTCGTCCCGTCCGAGACCGCCGTCGTCGTGATCGACATGCAGAACGCCTATGCCTCGCCCGGCGGCTATGTCGATCAGGCGGGGTTCGACATTTCAGGCGCGGCGGGGACGATCGGCCAGATCGCCAGGGTGCTCGAAGTGGCGCGTGGGGCGGGGGTGCAGGTGGTCTATCTGCAGAATGGCTGGGACCCGGAGTATGTCGAGGCGGGCGGCCCGGGCTCGCCCAATTGGCACAAATCCAACGCACTCAAGACGATGCGCAAGCGCCCCGAGCTGGCCGGCCAACTGCTCGCGCGCGGCGGTTGGGACTATGATCTGGTCGACGGGCTCAAGCCGCAGCCGGGCGACATCGTCATCGGCAAGACGCGCTATTCGGCCTTCTTCAATTCGCAGCTCGATTCCGCGCTGCGGTCGCGCGGCATCAAGACCATCGTCTTCGTCGGCATCGCCACCAATGTCTGCGTCGAGAGCACGCTGCGCGACGGCTTCCACCTCGAATATTTCGGCGTGATGCTCGAGGACGCGACGCACCATCTCGGCCCGCCGATGATGCAGGAGGCGACGGTGTATAATGTCGAGAAGTTCTTCGGCTGGGTGAGCACCACCGCCGATTTCTGCGGCAGCTTCGGGCAACTGCCCAAATGACCCGTAAATCACGCGTCATCCCGGCGGAAGCCGGGATCCAGAGTCAAATGCGATGTGGCATGTGGCTCTGGGCCCCGGCCTACGCCGGGGTGACGAGATAGAGGAGATCCGATGCCCTTCGAACCGATCAACCCGACGCAATTCCCCACCCCGATCGCGCCCTATTCGGCCGGCGCGAAGGCGGGGAACACGGTCTATGTCTCGGGCGTGCTGGCGCTGGGCGAGGGCGGGGTGGTGCTCCATGTCGGCGATGCCGCCGCGCAGACCCGGCACGTGCTCGACGTGATCAAGATCACGCTGGAGGCCGGTGGCGCCACCCTCGAGGACGTGGCGATGAACCACATCTTCCTCAAGGATTTGGGCGACTATGCCGCCTTCAACGCGGTCTATGCCGAGTATTTCCCCGGCGCCAAGCCCGCGCGCTATTGCATCAAATGCGATCTGGTGAAGCCCGACTGCCTCGTCGAGATCGCCTCGGTTGCCCACATTGGGTGAAGCCAATAGCGTCATCCCGGCGAAAGTCGGGATCCGGAGCGATCGAGCGCGTCGCCTGCGACTCTGGATCCCGGCTTTCGCCGGGATGGCGAAGGTGACGTAGGTGCCCCTGCTCGACGGGCTTTATTACGAAGAACATGGCAGCGGCCCGCCGCTGATCCTTTCGGCAGGGCTGGGCGGATCGGGCAATTACTGGCTGCCCAACCTGCCGGCGCTTGCCGAACGCCACCGCGTCATCCTCTACGACCATCGCGGCACCGGCCGCAGCGATCGGACGCTGCCCGAGACGGTGACAGTCGAGCAATTGGGCGACGATATCCTCGCGCTGATCGAAGGGCTCGGCCTGAGCAGCGCCACGATCCTCGGCCATGCCGCCGGCGCAGTGGCGGGGCTGGCGGCGGCGCTCGCGGCCCCCGACGCATCGACCGGCTCGTCCTCGTCAATGGCTGGCCCGCACCCGACCCGCATTTCCTGCGCTGCTTCGAGACGCGGCTAGCCTTGCTGCGCAACAGCGGCCCGCGCGCCTATCTGCGCGCCCAGCCGCTCTTTCTCTATCCGGCCAACTGGATGTCCGAGAACGCCGCGCGGCTCGCCGCCGAGGATGAGGCCCATCTCGCCCGTTTCGCCGGGGCCGAGACCTATGAGAAGCGCATCGCTGCGCTCGCCACCTTCGATGTCGATGCGCATCTCGGCGAAATAACAATGCCCACTCTTGCGCTTGCCGCCACCGATGACATGCTCGTGCCCAGCAATTGCTCGAAGCGGCTGGCGGAGGGCATCGGAGGGGCGAGGCTGGCAACGATGCCTTGGGGCGGCCACGCCTGCAACGTTACCGATCCCGAAACCTTCAACCGCCTCGTGCTCGATTTTCTGGGGGAATAGCCATGCAAGTCGGTGTCTTCGTGCCCATCAACAACAATGGCTGGCTGATCAGCGAGAACGCGCCGCAATACATGCCGAGCTTCGATCTCAACAAGGAGATCGCGATCCGCGCCGAAAAGCATGGCCTCGATTTCCTCCTCTCGATGATCAAGCTGCGCGGATTCGGCGGCAAGACCGAGTTCTGGGAATATGGCCTCGAAAGCTTCACCCTCATGGCCGGGCTCGCCGCGGTAACCGAGAAGATCAAGATCTACGCCACTTGCCCGACTTTGGTGATCCCGCCCGCCTTCGCCGCGCGGATGTGCAACACGATCGACAGCATCAGCCATGGTCGCTTCGGATTGAATCTGATCACCGGCTGGCAGCGCCCCGAATACAGCCAGATGGGGCTGTGGCCGGGCGACGAGCATTTCCGCAACCGTTACCAGATGCTCGACGAATATGCCCGGATTCTGCGCGAGCTGTGGGAAACCGGACGCAGCGATTTCAAGGGCGAATATTACCAGATGGACGACTGCCTCGTCCGCCCGAAGCCCGAAGGCGACATGAAGATCATCTGCGCAGGCTCCTCGGACGAAGGCCTCGCATTCTCGGCAAAGTGGGCGGATTATGCCTTCTGCCTCGGCAAGGGCGTCAACACGCCCACCGCCTTCGCCTTCAACAACGAGCGCCTCGCCGCCGCGACCGAAAAGACCGGACGCGACGTCTCGGTCTTCGTCCTCGTCATGATCATCGCCGCCGAAACCGATGCGGAGGCAATGGCCAAGTGGAAGTCGTACAATGACGGCGTCGATATCGATGCGATCGCCTGGCTCAAGGACCAGGGCGCGGCCGACAAGCACAATGCCACCACCAACGTCCGCCAGCTCGCCGCGCCGGAAGGCGCAGTCAACATCAATATGGGCACCCTGGTCGGCTCTTACGAAAGCGTTTCGCGGATGCTCGACGAGATGGCCGAAGTGCCCAATACCGGCGGCGTGCTGCTCACCTTCGACGACTTCCTCGAAGGCGTCGAGAATTTCGGCACGCGCATCCAGCCGCTGATGAAGAGCCGCCAGGGCTGATCTCCCCGCCGAGCCATTGCCACCTCCGCCGCCGCGCTTATGGTAGCGTTATCGCAGCCGGGAGAGCTTTGGTGAGGGTGATGAGAGGTGGCGCGCTGATCGGCCTGCTGGCGGCGTTGTGCCTCGCGAGCACCGCAGTTGCGCAGGACAAATCGCACTGGGTGGCGAGCTGGGCCACTTCGCAGATGGTGCCGACGAACGAGAATGTCGCCCCCGCCGAGGACCTCACCGATGCGACGCTCCGGCAAATCGTCCGCGTCTCGATCGGCGGCAAACGCGTGCGCGTGCGGCTGTCGAACGCGTTCGGGACTGCGCCGCTCGTGATCAATGCAGCCAGCATCGCGCTCTCGGCAGACAACACCTCGTCGCGCATTGTGCCCGCGTCGCTCAAGCCACTGACCTTCGGCGCCGCCGCCAGTGTCACGATCCCCGCCGGCGCGGACTATCTCTCCGATCCGGTGGACATGACGATCGCGCCCGGTGCCGATCTGGCGATCACGCTCCACCTGTCGAGCCCGCCCGATCGCCAGACCGGCCACCCTGGCGCGCGGTCGCATAGCCATTTCGCGCACGGCCAGCAGGTCATGGCCGAGTCGCTGACGGGCGCGAAGACCTCCACCCGCTGGTATTTGATCGGCGGCGTCGAAGTGGACGCGCCCGGCGCCCGGGCCCTCGTCATCCTCGGCGATTCGATCACCGACGGCTATGGCGTCCAGCCCAACACCAATGCGCGCTGGCCCGATCGGCTCGCAATGCGGCTGCGCGCCAATCCGGCGACCCGGAACATGGCGGTGCTCAACGCCGGCATCGGCGGCAACCGGCTGCGGCTCGACGGCACCGGCCCCAACGCACTCGCCCGCTTCGAGCGTGAGGTGCTGACTCCGCCCGGTGTCACGCATTTGCTCGTGATCGAAGGGATCAACGATCTCGGCACGCTCACCCGCGATGCGCCCGCTACGCCCGAGCAGCATGCCGCTCTGGTCCGCGAGATGATCGGCGCGCTCCGGCAGATCGTCGCCCGATCGCGGGCGCACGGCATCAAGGTGATCGGCGGCACGATCATGCCCGACGGCACCTCCGGCTATTACCATCCCGACGCCGCCAACGAAGCCGACCGCGCCGCGGTCAACGCCTGGATCCGTGCCCCGGGCAATTTCGACGCAGTCGTGGATTTCGACGCCGCAATGCGCGATCCGGCGAACCCGACGCGGCTGCGGCCCGATCTGGACTCGGGCGATGGGCTGCATCCTTCGATCGTCGGCTATCAGGCGATGGCCGATGCCGTGCCGCTAGCAGTGCTGGCGCCGCGAAAGCGCTAGAACAACTCCCCTGCGGCCCCGGCGGCGGGCGGAACAGGTCGGTCCGCAGCCGCAACCGCTCTCCATCCAGCCCATAGCGTTTCGCCGCGATGTGGAAGCGTTTGCGCAGCAATTCGGCCCAGGGCCTTGCCCGCGCATCCGCGTATGGAAATTGGGATCGTTGTCGCGCCCACCGCGGATCGACTGGATCGTCGCCATCACCTTGCCCGCGCGATCGGGGAAATGCGTGTCGAGCCAGGCACGGAACAGAGGCGCAACTTCGTGCGGCAGCCGCACCGGCAGGAAGAACGCCCCACGCGCCCCAGCCTCCGCGGCCTTTTCGAGGATATGCTCCATCTCGTGATCGGTGACCGCCGGAATCACCGGCGCCATCGACACGAACACCGGGATACCCGCATCGGTCAGCGTGCGGACTGCCGCGAGCCGCTTGGCGGGGAGGGTGCGCGCGGCTCCACCGTCATCGTGATCCGCGGATCGAGCGAGGTGATCGACAGCATCACCGCCGCCAGCCCCTTCGCCGCCATCGGTGCCAGCAGGTCGATGTCGCGGGTCACCCGATCGGACTTGGTGGTGATCGTGATCGGATGGTTGCACGCGGCCAGCACTTCGATACAGCCGCGGGTGATCCGCCATTTGCCTTCGATCGGCTGATAGGGATCGGTGTTGGTCCCGAACGCGATCGGCTGGCAAGCATAGCCGCGCTTCGCCAGCTCGGCACGCAGCAGCACGGGCGCATCGGGCTTGGCGAACAGCTTGGTCTCGAAATCGAGCCCCGGCGACAGATCGTGATACGCATGGCTCGGCCGCGCGAAGCAGTAGATGCAGCCATGCTCGCAGCCGCGATACGGATTCACCGATCGATCGAAAGCGATGTCGGGCGAGTTGTTGCGCGTCAGGATCGTCTTCGGCTTCTCGACGGTTACCGTGGTGCGCAGCGGCGGCAGCTCGCCGTCCACGGTCTCGCGTTCGTCGCGCCAGTCGCCGTCCTCCTCGCGTTCGGGCAGGTTGAAGCGAATGCTGTCGCGATTGAGCGTGGCGCCGCGAATGGCCCGAGTCTTTGCCATTGCCACATGCTACGCGGCGAACTAGAACATATCAAGAACAATGGAGGAATTGATGGCACGTATTTCGTATGTCGAGTTGCCGGTGAGGAACGTTGCCGGAGTGCGCGATTTCTATGCGAAGGCATTCGGCTGGGGCTTCACCGATTTCGGCCCCGATTATTCGGCGACGACCGGCGGCGATGTCGATGTCGGGCTCAACGGCAGCAAGGATCAGGCGATCGCGCACCTGCTCCCGATCGTCGAGGTGCAGGATCTCGAAGCGGCGCTGGACAGCGTGACGGCGGCGGGCGGCGAAGTGACCGTGCCGATCTTCACCTTCCCGGGCGGCCGACGCTTCCACTTCCGCGATCCCGACGGCAACGAGCTGGGCGTGTTCGTCAACGAACCCGAATAGCGCGGATTGCGCGAACGGAGGTGGCTGCTAAATCTCGCGGCTCACCAAGGGGAAATCGATGCGCCAGCTTCCGTTCGCCGCCGGCATTGCCGCGCTTTGCCTGTCGGCACCTGCATCCGCCGAGGATGCCAAGCCCTGTGGCGCCGGGCTGATCTGCGCGAGCAAGCCCGAGACCGTGATGGCGGCGATGGAGAAAGCGGAGCTCAAGCCCAAGCTGACCAAGGACGGCGAAGGCGATCCGATGATAGAGAGCGATGAATCCTCCTATCATTTCGACGTGATTTTCTATGGCTGCGCGGAGCACAAGAACTGCGACTCGCTGCGTTTCGAAACCGTGTTCGAAAAGGCGCCGGAGAACACCCCGAATTCGTCAACAAGTGGAACTCGAAGAAGCGTTTCCTCCAGGCCTTTGTCCGCACCGACGGGCAATTGGGCGTCGCCTATGACGTGGCGACCATCGGCGGGCTCAACGCGGCGAACTTCGCCGACGTACTCGCCTGGTGGAATTCGCAGCTCGCCGAGCTTGCCGATTTCTTCAAGGAAGAGCTGAACCTGCCGGACGCCAAGGCGGACAAGCCGAAGAGCTGAGCCGAAATTCCTCCCTCGGGAACCCGGGGAGGAATAAGAGATCACCGCTCCAGCAGCCGCGGCATCAGCTCGACGAAATTGCACGGCTTGTGGCGGATATCGAGCTGGCTCGCGAGGATCCCGTCCCACGCGTCGGTGACCGCGCCGGTCGATCCCGGCAGCGCGAAGATATAGGTGCCGCGCGCCACACCCGCGGTCGCGCGCGACTGGATCGTCGAGGTACCGATGCTCTGATAGCTCAGCCAGCGGAACAGCTCGCCGAAGCCGGGGATCTCCTTGTCCCACACCCGCGCCAGCGCCTCGGGGGTGATGTCGCGCCCGGTCACGCCGGTGCCGCCGGTGGTGAGGATCACGTCGATTTGCGGATCGTCGATCCACGCATGAAGCCGGCTGACGATCACTTCGGCATCGTCGCGCACGATCGCGCGCTCGGCGAGTTCGTGGCCCGCGCCGGTCAGCCGTTCGACCAGCCGGTCGCCCGAACGATCGTCCGCCAAAGTCCTCGTGTCGGAAACGGTGAGCACCGCGATCCGGACCGGCCGGAACGCGATCGTCTCGTCAATTGCCACCGACAACCTGTGCGCTGGCCGTCAGCTGCGGCGCGAGGCGCGCACTGACCTTGACTGCCTTTGCGCCCGGCAGCCCGGGGAATTTCGGCCACAGGCCCTGCGTCAGCGCCTGCCGGCTCGCCGAGGCGCGGCCTTCCTGGTTCTCGTACATCCAGTAGTTGCGCAGCACGGTCATCACATAGCCGCGCGTCTCCCAATACGGGATGCTCTCGATGTAGAGCAGCGGATCGCCGTTATCGCGGCTCATCGTGTTCCACAGCGCGACCGGGCTCGGCCCGGCATTGTAGGCGGCGATCACCTTGGGGAGCAGGCCCTGGGTGAAAGGCTGATCGCGGAGCTGTTCGAGATAGGACTGGCCGATCTCCATGTTGACCGAAGGCTTGGTCAGATCGGACGCGGCATAGGTCACGCCCTGACGGCGGCCCACGTCGATCGCCGCGCCGGTCTTGACCTGCATGAGGCCCATTGCGCCGGCGGCGCTGCGGACCTCGGCATTGAAGCGCGATTCCTGCAGCGTGTGCGCGAACACCAGAGCCTTGTCGACGCGCCAGCCGCCCGCGGGTGTCCAGTTGGGCGAGGGATAGCGCGCCTGGATCAGCGGCTGCGCGCCCGCCGGGCCGTTATGCGAGAGCCAGAGCTGGGTCGCGGCGAGATTGAGCCGGCCGGCGAGACGCGTGAGCGAAGCATGGTCGCCGGGCGTGCAGAATTTGGCCTGGTGGCGCAGCACTTCGTTGGCGAGGCCGTCCTCGCCGATCTCGGTAAGCGCCGCGGCGACATGGACGTTCGGGCGCCGCTCGAGCGCGCGCCAATCCTCGGCGACGAAGCGTTCGCCGGTCACCGGCTTTTCCTGGATGCCCAGCGCCGCCCTGGCGAGCAGCCCGTAATAGGTCTCGCCGAACTGCGCCGCCGCCTTGAGCCGCACGCTGACCTTTTCGGGCCGCCCGCACGCCATGTCGGCGCGCGATGCCCAATAGAAGCCTGCCGAGCGGAGTTCGGTATCGCTGGCACGCATCGCCACACGCTCGAAGGCGATGGCGGAAGCGTTGCAATCGCCTTGCCGCCACGTCGCCAGCCCGGCGACCCAATCGGCCTGGCCGACCCAGTCGCCCACACCGAGCTGGGCCTTTTCGGCCACGCGGCGCGCATTGATGTCGTCGCCGGCGACATAATAGATCCACGCGACCTTCTGCTGCCATTCGGTCAGCGCCTCGGGGGTGAGGTCGAGCGCGAATTTCTCGACTACCGCCTCGGCCTGGAGGCCGTCATCGGCCTTGACGAAGGGCTGGATCTCGATCGCGACCGAAGTCGCGGCAGTGTCGCTCCTGATCGAGCGCGCGCGCTGGCGGACCGGTGCGCCGTCGAACCAGATCAATCGCGAGGCGGCGGGGAGGACGGGGTGTCCATCGCGCCGCGCGCCTTGGCCATCCGCACGAGCTGCTCGGCCTGCGGCAGGTCGGGCGCCTCGGCGAGCAGGGCCATGATCGCCGCGACGTCGACTTTCGGCGAATTCTTGGCGGTGTAGATTTCGGCGCGTGCGAGGGCGTGGAGCGGTCCGGGCTTCATCGAGATCGAGCTGGAGCTGCGCGTCGGTCCATTGTTCCGCGCGGATCGCGGCGAACACGCGGCGATATCCGGCGCGCTGATCGGCATCGAGCTGGTCGGGCACGCCGTCGCCGTCGCGCATCGTACTCGGCGCGGCCGGGCGTGCATCGGCAGTGAGATCGTCGGCATGCGCCGCCGCAGGCAGTGCGAGCAGCGCCGCGGCAAGGATGGTACGCTTGATCACTCGGTCCCCCGGCTCAACAGCAGCAGATGCTTCCAGGCTTCGCCCTTGGCTGCCGGCCGCTCCAGCAGGAAGCGGGGATGAAAGCTCGCCACCGCGAGGGTTTTGCCACCAAAATGGTTAACGGCGCGTATAGGATTTGTTAGGGAATCGCCGTTCGTCTCATCCAGTACACGGCTTGCCGATTGTCCGAGCAGAAACAGCTTCTGCGGGCGGAGCAGCGACAAATGATGCCGCGCCAGCTCGATCAGCCGGGCTTCGTCGTCCGGCGCGATCCGTCCGGTCAGCGGCCGCGCCCACGCGAGCGGCAGCAGGTGGACCGATTCGCGGCTCAATCCGATCGCCGCGAGCATCCTGTCGAGCAGCCGGCCTACCGGTCCCGACATCAGGGTTTCGGAATCCTCGCCTTCGGGAACGTCGGTGACGAACACCCATTCGGCATCGGCCGGGCCCGTCGGTGCGAAGCGCGGCATATGCCATTCGGCCTCGGGCGCGGCGTCGCTCATCCGCCATTCGACGAAGGCTTCGAGCGTGTCGGGCAGCGCCTCGACCGCCGGCGCCGCTACGGCAAGCTCCGCCGCTGCGGGTGCGGCAGGCGGCGGCGTCCGCGCCAGCCAGTCGCGCACATCGTCCTCGACGAGCATGTCGACGCCGGCGTCGCGCCACCATTCGAGCGTGCTCGCGACGGCCTTTTGCCAATCCTGAACTGGTTCCCCTCCCATACCCTATCTTTGAATCCCTGGTTGACGTCGCGGTCAATCTTCTTCCAATCCCGAGCGGACAGGACGTTGCGGAACCACGACGACAGGCGCGACGCTACGTCCCACGGACAGACTCGGCAGGGATTAAGAGGATGAGTGAACGAGAGTCGATGCCTTATGACGTCGTGATCGTCGGCGCGGGCCCCTCGGGCCTCGCCGCGGCGATCCGGCTCAAGCAGCTGGCCGCGACAGGCGGGCAGGAGCTTTCGGTGTGCGTTCTCGAGAAAGGCTCCGAGGTCGGCGCGCACATCCTGTCCGGCGCCGTGGTCGATCCGCGCGCGCTCGACGAATTGCTGCCCGATTGGCGCGATCAGGGCTGCCCGCTCGCCGCCACGCCGGTCACCGAGAACCACCACTGGATCCTGACCGAGAAGGGCAGGGCCAGCTTCCCCGAGTTCATCACGCCGCCCTATCTCCACAACAAGGGCACTTATACCGGCTCGCTGGGCAATCTCTGCCGCTGGCTCGCCGGCAAGGCCGAAGAGCTCGGTGTCGAGATCTTCCCGGCTTCGCCGCCGCCGAGATTCTCTACAATGACGACGGCAGCGTGAAGGGCGTCGCCACCGGCGACATGGGCGTCGCGCGCGATGGCACGCACAAGTCCGATTACGCTCCCGGCCTCGAGCTCCACGCCAAATACACCCTGTTCGGCGAAGGCGTCCGCGGCCATCTGTCGAAGCAGCTCCAGCGCCAGTTCGATCTGTGCAGGGACGCCCAGCCGCAGGTCTATGGCATCGGCATCAAGGAACTCTGGGATATCGATCCGGCGAACCACGTCCCCGGCAAGGTGATCCACACCCAGGGCTGGCCGCTCAAGGATGGCGAATCCAACGGCGGCGGCTTCCTCTATCATCAGGCCGACGGGCAGGTGGCCTTGGGCTTCGTCGTCTGGCTCAACTACAAGAACCCGTATCTCTCGCCCTTCCACGAAATGCAGCGCTGGAAGACCCACCCGGCGATCGCCGCGATCCTCAAAGGCGGCAAGCGCGTCTCCTATGGCGCCCGCGCGATCAGCGACGGCGGCTGGCAATCGGTGCCCAAGCTGGTGATGCCCGGCGCCGCGCTGATCGGCGACACCGCCGGCTTCCTCAACGTGCCCCGCATCAAGGGCACCCACACTGCGATGAAATCGGGCATGATGGCCGCCGAAGCCGCCTTCGCCGCGGTCCAGGCCGGCCGTGCCGGCGACGAGCTCACTGCCTATCCCGAGGCCTACAAGACCAGCTGGGTCGAGAAGGAGTTGCGCGGCGTCCGCAACGTCGTGCCTCTGGTCAAGAAGTTCGGCGACATTTGGGGAACGATTCTATCAGGCGCGGCGATGTGGATGGAACTGCTCGGCCTGCGCTGGCCCTTCACGATGAAGCACCATCCCGATCACGAGAGCCTGTGGCACGCCAGCGCGGCCTCGCCGATCGAATATCCCAAGCCCGACGGCGTGCTGACCTTCGATCGCCTCTCCTCGGTGTTCATCTCGAACACCAATCACGAGGAGGACCAGCCGGTCCATCTGACGCTCAAGGATCCCGACATCCCGATCGGTTACAATCTTCCGGTGTACGCCGAGCCGGCCCAGCGTTACTGTCCGGCGGGTGTGTACGAGGTCGTAGGGGAAGGTGATGATCTGCGGTTCCAGATCAACGCGCAGAATTGCGTGCACTGCAAGACCTGCGACATCAAGGACCCCACCCAGAACATCAACTGGGTGGTCCCCGAAGGTGGCGGCGGCCCCAATTACCCGAACATGTAGCCTTTTGGCGCTCCTCCTCGCCGGAGCGCCGCTCGCGCACGCCGCCCCCGATACGATCGCGCCCGATCCGACTGCCTATGTCCGCGCCCGCGCCGCCGATGCCGAGGGCGCGGCACAGGCCGCCGCGGCGGGCTATGCCGAGGCGCTGGCCGCCGCGCCCGACGATGCGGTCATCGCGTTGCGCGCCTATCGCCAGGCGCTCGCCGTCGGCGATTATGTCCTCGCCAGCCGCGCCGGTGCGGTGCTGGTCAAGGCAGGGGTCGCGCCGCCCGATGCCGCGGTGCTCGCCTTTGCGATCGCGCTCAAGAGCCGCGACGCCATCGGCGCCCGCCGCGCCGCCGATCTTCTCGCCAAGGGTCCGTTCGATTTTCTCGCGCCCGCGCTTCGGGCATGGCTCGCCTTCGATCGCGGCGAGGACGCCGTCGCCTTGCTCGATTCCGCACCCGGCGATGCGCTCGCACGGCGCTACACCCAGCGGCACCGCATGCTGCTGCTGATCGCCTCGAAGCGCACCAATGAAGCGATGGCGGCGATTGCCTCCGAACTCGCCGTCACCGACAGCGAAGATGCCCGGATCGACGCGGCGACATTGCTCGGCGAAACCGGCGCGCGCGATTCCGCGCGCCAGTTGCTCGCGGGCGGCCGCCCCGGATATGAGCGGCTGCGCAAACAGCTCGGCAAGCGCCACAAGCCCGATGCCGCGTTCGGCGCCTCGCGGATGTTCCTCGAACTCGCGGTAGAGATCGCCGGCGAGGACATGGAATCGCTGTCGGTGGTGCTCACCCGCGCGGCTTTGCTGCTCGATCCCCGCGACGACCGCGCCCGCCTGTTTCTCGCCGAGGCGCTGTCGCGGGGCGGCGCGCACGATCTCGCGCTCGGCGTGCTGGCGGAAGTGGGCAAGGACAGCCCCTTCGTGCGCGGCGCGGCGGCGGGCCGGGTCGCGGTGTTGCGCCGTGCGGGCCGCACCGACGAGGCGCTGGCGCTAGCCGGAACGCTCGCGACCGGCGCGCAGGCGACCAGCGCCGACAGCGAGACTTGGGGCGACCTGCTCGTCGATCAGGGCCGCTTCGATCTTGCCGCCGCGGCCTATGGCGCCGCGATCGCGCGCGACGGCGGCGACGATAATTGGCTGCTGCACTATCTCCACGGCCGCGCGCTCGATCGCGCCGGCCACTGGAGCGAGGCGCTGCCGGCACTCCAGCGTGCGGTGGCATTGGGTCCCGATCAGGCGCCGGCGCTCAAATATCTCGGTTATGCGCAGGTCGCACGCGGCGAGAACATCGCCGAGGCGCAGAAGCTGCTCGAGCGCGCCCGGACGCTCAAGCCCGAGGATGCGGAGATCGCCGATCTGCTCGCCTGGGCCTGGTATCAGAGCGGCGATGTCGCGAAGGCGCTGCCCTTGCTCGAGCGCGCGGTGCAGGGCGATCCCGCCGCGGCGCGCGCCAACGAGCATCTCGGCGATGCTTATTGGCGGCTGGGGCGGCATTACGAGGCGCGCTATGCATGGCGCGCCGCCGCGCTCACGGCCGAGAATGAAGCGACTGCGCGGCTCGATGCCAAGCTCGCGCACGGATTGAAGCCCCGGGCCAATTGATGCTGACCGAAATCGCGCGCGCCAAGCTCAATCTGGCGCTCCACGTCCGCGCCCGCCGCCCCGACGGCTATCACGAGCTGGAGACGCTGTTCGCGTTCGTGAAATTCGGCGACGTGCTGCGGATCGCGCCCGCCGCGGCGCCTGCTTTCCGGATCACGGGACCGTTCGCCGACAAGCTGACCGGCGAAGGCGACAACCTCGTCACGCGCGCCGCGGCGCGTTTCGCCGAGGGATTCGGTGGCGGCGCGCATGCCATCGAGCTCGAAAAGCATCTGCCCGTCGCCTCCGGCATCGGCGGCGGCTCGGCCGATGCCGCCGCAACCTTGCGTGCGCTGGCGAAGCTGCACGGCGTGGCCCTCGACGATTCCCGGCTCTTCGCGATCGCCCACAGTCTCGGTTCGGACGTCCCCGCCTGTCTGCTGGGCAGGACTGCGCTCGGCAAAGGCAGAGGCGAGCAGCTTCAGCCGGTACCGGGCATGCCCGGCACGCCGGTGTTGTTGGTCAACCCCGGCGTCGCGGTCTCCACCGCCGAAGTGTTCTGCCGCTGGGACGGTATCGACCACGGGCCGCTCGGCCCCGATCCGCTGGCCGGCCGCAACGATCTCGAAGCCCCGGCCCGCGCGATTGCCCCGGTGATCGGCGAAGTGCTGGCAGCGCTCTCCGGACTACCCGGCGTCACGCTCGCGCGCATGTCCGGTTCGGGCGCAACCTGCTTCGCGTTATTCGAAACCGTCGAGGCCTGCGCTGAGGCTGCTGCAGCGGTGAAACGTCCAGGATGGTGGAGTGTCATGACGAAACTGGCCTGATCTCGCTCCCCTTCCGCTTGCGGGAGGGGTCGGGGAGGGAAGCTAGTTGCTCAGTCGACCCTTCAACTCCGCTTCCCCGTCCACGCCACCAGCGCATGACGAACCCCCGCGTCACCGGCGTAACCCGATGGATCATCCGCGACCGGAACAGCCGCGCCCCACCGCGCGGCAGCGTCCGCGGCAATCCCATCGCCGGCGCGATCTCCAGCACGCCGCCTTCGTAATCGCCTGCGTCGGACAGTTCGACCGAAACCGAGATCCGCCGTTCCTCATAGCGATCGATCCCGGCATCCGAATGCCAGGTCTGGAAATGCGCCCCCACCTCGTAGCGGATGAACTGAATGTCCTCGAACACCGGATCGACCTCGGTCTCGAACCGCGCTGCGGCCTCGGCGAACAGCGCGTCGAGCCGATCGTGGATCCAGGCGGTTTCGGAATCGCGGGACCAATAGCAGCGTTCGGCCTGCCGCGTCCGCGCGTCGACATGATCTCGCGGCGCCGTTCCACACCGTCGCCGGCTCGAGGGTTTCCCGCGCCGCAAGCGCGATGATCGCCGCGCATTCGGAGGCACCGAACGCCTCGGGAAAATCGAGATAGGGCAGGGCCACGCCTCTTGGCTAGGACGGCCCGTACCGAGAGACAATAGTTCGTCGAAAGCCTCGTTTCGGCGGCGCGAAGTTCCCCTCTTGTTCCATGAGAACAAATGCTGTACATGCTGCACGCACAAGGTTGAACGCGGCAGTCAAACGCTCTAGCGACGGGGATACAAAATGGCAGCTTCACTCAAGGTGATCGACGGCAACATGGCAGTATCCACGGACAAGCAGAAGGCGCTCGACGCCGCATTGGCGCAGATCGATCGCGCCTTCGGCAAGGGTAGCGCGATGCGCCTTGGCTCGAAAGAGACGATGCAGGTCGAGACGATCTCCACCGGCTCGCTCGGGCTCGATATCGCGCTCGGCGTCGGCGGGCTGCCGCGCGGCCGCGTCATCGAAGTCTACGGCCCGGAAAGCTCGGGCAAGACCACGCTCGCGCTCCACGTCATTGCCGAGGCCCAGCGTGGCGGTGGCACCGCGGCGTTCGTCGATGCCGAGCATGCGCTCGATCCCGTTTATGCCAAGAAGCTCGGGGTCAATATCGACGAGTTGATCGTCTCGCAGCCGGATACCGGCGAGCAGGCGCTCGAGATCGTCGACACTTTGGTCCGCTCGAACGCAATCGACGTGCTCGTCATCGATTCGGTCGCCGCTCTGGTCCCCCGTGCCGAGATCGAGGGCGAGATGGGCGACAGCCATGTCGGCCTGCAGGCGCGCCTGATGTCGCAGTCGCTGCGCAAGCTCACCGGCTCGATCAGCCGCTCGCGCTGCATGGTGATCTTCATCAACCAGCTGCGCATGAAGATCGGCGTGATGTACGGCAATCCCGAGACCACGACCGGCGGCAACGCGCTCAAATTCTATGCCTCGGTCCGGCTCGACATCCGCCGCACCGGCCAGATCAAGGACCGCGACGAGATCATCGGCAACACCACGCGCGTGAAGGTCGTCAAGAACAAGGTCGCGCCGCCGTTCAAGCAGGTCGAGTTCGACATCATGTACGGCCAGGGTATCTCCAAGATCGGCGAGATCCTCGATCTCGGGGTCAAGGCCGGACTGGTCGAGAAATCGGGTGCGTGGTTCAGCTATGACAGCATCCGCATCGGCCAGGGCCGCGAGAATTCGAAGACCTTCCTCAAGGAAAATCCCGAGCTCTGCACGCGCCTCGAAGCGGCGATCCGCAACCGCACCGATCAGGTCGCCGAAGGGTTGATGGCCGGTCCGGAGCCGGATGACGATCTCTGAGCGGACCCTCACTAGTTTTTCGACCGCGCCGGCGTGAATCGCGCCAGCGGCGGTCACGGGCTCAGCCCATCGGAAGACCCGGCGCATTGCCCTGCGCCGGGTCTTTCCGTTTGTTGCTTATAGGCGCAACTTAATGAGCGAATCCGCGGGCAAAGTGCGAAGCTAAGGGAAGCCAATCCAACATGATCACGGTCCATCACCTCGAGAATTCACGCTCGCAGCGTGTCTTGTGGCTGCTCGAGGAGCTGGCGCTTCCCTACACGGTGAAGCGCTATCAGCGGAACAAGGCGACGATGCTCGCTCCGCCCGAATTGCGGCAGGTTCACCCGCTCGGCAAGTCGCCGGTGATCGACGATGACGGCCTCGTCGTCGCCGAGACCGGGGCGATCGTCGAATATCTGGTCGAAAAGGCCGATGGCCGCCTCGGCGCGCCGGCGCATCGCGACGATGCGCTGCGCTATCGTCATTTCCTCCATTATGCCGAGGGCTCGCTGATGCCGCCCTTGTACGTCAAGCTGGTGCTCGGCCGGGTTCCGCTGTTGGGCAAGACCGCGCAGAAGAAGTACCAGCCGATGATCGACGTCCATCTCGATTATGTCGAAGCCGAGCTCGCCGCGCGCCCCTGGTTCGCCGGCAAGGACTTCACCGCCGCCGACATCATGATGAGCTTCCCGCTCGAAGCCGGAGCCAACCGCGCCGCCGCCACCGAAGGCCGCCCGCACATCGCCGCCTGGCTCGGCAAGATCCACGCCCGACCCGCCTATCAGGCGGCGCTGAAAGCCGGCGGACCTTATGCTTATGCCTAGGTCGGGGTTCTTCTCCTCTCCCGGTGGGAGAGGTAGCGAAGCTTGGCAGCTTGCTGCCTAGCGTAGCTGGGTGAGGGTTTCCTGCTATCGTTGGGGCGATCCCCTCACCCAGCTACGACTAAGCCTCTGCTGCGCAGAGACTAAGTCTGCGCAACCCTCTCCCGACGGGAGAGGGGTCGCACGCTTGCAATGTAGGATTTCGTCTGCTTGTCTCATGAAGCCGGAAGCCCGGCCGCTCTTTGACCTGGTCGACACCCTGCAGCCGCGAAAACCCACGCAATAAAGTTACGAGATCAACTGCGTTTCGGCCAACTGAGTCAATTTAAGCGCCCGATAGCCTTCGCAGGACCACGGCCTAGGCCGGGGGTTTGCCGTAATCCTCGAACCGCTCCTCGGCGCCGGGAACCGGTGCCTGCGGCAGCACGATCGCCTCGTCGGGAGACTGCGGCGGATCGAGCTGGCCCTCCCAGCGCGCCACCACCGTCGCGGCGACGGCGTTGCCGATCACGTTGGTCGCGGTGCGGCCCATGTCGAGGAAATGGTCGACGGCGAGGATCAGCAATATGCCCGCTTCGGGGATCTGAAAGTGCGACAGCGTGCCGGTGATCACCACCAGGCTGGCGCGCGGCACGCCGGCGATGCCCTTGCTGGTGATCATCAGCATCAGCAGCATCGTGATCATCGTCCCCCAGTCGAGGTGGATGCCGTAGGCCTGCGCGATGAAGATCGACGCGAACGTCATGTACATCATCGAGCCGTCGAGATTGAAAGAATAGCCGAGCGGCAGCACGAAGCTGGCGATCCGCGGCGGCACGCCGAACTTGTCGAGCGCCTCGAGCGTCCGCGGATAGGCGGCCTCGGACGAAGCCGTCGAGAAGCCGAGCAGGATCGGATCGCGCAGATAGCGCAGCAGCGTGCCGGTGCGCGGGCCGACGAACACGAAGCAGGCGCCGAGCAGCACCGCCCACAGCGTGAACAGGCCAAGATAGAAGGTGCCCATGAAGTAAGCGAGGTCGCCGACCACGCCCAGCCCGCGCGTCGCCAGCGTCCGCGCCACCGCGCAGAACACCGCCACCGGCGCGAACAACATGACATAGCCGGTGACCGTCAGCATCACCGCGACCAAAGCCTCGAGGCCACGGACCAGCGGGGCGCCTCTTTCGCCCACCGCGGCGAGCCCGACGCCGAAGAACAGCGAGAAGATCACCAGCTGGAGGATGTCGTTGGTCGCCATCGCATCGATCGCGGAGGTCGGCACGATGTGGATGAAGAACTTGGCGGCGTCGAAGCCAGAGCGGTCGACTCCGCTCGATGCCGCCGCATCGGGCAGCGGCAAATTTAGGCCGACGCCCGGCTGGAGGAGGTTGACCAGCAACAGGCCGAGGGTCAGCGAGACGAGGCTGGCGGTGACGAACCAGAAGAACGCCTTGATGCCCACCCGGCCGATCGCGCCGGTGCCGCCCATATGCGCGATGCCGACGACCAGGGTCGAAACCACCAGGGGTGCGATGATCATCTTGATCAGGTGGAGGAACATCTGGGTCGGGATGTCGAACCAGTAGCTGATCGCGGCGAGGTGCGCGGTTCCCGCCGCGGTGCCGTCGTCATAGGCGACATTCAGTCCCCAGCCGATCAGGCCGCCCAGCAGCAGCCCGGCCAGAATGAACCACGTCAGTCGCTTACCCACGAATTTCCCCTAAGACAGTTCGCGGCAGGGAAGGGGATTGTCGCGGCCGGGTCAAGCACCCTATCGCAGCCGTCCACGCAATTCTTGCCGGAGTCGTCCCGATGCTACACCCGTCCAGCCTCAGCCGCCGCACGCTGATCCGGGCGGCCGGCGCGGTGCCGCTGCTGGCGCTGCCGGGGGTGCTCCGTGCCGCCGATATCCATGTGTCGGACCTGAAGGACATCACCACTGGCGCGCAGCCGATCGGCCCGGGGAGCGCAAGGCGCGCATCGCCCGCGCGCAGGCGCTGATGCAGGCGAACGGCATCGGCGCGGTGCTGATCGAGCCGGGATCGTCGCTGATCTATTTCACCGGCGTGCGCTGGAGCCGCAGCGAACGGCTGACCTGCGTCGTCCTCCCGGTCGAAGGCGAGCCCTGCATCGTCACGCCGTTCTTCGAAGAGCCCTCGGTCCGCGAGAGCCTCGCCATCCCCGCGGAGGTGCGCGTGTGGCAGGAAGACGAGGACCCGCTCAAGGTGGTCGCCGGCTTCCTCAAGGACCGCAAGCTCGCCACGAAGCCGGTCGGGATCGAGGAGACCAACCGTTATTTCATCGTCGACGGGCTCCAGCGCGCGCTGCCCGGCGCGAAGATCGTCTCGGCCAATCCGGTCGTGCGTGGCTGCCGGATGATCAAGACCGCGCCCGAGCTCGCGCTGATGCAGCTCGCCACCGACGTGACGATTGCCGCCTATCGCTGGACATATCCCCGGATCACCGCGGGCATGACCCCGCAGGACATCGCCGCATTGATGAGCGCCGCGACGCGCAAGCTCGGCGGCTCGAACGAGTGGAACCTGATCCTGCTCGGCGAGGCGGCCGCCTATCCGCACGGCAGCGGCAAGCCGCAGAAGGTGGTGCCCGGCGAAGTCGTGCTGATGGATTGCGGCTGCAGCGTGCAGGGCTATCAGTCCGATGTGTCCCGCAGCTTCGTCTTCGGCACGGCGAGCGCCGAGCAGCGCAAAGTCTGGGACACAGTCGCCCGCGGCCAGCAGATCGCGCTCGAGGCGGCGAAGCTCGGCGCGCCCGCCGGGTCAGTGGATGACGCGGTGCGCGGCTATTATACGTCGCTCGGCTATGGCCCGGACTACAAGCTGCCCGGCCTCTCGCATCGTACCGGCCACGGCATCGGCATGGACGGGCACGAGCCGGTAAACCTCGTCCGCGGCGAGAAGACCCGGCTCGCGCCCGGTATGTGCTTCTCGAACGAGCCGGGCATCTACATCCCCGGCAGCTTCGGCATCCGGCTCGAGGATTGCTTCCATATGACCGAGACCGGCCCGAAATGGTTCAGCGTGCCGCCCAAGTCGATCGATCGCCCGTTCGAGTGAACCAAGCTATCCCCGTCCTCGTCAACCGCAGCGGAGGCACTGCGGCGGCACGAGGCGAGGCACTGGAAGGGGAGATCGAGAAGGCGTTTGCCGACGCCGGCATGAAAATCGACCTCCAGCTCCTGTCCGGCCACGGCATGGCGGACGCGGTGGCGAAGGTCGCCGGCCGCAAGCTGGTGGTGATCGGCGGCGGCGATGGCACGCTCGGCAGCGCGGCCGGAGCGCTGGCGAAGAGTGGCTCGACGCTCGGGATACTCCCGCTCGGAACACGCAACCACCTCGCCCGCGAACTCGGCGTCCCGCTCAAGCTGCCCGAAGCGGCGAGGCTCATTGCGAGCGGCACGCAACGCCGGATCGATATCGCCCGCCTCAACGGCCATGTCTTCGTCAACAATGCGTCGATCGGCTTCTATCCCGATCTCGTCCAGCAGCGCGAAGGCATGGCGCTTCCCAAGAAACTCGCGACATTGCCCGCCGTGGCGGCCGCGCTGCGGTGGATGCGGCACCGCCGGTTGCGGCTCGAAATGCCTGGGCGCGAGGAGCACATCGTCACGCCGATGCTGTTCGTCGGCAACAATCGCTATGTACTCGAGGCCGGCAGGCTAGGTCAGCGCGCCGCGCTCGATGACGGCGTGTTGTCGGTCTATGCCGTCGCGTCGCGTCGCCGCATGGCGCTGATCGGCTTCGCGCTCCGGGCACTGATCGGCCGCGTCGATCCGGACCGCGATTTCACCGCGATCGGTGACGCGCCCGAATTGCGCGTCACCGGCCCGAAGCGATGCATCGATGTCGCGCTCGACGGCGAAGTGAAGTCGCTCGCCGTTCCGCTCGCCTTCACGCTCGATTCGAGAGCGCTCAGCGTCATCGCACCGGTTGAGGAACGGACCTAGTCCCCCTGAACGATGTCCGCCGCAGCCTTCTCGAAAACCCGTGCAACAGGAGCATTGCAGGTCCGAAGCCCGCGCTCACACAGTCTGCGCCACCGGCCGTCGTGCGATGAGCGCGAAGGCGAGGATGACGCCGAAGGACAATGCGGGCACCAGCATCGCGGCGGTGATACCGGCCAGATCCGACACCCGGCCCATCACCGCAGTGAGCGCCGCGCCGCCGATGATCGCCATGACGATGAGCGAGGCGCCGAACTTGCGCAGCGGCCCCAGGCCCTCGACACCCAGTGCGAAAATGGTCGGGAATTGGATCGACATGAAGAGGCTCGCGGCAACCAGCGCGTATAGCCCGAGCTCTCCGCCGATCGTTCCGGCCACCAGTGCCAGCGCCATCGAGGCGGCGGCGAACACGGCAAGCATCAGTGCCGGGCTGATCCAGTTCATCAGCGAGGTCCCGACGAAGCGGCCCACGGCAAAGAGCAGGAGCGACACGAACAGCATGTCCGCGGCCGCGCGTTCGCCCATCCCCGGCACATTGGCCTGGGCATAGCGGATCGTATAGCTCCACAGGCCGACCTGCGCGCCGACATAGAAGAATTGGGCCAGCGTCGCGAACAGCAGGCGCGGCTTTCCGAGCAGTTCGGCGAAGCGCGCATCGCCCTTGTCGTCGGCGTGGTGGATCGCGCCCGCGGGAAAGCGGATCAGCATCGCCGCAACGGCAAAGGCCAGCACTATCGCCCCGAGGATCAGATAAGGCGTCTGAACCGCGAGCACTTCCATGCGGTAGTAATCCAGCCGCTGCGCTTCGTTCAGCGCGGCGAGCGATGCTTCGTCATGCTGGATGCCCGACAGGATGAAGTTGCGCCCGATCAGGATGCCGGTGATGGCGCCCAGCGGGTTCGCCGCCTGCGCCCAGTTGATCCGCCGCGCCGCGCCGCTCGGCTCGCCGAGCTCGGTCATCAGCGGATTGGCGGCGGTCTCGAGGAAGGCAAGGCCGCTGGCGATCACGAACAATGCGAGCAGGAACAGCAGATACTGGCTCGCCAGGGCCGCCGGATAGAAAAGCAGCGCGCCGACACCGTAGAGCAGGAGCCCGGTGACGATCGCTGCCTTGTATCCGCGTGCACGCATGAGCAGAGATGCCGGAATCGCGAGCAGGAAATAACCGAGATAGAAGACCTGCTGGACGAAGCTCGTGCCGAAGTCGGAAAGAACGAAGGCTTTTTTGAACTGGGCGATCAGGATGTCGTTGAGATTGTTCGCGACGCCCCAGAGGAAGAACAGGCTCACCGTGAGCGCGATCGCCGGAATATAGGATCGGCTGCCGCCCGTTCCCGTCGCCGTCGTCTCATCGGTCTCCATTGCTTCCCCTCCTGTTCGTTATTGTTGTCCGAGTGCACGATCCAGATGCGTGTATCCGCCGTCGACGAACACCCATTGGCCGGTGGTATGCCCTGCGCGATCCGAAAGCAGAAACGCTACCGTATCCGCGATCTCGCGCGGCTCGGTCATGCGGTTCCCCAGCGGAATCCGCGCACGTATCGCCGCCAGCGTTTCGTCCGGATCGGCGAAGTTGCGCAGATAGCGCTCATAGGAAGCCGTCATCACTTCTGCCGGCACTACGGCGTTGACCCGGATGCCGTCACCCGCCAGCGCCGCCGCCCATTCGCGAGTCAGCCCGAGCACGCCCGCTTTCGCCGCGACATAGCCGCTGGTCGATCCCTGGCCGGTGACGGCGGTCTTGGAGGCGATGCCGACGATCGCGCCGTGGGTGCGACGCAGATGGGGAAGGCAATGGTGCGCCATCGAATAATGATGGCCGAGGTTCCTCTCGACGGAGTCGAGAAATGCGCGCGTTCCCGCCTCGAGCCCGATACAGTCGTTGTTCCCGGCATTGTTGACCAGCCCGTCGATCCGGCCGAACCGCCCGGCGACCGCCGCGACGGCTTCCGCGCAGGCCGCGTCGTCGGAGAGGTCGAGCTGCACCGACATCGCGGCCATGGATGCAAGCGGATCGGCTGTGATCGGATCCCTGTCGAAGACGACCGTGGTCGCACCTTCCTCCGCAAGAACCGAAGCGATCGCGGCGCCGATCCCGTCGGCACCGCCGGTCACGATCACGACCTTGCCGACGAAGCCGAGATTCATGCCGCCTCCTCCAGCGGCCGAAAGCGATAGCGCTCGATCGATTCGGGTTTCATCTCGATCGAGAAGCCTGGCCGTTCGGGCGGCATATAGGCCGCGCCGCGAATGACGCACGGATCGACGAAATGCTCGTGCAGGTGATCGACATATTCGATGACGCGGCCCTCCCGTGTCCCCGATATCGCCACGAAATCGATCATCGAGAGATGCTGGACATATTCGCACAGGCCGACGCCGCCGGCATGCGGGCAGACCGGAAGCCCGTATTTCGCCGCCATCAGCAAAACGGCGAGAACCTCGTTCACGCCGCCGAGCCGGCATGCATCGATCTGCACGACGTCGATCGCGCCGGCCATGATGAACTGTTTGAACAGGATACGGTTCTGGCACATCTCGCCGGTCGCGACCTTGACCGGACCGATCCCCGCGCGGATCGCGGCATGCCCCATCACGTCATCGGGGCTGGTCGGCTCCTCGATGAACCAGGGCTCGGCAAAGGCCAGGGCATTGACCCACGTGATCGCCTGATCGACTTCCCAGATCTGGTTGGCGTCGATCATCAGCTTCACATCAGGCCCCACCGCCTCGCGCGCGATCCGCAAACGACGGATATCGTCGTCGAGATCGCGGCCGACCTTGAGCTTGACGTGCCCGAAGCCCGCCGACACCGCCTCGGAGGCGAGCTGCCGCAGCTTTTCGTCGGAATAGCCGAGCCAGCCCGCCGACGTGGTATAGCAGGGATAGCCCTCTGCCTGGAGCAGGGCGATACGTTCGGCCTTGCCGGCCTGCTTCTCACGGAGCAGCACGAGTGCTTCTTCGGGCGTGATGCAATCGGTGAGGTAGCGAAAGTCGATCGCTGCGACGAGCTCCTCGGGAGACATGTCGGCGACGAGACGCCATAACGGCTTGCCGGCCTGCTTTGCCCACAGATCCCACACCGCGTTGACGACGGCGCCGGTGGCGAGGTGGATCACGCCCTTGTCGGGGCCGATCCAGCGCAGCTGGCTGTCGCCGGTGAGATGCCGCCAGAACCGCGCCGGATCCGCTTGCACCCAGGCGAGATCGAGCCCGACGACCAGATGCCGCAGCGCCTCGATCGCGGCGATGCATATCTCGTTGCCGCGTCCGATCGTGAAGGTGAGGCCATGTCCTTCGAGAGCAGGATCGTCGGTCTCGAGGACCACATAGGCGGCCGAATAATCGGGGTCGGGATTCATCGCATCGGAGCCGTGCAGCTCGAGGCTCGTCGGAAACCGGACGTCGGCCGTGCGCAGGCCGGTGATACGAGTCATAGGACGGTCCAGCCCCCGTCGATGATGGCGGTGGTGCCGGTCGTGAAGCTGCTCTCGTCCGAAGCCAGATGGACCGCGAGTGCGGCGATCTCCGCGGCGCGCCCGAGCCGGCCTATCGGCTGACGAGACGCGAAGGCGCGATGGCATTCGTCGAAGCTGATGCCGTCGCGCGCAGCCTGCTCGCTGATACGCGCGATCAAGGATGGCGTCTCGACCGTGCCGGGGCAAATGGCATTGCAGCGTATCCCTGCGCCGACGAAATCCGCCGCAATCGATTTTGTCATCCCGATCACTGCGCCCTTCGATGCGCCGTAAGCGAAGCGGTTCGGCACGCCGATGATCCCCGAGGCCACCGACGCGATGTTGACGATCGAGCCGCTGCCGCGCGCCAGCATTCCGGGAAGAAAGGCGCGGATCACCCGGAACATCGCGCCCGCGTTCAGATCGAAGGCCAGTTCCCAATCGGCATCCGAGCAGTCGAGGGCGGTGCCCGAATGAACGATGCCGGCGGCATTGACCAGAATGTCGATCGGCCCGACCCGCCCGGGCAGCGCCGCGACAGCCTCCCGGTCGGTCAGGTCCATCACGATCGCATTCGCGAAGTCCCGCAGCGAATCCGCATCGCGATCGAGCGGCACCGATTCGGCACCTTCCGCCAGAAACGCCTCGTGGATCGCGCGACCGATGCCGTTACCCGCGGCGCTCACCAGTGCCCGTTTGCCCGAAAGGCGCTTCATCGACGGCGCCCTTTCGCTGCCACGGACATTGAAACTGCGGACGTATCACATCCACAAGTGATAACAATTTTCATATATGCAATTTACGTGCGTCGGCGAACGGGCACAAGGCAAAATCGTCGCCTTTGCTTTCACCTCACCGTACTGAATCTATTCGCGCTTCGACCAGGCTTGATAGGCGTCGAGGGCGTGCTGGGGGTTGGTAACCCACCAATTATAGCCGTTGCGGCGGCCGATCGAGATGCCGTTGACGTCGGCGTGGATCGTTCGGTCCTTGTCGCCGAAGATCGGCTTTGCGGTGACGATGTCGTAGTTGCGCGACCAGAGCGGCCCACCGCCTTTTTGCGGGATTAGCTTGCGGCCCTCGGCGGTCTGGGTCCACGCATGGTCCATCACCGCGCTCGCCTTGAGCCAGGCGACGCCGCCCTCGATCGCAGAGCAGATCTCGGGCGTGGGCGTGCGCTGACGCATCAGGAAGATCAATATGTCTGTCGTCTCGGCGCTCGCGATCGACCGCGGCTCATAGTTGCGCGCTGAGATCGGTTCGAGTGTGAGCGGATCGACCTGTTGCGGCCAACCCGTGAGGCGGCCGTTCTGGTGCACCTGCGCTGCGAGGATCGCCTTGACGGCGGCCGCGACGGCACGTGCGGCTTGCTGGCGTAGATGCTCGGGCACGAAGCGCAGGGCAGGGTCCTCGGCGACGTTCTCGAGCAGCATCGCCGCCTTGGAGACCGCGTCGTCGTTGAAGGTGACGCCGTCATGGAACCCGCCTTCGAGCGGCCAGATCTGTGGCCAGCCGCCATTGGGATATTGCGCGGCGAGCAAATAGCGCACGCCGTCGACGAAGCTCTGGTGGTAACGTGCGCCCGCCTCGCCCGGAAGCGCGGTCGCGACACACGCGAGGAAGCGCATCTCGGTGGTGGTCGCGCCGTTGTCGAGCGTGCCGACAAAGGTCCAGAACCGGTCCTGCGGCGCGTCGAAATTGGCGGGGTCCTGGACCATCATCTCCGCGTCGTTCGCGAACCGCTGGCCGGGGAGGCGCGGCGGCCCCGCGCGATTCTGGTTCTTGCTCCAGCCGCCGGCGGGAGTCTGGAAGCTCACGATCGTATCGGCGATGCGGCGCGCTTCGGCCGAGCCGTAATATTTGGCGTCGCGGTCGAACGGCATGCTCTTTTCGCCGCCACCGAAAGCCCGGGGTGGGGGCGGGGCGGGTTGTCCGGGCGCAAGCTCGGCGACGAGCGCAGCGCGGTCGGCCCGGCGCTGCGCCTCGGAGCGCAGCAGATAGGCACGCCATGGCGCCTGCTCGGCATCGGGAAGCGTGGCTATCCTGCCCTCGGACAGGGTCTGTGTGGGCTGGTTGATCGCGATTACCTGCGCTGCGGCCGGAACCGGCAGCACCGCAACGCCGGCCAGCAGAATCGCGAACACTCTCTCCATCCCCTTCTCTCCGTATCGTTGCGCAGCGGGTATTTAAATCCCACAATGCGGCACATTGTTTCAATTAACGCTATACATGCCGGCGAAAAAGAGTCATTTTCGTCCCCCGGCTGCCGGAAGGCGCAGAAATACACCAGTGACACCCGGTAGACGAAACCGCACCGCCGTAGCTCGCGTATCGCGTGCAGAGTGACGGAAACGGACAAGAGGGGCGGTCGCTGAGTCGTTCCCGATCGGAGAGGAGCTTGTCGTTTTGACCGAGGATCATCGCGCCGCCCGACGAGCCGCGATTGCGCCACGGCGAGGGGTGATGCGCGCCGGTGCACTGGGCGCGATGTTGCTGGCCATGCTGCCTGGCGCGATCTTCGCCCAGAACGCGCCGCGCATCGACCGCGAGGCGCTGGTCCGCCGGCACAATCCGACCTTGGTGGCGGTCGATCCGCACGCGCCGGCGATGCTCGGAAACGGCAATCTCGGATTCACTGCGGACATCACCGGCCTGCAGACTTTCCCAGAACTTTATTCCGAGCTCGCTCCGTTGCTGACCATGGCGCAATGGGCGTGGCACAGCCTGCCGAACCCCCAAGGCTATACCGAGGCGAACGGGCTGGTGGACGTGGCGGTGCCGGGGCGCGGCGAGCAGCCCTACGCGTACATGAAATCGTGGGACGCGGCGGAGAAGAACCCCGCTTTCACCTGGCTCCGTGCCAATCCGCACCGCATCTCGCTCGCGCGGCTTGCCTTCACGATCGACGGCAAGGCACCCGACTTCGCGCGTATCGCCGCGCCGCGCCAGACGCTCGACATGTGGAGCGGCACGCTCGACAGCCGCTTCACCTATGACGGACAGCCCGTCCATGTGCGCACGCGCGTCCTGCCGAGGCCAGACGCAGTGTTCGTGGACGTCCAGTCGCCGCTGGTCGCCTCGGGCCGGCTGGGCGTCACCGTGCGCTATCCGGGCGTCGATCCGAAGATCAATCCCGACCCCTCGCGTTGGGACGGGGTGGAACGACCGCGATCCTGTCGCGCCGGCCGGATCGCATCCACCTCCGCCGCACGCTCGACGCGACGCATTATTGGTCGACGGTCTCGACCAACGGTGTGCTGGCGCAGCAGGGAACCGCAGCAATCGCGGCGCGCAGCAAGAGCGGCGACCGGCTGACGGTGATCGCGTTGTTCGACGACAAGGCGGCACCGGCCCGGCTTCCTTCCGTCCAGGCCGCGGCCACAGCGGTTGCGGACCATTGGCGCGATTTCTGGACGCGCGGTGGCGCAGTCGATTTCTCCGGCAGCACCGATCCCCGTGCGAAGGAGCTCGAACGCCGCGTGGTGCTCTCGCAATATCTCTCCGCGATCAACGGTGCCGGTACGCTGCCGCCGCAGGAGGAGGGGCTGTTCTCCAACAGCTGGTACGGCAAGTTCCATCTCGAGATGCATCCGTGGCACGCCGCGTGGCAGCCGCTATGGGGCCATCCCGAATTGCTCGAGCGCAGCCTGCCCTGGTATGTCGCGCATCTGCCCAAGGCGCGTGCCGAGGCGCAGCGGCACAGGGTGAAGGGCGCATGGTGGCCCAAGATGACGGGGCCTGAGGGGCGCAACAGCCCGAGCCTCGTCTCGCCCTTCCTGATGTGGCAGCAGCCGCACCCGATCCTGCTCGCCGAACTGGTCTGGCGGTCGCGCAAGGATACGGCGACGCTCGATCGCTATGCCGAACTGGTCGAGGCGACTGCCGATCTGCTCGCATCGTGGCCGCTGGCGGGCGGGCGCCGCAATCTCGGTCCGCCGCTGATTCCGGCGCAGGAGAATTATGACCCGATGACCACGGTGAACCCGGTCTTTGAGGTCGAGTATTTCCGCTGGGGGCTGGAGACTGCGCAGGCCTGGCGCGAGCGGCGCGGGCTGAAGCGCCGTGCCGATTGGGACGCGGCGCTCGCCAGCATCGCACCGCCTGCAGTGCGCGACGGGCTATACCTGCCGGTCGAAACGCTCCCCGATTTCTGGACCGTCGCGCAATCGGCGGAATGCCGCGGCAATGCCGGTGCGGCGCGCTGCAAGAACCGCGATCACCCTTCGTTTCTGATGGCCTATGGCTTTATCCGCGGCGCGCGGATCGATCCGGCGATCATGCGCCGCGCCCTCGATGCGGTCGCGGCGAACTGGGATCTGCGCCAGACCTGGGGCTGGGACTTCCCGATGATGGCGATGACCGCGGCCCGGCTCGGCGAGCCCGAAAAGGCAGTCGATTGGCTGTTCGCGGATCGCAAGAACAACCAATGGGGTCCGACGGGCATGACGCCGCGCGTCCATCTCGACGAGCATGCCAGCGAGCTGGTTCCGGTATCGGGCGGGGCGGGCGGCGTGGCGATGGCCAGCAATCCGGACGGCCCCGGCTATCGCCGCGCGGCGGAGACCTATTTCCCGTCCAACGGCTCGCTGCTGATGGCGGTCGGCATGATGGCGGCTGGGTGGGACGGCGCGACCGGGCACGCTCCAGGCTTTCCCAGGCGGGGTTGGACCGTGCGGGTGGAGGGGATCACTCCCGCACCGTGATTTCGAGATGAAGGAGCGATCATGACGGCCGGAACACGTCGCACCGCCCTCAAGGGACTGATGAGCGGCGCGGTCGCGGAGCCGGCGCTGGCGGGCGTTGTGGCGCAAGCGACGGCGCCGGGAGGCCCGCCGCTGCACGAATGGATCGACCGCAAGACCGGCCGCCGTGTCGTGCGCGTCAGTCCAGATGAGGGCGGCGGCAAGCTCTATTTCTACTCTGCTACGGAACTCAAACACGTGTTTTCGCCGTGTTGATCGGTCCCGTCCTCGGTCATTATGCCCCTGCGCCGCGCAGCGCCTGATCTACCAGACGTCCGACAACGTCCTCAGGAAGCGGGTCGGCAGACTCTACGAAAACGAGGAATTTCAGCATCGGCGCGGTCAGCAAGTCGTGCAACGCGGAAAGATCGGTATCGGCGTGCAACTCTCCCGTTTCGACACCGTGCTGAAGTCGCGCCATGAAGGCCCTGCGGCGTGGGATCACATGCTCGCGCATGTAGCGGGCGACCAACTCATTACCCAAAGTCCCACCGGCGAGCATTGCTGAGGTCATCAGGCGGGTGCGGCGGAAGTCGATGCCGATGACGTCACGCATCAGCCGCATGAGATCCGTGCGTATGTCCTGGTACTGGCTGGGTTGCAGCACCGGTTCGCGCAGATGGTCGAGGAGGGCGGCGAGGAAGGCGCCCCGGTCAGGCCAGCGCCGATAGAACGACGCTTTGCTGGCGCCGGCGCGATCGCAGATCGCGTCGATGGTGAGGCCCTGGATCGTGCCGGCGGCTTCGACCAGCGCGACAGCCGCGTTGGTCAGCCGGTCTTCGAGATCTGCGGATTGGGGGCGACCAACGGAGCGTTTGACGATCAATAAAGGCCCAGTCCCATGGCAATCATGATGGCGACGATAGCAGCCATCGCAGCACCGGTCACGAGCATCATTTGACGCGCCAGCGGACGCAACAGTGGTTGCGGCTCGACGTTCGCCTCGATGATGGCCTGGATGCGGCGGCGTTCGAAGACACCGATGAACGTATGGACAAGAACCAGGGCGAACGCGCCGACGACAAGGAGGCCATAGCTGGACGTCAGATCATCGAAACTCGAGATCCCGCCGCCCACCCAGGCCCGCAACGGACCGGTGATCAAGATAAGACTGCCGCTCACCCCCATCAGCCGGGCGGCGCGCTTGCCCCAGCTGTGCTGGAACTTGAGGATCGTTTCGCGGTCCTGTTCGAAGAATGCGGGATAGACCATGAACGCCATCGCAATCGCGCCGCCGGCCCAGATTACGCCGGCCATGACATGTACGAAGTGTAGAATCGGTAGCCAATCCATCGGCGGTCTCCGTGTGGCCGAGTATTTTGGCGTGCGCCAGGATGGCTTCAGCCTTGCTCCACCCGCGTCATCATATAGAAACGAAACCGTACCGTTTCACAAGGCGATAATTATGGCGCTTGGGGCGATGTCCTGCGGGTTGCCAGATCATCAGAAGGGAATTCGGACGATGACGATACTTCCCACGCGGCGCGCCGTGCCCGGCAGATCCTCACGATGTGGACAAGAAAGCTCTCGAGATCAACGTGGCTGTATCACGTGTGGGTACGTCAGAACGGCCGGAGATCGTTCCCTTAACCCCAACCGAGCATCCGGCCAAAACTGCCCCTTTGCGGGGTGGTTTCGCCTGCCGGACAAATGCGTTCCGGCGCAAACACCTGACCTGCGAGAGAAGGATCGCCGATATACCTGACCTGCAATGTCCGACGGGCAAACTTCCATCGGCCATGATCTTTACGGACCTCATCGTCGTAAAACGCAACGGCGCACCAGCCATGGCCGCTTTCCTTCTCTCGGCCGAATTCAATCAAGGTGCTTGTCACCTTCGTCCGACTTGCATCCTCCATCATCACGTTGACACCGGAACAGCTTTGGACGAGCAAATCCTGGCGCAACACAGAGTTTCGCAAGCCGTTCATAACCGCTTCGTGCCCGTCGAACCTCAGGTTGATCGGGACGTGCGCTTCCCACACCGCATCGGATGCGAACAGGGTGTCGAGCAACTCCCAGTCATGACGGTTGATCGCGGCATGATAGCGGTCGATCAATTCGCGGATCGCAAAGCGGTCAGCACTCTCTCTGGATAACATCCCAACCTCCATCTGGCAGCATGGATGGCAAGATAGTGGCTTCAAGATCTTGAAATAGTCGTCGAAATATAGAATAATTCTCTCATGTCAGAGAGAATGACGCGCACGTTGAACGGTATCGTTCTGTTCACGAAAGTGGCCGAGCTCGGAAGTTTCACGGCCGCTGCCAAAGCGCTGGGCGTGCCGCTGCCGACGGTCAGTCGACGCGTTGCCGAATTGGAAGCGGACATCGGTCTACGGCTTTTTCACCGCACCACTCGGCGCTTGAGCCTCACTGAAGTAGGCGATCGCTATCTGGAGCACGGCAGGCGGATCGTCGAGGAATTGATCGCGGCGGGAACCGAAGCGGCGAATACGAAGCGAGAACCCGCCGGAAGGCTCAAGCTCACCGCGCCCGTTCTCTTTGGGCGTGACCAGATTGCGCCGATCGTCGCGGACTATCTGGCAGCATATCCCGAGGTTCATTGCTCGTTTCACCTTTCAGATCAAACCGTTGATCTGGTAGAGCAGGGCTATGATCTGGCGATCAGGGGCGGCGAGTTGACCAACTCCGCTATGATCGTTCGTCGGATCGGGCAAATCGTCTCGGGCCTATACGCTTCGCCGGATTTTCTCGCCCGACAGGGTGAAAAGGTGGAGCCGGGCAATCTCGGCCGCTATCCACTGATCGACGTTCGGGCCGACAGCCTGAGGCGGAGGTCCTGGATGCTGTCCTCCGGTCGCGATCAGCGTGAGGTTATATTCACTCCGCGACACGAGGCGAGCGATGCCGAAGCGGCGGCCCAGCTTGCCGAGCGCGGGTTGGGAATCTGTCAATTGCCTACATTCATCGGCGACCGCCGCTGTGAGGCAGGCAGGTTGACGCGCGTCTTGCCGAGCTTTCTCGCAGGGGAGGTCCCGGTCAGCGCGATCTATCCCTCCCAGCACGGGCAGACGCCGGCGGCGCGCACGCTCATCGACTTCATCGCGGCTCGCCTGGCCGGACAATAGGCTTCGAGCCGCGCGAGGCGCTCAAATAACAATGCTGCCCGGCAACGGCTTTGGCTTGCGGCGAAAAGACGTCTTGATGACGGGCGACATGATCCTTGCCCGGCTCAAGCTCCGTCCGGACACGCCGTAGCGCTACAAGGACATCACTTTCCGCAACATCACACTCGACAATGCGGGCGGCACAATCGGCGCGGTCGTCAACGGCAGGGACGTGCGGAGCTAACGGTTGCCTGGGTGATCAGCCGTCCGAGGTATGCACAGAGCATATCGGCCAGCGCCTCCGACCAGGCGGCAATCTCCGCCTCAGTCCGCGGCGTCTCGGAGAAGCTACTGCCCACGCCGCTGAGCGTCATCTTGATCAGGTCCCCGGCGAGCATTCGCACGTCGTCCGCCACGCCCGGCAGCGCCTCACGCAAGAAGGTCCGGAAGATCTGGGCGTTCTCCTTCTTCGCTTCGATCGCCTCGGGCGCATCGCGGTAGAGCGGTGCCGCATCGCTCAGGGCGGTGCGGATCGCCGCTTCCTCGCATTCCGATTGAATGAAGGCATGGATCAGCCGGCGCAGCCGGGCGGTCGGGGAGGTGGCCTGATCCTCCAGGATGCTCCGCAGCAGCGCGGAGGTGCGTTGCCACTCGTCGCTCTGCAGCCGGAACAGGATCGCGGCCTTGTTCGGGAAATATTGGTAAAGCGAGCCGACGCTCACGCCGGCGCGCTCGGCGACTCGCGCAGTGGTGAAACGCTGCGCACCTTCCTTCATCAAAACCTGAACAGCCGCGTCGAGCACTGCTTCGACCAGCTGGTTTGAGCGAGCCTGTTTGGGGCTTTTGCGCGAGGCGATACTTGCGTTGCGACCGAGCGGCATTCGGGCTTCCTGCCAATGCGAATAGTCAAAGCTGACGAACTAGTCGTATTTTTCGGCCAGGCAAGCACATCCCTGACTCGCCGATCGGAGAACCCAAATGACCACGCTCTCGAGCGCCCCCGCGGCGCCCCTTCTCGCGCGCCTATTCGCCGAGGCGGCGGCCAACCCGCCGGCGCAAAGCCCGGCCTTTGCTGGCATGACCAGCGAGGATCATCGCCGGATGATGCGCAGCAAGACCGACTATCGCGACTTCTACGCCAAACTCGGTGATTTCGCGCTGCCGGTGTCGCCTGAAGTGGGCGGCCTGCTCTACATGCTGGCGCGTGCCATCAATGCCCGCTCGATCGTCGAGTTCGGAACCTCGTTCGGCCTGTCGACGCTCCACCTGGCGGCCGCGCTCCGTGACAATGGCGGCGGCCGGTTGATCACCAGCGAGTTCGAACCCGGCAAGCTCGCCCGGGCCAAAGCCAATCTTGCCGAGGGTGGGCTGATCGACCTGGTCGAGTTTCGCGAAGGCGACGCACTGGAGACGCTGGCGGCGGACCTGCCCGAGACGATCGACCTGGTGCTCCTCGACGGTGCCAAGGCACTCTATTCGGATATTCTCGACCGGGTGGAGAGCCGATTGCGGCCGGGTGCGATCTTGATCGCCGACAATGCCGATTATTGCCCGGAATATCTGGAGCGCGTCGGCAACATCGCCAATGGCTATATGTCGATGCCTTTCACCGACGAGGTAGAGCTGTCGATCCGCCTCAGTTGATCCACGGCCGCCCTCTCGATGCGATCGGCGGCCGGCTCCCGTTAACGAACGGGCGCCGGCCGCAACGCGCCCAATGCCGACCGTCCAACACGGGAGATTGACGCGGTTCTGAAATGATAGCGTCCCGGATCTTGCATCGATCTGTCGATCAAGCGTCACGGACGCTCCCTAGCTGAACCCCGAGAACAAAAACGGGGTCGCAGATAATGAATTTCCTTTCGTGCAGAACGGCTCGTCACCTGTTGCTGGCATCGGCGCTGGCGTACCCCGGCTTCGCTTATGCGCAGCAAGGCAATCCCGTTTCGGACGCTGCCGAGACAACGGAATCAGAGGGCGAGGAGATCGTCGTCACCGGCACGGCCTTTCAGAATCAGAAGGCGATCGCCACGCGGCGGGAGTCGCCCGTCGTGGTGGATTCACTGATCCAGGACGACACCGGCGACTTGCCCGACCAATATCTCTCCGAGGCTCTGGCTCGCGTGCCCGGCGTTTCGACGATGCAGGTGCTCTATGGCGAGCAGGAGAGCCAGTATGTGGCCGTCCGCGGCATCACCCCGGACCTGAACTACGTCTCTCTTGACGGGATCGGGATGATCTCGGTCGCCAATCAGGGCGCCGGACAGCGTCGGGTCGATCTGGCACTGATCCCGAGCCAGGCGTCGAGCCGCACCGACGTGTTCAAGACCTTCACCGCCGATCAGGAGGCGGGCGTGATCGGCGGGGTGATCAACATCGTGCCGTACAGCGCGTTCGACGGCCGCAAAGACCGCTTCTTCGTCGACGTCAATGCCAGCTACACCGATTATCGCGATATTCCCGGCGGCAATTCGCTGGGCGGCTATACCGACACGCATTGGGGCGGCGGCGCCAGGGACTGCTGACCAAGCGGTTCGGCGCCAACGAGCAGTTCGGCGTGGTGCTGAGCGGCAGCTACAACCAGCGCACCTATGACGAGACCAAGCGTAACCCCAACGGCCGGACCTATTACACCGCGACCGGGGCGACGACCTCGCCGTTCAACCCCAACTGGAACGGCTTCGATCCCGCACCGACGGCATTCGTCAGCTACGATTTCACCAATTTCGTGAAGACCTATGGCGGCACCGCCGCCTTCGAGTTCCAGCCCGATCCGAATTGGTATTCGTCGATCCTCGTCTACGATTACCGCCAGACGGAGGATCAGACCAACCCGATCTTCAACCTGCGCGCGTTCGATCAGTTGCGGAACCAGACCGAGCATGGCGGTACGTTGCGTGTGCCCGACATTCGCAGCACCTATAATTACGACCGGTTCGAGACCGAGAGCCGCGGCGTGCTGTTCAAGACGCGCTACACTGCCGGCGACGGCACCGAAATCGCCTTTCGCGCCGGCTATAACGACAACAGCTTCCTCGATGCCGAGCAATCGGCGACCTATCAGGCCAAGCCGACCAACCAGTTCGTCACCTATGACAGCAGCAACCGTTCGCTCAGCTTTACGCTCACCGATCCGGCGGCGCTGCTCGACGCCTCGAAATACGCGCTGCTGACTGCGGCCGACACGACGTACGACGCGCTGGGCAAGGCGTGGGAGGCCCGGCTCGACGTGGCGAACAACGCCGATGGCGGCGATCGCGGTTTCGGAATCAAGGGCGGTGTCGGGCTGCGCGGCTTCAAGATGGAGCGCGACGTCACGGTGACCAATTATACGGTCGACAAGTCGCCGCTGACGCCGGTCGCTTACGACCCGAACTTCGTGCCCTGGATGTTCGGCTACAACGTGCTGTGGATCGATTATCCCAAATTCGCGGAAACGGTGAAGCCGAGGCTGCCGGTAACCGCCGCGTCCTCCGCGACCGGCTCGCTCGAGCAGGATTACGATTATCGGGAGACGATCGGCTACGCCTATCTGAGCGGCGTCTGGGCGACCGATCACACCCGTGTCATCGCCGGTCTGCGTTATGATCTCGCCGATTACAGCGCCCATACCCCGCTGCAGATCGGCGGCGTCTATCAAGGCGCTTTCGGCAAGAATAGCGGCGATTATCGCGATCTCCTGCCTTCGCTGAACCTTGTCCAGGACGTGACCGGCAATCTGCGGCTCAAGGCCAGCTACAGCCGCACGATCGGCCGCCCGGCGCCCGAGGACATCGCGCGGCCGACGACGCGCAACGACACTTCGTTCACGATCGCGCGGGGCAATCCCGGCCTCAAGCCGCGGCGCGCGGACAATTTCGACCTCGCCGGAGAATATTATTTCAATGGATCGCAGGGGCTGATCAGCCTTGGCGGCTTCGTCAAGCATGTGAAGGACGACATTTACGACCTGAAGGAAGAGCAGGTCATCGACGGCTTCACCTACACCGTCACTACACCGATGAATGCGAGTTCGTCGAAGCTCAAGGGCGTGGAATTCCAGGTGATCGACAATGCGATCGGCTGGCTGCCGGGCTTCCTCAAAGACCAGCTCGGCTTCTCGTTCAATGTCACGCGCGCGTGGGGAGACATGGATTATCTCGTCGGCGGCGCACCGATCCACAAGGACGCGTTGCTCTATCAGCGCGAATGGATCGGCAATGCGGCCTTGTTCTACAAGCTGCCCGCCGGCGGCGAGGTTCGCGTCGCCTATAGCTATGGCGACGGCTATTATGACGGCATCGGCGCCGATGCCACGCTCGATCGCGGGCCGGAGGCGCGGGGACAGCTCGACGCTTCGGCCCGGGTGGCGCTGGCGCGGGACTGGATCGTCAAGTTCCAGGCGAAGAACATTCTCGGGGAGGACGTCTTCCTCGGCTACGGCGAGAACCTGCGTTACCGGCGTGCCGAGATGAACAAGGGCACGCAGTTCTTCGTGAACCTGATCTTCAAACCCTGACGATTGCCTCCGAGGCGGCACGCCACGTGCCGCTTCGGACGCTCATGCCTTTCCGAGGACCTGACCCATGAAGCTCGAACGCCGCAATCTGCTCAAGGCCGCCGGCCAATTGGCCATTTTCGCGGGCCTTGCGCCGCATGCCGGCTGGGCGGCGGCGCTGACCGGCTATCCGTTCACGCTCGGCATCGCCTCGGGCGATCCGGTGGCGGACGGTTTCGTATTGTGGACCCGGCTGGCGCCGCGCCCGTTCGAACCGGGCAGCGGCATGCCGATGAAGGTCGTGCCGGTCACCTGGCAAGTCGCCGAGGACGCGCAGTTCGCGCGGATCGTGCAGTCCGGGGAGGCGCAGGCGCGCCCCGAGCTCGGCCATTCGGTGCATGTTGAGGTGAGCGGGTTGCTGCCGTCGCGACCCTATTGCTATCGCTTCTTCGCGGGTGCCGAGATGAGCCCGGCGGGCACCGTCCGTACCGCGCCGGCGCGCGGCGCGTCGGCTGAGCGCCTGCGCATCGGCGTCGCCGGATGCCAGCATTACGAGGGCGGCTATTTCACTGCCTATCGGCATCTCTCCGAGGAGCCCGATCTCGACGCCATCTTCCATTATGGCGACTATATTTACGAGCATGCGCCCGAACGCGGCTGCCCGAAGGCAGGTGGTAAGCCCGCTTGCGTGCGCGTTCACGACAGCGACGAGATCTATTCGCTGGATGACTATCGCCGGCGCTATGCGCTCTACAAGCTCGATGCCGATCTTCAGGCGGCGCACCGTGCGGCGGCCTTTCTGCCGACCTATGACGATCACGAGGTCGAGAATAACTGGGCAGGTCAATGGGACGAGAACGGCACCCCGCCCGAGCTGTTCCTGCTGCGCCGTTTCGCCGCGATGCAGGCGTGGTACGAGAACATGCCGGTACGCAAGGCACAGCTGCCCGCAGGCGGGCAGATGCGGATGTTCCGCCGGCTCGATTATGGCGACCTGCTGCGGGTCCATTTGCTCGACACGCGGCAATATCGCACCGATCAGCGCTGCGGCGCATCCGGCGACAAGATCTGCCGCCCCGCCAGCGACAAGGGGCCGTCGGAGATCATCGGTGCCGAGCAGGAAGCGTGGCTCAAGCAAGGCATGACTCGCGACTTCCGCTGGAACCTGCTCGCTCAGCAGGTGATGGTGATGCCCTTCCGCTATCCCGAACACCGCGCCGACGGCGTCACCAACATGGATTCGTGGAGTGGCTATCCCGAAGCGCGCGCGCGTCTGACGGCGGCGATACAGGAACGGCGGCTGACCAACGTCGTTATCGCCACCGGCGACGTCCACAAGCACCATGCCGGCGTGCTCCCTTCGCGCGAAGGCGATCTGCTCAGCACGCCGGTAGCCACCGAATATGTCGCGAGCTCGATCTCGTCCGGCGGCGACGGGAGCGATATGCCGGCCGGATGGGAGCAGGTGCTCGCCAACAATCCTCACACCCGGCTGGTGAACGACCGCCGCGGCTATCAGCTGTTCGACATCGGCCGCAACGAATGGCGCACGGAGGTGATCGCGGTCGACCAGATCTCCACCCGCGGAGGTGCGCGCAGAAGAGTGGCGAGCCTAGTCACGGTTCCGGAGCGTCCGGGAGTCGAGGTGTAATCTGAAACCAAGCGGTTTGCGCACCGTCGCTTGGGCAATGCGTCACTTGGCGAATCTCGCACGCGGTGTCGCTGATCCGCAGCGCCGGAAGCTGTAGAGGAACGGGTCAGTCGGTGGAGGGTATCGGCAGCACCGCGCCCACATGCGCCTCGCCGCGGGCCTCGGCGAGCAGCGCCTGGCGATGGCGTTCGGCATAGCGTTCGCGCTGCTCGTCGCTGCGCTCGTCGTGGCAGGCGGGGCAGGCGACTCCTTCGACATAAAGCGGCAAGCGTTGCGCGTCCTCGCTGACCGGCATCCGGCAGGCGCGGCAAAGAGCATGCGTGCCGGGCTGGAGACCGTGAGAGACCGCCACCCGCTCGTCGAACACGAAGCATTCGCCCTGCCACCGGCTCTCCTCGGCGGCGACCTTCTCCAGATAAGCGAGGATGCCGCCCTTCAGGTGATAGACCTCGTCCAGACCTTCGGCCTTGAGGAACGCGGTTGCCTTCTCGCAGCGTATTCCGCCGGTGCAGAACATCGCGATCTTCGGCTGCCTGCCTTCCTCCTGCCATTCGTCGCGATGCGCGCGTACCCATTCGGGGAAGTCGCGGAAGGTCCGCGTGCCGGGATCGATCGCGCCGGCGAAGGTGCCGAGCGCGACTTCATAGTCGTTGCGCGTATCGATCACGACCGTGTCGGGCTGTGCGATCAGCGCATTCCAGTCCTGCGGCGCGACATAGGCGCCGGCATCGGCCAGTGGGTCGATCCCGGGCTCGCCCATCGTCACGATCTCGCGCTTGATGCGCACCTTCATCCGGTGGAACGGCATCGTCGCCGCGCGTGATTTCTTGACGTCGAGCGCCGCGCAGCCGGGGAGGGTGCGGATATGCGCGAGCACCTGATCGATCGCGCTGTCGCCGTCTGCGATCGTGCCGTTGATCCCTTCGGAGGCCAGCAGCAACGTTCCCTTCACGCCCGCGGCAGCGCAGGCCGCGGCAAGGCGCGCCTGTATCGCCGCGCAATCGTCGAAACGAGTGAACTGGTACAATGCGGCGACGCAAATGGGGAGAATTTCGGTCACGATCACTTTTTCCGGGGTTGGCCACGGCAACGGCCGCCGCGCCCTAGCAGAAGGGCACGCACAGGTCATCTGCGGCGCAAACGGCGAGGGGTTGATCAGGATCAGTCCTGGAAACCAATCTGCATTTGCGTCGTTTGATCGCCCGGAAAAACAGAAACGAGGAGCATTTCATTGCAGCCTTCTGGTGTAGACCGGTTCGTGGACCTGATCAGGAAGCTCACTTCGCTGAACAACCTCAGCGAGGAGGAGATTGCCGGCATCCGGTCGCTCCCGCTCCGGGTCCAGCGTTTCAAGGCGGGCGCCACCATCGTCAGCACCGGCCAGCTGATTTCGGAATGTTGCCTGCTGGTCGAAGGCTTTGCCTGCCGCCACAAGCTGGCGAGCGACGGCGGCCGCCAGATCGTCTCCTTCCATCTGGCAGGCGACATCCTCGACATCCAGCATCTGCTGTTCGAGAAGGCCGACCATAACGTCCAGGTGATCACCGACGCCCAAGTGCTCTTCTTCCCGATGCGCGACTTCCGTCGGCTGATCGAGGACCGGCCCGAAATCGCCAAGGCACTGTGGCGCGATTGCCTCGTCGATGCGTCGGTCTTCCGCGAATGGGTGCTCAATGTCGGGCGGCGCGACGCCAAGATGCGGATCGCGCACATGCTCTGCGAGTTCGCGGCACGGTGCGAAGCGGCGGGCCTCGGCTCGCCGAACCAGTTCACGCTTCCGATGACGCAGGAGGATATCGGCGACGCAACCGGCCTTACCTCGGTGCACGTCAACCGGATGCTGCGGGCGTTGAGCGAAGAGGGCGTGATCGAGCGATCGGGCCGTCAGATCCGCATCGCGGATTGGGAACGGATGAAGCAGGTCGCCGATTTCGATCCGGACTATCTCCACCTCGCCGCCTAGGGCGGCGGCGTAGGAGTCAGTCTCCGGCGTTCTCGATTCCGCCCGCGATATAGGTCTGGACATAGTCCTTGATCCACGCCTCTTCGCGGAACCACTTGGTGACGATGTACTTCATCCCTTGCAGCACGCGCATGCCTTCGTGGAGCGTATCGTAATTGGGAGTGCCGTCGGGCGTCATGTTGTTCCAGATGACGAGCAGCCCGCGCTTCGGCTTGAAGCGAATGCCCGCGCGCGGGAACCAGGTGGCGCCGCCTTCGGCCACGTCGTTGAGATAGGCCATCGCGGTCCAGGTCCGCTGGCCGCCGGTTTCCTTCATCTTGGGCCAATAGGCGCTCGATTCGTGGAAATAGTCGCAATGCGCGCGGAACTGCTGGTTCACCGCATAGCGCTGGCCCTGGAGCGTCTCGGCATTCTCCTCGGGGATGCCGAGAAGATGGGCGATGCGCTGGTCGATCGCGAGGATGTCGGGCGACCAGCGATACAGGTCCGAGCTGTGGCTGGTACGGTATTCCGGATCCTCGCTCTGCGCGAGCAGAGTCGACGGGCGTGAATTCGAGTCGATCAGGTCGATGAGCGCGTCGCATTCGGCGTCGCTCAGGAAATGCGGGAACGTATACATCTGCGCCGTCTCGACCTTGGCGCGCCGGACGGCGGGGTTCGCCTCCAGCCGCGCCGAGACGTCGCGCCCGATCTTCGCACGCACCGGCGAGGGACCGCCGGAGACTCTGCCTTCATTCTGGTTGATCTTGCTCACGCCTTGCGAAATCGCGCGGAGCGGCTCGATTTGCAAGCCGCAACCACATCTTGACGGCAAGGAGCCCGGTGTCGCCACCGGGCCCCAGGATCTCCGATAAGGCTGCGGGCGTCCTTACCAGAAGATATCGTAGATCGTGTCGACCACTTCGCCGGTGTAGATGTCGACGAGCAGCGCATCGTTGTAATAGCGCACCCAGCGATAGGGGCCGTCGACCTCGGGCAGGCGATAATAGAACGGATCGTTGATCCAGTAGTTCGACGAGAACAGGATCGAATCCAGCGTGAAGCCGATCCCGAACCGCCGATATCCATATCCCCAGCCGCTCGGCGCGTAATAGCGCGGCAGGCGATAGATGTTGCGGTTGCTGCTGCGATAGCCGCGCCAGTCGTAGCGGCGGTCGTTGCGCCAGCGGTTGTTCCAGCTCCCGCGGTTGCGGTCGTTGTTCCAGCCGCGGTTGCTGTCGTAGCGATTGCGGTCGCCGCTCCAGTTGCGCGTCCGGTCGCGATCGTTCCAGTCGCGATTGCCCCGGTCGTACCGGCTGCGGTCGCGATTGCCGTCGTTCCAGCGGGTGCGATCGCCGTCCCGGTTGCGGTCGTTCCAGCGGCTGCGGTCGCCGTCGCGGACCTGCTGCTGGCGCTGTTGGTCGAACTGCCGCTGCCGATCCGCATCCTGACGACGCGTGCCGCCGTTCCACTGGCTGCGGTTGCCGGTCCATTGGCTGCGGTCGCCACTGTTGTTCCACCGGCTGCGGTCACCACGGTCGCCGCCCCAGCGCTCGCGCTGCTGCTGGACCGCCTGCGGTGCCTGCTGCGGCTGCGCCTGTTGCTGCGGACGGTTCCAGCCGCGCTGACGCTCGCCGCCGCCGCTCCATTGGCGCTGCGGCTGGGCCTGCGGCGTCTGCTCGCGCTGCTGCTGACGCCATTCGCCGCGGTTCTGGCGAACCTCGGACTGGCCGCTGTTATTTGCCGAACGGTCACGGCCGCCCCAGCGCCCCCGGTCCTGCGCAAGCGCCGCCGGCGGGACCAGAGCCGTTGCGGCGATGATCACCGCTAGCAAGGTCTTCTTCATCTCAACTGTCTCCGTCGAGACCGGCAAGGGGCCGGGCTACATCGTAGGACTGGATTAGGCTTCGTCGCATGAGCGGTTGCTGAATTGCGGCGAAAGGTGATTGAAAGAATTGCGAAAGACTATTCGGGCGCGGGCGCCTCCGGTTCGGGCCCGGCGGCCAGTGGCGCATCGCCGCGCGCCAGTCGGGCAGCGTCGGTGATCACGCCGATCAGCCGCGGATAGATGCCGCACCGGCAGATGTTGGGGATCGCACCCTTGATGTCCTCCTCGCTCGGGTTGCGATTGTTGCGCAGCAACACGGACGCGGCCATCACCACGCCGGGGATGCAATAGCCGCACTGGACCACGTTGGTCGCGAGCAGCGCCTGCTGGACGGGATGGCTGCGATCCTTCGAAAGCCCCTCGATCGTCGTGACGAAGGTCCCTTCGAGCGCGCCGATCGTTTCCTGACAGGCGAGCCGCAGTCCTCCATCGACGTCCACCGCGCAGGCGCCGCAATCGCCGGTGCCGCAGCCATATTTGGTGCCGGTCAGGTTGGAGGCATCGCGCAAGGCCCAGAGCAGGGGCGTGCGCGGGTCCATCTTGTACTCGACCGGCTGGTTGTTGACGGTGAAGCGAGTCATGGCCGGGGTGTAGCCGGAAACGCGATGTTTCCGAAACCGGCATTGTCGCGGCTCGCTGTCCCACCGATGTTGGATTCGCCGGGCTTAACTTCACACTTTGCCCGCGCTTTGTGAACAAAAGTTGCGCGTTGATGGAATCTTGTTTCGTGCTTCGGTTTTTGGCTCGCGATGGAGTCGGGCACGCCATCTGAGAACAATAGCAGAACATCGTCTTGTAGGACAGCATTATGACGACCTTGCCGACCTTCTTCATCCCGCATGGCGGTGGACCCTGTTTCTTCATGGACCCGGACGGCGGCCCCGCCGATCCCATGTGGCAGTCGATGCAGGCCTATCTCGCGGGGCTGATCGACAGCTTGCCCGAGCGGCCGAAAGCGATCCTGCTGGTGTCGGGACATTGGGAGGAGGATCGGGTCACGGTCCACAGCGGTGACGGGCAGCCATTATTGTTCGACTATTACGGGTTCCCCGAGCACACCTATCGCCTGCGCTGGGACGCGCCCGGCGCGCCGGAGGTGGCGGCGCGGACAAAGGCTTTGCTCGAAGGCGCCGGCTTTCCGGTCGGCGAGGAGCGTGAACGCGGCTGGGACCACGGTGTGTTCATCCCGATGATGGTCGCCGTCCCGGGCGCCGACATTCCGCTCGTCCAGCTTTCGCTGCGCAAGGACCTCGACCCGGCGGCGCACATCGCAATCGGCCGTGCACTGGCCCCGCTGCGCGACGAAGGCGTGCTGATCCTGGGCAGCGGCATGAGCTTCCACAATCTGCGCGCCCGCGGGCCGCAGGTGACGCCGGTGGCGGACGAATGGGATGCAGCGCTGGTCGACGCGGTGACCGATCCGGATCCGGTACGGCGGGCGGAGCGCGTGGCGGCGTGGGATGAACTGCCGCACGCCCATTTCGCCCATCCCCGCGAGGAGCATCTCCTGCCGCTGATGGTCGCACTGGGCGCGGGCGCGGACGGGCCGGCGGTGGCCGATTACCGCGATCACGTGATGGGCTGGGCGGTTTCGGGGTTCCGGTTCGGGTAGTTGTCGGTGCTAGCAATCCTCCCCCGGAGGGGAGGGGACCGCCGTAGGCGGTGGAGGGGTAGTCTCCGCGAGCATTTTCGACGATTTGACGAACCACAGCTTCAAGATCGTTCAACACCGCTGTCGCGGGGATACGAAGCACTTGCACACCTTGCGTTCGGAGCCACGCGTCGCGATTCGCATCATGTTCAGGAGCATTACCTCGGCCGTGCGCCTCTCCGTCCACTTCGATGGCAATGCGGTGCTCAGCGCAAAAGAAGTCCAGCACGTAGCCGCCTGCCGGATGCTGCTTTCGAAACTTTAAACCACCGGGACGCTTCCTCAGCTGAATCCACAGCAGCACCTCGGGCAGACTCAACTGCCTGCGAAGCTCCCTGGCGCGCTTTTGGGTTCGTTTCGGGCCGTGCAGCATGCGGCGACTACCCCTCCACCAGCTTCGCTGGTCCCCTCCCCTCCGGGGAGGATTATCACTCCCGCCAGCTCCGATCGATCCGATCCACCAGCCGCACCATCGCGGCGAAGTCCGCAGCGCCCGGGCCGCCGGGGACTTGGGCCATGTGGAGGTCGCGCTGGTGGACCGCGACGACATCGTCGGACACCATCAGCGGCTCGCCCATTGACAGGGTCGCCACCTGGATCTCGCAGGCGCGCTGGAGCGACCAGTGCTTGATGAATGCCTCGGGCAAGGTGCGACCCATCACGAGGATGCCGTGGTTGCGCAGCAGCATCACGCGCTTGTCGCCGAGATTGGCGAGCAGCCGCTCGCCTTCCTCGTCGCGCACCGTCACGCCTTCGAAATCGTGATAGGCGATCTGCCCGGCGAAGTTGCACGCGTAGAAATTGACGGGGCGCAGGCCGCCTTCGACGCTGCTCACTGCCATCCCGGCTGTTGTATGCGTGTGCATGATGCAATGCGCGTCGGGGAGATGGCGATGGAACAATGCGTGCTGGACGAAGCCCGCCCGGTTCACCGGATAGGGAGAGTCGCCGAGCTTGTTGCCAAGGATGTCGATCTTGACGAGGTTCGACGCCTTCACTTCGCTGAAGTGCAGCCCGAACGGATTGATCAGGAACGCGCCTTCGTCGCCCGGCAGCTTCACGGTGATGTGGTTGTAGATCATCTCGGACCAGCTGAGCATGTCGAACACGCGGTAGCAGGCGGCGAGCTGCTGGCGCGCCTCCCATTCGGCATCGCTGACGCCAAGGGGGTTGCCGGCGTCTTGCTGAAGCGCAGTGGCCATCGATCCTCTCCTATTTTGGTTGCAATATGCCACGCATGTGCGGGCGCGGGCAACCGCCGTGCGTGCCCGTCCGTTGAGATTCCATCCGGATCAAAATCGCTGCGAGTGCGTTACGCGTTCGCAACGACTGAGGGGATCTGCCGAATGCGAGGAGTAAAATTGCGCCAGGGTGTCACTCTGGCAGGATTGTTCGTGCTGGGCGCGTGCGGCGGCTCCGGCGCGGGAAGCGGCGGGAACGGATCGACGGAGGCAGTGGCGACTTCGCCCGCCACCGCGGCCAAATTGAGCGCCTATACCGAGGCGTATAACGCGTTGCTCGAAACCTATGGGCTGCCGGCGACGGCGAAGACCTACAAGGAGGCTCGCGTGGCCAGCCAGTCGCCGAGCGAGACCATTACGATCAGCGATGGCCACATCGAATACGAGGCGGCCAAGCTCAAGGCGGCGCGCGCGCTGCCCGGCGCGCTCGGCTCGCTCGATGCGGCGGCGGAGACGCTCGATACCGCGCTGCAAAAGGTGCTGGCACGGCTGAAGCCGCTTTATGCCTATTACAACACCAAGGCGTATCGCGCGGACGGGCTCAAGCGCGGCAAGGCGGAAGACGCCCAGATGACTGCCGAATTCGATGCAGCGCTGAAGGCGATGGACGATTTCAACGCCGCATTGACCAAGCAGCGCCGCGCCGGCGCCGACGCCGAGCTCTCCAGGCTCAAGCAGAGCGGCGACACCGTCGCCTACAACACCAAGCTGGCGATGCAGCAGGCCGAGGATATGGTGGGCCTGTTCGGCAAGCCCGAAGACCTCCGCGATCCGGCGGTTTTCGCCAAGGGGATGCGCTCGCCGCGTCGCTTGAGAAATTGCTGGCCGATCAGCAAAAGGCGATCGCGGACGCCAAGGCCAAGGCGAAGGAACCGATAGAGACGAGCCGGCTCGGCATCTCGGCGCTGGTGGTCGACATGCTCGGATCGATGATCGGCCAATATCGTGAGGTGAAGCAGTCGCATTCCGCCAACGACGCGGAGGCGATGGTCGATTCCTATAATCGTGCGGTGGGGCTGGCGAACGACATGCCTTGAGGGATGGGACACTCACCAATTCCCTCCCTGCAAGGGAGGGATGATCGGGTCGGCCATGCTCCCAGCATGGCCTGAACAGCGTGGGACGCTGTTCATCCGATCATGGGTGGGTGCGAGCCCGGCGAAGGCCGGGGAGCCCATCGAGTTGCAGGGAATGAAGAAAAGGCCGGGCATCGAGCCCGATCTTTTCTACCCACCCCGGCCCCTCCCTAAGAGGGAGGGGAGAGGCTAGCGGAACGCATAGGGCACGACGCTGCGCCGGTCGGCGTCGATCTCGATGACCGATCCGGCGGGCGGGAAGGCGCGCTGGTCGCAGTCCGTCCGCGGGCAGATGCGGCAGCTCGCGCCGATCGGTGTCGCAGCGCCGCCAGGACGCAGATCGTCGGCATAGACGAAGTCGGCCGCATGCGCCTCCTCGCAGCCGAGCGCCACGGCGTAGCGGCGGGCGGGGCGGGCATAGCTGCCCGACGGCTTGACCAGCCCCTTGGCCATCGAGACGTAGCGCGTGCCGTCGGGCATCTCCGCCAGCTGCACGAGGATGCGATCGGGGATCGCCACTGCCTCGTGCACCACCCAGAGCGGACAGGCGCCGCCGAGCGCGGCGAACTGGAGCCGCGTCGCCGAGTGGCGCTTGGTGATGTTGCCCGCCATGTCGACGCGGCAGAAGAAGAAGGGCAGGCCCGCTGCGCCGGGGCGCTGGAGCGTCGAGAGGCGGTGGCACGCCTGCTCGAAGCTCACCCCGAAGCGTTGGCGGAGGCGATCGATGTCGTGGCGGACTTCGCGGGCGCGGGTGCGGAACTGGCCGTAGGGCATCAGCAGCGCGCCGGCGGCGTAATTGGCGAGGCCCACGCTGAGCAACTCGCGCGAGGCCTGGCTTGCGAGGCCGGCCTGTTCGACGACATGCCGCATCTCGTTGGCGAATTCGTAGCGGACGAGGCGGTGCGCGAGCAGGAAGGCGCGGCTCTCGGGGGCAAGCCGGAGTTGAGCGCGAGCGTGCGTTCGCGCTCGTCGAAGCGGCTGAGCTGGCTGCCGTCGCTGTCCTCGGCGATCACGCGGACGCCGTGCCAGCGGCGGAGGCGATCCTCGAGCGCCTGGCTCACCGAGCCTTCGAGCGTGTCGGCGAGCGCCTCGGCCGAGCGGTCGATCGCGTCGATGTAATTGCCTTCCGCCTGGAACCAGTCGCGGACTTCCTCCCAGGGGAGCGGCGCGGCGTCGCTCGAGCCCGTGTCGAAGCGATCGTCGAGCACGCGAAGTTGCTCCTGGCTACGGCGCCATGCCTCGTGCACCGCGACGAGACGGCGGGCGAGCAGGGGCTGCTGCTCGAGCCCGCGGCGGACGTCGGTTTCGCTCAAGGGATGCGCGGCGATGCTGGTGTCGGTGGCGGCATCGATCGTGCGGAGCAACGTCGAGGTTTCGGCTTCGGCGCCGATGTCGGCCGCTTCCATCGGGAACTCGCGGGCGAGCGCGAGCAGCACGACATCGGTGATCGGGCGGCCGTTATTCTCGATCTGCGAGAGATAGGGGACCGAAATGCCCAGCCGCGCCGCCATCGCCGCCTGGCTGAGCACGAGACGGCGGCGCAGGTCGCGCAGACGGAAGCCTTCGAACAGGCGGCGGCGGGGGGGCCATGCCGCCACCATATTCTGCAAACCTGCCCGCCGCAACTTTGCAACATTGCATTTGCCTCCGCGCGTATGCCCTGTGCAGAAGGCGCCACCTCTCGGGAGCCTGCAATGTCGTCGACGATCGAGGAACTGGAGCGCCGCCGCGCCGCAGCCCGCCTGGGCGGCGGGCAGAAGCGGATCGACGCGCAGCACGCCAAGGGCAAGCTCACTGCGCGCGAGCGCGTCGAGGTGCTGCTTGATCAGGGATCGTTCGAGGAGCTCGATATGTATGTCGAGCACAACGCCGTGGATTTCGGCATGGCGGACCAGATCGTCCCCGGCGACGGCGTCGTCACCGGCAGCGGCACGATCAACGGCCGCCTCGTCTTCGTGTTCAGCCAGGACTTCACGGTGTTCGGCGGCTCGCTCTCCGAGCGCCACGCGCAGAAGATCTGCAAGATCATGGACATGGCGATGAAGGTCGGCGCGCCCGTCATCGGCCTCAACGACAGCGGCGGGGCGCGCATCCAGGAAGGCGTCGCCAGCCTTGCCGGCTATGCCGAGGTGTTCCAGCGCAACGTGCTGGCGAGCGGCGTGGTGCCGCAATTGAGCCTGATCATGGGCCCCTGCGCAGGCGGGGCCGTATATTCTCCCGCGATGACCGACTTCATCTTCATGGTGAAGGATTCGTCGTACATGTTCGTCACCGGCCCAGATGTAGTGAAGACCGTTACAAACGAGATCGTCACGCAGGAGGAACTGGGTGGAGCGGTGACGCATACCACGAAGTCGGGGGTCGCCGATGTGGCCTTCGATAACGACATCGAGGCGCTGCTCGCGGCCCGCGACTTCGTGGACTTCCTGCCCGCATCCAATCGGGAAAGCGTTCCCGAGCGGCCGTGCGACGATCCGTGGGATCGTATCGAGGAGAGCCTCGACACGCTGATCCCGCCCAGTGCCAACCAGCCCTATGACATGCACGAGTGCGTGCGGAAGGTGCTCGACGAAGGCGAGTTCTTCGAAATCCAGCCGACGCACGCCGCCAACATCCTGATCGGCTTCGGCCGGATCGAGGGGCGCACCGTCGGGGTGGTCGCCAACCAGCCGATGGTGCTGGCCGGGGTGCTCGACATCAATTCGTCGAAGAAGGCGGCGCGCTTCGTGCGCTTCTGCGACGCGTTCGACATCCCCATCCTGACCTTTGTCGACGTTCCCGGCTTCCTGCCGGGCGTCGGGCAGGAGCATAGTGGAATCATCAAGCACGGCGCGAAATTGCTCTTCGCTTATGCCGAGGCGACCGTCCCCAAGATCACCGTGATCACCCGCAAGGCCTATGGCGGCGCGTACGACGTGATGGCGTCGAAGCACCTGCGCGGCGATCTCAACTATGCCTGGCCCACTGCCGAGATCGCGGTGATGGGCGCGAAAGGTGCGGTCGAGATCATCTTCCGGGGCAAGACGCCGGAGGAAATCGCCGAGCGGACCGCCGAATATGAGGCGCGCTTCGCCAATCCGTTCGTGGCGGCGAGCAAGGGCTTCATCGACGAAGTGATCCTGCCCCATTCCACCCGCCGCCGGATCGCGCTGGGGCTACGCAAGCTCCGCAACAAGCAGCTTGAGAACCCGTGGAAGAAGCACGACAACATCCCGCTGTGAACGGCGCCGCGGCGGTGGCCGACTGCATGCAAGGATAGAGATGATCAGCTTCCTCTTCGCGCTGGCCTTCGGCGCCCAGACTGTCCCCGCGTCGGCTCCGGCAGCCGCTCCCGCCGCACCTGCGCCGGGCGTCTGGACGTTCCGCGAGAGCGCCGATCCGGCCCAGCCGAAAAGCTCGACCGCGACGGTGCGCGCTGCCGACGGTTCGCGGCTGCTGCTGCGCTGCGACACGGTCAACGTGCCGATCGTCTCGGTGCAATTCATGCCCAAGCCCGCCGTCGCGGCCGGTGATTCGCGGATCGTCACGCTGACGCTCGACGAGGGCATGGCGGACATGACCTCGTGGCTGTTTCCCGGCAAGGGCGCCTATAACGGCGAAACTGCCGAAGTCTTCCTGATCGCCGAGGAGATCGCCAAAGCGAAGAAGGTCCGTATCGGCTTCCCCGAAGGCGAGACCATGGTCGAGCGCGAGTTCACCGGCCCGGGCGGCGACGCGATGTTCCGCAAGGTCTACGCCACCTGCGGCATGCCTTATGCGATGCCGTCGGTCACGCCGGCGCCGAAGAAGCAATGAGACGCGCGCAGTGACGGTGGGGACCTTCGAGCGGATCTGGCCCTGGCTCCTGTTTGCGGGAGCGGGAGTGCTGACGCTTGCGGTGATCCGCACGTGGCGGCGCGGCTGGCTGAAGGACGAGGATGGCGTGGTGTTTCATCGCAAGGATCACCCGCGGTCCTTCCTTGTCAACGATCTGCTCGGCGTGGTGAGCATCGGCGTGATGGTCTATGTCGGCTTCGGCGCGCTCAACGGATGGAAATGACATCATGAAGCTCGGCCGCCTCAACCATGTCGGCATCGCGACGCCTTCGATCGAGGCGTCGATTGCCTTTATCGCGACGTGATGGGTGCGCAGGTGATCCGCGCGCCCTTCGATTTGCCCGCACAGGGCGTGAAAGTGTGCTTCGTCGATACGCCCAACACCCAGATCGAGCTGATCGAACCGCTGGGCGAGGGATCGCCGATCCACGGCTTCCTCGCGAAGAACCCGGGCGGAGGGCAGCATCATCTGTGCTATGAAGTGCCCGACATCCACGAGGCCAAAACATGGTTCGAGGGCGTTGGGTGCAAGATACTCGGCGAGCCGCGGATCGGGGCACACGGCACGATGATCTTCTTCGTGCATCCGAAGGACATGGGCGGCGTGCTGACCGAGATCATGGAAACGCCGAAGGACGGACATTGAGCGACGACACGATCCTCTACGCGCTCGATGGCGACGTCGCGGTCCTCAAGCTCAATCGGCCGGACGAGCTGAACGCCGTGACGCTCGACATGCTCGATCTGCTCGCCGCGTCGCTGCGCCGGGCAGTCGAGGACGGCGCACGCGCTGTATTGCTCACCGGCACGGGGCGGGCCTTTTGCGCCGGCGCCTCGCTGAAGGAAGGCTCGGGTGGCGATCCCGGGGACCGGCTGCGCAACCATTACAACCCGGTCCAGCAGACCATGGCCGATCTGCCGATCCCGATCGTGACGGCGATGAACGGCCCGGCGGCGGGGGCGGGGGCGTCGCTGGCGCTGGGCGGCGACATCGTGATCGGCGCGCGCTCGGCCTATCTGCTGCTCGCCTTCGCCAATATCGGGCTGGTTCCCGATGCCGGGGCGACGTGGCTGATCGCCAAGGCGGCCGGGCGGGCGAAGGTGCTCGAAATGGCGTTGCTCGGCGAGCGGCTTTCGGCGCACGACGCGCAGGAGGCGGGATTGCTCACCCATGTGGTGGACGACGGCGTCGTGTTCGACACGGCGATGAGCTATGCCCGCCGCCTCGCCGCGATGCCCACGGTGGCGCTCGGGCTGATCCGCAAGCAGGTCAAGGCGGCGCTGAGCGGCACGCTGGAGGAGACGCTGGCGCTGGAGGCGGAGCACCAGTCGGTCGCGGCGCGCTCACACGATTTCCAGGAGGGCGTCGCGGCGTTCCTCCAGAAGCGCAAGCCGGAGTTCAAGGGACGGTGATATATGTACGTTCGTCCTCCCGGCGGAAGCCGGGATCCAGAGCCACCATGGGCGTCGCTCGCGACTCCTGGATCCCGGCTTTCGCCGGGGTGACGATGGGAATGTACGGTGCCTGAGGATCCCACCCTCGATACCTGGGCTCGCCTCGCCGCGAAGGAAGTGAAGGACGCCGACCTCACCTGGCACACGCCCGAGGGGATCGCGGTCAAGCCGCTCTACACCGCCGCCGACGCACCCGATCCCGGCCTGCCCGGCTTCGCGCCGTTCACCCGCGGCGTGAAGGCGACGATGTATGCCGGGCGGCCGTGGACGATCCGCCAATATGCCGGCTTCTCGACTGCCGAGGAATCGAACGCCTTCTACCGCCGTAATCTCGCCGCGGGGCAGAAGGGACTGTCGATCGCCTTCGATCTCGCCACGCATCGCGGCTATGACAGCGATCATCCGCGCGTCACCGGCGATGTCGGCAAGGCGGGGGTGGCGATCGACACGCTCGCCGACATGCAGATCCTGTTCGACGGAATCCCGCTCGATCAGATGTCGGTATCGATGACGATGAACGGCGCGGTGCTGCCGTGCCTCGCTTTCTACATCGTCGCCGCCGAAGAGCAGGGGTGCGGCAGGACCAGCTCACCGGGACCATCCAGAACGACATCCTCAAGGAGTTCATGGTCCGCAACACCTATATCTATCCGCCCGAACCCTCGATGCGGATCGTCGCGGACATCATCGCTTATACCGCGCAGCACATGCCGCGGTTCAACTCGATCTCGATCTCGGGCTATCACATGCACGAGGCGGGAGCGACGGCGGTGCAGGAGCTCGCCTTCACGCTGGCGGACGGCATGGCCTATGTCCGAGCGGCGATCGCGCGCGGGCTGAGCATCGACGAGTTCGCCGGGCGGCTCTCCTTCTTCTTCGGCATCGGCATGAACTTCTTCATGGAAGTGGCGAAGCTGCGCGCCGCGCGATTGCTGTGGAGCCGGATCATCGCCGGTTTCGGCGGCAGCGCGCGTTCGCAGATGCTGCGCACGCACTGCCAGACCTCGGGCGTGTCGCTGCAGGAGCAGGACCCGTACAACAACGTCATCCGCACCACGATCGAGGCGATGGCGGCGACCTTCGGCGGCACCCAGTCGCTCCACACCAACAGCCTCGACGAGGCGGTGGCGCTGCCCACCGATTTCTCCGCCCGGATCGCGCGCAATACCCAGCTGATCCTGCAGGAAGAGACCGGGATGACGCATGTCGTCGATCCGCTGGGCGGCAGCTATTATGTCGAGGCCCTGACCAACGAACTCGCCGAAAAGGCGTGGGCGCTGATCGAGCAGGTCGAGGCGCTCGGCGGGATGACGCATGCGGTCGAGAGCGGCATGCCGAAAGAGCATATCGAACGCGCCGCCGCCGCCCGCCAGGCCCGGGTCGATCGCGGCGAGGACGTCATCGTCGGCGTCAACAAATACCGGCTCACCGAAGAAGCGCCGATGGACATCCTCGACATCGACAATGCCCGCGTCCGCGCCGACCAGATCAAGCGGATCGAGCGCACCCGCGCCGAACGCGATACTGCGCAGGCCGAGCAATCACTCGGCAATCTCCGCCGCGGCGCGACGGGCACCGACAATTTGCTCGCACTCTGCGTCGAGGCGGCGCGGGCGCGGTGCACGCTCGGCGAGATGTCGGCGGCGATGGAAGTCGCGTTCGGGCGGCACGCAGTGGGCGTGACGCCAATCAAGGGCGTCTATGGCCCCGCCCATGCCGAAGACAAAGGCTGGCTGCGCGCCGAGGAGGGCGTGGCTGCGTTCGAGCGCCGGCAGGGACGCAAGCCACGCGTGCTGGTCGCCAAGATGGGGCAGGACGGGCATGACCGCGGCGCCAATGTCGTGGCCAGTGCCTTTGCCGATCTCGGCTTCGACGTGATCTCCGGACCGCTCTTCCAGACCCCCGCCGAGACCTGCGCGCTGGCGCTGGAGAAGCAGGTCGATGTGGTCGGCGCCTCGAGCCTGGCCGCGGGACACAAGACGCTGATCCCGGAGCTGGTCGATGCGCTCAAGGAAGCCGGGCGGCCGGATATCAAGGTGGTCGCCGGTGGGGTGATTCCGCCACAGGATTATGAATTCCTCCGCGCGCACGGCGTGCAGGCGATCTTCGGTCCCGGTACCAACCTTGTCAGCGCGGCCGCCGAAGTGCTCAAGCTGCTCGGGCATAATCTACCGCCGATCGACGAGGCTGCCGAATGACCGACGAAGACGAGCAGATGGCGCTCGATACGGGCGGCGGCGAGGCGCTGCTATATGATTACTTCAAGCATCTCACCCAATTGTCCCTGTTCTCGCTGGGCGGGGTGCTGGCGCTGGCCGGTCCGGCGCGTGGGGCGCGCTGGCTGTTGATCGGGGCGCTGGTGGTGATCGGATCGTCGGCATTGATCTCGTTCAGCGGCGCCGGCGAGATTGTCCGCACCCGTTTCCACGGCAAGCCGACCGCCAAATACCTTGATTTCTACCGCATCTCCGCGCCGCTTCTGCTCTCGCTGGGACTCGGCATCTTCCTCTATCTGTTCATCAAGACATTGGGACCCGCATGATCCGTACCGACTGGACCCGCGACGAGATCGCGGCCTTGTTCGACCTGCCGTTCGGCGAACTCGTGTTCCGCGCGCAGACCGTGCACCGCGAACATCACGCGCCGGATCAGGTCCAGATGTCGACCCTGTTGTCGATCAAGACCGGCGGCTGCCCCGAGGATTGCGGCTATTGCAACCAGTCGGTGCATGCCGAGACCGGGCTCAAGGCAACCAAGCTGATGGACGTGCGCGCGGTGCTCCAGGCCGCGGCGCAGGCGAAGGACAATGGCAGCTCGCGCTTCTGCATGGGTGCGGCGTGGCGCAACCCCAAGGACCGCGACATGCCCGCCATCGTGGAGATGGTACGCGGGGTCCGCCAGATGGGAATGGAGACCTGCATGACTTTGGGCATGCTCACGCCGGCGCAGGCAGCGATGCTCGGCGATGCCGGGCTCGATTATTACAACCACAATATCGACACGTCGCCCGAGCGCTATGGCGAGGTGATCACCACGCGGAGCTTCGAGGACCGGCTCGACACGCTGGAGCATGTCCGCGAGGCGGGGATCAATGTGTGCTGCGGTGGGATCGTCGGGATGGGCGAGACGCGCGCCGACCGCGTCGGCTTCGTCCACGCGCTCGCCACGCTGACGCGGCACCCCGAGAGCGTGCCGGTCAATGCTTTGGTGCCGGTGAAGGGCACGGTACTCGGCGACATGCTCGCCGATACGCCGCTGGCCAAGATCGACGATATCGAGTTCGTGCGGACGATCGCGGTGGCGCGGATCACGATGCCGGAGTCGATGGTGCGGCTGTCGGCGGGACGCGAGAGCATGAGCGATGCGACGCAGGCACTCTGCTTCATGGCGGGCGCCAATTCGATCTTCACCGGCGACAAATTGCTCACCACCGGCAACGCCGGCGACGACAAGGACGCGGCGCTGTTCGCGCGCCTCGGAATCACGCCGATGGCGGCGGAGTGCAATATGGAACTGGAGGCGGCGGAGTGATCCTGCTCGCGCTCCTGATGGTCCAGACCGATAGCGATGCAAATACCAAGCAGGAAATTGCATTCTGCGCCAGCAAGGAGAACATTCAGCCTTACCGCTTCTGCTTGGTAGATCAAAGATACGAACGCGCGCGCAAGGAGCTTGCAGTGGCGCTGATCGACGCCCGTCGGGCTGCAATCGCGAAAAGACGCGAAATTGCTGAATCGAGACGTCTTGGGATTGGCGTGACACTTTCTGGGGACCCTGTGAGAGCCCTCCAGCTTTCGCAACGCGCATGGGAGCGCTCCTATCGCGCTGACTGTTATGTGGTTGGTCTTGGCGTAGCGACCGGGAATGCTGGCACCCAAGGTGTCACAACGGATTGGGAGTGCGAGATGCATAGGGTGCTGGACCGCGTCGCATTTTTGAAAAAGGCCTTTTAGGTCAGGAGAGTTAGACGTTGTTCAAGAAGATCCTGGTCGCCAATCGCGGCGAGATCGCGTGTCGGGTGATGCGCACCGCCAAGAAGATGGGGATCGCCACCGTCGCGGTCTATTCGGATGCGGACGCGCGCGCGCCGCATGTGCGGATGGCCGACGAGAGTGTGCGGCTCGGGCCGGCGCCGGCGGCGGAATCCTATCTCAAGGCGGAGCTGATCCTGCTCGCCGCCAAGGAGACCGGGGCGGACTGCATCCATCCGGGCTATGGCTTTCTCTCCGAGCGCGAGAGCTTCGCGCGCGCCTGTGCCGAGGCGGGGATCGCATTCGTGGGGCCGCCGCCCAACGCCATCGCGGCGATGGGCGACAAGATCGAGTCCAAGAAGCTCGCCAAGGCGGCCGGCGTGAATGTCGTCCCCGGCTTTGTCGGCGAGATCGACGATACCGAACATGCGGTGCGGATCGCCTCGGAGATCGGCTATCCGGTGATGATGAAGGCCTCGGCCGGCGGCGGCGGCAAGGGGATGCGGCTGGCCTTTGGCGAGCAGGACGTCCGCGATGGCTTCGAGGCGACGAAGCGCGAGGGCCTCGCCAGCTTCGGCGACGACCGGGTGTTCATCGAGAAGTTCATCGAGCAGCCGCGCCATATCGAGATCCAGGTGCTGGGCGATCAGCACGGCAACATCGTCTATCTCGGCGAGCGCGAATGCTCGATCCAGCGGCGGCACCAGAAGGTGGTCGAGGAAGCGCCGTCGCCCTTCGTCACGCCCGAGATGCGCAGGCGGATGGGCGAACAGGCAGTCGCGCTGGCGCGGGCGGTGGGCTATTATTCGGCGGGCACGGTCGAACTGATCGTCAGCGGCACCGACACCACCGGCGAAGGCTTCTACTTCCTCGAGATGAACACAAGGCTGCAGGTCGAGCATCCGGTGACCGAGGAAGTCACCGGGCTGGATCTGGTCGAGCAGATGATCCGCGTCGCCGCGGGCGAGCCGCTCGCCTTCGCGCAGGAGGATGTGAAGCTCACCGGCTGGGCGATAGAGAACCGGGTCTATGCCGAGGATCCCTATCGCGGCTTCCTGCCCTCGACCGGGCGACTGGTGCGCTATCGCCCGCCCGTCGAGGCGCGCGACGAGGCCGGTGTGACGCGGGTCGACGACGGCGTGACCGAGGGCAGCGAGATCTCGATGTTCTACGATCCGATGATCGCCAAATTGGTCACCTGGGCGCCAACGCGCGAAGAAGCCGTCGATCGGCAGGTCGCAGCGCTCGATCGCTTCCGGATCGACGGGATCGGCCACAATATCGACTTCCTCTCGGCGATCATGCAGCACCCGCGCTTCCGCGAAGGCGCGCTGACCACCGGGTTCATCGCCGAGGAATATCCCGAAGGGTTCGGGGCGCACCGGCCTCCTCCGAGCTTCGACGCAAGCTCGCGGCGGCGGCGGTGGTGCTCGATCTGGAGCGCAGCTACCAGGGTTCACGCATCTCCGGGCAGCTCGGAGGACGGGTCGTGGGTACCACCGAGCGTGTGGTTCTGATCGACAGCGAACGCTTTGAGATCAGCGTCGACGGATATGAGGGAGGATTGCTCGTCAATTTCGACCCGGATGAAGCACCGCTCGACATCGTCGGCCATTGGCGCCCGGGCGAGCCGCTGTTCGCGGTGCGGATCGACGACGCGCCGCTCACCGTGGGCGTCGAACGCAAGGGATCGGCCTGGCGGTTGACCGCGCATGGTGCGTCGCACCGCATCGAAGTGCTGCCGCCGCATATCGCTCAATATCGGCATCACATGATCGAGAAGATTCCGCCCGACATGAGCAAATTCCTGCTCGCGCCGATGCCGGGGCTGCTCACCCAGCTCCACGTCGCGCCGGGTGACAAGGTCGAGGCGGGGCAGGCGCTCGCGGTGGTCGAGGCGATGAAGATGGAGAACATCCTGCGCGCCGAGCGGACGGGGGTGGTGAAAGCCGCCAATTTCGCGCCCGGCGAGAGCCTTGCGGTGGACGCAGCGATCCTCGAGTTCGAATAGTCGCCGCTTCGTCATCCCGGCGAAGGCCGGGATCCAGAGCCAGAAATGCTGTCCGATTTGACTCTGGATCCCGGCTTTCGCCGGGATGACGGCGGTAAACTAAACCAACCCGCGACCGTCTATCCGCAGCACGGGGACGAAATCGTCCGGACCGCCGCGCGGCAAAGTCACCGTCAGCCCCGCGTCGCTGCGTTCGAACTTTATCCGCCCGCCGCCGACCAGCGTGACGCGCTCGATCGCGGCGTCGGGCAAAGCGGCCTTGCCCAGCCCGACGATCGTCACCGGGCGCTCGGGCCATGCCAGCAGCGCGGCGTAGAGCGCGCCCTTGCGCGTGGTGAAGCGCACGTCGTCGGCAGTGAATTCGACCTTGCCTTCGTTGAACATGCCGCCGCCGACCTTGGTCGGGCCCTCGCCATAGATGCGCCACGGCCGCGAGCCGAAGATCGCGGCGTCGCCGTTGCGCTGCATCCAGCGCGTGATGCCGGCGACGATCTTCTCCTCCTCGCCATCGATCGTGCCGTCGCCGCGAACCGGGATCGACAGCAACAGATTGCCGTTCTTGGAGACGACGTCACATAGCCGCTGGATGACCTTGGCCGCGGGCACGTATGATTTCTGCTCGTAGCGTGCGCGGTTATAGTGCCAGTCGCCGATGCAGGTGCAGGTCTGCCACGGCTCTTCGCGCAGCCGATCGCTGAAGCCGCGCTCGACATCGTCGACCAAGGCGGTGCGCTGATACGGGGTCAGCTGCTTGGCAGTGGCGACGACCTCGACCTGGCCGTCGCGCGCGATGCTCTGGCTGTAGTAATGCGCGATCGCTTCGAGCCCGACATTGCCGAAGGGCAGGCCGAAATTGTCGAAATAGACCATGTCCGGCCGGTATTTCTCGACCAGATCCTGCTGGCGGAGCAGCCATTTGGCGACGTGGTGCGGATTCTGGGGCGGGGCGAATTCCATCCAGCGGCCGCTATGGACGTCGTGCCAGTCGCGCATCGCCTTCGCGCTTTCGATTCCCTCGGGCGGGACCATCGACGGGCCGGTATAGAGCTCCTGCGGGTCGAGCCCGTCCCACCATTTGCCGGCACCGTCGGCCTTGGTGAGCTTGAACGCGTCGTAGCGCTCGCCGGCGCGGGGGCCTTCTGCGTCATAACCATAGGCGGTCTGCCACCAATGCCAGGCATGTGCGCTGTGATTGGAGACTGCGAAGCGCAGCCCATTGGCGCGCGCGATCTTCTCCCAGGTGCCGATGATGTCGCGCTTCGGCCCGACGCGCAGCGTGTTCCACGGATGATATTTGCTGTCGTACGTATCGAGATTGTCGTGATGATTGGCGAGCGCCATGAAATAGCGGGCGCCTGCCGCCTTGTAGAGCCGGACCAGATGCTCGGGGTCCCAATTCTCGGCCTTCCACGCATTCTCGATCTCGAGGAAGCCGCGATCGGCCGGATGGCCATAATTCTTCAGATGATGCTCGTAGACCGGGTTCCCCTGGAGATACATCTGGCGGCCGTACCAGTCGCCGAATTCGGGGACGCATTGCGCGCTCCAATGCGCCCAGATCCCGAACTTGGCGTCGCGGAACCAGTCGGGCACGCGGAAGGCCTCGACCAGGCCCGACCAGTCGGGCGCGACTTCGGCACTGGCGGAAGGGGCCATGCCCGCAGCGCTCACGCCCGCAAAACTTCCGAGCGCCTGTCTCCGCGTAAGCCGCATGCCCCCACCTTTTCATTCATGAAAATTGTTTTCGCGAGAATATCGAAGGCGTGGCGCAGAGGCAAGGTCTCGTGTGCGTTTCGCATCCCGGGAACCTGCAACTACGGGTTTCTGCCATGTTTCCACGGTCGGGAATCTAGGATAAAAGGTTTGTTAAGTAGCCGAGATTGCGTGCGTTCCCTGCAAGCGTTCCGGCGACATCCGGAGCGTGTCTATGGGGGACAAGCGGGGCATAGAGCCCGTGCGTTATTCGACTGCGGGGATAGATCCCGCCGAGCGTCACGAAACATGGTCTGATCGCGGGTGGCCCAGCGTGGCCGCCTTGTTCGATTCCACGCCGATCGGTCCGTTCTCGACCTCGGCGGAGAATGTCTATCTCGACGGGATCGCAGTCTCCTATTCGACGGGAACCGCGCGCATTCTGGAACGGACGCCCGAGCGGATCGCAGCGGACCGGATCGACATTCTCGGCGTGGGCGTGCTGCTCGAAGGCGAGATGCAGGGCGTGGCCCGGTTGCGCGAGTTCGAGGCGCGATCCGGCGAGATATTGCTGTTCGACATTGCCCAGCCGATCACGATGACGATGTCGATCGCCCGGTCGATCCAGCTGGCGATCCCGCGCGCATTGGCCGAGGCGGAGCTGGGACCTGTGGCGGATCTGCACGGGCTGGTCATCGGGCGCGAGCAGGCGACTCTGCTCTACGCGCATCTGGTCAAGCTGAGCGAAGCGCTGCAATCGATTTCCGAAGAGGATGCGCCGCGCATCGCACGGACGCTGCTCGATCTGCTCGTAGTGGCGGTCCATGCCTCGGAGCACGCCGATCGTGACGCGCCCCGGCTCATGGTCGGCATGGCGGCGCGGGCGCGGAGCGAGATCCGCGCCAATCTCGAATCTGCCTCGCTCAACGTCGCCAGTCTTTGCCGCCGGCTGAAGATCTCGCGAAGCACGCTGCACCGGCTGTTCGAGAGCGAGGGCGGGGTGCAGACCTATATCCGCACCAGCCGGCTCGACGCCGCCAAGATCGCACTTCTCGATTCCACCAACGAGGAGCGGATCGGGGCCATCGCCGAGCGGCTCGGCTTCAGCGATGCGGCGCATTTCAGCCGCCTGTTCCGCGCGCGCTTCGGCGAGACTCCCAGCCAGTGCCGGGGCGGGCGCAGGGACGGCTAGAAGAGCAGGGTCAGCGCGTAGAATCCCGCGCCCACGAGCGCCGAGGCGGGGATCGTGATCACCCACGCCATGACCACGCTCTGCGCGACGCCCCAGCGCACCGCCGATGCGCGGCGTGCGGTGCCGGCACCGATGATCGAGCCGGTGATCGTATGTGTCGTCGAGACCGGGATGCCCAGCGCCGATGCCGAGAACAGGATGATCGAGCCGGCGAGCGACGCGCTGAAGCCCTGATGCTGCGACAGCTTGGTAATGCGCGAGCCCATCGTCTCGATGATCTTCCAGCCGCCGGTCATCGTGCCGAGCGCGATCGCGACATAGCAGCTGATCGCCACCCAATGGGGAACGTGGAATTCGCCGGTCAGATTGCCGGTGGAATAGAGCAGCACCGTGATGATGCCCATCGTCTTCTGCGCGTCGTTGAGGCCGTGGCTCAGCGAATAAGCGGCGGAGGAGATGAGGTGCAGGCCGCGGAAGCTGCGCTCGGCGGTGCGCGCGGTGGCGCGATGCAGCAGCCATGAGCTGACGAGCATGACGAGCATCGCCAGCAGCATGCCCAGCGTCGGCGACAGGACGATTGCGAGCAATGTCTTGTTGAGCCCGCTCCAATGGATGCCGGTGAGGCCGGCATGCGCCACGCCCGCGCCGATCAGTCCGCCGACCAGTGCGTGGCTGCTCGAGGAGGAATGCCCTTCATCCAGGTCAGCACGTTCCAGAACATCGCCCCGCCGAGCGCGCCGAAGATCACTGCGGGTGTCACGACATCCTTGTCGACCAGCCCCTTGCCGATCGTCTCGGCGACGGCGTGAAGCGAGGGGATTGCGATCGTCAGGAAATAAGCGGCGAAATTGAACACCGCGGCGAACAGCACCGCCTGCACCGGCGACAACAGCCGGGTCGCGACCACTGTGGCGATCGAATTGGCGGCGTCGTGAAGCCCGTTGAGGAAGTCGAACGCCAGCGCGACGGCGATCAGGCCGATCAGCAGGGGCAGGGCTAGTTCGTGCATGTCGGCGTGTCAGGCGTGATCGATGACGATGCCGTCGATCTCGTTCGCGACATCCTCGAACGCGTCGACGATCCGCTCGAGATGCTTGTAGAGCTCGCGCTCGACGACGAACTTGAGCGTATCGGTCGCGCCATGTTCCTTGAGCGAGCGCTTGAGCCCGGCGGCGTGGATGTCGTCGGCATGGCCTTCCATGCGGACGAGGCGCTCGGTCAGCTCGTGCAGGCGAGCGCTGTTCTGTGCGACGTTGCGGAGCAGCGGCATCGCCTCTGCCGTGACTCGCGCGGCATCGACGACGATGGCCGCCATGTCCTTCATCTCGGGTGAGAAGCTCTCGACCTCATACAGCGCGATCGCGTTGACCGTCGCCTGCATCTCGTCGATCGAGATCGTCGAGCGCGCCGATCAGGCTGGTGATCGCGCCGCGATCGAACGGCGTGAGGAAGGTCTTCCGCACGGTCTGGAGCACTTCGCGGGTGATGTTGTCGGCATCATGCTCGCGTTCGATGACTTCGCGGATATGCTCCGCGCTCGCAGGGCCGCCCTCGAGCAGGCGCGCCAGCGCATCTCCGGCGGCCATGACGGTGACCGAATGCGCCTCGAACAGTTCGAAGAAGTTGCCCGTGCGGGGCAACAGGCGCTGGAACCAGGCAAACATCGGACCTAACCTCGATTTTTCAGCGACGGCGCCGAGGACGCCGGTGCGCTGGGTTGCAGCCTTGAACTCGGACGCGCCGAACGAACGGATGAGATCGCGCAGATCGGGCTCTTCCACCGCTTCCGCCGCTTCCGAAAGCGTGAACCAGCGCCGCTCGCGTTCCTGCTGCTCTTTCCAGCTGGGAAGCTCGCGCGTCACGGCGAGGGGAAAGACATCGACGTCCATCATCAGCGACGCGCCGCTGCCGCGCCGCTTGCGATAACGATAGGAGCCGAGTGGCGTCGGGCAGACGGGGCCGACCACGCCGGCCTCTTCCTCGGCTTCCAGCGCGGCCGCGGCATGTGGCGGCGTGCCCGACATGGGATTGCCCTTGGGTATCACCCATCGGCCGGTACCGCGCGAAGTGACCAGCAGGATGTGGACCGCGGCATCGGTTGCCGGGTCTTCGTTGCGATAGGGCAGGGCGGCGATTTGGCGAATGACGGAGTTCCGGGGCTGCCGGCGTCTGGCCGGCTCGCCGCAATGGCTCCAATCGTCCCGCAATTCAAGCGGGACCGCGACTTGCCCGCTGCCCTTCAGCCCTTGTTCAGACAAAGGGTGTCATGATCGCGCGATGCGCAAGTTCCTCACCATCCTGATCCTCGGCGCCGCAGTCATTGCCACGCCTGCCATCGCGGGCGAACGTGACACTCCGGAGGTCAAGCTCCAGAAGCTGCTGGACGGGCGCGTCGCGGGCAAGCCGGTCGACTGCATCAGCCTCTCGTCGGTGAGCAACAGCCAGATCATCGAAGGCAAGGCGATCGTGTATCGCGCGGGCGGGCGCCTCTACGTCAACGAGCCGCGCTCCGGCGCGGACCAGCTCGACGATGACGTCATATTGGTAACGCGCACCTCCGGCTCGCAATTGTGCAGCATCGACACGGTGCATCTCATCGATTCGGCCAGCCGCTTCCCGCGCGGCTTCGTCCAGCTCGGCAAGTTCGTGCCCTACACCAAGCCCAAGCCGGCGAACTGATCGGTTCCGCCCCTGGGGCGAACAAACCTGGCTGATGGACTTGGCGCAGGCCTGTCCCTAGGATTCGCGCATGTCGGCTCCCGGGACTGGACCAGCTTCGTGGTTTGACCGTCTGTTCCTTGCACGGGGATTTTCGCCGGTAGCCCGGTTCGGGCTGGTGTCGGCGGTGCTCTGCGCCGTGGTGCTGCTCTTCTTCTGGCCCGGCGTCGCGCACTACGACACTGTGGCGCAGTATCAGCAAGTCGTTTCCGGTGCCTATTATGACTGGCATCCGCCGGCGATGGCGCGGCTCTGGTCGGTCTTCCATGCATTGGGCTGGGCGGGGCAGGGGCCGATGTTCCTGCTCCAGACCGTGCTCTACTGGATCGGGCTGGGATTGGTTGCAGCGGCACTCGCGCGCGGCGGTGCGCGGATCGCCGCGGTGGCGGTGCTCGCGCTCGGGCTGTGGCCGCCCGCCCTCGGCTGGCAGGCGGTGGTGGTCAAGGACGGCCAGATGGCCGCCGCCCTGCTCGCCGCGACTGGCCTCGTCGCGTGGAAGCGGCTCGCGGGGAAGCCGCTCGGCGCGATCGGCACGGCTGCTCTGGTCGTACTCCTCGGCTATGCGGTGCTCGTCCGGTCCAATGCCATTTTCGCAGTGGCGCCGCTCGCAGTGGGACTGTTCGCGCCCTGGCGGTGGCAGGAATGGCGCTCGCGCTTCCTGCTGATCGGCGCGGCGACGGTGGCGACGCTGGCCTTGTCCCCAGCGATCAATCACGGCCTGCTCGGCGCCGAGGCGAGCGGAGTCGAGGCGACCCAGCCGATCTTCGACATGGCCGGCATCGCGCACCGCGCGGGCCCGGAGGCGGTGCCGCTGCTCCCGCCCGAGACGTGGCGGCAATTGGAGGCAAAGCGCTGCTATTCGTCGATCCTGTGGGACATATTCTCGATCGGAAAGCGCTGCGATTTCATACAGCATGGCCTCGCTGGCCGACCCCGTCAGGAGATATTCTCGGCCTGGATGCGCGCGATCCGCGAGCATCCCGTTGCCTATCTGTCCCACCGACTCGCGCACTGGAATGCGACCATGCGCTGGTTCGTCCCCCGGCATTTCCCGCAAGCGGCGCCGCAGGCCGAATCCCAGCCGAACAAATTCGGGCTGGGCTCGCCCGGAAGCCAGGTAGCAGCCTATGATCGGCTCGCCGGCTGGTTGGTGGATAGCCCCCTGGGCGCGCCGATCTTCGCCTTGGCCGTGGCGCTGGCGGTGCTGGCGCTGGCCCGGCCCGCGCAAAGCGCAGCGCACGGGCTCGCGGTCCCGCTCGCGCTGTCGGCGACGGCGATGGAATGGAGCTTCCTCGTCGTCAGCATCGCGATCGACTGGCGCTATCATCTCTGGTCGACGCTCGCGGCCGGGCTGTCGGCGATCCTGCTCGTCACCGAGCCTTTGCCCAAACGCGGTGCGCGGATCGCGCTGGCGGCATTGGCGTTGATCGCGCTCACCGCCCTCGCGGCGCGGCTAATGCTGCCGCAGATCGGCGACAGTTACGAGGCGCTAATCCGCTGAGCCTGAGTTACAGCGGTCCCGGCACGCGTTCGAAGATATAGACCGCCGGGCCGCCGCGCAGCCCCGGAGCCGGGTCGATGACCTGCCGCAGCGTGCTTCCCTGTGTGAGCGCGGCATAGCGCCGCCATTCGGAGGCATAATGCGTCCGGTCGTCGCGATAGCGGTCATAGTGGCTGAGGACGAGGTAGCGGGCGCGGCAGCCGTCGAGGCGCGGCAGATCGACATTGCCGAGATCTACGACAGGACGCCCCGAGCGCAAGGTCTCGGCCTCGGCGTAGCGGATGTTCCGCGCGAGCAGTTTCCGCGCGTCGATGCACCCCGCGCTGCCCAGCGGGAACAGCAAATTCCAGGGGCCGGAGACGAGATCGATCGCGGAGTGCTCGACCAGCACCGTGCTGCCCGGCGGGGCGTGCGTGCGGATCCAGGCGGAGGCGAGCTGGCGGGTGTCGTTCGCGCGTTCGGCGGCCCGGTGCTGCGCGGCCTGCAGCATCGGCACCATCAGCAGCATAGCGGCGAGCGGTTCGAGCAGGGGCAGCCTCCGGCCGGTGCGCAATCGCAACTCATCGGCGAGCACATGCACCGCGTATCCCAGGGCGATCGCCGCAAGGGAAGCAACGGGATCAGCCAGCGCTCCCAGCGCAGCGCCTGGATCGAGATCAGCACGGCGAAGGCGGCAATTCCCGGCAGTACGGCGACGGCAGCGGTACGGTTGCGCAGCGCCATCAGGACGATGCCGAATGCGCTGAGAGCAAGTCCGCCCACGCCCAGCGAGCCGAGCAGGGGATGGCCGACATACCAGGCGAGATTGACGAAGAAGCCGCCCCCGGTGGCGCCGGGGTGCATCGGTCGCGCTTCGCCGGCGAGATCGCGGACGACCGCGGGATAATCGAGCAGGAGATAGGGCGAGGCCAGCAACAACGTAGCCACAGCGGCGGCGGCGAACAAGGCGAGCCGCGTCACCTCGCGATTTCCCGGGCAATGCGCCAGAGCCCGGCGACGACCGGGCTCAGCGCGATCGTTGCCGCAGGCCATTTGGTCGCGCAGCCAAGCCCTACGAAGACGCCCGCGAGCAGATAATCGCGCAGCCTGCCGTGCTCGACGATCGCGATCGTGGTGAGCAGGCAGAGCAGCATGAAGACGCTGGCCTGGATATCGGTGCGGATGACCTGCGAATAGTCGATATGCACAGCGTTGACCGCGAGGAACGCCGCGGCGAGCAACCCGGTGTGCGATCCGCCGATCCGCTTGCCCAGCCGCCAGGTCAGCAGGACGCAGGCGACACCGCAGGCGGCGATGAGCAGCCGGACGGGGACGAACAGGATCGCCGGATCGGCATAGACCGCGCTGACGAACGCATCCGTATCGGCATAGCGCCCGGTCGCGATGCCGATCCCGCCGACGGCGAGGCTGACCAGCGCGATGGAATAAAGGGTGATCGTGCCGGGATGGCCGAACCATCCCGGATTCAGGCTGTGGTTTCGCAGCAACTCGACGGCCGTCATCATGAATAGCGGTTCGTCGGGATCGTTGAGCGCGGGCAGGCCGAAGCCGATGCCGCGCACGCGCAGGCCCGCCGCGATCAGCAGGATCAGGAGCAACAGGCCGCGTTCGATCCATGAATCGCGGTTCGGCTTACGGGCTGGGGGCAGGGCTGCGTCATCGTGCTGAAGTGATGACGTGGAGTGACGATGCGAACCGTAATCCTGGCTGCCTATTCGGCCGCCGCGAGCCAGGGTTCGCTGTCCGTCGCCGCCTGAGCCGGGGCAGTCGCCAGCGTGAGCATGTTGCCCAGCCGCAGACCCAGGGAGATGTCGGGCAGCGGCACGCGGTCGAGCTTCAGGCCCAGCGTCCACGCCGCCTGGCGCGCGAGGAACGGCAGCGGGAAATAGTTTCGGCTGCGCGTCACCTGCACTGCGGCATAGCCGGCGCGGCCGAGCAACGCAGTGATCGTCGCCGGATTGTAGAGCTCGGGATGCTGCAGGCAGAAGGGCGGCCAGCGCGTGCCCATCAGGCGGCGCAGCAGCGACTTCTCGTTATGCGTCACGATCAGCAGCGTGCCGCCCGGGCGCAGCTTGGTGCGGATCTGCGCCAGCATCGCCAGCGGATCGAGCAGGTGATCGAGCACGTGCACCATCACCGCCAATCCCACCGAGCGATCGGGCACGGGCGACAGATCGTCCATGTCGGTAAGCAGGGTCGCCGGCTTGCCCCCTGCCGAGGCGCGGAGCGTATCGTGGATCGCGCGATTGGGCTCGAACAGCCAGAAATGCTCGAAGGCAGCGCGTGCCGCGGCCTCGCGCACGATATAGCCGGCATCCGGCCCTATCTCGAGATAACCGCCGCCGAGAACGGTGTCGGCCACGGCCGCGTCGAAATAGCCTTTCTGGGTAGCGGCGATGGCGTCATTGGAGACGATCTCCATGTTCGGCGCCATGCTCGAATAGAGTTCGCCGAGCCGTTCGCGATCGAAGAATGCGGGGTTGTAGAGCAGTTCGCAGCCAAGGCAGCGATGATACGTGAAGAAGCGCTTCTCGCCGAACAGGCCCGACCAATAGGGACGCAACGCGTCGACGGTCATGGTTTCGGCGCGAACCGGGCTATGCGCTTCCTCGCGCATATGACTGGCGCCGCAGGCGGGGCAGGCGCGCTGGAGGAATTCGCTCATACAAGGCCTCCGGCGGATCGGAAGGTGACGCGGCTGTGCCAGAACCAGCTGCCCAGGATCAGAAGCGCAGTGAAGCCGAGCTGCGCAAGGATCGGGGGCGCGCCGCCGAGCTCGACCAGCAGCGGCAGCGCAGCCCAATTGGCGGCATAGTTGAACAGATAGAAGCTGGAGAAGGTGCCGAACTCGCGCGCGACGTTGCCGCGGGTACGAAACACGCCGATCTTGTAGGTCGCGAAGGCGAAGCACAGGCTGATCGCCTGCGCGACGCCGAGGGCGATCAGATAGTGCGTGTGGAACGCCGGGACGCTCCACAGCAGCAGCGGATAGATCGCCAGCCCGAACGCCGTGTTCGCAGCTCCCGCGAGCATGAAGCGCAGCGGGCGTTCGGCGCGGGGCATCATTCCTCCTCCAGCAATGCGATGCGCATATTCTCGCGCAGCGTCTCACGCGGCAGGAACGGCGAGAGGTCTTCCAGCGGCGGCGAGGTTATGCGGCCGTCGGGGTGCGCCTTGGCGCTGAGCTTGGGGGCGAAGGCGACATGCTCGTCGATCATGATCTCGCAGACCACCGGCCCTTCGGCGGCGAGTGCGTCGGCGATCGCGCCGGGCAGGTCGTTGTGCGATTCCGCGCGGAAATAGCTGAAACCGAACGCCGCCGCGACCTTGGAGAAATCGGGGAAAGTGACGTTGCTCTTGGGCCCGCCGCCGACCTCGACGCCGTTGAAGAAGTTCCGGTGCGTCTGGAAGATCGACACGTAACCGTTGTTGTTGATCAGGAAGATCTTCACCGGCAGGCCGTAGCCGGCGATGGTCTGCATCTCCTGCAGGTTCATCATGATGCTGCCGTCGCCGGCGATCGCGATCACCCGCTGCCTGCCGCCGGTCGCGGCGCAGACGCCGATCGCGGCGGGGAGGTCGTAGCCCATCGTCGCGCAGCCGGAGTTGGTCCACAGCCGCTGCCCGCGCTTGATCTCGGCGACCTGGAAGCTGACCACGCAGGCACTGCCGTTGCCGGTGACCACGACATCGTCCTCGCCGAGCTGCGCGAACAATGCGTCCATCGCGGCATAGGGATGGATCGAGGGACCGTGCTCGCGATATTCGGGCAGCATCGCAGGGAAGCGCCGGACGCGCTCGCGCGACCATTCGAGCCATTCCCGATGCTCCGGCGTCGGCCCCGCATAGGGCGCTTCGATCAGGGCGGGGATCAGGTCGGCGAGGTCCGCCACGACGGGCATGTCGGGCGACACGGTAGGCTTGCGCAGCTCCACCGGATCGATGTCGATCCAGATCTTGAACGCCTCGCGTGCGAAGGTCTTCCAATTGTAGCTGACCTGGCGGATGTTGAGCCGGCTGCCGAGGATCAGCAGCAGGTCGGCGCTTTGCGTCACCATGTTGCCGCCGCGATCGCCGACCGTGCCGGGGCGCCCGGCATAGAGCGGATGCGCGTTCCACAGCACGTCGTGCGCGTTCCAGCCGGTGACCACCGGCACGCCCAGCTTCTCGATCAGGCGGAGGAAATCTGCATGCGCGCCGCTCAATCGCACGCCACTGCCGGCGAAGACAACGGGACGCTCGGCGGTGCGGAGCTTTTCCAGGATGGCGGTGGCCGCGGCCCCCAGATCGGTGACCTTCCACGGCTCGTCGAGCTCGGCGGGGTCGAAGCCCGCGAGCTGATCGGGATCGATCTTGGTGGCCTGCACGTCGAGCGGGATATCGAGCCAGACCGGCCCGGGCCGGCCGGAGGTGGCGAGATACAGCGCCTTCTCAAGATGGTAGCGGATGCTGAGCGGGTCGAGGACCATCGTCACGTACTTGGTGATCGGCCGGACCAGTTCCTCGATATCGAGTTCCTGATCGCCGAACTGGCGCAGCGGCAAGCCCGTGGCGCGAACCGTCGTCTCGGTCTTCACCTGGCCCGAGATCACCAGCATCCCGATCGAGATCGACATAGGCGCCGTAGACGCCGGTGATCGCATTGGTGCCGCCGGGGCCCGACGTGACGTTGACCACGGCGAGGCGGTTGGTCAGCCGGTAATAGGCCTCGGCCGCCATCGACAGCGCCTGCTCGTGATGGGTGAACGTCGTGGTGAGCTTCGGATGCGTCCCGAGCGCGTGGTTGAGGTGCATCGCGCCGCCGCCGGTGAGCATGAAGACATGGTCGATGCCATGCGCGGCGAGCCGATCGGCCACCCAGTCGGCGAGCTTCACTTGAGTCATGGTTTCCATCCGTTGGAGAGCGCGGTGCGGCGGATCGCGTCGTCGAGGCTGGTCGTCGCGGCGACGCCGAGTTCGCTGCGAATGCGCGCGGTCGAGGGTACGTAGCGGCCGGGGTTCCAGCCCGGATCGGGCTTGCCGAGGATCTCGACGCCCGGGCCGCCGAGCAGCGACGCGGTGCGGCGGGCCAGTTCGGCGATCGACACCGCCTCTTCCGAGCCGACGTTGCAGACTGCGCCGGGCTTGCCGGCGATGAGCAGTGTCCACAGCCATGCGGTGAGATCGGCGGCGTAGAGGTACGAGCGCACGGCTTCGCCCGATCCGACGACGCGGATCGTCCGGCCCTGCATCGCGTCGTGGATGAAATTGCCTGCGGCGAAGTGGGTGTCGAGCGAGAGGAGCGGCCCGAGCAATGCGAAGATCCGGGCGTTGACCACATTCAAGCCGAACTGCTTCGCGTAGATCGCGCAGAGCATTTCGGCCGCACGCTTGCCTTCGCCATAGGCCGAGAGCGGGTCGCAGGGATCGGGGCCGCCGCGCCAGTCCTCGGCGACGTGCGTTACGTGCTGTGGCTGTGCGCCATAGACTGCGCCCGAGCTCAGGAAGAAGAAGCGCGCACGGCAGTCCGTCGCCAGATCGAGCGCGCGCCTGGTGCCATGAACGATCGTGTCGAACATCCGGCGCGGGTCGTTGGCGTTGAGCGCGGCGCTCGCGTCGGTCGCGGCATGGATGACATGCGTATAGTCGTTGGCGGGAGCGGCGAAGCTGGTCGTGTCCCCGGCCACGAGGCGGAAGCGCGCAGCGAGATGCGGTACACGTTCGGCAAAGCTGTCGGGATCGCGGCTGAGCAAAGTCACTTCTGCATCGACACCCGAGCGGGCGAGCGCTTCGAGCATCCATCGGCCGATGAAACCGGTGCCCCCGGTCATGAATATCCGCGTCCCGGAAAGCCGGGGCCAGAGCGGTGCGAGCGTGCGGTCGATCGCCGCGAGGTCCTGCTCGAAGATCATGCCGCTGCGAGCCCCAGCGACGGGCGGTGCATGCGGTGTGCACGGACCACCCGGACGATGCTGTCGAGCGCCAGCGCCCAGAGGATCAATGCCACCAGCCCCGGCCGGACGAAATGGCCGATCGCCAGCCCGAAGCTCGGCGTCACCGGCTGGCCGCTCAGCCAGCTGTTGGTGGAGAGTTCGAGCACCGTCGACAGCGGCCAATCGGTGACGAGGCACAACAGATAGGTGCAGACGATCGCAACGATCGGGCCGATGCCTTTCCACGGCTCGAGCAGCACGAGGAAGAGCAGGAAGGTCTGGGTGTATCCGCCCGGCGACTGAGTCACGAGATAGGCGGCGAGCAGGATCGTCGACACGCGGTGGAGGGGTAGGGCCTTGGGCTGGAGCCATGCGCCTGCCAGTGCCAGCAATGCGATCGCCTGGCTGGCGCGGATCACGATGGGGACGAGGAATTCGATTCCCTCGACGGTGCGCGAGGGTACGAACTGGAGTATCGGAATTTGCGAGCCGCGGACCAGCAGCAAGGGTGCGTAGCTGGTCGAATAATGGATCTCGTTCCACACCTGTCCGCTCTGGAAGACGACCCAATTGGCAGTGTTCGCCACCAGCTCGACCGGCGTGCCGGCGCCGACGATCGCCAGCGTGACCAGATAGACGAAGATCGTGGCGATCCCCGCCAGCTCGAGCGCGCGCCAGTCGCGCTTCACGGCGTGGGCGAGCACCGGGAGCAGCAGATAGGGCTTGAAGTTGATCGTCGCCGCTTCGGCCAGCCAGCGCCACGGTCCGCGCGTGACGAGCGGGCCGTGGGCGATGACGAAGCACGCGAAGGCGACCAGGATGAGGTTTCCGCGCTCGAGCGTGAAGAGGAGCGGCAGACCGAGCCCGAAGGCGATCGCGCGCATCGGCGCGGTGCGTGGATCGGCGCGGCGGAAGCTCAGCCAGACCAGTACCACGTCGAGCACGTAGAAAGCGAGGATCGTCGCGGTGCCGAGCCAGTCGCAGTCGCGGGCGTAGAACGGTGACTGGAGATAGCAGCCGGGCAGGCTGAACAGGTCGAGGAAAACGAACGAGAGCGGCGGATAGATGCTCCGCCACACGTCGTAGGCGCCGGGGCGGTTGGCCCAATATGCGGTGTTGAACCAGTCCATGAACGTGTCGTTGGTGTCGAACACGAAGGGCTGCGGCAGATAGCCGGTCGCGCGGAACGCCATGGCGGTAGAGACCATGCTCGCCACCACGGCGAGTGCGAGCAGCAGCTCCGGCAGCAGGCGCAGCCGTCCGTTCACGGCCGCCGGATCAGGGTGCGCGCCGCCGGGCGTGCGCGGTCGGCGGGGAAGTTGACTCGCTCAGCCTCGATCACCAGCGGAACGTTGCGGCTTCGCTCGGCGAGCACGCGGACCTGCTCGCCGATCAGGCCGAGGAACAGCAGCAATATGGCGAACATGGCGAAGCCGGTGGCGAAGCCGAGCAGCGCTAGCCAGGGCCCGTTCAGAAGCCCCGCCACAATTGCGCCGAGCAGTGTCAGCAACGCGATACCGGCGGCAAGGAACGCGAGCAGGATCGGCATCCGCAGCAGCGACTTGGCCGATCCGGCGAGGCCCGACAGCGCGAAGGAAGCCAAAGCGGCGAAGTCGTTCTTGCTGGTACCGGCCGCACGCTCGGGCCGGTCGAACGGCACCACCGCAAGCCGGAAACCGCTTTCGACGAGCATGCCGCGGAAGAAGGGCTCGGGTTCGTTCCACGCTGCCAGCGTATCGACGACCACGCGATCGTACAGGCCGAAGCCGGTCACGCCGGGGATCACCGGATAGTCACCGAACCGGCGCAGGAAGGCGTAGCCCAGCCGGCGCGTGGCGCCGAGCAGTGCCGAGGCGCGCTCCGACCGCCGCTGGCCGAGCACGACCTGCGCGCCGGCGCGCCATTGGCTGACGAATTCGCCGATCATCGCCGGCGGGTCCTGGAAGTCGGCGCACATGCCGATCACCGCCGCGCCCTCGGCCTGGTAGATGCCATAGGTCGGCGAGCGCATCTGGCCGTAATTGCGGTTGTTGAAGATCGCGCGGATGCGCGGGTCCTCGGCGCAAAGCGTGCGCATCAGGTCGCGGGTGCCGTCGGTCGAGTTGTTGTCGATCAGCACTATCTCGTGCGAGCGGACGTGCCGCGCCGCCTCGGCGGTCACCGCGGCGCAGATCGCGCGGACATTCTCCTGCTCGTTGTAGCAGGGGATGACGATCGACAGCTCCGGTTTCATTGCGCGGCCCTGGGACGCAAGCGCAGGTCGATGCCGGTCGCGGGGGCATAGACCTCGGTGAACAATGCGAGGGCGATCAGCAGCGCCAGCAGCGCCACCGCAGGAATGTTGTACTTGCGCTCGGAATCGAGCCGCGGCGCCTCGATCAGCTGGACGTCCGACGCCGTCTCGGCCGCGAGAGTCTCCACCGCGACTTCCTCGGAGGACCGCGCATAGACCTCGTACAGCGCCTGCGCGAAGCGATAGTCGCGATAGAGGTTGAGATACTCGCCCGAAACTTCGGACAGGCCCGCCACATTGGGGCCGGCGACGCCGGCGCTCGGGCTGGCGGTCCGCGCGATCTGGCCGCGCAGCGACGCGACTTCGGACTGCACCGCCTGAAGCTGCGGGTTCTCCTCGCCCTGGAAGCGCAGGAGCGTCTGCAGCTCGACCAATTTGGCCTGCAGCTGCGCCTCCAGCCCCGCGCGCAGCGACAGTGCCGAGCCGAGCTGCGCCTCGGGTTCCGCCAGCCGGTTGCGGCGTCGGAAGGCATTGAGCGCGGCTTCGCTCTTCACGACGCGGTCGGCCGCTTCCTTGAAGCGCTCCTGCACCACTTCGCGCTTGCGCTGGACCCGGTCCCGCCCGAGCGCGATGATCCGGTCGCTGATCGCCTGCACATAGGCCCGCGTCATCGCCTCGGCCTGGCGCGGATCATGGGTACGCACCTCGACTTCGACGATACCGCCGGTCAGCGAGTGGATGTCGGCCTTCTTTGCCAGAGCGACGCGGGCGCGGTCCTGGCTGGCATAGCCGCCCGGACCGACCAGCTCGAGCTTCTGGATGACTGCGTCGGTGACTTCGGTGCCGCGCGCGATCGCGAGGTACATGTCGATCGGCTGCTTGGCACCGCCGAACAACGCCGCGAAGCCCTGAAGCTGCCCACCCAGCGCGTTCATCATCGAGCCCAGCCCGATGCTGTTATTGTCCTGCGGCACCAGCTTGGCGCGGGCGACATAGGGCTGCGGGAAGACGCACAGGACTGCGAGGAGCACCGCCAGCACTGCATAACCGATCCTGCGGCGGCGCGGCTCCTGCACGAATGCGATCGGGTTCAATCTGTCAGCCCCTTGATCGTAGCCGCGCCGACCAGCCCGCCGAACAGGCTGCCGGTGATGTCGCGCAGCCGTGCCCAGAATTCGCCGCGGTTGGCGTCGATCGGCACATAGACGAGGTCACCGGGCAAAGCGGGCGCGCGCAGCACGCGCTTGCCGTCTGCCAGCACGGTGCCGTTGGCGCGCACGACGAAGACTTCGCCCTTGTCGCCCATCTTCTGCACGCCGCCCGCCAGCCGGACGAAATCGCCGATCGTGGCGCCGTCGCGATAGGCGAAGGAGGCGGGCGTCGGCACCGCGCCGAACACGCCGACCGTCACCGGGCGCGGGGGCACGTAGATGGTGTCGTTATTCTCGAGGATCAGGTCTCCCGGAAGCGCGTTTGCAGTCACCGGCAGGTCGAAGACGAGCCGCCCGCTGGGTTTGCGTTCGCGCAGCTGATCGACGATCGAGCGAACCAATGTGAGGTTGGCGGGCTGGACCAGCTGGGCGCGATTGGCCGAAGTCACCGGCTGCGAAGTCAGCAGGAGCTCGACATCCTCGACGGCGCGTTCGAAGCTCTGCTGCTGCTGTGCCTTGACACTCTCGCGGGTGATGACGCTGGCATAGGGAAAGGCCTGTGCGGTCAGCCCGCCGGCCTGCGTCACCACGTCGGCGAGGCGCGTGCCCGGCTTGAAATAATAGCGGCCGGGCTTGGATATCTCGCCGCTGATCGTGACGAGGACCGCCTGTTGCTCGAGCGGCCTGGCGATGCCGACATTGGAGAGCACGCGGACGATGTCGCCGCGGCGCGCTTTCCGGGTCGTCGCTTCGGTCGCGCTCAATTCCTCCCAGCCGGTCTGTCCGCGGCCGAGCGAGTCGAACACCATCAGCCGGCTCGCATCCGCCACCGTGTTGACGCCGCCGGCATAGAGGATCGCGTCATTGAGCGTCTCGCCGGGCGCGAGCTCGAAGATCGCCTCGCGATTTACGCTGCCGATAACGGCAACCTGCTCACCCGCCGGGGCTATGTAGAGCACGTCGCCGTTCTGGAGGACGGAATCGCCGCTGCGATCGCCCTTGAGCAGCAGATCGTAGAGATCGAAATCCGAGACGATCCGGCCGTCGCGGCGCAGCTGGATCGAACGGAAGCTGCCACCCGCGGCCGGACCTCCCGACGCCAGCACGGCGTTGACCAAGGTCGACAGGCTGCCGACCGTGTACGAGCCCGGCGACGCGGCGAAGCCGGTGACATAGACCGTCACGCCGTGCAGGCGCCCGACCGCGACCTCCAGCTGAAAGCCGCGATATTGCCGGGATACCCGGCGCGCGATGACGTCGTGCACGTCGCCATAGCGCACGCCGCCGACGGTGATCGCGCCGATGCGGGGGACGAAGATGCGCCCCTCGCTGTCGATCGTCAGGCGGAGATTGGCGGCTTGCACTGAGCCGGTGAGGCCGAGCAGCAGTTCGTCGCCGGGGTTTAGGCGATAGTCTGGCGGCACGGTCGCGCTCGGCCCGGCAGTGAAGTCGCGCGCGCCGGGCACGAGCAGGTCGGCGCCGAAGCGCCTGAGCGGCGTGCCGGCCGCGGCGGAGACGAAGCTCTCGAATTCGCTGGGCGGTGTCGAGGGGGCAGGCCGGGTCGCATTGTCCTGCGGCCGATCAGTGCCGCCGCGTGGATCGGGCGCGGGGACGTCGATGACGGTCGGTTGATAGGGTGCTGCCTCGGCCTGCGGGACCGCGACCTGCGCCGCGGCGGCGCGGCGGCCGAGCGGGTCCGCTTGCTGCTGCTGTCCCCCGCGACCGGCGAGGCGAGTTGGGCAGTCGCGGGCAAGGGCGCGGCAGCGAGCGCGCAGCCCGCCAAGAGCTTCCATCGGGCAATCATGCGGCGAGACGATCCTCTTCGACCAATCCGGCCGCAGGGTGGAGAAGGGCATTGGCGGCGCGTTCCCACAGCCACGGGCTGGCGGCGGCGAGCACGCCCACGCCTCGGCCGCCGACGCGCCACGGCGAACCATCCCAATGCGTGACGAGCCCGCCCGCCTCGGTCACGAACAGCGCGCCGGCGGCGTGATCCCAGGGAAGGATGCGCTGGAACAAAGCGACGTCGTCCTCGCCGTGCACGAGGCGCGGATAGCTTGCGGCGGCGCAGCGGGGGACGGGGACGACATCCAAGTCCAGATCGGCCCGGGCGTGCACCCGCGCGCGACGATCCGGGGCGAGGAAATGGGTACCGAGCGCAGCGCGCGGACGTGGCGCGCCGCTCGGACGGGCACGGACGACGGCGCCGTCGCAGGTCGCGCCCATGCCGCGCACGGCATGGCACATCCGGCCGCTCAGCGGATCGAGTATCCACCCGGCAACCGTGCTGCCATTCTCGACCAAGGCGACCATCATGCCGAACGGCGCACGGCCGCCGGCGAAATTGGCGGTGCCGTCGAGCGGGTCGATCAACCAGACCAGGCCTTCGCTGACGCCGTCAAGCAGCGCCGGATCTTCCTCGGCTGCTTCCTCGCCGATGATCCGTGCGCCGAGCCCGAGCGCCGCCAGTCCGTCGTGCAGGCGAAGCTCGGCCTCGCGGTCGACCACGGTGACGACTTCGCCTGCGCTCTTGATGGCGATCTCTGCGTCGGCGAGGCCGCGGAAGCGCGGCATCATCACTTCGGCGGCGACCATGCGCATCAGCGCCGAGACCTCTTCGTGGAGCGGCATCGGATCAGGCAGCCGCGCTCGCGAGACGATCGATCGCCGCGGCGGCGCTGCGCTCCTGGATCATCCGGATGCGCGACGAATCCTCGTCGGCGATCGCGCTGTAATGATCGCGCTTGTTCTCCAGCCAGGCGAGCTCGAATGCCACTGCATTGGCGATGCCTGCCTCGAACGACGAAGACGTGGCCGCCGCGCCGTCGAAGATCACTTTCCGGGTCTCGAACCGGTCGAGCCGCACGCTGCGGATCTCGCGCAGGGCAGGGCCCGCCTCGACCGCGACCGAGCCGCCGACCACCAGCGTGAGATCGTGCGTGGCGCAGGCCTGGGCGACCCGGAGCACCGCGTCGGTGATCTGGCGATCGTTGATCGCGTTGCGGGGCAACCCGCGCGAAAGCGTGAAATCGACGCGGCCGAAGACGATACCGTCGAGCTTTTCCTTGGCGATCGGCAGCATCGCGTCGAGATTGCCGAGCGTCGCCTCGGTTTCGAGATTGAACAGGAACTGCGCGCCCTCGGGATTGTCGCCATAGGTCTTGTCCCTGGCCTCGGCGAACTTGGTCAGGGCATAGGGAGTCTCGACCATCGGCGCGATGATGTGATCGACGCCGTAGAGCCTGGACGCGAGCAGATCGGACACCGCTTCGCATCCGCCGATCTTGAGCGCGACTTTCAGGTCGGCGCGATGTGCGAGTTCGAGCAGGCGCAGGAATTCGTCGGGCCGCGTGCCCTCCGCCTCGAACTCCGCCTTGACCGCGACGACGCCGTAGCGATCGCGGCCTTTCCTGAGCATGTCGAGCATGCGGCGTTCCGTGGCATTCATCCCTCGCCTCCCTGGCTGAAAAGCATGTACTGACGGGGAGTGAGACGGACCTTGCGAGGCGTTTCCGCAACGCTTCGGCGCAGGAAGATTTTTTCGATTTCGGCTTACGGGTCGAGCCGGACGGCTACGTCAGAACGATGATGCCCGGCATGTTACCCATTCACCTGTCCATGCTGTTTTGGTCCCCCCGGACCCTGGACTGGTGACGCCGGGCATCACCCTTGAACTTCCCGGCGGCGGCAGCCCGGTCTTTCGGAAGCAAGTCGTCGACACGAAGCCGCCCGCGCCGAAGCCGCGGATCGACACCGAAAGCGATGCCCTGCCGGCGCGCACGGCGCTTCCCCGGCTTTCCTCACGCTTCGGGCGGCGCGGCGATCCGTTCCGCAGGACGGCCGCGATGCATTACGGCGTCGACATGCCGGGCCGCATGGGCACGCCGGTGCTGGCCTCGGCGCCGGGCGTGGTGCGCTTCGCCGGCGCTGCCGGAAGCTATGGCGAAATGGTGGAAATCGATCACGATGGGGCGCTCTCGACGCGCTATGCCCATCTCTCGCGGATTCTCGTGCGCCCCGGCACTCGGGTCGAGCAGGGAGAGCCGGTTGCATTGATGGGGTCGACGGGACGCTCGACCGGCAGCCATCTCCATTTCGAAGTGCGCATCGGCGGCCGCGCGGTCGATCCGCTGCCATATCTGGGCAGCAGCGCGCCCACTCCGTTCAAGGCTTGGATCGGGGCCGACGCGCCCCATATTTCCGCCTTCGCCCGGGCGCGCGCCGACCAACTGCAGGGACGCGCCTTCTGAACAGCCATGGACTCTCGTTTGCACCAGCAGGTCGTTCTTTGCGTTCCGGACGTCCCGGCCCGGGCTTGGCAAACGCCCCGACATGTGGCTTGCCGCGCGCAATGACCCCGGACGACGACATCAGCGGGCTCCAGCGCGTTATCCTCAACGAGCGCAGCCGGCTGCTCCGCTTCCTCGCCGCGCGCGGGATGAGCGACGACGCCGAGGATGCGCTGCATGATCTGTGGCAACGCGTGGCGGCCGCGCCGGCCCAGCCGATCGCTGATCCGCTCTCCTACCTGTTTCGCGCCGCGGAGAATCTCGTCAGGGACCGCCGCCGTTCGTCGGTGAGCCGCGATCGGAGGCATCAGGACTGGCACGAGACGAGCATGCCGAGCGAAGAGGCGCCCACAAGCGAGCGATCGCTCATCGCCCGCGAACGCCTGCGCGAAGTCCATTCGACGCTTGCGGCATTGGGGCCGCGAGTCGAACTCGTGTTCCGGAAATGCCGGCTCGACGGGCTCGGCCAGGCAGCGATCGCGCGTGAGCTGGGAGTCAGTTTGAGCTCGGTCGAGAAGGATCTGCAGAAGGCGTATCGCGCGCTCGCGCAATTGAGGGCGCAATTCGATGCGGAATGATCGCCCCCGCTCCGTCATAGGGACATCATGACGATGAGCGCACAGCATCTGGAACTCGCGGAAGCCGCCCGGCTCTGGGCGATTCGCGTCCAGGATCCGGCGTTCGCCGACTGGGAGGGCTTCACCGAATGGCTGGAGCGCGATCCGGCGCATCTCGGTGCCTATGAGACGGCGCTTGCCGATGGCACCTGGGGAGCCGAGCTGCTCGCGTCGGCGCCCGTCGAAGTGCAGCCGCGGCGGAACTGGTGGCTTCCGGCCGGCGCGGCCGCTGCGGCGGCAGTCGCAGTGGTCGGCGGCTGGGCGGTGCTCGATCGCGATGCGCCGGCGCAGCAGATCGCCACGGCAGCGGGCGAGCATCGCACGATCGATCTGGCCGACGGATCGAAGCTTGCGCTCAACGGCGGCACGCGCGTGATGATCGATCCCGATACGCCGCGGCAAGTGGTGCTCGAGCAGGGCGAGGCCCGGTTCGAAGTTCGGCACGACGCGAGCGATCCGTTCGTCGTCCTGTCGGGCGGGACCCGGCTGGTCGATGCGGGAACGGTCTTCAACGTCGTGCAGGACGGCGATGCGCTGGAAGTTGCCGTGGCGGAAGGCGCGGTGATCTACGAACCCGGCCCGAACGAGGTGCGGCTCGCTCCGGGCGATACGCTCAAGCGGGCGGGCAAGAGCGCCAAACCGGTTATCGGCACGGCAAATCCCCAGGCGATCGGCAGCTGGGCATCGGGCGCGCTGCAATATGACCGGCCGACGCTCGATCAGGTGGCGCGCGACCTGACGCGGAGCATCGGCCGCCCGGTCCGTACCACCGGTGGCACCGAGCGGCTCCGCTTCACCGGAACGCTCCTGCTGGGGGCTCGCCGGAAGAAGTGCTGGCGCGCGCGGGTCCCGCGCTCGAAGTGAAGTTCGTCAAGAATAGGGAAGGATGGACGATGTCCCCGGCCCATGGCCCGCCGCTTTAGTCTCCTTGTTCTTCCCCTGATGGCAACGTCTCCTGCGCTTGCGCAGGAGCGAGCGGCCGAGGTCGCCATCGATACGTCTAGCCTCGACGGCGCCATAAAGCTCCTCAGCCGGCAGACCGGCACCAGCATCGGCTTCCGCGATCCCGGCCTCGCGGGGACGCAGGTGCGCGCGGTGCGGGGGCGATTCACTGCCTCGCAGGCGCTCGAACGCATGCTGACGGGAACGATGATCCGCGCCCGCCGCATCGCGCCGGCGACGTATCTGATCGAGCGTGTGACCCGGCAGCCGGTCGTCGCAAGCCCGCGTCGCCAGCCGCCACCGCGTCCGGCGATCGAGCAGGCGCCGCCGCCCGAGGAAATCGTCGTCACGGCGACCAAGCGGGACATTCCGATCGGCTTCTATCCGGGCGGCGTGCAGATCGTCGAAGGCTCGGAGTTGAGCGCGGCGGAGAGCCTGCGCGGGACCGAGGCGATCGAGGCGCGGATCGCCAGCGTCGCCTCGACGCATCTCGGCCCCGGCCGCAACAAGCTGTTCATTCGCGGCATCGCCGATTCGAGCTTTGTCGGCCCGACCCAGTCGACCGTCGGCCAATATTGGGGAAACAGCCGCATCACCTATAGCGCGCCGGACCCCAATTTGCGGCTCTACGACGTGCGCAGCGTCGAAGTGCTCGAAGGGCCGCAGGGTACGCTTTACGGCGCCGGATCGCTGGGCGGCGTCGTGCGCGTCGTGCCGCGCTCGCCCGACCTTCACACCTTCGAAGGCTCGGCATGGGGCGGGGTGCTCGGGGTCCAGCACGGCAAGCCGGGCGTCGATGGCGGCGCGATCCTCAACATCCCGATCAAGGAAGACGTGATCGGCTTCCGCGCGCTTGCCTTCGGATCGGTCGAGGGCGGCTATATCGACGATGTCCAGCGCGGGCTCGACGACGTCAACCGCGTCCGTACCTTCGGCGGGCGCGCCGCGCTCCGCGTCGATCCGGGCGACGACTGGACGATCGACCTGAACGCAGTCGGGCAGCGCATCGACGGCGACGACAGCCAATATGCCGAACGCAATGTCGGCGAGCTCGACCGGGCGAGCGCGATCGCCCAGCCTTTCCGCAACGATTATTGGCTGGCCGATCTGGTCACGCGGAAGAACTGGGGATCGCTCGAGCTGACCGCATCGCTGGGCTATGCCGGCCAATATGTGTTCGAGCGGTTCGAGGGGCCGATACTCACCGATCCGGACGACCCCGCCGTCGGGCCCACGGTGAGCGCGAGCGTCGCCGCTGCGGCCTACACGCAGGCCAACCGCATCTCGATGGTCACCGGAGAGGTACGCCTGGCCCGTCGTGGGGAGAATGGCACCGGGTGGCTGATCGCCGCGAGCCTGCTGCACAATCGGGCCGAGACCAACCGCCGCATGGAGGCCTTGCCCTTCGGCACGCCGCTAACCGGCGTCAACAACCAGGTCGAAGAGGCGACGCTCTACGGCGAAGGCACCGTCGAGCCGCTCGATCGCTTCACGCTGACATTGGGCGGCAGGCTGACGCATGCCCGGCTGTCGGGCAGCTCGGAGGATGTTGCCGAGGCGCTCGCCTTCCGCGTCGATCCCGGCGCGCGGGCCTCGCGGTCCGAAACGCGCTTCCTCCCTCGCTGGCGGCGGCCTATCGCGCGACCGACAGGTTGACGCTGTTCGGGCGTTACCAGCAGGGGTTCCGGCCCGGCGGCATCGCCGTGCGCCGCGAGTTCATCCAGCGCTTCGCCGGTGATCGGGTTTCCACGATCGAGGGCGGGGCGCGCTATCGCAGCCCCGTGCTCGATCTGTCGGTAAGCGCGTCCGCGACGCGCTGGACCGATATCCAGGCCGATCTGGTCGATGGTTTCGGCTTTCCCACCACCGCCAATGCCGGCGACGGCCGGGTCCTCTCGATCGGTATGGTCTCACGCTGGCGCCCGGTCGCGGGGCTGGAATTCGATGCGGCGCTGTATCTCAACAACAGCAAGGTCACCGAACGGGCGTTCCTGACGCTGCCGTTGGAAGATGCCGTGACGGCGGAGATCGAGCGTCTTCCGAATGTCGCCGACGCGACCGGCAGGATCGGCGTCGCCTATACGCACGCGCTGGGCGACACGCTCGAACTCACTACCAACGGCTATGCGCGCTACGTCGGCAAGTCGACGCTCGGGATCGGGCCGATCCTCGGCCGGCTGCAGGGCGATTATGTCGACACCGGCGTCGAAGTACGCGTCGGCGAGGAGCGCCGGGGCGTGAGCCTGGCGCTCACCAACCTGCTCGATGCGCGGGGCAATCGCTTTGCTTTGGGCTCGCCCTTCCTGATCCGCGATCGCGACCAGACCACGCCGCTCCGGCCCCGGAGCATCCGGCTGGGCTTCGATCTGAGCTTCTAGAGCCCTAGTCCGAACGGCATCGGGGACATCGCCCCACCATTTCCACGATCGGGCGCGTCACGCGAAACCCGGAGCGTTCGGCGGCAGTCTCGATCCTGCGAAACGGCTCCTCGCTCACCACCCGTCCAACCGCACCGCAGACGGTGCAGCTGAGGTATATTTCATTCATGGAGCGGGTGAGCACATAGCCGCGGCTCGTCAGCAGCTTGTGCACGACGCCGCGTTCGACGAGCTTGCACAAGGCACGAAACACGAGGCTGAGCGCAACGGCTTCGCCTTGTTCCCGCAGCATTCCGGTGAGCATCAGGCCAGTCAGCGGGCGATCTCCGCGCTCGAGAAGCGCGAGGATAAGTGCGTCCAGCTCGCCCGCTGCGCGCCGCTTGCTAGCCATGGCGATGCGGCCAATGGCGCCTGCGCAGATTTACGATGTGCGCGCTTGCGAGGCACAGGCTTCCGCCGACCGTCATTGCCGTTTCGATGGGCGTTTCGGCGAATGCCACCGCGCCGGCCAGCATCAGCGCCAGCCCGGTGCCGCCCAGTAACAGCGTTTCGCCCCGGCCATGGCGGCGAAGGCCGGTCACCAATGCGATCGCCGATGTCGGGATCGCGAATGCCAGCATCCACAGATGGAAGCTCTCGGGTATCGCGATTGCCCGCGACAAAGCGGGCAGGGTCGCAAGGAGAAGCGGGAGGCCCGCGCAATGGATCAGGCACAGAAACGAAGCGCCGATCGCGGTTCGATCGAGCCAGGTGATGACGGAAGCACGCGCAACCTGTTCGTGGTGCATGCTCTTCTCCAAACATGAGTGTCGGGCGGCGGCGCTGTCGTCGCGCCGCCTCGGACTACGGCGGCGCCAACCGCATCGCGCCTGAAGCGCGACTGCGGACCGGCACCGCCGCCCCCTTCAGCTTCGCCTAGAAGCCGACGCGCACCGTCGCCCGGAGGTCGCGCCCGCTGAGCGGGGCGAAGTCCTTGAGGAAGCTCGAATGCCGCCGGGCCTCCACATCGAAGATGTTGTTCGCGCTCAGCAACAGCGAGATCTTGTCGTTGCCGGAGAACGGCTTGAACCCGATCGAGGCGTTCACGAGCGTATAGTCGGCCGTAGGAGTCTCGAACGGCGCTATGCGGTTCTGCTCGAAGACATGCTCCGCCTCGGCGCGTGCGGTGACTCGATCGGACTGCGCCTCGATGCCGCCCAGCACGCGGGCCGGCGGAATGCGCGGCACCGGGCCTTCGTCGACGATCGAGGCGTGCACATAATCGCCCAGCGCATCCACGTTGATGGCGTAGCTGCCGATCTGAGCGAGCCGGAATGAGGCGTCGGCCTCGAAGCCGTAATAACGCGCGTCCGCCTGCTGATATTGGAAGCAGGGCAGATCGACTTCGCGACCGCTGGGTGCCGCGACCGCTTCACAGACCGCCGGATCGACCTGGTTTTCCGAGATGTAGTTGGAGAACCAGTTGTAATAAGCCGATGCATCGAAGTTGAAGCGGTCCTGATGGACGTGGAGCGTACCTTCGAGGCCCCAGGATTTCTCGAGCTTGAAGTCTTCGTTGCCGACCTCCCACGATTGGGTGCCGGCGTGGCCGCCGCGCGCGAAGAGCTCCTCGCCCGACGGCGCGCGTTCGGTGCGTGAGGCGTTGAGCCCGATCCGCACGCCGTCCGCCAGTTCGTAGGAGAGCCCGGCCGAACCGGAGACCGCATTGAAATGCCGCGTGCCGGAGAAGAAGCGCGTGTCGCCGAGGAGCGGCGTTGCCGCAAGGTCGGTGGATTCATAGCGCAGGCCGCCCTCGGCCCGAAGCGCGCCGAACTCCAGCTGCTGCAGCGTGAACACGCCCAGCTGGCTGGTGCGGTTTTTGGGTAGGAAGGCCTCGTCGCCTACCACGTTGAAATCGCGGTGGAAATATTGAACGCCCGAAGCGCCGCTCCAATCGCCGCGCTTCGCCTGGACCAGTTCGAGGCGGCTCTCGATGCCCTTGTTGTAGAAGGCAGTGCCGATCTCGCCGTCTTCCTCGAGCTCGAAGTGGCGATAATTGGCATAGCCCGCACGGACGCGGATCTTGTCGAGGAAGCCGCCGCCGGTTTCGACTTCGCCGCGCAGGTCCACCCGATTCTGGATGACGCTCAGCCGCGGCGCTTCCTGCTCCTGTCCGGACTCGGTCGCGTAGCGGATGGGCACGCCGTACAGGCTGTCATAATGGCTGTACGAGATGCCGAGATTGCCCGTGTCGGTGATCAGCGCCGCGCCGACGCCCGCGGTCCAGGTTCGCGCCGCGGTGTTGGGAAGCGTGCCCTTGAGCGCGGCTGAGGCTGCGAAATCCGGATCGTCGGGCGTGGTGGGTCCGGCTGCTGCCGCCAGCGCTGCGGCCCGCGCACTCGGCGACAGGACATAGCCGCCGATATCGAGGTCGTCGCTCTTGAGATACGAGCCGTCGGCGTGGAGCACGATCTTGCCGAGCCCGACATCGCCGGCTGCGCCGACCGAGCGCTCGTTCGCGGCCGAGCCGTAGCTGCCGATCGCGTTGACGCGATAACCGTTCTCGGGAACCGCGCGCGGGATACGGCTGTCGATCACGTTGACTACGCCGCCGACCGCCGAAGAACCGTAGAGCAATGCCGACGGGCCGCGAACGATCTCGACGCGATCGGCAAGCAGCGGATCGATGATCACCGCGTGATCGACCGAGGTGTTCGACACGTCGATCGAGCCGATCCCGTCGGTGAGCACACGGATGCGCTCGCCCTGGAAGCCGCGCAGGATCGGGCGCGACGCACTGGGGCCGAAGGAAGTCGCCGAGACGCCGGGCTGCCGCGCCAGCGTCTCGCCGATGCTCGGCCGCAGATCGCGCGTGAGTTCCTCGCCCGAGACGACCGAGGTGCCCGCGAGCACGTCGCGCTCGCTGGTGGGCAGGATGCCGGTGACGACGATCTCGTCGCCCTTGCTCACCCCTTGTCCTGCCCGTCGGGCGCGGCATCGGCGGGGGTCGCCGGCGAGGCGGGGGAATTGTCGGGATTGGGGGTCCGCGCGGCGGCGGGAAGGGCAAGCGCTAGCGAGGCTGCGCTCAGCAGAAACAGATGACGCATTTGTTCAACTCCAGGAACCTTGTCAGTTTTTTTCGAAAGGAGCCGCATGCGGGCACGCGCAAAGCGATGCGCGCAGCCGTCAGGGCGGTCCTAGGCCTGGATTGGGTGTGGCGGCGCGCGGCTCTGCCAGAGATGCGACCGGCTCGCGCGTTGAAACCGGAGCGGACGGAGTGCCGTGGTGAAGAAGGCGACCGTGGTGGGTATTGCGATAGTGACAGGCGTCGGCAACAGCGCCGGACCTACGCTCGCTACCTCGAGGCAGATCGGACAGGTTTTGGGTGAATCGGGGGCAGGTTCATCGCGTCCGGGCTTGTTCGCAAGGCTGCGTTCGGACTGCGAGGCGTCGAGCCCGACCGAACGGTGCTGATGCGCCTGCGTGAGGACGCTCTGCCAGAGAAGCGCGAGCAGCAATGCGCAAAGCACGACGAGCCGTTTAGCCGGGCGGGGGCCGCCTGCGCGCATGTCCCTTGGCAGCCGACCTGCGGCCGCATGAGCCTTGGCGGTTCGGTTGAGGGAAGGGATGCGGATCAAACGAAACCGGCCTCGGCTTGGGTGCAGTGCGGCGCAGTTGATATGTTGTACTGTCTCATCATGCAAGACAAAATCCGGCCCAGATCCCCTTTGAGAAACGCCGCGGCGCAGCAATCCGAAGGTTCACCGCTCATTGAACAGAGCCATGAGTCCTGCATCGCACCGACGGTCCGCGGATCGTGCTCGATTCCGAACTGCGCGGCGCGCTTGCCGGAGGGCAGGAAGACATGCCGGTCACCCCGCGCGCGGCGGCGGCGTTTCTGGCGCACGCGCTGGTGACGCAGGGCGAGGGGACGCTGCTGAGCCCGCCGGATTCCGAGGTACTGCTGTTCGGGGTGAACATCCGGGTGGGTTGAAAAGCCCCGTCTGTTTCAATTGAATAACACGCTTTGTTCGCGCATCGTCCGGCTTCGGTTCGAATGTGACTGGAAAGGCGCTTATGAAACGGCTTGTCTCCATTCTGCTTGCCGGGTTCGTGGTGTGCGCTGGCCCGGTTGCCTCGGCCCAATCCTATCACGACATCGCGGATGGATTTGTCGAGACCGACGGCTTCAACGGGGTCGTGCTGGTCGGCCAAGGGGCCACGGTGGAGGCAGTCGAGGCCTTTGGTACGGCCCGTGCCGCATGGGGCGTACCGATGACGACGAATACCCGGTTCGAACTGGGATCGATGTCGAAGTGGTTCGCGGCGATCGTCGTGCTGAAGCTGGTCGATCAGGGCAAGCTGGACCTCGACGCACCAATCAGCCGCTATCTGCCGGATTACCGCGCGGACACGGGAGCCAGGCTCACCCTGCGGCACCTGATGAGCCATTCGAGCGGACTCCCCAACGACGTCCTCAAGGCGCGGCAAGCCGATCCTTCTAGCCGTGGCGTCGAGCTAAGCCAGGTGGAGGCGGTGCGGCGCTATGCCAGCGGCACTCTTACCTTTGAGCCGGGCACGGCCTGGGACTATTCGCATTCGAACTGGCTGGTGGTGAAGGCGGTGGTCGAGCGCGTGTCGGGCAAGGGTTATGCGACATTGGTCGACCAGTTCCTCGTCAAGCCGCTGAAGCTCAAGGATACCGGAATTTTCCACGGCGATTCTAGCCAGGTGAAGAGCATGGCCGCGGGTTACGCAGCGCTGGCGCCCGAACCGAAGCCGAAGCCCAACCCCATGCCCGACTTCATGGCGATGGCCGGAGGCTTTTATGCAAGCGCACCCGATCTGCTCAAGCTGATGGACAAGGTGCTCGACGGGCATGTGCTGAGCCCGCGTCGCGGCGAGCATTGACGACTGTTCTGATGCCGGATCAGCATTATGCACTGGGCGGTCGGGTGCGGATCGAGAAGATCGGCGGCGCGGATCGCGAGACCGTGTGGGAGGACGGCTCCAATGGTGGCTTTCGTATGCTGGCACGGCGCGCGCTGGCGGACGGTCACACGGTGATCGTCCTGAGCAATGCGAGCTACGACTATATGCGGCTTGGCGATCTCGGTACGCAATTGCTCGACAGGAGCTATATGCGCCATGGGGATGTCGTAAACTAACCCCGCCTTAACCACCCTTGGCCCACAACGGCCCCGCAAATTTGCTCCGGGGCCCCATGGACGACCTGATTCAGGAATTCATCGCCGAGACGCGCGAGACGCTCGAGGCGCTTTCGGGCGAGATCGTCGCCTGGGAGGCGCATCCCGAGGATCGCGCGCGGCTGGATGCGATCTTCCGCTTCGTGCACACCGTCAAGGGGAGCTGCGGCTTCCTCGATCTGCCGCGGCTAGGGCGGCTGAGCCACGCCGCCGAGGATGTGCTCGCGCAGGTCCGCGAGGGCGTGCGCACGCCGGACCGCTTGCTGGTCAACGCAGTGCTCGCCGTGGTCGACCGGATCGGCGAGCTGGTCGAGGCGATCGATTCGGGGACGAGCCTGCCCGATCAGGGCGACGAGCTGTTGATCGCCGCGCTGGCCGAAGGCGCCGCGGAGATCGTACAGTCGAGCACGCCCGGGCTGCACCGCACCGCGGCACGCAGCGTGCGGCTCAACGTCGACCTGCTCGACCGGATGATGTCGGGCATGTCGGACATGGTGCTGGCGCGCAACGAACTGGCGCGGCGGCTGCGCGGCGGCGACATCGATCCGACGATCGAGGCGGCGCTCGAGCGGCTTTCGCTCACAGTCTGTGAGATGCGCGACACGGTGACGCGCACGCGCATGCAGAAGATCGATGCTTTGTTCTCGGCATTGCCGCGAATGGTACGCGATACCGCGGCCGGGCTGGGCAAGTCGGTGTCGCTGCATATCGAGGGGTCGGACGTCGAGCTCGACCGCGAGATGATCGAGATGATGCGCGACCCTTGGTCCACATCATCCGCAATTCGATCGATCACGGCATCGAGGCGCCGGTGGAGCGCCGTGCCCTCGGCAAGCGCGAGAATGGCCGGCTGGTCGTCTCTGCGCGTCAGTCGGGCAATCAGATCATCATCGAGATCACCGATGACGGCCGCGGAATCGACACCGAGAAGCTGATCCGCAAGCTCGTGGCGAACGGTCGCGACGAAGCGAGGCTGCGCGCGCTTTCGAGCGGGCGAAGCTCGAACTGGTGTTCGAGGCCGGCCTGTCGAGCAAGGACGAGGTCAGCGAAGTTTCGGGCCGCGGCGTGGGAATGGACATCGTCCGCGCCTCGATCGAGCAGATCGGCGGCCGGGTCGATCTCGACAGCGCGCCGGGCAAGGGCTGCGCCTCGCGATCCATGTGCCGCTGACGCTGTCGATCATCTCGGCGATCGTGGTGGGCGTGGGCGACCAGCGCTTCGCGATCTCGCGCCAGGCGATCGAGGAAATCGTCACCGAGCGCAGCGAGGCAATCCGCCTCGACGTGCTGGGCGGGACGCCGATCGCCACCGTGCGCGACCGGCGCATGCCGCTGGTCGCTCTCGCGCAGCTGCTGGGCGTCGCGCGGCAGGACAATGCCGACGGGCAGATGCTCGTGATCGTCAGCGTCGGCGAGGGGAGCTATGCGCTCGCGGTCGATACCGTGCTCGACAATGAGGAACTGGTGATCAAGCCGGCATCGCCCGCGGTGATGTCCACCGGAGTTTATGCCGGTCAGACCCTGCCCGACAGCGGGCTGCCGATGCTGATGCTCGATTGCGCTGGCATGGCGAACCGCGCCGGGCTCGATTTCAGCCGCGACGCGGAGCACGATTTCGAAGAGGAAGAGGTCGCTCCGGAAACGCTCGGCATCCCGGCATTGCTGTTCTGCGACCTCGACGGCGTGCGCCGCGCAGTGCCGCTGGCGGCAGTGGACCGGGTCGAGCAGGTCGACGGCGCGAGCGTGCGCTTCGCCGCGGGCCGTTTCCGCGTGACGATCGACGACCGTATCCTGCCGCTCGCCTCGCAAGGCGAGATCGAGGGCCGTGCGCGGCTCAACGTGCTGCGCCTGAAGGACGGCGCGAACGAAGTCAGCTATGCGATCGAGGAAGCCCTCGACATCATCCGCCTGCCCGAGGAACTGGTGCCGGCGCGCGAGCCCGGGCCGATCGCCGCAGTGGCGCTGATCGACGGCGAGCAGGTGGAATTGCTCGATATCCTGTGGGTGTTCGACGAACATGCCGACCGCGACAGCGAAATCGACGCGCCGCTCTGCCTGATCGCCGGCGACAAGGACGGCTGGATGGCCTCGTTCGTGCGGCCGTTGCTCGAGACCGCGGGCTACCGCGTCGTCGCGCAACTCGCCAAGGGCGAGACCCCGGCGGTGGTGCTCTCGACCGAGGAAACCCCGCCGAGCTGGCCGGCAAGGCGCCGGTGGTGCGGCTGCGCAGCCGCCGTGCCGCTTCGGGCGCCGGCGACGACAGCGTCTATCGCTATGACCGCGCGGGACTGCTTTCCGCGCTCGAGGCCCGCGTGGCCGGGAAGGGCCGCTGATGACTCACCTCTATCTCATCGCGCAAGTGGCCGGGCGCGCCGTGGCGATCGATTCCGACCAGGTCGAATCGGTGGTCGATATCGGCGAAGTCACGCAAGTGCCGCTGGCGTCGCAGCATATCCGCGGGCTCGCGGCCTTGCGCAGCCGGGTGGTGACCGTGGTCGACACGCACACCGCATTGGGGCTCGACAGCGCCAGCCAGGCGAAGCGTGCCGTGATCACCCTTGTCGAGGGACATCATTACGCCTTGCTGGTCGATGCGCTCGACGACGTCGCGCCGTTCGAACTGCTGCCGCTGGCCGGGGGCGTCGCGCTGGATACCGCGTGGCAGCGCGCCGGCCGCGGGATCGTCGAACGCGACGGCGAGCCGATCCTGGCGATCGATCTCGCATCGCTCGTGCCCGGCTATTCCGGGGCGCTCAATTGATTTTGTCCGATTAACGCGACGCTTACATCTGTGCCGCACTATGATGGAACAGACGCCTGGCTATCGGGGAACAGGGTAACATGAAGACTTGTCTCGTCGTCGACGACTCCAAGGTGATCCGCAAGGTCGCGCGGCACATCCTCGAGACGCTCGATTTTGAAGTCCGCGAAGCCGGTGACGGCCGCGAGGCGCTCGATTCCTGCCTGGCGACGCCGCCGGACGTGATCCTGCTCGACTGGAACATGCCGGTGATGAGCGGGATGGATTTCCTGCGCGCGCTCAAGGATTCCGGTCTTCCCCAGCGCCCCAAGGTGGTGTTCTGCACCACCGAGAACGGCATGGCCTATATCCGCGCGGCGATCGAAGCCGGGGCGGACGAATATGTCATGAAGCCGTTCGATCGCGAGACGCTGGAGAGCAAGCTGCAGATCGTCGGCGTCGCCTGATCGCGGGAAACCGGGGATGGCCGTCGCACTCAGTTCCGTCCTGACGGATACGCGCGCGCCCCTTCCCCGGCGCGGGTGCTGATCGTCGACGATTCGGTCGTTGCGCGGTCGGTACTCGGGCGGATGGTGGACGGCACGCGGCGTTTTCGCGTGGCGGCAGCACTGAGCGACGTGCCCGCGGCGCTCGACTATCTCGAGACGCACCGGGTCGACATCATCCTGCTCGACATCGACATGCCGGGGATCGACGGACTGACTGCGCTGCCCGACGTGATCGCTGCGGGCAAGGGCGCGCGGGTGCTGATCGTTTCCTCCGCCGCCGACGAAGGCGCGGCAGTGACGGTGCAGGCGCTCGCATTGGGCGCGGCCGACACGCTGGTGAAGCCGGGGATCGGAACGTTCGGCGGGCGCTTCGCCGAAGTGCTCGAGGAGCGGCTGTCGCGGCTGGTGGAGGCATATGCCGACTGGTCGCCGGTGCCCAATTCGACCACGAGCTTCGGTCCGGTGGCCACGCCCGCCGATTTCGACGTGGTCGCGATTGGCGCCTCGACCGGGGGATTCACGCGCTCAGCCAGTTCCTGCGCGCGATCCCTTCGAGCTTCCAGGTCCCGATCCTGGTGACGCAGCATCTGCCGATATCGTTCATGGGCTATTTCGCCGCGCAGCTCGCGGTATTGGGCAGCCGCCCCTGTGAAGTGGCGAGCGACCGGATGCGGATACGGCCGGGCCGGATCATCGTCGCGCCGGGCAATGCGCATATGCGGGTGGCAAAGATGTCCGATGGCTGGTCGGTACGGCTGAGCCAAGAGAAGTCGCTGAGCGGCTGCATGCCCTCGGTCGATCCGATGTTCGAATCGCTCGCCGAGGTGTTCGGCAAGCGCGCGCTCGCCGTGGTGCTGAGCGGCATGGGGCGTGACGGCGCGGAGGGCGCCAAGCGGCTCGTCGAAGTGGGGGCGAAGATCTTCGTGCAGGATCGTGCGAGCTCGGTGATCTGGGGGATGCCGGGCGCAGTGGCCAATGCGGGGCATGCGAGCGCGGTATTGCCGCCCGACGAGATCGGTCGGCTCGTGGCATGGCAGGGCAGGGCATGATGCACTTTCCGGCCTCGACATCGATCGCCTCATCGGGATCGATGAACCTGATCTCGGCGCTGCTCGAGCAGCGCACGGGACAGCAGATCGCGGCAAATCGTGCGTGGCGGATCGAGACCGCGCTCAAGCCGCTGCTGCGCGAGAGGGGTTGGCGTCGCTGGACGAGCTGGTCGCCCAGCTCGTCGCGACGCGGACAGGGGATTTAGGGGATCAAGTCGTGGATGCGCTGTTGAACCAGGAGACGAGCTTCTTCCGCGATGCGGCAGTGCTCGACATGATCGCCGATGCGACAAAGGCGATGCAGGAGGAGGCACCCGATCGCAAGGTCCGCATCTGGTCGTCGGGCTGCTCGACTGGGCAGGAGCCGCTGAGCCTTGCGATGCTGTTCGACGAGCGCGGGATGGGCGAGGGCAAGGCCGCTCCCGAGATCGTCGCGACCGATATATCGCCCGCGGCGCTGACCCGCGCACGCGCCGGCCATTATTCGCAGTTCGAAATCCAGCGCGGACTTTCGGTCCGGCGGATGATGACGTGGTTCGACAGCAATGGCGGCGATTGGGCCGCCAGGCCCGAGCTGCTGCGCCGCATCCAGTTCCGCCAGCAGAATCTGACTGCCGACGCGCCGCCGCCCGGCAAGTTCGACGTCGTGCTGTGCCGCAACGTCTTGCTCTATTTCTCGCAGGAGGTGCGCCGCGACGTGTTCGCGATCCTCGCTTCGGCGATCCGTCCGGGCGGGCTGCTCGTGCTGGGTGCGGGCGAGACGGTGATCGGGCTTACCGACCGTTTCCGCCCGTGCGACCAGTATCGCGGCTTCTATCGCGCGGTCGAGGCGGCACCCGTGAAGCGCGCCGCTTTCGGCTGACCCCTTGCGGCGAACGCATCCGCGCTCGTACGGTCTGCGGCGATGACCAGCGGCCTCTATATCATCGACGCGCCCTCGCCCAATTTCGACGCGCGCGAACTGCCCATCTCGATGATCGTGCTCCATTATACCGGCATGGAAAGCGCGCAGGCGGCGATCGACCGGCTGCGCGATTCCGAAGCCAAGGTCTCGGCGCATTATCTGGTCGACGAGGATGGCAGCATCCTGCGGCTGGTCGACGAGCGCCACCGCGCCTGGCATGCGGGCCGCTCGCACTGGCGCGGCGTGACCGACGTGAACTCGGCTTCGATCGGGATCGAGATCGTCAATCCCGGGCATGAGTTCGGCTATCGTCCCTTCCCCGAAGCGCAGATGGGCGCGCTGATCCCGCTCGTCGCCGACATCAAGGATCGCCATTCGATCACCCGCGGCAATGTCGTCGGTCATTCGGACGTGGCGCCGGCCCGGAAACAGGACCCGGGCGAATTGTTCAACTGGCATGCGCTGGCGCGGCTGCGGCTGGCATTGCCGCGGCCGACCCGGAACCTGGTCGATCCCGGCTGGCCCGATGCGGGATTCATGCTCGCGCTCGAACGCTTCGGCTATGACGTGCGCGACGCCGAGGCGGCAGTGACGGCGTTCCAGCGGCGCTTCCGCCCCGAACTGGTCGACGGCGAGATCGACATGGAATGCCGCTGCATCCTGCTGGCGCTGCTGCTACCCAAGCCGCAGGGCGACGATTGAGACACCTGCGTAAAAGAAGGTTTGCGCGGCGTTCATGCTTTCCGGACATTTCGTGGCAGTCAGTCCGCGGCTATTCGGCAAGGCTGGAGGCAGAACGAATGCTCTATGGTAGCGGAATGGCCCGGATGGGGCCGGTGCAGGTGCGGCTCAGCGGCGTGATCAAGGTCGACGAGGGCGACAGGGAAATCCCCGCGGTCAACACGCCGACGGTGGCCGAGGCGACGGCGTTGCTCGATCGCACTGCGCGGGTGAACGGCGCCGATGGAGTGATCGGCGTAGGTTCCGACTATCGCCGCATCGCGATCGGCCGCGGACCGCTTTCGACCCAGACACTGGTAGCGGTGCAGGCCTGGGGCACGGCGGTGAAGCAGGCCGAGGCCGTGGTCGAAGAGCTCGAGGCTCCTGAAGCCGACGCCGCATAAGCCTTGCGCGCCGCTCGCGTGGCGCTAGAGCGGTTCCGCCAGAGGGTCGGGCGGCCGCGTCGATGCTTGCATCGCCGAGGAAAGTCCGGGCTCCACGGAACCACGGTGCCGGGTAACGCCCGGCGGGCCAGCTTGCTGGTTCAGGGAAAGTGCCACAGAGAGCAGACCGCCCACTGGTCCTTCGGGACTAAGGGCAAGGGTGAAAGGGTGCGGCAAGAGCGCACCGCGCGACCGGCAACGGAAGCGGCACGGCAAACCCCACCGGGAGCAAGACCGAATAGGGGCGGCATATGGGCATGGTTCCGGCCCGTCGCCCGGGTTGGTTGCTTGAGCGGCGGAGCAATCCGTCGCCTAGAGGAATGGCCGCACATCGCGTTTCGACGCGAGGACAGAACCCGGCTTATAGACCCTCTGGCATTTTTCCTGTGCTCCGGCGAAGGCCGGAGCCCTGCGTTTCGAGCAACCTGCCTGCGGCCCGGGCTCCGGCCTTCGCCGGAGCACAACGGGGTGGCGTTCGCACGTCCCGGCCCCTATCTGGCCAGTCATGGCACGGGCAACACGTTCATCCGACTGGGGCTTTCCACGCTGGCGCGCTTACGGTGCCGAGCGCGAGGCAGTGCAGGTGCGGCTGTGCGACCGGCATGGCTGCGAGGAACCGGGCGATCGGCCCGCGCCCAAATCGCCCAACAGCCCCGAGCGCTGGTATTTCTGCGAGACGCATGCCGGGGAATACAACCGCAACTGGAATTACTTCGAGGGACTGACCGCCGAGGAAGCGGCCAAGCGCGAGGCCGAGGAACGGCGCGACGCCGGGGGATTCTCCGAATCGAAGCACAATAGCTGGGCGGGCCCCGGCGACGGCAGCCGCTCGCGCGACGAGATCCGCGCGCTCGAAGTGCTTGATCTCGAAGTCGACAGTGATTTCGAAGCGGTGCGCATGGCGTGGCGCCGGCTCGCCAAATCCAACCACCCCGACGTGAAGCCGGGCGATGCCGAAGCGGCCAAACGCTTCCAGGCGATCCAGGCCGCCTATGACGTGCTCAAGGTCGCCGAAGAACGCCGGACGTGGAAGCCCGATTGAAGACCGGCATTCGTTCCAACTGGTCCAATGCCGTCCTCGTCTGCACGAAATGCTCGAAGAAGCTGGGGGCGGATTCGGTTCGAAGGGCAGGACACCGCTCGCCAAGGCGCTGCGCAAGCATCTCGGGCTGAAGAGGGGCAGGAAGAGTGCGGCGGGGATCGTCGAGGTGAAATGCCTCGGCGTATGCCCGCGCGGCGCGGTGACGGTGGTCAACGGCGCGGCGTCTCGCGAGTGGCTGCTGGTGCCGGAGGGGGCGGATCTGGATGCGGTGGCGAGGGAATTGGGACTTAACCCTGACCGTCATCCCGGCGAAAGCCGGGATCCAGAGGCGCAAGCGACACGGCAGAGAAACTCTGGGCCTCGGCTTTCGCCGGGGTGATGGAAGTTATTGCGCGTAACGCTGCGCGGTGTCGCGGATCAGGGCGATCATGTTGGGGATGCCCTGGGTCCGGTTCGAGCTGAGCTGGTTGCGCAGGTCGAAGGGGGCGAGGGCGGCTTCCACGTCGGTGGCGAGGATGTCCGCCGGTGCGCGGTCCTGCACCGTGAGTAGCACCAGAGCGATGATGCCCTTGGTGATCGCGGCATTGGAATCCGCGAGGAAGTGGAGCGTGCCGTCATCGCGGCGCGTGGGATAGACCCAGACGGCTGCCGAGCAGCCGCGGACGAGGGTGGCGTCGGTCTTGAGGGGTTCGGGCATCGGCTCGAGTGACCGGCCCAGATCGATCAGCAGGCGGTAGCGATCGTCGGCGTCGAGGAACTCATATTCGTCACGGAGGTCGGCCAGGCTGGTCATGGCCGATCCGCTAGCCGGGTGGACCCTAGAGGTCCACCCCGGCGGCGATCGCCTCGAGCTTGCGGATGCGCTCCTTCAGGTCGGCGATCTCGATCCGCGAGCCCGCGGAAGGCATTGCCGGTTCTGCCTGCGATGCGGATGCGCGGTGCTCGGCGAGTTCCTGACGCTTGAGTGCCAGCCAGCCGCGCCAGCCCGACAGTCCCGCCGCAGTGATCATCGCGAGGCCGGCGAGGCCCGAGACGGAGAGCGTGATGTAGAGATTGGGATCGACGGTCATTTCATGCCTCCCTGATCAGGGGTTTTTGTCCCGCAGCGCTTCGATCTCGCGGTCGAGACGCAGGCTGCTGGCTTCACTGTCGGTAATGACCCGTTCGAGGACCTGGACACGGTCCTTCAGCGCGCGGACCTCGTCGCGGAGCTTCGCGGCATCCGAGGATGCCGTGTCGCCGCCGCGGAAGGTCTCGTTGCCGTGCTTGTCCTTGTGGATGCCGTAACGTGCCTTGAGGACGCTGCCGATCGTGACGATGACGATGATCGCGACAACCATTTCGAACGGGTTCATTCCCTGTACTCCCTTGGTGGCGCCTCAGGCGGCGCCCTGTTGCTTTTCCCGGGCCAGCTTTTCCGCGCGGCGGACAGGACGGTCCCGGGCTTCGGCGAGGGCAATAGCTCCCCCGCACAGTGCCGTCAGCACTGCGAACACGACGATAATCATTTTACTGGTCCTCGGATTTGGCTGCGCCTTGGCGCAGCGGGGTTAGTTGAGCGGCGCTTCGCGCAGCTTTTCGATTTCATCCGCGACGGCGATGCCGCGGTCGGTGACGATCCGTTCGAGAACCCGGACCCGCTGTTCGAGCCGCTCGACATGGGCGCCATATTGGGCGGCCTGCTCGGCGGTCTGGGCGGCGATGACCTGGACCATCGCTTCCTTGTGCTTGAGCCAGCGCTTGAACATGTCGTTGGCGACGCCGAAGATGATTGCGACCATGCCGCAGGCGATGCCGAGAATGGGGATGACGATCGGGTTCATCTCAGGATCTCCTCAGTTGCTCTTGGTGCGCAGCTGTTCGATCTCGCGATCGAGGCTGTGCGAACTGTCGGTGACGATGCGCTCGACGTTCGCCAGCCGATCCTTGACCGAACCGAGCTCGGCGCGGAGCTGGGCATTTTCCTGGCTGATCAGCCGAATGCGTTCGACCATCTCGTCGTTCTTCTGCGGATAGATCGCCTTGCCCCAGCTGTTCTCGAGCGGGTAGCCGTTCTTGATCCTGAGCCAGGTGGTGAAGATCCAGCCCGCGATCCCGAAAGCTCCCAGCAGCAGCGCGCCGGCGACAACCCAGGGAAGGTTGTTCATCACGATCATCTCACTCATGTCGATGGTCCTTCCCTCAGCGCAGTGAGTCGATTTCGCGAGCGACGCGCTCGGCGGGGTCGGTGGCGATCCGTTCGAGGACGGCGATCCGCTCCTCGAGCCGGCTGATCTGGCCGGTCAGCCGCTCATTCTCGGTGGAGAGCAGGGCGATCTTGCGATCGGCCTCCAGATCGCCGGCGGGCTGGCCGCGGCGGTTCCGGCGGCTTTCCTCCATCGGGTAGCCGTGCTTCGCGCGGACCCAGGTCTGGAAGGCCTTGGATGCCATGACCGCCGCGACGATCAGCACCGGTACCAGCCAACTCAACTCCCTCATTGTCTTGCTCCTTTTGACGGCCGCGCTCAGCGCAGGCTGTCGATCTCGTCGGCGAGCCGGGTGTTGCGGCTCGTATAGTACATCTCGATGTCGGCGAGCCGGCGATCGATGTCGCGGAAGGTCGAGCGGACCTGGGCGGTCGAGCGGCTCGGGTTCGAACGCACGCCCTGCCAGAACTTCTCTTCCTCGGGTCCCTGATAGAGGCCGGCCGGCTTGCTCGGCGCGAGCCATGCGATCAGAAAGTAGATGAAGGTCGACGTGCCGCTGGTCGCGAAGGCGAGGAAGACCATCCCCACCCGGAGCCAGATCGCCTCGATGCCGGTGTAGTCGGCGAGGCCCGAGCAGACTCCGAGAACCTTGGCATTCTGCTTGTCGAGATAGAATTTGGTGCGTGTACCGGACATCTCAGTTCCTCCGCGAAATATCGAAGGGGCTCGGTTCCTGGCGCGAGGCCGAGACCGGGCGGAAATCGGGGTTGTCGGCGGCGATGATGCGTTCGACGGTGAGCAGGCGCTCCTCGAGCTGGCGAGCGGTGAAGTAGAGCTCGTCGAGGAGCTTCTCGTCCTCGCCGGTGATCGTCGCTGCCGTCTTCCACCGGGTGATATAGTGCATGATCACCCAGGGAAGGCCGACGAACAGGATCCCGACGATGACGATGGGCAGGAATACCTCTTCCATCGCTTACGCTCCCTTGGCCAGCCGTGCCTTCAGTGCTTCGAGCTCGGCATCGACCTTCTCGGACGAGCGCAGCTCGGCGATCTCCTCTTCGAGCGTCTTGGGGTCGCCGCCCAGGCCTGCCGCATCGGCGCGGCCCTCGGCGAAGTCGACCCGGCGTTCGAGGACATCGAAGCGCGAGAACGCATCGTGCATCTTCGAGCCGTTGGTGATCTCGCGCAGGCGGGTGCGGTTGTTGGCGCTCTCCAGCCGGGCGACGATCGAGTTCTGGCGAACCCGCGCCTCGCGCAGCTTGTTCTGGAGCTTGGTGATATCCTCTTCGGAACCCTTCAGGGCCTCGTCGAGCACGCCGATCTCGGTGGAGAGCTGCTCGACCATGTCCGAAGCCTTCTGCTTCTCGACCAGGGCGGCCTTGGCGAGGTCTTCGCGGCCCTTGGAGAGCGCCAGCTCGGCCTTCTCGGTCCAGCTCTCCTGGAGCTTCTCGAGCTTGGCGATGTGGCGGCGCATTTCCTTCTGGTCGGCGATGGTGCGGGCTGCCGAGGCACGAACCTCGACCAAGGTCTCTTCCATCTCGAGGATGATCATGCGGATCATCTTGGCCGGGTCTTCAGCCTTGTCGAGAAGGTCGGTGACGTTGGCGGCGATGATGTCGCGGGTTCGTGAGAAAATACCCATTCTAACACTCCTTCGTATTGGGACCGCCGGGAGGAACTAGGGGGAGACCCTCCCGGCGGGGTTCCGCTCACCAGGGCAGGTGCGCGGGGAGACTTCGTGGTGCCTCAGGCGATCGCCGGGCCCACCGCACCGGCCATCAGGACGGCGCTGGCGAGGAAGGCGATGGTGACTGCGACAAAGGCGTTGCGGACATTGGCTGCTTCGTAGGTCATGATCTTGTTCCCTGAACCTGGTGTTTTCGTGGCCCGTTACCGAGCTTGCCAACATCTTTGCAGGAGGCGTGCCAATTGCCCGAAACCGCAGAATTCCGCCATTTTTGCCATTCATCTGGCATTCAGCCCCAACTTAGGACTTGCCAAGAGTTGGGAAAATTCGCCAAAGGTTTGGCATGGAGCGCGCAACCCAGGTAATCGGCCAATCGGGGGCCTTTCTCGACGCACTCGAGCGGGCCAGCCGCGCGGCGGCGCTCGACCGTCCGGTGCTCGTCATCGGCGAGCGCGGGACCGGCAAGGAGCTGGTCGCCGAACGCCTCCACCGGCTGAGCCCGCGCTGGGACCAGCCGCTGATCGTGATGAACTGCGCGGCGCTTCCCGAGACGCTGATCGAGGCCGAATTGTTCGGACATGAATCCGGGGCGTTCACCGGCGCGACCAAGGCGCGCGCAGGGCGTTTCGAGGAGGCGCATCGGGGCACGCTGTTCCTCGACGAGCTCGGCACGCTGTCGATGGCGGCGCAGGAGCGGCTGCTGCGCGCAGTCGAATATGGCGAAGTCACGCGGATCGGCTCGTCGCGGCCGCTCCACGTCGATGTCCGCATCGTCGCGGCGACCAACGAGCATCTGCCCGAGAAGGTCGAGAAGGGAACGTTCCGCGCCGATTTGCTCGACCGGCTGTCGTTCGAAGTGGTCACCTTGCCCCCTTGCGGGCGCGGCGGGGGATATCGAAGTGCTCGCCGAATTCTTCGGGCGGCGCATGGCATCGGAAATCGGGCTGGCCGACTGGCCGGGCTGGGGCCCGAACGCACTCGATGCGCTGCTGACTTATGACTGGCCCGGCAATGTCCGCGAGCTGCGCAACGTGGTCGAGCGCGCGGTCTATCGCTGGGAGCGCGAGGGGCCGGTTGATCTCGATCGAGATCGATCCGTTCAAGTCGCCGTTCCGGCCGCGAACCGCGGTTTCCCCTGCTTCGACACCCGCTGCCTCGACGCCGATCGTCGCGGTGGCGGCCGAAGAGGAGGCGCCGGCGGCGTTCGATGGCGGCACCGATTTCAAGACGCGAGTCAATGCCTTCGAGCGGCAGTTATTGGCGCGTGCGCTTGCCGAACACCGCTTCAACCAGCGCTCGACCGCTGACTCACTGGGGCTGACCTACGACCAGCTCCGACATGCGCTCAAGCGGCACGAGCTGCTGGGAGCGGGGGCTGACCTCTTGCTCCCCTCCAGGGGTTAGGCCGTATCGACATTCAAGAAACTGACTCCCTCCCTGCAAGGGAGGGGCTGGGGGTGGGTGCGAGCGTAGCGAGCCTCTTCTTCCGGTCGACAAAAGGAAAAGGCAGGGGGATCTTTTCCACGCACCCCTAGGGCGTACCGGCATTCAGCCCATACTTCCCTCGCCCCCTGCAAGGGGAGAGGGTTGCGCAGACTTAGGTTTTGCGAAGCAAAGCCTTAGTCGGAGCTGGGTGAGGGTGCGGCCGCAAAGCGGCCGCGCGGAGCTTCGCTCCGCTCTACCCTCACCAAGCTGCGCTAGGCAGCAAGCTGCCAAGCTTCGCTATCCTCTCCCCTATCAAGGGGAGAGGGAGTTTTAGGTTGAATGTCGGTACAGCCTAACCCCTCCCTGACAGGGAGGAGGGGTTTTGTGGGCCCTCAATGATAATTCGTCATCGCCAGCAGCATCGGCAGCGAGAGCAGCACGTTGAGACGTGAGGCGATCATCGCGGCCTTGGCGGCTTTCGCCTTGGTGGCGTCGTCGGCCTCGACCAGTCCGAGCGCCTTTTTCTGGTTGGGCCAGATGATGAACCAGACATTGGCCGCCATCACCAGCGCCAGCCACATGCCGATGCCGATCAGCCGGGCGTTCTCGCGCAGCAGCAATGCGTCCTCGAGCTCATTGTAGAGCCAGGCGAGGATCAGTCCGGTGACCACCGTCAGCAACGCCGCCCAGCGGAAGAAGAACAGGGCCTTGGGTGCGATGAATTTCGATATGCCGGGTTTCAGCTCGGCCGGGATTTTGGGCATGGTCGGGATCTGGACGAAGTTGAAATAATAAAGCAGCCCGATCCAGGTGATCCCGAAAAAGACATGGAGCCACTGGAACACGCCGTTCCACAAGCCCAGCGGCGGATTGAAATAGGGCGCGAACATCAGCCCGATCGCCAGCACGAGGCTGACCGCGAGCACCGCGTGCAGATTGCCGAAAAACTTGTCCATGTGGCTGCTCCCTCGATTTGCGGCGCCGATTGCCCCCGGCGCCGCGCACGCCAGCTTATGATCGGAATTTTCGTTTGTCACACGCAATGAAATTTGCGGGACAGGATGGGATTTTCGGGGCTAGGGGGACCGCTTCCCGCCGCGGTTCGTTGGGCGGGTGAACCGAACACGGAGTATCCCCATGGCTTTCGAACTTCCCGCGCTGCCCTATGACAAGGGTGCGCTCGCCCCGCACATGTCGGCGGAGACGCTCGAATTCCACCACGGCAAGCATCACAAGGCCTATGTCGACAAGACCAACGGCTTCGTGACCGAAAAGGGCCTCGAGGGCCTGAAGCTGTCCGAGGTCATCCAGAAGGCCAAGGAAACCGGCGACAAGGGCCTGTTCAACAACTCCGCCCAGGTGTGGAACCACAGCTTCTTCTGGCAGTGCCTGAGCCCGGAGAAGCAGGCGCCGACCGGCAAGCTCGCCGATCTGATCAACGACGGCTTCGGTTCGGCCGACGCGCTGGTGAAGCAGCTCGTGACCGAATCGACCAACCATTTCGCCAGCGGCTGGGGCTGGCTGGTGCTCGACGGCGGCAAGCTCAAGGTGACGTCGCTGCACGATGCCGACACGCCCGTGGTGTATGACGGCATGTTGCCGCTGCTGACCATCGACGTGTGGGAACACGCTTATTACGTCGATTACCGCAATGCGCGCCCGGCCTATCTCGACGCGGTTTCCGCGAACCTGATCAACTGGGAATTCGTCGCGCAGAACCTCGACGGGGCAGGCGTCAGCCGCGCCGATCAGGGCTGATCTTCTTTCCCTCTCCCCTTGTGGGAGAGGGAGGGAGCCGATGAAATCGGCGGAAGGGTGAGGGGAGTGAGTCTTGATAGACGTCCCCTCATCCTTCCCACTCGCTTCGCGAGCGGGCCCCTTCCTTCTCCCACAAGGGGAGAAGGAGTTCTTCTCACCCCTCCGGCGGGAGCGGCGCATCCTCGGGCTTCTCGAGCTGAAGGCCGTGCTTGAGCAGCATGGGGATGTTGAGCATCGCGAAGACCAGGGTCATCGGGATGACCGCCCAGGTCTTGAAGCTGACCCATTGGTCCCAGGTCAGCACCTGGCGCATGACTTCGTTGAGCACCGCCATCGCGAGGAAGAAGCCGGTCCAGTTGATCGTCAGCAGCCGCCAGCCCCTGGCCGACAATCCCGGATAGGCGGTCTCCAGCAGCATCTGGAGCAGGGGCTTCCTGGTGATCAGGCCGTAGCCCAGGATCACCGCGAACATCGTGTAGACGATCGTCGGCTTCATCTGGATGAAGGCTTCGTTGTGGAAATAGATGGTGAGCGCGCCGAAGGGCAGCACCAGGGCGGCGGTGATCCACAGCATCGGCGAGATGTGCTTCGCCTTCCACCACGACAATAGCATCGCGGCCACCATCGCGGCCATGAACGCGCCGGTCGCGGCGATGACCCGCTGGATTTGAAGACCGGGTGCATAGGCGTTGACGAGGAAGAACACCGCCAGCGGACCGAAATCGATCAGCATGCGCAGGCCCGGCGAAGGGGCGGGACGGGGGTTGGACTGGTTCATGTTTGCTTCCGTTCGCCCTGAGCTTGTCGAAGGGCCGTCCTTCTGCTCGCCGGGAATAAAGGGGTAAAGCGGGCCTTCGACAACCCCGGATCAGGTCCGGGGCGAACGGGGAGAGGTGAGTTCCTCTACCCCCGCGATGATGCGCGCCACTTCGTTGGCGTCGAACGGGCGCAGGTCGTCGACCTTTTCGCCCACTCCGATCGCATGGATGGGGAGGCCGTATTTCTCGGCGGCGGCCACCAGGACGCCCCCTCGCGCGGTTCCGTCCAATTTGGTCATGACGAGGCCGGTGACGCCGGCGACTTCCTTGAACACTTCGATCTGGCTGAGCGCGTTCTGGCCGGTGGTGGCGTCGAGCACGAGGACGACATCGTGGGGCGATGCCGGGTTGAGCCGGCCGAGCACGCGGCGGATCTTGGCCAGCTCGTCCATCAGTTCGCGCTTGTTCTGGAGGCGGCCGGCGGTGTCGACGATCAGCACGTCGATGCCGGTCGCAGTCGCCTGCTTGACGGCTTCGAAGACGATGCCGGCGGCATCGCCGCCCTCGGGGCCGGTGACGATCGGCACGCCGATCCGCTCGGCCCAGGTCTTGAGCTGGCCGATCGCGGCAGCGCGGAACGTGTCTCCCGCGGCGAGCATCACGCCGTAATCCTGCTCGATCAGCAGATTGGCGAGCTTGGCGATGGTGGTGGTCTTGCCACTGCCGTTGACGCCGATGACGAGGATCACCTGCGGGCGCGGGAAGGCCTCGATCTCGAGATGCTTCGCGACGGGTGCGAGCGCCTTCTCGATCTCCTCGGCGACGACGAGGCGGATGCCCAGCTCTTCCATGTTGCGCTCATATTGGCCCTCGGCGAGGCGCGCGCGGACGCGCGCGGCGGTGGCGGGGCCGAGGTCGGAGGCGATCAGCGCCTCCTCGATATCGTCGAGCGTCGCTTCGTCGAGCCGCGCGCCGGAGAGGCCGGCGAGGTTGCCGAGCAACTTGTCCGAGGTTTTCTTGAAGCCGCCGAGCAGCCGATCGTGCCACGAGGAGTGGTGCTCATGCGATCAGCTTTCCGTCCTGCACGGCCTTGATGGTAACGGTCACGATGTCTCCAACTTCGGAATGCGGCATGCGGACTTCGGCGAAATTGCCGGCATGGCCGCGATCGCCGGGGCGCTCTACCAGCACTTGCTGCGCGCTGCCTATCAGGCTTTGCAGCCAGCGCGAACGGCGCGTTGCGGCGGCTTCGCGAAGACGGGCGGCGCGGGCCTTGACGATCTCGGGTGCGACTTGCGGCATGCGCGCGGCGGGGGTGCCGGCACGGGGGCTGTAGGGGAAGATGTGGGGGTGAACCACGTCGCAGTCTTCGAGCAATGCGAGGGTATTGGCGAACATCGCTTCGGTTTCGGTCGGGAAGCCGGCGATCAGGTCGGCGCCGACGGCGATTTCGGGGCGAGCGGTCTTGAGGCGTTCGACCAATGCGATGCTCTCGGCGCGATTGTGGCGGCGCTTCATCCGCTTGAGGATCATGTCGTCGCCGGCCTGGAGCGAGAGGTGGACGTGCGGCTGGAGGCGCGGCTCCTGCGTGAGCAAGGCGAACAGGCGGTCGTCGATCTCGATACCGTCGAGCGAGGAAAGACGCAGCCGGTGGAGTTGGGGTACATGCGTCAGGATGCGCTCGACCAATTGGCCGAGGCTGGGCGCGCCGGGGAGGTCGGGGCCGTAGCTGGTGAGATCGACGCCGGTGAGCACGATCTCGGCGTGGTTTTCGGCGAGCGCGGCGATGCGGTCGATCACGGCACCCGCGGGCACCGAACGGCTGTTGCCGCGGCCAAAGGGTATCACGCAAAATGTACACCGATGTTGACACCCATTCTGCACCTCAACAAACGCCCGGGCGTGGGTGGAGAAGCTCGCGGCGAGATGCGGCGCAGTCTCGCGGACGGCCATGATGTTTTGGACGAGAACGGCCTCGTGAGCCTGCCAGGCTTCTGGCGAGAGTTTCTCGGCATTGCCGATGACGCGATTCACTTCGGGCATCGCCGCGAAGCCGGCGGGATCGATCTGCGCTGCGCAGCCGGTGACGACGAGTTCGGCATCCGGCTTTTCGCGACGGGCGCGGCGGATCGCTTGACGGGTCTGCTTGACCGCTTCGTTGGTTACCGCACAGCTGTTCACCACGATCGTGTCACGCCCCGCCAGCAGCGCACGGATCGACTCGCCCTCGGCAAGGTTGAGGCGGCAACCCATATTGATGATCTGAGGAGAGGAGATCGGCATTGGCGAGCGATCTAGGGTCGACGGCGTCGGAAGTCCACGTGATGGCCGAGGAAGTGCTCGGCTTCTGGTTCGAGGGGCTGATGCCCGAGCAATGGTTCGCGAAGTCCGACGAGCTCGATCGGGAGATTGGCACGCGCTTCGAAAGCCTGCGCCGAGAGGTGCTGGAGAGCAGTGCCGCCGGCTGGCGCGACGACCCGCGGACGTTGCTCGCGGCGGTGATCCTGCTCGACCAGTTCAGCCGCAATGTGCATCGCGGCACGCCCCAGGCGTTCGCCGCCGATCCGCTCGCGCAGGAACTGGCGAGCCTCGCGGTCGAGCGCGGCTGGGACCGCGATATGACGCCGGAGCAGCGCCAGTTCCTCTATCTCCCGTTCGAACATGCCGAGAGCCGCGAACTGCAGGCAGTGAGCCTCAGCTGCTACGGGGCGCTGGGGCAGGAGGAAGCGCTGGAATATGCGCGGCAGCACGCCGAAGTGATCGCGCGCTACGGACGGTTTCCGAGCCGCAACGCGGCGCTGGGGCGTGAGTCGACGGCGGAGGAGAAGGCGTATCTGGCCAAGCCGGGGGCTGGTTGGTGACTCCCGTCATCCCGGCGAAGGTCGGGCCTCGTGCCATGTCCCGTTCGCTTGCCGCCTGAGATTCCGGCCTTCGCCGGGATGACGGTTAACCGACGAGGCGTTGGTCCGTGACTGCCACCGGCGCTTCGACCGGGCTCGAATGGCGGAGCAGGCGGCGTTCGGCGAGCAGGCGGCGGACGCCCGCGGTCGAGAGCGGCTTGCCGTAGTGCCAGCCCTGCGCCTTGGCGCAGCCGAGCGCGCGGAGTCGTTCCTCGATGGCCGCATCCTCGACACCCTCGGCGGTGATCGGCAGGTTCAGGCTGTCGCCGAGGCTGATGATCGCATTGACGATCGCCGCCGAATCCGCGCTCTGGTTCAGGGACATGATGAAGCTCTTGTCGATCTTGATGCGATCGAAGGGCAATGCGCGCAGATGGGCGAGCGACGAATAGCCGGTGCCGAAATCGTCGAGCGCGAGCTGCACGCCTTGATTCTTGAGGCTGCCGACGATCGACTGGGCCAGCGCGAGATTGTCGAACAATGCGCTCTCGGTGATCTCGACCTCGAGACGATTGGCGGGGAAGCCGGTCTCGGTGAGCACCTTGATCACCTTTTGCGCCAGCCAGGCGTCGCGCAGCTGCCAGGGCGAGATGTTGACCGAGACGCTGAGCGAGGGGTCCCAGTCGCGTGCCGCGAGGAACGCCTGCCGCATGATCGACAGCGAGAGCTCGCCGATCATGCCGGTTTCCTCGGCGATCGGAATGAACAATTCGGGGCTGATCGTGCCGCGCGTCGGATGCTCCCAGCGCGCGAGCACTTCGAAGCCGTACAGGTGCCCGGTCGAAAGATCGATCTGCTGCTCGAAATAGGGGACGATTTCCTGCCGCGGGATCGCGAGGCGCAGGCCCGATTCGAGATCGTTGCGAGTCTGCAGCTCGCGCTCCATCGACTGATCGAACCAGGCGAAACGGTTCCGGCCGGCCTTCTTGGCCTGGTACATCGCGATGTCCGCGGCGCGCATCAACGCGTCGATGCCGGTGCAGTCGAAGTCCGAGCGGGCGATGCCGAGCGAACAGCTGATGTGGAGGCGCAAACCCTCTGCCTCGAATGGCTGGGCCATACGGCTGATCAGTTTCTCGGCGATGCGCTCGACTGTCGAGGGATCGTCGCCGTCGAACAGGAAGCCGCAGGCGAATTCGTCGCCGCCCAGCCGCGCGGTGAGTGCGATCGGCGGCATGAAATGCGCGATCTCGCCGGCGACGGTGCGGAGCAGCGCGTCGCCCACGGCATGGCCGTGCATGTCGTTGATCGTTTTGAAATGATCGAGGTCGAGCATCACCAGCGCCATCGCCTTGCGGCGGCGCTGGGCACGAACGAACATCGCGGCGCCTTCCTCGGCGAGGCTGCGGCGATTGAGGAAGCCCGTCAGCGGATCGCGGCTGGCGAGCTGCTGGGCGCGCTCTTCCGCTGCGGCGCGGATCTGGAGCTCCCGGTGGAGCGCGGAATGGCGGCGCCAGCCGAACAGGATCAGCGCGACGTTGAGCAGAAGTGCAATCACCAGCGGCTGCGCCGGCGGCTCGGCGCCCTGGAAATAATGCTGCAGCGACTGGGACAGCACTGCGCTGCCGATGCCCACGAACAGCAGGATCGCGGTGACGCTGATTGCGCCCGTGACCACGCTGGTGGGCGGAGCGCGGTCTTGCATCATGTCTTCCTCGAAATCTCGCGACATGGCCGACGCACGCCCCCTAAACGATAACGCGTGTTTTCGCTGTTGAGGGTGTAGATCGGGTTAAACACGGAGCTTTCCGAAACCTTACCGTGGCGCGAGGTGCGAGGTTGCGCTTCGCATCATCTGCCGCTATGTGCGCCTCCGACCGTTCCCGTGGAACGCGAACATTGTGCGCCCCGAGGGTGACGCCGGCCGACGAGGTTTCGTCCGCCGGCGTGTTTTGCGTTTAGCGGGTCCGGTTGTGGATCTGGAGTGGTTTTGGTCTCATGTTCGATAGTCTGAGCGAACGGCTGGGCGGCGTCTTCGAGCGCCTGCGCGGGCGTGGCGCGCTCAACGAAGGCGATGTCCGCACCGCGATGCGCGAAGTGCGGATCGCGCTGCTGGAGGCCGATGTCGCGCTTCCAGTGGCGCGCGACTTCGTCGAGAAGGTGACCGAGCAGGCGATCGGCCACCAGGTGCTGCGTTCGGTCACTCCGGGCCAGCAGGTCGTCAAGATCGTCCACGACGCGCTGATCGACATGCTCGGCAGCGACACCTCCGAGCTCGAGCTCGGCGTCACGCCGCCGGCGGTGATCATGCTCGTCGGCCTGCAGGGCTCGGGCAAGACCACGACGACCGCCAAGCTGGCGAAGCTGCTGAGCAAGACCCAGGGCAAGAAGGTGATGATGGCGTCGCTCGACGTCAATCGCCCGGCCGCGCAGGAGCAGCTCGCGGTGCTCGGCACGCAGACCGAAGTTTCGACGCTTCCGATCGTCGCGGGCCAGACCCCGGTCGAGATCGCGAAGCGCGCGCTCTCCTCGGCGAAGCTGCAGGGCTTCGACGTGCTGATGCTCGATACCGCGGGCCGCCTCCACGTCGATCAGGCGCTGATGGACGAGATGAAGGCCGTGGCGGACATCGCCAAGCCGGCCGAAATCCTGCTCGTCGTCGACAGCCTGACCGGCCAGGACGCCGTCAACGTCGCTTCCAGCTTCTCGGCGCAGGTGCCGCTGACCGGCGTGATCCTGACCCGCATGGACGGCGATGCCCGCGGCGGCGCGGCGCTGTCGATGCGCGCGGTGACCGGCAAGCCGATCAAGTTCGCCGGCATGGGCGAGAAGCTCGACGCGATCGAGCCGTTCCATCCCAAGCGCGTCGCCGGCCGCATCCTCGGCATGGGCGACGTCGTCTCGCTGGTCGAGCGCGCCGCCGAGTCGATCCAGCAGGAAGATGCCGAGCGGATGGCGAGCCGGCTCGCCAAGGGCCAGTTCGACATGAACGACCTGCGCAGCCAGCTCCAGCAGATGCGCCGGATGGGCGGGCTGGGCGCGCTCGCCGGGATGATCCCCGGCATGAAGAAGGCGCAGGCGGCGATGGCGTCGGGCGCCGTCGACGAGAAGATCCTGCTCCGCATGGACGCGATGATCGGATCGATGACCCCAAGGAGCGCGCCAAGCCGGAACTGCTCAACGCCAAGCGCAAGATCCGCGTCGCCAAGGGCAGCGGGACGACCGTCCAGGACGTCAACAAGCTCATGAAGATGCATCAGGAGATGCAGACGGCAATGAAGCGACTGAAGAAGATGGGCGGTCTCAAGGGCATGCTGGGGATGCTCGGCAAGGGCGGTCCCGGCGGCGGGATGGCTGGCGTCGGCAACGCGCTCGGCGGGCCCGAAATGGGCGAGATGATGGGCAAGATGGGCGGCGGCCTTCCCGGGCTCCCCGGCGGCGCCAACCTGCCGCCCGGTTTCGAGAATTTCCTGAAAAAGAAGTAATTTAACTCAAGATTGTAAGAAGGAATAGTAATGGCACTCTCTATGCGTCTCTCGCGCGGCGGTTCGAAGAAGCGTCCGTATTACCGGATCGTGATCGCCGATGCGCGCAGCCCGCGCGACGGCAAGTTCATCGAGAAGATCGGCACCTACAACCCGCTGCTCGCCAAGGATTCGCCCGAGCGCATCAAGCTCGACGGTGACCGCGCGAAGCATTGGCTGAGCGTCGGCGCGCAGCCGACCGACCGCGTCGCCCGCTTCCTCGACGTCATCGGCGTCAAGGAGCGCGCCGCGAAGAACAACCCGAACAAGGGCAAGCCGGGCGAGAAGGCCGTCGAGCGCGCTGAAGAGCGTGCCGAGAAGGCCAAGGCCGCCGAAGAGGCCGCTGCCGAGGCAGCCGCAGCGCCGGCTCCCGAGCCGGTCGCTGAAGAGCCCGCCGCTGAGGAAGCTGCTCCGGCCGCCGAGGAAGCCGTTGTCGAGGAGGCTCCCGCTGCTGAAGTGACCGAGGAAGCTGCTCCGGCCGCTGAGGAAGCCGTTGCCGAGGCTCCTGCTGCCGAAGTGACCGAAGAAGCCGCGCCTGTCGCCGAAGAGGCTCCGGCCGCCGAAGCGACCGCCGAGGAGGCTCCGACCGAAGAGGCAGCTGCCGAGGCTCCGGCCGAAGCCGCCGAAGAAAAGTCGGAAGGCTGAGGCACTTGCGGGCCATCATGCGTTTGTCCGGGCGAACCATGTCCAGAGGAGCGCAGGATGGCCAGCAAACCCGATACCGGTCCGGACACCGAGGATCGTGAGAACCCGGGAAGCAACCAGACCAACCCCGCGGGCGCATCCACCGATGCGCCCGCGGAAGGCGGCGACGATGCGCCGCCGCAGCAGCCGGGCTCCCCTGAGGGGTGATGCCCGCAACGCGCACACGGGGAGGGCGGCATGAGCGCCGACCGCCCCGTCACGCTCGCCGCCGTCATCGGCGCGCATGGCATTGCCGGCGAAGTCCGCCTGAAGGTCTTCGCCGAGGATCTCGTCAGCTATAAGAGCTTCAACAACGGCGCGCTGACGCTCAAGAGCCTGCGCGCCGGCTCGAACGGCGCGATCGCGCGCTTCGCCGAAGTGGCCGACCGCAACGCCGCCGAGGCACTGCGCGGCACCCAATTGACCGTCCCTCGCTCGGCGCTGCCGCCGCTTGAGGACGGCGAATATTATCACGTCGATCTGCTCGGGCTTCCCGCGGTCTCCGATGCCGGGGACGCGCTGGGCAAGGTCGTCGCGATCGACAATTACGGCGCGGGCGACGTGCTCGAGATCGAGCGACCCGACGGTAAGCGCTTCATGGTGCCGATGCAGCCCGAAGCGGTGCCCGAATGGGATGCCGAACGGCTGGTGGTCCATAGCGGTTTCGCCGAATGAACCGCATCGCGGTTCTCTCCGATATCCACGGTAATTTGCCCGCGCTCGAAGCGGTTGTCGCCGACGCGGAGGCGCGGGGCTGCACGCGGTTTGTGAACCTCGGCGACATCCTGTCGGGGCCGCTCTGGCCATCCGAGACCGCGGATTATCTCATCGCGCGCGAATGGCCGACGATCGCGGGCAATCACGAGCGGCAATTGCTCCATATCCCGCCCGCCCGGATGAACGATTCCGATGCGTTCACCTGGTCGCTTCTGTCGGAAGCGCAACTTCGCTGGCTGGACGCGCTGCCGGCGACGCTGGCGTTGGAGGCGCTGTTCCTGTGCCACGGAACGCCCGGCAGCGACCTGGAGCATTTCCTCGAAACCGTAGAGCAGGACCGGCTGCGGCGCGCCACGGAGACCGAAGTCGCGAACCGGCTGGGCGACCGGGCGGAACCGCTGACGCTCTGCGGCCATTCGCATATCGCCGGGCTTTCGCGGCTGGCGGATGGGCGGCGCATCGCCAATCCGGGCAGCGTCGGCCTGCAGGGATATCATGACGATCACCCGCATCCCTATGTCGTCGAAGGCGAGGATGCGCGGGCGCGCTATGCGATCGTCGAAGCGACCGAAATCACGTTCCACGCGGTGGAATATGACCACGCCGCTGCCGCCGAGAAGGCGGGGCGCGAGGGGCGGGACGACTGGGCACGGGCGCTGGCTACGGGGAAGCCGTGAGCGGAGTTTCGCTTGCCTCTGAATACCCATTATGCTAATGGATATTCAGATGCGAAAGGCCCCTGGTCTTACCGCTGAAGCTCCGGGCCACCCCATCTGGTCTGCGCTCTCTTATTACACCATCGGTCCCGAAGACGGGGCGCTGAGCTTTGCCGAACGGCTGGCGCGCGAGAATGGCTGGAGCCGCGCCGAGGCGGAGCGCGTGATCGAGGAGTATAAGCGCTTCTGCTTCCTCGCGGCCACGGTCGACCATCCGGTGACGCCCTCGGATCAGGTCGATCAGGCGTGGCACCTGCACCTCACTTATAGCCGCGATTATTGGGAGCGCTTCTGCCCGGTGCTGGGGCGGCCGCTCCATCACGGCCCGACCGCCGGCGGTGCGGACGAGCAGCACCGCTATTTCACGCAATATGCCGAGACGCTGCGCAGTTACGAGCGCGTTTTCGGCTCCCCGCCCGCGGATCTGTGGCCCGACGCGGCGCGGCGGCTGAACGAGGACCACAAAGCGCGCCGCGTGCACCCGCGCGACGCGATCATCGTGCCCCGAAAGACGATCCGGACGGCATTGCTGCTTGCGGCAATGCTGGCCGTGTTCGCTCTGGGGGTTCTCTTGCTGAGGAGCTAGACTTTATGCCACTCGGACCCTTCGATCTCACCGGCGGGCCGTTTCTTCTGCTCTACGGCGTGCTGTTGATCTTCACCATCATCGTGGGGATCGCCATTCCGCGCTGGCTCAGGCCCGAGGGCAGGGCGCCGCGCAATCCCGACATGGATCATCTCGCTTTCCTCGCCGGCGGCACTTCGCGGCTCGCCGAGGCAGTGACCACCCGGCTGCTCGCGACCAAACAGCTGGTGATGGATGGACAAAAATTCCTCGCCGGCGGGCTCGGCGGCACCACGGCCGCCGAACGCAGCGTGCTCGCGCTGCCCCAGCCGGCCAATTGGGACGCGGTCGCCGGCGCTATCGGACGCCACGCCGATCCGATCCGCGAGCGGCTGGTCGCGGACGGGCTGCTGATGGACGGCTGGACCGGGCTCCAGCTGCGTTTCTGGCAGACTTCGCCGTATTTCCTGCTGTTCGCCTTCGGCTGGATCAAGCTCCAGATCGGCGAGGCTCGCGGCAAGCCGGTCGGCTTCCTCATCGCGCTGCTGGTGATCACGGGCGTGCTGGCGATGCTCCGCTTCGCCGTGCTCGACCGGCGGACCCGTGCGGGGCAGGAAGTGGTCGACGAGGCGCGCGAGCGATCGGAACGGCTGCGCCGCGCCCCGGCGGAAGGCGAGACAGGGCTCGCGGTGGCGCTGTTCGGCACGACGGTGCTGGTCGGCTCGACCTGGGGCGACTTTCACCGGATGCGGGCGAACAGCGGCGATAGCGGCTCGGGCGGCGGCGGTGGCGACGGCGGCGGTGGTGGCGGCGGAGGCTGCGGCGGGGGCGGTTGCGGCGGCTGCGGCGGCGGCTGATCAGCGCCGCAGGGGCGCTGCTCGGCGAGCATGTTGCGGATCGTCGTGGCAGCGACCCCGGCCTCGCCCATCGCGTGGCTGATCTGGTCGAGCCCCTTGGCGACGTCGCCGGCAGCGAACAGGCCGGGTACCGAGGTGCGCTGGTGATCGTCGACTTCGAGGCACCCGTCCTCGGCCGCCCGCGCACCGGCCTGGATCGCAAGGCCTGAACGGATACGCGAGCCCAGAGCGGGATAGACGCTGTCGAAGGCGAGACGGCCCTGCGCGGTATCGAAGGTGAGCTGGTCGCCTTCGATCGCATAGTTGCCGCAGGGGCCATCGATCCGGGCGATACCGGCTTCGTCGAGTTCGGCCATGCGTTCGTCCGGCAGTTCGTGCTCCGCTTGCGGCGCGACCAGCGTCACATCGGCGGTGTAGCCGCGCAGGAAGAGAGCCTCGTTCGCGCCCCTCTCGCCGGTGCCGATGACGCCGACGCGCCTGTCGGTGACTTCATAGCCGTCGCAGATCGGACAATAGCGGAGCAGTCCGCGCTGGAGCGCTTCAGCGTGGAGCGCGTCGTCCATCTCGGGGCGGTGATTGACCACGCCGGTGGCGAGCAGGATCGCGCGTGCCGGATAGTCGCGCTCATCGACGCGCGCGATGAAGCCGGTCTCGGCGGCGCGCAAGGCGGTGACTTCGGCGCGTTCGCGCACGGCGCCGTATTTCTCGGCCTGCTCGGCCATGCGCGCGAGCAAATCCTTGCCTGAAATCCCTCCGGATAGCCGGCATGGTTGCGCGTGCAGGGGATCAGCGCCGCGCGGCTGGTGCCGCAGTCGAACAGCCGGATCCTGAGGTGGAAGCGGGCGAGATAGATGGCGGCGGTCAGCCCCGCGGGCCCCGCGCCGATGATGATGCAATCGTCCATTGCGCCCTAACGCACGCCGCGCCGTTTCAGCGCACTCGGCGGGCGACGATAGGTCTGGCGGAAGGCAGCGTTGAACGATCGCACGCTGCCGAACCCCGCCGCCAGCGCGATCTCGGTCATGCCGAGATCGGTCGTGTCGAGCAGGCGCTTGGCGCGCTGGATCCGCGCGGTGCGCGCCGCCGCCAAGGGCGTGGTGCCGAGATAGTGTTGGAACAGCCGCGACAGGTGCCGCGCGCCGATGCCGAGCCGGGCGGCGAGCGCCTCCACCCGGGCATCGTCGAGCGCGCCCTGCTCGATCAGCCGCAGCGCCCGGTCGACGGTGGCGCGCGTGCCCTTCCAGGCCGGCGAATGCGGGGCCGCCTCGGGCCGGCAGCGCAGGCAGGGACGGAGTCCAGCCGCTTCGGCTGCGGCGGCGCTGGGGAAATAGGAGACGTTGCGCGACAAGGGCTGCCGCACCGGACAGATCGGACGGCAATAGATGCCGGTCGATTTGACGCCGATGAAGATCACCCCGTCGAACGCCGGATCGCGGGCATAGCGCACGCGTTCGCAGTGGGCGAAGTCGAGTTCCGCATCCGGGGCGTCGAGCGGCGTCATCGGGCCGATCATAGGCCTTTGCGGGGTGCCTGTCCTCCTGTGCCGGGTGACCGCGTCCGAGATCCTGCCAGCGGCCAAGCGCGAGTGGCGCTATCCGGTGTGCAGACGCCGACAAAGAGAGGCTCCATGGCATCGATTCATCACGACATCTTCATCGCCGCGGCGCCCGAGGCGATATGGCGCGCCGTGCGCGCGGTCGATCGGCTGCACGATTTGCTGGTACCCGGCTTCGTCACTGCTACCGAGATGCTGGACGGCGAGGGCGCGCCGGTACGCCGCGTCACGTTCGCCAACGGCCATGTCGTCGACGAAGCGATCGTGTCGGTCGACGACGGGCGCCGCCGCCTGGTCTGGACCGTCAAGCAGTTCGAGCATCATAACGGCGTGCTGACGGTGATGGAGGCGGAGGGCGGCGCCCGGGTAGGCTGGACGGCCGATCTGCTGCCCGATGCGCTTGCCGCGACGGTCTCGCCGATGATGGCGCAGGGACTGGCGATCATGAAGGCGCATCTCGAGGGCGCGGAGGCCTGAGCACTTGCCAAGCCGGAGCGGTGCGGGCCATGGGATCGCATGCCGTTCGCCGCCACCGTCCTGACGCTCTATCCCGAGATGTTCCCCGGCCCGCTCGGTATTTCCCTGGCCGGGCGGGCGCTGCGCGAGGGGCTGTGGAGCCTCGATGCGGTGCAGATCCGCGACTTTGCGACCGACAAGCACCGCTCGGTCGACGATACGCCGGCCGGCGGCGGGGCGGGGATGGTGATGCGCGCGGATGTGCTGGCAAGCGCACTCGACAGCGTCGCGCCCGGGCGCCCGGTGCTGGCGATGACGCCGCGCGGTGCGCCGCTCACGCAGGAGCGCGTGCGGGGGCTCGCGGAGGGCGAGGGCGTGACGATCCTGTGCGGGCGCTTCGAAGGGATAGACGAGCGGCTGTTCGAGGCGCGGGAGATCGAACAGGTCTCGATCGGCGACTATATCCTCTCGGGCGGCGAGATGGCGGCGCTGACCTTGCTCGACGCTTGCATTCGGCTGCTTCCCGGAGTAATGGGCGCGCCTTCCAGCGGCATGGACGAGAGCTTCGAAACGGGGCTGCTCGAATATCCGCAATATACCCGACCTGCTACATGGGAAGGGCGCACGATCCCCGAAGTGCTGCGATCGGGGGATCATGCGAGGATCGAGGCCTGGCGACGCGCTCAGGCCGAGACCGATACACGGCTAAGGAGGCCGGACCTTTGGGAGCGCCATGAGGGCGCTCGGGTCCATCCTCCCTCTGGCGCGCAGCGACGAAACAGGAACGACAAGTCATGAACGTCATCCAGACGCTCGAAGCCGAGCAGATCGCCAAGTTCAACGAAACCAAGAAGATTCCGGAATTCCGCCCGGGCGACACCCTCCGCGTCGGCGTGAAGGTCGTCGAAGGCGAGCGCACCCGCGTGCAGAACTATGAGGGCGTGTGCATCGCCCGTGCCAATCGCGGCATGGGCTCGAGCTTCACGGTCCGCAAGATTTCGTTCGGTGAGGGTGTCGAGCGCGTCTTCCCGCTTTATTCGCCGAACATCGACACGATCGAAGTCGTCCGCAAGGGCATCGTCCGTCGCGCCAAGCTCTATTATCTGCGTGGCCGCACCGGCAAGTCGGCGCGTATCGCCGAGCGCCGCGACGTGCGCCCGACCGACGAGGTCGCCGCAGCCGAATAAGCTTTCGAGCAGGGCAATGAAGAGGGCGCGGTGGCGAAGGCTACCGCGCCCTTTTTCGTGGTATCACCCGTAGCTGACGATCTCGAACTCGGTGCCGTCGTAATCGAGGAAATAGAAGCGGCGGCCGGGGTCGTAATCGGCGTGGGCGAAAGGCACGAGCCCGGCGTCGATCACGCGGCGCTCGATATCGTCGAGATCGTCGACGAGAATGCCGACATGGTTGAGCGGCCGGCCCTTTTCGAAATCACCGGCCTGCGGGCCGCCGAGCGGGGTATAGACCGCGAGATAGGTGCGCTCGTCGCCGACATGGATGACGCGGCCATTGTCGCGCGCGGCACCCTCCCAGCGGACATGCCAGTCGAACAGGCGATGGAGCAGGTCCGCCATGCGCTCGGGATCGCTGACGGTCAGATTGACGTGTTCGATATAAGGCTGCGGCATGGGGTCCCTTTCCCGGTTGGAGGCCATGCCGCAAGCAGCTACAACCTCAACCTAAGTTGAGGTCAAGCACAAAATCGGAGAGTGGCATGGGGCGCGGAAACGAGCTTCTGACGATTGGCGAGCTGGCGGCACGCACGGGGCTGTCGGTGTCGGCGGTGCGTTTCTACGAGGGCAAGGGGCTGGTGCATCCGATCCGCACGAGCGGCAACCAGCGGCGCTTCCTGCGTGCCGACATCCGCCGCATCTCGTTCGCGCTGATCGCCCAGCAATTGGGGTTCACGCTGCCGCAGATCGCGACCGAGCTGGCGAAGCTGCCAGAGGAAGGGCGCCGAGCGCCGCCGACTGGAAGCGGATCAGCCACGGCTTCCGGCAAGTGATCGAGACCCGCGTGGCACAGCTCCAGCGCACGCTCGACGATCTCGACGGCTGCATCGGCTGCGGCTGCCTGAGCCTTCGGAAATGCGCGCTCTACAATCCCGGCGATCGCGCCGCAGCGAACGGCGCGGGGCCGCGCTTCATCCTCGTCTCGCGCAAGGTGGCGCTCAATCTGCAGGACTAGCAGGACTTTACCCGGCGAGCAGGCCCCGCAATAAGGTGGGTTCGCCCGCGTTCGCGGTGCGCGAACTCCGGAGAGTCGGGAATGCGTGAATGGTTGCTGGGATTGGCTTTTGTCGCGCTGGGAGCACCAATGATGACCAGTGAAGCCGCCGCGCAGGGCAAGGACCTCACGCTCGAACGCGTCTTCGCCAGCCCCGATCTCACCGGCGGCGCGCCGCTCCAGCCCAAGCTTTCGCCTGACGGCAAATATCTCACGCTGCTGCGCAATCGCGCCGACGAGAAGGAGCGCTACGATCTCTGGGCGATGGACACCGCCACCCGCCAGTGGCGGATGCTGGTGGATTCGAAGAAGGTCGGCACCGGCGCCGAGCTTTCCGAAGCCGAGAAGATGCAGCGCGAGCGCGACCGCAGCATCGTCGGCAAGACCGGCATTGTCGGCTATGACTGGGCGCCGGACGGCAAGGCGATCCTGGTGCCGCTGGACGGCGAACTCTATCTCGCGACGTTGGACGGCAAGATCACTCGACTGACCCAGGAAAAAGGCTCGAAGCTCAATCCGGTGATCAGCCCCGCGGGCGGCTATGTCAGCTATGTGAACGACCAGAACCTCGTGGTTGGCAAGCTGGCGGGCGGCGCGCTCGCCAAGATCACCGAGGATGGCACCGGCACCGTCCATTGGGGCGAGGCGGAGTTCGTCGCACAGGAGGAAATGAACCGCTTCACCGGCTATTGGTGGTCGCCGGGCGACCGCTATATCGCCGTCGAACGCTTCGACGAGGCGCCGGTGGGCGTGGTGACGCGCACTGCGATCGGGGCTTCAGGCACCAGCACTTTCCAGCAGCGCTATCCCAAGGCGGGCACGCTCAACGTGCTCGTCGACCTCTACGTGATGGACCCGGCGGGAGCGAACAAAATCAAGGTCGATCTCGGCAAGGAGACCGACATCTATCTGACCCGCGTCGACTGGGCGCCCGACGCCAGCGCGCTCTACGTCCAGCGGATGAATCGCGACCAGAGCGTGCTCGACATGCTCAAGGTCGATCCGGCGACGGGCAAGTCGATTGTGCTGTTCAGCGAGAAATCGGGGCCGAAGAGCTGGGTGAACCTTTCCGACGCATTTCATGCGCTCGGCGACGGCAGCCTGATCTGGTGGTCCGAGCGCGACGGCCACGGCCATCTCTATCGCTGGAAGGCGGGCAAATGGACCCAGCTGACCAAAGGCGACTGGGAAGTCGCTTCCGAGCTGGCCGGCGTGGACGAAGCGAAGGGCCGCATCTTCTTCCTCGGCAACAAGGACGGCGTGCTCGAACGGCATTTGTATTCGGTCGACCTCAAGAAGCCCGGCGTGGTGACGCGGCTGACCGAGGCGGGTTGGTGGAACAAGGCAGTGATGGACGCGGTGGCGACGCGGGCGATCATCACGCGCTCGAACACCAATCAGCCTTCGCAGGTCTATCTCGCCGACGCGGCGGGCAAGCGGATCGCCTGGGTGGAGGAGAATGCCGTCAGCAGTGCCGCGCATCCCTATAACGCCTATCTCGCCAGCCATCGCGAGCGGCGCTTCGGGACGATCAAGGGTCCCGACGGCAGCACGCTCAACTGGGAGATGATCACCCCGGTGCTCGAGCCCGGCAAGCGCTACCCGGTGTTCTTCCAGCATTATGGCGGGCCGCATTCGCAGACCGTGAGCAAGGCGTGGGGCGGGGCGCTCCAGCAATATCTGGTCGATCGCGGCTATATCTGGTTCCAGATCGACAATCGCGGATCGGCCAATCGCGGCAAGGCATTCGAGGACGCGATCTTCCACGCCATGGGCTCGGTCGAGGTCGAGGACCAGGTTGCGGGGGCGAACTATCTGAAGACGCTGGGCTATGTCGATCCGGACAAGATCGTGACCTATGGCTGGTCGTATGGCGGCTATATGACGCTCAAGATGCTCGAAGGCGCGCCGGGCGTGTTCGCCGCGGGCGTGGCCGGGGCGCCGGTGACCAAATGGGAACTGTACGACACCTTCTACACCGAGCGGTACATGGGCGATCCGACCAAGGTGCCGGCGGCCTATGCGGCGTCCGATGCGATCGGAAACGCAGAGAAGATCGCCGATCCGCTGCTGATCCTGCACGGCATGTCCGACGACAATGTCGTACTCGACAACACCATGGCGATGGCATCGACGCTCCAGAAGCAGAAGGTGCCGTTCGAGATGATGCTCTATCCCGGCCAGACCCACCGCGTCGGCGGGCCGGGGATCAGCGAGCATCTGTGGGGCACGATCCTCAACTTCCTCGATCGGCATACGAGCGAGGCGAAGAAGTAATCGGCAATCCTCCCCCGCCAAGGGGAGGTGGCAGGCGCAGCCTGACGGAGGGGAGGACTCACGGCGTTCGGTGGTTCCTCCCCTCCGTCGCCTTCGGCGCCACCTCCCCTGGCGGGGGAGGATTAGTTTCGCTTTCCGAAAATTATAGATTTTGCCCCTCGTCACGCAGCTTTTGGTCTGTTAGGGGCGCCGCATGCTTCGAAAACCGCGAACTAGCACGCGAATTACCAAAGGCGCCTGACCTTCAGGCGCGCGCGAAGCCGAGCTTTGCGTCGAAGCAACTGGAATGCGCTGGCATTCCACCTCATCTACCACCAATGAACCGTTCGTCGGCGCAAGTGCGACGATCCTGATGGAAGGACGAAAATGGGCTACCGTGTCGTGGTCGCAGGCGCCACCGGCAATGTCGGGCGTGAAATGCTGAACATCCTCGCCGAGCGGGAATTCCCGATCGACGAGATCGCCGTGCTCGCCTCCGCGCGCAGCCAGGGCGACGAGATCGACTTCGGCGAGACCGGCAAGAAGCTCAAGGTCCAGAATATCGAGCATTTCGATCCCAAGGGCTGGGACATGGCCTTGTTCGCGATCGGATCGGAGGGCTCGAAGCTCCACGCCCCGCGCTTCGCCGCGGCGGGCTGCACGGTGATCGACAATGCGTCGCTCTACCGCATGGATCCGGACGTGCCGCTGATCGTCCCCGAAGTGAACCCCGAGGCGATCGACGGCTATCGCAAGCGCAACATCATCGCGAACCCGAACTGTTCGACTGCGCAGATGGTGGTCGCGCTGAAGCCGCTCCATGACGCCGCGAAGATCAAGCGCGTCGTCGTCGCGACCTATCAGTCGGTCTCCGGCGCGGGCAAGGCCGGGATGGACGAATTGTTCGAGCAGAGCCGCAACATCTTCGTCGGCGATCCCGCCACGCCGAGCAAGTTCACCAAGCAGATCGCGTTCAACGTGATTCCGCACATCGACAGCTTCCTCGACGACGGATCGACCAAGGAAGAGTGGAAGATGGTGGTCGAGACCAAGAAGATCCTCGATCCCAGGATCAAGGTGACCGCGACCTGCGTGCGCGTGCCCGTGTTCGTCGGCCATTCGGAAGCGATCAACATCGAGTTCGAGGACGAGATCTCGGCCGCGCAGGCCAAGAGCATCCTGCGCGAGGCGCCGGGGGTGATGCTGATCGACAAGCATGAGGACGGCGGATACGTCACGCCGATCGAATGCGTCGGCGAATATGCCACCTTCGTCAGCCGCGTCCGTGAGGATCTGACCGTCGAGAACGGCCTGTCGCTGTGGTGCGTGAGCGATAATCTGCGGAAAGGTGCCGCGCTCAACGCAGTGCAGATCGCCGAGCTGCTGGGGCGGCGGCATCTGAAGAAAGCGGCCTGATGATCGCGGGCGGCTGCCGTTGCGGCGCCGTCCGTTACTCGTTGGCGGTGGATGCAGTTCCCGGCACCTATGCGTGCCACTGCACCATCTGCCAGCGCATGACCGGCGCCTCGTTTGCGCATCAGATGCCGGTGGCGGAGGAGGTGCTGACGGTGACGGGCGAGCTGACCCCCGTCCCGATGGCGACGCTGTCGGGTGGCCTGTCGGTGCAGCGATATTGCGCGAAGTGCCTCACGCGGATCTACAACACCAACAGCGCACGACCCGGCGTGGCGATCGTCCGTGCGGGGACCGTCGACGGCAGCGAAGGGCTGAGTCCCCGGCTGCACATCCATACCTCGACCAAACAGCCCTGGATCACGCTGCCCGAAGGCGTACCGGCCTATCCCGAAGGCGCTCCGCTAGAGGTCTGGCGAACGCTCTTCTAATGCCCTGCCGCCGCGGGATCGGGCTTCTCGACCGGGCCCTTGGGGCGGCGGAGAAAGATCACCAGCGGGATCGACAGCGCCGTTACGATCGCCATTCCCCAGAAGTCGTTGAGGTAGCCGATCATCATCGCCTGGCGGTTGATCTCGGCATCCGCCATCGCATAGGCGGTCTGGCCGATGCCGCCCAGCGCCTGAAGGAAGCTGGGATCGAGCCCGTCGAGCGTCTGCGCCGAGATGTTAGGCGCCAGCGCGGCGTGGCTGGTCTGGATGCTGCGGGAAAGCATCGTCGTCACCAATGAGATGCCCACCGACGCGCCGATGTTGCGCGTCAGGTTCATCAGGCTCGAGCCTTCGGTGCGGTATTGCGGGGGCAGGGTGGCGAAGGCCATGCCTTGCAGCGGCATGAAGATCATGCCGAGGCCGAGCCCCTGGATGAATCCCGAGATAATGACGGGAGTCGAATCCATCTCGAGCGACCAGTGCGTCATCTCCCATAAGGAGAGCGCGGCGATCACGAAGCCGGTGCCGACCAGCCAGCGCGGATCGAGGCCGCGCTGCACGAGTTGCGCCGAGATCGCCATCGTCAGCACCACGCCTACGCCGCGCGGCATCAGCAGCACGCCGGTGTCGAACACCGAATGGCCGTAGAGCGTCTGGAGCATCGGCGGCAGCAGCGCCATCGTCGCCATCATCACCACGCCGATCACCAGCATGAACAGCACCGCGGTGACGAGGTTGCGGTTCTTCCACAAATCGCGGTCGAACATCGGGTTCTTCGCCGTGAACATATGCACCGTGAACATCCAGAAGGCGATGATCGCGATGAGCATCTCGATCCACACTTCGGTCGACTGGAACCAGTCCTCGGTCTGGCCGCGATCGAGCATCAGCTGGAGTCCGGCGATGCCCAATGAGAGCATCGAGAAGCCGAAGATGTCGAACTGCCGCTTGCGCATCGGCCGCGAAGGCAGCAGCCACCAAAGGATCGCGATGCAGATCACGCCCAAAGGCAGATTGACGTAGAACACCCAGCGCCAGTTGAAATTGTCGGTCAGCCAGCCGCCGATTACCGGGCCCATGATCGGCCCGACCATGATCCCCATGCCCCAGATCGACATCGCCTTGGCCTGCCGCTCGGGCGGGTTGATGTCGAGCATCACCGTCTGGCTGAGCGGATTCATGAAGGCGGCGGAGACGCCTTGGAGCAGGCGGAACGCCACCATCTCCTCGAGGCTCTGCGCCATGCCGCACAGGGCCGAGGCGATGATGAAGCCGACGGTGGAAATCAGGAACAGGTTGCGCGAGCCGATCCGGTCCGAAAGCCAGCCGGTGATCGGGATGGCGATCGCCGAGGCGACGATATAGCTGGTCAGCACCCAGGTGACGGTGTCGGCAGTCGCGCCCAGCGACGTCTGCATGTGGGGCAGCGCGACATTGGCGATCGTCGTGTCGAGGATCTGCATGATCGTCGCCAGCATGACGCCGAACGTGAGCAGTCCGCGATTGGTGACGGGGAGCGCGGCCACGCCGGGCTGCGGCGCGGAGGGCGCGGCGGCTGCGGGCTGGGCAGGGCGGGCGGTGGCCATATTACGCTAACACTCTCGTTCGTCATCCCGGCTTTCGCCGGGGCGACGATTGGTCACTTGCACTGATTCCGCAGATCGATTTCGACGTCCGATGACAGGCCGGCGATCAGTGCGCGCGGGCTCTTTTCGTCGATCATGATCCGCACCGGCACGCGCTGGGTCACCTTCACCCAATTGCCGTTGGCGTTCTGCGCCGGGAGCACCGAGAATTCGGAGCCCGTCCCCGCGCCGATCGAGCCGACATGGCCCTTGAGCTTCAGCCCCGGATAGGCATCGAAGCTCACTTCGGCGCACTGGCCGACGCGCATCTTGTTGAGATCGGTTTCCTTGAAATTCGCCTCGACCCACGAAAGATCGCTGGTGACGATCGTCACTGCGGGCAGTCCGGTCATCATCTGCTGGCCGACCTGCAGGCGCTCGGTCTGGCTGACGATACCGTCGGCAGGGGCGTAGATCCGGGTGCGGCTGAGGTTGAGCAGCGCCTGCTCGCGCTGGACGCGCGCCGCGGCGATCGCCGGGTTCTCGCCGGGCACCGCCGCGCCGGTGGCGAGCTTCGAGCGCGCCTCGGCGGCGTCGGCCTGCGCGCTCTGCAGCGAGGCGCGGGCCTGTTCGAGCGCGTGCTGCGCGGCCTGGAAGCTGGCGCGCGTCGTGAAGCCGCGCTTCATCAGCTCGGCCTGGCGGCCATAATCTTCCTGCGCCTGCGCGATGCGGTCGCGCGCGGCCTGGATGTCGGCGCCGGTGCCGACATAGCTGGTCTGCAGCGTCTGGAGTTCGACCTGCGCGTTGGCGATCGCCGCGTCGGCCTGCGCCACTGCGATGCGATAGGGGCGGGGTCGATCTCGAAGAGCAAGTCCCCTTTCCTGACGCGCTGGTTCTCGCGCACCGCGACCTTGACGATGCGTCCGGCGACTTCGGCCGAAACCGAGACCTTGTCATGCTGGACATAGGCATTGTCGGTCGAAGCGAAGCGGCCCGAGGTCAGCCAGAAAAAGCCGACGATCGCGAGGATGATCAGCGGCACGCCGAACATCAGCAGCGGCCGCAGCCAGCTGCGCTTCGCGCGGGGCTCGGTGGCTTCCTGCACCGGCTCCGTCTGTGTGGCGGGTTCGATGACGATCGCCTCTGCGGGCGTCTTTTCGATCTTGGGATCGGCGTCAGCCATTTGCGGCCTCTTTGGTCTCGGGTCTGGTTTCGGTCATGTTAGATCGGATGACGTTGAGCGAAGCGACCAGCGCATCGCGCTGCGCAGCGTCCAACCCATGAAGCGCCGCTTCGATCATCTCGTTGGCGATATCGTGGAGCTCGGCGAGCACCGGGCGGGACTTTTCGGTGAGATGGATGCGCCAGGCGCGCCGGTCGGCGGGATCGGGGCGGCGCTCGACGAGCCCGGCTTCCTCCAGCCGGTCGATCATCCGGGAACTGGTGATCGGCTCGACTTCGAGCAACTCCGCGAGCTGTCCCTGGTTTAGTCCCTCGTGGCGTTCGAGGAGCTTGAGCGTGCGCCATTGCGGCCCCGTCGCGCCGCTCTTGCGCGCGCGCTCGTCGAAGCGGCGACGCATAATGCGCGAGACATCGCTTATCAGGAAACCGACATTATGGGCCATAGCACGCACATAGTAAGCAGGCTTATAGATTGCAATCGAGGACCAGCTTGCATTGTGCGATGCAGCAATTGCACGGAGGACAATCATGGCGGGTGAGATGACGGGCGGATGCCAGTGCGGGCGCGTGCGCTATCGCGCGACGGTGCACGACGACGAGGCCTATCTCTGCCATTGCCGGATGTGCCAGCGCGCCACCGGCGGGGTGTCGATCGCGTTCAAGAACCTGTTCAAGAGCGACGTGCATTGGGAGACCGAGCCGGATCGCTACGATTCGTCGCCGATCGCGCAGCGGGGCTTCTGCTCGACCTGCGGGACCTCGCTCACTTATGAGGCGCACGGTCACGACCGGATGGATATGACCGTCGGCAGCTTCGACGATCCCGGGGGTTTCGTGCCCACCGAGCATTCGGGATGCGAGAGCTGGCACCGTGCCTGGCTTGACACCAGCCACCTGCCCGCCTCACGGACCGATCAGAACCCGAGCCTCGTGCAGCGCTGGATGAGAACCGTTGGCAAACTTCCCGACTGAGACGCACCGCTTCAAGAGCTTCGACGGAGTCGAGCTCGCCTGGACCGAGATGGGAGAGGGACGCCCGGTGGTGCTGATCCACGGCTATTTCTCCACGGCGCACGTCAACTGGATCAAATACGGCCATGCCGAGAAGCTCGCCGCGCGCGGCTTTCGGGTGATCATGCCCGATCTGCGCGGGCACGGGCTGAGCGACCGGCCGCACGATCCCGCCGCTTATCCGCCCGACGTGCTGATGCGCGACGGCTTCGCGCTGATCGAGCATCTCGGGCTGACCGATTACGACCTTGGCGGCTATTCGCTGGGCGGGCGCACGACGCTGCGCATGCTCGTCCACGGCGCGAAGCCGCGGCGGGCGGTGCTGTGCGGCATGGGGCTGGCGGGGCTGACCGACACGCATGGGCGGGGCACCTATTTCAGGCGGGTGCTCACCAATCTCGGCACCTTCGAGCGCGGTAGCTCGGAATGGATGACCGAGGCGTTCCTAAAGACGACCAAGGGCGATCCGGAGGCGCTGCTGCTGATCCTGCAGACCTTTGTCGATACGTCGAGGGAGGAGATCGCGGCGATCGATCTTCCCGCGCTGGTGGTCACCGGTGCCGAGGATTTCGACAATGGTTCGGCGCAGGAGGTGGCGGATCTGCTGCCGCAAGGGCGTTTCGTCGAGATACCGGGCAATCACATGAGCGCGGTGACCCGGCCCGAGCTGGGGGATGCGATCGCGGAGTTTTTGGCGGACTGATCTCTACACCGTCACCCCGGCGAAGGCCGGGGCCCAGAGCCAGGAACGACATCGCTCGTGACCCTGGATCCCGGCTTTTGCCGGGATGACGAAGAGGAATGCTTGACCCCGTCCAGCCGCCGCGCGACTGTCCGCCATCCTAAGATCCTCGGGGTTTTTCCACATGATCCGTACCGGCATCTCGATGCTCGCGCTCGTCTCGTTCCTGGCCGCTCCCGCGGTCTCGCAGACCGCGCCGGCGACACCTGCGACCAGTGCGCCCACTGCCGCCGAGGCACAGGCGTTCATCGACCGCGTCCAGAAGGAATATACCGAGTTCAACCTGATCAGTCAGCGCGTCGCGTGGATCAACGCGACCTACATCACCGACGACACCGATGCGCTCGCCGCCGAATATGGCGCGCGGGGCACCGAAATGGCGGTGCGCTATGCGCTCGAGGCGGCGAAGTACCAGAATGCGCCGGGGCTGAGCGCCGAGCAGAAGCGCCAGCTCACCATGCTGCGCAGCGCGATCACGCTTCCCGCGCCGACCACGCCGGGCGCCGCGCAGCAGCTGTCGGACATCTCGACGCGGCTCGGATCGATGTACGCCAAGGGCAAGGGCACGCTGAACGGCAAGCCGATCAACGGCAGCGACATCGAGGCGGCGATGGGTGAGAGCCGCAATCCGGCCGAGCTCAAGGAGATGTGGGTCAGCTGGAACGACAATGTCGGCGCGCCGATGCGCCGCGATTATGCCAAGATGACCGGCATCGCCAATCAGGGCGCAACCGAACTCGGCTTCCCCGACACCGGCACGATGTGGCGTTCGGGTTATGACATGCCGCCGGAAGAGTTCGCGAAGCTGACCGACAAGCTCTGGGCCGACGTCAAGCCGCTCTACCTGGCGCTCCACACCTATGTCCGCCGCAAATTGAACGAGAAGTACGGCGATGCGGTGCAGTCGAAGACCGGGCCGATCCGCGCCGATCTGCTCGGCAACATGTGGGCGCAGGAATGGGGCAACATCTACGACGTTGTCGCGCCCGCCGGCGCCGGGGATGTCGGCTATGACGTCGGCGAACTGCTCAAGGCCAAGAGCTACGACTGGAAGAAGATGGTCCAGACCGGCGAGGGTTTCTATTCCTCGCTCGGCTTCACGCCGCTGCCCGAAAGCTTCTGGCAGCGTTCGCTGTTCCTCAAGCCCGCCGACCGCGAAGTGCTGTGCCATGCCTCGGCATGGGATGTCGACGAGAAGGACGATCTGCGCATCAAGATGTGCATCAAGGTGAATTCGGACGATTTCGTCACGATCCATCACGAACTCGGCCACAATTACTATCAGCGCGCGTACAAGGATCTGCCGCAGCTCTATCGCAACGGCGCGAACGACGGCTTCCACGAGGCGATCGGCGATTTCGTCGCGCTTTCGATCACGCCCGAATATCTGGTCCAGATCGGCCTGCTCGACAAGAGCGCCGTGCCGGGTGCCGACAAGGACACCGGGCTGCTGCTCCGCCAGGCGATGGACAAGGTGGCGTTCCTGCCGTTCGGGCTGCTGGTCGACAAATATCGCTGGCAGATCTTCTCGGGCGAGATCAAGCCCGACGGCTATCAGGCCGGATGGGACAAGCTCCGCCTGCAATATCAGGGCCTCAAGCCGCCCGTCGCGCGCGACGAGACGCGCTTCGATGCAGGCGGCAAATATCACGTTGCAGGCAGCGTATCCTATACGCGCTACTTCCTCGCGCGGCTGCTCCAGTTCCAGTTCTACAAGGCGGCGTGCGATCAGGCCGGCTGGAAGGGTCCGCTGCATCGCTGCTCGTTCTACGGGAACAAGGAAGTCGGCGCGCGGCTCAACAAGATGCTCGAGATGGGCGCGTCGAAGCCTTGGCCCGACGCGCTGCAGGCATTCACCGGCACGCGCGAGATATCGGGCAAGCCGATGATGGAATATTTCGCGCCGCTCAAGAAGTGGCTCGACGAGCAGAACAAGGGCCAGCCGCAGGGCTGGTGACACGCCGCGCTTCAAAAGGGGAAACAGGATGATCAAGTACGTGATGGCGCTCGGGCTGGCGGCAGCGCCGTTGGCGGCCCAGGCGCAGACGGTGGGACCGGTCTCGGTGGAGATCGTCACGACCGGGCAGGTCAGCGTGCCCGCGCAGCGCTATCGCATGTCGGTGGCGCTCACTGCCAAGGGCAAGGACGAGGCAGCCGCGGGCGTGGCGCTCGCGGCCAATCGCGCCAAGGTGATTCAGGCACTCACGACGCTCAATATCCGTGAAGGGCAAGGCGAGATCGGTACGACCAACTCGCTGATGGGTCTGATCTTGTCCTTCGCCGGCGCCAAGTCGAAGCCGAGCTTCAGCCTCGAAACGCTCGAGGAGGATAGCAAGGAGACGCCGCAATCCACCGCCACCGAGACGCTGCAGTTCGACGCGCCGACGCGCGCCGCGATCGAGAGCGCCAAGGCGCCGATCGAAGCGAATGGCGGCAAGCTCGACGACGACGTGCTGCCGCTGCTCACCGACTATGTCGCGCCGACGCGGGCGGCCAAGGCCGCGGCGATCAAGAAGGCGCAAGGCGAGGCCGATGCCTATGCTGCGACGCTCGGGCTCAAGCGCAGCGCGATCGTCAAGGTCAGCGAGAAGCAGGATCCGACCGCCGGCGCGCTCGCGCTGATCGGCGAACTGGTGACGATCGTCGCACCGAAGAAGGATGGTGCCGCCGATCAAGTCACCGTCAACGCCAGCCTGGTAGTGGAATTCCAGCTCAGCCGCTGAGGCGGATCATTCGGGCAATTCCTCGGGGATCGTGTTCTCGTCGGCGATCCCCGCAGCAAATTCGGCGGAACTGTCGGTGCCGTCGGGCTGATGCGCGTGCGGGGTTTCGGTTTCGGGCTGTTGCTCGGGATCGATCATGGCGTTCTCCTTCGAGGGGAGAACGCTTGGGGTGCCCTGATCCTCCCCGCTGCGCGAGGGAGGATCAGGGAGTTACCGGAACGGCGGTTCGTTGAACGCCCGCAGCTTGCGGCTGTGCAGCTTGGCGCCTTCGCGGCGGAGCTCCTCGACGGTCTCGATGCCGATGCGGAGATGCTCGTTGATCGCGCGTTCGTAGAAGCGATTGGCCTGGCCGGGGAGCTTGAGCTCGCCGTGCAGGGGCTTGTCCGACACGCAGAGCAAGGTGCCGTAGGGCACCCGGAAGCGATAGCCCTGCGCGGCGAGTGTCGCCGATTCCATGTCGACGCCGACCGCGCGGCTGAGCGAGAAACGCAGGGCCGTAGCCGAATAGCGCAGCTCCCAGTTGCGGTCGTCGGTGGTGACGATGGTGCCGGTGCGCAAGCGCAGCTTGAGTTCGTCGCCCGACTGGCCCGAAACGGTTTCCGCCGCGCGGGCGAAGGCGAGCTGGACCTCGGCGATCGCGGGGATCGGGATTTCCGGCGGCAGCACGTCGTCCATGATGTGATCGTCGCGCAGATAGGCGTGGGCGAGGACATAGTCGCCGATCCGCTGGCTGGGGCGCAGGCCGCCGCAATGGCCGATCATCAGCCAAGCCTCGGGGCGGAGCACTGCGAGGTGATCGGCGATGGTCTTGGCGTTGGAGGGGCCGACGCCGATATTGACCAGGGTGATCCCCGTCCGGCCCGGCGCCATCAGGTGATAAGCCGGCATCTGGTGGCGGCGCCAGGCGCTGTCCGAGATGAGGCGGTCCATGTCGTCGGCGCTCTCGATGACGATGCCGCCGGCACCCGAGACCCCGGTGTAGCGACTGTCGGGCCCGAGCTGGCCGCATGCCCAACGGACGAATTCGTCGACATAGCGGTGATAGTTGGTGAACAGGATGTATTGCTGGACATGCTCGGTCGGCGTGCCGGTATAGTGGCGCAGGCGGGCGAGGCTGAAATCGGTGCGCAGCCCGTCGAACAGCGCCAGCGGCCGGATCCCGTCGGGCGACACCCACAGGCCGTCGGCGATCTCGTCACCGATATGGGCGAGCTCGGTCGCGGGGAAGTGGCGGGCGAGCTCTGTCGCCGAGACTTCATCGAGACTCAGCGCATGGCCCGGATCGAGCACATAAGCGAAGGGGATCTCCTGCCGCCCGGTCGTCGCATCGACCTCGACGTCATAATCCTCGATCAGGAACGTGAGCTGCTCGATCAGATAGTCGGAGAACATCGCCGGCTTGGTGACGCTGATGCGATACTCGCCGGGATCGACCAGCCGGCCGAATGAGCGGGGCGGCGCGGGGCGGTCATTGCCGCCGCGATAGGTGAGCCGGATCTCGGGATAGGCGAAGGAGCCGTCGGTGCGGCTCGAAGGGGCCGGCGGCGTGCCGTCTTCGAGATAGCGGGTGAGGGCGGCCTGGAGGCGTTCGACCGAGGCGCGATAGAGGCGGTCCAGCTCGGCGACGATGTCTGATGCTTGAGTCATCTTCGACCGCTAATGCGCGAAGATGACTCTGGCAAGACTGCGGATCGTCGGCCTCCGCTCGTGAAAGAGCAGAGGCCGATCGAATCATTTCTTCGAGGCCGGTTCCTTTTCGCCGCCCAGTTGGGTGGCGGCATAGACCGCGCCGCCCACCGCAGCGGCGGCACCCGCGGCGACCGCGGCTGCGGCGACCGGGTGGTCCTTCACTGCCTGCACCGTCGCATCGACTGCCCCGGCAACCGTTTCCTGCGCCGAGGCGAGGAAGGACTTTTCGGAACCTTGGCTCTGGACGGGGCTCTCGCTGCCCGAATCGCTCGTGCTGTTGCTGTTGGCCATGACGCTTCCCTTTCGTAGAAGTACCCTGGATCAACTCCCGCAACGGCACGGCAGTTCCGTTACGGGTGCGGCGTTACAGCTGGCCGAGCAGATAATCGGCCGAGCTGACTTCGAACGCGCCGGGCGCCTCGACATGGAGCTGCTCGACGACGCCGTCATTGACCAGCATCGAATAGCGCTTGCCGCGGGTGCCGAGGCCGAAGCCGCTGCCGTCCATCTCGAGGTCCACGGCCTTGGCGAAGGTGCCGTTGCCGTCGGCGAGCATCGTCACCTTGCCGTCGACGCCGCTGGCCTTGCCCCAGGCGCCCATCACGAACGCGTCGTTGACCGCGGTGCAGGCGATCTCGTCGACGCCCTTCGCCTTGATCTCGTCGGCCTTCTCGACAAAACCGGGGAGGTGCTTGGCCGAGCAGGTGGGGGTGAAGGCGCCGGGCACCGAGAAGAGCGCGACCTTGCGGCCGGCGAAATATTCGTCCGAGCCGATCTGCTCGGGGCCTGCCTCGGTCACCTTGACGAGCTGGGTGCTGGGGATGCGGTCGCCAACCTGGATGGTCATTTCACTCTCCTTTTGAGGTCAATGCTCCAATCGGCGCGGTCGATGACATTTTCAAGCGTGACGGACCCGAAACCGAAGCGATAAGTTGTCGCGGCATGGATTCGACGCCTTATCTCACCGGTCAGTTCCTCCTCGCGATGCCGGGGATCGGCGATCCGCGCTTCGAGCATGCGGTGATCGCGATGTGCGCGCACGACGAGGAAGGGGCGCTGGGCATCGGCATCGGCGAGACGATCGAAGGGCTGGGGCTCCACGAATTGCTCAAGCAGTTCGAGATCGATCCCGGCGAGGTGCCCGACGCGCCGGTGCATTTCGGCGGCCCGGTGGAGCCGCGGCGCGGCTTCGTGCTGCACTCGACCGACTGGGGCGGGCAGGACACGATCGATGTCGGCGGGCGCTGGGCGCTTTCCGGCACGATCGACGTGCTCAAGGCGATCGCCGAGGGAAAGGGGCCGAGCCGCTGGCTGGTCGCATTGGGCTATGCCGGCTGGGGCGAGGGCCAGCTCGACGAGGAGATGACCCGGCACGGCTGGTTCAGCACCAGCGGCGACACGAAGCTGCTCTACGATGTCGACGCCCGGCGACGCTGGGCGCAGGGATTCGAGATCGCCGGAATCGATCCGCGGCTGCTGGCGAACAGCACCGGGACGGCGTGAGTCGCGAAGCCGTGTCGTTGGATTTGCGGCGCTTAACTTCGCACTTTTCCCGCGAATTGGGAAATTCCGTTGCGCGGGTGCGCAAGTAAATTTCCTGTGTGCGGTGTTTACGATTGGCCGCTGGGGCGCTGGTTCTTCTGTGAACATAAAGAGAACATAGTTGCTTTAGGCCATGTAGGAAAGAGGCGCTTAGGGCAGGAGGGAAGATTCTAATTCTCCGTCACCCCGGCGAAGGCCGGGGCCCAGAGCCACTGGCGGTGTTCCTCGTGACTCTGGATCCCGGCCTTCGCCGGGATGACGAAGATGGGGCTGGAGGGCGGGGATATCAGTTCTTGGAATCGGCCTTGGCGAATTCGCGCAGGGCGTCCTTGCCGATCCAGCGCCCGGTCTTGTCGGGTGCGGCGGCGAGAGTGGCGGCGAGATCGCGGGCGGCTGTGCGCAGGGCGGGGCTCTTGCTGCCGCCGATCGCGCGCAATGCCCAGCTGACGCCTTTCTTGACGAAATTGCGTTCGTCGCTCGCCGCGGCATGGATCAGCGGCAATCGGGTGAGATAATCGGCCTCCGTGCCCTTGCGGTGCAGGGCGCAGCTGGCGAGCAACGCGAAGGCCGCGCGCCGGCCAAACTCATGGTCGAGCATCGCCCAGCGATCGATCATCGCGAAAGCATGCGGGGTGCGGTCCCACAGCTTGAAGCAGGCGGTGTCGGTGACGGCCCAATTGTCGAGATCGGCGCACCAGCGGTCCATCCGTTCGGGCGTCACCGTGGCGGGATCGTCGACCATGCAGGCGGCCATCCGCGCTTCGTAGACGCCGCTCCGCCAAAGCGCCTCGGCCAGCTCGGGGTCGCGGCCGAGCGGCTTGGCGACGGCGTGGATCTTCGCCATCGGCACGCCGAGGACGCGGTCCGCGGTGACGATGCCGAAGCGCGGGCCCATCGTGTCGCGAAACGCGGTGTCGGCATGCGCCTCGAGCGCGCGGAGGACAGGGGTGATGTCTGGGGTCATCGACGCGCAGGATAAGGCGGGAAGCGGTGATGCGAAATGGTTTCGCTTCCAGATTGGTTAGCGTTAACATGTGGCGCGACCGAGCGACGATTTCGGCGAGGAGAGGGCTATGATCCGGCACTTGCTTGTGGCGTGCGCGATGGCGCTTTGTGCCAGTCCCGTAGCGGCGCAGACCGTCGGAATCTTCGCGAACCATGCCGATATCGGCGAGACCGCGACGCCGGGGAGCGTCAGCCTCGATGCCGACCGTTACCGGGTGACCGCGAGCGGCGCGAACATCTGGGGCGAGAAGGACGCGTTTCATTACGCCTGGGTGCAGCGTTCGGGCGATCTCCACATCGCCGCCGACATCGCGTGGGAAGGCAAGGGCAAGGATCCGCACCGCAAGGCGGGGCTGATGATCCGGCAGAACCGGACGCCCGGCTCGCCTTATGCCGATGTGATGGTGCACGGCGACGGCATGGTCTCGCTGCAATATCGCGCCGAGCAGGACGGGCCGACGCGGCAGATCGTCTCCGCCGTCTGGCATCCGCGGCGGGTCCGGCTCGAGCGCGAGGGGAATTTCGTGACTTTCTCGGTCGCCGGGCCGGACGGCAAATTGGTCCATGCCGGCGGGAGCTATCGGATCGCGTTCCAGGCGCCGGTTCTGGTCGGGCTGGCGGTGTCGGCGCACGACAATGCGGTTACCGAGACCGCGACCTTCGCCAATGTCGAGATGCAGGTGCCGAGCCTCGCTTATGTGCCCGACACCGGATACGCCGCGAAGGTCGAGAGCACGCTCGAAGTGATCGAAGTAAGCGGGGTGCAGAGCCGCCGCGTCGTCCGTCATTTCCCCGGCAAGATCGAGGCGCCCAACTGGACGCGCGACGGCAAGGCGCTGGTCTATAATGCCAATGGCCGGATCTGGCGGATTCCGGTGGAAGGCGGCGAGCCGGTCGCGATCCCGACCGGGCGCAATATCAGGAACAACAACGATCACGGCATCTCGGCCGACGGCAAAGGTCTCGTGATCTCGGATCAGTCCGAACCCGACAATCTCTCGCGCATCTTCGTATTGCCGCTCGCCGGTTCGGACGCGCCGCGCGAAGTGGTGAGCGATCCGAAGGCGCGCTCTTATTGGCATGGCTGGAGTCCGGACGGGAAGACATTGGCCTATGTTCGGGTCGGCACCGATGACGATGGCTACGATATCTGGGCGAAGGATCTGGCGGGCGGTCCGGCGCGGCCGCTGATCGTCGGGCCGGGAGTGGACGACGGGCCCGAATATTCGCCTGACGGCAAATATCTCTATTTCAACTCGACCCGCAGCGGCGCGATGGCGATCTGGCGCGCCAGTGCCGACGGCAGCGATCCGGTGCAGCTGACTCGCGATCCCGATCGGCGCGACTGGTTTCCGCACGTGTCCCCCGACGGAAAGTGGATCGCCTTCGTGTCGTTCGGGCTGGACGTGGCGCTGACCGACCATCCGCCCAATCGCGAGGACGTGGCGCTCGAGATCATGCCTGCCGACGGCAGCGCGCCGCCCAAGGTTCTGACCCGACTGTTCGGCGGGCAGGGGACGATCAACGTGCCGAGCTGGTCGCCCGACGGGAAGCAAGTGGCGTTCGTAAGCTATCGGCTGGTGCGGTGAGCGCCCGATGCGGCGCAGTGCCGCTTTTGCGGGACGAGGTGCGGGCGGCGGCGGCTGGTCCCGGGACCTTTCCAGCGTAATCATCCGGCCGTTGCCAGCCGATCGGGGAGCGTTGGGGATGCGTTACCGCCTTGCCGCCATGTGCGTCGCCATGCTCGCCGCCGGGCCGGCACAGGGGCAGGATTTCCCGGCGATCGGCAGCCAATATATCGACTTCGGTGCGTCGATGGCGTCGGTGGGGCAGATGAACAATGTTCTCGGCTCGACGGTGCGCAGCGGTGGCGGCGATCGTCGGGCCGCTACGCCGACCCGCCCGACCGGGGCTACCAGCACGCGCTATCGCGGCTCTCCGGCGATATCCGCGCAGGTCCGCGCGAAATTCGCCGATTTCGTGGCGCGGGCGGACCCGGCCAATGCTGAACAGCTGCGCAAGGTGATCCAGCAGCAGGACCTGCTGGGCATGTGGGAAAAGCATGTCGCGGTCGACGGGTTGCGGCGCGGCGACGTTGCGGACGCGATGACGAGCTATTGGGTGCAGAACTGGCAGATTGCCAACAAGGTGCCGTTCGCGAGCCGCGCGCAGGTGCAGGCGGTGCGCGGGCAGGTGGCGCGGGCGCTCGGCGAGAGCCCGGCCTTTGCGAAGATGGGCGATGCCGAACGGCAGGCGATGGCCGAGACGTTCATGCTCAATTTCGTCGCGCAGGGGTCGGCTTATTCGGACGCGGTGACCCGGCGCGATGCCGCTGCGGCTGCCCGATTCTCCGATGCGGCGACCGCGCGGTTTCGTACCGATATGAACCTCGATCTGCGTCGGCTCAAACTGACCGAGGCGGGACTGGTCGGCTGAGCGGGTACATATAAAGATATCTTTATATCCCACTTGCGCATTCCCATCTGACGCGGTAGGGCGCGCCAATCGCGGCCGGCGAGTCCGGCGCGCGGACCCTTTTATACCTGCTGGAGATCAGCCCGTGGCTACCGTGCTCGACAAGAACGACTACGTCATCAAGGACATCGAACTCGCCGCTTTCGGCCGCAAGGAAATCGAAATCGCCGAGACCGAGATGCCCGGTCTGATGAGCTTGCGCGAGGAATTCGGCCCGTCGCAGCCGCTGAAGGGCGCGCGGATCACCGGTTCGCTCCACATGACGATCCAGACCGCGGTGCTGATCGAGACGCTGACCGCGCTCGGCGCCGACGTCCGCTGGGCGACCTGCAACATCTTCTCGACGCAGGATCATGCCGCCGCCGCCATCGCGGCCGCCGGCATCCCGGTGTTCGCCGTGAAGGGCGAGAGCCTGGCCGAATATTGGGACTATGTCGGCGACATCTTCAACTGGGGCGCCGATAGCGACGGCACGACTGCCAACATCATCCTCGACGACGGCGGCGACGCGACGATGTTCGCGCTTTGGGGCGCCAAGCTCGAGGCCGGCGCGACGCTCGGCGAGCCGGAGAACGACGAAGAGGTCGAGTTCCAGCGCGCGCTCAAGGCGTTCATCGCCAAGTATCCGGGCTACCTCACCCAGACCGTCAAGAACCTGAAGGGCGTTTCGGAAGAGACCACCACCGGCGTCCACCGCCTGTACGAGATCGCCAAGAAGGGCGAACTGCCGTTCCCGGCGATCAACGTCAATGACAGCGTGACCAAGTCGAAGTTCGACAACCTCTATGGCTGCAAGGAATCGCTGGTCGACGCGATCCGCCGCGCCACCGACGTGATGCTCGCCGGCAAGGTCGCCGTGGTCGCCGGCTTCGGCGATGTCGGCAAGGGCTCGGCCCAGTCGCTCCGCAACGGCGGCGCGCGCGTGCTCGTCACCGAGATCGACCCGATCTGCGCGCTGCAGGCGGCGATGGAGGGCTTCGAGGTCGTGACCATGGACGAGGCCGTGAAGCGCGCCGACATCTTCTGCACCGCGACCGGCAATGCCGACGTGATCACCGCCGATCACATGCGCGCGATGAAGCCGATGGCGATCGTGTGCAACATCGGCCACTTCGACAGCGAGATCCAGATCGCCGCGCTTTCGAACTACGAGTGGGACGAAGTGAAGCCGGGCACCGACCTGGTGAAGTTTCCCGACGGCAAGCAGATCATCATCCTCGCCAAGGGCCGCCTCGTGAACCTCGGCTGCGCCACCGGCCACCCGAGCTTCGTGATGTCGTCGTCCTTCACCAACCAGACGCTCGCGCAGATCGAGCTGTGGACGAAGGGCGAGAACTACAAGAACGACGTGTACGTGCTGCCGAAGCATCTCGACGAGAAGGTCGCGGCTTTGCACCTCGAGAAGCTGGGCGTGAAGCTTTCGAAGCTCAGCCAGAAGCAGGCCGACTATATCGGCGTGCCGGTGGAAGGGCCGTTCAAGCCGGATCACTACCGCTACTGATCGGACGACCGATCGAGACAAGAGGGCCGCGGTGCGAACCGCGGCCCTTTTTCATTGCAGGCCGAGCGCGGCTTTGAGCGGGCCCAGCCAGGGTTCGTAATGGCGCCATTGATCGACCGCGTCGCGGTTGATCGGGCGGCGTACCTGTTCGGAGCTGGCGGTGCGAACCGGGCGCTTGTTCTCGTGCGGAGCGAGACAGGCCGCATCGAACGGCAGCCCGAGAAAATCGAGCATCCGGCGGATTTCGGCCTCGGGATCGGCGAGCAGGGCCTCGTGCTGGATCCGGTGGATCACGCCGGGCATCGCGCCGTCCAGATGTGCCATCAGGCGGACATTGTCGCGATAATAGGCGCCGAGATCCTCGAGCGAATACGCGAAGGTCTGGCCACGCGCGAAATGCTGTTTGAAGTTGGAGAAGCAGCACGCCATCGGATCGCGCCGGGCGTCGATGATCCGGGCGTTGGGCAGGATCAGGTGAATGAAGCCCGCATAGAGCCAATTGTTGGGCAGCTTGTCGATGAAGAAGGGCGCGCCGGTCTTGCGGTGGCGGGCGGCGCTTTCGAGGTAGCGTGCGCCGAGCGCGGCGGCAGTGGCAGAGTCGAGCGCAGTGACGATCTCGGGATGCGCAGCGGCGCGGTCACGCCAGCGTTCGGCGACGAGCGCCTGAACGAGCTGGGGGATGTAGGGGAGCTCCGCGGTTCCTTCGATTTGCGGGTGGCTGGCGAGGATCTGTTCGAGCAGGGTCGAGCCGGCGCGGGGCAGGCCGAGGATGAAGATCGGATCGGCCGCCGGCGTGCCCCAGCCGGCGCGGGCGGCGAAGAAGTCGCGGTCGTAGATGCGGATCGCGCGATCGACTTCGGCGCTCACCAGCTGCCGGTCGTGCGGTTCGAGAGCGAGCCGCAGGCGATTGCCTGCGGCGTAACGCGCGAACGAGCGCGGCCAGTCCCGGCGATCCTCGAGCGCCTTGCCGAGCGCGAAATGGAGAAAGAGCGCCTTCGGGTCGGTGGGCGAGGCGGCGAGCGCGCGTTCCATCGTCGCGACATCCGCATCGGTGATCCGCCCGGCCTTGAGCTCGGCGAGCGACCACCAGGCTTCGGCGAGATCGGGGGCGATGCCGGTGGCGCGGCGATAGGCGGCGACTGCATCGTCCTGCCGGCCGAGCGTCTTGAGCAGATGGCCGTACCACATCCAGACATCGGCATTGTCGCCGATCCGGGCGAGCAGCGCCTCATATGTCGACGCGGCTGCGTCATAGTCGCCGAGCTGGGCGAGGATATTGGCTTTGGAGCCCGCCGCGCGGACATGGGCGGGGTCGCGTTCGATCGCGCGGTCGAGCAATGCGAGGCCTTCGTCGGTGCGGCGCTGCTGGACCAGGACGAGCGCGAGGTTCACCCAAGCCTCGACATGATCGGGGGCGAGTGCGATCGCCCGGCGGAGCTGCGCCTCGGCCTCCGGATAGATGCCGACCGCGCTGGCCACGTCGGCCAGCATCAGAATCGCGACGACGTTGTTCGCGTCCTGACGTAGCACGGCGCGGACCGCGCGTTCGGCGGCCGCCAGATCGCCGCGGGCGAGGGCCGCGCCGGCTTCGCGGAGGAGCGGTACGCTATCGGTGGAAACGGTCATCGGACTGCGATGCCAGCAAATCGGCGATAGCCCAAGAAAAAGGGGCCGGGAATGATCCCGGCCCCCAAAGCTTTGCCCGAAGTTCCGATCAGAACTTGGCGACGAAGCCGGCATAGAGGAAGCGGCCGACATTGTCGTAGATGCCGCTGCCGAAGCCCGCGCCGGTGGTGCCGAGCGGCGGCAGGGTATCGAACACGTTGTCGACGCCGAGGTACAGATTGTACGACTTGTTGACGTCGATCTGGATGCGGGCGTTGTGGTAGAAGGTCGACGGATACCAGGCGATGTCCGAGTAATCCGCATTCTCCGGGTCGCGGCCCTGCACGGTGTGCGTGTCTTCCCAGGCGCCCACGGTCATCTTGCCGACGTAGCGCATCTTGTAGCCGAGCGTGATCGGACCGGTCTGGAAGTCGACGCTCCACTGCGCCTCGTCCTTCGGGAAGCCGAGCTCACCCAGATCCTGATCGCGACGACCCGGATCCGCCGGATTCAGATAAGAGTCATTGCGGAAGTTGTGCGTGTAGATCGCACGGGTCGACAGGTTTCCGAGGTTGCCGATCGCACCGCGATAGCCGACCTCTGCGTCGATGCCGCGAACCTTCAGCTTCGCGTAGTTGAGCGGCTGGCCAATCAGGTTGTTCTCAAGGATCTGCCCGGGAATCTCGCCGCGCGGACCGGTTCCCGCTCCAGAATAGCGCTGGAACAGCGAGCAAAACTGATTGTTGAGATCCGACGCATCGTAGCAAGCGTTGACGATATCCTGCGCGCTGGGCGTCGAGATCGTGTTGTTTACCGTGATGTCGAAGAAATCGACGGTGAGCGACAGACCCCGCACCCAACGCGGCTGCAGGACGAAGCCGACCGTGTAGGAGTCTGAAGTCTCCGCCTCAAGATCGGTATTGCCGCCCGAGCGGAAGCCGAGCGAATCCAGATACTGATAATTGAAGCCAGCGAGGCCCGCCGCGTTGCAGTTCGCCTGACGGGTGGACGAGCCTTCACCGATCTGAAGGGCTGAGCAAGGGTCCTGGAACCCGGGCGCGTAGTTCTGCCCGAACGGCGTGTAGAGATCGACCAGGGTCGGTGCGCGGACCGAGCGCGAATAATTGGCGCGGATGCGCAGATCGCGGACCGGCGACCATTCGAGGCTGCCGTTATATGCCCAGACGTTGCCGGTTGAGCCCTTATAGTCGGCGTAGCGCGCTGCACCGCTCAACGTCAGGCTGTTGAAGAACGGTACGTCCTTCAGGAGCGGCAAGCTGAGCTCGCCGAACACTTCCTTCACTTCGAACGACGTCGGATCGAAAGTCGGGATCGAGTTGTAGAAGGTCAGGCCGGCGTCGGTGAACTCGTCCTGCGTGTAGAGCGCGGTCTCGCGGCGATATTCGGCACCGAACGAGATGCCGACCGGACCGCCCGGCAATTCGAACCACTTGCTCGAATCACCGCTGACGAACGCATTCGCGACGAACTGCGTGATGCGGCCCTTGGCGATCGAATCCTGGAGCAGATAATTCCGCGCGGCATCGCTGACGTTGCCGACACCGAACAAATTGACCGGCCGGCAGGCGGCCACGTCAGCCGCGAGCTGCGAGTTGGCGAAGGCCTGATTAGCAGCACCCTCGAGTGCAATGCGGGCCGCCGGATCGACGGTTGCGCGGCAGACGATGTTGCCGTTGGCCACGCCGTTCTGCACCACACCCTGATCGACCGCATCGATCGCAAGCAGGAAGCGCTGCAGGTTGACGTTGCCGAGGATCTTGTTCGTTTCGTCGAACTGACCGTAATTGCCCGACACTTCGTACGACCAGTTGCTGCCGAGGTCGCCGCGGACGCCGCCGACGAGACGGTAGGTCTCGCGCTTGATCGATTCCTGACGGTTCGTGAGGCTGGTCGCGTTCTCGTTGAAGTAGAAGGGCTGGCTCGTGCCCGCCGCAACGCCGTAATAGTCGTTGAGGAAGTTGCGCGACTGCGCGCTGAGGTAGGGATTGTCGGTGTAGAACACCTCACGCGGCGAACCCGTCACACCGCCGTTGAAGAAGAACGGACCGCTGGCGCTGCCGAGAACGTCGGAACGCACATATTTCGCCTCGACAAACGGCACGAACGCCGGCGAGATCTCGAAATGCCCGATCAGATTGGCGCTGTAGCGGTCTTGCTTGGGCCGAAGGCCGAGCTGGGTGCCGTCACGGAAGTTATCACCGTTTCCGCCGATGAAGCTGCCGAAGCTGCCGACGCCGATGCGGGTTCCGGTACGCGGCAATAAGTCGCCGTTCGGCTGGAAGCCATAGGAGCAGTAGAAAGTGCCGCAGCTATTGCCGAGGAAGGTGCCGCCGTTCGAATACGTGGCGCTGCGGATGTCGCGGGAGAATACGCGGTCGGGCTTGCCGTCGCTGCCGTTGGGCGAGAGCGCGGGATCGCTGTCGACGACCACGAAGCCGTTGTTGTTGCGGTACTCCTTGCGGTCCGAAGCGTAGAAGTCGCCCTGATGCGCATATTCGAGGTTGAGCGCGATGTTGCCGCGGCCGTCGGCGAAATTCTTGCCGGCGAGCGCGCTGATATAATAATCGGACGCGTCGGCATCGTCACTGAGGCCGCCCTGACCGCGGATCTGGAAGCCCTCGAAATTGTCCTTGAGGACGAAGTTGACCACGCCCGCGATCGCGTCCGAACCATAGACTGCCGAGCTGCCGCCGGTCACGATGTCGACGCGCTCGATCAGATCGGTCGGCATGGAGTTGACGTCGGGCGATACGGCGTTGTTGAGGATGTCGCCCGCAACGTGGCGACGGCCGTTGACCAGCACGAGGGTACGCTGCGGACCGAGGCCGCGCAGATCGAGCAGGTTCAGGCCCGCGGTGCCGAGGAAGCGCGTCGAGTTCGACTGGCTGAAGGTGCTGGTGAGCGCCGGTAGCTCGTTGAGGACGTCGCCGACCGAAGTGGTGCCGGTCTGGAAGAATTCCTCGCCGCCGATCGACGTCACCGGAACCGGCGAGTCAAGGTTCGGACGACGGATGCGCGAGCCGGTGACGACGATCGTTTCGCCCGGTGCCTCAGTGGTTTCCTGCGCCTGGTCGACGGTCGGTGCGGCCGCGGGGGTCGTCTGGTCGCCGGTGTCCTGTGCATATGCCGGCGCGGTGCCGATCAGCGCGAGACCGAGCAACGCACCCGAACCCAGTGCAGTGGCGGAAAGAAAGCCCACTTTCATCTCGTTACCCCTAATTTCTTGCTGTTACCCGGGAGGGTTGCCGACGCGTGCGGCCGGTGACAAGTGTCATTGATGTTGCAGAATGTTGCTGGCGAAGAGCGTGGCATTTATGCCACGGTTTAGGCGCTAAAATGTTACCAATCCGTAGAAATACGTAACTTTATTACGTTTACTATTAGGCGGGCCACTGCACGGAAGATGCCGCAACCCGGCTGCGATGCATTTATGACTTGGTCCTGACCCCCGACCGCGTCCCCTCTCCGGAGCGCCATCTGATCGCGTTCATCGGCTCGGCGTGTTGCAACAATGATACACTGTGGTAACAACCGGCATCCGGTGTTGCGATGCAGCGGGAACGGAAACACTGCAGAAACATAGTCCGGAAAAGTCGGGCACTTGTTTAAAAAGGGAATTGTAATGGCGTTTTTCCTTGTTCGCTCGCGTCGGCCAGGTAGCCGCGCGCGTCTCGCTCTGGCCTCGTCGCTTTTGGCAATGACGATCGCCACCCCGGCGTTCGCGCAGGACACGCCGGATCCGGCGCCGGCACAGACCGACACGGCAACGGCCGCCCAGGACCAGGAGCCCGAGACGGAGATCGTCGTCACCGGTTCGCGCATCGCGCGCCCCGAGCTGTCGCTGCCCAATCCGGTGCAGGTGCTCAGCGCCGAGACCATCGAACAATCGGGCAAGGTCAATCTTACTGATTTCCTCGTCAACAGCCCGGCACTGCTCGGCTCGCAGACCAGCATCCTCTCGGCGGGCTCCAATCTCTCGAACGCGCAGGCCGTGGGCACCAACCTGCTCGACCTGCGCAATCTCGGCACCGCGCGTACGCTGGTGCTGGTCGACGGCCGCCGCCATGTCGCGGGTGCGCCGGGCCTTGCGGCGGTCGACATCAACACCATTCCGACCGATCTGGTGGAGAAGGTCGACATCCTGACCGGCGGCGCCTCGGCGATCTATGGCGCGGACGGCGTTTCGGGCGTGGTCAACTTCATCCTCAAGAAGGATTTCGAAGGGCTGCGCGTGCGCGGTCAGACCAGCATCTCGCAGCGCGGAGATGCGGGTGATCGCTTCCTCGCAGTAACCGCGGGCAAGAACTTCGCCGACGGGCGCGGCAATGTCACCTTCGCCTATGAATACAACCAGACCGACCGGTTCAGCCAGCGCGATCGTCTGAATTACGGCAAGACCGGACCGTCCTACGCCTTTGTGCGCAACCTCGACGATCCGAACGGTCCCAGCGACAATGACGGCGTTCCCGATCGTATCCTCTACACCAACCTGCGCTGGGCAGACAGCTCGCCAGGCGGCGCGATCGACCTCGACGGCGATTTCGCGCCCGATCGCACCGGTGAAGGCGGGATCTACGACGTGGGCACCTATCTCCCCGGTTCGGCCTTCACGATCGGGGGATCGAGCACCCCGCGCGAAACCTATTATGGCGACTACACGCCCTATTCGCGGCGCCACATCGCCAATGTGATGGCACACTACGAATTCAGCCCTGCGTTCGAGCTCTATGCCGAAGGCAAGTACGTCCGCTCGAAGGCCTATACCTTCGCGCAGCCGACCTATGACTTCCTGACCGAGCTTGCACCGGACAACGCCTATCTGCAGCAGCGCTTCGGCGCCGATGCAGCGAACGGCGCAGTGTTCAGCCGCGACAATTTCGACTTCGGCATCCGCCGCTACGAGATGGAGCGCGAGCTGTTCCGCACCGTGGTGGGCGCGAAGGGCGAGATCGCGTCGAACCTCAACTATGACGTCTCTTATGTCTTCGGCCAGTCGACGCAGGAGAGCACCAACCGCAACGACCGCATCACCGAGCGTTATTATGCCGCGCTCGACGCAGTATCCGACGGCGCCGGCGGCATCACCTGCCGCATCAACCTGCCCGGGCAGACGACCATCCAGGGCAATAATTACGGCGGCCAGCCGGTCTATAACGGCGCGCCGAAGACCTTCACCCCGGCCAGTGCGTACCGCTCAACATCCTCGGCGCGGGCTCGCCCTCGCAGGCGGCGCTCGACTTCGTGACCGTCGATCACAGCGACTGGGCGCGCATCCAGCAGCACGTCGTTTCCGCGGCATTGTCGGGCAATACCGGTTCGTTCTTCAACCTGCCGGGCGGCCCGATCGGCTTTGCGATCGGCGCGGAGTATCGCAAGGAAAGCAGCAATTACATCCCGTCGGACTATAGCCTGGCCGGCGCACTGATGGACGATGCGCCGAAGCGGGTCGACAAAGGCAGCTTCGACGTCAAGGAAGTGTTCGGCGAAATCAACCTGCCGATCCTCGCCGACATGGCGTTCGCCAAGAACCTGTCGATCGGCGGCGCAGTCCGCTTTTCGGATTATTCCACCATCGGCCGCACCACGACCTGGAACGTCAACGGCAGTTATTCGCCGGTTCGCGACATCACCTTCCGCGGCACCTATTCGGAGGCGGTCCGCGCGCCGAACATCGTCGAGCTGTTCGCCGGCGGTAGCGGCTCGTATGAGTTCATCACCGATCCGTGCGGCATCGATCGCGTCGCGGAAGGAACCCAGTATCGCGCCGCGAACTGCACCGCGGCGCTGACCGCGCTCGGCGTGAATCCGGCGACGTTCGATCCGGGAGACGACTTCACGTCGCCGCAGAACAGCAGCCTGCTGGGCTTCCAGGGCGGCAACCGCGATTTGACCCAGGAGACCGCGAAGACCTGGACTGCGGGCGTCGTCCTGCGCCCGAGCTTCGTGCCCGGCTTCGAGCTGTCGGCGGACTGGTACGACATCCGCCTGAAGCAGGCGATCCGCTATTCGACCGCGCAGGACATCGTCGACCTGTGCGTCGACCAGCCGGACCTCAACAACTTCTATTGCGGCCTTATCCAGCGCAGCCCGACCAACGGCTATGTCTCGTTCTTCACGATCAATCCGCAGAACGTGGCGGCGTACGAGACCGCGGGCCTCGACGTGTCGCTGAACTACCGTTTCCAGCCGTTCGACGATGTCGGCACGTTCAATATCTCGCTCCAGGGCAATTATCTGAACAAGCTGAAGTTCGTGCCGACTGCGGGTGCGGACCCGGAGAACGAACTGGAATCGGCGGTCTATCCGGCGCCGAAGTTCAGCGCGATGTTCGATCTGACCTGGATCAAGGGTCCGGTGAAGATGAACTACGGCATCAACTGGTGGTCCAAGACCCGCCGTGCCACGCCGGAACAGGCAGCGGCCAACCCCGATTACTACCCCGCCGGCTACATGTGGTACAAGGAGAAGTGGGAACACGAATTCTATGTCGCTTATGATGTGAGCGACCGCTTCAACATCTATGCCGGCGTGAACAATCTGCTCGATACCAAGCCGGATGTGGGCGCGACCGCCTATCCGATCAGCGCGGTCGGCCGGTCGTTCTTCCTGGGCGTCAAGGCCAACATCTTCTGATGGCCTCCAGCTGCTGCGGCAGCCGGACTTAAGACAGAGATTGAGGGCCCGGCGATGCCGGGCCCTTTTTCGGTGCTCAAGTCGACCGATCCGGCATTTGCGTCGGATCGTCCCGGCGAGCCCGGCGGTGTTGCGACCGACGAGAGATTGCTTCGTTAGACCTTTGAATTGTGAGGGATAGCGAAGCGCATCTCGATGCCGAGCCCGCACGCGAACGGATCGCCGAGATCCTGCGACTGGCTATGGGCGCGCCCGAAGAAGAGGCGCTGGAGGACGAGACCCGGCGGCTGATGCTGCAGCTCTCGATCGAGCCACTCGACAACGCGCGTCCCGAGCTCACGCCCGCCGTGCCGCCCCGGCAAACGCGGCGGCCGCTTCTCAATCGGCTCCTCGGCAAGACCGCGGAGGCGCCGCGCGCATAGCGGCGCCAGCAAGCCGCTTTCCGATCGGCGGCGCTTTGCCTAAGGGTTGGGCATGATGGTGCAGCGAAGCCGCGGAGGAGCGGCTTGATCGAGATTCCGCAGTCGGCGGCGATAGTGGCGGGGGCAGTGCTGGCTCTGCTGCTGTTTTGCGGCACCTGGATGCTGTTCGCCGGGTTGCGGATCCGCGCGGAGGCACGCGAGAGCACCCATCGGGAAGCACGGCTGATGGCGCTCGTCACCGGATCGCCGGCGCAGGCGATGGTGGTGCGCGCCGACGGACGAGTCGAGGTACCGCGGCGGCTGGCGGACTGGCTGGGGCTGGATCTGATGCCGCGGGAGCTTTCCGACCTCGCCGGCATCGAGAACGGGCTGGTCGCGGCCGACGCCGCCGCCCTTTCCGAACATGTGATCGCGGCGCAAAAGGCGGGGCAGCCGTTCAGCATATCGGTCCGCGCGCAGGGATCCGAACGCGCATTGCTGGTGATCGGCGAGCGCGCCGGCGAGGCAATGCACGCGCCCGGCGGCGTGGTCTTGTGGTTCCTCGACGCGACGGAGAGCCAGGGGAAATCAACCGCCTGCAGCGCGAGGCGATGCTGCTCCGCACGGCGTTCGATGCGCTGACCGCGCTGATCGAGGCGGCGCCGATGCCGATGTGGTATCGCGGGCCCGACCTCCGGCTGCTGATGGTCAATTCGGCCTATGTTCGCGCCGTCGAGGGCCGCGACAGCGAGGATGTGGTCGCGCGCGGGCTCGAACTGGTCGAAGGCGCGGGGTTGGGCGGGCCGCTCGCCAACGCCGCGATCGCCCGCGACACCGGCGAGCCGCAGACCGCGGCGATGCCCGCGACGATCGGCGGCGCGCGGCGGATGCTGCGGCTGCACGATGTGCCGCTGCCGACCGGCGGCGTGGCGGGGTTCGCGATCGACATCGAGGAATTCGAGCAGCTGCGCGGCGGGCTGAAGCGCTTCGGCGAGGCGCAACGTGCGATGCTCGACCGCCTGTCTGCCGGGGTGGCACAATTCGCGCCCGATCGGACGCTGGCGTTCTGCAACCAGCCGTTCCAGCGCATGTTCGCGATGAAGAACGAGTGGCTGGCCGATCGCCCCGAGTTCGATCGCGTGCTCGATCGGATGCGCGAGGCCAATCGCCTGCCGGAAGTGCGCGACTATCCTACGTGGAAGGCCGAGCGCCGCGAATGGTTCATCGAACCCGACGCGGTGGAAGAGACCTGGACCGTCGCGAGCGTGCATCTGCGCGTGGTCGCCCAGCCTTTACCCGAGGGCGGGCTGCTGCTCATCTTCGAGGACCGTACCCAGCAATTCGAGCTGCAGCGCGAGCATGACGAGATGCAGCAGGTGCGCACCGCGACGCTGGAAAGCCTTGCCGAGGCTGTCGCGGTGTTCGGCAAGGGACGGCTGCAGCTGTGGAATCGGAAGTTCCGCCAGGTCTGGGGTTTCGAGGACAGCTTCCTCGACGGGCATCCCCAGATCGGTCAGTTGGTCAAGGCGGCGGGGTCCAGGCTCACCAATCCGGATCGCGCCGAGGTGCTGGGCGATCTGATCCGCATGGCCGCCAAGGATCGGCAGACGCGCGGCAGCAGCGTGGCGTTCGCCGACGGGCGGCATTTCGAGATCACGGCGGTGCCGCTGCCCGACGGCAACGCATTGGTGACGATGCTCGACACCACCGATCACCACCGGGCGGAACGGGCCCTGCGCGATCGCAACGAGGCGCTGGTTGCGGCCGATCGGGTCAAGACCGCGTTCGTCGCGAACATGAGCTACGAGCTGCGTACGCCGCTCACCTCGATCAAGGGCTTCACCGAGATGCTGCACGGCGGCTTCGCGGGCAAGCTGACGAAAAATGCGGTCGAATATACCGAGGCGATCCTGGTCTCGGTCGATCGGCTGAGCGCGCTGGTCGACGATGTGCTCGATCTGACGCAGAGCGAGGGCGCGCCGCTGGAAAAGGTTCCGGTCGATCTGGAGCTGGCGGCCAACGCCGCCGCCGAGGCGATCGCGCCGCTCGCGAAGGACAAGAAGATCGAATTGGTGGTCGAGGATACCGGGACCGCGGGCAGCGTCACCGGCGATCTGCGGCGGCTGCGGCAAGTGATCGAGCATCTGCTGCGCCACGCAGTGGCGAGCACGCCGGAAAATGGCCGCGTGCTGCTCCATCTCGACGGCAACAGGAAGGTGGCGCGGGTGATCGTTTCGGACAATGGACCGGGCATGAGCGCGGAGGCCGTGTCGCGGGCTTTCGACAGCTTTGCCCAGCACGGCATATCGCGCAACGGCGAGCGCGCGCTCGCGCTGGGCATGCCGCTCGCGAGGCAGTTCGTCGAGGCGCATGGCGGGCGGATCGAGCTGATCTCCGAGCCGGGCGAGGGGACGCTGGTGACGGTGGAGCTGCCGCGGTGAGGAGTGCTTTCCTCGATCCTCCCCGGAACGGGGAGGGGGACCATTGGCAAAGCCAATGGTGGAGGGGCTTGCCACGAGCGATTCCTTCGCGGCGCCCCCTCCACCACGCCCTTCGGGCGCGGTCCCCTCCCCGTTCCGGGGAGGATCTTGAATGCTGCTATCCTCTCCCGAAGAATCGCTCGCGCTGGGAGCGCGACTGGCCGAGCTGGTCCGGCCGGGCGACGTGATCGCGCTGTCCGGCCCTTTGGGCGCGGGCAAGACGAGCATCGCGCGCGGACTGCTTGCGGCTTTGGGGTTGGAGGAAGAGGCGCCATCCCCCAGCTTCGCAATCGTCCAGCCTTATGCTCCCCCGAAGTCCGCTTTCCGGTGCTGCACGTCGATCTCTATCGAGATCGAAGAGGCCGGGGAGGCGGAGGAGCTGGGGCTCGACGATGCGCGCGAGGATCTCGCTGCTGATCGTCGAATGGCCCGAGCGGCTGGGCGATGAATATTGGCGCGACGCGCTGTGGCTCAGCCTGGAACTGACGCCGGACGGCGCGCGTGTCTTGACAGCGAAGGTGCCCGCGGCATGGAGGGACCGATGGCCCCTGATATGAACCCGCCCGCCGCGGCGCCCGACTTCCTGATCGCCGCCGGATGGGAGGGGGCCGAGATCCGGCCGCTCGCCGGCGACGCTTCGTTCCGGCGCTATTTCCGCGTGGTACACCACGATCGCAGTGCGATCCTGATGGACGCGCCGCCGCCGCACGAGGATCCGCGCCCGTTCATTTCGATCGCGCGCTGGCTGACCGGGCGCGGCTTTGCGGCGCCGGCGATCCTCTCGGAGAATCTCGAGCATGGTCTCGTCCTGCTCGAGGATTTCGGCGACGCGCGGCTGCGCGAGACGGTCGACGCCGCACCCGAGAGCGAATTGCGGCTGTACGAAGAAGCTGTCGACCTGCTGATCCGGCTGGGGCAGCACGAAGCGGCGGATATCCGCGCCTATGACCTTGCCGAATATCAGCGCGAGGCAGGGCTCCTGCCCGAATGGTACGCCCCGGCGGTGGGCTGCGAAGTCGACAATCAGGGCTATGTCGATGCGTGGGATGCCGTGCTCGCGCCGCTGCTCGCGGGTCATACGCCCGTCACGGTGCTGCGCGATTACCATGCCGAGAACATCATGCTGATCGAAGGCAGTGAGAGCTTGGGCCTGCTCGATTTCCAGGACGCGTTGGCCGGGCACCCGGCCTATGACCTCGTCTCGCTGCTGCAGGACGCGCGGCGCGACGTGGCGCCCGAGCTCGAGACGGCGATGCTCGATCGCTACAAAAGGATCACCGGCGCGGGCGATGCTTTCGACGTGGCCTATCATGTGCTCGGTGCACAGCGGAACGCCAAGATCGTCGGCATCTTCACCCGGCTGTGGAAGCGCGACGGCAAGCCGCGCTATCCGGGATTGTGCCCGCGCGTCTGGGGCTATCTGGAGCGCGACTTGAAGCATCCGGCGCTCAAGCCCGTGGCCGACTGGTTCGACGCGAATATCCCCGCCGAGCTGCGCGGCGACCCTCTCGCCATCGTCGGCGAATGAGCGCGATCTATTCGCTGCGGCCGCAGCCCGATGCTGCCGTGCCCGAGACCGCGATGGTGATGGCCGCGGGGCTCGGCAAGAGGATGCGCCCGCTGACCGCGACGCGGCCCAAGCCGCTGGTCGAAGTCGCGGGCAAGGCGCTGATCGACCACAGCATCGATCACCTGCGCACCGCGGGTGTGAAGCGCGCGATCGTCAACGTCCATTATCTCGCCGACCAGATGGAGGCGCATCTGCGCGCGCGGGTGAAGGATATCGAGGTCCTGATCTCCGACGAGCGCAAGCAGCTGATGGAGACCGGCGGCGGCATCGTCCAGGCGCGCGAACTGATCGGCGACAAGCCGTTTTTGTGCGTCAACAGCGACAATCTGTGGATCGACGGCCCGGTCGACGCGATCCGGGCGCTTGCGGCGCAGTGGGACGATGACCGGATGGACGCGTTGCTGCTGCTGATCCCGCTCGCGCGCGCCAATTGCCACAAGGGGCAGGGCGATTTCCGGCTCGACGCGATGGGACGGATCACCGAACGGCGCAAGCCGGGGCGGCTGGCACCCTTCGTGTTCATCGGCGTCTCGATCCTCTCCCCGCGGCTGATCCGCGACTGGCCCGAGGGGCCGTTCTCGACCAATTTGTTCTTCAATCGCGCACTGGAGGCGGGGCGGCTGTGGGGCGTGGTGCACCAGGGGCTGTGGTTCGACGTCGGCACGCCGGCGGCAGTGGGCGCGGCGGAGGCGGTGCTGGCGCAGATGTGACGCTTTCCGCTAGGGTCACCCGACCAATGCCCGAACGCCTCCATCTCTACACCATCCCGCCGCACCGCGCCTTTGCCGACGCGCTGGCGATCGGGCTGGTGAGGCGGTTCGGGAGCGATCCGCTCAAGCTGGCGCGCGGGCTGGTGCTGCTGCCCAACAACCGTGCCAAGCGCGCGATCCAGGACGCGTTCGTCCGCGCCAGCGAAGGCGGGCTGCTGCTGCCGCGGCTGGTCGCGGTCGGCGATCCCGAGCTCGACGAGGCCGTGTTCGACCGCGCCGACGATGCGGAGCCGATCCCGCCCGCGGTCGATCCGCTCCAGCGCCGGATGATCCTCGCGCGACTGATCCAGGAAGCGGGCGCTCCGGTCGACGCCGCGGAGGCGGTGCGGCTGGCGGGCGAGCTCGCCACCACGCTGGACCAGCTGCTGATCGAGGAAGTCGCCCCGCGCGCGCTCAAGGAGATCGAGCTCAGCCAGGAGCTTTCGGCGCATTGGGAGCGCTCGCTCGAACTGTTCGAAGTGGTGCTGACGCGCTGGCCGAAGGAACTCGAGCGGCTCGGGCGGATCGATCTTGCCGAGCGGCGGCGGCGGCTGATCGACAAGATGGCGAAGCGATGGCGGAGCGCGGCGCCCGAGGGGTTCGTCTGCGCCGCGGGCATCACTGCCTCCGCGCCGGCTTTCGCGCGGCTGCTGCGCACCGTCGCGGAGCTGCCGCAGGGGATGGTGGTGCTGCCCGGGCTCGCCACCGGGATCAGCGAGGCCGAATGGGACGCGCTCGGGCCGCACAAGCCCGATCCGGTCACCGGACGGCGTCGGCGGAGCCTCGAAAGCCATCCGCAATTCCATTTGAAGCTGCTGCTCGATCGGATGGGGGTGCATCGCAGCGAATTCGATCCGTGGCGCGTGGTCAGCGAGCATGATGCGCCGCCGGCGCGCAGCAAGGCGATCGCGTCGGCGATGGCGCCGCCCGAGCTGACGCATGGCTGGACATCGCTTCCCGCCGCCGAGCGCCGCCTCGACGGCGTCCGCGTGCTCGACGTCGCGACTCCTGCCGAGGAGGCGCAGGGCATCGCGCTGGCGCTGCGCGAGGTGCTGGAGACGCCGGGGCGGACTGCGGCTTTGGTCACGCCCGATCGCGCGCTCGCCCGGCGTGTCGCGGCGCATTGCGCGCGCTGGGGGATCGCGGTCGACGATTCGGCGGGGCAGCCGCTGTCGATCCTGCCGCCGGGGACCTTGTTGCTCGCGCTCGCCGACGCGGCGGCGCAGGGCTTCGCGCCGCTGCCGCTGCTGACCCTGCTCAAGCATCCGTTGACGATGGCCGGGCGCCGCGCCGAATGGCTGGAGGGCGTGCGCCTGCTCGATCGCGCGCTGCGGGGACCGCGCCCGGCGCCGGGACTTGGCGGGATCGACCGGCATCTGGCCGAGCAGGACGGCCGCGACGGGCATTTGCGCCGGGCCGCGGAACGCTGGTGGCCGGAAGCCCGGGCGTTGCTCGCCCCGCTGGAGGCATTGTTCGCGGGCGGGCCGCAGCCGGCGCCGGCGCTGCTGGCGGCGCTGCGCGAGACGGCGCAGGCGCTGGGCGGCGACGCGCTCTGGGCACGCGCCGAGGGACGCGAGGCTGCCGGCCTGCTCGATAGCGCCGAGCGCGAGGCGGCGAACGGCCCGCCGCGCGCGGAGCCCGAGACGCTCGCGCCGATGCTGCGCACCTTGATGGAGGAAGTCGCGGTCCGGCCGCCGCAGGGCGGGCATCCGCGGCTCTCGATCTTGGGGCTGATCGAGGCGCGGCTGCAGACTGCCGACCTGATGATCCTCGGCGGGTTGAACGAAGGCGTGTGGCCGGGGCTGCCCGCGCCCGATCCGTGGCTCGCGCCGCGGATCCGGGCGGAATTGGGGCTGCCGGGGCTGGAGCGCCGCATCGGGCTCTCGGCGCACGATCTGGCCGGGGCGCTGGGGGCGCCGCAAGTGCTGCTCACGCGGGCGCGGCGCGATGCCAGCGCGCCGACGATCGCCTCGCGCTTCTGGTTGCGGCTCGAGGCGCTGTCGGGTGGGCTGGAGCGGGCAGGGGAGATCGAAGCGTGGCTGCGCGGGATCGACGATCCGGGCGAGCATCTGCCCGCCGATCGGCCCGCGCCGCAACCGCCTGTGGAGCTGCGGCCCAAGGCGCTGTCGGTCACCGAGGTCGATCGGCTCAAGGCCGATCCCTACGCGTTCTACGCGCGGCGTATGCTGCGGCTGATGCCGCTCGACCCGGTCGATGCCGATCCGAGCGCGGCGTGGCGCGGCACCGCCGTGCACGCGGTGCTCGAACGCTGGTTCGAGGAGGATGATTGCGCGCCCGACAAATTGCGCGCGCGGGCCGAGGCGATGCTGGCCGACGAGCGAACCCATCCGATGATGCGCGCCTTGTGGGCGCCGCGGCTGAGGGAGGCGATCGAATGGATCGCGGGCGCGATCGCCGCCGATCCGTCGCGCAAGGTGATCGCGGTGGAGAAGCGCGGCATGATCCCGTTCGCCGGGGTGGAGCTCAGCGGCACCTTCGACCGAGATCGACCGGATGGGCGACGGCAGCCTTGCGATCGTCGACTACAAGACCGGCAAGCCGCCCAGCCTTGCCGCGGTGCGCGAGGGATTCAGCCTCCAGCTTGGGCTGCTCGGGCTGATCGCCGAGCGTGGCGGATTCGAAGGGATCGCGGGCCGCGCGAAGCAGTTCGAATATTGGTCGCTGTCGAAGAACAGCCGCGGGACGTTCGGTTATATCGAGAGCCCGTGCGATCCGAAACGCCGCGATTATCTGCCGGCGGACGACTTCATCGACCGAGCGGTGGCGCAGTTCGAGGGTGCGGCACGGATGTGGCTGACGGGGGACGAGCCGTTCACGGCGAAGCTCCACCCCGATTACGCGCCTTATGCCGAGTATGACCAGCTGATGCGGCGCGACGAATGGTATGGGCGTGATTGAGGTCGTCCTTCTTGCTCCCTCCCTGTAAGATCGCCGGGTCGGCCATGCCCCCGGCATGGCCTGAACAGTGCGGGGCACTGTTCACCCGGCGATGGGCCGGGGGTGGGTGCGCGGCGCCAGCCGCGCGGTCTCGGCCCGCGTCGAAGTCGCCGGTCGGGGCATCGAGCCCCGCCCGCCGACACCCACCCCTTGATCCCCTCCCTAAGAGGGAGGGGAGAATGAGCGTTCGGCCCCTCCACCCCCTCAAGGGAAATCAGCGCCGCGCCAGCGATCCCGCGCGCCATGTCTGGCTCTCCGCATCGGCGGGGACGGGCAAGACGCAGGTGCTCGCGGCGCGGGTGTGGCGGCTGCTGCTGGCCGATATGGATCCCGGCGCGATCCTGTGCCTGACCTTCACCAAGGCGGGCGCGGCGGAGATGTCCGAGCGAGATCACCAGCCGGCTGGCGCGTTGGGTGCGCGCCAGCGACAAGGAGCTGGTCGCCGATCTCGAGGCGCTGGGCGAGAGCATTTCCCCCGAGGGCCGCGCCCGCGCGCGCACCTTGTTCGCCAAGGTGCTCGATGCGCCGGGCGGGGGATCCGCATCCAGACGATCCACAGCTTCTGCCAGTCGTTGCTTTCGGCCTTCCCGGTCGAGGCTGGGCTGGTTCCGGGCTTCCGTCCGCTCGACCAGCGCGAGGAAGCGGTGCTCGCGCGCGAGGCGCTGGCCGAAATGCTGATCGATGCCGGACGCGGGGGCGCACCGGGCTGATCGACGCGGTCGGGGCGCTCAGCCTGAGGCTGGGCGAAGGCAAGGCCGAGGCGTTCCTGAAAATGTGCGCGTCGAATGCCGAGGCGATGGACACGCTGCCCAGCGGCATCCAGCCCTTCCTGCGCCGCGCGATGGGCTTGCCCTCCGGCGACATTGCCGCCGAGATCGAGCGAAGCTGCGGCGACGATGTGTTCGATCTCGCGGGTATGCGCGAGATCGCCGCGATGAACGCGAATTGGGGCACCAAATCGGGGCTCGCGCGCGCCGAGGAGATCGCGATGTGGCTGACGCTGCCGCCGGGCAAGCGCGCGCTGCGGCTGGCCGATCTCCACTCGGTGTGGGCGACCGCGAAGGGCGAGCCGCGCTCGTTTGGCAAGGGGCAGGCGCCGCAGGAGCCGGGCTATGCGGAGATCGCGATGCGGCTGCACGGGCGTTGCGCCGAGCTGCTCGGGATGAAGGCCCAGGCCGAGTTCGCCGACCTGCTCGCGCGCGGGCTGGAGGCGGGGCGAGCCTATGCCGACACCTATGCGCGGGCCAAGCGCCGGGTGGGCGCGGTCGACTTCAACGACCTGATCCGCCGCACCGTCGAGCTGCTCGGCCAGCCGGGGATGGGCGAATGGGTGCGCTACAAGCTCGATCAGGTCACCGAGCATGTCCTGATCGACGAGGCGCAGGACACCAACCCGCAGCAATGGGCGATCGTCAGCAAGATCGTCGACGAGTTCTTCGTCGGCGAGGGAACGCGCGCCGAGCGGGTGCGCACGCTGTTCACTGTCGGCGACTACAAGCAGGCGATCTTCGGCTTCCAGGGCACCGATCCGATCTATTTCCGCGCGGCATTCGAGCGGTTCCGGGCGCTGTCCAATTTCCGGCCCGATGCCGGGTTCGACGTCGAGCCGCACCCGGTCGAGGAATTGTCGCTGACGCACAGCTTCCGCTCGACCGCGCCGGTGCTCGAATTCGTCGACGCGGCGATCGCCGAGCTGCCCGAGCCGGGCATGGGCACCGACGGCGAATTGCACGCCAGCGAAGTGCCCGGCCCCGGCACGGTGACGCTGTGGACGCCGACGATCGAGGGCGGCACCGAGGCCGAGGAAGAGGAATGGGTCCGCGACGCGACGCGCGAGCACGCGAAGCGGATCGCCCGGGCGATCAAGGCCTGGCTCGCCGATGGGCTGATGCTCGAGAGCAAAGGGCGGGCGCTTCGCCCCGAGGACGTGATGATCCTCGTCAAGCGGCGCGGCGAGCTCGCCTCGCTGATCGTCGCGCGGCTCTATGCCGAGGGGTGCCGGTGGCAGGGGTTGACCGGCTCCGGCTCAATGCGCCGCTCGCGGTGCAGGATCTGCTCGCGGCGGTGCGCTTCGTGCTGCAGCCGGAGGACGATCTGTCGCTGGCCTCGCTGCTGGTGTCGCCGCTGATCGGCTGGAGCCAGGACGAATTGATGGCCGCGGCGCTGCGGCCTCGGCACGCGTCGCTGTGGAGCCATTTGCGCGATATCGCCAAAGATCGGATCGCGCCGCTGGAGGCTTTGCTCAACCGCGCCGATTTCACCACGCCCTATCGCTTCCTCGAGGAGATCCTCTCGGGACAACTCGACGGACGCCGGAAATTGCTGCTGCGGCTTGGCGAGGAGGCGCGCGATCCGATCGAGGAGTTGCTCAACGCCGCGCTCAATTTCGAGAATGTCGCAACGCCTTCGCTCCAGCGCTTCCTCGACTGGTTCGATCGCGGCGATGTCGAGATCGTCCGCGATGCCGCCCAGCCGGCGGGCGCGGTGCGGGTGATGACTGCGCATGGCGCCAAGGGGCTGCAGGCGCCGATGGTGATCCTCGCCGACGCGACTGTCGATCCAACGCGGAGCCCGCGCGATTTCCTGCTCTGGGCGCCGGAGGATTACGAAAATGCGCCGTTCCCGATCTTCCGGCCGCGCACGGCGGAGCGGGGCGGGGCGCTCGATGCCGTGGTCGCGCAGGTCGATGCGCGCGAGCTGCAGGAGCATTGGCGGCTGTTCTACGTCGCGGCGACGCGTGCCGAGGAGCGGCTGGTGATCACCGGCGCGCTGGGGCCGCAGGCGAAGGGCGAGCCGCCCGCCGCGAGCTGGTACGCGGCCTGTGCGCGGGCTTTCGACGCGCTGGGCGTGGCGGAAGGCGATATCCGGGAGTTCCGTGGGCTCGTGCCGCCTGCACCTGTCGTGGCGATTGCGCGAACGGTGGAGTCCGAGGGTTCGCACCCCGCGCTGCCCGAGTGGATTGCGCGTCCGGCGCCCGCGGAAGCCCGTCCGCCGCGGCCGCTCGCGCCCTCGTCATTGGGCGACGACAGCGTCGCCGATCCGCCGCCCGGCCCGGCGATGCGCGTCGCTGCCGAGCGCGGGCGCCTGCTGCATGGGTTGTTCGAGCGATTGCCCGCGCTCGCACCCGACATGCGCGAAGCGGCGGCCGAGCGCTGGCTGGCCGGGCCGGGCGGCGTGGCGGATGCCGCGGCGCGTTCGGAGATTGCGGGCGCGGCACTGGCAGTGATCGGCGATCCGCGTTTTTCTGCGCTGTTTGCACCCGATGCGCTCGCCGAGGCGCCGATCGCGGCGGTGGTCGAGGGGCTGGTCGTGTCGGGCACGGTCGACCGGTTGGTGGTCGGCCCCGACAGCGTCCGCGTCGTCGACTTCAAGACCGGGCGGCGGGCGCCGGGCAGCGTCGAGGATATCCCGCCTTATCATCTGCGGCAGATGGCGGCCTATTCCGCGGCATTGGCGGTGATCTTTCCGGGGCGACGGATCGAGGCGGCGTTGCTCTATACCGCGTGGCCGACGCTGCACATTCTGCCGGCCGGTCTGCTCGAAGCGCACAAGGCGGACTTGGTCGCCAAGGAGCAAAGCTTGGCTTCGCGCGCTTGAGCCGGGAGCGCCGGAGACATAGATACACAGTCAAGAACCTATCAGGAGACGTTTCCATGGCCACTCAGGCTACCACCGACGCCAGCTTCGACGCCGATGTCCTCCAGGCGGACAAGCCTGTGCTCGTGGATTTCTGGGCCGAGTGGTGCGGGCCGTGCCGGATGATCGCGCCGGCGCTCGAGGAAATCGCCGCCGAGCTCGGTGAGCAAGTCAACATCGTCAAGCTCGACATCGACGCGAACCCCGATGCGCCGACCAAGTACGGCGTGCGCGGCATCCCGACGATGATCCTGTTCAAGAACGGCCAGGTCGCCGCGACCCAGGTCGGCGCGATGCCCAAGAGCGGCATCAAGCAGTGGATCGAGCGGGAGCTCTAGGAGCCGCCAGGCTTCAGCGTGGTGCGGCCGGCGGCCTGGCCGTCGACCGCGCTGCGGCTGAACAGCATCGGCTGCATCCTGCCTTCGATCCACGGCGCGTATTGGTCGCGATAATGCGGCGAGCGCGGTTCGTTGGATTGGCCGGGCAGGTTGAGCATCAGCGAATTGTCCCACGCGCCGACGTCGATGACCTGCAGATAGCTCGCGCCGCCGCCGACGCGCCACCCCGGGCCGCTGCCCAGCCAGCGCGCCATCACCGTATAGGAATCGCCGCCCGTTCCCCTGCCTTCGATGGCGGGGAAGGCGGCGGCGATCGCCGGAATGCGCGACAGCGGATGCTGGATGCGCACCTGATGGAGCGTGTCCCAACGCCACGTGGCGGGATCGGCACCGAGCAACTCGCGTGCCGAGGCCCAGGCGGCGGCTAGCGCGGCATCCAGCATCGCATCGCGCGCCGCTAGCGGATCGGCACCGAGCCGCGCGTCGGGTTTCGCGAGCAGGCCGAGCAAGACCGAGGGGGCGATCTCGGTCACCAGCGCCTTTGCGCGAGCAGGCACGATCGCGGCGAGCATGCGCCTGCCGAGATCGCGCCACAATATCTCGAAGAGCGCCGCCGCTCCGCTGTTCGCGTCGAGCCGCGCATCCCATCGGCGCAGCATCGTCACCGCTGGCCTGGCGGCTGGCGACGGATTCGCGGGCAAAAGCGCGATCAGCTGCTTGGCGGGCGTCGACAGCGTGTCGTGGTGGAGCGCGACGCTGTCGGCGAGGCTGTGCCGCTCCTGATGCGACAGGACGTCGACGATGCGCTCGTAGCGATAGGGATCGCGGAACGAGAAAGCCGGTATGCGATCGCGCGGCCAGTCGGCGGGCAGATTGTTCTGGTTGGCCGAGGCGAACCAGCCTTTCGACGGATTATATTCATTCGGCAGCGCCTCGAAATCGCGCATTCCGGTCCAGTCGTAGCGACCGTCGCCGGGCACGGGGAGAAGCCCGTCCTCCTTCTTGCGCACCGGCGCATAGCCGATCACTTGCCAGCCGGTGTTCCCGTCCACATCGGCATAGTGCAAGTTGGTCGGCGAGGGATGCAGGCGGAACGCCGATTTGCGCAGGCTCTTCCAGTCCTTTGCGAGGTTGATCGCGATCATCGCGAACGAACCAGAGGCACCCGGCTGCATTCCGATGGCGGCGACTGCGGTGGCGCGGCGCCGGGCAGGGTTGTGGGATACCACCGGCCCCTGTTCGGAATATCGCAGCGTCACGTTGCGCGCGGGTCCGCCGCGCACCGGAATCGCCACTTCCACCCGGCGGAACCGCTTCCAGCCGCCGTCATGGCGATAGCGCTCGGGATCTTCGGGATCGAGCTCGAGCACGAACAGATCGAGCTGGTCGATGTGGAAATTGGTGCGGCCGAACGCGAAGCGATCGGTGTGGCCCTGCATGATCCCGGGCAGCCCGGGCGAGCCGCCGCCGATCACGTCGAGCCCCGGCGCGCTCAGATGCGCGACATGGCGCGGGCCGAAGCCGCCGATGCCAAGGTGCGGATCGTTGGCGAGGATCGGGCGCCCGGTGGCGGTGCGCGAGGGCGCGACGGTCCAGGCGTTGCTGCCGGCATTGGCGCGCTCGGCCGGGCCCGCGGCGGGATCGGCGACCGGTGTCTCGGCGCTGAACGGCAGGCTGCCGAGCTGGAGCATGCCGAGATCGGCGATCGAGACGGCGGCCGCATCCAGCCCTTCGGGGACCTTCATCTGCCAGGCGGGACGGAGCGGCGCGATGATCGCGTCGAGATCGAGCAGGCCCAGCGCGGCGAGCTGCGCGCGGCGGACTTCGTCATCGGCATTGTCGATCGAGGCGCCGCGCGGGATCACGAGATCCTGCAGTTCCCAGCGAAGCGGAGTGACGTCGAGGATCTTGTATTCGAGTGGCAGCAGCGAACGATCGGCGGCCACTTCGTCGATGCGCGCGTTGATCCCCGCGACATAGGCGCGGGCGCAGGCGAGCACGTCGTCGGGCACATCCCGCAGCTCGGCATCGAGATCGCCGCGATAATGGAAGAGACGGGCGGTGGCGTCGTGCCTCGCGAAGTCGGGCCCGAACGCCTCCGCCAAGCGGCCGAGCTCGCGGCGGTGCGAGAGATCGAGCTGGAACATCCGGTCGCGCGCGACGACATAGCCCTGACCGAAAAAGGCATCGGGGATCGATGCCGCGCGGATGTGCGGCACGCCATAGACGTCGTCGACGATCTCGATCGGGGCCTCGGGCCCGCGCACGACGGCCTCGCGCGCCTGGGCTGGCCGAATGCGGCCGAGCGCCGCTACGGGCGCCAATGCGAGCGTCGCTGACGAGCCAAGCAGGAAGGAACGACGGTCGAACACGGCAATCTTCCCCGCTATGGCACTCGAACGCGAGGCTAGCGCCGTGTGCGCAACGCCGTCTCATGGCGAGGGCTACCCCACCCATAGGGTCAGGTTATGGCCGCAACCCATAGTCCGCGGCTATGGCCCGATAAAGCCAAAGAACTCCGTCCCCTGTTGACGCTTCGCGCGACCACGGCGCACCTTCGGTTCCGCTATGGCCCATGTAACCCAAAAGAGGTTGCAGGATCATGCTGTGCGTCGCCGCGGAGGGCATGCGCGCGGGCCGGTTCGCCGGTCTCGATAATTTATCCCAAGGGGGGCCATAATGACGAATCCACGCCGGCAAGCGGATCTTGCAAGTTTCTCGAGCATGGCCGCGCTGGCGCTGGCCTCTCTGATGGCATTGCCCGCCGCCGCGCAGACGGCCGGGTCCGGCGTCGCGACGGTGCAGGAGACCCCGGCCCAGAGCGAAGCGACGGACGAGGACGAACTGGTCGTCACCGGCACGCGCATCATCCGCGACGGCTTCCAGGCACCGACGCCGCTGACCGTGCTGACGCGCGACGATATCAACAACACCTCGCCGACCAACAACATCGCCGATTTCGTCAATCAGCTGCCGCAGCTCGCCGGTTCGACCAAGCCGGCCAATTCGCGCCTCAACCTGTCGAACGGCTCGGCCGGCATCAACGCACTGAGCCTGCGCAACCTCGGCGAGGGCCGCACGCTGGTCCTGCTCGACGGCCGCCGCTCGGTCGGTTCGACGATCTATGGCTGGGTCGATATCAACACGATCCCGCAGGGGCTGGTCGATCGCGTCGAAGTGGTGACCGGCGGCGCCTCGGCGGCTTATGGTTCGGACGCGGTAGGCGGCGTGGTCAATTTCGTGCTCAACAAGAAGCTCGAGGGCCTGCGCGTCACTGCCGAATCCGGCGTCACCACATATGGCGACGGCTTCAATTATTCGGGCAGCATCTCTGGCGGCAAATCGTTCGCCGGGGGCGCGGCCACTTCCTGTTCAACGCGGAGAAGGCGCACCAGGACGGTATCTTCGATATCAACGCGGTCGATCGCGGGTGGAACCACACCGGCTATGTGCGGGTCGAGGATCCGAACTGGACGGCCAATGCCACGACGCCGCGCTATATCACGACCTTGCGTCAGGTCGGCGCGGCGAACTCGACCCCCGGCGGACTGATCACCGCATCGGCCGGCACCTCGGTGAATGCGCTGCGCGGCCTGTATTTCGGTCAGGGCGGCTCCGTGAACGTCTTCGATTATGGCGTGCTCCAGTCTCCCACCTTCAGCCGCGTGAGCGGCACTTCGCATCCCAGCGTCGTCCAGGGCGGATCCTGGCAGGTCAACGATTCGGGTCGCCGTATCGGCCTGATGCCGAAGGACGACCGCTGGGGCGTGTTCGGCCGGCTGAGCTATGAAGTGGCGGACGGCGTCGAGCTGTTCGCCGAGGGCTCGTACAACCACCAGAAGGTGTTCTTCAACGCGGGTCCGAACCTGTCGACCGGCATTACCTACAACACCACCGGCTGCACCGCGGTGCCGGTGCCGGTGACCTGCAACGCCTATGCGTTGCAGGCACTGGGCGCGGCCCGCCTTGCCGGCGTCACCAGCGTCACCGTCGCGACCACCGCGGCCGACCTGCCGTTCCGTGGCATCGACAATGAGCGCAAGGTGCAGCGCTACGTGATTGGCGCCGAGGGCAGCTTCGAGGCGTTCGGCAATGTCGGGCATTGGGACGTTTATGCCCAATATGGCCGCTCGGACGTGCGCGAACAGTTGCGCAATATCATGCACACCGCGCGGATGAACAACTCCACTGCCGCGGCATTCGCACCTGCCGGCAACACGCGCGGCTATGCGGTCGGCTCGATCCAGTGCCTCGTCAACGTCAATCCCGACCCCGCGGACGACGATCCGAACTGCGTGCCGCTCAACCGCCTCGGCGTGGGCGTCGCGAACGCGGCGGCGGTCGATTATGTGCTGGGCGATCCGTATCGCGACCAGACGCTGCAGCAATATGTCGTCGGCACCAACTGGGCGGTCACGCCGTTCGCCACCTGGGCGGGCGACGTCAGCGTCTCGTTCGGCGGCGAGGCGCGCAAGGAAAAGATCCGCGGCAGCGTGCCGACCGAGTTCCAGCCGGTCATCACCATAGGTTCGAACGGCCGTCCCACCACGGCGAATGCCTGGTCGGTCGGCAACTACCTGCCCTTCACCGGCGAATACAGCGTCAAGGAAGCCTATCTCGAGACCGTCATTCCGCTCGGCCTGGGCCTCGAGTTCAACGGTGCGGTGCGTGGCACCGACTATTCGAACTCCGGCTATGTCACCACCTGGAAGCTGGGGGCGACCTGGGCGCCGATCGAGGATATCCGCTTCCGCGTGACGCGCTCGCACGACATCCGCGCGCCCAACCTCAACGAGCTCTATCAGGCCGGCACCGCCAACAGCGATTCGGTGTCCAACCCGGTCTTCGTTGCGGATGGATCGAAGGGCCCGCGGACCTACAGCTATTCGGGCCTGACCACCGGCAATCCGGACCTGCGTCCGGAAGTCGCCAATTCGTGGAACGTCGGCGCCGTGCTGTCGCCGCGCTTCCTGCCCGGCTTCACGGCATCGGTCGACTATTTCCGCATCGACCTGGCCGATGCGATCGACTCGATCAGCGCGCAGGAAACCGTGAATCGCTGTTATGCCGACGGCAATCAGGACTTCTGCGACGCGATCACCACCGATCCGGCACGTTCGCAGCCCAATGCACCCTATCTGCTGATCCGCACCCAGCCGTTCAACTATGTCCGCAGGCTGGTGCGCGGCATCGATTTCGACGCGGCCTATCGCATTCCCGTCGGCGGCGACAACATCACGCTGCGGGGCGTCGCGACGCGCTACATCGAGAATCTGGCGGTGACGGGCATCGCGGGCTCGGCACCCGTCAACACCGTGGGCGCCAATGGCGGGCAGGCCAGCACGCCGACCTGGATCTTCCGCGGCAGCCTCAACTATGCGTCGCCGACCTTCTCGGCGACCGTCACCGGCCGTGGCGTCAGCGCGGGCAAATATGTCGCGAACGGCATCGAGTGCACCAGCGGGTGCCCGGTCTCGACCACGAACTTCCCGACCTACAACAACAACCAGGTGTCGGGGCTGTTCTATGCCGACCTCAATCTGACGCAGAAGATCGCCGTCAGCGGCACCTCGGAGGCCGAGATGTTCTTCAACGTGACCAACCTGTTCAACCGCTGGCCGCTGCTGGTGCCCGAGACCGGCAACGCCTCGAACAGCACCTATTCGGACATGCTCGGCCGGCAGTTCCGCGTCGGCATCCGCTTCAACCTGAAGTGAGGGGGCGGGCGCTAGGCTGAGGATTCATATTCAAAAAACGTCATCCCCGCGAAAGCGGGGATGACGAAGAGAGGACGAGCCCGTTAGTCAGATCAACAGCTTGAATAGGTTCTCAACCTAGCGCCCACGGACCGGCGCCAGCACCACGGTCTCGCCGCCGCGCGCAGTCATCACCAGCTTGCCGTTTCGGTTGCGGCTCACGCTCAGCGGCTGGCCGAACAGCTTGATCAGTTTCTGCTCCTGCGTGTTGAGCGTACCCGGGCACGCGCGCCGCGTCGTCGCCAGCGGTCCGGCGGTCAGCCGGCCGCGCTCGAAGCGGAAGCCGCCGTTGAAATTGTTGCAGCCGGTGCTGCCGCTCATCTTCGTGTTGGTGAAGGACACGCGCGGGTTGCTTTGTGCCACCGGCGGGCGCCCGGCGATGGACTGGATCCTCCACTCGCCCTCGATCACCGAACTCGGCGCGGGCCGCTCGGACAGCACATCACCGCCACAGCCACGCAGCGTGCGCCCGCGCAGGGTCACCGTGACGGTGTCGTGGAAGGTCCGGTCGCTCATCCCGTCGCTGCACTCGACATGGGTGATGTCCACCGTCAGGCCGCGCGTCACATAGCGCTCGCCATTGAAGCCGACGATCGGCCGCGGCTTGGCGACGGTGACCACGCGCCCCTCTGCGGGCTGGTAGCGAATCCGACTGCCGTCGATCGTCAGCGACCAGAACGGTTCGGTGCCGAGCGCGCGATAGGGCTGGGCGTTCGACTGGGCCAAGGCGGGCAGGGCGGCCAGCGTCAGCAGTCCGGCGGCGGCGATCTTGATCATGATATTTCTCCCTCTTCGCGGCTTTTCTGCCGCCACGCGGCTGAACCGCACGTGGCCGTAACGATCGGCGCCCGTTCAGGATGCTGGCAATGTAGGATTTGCCGTGCCAGCCTCATACCAGCTCTTTGACATCGTCCGGCCCCGTCAACAAACCCACGCACGAATATTATAATTCCGCGCAACGGAATTTCACGATTCGCGGGCAAAGTGCGAAGTTAAGCGCCGCGAATCCTACTCAGCACCTCATATGCCATCACTGCCGTGGCGACCGCCGCATTGAGGCTGTCGGCTTTGCCGAGCATCGGGATCTTGACCAGCAGGTCGCATTCTTCGGCCATGAAGTCGGGCATGCCCTGCGCCTCATTGCCGGTGAGCAGGAAGGTCAGCGCCTGATAGGCCGGCGCCTTATAGTCGTGCTCGGTGTCGAGGCTCAGGCCCACCAACTGCCCCGGCCCCGCACGCAGCCATGGCACGAACTCGGCCCAGCTCGCCTTGGCGACCGGCACCGTGAACAGCGCCCCCATGCTCGCGCGCACGGCTTCCACCGAGAAGGGATCGACGCAGTCGTCGATCAGGATCAGCCCGCCCGCGCCGACCGCGTCGCCGGTGCGCAGGATCGTGCCCAGATTGCCCGGATCGCGCAGCCGCTCGGCGACCAGCCAGATCGGCGCGGCGGCGCGGTCCAGATCGGCCAGCCCGAGCGCGAACTCGGGATAGACGCCCACCACGGCGCCCGGATTATCCTTGCCGGACAGCTTGGAGAGGATGTCGGCATTGGTCTCGATCGCCTCGCCGCCCATCGCCTCGGTGGCCTCGACCAGCGCCCGCACCAGCGGGTGGCTCGCCATATCCCTGGCGAAGAACAGGAACTCGGGCAGCCGCCCAGCCTCGCGCGCCTCGGTCAGGATGCGCAGCCCCTCTGCGAGGAACAATCCTTCCTCGCGCCGGTGCCGCTTGTCGCGCAGCAGCCGGACGCGCTTGATCAGCGGATTGGAAAAGGCGGTTATCTCGCGGGGCATGGGGAAGCCTTAACCCGTTCGCCCTGAGCTTGTCGAAGGGCTCTTCTTCTTTGGTGGAAAATCGATCGAGAAGGTGCTTCGACAAGCTCAGCACGAACGGATCGGGGTGCTCCGCTATTCCTCGCCGAAGCGCGCCTCGACGAGCTCCGCCAGCGCCTGCACGGCTTCGTGCGCGCCGTCGCCCTCGGCGCTGATCGTGATCGAATCGCCCTTGGCGGCGCCGAGCATCATCAAATCGAGGATCGAAGTGCCCGAGGCGCTCGATCCATCCTTCTCGACGATGAGCTCGACCGGCTGGCCGGTGGCGAGCGTGACGAACGCCATGCTGGCACGGGCATGCAGGCCGCGGCGGTTCTCGATCATCACGGTACGGATCGCCCGGCTCACGCGGCGGCCTCTCCCAATACCTCGGATGCGACGGTGATGTATTTGCGCCCCGCGTCGCGCGCGGCGGCGACGGCTTCGGTCACCTTCATCGTCTTGCGCGCGCTGCCCAGCCGGATCAACATCGGCAAGTTGATCCCGGCGATCACTTCGACCCGACCCGCCTCCATCAACGAGATGGCAAGGTTCGAGGGCGTGCCGCCGAACAGGTCGCTCAGCACGATCACGCCGCGACCCTCATCGACGCGCGCGATCGCCGCGGCGATGTCCGCGCGGCGGGCCTCCATATCGTCGTCGGGGCCGATGGAGATCGGTTCGATCCGCTCCTGCTGGCCCACCACATGTTCCATCGCGACCACGAACTCTTCGGCGAGTCGTCCGTGCGTCACGAGCACCAAACCAATCATCTCAAACTCCGCCCCCTGATATGGTCACCGGGGTCCCCTCCAGCGAGTCCTGCGGCGCGGTCTGCAAATCGCGGTGCATCACCGTGGGCGAAAATCCCTCCTCGCGCAACCGCCGCGCCATCCGTTCGGCGACGTGAACCGAGCGATGGCGGCCCCCGTACACCCGAATGCGGCGGTAACATATGCCTTTCCCTCAGCCTGATAGCGCGGAAGCAGCAGCAGCAGCAACGCCTCGATCTGCGCCATCGCCTGTCCATAAGCGGGATCGTCCGCGATATAGGCCGAGACCTCGTCGTCCCGTCCTGTCCCGGGACGAAGCGACTCCACCCAATGCGGATTGCGCAGAAAACGCATGTCGAAGACCAGGTCGGCGTCGCGCGGCAATCCGCGGGCGAGATCCGAACGAAGTGATCGTCAGCACCGTCTTGCCCATCCCGTCGCCCGCGAAGGTCGAGCGGATCTGCTGCTGCAGCTCGTTGGAGGAGAGGCTGGTGGTGTCGATCAGCCGGTTGGACCAGCGCCGGAGCGGCATGAGCAGCTCGCGCTCGCGGGCGATGCCGTCGCTCGCCGGCCGATCCTGCGCCAGCGGATGGCGGCGGCGCGTCTCCGAATAGCGCCGCTCGAGCTCGGCGCCGGCGCATTCGAGGAACAGCGTGCCGACGTGGTGGCCGTCCTCGCTCAGCTTCTTGATGCGCCGGACGATGCTCTCGGCGTCGAAACCGCGAGTCTGCGTGCCGATGCCGAGCGCGAGCGGGCGCTCGTCATCGCCGTCGGCGCCTTCGCCGGGCGGGGTATCGAGCAGGCGGTTGAGCAGCAGAAGCGGCAGATTGTCGACTGTTTCCCAGCCCAGATCCTCGAGCGTCCTGAGCACGGTCGATTTGCCGGCGCCCGACATGCCCGTGACGAGCAGGATATGCTTGGGGCGACGGTTCACTGCGTTGCCCGCTTGACCGCCAACTCCACCTTTATCGGCGCGGAGGGCTCGAGCGCGGCCAGCGCCAGCACCGGCACGTCGATTCCCGCAATGCGCCGCGTCCGCGCATCCTCGGGGAAAGCGGGCGGGGCGTCGAGGATGACGATCAGCAGGTCCACCGGAACGCGCTCCACACTGGGCATCTCGACAATGCCCAGCCCGCGCACTTCGATCCGTCCGGCCAGATGTGCCGGCGCGCTGGCGAGCAGTGCCTTGTCGCTGCGCTGGCAGATCACCTGACCGTCGGCGACCAGCGCGGCGCCGCGATCGATCAGGCGCAAGGCGAGATCGGACTTGCCCTCGCCCGAACGCCCCTCGATCAGCACCGCGCGCCCGCCGATCGCCACGCAAGCGCCGTGCACCGTCTCGGAAGAGACCTCCGGAAGCCTGGCTTCAGGCATCAGTCGCGCTCCGCCAAAGGCAGGCGCACCACGAATCGAGCTCCGCGCAACCGATCTTCTCTCGTTTCCACTGAAATGCTCCCCTGATGGCCTTCGACGATGGTGCGTGCGATGGCAAGGCCTAGCCCGGAATGCTGACCAAAGGCTTCACTCTCCGGGCGGACCGAATGGAATCGCCGGAAGATCGCGTCGCGCGCTTCTTCGGGCACGCCCGGGCCTTCGTCCTCGACCCGCACCACCAAAGTCTCGCGGTAGGACACGGCCGAAATCGTGATCAGGCCGTTCGGGGGCGAGAAGGAGACGGCGTTCTCGATCAAATTCTCGAACACGCGTTCGAGCCGCGCGCCCTCGCCGAGCACGATCAGCGGCGCGTTCGGGCGGCGATCGAAGACGATGCGGATGCCGTTCGCGAGTCCGCGGGCTTCGCGCTGGTCGAGCAGCGCCTGGATCATCGCGCCGACATCCACCGGCTCGAACGTCGCCCGGCTGAGCTGCGCGTCGAGGCGCGACGCATCGGAGATGTCGGTGATCAAGCGGTCCAGCCGGTGAACGTCGTCGCGGACGATCGCCAGCAATTGCTCCTGCAGCTCGGGGTCCTTGACCTTGGACAGGCCTTCCACTGCCGAACGCAGCGAAGCCAGCGGGTTCTTGAGCTCGTGCGTCACATCGGCGGCGAAGCTCTCGGTCGCGTCGATTCGCGCGCGAAGCGCCTGGCTCATGTCCGAAAGCGCGCGGGCGAGCATGCCGATCTCGTCGCTGCGCTCGGGCAATCGCGGCACCACCACTTCGCGCGCGCGCCCCAGCCGGACGCGCACCGCGGCCCGCGCGAGGCGGCGCAGCGGCCGCACGATCGTCCGCGCAAGGAACAGCGAGAGCAGGATCGAAAGCAGCGAGACGATTGCGAGCACCACGCTCAACCGGAAGCGCTCGGAACGCACCGTCTGGGTGATGTCGCGGGCGTTGACCGTGGTCATCACCACCCCGAGCTGGGTGATCGGCGCCGCGGCGGTGATCACCGGCGTACGATCGGGCGCACGCCACACCGTGGCGGGCGTACCATGCGTCTCCCGCGCGGTGCGGACATCGGGCCATTCCATGCCGCCGTCGCGCGGTTTTTCCCGATAAAGCGGCGGACGGTCGGTGCCCACGACCGTGTCGATCACCGCGTCGAGGAAGCGGGCAGTGGACTGGTTGAACGGGTCCTTGTCGGGATCGCGCAGAACCAGGTTGCGCAGCCCCAGTTCGTGGCTGTCGGTGATCAGCTTGCCGTCCTCGTCGAACAGGCGGATCCGCGTGCCGGTGTCGCGGGCGAGGCTGAGTACGAGCAGGTCGCGCCGCTCGGGCGTGGCCGAGGCGATGGCCTGGGCGATCAGCCGAACCTCGCCGCGTGCCTCCGCCACCCGGCTGTCGACGATCCTGCTGCGATAGGAATCGAGATAGAAGAAGCCGCTGCCGAGCAATGCGAGCGCGAAGATGTTGACCGCCAGAATCCTCGGCGTGAGGCTGACGCGGTTCGACCATTTGAGCGCGAGGTCGCGCTCGCTATTCGTCCGAGAAGCGGTAACCGGCGCCATACAGCGTTTCGATAGCATCGAACTCCGGATCGACCTGCCGGAATTTGCGCCGCACGCGCTTGATGTGGCTGTCTATGGTGCGATCGTCGACATAGATGTCGTCCTGATAGGCGGCATCCATCAGCTGGTTGCGCGTCTTCACGATGCCCGGGCGCTGCGCCAGCGTCTCGAGGATCAGGAATTCGGTGACCGTCAGCGTCACGTTGGTGCCGCCCCAGGTCACGCGGTGCCGCGCCGGATCCATGGTCAGCCGCCCGCGATCGAGGATCTCGGCCGGCTCCTGCGGATCGGAGCCCTCGACGGCCGGCTGCACTGCCTCGGTGCGGCGCAGGATCGCGCGGATGCGGGCGATCAGCAGCCGCTGGCTGAACGGCTTGGCGATATAGTCGTCGGCACCCATCGCCAGGCCGAGCGCCTCGTCGAGCTCGTCGTCCTTGCTGGTGAGGAAGATCACCGGGATCGCGCTTTTCTCGCGCAGCCGCCGCAGCAGCTCGAGCCCGTCCATCTTGGGCATCTTGATGTCGAGCACGGCCAGGTCGGGCGGATTCTCGATCAGCGCCTTCAACGCGCTTTCGCCGTCCGAATAGACGCGGGTGAGGAACCCCTCGGTCTGGAGCGCGATGGAGACCGAGGTCAGGATGTTGCGGTCGTCATCGACCAGCGCGATCGTCGCGGTCATGCCGGGCAGCGTGCGTGGCTTGGAAGCATCACCCACGGGTTAAAGCAAAGTCGCGTCCGGCTCAATCGGTTGACAACGCTTACCCGCATTGACGCCCTTTGCGCGCGCTGCCTAAGGCAATGTCATTGATAACGCGGCCCCGCCTTCGGGAAAGGGGCCCGCGATTAGGAGTTGGACCTGTGACCAAGCGCACCCCGCGCCACGGTCTCGATGCCCAGGGCATCGAGACCGGCGCTAAGCTATTCTGGAATCTCGAAACCGCGCCCCTGGTGGAGCACGCCGTCCATCGCGGCGAAGGCAAGCTCGCCAAGGACGGACCATTGGTGGTCGCCACCGGCAAGCACACCGGCCGCTCGGCCAACGACAAGTTCATCGTCCGCGACGCCGGGACCGAAGACACCGTCTGGTGGGGCAAGAGCAATCGCCCGATGCGCCCGGAGCATTTCGCCGCGCTCAAGGCCGATTTCCTCGCCACGCTCGCGCAGCGCGAAACCCTGTTCGTCCAGGACCTGTATGGCGGCTCGCAGCCCGAGCACCGGGTCAATGTCCGCGTGATCAACGAGCTCGCGTGGCACAATCTGTTCATCCGCACGATGCTCGTCCGCCCCGACGAGAGCGAGCTCGACTGGTTCGCGCCCGAATACACCATCATCGATTTGCCCAGCTTCCGCGCCGATCCCGAACGCCACGGCACGCGCAGCGAAACCGTGATCGCCGTCAACTTGACCGACAAGCTGATCCTGATCGGCGGCACGGCCTATGCCGGCGAGATGAAGAAGAGCGTGTTCGGCCTGCTCAACTATCTGCTCCCGCCCAAGGGCGTGATGCCGATGCATTGCTCGGCCAATATCGGCCCCGCCGGCGATACCGCGGTGTTCTTCGGCCTTTCGGGCACCGGCAAGACGACGCTTTCGGCCGATGCCAGCCGCACGCTGATCGGCGACGACGAGCATGGCTGGTCGGACAGCGCGGTCTTCAATTTCGAAGGCGGCTGCTACGCCAAGATGATCCGCCTCTCCCCCGAGGCCGAGCCCGAGATCTTCGCGACCACGAAGCGCTTCGGCACAGTGCTCGAGAATGTCGTGATGGACCCGGAGAGCCGCCAGCTCGATCTCGACGACGCGGGCCTCGCCGAGAACAGCCGCGGTGCCTATCCGATCGACTTCATTCCGAACACTTCGGCCCATAATCTGGGGCCGGTGCCGAAGAACATCATCTTCCTCACCGCCGACGCCTTCGGAGTCATGCCGCCGATCGCGAAGCTCACGCCCGAGCAGGCGATGTATCATTTCCTGTCGGGCTATACCGCCAAGGTGGCCGGCACCGAGATCGGCGTGACCGAGCCCGAGGCGACCTTCTCGACCTGCTTCGGCGCCGCCTTCATGCCGCGCCATCCTTCCGAATATGGCAATCTGCTCAAGGAGCGGATCGCCAGAGGCGGCGTTAATTGCTGGCTGGTCAATACCGGCTGGGCAGGGGGCATGGCCACCCAGGCCGGGATCAAGCGGATGCCGATCAAGCTTACCCGCGCGCTGCTGGGCGCCGCGCTCGACGGCAGCCTGAACCATGCCGAGTTCCGCATCGATCCCAATTTCGGCTTCAAGGTGCCGGTAAGCGTCGCCGGCGTGGATTCGTCGGTGCTCGATCCGCGCGAGAGCTGGGCGAACAAGACCCAATACGACACCATTGCGGCGAAACTGGTCGACCTGTTCAACGAGAACTTCGCTCAGTTCGCCGATCATGTCGACGAGAGCGTGCGACAATCGGCACCGCGCGCCCCGCTACCCGCCTGACTTGCCCGGTCATCGATCGGACCTCTAGGAACCCGATCGATGACCGACTTCTCCCCGCCTGTTCACCTCCGATGCCGAGGTCATTCGTCTCGGCGAAGGGCTGCTTGCGTGCAGCCTCGCCAAGGAGGACTGGACGCATGAGGCGCACCTTGCGGCCTGCCTCTATTTGCTGATGCGTCGGCCCGACGTGGATGTCGACGCGGAGATCGCCGGGATCATCTCGCGTTTCAACGAGAGCGTCGGCGGCGTGAACGACGATCAAGGCGGCTATCACGACACGATCACCCGCACCTGGCTCGCGGGCGTGCGGCTGTTCCTGCGCGCGCCTCCCGAAGGCGGCCTCGCCGATCGGGTCAACGCGCTGCTGGTCTCGCCGGTGGGTCGTCGCGATTGGCCACTCGGCTTCTATAGTCGCGAGCGGCTCTTCTCGGTGGCGGCCCGCCGAGGCTTTGTCGAACCGGACCGTGCGCCTTTACCAGCGATGTGCTAACGAGTCGCGGCAGCGTTCACCCAGGAGATCCGCGATGAGCATTTTCGATGGTATTCTCGGCCAGGTTACCCAGAACGTCGATATCAAGAACCTCGCGACCAAGATCGGGCTCTCGCCCGAGCAGGTCGAGTCCGCGGTCGGCGCGCTCGCCAAGGCGCACCCCGAGCCGGGCGACACCGCGGAGGGCGCCGCCTCGGCAACGGGCCTCCCGCTCGACAAGGTCCAGGAGATCATCGGTCATATCGGCGGCGAGGGTGCACTGGCCAATTTCGCGTCGCTGCTTCAAGGGCAGGCGGGCGGGGTCCTCGGCGCGCTCGACAAGGACGGCGACGGCAATCCGCTCAACGACGTGGGCAGCATGATTTCGGGGCTGTTCAACAAAAATAACCCCGGGGCGTCAGCCCTTCCGCGCGGCGACGTACCGGTCGACGACGTGCCCCAGCACCGTCATCGGCACGTTGCCGCCGAGCACAAGGGCGTCGTTGAACGCCTTGAAGTCGTATGCCGGCCCGAGCGCCGCTTTGGCGCGGTCGCGGAGGCGATTGATCTCGCTATGGCCGACCTTGTAGCCGCATGCCTGTCCCGGCCACGAACAATAACGGTCGACTTCGCCGCTGACTTCCTCGACCGATGAGCCGTTGGCGGTGACGAACCAGTCGATCGCCTGTTGTCGCGTCCAGCGCTTGGCATGCAGCCCGGTATCGACCACCAGCCGGCACGCGCGAAACCCCAGCGACTGGAGATAGCCGAGCTTCTCGGCCGGATTGTCGGCATAGACGCCGAGCTCGTCGGCGAGTTGCTCCGCATAGAGCGCCCAGCCTTCGGAATAGGCGTTGAACTGGAGCAGGCTCCTGACAAGCGGGAGCTTGAAGGTGTATTCGCCTTGCCAGACATGGCCGGGGATCGCCTCGTGATAAGCGAGATCGGGCAGGCTGAAGCGCGTGTGCAGGCTCGTCGTGCGCAGGTTGATCCAGAACTTGCCGGGGATGGTGCCGTCGATCGAACCGGGACCGCCATAAGCGCCGGGTGCGCCCGGCTCCTCCTCGGGCGGCATGCGACGGACCTCGACATTGCCCTTCACCAGCGTGTTGAATGCCTGCGGCATGCGCCCGCGGATGTCGGCGATGCGCGTGTTCAGGAACTTCATGATCTCGGCGCGACCCGGATCGCCTTCGGGGAAAGTGAAGCGCGGGTCCTTGGCCAGCGCCTCCATCCGCGCGCCGACGCTGCCCTGGCTGTATCCCTCCTTCTTGAGGATCGTGTCCATCTCCGCCTGGATCGTGCGGAGCTGGTCGAGGCCCATCTGGTGGACTTCCTCAGGAGTCATCCTGGTGGTCGTGCCGGCGCGCAACGTCCAGGCATAATAGGCTTCGCCGTCGGCGAACTTCCAGACACCGGCGTCCGGCGTGGCGCGCTTGCGATGGCGTTCGAGCTCGGCGATCTGCCGGTCGAGCGCGGGCGCGATCTTGTCGTTCGCCAGCATCCACGCGCCGTTGCCGAAATCGCCTTCCATCCCGGCGGTGCGATTGGCGAGCGACGTGACCAGTCCCCAGCCGGCGGTGTTGCCGCCGCGCGCGAGCTTCAATTGGTTGAGGTTCTTGTCCAGCAGGAAGTCGGGGGCGATCACGCCCTTCGCGGCGGCGATCTTGAGCCGCTCGGTCTCGCCGTCGAGCTGATCGGCATAGGATTCGACGCGATCGAGATAGGCCTCGGCATCCTCGCGGGTCTTCACCTGATGATCGGTGTCGAGCATCCGCGGGACATCGATATAGGCGCCGACATTCTGCGCCACCACATAGGGCGTATTGCGCCAGCTGCCGACCGCGACGTCGCCATAGCCGAAGCCGAAGCCCTCCAGTCCGTTCGCATAGGAGGCCTGCACCACCTCGACATTGGTCCGCATCACCGGGCTCAGTGCCGCGGCATCGAGCCTGGCCAGTTCGGCGAGCGTCTGGCGAAGATGCGCGACGATCTTGCGCTGCCCCTCGGGCGATCGATCGGTGAGCTGGTGCTTGAGCAGCGCGCGCTTGTCCTTGTCGATCCCCAGCGAAGTGGCGTTTTCGGGATAGAGCTTGAGGAAGGCCTCGGCAGTGCGCGTGAGCAGCGTGTCGGCCGCCGTGTCCGCATCGGCGAACAGCGCGCCGGCGGAACGGGGCAGGGCAGTGGCCGCAAGGGTCCCGGCGGTGCCGAGCAGGAGCTGGCGGCGATTGGGTCGCATGGTCATTCCTCGAAAATCAGGCAGTCACGGGCTCGACGGTGAGCGACGTACCCGCCGCGCCGACGATCCGCACATGCGTGCCGATCGGTGCGTCCGGCCCGGAGGCGAGCCACTCGCCGTCGCCGACGCGGACCTTGCCCTTTCCGGCGACGATCGGTTCGACGACGGTCACCACTTCGCCGATCAGCCGCGCGACTCGGTCGTTGAGCAGCGGATCGGCGCTCGCAACCGGGTTCTGCGCATACCAGCGCCGCCCGATCGCCACCGCCGTCGAAGTTGCGAGGATGAACACCGCGACCTGAAACAGCACTGCGAATTCGGGGATGATCAGCGTCACCACCCCGGTCAGCGCCGCACCGGCTGCGACGAAGACGAGGAAGATGCCCGGCATCAGCAATTCGGTGATCGCGAGCACCGCGGCGAGGATGAGCCAGGCGAGCCCGGGGTGGCGAGCAGTGCGTCCATCGATCAATCCTCCTTCGGGCCGAAGGGTGCGGGACGTGCGCGCGATCCAGGGGCAGCGGGCGGTGTCGATGGCCGGGGCGGGGAGCCGCTGATCGCTTCCCGCGCCAGCTCGCCGATCCCGCCCAGCGTACCCATCAGCTGGGTCGCCTCCACCGGGAACAGGATCGTCTTGGCATTGGGCGAGGTCGCGAACTTGCCGATCGCCTCGACATATTTCTGCGCGATGAAATAGTTGATCGCCTGGGTGCTGCCGCTCTCGATCGCGTCGGACACGGCGCGGGTGGCAGTCGCTTCCGCCTCGGCGGCGCGCTCGCGGGCCTCGGCGTCGCGGAACGCGGCTTCGCGGCGGCCCTCGGCCTCGAGGATCTGCGACTGCTTCTGACCCTCGGCGCGCAGGATCTCGGACGCGCGCATGCCCTCGGCTTCGAGGATGTTGGCGCGCTTCTCGCGCTCGGCCTTCATCTGGCGGCCCATCGCGTTGACGATGTCGGCGGGCGGACGGATGTCCTTGATCTCGACGCGGGTGATCTTGACACCCCACGGCGTAGTCGCGTGATCGACGACGTTGAGCAGCCGCGCATTGATCTCGTCGCGCTTCGACAGCGTCTCGTCGAGGTCCATCGAACCCATCACGGTGCGCAGGTTCGTCGTCGTGAGCTGGAGCAGCGCCAGATAGAGGTCCGAGACCTCATAGGCCGCCTTGGCGGCATCGAGGACCTGGAAGAACACCACGCCGTCGGTGGAGATCATCGCATTGTCCTTGGTGATGATCTCCTGGCCGGGGATGTCGATCACCTGCTCCATCATGTTCACCTTGCGGCCGACGCGATAGAAGAAGGCGGGGTAGAAATTGAGGCCGGGTGAGGCGACCGCGGTGAAGCGGCCGAAATATTCTATCGTATATTGATAGCCTTGAGTGACGATCTTCACGCTGGAGAAGAGGTAGAGCAGCACCACCGCGACCAGCACGACCAGAAATATGTTCAGCACGTCCATGCCCCGACTCCCCTCGCAATTCCTGCGCCTTGCTAGCATAGAGTCGCGCCATGACCACAGCCCCACTGGCCCCGCGCACTGCGCTGTTTCTGCCCGCCTCCAATCCGCGCGCCATTGCCAAGGCGAGGGAATTGGCGGCGGACCTGGTCATCCTCGATCTGGAGGACGCAGTACGCGACGATGCGAAGGCCGCCGCCCGTATTGCGGCTGTCGAGGCCACGGCGGAAGGGTTCGGGGACCGTTTGTGTGCGATCCGCGTAAACGGCCTCGAATCCAGAGAGCATGCGGCTGATCTGGCCGCCGTCGCCGGCTCCGCCTGCGATTTCGTGGTGCTGCCCAAGGCCGAGACTCTGAAAGACGCCGCAATGGTCGCCGATGCGGCGGGCAAGCCGCTTCTCGCCATGATCGAGACGCCGAGGGGCGTGCTCGCCGCAGCCGAGATCGCGACGGTGTCGGGGGTGAGTGGCCTGATCGCCGGCGTCAACGATCTGCGCGCGACGCTCGGCATACCCGCGGATGGCGGCCGCGAAGGGCTCGTCCTTTCGCTGCAGATGATCGTGCTGGCCGCGCGTGCCGCCGAGATCTGGGCGCTCGACGGAGTCTTCAACACCCTCGACGATCCCGAGGGCCTCGCTGCCGAATGCCGGCACGGACGCATGCTCGGTTTCGACGGCAAGTCGCTGATCCACCCCAACCAGATCGAGATCGCCGCCGCCGCCTTCGGCGCGAGCGCAGCCGAACTTGCCGAGGCACAAGCGCTGATCGCGGCAGCCACCGGGGGCGCCGAGCGTTTCGGCGACCGGATGATCGAGGCGATGCATGTCGAGCAGGCGCGGGCGCTGATCGCGCGGAACTTACGCTGACCTCCGGGATTTCCCGCTGATTGTCAGTTTCGGCGGGGGATTGTGGCGAAATCTCAGCCGCGAGGGCGACCGCCGCGCGTGGCACCGAGGGCATATCGACATTAATTTCCCTCTCCCGTCGGGAGAGGGTTGCGCAGACTTGGGTCGCGCACCTTCTGCGCGGCCCTAGTCGGAGCTGGGTGAGGGGATCACCCCAACGATAGCGGGAAACCCTCACCCAGCTACGCTAGGCAGCAAGCTGCCAAGCTTCGCTACCTCTCCCACCGGGAGAGGAGAAGAGCCGATGAGTCGATACAACCTAGCAGTTTGCCCTGACCGCGGTTACATGGGCCGCCAACCTCCGACTCAGGACTTGGCGCACCTCATGGATATCCCCCTCGGCCTCACCTTCGACGACGTCCTTCTATATCCGGGCGAGTCCGAAGTCCTGCCGAGCATGGCGGACACCCGCACCTTCGTGACGCGCAGCCTCGCGCTCAACATCCCGATCATCTCGTCGGCGATGGATACCGTCACCGAAGCCGACATGGCGATCGTCATGGCGCAGCTCGGCGGCATCGGCGTGCTTCACCGCAATCTCGACATCGAGGAACAGGTCGAGGCGGTCCGCGCGGTCAAGCGCTTCGAGAGCGGCATGGTGGTCAATCCGATCACCATGGCGCCCGACGGCACCCTGGGCGAGGCGCGCGCACTGATGCAGCGCCACAAGATCAGCGGCATCCCGGTGGTCGAGGCGAGCGGCAAGCTCGTCGGCATCGTCACCAATCGCGATGTCCGCTTCGCCGAGAATCCCAGCCAGCCCGTCGCCGAGCTGATGACGCACGACAATCTCGCCACGGTTGCCCTGGGCGTCGGCAAGGAAGAGGCGCGCCGCCTGCTCCACCAGCGCCGGATCGAGAAGCTGCTGGTGGTCGACAACGACTATCGCTGCGTCGGATTGATCACGGTCAAGGACATCGAGAAAGCAGTCAACTTCCCCAACGCGACCAAGGACCCCGCCGGCCGCCTCTGCGTCGCCGCCGCCACCACCGTGGGCGACAAGGGTTTTGAGCGGACCGAGGCGCTGGTCGACGCCGAAGTCGACCTCATCGTCATTGATACCGCGCATGGCCACAACAAGGATGTCGGCCGCGCGGTCGAGCGGGTGAAGAAGCTCTCGAACCGCGTCCAGGTCGTCGCCGGCAACATCGCCACTGCCGAGGCGGCGAAAGCCCTGATCGGTTCCGGCGCCGACGGGCTCAAGGTCGGCATCGGCCCGGGCTCGATCTGCACCACGCGGGTCGTCGCGGGTGTCGGCGTGCCGCAGCTCACGGCGGTGATGGACGCGGCAAACGAAGCGGCGAAGTCGGGCGTGCCGGTGATCGCCGATGGTGGGCTGCGCACTTCGGGCGATCTCGCCAAGGCGCTCGCCGCCGGTGCCTCGACCTGCATGGTCGGCTCGCTGCTGGCGGGCACTGAAGAGGCGCCGGGCGAGACCTTCCTCTATCAGGGGCGGGCCTATAAATCCTATCGCGGCATGGGTTCGGTCGGTGCGATGGCACGTGGCTCGGCCGATCGCTATTTCCAGCAGGACATCAAGGATCAGCTCAAGCTGGTGCCCGAGGGCATCGAGGGGCAGGTGCCGTTCAAGGGCACTGCGCGTGACGTGGTTCACCAGCTCGTCGGCGGCGTGAAGGCGGCGATGGGCTATGTCGGCGCACCGACCATCCCCGAGTTCCAGAAGAAGGCGAAGTTCGTGCGGATCACCGGCGCCGGCCTGCGTGAAAGCCATGTGCACGATGTGACGATCACGCGAGAGGCACCGAACTATCCTACGCGTTGAACCAGCTCGCCGCAGTTTGAGCTTCCAATGTAGGATTTCTTCTGCTTCGGGTTGGCGATGGGGTGCGCGGCAAATCTCGGCCTGCTTTTCGAGCGCGCAATGATCTTCGATCCAAAGTTTACGAATGACCCGCGACTCCCGCAACTTTGGGATGTTGTCAGGTGACCCCGGCTGCCCGCAGCCAGGCGGCGATCGATCTGCTCGACCGGATCATCGCGGCGGCACGCGATCAGGGCGCCGCCGCGGATACGCTGATCGCGCGCTGGTTCGCCGAGCGGCGCTATGCCGGATCGAAGGACCGCCGCGCCGTGCGCGAATTGGTGTACGACGCGATCCGGCTGTGCGGCGAGCGCCCCGAGAGCGGCCGCGCCGCGATGCTGGCACTGGTCGCCGATCGGCCGGAACTCGCGGAGACCTTCGACGGATCGCCTTACGGTCCGGCGGCGATCGAGATCGGCGAGCCCGTTGCGGTGCCCGGCCACGCGCCGGGCTGGCTGATCAAGAAATTGCGCGGCTCGGATATCGGGATCGAGGAACAGGCTGCTTTGCTCGAGCGCGCGCCGCTGGATATCCGGGTCAACACGCTCAAGACTTCACGCGATCGGGTTGCCGCCACGCTTCCGGGCGCCGAGCCGCTCGGATCTCGCGCCCGATGCACTGCGCCTGTCGCACGATATCAGAGTCGATCAGCTTCCCGCTTATGCCGCAGGCGAGTTCGAAGTGCAGGACGCCGGCAGCCAGCTGGTGACGTTCGCCGCGGGTGCGGAACGGGGGCAGCACGTCGTGGATCTCTGCGCAGGCGGCGGCGGCAAGACACTCGCGCTGGCGGCGCTGATGGCCAATCACGGCAGCATTCTCGCCTGCGACGTGGATCGCGGGCGGCTGCAGCGCCTGCCCGAGCGCGCCGCGCGGGCCGGGGTGACGATCGCCGAGACGCGGCTGCTCAATCCCAATCGCGAGGCCGAGCAGCTCGCCGATCAGGTGGGGCGGGCCGATATCGTTCTCGTCGACGCGCCGTGTTCGGGGACGGGCACGTGGCGGCGCAACCCCGAGGCGCGCTGGCGGCTGAGCCGCGAACGGCTCGACAAACTGGTCGCGACACAGCGCCACATCATGGGGCTCGCAGCGGAGCTGGTGCGGCCGGGCGGCGCGCTGGTCTATATCGTCTGCTCGGTGCTCGACGACGAAGGCGCGGGGCAGGTCCAGGCATTTCTCGGCGCTTATCCCGGCTGGACCACGGAGACCCTGACGCCCGGCGCGGGCGCGCCGCGCGGCGCGGGAATTCGGCTCACGCCATTGGCAGACTCGACCGACGGCTTTTTTGTCGCGAAAATGATTCGGCCATGATAGCGCTACGCACTTCAGTTTCGGAGATTTTCATGCGGATCACTGCGATTTCGGCCGCCGTCGCGTTAATGGTGCTTTCGGTCTCGACGTCGTTGATGGCGCAGCGTCCCGACGATCAGATCGATCCCAAGTCGCTTGCGTTGCTCCAGGAAGGACGCGCCGCAAAGACGGCCGGCAATCTCGATGGCGCGCAGGATGCCCTGGAGAGCGCACTGGCAGTGGATCCGCGCAACCGCGAGGCCTTCCTCGTGCTCGGCGAGATCGCGCGCGCACGCGGCCTGCCGGGCAAGGCGATCCGTCTTTACCGCGAGGCGCTCACGCTCGAGCCGAACGATCTCGCCGCGCTGCGCGGTCAGGGCGAGGCGCTGGTCGTCAAGGGCGCGACGGCGAAGGCGAAGGAGAATCTCGCCCGGATCAAGACGATCTGCAATGGCGAGTGCAGTGATGCGACCGTGCTCGCGGCGTCGATCGCCAAGGGGCCGCCCGTGACGGCGACCGCACAGGCCGAGCCGGCCAAGCCGTCGCCCGCCAAGCCTTAGCCGAGGGCGCGGGCGAGCGCGACGAACTCCTCGACGGACACCGTCTCGGCACGGCGGCTCGAATCCACGCCCAATTGCTCCATCGCCTCGATCGCACCCGGCACGCCTTTGAGGCTCTGGCGGAGCATTTTCCGGCGTTGGCCGAACGCGGCGGCAGTCAGTTTCTCAAGCGTCTTGAGCTGCACGCCCTCCGGCGCCGGCGCGGCGACGATATGGACCACGGCCGACATCACCTTCGGCGGCGGCGTGAAGGCGGAGCGGTGCACCGTCATTGCGATCCGCGGCGTCGAGCGCCACTGCGCCAGCACTGCGAGCCGGCCATAGGCATCGGAACCTGCCGGCGCGACGATCCGCTCGGCGACTTCCTTCTGGAACATCAGGGTTAGGCTCGCCCACCACGGCTCCCACGCCGCCGAGAGCCAGCCCACCAGCAACGCAGTGCCGACATTGTAGGGCAGATTGGCCACGACGTGCGGCTTGCCCGCGAACAGCGCGGGTGCGTCGACTTCGAGCGCGTCGCCTTCGATCACCTTCAGCTTGCCGGGGAAGAATTCGCCCAATTCGGCCAGGGCGGGGATGCAGCGGCGGTCGCGTTCGACTGCGGTGACCGAGGCGCCGGCCTCCAGCAATGCGCGAGTCAGCCCGCCCGGGCCGGGGCCGATCTCGAAGACTTCGGCGCCGGTCAGGTCACCCGGCACCTTGGCGATGCGCGCGAGCAATTGATGGTCGAACAGAAAATTCTGCCCCAGCGCCTTGCTCGCGCTGAGACCGTGCCTGCGGATGACGTCACGAAGCGGCGGCAGTTCGGTCACTGGCTCAGCGCGGTCGCTTCCACCCGACGCTCGGCCTGCGCGGCGGCCATGCGGATCGCGGCGATCATCGCCCCGGGATTGGCCTCGTCGCGTCCGGCGATGCCGAAGGCGGTGCCGTGATCGGGCGAAGTGCGGACGATCGGCAATCCCAAGGTGGTGTTCACGCCGTCGTCGAAATGGAGCGTCTTGATCGGGATCAGCGCCTGATCGTGATAGAGGCACAAGGCCGCATCATAGCCGGCGCGGGCGCGGGCATGGAACATCGCGTCGGCGGCGAAAGGACCCACCGCGTCGATGCCCTCAGCGCGCAATTGCTCGATCGCAGGCGCCAGGATGTCGATCTCCTCACGGCCGATCGCACCACCCTCGCCGGCGTGCGGATTGAGACCAGCAAAGGCGAGACGCGGCCGATCGATGCCGAAATTGCGATACAGGCCTCGCGCAGTCACCCGCGCTTTGGCGAGCACCAGCTCGATCGACAGGAGATGCGGCACATCGGCGAGCGGCACATGGACGGTGATCGGCACCACCCGCAGCGTCGGCCCGGCCAGCATCATCACCGTATTGTCGCTGGCGACACCGCAGCGCTCGGCCACGAACTCGGTTTGCCCGGGATAGGTGAAGCCGATGCGGTAGAGTTGGGCCTTGGAGACCGGCCCGGTCACCAAGGCGCTCGCCGCCCCCGAACGGGTCAGGCCGCAGGCCATTTCGAGCGATTGCAGGGCGCAGCGCGCGCTGTCGACATCGGGCACACCGGGCGCAATCTCTCCGGCATCACCCACCGAGACGATCGGCAGCGCATTCGCAAAGACGGCCTCGGCCTCGGCAGGGTCGCTGATCACGGCGACGGGACCGTCCCAAACCTTCTCGACCGCCCGCGGATCGCCGACCGCGAAGAAGGGTGCGAGCGAATGCAGGTCGCGCGCACTCCACGCCTTGGCGGTGATCTCCGGGCCGATTCCGGCGGAATCGCCCATGGCGATGGCGAGCGGGTTGGTCATCCGCTCGCCGCGCACCTCAGCGATATTCGACCAGCGCGTCGCGGCGCAGATCGCGCAGCATGCGCTGGGCGCGCAGGTTGGTACGTTGCTCCTCGAGCTGGTTCTGCACCTGCTCGACCGACGGCTCGTAAGCGTCCTTGGGGTCGTCGCGACCGCACAGAACGAGCACGCGAACGCCGTCCTCGACCGATCCGAAGGGCTGGGTCACCTGACCGACCTGGAGCGGCAGGATCATGTTCTGAAGCGCGGGGGAAGTTCCTTGATCGCGATGCCGTCACGATCGACGACTTCCGCGCTCTGCGCCTGGGCGACACCGGCGACGTCGCCGCAGCCCTTGATCGCGCGCGTCGCCGTGGCAAACTCGCCGGCGCGCGCAGTGGCGGCCGCTTCGGTCGTGCCCTTGGGGAAGTTGATCGCGAGCTGGCGCAGGCTCAGCTTGGCATCCTTGGGATCCGCCGTCAGCACCTTGCGCTTCTCGGCGAGGTACAGGATCGAGAAGCCGGTGGGGAGCTGGATCGGGCCGGCTACCTGGCCGGGCTGCATTTCCTGCGCGGCGCCGGCGAGCTGCTCCGGCAGCATCGCGGGACGCACCCAGCCGAGATCGCCGCCGACCGACTTGGTCGACGCCTCCGAATAGGTCTTGGCGAGATAATCGAACGGTGCGCCTTCGCGCATCTGCTGGATCATCTTCTGCATGCTCGCATGCACTTCCTGCGCGCGATCGGGCGTCGCGTTCATGTAGATCTCGTAGACGTGAAATTCGTCGCTGCCCTTGGCCGCCTTCATGCGGTCGATCATCGCCTTCACTTCGGCTTCGCCGACGTTGATGTTGACGCGACGGCGCAGCAGTCGGTTCCAGGCGATGTCGGCCTCGATCTGACGGCGGATCGTGCGCTCAGAGGCGCCCACTTCCTTGAGCCAGGCACGCATCTGCTCGGGCGTCCGCTGAAAGTTCTTCGAAACGCGGGCGAAGCTCGTTTCGATTTCCTTGGGGTCGACGGTGATCTCGTTGGCCTTGGCCTCCTGGATCTGGAGCGCCTCGTCGATCAGCTGGCGCAGCATCTGCAGGCGAAGCTGATCGCGCTCTTCGGGCTTCAGGTTGAGCTTGCTGATGCCGATGACCATCGCCATGCGCTGATCGACATCGGTGCCGGTGATCACCGTGTCGTTGACGATCGCGGTCGGCTTGCGGATGTTGGGATCGGACTTGCCGAACAACTGGAAGTTCTTGGGAATATCCAGGCCGGTATCCGGCACCTGCTGATCGGGAACGGTCTGCGCGATCGCGATCGACGCGACCCCGGCCAGGCCGAACGCCAGAATAGTCTTGCGGCCGAAGCGAGCCGCCTTTGCAACACCCATGTTCACGTGGAGCCGTACCCTCATCCATCTCGGGGAGATCGTGGCGCATACTCGCCAATTGTGCCTGAACCAAGGCTTGACGGGATTCGGATTACGCCCCGTCGGGCGCTACGCTAGCGCCCCAGATTCTTGAATGCCAGCGACAAAGAAAGCTGTTGCCGCGCCGCGCATCGCCAGTTGTCTCGTAATCGCGCTTCCAGGTGAGGCCGAGGCGAAGGCAATCGTCCTCATAGGTCACGCCGAGCCGGTGGCGCACCGGATCGAAGCCGTCGGCCTGGGAGAGGATGTCCTCGTCGCGGTTGGTCAGGTCGACGAGGAGCGCGCCCGAGACCGACCAGAAGCGCGCGATCTGGACGCGCCCGCCGATGCGCGCTTCCTCGCGGTCCTGCAGATCCTCGAGCGTCGCGTCGATGTTGCGATTGAGGCGGAGATAACCGACCTGGAAATAGGTGCTTCGCGAGCCGACGGTCGCGTCGATCTCGTTGCGGCGAATGGCGAAGGTGTCCTTGTCGATCCGATAGCGATGGGTGAAGCTCACGAAATCGCGGAAGCGGACCACGGTGCGCCCGACGATGTCGGACACGCGATCGGCGAGGCCGGTGCCATCGGGGAAGATCGTCGGCCGCGAGGTGAGACGATAGCTCTGGCCCACATTAGCGTCGACGCTGAAGCCGGGCAGGTACAGCGCATAATCGACGCCCCAGGTGAAGCGGGTCGAATCCTCGAACCGATCATAACCGGGGAAGCGATTGAGCGCGAAGAGGTTCGAATCCTCGAGGTCCACGGCGCGCGCATCCTCGTTGGGGACCGCGAGATTTTCGAGCCTGGGTGCGGCGACGATCTGGATCCGCGGCGTGATTTTCTGGGTGCCGCCGAGGAACTCGCCGACGAACGGCCATTTTACATCGACAGCGGCCGCGGCGATGCCCCGGAACCGGAACCCCTCGTCACCGCGATAGCTGGGAACGAGAGTGGAGAGCGTATCGTCGGTATTATAGGCGTCGGCGCGGCCATAAGCAGTGAAGGTCACTTCCTGGCCCCAGTTGGTTAGCTTGCGCAGGTCCCAACGGGCGCTGGCGAAGGCGCGCTGCGAGATCCTGGCCGTCCGAACGCCCGATCGCCAGCGTGTTGAGCTGGAATTCGAGCCGTCCGCCGAGCAGGCCGTCATCCATGCGCCGGCGATAATCGAGCTCGGGCAGAACGAAGGGCTGGGAACCCTGCCGGTCGCCGACCCGCAGCGTCTGCACCGCCCAGGCATTGATCGAGAAATAGCTGTCGGAGTCGATGTGCTCCAGCCGCACATTGTTGCGCAGTCGATCGTCGCGCGAAATGTCGTAGCGCCGGAGGAAGGTGCGATCGGTGGTGAGGCGGATCGAGGCGCTGGCGCTCCATTCGGGCGAGAACTGGAACCGGCCCGCCGCGTCGAGATAGCCGCGGAAATTATTGCTCGACGTGGCGGGCGTGGTCGGAACCGTCAGGTCGTCGGCGCGGCGGCTATAGGTGCCATAGCCGGTCACGCGATAGGCGCCGAAGCTCTCGACCGCGCGATACTCGCCCTGCAGCATCGGCAGTGCTTCGGTGAAGACGCGCGGCGTGATCGTCAGGTCGCGGTTCGGCGCGAGGCTGAAGAAATAGGGCAGGGCGATCTGGAAGCCGTTGGTGCGATCGAGGCGAACGTCGGGCGTCAGGAAGCCGTCGTCGCTGGTGCCGCCCGCCGGATGCGAGAAGACGGGGAGCGGGATCGAGGCGATGCCGAACACCGAGATGCGCGCACCGGTATAGCGGATCCGCTTCTTGTTCGGATCGTACACCACGCGCCGGGCGGTGATCTTCCACGACGGCTCTTTCGGGCAGTCGTTCGAATCGGTCACTGCGCAGGGGGTATAAGCCGCGTTCTCGACCGTGATGATGCCGTTGTCGCGTTGCCCGCGCTGGGCGGCGATCCGCCCGCCCGCCTCGAGCACGACGAGCATGTTCTCGACGGCGCCGTCCTTGAGCGTGTCGGTCAGCTCGATCCGGTCGCCATAAGCGGCGTCGCCCTCCGGATTGACGATGACGATATTGCCCTCGGCGACGACCTTCCCGGTCTTGCGGTTCCAGACGATCTTTTCGGCGCGGAGACGATCGCTGCGGCGGTACAGCCGGACATCGCCGCTCGCGGTGACGACGTCGTTCTCATAGTCGTAATCGAGCTGATCGGCGTTGAACTGGACTTCGTCGGGATTGGTCGACGTCGCCTCGGTCGAAGGGGGCGGGGCCTCGACGGGGCGGTCCTGCAGGTTCGCGGCGGGCACATCGACGGTTTGCGGCGAGACGGGCTGGCTCGCCGGCGTCTGGCGCGGATCGGCAGTCTCCTGCGCCCGCGCCTGCGCCGCGAGGCACAGGCCGAGCGCGGCCGAGAGCAGCAGTGCCTTGCGCGAAACGACCATTCCCACCTTTATCTTCACTCCCGGGCACGCGGCACCGTCCGCCCTATCGCAGCGGTTGCGGCATCGCAACGTCACGTGCGTTGGCCCGAACGCACGGAACCGCTAACAGGAGCCATGCAGGTCGACTTCTACCATCTCACCAAACTGCCCCTGGAGCGGGCATTGCCGCAGATCGCCGAGAAGGTGCTCGCCACCGGCGGACGGCTGATAATCGTGGCGGGCGAGGAAGGCCAGCGCGCCCGGCTCGATCAGTTGCTGTGGAGCTATGCGCCCGAGAGCTTCCTGCCGCACGGCCAGGCGGGGGCGAGGACGATGCGCGCCAGCCGGTGTTGATCGCCGACACGGCCGCGGCGGCGAACGGCGCCCGCAACATCGCGCTGGCGGACGGCATCTGGCGCGAGGAGGCACTGGGCTTCGACCGCGCCTTCCATTTCTTCGACGAGGAGCGGATCGCGGAGGCGCGGGCGGCGTGGAAGGGACTGGCCGATCGCGACGAAGTCGAGCGCAACTACTGGAAGCAGAACGACTCCGGGCGTTGGGAAAAAGCGGCATAGATTCCCCGTTGCCTAAGGGAAGGGGCAAGGATTTTTCGCAGTTTCGGCGAGCAAGGCGCGTTTGTGACGATTCGCTCAGGGGAAAGTGCACAAAAGCGTCTTCGAAGTTTGCACATGCACTTCTTGCATTCGTCATTCCGCCCCGGCTGCGGAATCGGGTTCAACCATGTCAAAGAGCGGCCTCGGCGGGACGCTGGAACAATAGCAGAACATCGCCTTGTAGGAAAGCGCGAGGGCGTGCGCGGCTTGCATCCGCGGCGCCCGGGGACTAGGGAGCCGCGACTTTTCCACAACCCAAATACAGGAGCCGCACGGCCATGGCCGCGACCCGGACCTTTTCGATCATCAAGCCCGATGCCACTCGCCGCAACCTGACCGGTGCGGTCACCAAGATGCTCGAGGAAGCCGGCCTGCGCGTCGTCGCTTCGAAGCGCATCCAGATGAGCCGCGAGCAGGCCGAGGGCTTTTACGGCGTCCACCGCGAGCGCCCCTTCTTCAACGACCTGGTCGAATTCATGATCTCGGGCCCGGTCGTCGTGCAGGTGCTCGAGGGCGAGAACGCCGTCCAGCGCAACCGCGACATCATGGGCGCCACCAACCCCGCCAACGCCGAGCCCGGCACGATCCGCAAGGAACTGGCGGAATCGATCGAGGCGAATTCGGTGCACGGTTCGGATTCGGAAGAGAATGCGGCGATCGAGATCGCCTTCTTCTTCAAGCCCGAAGAGATCGTCGGCTGATTTTGGCGCTGCCCCAATGGGGCGGCGGCGAGATAGGGAAGCGCCGGTGGGGATTAACCCCGCCGGCGTTTTTCGTTTCCTCGTCATCCCGGCGAAGGCCGGGATCCAGAGCCACGAGCGACGCTGCAGAGAAACCCTGGGCCCCGGCTTTCGCCGGGGTGACGGAGGGGCTTTGGGCGGGGTTACGGATTCCGGCCTAAAGCAGGAAATCGGAGCTGTAGAGGTTGAGCTCGCCGTTCAGCTGGAGCTGGAAGTCGGCGACGCCGTCCCCGTCGGCGTCCGCGAAGACGAAGGTGTAGCCGCCCGTCTTCTCGTAACGCAGCTGCCCGGCGGTGCCCGTGAAGGCGTTCGCGCCGAGGAAAGCGAAATTCTGGTTGCCGGAAAGAAGCAGGTCGGCGTCGATATTGGTCACCGAGATGCGATCGCCCTGGCCCCGGCTGAAGTCGAAAATCATGTCCGGGCTGCCCACGCTCGAATCGGTGAGCGCGTCGAAGCGGAACACGTCGCTGCCGGCGCCGCCGAGAAACTGGTCCACCCCGGCGGCGCCGACCAGCGTATCGCTGCCGGCGCCGCCGTCGAGCAGGTCCGCCCCGTCGAGCCCGAACAGCGTGTCGCCGCCTTCGCGGCCGGCGATCGTGTCGGCATTCGTCGTGCCGGTGATCGTGTTGCTGGAGGGGTGCCGGTGAAGCTCGATTCGGCCGCGGCGTTGGACACCGTCACTGCGAGCGTCTGCGTGACGATGTTCGTGCCGTCGCTGGCGCGCACGATGACGTCATAGACATTGTTGCCGCCGGCATCGGCCGGCGCCTCGAAATCGGGCACGGCGCGGAAGGACAACAATCCATTCCAGGGATTGATCAGGAACAATGCGGCGTCGGCGCCGCCGGCGATCGCATAAGGCGTGCTGAGGAGAGCTTCCGGATCGACCGCGGCGACCGTCGCGACGACCAGGCTGTTCTCCGAGACCGTCACCGACGCCGAAGCCGCGCCGCCGAACGACGTGAAGCTCGGCGCTTCGTTGGCGTTGTAGACCCGCACGGTCAGCGCCTGTTCGTCGCTGTCCACACCGTTGCTGGCGGCAACCACGACTTCGTAGCGATTGTCCCCGTCCGCATCGGCGGGCGCCTCATAGTCGGGATCCGCGTTCCAGGCGAAGCGGAGCGCGCCCGAGACCGCGTTGATCTCGAACCGGGCGGCGTCCGCGCCCCGACGATCGAATAGGCGATGCCCGAACCCACATCGCCGGTCGCCTCGACGCGCGTCAGATAGCCTACCTGATTCTCGGTCCAGACGAGGTTCGCGGCGTCGGCGCCGTTTTCGGAAGTGATGGTGACGGTATCATCCACGTCGAGCGTGCCGACTGCCGTCAGATCCTGCGTGTTTCTTGCGGGGATGGAAAATGTCTGGCTGCCGTTAACGGCGTCGTGCCTGAGAAACGCCTTCAGTCCAGCTGCAGGCATCGTCGAATCGAACCAGTTATGTGCGGCCATGATTACACCCTCCCTTGCAATCCATAGCTTCATGCTCGCGAAAACTTGTTGCCGATTTATGAATCTATGCCGGAGTTATCGCCGGATATTCTTCGCGGGACTGTGCAGATCGGCAGTTGTCAGGTTCGCTGAAAGACCGGCCAGGCGACGCAACGCCGCGCCGAACGAAAATCGTGTTGATCCAGATTGATCGCTGCAACCGGTCGAAATTCAGCGCGTTTCAGCCGGTATGCCGCTCTATTTCTTCAGCCTGAAAACAAGAAACGCGATCCCGCATGCGGAGCGGCAGGGCGAGTTTCCGGATCTGCGCGCCGCGCTTGCCGAAGCGCATTCCACTGCGCGGGCCATGCTGCACACCCGCAGGCGCCACGCGCCGCTGGACGTGCATGGCAGCCTCGACGTGGAGGACGAGCATCACCGGCCGGTGGCACGGATCCTGCTCGCCGACGTGGCGCGGCAAATCTCCTAGACGCGGGGCGTCGGGTTCAGCCCGCGGGACGCCGCTTCGCCGTTTCCTTGAACAAGGCGATCGCATTGTCCGCGCTGGCTTTTGCGCCTGCCACCGACACTTTGACGAACTTCTTGCCGCGGATCGCGCCGGCGGCCCAGCCGCCCAGCTCCGGGACGACGAAGCCCTTTTCGCCGAGGTCCGGCACTTCGCGGAAGCCTTCGGCCAGCGAGGGCACTTCGGCATAATTGGAGGGCACCGCGACGACCATCACGTCGCCTTCGCCATCGCTGGCGGTCCACTGGCAGCCCATGCCGCCGGCCGCGTTGGCGCCGGCGTTGACCGATCTCGCCGATAAAGGCCTCAAGGTCGGCGGGCGTGAAAAGCTTGCAGTTCGGATTGTCCGCGGCCGAGCCTTTCGCGTCGCCGGTCAGGGCATCGGCGGTCTTCTGCGCATCCTTGGGGACGTTGCCGCCCCCGCATGCCGCCAACGTCAGGAACAGGGTAATCCCGAGAGCGTGCCGCATCTTCCTACTCCGCCTGCCCCGTCGCAGCGAAGGGGATGGTGCGATCATACGCCGATCTCGGACGAGCGAAAAGACCCCGCCCGGCGTGGCGATCAGCTCAGCCGCGCGGCAGCGTGATCGTCGCGGTGAGGCCGCCGCCTTCGCGGTTGGCGAGCGCGATGTCGCCGCCTGCGTCGTTGACGATCGCCCGGGCGAGGGCGAGGCCGAGGCCGATGCCGCCGGTGTCGCGGTTGCGCGAGGTTTCGAGGCGGGTGAACGGATCGAATACCGCGGCCAGCTTGTCGGGCGGGATGCCGGGGCCGCGATCCGCCACTTCGATCGCCACAGCCTGCTCGCCGGGCAGCAATCGGACTTGCGCGCCACCGCCATATTTGACGGCGTTCTCGATCAGATTGCGCACCGCGCGGCGCATCAGCGAGGGGCGCAAATGCATCTTGAGGCGCGGCGCTTCCTCGAACTCGACCTGATGATCGAGCTCGCGGAAATCGTCGACCACGGCATCGATCAGCGCTGACAGGTCGACATCGGTCGGCGGCTCGCTGGGACGGCCGAGCCGCGCCAGCGACAGGATGTCGTCGAGCGTGCGGTTCATCTCGTCGATCGTGTCGGCCATGCGATTGCGGTCGTCGTCGTCCTCGACCGATTCGATGCGGACGCGAAGCGCGGCGAGCGGCGTGCGCAAATCGTGGCCGATCGCGCCGAGCATGCGATCCTTCTCGCCGAGCATCGCGTTCACGCGCAGGCTGAGCGTGTTGTAGGCGGCGATCACGGCGCGAACGTCGCTGGGGCCGCGCTCCTCGAGCGGGCCGGCATCGTCGCCGGGGCGGAAATCGCGCGCGGCGTCGGCGAGCGAGCGCAGCGGCTTGGAGATGCGACGGACGATCCACATCACCGGCAGGAGGATGATGACGTAGAGGATCAGCGTCTGGAAGATCAGTGCCCCGATGAGGCGTCGATCGGAGCGGTTCCAGGGGGCGGTTACGGTCAGCCAGCCGGTTCCGGGCTGTTCGACGGCGATGACGAGCACGCTGCCGGGACCGCGGCCGCCGCGATTTTCTTCGGCGGTTTTCGTGCGGATGCCGGTGTCGATCCTGCCAACGGTGATGCCGAGCTCGGTGAGCTGGCCGCGCAGTTCCTCGGCGACTTCGTTGCGGCGTTCGAGCGTGGGTGGGATCGGATTGGCGGCGACGCGGCGCACACGGCCGCGATCGGGCGCGATCGGGCGGCCGGTGCTGCGCTCACGCTCGAGGGCGTCGACGATGCGGGTGATCGCGGGGCGGGTTGCCTGGGCGAGGCGGAACTGGGCGCGATCGCGGACGGCGATGGCGAAGTTGAGCGCCTGTGCGGTGAAGAGCGCGACGGCGATGAGCAGCGCCATCTGGCCCGCGAGGGAGCGGGGGAGGAGGCGTCGGATGTCAGGCACTCCGCCGCGGTGAAACGACGCGACCCTTATCCGTCATCCCGGCGAAAGCCGGGATCCAGAGCCAAGCAACTCCGACAGGCCAGGGCAACTCTGGGCCCCGGCTTTCGCCGGGGTGACGATTTGGTTTGCGTAGGGAACGGTTGAAGAGTGTCACAGCCGAGTCACTTCGGCGGCGAGGGTGTAGCCGCCGCCCCAGACGGTCTTGATCAGCGAGGGGTTCTTCGCGTCGGGCTCGATCTTCTTGCGCAGGCGGCTGACCTGGTTGTCGATCGCGCGATCGAACGCGGCGGCCTCGCGGCCCTGGGTCAGGTCGAGCAACTGGTCGCGGGTGAGGACCTGGCGCGGGCGGGTGACCAGCGCGTGGAGCAGGTTGTATTCGCCGGTGGAGAGCGGAACCGACACGCCTTCGCGATCGACCAATGCGCGTTCGCCGGTCTTGAGCACCCAGCCGGCAAAGGCGAAGCTGCCGGTCTCGGGCGCGTGCTGCTTCGCGCCGCCGGCCGCCATGCGGCGGAGGATCACCTTGATGCGCGCGGCGAGCTCGCGGGGGAGAAGGGCTTCACGACATAATCGTCGGCGCCCATTTCGAGCCCGACGATGCGATCGGTCTCCTCGCTGCGCGCGGTGAGCAGGATGACGGGAATCTCGCTGGTCTCGCGGATATGGCGGCACAGGCTGAGGCCGTCCTCGCCGGGCATCATGATGTCGAGGATGACGAGATCGATCGCATAGGCCGCCATCCGCGCCCGCGCGCCCTCGGCATCGCCCGCCTGCGTAACGCGAAACCCCTGTTTGGTGAGATATTGCGCGAGCGGCTCGCGGATCGAGCGTTCGTCGTCGACGAGGAGGAGATGGGGGCTTCGGACATGATGCGACCGTAACAACTCCGGCGGTGAAAGAAGTGCCGGGCGGCGAGAGGAGGGTGCCGCCCGGCCAGGGAGAAGCTCAGTTGGCCGCAGGCTTGTCGCCGCCGCGGCGTTCCATCATCCCGCGCATGCGATCGCGCGCGGCGTCGCGCTCGGCCTGATCGATCTTGCCGTCGCTGTTCGCGTCGAGGCGATCGAAGCGGCGAATGGCCTGCGCGCGCTGCTCGTCGAGCGAGATCGCGCCATCGCCATTGGTATCGGTGCGGCTCATCATCCGGCCGCCGCGGCCTTCGCCGCCATCGGGGCGCTCGTCCTTGGTGATCTTGCCGTCCTTGTTGGCATCGAGCTTGGCGAAACGCGCGTCGACATCGGCGAGATATTCTTCCCGGGTGATGACGCCGTCGCTGTTGGCGTCGGCCTTGCCGATATCGCCGCCGCGCATTGGGCGATCCTGGGGAGCGGGGGCGGGCGCCTGTTGCGCGGCATAGGCGCCGCCGGCGAGGAGGGAGGCACCGAGCAGGGCGGCGGCGAGGGTCTTCTTCATGGCAAACTCCAGCATGAGGGCGGCCCGTGCCGCGACTGGTGTGCGTTTTGGGGTTCGCCTGTCGCAGGGATTTGTCAGGGGCGGGGGAAGTTGTCGCAAATTGTCGCGAACGATCTCGGGGAGCGGAGCGCGAGCTTAAATCCTCCCCCGCCAGGGGAGGTGTCGCCGAAGGCGACGGAGGGGAGGTAAGCGACTTACCCGCCGTCGTGCTTCCTCCCCTCCGTCAGGCTGCGCCTGCCACCTCCCCTGGCGGGGGAGGATTTGGGATGGGGCAAGCCGAAGATTGCAACGCGTCTTTGTGGAGGCTCAGCCAAAAATGGCAACGCGTCTTTGTTGGGGCTCAGCCAAAGATGGCGACGCCTTGCATCGCCTCGGCTACCGGCTCGCCGGCGGCGTTCCAGATCGCCATGCGCTGGCTCGAATAGCCGTGATGCGCGGTGTCGGCGCGGGCGTGGAGCAGCCACCAGCCGTCGTGGGTGACGGGCTGGGGAGTGAGGAAGTTGATCTGCCAGTTCAGCGAGCTCAGCGGGGTCTGGCGCTCGGCGGCGAGCTTGAAGGCGCCGGGCGGCAACGCGTCGCCGATCGCCAGCAGCTCGACCATGGGATGCAGGCCGTCGCGGCCGCGCAAGCGGGCCCAGCGCAGCCATTCGGCCGGGCCGAGATCGCCTTCGGCATCGCGGAAATTGAAGTTGCCGGTGAAGAAGCTGTCGGGGCCGGTGTAGAGTTCGGCGTCGGGCGCGGGCGGCGCGGCCGAGGCGCGCGGTGCGGCGTCGTGCGCGACCTGCGAGGCGAGTTCGGCCATGAAGACGAAGGTCGCGCGCAGGCCGAGGCCGGCTTCGGACGCGACGTCGGACTGGAGGAAGGCGGCGTTGCGGCCGCGGCGGAGCCTGGTGGCAGTGACGGTCACGTCGCCGGCGAGCGGGCCGATAAAGGCGACCTGCGCCGAGCGGAGCGGGGGCAGATCGGGCTCGAGATCGAGCGCCGCCTGCAGCGCGAGCGCGGCGGACAGGCCGCCGAACGCCGTGCGGCCCTGCATCCAGTCGGCAGGGATCGCGGTGCGGAAGCCGGTGGCGTGACGCTCGGCCGCGGCGAGGACGTCGGCGATCAGAGTCATGAATGAAGGTCGCGCAGCTCGCGCTTGAGGACCTTGCCGATCGCGTTGCGCGGGAGCTCCTCGACGCGGCGCAGATCGGCGAGGCGCTGGGTCTTGCCGAGCTTCGCATTGCACCAGGCGAGGATCTCCGCGGGTTCGCCGCTGCCGACATAGAAGCCGACCGGGGTTTCGCCCCATTGCTCGGACGGCATGCCGACGACGGTGCAATCCGCTACGCCGGGATGCTGGGCCAGCACCGCCTCGATATCCGAGGGATAGACGTTGAACCCGCCCGAGATGATCAGGTCCTTCTTGCGATCGAGCAGGGTCAGGAACCCGTCCTCGTCGAAGCGGCCGATATCGCCGTGACGGATGAAGCGGTTGCCGGCCGCGTCATGCCAGGTCGCGGCGTCGGTGGCGTCGCTGCGGCCGTGATAGCCGCTCATCATCGCGCCCGAGCGGCCGACGACTTCGCCGATCTCGCCCTGCGGGACTTCGCGGCCTTCGTCGTCGATCAGGCGGATGTCATGGCCGTCGAGCGGCTTGCCGACGGTGTGGAGCTTGTCGGGATGCGCGTTGCAGATGAGGATCGTCGTGCCGCCGCCCTCGGTCATCCCGTAATATTCGATGAGCAGCCCGGGCCAGCGCGCGAGGACATCGGCCTTGAGCGCGGCGGAGAAGGGCGCGCTGGTGCAGGTCTTGAGCATGAAGCTGGAGAGATCGAAGCGGTCGAACTCGGGATCGGCCATCAGCCGCTGATATTGGACGGGCACGAGCATGGTGACGCTGCCGCGGTGCTTTTCGGCGAGCGTCAGATATTCGCGCGCGTCGAACTTCGCCATCAGCACCACGGTGCCGCCCCAGCCGAGCGTGGGCAGGAAGCTGACCAGAGTGGTGTTCGAATAAAGCGGCGTGGCGACCATCGTCACCGCCTCACCGAAGCCGGGAGGGGCGCGGCTGATATGGACCCAGCGCATCGCATGCGGCTGGACGATGCCCTTGGGCGTGCCGGTGGTGCCGGAGGAATAGATGATGTTGAACGGGTCTTCGGGAGTGACCGCGGCCGGAGCAGGTGTGCCATCGCCGAGCCGGTCGTCGAGGCGTTCTAGGGCGACCTTGCGGACGGGCACGGGGATATCGTGCGCGGCGTCGTGGAAGAGGATCGGCGCGCCGCAATCGGCGACCATCGCGGCGAGCTGCTCGGGCGTCGCCGAGGGGGCGAGCGGCGCGGCGACGCAGCCGGCCCGCAGCGCGCCGAGGAAGACGAGGCCGTATTCGAGCGAATTGGGACCGAGGATCGCGACTGCCTGGCCCTGCTCCACCCCGTCGCGCTGCAGCGAGAAGGCGATCCGGTCCATCGTCCGGTCGAGCTCCGCATAGGTGACGATGCGGTCGCCGAAGAGGAGCGCGGGCTTGTCGCCGCGTTCGCGGGCATGTGCGCGGATGAGATCGGGCAAGGCCGCGAAGTCGCTCGCGAGCATCGTCCCGGCGGTTGGTGCTGTGTCCCCCATATGTCCGGAACGCTAACCGACCGCCGGCACGAACGCCATACGCAAGTTTCGAAAAAGTGGATCAGCCGGTCGCGGGCGCCGTCCTGACGCGCGGCACGACCCGCAGGACCACGATCAGCAGGGCCGCGAGCGCGAGGGCGGCGGCGAAGATGAAATTGCCCGCGGGAAAGCCGCGTTCGGCGCCGAAGGCCAGCGCCTGGCTGAGCATCAGGGGGCGAGGATCAGCGCCACGCTGTTGAGGCTGGCCATCCCGCCCTGCAATGCGCCCTGATGCTGCGCGTCGGTCATCCGCGACAGCAGCGCATTGATCGAGGGATAGGCCAGTGCCTGGAACGCGCTGAGCGGGATCAGCGCATAGACCATCCAGCCGTGGCGCACGAAGACATAGCCGAGAAAGACCGATCCGCCCGCGAGGATGCCGAGCACTACGGTCCTTTCCTCGCCCCAGCGCTTGATCGCGCGGCCGGTGACGAGCGTCTGAACGAGCGCCATCGCCAGCCCCGAGGCGGCAAGCGACCAGCCGATCGCCTTCTCGTCCCAGCCCAGGGCGATCTCGCTCCAGAACGCCCAGGTCGACGGATAGACCATGTGTGCGAACTGCCAGAGGAATGCCGCCAGCAACAGCCAGCCAGCATTGCCGGCGTGGAGCAGGGGCTTGAACGCGGCGAAGACGTGCGCATTGCCCCAGCGGAACGCGCGTCGGCGCTCGGGGAGCATCGTCTCGGGAAGCGCGATGAGGATCCACAATGCATTGAGCCCGGCGAGCACCGCCGCGGCGATGAACGGCGCGCGAGTGCCGAAACCGGCGAGGAGCCCGCCCATCGCGGGCCCGAGAATGAAGCCGATGCCGAACGCGGCGCCCATCAGCCCGAAAGTGGCGCCGCGCTTCTCGGGCGGCGTGACGTCGGCGAGCACGGCGTTGGCGGGTCCATAGGACGCGCCGGCGATGCCCGCGATCATGCGGCCGACGAACAGCCAGGCGATCGTCGGCGCGGCGGCCATGAAGGCGTAATCGGCGGCGAAGGCGAGCATCGAGAAGAGCAGGACCGGGCGCCGGCCGAAACTGTCGCCGAGCGTGCCGAGGACCGGGCCGGCGAAGAACTGGGTGACGGCGTAAGCGGCGAGCATATAGCCGCCGATCCGCGCGGCATCCTCGAGGCTGACATGCGCAAGCTGGACGATCAGCCGCGGCAGCACCGGCATGACGATGCCGAAGCCGATCGAGATCGATCAGGATGGCGCAGAGCACGATCGGCACCGCGCGGTGGTGGAATTGCATATGGCCCCTCTTCCCGACCGATCCTATCAGAGCGCGCCCGCCGGGAAAGCCGCAAAAGACTCTCCCGTGCAGGGCATGTGCGGCTCAGCGATGTTCCCAGATGAACGCGACGAGATTGTCGCAGGTCCGGCTTGTGCCCTTGGCGACGCCGAGCTGGACATAATGTTCGAGATGCTCGGCCGAGTTGCAGACGATCTCCACCGTCATCCGCGTGCCGCGATCGCTTTCGGCGAGGAGGACCCGACCGGTGGCGTCCATCGCCGTGAATACCAGCCGCTCCGGCGGGGCGATCTCCAGATAGGTGCCGGTGAAGGGCATGTGCGCGTGGCTGGGGAGACGAAGCGGAAGCTGCCGCCGGGACGCAGGTCCATCTCGCATTCGGTGAGGCGCGTGCCGCCGGCATCCCACCAGCAGGACAATTCCTCGGGCGTGGTCCAGGCCTGGAAGACGATTTCGCGCGGTGCGGCGAATTCGCGGACGAAACGCAGCGTATGCGCGTCGCGATCGATCTCGAAATCGAGGGGCGCGGTGGCCTGGGCAGTGGCGGGCATCGTCATTTCTCCTTCTGCATCTTGCTGGCGAGGTGTCGGTCCAGATTGTCGAAGCGGCGTTCCCAGAGCATCCGGAACGGCTCGATCCAGTCGGCAATGTCTTTCATGGTTTCGGCCTTGAGGCGGCGGGGGCGGCGCTGGGCGTCGCGATCGGTCTCGATCAGCCCGGCACTTTCGAGCACCTTGAGATGCTTCGAGATGGTCGGCTGGCTGAGCGCGAAGGGTTGCATGAGCTCGGACACCGTCGCTTCGCCGAGCGTGAGCCGGGCAAGGATCGCCCGGCGGGTGGGGTCGCTGAGTGCGGCGAAAGTGGTGTCGAGGCGGTGTGATTCGATAGCCATATGGCTATATAGCTATTAGGAAATATAAGAGTCAAATCCGACTTGGGTTTCAGCCGGGCTTGACGCTTGCGTCGCCATACCGCATTTTCGAAACGAGCCGAACACGGCATGGAGAGGATGATGGCGACTACAGCCGAGATCGACGCGCCGACGGATTCGCTGGAGGCGTTCCGCGCGCATGCCCGCGAATGGCTGGCGGCGCATTTCCCGCCTTCGCTGAAGGGCAAGGACAATGCGATGTCCGCAGTCGAGGGGCCGCATGAGAACTCGCCCGAGGAAGATGCCTGGCAGCAGGCGATGGGCGAGAAGGGCTGGGGCGTGCCGACCTGGCCGAAGGAATATGGCGGCGGCGGGCTGAGCCGCGCCGAGGCACGCGTGCTGCAGGAGGAAATGGCGCGAGCGGGCGCGTGGAATCCGATCGGCGGAATGGGCGTGATGATGTTCGGGCCGACCCTGCTCGAATATGGCAGCGAGGCGCAGAAGAAGGAGCACATCCCGGCGATCGCCAAGGGGACGGTGCGCTGGTGCCAGGGCTATTCGGAGCCGGGCGCGGGATCGGACCTCGCCAGCCTCCAATGCTTCGCCGAAGATCGGGGCGACCATTATGTCGTCAACGGCCAGAAGACATGGACCAGCGGCGGGCAATGGGCGGACAAATGCTTCATGCTCGTCCGCACGGACAAGACGAAGAAGCACGAGGGGATCACTTTCGTGCTCTGCGACATGGACACGCCGGGCGTCGAAGTGAAGCCGATCCGGCTGATCTCGGGGTCATCGCCATTCTGCGAGACCTTCTTTACCGATGTGAAAGTGCCCAAGGCGAACCGCGTCGGCGAGGAGGGGCAGGGCTGGACGATCGGCAAGAGGCTGCTCCAGCATGAGCGCTCCAGCCTGTCGGGCGGCGGATCGACTGCGGGGCGGATGTTCGCGGGTGTACCGCTGGGGCAACTCGCGAAGAAATATGTCGGCGTGGACGAGCAGGGGCGGATCGCCGATGCCGACCTGCGCATCCGGATCGTGCGGCACGAGATGGACCTGCGCGCCTTCATGCTGACGCTGCGCCGGGCTTCGCTCGAGGCGAAGTCGAGCCAGGGGCCGTCCGCCGCCACGTCGATCATGAAGAATGTCGGCGCACGGATCATGCAGGAGCGCTCCGAGCTGCTGATCGAGATCCGCGGGCTGGCCGGGCTCGGCTGGGAAGGCGAGGGGTTCGAGGAGGATGCGCTCAAGGATGTCCGTGCCTGGCTCTTCGGCAAGGCAGTGTCGATCTATGGCGGATCGAGCGAGATCCAGAACAATGTGATCGCGAAACGCATCCTCGGGATGCTGGATCATCAGTGATTTTCTCCCTCTCTCCGCTTGCGGGGAGAGGGTCGGGGAGAGGGGCATGAAGAGAGTGGGCCGCACTTGCCCCTCTCCCCAGCCCTCTCCCTGAAGGGGAGAGGGAGTTGATATGGCCGTACTGACCGAAGAACAGACGATGCTGCGCGACATGGCGCGCGAATGGGCGGACAATGAATCGCCCGTCACCGCGTTCCGGAAGATGCGCGATGCGGCGCCGGCGGAATTCTACGATGCGGCGGCGTGGAAGGCGCAGGCCGAAATGGGTTGGGCCGGGATATTGATCCCCGAAGCGCAGGGCGGCGCGGGGATGGGCTATCTGTCGCTGGGCCTCGTGCTCGAGCAGCTTGGGCGCAATCTTGCCGCGACGCCGCTGGCCGCGACCGCCGCGGCGACGAGCGCACTGATCCTCGGCGGATCCGAGGCGCAGCAGGCGCAGTGGCTGCCGCGGATCGCCGCGGGTGAGGTGGTGGCGGCGCTGGCGGTGGACGAGGGGCCGCGTTTCGCGCCCGAGCGGATCGAGACGCGGGTCGAGGGCGGCAAGCTGACCGGCACCAAGCAGTTCGTCGCCGAGGGCGACAGCGCGCAATTGTTCGTCGTGGCCGCCATGGACGGGCTCTATCTGGTCTCCGGCGAGGGGGTGACTCGCTCGCCGCGCAGATTGACCGATTCACGCAGCCATGCCGAAATCCGGTTCGAGGGCGCGCCGGCGGAGAAGCTGGAAGGGGAGCCGATCTGCTCACCCAGGTGACCGATCGTGCCGCGGCCGCGCTATGTGCCGAGATGCTCGGCATGGCCGAGGCGGCGTTCGCGCAGACCAACGACTATCTCAAGACCCGCGTCCAGTTCGGGCAGGTGCTCGCCTCGTTCCAGGCGCTGCAGCACCGGATGGCGAAGATGTTCACCGAGCTCGAACTGATGCGATCGGTGGTCGAGGGCGCGCTGGAGGCGATCGATTCCGGGCGGGGGAACGTCAGCCAGGAAGTCAGCCTCGCCAAGGCAGTGGCCGGTGAGACGCTCCACCTCGTGAGCCGCGAGATGATCCAGCTATATGGCGGCATCGGCATGACCGACGAGCATGACGCCGGCTTCTATCTGAAGCGCGCGCGGGTGCTCGAGGCGATGTGGGGCAATGCCGCGTGGCATCGCGAGCGGTTTGCGCGGCTGGGGGGTATTGAGGCCGGTAAGTCCTGCGCGGTATCGACATTCGACCGGCTCTTCTCCTCTCCCTGTGGGAGAGGTAAGCTTGGCACCCCGGCCTGCGCCGGGGCTAGCGGAGCTGGGTGAGGGTTTCACGCTATCGTTAGGGTGATCCCTCACCCAGCTCCGACTAGGGCCCGCTGAAGAAGCGGACCCAAGTCTGCGCAACCCTCTCCCGACCGGAGAGGGAAGTGAATGGGCGATATCTCGCTTTCCGAAAGTCGGTTTGCTGTCGCGCGCTTGCCTGGCGACTGGTGCAATCGGGCAACACCTGAGAGCCAGTCCCGCTTTGCAACCTTTGTTATGCTTGACGGCCTCTAGGGAAAAGGCTGTTATTCGAGGGTAGGGTATGGAACCGCAAAGTGTTCCGGCCCGTGGTGGGAGAGAAATCATGATGCGGTTACGCCTTCTGTCGGCCTGTGCGGCTCCGGCAATGATCATGGCGCTCGCGGCGCCCGCTTATGCGCAGGATACTCCGGACAGCACGACGAGCGAGACCGACCAGCAGGGCAGCGGTTACGATTCGAACGAGATCGTCGTCACCGCGCAGGGCCGCGCCCAGGTGCTCGCCGACGTGCCGCTCGCGGTTTCGGCGATCAGCGCCGAGACGCTCCAGCAATCGGGCGCCACCGACATCCGCCAGCTGAACCAGGTCGCGCCTTCGCTGCTCGTGTCCTCGACCGGCAGCGAAGCGAACGGCTCGGCACGTATCCGCGGCATCGGCACGGTCGGCGACAATCCCGGCCTCGAAAGCTCGGTCGCGGTGTTCATCGACGGCGTCTATCGCTCGCGTTCGGGCATCGGCCTCAACGAGCTGGGCGAGATCGACCGGATCGAAGTGCTGCGCGGGCCGCAGGGCACGCTGGGCGGGCGCAACGCATCGGCGGGCCTGATCCACATCTTCAGCAAGGCGCCGGCGCCGACCTTCTCGGCGGGTGCCGAAGCCACCTATGGCAATTACAACCAATTGCGCCTGTCGGGCTATGTCAACGCGCCGCTGGGCGATACGCTCGCCGCGCGCGTGGACGGCGTCTATGTGAAGCGCGACGGCTTCTATCACGACGTCGTCAACGATCGCGACATCAACGACCGCAACCGCTTTTTCGTGCGCGGGCAGCTGTTGTTCGAGCCTTCGAGCGACCTCTCGATCCGTCTGATCGGCGACTATACCAAGCGCGACGAGGAATGCTGCGCCGCGACCTATCTCAACGGCAGCATGAACCCCCATATCGGCGGGCTCAACGATCCGGCGCAGAACAACATCGTCCGCGTGCTGGGCGCATTGGGGCAGCCGGCGGCGGCGTTCACCGAAGGCTATAGCCGCGACGTCTATGTGACCCCCGGCCGCAGCTACAAGGGCACGACCGAGGACTGGGGCGCATCGCTGCAGATCGACTGGAATCTCGGCGGCGCCAAGCTGACCTCGATCACCGGCTATCGCGACTATTTGAGCGATCAGGGATCCGACACCGACTATAGCTATGCCGACATCCTCTACCGCGCGGCCGACGGCAATTCCGCGCGCAGCTTCAAGACCTTCAGCCAGGAACTGCGGCTGCAGGGCACGGCGTTCAACGAGAAGCTCGACTGGCTGATCGGCGGCTATTACGCCAATGAGGATCTCGAGGTCACCGACAACCTTCGCTTCGGCAGCCAGTACGGCCGTTTCGCAACGTGCCGCCTGATCTCCGGCGGCGGTTTGGCGGCGCTCTATTCGCCGACCTCGGCCGGATGCCTCGCGGCGCGCCCGGCGGCATTCGGCGCCGCATCGCCGCTGATCTATGCGGCGATCGACCGGCTCGACGGGATCAACAATCGCGGTTCGACGCTCGACGTCTATGACCAGAACAGCCGCAACTGGGCGCTGTTCACGCACAATATCGTCCATGTCGCCAAGGGCTTGGATCTGACCCTGGGCCTTCGCTACACCAACGAGCGCAAGAAGTTCGATGCGACCTTCGGCAACGACAACACTGCGTGCGCGATCAACCAGCAGAACATCCTGGCGCTGCGGGCGAATGCGGCGCTGACCGCAGTGGTCGACGGCATCCTCGGCCTCTCGTGCCAGGGCAATTCGACTTCCGAGCTCAACGGCGTGTCGATCCACGACGAGCGCAAGGAAGACCAGTTCACCGGCACCGCGGTGATCTCGTACAAGGCGACCGAGGACCTGCTGCTCTACGGCAGCTATTCGCGCGGCTACAAGGCCGGCGGCTTCAACCTCGATCGCTCCGCGCTCAAGGTGCCGATCCTGCCGTTCGGCGGGCAGGCGGGCGCACAGGCGCTGGTGCACAATCTCCAGTTCGATCCCGAGACGGTCAACGCCTTCGAGATCGGTCTCAAATATTCGACCGGGCCGTTCAGCCTGAACATCGCCGCGTTCCGTCAGGAGTTCAAAAACTTCCAGCTCAACACGTTCAACGGCACGGTCTTCCTCGTCCAGAACGTCAACGGCTGCAGCGACAATCTGAACGGCGGCGACCGCGACCAGAGCAAGTTCTCCACCGCGAGCAACTACAACGCCGCGGCCGGCACCACCGGGGCATGCGCGGCGGACAACGTCACGTACGGCGTGCGTTCGCAAGGCGTCGAGCTCGAGGCGTCGCTGGTGCCGCACCGCGACATCCGCGTCGGGCTGGGCCTGACCTATTCCCAGGCCAAGTATCGCAATCAGCTCGTCGGCACTGCCGCCGGCGCGCCGCTCGACCAGGCGCTCCGCAAGCTGCCGGGCGACAATCTGTCGAATGCTCCCGAGATCGTCGCGACGGCATCGTTCGCGTGGACGCCCGACATCGGCAGCTCGGGGCTGAGCGGCCTGGTCTATTTCGACAGCCGCCTGACCGACGACTACAACACCGGATCGGACCTGTTCCCGCAAAAGGAACAGGACAGCTATGCGATCTTCAATGCCCGCATCGGCATTCGGGGCAAGGACCAGCGCTGGGCGCTCGAATTCTGGGGCCAGAACGTCTTCAACCAGAATTACACCCAGGTCGGCTTCAACTCGCCGTTCCAGGAAGGCGCGGCGGGCGCTCCGTTCACCGACCCGCAATTCCCGGGCGGGCGGCAGATCTTCTCGGCCTATCTCGCCGAGCCGCGGACCTATGGCGTGACGGTGCGTTCGCGCTTCTGATCTCGGCGTACTGGTCGAAAACGGGCTCGCGGGAGATCGCGGGCCCGTTTTCTCAGGCGCCCAGCACCCGATCGTCGAACAGGCCGAAAGCGAGCGTCGAGGCATAGAAGGCGACGGCCTTTTCGCGCGGCATGGTGCTGGCCCATTTGCGCATGTCGAAGGCGGCATTCTGGAGCGCCATCAGCGCCTGCGACGCGACGAGCGGGTCGATCGCGCGGATCGAGCCTTCGGCGATGCCGTCCGACAGCATGCCGGCGAAGCGGCGGGCGATGCGGTTCGAGCGGTCGATCATCGTGGTGCGCACGCGCGGCGGCAGGCCTGACAGCGCGGTGGTGCGCAGCAAGGGGCCGCGCTCGGAGAATTGATAGTCGAGCAACGTGGCGACGGTGCTCTCCAGCCGCTCCCAATGGCTGCCTTCATGGCTCTCGGCGAGGCGCTGGGCATCGGCGATGATGTCGAAGCTGCGCTTGTAGCAGGCGATCACCAGCTCGTCCTTGGCATCGAGATGGTGGTAGAAGCTGCCCTTGGTGACGTTGAGCTCGGAGGCGATGCGCTGGACCGAGGCGCCGCGATAGCCGAGCTCATTGATCAGCCGCGTGGCGGCGAGCAGGAAGGCCTCGCGCCCCGGCTCGGGCTCGTCATGCTCGAGATCGAGCATCCCGGGCGCCCAGTCCTGCTCCGGCGCGGCGATACCGGAGCGGAACACGTCCATCAGCCGCGCCTCGACCCGCGGATATTCGTCGACCTCGTAGCGCGGCAGCCATGCGGTGAGCCAGAAGGTGTTCTCGAGCAGCACATGCGCGCGAGCACCGTGCAGATCGGTCTCGGCGCGGGTGGCGCCATTGCCCCACAGGCTGCGGGTCTTGCGGAAGATGTTGCGCCAGCCGGTGAGAAGCTGGCCCTTCATCGGGTCCTCCATCGCGCGCAGGTCCGAGAGGATCGCGAAATCGCGCTCCTCGCCGCGGCGGATGCGCGCGAGCCGCTCCATGTTGATGTTGAGATAGCGCGCGACCCGGGTTTCGGGCGTCGGCTCCTCGAGCGCGGCGTCGAGCATCGCGTCGAGCCGTTCGAGCGTCTGCTCGAAGGCGGCGGCGGCGAGATCCTCCTTGCGCTTGAAATAGTAAGTGACCGAAGTCGTGTTGAGCCCGACGCGGCGCGCCACGTCGGCGAAGGTCATTCCCTTCGCGCTCTGTTCGTTGATGGCATCGGCCGCGGCCGCGAGGATCGCGTCGCGCTTTGCCTGGAAGCGCTTGGTGCTTCCGCCTTCGATGTTGCCCGGTGCATTCATTGCAACTCAGCTTAGCGATTTCGCCGCGCAGCCAAAGCGTTTTTTGAAGGTGCATGTCTCGAATTTCGCTGCGCCGTTCCCCTTTACCGAATATGCGGTACGGTCTAGGCAGATCCAAACAACAGTCTGGAGAGTGCTGCGATGGACTTCACGCTGAGCGAGCGGGAAACCTGGTTCCGCGACCGGGTGAAGGCGTTCATTGACGGCGAGATCCGTCCGCGCGACGGCGATTATCGCGCGCAGCAGCGCGAGGGCGACCGGTGGAAAGTGCTCCCAGTGATCGAGGAAATGAAGGCCAAGGCCAAGGCCGCCGGGCTGTGGAATTTCTTCATGCCGCCGAACTCGGGCCAGGCCCATGTCGACGACAGTTTCGCGTTCGAAGGCACCCAGCTCAGCAACCTCGAATATGCCTTGTGCGCCGAGGAGATGGGGCGGCTCGGCTGGGCCTCGGAATGCTTCAATTGCTCTGCGCCGGACACCGGAAACATGGAAGTGCTCCACCGCTACGGGACGCGCGAACAGAAGGACCAGTGGCTCAAGCCGCTGATGCACGGCGAGATCCGATCGGCCTTCCTGATGACCGAGCCGGCGGTCGCCTCCTCCGATGCGACCAACATCGAGACGCGGATGGAGCGTGACGGCGATCATTATGTGGTCAACGGGCGGAAATGGTGGTCGTCGGGCGTGGGCGATCCGCGCTGCAAGATCGCCATCGTGATGGGCAAGACCAGCCCGGAAGCTTCACGCCATGCCCAGCAGAGCCAGATTCTGGTGCCGCTGGATGCGCCGGGCGTGAAGATCGAACGCATGCTTTCGGTTTTCGGGTATGATCATGCCCCGCATGGGCACGGCGAAGTGCTGCTCGAAAATGTGCGCGTGCCGGTCGCAAACGTGCTGCTCGGCGAGGGGCGCGGGTTCGAGATCGCACAGGGCCGGCTCGGGCCGGGGCGGATCCATCACTGCATGCGTACCATCGGCGTGGCCGAGGAAGCGATCGAGGCGATGGCGAAGCGGCTGGTCAGCCGGGTGGCGTTCGGCAAGCGGCTCTCGGATCATTCGGTGTGGGAGCAGCGCATCGCGCGCGCGCGGATCGATATCGAGATGACCCGATTGCTGTGCCTCAAGGCGGCGGACATGATGGACAAGGCGGGCAATAAGGCGGCGCAGCTCGAGATCGCGATGATCAAGGTGCAGGCGCCGACCATGGCACTGCAGATCATCGACGACGCGATCCAGGCGCATGGCGGCGCAGGCGTGTCGGACGATTTCGGGCTGGCGCACGACTGGGCGGGGATCCGCACGCTGCGCCTCGCTGACGGGCCGGACGAAGTCCACAACCGGGCGATCGCGCGGGCGGAGTTCGGGAAATATGGGGACTTCAAGGCGGATCGGGTGAGCAGCGGGGATGTGGGGGTTTCGCGCTAACCCTCGTCATCCCGGCGAAAGCCGGGACCCAGAGTTACTCTGCGATGTCCTGTTTGGCTCTGGGCCCCGGCTTTCGCCGGGGTGACGGAGAGGAGAAGAGATGAAAGCAGCCGTACTGTTCGAAGCCGGGAAGCCGCTGGAGATCGCCGAGGTGCAGGTCTCGAAGCCGGGACCGCGCGAGGTGCTGATCCGCACGGTGGCGTGCGGGGTGTGCCGTTCGGATCTGCACTTCGTCGACGGGGCGTTTCCGCATCCGGTGCCGACGGTGCCGGGGCATGAGGCCGCCGGTATCATCGAGGCGGTGGGCAGCGACGTCGCACATCTGAAGCCCGGCGATCATGTCATCACCTTCTTCACGGTGTTCTGCGGCTCCTGCGAGATGTGCGTCACGGGGCGGCCGTCTCTGTGCATCGATCCCTCGACCCGGCGCCCGGCCGATGCCGAACCGCGATTGAAGCTTGCCGACGGAACGCCGCTGGCGCCGTTCCTCAATCTCTCCGCCTTTGCCGAGATGATGCTGGTCCACGAAAATGCCTGTGTGGCGATCAGCAAGGAGATGCCGCTCGATCGCGCCGCGTTGCTCGGCTGTGCGGTGATCACCGGCGCGGGGGCGATCTTCAACGACAGCCGGGTGCGGCCCGGCGAGACCGTCGCAGTGATCGGGGCCGGTGGAATCGGGTTGGCCGCGATCAATGCGGCGAAGATCGCCGGGGCGGGGCAGATCCTCGCGATCGACCCGATGCCAGAGAAGCGCGAGCTGGCGATGAAGCTCGGCGCCACGGGCACGCTCGATCCCAATTCCGAGACGATCGTCAAAGACGTGATCAAGCGCACCAATGGCGGCGTGCATTATGCGATCGAGGCGGTCGGCCGGCCCAACACCGCCGAGCTGGCGTGGAACATCCTCCGCCGCGGCGGCACCGCGACGATCCTCGGGATGATCGCACCGGGGGTAATGTCAGCCTGCCGGGGCCGACTTTCCTGACCGGCAAGAAGATCCAGGGCTCGCTGCTCGGGAGCACGCGGTTTCCGATCGACATGCCGCGGCTGGTGCAGATGTATCTCGACGGGCTGCTCGATCTCGACTCGATGGTGGCCGAGCGGATCAGTTTGGGCGAGGTCAACGAGGCGATGGAGAAATTGCGCGGCGGGCACAGCGTGCGCTCGGTGATCGAATTCGCATGAGCGACCTCGACGAAGCGAAACTGGGCGAATGGCTGGCGGGCAACGTTACGGGCTTTGCCGGGCCGTTCGGCGTCGAGAAGTTCGCAGGCGGACAGAGCAATCCGACTTATCGCATTGATGCAAAGAGCGGATCCTATGTACTGCGCCGGAAACCGTTCGGGCCGATCCTGCCTTCGGCGCATGCCGTCGAGCGCGAGCATCAGTTGATCGCGGCGCTGCATCCGACCGGCTTCCCGGTCGCGCGGCCTTACGGGCTTTGCGAGGATGTCGAGGTGATCGGCGCGCCGTTCTACATCATGGAGATGGTCGAGGGGCGGACCTTCTGGGACGGATCGCTGCCCGACATGGCGCCGGGGGAACGGACGGTAGTGTACGAGGCGATCGTCGATACGCTCGCGGCGCTGCATTCGGTGGATTATGCCGCGGTGGGGCTGGGGGACTACGGCAAGCCGGGCAATTATTTCGAGCGGCAGGTGGCGCGCTGGTCGAAGCAATATCGGATGAGCCAGACCGACGACATGCCCGAGGTCGAGAAATTGATCGAATGGCTGCCGCGGACGGTGCCCGCCCAGACGCGGACGAGCATCGTCCATGGCGACTTCCGCATCGACAACATGATCTTCGATGCCGCGCAGCCCAGGGTGCTGGCGGTGCTCGACTGGGAGCTGTCGACGCTCGGCGATCCGCTGGCGGATTTCTCTTATTTCCTGATGAGCTGGGTGACCGAGCCCGAGGGGCGTTCCGGGGTGAAGGGGCTGACCGGGCCGGCGACGGGGATTCCGACGATCGAGGCGGTAGCCGAGCGCTATTGCGCAGCGACGGGGCGCGACGGGGTGCCCGACCTCAACTGGTATTTCGCCTACAATCTGTTCCGGCTCACCGGGATCGTCCAGGGGATCAAGAAGCGGATCATCGACGGTAACGCTTCGAGCGATCAGGCGGCGGCGACGGTCGAGCGGCTGCCGGGGCTGGCTGCGTCGGCGTGGCGTTTCGCGCGGGAGGCGGGGGCGTGACTCCTATTTCGTCATCCCGGCGAAGGCCGGGATCCAGAGCCGCGAACGGTATGGCATGGAAACTCTGGGCCCCGGCTTTCGCCGGGGTGACGATTTGGAGGGGATATGATCAACCTGTTCGACCTGACCGGCAAGGTAGCGATCGTCACCGGATCGACGCGCGGGATCGGCCGAGCATCGGCCGAGGCACTGGCGGCGCACGGCGCGAAGGTGGTGATCTCGAGCCGCAAGCAGGATGCGTGCGACGAGGTTGCGGCTGCTCTTGACGCGCAATTCGGCGAAGGCACGGCGCTGGCGGTTGCGGCGAGCATTTCGGACAAGGCAGCGCTCGAATACCTGGTCAACGAGACCCGGCGCGTGTTCGGACGCGTCGACATTCTCGTCTGCAATGCGGCGTCGAATCCCTATTACGGGCCGCTCGAAGGGATCGCCGACGATCAGTTCCGCAAAATCCTCGACAACAACATCCTGTCGAACCACTGGCTGATCCAGATGGTCGCGCCCGAGATGCGGGCGCGGAAGGACGGATCGATCATCATCGTCTCGTCGATAGGCGGCCTGCGCGGGTCGCCGGTGATCGGCGCGTACAACGTTTCCAAGGCGGCGGACTTCCAGCTCGCGCGCAACTATGCCGTCGAGTTCGGGCCTGACAATGTGCGGGTCAATTGCATCGCGCCGGGGCTGATCAAAACCGATTTCGCGCGGGCATTGTGGGAGGATCCCGAGCGGATCAAGGTCACCAATTCGACCACGCCCTTGCGCCGGATCGGCGAGCCGGAGGAGATTGCCGGCGCCGTGGTGTATCTGGCGAGCAAGGCCAGTGCGTTCATGACCGGGCAGGCGATGGTGATCGACGGCGGGGTTACGATCTAGGTCTGACGAGGAGGGAATATGCGCTTCAGGGACAAGGTCGTCATCGTAACCGGCGCAGGATCGGGGATCGGGCGCGCCACCGCGCGGCTGTTCGCCGCGGAGGGTGCGCATGTCGTCGCCACCGACCTGAGCGAGGCGGTGGACGAGACCGTGGCCGGGCGGGGCAACATGCTCGCGGTGCGGATGGATGCAGGCGATGAAGGCGATGTCGAGCGGCTGGTCGCCACCGCGTGCGGGCGCTTCGGCGGGCTCGACATATTCTACGCCAATGCCGGCATCTCGGGCGGGGCTTCGGGCATCTTCGATTCCACCGTCGAGCTCTGGACCGAAGTGCTGCGCGTGAACCTGATCGGTCCGGCGCTCGCGATCAAGCATGCGGGTCCGAAGATCGTCGAGCGCGGCGGCGGAGCGATCCTGTGCACGGCCAGCGTGGCGGGACTGCGCTCGGGCGCAGGCGGGCCGGCTTATTCGGCGAGCAAGGCGGGGGTGATCAACCTTGTCCAGACCGCGGCGCAGCAGCTCTCGACTTCCAACGTGCGGGTCAACGCGATCTGCCCCGGGCTGATCGAGACAGGGATGACTGCGCGCGCCTTTGAATATGCGCGCGAGGCGGGCAAGGAAGACAAGCTCGGCAGGCTTAATCCGCTTCGCCGCGCGGGCGCGCCGGAAGAGATCGCGCAGGTGGCACTGTTCCTCGCGAGCGACGAAGCGCGTTACGTCAATGGCCAGGCCTGGGTGGTGGACGGAGGGCTATCGTCGAGCCATCCCGTGACGCGGCAGGAGTTCGGCAAGCCGGCCTTCTGATTGACAGCTTCGTTTCGACTTCGCACCTTTCGCTCGGGAAAAGGGAGGGGTTGCCATGCGAAGGTTCATCCGGACGTCGGTCGTGCTCGGCTTGCTGGGCGTGGCGGCGCCCGCGCTGGCGCAGGAAGTGGTGGTCACCGGCCAGCGCCGCGGCGCCTATCTCAACGCCGAGACCAACCAGAGCAGTTCGCGTCCGATCATCAATCTGCGCCGCACCGCCGATTTCGCGGTGCAGACGGTGCACGTCATCGGCGACACGCGCGAGGAGGACAAGCGCCAGGAAGAAATCTACGCGATGGTGCGGGGCGCGATCGAGCTGGCGGACAAGCACGGCGTCGAGCTCTCGACCGGCGATTACATCGTCGAGCCGCTTACCCTCGCCAATTACAAGAGCCTGATATTGGGCAGCGGTGGCCGCTCGGACACCAATGTCGCCAACTTCCTCGTCAAGGCGAAGCTCACCGCGGGAATGGACGCGAAGACTGCGCTCGACCGGATCACCAAGTTCGTCAAGGCAGTGCCACCAGTCGGGCGCGCCGAGATCGAGATGCTCGGATCGCTGACGCTGTCGGTGATCAACCCCGATCAGTATCGCGCGCAGATCACCGACTTGATCGTCGCCGACGCCGCGGCGACCGCAGCAAAGTTCGGACCCGATTACGGCGTGCAGGCGACCGGGCTCGACCGGCCGGTCGAATGGGCGCGGGCGAGCCTGACCGAAGTTTTCCTCTACCTCCCGGCGGCATATACCGTGCTGCCCAAGCGGCGCTGAGGTCGGTGATGCGAGGCTTTGCCAACATCCTGATCGGACTAAGCGCGCTCGCCTGCGCGACGCCCGCGCTGGCGCAGGACGACGAGGGGCAGGAGATCATCGTCACCGCCTCGCGCACCCTGGCGGGCTATCGCGGCGACGGCGAGCCGATGGCGGTCGCGGTCAAGCCCGCACCCGCATTGCGGCTGCGCCGGACGGCGGATTTCGCGGTGCAGAGCGTCCGGATCATCGGCGACACGCGCGACGAGGCCAAACGTCGCGAGGAAATCTACGCGATGCTCAAGGGCGCGATCACGCTCGCTGGCAAACATGGTGTCGAGCTGGCGACGGGCGACTATATCGTCGAGCCGCTGACCCTCGCCAATTATCGCAACCTGACGCTCGAGGAGGATGACAACCGCGAGGATGCCGAGGAAGCGACTTTTCTCGTCAAGACGCCACTGGTGAAGGGTGCGGATGCGAAGGCCGCGCTCGATCGGATCACCAATTTCGTCAAGGCGGTCCCCGCCGTCGGCCGTGCGGAGATCGAGGCGGAGGGCGATCTGACGCTGTCGGTGGTCGGGCCTGACCAGTATCGCGGCCAGATCATCGACCTGGTTGCTGCCGACGCCGCAAAGACCGCGGCGAAGTTCGGGCCCGATTTCTCGGTGACGGCGAGCGGGCTCGATCGTCCGGTCGAATGGTCGCGCGTGGGGCTGACCGAGGTCTCGTTGTACCTGCCGGTCAGCTACAGCGTGGTGCCGAAGCCGTAGGTTTAGGTACTCCCCTCCCTGCTTGCAGGGAGGGGCAGGGGTGGGTGCGCGCGTCTGCGCGCTCAAAGGAATCGCGCGCCGGCTTGAAAGTCTCGGTCGGGGCATCGAGCCCCGCCCGATACTACCCACCCCTGGCCCCTCCCTTGAAGGGAGGGGATTTGAGAGGCGGTACCTCTAAAGCGTCGCCGCGCCGCGCAGCACGGGAACGCAACTGCCGCCTACGCTGGCGCGGATGCCTTCGGCAGTGCGCCAGGCGCGGAGGCGGAGGTCGCTCGGGCGGCCCATTTCCACGCCCTGGGTGACTTCGAAGCGGGCTTCGTCGCCGCCCAGGATCGACAGCAGCAAAGCCGCGAGCGTCGCGTTCGCGCTGCCTGTCGCCGGGTCTTCCCAGGTGCCTGAGAGCGGCGAGAACATGCGGGCACGGATGCGATTGCCGTCGCGGGCGTAGAGGAAGATCGAGAGACGATCGCCGGCACCGAGATGCTCTTCCGCCACGCGGCGATAGATGGCGATGTCTGGAAGCGCGCGCGACAGCGCGTCGGCGGCGACTTCGACGAGAGTGAAATCGACGCCGACGGATGCGCGGGTGGGGATGTGCGTGGTGGTGACGAGGTCCGCGGGAGTGAGGCCGATGCACGGCGCGATCGCTTCGGCAGGCAGGGTGCCGAGGATCTGGAGCGGTTGTGGGGCATCGATCTCGGCGCCGGTGGGGCGGCCCTCGGCGTCGCGGGCGATGCGGATTTCGACGAGGCCGGCTATCTCCTCGAAGCGCAGCACGTCGCCGGCTTCGGGCCGCAGGCCGGCGAGGACATAGCCGGTGCCGACATTGGGGTGGCCGGCGAACGGCATCTCGGCGGTGCGGTGGAAGATGCGGACCCGAGCGGTGTTGGCCGGATCGGACGGCGGGAGGACGAAGGTCGTCTCGCTATAGTTCATCTCGGCGGCGAGCGACTGCATCTCCGCGTCGCTCAGCCCCTCGGCGGCGGTGAAAACTGCGAGTGGATTGCCGCCGAAGCGAGTGCCGGTGAACACGTCGAGGGTGACGTAGGGGAAGCTGCGCGTTGCCATGCGCCGCTCTTAGTTCCTAGCGGTCGTTGCGCAAGCGGATCAGGCCTTCCTGCGCTACGCTGGCGACGAGGCGCCCGCCGCGGCTGTAGATCTTGCCGCGGTTGAATCCGCGCGCATGGCCGGCCCACGGGCTGTCGGTGGTGTAGAGCAGCCATTCGTCGAAGCGGAACGGTTCGTGCAGCCAGATCGCATGATCGAGGCTCGCTGTCTGGACGTCGCCGGTCATCCAGCTGACCCCGTGGGGCAGCAGGCAAGTGCCGAGCAAGGTCATGTCGCTGGCATAAGCGAGCATCGCCCGGTGGAGCGCGAGATCGTCGGGGAGCGGCACGACGACGCGGAACCAGCTGTGCTGGACGGGCTCCATCCTGTCGGGGGCGAACCAGTTGCGCGGGTTTACCGGGCGGATCTCGATCGGGCGGGCACGCAGGAAGAAGCGGCGGAATTTCTCGGGAACCTGATCGCGGATCTGCTCACGCAGCTCGCGTTCGGAGCGGAGGTCGTCGGGATCGGGGACGTCGGGCATCGCGTCCTCGTGGTGCAGGCCCTCGGACGGCGTCTGGAAGCTCGCCGTCATGTTGAGGATCGGCTGGCCCTTCTGCATCGCGATGACGCGGCGATTGGCGAAGCTGCGTCCTTCGAAATCGCGGACGACGCGGAAGATGATCGGGTGGTTCTCGTCGCCCGGACGCATGAAATAGGCGTGGAGCGAATGGGCGGTCTTGGCCCCCTCGACGGAACGCTGCGCGGCCTGGAGCGCCTGCGCGATGACCTGGCCTCCGAATACGCGGCCGACGCCACCGGGGAGGCGGGGGCCGCGATAGAGATCGGTGTCGATCTCCTCGACGTCGAGGAGCGTGGTGAGCTGGGTTACCAGCTCGGCGGGCGTGGGTTCAGGCATTGGCCACTCCATCGTTCCCATCCTCTTCCGTCATCCCGGCGAAAGCCGAGATCCAGAGCCACAAGCGGCGCGGCAGAGAGACTCTGGGCCCCGGCTTTCGCCGGGGTGACGTTGGGTGCGGGGAGGCCATCAATATCCAACCGCCTGGGCGAGCGCATCGGCGTGGAAATTGGTGTCGCCGAACAGCTCGGCGAGGACTCGCGCGCGCTTCATGTAGAAGCCGATATCATATTCGTCGGTCATGCCGATGCCGCCGTGCATCTGGATGCCTTCCTGAACTGCGAGCGTGGTGGCGAGCCCGGTCATCGCCTTGGCGACCGAGACGGCATCGGATGCGCGCTCGTCGCCGGCATCGAGCAATTGCTGCGCCTTGAGCACTGCGGCGCGGGCGACTTCCATTTCGCTGTAGAGATGCGCGGCGCGGTGCTGGAGCGCCTGGAAGCTGCCGATCAGCTGGCCGAACTGTTTCCGTTCCTTGAGATAGGCGACGGTCATGTCCATCGCGCCGCCGCCTACACCGAGCAGCTCGGCCGAGGCGCCGGTGCGGCCGGCGGAGAGCAAGCGGGTGAGGGGGCCTGATCGACTTCGCCGACCACGGCATCGGCATCGACCTCGACCCCGTCGAAGCTGAGGCGCGCGGCGAGGTTGGCATCGGCGAGGCGCTGGGGATCGGCGGTGAGGCCCTTGGCGTCGGCGGGGACGACGAAGAGCGTGGTGCCGTGATCGGTCGCGGCGGCAACGAGAAGCAGGTCGGCGACGTGACCGTGCGCGACGAATTGCTTGGCGCCGGTGAGGCGGAAGCCGTTGCCGGAACGCTCGGCTTTCATTGCGATCTTGCCGTCATGCTTGGCGCGCTCGTCGATCGCGAGCGCGGCGACGGTTTCGCCGGCGAGGATGCCGGGGAACCAGCGCGCGGCGTGCGGGGTGCCCTTGAGCGCTTCGACCGCGGCGACGGCGGTGGTGAGGAACGGGGAGGGCGAGAGGTTGCGGCCGATCTCCTCGAGCACCACGCCCGCCTCGACATGGCCGAGGCCGAGGCCATCGTCGGCTTCGGGGATCAGGATGCCGGTGAGGCCGAGTTCGGCGAACTGCTTCCACAAGTCGCGCGAGAAGCCGGTGGCGTCGTCGGCGTCGCGCAAGCTCCGCATGTGGCTGACGGGGGCGTGCTCGGCGATGAAGTCCTTCGCAGTATCGCGGAGCATCTGCTGTTCGTCGGTTAGGTAGAGGGGCATTTCTTCTTTCCTTGCTCCCTCTCCCCTTTGGGGAGAGGGCTGGGGAGAGGGGCACGGAGGAGAGGGCATTGAGCTGCCCCTCTCCCAACCCTCTCCCCGGAGGGGAGAGGGCTTCATTGTCAGCTCGGCAAATCCAATATCCGTTTGGCGATGATGTTGAGCTGGATCTCGCTGGTGCCGCCTTCGATCGAATTGGCCTTGGTGCGCAGCCATGCGCGGGGTGCGGCGCCGTGGTTGCTGGCGTCGCTTTCCCATTCGAGCGTGTCCGATCCGCCTGCGGCCATGATCAGCTCGTGGCGGGTCTTGTTCAGCTCGGTGCCGTAATACTTCATCATCGAGGGCTGGGCCGGATGTGCTCGACCCGCCTTGAGCTCGTCGATGAAGCGCTCGGACATTGCGGAGAACGCCTTTGAGCGCACCTCGAACAACGCGATCTGGGCGCGCAGGATCGGATCGACACCTTTGCGTGCGGCCTCGATCAGCGGGTCCTCGCCACGGCTGGCGAGCCCCATGCCCGAGATCATCTCGCGCTCGTGGCCGAGCAGATATTTGGCGACGTCCCAACCCTTGTTCTCGTCATGGACGCGATTGGCCTTGGGGACCTTCACATTGTCGAAGAAGGTCTCGCAGAAGGGGGAATAGCCGCTGATCAGCAGGATCGGTTTGGTCGACACGCCTTCGCTGGCCATGTCGAACAGTACGAAGCTGATGCCGCCCTGTTTCGACTCCTTCGAGGTGCGGACGAGGCAGAAGATCCAGTCGGCCTGGTCGGCATAGCTGGTCCACATCTTCTGGCCGTTGACGATATAGTGGTCGCCGGCGTCTTCCGCCGAGGTGGCGAGTCCGGCAAGGTCCGAGCCGGCATTGGGCTCGCTATAGCCCTGGCACCAGCGGATCTCGCCGCGGGCGATCTTGGACAGATGCTCGAGCTTCTGTTCCTCGGTGCCGTATTTGAGCAAAGCCGGGCCGAGCATCGAGATGCCGAAGCTGTTGAGCGGATTGCGGCACTTGAGCCGCGCCATCTCTTCGCGGAGGATCTTGGTCTCTGCTGGTGAGAGCCCGCCGCCGCCATATTGCTTCGGCCAATCGGGGACGGTCCAGCCGCGTGCGCCCATGCGGCCCATCCAGATCTTCTGGTCGGGATGCGCGAATTCGGGATTGCGGCCGCCCCAGGTGGCGTCCTTCTCGCCGCGCATCGGAGTGCGCATGGTGGGGGGACAATTCGCCTCCAGCCATGCGCGGGCTTCGGTGCGGAAGGTTTCCAGATCCTCTGCCATTCTCTTTTCCTTCTAACCCTCTCCCCTGCGGGGAGAGGGTTGGGAGAGGGGCAGGAGGGGAGAGTGCGCTGCACTTCCCCTCTCCCCGACCCTCTCCCCGGAGGGGAGAGGGAGATTGAGTGTCACTTGTTGAACTTCTCGCCCTTTTCCGCCTTCTCACGGAGCAAAGGCGCGACTTCGAAGCCGTATTTCTCGAGGCCGTCGACGATCTTCTTGAGACCTTCGGTGTCGGCCCAGAACATCGGGCCGCCGCGGTACGGGGGCCAGCCATAGCCGTAGACCCACACCACATCGATATCCGACGCGCGCTGGGCCATGCCCTCGGCGAGGATCAGGGCGCCTTCGTTGACCATGGTGTAGAGTGTGCGGACGACGATCTCTTCCTCGGTCACTTCGTGCTGGGGCACGTTCAGCTTCTCGCGCCACTCGACGATCAGCTCGGCGACGCGCGGGCTGTTCGAGGGCGTGCGCTTCTCGTCATAATCGTAGAAGCCGGCGCTCTTCTTCTGGCCCCAGCGGCCTTCGGCGGCGAGCGCGTCGCGGATGTTCTCGATGCGGTTGGGATCGCGGTGCCAGCCGATGTCGACGCCGGCGAGATCGGCCATCTGGAACGGCCCCATCGGCATGCCGAAAGCGACATGGACCTTGTCGATCTGCTCGGGCGTCGCGCCTTCGAGCAGCATCTTGTTGGCCTCGACCTGGCGCGGCATCAGCATGCGATTGCCGATGAAACCGTAGCAGACGCCCGCGATGACGGCGACTTTCTTGATCTTCTTGGAGAGCCCCATCGCGGTCGCGAGCACGTCGTCGGCGGTCTTGGCGCCGCGGACGATCTCGAGCAGCTTCATCACGTTGGCGGGCGAGAAGAAGTGCAGGCCGAGCACGTCCTGCGGGCGGCTGGTGACCGCGGCGATCTCGTCCACGTTGAGGTACGACGTGTTCGAGGCGAGGATCGCGCCGGGCTTGGCGATCTTGTCGAGCCGACCGAACACGTCCTTCTTGACGTCCATGCTCTCATAGACCGCCTCGATGATCAGGTCGCATTCGGCGAGATCGTCGAAGTTCAGGCTGGGCTTGAGCAGGCCCATCGCGCCTTCGACCTGCTCGGCGGTCATCCGGCCCTTGGCGGCGGTCGCCTCGTAGTTCTTGCAGATCGTGCCGGTGCCGCGGTCGAGCGCCTCCTGCGCCATCTCGACGATGGTCACCGGAACCCCCGCCGTGAGGAAGTTCATCGAGATGCCGCCGCCCATCGTGCCGGCGCCGATCACGCCGACGCGCTTGATGTCGCGGAGTTGGATGTCCTCGGCGATGCCGTCGATCTTGGCGGCCTTGCGCTCGGCAAAGAAGATGTGGCGGAGCGCCGCGGACTGCGTGCCCATGATCAGCTTCATGAAGCCCATGCGCTCGGCCTGGACGCCCTCGGCATAGGGCTTGCCGGCGGTCTGCTCGATGAGATCGACGATCGCGTTGGGAGCATCCATGCCGCGGAAGCGCTTCGCATTCGCCTTGCGGAAGGCTTCGAACACTGCGGGGTCGACAGTGACGGGGCGCTCGCTCGATCGCGAAACGGGCTTGCCGATGACTTCCCGCGCGAAGGCGACGGCGTCGGCGAGGAGATTGCCTTCGGTCGCGAGGCGATCGACAAGGCCGACGGCTTTCGCTTGCTCGGCCGAGATCGGATCGCCCTTGGTGGCGAGCTCGAGCGCGGTTTCGACGCCCGCGACGCGCGGCATGCGCTGGGTGCCGCCGGCACCGGGGAGGATGCCGAGCTTGACTTCGGGGAGGCCGAACTTCGCCGAGGGGACCGCGATGCGGTAATGCGAGGCGAGCGCCACTTCGCAGCCGCCGCCCAACGCGGTGCCGTGAACCGCGGCGATCACCGGCTTGTCGAGCGCTTCGATCTGATCGACCAACACCGGAAGCGAGGGTTCCTGCATCGCCTTGCCGAATTCGGTGATGTCAGCGCCGGCGAAGAAGGTCTTGCCCGCGGCGATGATCACGACCGCCTTGATGCTGTCGTCGTTCCTGGCTTCCTCGATGCCCGCCTGCAGGCCCTGGCGGACGGCGGCGCCGAGCGCGTTCACCGGCGGATTGTCCGATGTGAGGATCAGGACGTCGCCCTGGCGGCTGGTAGTGATGGGGGAAATCATTTTTGTCTCCTGCTTCTGTTTCGTCATCCCGGCGAAAGCCGGGATCCAGAGTTACGCACGGTGTCGTCCGTGGCTCTGGGCCCGGCTTTCGCCGGGGTGACGGGAAATGGGTGGGTTGGTCGCCGAATCATGTCAGCGCCGAATAGATCATGGTCTTGAGTTCGCGGCGGATCGGGTAGCGCATCGAGGGGTGAGCTGGGTCATGAACACCATGTGGATGCGCTCGACCGGATCGATGAAGAACGCAGTCGAGAACATCCCGCCCCAATAATATTCGCCCGCCGAGCCGGGCATAAGGGTGCGCGCGACATCCGCGGTGACGGCGAAGCCGAGCCCGAAGCCGACGCCGGCATTGGTGGTCTCGCTGAACAGCGCTTTCGACATCGTCGCAAGGTCCGAACCGCCGGGGAGGTGATTCATCGTCATCAGCTCGATCGTCTTGGGGCTGACGAGGCGGACGCCGTCGAGTTCGCCGCCGTTCAGGCAGAAGCTGCAGAAGCGGTGATAGTCGAGCGCGGTCGAGACGAGGCCGCCGCCGCCGGAGATCAGCCGCGGGAAGCGCGACCAGGCCGAGGCCTCGCCGCGATCGTACATCACGCGCTTGCCGCTCGCTTCGTCGAGCGCCCAGCAATCGGAGAGGCGGGCGATCTTGTCCTCGGGCACCTGGAAGAAGGTGTCGTGCATGCCGAGCAGGGCGAGGATGCGTGTCGTGAGGAAGGCGTCTAGCCGCATGCCCGAGACCCGCTCGACCACTGCACCGAGCACGTCGGTCGACACCGAATAGTTCCATTCGGCGCCAGGCGAGAATTCGAGCGGGAGCTTGCCGAGCGCTGCGACGAATTCGTCGAGCGTCAGATTGCCATGCCAGCTTTCGATCTTCGACTCGCGATAAGCGGCGTCGACATTGGTGCGGTTCTGGAAGCTGTAGGTCAGGCCCGAAGTGTGGCGGAGCAGGTCGATCATCCGCATCGGTTCGGCGGTGGGCGTGGTGACGAACGAAGAATCGCCGCCCCCGCCGGCATAGACGCCGACGCCCTTGAGTTCGGGCAGGACGTGATGGACGGGCGTATCGAGCGACACCTTCGCCTCCTCGACCAGCATCATGAAGGCGAGGCTGGTGATCGGCTTGGTCATCGAGGCGATGCGGAACAATGTGCCTTCGTCGACCGGGGCGCCGCCTTCGCGTGCGGGGCCCTGATGCGAGAAATGCACGATCTCGCCGCCCTGGGCGAGGAGCAACTGGGCATGGGGCAGCTTGCCCGAGTCGAGATAGCGCTCCTTCATGAACGCATCGATCCGCGCGAGCCGGGAAGCATCGAATCCGTAGCGTCCGGGCCGTGTCATGTGCATCGGAAGCGGCATACCTCTCGTTCGAATCCGGTCAGGCGCACCTTATCCGCGGTGCGCTTCCCCTATTGCCTTGAGCGCGACACGAATCAACACTAACGTTGCTTTCGGTTGGGCCGTGATGCCCAAACCCAATGTTCAGAAATATGGAGAGACTTGGCTTGGCTCCCGAACCGATCGTGCCGCTCGACCCCGACTGGCCCAAGATGTCGCTAGAGCAGACGAAGGCGCTGCTGACTGCCCCCGGCGCGAAGTTCGAGATGGAGACGATCGACATTCGCGGGGTGCCGACCCGGGTGTGGAAGAACGCACCGCCATCGCTGCGGATCCTGGCACAGATGGTGCGGGCGTATGGCGCGCGCGAGTTCACGATCTATGAGAAGGAGCGGGTGACCTTCGAGGCGAATTATCGCGCCACTGTGCAGATCGCGCACAAGCTGGTCGAAATGGGTGTACGGAAGGGCGACCGCGTCGCGCTGGCGATGCGCAACTTGCCCGAATGGCCGGCGATCTTCTTCGCCGCGGTGAGCATCGGCGCGATCATGGTGCCGCTCAACGCCTGGTGGACCGGCGGCGAGCTCGAATATGCACTGAAGGATTCGGGTGCGAAGGTGCTGATTGTCGACGGCGAACGGCATGAGCGGCTCAAGAGCTGCTATGCGGATCTGCCCGATCTCCAGCGCGTGGTGGTGAGCCGGGCCAAGGGCGCGCTGGACACACCGGCGGTGGCACTCGAATCGCTGATCAGCGAGACGAATGGCTGGGGCGCGCTCGAGGATATCGGTTTCCCCGATGCCGAGATCACGCCCGACGACGATGCGACGATCTTCTACACCAGCGGCACGACCGGCAGCCCCAAAGGCGCGCTGGGCACGCACCGCAACTTCGTCACCAACATCATGTCGAGCGCCTATGTCGCGGCGCGGACGATGCTGCGCCGGGGCGAGACGCCGCCGGCGATGCCCGAACCCAAGGTCATGCTGCTCGTCATCCCGCTGTTCCATGTGACGGCGTGTTCGGCGGCGATGATGGGCGCGGTCGCGTCGGGATCGACTCTGGTGTTCATGCGCAAATGGGAGCCCGAGCTGGCGATGGAGATCATCCAGCGCGAGAAGGTCAACGCGACCGGCGGCGTGCCGACGATCGCATGGCAGCTGCTCGAGCATCCGGCGCGGGCCGATTACGACCTGTCGAGCCTCGAGACGATTGCTTATGGCGGCGCGCCCTCCGCGCCCGAGCTGGTCAAGCGGATCTACGAGGAATTCGGTGCGCTGCCCGGCAACGGCTGGGGGATGACCGAGACCACCGCCACGGTGACGACGCACTCGGGCGAAGACTATCTGAGCCGGCCGACCAGCGCGGGGCCGCCCGTGGCTGCCGCGGACCTCAAGATCATGTCGGTCGAGGGCGACCGCGAATTGCCGCTGGGCGAAGTGGGCGAATTGTGGGCGCGCGGGCCGATGATCGTGAAGGGCTATTGGAACAAGCCCGAGGCGACCGCGGAGACCTTCGTGGACGGCTGGGTGCGCACCGGCGACCTCGCGCGGCTCGATGAGGACGGATTCCTCTACGTCGTCGACCGCGCCAAGGACATGATCATCCGTGGTGGCGAGAACATCTATTCGAGCGAAGTCGAGGATGTCCTCTACGCGCATCCCGCGGTGACCGACTGCGCGCTGGTTGGCGTGCCGCACAGGACGCTCGGCGAGGTACCCGCGGCGATGGTGCACCTCGCGCCGGGCAAGTCCGCCACCGAGGCCGAGCTGCAGGACTGGGTGCGCGCGCGGCTGGCGGGCTTCAAGGTGCCAGTACAGATACGCTTCGCAACCGATGTGCTGCCGAGGAACGCCCAGGGCAAGATCCTCAAGACCGATCTGCGGGGGTTGTTCCTGGACGAAGAGGCGGTTTAGCCTGCCGCACTCGAGTCGACCTGCAGTTCCCGGCTCGATCCACGAGGGATGCGTATGGCCAGGACGTGGTTCATTACCGGAGCGTCGAGCGGATTTGGCCGAGCGTTAGCGGAAGCCGTGCTGGCGCGCGGCGACAATGCCGTGCTCGCGGCGCGGCGTAGCGAGCCGTTGCGCGCGCTCGCCGAGATGCATGCCGGCCGGGCATTGCCGGTCGCTCTCGACGTGACTGACCCAGGCGCGCGGATGGCGGCGCTCGCGGCGGCGATCGATCGCTTCGAGCATCTCGACGTTCTCGCCAACATCGCCGGCCGCGGTTCGCTCGGCGCCGCCGAGGAATTCTCGCCCGATCAGCTTCGCGACCAGATGGAAGTCAATTTCTTCGGCCCGGTCGAGCTGATCCGCGCCGCGCTGCCGCAGATGCGGCGGCAGGGCAGCGGCCATATCCTCAACCTCACGAGCATCGGCGGCCTCATCTCGATGGGAGGATTTTCCGTCTACTGCGCCTCCAAATTCGCGCTCGAAGGCTGGAGCGAGGCGTTGCGCGACGAAGTCGCGCCGCTCGGCATTCGCGTGACGATCGTGGAGCCGGGGGCGTTCCGCACGGAATTTGCCGGGGAAGCAACATGCGGCCCACCGAACGGCTCGATGCCTATCGCGGAGTCATCGATCCGGTGGAGACCTATCTCTACGGCAACGACGGCATGCAGCCGGGCGATCCTGCGAAGGCGGCGGACGCGATGATCGCTGTCGTCGAAAGCGGAAATCCGCCGCTCCGGCTGATGCTCGGAGCCGATGCGCTCGCCGGATGGGAAGGAAGCGCGCGGCGGTGGACGCTGATGTCGAGGCCTGGCGCGCGGTCGGCAGCGCCACGGCCTATTCCGACGCCGAGACGCATCCAATCGGCGGTCGAATGGCCTGACACGCCGGTGTCGGGCCTAGGCGGGCCCGGCGAGTCCTTCGGCCACGTTCCGTACTGCGTGTGCCCAGCCATCGAGCCGTACCTGCCGTTCGTTCATACCGAGCTTCGGTTCGAAGGTTGTGCCCGAGCCGCGCATCGCCGCCGCCGCCTCCAGCCCGCTGAACAGCCCACAGCCTATCCCCGCCAGCATCGCGGCCCCCAGCGCGGTGGTCTCGGCGAAATTGGGGCGGTCGACGGGCACATCGAGCATGTCGGCGAGGTCCTGCGCCAGCCAGTCGTTGGTCACCATCCCGCCGTCGACGCGCAGCCGCGCCCAGTCGGCGCCATCGGCAGCGAAGGCGGTTTTCAGGTCGTGGCTCTGGTGTGCCATGGATTCGAGCGCGGCACGGACGATGTGCGCGCGGGTGCTGGAGAAGCTGAGCCCCGAGAGCGACGCGCGCGCCTCCGGTTCCCACCACGGGGCGCCGAGGCCGCTCAGCGCGGGGACGAGATAGACGCCTCCATTGTCGGGAACCGAACGGGCCAGCGCCTCGGTCTCGGGCGCGGTCTGGATCAGGCCGACCGAATCGCGCAGCCACTGGATCAGGCTGCCGGCGACGAACACCGAGCCTTCGATGGCATAAGTGCGGCGGCCGCCGAGCTGCCAGAGCACTGTGGCTAGCAGGCGGTTCTTGGAAGCGGGTGGGGCGGTGCCGGCATTGGTGAGGACGAAGGCGCCGGTGCCGTAGGTCGCCTTGGTATCGCCCTTGGCGAAGCACGCCTGGCCGATCGTCGCGGATTGCTGATCGCCGGCGAGGCCGCAGATCGGGATCTCGCCGCCGAAGAGTTTGGTCGTGCCGAAGCGACCGGCGCAGTCGACGATCTCGGGGAGGGCGTCGCGGGGCGCAGAGAACATGTCGAGCAGGCCGTCGCTCCAGCCGCCCGATCCGAGTCCCATCAGCAAGGTGCGCGAGGCGTTCGTGGCGTCGGTGATGTGGAGGCCGCCCTGACTCTCATTGGCGGTGAGCTTCCACACCAGCCAGCTCTCGATCGTGCCGATGGCGAGGCGGTCGCCGGCTTCCTTGAGTTGAGGCCAGTTTTCCATCGCCCAGGCGATCTTCGTGCCTGAGAAATAGGGATCGAGCAGCAGGCCGGTGCGGGCCTGGACGCCGGGTTCCTCGCCCGCCTCGCGCCACGCGCGGCACATCGCGGCGCTGCGCCGGTCCTGCCAGACGATCGCGGGGGCGAGCGGCTCGCCGGTCGACTTGTCCCAGAAGACGATCGTCTCGCGCTGGTTGGTGATGCCGATCGCGGCGATTGCCTGCGCGCCCCCTGCCTTGTCGACCATTGCCTGTGCACAGGCCCGGCTGCGGGTCCAGATCTCGGCGGCGTCGTGCTCGACCAGGCCGGGGCCGGGATAATGCTGGGTGAGCTCGGCGGATTGGGTGCCGACGCATTTGCCCGACGGTTCGAACAGCATCGCGCGGGTGGAGGTCGTGCCCTCGTCGAGGACCAGCAGGAGTTCGCCCATACAGCCAGCCTAACCCGACTGGCAGGGCGTTGCTACCGCCCCTTGCGGCTCCTAGAAGTGAGGAGAAGGAGAGAGCAGGGTGGACGATCAACCCGGGGCGATAGACGGCAGTAGCGAGGGCGAGGGCATTCGACCCGTGGCGCCACGCGAGCCTTTGCCGGCGCCCGAAGGCCAGGAAAGTCTTGGCGACGGGCTCAAGCGCGACCGGCTGATGGCCGCGCTGGCGCTGATGATCGGCATCGGGCTGCTGTTCCTCATTCCCTTCGCGCTCAAGGAGGGGTCGCCCTTCTTCCTGCCGCTCACTGCCGCGCTGGTGATCGCGATCGCGATGGTGCCGATGCTCGAATGGCTCGAGCGGCACCGGATGCCGGCGCCGCTGGCTGCCCTGACCTGCGTATTGCTCTTCCTGATCGCCGCGAACATCGCGCTCGCCTCGATCGTGGTCCCGGCCTGGCAATGGATGCAGCGGTTGCCCGAGAGCATTCCGCAGATCCAGCACAATCTCGAGCCGCTGATCCGCTTCTATTCGAACCTCGAGCGGTTCGTGGATCGCACGCTGACCAATTTCGCCGCCGCGCCGGCGCGACAGCCGGAGACGATCGCAGTGGCACCGCCGCGATCGCTGCTCGATCTGTTCACCACGTCGGCACCGTCGGCGCTGATCGAGATGTTCTTCGCGATCCTCGTGATCTATTTCTTCCTCTCGGGCTGGACCCGGCTCAGGCGCAACGCGATCACCCGGCGGGCGAGCTTCGGCGGCGCGATGGCGACCGCGCGCGTGATCCAGGACGTGGTCGACGACACCTCGGCCTATCTCGGCACGATCACCCTGATCAACGTCACGCTGGGATTGATCGTCGCGGGCGCGCTCTGGGCGATCGGCATGCCGACGCCTTTGATGTGGGGCGGCATCGTCGCCTTGCTCAACTATATTCCCTATATCGGCCCGGTGATGGCGGCGTTGCTGCTCGCGATAGGCGGATTGATGAGCTTCCCCGACATCTGGTGGGCACTGCTGCCCGCCGTGCTGATGATCGGCGCGCACCTGATCGAGGCGAATGTGGTGACGCCGCTGATCGTGGGCCACCGGCTGACGATCAGCCCGATCCTCATCCTCGTCTCGCTGAGCTTCTGGGGATGGGTGTGGGGCACGCCTGGCGCGCTGCTCGCAGTGCCGCTGCTGATCATCATCCAGACCGTGCTCAACGCCGCGGGCAAGCCCGATATCGCGGGATTCCTGTTCGAACACGGCACGCTGATCCGCCATCCGGGGAAACCCATGCGCACCGCCGGCAAAGTCGCGACCAATCCGGTTGACACCCCCGGAAGCCGGGGTTAGTGGCGCCTCCTCGCTTCGAGAGCGGGTGTAGCTCAGTTGGTTAGAGCGCCGGCCTGTCACGCCGGAGGTCGCGGGTTCGAGCCCCGTCACTCGCGCCACGCGGGATCCCTTGCGGGAATTCCGATGTGGTCAAACTCGTAGCGCCTTCCAAGATGCGGCATGCGTCGCCCCGCCTGGTTCAAGCGGGTGTAGCTCAGTTGGTTAGAGCGCCGGCCTGTCACGCCGGAGGTCGCGGGTTCGAGCCCCGTCACTCGCGCCATGCCGTTCCCGTCGCTGTCATTGACAAGCGGGGGCACTCCTATAGCTTCCCATCTGCATAACAAAGCAGGTCGCCGTCCGTCCATCCGAGGAGGAAGCGATGCGATCCCGTGTCTTCGCCCAAGTTTTTTCGGCGCCTGCCTTGCTGGCGGCTGCCCTGCTGCTTTCGGGTTGCGGAGCCCAAAGAGACTCCGCGGAGAATGTCAGCGCGGTGGACTATGGCGAAGACACCTATACCGGCGACAACGCAGCCGAGAACGTCGAAGCCAACGCCACGGGGCCGGAATCGAACGTCGTGACGGTGAACGCCAGCGCCGGCGACGAGACCGTCTTTTGCGAAGCGGTCGACCAGGACGCCAGCGCGTCGGAATGCCGGCGCTACACGCGCGAGCGCGCCAATCTGCAGGCCGGTCTCGGGGTGTTCGAGGCGCCCAAGGAGATGAAGCTGGGCGAGAGCCGCGATCTGGTGCTGAGCGTGGGCAAGAAGGCCAATGCCGAAGACGTGCACGCCACGGTCGGCACCGAGCGCGCCAAGCATGTCGAGATCACCACCCAGGTCGGCCATTACATGACCGCGACCTTGAGCGGCGGCGGGTTCGACATCACGCCTTCGGGGCCGCAGGCCAAGACGCTGGCTGCGGACCGAAGCGAGGTCTGGCAGTGGCGGATCAAGGCGAAGGAGGAAGGCGCGCAGAAGCTGATGCTGACCATCTCGGTCGACGCCCAGGCGGCGGATGGCTCGCGCTCGCGCTATGACCTGGAGACCAAGGCCTTCGACATCGCAGTGAACGTCACCGACAGCGAGCGCCGCGCGCGCAAGGCGCAGGAGATCAAGAAGAGCCTCGACGCCGGCACCACCGTGCTGAGTGGGCTCGAGAAGCTGTTCATCGCGCTGGCGGCGGTCGTCGTGGCGCTGGGCGGGGTGTGGATCGCGATCCGGACCTTCGGCAAGAAGAAGGACGCCGAGAAGCCGAAGGGCGAGGCCCCGAAGGACGATAGACCCAAGAAGGACTAGCGGCGGGAGAACATCGCGTCGATCGCATAGCGGCCGGCGCCGAGCGTTGCGAAGAGCAGCCCGAACAGGATCAGGCTGGTCGCGGGAAAGGCGGCGCGGATGCCGAGCCTGGCATCGACCATCGCGACCGCGACGGCGAAGTTGACTGCGCAGAGCAGCCCCGCCCAGCGCGTGGCGAACCCGAGCACGAAGGTGACGCCGCAGGCGAACTGCGCCCAGACCGAGATCAGCGCCATCCATTTAGGCTGGGGAAAGCCGTGGCCGGCGAGGAAGCGCGCGAACTCGGCCATGCGCGCGGCGCTCTGGATATTGTCCCAGACGCCCCAGATCAGAAAGCCGCCGACGACGAGGCGCGCCAACAGCAATGCCGCATCCGAATACCCTGCGAAACCCGCGCTACGCCTGCGCCCGAAAGCCATATTCTCTCCCTTGTTCCCCGATATGCGACTGCTCAGTCGCGTATTATTCTCCAGCGCCCGGTCTCCATCCAGAGCAGCAGGGGCTTGAGCGGCGCGATCCAGACGATGCCGAGCACCACGTAGATCACCAGCTGGACGAGGATCGGCAACGCGCCGATCTCCGCCGAGAAGCTGGCGACCAGCACCACCCAGACGAGGATCAGCAGCAGGATCGCGAGCATGCCCGCGGGCTTGCGCCAACTCGCCTTCACTTCTCCGCGTGCCACAACATGCCTTCCTCGGTGATGATCGCGTGCAGGGGCACGTCCCAGATGTCGGCGGGGATAGCAGGGACTTCCTGCACCGACCATGCCACGCCGACGCGCCACGCGCCTTCGTAGCGGGCGAAGGCGCGGTCATAATGGCCGGCGCCCTGGCCGAGGCGATTGAGGCGGCGATCGAAACCCAGCAATGGGGTGAGGATGAGGTCGGGCGCGACTTCGGGGCTCGCGGGATCGGGCTGGCGCAGGTTGAACGGGCCCTCGATCAGGGGCTCACCGAGCTGCCATGCGAGGAAGCGGATCGGCGTGGCGCGATCGACGACGAAGGGTAAAGCGAGCCGGCATCCCGCGGCGGCTGCGGCAGCGGCCAATTGGGAAGGGTCAGCCTCGCTTCCCACGGCGCAATAGCTGGCGATGGTGGCTCCGGCCCTGAGCTTTTCGACAAAGGCTTCAGGCGCGAGGATCGCCGTCGACGATTCGGCGGCGAACTGATCGCGATCGGCACGGAGTTTCGCGCGGAGCGCGGGTTTGTCCAGAATCATGCGGGAATGCGGTGGCGGGACCGCCATGGCCGTTTGCCAGAATATCCTCTGACGCTCGTTACGTCAGGTGGGAACCATGTGCGACAGACCAGGATCTGCACAGGGACAGCTCCCATGGATGATGAATAGCCTCAGGGATATGCCGAGGCTCGTACCGGGCAGTGCCCGCCGTGACTGCATCTAGGGCGGCGGACGCTGAGAAGCAACCGCGCCGACGCGCGATTTCAAGCTTCGGCGGCGTCTTCTTCCAGTGCGAGGGCCACGGCTTCGAGCCGATCGGCGATCCGCTCGAGCAGCACCGGCGAGACGCCTTCGGGCGGATTGCGCTGCACTTCGTCGACCATGTCGGCAAGAATCAGCGCGAGATACACCAGGGTCCGCTCGGCATTGAGGCCGCCCGAGGCGCGATGCGCGGTGACGGCATGCTCCTGCAGGATCGATTCGAGGTGGCGCAGATGTGGTTCGTCGCCTTCGCGCGCGGCGACGGAATAGGTACGTCCGGCGATGGTGAGGTCGATATCCGCCATTACTCGGCTTCCACGTTCGACGTTTCGCGGGCGATCAGCGCATCGAGCGAACTCACCGCCTCTTCGATCCGCGCGCGCAATTTGGCGTGACGGCTGGCGAGGCGTGCGGTTGCATAAGCGCGCGCGGCTGCTGCTGCCTCGATCCGCGCGAGCGCCTGTTCGATCCGGTCTGCAGGGCTTTCGGCCATGTTATATCGATTAGGCAGAGCGAGCGGGCGCGGCAAGAGCGCATGCGCCGAACGGCCCATCGATTCTTCGAGAGCGGCCAGCGGCTTTGCCGAACCGGACCCGTGGAGCGGTTGACGCGCGGGCGTGTGCGTCCCAAAGGCGTCCGCGACCAGCAGGGGAGTCCACGTGTCCGCATCCTTCACCGACTGCGCCAATGCCATCCGCGCGCTATCGATGGACGCCGTGGAGGCCGCCAATTCGGGGCATCCCGGCATGCCGATGGGCATGGCCGACGTCGCCACCGTCCTGTTCCAGAACTATCTGAAGTTCGATCCCGCCGATCCGCACTGGCCCGACCGCGACCGGTTCGTGCTCTCGGCGGGGCACGGATCGATGCTGATCTACTCGCTGCTCCATCTGACCGGCTATGCCCGGCCGACGCTGGAGGACATCCGAAACTTCCGCCAGGTCGGCAGCCCTTGCGCGGGACATCCCGAGAATTTCGAGCTGGCCGGAGTCGAGGCGACCACGGGACCGCTTGGGCAGGGTCTGGCGATGGCGGTGGGCATGGCGATTGCCGAGCGGCACCTCAACGCCAGCTTCGGCGACGCGCTGGTCGATCATCGCACCTGGGTGATCGCCGGCGACGGGTGCCTGATGGAAGGCATCAACCATGAGGCGATCGGGCTCGCCGGGCATCTCAAGCTCGGGCGGCTGATCGTATTGTGGGACGACAACAAGATCACGATCGACGGCGCAGTATCGCTCTCGTCGAGCGAGGACATCCCGGCGCGCTACACCGCGACCGGCTGGCATGTCGTCGAATGCGACGGGCACGACGAAGCGAGCATCGCCGCGGCATTCGACGCGGCGCTCGCCGACAATCGGCCCTCGCTCGTCCGTTGCCGCACGATCATCGGCAAGGGCGCGCCCAACAAGCAGGGTTCGTCCAAGGTGCACGGTGCGGCGCTGGGCGCCGACGAAGTCGCCGCGGCGCGCGAGACGCTTGGCTGGCATTATCCTGCTTTCGAGGTTCCCGAGGAGATCCGCGCGGCGTGGCTCGCGGCAGGGAAGCGTGGGGCCGAACCTCATGCACAGTGGAAGAAGCGGCTAGCAAGCAACGGTAATCGTGCAGCTTTCGAGAGGCGCGGTAATGCCTCCTCCGACTGGCTGAAGCCCTATGTCGATGGCCTGCTCGCCAATCCGCAGAAAGTCGCGACCCGGAAAGCGTCCGAGATGGCGCTCGAGGCGATCAACCTCGCATTGCCCGAGACGATCGGCGGCTCGGCCGACCTCACCGGCTCGAACAACACGCTGACCAAGGGCCTCAAGCCGCTCACCGCGGCCGATTATTCGGGCCGCTACGTCTATTATGGCATCCGCGAGTTCGGCATGTCGGCGGCGATGAACGGGATGGCGCTGCACGGCGGCGTGATCCCTTATGGCGGCACCTTCCTGGTGTTCTCCGACTATGCCCGGCCGGCGATCCGGCTCTCGGCGCTCCAGCGGACGCGCGTCGTCTATGTGATGACGCACGATCTCGATCGGCCTCGGCGAGGACGGCCCGACGCACCAGCCGATCGAGCACATCATGAGCCTGCGCGTCATGCCCAATCTCGATGTCTATCGCCCGTGCGACACGATCGAGACCGCGGAATGCTGGGCATTGGCACTGGAGAAGACCGACGGCCCATCCCTGCTCGCGCTCTCGCGACAGAATTTGCCGCAGCTGCGCACCGACGGCGGCGAAAACCGCTCAGCGAAGGGTGCGTATCGCCTGCTCGCTGCCGAGGCCGAGCGGCAGGTGGTGCTGATCGCAACGGGATCGGAAGTCGAGATCGCGGTCGCCATCCGGACGGAACTGGAAGCGCGGGGAATCGGCACCGATGTGGTGTCGATGCCGAGCTGGGAGCGCTTCGATGCCCAGAGCGCGGAGTATCGCGACGATATCCTGCCGCATCACGTGCTGCGCGTCTCGATCGAAGCGGGCACGACGATGGGCTGGGAACGCTATACCGGGATCGCCGGCATGCGTTTCGGCATCGACGGGTTCGGCGCATCGGGTCCTGCGCCCGCGCTCTACGAGCATTTCGGCCTCACCGCCGCGGCAATCGTGCCGCAGATCGTGGCGGCGCTCGCCTGAGCACCCATATACGAGCCGAACGGCTCAAATACGAAGCAGGAGTGAAGCGATATGACGAAGGTTGCGATCAACGGTTTCGGGCGCATCGGACGGCTGGTCGCGCGCGCGATCCTCGAGCGCCCCGACAGCGGGCTCGAGCTGGTCACGATCAACGACCTCGCCGATGCCAAGTCCAACGCCTGGCTCTTCTCGCGTGACAGCGTTCACGGCAAATATCCGGGCACGGTGAGCGCCGATGGCAACGATCTCGTCATCGACGGCAAGCGCATCAAGGTGACCGCGGAGAAGGACCCGGCCAACCTGCCGCACAAGGACAGTGGCGTCGAGCTGGTACTGGAGTGCACCGGCTTCTTCACCGATCGCGCTTCGGCGCAGAAGCACATCGATGCGGGCGCCAAGAAGGTGCTGATCTCGGCGCCGGGCAAGGGTGTCGACCTGACTGTCGTCTTCGGTGTCAACCATGACAAGCTCGAGGCCGGTCACACGATCGTTTCGAACGCTTCGTGCACCACCAACTGCCTCGCGCCGGTCGCCAAGGTGCTCAACGACAGCGTCGGCATCGAGCGCGGCCTGATGACCACGGTCCACGCCTATACCAACGACCAGAAGATCCTCGACCAGATCCATCCGGACCTGCGCCGTGCGCGCGCAGCGGCGATGAACATCATCCCGACCACCACCGGCGCCGCGCGGGCGGTGGGCGAAGTGCTCCCCGAACTGAAGGGCAAGCTCGACGGCTCGGCGATCCGCGTTCCGGTCCCCGATGGCTCACTGGTCGACCTGACCTTCACCCCGAAGCGCGATACGACGCGCGAGGAGATCAACTCGATCCTCAAGGCGGCGTCGGAAAGCGGCCCGCTCAAGGGCGTGCTGGTCTATTCGGACGAGCCGCTGGTCTCGATCGACATCGTCCACACGCCGGCCTCGTCGACCGTCGACAGCCTCGAGACCGCAGTGATCGACGGCAAATTGGTCCGCGTGGTCAGCTGGTACGATAACGAATGGGGCTTCTCGAACCGCATGGTCGACACCGCCTCGGCGATGGCGAAGCTGTCGTAACACGTTCCCCTCCCGCTCGCGGGAGGGGCCAGGGAGGGAGCGCCTCAGGCGACGCGGTTTGCGGCCAGGCCCTCCCCGACCCCTCCCGTAAACGGGAGGGGAGCGCATACGGATAGGACGAGTCAATGGCGCGCAACTTCAAGACGCTCGACGACATGGGCGATGTCACCGGCAAGAGGGTGCTGGTTCGCGAGGACCTCAACGTGCCGATGGCGGACGGCGTGGTGACCGACGACACCAGGCTGCGCGCTGCAGTGTCGACCGTCGCCGAGCTGGCGGACAAGGGCGCCAAGGTGATCGTCCTCGCGCATTTCGGGCGTCCCAAGGGGCAGCGTGATCCGAGCATGAGCCTCGCTTTGGTCACCTTGCCGTTCCAGCAGGTGCTGGGGCGTGAAGTGCGCTTCATCGACGATCAACATGCCGCCGAGGTCATCGACAAGATGCAGGACGGTGAAGTCGGCATTCTCGAAAACACGCGTTTCGATCCGGGCGAGGAGAAGAACGCGCCCGACACTATCGAGCGGCTCGCCGCGCTGGGCGACCTCTATGTCAACGACGCCTTCTCGGCGGCGCACCGCGCCCACGCCTCGACCGAAGGGCTGGCGCACAAATTGCCGGCATTCGCGGGCCGGCAGATGGAGGCCGAGCTCGACGCGCTCGACAAGGCACTCGGCAATCCCGAGCACCCGGTCGCGGCAGTCGTCGGCGGCGCCAAGGTCTCGTCCAAGCTCGACGTCCTGCGACATTTGGTCGAGAAGGTCGATCATCTGATCATCGGCGGCGGCATGGCCAACACCTTCCTCGCCGCGCGCGGCGTGAATGTCGGCAATAGCCTGTGCGAACACGACCTGACCGGCACCGCCGAGGAGATCCTCGAGGCAGCCGACAAGGCGAACTGCACCGTCCATCTGCCCTATGACGTGGTGGTGGCGAAGGAGTTCAAGCCCAATCCGCCGACACGCACGGTCAATGTCCACGAAGTCGCGGCGGACGAGATGATCCTCGATGTCGGTCCTGCCGCCACCGAGGCGCTGGGCGACGTCCTCAAGAATTGCCGCACGCTCGTCTGGAATGGCCCGATGGGCGCTTTCGAGACGCCGCCGTTCGACGCCGCCACCGTGGCGCTGGCCAAGACCGCCGCGGCGTTGACCAAGGAAGGCTCGCTGGTTTCGGTCGCAGGGGGCGGGGATACCGTCGCGGCGCTCAACCAGGCCGGCGTGGCGGACGATTTCACCTTCGTCTCGACCGCGGGCGGCGCGTTCCTCGAATGGATGGAAGGCAAGGAACTGCCGGGTGTCGCTGCGCTCGCGCGCTGATTATTGCGTGGGCGCGGGCTCGCGCAGCAGCGGTACGAGCTGCTCGTTGAGTATCTCGAGCGTCAGAGCACCCGCCTTCGCGTAGCGAACCTTGCCGGATCGATCGATGATGTAGTTGGTCGGGACTCCGCCGTCGATCGGGCCGTACGGCCCTTTGATCTTCCGGGCGGGGGCGATCTGGAGCCGCCCGAACAGGGGCTTGAGCCTGTATAGCGGCACCGATCCCTCGGTCGTCACTGCATAGACTCGCAGGCCGTGACGCTTCTGGATCTGGTAATAGGTGTCGAGGATCGGGAGTTCGGTCCTGCATGGGACGCACCAGGTCGCCCAGAAGTTGAGGACCACGACATCCCCGCGCATCTCGCCGAGATTGAGCTTGGTGCGGTCGACGAGGGTGAGTTCCGCATCCGGCGCGGTCTGGCCAACAACCGGCTTCTTGCCCGCCGTGGCGCCGCTCAGGGCCAGTGGCAGCAATGAGAGACAGACGAGACGCAAGCTCCGCGCTGAAAGTCGATCCATCTGCATATTCCCCCGTTGCCTTATTGCTGCGGTGCCGGCTCGCGGTCAACGCGGACATTGGTCCACGCTCGCCAACGGGAGCGTGGACCAATGTCGATCCCGTGCGGTCCGGCGCCCAACGGCGCCGTTTCGCCTCGTTGCGCACCCGGAGCACGCTGGTCAGCGTTGTCAGCAGTTCCCGCCTCTTGTGCAGTGCGATAGGGACCGCGGCATAGCCACCGAATCAGGGGAATCATGAGCATCACGCCTGCCGTCAAAGCCATTCTCGCCAATTACGAGTCCGATAATCCGGGCGTGAAGGCGAACCTCGCCCGCATCCTGATGCAGGGCAGACTGGGTGGAACGGGCAAGCTGATCATCCTGCCCGTCGATCAAGGCTTCGAGCACGGTCCAGCGCGCAGCTTCGCGGTCAATCCCGATGCCTATGATCCCCATTATCACTTCCAGCTGGCGATCGACGCCGGGCTTTCGGCCTATGCCGCGCCGCTGGGCATGATCGAGGCCGGCGCCGATACCTTCGCCGGGCAGATCCCAACGATCCTCAAGGTCAACAGCTCGAACAGCTGGGCGACCGGCATCAACCAGGCCGTGACCGGCGGCGTCGATGACGCGCTGCGGCTCGGCTGCTCGGCGATCGGCTTCACCATCTATCCGGGCGCCGACGACGTGTTCGACATGATCGAGGAGATCAAGGAACTCTCCGCCGAGGCCAAAGCGGTGGGGATCGCGACGGTGATCTGGTCCTATCCGCGCGGCGGCAAGCTCTCCAAGGAAGGCGAACTCGCGCTCGATGTCGGCGCCTATGCCGCGCATATGGCGGCCTTGCTCGGTGCGCATATCATCAAGGTCAAGCTGCCGAGCGCGCATATCGAGCAGAAGGACGCAGTGAAATCCTATGAGGGCACCGACTGGTCGGCACAGGCCGATCGCGTCCGTCATGTCGTGAAGAGCTGCTTCAACGGCCGCCGGATCGTCGTCTTCTCGGGCGGCGCGGCCAAGGGCGAGGACGCAGTCTATCAGGACGCACGCGACATTCGCGACGGGGGCGGGAATGGGTCGATCATCGGCCGGAACACGTTCCAGCGCCCTCGTGCGGACGCGCTGGCGATGCTCGACAAGCTGATCGGCATCTACAAGGGCGCCGAATGAGCGTCGCGCGCCGTCCGGTGCTTGCTGGCCTTGCGCTCGCGATGCTGGGCGGCCGCGCCATGGCGAAGGGGAGCACGATGGAAGATCCAATACCGTTCGGCATGATCGGCAAGATCAAGGCGCAGCCGGGCAAGCGCGCCGAGCTGATCGCGATCCTCACCTCGGGCACCGGCACGATGCCCGGATGCCGCGCCTATCTGATCGCCGAGGACGTGAAGGATGCGGATGCGATCTGGATCACCGAGATCTGGGACGACGCATCGAGCCACAAGGCATCGCTGCAGCTTCCCGCGGTGCGCGAGGCGATCGCCAAAGGGCGGCCGCTGATCGCCGGGTTCGAGCTGAGCGCCGAGACCCGGCCGGTGACGCCCCCCGCCTGAAGGTCAGTCAGAGAGCGGGACCGGGTCCGCCGCCATTGCCGCCATGACGTTGGGCACGGTCGACCCGACCACCACTTCATGGTCCTTGTCGTACGAGATCACGCCGACATCGTCGCCGGCGAGGTTGATCGTCGCGACGGTGCGTACCAGCGACAGGTTGACCAGGATCGGATCGCCGTTGATCGACTTGAGCAACAGGAAGCGGGGTTTGTCAGACGTCATTCGATCAGCTCCGTTCATCGCCGGCGGCCTCGCCGCTGGGCATAGAGTATTGTTATAGCGTCATCGGAGGCCCGGCGGGCCGTTGAGTGGCCGGAATGAAGCGAATGGATATTGTCATGGACGATCGGACGGCACGCAGCAGAGAAGTCGATGCCTTTATCGAGGACAAGCTTCTCGCCCGTGATCCGGCGCTGGAAGCCGCACTGCGGGCCAATGCGGAGGCGGGACTTCCGGCGATCGATGTCTCGCCTGCGCAGGGCAAGCAACTGCAGTTGCTCGCCCGGATGGCGGGCGCGCGGCGGATCCTCGAAGTGGGCACGCTGGGCGGCTATTCGACGATCTGGCTGGCGCGCGGGCTGCCGGAAGGGGCATGCTGGTCACGCTCGAGCTCGAGCCGCACCATGCCGAAGTCGCCGCCGCCAATATTGCCGCGGCAGGGCTGGCGGATCGCGTGGACATCCGCATCGGCCCCGCCGTTGCGACGCTCGATGCGATGATCGCCGCGGGGGAAGCGCCCTTCGACCTGATCTTCGTCGATGCGGACAAGCCGAGCAACCGCGCCTATCTGCGCGCCGGGCTGGCGCTGTCCCGGCCGGGTACGGTGCTCGTGTTCGACAATGTCGTCCGCGACGGCGCGGTGCTCGACGCGGCCAGTGTCGACCCCAGCGTGCAGGGCACCCGCGCGCTCTACGACGCGATTGCCGCCGAACACCGGATCGACGCAACCGCGATCCAGACGCTGGGCGCCAAGGGCTGGGATGGGTTCCTCATCGGCATCGTAGGCGCCTGATGCGTTTCGCTTTGCGGCGAGACGCGCTAGGGCGGGCGCATGATCGACCAAGACGACGATACCCTGCCGCCGCTCGGCCCCGAATTCGCCGCGCAGTTCCACCGCGATGATCGGCGGCCCGCCTGCCAGCTCTACCTGATCTCGCCGCTCGATGTTTCGGGCGGATTTGCCGACCGGCTGGCGCGCGCGTTGGATGCCGGCCCGGTGGCGGCGTTTCAGTTTCGGGTGAAGGGCGTGGACCAGCATGCGGCGGCGGCGCTTGCCGAGCCGCTCCAGCGGATCTGCGGCGATCGCGACGTGGCGTTCCTGATCAACGACAGCATCAGCCTCGCCAAGAGGCTGGGTGCCGACGGCGTGCATCTGGGGCAAGGCGACGGCGATCCGCGTGAGGCGCGCTCGGTGCTCGGGCCCACCGCGCAGATCGGCGTGACGTGCCATGACAGCCGCCATCTCGCGATGGAAGCGGGCGAGGCGGGGGCCGATTATGTCGCATTCGGCAGCTTCTACCCGACCACGACCAAGGAAGTACGCCATCATCCCGATCCGTCGATCCTGAGTTGGTGGGCGACGGTGTTCGAGATTCCCAGCGTCGCGATCGGCGGAATCACACCGGCCAATGCGCGGCCGCTCGTCAAAGCAGGCGCGGACTTCCTCGCGGTGTCCGCGGCGATTTGGGGTGGCGACGAGGCGGCGGCAGTGAAGGCGTTCGAGGCGGTGCTCGCGGGTTAGGTCGCCCCCTGCGAGCTCCTCTATCCGGAAACAACCCGGCAGGCATTCGTTCTCGCACTAACCTATGTCGGTCGGGAGCTCTTGTTTTGCATAAGATTTTTGGTGCCGCGGCGTTTGCAGCAATTGTGGCGTTCAGTCCGGTGGCGGCAGCCCCGACGCGGATGCGCCCAAGGGCAAGCCGCCGATCGATTACACGATCCTGCACGCGCAGGTGATCCTCGATTCCTCGGCTTCTCGCCGGGGATCGTCGACGGGCGCGAGGGCCAATCGCTCACCGCGGCGCTCAAGGCCTTCCAGTCGACGCGCGGATTCGAGACGAGCGGCAAGCTCGATCGCGCGACATTGGGTGCGCTCCACCAATATCGGGCACGGCGCCCAGTGACACGGGTGACGCTCGATCCGGCGATGCTCCAGGGCCCGTTCGTCAATCCGATCCCCAAGGAGTCCGAGAAGCAGGCCGCGCTTCCGTCGCTCGGCTATGCCCGCCCGCTCGAGAAGCTTGCCGAGATGTTCCACACTACGCCCGAAGTGCTGGTCGAGCTCAATCCAGGCGGCGGGACGATCCGGCCGGGCGCAACCTTCGTCTTCCCCAATGTGCTGCCCGCGTCGCGCGACTATCCCGACGATATCAAGCCCGAATGGCGCCAGACGCTGACCGACCTCAATGTCGAGGCGCGCCAGCCCGCGGGCGATCACATCGTCGTCGACAAATCGGAGAAGGTGCTCAAGGTGTTCGACGCCGAGGACCGGCTGGTGGCCCAGTTCAGCGCGACGATGGGGAGTCAGCACGATCCGCTGCCGGTCGGAACGTGGAAGATCAACGTCGTCGATACCAACCCGAAGTTCCACTATAATCCCGACCTGTTCTGGGATGCGAAGAAGGACGACGAGAAGGCGATGCTGCCGCCAGGGCCGAACGGGCCGGTGGGCGTAGTGTGGCTCGACCTGTCCAAGGAGCATTACGGCATCCACGGCACGCCCGAACCGCAGAATATCGCGCGTACCCAGAGCCATGGCTGCATCCGGCTGACCAATTGGGATGCGGCGCGGCTGGCGCTGATGGTCAAGCCCGGCACTGAAGCGGTGTTCCAGAACTAGCGCCATGCTAAAGCGGTTGACCATGGGGGTGGGGATCGTCTTGCTTCTGGGCCTGGCCGCGCTGGCGTCGATGATCCGCATCGTGCCCGGGACTCCACCCACGCCTGCCGCCCAGCCCGCGCCGCAGACGGCCGCAGTGGCACCGGCGCCGGCCGGGAGCTGGTCGCACCCGCTGCTCACGATCCCCGTGCAGGGCGTCACGCGGGCGCAGATCGTCGATACCTGGGGGCAGTCGCGCGCCGGCGGAGCGCGGGCGCATCGGGCGACCGATATCATGGCCCCGGGCGGCACCCCGGTAATCGCCGCCGCGCCGGGCAATGTCGAGAAGTTGTTCTACAGCGAGGGCGGGGGCGGGATCACGCTCTATGTCCGCTCACCCGACCGGCAATGGAGCTATTATTACGCGCATCTTACGCGCTATGCGCCGGGCGTGGCGGAGGGGGTGCCGGTGCGGGCCGGCGATCTGCTCGGGTTCGTCGGCGACACGGGCAATGCCGGGACGGGCAATTTCCACCTCCACTTCGCCATGTCGCACATGCAGCCGGGTGACAGCTGGTGGCAGGGGCAGCCGGTCAATCCCTATCCGCTGCTTGCGGGTCGCAGCGGCGCCCCTTAACCTCAGGCGAGAGGTAGGGAAATTCCAATGCAGGGCGGGTGCAACTGCCGATATGTCCGCTTTCGGCTGACATCGGCGCCGATTTTCGTGAACGGGTGTCACTGCCGCGTCTGCCAGCGCGAGACGGGTTCGGCGTTGGCGATCAATGTGATGATCGAGGCGGACCAGGTCGAGATGCTCGGCGAGGGTGAGCCCGAGATCGTCGTCACCCAATCCGGCACCATGGTGACGCGTTCGGCGCGCTGCCCGCGCTGCGGTGTGGGCCTATGGGGAACGCATCCGGATTTCGGCGACGCTATCCGCTTCGTCCGCGGCGGCACGCTCGACGAACGCGTGATGCCCGATGCGCATTTCTTCACGGTGACGCGCCACCCTCTGGTCCAGGTGCCCGAGGGCGTGCCGAATTTCCCCGGGCTGCCGACACCCGAAGACCCGCCGCTATGGGACGAGGAGGCGCAGGGCCGGATCGATGCTGCGATGGCCGCGTGCTTGCCGGAACGCTGATGCATCGCTAAAGGCCCGGCCTTCGCTCTTTCTCAGCTTACAGGTCTCGATCCATGAAGATCAGCGGCGTGGACATCCGTCCCGGCAATATCATCGAATATGAAGGCGGCATCTGGCGCGCCGTGAAGATTCAGCACACCCAGCCCGGCAAGGGCGGTGCGTACATGCAGGTCGAGATGAAGAACCTCATCGACGGCCGCAAGAACAACGTCCGTTTCCGCTCGGCGGAGACCGTCGAGCGCGTGCGCCTCGACACGACGGACTTCCAGTTCCTGTTCCGCGACGGCGACCAGCTGACGTTCATGGACAAGGTCACCTATGACCAGATCACGCTCGACGCGGGCATCCTCGGCGACGCCGCGGCGTTCCTGCAGGACGGCATGGACGTAGTGATGGAGCTCTATGACGAGCGCCCGATCTCGGTGCAGCTGCCCGACACGATCGAGGCGACGATCGTCGAGGCCGATGCAGTGGTGAAGGGCCAGACGGCGTCGTCTTCGTACAAGCCGGCGGTGCTCGAGAACGGTGTCCGCGTGATGGTCCCGCCGCACATCGCCGCGGGAACCCGGATCGTCGTCGACGTTTACGAGCAGACCTACGTCCGCAGGGCGGATTAAAAGCCCTCTCCCCTTGGGAGAGGGTTGGGTGAGGGCGGCCTGCCGCTGTCCTTCACCCTCACCCTCCCATCGCTGACGCGATGGGCCCCTCCCTCTCCCAAAGGGAGAGGGGTTTTGGAGCAGTATTTTGGTTTCCCATTCCGGCATCATCACCGTCATCGAGCGCGCCGTCCGCAAGGCGGGTCCGCGGTTGCGGCGCGACTTCAATGAAGTCCAGCACCTCCAGGTGAGCCGCAAGGGGCCGGCCGACTTCGTCAGCCTCGCCGACAAGCGCGCCGAGGACACGCTGATCGAAGAGCTTCAGAAGGCGCGGCCCGACTGGGGTTTCCTCGTCGAGGAGCGCGGCGAGATCGCCGGTGATCCGAACAAGCCACGCTGGATCATCGATCCGCTCGACGGCACCAGCAACTTCCTCCACGGCATCCCACATTTCTGCATGTCGATCGCCGTCGAGGATCCGCTGGGCGCGCAGGGCAAGCCCGAGATCACCCACGGCTATATCTATCAGCCGATCACCGACGAGAGCTTCTGGGCCGAAAAGGGCAGGGGCGCGTGGCTGCAGGATCAGCGTCTGCGCGTTTCGGCGCGCCGTGATCTGGCCGACGCACTGATCGCGACCGGCATTCCGTTCCTCGGCCATGGCGATTTCGTCGAATGGAGCCGCATTTTCGGTGCGGTGGCGCCCGAAGTCGCGGGCATTCGTCGGATGGGCGCCGCGGCGCTCGATCTAGCCTGGGTCGCGGCAGGGCGGTTCGACGGCTATTGGGAATCGCACCTTCAGCCCTGGGACGTCGCGGCCGGCATGCTGATCGTGAAGGAAGCCGGCGGCTATGTAACCGACTTCCGTGGGCAGGACCTGCCGCGCGAGCGCAATCAGTTCCTCGCGGCGAACGACGTGCTCCATTCGAAGCTGCACAAGCTTGTGGCGAGTTCACTGCGGAACAAATGACCTAGTCGTCATCCCGGCGAAAGCCGGGATCTCAGGCCACGAACCGTCGCTCGATTGCAGGAGATTCCGGCTTTCGCAGGGATGACGATTCGGTGTGGCCGGAGCCTCACTTATTGCGAGTGATTCTCACGCCTTCCGACCCTTGCCGCACTCGGTTCACAGTCCTAGAAGCCCCCAAGATTCCGCATCCGCGAGAAGGCACTTTGGTCGATCTAATCGAATATCTGCCGATCCTGCTGTTCCTCGGCGTGGCACTGGTGCTTTCGAGCGCCTTCGTGTTCCTGCCGATGTTGGTAGGCCGGCTCACCGGCACCCATCAGCCGACGCCGGAGAAGCTCACCGAATATGAGTGCGGCTTCCCCGCCTTCGAGGATTCGCGCAGCCAGTTCGATGTGCGCTTCTATCTGGTGGCGATCCTGTTCATCATCTTCGATCTCGAAGCCGCGTTCCTCTATCCTTGGGCGGTCAGCGTGTTCGACCTCGGCTGGACCGCGTGGATATCGATGATGATCTTCATTGCCGAGCTCGCGCTCGGACTGGTTTATGCGTGGAAGAAAGGTGCGTTGGAGTGGGAGTAGAACTCAGCCCTCCGCCTGCGGGGACGCTCCCCAATGTGGCGTTCCTCGACGACATCAATGCCGAACTGGGTGACAAGGGCTTCCTCGTCACCTCTACCGAGGAGCTGTTCCAGTGGGCCCGCACGGGTTCGCTGTGGTGGATGACCTTCGGGCTGGCGTGCTGCGCGGTCGAGATGATCCACGTCAACATGCCGCGCTACGACATGGAGCGGTTCGGCGCCGCGCCGCGCGCGTCGCCGCGCCAGTCGGACGTGATGATCGTCGCGGGCACGCTCTGCAACAAGATGGCCCCGGCGCTGCGTCGCGTCTACGACCAGATGTCCGAGCCGAAATACGTGATCTCGATGGGGTCATGCGCGAACGGCGGCGGCTATTATCACTATAGCTACAGCGTCGTGCGCGGCTGCGACCGGATCGTGCCGGTGGACATCTACGTCCCCGGCTGCCCGCCGACCGCCGAGGCACTGCTCTACGGCGTGATGCAGCTCCAGCGTAAGATCCGCCGGATCGGGACGCTCGAGAGATGAGGGGGAACAGTGAGAGCGCCTGCACCCCGTACTCTGCCCAATGACGGCGTGATCGATGCCGCCGCGGCCGTGCTCGGCGACATGCTGGTCGAGAGCAAGGACGCTGTCGGCGAGATTTCGCTGACCGTGGTGCGTGAGCGTCTGGTCGATGCGATGCTGGCGCTGCGCGACACCCCCGGCCTCGAATATCAGCAGCTGAGCGAGATCGCCGGTGCCGATTATCCGGCGCGGCCCGAGCGCTTCGACGTGGTCTATCAATTGCTGTCGTTCACGCAGAACCGCCGCATCCGCGTCCGCGTCACCACCGACGAGGAAAAGCCGGTGCCGAGCGTGACGGGGATCTGGCCGGTCGCCGGCTGGCTCGAGCGCGAAGTGTACGACATGTACGGCGTGCTGTTCGACGGGAACACCGACCTGCGCCGGATTCTGACCGACTATGGTTTCGTCGGGCATCCGCTACGTAAGGACTTCCCGCAGACCGGCTATGTCGAGCTGCGCTACTCGGAAGAGGCCAAGCGCGTGGTCTATGAGCCGGTCAAGCTGGCGCAGGATTTCCGCACCTTCGACTTCATGAGCCCGTGGGAAGGTGCGGCCTATGTGCTGCCCGGCGACGAGAAGGCGGCTGCACCGCCTCCGCCTCCCACACCGGCTCCGGCGCCTGCGCCCGCACCGGCTCCCGTTGCTTCGCAGCCCGAGGCAAAGGGTGCGCCGACCCCGTTGACTGCCGACGAGATCGTCAAGGCGGATGCGCCGGCGGCGAAGGCGGCCAAGCCGCGGGTGCGCAAGCCCAAGACCACCGACAGCACGGCCGAGAGCGGCGCGGGCAAGCCGGGCCCCGGGGCAGGTCCGGCGCCGGCCGATCCCGATGTCGTAAAGAAACCGCGGAAACCGCGCGTCAAAAAGGCGCCGGAGGGTGAAGCGTAATGGCTGAGTATCTGGACGAGATCGAAGGTCGCATCGACGCCGGCAAGCCGGAGCCGGGCGATACCGAGATCGCCAACTACACGATCAATTTCGGCCCGCAGCACCCGGCGGCGCACGGCGTGCTGCGCCTCGTCACCGAGCTGGACGGCGAGATCATCGAGCGTATCGATCCGCATATCGGCTTGCTCCACCGCGGCACTGAGAAGCTGATCGAGTACAAGACCTATACCCAGGCGCTGCCCTATTTCGACCGGTTCGATTATTGCTCGCCGCTGAGCATGGAGCACAGCTTCGTGCTCGCGATCGAGAAATTGCTCGACCTCGAAGTGCCGCTGCGCGGGCAGTATCTGCGGGTGTTCTTCGCCGAGCTGACGCGCATCTGCAATCACATGCTCAACCTTGGGTCGCATGTGATGGACGTCGGCGCGATGACGCCGAACCTGTGGCTGTTCGAGATCCGCGAGGATTGCCTCAACTTCTTCGAGCGTGCCTCGGGCGCGCGGATGCACTCGAATTATTACCGCGTCGGCGGCGTCCGCCAGGACGTGCCCTTGAAGCTGCTGACCGACATCGCCGACTGGCTCGACAATCGCCTGCCGCGGCTGTTCGAGGACGCGATCAGCCTCGTCGCCGAGAACCGCATCTTCAAGCAGCGCAACGTCGACATTGCGGTGGTAAGCCGGGACGACGCGATCGCCTGGGGCTTTTCGGGCCCGATGATCCGCGCCGCGGGCATCCCCTGGGATATCCGCCGTTCGCAGCCATACGACGTCTATGATCGCATGGAGTTCGACGTGCCCGTCGGCACCCGCGGCGACTGCTATGACCGGTTCATGGTGCGCGTCGAGGAGGTCCGCCAGTCGGCGCGGATCATGAAGCAATGTCTCAACGAAATGCCCGAAGGCCCGGTGCTGACGCTCGATCGCAAGGTCGCGCCGCCGAGCCGCGGCGAAATGAAGCAGTCGATGGAAGCGCTGATCCATCACTTCAAGCTGTTCACCGAAGGCTATCACGTCCCCGCGGGCGAAGTGTATGTCGCGACCGAGAGCCCCAAGGGCGAGTTCGGCGTCTATCTGGTGAGCGACGGCACCAACAAGCCGTATCGCTGCAAGGTCCGCCCGACCGCGTTCAGCCATCTCCAGGCAATGGACTTCATGTCGCGCGGCCACATGCTCGCCGACATCACCGCCATCCTGGGCGCGATGGATATCGTGTTCGGGGAGTGCGACCGGTGAGTGGAGACAAGGTGGCGATCGCGCGCGAGATGATCGCCCGCTACAACGCGCAGGATGCCGACGCCTATGTCGAGCTGATGACCGATGGCGCGAGCGAGGCGGGCTATCGCGGCGCGGTGGTTCGTGAGGGCAAGGAAGGCGTGCGTTCGGGCCTGAAGGCGATGTTCACCGAGTTCCCGGGCAATCGCGTCGAGATCCTCGGCGGCTGGCAGCTTGGCCAGACCGCAGTGCTGCACGAGAAGGTGATGCGCTCGCCAGAGGCCGAGCCCTTCGAAGTGATGGCAGTCTATTCGTTCTCCGACGACAAGGTCGATCGGGTGGAGTTCATTCGCTGATGGCTGACGCCCCACAACTTCCCGATGAGGCCGAGACCCGCGCGCGCTGGGGCGCGTTTGCGTGGACGGCCGAGAATGCCGAGAAGGCCAGGAAATCCTCGGCCGCTATCCGGCTGGCCGGCAGCAGAGCTGCACGCTCCCGTTCCTCGATCTCGCCCAGCGCCAGGTCGGTGCCGAGACCAACACGCAGGGCTGGCTGCCGGTGCCGGTGATCGAGTTCGTCGCGCGCGAGCTGGAGCTGCCCTATATCCGGGTGTTCGAGGTCGTGACCTTCTACACGATGTTCAATCTCGTGCCGGTCGGCCGCTATCATGTGCAGGTCTGCGGCACGACGCCGTGCATGCTGCGTGGGAGCGACGATGTGCTGGCGGCCTGCAAGAGCCGCGGCATGCACAAGGGCCACACCACCGCCGACGGGCTGTTCACGCTCACCGAAGTCGAGTGCCTCGGCAGCTGCGCCTCGGCGCCGATGGTGCAGATCAACGACGATAATTACGAGGATCTCGATTTCGATCGCACGATCGCGATCCTCGATGCGCTGGCCAAGGGCGAGCAGCCGAAAACCGGCACGCAGGAGCCCGGCCGGCACACGGTCGAGGCGGCCGGCGGCACGACCAACCTCACGGCGATGGTGAACGAGAACCACGATTATCGCGGGGAATGGGCATGAGCCAGGACACCAAGAACCTGTTGTTCGTCATCCTCGCGGTGATCGCCGCGCTGGTCGTCGGCGGATGGCTGCTCAAGATCGCATTCAAGCTGCTCGGAGTCGTGATTCTGATCGGTCTCGCGGTGGTGGCCTATATCCTGATCCAGAAGATGGTGGGGCGGGGACGCTAAATGCTGCAGGACAAGGACCGCATCTTCACCAACGTCTACGGTTTCCAGCCGTGGAACCTGTCGGCTGCGCTGAAGCGCGGCGACTGGGACAATACCAAGGGCCTGATGGCGATCGGGCAGGACACGATTATCGACCGCATCAAGGCATCGGGCCTGCGCGGGCGGGGCGGGGCGGGCTTCCCGACCGGCACCAAATGGTCGTTCATGCCCAAGGAGCCGCGGCCCGACCGGCCGAACTTCCTGGTGATCAACGCCGACGAATCCGAGCCGGGCTCGTGCAAGGACCGCGAGATCATCCGCCACGATCCGCACAAACTGATCGAAGGCGCGCTGATCGCAGGCTTCGCGATGCGCGCGCGCGCCGCCTATATCTACATCCGCGGCGAATATATCCGCGAGGCCGAGACGCTCTTCGCGGCGGTGGCCGAGGCCTATGACGCGGGCATGCTCGGCAAGAACGCCGCAGGCTCGGGCTATGACTTCGACGTGTTCGTCCACCGCGGCGCCGGCGCGTATATCTGCGGCGAAGAGACCGCGATGCTCGAGAGCCTTGAGGGCAAGAAGGGCCAGCCGCGGCTCAAGCCGCCATTCCCGGCGGGCGCGGGCCTCTACGGCTGCCCCACCACGGTCAACAACGTCGAGATCGATCGCGGTCGTCCCGACGATTCTGCGGCGCAGCCCCGAATGGTTCGCGAGCTTCGGCGCGGAGAACAACAAGGGCACCAAGCTCTTCCAGATCAGCGGCCATGTGAACAAGCCGTGCGTGGTCGAGGAAGCGATGAGCATCCCGTTCCGCGAGCTGATCGAGAAGCATTGTGGCGGCATCCGCGGCGGCTGGGACAATCTGCTGGCGGTGATCCCGGGCGGTTCCTCGGTGCCGCTCGTCCCTGCGGCGCAGATCATGGATTGCCCGATGGACTTCGACGGGCTGCGTGGCGTTGGCTCGGGCCTCGGCACCGCGGCCGTCATCGTGATGGACAAGTCGACCGACATCGTCCGCGCGATTTCGCGCCTTTCCTACTTCTACAAGCATGAGAGCTGCGGCCAGTGCACCCCGTGCCGCGAGGGCACCGGCTGGATGTGGCGCGTAATGGAGCGGCTGCGCACCGGCGATGCCGACATCAGCGAGATCGACACGCTTCAGCAGGTGACCAAGCAGGTCGAGGGCCACACGATCTGCGCGCTCGGTGACGCCGCGGCTTGGCCGATCCAGGGCCTGATCCGCCATTTCCGCCCCGAGATCGAGCGGCGGATCAACGAACGCAACGGCACCGGCGAGGCGCCGATGCAGGAGGCTGCGGAGTGAAGATGCTCGCACTTGCCATTGCCGCGCTTCTCGTATCGCCTGCCGCTGCGCAGGACGAAGCGCCCCGGAAGCTCGACCCGATGGCCGTTCAGGTCATCCACGATTTCGGCAAATGCGTCGCCAAACGAAATCCCGGGCTGGTCGACAAGGTGCTCGCGCTCGATTTCCACACGCCCGGGTACAAGGTCGAACTTCGCCGCCTGACCACGGGGCAAAGCGGCTGCATCAATGGGGGCAAGCTCGCTTCCACCACATCGCTGTTTGCCGGTGCGCTTGCCGAAGGCAGGTTGACGGGCGAAGACGCGCAGCTTGCCGAGAAGCTCGGCTGGCACGAAGGCGAGCCGGTTGGTGCTGCGCGCAACGAGCTGGAAGCGATGGGCCTGTGCATCGTGCGCAAGTCGCCCGAGGCAGTCGTCACGCTGCTGCGCACCGAGGTGAACAGCGAGCAGGAGAAGCTGGCCTTTAAAGGCGTCACGACGTTTCTGGGAGAGTGCACCGCCAACGGCACGCAGCTCCGCATCAATCGCCCCGGTCTTCGCGCACAGATTGCGCTGGCGGCCTGGCGCGTCACTCACATGCCCGTTTCGGGAAGCTGATCCGCAATGCCCAAGCTCAAAGTAGATGGAATCGAAGTCGAAGTGCCGCAGGGCGCCACCGTGCTTCAGGCCTGCGAAGCCGCGGGCAAGGAGATTCCGCGCTTCTGCTATCACGAGCGGCTGTCGATCGCCGGCAATTGCCGCATGTGCCTCGTCGAAGTGAAGCCGGGGCCGCCCAAGCCGCAGGCCAGCTGCGCGCTGCCGGCCGCCGAGGGGCAGGAGATCCGCACCGACAGCCAGATGGTGAAGGCCGCGCGCGAAGGCGTGATGGAATTCCTGCTGATCAACCACCCGCTCGATTGCCCGATCTGCGATCAGGGCGGCGAATGCGACCTGCAGGACCAGTCGATCGCGTATGGCAAGGGCCATAGCCGCTACACGGAGAACAAGCGGGCGGTGACCGAGAAATATATGGGTCCGATCATCAAGACGATCATGACCCGCTGCATCCAGTGCACTCGCTGCGTCCGCTTCGGCGAGGAAGTGGCCGGCGTGGATGAGATCGGCGCGATCTATCGCGGCGAGGACATGCAGATCACGACCTATCTGGAGAAGGCGTTCAGGAGCGAGCTCTCGGGCAATACCGTCGATCTCTGCCCCGTGGGCGCGCTGACCCACAAGCCGGTGGCATTCGAATATCGCCCCTGGGAACTCAAGCGGAACCTGTCGATCGACGTAATGGATGCCGTCGGCACCAACATCCGCCTCGACAGCCGCGGCCGCCAGGTGATGCGCGTGCTTCCGCGGATCAACGAGGACGTCAATGAGGAGTGGGCGCACGACAAGACGCGCTACCATGTCGACGCATTGGTCCGCCGCCGGCTCGACAAGCCCTATGTCCGCAGGGACGGCAAACTGGTCGAAGCGAGCTGGGACGAGGCGTTCGACGCCATCGCCGCGGTGAACCCAGGCTCCAGCGTCGCGGCGATCGCCGGCGATCTGCTTGATGCCGAGACGATGTACGCCGCCAAGGCGCTGCTCAAGGGCCTCGGCTCGGAGCTGATCGAAAGCCGCCAGACGGGCATGGACTATGACGTGTCGAGCCTCGGCGCGGTGGCGTTCAACCCGACCATCGCCGGTGTCGAGGATGCGGATGCGATCCTGCTGATCGGCAGCAACCTCCGCTGGGAGGCGCCGCTGATCAACACGCGGGTGCGCAAAGCGATCAAGAAGGGCGCCAAGGTCTTCGCGCTCGGGCCCGAGACCGACCTCACCTACAAGCTCGAATGGCTGGGCAATGATCTGTCGCTGCTCGGCAAGTTGCCCGATCAGGTGGTGCAGGCGTTCGACGGCGCGAAGAAGCCGCTGGTCATCGTCGGTCCCGGCGCGCTGGGGGCCGGTTTCGGCGCGGCGCTCGCATTGGTCGAGCCAATGAAGCTGGTGCGCACGCTCGAGGACGGGACGGCGTGGAACGGCTTCGGCGTGGTCCATATCGCCGCGGCGCGGATGGGGGCATTGATGCTCGGTTTCGCGCAGAAGGGCGGCATCGCCGATGTCGTCGCTGCGAACCCGAAGCTGACGCTCTTCCTCGGCGCCGACGAAGTCGATTTCTCGAAGTTCGAGAGCAGCTTCAAGGTGTTCATCGGTCATCATGGCGACAAGGGCGCGCATCATGCCGATGTGATCCTGCCCTCGGCGACCTATGCCGAGAAGCCGGGCACCTATGTGAACCTCGAGGGCCGCGTCCAGCGTGCCGACCGCGCAGTGTTCGCGCCGGGCGACGCGCGCGAGGACTGGTCGATCCTGCGTGCGCTCTCCGACAGGCTCGGCCGCACGCTGCCGTTCGACAGCTTCGAGGAGCTGCGCGCGGCGATGGCCTCCGAAGTGCCCGAGCTGGGGCAGGAGGGTCTGGCGACCTTCGCGTGGAAGGTGCCCAAGCTCTCCGCCAAGGCCAGCGGTCCGGTCAACTATCCGATCGCCGACTTCTATCTGACCAACGCGATCTGCCGCGCATCCCCGACGATGCAGCGCTGCTCGGCCGAACTGGTCCATGGCGAAGACTTTGCGGAGGCAGCGGAATGACCGCCTTCTTCCAGAACACCATCGGTTTGCCGTTCGGCTGGGCGTGGTTCATCGCCACGATCGTCGGGATCCTCGTGATCGCATTGCCGCTGATGCTCGCGGTGGCGATGATCATTTATGCCGACCGGAAAATCTGGGCGGCGATGGCGCTGCGTCGCGGTCCCAACGTGGTCGGCCCGTTCGGCCTGCTGCAGAGCTTCGCGGACGGTCTGAAGGTGTTCCTCCAGGAAACGATCATCCCGTCGAGCGCCAACAAAGCGCTGTTCCTGATCGCGCCGATCATCACCTTCACGGTCGCGTTGATCGTCTGGGCGGTGGTGCCGTGGCAAGCGGGCGTGGTGCTGTCGAACATCAATGTCGGCTTGCTCTACATCCTCGCGGCCTCGTCGCTCGGCGTGTACGGCATCATCCTGGCGGGCTGGTCGTCCAACTCGAAATACCCCTTCTACTCGGCGATCCGCGCCGCGGCGCAGATGGTGAGTTACGAAGTCTCGATCGGCTTCGTACTGATCTCGGTCGTATTGTGGGCGGGTAGCTTCAACCTCGGCGAGATCGTCGATGGCCAGCGCGGCCATGTGTTCGGCTTCCTCAACGGCTTCGGGTTCAATCCGCTGCTGTTCCCGATGGCGGTGGTGTTCTTCATCTCGTCGCTCGCCGAGACCCAGCGCGCGCCGTTCGACCTGACCGAGGCCGAGAGCGAGCTCGTCGCGGGCTATCAGACCGAATATTCGTCGATGAGCTTCGCGCTCTACTGGCTGGGCGAGTACGCGAACGTGCTGCTGATGTGCACGCTCAACGCGACCTTGTTCTGGGGCGGCTATCTGCCTCCGTTCGACTGGGCGCCGCTCTACTGGGTGCCGGGCATCCTCTGGCTGTTCGCCAAGATCCTGTTCTTCTTCTTCGTGTTCAGCTGGGTGAAGGCGACCGTCCCGCGCTATCGCTACGACCAGCTGATGCGGCTGGGCTGGAAGATTTTCCTGCCATTGTCGCTGATCTTCGTGTTCCTCGTTTCCGGGTATCTGATGTGGACCCGGGTTGGATTTTCCGCATGAGCGTCGCCCAGCTAATCCGTTCCTACACCCTGTGGGAGTTCATCAAGGCCCACTGGTTGACCTTGCGGTATTTCTTCAAGCCCAAGGCGACGATCAACTATCCGTACGAGAAGAACCCGATCTCGCCCCGTTTCCGCGGCGAGCATGCGCTGCGTCGTTATGCCAATGGCGAAGAGCGCTGCATCGCGTGCAAGCTGTGCGAGGCGGTATGCCCGGCGCTGGCGATCACGATCGAGGCCGAGCCGCGCGACGACGGCAGCCGCCGCACGACGCGCTACGACATCGACATGACCAAGTGCATCTATTGCGGGCTGTGCCAGGAGGCGTGCCCCGTCGATGCGATCGTCGAGGGGCCGAACTTCGAATTCTCGACCGAGACCCGCGAGGAGCTGATCTACGACAAGGACAAGCTGCTCGCGAACGGCGACCGCTGGGAGCGCGCGATCGCCGCGAACCTTGCCGCCGATGCACCGTACCGTTAAGCGCACCGCAATCGTCAGGGGCCGCCAGATTCCGTGATCCAGCTTCTCGCCTTTTATCTGTTCGCGTTCGTGGTCTGCGTCAGCGCAGGCTTTACGATCCTGTCGCGCAACCCGGTGCATTCGGTGCTCTGGCTGATCCTCGCTTTCTTCAACGCGGCGGGGCTGATGGTGCTCGCGGGCGCCGAGTTCATCGCGATGCTGCTCGTCATCGTCTATGTCGGCGCGGTCGCGGTGCTCTTCCTGTTCGTCGTGATGATGCTCGACATCGACTTCACCGAGTTGCGCGCCGGCGTGATGCGCTATGCCGCGATCGGCCTAGCGCTCGCGGTCGCGCTGGTCGCCGAGATCATCATCGCGATCGGCGCCTATAGCGCGGGCGGGATCCAGCTCGGCCGCCGCATCGCCCCGATCGACGCGGGCGTGCCCAATATCGAGGCGATCGGCCAATTGCTCTACACGCGCTATCTGTTCGTGTTCGAAGGCGCCGGGCTCGTGCTGCTGGTCGCGATGATCGGTGCGATCGTGCTGACATACCGTCAGCGCAGCGACGTCCGCCCGCAGAACATCAATCGCCAGATCAACCGCCGTTCGAAGGATGCGACGCGCAACATGAACCCACCGGTTGGGCAGGGGGTCGAACTGTGATCTCCGTTACGCATTACCTGGTCGTCTCGGCGATCCTGTTCACGCTGGGTGTGCTCGGCATCTTCATGAACCGCAAGAATTTGATCGTCATCCTGATGGCGATCGAGCTCATCCTGCTCGCAGTGAACCTCAACCTCGTCGCCTTCTCGGCGGCGCTCGGGGATCTCGTGGGGCAGGTCTTCGCGATGTTCGTGCTGACCGTCGCCGCCGGCGAGGCCGCGATCGGGCTCGCCATTCTCGTCATCTACTTCCGTAGCCGGGGCACGATCTCGGTCGACGACGTCAATCGGATGAAGGGCTGATGTCGCCGATTCTCCTCATCGTATTCCTGCCGCTCGCCGCGGCGGTGATCGCCGGCCTGTCGAACAAGACGTTCGGGAGCGTGCTGCCCAAGGCGCTGACGACGGGTGCGCTGTTCGTCTCGTGCGCGCTGTCCTGGCCGATCTTCATCCAGTATCTGCACGGCGGCGGCGAGCAGACCGTGGTCCCGGTGCTAAACTGGATGACCTCGGGCAGCCTGCAGGTCGAATGGGCGCTGCGGGTGGATTCGCTGACCGCGGTGATGCTCGTGGTGATCACCAGCGTCTCGGCGCTCGTCCACCTCTATAGCTGGGGCTATATGAGCGAGGACCCGGATCAGCCGCGCTTCTTCGCCTATCTCTCGCTGTTCACCTTCGCGATGCTGATGCTCGTGACCGCCGATAACCTCGTCCAGATGTTCTTCGGCTGGGAAGGCGTGGGCCTCGCTTCCTATCTGCTGATCGGTTTCTGGTTCCGGAAGCCCTCGGCGAACGCCGCGGCGATCAAGGCGTTCGTCGTCAACCGCGTCGGCGATCTCGGTTTCATGCTCGGCATTTTCGGCACCTATCTCGTGTTCGGCACCGTATCGATCAACGAGATCCTCGCCGCTGCGCCGGGCATGCATGGCTCGACGATCGGCTTCCTGTGGTTCCGCGCGGACACGATGACCGTGCTCTGCCTGCTGCTGTTCCTCGGCGCGATGGGCAAGTCGGCGCAGCTCGGGCTCCACACCTGGCTTCCCGACGCGATGGAAGGCCCGACCCCGGTTTCGGCGCTGATCCACGCCGCGACGATGGTCACCGCCGGCGTGTTCATGGTCTGCCGCCTGTCGCCGATGTTCGAGACCAGCCCGGTCGCGATGGGCGTCGTCACCTTTGTCGGTGCCGCGACCTGCCTGTTCGCCGCGACTGTCGGCCTCGTCCAGACCGATATCAAGCGTGTGATCGCCTATTCGACCTGTTCGCAGCTCGGCTACATGTTCTTCGCGGCGGGCGTCGGCGCTTATGGCGCGGCGATGTTCCACCTGTTCACGCATGCTTTCTTCAAGGCTTTGCTGTTCCTCGGCGCCGGCTCGGTGATCCACGCGATGCACCACGAGCAGGACATGCGCTTCTATGGCGGCCTCAGGAAGCATATCCCGCTGACCTTCTGGACGATGATGTTCGGCACGCTGGCGATCACCGGCGTCGGCATCCCTGCGGTGTTCGGCAATCCGACTGCGTTCGGCTTCGCCGGCTTCCATTCGAAGGATGCGATCATCGAGGCAGCCTGGGCAGCGGGCGTCCCCAGCGCCTTCTGGGTCGGGGTGTTCGTGGCGTTGCTCACCAGCTTCTATTCGTGGCGCGTGGTGTTCCTGACCTTCTACGGCAAGCCGCGTTGGGCGGGCTCGGAGCATATCCAGCACGCCGCCCACGATGCGCATGGCCATGACTCGCATCATGACGACGCCCCCTCGGCCGAGGATGCCGGGTATGCGCCCGACGCCCATCATGCCGCGCACGACGATCATGCCCATGAGGGGACGGCGGGCTATCATCCGCACGAGAGCCCGTGGGCGATGCTGATCCCGCTGGTGCTGCTGTCGATCGGCGCGATCGCCGCGGGCTTCGTCTTCCACGGCTTCTTCATCGAGGCCGAAGAGGGCGCGCATTTCTGGAACAATGCGATCGCCTTCGACGCGCATCTGATGCACGCGATGCATGAGGTGCCGCTCTGGGTGAAGCTCTCGGCCACCGTCGCGATGCTGCTCGGCTTCGGCGGTGCCTGGTACGCCTACATCAAGCGGCCCAGCTTCGCCGGTGCCGTCGCCAGCAACTTCCGGGTGCTCTACACCTTCCTGCTCAACAAATGGTACTTCGACGAGCTCTACAACTTCCTGTTCGTCCGCCCCGCATTCGCGCTCGGCCGGCTGCTCTGGAAGGCGGGTGACGAGGGGACCATCGACCGCTTCGGACCCAACGGCATCGCCCGGCTGGTCCAGCTCGGCAGCGTCGGCACGGCGCGCCTGCAATCGGGATATCTCTACACCTATGCCTTCATCATGCTGATCGGTCTCACCGCCGCGCTCACCTGGGTGATCGCAGGATGACCGGTTTCCCGATCCTTTCCATCATGCTGGCGATACCCGCGATCGCCGCGGTTGCCTGCCTGTTCGCCGGCGCACAGGGCGCCCGCTGGCTCGCCTTGGGGGCAACCCTGATCGACCTGGCGCTCGGCATCTGGCTCTGGGCCAATTTCGACCAGAGCGCGGGTGCGGCGCAGTGGCAGTTCGTCGAGCATGTCCGGCTGTTCGGCATCGGCGGCGTCGATTTCGCCTGGGCGCTGGGCATCGACGGCTTCGCCTTGCTGCTGATCATGCTCTCGGTCTTCCTCATGCCGATCTGCATCGGCGCGAGCTGGGTCGCGATCGAGAAGCGCGTGCCCGAATATATGGCGGCGATGCTCGTCACGCTGATCCTGATGATCGGCACCTTCGCCGCGCAGGACCTGCTGCTCTTCTACGTCTTCTTCGAAGGCGGCCTGATCCCGATGTACCTGATCATCGGCATCTGGGGCGGCGCGAACCGCATCTACGCGTCGTACAAATTCTTCCTCTACACCTTGCTCGGTTCGTTGCTGATGCTGATCGCGATGATCGCGATGCTGCTCAACGCCGGTACAGCGTCGATCCCCGAGCTGATGGTGCACGACTTCCCGGCGCAGTGGCAGACCTGGCTGTGGCTGGCCTTCTTCGCGTCGTTCGCGGTCAAGATGCCGATGTGGCCGGTCCACACCTGGCTTCCCGATGCACACGTGCAGGCGCCAACCGCCGGTTCGGTGATCCTGGCAGGCGTGCTGCTCAAGCTCGGCGGCTATGGCTTCCTGCGCTTCAGCCTGCCGATGTTCCCCGAAGCCTCGGCGCAATTCATGTGGCTGGTGTTCGCCTTGTCGTGCGTCGCGGTGGTGTACACCTCGCTGGTCGCTTTGGTGCAGTCGGACATGAAGAAGCTGATCGCCTATTCGTCGGTCGCGCACATGGCGATCGTGACGATGGGACTGTTCGCCTTCAACCAGCAGGGCGTGGAGGGCGCGATGATGGTCATGCTCGGCCACGGCCTCGTCTCGGGCGCGCTCTTCCTCTGCGTCGGCGTGATCTACGATCGCCTGCACACGCGCGAGATCGATCGCTACGGCGGCCTCGCGATCAACATGCCGCGTTATGCGCTGCTGTTCATGTTGTTCACCATGGCCTCGGTCGGACTGCCGGGAACCAGCAACTTCGTCGGCGAATTCCTCGGGCTGGCGGGCGTTTACCAGGTCTCGACCTGGACCGCGCTGATCGGCACCAGCGGCATCATCCTCGGTGCGGCCTATATGCTGTACCTCTATCGCCGCGTCGTGTTCGGCGATCTGACCAAGGAAGACGTCCGCGCGATGCCCGATCTGAACGGCCGCGAGCTCTGGCTGCTCGCCCCGATCGCGGCGGCGGTGCTGTGGATGGGCGTATACCCTGAGAGCTTCCTCAAGCCGATGCGGCCGGACGTCGAGCGGCTGGTCGAGCGGATGAGCCGCGTGATGCCTGCGGGTGACTCGCAGCCGACCGCCGGCAAGCCCGCGCCCGCCGCCGCGCATGGCGAAGAACATGCTGCCCCCGCTGCTGCTGCGCACGGGGAGGCGCACTGATGAGCTATTCGATGCAATTGATGATGGTCCTGCCCGAGCTGGTGCTCAGCCTGGGTGCGATCCTGCTGATGCTGGTCGCCGCATGGGGCGGGCAGGCTTCCACCAAGCTGGTGAGCTGGGCATCGATCGCCGTGCTGATCGGCGCGGGTATCGCGCTGGCGGGACCGGCTTCGGCCGGCGGCGAGGCGTTCGGCGGGCTCTATCGTCCCGACATGTTTGCGGCGTTCGCCAAGGCACTGATCTTCTTCGCCGCCGCGGTCTCGATCCTGATCGCGCCGCGCTTCTTCCAGACGACCTCCGGCGACGATCTTCGCCCCGAATATCCCGTGCTGATCCTGCTGTCGGCGGCGGGCATGGGGATGATGGTCTCGGCGGGCGATCTGATGAGCCTCTATGTCGGCCTCGAACTGCAGAGCCTCTCGGCGTACATCCTTGCCAGCTTCATGCGCCGCGACACGCGCTCGGCCGAAGCGGGCCTGAAGTATTTCGTCCTCGGTGCGCTCGCCTCGGGCATCCTGCTCTACGGCATCAGCCTGGTGTACGGCTTCTCGGGCACGACGCTCTTCGCGGGTATCGCCGATGCCTATGGTACGACGGATCTACGTAGTCCTCAAGGGATTGGCTTGCTGTTCGGCCTCGTATTCGTCTTCGCGGGTCTCGCCTTCAAGATCAGCGCCGTGCCGTTCCACATGTGGACTCCGGACGTCTACGAAGGCGCGCCGACGCCGGTGACTGCCTTCTTCGCTTCGGCGCCCAAGGTCGCGGCGATCGCGCTCGCCACCCGCGTCGCGATCGAGGCGATGGGGCCGGCGATCCATGACTGGCGCCAGATCGTGATCTTCGCGGCTTTGGCCTCGATCATCTTCGGCGCGGTTGCGGCGATCGGGCAGACCAACATCAAGCGGCTGCTCGCTTATTCGTCGATCAACAATGTCGGCTTCGCGCTGATCGGCCTCGCCGCCGGCGGCGAGGCGGGTGTGTCGAGCGTGCTCTATTACATGGCGATCTACGTCGTCATGACGTTGGGCAGCTTCCTGATCGTGCTCCAGATGCGCGGCCCCGACGGCCAGCCGATCGAGAGCATCGCCAGCCTCTCGGGCATGTCACGCTCGCGGCCGGGTCTCGCGCTCGCCTTCGCGATCTTCATGTTCAGCCTCGCGGGTATCCCGCCATTGCTCGGCTTCTTCGCCAAGCTGCAGGTGTTCGTCGCGGCAGTGCATGCCGGCCTGTTCATCTTCGCGGCGGTGGGCGCCGCGGCCTCGGCGATCGGCGCCTTCTACTATCTGAAGATCGTCAAGACGATGTACTTCGACGAGCCGGGCGAGGCGTTCTCGGGCAAGACCGATCCGGTTGAGGGTGCGCTGCTGGTGGTGGCCGCGGCGGTGATCTCGCCGCTCGGCTGGCCGCTGCTAGGGCAGCTCGAGCTGTTCACTGCATCGGCTGCGAAGGCGCTGTTCTGACCGCGACGATCCGGACCGTCGCCGAGACGGGCTCGACCAACATGGATGTGGCCGAACTCGCACGGAGCGGCGCGAGCGAAGGCCTGTGGCTGCGCGCCGAGCGGCAGACCTCCGGCAAGGGCCGGCAGGGCAGGGCGTGGGACCTCGCCCGCCGGCAATCTCTACATCTCGACTTTGGTCCGCGTGCGGCCCGGCGAGCCTTCGCCCGCGACGCTGGCGCTGGTCGCGGCGGTGGCGCTGGAGGAAGCGGTGTCGCTGTTCGGGGTGCAGCCGATGCTCAAATGGCCCAATGACCTGCTGGTCGACGGCGCCAAGCTCTCCGGCATCCTGCTCGAGCGTGTCGAGGACGCAGTGATCATCGGCTTCGGCGTCAACCTCGCGCAGCATCCGGTCGATCTGGATCGCCCCGCCACCAGCATCGCCGCGCATGCCCCCGCGCCGGACCCGCAGGTTTTCGCAGAGGCGCTCGCCGAGATCTTCGCCCGCTGGCTCTCGCGCTGGCGTGACGGCATCGCCCCGGTACGCGATCGCTGGCTCGCCCGTGCACACCCTGGATACCGCGCTCACCGCGCGGCTGGCGGACGGCAGCTCGATGGAGGGGCTGTTCGGCGGGCTCGATGCGCAGGGCGCGCTCATCCTGCGCTTGGCCGATGGCACTACCCGTGTCATTCACGCGGGCGACGTGTTCCTGCTCTGAAGGGAAGGCAAATGCTGCTCGCCGTCGACGCCGGCAACACCAATGTCGTCTTTGCGCTGGTCGAGGACGGGGAGATCCGTGCGCGCTGGCGCATCGCCACCGATCCGCGGCGCACCGCCGACGAATATGCGGTGTGGCTGAACCAGCTGCTCAACCTCGAAGGTTATGACCGTTCGGTCGTGACCGGAGTGATCATCGGCATCGTGGTCCCGCGTGCGTTGCACAACCTGCAGGTGCTCAGCAGCAAATACTTCAAGACCGAGGCAGTGATCGCCGGGCAGGGGAGTGCCGAATGGGGCTTCCCGCTCGATGTCGAGGAGCCCGGCAGCCTCGGCGCCGATCGCGCGCTCAACATGATCGCGGGGCATGCCCGGCACGAAGGCGACCTGATCATCATCGACTTCGGCACCGCGACCACGTTCGAGCTGGTCGACTATAAAGGCGCGTACAAAGGCGGAATCATCGCGCCCGGCATCAACCTGTCGCTCGACGCATTGGTCACCGCCGCCGCCAAGCTGCCCCGCATCGCGATCTCGGCACCCGAGAAAACCAGCGTGGTGGGGCGCAATACGGTCGACCAGATGCATATCGGCATCTATTGGGGCTATGTCGCGATGATCGAGGGCCTCGTCGCCCGGCTCAAGGCCGAGGTGGGGCGCCCGCTCAAGGTGATCGCCACCGGCGGACTGGCGGTGCTCTTCGAAAAGCATACATCGGTCTTCGACACGATCGAACCAGACCTGACCATCCAGGGTCTGGCCATGCTGTGGGAACGCAGCCAGCAAGGAAATTAAGTGACTCCAGGCAACGAACTCCTCTTCCTCGCGCTCGGCGGCTCGGGCGAGATCGGCATGAACGTCAATCTCTACGGCACGCAGGGCAAGTGGCTGATGGTCGATTGCGGCATCACCTTCGGCGACGCCAACTATCCCGGGGTCGACGTGATCCTGCCCGACCTCCAGTTCATCGAGGAGCGGCTCGACGACCTCATCGGCATCGTGCTGACACACGGCCATGAGGATCATATCGGCGCCTTGCCCTATCTCGCCGGAGACCTCGGCGTGCCGCTTTATGCGACGCCGTTCACTGCGGGGCTGATCTACGGCAAGCTCGAGGAAGAGGGCATCACCGACAAGGTCGAGCTCAACGTCGTGAAGGAGGACGGCCCCTTCTCGATCGGGCCGTTCACGATCACCTACACGCCGCTCGCCCATTCGATCCCCGAGGGCAATGCGGTGCTGATCGAGACACCCTATGGCCGCGTGTTCCACACCGGCGACTGGAAGCTCGAAGAGGCCCCCGCGCTGGGCGGCGCGTCGACTGCGGCGGAGCTGACCGCGATCGGCGACGAAGGCGTGCTGGCGCTGGTCTGCGATCTCGACCAACGTGTTCAACCCCGAGGCCTCGGGGTCCGAGATCGACGTCCGCAAAGGCCTCGACGAGGTGATTGGGGCCGCCACGGGGCGCGTGCTCGTCACTACCTTTGCCTCCAATGCCGCACGGCTTCAGACGCTGGGCGAGGTCGCCGAGGATACCGGGCGCAAGCTGTGCGTCGCGGGGCGCTCGCTCGACCGGATCATCCGTGTCGCCAAGGCGACCGGCTATCTGCGCGACTTTCCCGAGACGATCGATTTCGACACCGCGATGAGCCTGCCGCCGCGGCAGGTGATGATCGTCGCGACAGGCGGGCAGGGCGAGCCGCGCGCGGCGCTCAACCGCATCGCCGAGGATACGCATGTCCTCAAGGTCCATGCCGGCGACACCGTCGTCTTCTCGTCGCGCCAGATCCCGGGCAACGAGATCGCGATCGGCAAGATCATGAACACGCTGGCCGGCAAGGGCGTCGAGCTGATCACCGACCGGCAGGCGTTCGTTCACGTCTCGGGTCATCCGGGGCGCCCCGAGCTCGCCGAGATGTATCGCTGGATCCGGCCGGAGATCATCCTGCCCGTCCATGGCGAAGTGCGGCACATGCACGAGCAGGCGCGCTTTGCGAAGGAGCAGGGGATCCCGCAGGCGATCACGCAGGTCAACGGCGATATCTGGAAGCTCGCGCCGGGCAAGCCGAAGCTGGTCGGTCAGGCGCATGCCGGGCGACTGGTGCTCGACGGCGACGTGATCCTGCCGGCCGACGGTACGACGATCAACGAGCGACGGCGGATCGCGCTGTACGGCCAGATCTCGGTCGCGGTCGCAATCCAGGGCGGGCGGCTCAAGGGTGCGCCGCAGATCTGCGTGCAGGGCGTGCCGGTCGAGGAGGATCGCGATGCGTTCCTCGAGGAAGCCGCCGAAGCCGCGGCCGAGGCCGTAAAGAAGGACGGCCGCGACGTCGAGAAGCTGCGCGAGAGCGTGCGGCTCGCGGTGCGTCGGGCGGCGGTGCGCTTCACCGGCAAGAAGCCGGTGGTCGACGTGCTGGTCGTGGAGCTCTGAGCCATGCGCTGGCAGTCGATGCTCGCGATCTACATCCTGTTCTGGGCGTTTTCGGTTTTCCTGGTGCTGCCCTTCGGGGTCCGCACCGCGCAGGAAGCGGGGGCGGAGCTCGTCCCCGGCCAGGCCGAGAGCGCCCCACACGGCTTCAGCCCGAAGAAGATCGCGATCCGCACGACGATCGTCGCGACGATGCTGTTCGGGCTGTTCTTCCTCAACTACGTCAACGGTTGGGTGACGGCCGACATGCTCGACTGGGTCCACCACCAGTAGGATTTCGCGGGCTTAGCTTCGCACTTTGCCCGCGGTTCGTGAATGAAAATTGCGCGTTCGAGCATGAAAATGTCGTGATGCGCCGAGCCTGATTCCACACTGTCAAAGAGCCGACAGCAAGGCTGGCACAGCAAATCCTACATTGGAAGGTCGAACGCCAAACAACACCTCTCCCCAGAGGGGAAGGGTTCAGGTCCGCAGCCGCTCGATGGCCTGGGCGAGGGCGACGTAGAGCTTGCCCATGTCCGACGAGAGCAGGGTGACGCCCAGGGTCGAGCCGTCGCGCAGGGCGAGGATGTGGCGCAGCATCGATCTCGAAATCGTGGATGTAGCGATTGACGTGCTCGTTGAACGCGGGATCGGCGTCGTAGAGCCGGGCGACTTCGCGGGTGTCGCCCGGATCGAGCAGGCGGACCGCGCGCCGCGTGAAGACGCCGCGGTCGCCCTTGAGATAGGCGGCCCAGGCGCTGTCGGTGACTTCGGCGGAAAAGGCCTTGGCGATGTCGATCGAGGCTGAGTTGAGCGCTTCGATCAGCAAGGTGGTGCGGCGAGCGAAATTGTCGCTGTCGGCGCGTTCGCGATCGACGCGCTCCTCCTCGATCCGCGCTTCGATCTGGGCAGTGGTATCGGCGAGCGCCACCATCTGCTGGGTGAGCCGCTCCGAGGCGCGCGCCGCGGCCGTGACTGCCGCTTCAGTGCTGTCGGCCAGCTGGGCCATCTCGCGGCGCAGGGTGGCGTCGACCACGCGCTTGAGCGCGGTGCCGCTGGCTTCCTCCAGTGCGCTCGCCGCGCCGGGCACGATCGTGGCCAGCGATTCCGGGCGTGCGCCGCGGCGGCGGCGGCGGTCTCGCGCACGCTCACCAGCGCATCGACGAGCTGCGGCGCCGCGGTCTCGGCGAAGCGGCGCGTGGTCTCGATGGTATCGTCGACGATCGCGCCGAGTGAGGCGGCCTGCTCGCTGCCGGTGGCGAGCGTTTCGAGCAACGAAGCCTGGGTCTTGGCGAGCGTGTCGCGCTGTTGCGAGACGACATCGGCGATCGCCTCGATTGCGTCGTGCGTGCTCTCCGCGGCAGTGACGAGCGCGAGCAATTCGGGCTTGGCACCGGACACGACCTTGCGGCTCGCGCTGATCCGATCGTCCAGCCGGGCGAGCGCTTCGGGCAGCGTCTCGTCGATCTCGCGCGCGGAGGCGTCGAGCGCCGTGAGCAGGTCTTCGGAGGTGCCGATCGCCTTGCGGGCGAGTTGATCGCCGGTGCGCAACGCTTCCGACATCGCTTCCATCGAACCGTGGAGCGCGCTGACCGATGCGGCGAGCGACTGGGTGCGATCGGTGCCTGCGGCGTGCAGGACCTGGAGCTCGCGATCGAGCCGGTCGACACCCGAGGAGAGGCCGGCGAAGAGGACGTCGCCGCGTCCCTGCTCCTCGGCGAGGCGTGCGCCGATGCGGCCGATGGCCTCTTCGATCACTGCCATGCGCTCGCCGAGCGCTTCGGCGCTGTCGCGGCCGGCGCGATCGAGTGCGGCTTGATTGGCGCTGAGCATCGCGAGGATCGCCTCGCCCTGCGTGGCGATGCCCTTGCGGGCCTCGTCGACCGCGCCGGCGGCACGATCGAGCACGGCGTCGACTGCGACCGACATCTGGCCGGTGACCTGTTCGAGGCGGGTGCTCGCAGTCTCGCTGGTCGCTTCCATGCGGGAGATGTGCGCCGCCAGACGCTCGGCGGCGCCGCCGGCGATCTGATCGGCCTCGCGGCCGCGCTCGGACAATGCGGTGAGCTGTGTATCGAGCGAGGCGGCGCGCTGGCTGGCGAGCAGGCCGGCATCGTCGATACGGCTTGCCAGCCCGTGCATTTCCTCATGCGCCTTGGGCAAGGTGGTCAGGATGATCTCGAATCGCTTCTCGGCCTGATCCATCGCATCGCCGAAGGTGCGGATGCTGCCGTCCATCAACTGCGCCTGGCGGCCGACCATGTCGGCGGCGCCCTCGACGCGCTCGGCCGCGCGTTCGCCGAGAGAGGCGAGCGCCGTGGTGTGCTCGGCGAGCGCAGTGCGGTTCTCGGCGATGCGGGCGGAGATCGTCGCCATCGCCCGATCGAGCGCGGCAGCCTCGGTACGCATCGCGCGGGCAGTGGCGTCGAAACGGCGGGCTTCCGCGCGACTCGTGCGCATCGCGAGCATGTAGAGGATGCCGATCAGCGCCGGCGGCACGCAGAGCGCCGCGATCAGCTGGATGAGCGCGACCGGCTCCATGCCCTGCTGAAAGGCGGGAAAAGCGAGCCAGCCCATGCCGACGAACCAGGCGGCGGCGGCGAGCCATGCCAGAGCGGGAACGAGCCAGGCGATATTGCGCCCCGGTGCCTCATCCTCGTCGAAAGCAAGCTCCTCCAGCGGCGCCGGCAGGGCCGAATTGTCGGAAAGGACGAGCTCTTCGTTGCCGTTGGACGGCTCGATGGCGACCTGCGCGGTGTTTCCCCAGTCATGGCGCAACTGTACCATGTTTGGACGTTTCGCCAAATATCGCCGCAACCAAGAATTAAGCCTCTTCGGGGTAGCTAGAGGCATGGCATATGATCCCGGTGCAATCGATGCGACGCTGGCGGCAGCGGTGGGCGACGAGCCCGCGCTGATCGCCGAATTGCGCGAATCCTTCCTCGAGAGCGTGAGAAAGTGCGTCGGCGCGATGAAATCGGCGGAAGGGCCCGATGCCTGGGCGACGGCGGCGCTGCGGCTCAAGGGACTGGCGGCGAGTTTCGGCGCGGTCCGGCTGATGGCGCTGGCCTCCGAAGCCGTGAACGGCCCCGCGCAGGACGGCGCAGTGCTGCGCCGGCTGCATCGGGCGATCGATCGGCTTTAGGATATAGGCAGCGCTCTCTTCTCCTCTCCCAGTGGGAGAGGTAGCGGAGCTAGGTGAGGGTTTCCTGCTATCGTTGGGGCGATCCCTCACCCAGCTCCGACTAGGCCCCGCTGAAGAAGCGGGACCAAGTTCGCGCAACCCTCTCCCGACGGGAGAGGGGAAACCTATCGCTTCCTGCTCAGCTCGCGCATCGCAGCGTCCAGTCCCGCGAGCGTGAGCGGGTACATCCGGTCCTGCATCAGCTCGCGGATGATCCGCACCGATTGGGTGTAGCTCCAATGCGCCTCGGGTAGCACGTTGAGCCAGACCGCTGCGGGATAGGTATTGACCAGGCGCTGCATCCACACCGCGCCGGCCTCTTCGTTGAAATGCTCGACCGAGCCGCCGGGGTGGCTGATTTCGTATGCGCTCATCGAAGCGTCGCCGACGAAGATCAGCTTATAGTCGTGGCCATATTTGTGGAGCACATCCCAGGTCGGCGTGCGCTCGGTGAAGCGGCGGCGATTGTCCTTCCACACGCCTTCGTACGGGCAATTGTGGAAATAGAAGAATTCGAGATTCTTGAATTCGCTGGTCGCGGCGGAGAACAGTTCTTCGCAGAGCTTGACGAACGGGTCCATCGAGCCGCCGACGTCGAGGAAGAGGAGGAGCTTGACGGCATTGTGGCGCTCGGGGCGCATGCGAACGTCGAGCCAGCCCTGCTTCGCGGTACCTTCGATCGTCGCGTCGATGTCGAGCTCGTCGGCGGCGCCTTCCCGGGCGAAGCGGCGCAGGCGGCGTAGCGCAACCTTGATGTTACGGGTGCCGAGCTCCTTCGTGTTGTCGAGGTTCTTGAACGCGCGCTGGTCCCAGACTTTCAGCGCGCGGCCGTGTTTGCCTTCGCCGCCGATGCGGACGCCTTCGGGGTTATAGCCGCCATTGCCGAAGGGCGAGGTGCCGCCGGTGCCGATCCACTTGCTGCCGCCCTGATGGCGGGCATGCTGTTCCTCGAGGCGTTGCTTGAGCGTCTCCATGATCTCATCCCACGAGCCGAGCGACTTGATTGCCGCCATTTCCTCTGGGGTGAGGAATTTCTCGGCGATCGCCTTGAGCCAGTCCTCCGGGATATCGGCGGGGGCGACGCCGTAATTCGTGGCGATGCCGCGGAAGACCTTGGCGAAGACCTGGTCGAAGCGATCGAGCAGACCCTCGTCCTTCACGAAGGTGGCACGGGCGAGATAATAGAAAGCCTCGGGGTGCGCTCGATCACGTCGCGGTCGAGCGCCTCGAGCAGGACCAGATGCTCCTTGAGGCTGGCCGGGATGCCCGCGGCGCGCAGCTCGTCGAGGAAGGAGAAGAACATGCCGTCCTTCTAGGGCTGGCGCTCGTACAGCGTCCAGTGGGTGCCGGAGAGGCCGTGGACGCGCGCGCCGGCGATGGGCGTGTAATGTTTGCCGCAGTGCCGGGGATCGGCCGAGAAGCTCTGCCCCTTGAAACGGTCGACGAAAAGAAACCGTGGCGCCGGACAGTCCGCCTTGACGATGGTGAGCGGATAATGCGCCGCCGCCGCGGCGTAGATGAGGATCGGCAGCCCCTGGTCGCGCTCGACGAACACTTCCGCGCCGCCCGGAGACCGGGCCTGCAGTGCCCGCACGGCCGCGCCCGGATCGGCACGCTGATTGCGGATCAGCTCCACATCGCAGGCGATGCTGCCCGCGCTGAACAGTCCGAGGCCGAGGGCGGCGAGCCAGCGCTTCCATCCGCCTGCGACGAGCCCAAGCCAGCCCATCTCGGCAACGAGGATGAGCAGCGCCAGCGATACCAGGAGATAATAACGCGCATAGCTGACATTGCCCGGATGGAGCAGGGCGATCGCGGCGGGAAAGGCGAGAATGGCAAGCGCGTGGAACGAGAAGCGCGATACCCCGCACTCCGTGCGAAGACCACCAGAGCCGGCACCAAGGCGAACCACGCGACGGCAACGTCCGGAAAGCCCAGCGTGTAGCCGACCATCTCCGAGATCCCGCGCAGATAATGCATCCAGCTGAACGGATCCCAGCCGCCGAATTTGAACCCTTTGCCGCCCGCCGCAGCGGCGCCCAGGATGATAGCCGCCACCAGGGCCAGCGCGATGATGCTCGGCGCCAGCAGCTTGAGCGAACCCAGGACCGCGCTCCTGAACCCGTCGCGGTGCCAGAGCGTGAAGAACACCCAGCCCGCGAGCGCGAAGAAGGCGAAGAACGTGATGAGCTGGGAAAAGGCGCCGAGGAAGAAGCACAAGGCGAGGGATGTCGCCGGACTGTGCCTGGCATCGCCCGCGAGCCAGCGGTCCGTGAGCAGCAGCGCGGTGAGGAACGCGAGCGACATCGGCGCATAGCCGCGCGCCTCGGCTCCGAGCGTGACGAGGATCGGCGAGAGCGCGAAGAGCGAAGCGGTGATGAGGCCGAGCAACGGACTCCGCCGCGCACCGAGCAGACCGGCGATGACGATCGCCGCGGTGCTCGTGGCGATCGATAGCGCGCGGGTGAGCGGCGGGGCTGCGCCGAAACCGACCAGCTGCATCCAGAGCGAATTGATATGGTGATTATTGTCGTGGTTGATCTGGAGGAATACGCCCATCGGGGTACCCGCGTCGCGCGCATGGATCGCCGATACCGCCTCGTCGAGCCACAGTCCGCCCAGGGATCCCGCCACGCGCAGCGCGAAGCCGATCGCCGCGAGCGCGCCGAGCCACAGCCACCATCGGCGACGATTTTCCATTTCCCCCATCATGCGTCGTCTGATGCCCTGCCGATGCGGGCGACACAACCTCAGCGCGCGTAGGCGTCGATCAGCGAACCGACATAATCGGGCTGGCGGCTGCTGAGCTCGGCGGCGGGGCGGGCAGGGCGGACCGCCTTGCCCGCGGCGGGATCGGGCGTGCCGTAGATGAAGCCGTGCGCGGGGTAGATCGAGCTGCCGAGCCCGTTGGTGTCACGATACCAGACCTTGACGAGGCTCCAGTCGCCGCGCTCGGAGACGTCGAACAGGGTGACGTCCTGCTCGGCATGCCCGCGCTCGCCGTTGAGGCGGGACCAGTTGGCATGGGTGACCATCAGCACGCGCTTGTCGACGATCCGGCTGACCACGGCGACATGGCCGAGGGGCAGCCGCGCGCTTTTGGAGAAAGCGAGGACCGCGCCGACACGCGGCCTGCGACCGCGCTGGTAGCGGCCATCGGCCTGGTCCCACCAGGTCCAGGCGTCGCCATGGATCTGGATGCCCGACGCCGCGCGGGCGAAGGGCACGCACTGGCCGACATATTCGAGAAGCGACTGCGCCTGCACGGGCGCGGCGGTCAAAGCCGCGGCGGCGAGCGCGAGAGAGAACGCAAAACAACGCATACTCGGGCACCGTAAGGATACCCCCAACTACCGGGTATCCCGGAGTGGTTAAAAATCCGTTAACTCTGTTTTGCGCCCGAACCTCAGAGCCCGAGCTTGTAGCCGTCCTCCGGCTTCACCCACAGCACGCGCTGCGTCATCTCGGGATGCACGACGCCGTCCAAGGTCACCTCGGTCTTGAACGCCGCGCCGTCGGGCGTCTCGCGTATGCAGCCCGTCTTGTCGAGCATCGGCGTGATCGAGCCGACGACCTGGGTACGGATCGCACTCGCCATGGCCTCGTCGAGCGGCTTGCCGTCCATCTGGAACTTCGCGGCCTCGAAATCGGCCTTGCGGATCGGGCCGCACAGTGCGCCGTCCTTCGCCGTGCCCGGCGCCTTCACTTCCATGGTGATCAGCGGCTGCGGCGCCACGACCAGAGTCGTGGTCGATCTCGAAGCTGCCGTCCGAGTTCACCTTGTAGCTGCTCAGCGCCATGCACGTCTTCTTCTCGACATTGGGATTGGCGCACTGGAGCTTGCCGGCCCTGGCCGAAGCCAGCGGGTCGGCGGCGGCTTGCGGCGCGGCGCTCGCCAGCAGGAGGAAGGAAGCGATCATCGGTCGGACTCCATCACGACATCAGCCGAACATGCGATGCGGGCAGCGCCGCGGCAAGCAATCAAGGGCTCAGAGCCCCACGGCATACCCGTCACTGCGGGAGACCCAGGCAACGGGCTGGGTGAGTTCGGGATGCACGACGCCGTCGAGGGTCACGATCATCCGCGTCGCGCCGTTCTCGGTGCGATCGAGGGTGCAGCGCTTCTTGCCCTGCAGCGGCTGGACCGCATCGAGCATCTGCAGCCGCGCCGCGCTTTCCGCATTGGGGGACATCCGCTTGCCGTTGCCCAGCAGCGTGCCGTTCTGGAGATCGCTGGTGCGGATCATCACGCAGACGCCGCCTTCCTCGACCCGGCCAAAGGTCTTGTAGCGCAGCAGGACGCCCGGATCGCTCGAGACGAGGCCCGCTACCGTCGCATCGAAGCTGCCGTCGCTGGCCACCTTGTACCGGATGATCGTGCGGCAGGTGAGTCTCGCCGGATTGGGCGCGACGCAGCGGAGCTTGCCTTCGCGCGCCGGCGCCAGCGGATCGGCAGGGGCGGTGGGTGCGGACTGTCCCGCGAGCAGGCCGGCAAGCAACAGGGCAGCGATCATGGGCAAAAGCCTCCTAACTATCGGCGCTGGATGCGCGCTCACGCGGCGCGCCGCAAGTCCCGCGCTATCCGGTCACATCGCCCTGCCGCACGCGCCGCAGCCGGGGTTCGCGATCGAGATCCGATGCGGCCTTGATCGACTTGCGCATCTCGTCGCGCTTCTCGTGGATCGAAGCGATCACCGGTCCCACTGCCATTCCCAGATCGACGAGCACCGCCTCGGAGAGCTGGAGCGAGCTTTCGAGCGTCTCGGGCACGGCATCGGTCGCCCCCGCCTTGTAGAGTTCGGCGGCGTGATCGGCATCGCGGGCGCGTGCGATGATCGGCAGATCGGGCACCCAGCTCCGCACGCGCTTGGTGAGGCGAACGGTGAGCACGGGATCATCCATCGTCAGCACCAGCGCCTTGGCGTGACCGAGCTTGAGCTGGTCGACCAGCTCGCTGCGGGTCACGTCGCCGAACAGCACCGTATAGCCGTCCTTCCGCGCCGCATTGACGTTGTCGATGTCGGCGTCGACGCCGAGATAGGGAAGGTTATGCCGCCGCAGCATATCGGCGACGGTACGCCCCACGCGCCCGAAGCCGATGACCACCGCGCCGGGGATCGTCTCGTCCACCATGATCGGCGCGGCGTCCCTCTCCTGTTGCTCGATGAGGCGGGAGAAGAGCTGGCCGGCCTTGGCCAGCAGCGGCGTCGCGGTCAGGCCGATGGCCGTGACGGTGGTCCAGAACGCCGCGGTCGTCCCCGAGATCAGGCCCGCCGCGCCGGCCACGCCGAGCACGATCAGCGTGGTCTCGGAGGGACTCGCCATCAGCACGCCGGTTTCGGTCGCGGTGCCGGTGCGCGCGCCGGACAGCTTGAGCAGCCCCGTCGTGACGGCGACCTTGACCACCATCACCATTACCGTCGCGCCCAGCAGGGACGCCCAGTTGGCGAGCACGAAACCGAGATCGAGCCGCATGCCCACCGTGATCAGGAAAACGCCGAGCGCGAGCCCCTTGAACGGCGTGGTGATCGCTTCGACCTCGCCATGATATTCTGTCTCGGCGATCAGTAGGCCGGCGATCAATGCGCCGACGATCGGTGACAGGCCGGCGGCAGTGGTGGCGAGGCTCGCGGCGATCACTACCAGCAGGCTGGCGGCGAGGAAGAGTTCGGGGCTCTTGGTGCGCGCCGCCTGCGCGAACATGCGCGGAAGCAGCAGCCGCCCGCCGACGAACAGGATGGCGACGGTCAGCACGCCCATGCCGAGCGTGAGAAGCAGGCTTGCTCCGCCATGGACGCCGGGCGCGGGGGAAAGGGCGCCGAGCATAAAGATGATCGGAACGAGCGCCAGATCCTCGAACAGCAGCATGGCGAACGCCGCTCGGCCCACCGCACTGGTCGTGCCGGCGATCGGGACCACCAACGCCGTCGAGGACAGCGCCAGCGCCAGCCCGAGTCCGATCGCTCCGCCGGTGCTGAGGCCGGTGAGATAGAGTGCCGCGGCGAGGATCAGCCCGGCGCAGGCGAGTTCGGCGGCGCCGACCCCGAAGACGAGCGTGCGCATCGCCCATAATCGCTTGAACGAGAGCTCGAGCCCGATCGAGAACAGGAGAAGGATGATCCCGAATTCGGCGAAGGGCTCGATCGAATGCGCGTCGGAGATGGTGAGATAGAAAAGCCAGGGGTTCTGGCTGACCAGCGAGCCCAGCCCGAACGGCCCGACCAGCGCGCCGACGAGAATGAACCCGATCACTGGGCTGATCCGGAAGCGCGCGAAAGCGGGGATCACCAGTCCCGCGGCGCCGAGGATCACCAATGTATCGCTGAAGCCGGTATTGTGCAGATCAAGCATGGGACCATTAAAGCGGGCGCGAGCCTACTTGTCAGCCCGTAGACGGCCCAACAGCCATTTAATTAATGCGGCGATCCATGCGAGGACAGGATTGCGCGCCGGGCGAGGCGCCGGAGCCTCGGCGCCGGGAGCCGGTTTGTGGACCGGACTATCGGCCGGCGCTGATCCGGCCTCGATCACGGGCCCGGCTTCGGGCCGAACCTCGGTCGCATGCACTCCGAGGTTCGGCGGAGCACCGGGCTGCGAAGATTGCGCCCGGCTCACAATGGCTGTGTAGAAGCGATAAGATTGGCCGATCGCCGTCCCCGTGACGTCGTACAGGAAGAGATCGACCAGTTGCTGGTAGGTCGGGATATAGTCCGGCGGCAAAGGCGTATCGACCTCGACCGTGATCGTGTCCCAATCCGCTTTGGCGGCGGGGATGCTTTCGACGCCGAGCAGTGTGCCCAGATCGATCGAGACATAGCCGTTCGCGCCGGGCGGGATCACGAGGCCGTGCTGCGCCCCGCATTGGGCGCCGATATCGCCGGCGAGTCGCGCTGCGGTGGCGGGATCCATGCCCACCTGCAACTGTGCCGGATAGGTGGGCGTATGGACCCCGGGTGGGTAGATTATTTCCCAGCAAATCGCCGCGCCGAGATAGCAAAAGGCACCATATTCGCCCGGCGGGTTCAACGTGAGGCCGGGCAGCACGGCGACCGCGCTGACCGTCCATCCCGGGTTCGGGACTGGTGACGGCGGTCCGGCGCCGGGGACAGGCAACATCGGGGCATCGGCGACCAGCGTCCAAGGTGCGCAATCGAAAGTGCCGTCGCTTACTGCCTCCTCGCTGATCAGTGTGCCGGCGGAGAAGCGAAGCTGCGCGGTCGGCGCGGTCGTCGGCGCCAGCCGCACTTGCGACAGATTGCCGTCGTGGCTCCAGTCCTGGCCGGTATCGCTCCAGAACGGCACCTTCACGCCCGGCTCGAGGAAGGCGGCGGCAACGCAGGCGCCGCCTTTGTGCATCGTAGCGTCATTGTCCCACCAGAAGGCGGTGCCGAGCGCGTGAAATCCGTCGGGCGCAGTTGCCCAGTGATAGGTCACGTCACCCGGATTATGCGATCCGTGATCGTCGAGCACCCATGGCATGTCGGTCGCCGCCGCCACCGCCGCGGGCACGCCCGGCGCTGGCGCCAAATAATAGCAATAGGGTGCCGCCGGCACCGGCGAGGGTGGGATTTGGGGGACCGCTACGCCGCCGAGCGGATAGCCGTTCACGAGAGCATCGAAACCGGAGTTGGAATTGTACCCCGAATCATTCTGGTAGAAACTTATCGGGAAATCGCCACGCTGCGAGGTCCAGAAGCTGCCGTCGCCCTCATAGTGCGGGGTGCTGCTCGAATAGCCGCCTATCGGCCCGATCGTATAACCGTCTCTCGGCCCCATCGCGGCCATCAGGAAGGGGCCGTAGGGCACGCCCTTCTGCTGGTAATTCGTTGTGACGATTGCCCGCGATATCGCGCCCGCCGGATCGTTGGTGGGAATACCATATGGTCCGGTCATGCCGCGTCCCCCGATCACGGCAGAACCCGGGCGCGCCGAACTGGCGCGGCCCGGGTGCCGTTGTCGAGGTTAAGCAGCTTTGGGCGCTGATGTCACTCCGCAGCCGTAACGATCCTGGGCTCGACTTACTGCCAGTTGCCCATTTCGTTCTCGAGATTGACGCGAACCGTCTCGAAGAACTGTTCGGTGGTCATCCATGCCTGATCGGGCCCGATCAGCAATGCGAGATCCTTGGTCATCGCGCCGCTCTCGACGGTCTTGATGCAGACCTTCTCGAGCGTCTCGGCGAAGCGCGTCACGTCCGGCGTGTTGTCGAACTTGCCGCGGTACTTGAGGCCGCCGGTCCAGGCGAAGATCGAGGCGATCGGGTTGGTCGAGGTCGCCTTGCCCTGCTGGTGCTGGCGATAGTGGCGGGTGACGGTGCCGTGCGCCGCCTCGGCCTCGATTGTCTTGCCGTCCGGCGACATCAGAACCGAAGTCATCAGGCCAAGGCTGCCGAAGCCCTGTGCGACCTGATCCGACTGGACATCGCCGTCATAATTCTTGCACGCCCAGACGAATTCGCCGTGCCACTTGAGCGCGCTGGCGACCATGTCGTCGATCAGGCGGTGCTCATAGACGATGCCCGCGGCCTGGAACTTGTCCTTGAACTCGGCTTCGAACACGGCCTGGAAAATGTCCTTGAAGCGCCCGTCATAGGCCTTGAGGATCGTGTTCTTGGTCGAAAGGTACAGCGGCCAGCCGCGGCCGAGGCTGTAGTTCATGCTCGCACGGGCGAAGTCGGTGATCGATTCGTCGAGATTGTACATGCCCATCGCGACGCCGGCGTCGGGGAAGTTGAACACTTCCTTCTCGATCGTCTCGCCGTTCTCGCCTTCCCACTTCATCGTGAGCTTGCCCTTGCCGGGCACCTTGAAGTCCGTCGCCTTGTACTGATCGCCGAATGCATGGCGGCCGACGACGATCGGGCGGGTCCAGCCCGGGATCAGGCGGGGCACGTTCGAGATCACGATCGGTTCGCGGAAGATCACGCCGCCGAGGATGTTGCGGATCGTGCCGTTGGGCGACTTCCACATTTCCTTGAGGCCGAACTCCTCGACGCGCTGCTCGTCCGGAGTGATCGTCGCGCACTTCACGCCGACGCCGTACTGCCGAATCGCATTCGCCGAATCGATCGTGATCTGATCGTTGGTCTCGTCACGCTTCTCGACGCCGAGGTCGTAATATTTGAGGTCGATGTCGAGATAGGGGAGGATCAGGCGCTCGCGGATCCACTGCCAGATGATCCGCGTCATCTCGTCGCCGTCGATCTCCACGACCGGCGTTGCAACCTTGATCTTCGCCATGTGCTCGCTTTCCTGTTTAGGGTTTGGGCGAGCGTCTAGGGCGATGGGGGAGGGGATCAAGCGGCCTTGGCGGCGCTCACTTCTTCCACGCCCACCAGAGCTGCGCCGGCGGCAGGTTCCACCATTCGACTGCGTGATCGATATGCTCCCAATAGGGCGTCAGGAAGTTCCGCACCTTGGGATTATATTGATAGACGAGGAACGCGCCGTCCTTGCGCAGGATATCGTGCGTTGCATGCGCGATCGCGTCGCCCACGCCCGTGGGCAGCGTCGAGAAGGGCAGGCCAGAAGCGATGTAATCGGCATGTTCGAAGCCATGATCGGCGATGATCCGCTTGATGTCGGCTGCCGAGTCATTGATCGCGATGAAGCGCGGATCGTCGATCGTGTGCTTGAGATAGCGGATGAAATCCGGGTTGGTGTCGATCACGATCAGCTTGGCGTCGGGCGCGAGGCGCTCGAGAATCGTGCGTGTGAAGGTGCCGACGCCGGGGCCGTATTCGACGAACAGCTTGCAATTGTCCCAATCGACCGGGCTGAGCATGTGCCGCACGAGCCGCTGCGACGAGGACGCGATCGCGCCCACCATCACCGGATGCTTGAAGAAGCCCTTGAGGAACATGACCCAGGGCGAGGACACTCCGGCGGCGCGCATGCTGGCACGGCGATGCTTTGCGGAGGCGGTCGATGCGGGCATTGAAGTCCTTTGCAGCTTTCGTGGCAACCGAGGCGCACGCGCTTTCGCGAAAACGAACGAACATTCAAGCGCAGCAGTTGCTTTAATCGGAGACAATCTGCCCCCGAACTCGAACAGTGTGGCGCGCAGATACACCAGCCGCGGCGTCCCGCAAAGCCGAACTGCAACAATCGGACAATGGGCGGACGCACTCGGCAGCTTGCGCGTCTCCGCGGCCGCCGAGCCCCGGCAGCAACTGAACGGCACGGAAACTCGTTCCACCGTCTAGGAAACGCGGCCATGTGCCGCTACACCGCGCCGCATGGCATCGCTCGACAAGCCCTCCGCCGGTACTTCGACCGTGAAGTGGCGTTTCCCCGATATTCACCCCGAAGGGCGCAAATATGTGCTGATCGCCGGCGCGATCGCGCTGGTCAGCCTGTTCGTCTGGGATTTCATCACCTGGCCGCTCGTCTTCCTGACGCTGGGGGTTGCGGCGTTCTTCCGCGATCCGGTGCGCGTCACGCCGCAAGGCGAAGGGCTGATCGTCTCGCCCGCCGACGGTCTGATCACGATGATCGAGCGCGTGACGCTCCCGCCAGAGCTCTCCGGCCCGCATGCCCTTGGTGACGGTCCGATGCTGCGCGTCTCGGTGTTCATGAGCGTGTTCGACGTGCACATCAATCGCACGCCGATCACCGGCACGATTCGCCACGTCATCTACATCGCCGGCAAGTTCATGAACGCCGACTTCGACAAGGCCAGCGAAGAGAATGAGCGCCAGTACATCATCGTCGAGGACAAGAACGGGCAGCGGATCGGCTTCACCCAGATCGCCGGCCTCGTCGCGCGCCGCATCGTCAGCTTCGTCAAGGCAGGGGACATGGTGGTCGGCGGCCAGCGCGTCGGGCTGATCCGCTTCGGCAGCCGTGTCGACGTGTTCATCCCCGAAAGCTACGGCGTCGAAGTCGCGCTCGGCCAGCGCGCCATCGCCGGCGAAACCATCCTCGCGCGCAAGGGCGCAGTGCGCGCGACCGGCATCGCGCAATGAAGCCGCCCCGAGCGGGCAGGCCTTTCAGACGGCCGCTCCGGCGGCCGCGCCGCGAAGGCGGCATCCGCTCCGCGCGGTGCTGCCCAACACGGTCACGGCGCTCGCGCTCTGTTCGGGGCTGACCGCGATCCGCTTCGCGATTCTGGGGAATTGGGAAGTCGCGGTGCTGCTGGTTCTGGCGGCGGCGGTGTTCGACGGGCTCGACGGCAAGATCGCCCGGCTGGTGCACGCCGAGAGCCGATTCGGTGCCGAGCTCGACAGCCTTTCGGATGCGATCTCGTTCGGTGTGGCGCCGGCGCTGATCCTCTACCTCTGGTCGCTCAACGGGCTGGGTCGTTTCGGCTGGATGATCGCCTTGCTGCTCGCGCTCTTCTGCGCGCTGCGTCTCGCGCGGTTCAACGCCAATATCGACCAGGAGCATCAGCCGCATAAGTCCGCCGGCTTCCTCACCGGCGTTCCCGCGCCGGCGGGCGCGCTGCTGGCGATGACGCCGCTCTATCTGTGGCTGTGGACCGGGGAGGCACTGCTTCGCACGCCGATAGTGATCGCGCTGTGGACCGCGTTCATCGCGGTATTGCTGATATCCAGCATCGCCACCTTCGCGCCGGCGGTGCAGATCAAGCAGCGGATCCGCTTCGAAGCGGTGGCGCTGCTGGTGGTCTTCGTCGCGGCGCTGGTATCGGCGCCCTGGCCGACGCTGGCGCTGCTCGCGATCGCCTATCTGGCGACCATCCCGTTCAGCGTACGCAGCTATCGCCGGGTCATGCGGCTGCGCGCAGCGGCGCCCGTACCGGCATCGGAGCCGGAACTGTCCTCACCGTAACCCGGCTGAGCCGCGGCGGAAGGGCGGGAAACGTCGGCACCGGACCGAACAGCGCCTCGAAGCGATGCAGCTGGGGCCGGATGCTGGCGTAGAGGGTCCATGCTGCCGCCATGAAGGCCGAGCCGAACAGCAGTGCAATGGCGATCCCAGTCATCAATCGGCTCCCAATTCCGCATCCAAACTGCGGGAATTCAATGATTCCAACATCTTGACGATGCGAGGCGTTCCATGCCCCGCTTCTGGGCCCCTTTATGTTCCGCTAACGTTCCGCTGTCAACACGATGTTCGTAGATTGTTCTTCTTGCATAGGGGCGAGCGTTCGGCTAAGCGCGCCGCCTCAACCCGCATGGGAAGCATCATAAACCGGTGCCGTGAACGCTTCACGGTTCCCGCTTCCCAGAGGCTCAACCGGAAGGAGTTATCCCTATGGCGGCACCTGTCGTCACCATGCAGCAATTGCTCGAATCGGGCGCGCACTTCGGTCACCAGACCCACCGCTGGAACCCGAAGATGAAGCCCTACATCTTCGGCGATCGCAACGGCGTCCACATCATCGATCTTTCGCAGACCGTGCCGCTCTTCGCGCGCGCTCTCGAGTTCGTGAACTCGACCGTCGCCGCCGGCGGCAAGGTCCTCTTCGTCGGCACCAAGCGCCAGGCGCAGGAGCCGATCGCCGAGGCCGCGCGCCGCGCGAACCAGCATTTCGTCAACCATCGCTGGCTGGGCGGCATGCTCACCAACTGGAAGACCATCAGCAACTCGATCAAGCGCCTCAAGACGCTCGAAGAGCAGCTGTCGGGCGACACGCACGGCCTCACCAAGAAGGAAGTGCTCCAGCTCACCCGCGAGAAGGACAAGCTCGAAATGTCGCTCGGCGGCATCCGCGACATGGGCGGCGTTCCCGACATCATGTTCGTGATCGACGCGAACAAGGAAGAGCTGGCGATCAAGGAAGCCAACACGCTTGGCATCCCCGTCGTCGCGATCCTCGATTCGAACGTGAGCCCGGACGGCATCGCCTTCCCGGTTCCGGCGAACGACGACGCCTCGCGCGCCATCCGCCTCTATTGCGAAGCCGTGGCGATCGCCGCGACCCGCGGTGGCCAGGAGCAGCGCAACCAGGGCTTCGATTTCGGCGCCGCCGAGCAGCCCCCGGTCGAGGAAGCGCTCGTCGCCCCGGCTCCGGTCGCTGAAGAAGCGCCTGCCGCCGACGCGCCGGTCGTGACCGCCGAGGAGTTCGAGGCTCCTGCCGCCGCAGAGGCAGAAGCTCCTGCCGTCGCCGCAGAGGCAGAAGCTCCTGCCGTCGCCGCAGAGGCCGAGGCTCCTGCAGCTGCCGCAGAGGCCGAGGCTCCTGTCGCCGCCGAGGAGCCCGAGGCTCCCGCCGCCGCGACCACGCCCGAGCAGGCTGAAGAGGGCGAACGTCAGATCGACGCCTGATCCCGTCATCCAACCGTAATGGGGGCGGGGCAGGGCATCACGCACTGCTCCGCCCGATTTTTAGCTGAGGAATAGAACATGGCCGAGATCACTGCAGCAGCCGTGAAGGAGCTCCGCGAAAAGAGCGGCGCCGGCATGATGGATTGCAAGAAGGCGCTCACCGAGACCAATGGCGACCTCGAAGCCGCCAGCGACTGGCTGCGCTCGAAGGGCCTCGCCGCCGCCGCCAAGAAGTCGAGCCGCACGGCCGCTGAAGGCCTGGTCGGCGTCGCAGTCGCCGGCACCAAGGGCGTTGCCGTCGAAGTCAATTCGCAGACCGATTTCGTCGCCAAGAACGAGATCTTCCAGAACTTCGTCCGCGAAGTGACCGGGATCGCGCTCGAAAAGGGCGACAGTGTCGATGCGATCAAGGCCACGCCGATGGCTGCCGGCGGCAGCGTCGAGGAAGTGCTGACCGCGAACATCGCGACGATCGGCGAGAACCAGGTTCTCCGCCGCGCCAAGAAGGTCGAAGTGACCAACGGCGCCGTGATCCCCTACGTTCACAACGCGGCGGCCCCCGGCCTCGGCAAGATCGGCGTGCTCGTCGCGCTCGAATCGGAAGCCGGTGTCGACGTACTCGAGCCGCTCGGCAAGCAGATCGCGATGCACATCGCCGCGGCCTTCCCGTTGGCGCTCGACGAGACCGGCCTCGACCAGGACGTGATCGAGCGCGAGCGCGCGATCGCCACTGAAAAGGCGGCCGAGAGCGGCAAGCCGGCCGACATCGTCGCCAAGATGGTCGAAGGTGCCGTGAAGCGCTTCGCCAAGGAAAACGCGCTGCTCAGCCAGCCCTTCGTGATGGACGGCAAGACTCCGGTCGCCGATGTCATCGCCAAGGCGGGCAAGGACGCCGGCGCGACGATCACGCTCACCGACTATGTCCGCTTCCAGCTCGGCGAAGGCATCGAGAAGGAAGAGAGCGATTTCGCAGCCGAAGTGGCGGCGACCGCTGGTCTCACCAAGTAAGCGAGGCGCCGGGGCGTTCCGCCTCGACGGTCTGTTCCCGGCATCTCCGCTTGTTCCTGCGGCGCGGCACCTCTAAGGTCCGCGCCGCTTCGCTATCCGCCTCTTACCCAAGGCTCAAATGACCGCTCCCCGCTTCAATCGCATCCTTCTGAAACTCTCGGGCGAGGTCCTGATGGGCTCGGGCCAGTTCGGCATCGATCCCGCCACTTGCGACCGCGTCGCCGCCGAAGTGAAGGAGGCCGTCGAGACCGGGCTCGAGGTCTGCATGGTCGTCGGCGGGGGCAATATCTTCCGCGGCCTGGCGGGCGCGGCGCAGGGGTTCGACCGCGCCAGTGCCGACTATATGGGCATGCTCGCGACCGTCATGAACGCGCTCGCGATGCAGAACGCGATGGAGAAGATCGGCGTCCAGACCCGCGTCCAGTCGGCCATCCCAATGGCGTCGGTCTGCGAACCCTATATCCGCCGCCGTGCCGAGCGGCACATGGAGAAGGGCCGCGTCGTGATCTTCGCCGCGGGCACCGGGTTGCCCTTCTTCACCACCGACACCACCGCAGCCCTGCGCGCCGCGGAGATGAACTGCGACGCCTTGTTCAAGGGCACTTCGGTCGATGGCATCTACGACGCCGATCCCAAGAAGGTGCCGACTGCGAAGCGTTACGATTCACTTAGTTACGATCGCGTCCTCGCAGACAATCTCAAGGTGATGGATGCCTCCGCCGTAGCATTGTGCCGCGACAACGACATCCCGATCGTGGTGTTCAACATCCGCGACGAGGGTAATCTCTCCGCCGTCCTGCGCGGTGAGGGCGCCTCGACGATCGTGCAGAACGAAACCGTTCCGGCGTAAACAGATACTGAACAGGAGAGCCGTAAAATGGCCGCTTACGACAAGGCAGATCTCGAGCGCCGCATGGCCGGCGCGGTCGAGGCGCTCAAGCATGACCTTCAGGGCCTGCGCACGGGCCGCGCGTCGACGACCTTGCTCGATCCGGTGAGTGTCGAGGTCTACGGCTCGCACATGCCGATCAACCAGCTCGCGAGCGTCTCGGCGCCCGAGCCGCGCATGCTTTCGGTGCAGGTGTGGGACAAGACCAATGTCGGTCCCGTCGACAAGGCGATCCGCTCGGCCGGCCTCGGCCTTAACCCGATCGTCGACGGCCAGACCTTGCGCCTGCCGATCCCCGATCTGACCGAGGAGCGCCGCAAGGAACTCGCCAAGCTGGCGAACCAATATGCCGAAAAGGCGCGCATCGCCGTGCGCAACGTCCGTCGCGACGGCAATGACAGCCTCAAGACCGATGAGAAGAAGGGCGTGTTCGGCGAGGACGAGCGCAAGCGCCACGAGACCGAGGTCCAGAAGCTGACCGACAGCACGATCGCCGAGATCGACGCCGCGGCGGCGAGCAAGGAAAAGGAAATCCTGGGCAAGTGACGCCGGGCATTCGCCATTCTTCGATGCCGGTCGACTGACATGGCCGCCAGACCCGCTCCCGACCTTCCCGCGGGTACGATCCCGCGTCACGTGGCCATCATCATGGATGGCAACGGGCGCTGGGCGAAGAAGCGCTTCCTGCCGCGCATCGCCGGGCACAAGCAGGGCGTCGAGGCGGTTCGCCGCATCGCCCGCGCCGCGCGCAAGCTCGGCATCGAAGTCCTGACGCTCTACGCTTTCTCGTCGGAGAACTGGCGGCGTCCGGAGGACGAGGTCCGCGACCTGATGGGGCTGCTCCGCCACTTCCTGGCGAGCGAACTCGACGAGCTCGTTTCCGAGGGCGTCAAGCTCCGCGTGATCGGCGGCTGGCGCAGCCTCGCGCCCGATCTCGTTGCGATGATCGACGGCGCCGTCGCGCGCACCGCCACCAATCCGGGCCCGACGCTGGTGATCGCGCTCAATTACGGCGCGCAGGCGGAAATCCTCGCCGCCTCCCGCCGCCTGGCGGAACAGGTGCGTGACGGCACGCTGGACGCCGCCGCTATCGACGAGGCGCGGTTCGAGGCCGAGCTGGAGACCGCCGGCCTGCCGCCGCTCGACCTGCTCATCCGCACTTCGGGCGAGCATCGGCTGTCGAACTTCCTGTTGTGGCAGGCGGCCTATGCTGAATTATTGTTCGTCGACACGCTCTGGCCCGATTTCGACGAGGCGGCGCTTGCCGAAGCGCTCGACCGGTTCGGCCAACGCCAGAGGCGTTTCGGAGGCTTGTGATCAAAGCCAAATCGGATCTCGCGACGCGCCTAGTCGTCGCCATCGCGCTCATTGGACTCGCCGCGGCGGCGCTCTGGGCGGGGGGCTGGGATTCTGGATCGTCATCATCGTCGTCGCATTGCTGATGATGAGCGAATGGGCCGAATTGACGGGAGCGAACCCGCAGCAGAAGCGGCTCTCGCAATATGCCCTGACGGTGCCGCTCGCGATCATGGCGCCGGGCCTCGCCGCGGGGCCGGGCTTCGTCGCGCTCGGCCTGTTGATCGGTGCGATGTTCTTCATCGGAGCAGTGACGCGGCGGCCGTCACTCGCCGGCGGCGTGCTCTATGCCGGGCTGCCGGTGCTCGCGCTGCTGGCCCTACGCGAACAGGATCCGAAGGGGTTGCTCTATACATTTTGGGCGATGGCCCTGGTCTGGGCGTGCGACAGCGGCGCCTATTTCGCCGGCCGGGCGATCGGCGGGCCGAAGCTGGCACCGCGGATCAGTCCCAACAAGACCTGGGCGGGGTTCATCGGGGGCGTGATCAGCGCGGGATTGTTCGCGGGGTTGTTGAACTACTGGCTCAGCTTGCCGCTGGTGTTGGCCATCGCGACGCCCTTGCTCGCCGCGCTCGCGCAGATGGGGATCTCTTCGAGAGCCATCTCAAGCGCCTGGCCGGCGTCAAGGACTCGGGGAACCTGTTGCCCGGGCACGGCGGGATCATGGATCGGCTCGACGGGCTCGTCGTCGTGGCGCCGGTGGCGGCATTGCTGGTATTGGTGCTGACTTGATGAAACGAGTCACGATCCTCGGTGCCACCGGTTCGGTGGGCAGTTCGACGCTGGATCTGATCGAGCGCGCGCCCGAGAAGTTCGAAATCGTCGCGCTGACCGCCAACCGCGACGTCGAAAAGCTCGCCGCGGCGGCGATCCGCACCCGCGCACAGGTCGCCGTGGTCGCGGACGAGACGTGCCTCGAGCCGCTTCGCGAGGCGCTTGCGGGCAGCGGCGTCGAGGCGCGGGCAGGGGCCGAGGCGGTCTGCGAGGCCGCACGGATGGGCGCCGACTGGACGATGGCGGCGATCGTCGGGACCGCAGGGCTCAAGCCGGTGATGGCGGCGCTCGAGGCGGGCGGCACCGTCGCGCTCGCCAACAAGGAAGCGCTGGTTTCGGCAGGTGACGTCATGACGGCGGCGGCGCACGCGTATGCGACGACGCTGCTGCCGGTCGATTCCGAGCATAATGCCGTTTTCCAGTGCCTCGACCGCACTGCGCCGCGCAGCGTGCGGAAGATAATTCTTACCGCCAGCGGCGGGCCGTTCCGCGCCACGCCGATCGAGGCGATGCGCGCGATCACGCCCGCGCAGGCAGTGGCGCACCCCAATTGGTCGATGGGCGCGAAGATATCGGTCGATTCGGCGACGATGATGAACAAGGGGCTCGAGCTGATCGAAGCCTTCCATCTGTTCCCGGTGCGCGCGGACCAGCTCGACATCCTCGTCCACGCCCAGTCGGTGGTGCATTCGATGGTCGAATATGTCGACGGATCGGTGCTCGCCCAGCTCGGCACGCCCGATATGCGCACGCCGATCGCTTATGCGCTGGCCTGGCCCGAGCGGATGGCGACGCCGTGCGAAGCGCTCGATCTGGCACGGATCGGGCGGCTCGACTTCGAGGCGCCGGACCCGGCGCGCTTCCCTGCGCTGACGCTGGCACGCAATGCCCTTTCCGCGGGTGGGGCGCGGCCGGCGATTCTCAATGCCGCCAACGAGGTAGCCGTGGCGGCATTCCTCGGCGGGCGTGTGGGATTTCTTGAAATTGCCGCAATCGTTGCCGATACGCTGGCGCGCTACGATCCGGCCGCCCCGGATCTCGCTGGATGCCGTGCTGGCGATCGATGCCGAAGCGCGGGCGTATGCGGGCGAGCGTGTGAAGGACTGCGTTCTTTGATCGAGATCTCCCGGTATCCTCCTCACCGTCCTCGCGTTCGCGCTGGTGATCGGGCCCCTCGTTTTCCTGCACGAACTCGGACATTATCTGGCGGGCCGCTGGTTCGGCGTGAAGGCGGAGGAATTCTCGATCGGCTTCGGCCGCGAGATCGCCGGCATCACCGACAAGCGCGGCACGCGCTGGAAGTTCTGCTGGCTGCCGCTGGGCGGCTATGTCCGCTTCGCCGGCGACATGAACCCGGCGAGCCAGCCTTCGCCCGAATGGCTCTCGCTGCCTGCGCAGGAACGCGCGAAGACGTTCCAGGCCAAGCCGTTGTGGCAGCGCGCGATCATCGTCGCGGCGGGTCCGATCGCCAATTTCATCATCGCGATCCTGATTCTCGCCGCGTTCGCCTTCGCCTTTGGCCAGAACGGCACTTCATCGGTGGTCGGCGGCGTAACTCCGGGAAGCGCGGCTGCAGTGGCGGGGCTTCAGTCCGGCGACCGCATTACGTCGCTCGGCGGCCGTTCGGTCGACAGCTTCACCGACATGGTGAAATACACCCAGCTCCGCCCCAACGAGCCGGTGCATATCGAATTCGAACGTGCCGGACGGACGCTGGAGACCGACGCCACGATCGGAGTGCGCGAAGAGCGCGACCGTTTCGGCAACCGCTTCAGGATCGGCGTGCTGGGCATCGCCAGCAGCGCGCCGGTAGTGAAGCCTGTCGGCTTGCTGGAGGCGCCGCTGGTCGGAATTCGCCAGACCGGCGACATCATCCAGATGACGGTCGACGGGCTGGGGCAGATCCTCACCGGCCGCCGCTCGATTTCCGAGCTCGGGGGCCCGCTCAAGATCGCACAGGTCTCGGGCGAGCGTCTCGCGCTGGGACCCATCGAGTTCGCATTCCTTATCGCGCTCATTTCGATTAATCTCGGATTCATCAACCTGTTGCCAGTTCCAGTGCTGGATGGCGGGCATCTTCTGTTCTACGCAGTCGAAGCCGTACGCCGCCGCCCGGTCGAGCCCCAGGTAATGGAATGGGCCTTCCGGGGTGGTCTGATCGCAATTCTGGCGCTGATGCTGCTGGTTACTTTCAACGATCTGGGCGGATATGGCGTCTGGAGAAATCTGGCCGGGTTGATCGGTTGATGCGGTTAAGGCAGGGGCGGTTGTTCCGGCGTCGCGTGGGCAGCGGCATTACTCGAAATCCGACTTGGGGTGGGATGTGACGATCAAGGCTAATCATTTCGGCGTACGCGCCACTGCGTTGCTTCTCGCGGGCACCATGCTCTCGGGCCTCGCGCATGCGCAGACCGCCCCCGCCCAGACGCCGCCCGCACCCGCGCCGGCGACTCCTGTTCCGGCGACACCCGCGCCACAGGCTGCTACGCCTGCGCAGCAAGCCGCCGTGCCAGCTCCGCAGGCGGCGGCGCCTGCACCTGTGCCTGTGCAGCAGCCGCGCCCGATCTGCTCGCTGCGCGTCGAGGGTGCACAGCGCCTCGAGCCCGAGACGGTGCTGTCCTATACCCGCCTGCGCGCCGGCGACACGTACACCAACGAAACCGTCGATCAGGCGATCAAGGACCTGCTCGCCTCCGAACTGCTCGCCGACGTCGAGATCGGCGGTATCGAAACCGGCGATCTGGTGATCCGCATCCGCGAGAACCCGGTGATCAACCGGGTGATCTACGAAGGCAACAAGCGGCTCAAGAACGACAAGATCCAGAAGGAAGTGAAGCTGGCGCCGCGCCAGATCTTCACGCGCACCGCGGTTCGCGCCGACGTCGCGCGCATCATCGAGCTCTATCGCCGCCAGGGCCGCTTCGCCGCGAACGTCGAGCCCAAGATGGTCAGTCTCGATCAGAATCGCGTCGACGTGGTGTTCGAGATCAACGAGGGACCAAAGTCGAAGGTCCGCCAGATCAACATCATCGGCAACGAAGTGTTCTCCGACGGCAAGCTGCGCGGCGAGATGGCGACCAAGACCGCCAGCCTGATGCATCTGATGAGCTCGAACACGAGCTATGACCAGGATCGGCTGGCCTATGACCAGCAGAAGCTGCGCCAATTCTATCTGACCGAGGGCTATGCCGATTTCCGTGTGATCTCGGCGGTTGCCGAGCTGACGCCCGACAAGAAGGACTTCATCATCACCTATGTGGTGGAGGAAGGCCCGCGCTATAAATTCGGTCCGGTCACCGTCGACAGCGCGATCCGCGATTTCGACGACAAGCGTCTCGCCACCGCGCTCGCGATCAAGGAAGGTCAATGGTATAACGCCAAGGCAGTCGAGGACACAATCGAGCAGCTGAGCGAGACCGCAGGCGCGTTCGGCTATGCCTTTGCCGACGTGCGGCCCGAATACCAGCGCGACCGCGAAAAGCTCGCCATGACGTTGAACTTCCACATCGGCGAGTCGAACCGCACCTATATCGAGCGGATCGACATCACGGGTAATCGCCAGACGCAGGACAAGGTGATCCGCCGCGAGTTCCGCGTGGCCGAAGGCGACGCGTTCAACACTTTCCTCGTCAAGCGCTCGCAGGATCGCATCAACTCGCTGGGCTATTTCCAGGATAAGTTCGAGGTCGAGCGCAAGGAAGGTTCGGCGCCCGACCGGATCGTGCTCGCCGCCAATGTCGAAGAGCGCCCGAACGGCGAACTGACGCTGTCAGCGGGCTTCTCGAGCCTCGAGCGTTTCATCCTCCAGGCCTCGATCCGCCAGCGCAATTTCCGCGGCATGGGCCAGACGGTGTCGGCGTCGGTCGATTATTCGAGCTATTCGAAGTCGGTCGAGCTGGGCTTCACCGAACCCTATCTGTTCGACACCAATATCGCGCTCGGTGGTACGGTGTTCCGGCAGGATTATAACGCGTTCAACTATATCGGCAGCGATCGCAGCACGACCTACAGCCAGGTGGCGACCGGCTTCCAGCTCGTCGCCGGTCTGCCGCTCACCGAATATTGGACGCTGTCCGGCCGCTACACGCTGCGTCAGGACAATGTGACGCTCGACAAGTCGTCCTTCTACACCAACGGCGTCTGCGATCCGCTCAAGGCGGGCCGTTATTATTGCGAGGCGGTGGGCAATCGCATCACCTCGCTGGTCGGCGTTTCGCTGATCTATGACAGCCTCAACAGCCGCTTGCGTCCGACGCGTGGCCAGCGATTGAGCGTGGGTGCCGATTTTGCCGGCCTTGGCGGCGAAGTAAGATATGCCCGCGCGCGTTTCGAAGGTGCCAAATACTGGAATGTCGGCAGCGGCTTCATCTTCTCGGTCACCGGCGAGGGCGGTTATATCCACAGCCTGGAGAAGACCAGGGCAGGCAGCGATCCGGTCCGCATCACCGATCGCTTCTATCTTGGCGAACCGCAATTCCGCGGCTTCGATATCCGCGGCGTCGGTCCGCGCGTGCAGCGCATCCAGCTGACCGGCGATCCGCTGGCGGCGGGCGGCAGCACTCAGGCGATGGTCGTCAGCGACGACAACGTCACCGATGACGCACTGGGCGGAAAGGCATATTACCTCACCAAGGCCGAACTCGAGATCCCGCTGGGTGCGGGCGCGGCCGAGATGGGGCTGCGGCCGTCGATCTTCGTGATGGCCGGCAGCCTGTTCGGCATCACGCGTCCGGCCAAGACGATCGAGTTCGCCCAGGCGACCGATGGCAGCGGCAAGCCGCTGTTCAACAAGGACGGCTCGCCGACATTGCTGCCCAAGCAACAGGTCGATGCCTCCAATAATCCGCTTTATCTCGTACCGGGCACCAGCGCAGTGACGCCGTGCTCGGTCGGCTATGGTACGGCGCTCACCAATTGCGTGGGCACGTCGATCAACACCGCCGCTGTTATCCCGCCCTTCTATGAGCCTTTCGTGGGCGATACCGCCAAGCCGCGCATCTCGGTCGGCTTCGGCGTAAACTGGAATTCGCCGTTCGGCCCGCTGCGCATCGACATTGCGAAGGTGCTGGTGAAGGCGGACGGCGACGACGACAAGCTTGTGACATTCAACGTAGGGACCCAGTTCTGATGATTACGAAGAAAGCTATTCTCGCAGCGATGCTCGCCGCTCCCGCGGCGCTTGCCATCGCGGCACCTGCAAATGCCCAGGTCGCGGGCATCGCTTATGCGAACCCGACCAGCGTCGTAGCCGCCTCCAAGGCGTTCGGCACCGCCAACCAGCAGATCTCGACGACCTACAAAGCGGCGTTCGACCAGATGCAGCAGCGCCGCACCGCGCTCGACAACGAGCTCAAGCCGCTTGTCGCGCAGCTCGACGCCAACAAGGACGGCAAGGTCAGCGAGGAAGAAGGCAAGGCCGCGCAGACCGCCAAGAATCCGGCGATCGAGAAGATCCGCACCGCGCAGACCAATGCGCAGAACGATCTCGGCCGCCTGAGCAACCCCGCCGCGCGCGCGGAACTGTTCGCGATCGAATCGATCCTGCGTCAGTATGAAGCGGCGCAGCTGCGCGTCGTGAACGCCCGCAAGATCAGCGTCGTGCTGTCGCCGGAAGTGTTCATGTACGCACCGGATTCGGCCAATATCAGCCAGGCGATCACTGCCGAGATCGACAAGGTCGCGCCGACCGTGAGCATCCAGCCGCCGGCCGATTGGCAGCCGTCGCGCGAGACGCTGGCGATCCAGCAACAGATCGCCCAGGCCGCCCAGCTCCAGGCCTATCAGCAGCAGGCGGCCGCGCAGCAGCCGCGTCCCGCTGCCGCTGGTGCCGCACCGGCAGCCACTGGCGCCACCCAGCCTGCCAAGCCGGCCGAGCCTCGGTGAGCGAGAACGACACCGGCAGCGTCTCCATCGGTCCGCGGGATATCCAGCGAGTGATGGCGGCGCTGCCGCATCGTTACCCGATGCTGCTGGTCGACCGCGTCGAGGAATTGATCCTCGATCAGCGCATCGTCGCGATCAAGGCGGTGTCGATGAACGAGGAATTCTTCCAGGGCATTTTCCCGGGCGTCCGATCATGCCCGGCGTGCTCCAGGTCGAGGCGCTGGCACAAGCGGCGGGCGTGCTCGCGGTCGAGAGCCTCGGTCTCGCCGGTTCGGGCAAGCTCGTCTATTTCATGTCGATCGACGGCGTGAAGTTCCGCAAACCGGTCGTGCCGGGCGTGCTGCTCCGCCTGGAGGTCGAATTCATTCAGAAGCGGTCGCGCGTGTGCAAGTTCGCCGGCAGGGCGTTGCTGGACGGCGAAGTCGCCACCGAATGCGAGTTCACCGCGATGATCGCGGACCCACCCAAAGCCTGATCGTCTTCACGCGCAGGGCAGGGAGGTTGCGTTGAGCGGCCCCTCTGCTAACCGCGCGCGTCCGCTGCCGGTCGGAAACCGGCGGCATTTCCAAGGAATTGACCCGTGAAAAAGACACCCATCCCGATTACCACATGATCAAGGTGCAGATGACCGACGGCACCGTGTTCGAGACTCGCTCGACCTGGGGCAAGGAAGGCGATCTGATGACGCTCGACATCGATCCGCTCGCGCACCCCGCCTGGACCGGCGGCCGCGGCCAGATGCTGGATCAGGGCGGTCAGGTCGCGCGCTTCAACAAGCGCTTCGGCGGCCTCTCGCTCGGCAAGAAGTAATCGCGCGCCGCCTGAAGGCGGCCGCTTGCGAGATCATCGTCCCGGTGAACGCCGGATTTTGTTGACGGACCAAGGGGTTCGGGCAAGGTCCGGGGTTCGCCGGGATGTCCTTTTAACGCGCTGTTAGCCGGGCCGGCCTAGCCTTTGCGGCATGGGATCGAGGTCCGCGCCCTTTGCTGCAGAATTCGAGCCTGCGGAGATCCTGGGCGAGCGCAAGAGCCTGCGGGCGCAAGTGTCGCTCGACGCCCGGATCGGTCGCGGAGGGCTCGACCGGGCATTGTGCAAGGTCGTCGATCTCTCGGTCAACGGCGTGCGACTCCAGACCTATTCCGAGCTACGGCCGGGCGTGACGATCTGGCTCGCGCTTCCCAGGATCGGGCGCTGCGCGGCCCGCGTCATCTGGGTGCATGATTTCGAGGCGGGGCTGGAGTTCGAGCGGCCGCTCGCACCCAAGGAGTTCGAAACACTTACGGCTGAATGAAGGCTGGACGAGCCCGAATGAGCCCGAACCGGGTTGCGGCTCCCGGCAAACAGGGTCATGCTCCGGCAACTTCACTGCTTTGGGGAAACGGTGATGCTGAAGGCTGTGGTCGCCTGCGTCATCCTCTGTGGGATTTCGTCACCGGTAGTTGCCGGCGAGCGAACTGGCGTCGCCAAGGCGCGTGCGAACATGCTCAAGGCCTCCGCCGCCCCGGGTCGCGATCCGTCCGCGCGTTTTCGAGCCGCCCCTCGGCCGTTCATGCTTCCTGCCAGCACTGCGCGGCTTCAGGCGCTGCCCAAGGCGGCGCTCCTCGCCGAGCAGTTGGTAAAGCGTACCGACGATGCATCGGAACCGGCGGCATGGGGACCGGGATCGACGCTGCCCGAAGTCACTGCCCGCGCCGGGGGCAGCTATGCCGTTTACGACGTGATGCGCGCACAACCGAGGCCGCGCCATCGTGAATCTGCCTTGAGCACTGCCCTCGTACTCAGGCTCGATGGCGAGGACGACAGCCCCGCCTTCAGCGTCGGCGGTGGCGGCGTGGCGGCGGCGGTATGGCGCGCGGTTCCGAGGTAATCGCCCCAACCGACCGATTTCAGGCTTAATTTCGTTTCCATGGAACTTCCGCACAAGCGGACGGAACACTCGTTCAACGCTAGTTCCGCGCTGATCCGCTATTTGAATTGCATAGTTCGCTGTTGCTGCCAGCCGCATCGGTGATGCGGCAGTGCGCACGCGAGCGACCGGTTTTCGATCCGGGGAGGACGTTTCCCGGCCGCTAACGTGGCCGGGAGACGTTCAGGACGGGGGTTTCGGTCGCCTGTCGCGAAAACCAGAGCGGCCCCGGAAGCGATTCCGGGGCCGTTCTATTTTTCCGGCGATGCCCGTGACCTTACTGGTCGAGGAACGACCGCATCTTCCGCGAACGGCTCGGATGCTTGAGCTTCCTGAGCGCCTTGGCCTCGATCTGACGGATGCGTTCGCGCGTGACCGAGAATTGCTGGCCGACTTCCTCGAGCGTGTGATCGGTGTTCATGCCGATGCCGAAGCGCATGCGCAGCACGCGCTCCTCACGCGGGGTGAGCGAAGCGAGGACGCGGGTGACCGTTTCCTTGAGGTTCGCCTGGATCGCCGCATCCACCGGGATGACGGCATTCTTGTCCTCGATGAAGTCGCCGAGGTGCGAATCCTCCTCGTCGCCGATCGGCGTTTCGAGGCTGATCGGCTCCTTGGCGATCTTCATCACCTTGCGGACCTTCTCCAGCGGCATGGAGAGGCGTTCGGCCATTTCCTCAGGCGTGGGCTCGCGGCCCTGCTCGTGGAGGAACTGGCGGCTGGTGCGGACCAGCTTGTTGATCGTCTCGATCATATGGACCGGAATACGGATCGTCCGCGCCTGGTCCGCGATCGAGCGCGTGATCGCCTGACGGATCCACCAGGTGGCGTAGGTCGAGAATTTGTAGCCGCGGCGATATTCGAACTTATCGACCGCCTTCATCAGGCCGATATTGCCCTCCTGGATCAGATCCAGGAACTGCAGGCCACGATTGGTGTACTTCTTCGCGATCGAGATCACGAGGCGGAGATTGGCTTCCACCATCTCTTTCTTGGCGATGCGCGCCTCGCGCTCGCCCTTCTGCACCATGTTGACGATGCGGCGGAACTCGGCGAGCGCCATGCCGGTCGCCTGGCTGATCTCGGAGACTTCGACGCGAATGCGATCGACCGCCGCCGCCTCATTGGCGACGAAGGCGCCCCATTTCTTGTCGAGCTTCTCGACCGAGCCGAGCCACTGCTCGTCGAGCTCGTGGTTCACATAGCGATCGAGGAAGTCTTTCCGGGGCACCTTGTGGCGCTCGGCGAGGCGCAGCATCTGGCCGCCCAAAGCGGTCAGGCGCCGGTTGAAGCTGTAGAGCTGATCGACGAGATATTCGATCTTGGCGTTGTGGAACTGGACGCTCTCGACCTCGGCGGTCAGCTCCTCGCGCAGCTTGTGGTACTTGCGCTCCTCGGTCGCCGGCAGCTCGCCGCCCGCGGCCATCGCGTCGAGGCGGGCCTGCTGAACCTTGGAGAATTTCTTGTAGACCGACGTGATGTTGGCGAACTTCTCGAGCGCCTGCGGCTTGAGCGTCTCCTCCATCTGGGCGAGGCTGAGGGTATTGTCCTCTTCCTCGTCGTCCGAGATCCGCGGAGCGCGGCGCTCGGTCATCGAGTCCTCGTCCTCCTCCTCGGCGACTTCCTCGGGCTCTTCCTCTTCCTTGAACGACGCGCCGGCGGTCTTCTCGCTGATCTCGCCGTTATCGTCTTCCTCGGCGTTCTCGACCTGCTCGGCCGACGGTCCCTTGGAGAGCATCGCATCGAGATCGAGGATTTCGCGCAGCTGCATCGTGCCTTCGTTGAGCGCGTTCGACCAGCCGATGATCGCATTGAAAGTGATCGGCGACTCGCAGAGTCCGAGGATCATCGTGTCGCGGCCGGCCTCGATGCGCTTGGCGATCGCGATCTCGCCTTCACGGCTGAGCAGCTCGACCGCGCCCATCTCGCGAAGATACATGCGGACGGGATCGTCGGTGCGATCGATCGTCTCCTTCTTCTTCGCGGCTTCGAAGGCAGGCGCCGAATCGTCGTTGCCATCGGCGGCATCGACTTCGTCCGGAGTATCGTCCTCGGCCTGATCGTCCTCGCCGCCTTCTTCGTTCTCGACGACGTTGATGCCCATGTCGTTGAGCGCCGACATCACGTCCTCGATCTGCTCCGAGGACATCTGGTCCTGCGGCAGCATCTCGTTCAATTGATCGACGGTGATGTAGCCGCGCTTCTTCGCACGGGCGACAAGCTTCTTGAGCGTGCCTTCGTTGAGATCGATCAGCGGAGCGTCACCCACGTCAATCGCCGTGTCTTCGCCGCTGCCGCCGCCATTAGCCTTCGCCATCAATAACCCTCGAAATCCAGATGGCGGCATTATACGCCGCCCTAATCGTCGAATTCTTCTTCGTCCGCAAGCATCAGATTCGCAAGCCGCGCTTCGAGCTCCTGGCGCTTCCGCGAAAGCGCCACCTGACGGGTGAACGCTTCCTCCGAGCCGTCCCTGCTCAACGCCGCGGTTGCCTCGGCGAGCGCAGCATCGACCGCCGGCCGTGCCACCATCACCGCTATAGCCTCGTTCAAGTCTTCACGCGCTCTCGCTTCGTCCGCCTGAGAGCGTGTGAAGGAGAAAGGAAGCGTGTCGGCTCTCAAGAGGTCGCTTGCCACAGAATCAAATCCGGATCGCGCCAATATGGTGAGGACTTTGCCGCTATCAAGCTGCCGGTCCTCCAGCGCGACGTCGATCACAGCCTCGAACAACTTGCCGAGCGCCCCCGAGGCGCTGCGCAGCGACCCCAGCACCTCCATATGGCGCGCGATCTCGGCAGGATGGCGGATCAGCCCGGCGAGCACTGCCTTGGCGAGCACCGGGTCGATCCCGCCCGAACGCACGTCGCGCATCGTAACGCCCGGCATGGCCTCGGGGGCTTCCAAGGGCCTTTCTGGCGCGTACGAGGGTTCTGCGGCCGGAATTCGCGCGGCTGACGCGCAAACAGTTCGTCGAAACGGCGCCGGAACTCGGCCTGATACTCCGATTTGACGTTGGGATCGGCGATCGTCTGGGCGAGCTCGCTGAGCCGGCGCTTGAGCCCGGCGCGGCGCTCGGGGGTGTCGAGCGGCTCCGCAGCTACTTCGCTCTGCCAGATCCGGTCGACCAGCGGCTGCGGTGCCCTGAGCAATGCCTCGAACGCCGCTGCGCCCTTGGTACGGACGAGATCGTCGGGATCGAGGCCGTCGGGCAAGGTCACGAAGGTGAGGCTGCGGCCCGGCTGGAGCATCGGCAGCGCACGGTGAGCGGCCCGAAGTGCCGCCTTCTGCCCGGCCGAATCGCCGTCGAAGCAGAGCAGGGGCTCGTCGGCCATCCGCCACAGCCGCTCGAGCTGGTGTTCGGTGAGCGCGGTGCCGAGCGGGGCGACGGCCTCGCCGAACCCCGCCTGAGCGAGCGCGATCACGTCCATATAGCCTTCGACTGCGATGATCCGGTCGGCCTTACGCGCCGCAGCCTGCGCGCGATCGAGATTGTAGAGCGTGCGGCCCTTGTCGAAGAGCGGGGTTTCGGGGGAATTGAGGTATTTCGGCTCGCCATCGCCGATGATCCGCCCTCCGAACGCGATCGTGCGGCCGCGGACGTCGCGGATCGGGATCATCAGCCGGCCGCGGAACCGGTCGTACGGCTCCTTCTCCTCGACCTGGATCAGCATGCCGGCCTCTACCAGCATCGCATCGCCATAGCCCTTGAGCGCTTCCTTGAGCTTGCCGCGCGAGATCGGGGGCGAAGCCGAGGCCGAAGGAACGTGCGATCTCCTCGGTGATCCCACGGCGCTTGAGTACGTTACGCGCCTCGGCGCCCTCGATCCCGTTCAACTTGTCGACGAACCACGCCGCGGCATCGGCCATCGCCTCGTGCAGCCCCTTGGCGCGCTCGGCCTGTTCGGCGGAGCGGCGGTCCTGCTCGGGCATTTCCATGCCCGCGGCCTGGGCCAGCTCCTTCACTGCGTCGATGAAGGGCAGCCCGCGCTGGTCGGTCATCCAGCGGATCGCATCGCCATGCGCCGAGCAGCCGAAGCAGTGATAAAAGCCCTTGTCGTCGTTGACGTAGAAGCTGGGGGTCTTTTCCTGGTGGAACGGGCAGCAGGCACGGAACTCGCGGCCGGCTTTCTGCAGCTTCACCGTCTTGGCGATGAGGCCGGAGAGGAGCGTGCGGGCGCGAAGCTCGTCGAGGAATTGGGGGTTAGGGACATGTCTGGTCCCGAGAGTCAGATTTCTCGACTTCGCTCGAAATGAACGGGGAAAGTGCTTCGATTACTCCCTCAGCGTTCGTCTCGAGCGAAGTCGAGAAACGCTCCTTCGGCGGACGGGCAAAAAAGCCGATCCGCTTCCAGTCACCGGCGATCAGCGCCTCCTTCTTCGCGCGGGACCAGCCGCCGACGATGCGCTCCACTTCCAGCGCTTCGATCCGGCTGACGAACGCTTCGCTCCACACCAGTTCGATGGGGAGGCGGTGCGATGTGTATCCACAAATACCGCTCAGATGCTCGCCAATCCGGCGTTCGAGATTATCGGTGTGGCCGGTATAATACCGGCCGTCCGAACATCTCAGCATGTAGGCCCAGAACGCCATTTTGGTCCGTATCCCCTCCGTTCGCTTCGAGCGTTGTCGAGAAGCCTGTCCCAAGTCTCCGTTTCTCGACTGCGCTCGAAACGAACGGAGGGGATGTGAGCCCCTCAGCTCAAAGCCGCCTTCACCGCCGCACTCGCCTTACTCATATCCAGCGTGGTCGCATGTCGCGCCTTGAGCTCTGCCATCACGCGGCCCATGTCCTTCATGCCGCTGGCGCCCAGCTCGGCCTTGATCGCCTCGATCGCCGCGCTGGTCTCCTCGGCACTCATCTGCTTCGGCAGGAAGCGCTCGATCACTGCGACTTCGGCCGCCTCCGCGTCGGCGAGTTCCTGGCGGCCGCCCTTGGTGTACATCTCGATCGATTCGCGGCGCTGCTTGACCATCTTCTGGAGCACTTCGACCACCAGGGCGTCGTCGTCCTCCGGCGCCTTGCCGGTGCGCGCCTCGATGTCGCGATTCTTGATCGCCGACTGGATGAGGGTGATGGCCCCGCGGCTCGCCTTGTCACCGGCCTTCATGGCGGTGATCTGCGCGGCCTTGATATCGTCGCGAGATCATGATGTCTCTCGATAATCGGAAAGCGATCAGCACTAGCCGATGCCGCCGCATCCGTGAACCGGTTGACGCGAGGCGGGCAGGGGTCTAGCCGCCACCACTTAGCGACATCGTCACAAACCCAAATGGAGCGCCACCCTTAAATGGCCGAAGCCAAACCCATGTCTGCGCCTCCCGGAGCCACGGGAGTATTGGTACTGGCGTCGGGGGACGTGGTGTGGGGACGAGGATTCGGCGCCGAGGGGCAGGCGGTCGGCGAAGTGTGCTTCCACACCGCGATGACCGGCTATCAGGAGATCATGACCGATCCGAGCTTCGCCGGTCAGATCATCAATTTCACCTTTCCGCATATCGGCAATGTCGGCGCCAATCCCGACGATGTCGAAGCGGACGAGCCGCATGCGCTGGGCATGATCGTCCGCGAGGACGTGACCGAGCCGAGCAATTTCCGCAGCAACGAGCATCTCGATGCGTGGATGAAGAAGCACGCGCGGATCGGGCTCGCCGGGATCGACACGCGGGCGCTGACCCGGCGCATCCGCACCGGCGGCGCGCCCAACGGCGTGATCGCGCATTCGGCCTCGGGCGAGTTCGACATTCCCGTGCTGCTCCAGATGGCGCGCGAATGGCCGGGGCTGGAGGGCATGGACCTCGCCATCACGGTCACCGCCGAGACCCATTTCGGCTGGGAAGGCGGCGTGTGGCGATTGGGAGCCGGATACGAAAAGTCACGCCAGGGTCACACTGGTGCACCAAAGCGCCCGCACGTCGTTGCGATCGATTATGGCAGTAAGCACAATATCTTCCGAAACATTGTTCAGGCCGGAGCTGAAGTAACCGTGCTGCCGGCGACGGCGACGTTCGAGCAGGCGATGTCGTTCGCGCCCGACGGCTTCTTCCTCTCCAACGGCCCGGGCGACCCCGCCGCAACCGCCGAATATGCCGTGCCGGTGATCCGCGAGATGCTCGACAGCGGCAAGCCGGTGTTCGGTATCTGCCTCGGCCACCAGTTGATGGCGCTGGCGGTGGGCGCCGAGACCTCGAAGATGTTCCAGGGCCATCGCGGCGCCAACCACCCGGTCAAGCGGCTGAGCGACGGCGCGGTCGAGATCACCAGCATGAACCACGGCTTCGCGGTGCTGGGCGAGACGCTGCCGGAGAACGCGCGCGAGACGCATGTGTCGCTGTTCGACGGGTCGAATGCGGGCTTCGAACTGACCGACCGGCCGGCGTTTGCCGTGCAATACCATCCCGAAGCCAGCCCGGGGCCGCAGGACAGCCTGTACCTGTTCGAGCGGTTCGTGGGGATGATGAATGCCTGACAATGATCAAACATCCGTTCTAAGTGTTTGGGAAATCCGGGTGCTAAGGGGAGTAATTGAAGTTGGCTTCGATGATCGGGCGCACTATGCGTATAATGATGAGTTACGGTCGATTGGCTGGATAACTAGCGGAAGGTTGTCAGCTCATTTGAGATCAGAGAGCTTTATAACTCGTAAATCACTAAGGCGACTCGCTGATTCCGGATATCTAGATCGAGCGTATCGCGACGAAGTTGAGTATTTTAGAATTAATGCCGTTGGTCGCGCCGCTCTAACTCCTCCCGACGAACTTGAAGCACCGTCTGCTTTTAGTTTGACCAAATTTGGGTTAGTGAATGATGAACAAGTTACGAAAATTATAAGAATACTTAGTCAAATTGAAGATTTATCCGAATCCACCCAGGATAATCTACAAAGATCGCAAATATCTGGCTTGGTAAGAAGTTTGAATATTCTGATTCAGCTTCCTCAGGTCCCAAAGGAAGGCATTTTGGCTCTGCTTCGTGACCCAGCATTTGCTAATATCGTGCAATTGGGAACTTTTTGGCGGCGATTGTCGCTGCGGTGAAGTGAACTAGATATGCCCAAACGCACCGACATCTCCTCCATTCTCGTCATCGGCGCGGGGCCGATCGTTATCGGTCAGGCGTGCGAGTTCGATTATTCGGGCACGCAGGCGATCAAGGCGCTCAAGGAAGAGGGCTATCGCATCGTCCTGGTCAATTCGAACCCGGCGACGATCATGACCGATCCCGAACTGGCCGACGCAACCTATGTCGAGCCGATCACCCCGGCGATCGTCGCCAAGATCATCGAGAAGGAGCGCCCCGATGCGGTGCTGCCGACGATGGGCGGCCAGACCGCGCTCAACACTGCGCTGGCGCTGGCGAATGACGGCACGCTGGAGAAGTTCGGCTGCATCATGATCGGCGCCGATGCGGAGGCGATCGACAAGGCCGAGGATCGGCTCAAGTTCAAGGACGCGATGACGAAGATCGGGCTGGAATCGGCCCGTTCGGCGATCGCGCATAGCGAGGCCGAGGCGCTGGCCGCGCTCGAGCATGTCGGGCTGCCGGCGATCATCCGTCCCAGCTTCACCATGGGCGGATCTGGCGGCGGCATCGCGTACAACCGCGAGGAATTCATCGCGATCGTCCGCTCCGGGCTCGATCTCTCGCCGACCACCGAAGTGCTGATCGAGGAATCGCTGCTCGGCTGGAAAGAGTACGAGATGGAAGTGGTCCGCGACCGTGCGGACAATTGCATCATCATCTGCAGCATCGAGAATGTCGATGCGATGGGCACGCACACCGGCGATCTCGATCACCGTCGCGCCGGCGCTGACGCTGACCGACAAGGAATACCAGATCATGCGCAATGCATCGATCGCGGTGCTCCGGGAAATCGGTGTCGAAACCGGCGGTTCGAACGTGCAGTTCGCAGTCAATCCGAAGGACGGCCGCCTGATCGTCATCGAGATGAACCCGCGCGTGTCGCGTTCGTCGGCGCTGGCGTCCAAGGCGACCGGCTTCCCGATCGCCAAGGTCGCGGCGAAGTTGGCGGTGGGCTATACGCTCGACGAGATCACCAACGACATCACCGGCGCGACCCCGGCGTCGTTCGAGCCGACGATCGATTACGTCGTCACCAAGATCCCGCGTTTCGCGTTCGAGAAGTTCAAGGGCGCCGAGGCGACCTTGGGCACCGCGATGAAGTCGGTCGGCGAAGTGATGGCGATCGGCCGCAACATCCATGAATCGATGCAGAAGGCGCTGCGCGGGCTCGAGACCGGCCTCAGCGGCTTCAACCAGGTCGACCGGCTCGCCGGCGCGCCGCGCGACGAGATCGAGGCGGCGCTGGCCGTGCGCTCGCCCGATCGGCTGCTGATCGCCGCGCAGGCGCTGCGCGAGGGTTTCACCGTTGCCGAAGTGCAGGCGCTGACCGCCTATGACCCGTGGTTTCTTCAGCGGATCGCCGAGATCGTCGAAGCCGAGGAGGCGGTGTGCCGCGGCGGGCTGCCGCAGGATGCCGCGGGCATGCGCAAATTGAAGGCGATGGGGTTCAGCGACAAGCGCTTGGCGTATCTGGCGCTCAAATCGGTCAACATGCGCGCGGGCTCCGAGCAGATGGCGCGCAGCCACGGGCTGATCGGCGAAGTCGCCAAGGCGATGAGCGGCGGCGTGACCGAAGCGGATGTGCGGAAGCTGCGCCACAAGCTCGGTGTGCGCCCGGTGTTCAAACGGATCGACACCTGCGCGGCCGAGTTCGAAGCGAAGACGCCATACATGTACTCGACCTATGAGGCGCCGAGCTTCGGCGAGCCCGAGTGCGAGTCGAACCCCACCGACCGCAACAAGGTAGTGATCCTCGGCGGCGGTCCGAACCGGATCGGGCAGGGGATCGAGTTCGATTATTGCTGCTGCCACGCCTGCTTCGCGCTGGCCGATGCGGGCTATGAGACGATCATGGTCAATTGCAATCCGGAGACGGTGAGCACCGACTACGACACGTCGGATCGCCTCTATTTCGAGCCGCTGACCGCCGAGGATGTGCTCGAAATCCTCGAAGTCGAGAAATCGAACGGCAATCTGGTCGGCGTGATCGTCCAGTTCGGCGGCCAGACCCCGCTCAATCTGGCGCAAGCGCTGGAGGATGCGGGTATCCCCATCCTCGGTACCAGCCCCGACGCGATCGATCTGGCGGAGGACCGCGAGCGTTTCGCGGACCTGGTCGCCAAACTGGGGCTCAAGCAGCCCGCCAACGGCCTTGCCCGCAGCCGCGACGAGGCAGTGGCGGCGGCGGAGCGGATCGGCTTTCCGGTGCTGATGCGCCCCTCTTATGTGCTGGGCGGCCGCGCGATGGAGATCGTCGACACGCTCCAGCAGCTCGACGATTATATCCAGACCGCCGTGCAGGTCTCCGGGGATTCGCCCGTCCTCATCGACCAGTATCTGCGCGACGCGATCGAAGTCGATGTCGATGCAATCGCCGACGGTGACGATGTCGTGGTCGCGGGCGTGCTCCAGCATATCGAGGAAGCCGGCGTGCATTCGGGCGACAGCGCCTGCTCGATCCCGCCCTACAGCCTCTCGGCCGAGATCGTCGCCGAGATCGAGAAGCAGACCGAAGCGCTCGCCCGGGCGCTGAAGGTCAAGGGGCTGATGAACATCCAGTTCGCGGTCAAGGACGGCGAGGTGTACCTCATCGAAGTCAATCCGCGCGCCAGCCGCACGGTGCCCTTCGTCGCCAAGGCGATCGGCATCCCCATCGCCAAGATCGCAGCGCGGGTGATGGCAGGCGAGAAGCTCAAGGATTTGCCGAAGATCGATCGCGACATCGATTATATCGCCGTCAAAGAGGCCGTGTTCCCCTGGGCGCGGTTCCCGGGCGTCGATCCGGTGCTCTCACCGGAAATGAAGTCCACCGGCGAAGTGATGGGGATCGATCGCGATTTCGCCACCGCCTTCGCCAAGTCGCAGCTGGGAGCGGGGACGGTGCTGCCGTCGTCGGGTACGCTGTTCGTCAGCGTCAAGGACAGCGACAAGCCGGTGGTGCTCCCCGGCGTGCAGATCCTCGCCGATCTTGGCTTCAAGATCATCGCGACCGGCGGCACAGCCGATTATCTCGAAGCCGAGGGTATCGCAGTCGAGCGCGTCAACAAGGTGGCGCAGGGCCGGCCGCATATCGTCGATCGGATCCAGGATGGGGATGTCGCATTGATCTTCAATTCGACCGAGGGATGGCAGTCGCTCAAGGACTCGGCGAGCATCCGTGCGACGGCGATGGCGCAGAAGGTCCCGTATTTCACCACCGCGCCGGCCAGCGTGGCGGCGGCGCGGGCGATCGAGGCGCTGGGACGCAACAGCCTCGATGTGAAGCCCCTGCAGGCCTATTATGCGGGGCGTGGCTGAGCCGTCACATCCCGGCAAGGCGCCCAATTGCGGCATCAATCGGGCAGGTGCTTGATGTTTGCCCCTCACAGTCTTATTATTCGCAATCGCACAATTGATCTCCCCCAATCGATGTTAATGTGCGGGCGTACCCCTTGTGGGACGCTTGGGGATCGAGGCGTTTGAAGGGCGGAATGGAATGGCGACGGTCGAAAAGATGCCGATGCTCAAGGAGGGCTATGAGAAGCTCACTTCCGAGCTGAAGCGCCTCAAAGCGGAACGCCCGCTGATCGTGGACGCGATCGAGGAAGCGCGCGCGCACGGCGATCTTTCGGAAAATGCCGAATATCATGCCGCCAAGGAGCAGCAGGGCCAGAACGAGGCCACGATCTCGGATATCGAAGGCAAGCTCAGCCGCGCCCAGATCATCGATCCCAAGGATCTGTCGGGCGACAAGGTCGTGTTCGGCGCGACGGTGACGTTGCTCGACGAGGACGAAAAGCCGATCAGGTACCAGATCGTAGGCGAGACCGAGGCGGATGCGAGCAAGGGCCGCATCTCGTACAATTCGCCGATCGGGCGCGCGCTGATCGGCCGCAAGGTCGAAGAGGAAGTCGAGGTTTCGGTGCCCGCGGGCGACCGCTACTATCTGGTTTCCAAGATCGAATTCATCTGAGGCCGGCCATGCGCCGACTATCGGCGACTTCGATCATCGTGCTGGTGACGGCGGCGATCAGCCTTGCCGTCACGCTGGGCAATCATGAGGTGCTCGCGGCCTATGCCGGCGGGTTCATTCCACGCCGCCTGAGCGGGTTCGTGATCGACGACATGTGGGCGGTGCCGGTGTGGCTGACGCCCCTGTCGAGCGCGCTGCTGCACGCCGGCATCTTCCATCTGGCGATGAATATGCTGATGCTGGGCTTCACCGGCAAGGAAACCGAGCGCGCAGTCGGTCCGGCGGGCATCGTCATACTCTATGTCGTCGGCGCCTATGCCGCGGCGTTCGCGCAGTGGCTGCCGGATCCCATGTCGATGACTCCGATGATCGGCGCCAGCGGCGCTGCATCGGCGGTGGTGGGCGCCTATTCTCTGCTGTTCGGCCGCTCGCGGGCCCGGGCGATCGGCCCGATCCCGGCACAGGCGGTGCACGTGCTCTGGCTGGCCGCCGCCTGGACGCTGGTCAATCTGCTGACCGCCTTTGCGTTCCTCGGCGCGGGCGTCGCCGTCGCGGCGGCGGCGCATATCGGCGGGTTCATTGCCGGCCTCGCGCTCGCCAAGCCGCTGCTGGCGTGGAACTGGCGGCGGGCCTGACGCCTCAGGCCGCCGGCTTCTCCAGGTCCGGCTCGAGCAGCCGGTGGAGATGGACGACGACATAGCGCATCTCGGCATCGTCCACGGTCCGCTGCGCGGCGGCGCGCCACGCCTTTTCGGCGCTGGCATAATCCGGGAAGATGCCGACCACGTCGAGCTTGGTCGGATCGGTGAAATCGAGGGTCTGCGGGTCGGTCACGCGACCGCCGAAGACGAGGTGAAGCTTGCTCATCGAAACTCCTGGGGAGAGCGGTTTGACCTGCCCTTACCGGGCAAAGCCGTAACCGCTCAACCCCGATCTCGCCCTTAGGCTTTTTGTCCGGCGCCCTTGGCGGCTTCGAGGAGGTTGCCGAACAGTGCCGTGGCGCGCTCCTTGGTGGCGGCGCGGCCGGGGAGGAGCGATTCGATCTCCTGCTTGCCGGCCTGCTTCACCGCACTTGCAGTGGCGGTGGCGCGGTCGGCGAGCTGGCGGCCGACGGGGTCGAGCAACTCGCGCTCCTTCGCCGAACGGGGCAGCAGCATGCCGATGACCACGCCGAGCGCGATGCCGCCGGCGAGGAGCGCGACCGGATTGTCGCCGATCCCCTCGGCCGCCTTTGCCGCACGACCTCGGGCGCTGCCGTTCTGGTTGGCGGCCTTGGGCGCGCTCACATTGTCGTTGCTCATCTGGGCTGTCCTTTCTTCGCGGGCTTCGCGGATGTCTTTTTGTTCAAACCATCGGCGGCGGGGGCGGTTTCATTGCGGCGGCGAAGCATGTCGGCGATCCAGCCCCGCGCGAAGACGAGGCCCACCGTTCCGGCGATCGCGGCGACGGCGAAGGGACGCGAGCGGACGGCCTCGGCGCCCTTGCGCGCAGTGGAGGCGACGCCCAGCGCGGCGATTTCGACGGCATTTTCCGCGAGATGGGAAGGCTTGAGCCGCTCCTGCATCGCATCGAGTGTCGCGAACAGGCGGGTTCGGGCCGCCTGGACCTGCGCCTCGGCGGCGAGTAATTGCGGATCGGTGCTCATGCATCGCTCCCGAACAGGCGCGCCATCTGCCGGTAGGCGAGCCAGCCGAGCAGGCCGGCAAGCGCGAGCGCGACGACGATCACGATCAGCGTGGCGAGGGCCGGGCCGATCAGCGGCATCAGCGACAGGATCAGCCCGACGAGCAACGCAGTGACCGAGCAGAGCGCGATCACCAGCGCGGCGATGCCGAGGATCAGCCCGGCTCTGGCCTCGCCGACCTTGGTGGTGGCGAGCGTGCGGTAATAATCGATCTCGGCGCGGGCGACGCCCTTGCCGTCCTCGACGAGCCGTCCGATCAGCTCGCCGATGCTCTCTTCCGCTGTCTCTGGCTCGCTCACCCCCGTTATCCCGTCAGGCGTCGGTTTTTTCGGAAGCCGCGTCGACCCCCGACTTGATCAGCCGCGCGACGACGAAGCCGATCGCGGCCGCCGCACCGACGGCGATAACCGGGCTCTTCTTCACCAACTCGGTCGCATCGTTGAACAGATCGTCGACTTCCTTACCGCGCAGGCTCTCGGCGAAGTTCGAGATGCCCTGGGCGGCGGAGCGGGCATATTTGCCATATTGCTCGCCGAGCCGCGCATCGACGTCGAGAGCGGCACCCTCGAACATCTTGGCGACCTCGTCGAGCGCGTTGGTGGCGCGTTCCTTGTTCTCGCCGGCAAAGGCGCGGGCGCGGTCGGCCGCCTGCGTGCCCAGCTTCGATGCCTCGTCCTTGAGCTTCTGAGTCGTGCCGGATGTGGATTCGCCGAGATCGCCCGCCGCTTCGAAGTTGATCGCCGCAGGTCCCGTGCCGCCGGCCGTCGCCTCGAGCTTGGGGTCTCCGAGAGCGACTTGCTCGCCGCCGGTGGATTTTGGGGTCTTCGCGTCAGCCATGGCTTGGGCCCTTTCAGTTACTCGTGCAGAGAACCATGGCCGTACGCGCCGGTTCCATCCTCTGCGTTGCCCGGGAGCACAGGAGCGGTTAGAGGCTCGCGCGCGCCCTCGGGCAATCCAATTACCCTAAGTAGGGAGACCGTTACGTGACCGCAATCATCGACATCCATGCCCGCCAGATCCTCGACAGCCGGGGCAATCCCACGGTGGAGGTCGATGTGCTGCTCGAAGACGGCAGCTTCGGTCGCGCCGCAGTGCCTTCGGGTGCCTCGACAGGGGCGCACGAAGCGGTCGAAAAGCGCGACGGCGACAAGACGCGCTGGCTCGGCAAGGGCGTCGAGGCGGCTGTCCAGGCAGTCAACAGCGAGATTGCCGAGGAAGTGCTGGGGCTCGATGCCGAGGACCAGGCCGATCTCGATCGGGCGATGATCGAGCTGGACGGCACCGAGAACAAGGGGCGGCTTGGCGCCAATGCGATCCTCGGCGTCAGCCTTGCCGCAGCCAAGGCGGCGGCCGATGCACGCGGGCTGCCGCTCTACCGCTATGTCGGCGGAGTCAACGCGCACGTCCTGCCGGTGCCGATGATGAACATCATCAACGGCGGCGAGCATGCCGACAATCCGATCGACTTCCAGGAATTCATGATCGTGCCGGTCGGCGCGGAGAATATCGTCGAGGCAGTGCGCTGCGGTTCGGAGATCTTCCACACGCTCAAGAAGAAGCTCCACGAGAAGGGTCTCGCGACCGGCGTGGGCGACGAGGGTGGCTTCGCGCCTAACCTGAGCTCGACCACCGACGCGCTTGACTTCATCATGGCGAGCATCGAGGCTGCGGGCTACACGCCGGGCGACGACGTGATGCTCGCGCTCGATTGCGCCGCGACCGAATATTACAAGGACGGGGCCTACAAGATGGTGGGCGAGGGGAAGACCTTTTCCTCGGCTGAAAATGTCGACTTCCTCGCCGGGCTGGCCGCGAAATACCCGATCTTCTCGATCGAGGACGGCATGGCCGAGGACGATTGGGAGGGCTGGAAGGCACTGACTGACGCGATTGGCGGCAAGGTCCAGCTGGTCGGCGACGATCTTTTCGTGACCAACCCCAAGCGCCTCAAGCGCGGCATCGACGGCGGCTATGCCAATTCGCTGCTGGTGAAGGTCAACCAGATCGGCACGCTGACCGAGACGCTGGAGGCGGTGAGCCTCGCGCAGCGTTCGTCCTATACCGCAGTGATGTCACACCGCTCGGGCGAGACCGAAGATGCGACGATCGCCGATCTCGCGGTGGCGACCAATTGCGGGCAGATCAAGACGGGCAGCCTTGCGCGCTCGGACCGGCTTGCAAAGTACAACCAGCTCATCCGCATCGAGGAAGAACTGGGCGATGCTGCACGCTATGCGGGCCGCTCGGTTCTCAAGGCTTAAACCATTCCGTCACCCCGGCCTTGTGCCGGGGTCCACTCAGCCTCACGGTCTATCCGTCTATGGCTGATCCAGCCGGTGCCTCCCGGTGGACTCCGGCACAAGGCCGGGGTGACGAGGGGTTTTCGTGTCTTCGGCTCGGCTAAGTGAAACTGCGGCCTTGATTAACGACTCTGGTTACGCAAGAATCAACCCGATGGCGCGCACTTCTCCGATCAATACGCTTCTGCGCCGCGCGGGGCTTCCCGCCGCGGTGCTCATCGCCATGGGCTTTTTCGGCTATAACGCAGTGCTGGGGCCCACGGGCATCGTCGCGGCGCGGGAGTTGAAGACCGAGCTCGCGCAGAAGAATCTGGAATATGCGGCGCTGGCCAAGAAGCGTGCCGAGATCAAGAATCGCGTCGACTTGCTCGATCCCAAGCGCGGCGCCGACCCCGACATGGTCGACGAGCTGGTGCGCAAACAGCTCAACGTCGCGCGTCCCGATGAAGTCATCGTCCCGCTCGACAAATAGTCCGGAACAGCCGCGTTTCGCGGCGTTCGACAGCCTGATAATTGGTATCCCATTTTACCATCTCGGCGTGCACGTGCCGGGAAGCGTGTCGTTTGCGCAACGCGCGGAATGAACGCCGGCCTTTCGCGTGCGTTGACGTTGCGTCGGGGCCGAAAACACGCCTATAGGCGCCGCATTGACCTTCCGGGCATGAGGATTTCCTGTGGCCAAAACGCCGGCACGCAAAGCGTCTACCGAACCTGCGGTACCGAACCGCGAACGACCCAGCGAACCAGAACGGTACAAAGCATCCAAGGAGCAGCTGCTCGAATTCTACAAGCAGATGCTGCTCATCCGCCGCTTCGAAGAGAAAGCAGGGCAGCTCTACGGGCTCGGCTTCATCGGCGGCTTCTGCCACCTCTATATCGGTCAGGAGGCCGTTGCGGTCGGCCTGCAGTCGGCGCTGGACGGCGAGAAGGATTCGGTGATCACCGGCTATCGCGACCACGGCCACATGCTCGCTTACGGCATCGATCCCAAGGTGATCATGGCCGAGCTGACCGGGCGCGGCGCAGGCATCAGCCGCGGCAAGGGCGGCTCGATGCACATGTTCTCGACCGAGAAGAAGTTCTACGGCGGCCACGGCATCGTCGGCGCGCAAGTCTCGCTCGGCACCGGCCTCGCCTTCGCGCATAAATATAACGAGGATGGCGGCGTCGCGATGGCCTATTTCGGCGACGGCGCGTCGAACCAGGGCCAGGTCTACGAATCGTTCAACATGGCCGAGCTGTGGAAGCTCCCGATCATCTATGTGATCGAGAACAACCAATATGCGATGGGCACCAGCGTCAATCGCTCCTCGTCCGAGGACCAGCTGTACAAGCGCGGCGAAAGCTTCCGCATTCCCGGCATCCAGGTGGACGGCATGGACGTGCTCGCCTGCCGCGGCGCCGCCGAGGAGGCTTTGGCCTGGGTCCGCGCGGGCAAGGGCCCGATCATCCTCGAGATGAAGACGTACCGTTACCGTGGTCACTCGATGTCGGATCCGGCCAAGTATCGCAGCCGCGAGGAAGTCCAGTCGGTGCGCGAGAAGTCCGACCCGATCGAGGCGGTAAAGCGCGAGCTCGACCAGCTCGGCGTCAAGGAGGACGAACTCAAGACGCTCGAGCAGGAAATCCGGAAAGTCGTGAACGAAGCCGCCGATTACGCCGAGCAGACCCCCGAACCCGACCCCGCGGAACTATACACCGACGTGCTGGTGGAGACCTATTGAGATGGCGATCGAACTCAAGATGCCGGCACTCTCGCCGACCATGGAAGAGGGCACGCTCGCCAAGTGGCTCGTCAAGGAAGGCGACACGGTGAAGTCGGGCGACATCCTCGCCGAGATCGAGACCGACAAGGCGACGATGGAATTCGAGGCGGTGGACGAAGGTACGATCGCGTCGATCCTGGTCGCCGAAGGGACCGACAATGTTAAAGTCGGCACCGTGATCGCGACGATCGCGGGCGAAGGCGAAGACGCATCGACTCCGGCACCTGCACCCAAAGCCGAGGCGCCCGCCGCCGAAAAGGCGCCTGAGCGCGAGCTCGGCAGCGAGGGCGACGGGCCGAAAAAGGCGGACAGCGGCACCTCGCAGCTCGCCAGCAACAAGGCGGCGACGGTCTCCGATCCCGCGATCCCCGAGGGCACCGAGATGGTCAAGACGACCGTCCGCGAGGCGCTCCGCGACGCGATGGCCGAGGAAATGCGCGCCGATCCGCGCGTGTTCGTGATGGGCGAGGAAGTCGCCGAATATCAGGGCGCGTACAAGGTGACGCAGGGCCTGCTCGAGGAGTTCGGGGCCAAGCGCGTGATCGACACCCCGATCACCGAATATGGCTTTGCCGGCGTCGGCACGGGCGCGGCGATGGGCGGATTGAAGCCGATCGTCGAGTTCATGACCTTCAACTTCGCGATGCAGGCGATCGACCACATCATCAATTCGGCCGCCAAGACCAACTACATGTCGGGCGGGCAGATGCGCTGCCCGATCGTGTTCCGCGGTCCCAACGGCGCGGCGAGCCGCGTCGGCGCGCAGCACAGCCAGAATTACGGTCCGTGGTATGCCAGCGTTCCCGGCCTGATCGTGATCGCGCCCTATGACGCGGCCGATGCCAAGGGCCTGCTCAAGGCGGCGATCCGTTCGGAAGACCCGGTCGTCTTCCTCGAGAACGAGCTGCTGTACGGCCGCCACTTCGAAGTGCCCAAGCTCGACGATCACGTGTTGCCGATCGGCAAGGCGCGGATCGTGCGCGCGGGCAAGGACGTGACGATCGTGTCCTATTCGATCGGCGTCGGCGTCGCGCTCGAAGCCGCCGAGACGCTGGCGGGCGAGGGGATCGAAGCCGAAGTGATCGACCTGCGCACGCTGCGCCCGCTCGATACCGCGACGGTGCTCGAAAGCCTGAAGAAGACCAACCGCATGGTGGTGGTCGAGGAAGGCTGGCCGGTCTGCTCGATTTCGTCGGAGATCGTCGCGGTGGCGATGGAGCAGGGCTTCGACGACCTCGACGCCCCGGTGCTGCGCGTGACCAACGAGGACGTGCCGCTGCCTTATGCGGCCAATCTCGAGAAGCTCGCTCTGGTCGATGCGGCGCGTGTCGTCGCGGCGGTCAAGAAGGTGACGTACAAGGGCTGAGCGACGGACGGGGCGCTCTCGGGCGCCCCGCCGGCGCGTCAGCAGGTCGAGGCGGTGACGCCGTTGACCTTGTACACTCCGTTAGGGTGTGTCGGGTTGGGATTATTCTGCTCGACGCCGTTGACGGTGATCTTGCTGTCGTCGCTGGTGTCGCGACGATCGCGGACCATCATCGAGGCAACCTCGTTCATCTCGCTCGTCGGCGACAGCGAAGTCTTGACCAGCGGCTGATATTTATAGCGCACCTCGACGAACATGGCGACGCCATCGGGCGGCGCGATGATCTGCCGGTTGGCGGGGCCCACGCCGTCGACACTGGTCGCCGAGACGGGAGTGCCGTAGCTCGATGCCCAGCTGGTCATGGTGCCTTTGCAGCGCTGCCAGCGAATCCGGTATTTGTTCGCGGTCGTTGGGTGCGGTTCGACGCTCGATATGATCACGCGCCCGTTGGCGAACAGGTTCAGCTCGCTTGCCTGGAAATTGGCGCCGGTGAGCAGGTCCTCGATGTCGCTCTCATAGACCTTCTTGGATCTCGAGCTGGCTGCCCGAGCCCATGCGCGCGGAATTGTCCGCCAGCTGAAGCGCGATCTGGCTGACGCGCATCCGGGTGATGATGTAGTTGGTCAATTCCGCGCCGGTGAGGCTCATCGCCAGCAGGATCGGCATCGAAAAGGCGAATTCGAGCAGCGCCAGCCCGCTGGTGTCGCGGCCGAACCGCCCCGCGGCCGCCCGGAACAGGGTGAGTCCGTGCTTCACGTGCAACTCCTCACTGCCGGCGCTCCCTGATCGCCATAAGGCTGGTTGCGCAGGATCGTCTGGGCTCTCACCGTGGTCGTGCTCGACCCGCCGATGAAATTGTTGAGCGGAAAGAAGCGCGGATAGGTGACTGTCGCGGTATAGAGCACCGCATCCTTTGCGCCGCCCTGGTTGAGGTTGCCGCCCGTCGCATCCCATCGGCCATTGCCGTTGGAATCCTCATAGGGTTCGCCCGGCGTGAGGCCCTGCGGGCCGTCACAGGTGCCGTTATGGTTGGTGTCGGTATAGGGCTCGAACTGCGAGGCCGCAGCCTGCGCGTAGTTGCGATACCATTGGCGCGTGATCGTCACGACGCCGTTGTTGGCGAGTGCCTTGATCTGGTTCCTCACCTTGTCGTCGAGCGTGGTCTGCGTGGCGCTGTTGAGGCCGGATTCGAGCGTCGCGTCGCGCGCGACCTTCTGCACGACGCCCTGCAGCGCTGCGCGCATATAGAGCGTGTGCGCCACGTCGAATGCGCCGAGAAGCAACAGCCCCATCACCGGCGCCACGATGGCGAACTCGACGACGGTGACGCCGCGCTCGTCGTGCGCGACCCGGCGCAGGTGTTGAACAGGGCCGATCACTTGGTGAGCCTCAACTGCGAGATCTGGTCCGCGATCGATTTGAAGGTCCGTTGCAGACCCACCGAATCCGTCGCCTCGTAATATTCGCCGCCGTCCCTCGCGCAGGCCTTGAGCCGGTCCACGGTCTCCTGTGCCTGCCCTTCGCCGAAATTGATCACCCAGAGCTTGATGTTCGAGTTCTTCACCCAATTGCAGATCGCGAGAAACCGCAGGTTCACCTGCTCGTCGAGCTGCGCCTTGGTGGGGTTATCCGGCGTCTGGCGACTGTCGAAGAAGGGCAGGCCGTAGGCAGCATAGTCGTAGTTGTTCGCGTTGGTGTCGCCGTCGGTCATGAAGATCATGTGCCGTTCGATCTCACCGCCGTTCGGCGTGGTGGCGTTCTCGTTCTTGAAGATGCCGGTGGGCGACATCAGGCGCGCGCCCCAGATCATGCCGATGTCGTGATAGGTGTTGCCGGCCGGATTGAGCGAGTTGACATAGCTCTGGAACGTCGACGCGCTGGCCCAGGACTGGAGCTTTCGCGCCTCGGTCGGACAGTAGAAGGTAGACCGGTTATTGTAATCGGTATTGTTGGTGAGTGGGTTCGTAGTCCAGTTGCTGGTGTTGCCATTTGTCCAGCTGCTGCCGTCGTAGTTGACGCCGGAGGTCGATCCTCGCGTGAAGATCAGCTGCGGCAATGCGGGCCTCCAACGCGAATCGTCGTCGAACGGCACCAGATCGATGTCCAGATCGAGCGCGTCCGTCGGAATCGGGTCGTAGTCGGTGGCCTGGATCGTCGCGCGCTCCTCGATGCACCCGGACCAGGTGATCGTCGCCTGCGGGATGTCCATTCCACCGACGCCGGGTACGGGATCCGCGATCGAATGCGTATCGGGATCCGCCGTCGAGCTCGGCATGGTGAAGCTGTTGTTCCAGCTGCTCCCGCCGGCCTTGAGCCCGCTGACGGTGACCGGAATCTGGTTATACTCCCAGTTCGCGAACTTTTCCTCGTAATAAGTGGTGGTGGTCGTCTTCTTGCGGCGGCAGCTCTTCCTGTTGTCGTTCCAACCGGTCGAGCGGTCGGGTGCGTTGCCCCAGCTCTCGGTCGGGTTCGATCCCGACGACCAGCCCCATTCGCCGGTCGAGGTGTTGTCCGTGGCAGCCCCATCGGTCGGGAAGCTTGATCTGATCGTCGGTGCGGGGACCGGACCACCCGAACTGGCCGGAGTCGGCGTGAAGGACCCAACGGCCTGGTTGTTCATGAACAGGACGCAGTCGCTTTGGGTAAGCGAGCCGCCGCCATAGCTTTCCCAGCGCGTCTCGGTCTTCTGGGGCGGAACGGCAATGTGCGGCAGGCGCGTCTGATACACCCAGCTGTCGACCAGATAGTCGTTGGGCAGCAGCTTGCCGACGTTCACATTGGTCGAATAGGGCACGAAGCCGAAGCGGATCTGCACCTGGTTGCCTGTGCCGCCGCTCGGCTCGTCGCCGTCGCAATCGACATCCGGCACGTCGAGCCGCGCCACGATCTGGTAGAAGCACTTCACTGCCGTGCGCAGCGCGGCGATGCGTGAGTTCGCGTCGCCGTTGCAGCTGGGGTCGCCGTTCGGACAAAAGTTCATCGAGCCCGTTGTATCGAGCACGAACATCACATCGGTGTTCGGCAGCCGCATTTCGGCGTCGCACGTGACGCTGAGCGTCTCGCTGGTCTTGCCGAAGATGCGCATCAACGTCATCGGCACCGTCGCCGATGCCGTCCCGGTCACTTTGCCGGCGGATTCGGTGAAGGTCTTGGCGACCGTATTCGGATCGACGCCATAGGCGTTCTTGTTGTAGTTGGCGTCGAAGAACTTCTCGGCCTGGACCTTGGGGAAGCTCGCGACATTGTTGACCGTCTGCGTCCAGGTGCCGCCGCCCATCGCCTTACGACCTGCTAGCGCGCCGGCGTCGCAACCATGTTGCAGGCGCGTCTTGACGATGTACATGCGGCTGATGTCGATGCCGCCGCCCACCATGCCCGCGAGAGGAATCAGCGCCATCGTCATGATCGCCAGCGTGTTGGCGCGCGTATCCCGGGCGAACCCCGTCAGGAACCCCTTCGCCTTCGCCAAGCTATGCCGATTGCCCACCATTTTTGCGACCCCGGTCCCCGATCAACGCAGCGTCATGCCGCACGCACAGCTAACGCCCCATAAATCGAGCTGGTTAACGGGTGGCTTATGGGCGCCGGGGAAATGACCGGAGCGTCGGCGGGGAACCCGGAACGCGCGCTTGCGCTCTCTTATGCGCCGCGGGGGACTGCGGCTGCGATCGAGGCGCTGTTCGCGCTCGACGACGCACTGGCGCAGTTGCTGCGGACGACGCGCGAGCCTGCTCTGGGCCAGTTGCGGCTCGCCTGGTGGCGCGAGGCGCTGGCGGAGCTGGACAGCGAGCCGGCTCCGGCTGAGCCCGTCTTGCAAGCGTTGGAACGCGAAGTGCTGCCACGGGGCGTGCAGGGTGCCGCGCTGTTGCCGATCGTCCATGGCTGGGAAGTGCTGGTCGAAGAGGAGACGCTCGGTCGCGACGCCTTGCTGCGTTTTGGCGCAGGGCGCGGCCAGCTGTTCGTTGCGGCGGGTATGGCGATCGGCGCCGCGCCGGACGACCCGCTCGCCTCGGCCGGGCAGGGCTGGGCGCTGATCGACCTGGCGCGCCACCTCCGGGCACCTGGCGAGGCCGCCGAGGCGCGCGATCTCGCCGCGCCGCTGCTCGAAGAGGCCGTATCGAGGCGCTGGAGCCGCAATGGCCGGGCGCTCGGGGCTCTGGCGCACCTCGCGCGGCTCGATCTGCGCCTGCCGGAAGGCGAGGAGCCGCCGGTCGGGGCACCGCACCGGGTCGGCCGGCTGCTCTGGCATCGCCTTACCGGCAGCTAGGGGCTTGCCAGCGCGACGGACGCGCGTAGCTTGGCGGCTTCGACTCTCGGGGGAGACGTTGGATGTGGCGCTATTTGGTCGGTGCGGGCGCGGCATTGTTGCTGGGGCTCGCGGGCTTGTTCCTGCTTCGCGGCTCTACCGTACCTGACGTGAAGCTTCCGGGTGCCCCGGCGCCCCGCGCGGCGGCGCTGGCGGCAGAGGATCCGCTTCCCGAGGAAGCACCACGCGCCAGCGCGAAGACGCGCGAGCAGAAGCGCTTCGATCGTTATGACAAGGACCGCAACGACGCGGTGACTCGCGAGGAATATCTGCTCTCGCGGCGGAAGGCCTATGCGAAGCTCGACGCCAATCATGACGGGCGGCTCGATTTCGACGAATGGGCGGCGAAGACCACGACCAAATTCGCCGGAGCCGATGCCGACAAATCGGGGGCCTTGAGTCGTGCGGAGTTCCTCGCCACTGCACCCAAGGCCCGCGCCGGCGCCGAGCCGCGCTGCGCGTGCCCCGCCGCTCCCGCCAAGGAGGAGGCGGAAGACTAAGCCGGCATCCAGCCGCTGAACGCAGCACGCGCGCGGCTGGTGTACATCAGCTTGCGGTCGGCCTTTTTCGAGCGACCCTCGATCGGCGGGAACAGCCCGAAATTGACGTTCATCGGCTGATAGGTCTCGATTTCGGCCTCGCCGGTGATGTGGGCCAGCAGCGCGCCCAAAGCCGTTTCGCGCGGTGGGGCCGGGAGGGTTTGACCGGCGAGCTCGGCAGCGGCGAAGCGGCCCGCGAGCAGCCCGATCGCGGCGCTCTCGACATAGCCTTCGCAGCCGGTGATCTGGCCGGCAAAGCGGATGTTCGGGCGCGCCTTGAGCCGGAGTGTCGGATCGAGCAGCTCGGGGGACTTGATGAAGGTGTTGCGGTGCAGGCCGCCCAGCCGGGCGAACTCGGCCTTTTCCAGGCCGGGGATGGTGCGGAACAGCTCGACCTGGGCGGCATATTTGAGCTTGGTCTGGAAGCCGACCATGTTCCACAGCGTGCCGCTGGCATTGTCCTGCCGGAGCTGGACGACTGCATAAGGCCAGCGCCCGGTACGCGGATCGTCGAGGCCGACGCCCTTCATCGGCCCGTAGCGCAAGGTGTCGACGCCGCGCTCGGCCATCACCTCGATCGGCATGCAGCCTTCGAAATAGGGGACGTTCTCCCACTCGCGGAACTCGGTCTTCTCGCCGGCGAGCAAACCGGCGTGGAAGGCGAGATATTCGTCCTTCGACATCGGGCAGTTGATGTAATCCTTGCCCTCGCCCTTGTTCCAGCGCGACTGGTACCAGGCAGTGGTGAAGTCGATGCTCTCGAAATGGACGATCGGGGCGATGGCATCGAAAAGGCGAGCGCCTCCTTGCCGGTGGCGCTGCCGATGCTCTCGGCGAGGCCGGGCGCAGTGAGCGGGCCGGTGGCGACGATGGTCAGGCCCTCGGCGGGGAGCTGGTCCACGCGCTCGCGGACGATAGTGATGTTCGGGTGGGCCTCCAATGCGGCGGTGACGCCGGCCGAGAAGCCGTCGCGGTCGACGGCCAGCGCCGAGCCGGCGGGGACCTTGTGGATATCGCCCTGGGTGAGGATCAGCGAGCCGAGGTCGCGCATCTCCTGATGGAGCAGGCCGACGGCGTTGCGTTCGGCATCGTCGGAGCGGAACGAATTGGAGCAGACGAGCTCGGCGAGGCTGTCGGTGTGGTGCGCCGGGGTCCTGTGCCCCGAGCCGCGCATTTCGGAGAGCTTCACCTTGTGCCCGGCCTGCGCGAGCTGCCATGCGGCTTCGGAACCGGCGAGGCCGCCGCCGATGATGTGGATGTCGTGAGTCACGGCCGGGCGAATAGCGGCAAGCGGGGCGCATGACAAAGGCTGTGGCCGCGTTATGCTCCGGGGCATGAACCCGGCCGCGCTCCGCTTGCTCTTCCTTGCCGCATTGGTGGCGGGCGGGAGCTTCTATGCCACGCACTGGATCAGCGTGCCCTTCGTGGCGGAGACGGCGTGGAAGGGGGCCGGGGTCGGGCTGCTCGCGCTCTGGGCGGCGGCGCAGGCTCGCGGCACCGACGGGTGGCTGATCGCGGCGGCGTTGGCGCTGGGAGCGACCGGCGATGTGCTGCTCGAGACGCATGGGCTGACGATCGGCGCGATCGCCTTCCTGGCCGGGCATGTCGTCGCCGCGACCCTGTACCTGCGCAACCGGAGCGGGCCGTTGTGGCAGGCCGCCCTGATCGCGGCGGCGGTGGCCGGAGCGGCGTTCCTGCTGCCCGCGGACCGCGCCGCCGCGCCGGGGATCGCGCTCTACGCCGCGGGGCTGGGGGTGATGTTCGGGACCGCGGCGATCAGCCGGTTTCCGCAGGGGAGCGTGGGGCTGGGCGCGGCATTGTTCGTGCTTTCGGACCTCCTCATCTTCGGGCGGATGGGGCCGATGGCGGGATCGGCGCTTCCGGCACTGCTCATCTGGCCGACCTATTTCGCCGGACAGGCGTTGATCGCCTGGGGCGTGGTGCGGAGCTTGCGGGCATGAGGATCTTCACGATCGGCTATGAGGCGACGACGATGGCCGAGTTCATCGCGGCGCTCCACAAGGCCGGGGTCGAGCGGGTGATCGACGTGCGCGCGGTGCCCCTCTCGCGGCGGCCGGGCTTCTCGAAGAACATGCTCGCCGCGAGCCTGAAGGACACGGGGATCGACTATGTCCTCCTCAAGAATCTCGGCACCCCCAAGCCGGGGCGCGACGCGGCCAAGAAAGGCGACGTCGCGACGCTGGAGCGCGTGTACGAAACCCAGCTCGGGCTGCCCGAGGCGCAGGCCGAGGCGGCGCAGATGCGCGCGCTCGCGGCGGAGAAGCCCAGCGCCCTGGTCTGCTTCGAGCGCAACCCCGAACATTGCCACCGCACCCTGCTGCTCGCGGCCGAGGGCGAGGGCGCCGAAATCGTCGACCTGTTTCCCTGAAAGGCCCGTTTCCCTGAAAGGAGTGACCGCCATGATCGACCATATCGGTTTCGCCGTCTCCGACCTCGCCCGCTCCGACACCTTCTACACCGCCGCGCTCGCGCCGCTCGGCATCGCCGAGATCCTGCGCGTCACGCCCGAACAGACCGAGGCGGGCGGCACCGCGATCGGCTATGGCAAGCAGGGCAACCCGTTCTTCTGGATCGGCGACAATGAGCAAGTGGGGCAGGGCACGCATGTCGCCTTCAGCGCCGACAGCCGCGCGCAGGTCGACGCGTTCCACGCCGCGGCGCTGGCGGCGGGCGGCACCGATCACGGCGCCCCGGGCATCCGCGCGCATTACCACCCCGATTATTACGCCGCATTCGTGTTCGACCCCGACGGGACCAATATCGAGGCAGTGTGCCACCGGCCCGAATGAGGCAAAAAGCGGGGCGGCCGGAGCCGCCCCGTAGTTCGGGGAGAGCCGGCGCGGAAGGAGGGGACCTGGCGCCGGCCCGAGCGGCATTGGACGCCGTGCGTTACAGAGATATGTCGCTTTGTTGCAGCGCCCCCGCGCGCGGCACGAATGTTGGATTTGCGCGGCTTGGCTTCGCACTTTGCCCGCGGTTTGGGACATTTCGTTGCGTGGCCGAGCAATTTCATGACTCGCTCGCCTCCGGCGATTGCCGGTCGAGCCACGCCTTTGCTTCGGCGGCGGTGCGTTCGGCCAGCGTGCGCGGCGGACGGTCGGCCGGGCCATGAGGATCGAGCAGGCCGTGGACGCGCGGCCCGTAGACGCGGCGCTCTTCGCGTTCACGGCGCAGGCGGGCGAGCCGGTCTTCGTAGGATTCGACCGGCGCCGCATCCGGCCAGCGCGGGGGCCGAGCCGCAGCCGCGCTTCGATCTGCTCGAGGAAACGGGCCGAGCGTTCGGCGGTGCGGATCTCGTGATCGTACGACCGGTGCTCGGTGCTGCGCCGGTACGCGCCGAGCGCGGCGATCATCAGGCGGATATTGAACTTCTGCTGCCAGCCGATGATCTGGCCGCGGCGCACCACCGGCACGCGCTCGCCATCGAACGCGATCGGCGACGCGGCGTGGAGCTGGAGCGTGAGCCCCTGATCGAGCGCGAGGTCCCACGCCGCGGCGAAGCTGTAGACATAGCCGGGGCCCAGAGCCGCGGCCTGCGCGGGCGTCATCGGCGCGTCGGCGAGATTATGGGTATGCAGCTTGACGCGGGTGCGGAGCTGATAGGCCGAGCGCGTCGACATGCCGACCGACGCCGCCGCCGCCCGCACGACCCCGGTGCGCGCGAGCGCCGCGATGAAAGCGACTTGGCGCTGCGGGGTCCAGCCGCCGGGCTGGACGCGCGCGGGGACGTGGGGAGTGAAGAGGAGGAGGGTGTCGAGCTGTTCCTGCTTGCGCATCGGGGGTGACTCCGTTAGCGAACAAAGAGGGAACATAGTGTGTCGTGAGGGTGTAGGAAAGTCCTAAGCAGCCATCAGCAATTCGATTCGTTCGACCTCGCGTGCAAAGTCGAAACAGAGTTGGTCCCGCTCATCGTCGGGCAGCCATTGCGCCATCTGAGGGAAGACGACCTTGTGATAGAGGTGTGTCCGCTCGTCCCACGGCGCTTCATCGGTCGCCGACCGCGCGGCATCCAGGATCTCAATCAGTTCGGCGCGGACTTCGGCGGGGTCGGGAGCATAGGATACCGGAGCAACTGTTTCCCCGAGATCCAATCCGAACTGTTTGGGACCGGATTCAAAGAGATCGTCCATCGGTCACAATCCGCTAGTTGCTGGGGCGCTCGCCCTGATGCAAGGTGACACTAACGGGGGGATCAGTGACGCAAGCCGACCGGATCAAGAAAGCTGTGGGCGAATTCGGCGCCGCAGCCAAGGCGAAGCTCAACCAAGGCGGTCAGCCTGAGGACCAGCTGCGTAACCCCATCGAGCAACTGTTCGCAGCACTTGCCTCGGAATGCGGGTTTGCGGACGGTGCCGTGACGCTGATCGGCGAGACTTCTCTATCCGACCTTCGTACCCGACCCGACTTCGCGGTCCAGCGCAACAAGGCGCTCATCGGATTCGTCGAAGTGAAGGCACCGGGCAAGGGGGCCGATCCACGCAAGTTCAAGGACAAGCACGACAAAGAGCAATGGGATAAGCTCAAGGCACTGCCTAACCTGATCTACACCGACGGCAACGCCTTCACGCTGTGGAAGGATGGGAAGCTGGTCGGCGAGATCGCCCGGCTGGATGGTGACATCGAGACTTCCGGCGCGGCGTTGGCTGCGCCACAATCGTTGCTCCCACTGATCCACGCGTTCCTGACTTGGGATCCGGTCGCGCCGCGCAATGCAAGGGAACTTGCGACCGTCGCCGCGCGCCTCTGCCGATATTTGCGCGATGAAGTGATCGAGCAGCTTGGCGTGAAGAATGCGAGGCTCGCCGAGCTCGAGGAGGACTGGAAGGCGCTGCTGTTTCCCGATGCAGACGACGAGAGATTTGCCGATGGCTATGCGCAGGCGGTTACCTTCGGCCTGCTGATGGCCAAGTCCCGGAATCTGAGGCTGGCGGATGGTCTCGACAAAGTAGCGAAGGAACTCGGCACCACCAACACGCTGATCGGCACGGCGCTGCGGCTGCTCACTGAAAAGATCTCTCGCTCGGGCCCTCGCTCGACACGATGGTGCGCGTGCTCGACGTAGTGAGCTGGGACAAGGTTTCGAAGGGCGATCCCGAGGCGTGGCTCTATTTCTACGAGGACTTCCTGACCGTTTACGATCCGGCGCTGCGGCGCCAGACCGGCTCCTATTACACCCCGCCGCAGGTGGTGCAGACGATGGTGCGACTGTGCGACGAGGCGTTGAAATCGTCGCAACGCTTTGGCGTGACGCAGGGGCTGGCGAGCGGCCAAGTGCATATCGCCGATCCGGCGACCGGATCGGGCACCTTCCTGCTGGCTGTCCTGCGCGCGATCGCGGCTAATGTGGAGGCCGACGAAGGCGCTGGCGCCGTAGCGGGCGCGATCACCGAAGCAGCGAAGCGCATCTATGGGTTCGAACTGCAGTTCGGTGCTTTCGCTGTCGCACAGCTCCGGCTGCTAGCGGAGATGATCGAACTGGAGGCGGACGGCAGCCCCGGCCTGTTTGTCACCGATACGCTGAGCGATCCCTATGCCGATATCGAGGCTGGCCAAGGCATTTATCGAGAGATTTCGAAATCGCGCGAACATGCGAATCGTATCAAGCGTGAGCAGCCAATCACCGTGGTGATCGGCAATCCGCCCTACAAGGAAAAGGCCAAAGGCAAAGGCAGCTGGATCGAGAACGGCAGCAACCGAGTGGCACCACTAAAGGATTGGGCGCCGCCGGTTGAATGGGGCGTCGGCGCACACGCCAAGCATCTGCGTAACCTATACATTTATTTCTGGCGCTGGGCGGCGTGGAAGGTTTTTGAACAGGGTGCGGGTGGCCAGGATCGTAACCCGCCGGTCGAAGAGAAGCTGTCGGGAATTGTATGTTACATCACCGTCGCAGGCTTCCTGAACGGGCCAGGATTCCAGAAGATGCGTGCTGATCTGCGCCGCGATTGCGATGAGATCTGGATTATCGACTGCTCGCCTGAGGGGCATCAGCCCGAAGTTGCGACGCGGGTTTTCCAAGGCGTGCAGCATCCAGTGTGCATTGTTCTCGCATCGCGTTCACCGGCCAATGACCCTGGCAAACCCGCCCGGGTGCGTTTTCGCGCACTCGCAAAAGGGAGGCGCGAAGCCAAGTTTGAGGAACTTGGCAAGATCACGCTTGATGCCAAAGGCTGGAACGACTGCTCTGCTGACTGGCGCGCACCGTTCCTGCCAGCCTCGGCAGGAGGCTGGTCAAACTATCTTCCGCTCGACGTTGCACTAGGGGACTTTGGTTCGGGCGTGATGCCTGGTCGAACATGGGCTGTCTCGCCGGATCCCGCTACGCTGGAGCGCCGCTGGGACACGTTGGTAAAAGAGGCGAATGCCGACAACAAGGAAGCCCTATTTCATCCTCAATTGCGCAAAGGTGTGGTTTCAGCGCGCCACATTCGAAAGTTCGTCAAAGAACATTTGGGATCCTATCCGACAAGGGTCACTTCAATCATCAATGACCAAGCCTCGCTTGTTCCACCGATTAGATATGGGTTTCGTTCTTTTGATCGGCAGTGGCTTCCCGCCGATTCAAGGCTGCTGAACGATCCTCGCCCGAGGCTTTGGGAAATTTATGGGGACAAGCAGATATTCGCGACCGCGTTGATGGCAAGCAGTCCAAAATCAGGGCCTGCGATTTCTATCACTGCCCTGATTCCTGACCAAGATCATTACAAGGGCTCGTTCGGAGGCCGAGTTTTCGCTCTCTGGAAAGATGCCGCCGCAACCCAGCCGAACATCTCGGCCAAACTCCTCACCGAGCTAGCCAAGACCTACGGTGCGGCGGTCGATCCGGTCGACGTCTTCGCCTATGTCGCGGCACTGCTCGCGCATCCTGCCTATACGGAACGCTTTCGCGAGGACCTGATCCAGCCCGGACTGCGCGTGCCGCTTACCGCCAACGCCAAACTGTTCGCCGAGGCGGCTTCCCTCGGGCGTGAAGTGATCTGGCTGCACAGCTTCGGCGAGCGCTTCACCGAAGGCCATCCGGCAGGACCGCCGCGCGTCGCCATCAACCCGCCGACAAATTCGAAGGAAGGCCGCATTTCCTCAACGTCGGAGGGTTTCCCCGATGCCATCGACTATGACGCGAGCAAGCGCCGGTTGCTGGTTGGCAGCGGATTTATCGAGAATGTCGCGCCCGCGGTCTGGGCCTATGAGGTCTCGGGCAAGCAGGTGCTGCGCCAGTGGTTCAGCTATCGCAAGAAGAACCGCGAACGCCCCCAGATCGGCGACAAGCGCAAGCCTTCGAAGCTGGGCGAGATCCAGCCGGACCATTGGCTGCCCGAATATACCAGCGAACTGATTAATGTCCTCAATGTGCTGACACTGCTCGTGGAGTTGGAGCCGAAGCAAGCCGATCTGCTCAAACGCGTGTGCGAAGGGCCACTGATTCCGGCGGCGAAGGTGACCTAAGCCGCCTTCCGCCGCTCAGCCATCTCGGCATTCAGCATCTCCGCCAGCAAGAACGCCAGCTCCAGCGACTGCCCCGCGTTGAGCCGCGGGTCGCAGTGCGTGTGGTGGCGGTCGGCCAGCGACTGCTCCGTCACGTCGATCGCGCCGCCGGTGCATTCGGTGACGTTCTGGCCGGTCATCTCGGCGTGGATGCCGCCGGCGAAGGTGCCCCCGGCGCAGTGACGGCGAAGAAGCCGCGGGCTTCGGCTCCTCGCGCGAGCGCGCCGCTCCGGCGTCGCGTGCGCCGTTTGCCCGAAGTCGGGCGCGCGGCTATGGGGGAGGGAACGCCCCCGATATCAGGAAGATACGTGACCGCCACCCAGCCGACCCCGCACGAATGGCATGCCGATCACCTGCGGCTTGCGGTGACCGCGGCGGGACTGGCGCTCTGGGCGTGGCAGGTGGACACCGATCAATTCACGATGGACGCGCGGGGCTTCGAGCTGTGGGGGTTGCCTTGGCGCCCGTCAGTGACTTTCGAGGAATTGTCGGCGAACATCCATCCCGCGGACCGCGACCGGGTGCGCGCGGCGTTCGCGGCGACGCGCGCGATGCTGGGCTTCTACGAGACCGACTTCCGCATCCTGGTGGGGCCGGAGATCCGCTGGATCTCGGCGCGCGGGCAGGGCGAGGACGTGGGGATCGTCGGGCGGACGATGTTCGGCATCTTCCTCGACGTCACCGGGCGCAAGCAGGCCGAGGAAGGCCATGAGCTGCTCGCCGGAGAGATGAGCCACCGCGTCAAGAACCTGCTGGCGATCGCATCGGGACTGACTGCGATCACTTCGCGATCGGCAGTTAGCGCGGAGGACATGGCGCGCGACCTGACCGCGCGGCTGACCGCTTTGGGCCGGGCGCACGACCTGGTCCGGCCGCTGCCGCACGACCAGGGCTCCGCCGCGCTGCTGGGCGACCTGATCTCGGTGCTGCTCGCCCCGTATGACGATTCAAGTGCGTTCAGCGGGCGGATCCGAGTGGCGGTCGAGCGGATGGGGGTGGGCCAGCGTGCGGCGACGGGGCTGGCTCTGGTCATCCACGAGCTGGCGACCAACTCGGTCAAATATGGGGCGCTGTCGGAGGCTGCGGGGACGCTCGACGTGACGACCGCGACCGAAGGCGACACGATCACGCTGACCTGGGTCGAGCGCGGCGGCCCCGAGGTCGACGCGCCGGCGGCGCCCGCCGGGTTCGGCAGCAATCTGGTCAAGCGCACCGTTGCCGCGCAATTGGGCGGAACGATCGACTATGACTGGTCCGAGGAGGGCGTGATCGTGACGCTGCAGATGAACCGCGTGCGGCTGGCCCTCTAGCTCGAACGGCGGCTAGGCGGCCGCCTTCCGTCGCTCCGCCATCTCCGCATTCAGCATCTCCGCCAGCAGGAACGCAAGTTCCAGCGACTGCCCCGCGTTCAGCCGCGGGTCGCAGTGCGTGTGGTAGCGGTCGGCCAGCGATTGCTCGGTGACGTCGATCGCGCCGCCGGTGCATTCGGTGACGTTCTGGCCGGTCATCTCGGCGTGGATGCCGCCGGCGAAGGTGCCCTCGGCGCGGTGGACGGCGAAGAAGCCGCGGACTTCGGCGAGGATGCGCTCGAAGGGGCGGGTCTTGTAGCCGTTGGCGGCCTTGACGACGTTGCCGTGCATCGGGTCGCAGCTCCACACCACCGGATGCCCTCGCGCTTGACCGCGCGGACGAGCGCGGGGAGGCCCTTCTCGATCTTGTCGTGGCCATAGCGGGTGATCAGGGTCATGCGGCCGGGGACGCGCGCGGGGTTGAGCGTGTCGAGCAGGCGCAGCAGCGCGTCGGGCTCGAGGCTGGGGCCGCACTTCATCCCGATCGGATTGCCGATGCCGCGCAGGAACTCGACATGCGCGCTGCCCTCGAAGCGGGTGCGGTCGCCGATCCACAGGAAGTGCGCGCTGGTATCGTACCAGTCGCCGGTGAGGCTGTCCTGCCGGGTGAGCGCCTGCTCATAGGGGAGGAGCAGCGCCTCGTGGCTGGTGTAGAACTGGGTGCCCTTCAATTGGGGGACGGTGTCGGGGTTGATGCCGCACGCCTCCATGAAATCGAGCGACTCGCCGATGCGATCGGCCACGTCGGCGAACTTCTTCGACCAGGGGCTGCGGCCCATGAAGTCGAGCGTCCATTTGTGGACCTGGTGGAGATTGGCATAGCCGCCGGTGGCGAAGGCGCGCAGCAGGTTGAGCGTCGCGGCGGACTGGCTGTAGCCCTGCACCATGCGCTGCGGATCGGGGATGCGGCTCTCCGGGGTGAAGGCGATGTCGTTGACGTTGTCGCCGCGGTACGACGGGAGCTCGATGCCGTTGATGGTCTCGGTATCGGCGCTGCGCGGCTTGGCGAACTGGCCGGCCATGCGGCCGAGCTTCACCGTGGGGAGCTTCGACGCGAAGGTGAGGACGACCGCCATCTGGAGGATGACGCGGAACGTGTCGCGGATGTTGTTGGGGTGGAACTCGGCGAAGCTCTCGGCACAGTCGCCGCCCTGGAGCAGGAAGGCCTCGCCGCGCGAGACGCGGGCGAGCTCGGTGGTGAGCTCGCGCGCCTCGCCGGCGAAGACCAGCGGGGGATAGTTGGCGAGCGTGGTGGTGGCGGCGTTCAGCGCGGTCTGATCGGGGTAATTGGGGAGCTGCCGGGCTTCGGCCTGGCGCCAGCTGTCGGGGGTCCAGCCCATGTCTTGCTCCAGATTGCGGACATGGACGTACCAGTCCTGGTGATGGGCGATGCCGTTGGCGGCGATCTGGTTGAGCACGGCGGCGGAGGCGCGCTTGCCGTCTTCCTCCCAGCCTTGCACGGTCGAGCCGGGCGTGTCGAACCAGGCGCCGAAAGCGGCGCGGGAAAGGGCGCGTTCCTCGCGGAAGCGGCGGATCTTGGAACCTGCGAGTGTCGTCATGATGCGGGCGCCTTACCCCGGCGGGGTAAATGGGCGCAAGGGGTAAAATTACCCTGAGCGGGTAAATGTTCGGGGCGCTTGTGTGGAGGGCTGCAGAGGCATAGCCTGTGCGGGCTGTCGGGAGTCGCAGGCCCGGCATGCGGCGCGGCCATGCGCCGGAACGGACATAGCGCGGCCACCGGACGACAGCCACAGGCGCGGACGGACAGCGACGCGCAACGGGAGAGGCAGGAAGCTCCAGACGGGAGAGTTTCGTGCCCTTTGTTCGCGTGCGGGTTTTCATGATCAGGGGTGCCGCGTGAGTTTGCTCGCGTGGGCCGAGGCGTTGGCCGCGATGCTGGCGGCGGGGCTCGCCGCGGGCTTTGCGGGCGGGCTGTTCGGGATCGGCGGCGGTTTCGTGGTGGTGCCGGCGCTGTTCGCGGTGCTGCCGCTGCTGGGCGGCGCGCCCGAGGAGCTGGCGCATGTCGCGATCGGGACCTCGCTGGCGACGATCGTCGCGACCTCGATCCGATCGGTGCACGCGCATGCCAGGCGCGGGGCAGTGGATTTCGAGATATTGAAGAGCTGGGCGCCGTGGATCGTCGCGGGCGTGGGGGCAGGAGTGCTGCTCGCCGCGCGGGTGCCGGGGCCGGGGCTCGCGATCATCTTCGGCACGGGGGTGCTGGTGATGGCGCTGCACTTCCTGTTTCCCTTGCTCGGCGGGCGGCAGCTGGCCACCGAGATGCCCGGCGGCGCGGCGCGCGCGGGGATCGCGGGCGGGCTGGGCGCCTTTTCGTCGCTGCTCGGGATCGGCGGCGGGACGATCGCGATCATCGTGATGACCCTGTGCGGCAAATCGATCCACCGCGCGATCGCGACGGCTTCGGGCGTGGGGGCGATCATCGCCGTGCCCGGCGTGATCGGCTTCGTCGCGATCGGGACGGGCGCGCACGGGCTGCCTTATGGCTCGCTGGGCTATGTCAACCTGCCCGCGGCGGCGGTGGTGACCGCGGCGACCCTGCTCACGGCGCCCTGGGGCGTCGCGGCGGCGCATGCGCTGAGCCCGGTGATGCTGCGGCGGAGCTTCGGAATCTATCTGGTGGCGATCGGGATCTTGATGATCCGCAACGGCCTTTACGGCTGAACAGGGAGACGGGCGATGGTGACGGTATCGAGACGGGGACTGATCGCGGCGGGCGCGGCTACGGCGGCGTGTGCTGCATTTCCGAGGGCAGCGTGGAGCGCAAGCGCGGCGGCGAGCGAAGTACCGCTGTTCGGGCCGGCGAAGGGCGTGGCTTTGCTGTCGCGCAACGAGAACCCCTATGGCCCGGCGCCCAGCGCGATCCGGGCGATCGCCGAATGGTCGGCCAAGGGGTGCTATTATGCCGACGAAGGCGCGCGGCGGCTGACCGCGATGATCGCCGAGCGCTTCGGCGTGACGCCGGACCATGTCGCGATCGGCAGCGGATCGACCGAGATATTGAGCGCCGCAGGCCTCGCCTTCGCCAGCAAGGGCGCGATCCTGTGCCCCGAATTGTTCTGGGACACGACGGCGCTCTATGCCGAGGCCAAGGGGCGAAGCTCCAGCGCGTGGCGCTCAAGCCCGACATGGACGTGGACCTCGACGCGATGGCCGCGGCGGTGGGGCCGGACACCGGGATGGTGCACATCTGCAACCCCAACAACCCGACCGGCCGCGTGCTCGACGGCGACAAGATGCGCGCCTTCGTCCGCGCGGCGAGCCCGAAGGCGACGGTGCTGGTCGACGAGGCCTATATCGAGCTGACCGACCGGCCCGAGTACAATTCGGTCGCTGCTCTGGTGAAGGAAGGGCACGACCTGGTCGTGTGCCGCACCTTCTCCAAGATCTACGGCATGGCGGGGCTGCGTGTGGGCTATGCGATCGGCCAGCCCGAGACGATCCGGAAGATCAGGGGGTACGAGATGAGCTTCGGCGGGAACACCGCGGGGCTGGCGGCGGCGATCGCGGCCTATGACGACAGCGTGTTCACCACCTGGTCGAAGAGCCGCATCCTCGAGGCGCGCGCGATCATGCTCGCCGCGATCGAGAAAGCGGGGCTCGAGGCACTGCCGAGCCAGACCAATTTCCTGTTCGTGAAGGTGCCCGACGCGAACAAGATGAAGGATGCGATGGCGGCGAAGGGCATCCAGATCCGCGGCGCTTATGGCAAATGGAGCCAATATTCGCGCGTCTCGACCGGCAGGATCGAGGACGTGACGCGCTATGCCGCGGCCTTGCCCGAGGCGGTGCGCGCTTGAGGCTGGGACCCGTCCGTGCTCCCGCGGCGTTGATGCCGCGGGGCACGGAGACCGGCAATGGACGATCTGGCGACGGAAGCTTTCGATTTCGACGAGGAACTGGCAGCCGAGGAGGAGCAGGAGCGCGAGGCGTTCGGCGAATCCGATTATGTGGCCGATCCGCGCGCGCTGTTCGGATCGGAGGCGGCGCGGGCGATGCTGGTGGTGCTGACCCGGCGGTTGGGCCCGGATTTCGCGCGCGAAGTGAGCGACGAGATGGCGTCACGGACCTTCTCGTACCAGGCAGGCTGCCCCGACGACCGCAGCGACGGCAAGGCAATGGAGTATCTGCTCCGCGACGCGTTCTGGGACAAATTGTTCGCGATGGCGAAGCCGGGCAAATAGTCGTCATCCCGGCGGAGGCCGGGATCCAGAGCCACAAACGACGCGGCAGAGAAACCCTGGGCCCCGGCCTGCGCCGGGGTGACGATCAGGACTAATACCCCGCCGCCAGATCGACTTCGTTCTTGAGCGGACGGCCTTCGAGGAAGGCGTGGAGATTCTCGACGAAGAGATTGGCGGCGCGGACGAACATGCGGGTCTGGCTACGGCCCGAGAGGTGCATCGAGAGGATGATGTTGGGCGTGCTCCACAAGGGATGCTCGGGAGGAAGCGGCTCGGGCGTCACGGTATCGAGAAAGGCGCCGGCGATGCGGCGTTTGGTCACCGCCTCGATCAGGGCGTCCTGATCGATCAGCTCGCCGCGGCCGACATTGATGATCCAGGCCGAGGGCTTCATTGCCTTGAGTTCGGCTTCGCCGATCATCGCGCGGCTCGCCTCGGTCGCGGGGGCAGCGAGGAAGATCCAGTCGAACTCGCCCAGGCGATCGCGCCACGCGTCGGGGAGGATCGTACCGGGAGCGCCGGTGCGGGTGACGCCGGTCACGGCTACGCCAAATCCGGCGAGGCGCTCCCCGATCAGGCGGCCGATCGTGCCGTAGCCGATGACGAGCGCATTGGTTTCGAACAATTCGAGCTTGCCGGGGGCGTCGAACGGCCATTCACGGGTATCGGCGATGCGGACGACCTGATCGTAGCGCTTGGCGGCGACGAGCGCGCCCATCACGGCATATTCGGCGACGGTGTGCGCATTGACGCCGCTGCCGTTGGTGACTCGGGTGCCGCGGGCGAGGAGCTGCGCCTTGTCGAGCCGATCGAGCCCGGCATAGATCGTCGACAGCCATTTGAGCCTGACGCCGGCGGCCACCGCGCGCGCCCATTCGGGCGGCTTGTTGATGTCGACCCAGCCGATATCGGCGTCGGCGACCATCTCCGCGGCTTCGTCGGCCGAAGCGAACCAGTGCACGTCCAGCCCCGCCGGAAGCTGCGGCTCGATCAGCGGCCGGGCAAGCGCGGGCAGGACGATCTTCATCAGGCGAAGCGGCGGGCGTAGCGGTGTTCGAACTCGGCGTCGGACATGACGAGGTATCGCACGGTGTCGATGAACGACCACAAGGTCGTGACCAGCAGGCCGATGATCGTGGCCGAAATCACGATCATCAGCACCGCGGTGCCGTTGCGGCCGAGATAGAAGCGGTGGATGCCGAGCACCCCGAGGAAGAAAGCGAGCAAAGCGGCGACATATTTGTTGCGATCGTTGGAGGGCGGGCGGACCACGCCGACCGAAGCGACGTCCGAATCGGGCAGGCGGAAGATGCGCAGCGCGCGCGTCCCCTCGATCGCGAAATCGATCCGCGCGCCCACGGCCGGGCCCTTGGCGTCGCTCCAGTCGTCCGGCCGGAACGTGTAGCGATGACCGTCCTCGCCTGAAATCTGGCCCTCGCCGCTGGTGCGATCGACGCCGAGTACTTGTCCCCGCATTTTACTACCCCGTGTTGATGTGCCGCTTTTGGCGAAAGCGGGGGTGGGAACGCAAGGGGCGTCGTCTGGACCTGCCTCAATTTCGTCACCCCGGCCTCGTGCCGGGGTCCACCGGGAGGCAATGGAAGCGCTAGAGGCTCCAGATTCAACCGTTGCCGCTCAGGGGACCCCGACACAGGGCCGGGGTGACAGGTTATGTGTCAGCGACCCCGCGTCTCTAGAGCGCCGGCTTCCAGTCCCAGCCCAGGGGATCGCCGTCCATCACTTCGACGCCGGCGGCGGCGAGTTCGTCGCGGATGGTGTCGGAGCGCTGGAAATCCTTCACGACGCGCGCTTGCTGGCGCTCGACGAGACGGTCGCTGATCTGCTCGGGGGTGAGGGTCGCATTCGCCGGGCGGACGCGCAGCTCCTCGCGGGTGAGGGCGAGCAGGTTTAGGCCGAGCACTGCGTCGAATTCGGCAAGCGCGGCGAGGCGATCGGCCGGCGACAGTTTCTTCTCGGCAAGCAACTCATCGAGGATGGGGAGTGCCCTGGGCGTGTTGAGATCGTCCGAGACCGCCTGATCGAGGCGCTCCAGCCATTCTTGCGGCGCGATGCCTTCGCCCTCGGCCTTCGCCTTGAGCGCGGTCACCGTCATCACCAATCGCTTGAGGCGGGTCAGCGCGGCGGCGAGATTCTCGGCCGAGAATTCCAGCTCCGAGCGATAATGTGCCTGGAGGCAGAGCAGGCGATAGGCGAGGGGTGCACCCCCGCATCGATCAGCGACTGGAGCGTCGTGAAGCCGCCCTTCGATTTCGACATCTTGGCGCCGCGATCGACCAGGAAATTGTTGTGCATCCAGAAATGCGCGCCGGTATCCGAGCAGTCGCAAAAGGCCTGGTTCTGGGCGATCTCGTTGGGGTGGTGGATCTCGCGGTGATCGATCCCGCCGGTGTGGATGTCGAACGGCGCGCCGAGATATTTCAGGCTCATCACCGAGCATTCGAGGTGCCAGCCGGGCGCACCCTTGCCCCAGGGGCTGTCCCATTCCATCTGGCGCTGCTCGCCGGGGGCGACTTGCGCCAGATCGCGAAATCCTGCGGGTGGCGCTTGCCCTCGACCGCTTCGATCCGGCCTTCGCGCGTATCGTCCTGCGATCCGGCGAGCTTGCCGTAATCGGGGACGGTGGTGCTGTCGAAATAGAGGCCGGTGTCGAGCTCGTAGCAGTGATCCGGCGCGATCTTCTTCGCGAAGTCGATCATCTCGTCGATATGATCGGTCGCGACCGACCAGCGGCTGGGCTGGCGGATGTTGAGATCGGCGATGTTCTGCTTGAACGCGGCAGTGTAATGCGCGGCCACGTCCCAGATGCTCTTCGCCTGGGCGCGCGCGGCGGCCTCCATCTTGTCGTCGCCGGCATCGGCATCCGAGGTCAGATGACCGACATCGGTGATGTTGATGACGTGGGTGAGGGGTATCCCTTCCAGGTCAGCACCCGGCTCAGCGTGTCGGTGAACACGTACGCGCGCAGGTTTCCGAGATGCGCGTAATTATAGACCGTGGGTCCGCACGAATAGACGCGGACGCCCTTTTCGGAGTCGAGCGGCGCGAAGGGCTCGAGGCTGCGGGTGAGGGAGTTGTAGAGCGTGAGCTGGGCACCGGACATGGCGAGGGGCCATAGCGGCTCTCGTTTCTCCCGTCATCCCGGCGAAAGCGGGAGCGACGATGTCGAACAGGCTATCACTTCTCCCTCTCTCCGCTTGCGGGGAGAGGGCAAGGGAGGGGCCTATCGAGGGCACACCGCACTTGCCCCTCTCCTCGACCCTCTCCCCTGAAGGGGAGAGGGAGAATTGGGTCAGACAGTCTCTTCCTGGCCGATCGCGGCGCGGACCATTGCGTTCCAGACTTGCGCGGGATCGCCGCCCGCGGCGCGGCCGGCTTCTACCATTTCGGGAGTGGGCTCACGCAGGGTGCGGAGCACCGCGGTCGCGCGGGGGATTTCCTGTTCCCACACTGCGTCGACAGCGCCGCCGGCGCTGACATCCCCGCCGTCGCCGTTGATGCTGAGCGCCTCGGCGGCGATCACGCGGGCGATCTCGCTCGACGGGCGAGGTCACGGAAAGATCGGTCATTCGGGCTGCTCCTGTCGCGGGTCTCGCGACGTGCAACGCATGCCCGGAGACCGCGTTCCTGTTCAGGCGGCGAGCGAAGCGGCCGTGTTCTGACGCCTGACGCCGTTGCCCGATGCGCCGCCGGCGATCAGCGGCAAAGCGGTGCCGCAAAATGCGCATTCGGCGGTGAGTCGACCGATCATCCAGTGCGATCGGCCGCAGCCGGGGCAATGGTTGGTCTCCTGTGGCCGATACGCGATGCGATAGCCGGTATGTGCCTGGCGGATGCCGAAATCATACATTCGTCGTCTCCCGGTAACCGCTGCGAAAACGAGCAGGATTCGCGGCTTGTTCCGCAGCCGGGTCGAACCGGGGGCGACGAGGCGTGCTTTTTCGCCGTCGAGTTACGCAAAAGCCACAGTGGATGAACGGCGGCTAACGGACGTGTTCAGGCTCGTTGCACGTCCGGCATGGCAGAAGAGTCGGCATGTGGAGGCAATCAAGGCCCCCGAAGGAGGATGAAATGATCAAGTCCCTGTTCACTGCCGCGCTCGCCGCGACCGTCACCCTCGGCGGCATGGCTGCAACTCCCGCCGCCGCGCAGGATTATGGCCGCGGTTATTATGAGCGCGAGTATCGCGACGACGGCTATCGTGGCGACCGCGGTTATCGCGGCGACCGTGGCTATCGTGAGGATCGTGGCTATCGCCGTGACTATCGCGGCTATCGCAACCGCAATTATCGTCGCTGCTCGAGCGGCACCACCGGCACGATCCTCGGCGCAGTCGCCGGCGGCCTGCTGGGCGGCGAGATCGGCCGCGGCAGCTCGTATCGCGGCCGGAGCACCACCGGCACGATCATCGGCGCAGGCGCGGGCGCATTGCTCGGCCGCGAAGTGGACGGCGGCGATTGCCGCGGCCGTCGCCGCTGATCGGCGCATAGGCTGAAACACGAAGGGCGTCCGCTGCGAAGCGGGCGCCCTTTCGCGTATCTGTCTGGAAGCGCTGGAGGCCCGACCGGGAATCGAACCCGGGTGCAAGGATTTGCAGTCCTCTGCGTCACCACTCCGCCATCGGGCCTCGAAAGCGAGGGCGCGAAATGCGCGAGGGGTGTGGCGCTGTCAACATAGTTTCAAAATGATCCGGCCCTCGCTTGGCGGCGACGCTGCAGCGCGATAGAAGCGCAACAACGTCAACAAGTGTATTGCGCAACTAATACGGTTGTGCGACAAAGCCGGAGTGATGATGACCCTTCAGGTCGATCCCGCGCCCGTCGAAGCGAGCCGCTTCGAAGCGATGCGCCATGCGATGGTTGCGAGCCAGCTCAGGACCAGCGCAGTCAATGACTCGCGCGTGGTCGAGGCGATGGCCCGCAGCCCACGCGAAAACTATCTGCCGCCCGAACATCGCGGGCTCGCCTATCGCGACACGCTGCTGCCGCTTGCGGGCGGGCGGCGCCACAATTCGCCGCTCGTCATCGGCCGGCTGCTGACCGAGGCGCAGGTGCGCGCCGACGATCATGTCCTGCTGGTCGGTGCCGCCGGGGGCTATGCCGCGGCACTGCTCGCGCTGCTCGCCGGATCGGTGGTCGCGCTCGAGGAAGAGGATCTCGCTGGTCGCAATCGCGCGCGGGGCGCTTGCCGGCGAGGACAAGGTCGAAGTCGTGCAAGGCCCACTGAACGCTGGCTGGCCGGCGGGCGCGCCCTACGACCTGCTGATCGTCGACGGCGCGGTGGAGCAGCTTCCCGACGCGCTGATCGCGCAGGTCAAGCCGGGCGGGCGCGTGCTCACCGGCGTGATCGACCGCGGCGTGACTCGCCTCGCTTCGGGCCGTCGCACCGAAGGGGCTTCGGCCTGATCGACTTTCAAGATATCGAATGTGCCGAATTGCCTGGTTTCCGACGCCTACGGACCTTCACTTTCTGAAGAAGAAGAGATTGATGCGACTTACCTCTTTGCTCCTGGGCGTGAGCCTGACGGCGCTCGCCATGCCTGCCGCCGCGCAGACCACGACGACGCGCAGCGGCACTTCGACTCCGGTACGCGTGCAGATTGCACCGCCGGGCGCGACTCCGGCGCTGGCCCAGACCGGACAGCCGACAACCACGCTGCGCGATGCCCTGGTGCAGGCGTACAACACCAATCCGGATCTCGCCGGCGAACGCGCCAATCAGCGCGCGAACGACGAGAATGTTCCGATCGCGAAGTCGCAGGGACGTCCGGGCGTGAGCTCGACGGGATCGATCAGCGACAGCCTGTACGACACCGATGCGACGTTCCAGCCGACTCGGCGCGGGGCGCTGGGGCTCGATCTGTCGGTTCCGATATTCAGCGGCGGCGCGGTGCGCAATTCGGTCAAGGCGGCCGAGACTCGCGTCGAGGCGGGGCAGGCCAATCTGCGCGGCGCCGAGGCGGATGTCTTCACGCTGACGGTGACGGCCTATGTCGACGTGCTGCGCGATGAGGCGATCGTGCGGCTCAACCAGCAGAACACGCGCGTGCTCGAGGTCAATCTGCAGGCGACGCGCGACCGGTTCGAGGTCGGCGACCTGACGCGCACCGATGTCGCCCAGTCCGAGGCGCGGCTGGCGCTGGCGCAGAGCCAGTTGCGGACCGCCGAAGCGCGACTGATCGGCAGCCGCGAGACCTATATCCGGGTCGTCGGCACACCGCCCGGCGCACTCGCCCAACCGCCGGCTCTGCCCAACTTCCCCGATGACGTGGGTACCGCCGAGCAGACCGCGCTCGCCAACAATCCGTATCTCGAGGCCGCCAAGCTGGCGCGCGATGCGACTCGCTATGACGTCAGCGTCGCCAAGGCCAGCCGGCTGCCGCAGGTGAGCGTCGGCGTCGGCGGCGATTATTACAATTATCTCGGCTCGGTCGGGCGCCAGGCGGCGGCTACGGGACTGCAGAGCGACGGCTTCGCGACGACTTTGGGCGCGCAGGTGACGCTGCCGATCTTCCAGGGCGGGCGCCCCGCGGCGCAGGTCCGCCAGGCACAGGCGCGGCAGGGCGCGGCGATCGAGCAGGTCACGCTCACCGAGCGCGGCGTGATCGCGCAGGCCCGCTCGGCCTATGCGGCCTATGACAGTTCGCTCAGGGTGATCGAGATCGTCGCGCGTCGCGGTCGAGGCCAACAAGCTGAGCCTCGAGGGCGTCCGCGCCGAGAACAGCGTCGGCACGCGCACGATTCTCGACATCCTCAACGCCGAGCAGGAACTGCTCAACAGCCAGGTGAACTACGTCACTGCCGAGCGTGACGCCTATGTCGCGGGCTTCACCCTGCTTGCGGCGATGGGGCGTGCGGAAGCCAAGGATCTCGGGCTCGAGGGTGGGCCGCTCTACGATCCGGCCGCCAATTACAAGCGCGTCCGCGGCCGCTGGAACGACTGGGCGGACGACAAGACGCCGACCGGCACTAGCACCTCGACCAGCGGCACTCCGGCGCAGGGCGCGACGGTGACCAGCACCCCGCTGGATCCTTTGTTGCAGCGATCAGTTGACACCACGCCTGGAAATCCCTGATTTAACCACAGTCAGCGACAGGAGACGTGCCGGCTATGGGGAAATCAGTACCGAGCCGTCGATGGAGGAGATCCTCTCCTCCATCAAACGCATCATCGCCGAGGAAGGCGATGCGGCGGTGGCTTCGCGTACCCGCCGCGGCCGTGCTTCCACTGCGCCGAGCGCACGCCCGGCGCCCGCGGAGGATGAGGATCCGGAGGGCGAGGCTGTGCTCGAGCTGCACGATCAGGTCGAGGAAGAGCCCGCCGACAAAACCGGCGCTGCGCCCGTGCAGCCGGCGCGTACCGAGCCGATCCTGTCCGAGCGCGCGGTCGAAGCGACGCGCGGACCGCTCGAAGCGCTCTCGCGGATGGTGGTGAAGCCCGAGGCGGCGGGCTCCGACACGCTCGAGGGGCTGGTGCGCGAATTGCTCAAGCCGATGCTGCGCGACTGGCTCGACGCCAATCTCCCGCAGATCGTCGAGGCGATGGTCGCGCGCGAGATCACGCGGATTACGGGACGGAACTAGAGCCGGTTTCGCCGGGGTGATGTTTCGAGGGCGATTGTAACGCTCGCAACCATCTGCTTATCTCCGCTCCATGAAGCATCTCCTGCTCGCGAGCGCTCTGCTCGCTTCCGCCGCCGCGCCTGCCCTGGCGCGAGACCTCACCATCCAGGACGTCGCGACGCTCTCGCGGGTGGGGGCGCCTGCCGTCTCGCCCGACGGCAAGTGGCTCGTCTGGCAGCAGCGTGAGACCGATCTGGCGGCCAATCGCGGACGCTACGACCTGTGGCGGCTCGATTTGAGCAAGAAGGGGGCGATTCCGGAGAAAATCGCCGGCGAGGCGGACGTCAACGAAACCAACCCGCAGATCGTCGGAGACATGCTTTATTTCGCCTCCGACAAAGGCGGCGATGACGCAGTGTGGGCAATGCCGCTCGCCGACGGGGCTGCACGCAAGCTCACGGGGTTCTCAGGCGGGTTGGGTGGGTTCAAGGTGTCGCCGGCGGCCGACAAGTTGCTGATATGGGGAGACCGCAAGCCGGGCGCGCCGAGCCTCGAGCCGGCGATGGTCAAGAAGGATGCCAATGCCGGATCGGGCCGGGTCTATGACCAACTCTTCGTGCGTCATTGGGACAGCTGGGCCAACGGCGACCGCTCGCAGCTGTTCGTGCTTCCACTCGGCCGCGACGGCGCGACCGGCAGCGGTGTGGCGATTGGCGGCAAGCTGATCGGCGACACGCCCTCCAAGCCGTTCGGCGGCAGCGAGGAGGTGAGCTGGTCGGCGGACGGCAAGACCGTCTATTTCGCGCTGCGCGAGGCGGGGCGGATCGAGTCGACCTCGACCAATCTCGACATCTTCGCGGCGCCGGCCGACGGCTCCGCGGCGCCGGTGAACCTCACTGCCGACAATGACGGGATGGACAACCTCCCGATCGCGTCGCCCGACGGCAAATGGCTGGCATATTTCGCGATGAAGCGGCCGACCTACGAAGCCGATCGCCAGGTGCTGATGCTCCGCAACCTCGCCACCGGCGAAGTGCGCGCGCTGACCGAGGCGTGGGACCGCTCGGTCGCCTCGATCGCGTGGGCGCCCGACGGCAAGACGATCTACGTCACGGCGCAGGACACGCAGGAAGAGCCGATCTTCAGCGTCGACCCGACCAGCGGCAAGGTAACGCGGTTGACGCAGGAAGGCGCGGTTTCCGCGGTGGTGCCGACGAAGAACGGATTGGTGTTCAGCAGGAACAGCCTGACCGCGCCGGACGATTTCTACCGGCTGACCGGCAAGAAGACCGAGCGGCTCACGTCGGTCAATGCCGCGAAGCTCGCGGGGGTGGACTTGCCCAAGGTCGAGCGGTTCAGCTTCCCGGGCGCAAACAACGATACGGTGTGGGGCTATGCGGTGCGCCCGGCCTCGCTCGCCGAGGGAAAGAAGGCACCGATCGCGTTCATCGTCCATGGCGGGCCGCAGGGGTCGAGCAACAACAGCTGGTCGTATCGCTGGAACCCCGCGGTATTCGCCGGCGCGGGCTATGCCGTGGTCTCGGTCGATTTCCATGGCTCCACCGGCTACGGCCAGGCCTTCAGCGACGCGATCCGCAACAATTGGGGCGGCTGGCCGCTCGAGGACCTGCAAAGGGGCTCGCGGCGGCGACCGGCAAGTTCGCGTATCTGGACGCCGACAATGCCTGCGCGCTCGGCGCATCCTATGGCGGCTACATGATGAACTGGATCGAAGGGCAGTGGCCCGATCGGTTCAAGTGCATCGTCCAGCATGACGGCGTGTTCGACGCGCGCGCCATGGCCTATGAGACCGAAGAGCTCTGGTTCGACGAATGGGAGCATGGCGGGAAAGCCTATTCCGAGGACCCCGAGGCGTTCGAGAAATGGAACCCGGTCAACCACGTCACCAAATGGAAGACTCCGCAGCTGGTGATCACCAGCGAGAAGGACTTCCGCATCCCCTATACCCAGGGGCTGGCGGCGTTCACCGCGCTCCAGCGGCGCGAGATCCCGTCGAAGCTGCTCGTCTTCCCCGACGAGAACCATTGGGTGCTCAAGCCGAAGAACTCGATGCAATGGTATGGCGAAGTGCTCGGCTGGCTGGGGAAATATACCGGCAAGAAGGAGTGAGGCTTTCGCAAGCGCACGCGCGGGCCTATATCGATCGCTGGAGATGACGATGGCAACGCAGTTGAAGACCGTCCGCCCGAGCGACCTGCCGACGAAGCGCGTGCGCGCGCCCGACGGCACGGTCGTGCAACTGAAGGTGGTACAGTCGGACAGCGAGACGCTGGGCGAGGACCTGCTCGCCGCCTTCCGATCGAACGTGCGCCGCATCAAGGCCGATCAGCGGAAGCGGCGTGGCGATCAGGACGCCTCGTAGGCCGGACCGGCCGATCTTCTGGATCGTTGCCGGTCCGAACGGATGCGGCAAGAGCACTTTCTACAATCGCACCGATATCGAGGGTTGGGGCGGATCGGTCTGGATCATCAATCCGGACCTGCTGACGGCGAAGATCGTCGAAGGCGAGAGGACGGATATCGAGGCCGCGAACCTCGCCGCCGTGCAGCGAGATCGAGAAATGGCTGGAAACCTCGATCCAAGCCTATCAGACGATCGGCGTCGAAACGGTGCTGTCGTCCGGCAAGTATCGGCGCCTCGTCGAATTGGCGCACCGGCACGGGTTCGAAGTGCGCATGATCTACATCCTGCTCGGCTCGCTCAAGCTGCAGATGGAGCGGATCGCCCAGCGTGTTCGTGAGGGCGGGCATGATGTTCCCGCTGACAAGGTCGAGGCGCGCCGTACGCGCTCGTTCGAGCAACTTCGGTGGTTCGCGCAGCACGTCGACCGGTGTTGGGTGTTCGACAACTCGACCGGCGAACCCGAATTGGTGGCCGTAAAGGGAGCGCCCGGGCCGTTGCTGCAATTTCGGGCGTTGCCGTTCGACCTGGAAATGCTGCTGCTCCAATCGGACGTTGATCTGCAGCGCGCCTGACGATGGGTTTGCCAATTGGTCGCAGGGCTCGCTAAAGCGCCGCCATGAGCGAGCTCCCCAAGACCTTCGACCCCGCCGAAATCGAAACCCGCTGGTACCAGCATTGGGAAGAAAAGGGCCTGTTCGCGCCCGAGCGGCCCGACGCCGACCCGTGGACCCTGGTCAATCCGCCGCCCAACGTGACGGGCAGCCTGCATATTGGCCATGCGCTCGACAATACGCTGCAGGACGTGCTCGTCCGCCACGCCCGGCTGAAGGGCAAGGATGCGCGCTGGGTGGTGGGCACCGATCATGCCGGCATCGCGACGCAGATGGTGGTCGAGCGGCAGCTCAACGCGAAGCAGCAGAAGCGCACCGATTTCACGCGCGAGGAGTTCGTCGCGAAGGTCTGGGAGTGGAAGGAAGAGAGCGGCGGCGAGATCACGCAGCAGCTCCGCCGCCTCGGCTGCTCGATGGACTGGGCCAACGAGCGCTTCACGATGGACGAGGGCTTCTCGAAAGCCGTCCTGAAGGTGTTCGTCGAGCTGCACAAGCAGGGGCTGCTCTATCGCGACAAGCGCCTGGTGAACTGGGACCCGATGTTCCGCACCGCGATCAGCGACCTCGAAGTGGAGTCGCGCGAGGTGAAGGGCCATATGTGGCACTTCAAATACCCACTCGCGGGAGGCGAGACCTACACCTATGTCGAGCGTGACGCGGACGGGAACGTTACGCTGGAGGAGACGCGCGACTATATCTCGATCGCGACCACCCGGCCGGAGACCATGCTGGGCGACGGCGCCGTCGCCGTACATCCGGGCGACGCGCGCTACCTGCCGATCGTCGGCAAGCTGTGCGAGATCCCTGTGGGGCCGAAGGAATATCGCCGCCTGATCCCGATCATCACCGACGAATATCCGGACCCGGCGTTCGGATCCGGCGCGGTAAAGATCACCGGCGCGCACGATCAGAACGACTATGGGGTGGCGCAGCGCAACGGCATTCCGATGTACCGGCTGATGGACGAAGCCGCGGCGATGCGTTCCGATGGCGCTTCTTATGCCGAGGCTGCTGCGCGCGCGAAGGAAATCGCTACGGGCACGCCCGCCACCGCCGCCGAGATCGACGCGCTTAATCTGGTGCCTGAAACCTATCGTGGACTCGATCGCTATGAGGCGCGCAAGCGGGTGGTGGCGGACATTGACGCCGACGGGCTGATGATCGCAGTCGAGGACAAGATGATCATGCAGCCGTTTGGCGACCGCAGCGGTGCCGTCATCGAGCCGATGCTGACCGATCAATGGTATGTCGACGCGGCAACACTGGCCAAGCCTGCGATCGAAGCGATGCGTTCGGGCGCGACCAAGATCGTGCCGAAGACGTGGGAGAAGACCTATTTCAACTGGATGGAAAACATCCAGCCATGGTGCGTCTCGCGTCAGCTGTGGTGGGGGCACCGGATCCCGGCGTGGTTTGCCGAGGATGGCAGCATCTATGTCGCCGAGAGCGAGGCCGAGGCACAGGCGCAGGCCGGCGAGGGCGTCAAGCTCGTGCAGGACAGCGACGTCCTCGACACATGGTTCTCCTCGGCGCTGTGGCCCTTTGCGACGATGGGCTGGCCGGACGAGGACGTGAAGGCGCTGGGCCGCTATCCGAACGACGTGCTGATCTCGGGCTTCGACATCCTGTTCTTCTGGGATGCGCGGATGATGATGCAGGGTTTGCACTTCATGAAGGAAGTGCCGTTCAAGACTCTGTATCTCCACGGTTTGGTGCGCGCTGCGGACGGGCAGAAGATGTCCAAGTCCAAGGGCAATGTCGTCAATCCGCTGGGGCTGATCGACCAGTACGGCGCCGACGCGCTGCGCTTCTTCATGGCGGCGATGGAGAGCCAGGGGCGCGACATCAAGATGGATGAGCGCCGAATCGAGGGCTATCGCAACTTCGCGACCAAGCTGTGGAACGCCGCGCGCTTCTGCCAGTCGAACGGGATCGGGGCGAGCACCACGATCGAGCCGCCCGCGGCCGAGCTGGCGGTCAATCGCTGGATCATCGCCGAGACGGTGGCGACCGTGCAGGCGCTCGACCTCGCGCTCGCCGATCTGCGCTTCGACGAGGCGGCGAACACGATCTACCAATTCACCTGGAGCCGCTTCTGCGACTGGTATCTCGAGCTGATCAAGCCGGTGATCCAGGGCGAGGGCGGGGTGCCCGCAACCGGCGCCGGTGCCGACGAAACGCGTTCGGTGGCGGGCTGGGTGCTCGATCAGATCCTCGTCACGCTCCACCCGTTCATGCCCTTCATCACCGAGGAATTGTGGTCGAAGATGGGTGCGCGCGAGCACGAGCTGATCGTCGCGCATTGGCCGATGGCGGATGCGCGGGCGCTCGATCCCGAGGCGGCGAAGGAAATCGACTGGCTCATCCGGCTGGTGAGCGAGATTCGTGCGGCACGGACGGAGCTCAACGTGCCGCCTTCTGTTCGAACAAAACTTCGGGTGGACGAAGCTGATACCGACACTCGCGACAGACTCTTCAGGTATGAAAGTACGCTCGCGCGTTTGGCTCGCGTCGAAGGGATTGTTGAGCGCGTAAGAGTTGAATTGGGTGTCCCGTCTGCGAACACGCCAGATGTAGACATTTCGGTGCTCGGTGGGGGCGCGCAAGTTTTGGTCGACGGGGTCCGATACACGCTGCCGCTCGTCGGATTGATAGATATGGAGGCCGAACGTGCCCGCCTGACCAAGGCGATTGCTGCGGCCGAGAAGGAGCGCGACGGGCTCGCCGGCCGTCTCAACAACCCGAGCTTCGTCGAGCGGGCCAAGCCCGAGGCGGTCGAGAAGGCGCGGGCGGATCATGCCGAAAAAGCGGCCGAAGCCGAGCGACTCTCGGCGGCGCTGGCGCGGCTGGGCTAGGTTTCTCCCCTCCCTGCAAGGGAGGGCAGGGGTGGGTGCGACCGAAGGGAGCCTTTCCACGCCCGCAGCATTGCGCGATGACGGAGGCATCGAGCCTCCGTCATCGCAACCCACCCCTAACCCCTCCCTTGCAGGGAGGGGAATCCGAAGGGAACCGATGGCTCAGCCTCCCCAACGCCGCGACCTGACCCAGGGCCCTATCGGCCGCACCTTGATGCTGTTCGCGCTGCCGACGCTCGGCTCGAACATCCTCCAGTCGCTGAACGGCTCGATCAACGCGGTCTGGGTGGGGCGCTTCCTCGGCGAGAGCGCGCTGGCGGCGACTTCGAACGCCAACATCATCATGTTCCTCACCTTCGGCGCGGTGTTCGGCTTCGGCATGGCGGCGACGGTGATGATCGGGCAGGCGATCGGCCGGCACGACGTCGACGCGGCGCGGCGCGCCTTCGGATCGGCGGTGGGGCTCGTCATCGGCGGCGCGGTCATCGTCGCGATCCTGGGCTGGCTGTTCGCGCCCGATATCCTGCGATTGCTCGCCACGCCCGGCGACGCGATGCCGCTGGCGCTCGCTTATCTGCGGGTGATCTTCCTCGGGGTGCCGGCATCGATGCTGCTGGTATTGCTGATGATGGGGCTGCGCGGCTCGGGCGACGCCATGACGCCATTCTGGTTCATGATCCTGAGCGCGGTGCTCGATGCGGGGCTCAACCCCGTCTTCATCCTCGGGCTCGGCCCGGTGCCGCGGATGGGGATCGCCGGAGCGGCGACCGCGACCCTGATCGCCAACCATGTCGCAGCGATCGGGCTGCTCGCGACGCTCTACATTCGCGACCTGCCGATCCGGCTGCGCGGGCGCGAGTTCCGCTATCTGCTGCCCGAGCGCGAAATGATGCGCACGATCGTCGCCAAGGGGTTGCCGATGGGCGCGCAGATGCTGGTGATGTCGCTGGGCGGGCTCACCATGGTCGGGCTGGTCAACCGGCTCGGCGTCGATACCGCGGCCGCTTACGGCGTGTCGCAGCAGCTATGGACCTATATCCAGATGCCCGCGATGGCGATCGGCGCGGCGGTGAGCGCGATGGCGGCGCAGAATATCGGCGCCGGCGCATGGGACCGAGTGAATGGCATCACCCGCGCCGGGCTGATCTGGAACTGCGTGATCACCGGGGCGATGGTCGGCGTCGTGCTGCTGTTCGACCGGCCGGTGATGGCCCTGTTCGTCGGCGGAGACAGCGCCGCCATTCCGATCGCCCGCCACATCCAGCTGATCGCGAGCTGGAACTTCGTGCTGTTCGGCATGACGATGGTGATCTTCGCCACCGTGCGCGCGAACGGCGCGGTGTGGGCGCCGCTGATCGCGCTGATCGTCGCGCTGTATCCGGTCCGCATCGGCTTCGCGCTCGGGCTCGAGCCGCTGCTGGGCGGCGATGCCCTGTGGTGGAGCTTCCCGGTCGGCTCGGCGGCGGCGTTGGCGATGGCAGCGGCCTATTTCCGCTGGGGAAACTGGCGCAAGGGCGCGCTGATCCGCCCACGCGAAGTCGAGGAGCATGCGCTCGCCACCGCCGAGCCCGCCGGGCGCTTGCAACCCACCGGCTGAGGGAGCATCAGCGCCGCCATGAGCCAATATCCCGCACTTCGCCTCCGCCGTACCCGAGCCGCCGCATGGAGCCGGCGGATGCACGCCGAGACCGTATTGACGCCCGCCGACCTGATCTGGCCGCTGTTCGTGACCGAAGGCGGCGAGGAGGAGCCGATCGCATCGCTTCCCGGCGTTTCGCGCTGGTCGATCAAGGCCGTGGCGGAGCGCGCGAAGGAAGCGGCGGCGCTGGGGATCCCCTGTGTCGCCTTGTTCCCGAACACCCCGGCGGGCCTGCGCAGCGACGACGGGCGCGAGGCGCTCAATCCCGACAATCTGATGTGCCGCGCGATCCGCGCGATCAAGGACGCGGTGCCCGATCTCGGCGTGCTGACCGATGTCGCGCTCGATCCCTATACGAGCCATGGCCATGACGGGATCGTCGATGCCGCCGGCTATGTGCTCAACGACGAGACTTCGGCGGTGCTGACCGACCAGGCGCTCATCCAGGCCGAAGCGGGGGCGGACATCGTCGCGCCTTCGGACATGATGGACGGGCGCGTCGGACTGATCCGCGCCGCGCTCGAGGCGAACGGCCACGTCAATGTCCAGATCATGGCTTATGCCGCGAAGTATGCCAGCGCGTTCTACGGCCCGTTCCGCGACGCGGTCGGCAGCCGCGGACTGCTGAAGGGCGACAAGAAGACCTATCAGATGGACCCGGCCAACGCCGAGGAAGCACTGCGCGAAGTCGCGCTCGACATCGCCGAGGGCGCGGACAGCGTGATGGTCAAGCCGGGGCTCCCGTATCTCGACATCATAGTGCGTGTGAAGAATGCCTTCGAAGTACCGGTGTTCGCATACCAGGTGTCGGGCGAATATGCGATGATCGAGGCGGCGGCGGCAGCCGGGGCGGGGGACCGCGAGGCGCTGGCGATGGAGACGCTGATGGCATTCAAGCGGGCGGGCTGCTCGGGCGTGCTCACCTATCACGCGCCGCTGGCTGCGCGGTTGATGGGCGCGTGATCCGGTTCGTATTCTCCCTCTCCCCTTTGGGAAGAGGGTCGGGGAGAGGGGTAAGTGCCGCTCATTCACCGCACTGCCCCTCTCCCAACCCTCTTCCCAAGGGGGAGAGGGCTTTATGATCGAAACCCCTCGACTCCTCCTCCGGCCGTGGCGCGAGGCGGACAAGCCGGTGTTTCACGCGCTGGTGAACACGCCGGCGATGATGGAGCATTTCGGCGGACCCGTCGCCCAAGCGAAGCACGACATGATCATCGACCGGCAGATCGAGCAACAGAGGCGCTTCGGCCATTGCATGTGGGCCGTGGAACTGCGCGACGGCGGCGCGCTGGCGGGCGTGTGCGGTGTGCGGATCGGCGGACATGCAGGGACGCCGGTGCCCGAAGAGCTCGAGATCGGCTGGCGGATCGGTGAGGCCTATTGGGGGCAGGGGATTGCGCGCGAGGCGGCGCAGGCGAGCCTCGCCTGGGGCTGGACCAATACCGATCGCCCGCGGATCGCGGCATGGACCACGCAGTCCAACACGCGCTCCTGGGGGCTCATGGAGCGGCTAGGCATGCGGCGCCGCGCCGATCTCGACTTCCACCATCCCGAATATCCTGCCGGCGACCCGTTTGGCGCGATGATCGTCTATGCGATCGACCGGCCGGCATGATCGAGACCGAACGCCTGATCCTGCGCGGCTGGCGCGATTCCGACCGCGAGCCCTTTCATGCCATGGGCCAGGACGAACGCGTGATGGCGACGCTCGGCCCGTTGCTGTGGCGCGACGAGACCGATGCGCTGATCGATCGGATGCAGGCGATCCTCGACACGAACGGCTTCACCTTCTGGGCGATCGAACGCCGCGCCGATGGTGCGTTCCTCGGCTTTTGTGGCCTCAAGCCGGGCGCCGAGGACACGCCGATCGAAGGTGAGATCGAGATCGGCTGGCGGCTGGCGCACGCATATTGGGGCCAGGGCCATGCCCGCGAGGCGGCGCAGGCGAGCCTCGACTGGGGCTGGGCGCACCTCGATGTGCCGAGCATCGCAGCGATCACCACCGTCGAGAATGTCCGCAGCTGGGGACTGATGGAACGGCTCGGTATGGTCCGCGCGCCCGAGGACGATTTCGATCATCCCCGGGCGATCGAGCGGTTGCGGCCGCACATCACCTATCGCATCGCGCGACCTGCGGTTAATCCCGCCTAAATCGGATATCGTGCAGGCGGTCCGCAGGGGAGAAGGATTGCATGGCGGACGAGGTTGAACAGGCGGACGCGCCCCGGACGCGATTCCATTGGCTGTTCGTCGTCGCGATCCTCACCGGATCCTTCCTGCTCTTCCTCGTCCAGCCGATGGTCGCGCGGATGGCGCTGCCCCGGCTCGGCGGCGCGCCGGCGGTGTGGAACAGCGCGATGCTGGTCTATCAGGCGCTGCTGCTCGGCGGCTATGCTTATGCGCATTGGCTGGGGCGCGTGCCCGTGCGGATGCAGGCCGGGATCCACCTCGTGGTGCTCGCGGTCGCGGCGATCTGGTTGCCGATCGGGCTGACGGCGATGGAATTGCCCGCCGATGCCGAGCCGGCTTTCTGGGTGCCTTGGCTTTTCGGCGCCTCGATCGGGCCGTTGTTCTTCGCGATCTCGGCGCAGGCGCCCTTGCTCCAGCGCTGGTACAGCGTCGCCAGCGGCGGGCGCGATCCCTACGCGCTCTATGCGGCGTCGAACATCGGCAGCTTTGGCGGGCTGATCGCCTATCCGCTGATCGTCGAACCGAGCCTGGCGCTCAAGGGGCAGAGCTGGCTTTGGACGATCGGCTATGCTCTGGTCTTCGTGCTTATCGCCGGTTGCGCGACATTGCTGCCCCGGAAGGCCCCGCAGGAACCGCACGTCGCGCACCACAGCCCGCCGCCAGGCAAGCTGCGCGTGCTCCACTGGATCATCCTGGCCTTCGTCCCTTCGGGGCTGATGCTCGCGACGACCACCTTCCTGACCACCGATATCGTCGCGATGCCGATGCTCTGGGTGCTGCCGCTCGGCCTGTATCTGCTGAGCTTCTCGGTGGCGTTTCGCGAAGGCGACACGATTCCCGATCTGCTCGCGAAGTTCGCGCCGATCATCGTGCTGCTGTTCGGCGCGACGCTGATCGCGGGGCACCAGAAGCTCGCTTATCTCAACGCGCTGATCGGCCTCGCCCTGCTGTTCGTCGTCGCGGTGGCACTGCATTCGTGCATGTACCGGCTGCGACCAGCGGCCGACCGGCTGACGGGTTTCTATCTCGCGATGTCGGTCGGCGGCGCGCTGGGCGGCGTATTTTCCGGGCTGCTCGCGCCGGTCCTGTTCGACTGGACCTATGAATATCCGCTGCTGATCCTCGCCGCGGGCGTGCTGATGCCGCAGACGTTCCTGTTCTCCACATTCGCCCGGCTTTGGCGCGGCACCGGGCAAATCCTGCGGATCAAGATACTCGTGGCGACGCTGCTCGTCGCGATCTTCGTCTGGCTCGGCACGACCAACCCGGGGGCATGCTCGGCGAGATGCACGAGCAGGTCGCCTTTCTGGCCGTCGCCACCGTCGGCCTGATCGCGACCGGCAGGCGCGTCCCTTATCTCGTCGCGCTGGCAGGCGGGCTGTTCCTGTTCGGCGGCTATCGCGCGATCGAGACTTCGCTGAGCGGGGATCGAACGCGCAGCTATTTCGGCGTCTACACCGTGAACGACGAGCCCGGAGAACGACGGCTCGCGCATGGTACCACGCTGCACGGCATCCAGCTCAAGGGCGCGCGCTCGCGATTGCCGACGACCTATTATGTGCCCGGTTCAGGCATAGGCCGTGCCATGCTGGCGGCACCGACGCTGTTCGGCCCCGCCGCGCGGATCGGCGTCGTCGGGCTCGGGACCGGCACGCTCGCCTGCTACGCGCAGCCTGGCCAGCAGTGGCGCTTCTACGAAATCGATCCAGAGGTGGTCGATCTGTCGCGCGATTCGGGCAAATTCACGTTCCTCCGGCAATGCGCGCCTCAAGCCCGGATCGCCGTGGGTGACGCCCGCATCCGCCTCGCCGAGGCTGCACCGGCAAGCCTCGACCTGCTCGCGCTCGACGCCTTCTCGTCGGACGCCGTTCCGATGCACCTGATGACCACCGAGGCGTTCGGTACCTATGGCCGCGTGCTCGCGCCCAATGGCTTGCTGCTGGTGCATATCTCCAACCGGTTCCTCGCGCTGTCGCCGGTGGTCGCCGGCGCGGCCGCGCAGGGCGGATGGCATGCCGCACGGCTCGTCTATCAGCCGAGTGCGCTCGAGGCGCGCAACGAAGCGGCCGTCTCGGACTGGATCGCGCTCTCGCGCGACGCGAACATGCTGGCGCGGCTGACGGCGAACGATCCGCAATGGTTTGCGCTGACGCCCAAGCCCGGCTTCACGCCCTGGACCGACGATTATGCCTCGGTGGTGCCGGTGATGCGCGCGTTCAATCCGTCGCTGGCAGACGATTAGGCGCCGGCGAGCGCCGCCTCGATCGACTTGATCCGGTTGCCCTGCGCGGTCGTCATCGTATCGGCGGCGGTAATCGCCAAATCGAGCGCCGGATAAGGCTGCTGCCCTGCTTTGCCGCGTTCGATCGCGATCTCCTCCAGATCGGAAAGCGCGATCAGCAGCGGAGCGCGCAGCGATTCTGAGCCTGCTGAGCGCCGTCTGTGCGTCCAGCCAGGCGTCGGAACCCTGGGGAACCCCGCGCGCCACCGCCACCTTCGCCTCGGCCTCCTGCGCCGCGGCGGCGAATTGCTGATTTCCCGCCGTCAGCGATGCGTTGAACTCGGCGATCCGCTTGTCGAGCGCCGCATCGGGGGCCGCGACCGGCGCCGGGCGTTGCGGCTCCGCGAAGCTCCCGCCCTCGATCGGCCGCGGCAGCAGCGAGGGATAGGCACCGGGGCTCTGGGTGCAGCCCGCAAGGGCGGCAACAAGGGCGATGGGGGCGAACGAGAGGAGGCTGCGCATGGCCGTGCTCTATGCTTGTGGAAAACCGCACGCAACGGGGTTGCGCTATTGGAAAAGCACTTCTAAAGGCACCCCTCCAATGCGCGCCCGTAGCTCAGCTGGATAGAGCATCAGACTACGAATCTGAGGGTCGGACGTTCGAGATCGTTCCGGGCGCGCCATTAAAAACCCCGGCAAGCCACGTGCTTGCCGGGGTTTTTATGTTCTTGCGCGGGAAGGCGCTGCGCGCATCAGAGGGCTGTGCCGAGCTGACGTCACGGTCGCTGCCCCGCCGTCACGTCGATGCCGACGCTTCGCCACCAATCCTGTTGCCCGCCGGCCATGCCGCGTCCGTCCGGCGCTGTGACGCCAGCAGGTCCCCAACCAGCCACAAAGCTGCGGCCATGCACAGGCTGATCGCGGAGCCCTCCCAACGTAACCACTCTGTGGGATGGGTGAACGCTCCGGGCAGCCAGGCGAGCAGGACGAAGCACATGTACATCGATGCACCGAGCCGCGTCGCCGGGACCGCAAATCGATTTGCGATCAGGCCAAGGCCAACGGCCGCATGCCCTACGCCTGTGGCGATCGCCCAGAACACCTGGCCGCCAGGCAGCCACTCGGGCACCATATTCCCGGTCTGCACCGGCGCCACGAAATGCGCGAGACCGAAAATGAGCGAGCAGACGCCGAATGTGATCCGGGCGACCGTCGCTCCGGCCGGTCCGCTCCCGCGCATCTGCAGCAGGATTACCCCAGCGCCCACGACCACCGACGTCTGCTCCGCGAGCCCCATAAGGGCGTTCGCGTTGAGAGGCGGCCCGATCAGGAGCCGCAGATAACATGCGTCGTACAGCGCGAATATCAGGAGCAGGAGCATCGCCGCGGGGCGAACGGTGCGTGCCATCAGCAAGCCCGATCCGCTCACCACCAACAATCCGGCAGCGAGGTAAGCGAGCGGCTGCCGCAGGGGCAGGTTTTCCGGCACCGGCTGCCAAAAGTCATGAAATTCGCCCTGGAGGAAGCATGCGATCCCGTACAGGATGGCCACTACTCCCAGGAACACGGTCCCCAAGGCGGCCTCATCCAGACGCCGCAGTATCTTTTGCACCTGCATCGAACGTTTGTCCTTTCGCCCGCCGACGCCAATCATGCTCGGCCTGGCCGTGGATGGGCGGGGCACGAAGGGGAATGCGAATAAAGAAACGCTGAATTTGTTCTAATCAGCCCGATCCCGCCCCGACCCGGTTTCCTTCCCCGCGGCTAAGGTGCGAAGGCAGAGGGCAGAAGGACATTGCGAATCCAGATGACGAGCCACAGCATAGGGGATTGGTCGTTCGAGCCGGACGCCAACGAATTGCGTCGCGGCGATGAGCGCCGTCGCCTGGAACACCGCGCCGCGCGCACGCTCGAACTCCTTTGCAGCCGCGCGGGCGAGATGGTCACCCCGGACGACATATTGGCGCATGTCTGGAAAGGCCGCGCGATCAGCGCAAACAGCGTGCCGGTGGTCATCAGCGATCTGCGTCAGGCGCTGGAAGACGACGCCCGGAGCCCACGCTATATCGAGACGGTCGCCAAGCGCGGCTATCGCCTCATGGTGGCGCCGCCTGCCGATACGCCGGCTGCGTCCCGCCCGAACCGGCTTCGTCCCGTGGTCATCGCACTCGCGATGCTGGCGCTCGTGATCGCGGCGGCGCTGGCCTGGGCTATATTCGGGCGTGCGGCAGACTTGCCGGCGCTCGTCGTCACGCCCGTCCAGAATGCCACCGGCAACCGCGCCTATCAGCCGCTCGTCAATGCCAGCAGCGCCATGCTCATGGCGCAGGCCGATCAGCTCAGCGGTGTCCAGACCTTCCGCGGCAGCAGCCCCCGCAAGGACGCGGTCCGGCTGGAGTCGTGGCTTTTCATCTGGAATGGCCGCCTGACACTCATGATGTCCGCGCAGCGACCCGACGGCTCCATATTATGGACGGGAATAACGACGGGCGGCGAGCAGCGCATCCCGAACGACATCGCGCGTCAGATGCAGAGTCTCGGCGAACGGCTGCGGCGCAAAACCGCAAGATAGGAGCCGCTGCGCCTGCTCCAGAGGACAACCGACGTGCGACGAGACGAACCGGCCTGTCTTTTTGCCGCCATAGAGTGATCCTATCGCGTCGTGCGCGGCAATTCCGAAAAAGGAAGGCCGCAGAGAGGGGATGACTCGGAAAAGGACTCGCCATGCGCCTTGCGTTCGCCTCGCCCGCAGCTTCGACTCTCATCGACGGCGCGCGTTGCTGGCGCCGTACACGCGATCTCGGCGAGCCCGTCCAGCCAACGCTCGCCGCCGCCTTCCCCAATTCTGTCGGCGGGTTTCTCGCCCCCGTCCTGGACGGTTTACTGACGCTGTTCGAAGCCGCATTCCGGCGCCGGTTTGAAGCGGGTGACCCGTGTGACGACGAACTCACCCGCGACGAGGAACAGCTGCTCGCACTGTTCGATCACGACGGCGTGGCCGCCCCGGCGGGTGTCCGTCCGGCTCTTGCCGGAGCGTTGCGCGCCGCATTGCGCTCGACCCGCCTCATGCTGCGGCTCCTGTTGCCTGGCGCCCCGCATGCGCGTGCTTTGCCCGGGCAATAAGGCCGGTAGCAGCTATCGGGGAACATCGAAGGTATCGAGGATCTTGGCGCCGGCCATGAACACGGCCAGCGGGCAGAGCACGAACAGCATTTTGCCGCCGAGGCCGGGAAAGCGATCGAGATAATGCATGCCGCGCTCCACTGCGCCGGTGCCGAGCCCGTAGATCACGAGATAGGCCTCGAACTTGGTCTTGATCGTGAAGAGGCGGCGGACGCGATCGAACATGCCGAATATGAAGCAAGCGCCGGGCCAAGTCCGGAAATCCGCCATTCGCGCGTTAACGAAGATGGTTACCTGTCAATTAATTCGACAGTTCCGAGCGTTTCCAGCAGCGCGCGGCGGGCGGACTCGATGCGCGTTACCAGTGCCGGATCCCCGATCGCATCCGCATCGATCGCCTCGGGCCAATGCATCTCCACCACCGATGCGATCCGATCCAGCCGCGCCGCGTCGACAAGGAAGCGCGAGTCGATCGTGGCGGGGTCGGCGACGACGCGGAGCCGCAGGCAGGCGGGGCCGCCGCCATTGGCCATCGACTGGCGGACATCGACGACTTCGACCTGGCGGATCGGCCCGTTGCCCGCGACGTGCGTCTCGAGCCACGCCTGGACGCTCGGCGTCTCGCGGGCTTCCTCGGGGACGATCAACGCGGTTTCGCCTGTGGGAAGCGTCACGAGCTGGGCGTTGAACAGATAGGAGGCGATGGCGTCGCCGAGGCTGACCTGGTCGGCAGGCACCTCGACGATCTCGACTTCGGGCAACGCGGCGCGGAGATCGTCGTAGAAGCGATCCTGGTCAGCAAAGGCCTGTTCGTGCGCGAACAGCACACGGCCGTTGGCGACCGCGACGACATCGTTGTGGAACGCGCCGGCGGCGATCGCCTCGTCGGATTGCTGGACGAATAGGGTTCGGGCGGAGTCGAGGCCATGACGTCGCGCGACGGCGCGGCTGGCCTCGGGATGCTGGCGGGCAGGGAAGGGGCCGCCGGGCTCGCCGTAGACGAAGACCTCGACTCCCGGAGCGTCATGCGTGGCGGCGAGGCGCATATGATTGGCGGCACCTTCGTCGCCGAACGGGGCGGGAACGGGCGCGTGGACCGCGAAGGCGGGGTCGGCGAAGGCGAGGCGGAGCTGCGCCAGCGTACCGGGCCATTCGTGGCTGCGATGCGGCATCGTCACGAGATTGGCGGCGGTCAGGTGGCAGCGGCCGTCGGCAGTGTCCGGAGCCGGCGAGACCGTCGCGGCATTGGCCGCCCACATCGCCGAGGCGGACATGGCCTGCGCCTGCAGGTGGCTGTCGGCATCGGCATAATCAGAGGCAAGCGCCGCAAGCCAGTCATGGTCGGGCCGCGCGTGGGGCAGGAGGATGCCCTGGGTCAGCCCGAGCCGCAGGTTCGCCCGCATCTTGGCGATGCCCTGAAGCGCGGCCGCGCGGGGGTGCGCGGTCAGGCCGCGGTTGCGCGTCGCGGCGAGATTGCCCGGGCTGAGGCCGGCATAATTGTGGCTTGGGCCGATGATCCCGTCGAAGTTGATCTCAACCAGCATCGATCTCACCGCGCGACATGGAGCACTTCGTCGCCGGTAGAGACGCCGAGCACCGACGCGGCGGCAGGATCGATCGCCACGCCCTCGTCCGATGACGTCACCTTGCCATAACACGCCTGGAAACTGGCCAGCCGGCCCGAGGCGAGCATTGCGGGTTCGCAGCCCGGTCCGATACCGGTCACGCGCGCTGCCTTCGCCTCGCGTACCGTGCGGACCAGGTCGGTGCGCGCGGTCATGGTCGGGCCGCCGTCGAAGATGTCGATATAATTCTCGAAGGCGAAGCCCTCGCTTTCGAGCATTCGCATCGCCGCCCGGCCCGAGGGATGGGGCAGGCCGATCACCGAGCGCGCGCTCTCCTGGAGCATCGCGGTGTAAATGGGATGCTTGGGCATCAGATCGGCGATGAACTGGTTGCCATGCGTGGCGTTGAATTCGTCGGCCTGTTGGAAGTTCATTCCGAAGAAGCGCCCCGCGACGCCGTCCCAGAACGGTGAGCCGCCTGCCTCGTCGATCACGCCGCGCAATTCGGCCAGCACGCGCTCGGCGAAGCGTGCGCGATGCCGGGCGATGAACAGATAGCGGCTGCGCGCGAGCAGCATGCCGAGCCCGCCGGCGCGCTCGCCGGGATGCAGGAACAGCCCGCCGACTTCGCTCGAACCCTCAAGATCATTGACCAAGCTAAGGATTTCAGCGCGAAAAGTCCGGTCGAGCTCCTGGCTGTGCTTGGTCACCGTGCCCATGCGATAGCTGTAGAAGGGCCAATGCTGGCCGACATGCGTGAAGATCTGGCAGGTGCCGCGAACCTCCCCGGTGTCGACATTTTCGAGCACCAGCACGAACAGATCGTCGAACAGCCCGTCCTCGTCGCGCGCGAAGGCGGCGTGGCTGCGCACCAGCTTGGCGCGGAGCGCGTCCTTTTCGGGCGGCAAATTGGTGAAGCCGCCGCCGGTCAATTTGGCCATCTCGTAGAGCGGCTGCAGGTCTTCGTCGCGCGCGGCGCGGATGCGGAAGGTCATGCGAACGCTCCGTTGGCGATGCGCAGGATGGTGACCGCCGACAATGCGGCGCGCTCGGGCAGGCTTTCGGGGATCAGAAATTCCTCCGCTGAATGAATGGCGCCCCCACGCGCGCCCATCGTGTCGACCACGGGGACGCCGCAGGCGGCGATGTTGTTGCCGTCGCAGACACCGCCGGTGTCCTTCCACGCGACGGGAATGCCGAGATCGGAACCCGCGTCGCGCACCAGGCCGAACAGCCGTTCGGCGCCCGAATCGATCGGCTTGGGCGGGCGATTGAAGCTGCCATGGACTTCGATGCGGACGTCGTGCGACGCCATGACGTCACTCGCCGCCTTCTCCAGCGCGGCCTTGGCGATCGCGATGCTCCATTCGTCGCGCGGGCGGAAATTGACGCGCAGGATCGCGAGATCGGGGACGACGTTGTTGGGCCCGCCGCCGTCGATCCGCGCCGGATTGACCGCGAGCCCGGCGGTCTTGGCCTCGGCCAGCCGTACCGCGAGCGCCGCCGCGGCGACCAGCGCGTTGCGGCCCTCTTCGGGATTGCGCCCGGCATGCGCGCTGCGGCCATGGACGACGAGCGAGAAATTGCCGGTGCCACCGCGGGCGCCGGCGAGCGTGCCGTCGGGAAGCGCGGGCTCGTACGTCAGCGCCGCGATCTTGCCGCGCGCCGCACCTTCGATCAACGCCCGCGAGGAGAAGGAGCCGGTCTCCTCGTCCGAATTGATCAGCACTTCATAGCCGAGCTGCGCAGCCACCGGGCTCGCCTCCACCGCCTCCAGCGCCGCCAACATCAGCGCCAGGCCGCCCTTCATGTCCGCGGCGCCCGGGGCATTGAAGCGGCCGTCGTCGAGCCAGCGACCGGCCTGGAAGGGGTGGTCGGCGCCGAACACCGTGTCCATGTGTCCGGTCAGCAGCATCTGGACCGGCGCATCGGGGCGCACCGCCAGATGGAGGTGCCGGCCATGCCCGATCGACTCGACCCGGCCGTCCGACGTCACGCTCTCCGCCGGTGCGGGATCGACCAAGGCGAGATGGCCGGGGAGCGCCGAGAAACTGTCGGCGAGCATCTCGGCGATCGTCGCCAGCCCGGCCAGGTTGCGCGTGCCGCTGTTGATCGCCGTCCAGGCTTCGGTCCGCGCGAGCATCGGCGCCTGCGCCACATGCTCGACCGCCGCCTGCTCGATGCTGGAAAGCCCGCTCATCCCCGGCTCGTAGCGCGAAATATTATTGCCGTCATCCCGGCGAACGCTCGGACCTCATGCAGGGCGGGCATGGCATGACCCGCCAAATCCTCCCCCGCGGCGCGAGGGAGGATTTACCATGCCCTCAGAAATCTACGACGAGCGCCGCGCGGCTAGTGGTGTCGGTGGTTTGGCGCCCGATCGGCGGCGTGCTTTCATATTGCAGCGTGTACGAGAATTGCGCCGAGAAGGGCCCGAACAGCTTCGCCAGCAGCGCCGAGCGGCTCGATACCGTGCTGTTGGCGTCCTGCAGATAGGCCGAGGCATTCTGCGTCACCGAGATGCTGGGTGACAGCTTCAGGCCGAAATCCATGCTGCCGCGCGCCGCGAGGTTGCTTTCGGTCTTGTCGTCGATGAAGCGGGTGAGGCGGTATGCCGGCCCGAGTTCGAGGTCGAGCTTGACCGCCGGCGACTTGATCGCGCTGTAGCCTGCGCCGGATGATACCGAGATGCGATCGTAGAAGCCGGAGAAGCGATCGCTCTCATATTGCGCGGCGCCATACATGTAGGCGCGGTCGTCGAACTTCCAGTTGGGCTCATAGGCCGCCAGATAGCGCTCGCGCGTGACGAGGCCGAGGCTCTCCTGGTAATCGGCCTGGAGGCGGAGCTTGTGACGCCATTCGAGCGCCTCGCGCTTGACTTCGATCGCGGCGGTGAGCCCGATATTCTCGGTGTTGCCGGTGCTCATATAGCCGCCCAGCTCGGCGCGGCCCTTCACCAGGTCGAAGAAATCCGCCTCGCGGATCTTGCGGTTGGCCTGAGCGAGGCGGTCGTTGCGCCAGTCGGTCGCGGTTTTGACCACGAGGTCCGCGCTCGCCGGATCGGCGTTCCTGGCATATTTGACGATCACCGCGACGTCGCCCTCGCTGCCCGATTGCATTGCGGCATCGAGCATCGATTTGATCGTCGGGGGAATGACGGGATCTTCGGCTGCGGTGTTGGCCAGCAGCAGCGGCAGGACAAGGAGCAGGGCGCGCATGCCGCTCCCCTAGTCAGATTAATAGGGCATCAAAAGGGCAGCGCGCGACGGAATGATCGTTACGCCGGACGAGATCGTTTCGAGCTGTTCCGTGAAAATGTCGAGGAGCTGGCGATAAAGCTCTCGTTTGAAAGGGACGATGATGTCGGGCAGCTCGGCGGGCTCGGCCCAGCGCCAGGCGCGGAACTCGGGTTCGGCAGTGGCGATGTTGACGTGGCGATCCTCGCCGGTGAAGCGGAACAGGAACCAGCGCTGGCGCTGGCCGCGCCATTTGCCCTTCCAGACCTTGGCGATCAGATCCTCGGGCAGGTCGTAGGTGAGTTCCTCCGGTGCGGCCGCGACCAGTTCGGCATGCTCGCGCGCGACGCCGGTCTCTTCCCACAGCTCGCGCCACGCGGCTTCGAGCGGATCCTCGCCCGGATCGATCCCGCCCTGCGGCATCTGCCACGCCTCGAGCACCGAATCGAGCCGCTGCCCGACAAACACGCGACCGTCGCGATTGACCAGCATCACGCCGGCGCAGGGACGATAGGGAAGGGATGCGATATCGGTCATGGCGACCCCATACACATTCCCCTCCGTGCAAGGGAGAGGGTTGCGGTGGGTGTCGCGGCAAGGGTCTCGATTCCCGCCTCGGGACGGCAGCGCAAAGCCCCCATTGCAGCCCTCGTGGCATTTTCTACCTTGGGCGTATCGCAAGGGAGGCGTAGAGCACTCGCAACGATAGACAAACCGCAGGAATAAAGACCGGCCATGGCCACCGCTGCCCACCAGCTGACGCCCGAGGCGTCGGCCAATTCCGCACCCGAAGCGATCGTCGTCCGCTTTGCCGGCGATTCCGGCGACGGCATGCAGCTGACCGGGGGCCAGTTCACGCTGGCCACCGCGCTGGCGGGCAACGATCTCGCCACGTTCCCGGACTTTCCGGCGGAGATCCGCGCGCCGCAGGGCACGTTGTTCGGCGTCTCGGCCTTCCAGATCAATTTCGGCTCGACCGAGATCGATACCGCCGGCGACCAGCCCGACGTGCTGATCGCGATGAATCCGGCGGCGCTCAAGACCAATGTCGATGCGCTCAAGCCTGGTGGGCTGATCATCGCCGACCAGGGCGAATTCGGCCAGCGCAACCTCGACAAGGCCAAATATGCCGCCAATCCGCTCGAGGATGACAGCCTCGGCAAATGGCAATTGCTCAAGCTCGACATCTCGCAGCTGACTCTCGATGCCGTGAAGCCGTTCGGGCTCGGCAACAAGGAGGCGCTGCGCTGCAAGAACATGTGGACATTGGGGCTGGCGCTATGGATGTTCGACCGTGATCGCCAGCCGATCATCGACTGGCTCAAGGCCAAGTTCGCCAAGGCGCCCGAGCTGGCCGAGGCCAATATCGCCGCATTGAACGCGGGCCATGCCTATGGCGAGACCGCCGAGCTGGGCGCCATGGGCATTTCACAGCGCCACGTCTCGGCGGCGCCGTCCGAGCCGGGCCTGTACCGCACGATCACCGGGGCCGAAGCGATTTCCCTCGGCCTCGTCGCGGGCGCACAGCTGGCGGATTTGCCGATGTTCTTCGGCGGCTATCCGATCACGCCCGCCTCGGCGATCCTCCACCATCTCGCGCGCTTCAAGGAATATGGCGTCACCACCTTCCAGGCCGAGGACGAAATCGCCGCGATCGCCTCGGCACTGGGCGCCAGCTATGCCGGCTCGCTCGGCGTGACGTCATCCTCGGGGCCGGGTATCGCCTTGAAGGGCGAGGCGATGGGCCTCGCGATCATGACCGAGCTGCCGCTGGTGATCGTCAATTCACAGCGCGGCGGGCCCTCCACGGGGCTTCCCACCAAGACCGAGCAGTCGGATCTCTACCAGGCGGTCTACGGCCGCAACGGCGACTCGCCGATGCCGGTGCTCGCCGCGCGCTCGGCCGCCGATTGCTTCGACGTCGCGATCGAGGCAGTGCGCATCGCCACGCAGTACATGACCCCAGTGATGCTGCTCACCGACGGCTATATCGCCAATGCCGCCGAGCCGTGGAAAGTGCCCGACATGAGCGGCTACGCGCCGTTCCCGGTGACCTTCCACACCGAGCTTCCGGCCGAGGGCGAGAAGTTCCTGCCTTATGCGCGCGACGAGAAGCTCAAGCGTCCCTGGGTCAAGCCGGGCACGCCGGGGCTGCTCCACCGCATCGGCGGGATCGAGAAGGCGCTGGGCACCGGCAATATCGATTATTCGCCGGGCAACCACCAGGCGATGACCGACATACGCCGCGACAAGGTGCTCGGCATCGACATCCCCGATCAGGCGGTCGAACAGGGGCAGGCGGGCGGCAAGCTCGTCGTGGTCGGCTGGGGCTCGACCTATGGCCCGATCGCCACTGCGGTCCGCCGCGCTCGTGCCAAGGGGCTCGACGTCAGCCATGTCCATCTCCGCCACATCTGGCCCATGCCGAAAAATCTTGGCGATCTGCTGAAGAGTTACGAGCACATCCTCGTACCGGAAATGAACACCGGCCAGCTCAAGACCGTGCTGCGCGACCAGTATCTCGTCAACGCCGTGCCGCTCAACAAGGTGTCGGGCCAGCCCTTCACCATCGCCGAGGTCGAGGCCGCGATCGCGCGCCACCTCCACAGCGACCGCGCCGAGGAGCTGGGGCCAGACGATACGCAATTGCCGAGCCCGGAAGCGGTGAATCCGTGACCCGCGCGGCTGCCCAAGGAGGGATGCCATGCTAGCGACTTGTCCGCATTGCAAAGCCGAGCAAGCATTCGTCGCTTATGGTGAACCCGGATCAATGGCGGCAGCCCGCTCGATGTTCACCCTCATGAAACCGTTGGCTTCGGCGGTCGACGACCTCCTCGATGACGCACGGAAGCGAGATCTCGCTGGAGTGCACGGGTTGCCAGATGCTTTCGAGCCAATGCGCCCGATGCAAAACCTTGTTCATGCACACGGGCGACCTATGGTGCCCCGCATGCCACTCTAATTCGACGGCGGACGGATGAACGACCTGACCCCCATCAAGCCCAGCACACCCAAGGACTGGGAAACCGACCAGGAAGTCCGCTGGTGCCCGGGCTGCGGCGACTATGCGATCCTCAAGGCGGTGCAGCGCACCATGCCCGAGATCGGCGCCACGCCCGAGAACACCGTGTTCGTCAGCGGCATCGGCTGCTCGTCGCGCTTTCCCTATTACATGGAGACCTATGGCTTCCACACCATCCACGGCCGCGCGCCGGCGGTGGCGACGGGGTCAAGCTCGCCAATCCCGATCTCGACGTGTGGATCATCACCGGCGACGGCGACGCGCTGTCGATCGGCGGCAACCATACGATGCATCTGCTCAGACGGAATCTGAACTGCCAGATCCTGCTGTTCAACAACGAGATCTATGGCCTCACCAAGGGGCAATATTCGCCGACCAGCCGCGAAGGCACGCGTTCGCCGTCCACGCCGTTCGGCTCGGTCGATCACCCCGCCAAGCCCTGCGCCTTCGCGCTGGGCAGCGGCGCGCGGTTCGTCGCGCGCGCGATCGACGTGCACAAGAACCTGCCCTCGGTCCTGAAGGCCGCGCATGCGCACCAGGGCGCGGCGTTCATCGAGATATTCCAGAACTGCATCGTCTATAACGACGACGTGTTCGAACCGTTCACGGCCAAGCCGAACGCCCAGCTCAACCAGATGTGGTGCGAGCACGGCAAGCCGCTGCTCTTCGCGGGCGGTGCCAAGGGGCTTTCGCTCGACGTGGAGCGGCTGACGCTCAAGGTCGTCGACGTCGTCGACGGCGATTGGGAAGCCGCAGGCGTGATCGTCCACAACACCGCCAATCGCGCGATCGCGCACATGCTGGTCGAGATGCCGTTTGGGCCGTTCCCGATGGCGCTGGGCGTGCTCTACGACGATCCCGCACCGACCTTCGAAAGCGCCGTAGTCGCGCAGAACAAGGCGGCGAGCGAGGGCAAGAAGCCCGATCTGCAGAAGCTCGTGGCCAAGGGCCAGACCTGGCTGGTCGACAAGGCACCGCACGCATTGTGAGGCAGGGCGCCAAGAGGAGCGATTGAGCGAGGAGATCGAAGCGCTTGCCCGAGTAGCGGTGGACTGCGGCTTCAAGCTGCACGAAGCGCTCGGGCCGGGGCTTCTCGAGTCGGTCTATGAAGTGTGCCTGTTTCAGAGCCTAAGAGAACGAGGCCTGTCCGCAGAACGGCAAAAACCGATACCCATTTGCTTCAACGGGATAGTGCTCGAAGAAGGCTTTCGGGCAGATCTGCTGGTCGAGGGGCGGCTGCTGATCGAGTTGAAATCAACAGAAGCCTTTGTCCCGGTTCACGGCAAACAGGTGCTGACCTATCTCCGTCTGATGGAACTCCCGCTTGGTCTGCTGATGAATTTCGGCGCGCCCACTTTCCGGGACGGCGTGCGGCGTATTGCCAATAACTATTTTAGATAAAACAGATTTCTCACACGAAGGCACGAAGGCACGAAGAAGCAGTTGTGGAACAGGCGCGAAGCGCTCCTCCGAACCTTCTTCGTGCCTTTGTGTCTTCGTGTGAGTCATTTTTCCTTCTGAATGCGCTTGCCCGCACCGCCGCCGCGTGCATGTAGGGGCGTGATGAACGCGCCGACGCGAGGACAGGGTCGCAGACAGGAAACGGGACGCGGCGGCGGACCGTTGGAACTGCTGGCGCCCGTCTTCCATCGCCAGCTCGACCGGCTCGATCGCGGGATTACCGAGGGCAGCCTCGAACTGCTGCTGCCCAGCGGCCGTGCGCGGTTGCTCGGCGGACGGGCGGACGGTCCTGCCGCGGTGGTCGATCTTCGCAGCTGGCGGGCACTGCTGCGGCTCGCGTTGAGCGGGTCGATCGGCTGGTACGAGGCCTGGGCGGCGGGGAGTGGGCCAGCCCCGATCCGGTGCAGCTCTTCGCCCTGTTCAGCCGCAACCGCGCCGGCCTGGCGCAGCCCGCGCGGGCGACCGGTCCGTGGCGACTCGCCAAGCGGCTCTGGCACTGGCTGCGGCGCAACCATCGCGGCGGATCGCGCCGCAACATCCGCTTCCATTACGATCTCGGCAACGATTTCTACCAGCCGTGGCTCGACGCGGGGATGACCTATTCGAGCGCGCGGTTCGCCGACCCCGGCCAGCGGCTCGAAGAGGCTCAGCAAGCCAAGCTCCAGGCGATGCTCGATCGCACGGCCACCGTGCCCGGCAATGCGATCCTCGAGATCGGCTGCGGCTGGGGTTCGTTCGTCGAACTGGCGGTGCGGGCGGGGCGGCACGTGCACGGCATCACGCTGTCGACCGAGCAGAAGGCCTGGGCCGAGGCACGCACCGCGGGCATGAGCGGCGCCAGCTTCGCGCTCACCGATTATCGTGACGTCAGCGGCCATTACGACGCAGTCGTCAGCATCGAGATGGCCGAGGCGGTGGGCCGCCAATATTGGCCGGCCTATCTCTCCGCGATCTCCCGCGCGCTGAAACCCGGAGGCCGCGCGGCGCTGCAGGTGATCATCTTCGACGATGCACTGTTCGAAGGCTATGCCGGCAATGTCGATTTCATCCAGCGCTACATTTTCCCGGGCGGGTTGCTGATCCGGACAAGCGAATTCCGGCGTCTTGCCGCCAGCAACGGCATGGACTGGCGCGATCAGGTCAATTTCGGGCTCGATTATGCCGAGACGCTCCGGCGCTGGCGCGAGAATTTCGAGGCGGCGGCGGCTGGCGGGCTGCTGCCCGCACAATTCGATGCGCGTTTCATCGCCTTGTGGCGCTATTACCTGATGTATTGCGAAGGCGGATTTCGCGGCGGCGGCATCGATGTCGTCCAGGCGACACTGGTCAAGGAGGGGTGATGAAGACCTGGATGCTGGCGAGTGCGCTCGCACTCGCAACGATGGCGGGTGCCGCGACGGGGCAAAGCGCGCCGCAGGATACCAGCGGTCTCAGGAAAGTCGGCGCCGAAGTGCTGTTCTGGAGCCAGGAAAAGCGCGACGCCAATTTCCCGCACATGGAGAAGATCTTCCCCGGCCATGTCGTCAAGGCCGGGGGCAAGGTCCGCGCGCTGCCCGCGGGCAAGCCGCTGCCGTTCTCCGACGCCGAGCTCGATGCCTTCATCGCCAGCCAGAACATTGCGGGGCTGATCGTCCTGCAGGACGGCAAGATCCGCCTCGAACGTTACGCGCGAGGCTATGGCCGGGAAGGGCGCTGGACCAGCTTCTCGGTCGCCAAGTCGTTCACGTCCACCTTGGTCGGCGCCGCGATCAAGGACGGCTACATCAAGTCGGTCGACGAGCCGGTGACCAAGTACATCCCGGAGCTCGCCGGCAGCGGCTATGACGGCGTCACCATCGCGCAATTGCTCACCATGACGTCGGGCGTGAAGTGGAACGAGGATTATACCGACGCGAAGTCCGACGTCGCCCGCATGTTCCTCGAACCGGTGCCGGCGGGGAGGACCCCACCGTCTATTACATGAAGAAGCTGCCCCGCGAGACTGCGCCGGGTTCGAAGTGGGTCTACAAGACCGGCGAGACCAATCTCATCGGCGTGCTGGTGATGCGCGCGACGAAGAAACCGCTCGCCGATTATCTGAGCGAGAAGGTCTGGCGGCCTTATGGGATGGAGCAGGATGCCTTCTGGATGATCGATCCGTCGGGGCATGAGGTCAGCGGCTGCTGCCTGTCGGTTTCCCTGCGCGACTATGCCCGGATGGGGCAATTGGCGCTCGAAGGCGGCAAAGGCGTGGTCCCGGCCAACTGGTTCGCCGAATCGACTCGCGTCCATGCCGATATCGGCGTGCCCGGCCGCGGCTATGGCTATCAATGGTGGACCTACCCGGAAGGGCGCTTCGGCGCACAGGGCATTTTCGGCCAGACGATCCGGGTGGATCCGAAGAGCAAGACGGTGATCGCAGTGTCCGCAGCAGCCGACAAGGCGAGCGACCGCGACTACGGGCTGGCTCGGACGGCATTCCTCGACAGGCTGTTCGCGGCGGCGACCCACTGATCGTCACCCCGGCGAAGGCCGGGGCCCAAGGTTTCTCTGCCCGGGCGCTCGTGGCTCTGGATCCCGGCTTTCGCCGGGATGACGGGGAAGGGCTACTCCACCCGCTCGAAATGCCCGGTCTCGAACCCGGCAACGGCCAGCGCCAGGATACGCTCCGCCACAGCCTCGGGCGCCTTCACCGTCTCCGGGTTCTCCCCGGAAACGCCCGCGCGCGCATCTTGGTCCGGGTCGCGCCCGGGTCGACCACGCCGACGTGCACGCCGCTGATATGGCGGACTTCCTCGCCATAGCTGAGCAGGAGGTTCTCGAACGCCGCCTTGGACGCGCCATAGGTGCCCCAATAAGCCCGCGGCGTCCGCCCGACGCTGGAGGTGATCCCCAGCACGCGCGCCTGCTTCGCCGCCTTCAGCAGCGGATCGAACGCCGCCAGCATCGCCGCCTGGGCAGTGACGTTGAGCGTCAGCACCTTGGCGAATTCCTTGAAGTCGATCGCCGGCACTGCGCTCAGGCTGCCCAGCGACGCCGCGTTGAGCACCAGCAGGTCGAGCGCCGGCCAACGCTCGCCGACCGCGCCGGCGAGCCGCGCCACGCTCTCATTCTCGGTCAGGTCCATCGGCGCGATCGTCGCCGAGCCGCCCGAGGCGTAGATCGCCTCCTCGACTTCCTCGAGCCCGCCGGCGGTGCGTGCGGTGAGCACGACATGCGCGCCCGCGGCGCCGAGCGCCCGGGCAGTGGCAGCGCCGATCCCGCGGCTGGCGCCGGTGACGAGCGCGATACGGTCGGCGAGGGGCTTGTCGGTCATTCGAACTCCGGGAGAATCAGGTCAGCCGACCCGTTCCTCCAGAAGCGCGAACTGGTCAACCGGCTGCAGCTCATCCTGGTCGGTGAGCGTGGTCGGATATTCGCCGGTGAAGCACGCGTCGCAATATTTGGGGTGGATGTCGGCGCGGTGCGCCTCGCCCAGCGCCTTGTACAGCCCGTCGATGCTGACGAACGCCAGGCTGTCGGCATGGATGAAGTCGGTCATCCCCTCGACATCGAGCTTGGCGGCGAGCAATTTGGCGCGCTCGGGCGTGTCGACGCCGTAGAAGCACGAATGCCGGGTCGGCGGCGAGGCGATGCGCAGATGCACCTCGGCCGCGCCGGCCTCGTGCATCATCTGAACGATCTTGAGGCTGGTCGTCCCGCGCACGATCGAATCGTCGATCAGCACGATGCGCTTGCCCTTGATCAACTCCTTGTTGGCGTTGTGCTTGAGCTTGACGCCGAGGTGGCGAACCTTGTCGCCGGGCTGGATGAAGGTGCGCCCGACATAATGCGAGCGGATGATCCCCAGCTCGAACGGAATGCCGCTCTGCTGGGCATAGCCGATCGCAGCGGGCACGCCCGAATCGGGCACCGGCACGACCAGATCGGCCTCGACCGGCGATTCGATCGCCAGCTGCGCGCCGATCGCCTTGCGCACCGAATAGACGCTGCGGTCTTCGGCGATCGAATCGGGGCGCGAGAAATAGACATATTCGAAGATGCACGGCCGTGACGCGACCGGCGGGAAGGGCTTGTGCGAAGTGACCTCGCTGCCCTTGACGATCACCAGCTCGCCGGCCTCGACGTCGCGGACATATTCGGCGCCGACCACGTCGAGCGCCACCGTCTCCGAGGCGAAGATGATCGAATCGTCGAGCTTGCCCATCACCAGCGGACGGATACCGAGCGGATCGCGGCAGGCGATCATGCCCTCCGGCGTCATCACGATCAGCGAATAGGCGCCCTCGACTTGCTTGAGCGCATCGATGAAGCGATCGATCAGCGTGCGATATTGCGAGGTCGCGACGAGGTGGATGATCACTTCGGTGTCGCTGGTCGACTGGAAGATCGCGCCGCGCCGGACGAGATCGCGCCGCAGCCGCATCGCGTTCGAGATGTTGCCGTTATGCGCCACCGCGAAGCCGCCGCTCGCCAGCTCGGCGTAGAGCGGCTGGACGTTGCGGATCGCGGTGTCGCCGGTCGTCGCATAACGGACATGGCCCGCTGCGGTGTTGCCGGAGAGGCTGCGGATGATGTCGTCGCGGTCGAAATTGCCCGCGACATGCCCCATCGCGCGATGCGTATGGAACTGGTGGCTGTCCCAGCTGGTGATGCCGGCCGCCTCCTGGCCACGGTGCTGGAGCGCGTGGAGACCCAATGCCACGAGCGCAGCAGCGCCCTCGGAATTGGAAACACCGAAAATGCCGCACTCTTCGTGCAGCTTGTCGTCATCAAACGGGTGCGTGGTAAGCATCAGCCCTCGAGGGGTTGGGAACTCTTGAGGGCCATATAGGCACTCCGTCGCGATTTGTCGCCGGTTTGTCACAAGGAAATGAACCACGGGGCTGTTTCGCCGGTTTTTCAAGGCGAAAGGAGCCACATCATGGCCAAGGATCATGGATCGCAGATCAAGAATGACGACCTCTACGAGAAGCTGCGCGACGACGGAGCGTCGAAGGAAAAGGCAGCGCGAATCGCCAATGCGAAGGAGGCGGGCACGCTCGACAAGGGCGGCACGCATCTCGAGAACCGTTCGAAGGACGAACTCTATGACGAAGCGAAGGACATCGGCATCGAGGGCCGTTCGGAGATGGACAAGGATGCGCTGATCGACGCGATCCGGGGGCACTAGCAGGCTGCGGGCCAAGCCCTCCCCGACCCCACCCGCAAGCGGAAGGGGAGCGCATTGGGCGAACGTTGCGGCTCCTTCGCTCCCCTTCCGCGAAGCGGAGGGGTCGGGGAGGGGCTCTTCCGTGATCTGGACGAGTTGGGTAGAGCAGGGATGTGACCGACAACCGCGACACCAGCCTCGCCCTGAACCCCAAATACGACGCCGCCGGCCTGATCACCGCCGTCGCGACCGACGCCGCGACCGGCGAGCTCCTCATGCTCGCGCACATGAACGCCGAGGCGCTCGAGGCGACGCTCGCCACCGGCGAGGCGCATTTCTGGTCGCGCAGCCGCGGCCGGCTGTGGAAGAAAGGCGAGAGCTCGGGCCATGTCCTTCGCGTGATCGAGGCCCGGATCGATTGCGATCAGGACGCCTTGTGGCTCAAGGTCGAGGCGGCAGGCCCCGCATGCCACACCGGCGAACGCAGCTGCTTCTTCCGCCGCATCGAGGACGGGCGGCTGGTCCGCGACGCATGAGGGCATTCGCTCTGGTCCTCCTCCTTACCGCATGCTCAGGGGGCGGGCAGGGGAGCGGCAATGCCCAGGCGCCGCAGGATCTCGAAAGCGCCGCGATCGAACGCGGGCTGGTCCGCGATCCCGACGACAGCGACCTGACCGGCCTCTACGCCCGCGACACCGACCGGATCTGCGTCGTCCGGAAGGGCTCCAACTATCGGATGGGCGCCTATGTCGATTATGGCGACCGCATCACTTGCAGCGGTTCCGGCACCGTCGAACGGAGCGGCGAAACCCTCAAGGTGACGCTCGGCAAGGACGGGTGCAATTTCGAGGCCCATTACGACGGCGACCGCATCAAATTCCCCGGCGCGCTCCCCGACGCCTGCAGGAAGCTCTGCGCCCGCCGCGCCTCGTTCACCGGGCTGGAAGCCACCCGCCTGAGCGAGATCCGCCGCCGAAGCCGCCGCGATGCGCGATTCGAGCGGGCGACGGCTGTGCGGGGAGTAGAGAAGGGCTCACCCTCTTCCCGTCACCCCGGCGAAAGCCGGGGCCCAGAGCCAAAAACGATATCGCTCGTGACCCTGGGCCCCGGCTTTCGCCGGGGTGACGGATACGCTTCTTCGTGTCTTCGTGCCTTCGTGTGAGCCAATTTTCTCCGCGCCACCCATGCGCTGTCACACAAGGTTGCCCCCATTGCGCGCCGCTCCTAAAGCCCGGGCATGGCCGATCCCTTCTACATCTCGACAGCAATCCACTATCCCAATGGCCGTCCGCATATCGGCCATGCCTATGAGATGATCGCCGCCGACGCGATCGCGCGCTATCAGCGCCAGCACGGCCGCGACGTCTTCTTCCAGACCGGCACCGACGAGCACGGCCTCAAGATGGTCAAAACCGCGCGCGAACGCGGCATCGAACCGCGCGAACTCGCTGACGAAATGTCCAGCTATTTCCGTGAAATGGCCGACATTCTCGATATTTCGTACGATCGTTTCATCCGTACCTCCGAGCCCGAGCATTATGCCGCCAGCCAAGCGATCTGGCAGGCGATGGCCGATGCCGGCGACTTGTATCTCGATCGCTACGAAGGCTGGTATTCGGTCCGCGACGAAGCCTTCTACGAAGAGAAGGAACTCACCGACGGGGAAGGGGGAAACTCTCGCCCCAGGGCACTCCGGTCGAGTGGACCGCCGAGGAGACCTGGTTCTTCAAGCTCTCCAAATATCAGCAGCCGCTGCTCGATCTCTACGCCGCCAACCCAGACTTCATCCGCCCGGAATCGCGCCGCAACGAGATCATGCGCTTCGTCGAAGGCGGACTGGTCGATCTGTCGGTCAGCCGCACCAGCTTCGATTGGGGCGTGCCGGTGCCGGGCAGCCCCGACCACGTCATGTACGTCTGGGTCGATGCGCTGACCAACTACATCACCGGTGCCGGCTATCCGCACGACGTTCCGCGCTTCGAGAAATTCTGGCCCGCTGATATCCACTTGATCGGCAAGGACATCGTCCGCTTCCACGCAGTCTATTGGCCTGCCTTCCTGATGTCCGCGAACCTGCCGCTGCCAAAGCAGATCTTCGGCCACGGCTTCCTCCTCAACCGCGGGGAAAAGATGTCCAAGTCGGTCGGCAACGTCGTCGATCCGATGCAGCTCGCCGAGCTCTACGGCGTCGACGCCTTGCGCTATTTCCTGCTGCGCGACGTCAGCTTCGGCAATGACGGCACGTTCAGCGACGAGGCGATCGTCACCCGCGCGAACGCCGACCTCTCGAACAGCTTCGGCAATCTCGCCCAGCGCGTCCTCGCCTTCATCGCCAAGAATTGCGAAGGCCATGTGCCCGAGGGCAGGGCAGAGGAGGCCGACGCGGTGCTCCTCGCCGAAGTCGACATCGCCTGCGCGGGCTTCCGCGTGGCGTTCGACGATCTCGCGCTCAGCCAGGGTGTCGAGACGTGGATGACTGGGGTGTTCGCCTGCAACCAATATATCGACGCACAGGCGCCCTGGGCGCTGCGGAAGACCGATCCCGAGCGGATGAACGCGGTCCTCCGCACGCTGCTCCGCGCGATCCGCCATCTCGCCACCACGATCCTGCCGGTGATCCCCACCTCGGCGGGCAAGCTGCTCGTCCAGCTGCCATCCGCCGACGACGAGGACTTCCGCATCGCCGCGCCGACCCCCATCTTCCCGAGGCTCGAGCTGCAGGCGGTGGAGGAAGCGTGAGACTGGCCGACAGCCATTGCCATCTGATCTACAAGGGCCTCGGCGAGCAGCAGCCCGAAGTGCTGGCGCGCGCCCGCGACGCCGGCGTGGTGGCGATGCTCAACATCTCGACCCGCGAGAACGAATGGGATGACGTCATCCACGTCGCCGAGCGCGAGGGGGACGTCTGGGCCAGCGTCGGCATTCATCCGCACGAAGCCGACCAGCATCCGCACGTCAACACGGCCAAGCTGGTCGAACGCGCCGCGCACCCCCGCGTCGTCGGCATCGGCGAAAGCGGCCTCGATTATTATTACGACCATTCGGACCGCGACCGCCAGCGCGTCAGCTTCCGCGCGCATCTCGCCGCATCGCGCGAGACCCAGCTCCCGATCATCGTCCACACCCGCGATGCAGAACCCGACACCGCCGAGATCCTCCGCGACGAAATGGGGAAGGGCGCCTTCCCCGGCGTGATCCACTGTTTCACCGCGAGCGGCGAATTCGCCGACATCGCGCTGGAACTCGGCTTCTACATCTCGATTTCAGGCATCGTGACCTTCAAGAACGCGAAGGACCTGCAGGAAACCGCCGCGCGCCTTCCGATCGACCGCCTGCTGATCGAGACCGACGCCCCGTTCCTCGCTCCCGTCCCTCATCGCGGCAAGACCGGCGAGCCCGCCTTCGTCGCCGACACGTGCCGCTTCCTCGCCCAGCTCCGCGGCGAGGACCCCGAGGCACTCGCCGACGCCACCCGCCACAACTTCCACAAGCTCTTCGCCAAGACGCTGGCGTGAGTCCCAGAGCCCTCCAAACCCCCAATCGTCACCCCGGCGAAAGCCGGGGCCCAGAGCCACGAAGGATATCGCGCGTGACTCTGGATCCCGGCTTCCGCCGGGATGACGATCGAGGGGCTATTCGTCCTCGAGCGGATCGAACCCGAAATCCTCCGCCAGATCCCGCCACGTCGGATTGCCCTTTTCGATCAGCGCCAGCTTCCACTCCCGGCGCCACTCCTTGATCCGCTTCTCGCGGATGATAGCCGACTCCATCTCCGCATGAACCTCGAACCACACCAGGCGATCGACATCGTGCTTCGCCGTGAAGCCGTCAAAGGTCTTGTTGCGATGCTGATGGATACGACCGATCAAATGCGAAGTGACGCCGGTGTAAAGCGTCCCGTTTCGTCCGCTCGCCATGATGTAGACGACTGGAATCTTCTCCATGTTGTGCAACATACCCTGTCGTCACCCCGGCGAAAGCCGGGGCCCAGAGCAACAGGCGACACGGCTCTTGGCTCTGGGCCCCGGCGTTCGCCGGGGTGACGGAGGGAACTGAATGAAAATCCGCATCCTCGGCTCCGGCACGTCCTCCGGTGTGCCCCGGATCGGCAACGATTGGGGCATTTGCGACCCGAACGACCCGCGCAACCGCCGCACCCGTGCCTCGGTCCTCGTCACCACCGAAACCACCACGATCCTCGTCGACACCAGTCCGGATATGCGCGAGCAGCTCCTCGCCGCGGACATCTCCGATGTCGATGCCGTGATCTGGACGCATGATCATGCCGACCACACCCACGGCATCGACGATCTGCGCCAGCTCATGCACGCCCGCGGCGGCGAGCCGGTGCGAGGGCTCGCGCGACCGTTCACGCTCGAGCAGCTCCAGGCCAAGTTCCACTATGCATTCTTCGGCCGCGCGCTCTATCGCCCGACGGTCGCGATCGAGCCGCTGCCCGACAGCCTCGTCATCGGCGATATCCGCATCACCATCGCCGATCAGCCGCACGGGGGCATAACCTCAGCCGGCCTTCGTTTCGATAGTAACGGAAAATCAATAGGTTATGCCACAGACTTCCATGAAATGACGAGTGATATGCGCGCGCTTTACGCCGGACTCGACATCTGGGTGGTCGATGCGCTGCGCCGTGCGCCGCATCCCACGCACCCGAACCTCGAACAGGTGCTGGGCTGGATAGGGGAGCTCGCGCCGCGGCGTTCCGCGCTGGTTCATATGGATCAATCGATGGATTATATGCAGCTGGCCGCCGAGCTGCCCGCAGGGGTCGAACCAGGCTTTGACGGCCTGGAGATGCGCGCGTGAATTCGTCCTGGGACACGATGGACCTGATCTGGCTGGTGGGCGTGCTCGTGCTCGTCCTCAGCGCGCTTTCGGTGCGCCGGCTCTCGTTCGGCTTCGTCGTGCGCTCGCTGGTCAGCTGGGCGCTGATCATCGTGCTGACCGTGCTCGCAGTGGCGCATCGGAATGAGATCGGCGCCTTGTTCGCCACGGCATCGGCGAAGCTCGGGATCGACGACCAGCAGGTCGACGGCAAGACCGTGCGCATCCGCATGGCGCCCGACGGCCATTTCTGGGCGCGCGTGAAGCTCAACGGCGTCGAGCGGCGGATGCTGATCGACAGCGGCGCGACGATCACGGCGATCTCGGACGAGACCGCGGCGTCGGCGAATATCGGCACGAGCAACGGTCTGCCGGCGATGATCGAGACCGCCAACGGCACTGTCGCGGCGAAACGCGGGCGGATCGAGAAGCTCGCGATCGGCCCGCTGGAGACCGAGGATCTCGGCGTGGTGGTGTCGGAGAGCTTCGGCGACTTGGACGTGCTCGGCATGAACTTCCTGTCGCGGCTGCACAGCTGGCGCGTCGAGAACCGCACGCTGATTCTCGAGCCCAGGGCCGGCGCGAGCGACGAAGGCAGCGATGCCACGACGGTGCCGACCGATGCAGAACCGCGCCGCAGGGCTCCGAGAGGGGCCGCGGGGAGCGACGAGGGTATCTGAACCGCAATCCCGGTCTCAATTTAACATAATGTATATTATCGTTCTGGCATAATGTAGGGCCCAGTTAGAGCACCTCGCCTAGGCATCGCGCATATCAGCGTTCCCGGCCGGCTTCGTCCAGGGTTTGCGCTATGGGTGACAGCAGATATTGAATGATCCGGCGCTCGCCGGTCCGGATCTCCGCCTGCACCGCCAGACCGGGTCCGATCGGCATGTCCTTGCCACGCACGGCGATGGTCCGGCGCTTCAGCCGGACGCGCACTGCGTAGATCAGACCGCGCTTTTCGTCCTCGATAGCGTCGCGACTGATCGAGGCCACCTCGCCTTCGATCAGGCCATAATCAGTGAAGGGAAAGGCTTCGAGCTTGACCCGAACCGGCTGCCCCACCCGAATGAAGCCGATGTCGCGGTTGAGTATCTGCGCCTCGACTTCGACTTCCTCGGCGGAGGGCACCACTACCATAAGCGCCTGTGCGGGCTGGACGACTCCGCCCACGGTGTTGATAGCGAGCTGCTGGACGACACCGTCCACCGGCGAACGAAGCTCCTGATATTGCCGCCGTCGTGCCGTCTTGCGGATCTCCTCGCCGGCGACGGCACCCTTGTCTTCCGCCTCCGAAAGCTCGGTAAAGGCCGCTTTCCCGAACGTCTCTCGCAGGCGCGCGATCTGCGCCTCGATATTGGCGATGGCGGCCCGCGCCTTGGCCGCCGAGCTTTGCTGTACGGCGATATTCTGGATGTGCTCGACGCGCAGCTGTTCGTATTCGAGCAGCTTCAGCTTCGAGAAATAGCCTTTGTCGCTCAGCGTCCGCCGGCCTTCCAGCTGCTGATCGACCAGGGGCAGCGTCTGGTTGAGCTTTGCGATCTCGGCATTGGCGCCGGCAAGGTCCGCGGCGCTTTGCGCACGGCTTCCTGCAGACTCGCGCGCTCGGCTTCATATTCCGCAACTGCGGCGCGCACGAAGCGCGCCTGGGTTTCGGCCACGGCAGCCGGGATTCCGGGCGGCGGCGAATAAGAGAGGCGGCCCGTCCCAAGATAGCGGAGCAAGGCATCGTTGCGGGCCTGCGTCATCCGGGCGGAGAGCAATCCCTGCGTGGCTTGCGCGTCGTCCGCCCCGGCCAGCGTGGGATCGAGCGCGATCAGCAACTGTCCGCGCCGCACATGCTGGCCGTTGCGGACATGGATGGCCCGCACGGCACCGATCTCGATCGGCTGGATGATCTTGACGTTGGCCGAAGGCACCACTTTCCCCGTCGCCACAGCAACTGTGTCGACCTTGCCGAGGCAGGCCCAGAGCAACGCGATCGCGAAGAGCGTGCACAAGATCAGCATCAACCAGCGCAACCCCGGACTCGGCGGCTTCTCCATGATCTCGAGCGCGGCCGGCAGGAATTCATGATCGAGCCGCGGGCGGCGCGCGGCTTTCGCTTCGCTCTCCAGCCGCCACGCGGTCCGGAGCACGCGCCAATGATGCATCAGATTGGGCATGCGATCGGCGAAACTCATGCGACGACGCCCATCTGCTTCGAGTAGAGCTGCGCATAGCGCCCGCCGGCCCGAAGCAAGGTGTCATGGTCGCCGTCCTCGGTTATGCTGCCCGCTTCCACGGTTACGATGCGGTCGCATTGCCGGACTGCGGAAAGCCGGTGGGCGATGATGATTACCGTGCGCCCTCTGGCGATGACGTTCAGGTTCTGCTGGATGACCTCCTCGCTCTCGGCATCCAGCGCGCTCGTTGCTTCGTCGAGGATCAGGATGCGGGGATCGGTCACCAACGCGCGGGCGATCGCAAGCCGCTGTCGCTGGCCTCCCGAGAGATTGGCGCCGCGCTCATCGATCACCGTGTCGTAGCCATGCGGGAGTTCGAGCACGAATTCGTGCGCACCCGCCATCTCGGCGGCGGCGATCACCTGCTCCATCGGACGCGTAGGATCGGTCAGCGCGATGTTTTCCCGCACCGAGCGATTGAACAGGATATTCTCCTGGAGGACCACGCCGATCTGGCGCCGCAGCCATGCAGGATCGACCAGCGCGAGATCGACACCGTCGACCAGCACCCGGCCCTGTTCCGGAACATAGAGCCGCTGGGCAAGCTTGGTCAGCGTCGACTTGCCCGAGCCCGACGGGCCGACGATGCCGAGCATCTCCCCTGCCGCGATCTCGAGCTCGACGCCCCGGAGCGCCTCTGGTGCGTCGGGACGATAGCGGAAGCGAACATTGTCGAACCGGATCTCGCCGCGGATCGCGGGAAGACTCGCGCGATTGGGATTGTGCTCGGGCTCGGCCGGCGCGTTCAGCACGTCTCCGAGGCGATCGACGGAGATGCGGACCTGCTGGAAGTCTTGCCAAAGCTGGGACAGACGAAGGATCGGCGCTGCGACGCGGCCGGAGAGCATGTTGAAGGCGACGAGGGAGCCGACCGTCAATTCGCCGGCGATCACCTGCTTCGCGCCGAAATAGAGGATTGCGACGGTGGTGAGCTTGGAGACCAGCTGGATCGCATGGCTGCCCCAATTGGCCAGGGTCATCACCGAGAAACCGGTCTGGGTGTAACCGGCGAACTGCCTTTCCCAACGCGCGCGCATCTGCGGCTCGACAGCCATTGCCTTCAGGGTTCCGATGCCGGTCACGCTCTCCACCAGAAACGCCTGGTTTTCCGCCCCGCGGCGAAATTTCTCGTCGAGGCGCGCGCGCAGCACCGGCGTGATCAGGATCGAAATCGCCGCATAAAAGGGGATCGACAGCACCACGATCAACGTCAGGATCGGGCTGTAGAGATACATCACCGCGAAGAAGACGATGGTGAAGAAGAGATCGATGACCACCGTCACTGCGTTGGAAGTGAGGAATTCGCGAATCCGCTCGAGTTCGCGCACCCGCGCGACGCTGTCGCCGACACGGCGCGCTTCGAAATAGGATAGAGGCAGGTTCAACAGGTGGCGGAACAGGCGCGAGGAAAGCTCCGCATCGACCCGGTTGGTCGAATGCGCGAACAGCCAGTTGCGCAGGCCCGAAAGCGCGGTTTCCCAGGTGAGCACCACCGCCAGCCCGATCGCGAGCACGTCCAGCGTCGACAGCGACTGATGGACCAGCACCTTGTCGATCACGAGCTGAAAGAACAGCGGCGAGACCAGCCCCATCAGCTGCAGGAAGAACGAAGCGATCAGGACGTCGCGCAGCGGCTTGCGATATTTTACGAGCGCGGGGATGAACCAGCTGATGTCGAAGGGCCGGCTGGTGCCCGCAATCGCTTCGCGCGTGGTCATCAGCAACAGGCGGCCGGTGAAGTGTGCAGCGAACTGATCCTCCGGCCATATTTCGGGCCGTTCGGCATCGCCGCGCTGGATGAGTAAGCGGCGGCCCTCCTCGCTCTCGTCGATCTTGAGGAGGATCAGGGCGTCGCCGGACTCGATCTCCGCTAGAGCCGGAAGCGGCCGCTTGATCAGATCGGCAACCCTGGTTCGCTGAATCCGCGCTACGATTCCGATACGCTTGGCTGCGCGGGCCAAATCCTCGAGCCGGAAACCCTCGGCGGTTCCCTGCTCATGCGCGATCTGTGCCGGATCGGCGGGGACTCCCAGAAAACGCGCCACAAGTACGAACGCGTTCAACGCGGCCGACGACGCGGCCTGGCCCTCGATCACGATAAATCCCCCAACCCGCAGCCCCGACCTGCGCAATTTCTCAATATTTCAAATGCCTGCGTAAAACAATTTGTAAATCACGCCGTCGCTTTCGCCACGGTTTGTCCCAATCAATTCCTGTTCCGCGATCAATCAGGCCGTTCTCAGGTCGGCGTTCCGGACGCCGTCGCGCTCACTTGCGCAGCGATAGCTTCGGCCAGTTTTTCTCCCGCATCTGCATCGACGCGCTGGGCCGTTCTCACGCCCGTCGCCGGATCGGTGCGATGGAACTGGAAGCTGCGTCCGCGCAGCGGCTTCGAGATCAGGTCGGCCATCATGATCTCGACATGCTTGTTGGTCGCGTCGGCAAAAGGCGCGATCAGATCGACCAGCCAGAGCCGATCGCCGCCACTCCATTCTCCCAGCGTCAGGCGGTTCTCGGGCTCGATCATTCCGCGCCCCAATTTGGCCTCCCCTTCGGCCGTGGTTTCAGCCCAGAGCGCCAGCCCGACCGGCCGGTCCCCGTCGCGGAACAGGTAGAATTGCTCGTTCAGCAGCGCCGGCATGACCAGCCATTCGAGATCGCCGATCGCGAGCGCCCGGTGCAAGGGCGACTGGGTAAGCAGCCACGTCATCTCGCCAAGGAGATGGCTTACGGTGGGAGGCGTGTTGTTTTCGTTCATATTCTTCCCAGTCACGCCGCGGTTGCAGCGTAGAAATCATAGCCCCGGCCGATATCGGCTTTGTCGAGCCGAGTCTCGGCTGCGGAACCCGTGCCGAACCCGCTCATGGCCTGCCGCATCAGCGCCAGCCGGCTGTCGATCGGGCCCGTCATATCCGTCAATGCGCCGGGTGACAGCATGTCGTCGTCTTTCAGATTCGGCAACATCGGCAAGGTGCCTCGGCCAATGGCTGGCGCGGGCGCGTTGGCCGAAGGTGAGAAGGCGAATGCGACATCCGCGACAGTCTTCGTCTTGCCGTTCTGCGTGAACACCGCCGTCGACAGCATGATGTTCGATCCGACCTTCTGGTTCGAGACCTGCGACGCGCTGTTCCGGAGGCCGATCTCGGTGATGCCGAAGTCCGCGAGCGACTTCAATTCGCCGTCATCGCTGATCCCATCGCGATCCCGGTCGAACCATATCTTGAGTTCGCCGAAGCGTGTGTCGGCCGCCGTGATCTTGCCGTCCTTGTTGGCATCGAGGGTCGCCAGACCTTCGAAGTTCGTGCTCGCGCCCGATTTTTCGCCGAGGAAGGACAATTCGGCACCGGTGGTGATGCGGCCGTCGCCGTTGCGGTCGATGACGAGGAACCCGTCGCCCTTCGCGACCCAGCCGGTGTTGTCGCGTCGACCATTGCCGTCCATGTCGAACGAGGCATCCGAATTGCGTTGATGCTCGAGGTCCATCCCGTCGCCGTCGAGATCGAGCACGAGTGCGCCCAGCATGCCGACGGTCTTGTCGCGGAATTTCAGGAACGTCGCCGGAGCCATCGCCCCTGCCGCGGGATCGAACAACGACTCCGTGCCGCGCTGGCGGACGATGAGCTGGCCGTTCGCGGCGCTGATGCGTGACGTGCCGGATTTGAGATTGAAGCGGTCCTCGGCGAGCACCGGCTTGGTCGTCCACGCGCCCACCGCACCCTGCCCCGCCGTGTCGAAGGCGAGCCCGACGTCGCTGAGACTGCCTACAGTGGCGTTCGAAAGTGTGTAGTTCGCCGTGTTGAAGATCACGCTCTGCCCGCCGGTGCGCTGCGCCGCCGTCTGTCCGGTCGGCGCTCCGTTGAGGCTGATCGAGGTGATTTCCGCCTGCGCCAGGCTCTGCAGCTCGCCGGCATCGGTGCGGCCATTGGCATTGGCATCGATCCAAACGCTGAACCCGACAAAGCTGGCATCGTTGGCGTCCAGAATCCGGTCGCCATTGTCGTCGAACGCGACCAGCCCCTCGAGATCGGTCTTGGCACCGGCCTTGTCGCCCACGAACGAAATCTCGCCGATCCCGTCGACCACGCCGTTGCCGTTGCGATCCCGCACGAGGAACCCGTCCCCGCTATCTGCCCAGGCCGTTTTGTGGAGCTGGCCGTCGCCGACCATGTCGAACAGCGTCGTGCTCTCCGCCAGCGGCACGATCGTCTTCCCGTCCGCATCGAGGTCGAAGATGATTGGAGCGGCCAAGCCGTCGTTCTGATCGATATCCCGTGGGGCTTGAACGTCATTCCGATCGAGCGGATCGGCCGCCGCCGCTTGCTCGTCGTCTGGCGGGACCATGCCGTTGGCGTGGAGATAGCCGAGAACCAGGTCGTGCAGCGTGCCCCGGCTTCCGTCCGTCCGGATGAAGTCGGCCGTGGCGAGCGTGGTGCCGTTGCCGCCGGTGTAGCTTTCGCCGGTCGCAACGCCGCGGAGCGACAGCGAGCGGATTCCCGCATCGGCGAGCGAGCGCAGTTCCTCAGCCTGGCTGACTCCGTCCTGGTTGGCATCCTGCCAGATCCGGAACGCGCCGAAGCGCGCGTCCTGCGCGTCGAGCACACCGTCGCCATTGTCGTCAAACCCGGCGAGCCCTTCGAGATCGGTCCTGGCACCGGCCTTGTCGCCGACGAAACTGATTTCGTCGTTGCCGGTGATCATCCCGTCGCCGTTGCGGTCGAGCGCGAGGAAAGCGTCGCTGGCGCCGATCCAGCTCGTCCGATCGCGCCAGCCATCGCCGTCGCGATCGAAGAAGACGTTCGTCGTCAGCATGTCGGTGAGCGTCAGTCCGTCGCCGCCCAGATCGATGCCGATCGGGAAGCCTCCGCCAAACACGGTGTTGGTGTTGTTCTCGTCCTCCGAATAGACCGACCAGACCGACGAATTGCCGATCTTGGTGTAGCCCATGGCATAACGGCCGGTGCTCTCCGGCCGATTGCGGAACATGCCCTCATATTGGTTGTACTCGGAATAATAGCCGACCAGACCTTCGGGCCCGTAGAGGAACCATTCGTTGAACCAGCCGTCGCCGCGGACCGGCACTGCCTGAGGCGACGATTCTGCCACCCGCCATCGCTTGCAATTCCGCCCCCTGCATCTGCGGTCCGCCGCCCGTGTAGGTCGCCTGCCAATCGGGCGTATAGGCCGGATTGAGCTGGTTGTTGTTCCACAGATATTTGCGCTGGTTGTCGACTTCGATACGGACATTGGCGCCGATCGTGTAGCCGCCGTCGCTGGCATAGACGAGCAGATCGTAATATTTGCCCGAATTGCCCCCGGCCGTCCAATAGCTCGCTTCATAGTCGAGCGTGGCGTGAGTCAGCTTGATCTGACCGGTGATCGGATCGATCGAGAAGATGCCGCCCGCATTATAGGACGGATCGAGCGAGTAACGGACCGTGCTGCTGCCGTCCGCGTCCGCCGCGGCAACCACCGCGCCCAGCGCCTCGCCGGGCATGTTGGCGTTCTCCATGACCCGCGCACCCTGGATGCTCGTCCAATAGGGTGCGTTATCATTGGTGTTGCGCACCCCGATATCGACCCGCGCGAAGGACTGGGTATAGCCCGGATTGCCCGCGTAATCGCGCGCGGTGACGGTATAGGCGAAAGTGTTCGCGGCCTCGTAATCCAAGCCGGCGTTGGTACGGATCACGCCGCTCACTGCGTCGATCGCAAAGCGCCCGTCCGATGAAGTGCCGCTGATGTTGGACCCGTCCCAGAAATAATAACGCTGGTCGCGATAGGGCGCCCAGAGGTCAGGATCGCTCGCCACCACGGTGCCCACCGCAGTGCCGACGCCGACATTCTCGTCGACCCCGAATGCAGCGTTCCCGAGCGCGTTCTGCTCGTTCCGCTCTTCGATATAGACATTGTAAGTGAAAGGATCCGACACGCCGCCGCGATCGTCGTTGGCGCGCAGCTGCAACGTGGCGATGCGGATCTCGGGGATGCCGTTGCCGTTGGTATCGTAGTTGAAGGCGGCGTCCTGCCCGTACGCCCCCAGGGTACTGCGCAGCCAATCGGCGGTCCAGTTGGCGCCGGTGACCTGGATGTGCTGGCCGTTGACCTGGAACCAGCCGTTGCCGTTCCCGCCGACAATCTCGAGCCGCGGGGTCGTGCCATCCGGATCGCTCAGACTGAACCGGGCCTGGAGCAGCCCGGCATGGCTGCTGCCGTCGCCGGTTTCCTTGAAAACGTTGCTTGCCTCGAGCACCAGATTGTTCGGGCGATCGTTGCTGTCGCTGATGAAAACCTGGGTCAGGACATCGGCCGAGTTGAGCCCGCCGTCCGTGGCGCGGACATAGACGTCGGCGATGTGCGCCTCGAGCCGGCCGTCGCCGCTCCAGTCGTTGATGCCATAGCCTTGCGCACGCAGGCTCTCGAAGTCGAAATTGAATCCCGCGCGTAGCCGCAGCGTATTGCCCGAGATGTAGAACCAGTTTCCCGGATTGTTGACGAGCTGAAGCGTGGGCGTGGTGCCGTCACCGTCGCTCATCGCGAAAGTCGCGACGATCTGATCGGCATTGGCCGCGCGTGCGCCGCCGAGACCGGTCTCGTCGAGGAACTGCCAGCCGCCGCCGCTGGTGATCACCGGGGCTTCGGGGACGTCGCTGATGAACACCTGCGTGAGCTTGTCGACATAGTTCACGCCATCGGTCGCGCGGACCCAGACATCGGCGATATGTGCTTCGAGCCGGCCGTCCCCGTTCCAGTCACTGATACCGTAGCTGCCCGAATCGCGGAACGCCTCGAAGCTCAGATTGGTACCTGTGAAGCGCAACGTCGAACCGACGAGCGTGAACCAGCCGTTGGGATTGTTGAGCAGCTGGAAGCTCGGCGTGGTGCCGTCGGGATCGGCGGCGGTGAAGGTGGTGATTACGGTGCTGGCGTTCGCCGGGTTGGCGCCCAACCCGGTCTCATCGAAGAAGCGCCAATCGCCGCCGCCGGTGAAATAAGGAGTCTCGTTGACGTCTTGGACATAGACCTTGACGGTCTTGGTCGTCGAACCGAGTGTCCCGTCCGTGGCACGTACCACGACGTCTCCGACAAAAGCTTCGGTGCGGCCGTCGCCGTTGAAGTCCCCGGTGGAATAGCCGGCACCACGCAGCGTCTCGTAGTTAAGCGCGGAGGCGAACTGGACGCTGTTGCCCGAAATCGCGAATAGTCCCCCCGGATTGGACACGAATTGCAGCGTGGGCGTCTGCCCGGCGTCGGGGTCGCCCAGCGTGAAGCTGGCGAAGACGCCGCCGACAGTCGCCGGTGCGGCGCCCAGCCCGGTCTCGTCATAATAGACCGCGGTCGGCCCGCCCGAAATCGTCGGCGCCTCGTTGACGGCTGTAACCGTGATCGTCTTGGTCTGGCTGAGCTGCGCGCCCCATCCATCGGTGACGCGCACCGTGACATTGTGGCTCGTCGCCGTCTCATAATCGAAGGCAGTGCCCACCGCGGTGACCAGCCCGGTGACCGGGTCGATCGCGAAGCGGCCGCCGGCACTGTCGGTCAGCGCGAAGCTATAGTCCTGCTGCTCCACGACCGGCTGGTACCATTGGCCGCTATAGCCCGACGTGCCTTCACCATAGAAGCTGAAGAAGCGCACATTGGTGTCCGCCGCGCCCGGCGCGAACCGGAAGGTGGTGGTGTTGCCCACCTTCGCGCCGGTAACGGTATCGTAAACGCCGCCGAAAAGGCCCTGCGGCACCAGCGCAGATCCGGTCGGCAGCACATAACCCTCAATCCGGTACCAGCGGTCCTGCACCAGCGTGCCGGCCTGTTGATACCAGAAATAGGGATTGGTATCGGCTGTACCGCTGGCGGCATTCTCGACATTGCCGCGCGTACCGAAATAGAGCGTCTGCGGCGAGTTGTTCTCGGCCTTCACGTAGATCGTGTATTTATAGACCTTGGTCGGATCGACCGCGCCTGCGCTCATGTCGAATACCCCGCCGCCGGTCGGATCGCCGGTGCCGTTGAACTGGCCGGTCTCGAGCAGCGATACGCTGCCCCCTGCCGGGCCGGTGCCGGTGATGATCCGCTCTTCGCCGGTCCCGCGTCTTGGCATCGCCGCGAAATCGGTAGTGACCCGATTGCGATCGAGTGAATCGGGATCGACCGGCCCGACCACCCCGACGACGGCGCCCGAGGGATTGCTGCTCGGCGTGAACTCGACGACCGCAGGGCCGGTGATGCCGTTGCCGCCGAGCCGCATGTCGATCGGTGCCGCGTTGATTACCATGGCGGCGCTGGCGGTTGCGATCGCGGTCTGATTGTTCTCGGTCGCGCGCGCGCTGAGCGTGAGCGTCATGTCCTTGCTCCACCCCGCCGGGGTGATGACCTTGAGTCCCGCTGTCTGGGCCTTGGTAAGCTTCCAGGTCGCGCTCGCGCTGTCATAGGTGCCGGCGCTCAGCGTCGCGCCGGCGGGCACGCCGGTGATCCACAGCTCCTGCGTCTCCGAACCATCGCCGTCCGGGAAGGTCACGTTGACATTGAGCGGCAGGCCGGTGCCCCCGAATTGCCCGAGGTTGCCGAGAAGCCGGCGATCATCGGCGTGTCGGCGACTGCGTTCACCGTCACGATGAAGTCGCGCACGTCGCTCACCACGCCGCCGGCGTCGGTGGCGGTCAGACGGATCGTAGCGGTGCCGGCGACGTTCGCCGCCGGCGTGATCGTCAGCGTGCGGCGCCCCTGCAGATCGGGCAGGCCCCAGACGAGATTGCTCGCGGGAATGACCGTCCCGCCCGACAATATCTGCGCCGTGGTGGTGATGCCCGCGGCGGGCGTGATGTCGTCGGTCGCAGTGACCGTCAGCACCAGCGGCACATCCTCGTTGACGCTCTGATTGGCGATCGCAGCGATCACCGGCTTGGCATTGGTGCCCCAATAGGTCGCCCAACGCGCCTTGTAGGTGGCGTCCGCCATGATGGCGTCGCGCTGCGCGACGGTGGTCGGCTTGGTCTTGGACGCCATCAGCTGGACCAGGGCCTCGACATTGATCGTCTTGCTCTGCGCGACGCCCGCGATGATGAAATCGATCTTGAAATTGGCACCGTCGACGCCCGGCATCGTGTACCAGCCTACGATCCGTGCGCTCGACGTGGTGCCGATCACCGAGACGATCATGTCGTTGCCGCTGCGCTCGAACCAGATATCCTGATCGAGGATCGGAGTAGCGTCCTGAAGACCGATCACATCGATATCGGCGCCGGATGGATCGTAGTTGTTGATCGTGTCGGCACCCGAACTGCGCGTCATGATATAGGTGTCGTTCTCGAGCCCGCCGTTGAGCACGTCGTCGCCCGCGCCGCCGTCCAGCGTGTCGTCGCCATTTTCCGCGAAGAGCTGATCGTTACCGAGACCGCCACGCAGCGTGTCGTTGCCGATGCCGCCATAGATGATGTCATTCCCGTCGCCGCCGTCGAGCAGGTCGTTGCCATCCCCCCGGAGAGATTGTCGGCCCCTGCACCGCCCTCGAGCGTATCGTCGCCCGCATTGCCGACGAGCGTGTCGTTGCCCGCACCGCCGCGTAGCGTGTTGGCGTTCGCGTCGCCACGGAGCGTGTCGTCGAGGCCGGTACCGATCAGATTCTCGATCGAGACGAAGCTGTCGCCCGCCGCGAGCCCGGTATTGTTCGCGGGCGCCGCGAGATCGGCGACCACCGCCGCGGTCGCTGCGACGCCTTCGCTCTGGAAGCTATAGTCAGCCCAGTCGCTGCCGAGCCCGCCGTCGAGCACATCCGCGCCCACGCCGCCGGTGAGCAGATCGTCGCCATCCTCGCCGTAAAGCGTGTCGTTGCCGGCGTCACCGAACAGCGTGTCGTTGGTGCCGACGTTATTGGCGCCGCCATAGAGCGTGTCGTTGCCGTCGCCGCCGATCAGCGTGTCGGCATCCTCCCGGCCATAGAGGGTGTCGATGCCCAGGCCGCCGATCAGCCGGTCGTTGCCCGCGCCACCGTCGAGCATATCATCGCCGGCGCCGCCGTCGAGCGTGTCGGCACCGCCATAACCGTAGATGAGATCGCGATTCTGCTGGCCGATATAGCTGTCGTTGCCTGACGTGCCTTCGATCACGTCGTCGCGATTGGTGACGGTGATGGTCACCGGCCTAGCGATCGACTGGGGCGTGGTCGAGGTGTCGGTCGCCGTCACCGTCAGCGCGATCGACGTCGCCGTCTCATAGTCGAGCGAGACACCGGCCTTGAGCTGCAGGCTGTTGCCGACGAACTCGAAACGGCTGTCGTCGACCGTGTAGGAGAAGATGGCGAAGGTGGATCCCGCAGTGTCGGGATCGGTGACGCCGAAGGTGGCGAGAACAACCGCCGCACGCGCTGCGTCGGGTGCGCTGGCAGCGATGCGATCACGCTCCTGGACGCTGATCCCTGTCGGCGTCCAGCTCATTGCGGTTGGCGCTTCGTTGACGTCGGTGACGGCGATCGTGAAGCTCGTCTGTGCCTGGAAATAGGGCGCCGCGCCGGCATTGTCCCGCGCAATCACGGTGTAGGAGGCGCTCGGCGTCCCCGCTTCGAAGTTGAGCGCCGCTACGGTCTTGATCACGCCGGTGACCGCGTCGATTGTGTAGCGACCGTCTGACGAGGTCGCGCTCGCCGTTGTTCCGTTGAGGAAATAATAGCGCTGCTGGCCGAAAGCCGTTCCCGCTCCGTCGGGATCGACCGCTGCGACGATCGTGCCGACGGTGGTGCCGATAGCGACGTTCTCGGCGACCGTCATATTGGGAGTGGTCGGCAAGCTGTTCGCTTCGTTGACGTCGTTGACGGTGATCGTCACATCAGTCGCCGCCTGATTGTAGGGCGCAGTGCCCGCATTGTCGCGCGCGATCACCTTGTAGGTGCCCGATGCGCCTGCTTCGTAGCTGATCCCGATCGCGGTCTTGATTGCACCGGTGACGGCGTCGATCGTGTATCGGCCGTCGGCCGAAGTCGCGCTCGCAGTGGTGCCGTTGAGGAAATAATAACGCTGCTGGCCGAACGCGTGCGTGCCGTCGGGATCCGCCGCCGTAACGGTGCCTGCGGTCGTACCGGTCGCGACATTCTCGGTCACGCTCATCGCCAGCGTCGCGGGCAGGTTGTTGGCCTCGTTGATGTTGGTGATGCCGATGGTGACGTCGGACGTCGCCTGATTGTAAGGCGCGGTGCCGGCATTGTCGCGGGCGATCACCTTGTAGACCAGGCTTGGATTGGCCGCCTCGAAATTGAGCGCAGCCGCCGTCTTGATCACGCCGGTGACCGCGTCGATCGTATAGCGGCCATCCGATGAGGTAGCACTCGCGGTGGTGCCGTTGAGGAAATAATAACGCTGCTGGCCAAACGCGTGCGCGTCGTCGGGATCGGTCGCGGCGATGGTGCCGACCGTGGCGCCGATCGCGATGTTCTCGGCGACGCTCAAGCTCGCGCTGGCGGGCAGCGCATTCGCCTCGTTGACGTTGGTCACTGCGACGGTGAAGCTCGCCTGGCGCGTCCCGCCCTTGCCATCCGAAGCCTGGACGGTGACCGCGTGGCTCTGCGCCGCTTCGAAGTTGAGCGAGGCCGGCATCTTGACGCTGAGCTGGCCATTCGCGCTGATCTGGAAGCGGCCGCCGGCATCGTCGATCAAGCTGAAGGTCAGCGAGTCGCCATCGACATCGCTCGAGACGAGCTGGCCGACCACGGTCCCCACCGCAGTGGCGCTGCCCGTGCCTGCCTCGGCAACGCCGAGCGCCGTGCCCGACACGGTGATCGCGCCCGGAGCGTCGTTCACCGCCGCGATCGTGACCGCGACCGCGACCTCGACCGATTGGCCGTCGGCATCCGTGACGACGATGGAGAAGCCGTCGTTGCCCGAATAGTCTGCGCCAGGGGTGTAGATGAACTGCCCCGACGTCGCATTGAGCGCGACGCTGCCATGCGCCGCGGCATTGCCGATGGCATAGCCGGTGATGTTGTCGTCATCATCGACTGCGTTGACGAACGTCGCCGCGGTGGCGACGTCCTCGCTCGTGGTGAGCGTGATCGCGCTCGCCTTCGGCACGGCCTTGTCGCCTTGATGCCAGTAATCCGCAAGCAGCGCCGCGACGGAAGCGGGCATCGCTCCCGGCGCAGGGACCTGGAGCGCGGTCATCGCATCGATCAATGGCGCGGAATGCGCAAGGAACAAAGTGTGCGTCGCCGTCGACACCGAATGCATCATGCCGGTTGCGTTGGGAGAGAAGTAATTGACCACTCGCACCCGGCTGCTGCTGCCGATGATGCCGATCACCAGGTCCGTGTACGAGCGTGCGAACCAGAGCTGGTCAAAACTTACCGAGGTGTCGAAGACGATACTGTTCTTGCCGGATAGATCGATAAGCGCATCGTCCCCCGACCGTGAGTCGAACAGATAGACGTCGTCCCCGCCCCCGTCGGACAGGGTGTCGTTGCCGGCACCGCCGCTGATCGTGTCGTTGCCAGCGCCGCTGTCGATCGTATCGATGCCGTCGCCGCCGGAGAGCGTGTCGTCGTCGTCGCCGCCATACAGCGTGTCGCGGTCCGCGCCGCCGGTCAGCGTATCCTTTCCGGCATCGCCATAGATCGTGTCCGCGCCGTCTCCACCGTCGAGCCGGTCGTCGCCCGCGCCGCCCCAGATGCGGTCGGCCCCCTCGCCGCCCGAGATCGCGTCGATGCCATCATCGCCGTAGAGGAAGTCGTCGCCGCCGTCGCCGAGCAGCACATCATCGCCGCCGCCGCCGCGGAGCGTGTCGTTGCCGTCGAGTCCCGCCAGCCGGTTCCCGCCCGCGTCGCCGGTGATCGTGTCGACCAGCTGCGAGCCAACGACATTTTCGATTCCCGCCAGCACATCGCCCGCAGCATCGCCGCCCACCTGCGCCCCAGCGACCGTGAGATTGACCGTGACGCCGGCCGCGGAACGCACATAGCGGACCGTGTCGCCGGCCGTCTCGGTCGTGCCGATGGCAGTGTTGGCGCCGCCGTCGAGCATGTCGGCGCCAAGGCCGCCCTCGAGCACGTCGTCGCCATCGCCGCCGAACAACTGGTCGTCTCCGGCATAGCCGACCAGCGCGTCGTTGCCCGCGCCGCCCGCGAGGTTGTCGGCAAGCGCGCCCGCCTGGCCGGCGAGGAGGTCGTCGCCGGCGGTGCCGACCAGCTGAGTCGAACTCGCCGCGACGAGCACATTGGCCAGTGATACAGCGAGGCCGTCGGCCAGCTGGAGCGTCTCGATCCTGGTATTGGCGTTGGCCTGTCCCTGCAGCGTCACCTGCTGGGTGGTGGTGTTGTCCTTGCGCAAATAAAGGTCGTTGCCCGACCAGGCGAACTGCATGTCGGTGAGGCTGAGCCCCGCGCCCAGTTCGAGTATGTCGATACCCGCATCGACCGTGGTGTCGAAGGTTGGCGTGACGCCGGTGACCCCAAACGCGGCGTCGTACACCGTGTCCACACCATAATTGAGGTTCCACACATAGACGTCGTCGCCGGTATTGCCCCACAGGCTGTCGGTGCCCGCTCCGCCTTCGAGCTGGTTCTGCCCGGTATCGCCGCCGAGTGTATCGTTGCCCGAACCGCCCAGCACGCCCTCGATCCCGTAATATTCGTCCCCGACGGCATCGCCGAGATTGGCGCTGGTCAGCGTGAGATAGACGCGCACCGCGGCGGTGGCGGACTTGTACGACGCGATGTCGAAGCCCATGCCGCCGATCAGCAGGTCCTTGCCGGCACCGCCGTCCAGCATGTCGTTGCCTGTGCCGCCGTACAGCACGTCGTCACCACCCTCACCGCGCAGCGTGTCCGAACCCGAATTGCCCGCGATGATGTCGTTGCCGAGCCCGCCTGCGACGACGTCGTCGCCCGCCCCCGCGGTCATCCAGTCGTCGATCGCGCTGCCGCCGAGCGGCGTGGCGTCGGCGCCGTCGGCTGCGTCGGTGCCGGCATAGAGATTGCGCTTGATGGTCGGGGTGCCGCCGACCAAAGTCTCAATGTCGAGAACGCCGGTCTGATAGAAAGCGAGCTTCTCGATCTGCCCACCGCCGCCGACGGCGTACCAATCCTTGACCGTGAGACTGTCGGCGAGCGCGAGCGCATCACTGCTCTCGGCATCGTCGTCGCCAACCGCGAATACCAGGTCGTTGCCGACGCGGCGCAGCACCACGTCCTGGATGTCGATCCCCGGCGCGAACTCGATTGTGTCCACGCCTGCGTCCTGCACCACCGAGCCGGTGGCCGGACCAACGAAGCGCCGGAGCGTGCCGCTGCCGGCATCCCAGTTGAATTTACCGCGCCATTCGAGATCGAGATTCTGCGGATTACCGGTGCGATTGAACGCAACCACTTCGACCGTGCCGTCGCCCCAGGTATAGCGGACGCTGCCCTGCGCATCGATGGTGTAGCCGGCCTGGTAGGCGCCGCTGGCGAACACCGTGGTCCAGCCGGCATCGTTATAGTCATCGAAGATCAGGTCGCGGCCGTCGCCGCGCGTGAACTTGAACCGGTCGTCGCCCTTGCCGCCGACCACGACATCGCCGTCGCCGCGCCCGCCCGAGACGATGTCGTTGCCGTCCCCGCCATAGACTTCGTCCAAGCCCTCGTCGCCGGTGAGCAGATCGTTGCCGCTGCCACCGAGCACCTGATCGTTGCCGAGGCCGCCGACGACGATGTCGTTGTCGGCGTCGCCCGACACGAGATCGTCGCCAGCGCCGCCCAGCGCTACGTCGTTGCCGGCCAGAGCGCGGATCGAGATCATTGCCGGCGCCGCCCCAGATGAAGTCGTTGCCCTGGGTGCCGATCAGCAGGTCGTTGCCGGTGCCGCCAATGACGAAGCTGGTGATGTCGCTGAGCTTGATGCCGTTGCCGTCGGCGAAGCGCAGCCATTCGATGCGCTTGAATGCGTCGACAAACCAATCCTTGAGCACCAGGCGCGCGCTCTCGACCTGGGTGCCATTGACCGTGTCGAACACGGTGACGATCAGATCGGCGCCGGGGGCGGCGCTGGTCCCCGACCGCTCGAGCCGGACATCGCCCAGCCCGATCCCGGCCGCGAACACCACCGCGTCCTCGCCACCGTCGATCCTGCCCTGGCTGACACCGATCGCTCCGCCGACCCAGTCGGGGCGCAGTGCACCCGCCTGGAGTGCGTTGACCTTCCATTTCTCGATCGCAGTCATGCGCGCGACGATGTAGTCGCCGACCGTGCCGGTGCTCGCCGCGGAGCCGGTCTCGATCGCGTCGTCGCGCCCGTCGCCGCGGCGCACCAGATACTGGTCGGACCCGAGCCCGCCCTCCAGCCGGTCGCCAGCGCCCGCCCCACCTGCGAGGATGTCGTCGCCGGCGCCGCCATAGAGCTGGTCCACGCCCGCGCCGCCTTCGAGCCAGTCCGAGCCCTCACGCCCGCGAAGCACGTCGTCGCCATCGCCGCCGTCGAGATAATTGCCGTCGCCGCCCAGCGTGCCTATGACCGCGCCGCCGGCGTCGAGCGTGTCGTTGCCGGCGCCGCCGAGAAGCCAGTCATCGAGGCGACCGCCATAGAGCGTGTCGTTGCCCGCACCGCCGAGCAAATTGTCGCCGAGATTGGACGCATAAATCGTGTCGTCGCCCGCGCCACCGTCCACGGTGGCAGCGATCGCGATATCGACACCGCGGCGATCCTGCACCGCATAGGCGACACTGGCTGCAGTGCCGGCACGCGAACGCGACACAGTGAAGGTGGCGGTGCCCGTCGCCTCATGGACGACCACATTATCGATCCATACCAGCGGTGTCGGGCTGGCGCCGTCCAGGATGGTGGCCTCGCCGGTCACCGGAGCCGCGCCATTGCCGAGCGCGGCGGCGCCCGAGGTGACCGTCGCCGTCAACGTGAAGCGCTCGCCGTGCTCGACATTGGTCGCAGCCCCACCGGCACCAATGCCGTTATCGGCGATCACCGGCGTGCGGACGAACAGCTGCGTGGCGCCCGCTGCGAAGGTGGCGGTGCTGGCGCTGGTCCAGTTCACACCGTCGCTCGAGACCTGCAACCCAGCGCCATAATCGACACCGTTGCCGCTGGCAGTAGCGTCGCCGAGCACCAGCGCGACCGACACGTCAGTCGAAGCCGCCTTCGACAGGCTCAGACGGAAGACCGCATAGCCATCGGCCTCCGCGGCATAGCTGTTGCCTACCATCAGCGACGGCAGGCCGTCTTCGGCGATGGTGGCGACAGCCGCGTTGCCCACCACGGTGAGCCCAGTCGCGGCGGAGAGCCTGGCCAGGAAGCGTTCGACACCCTCGGCGACAGAGTCCGCCGTCAGCGCCACCGTGAAGCTCTTGCGCAGATCACTCGCCGCAAAGCTGAGCGTTCCCGACGCGGCGGTGAAATCAGTGCCTGCAAGCGCGAGATCGTTTTGCAGCACGCCGTCGATCGTGAGGCCGCGCTGGTCGGCGAGACGCCCGGTGGTCAGATCGATCACGTCGTTGCTGGCAGTGCCTCCGATCATCGTCTGTGCGCCGGGCTGGATAGTGTCCTGAATATAGCCCAGCTGGGCGCCGCTCGCTTCGTAGACGTTCCAGAAGCGCGTGCCGCTCAACGCATCGAGCTTCATCTCGATAAGCCCGGCATGAAGCGCGGCGCCGCCCATCCGATCGTCGACCGCCTGATCGAGGAACGCATTATAGCCGCCGATCCAGTCGGTATAAGCACGGCGATCGAGGCCCAGCTCGCTCGCGCGCGACAGCGTGACCAGCCAGCCCGCGGCGAAAGCGCTGTCCGGATTGGCTGCGATCATGGTATTGATCGTCGAAGGATCGGCGACATATTCGGCATAGTCGCTGGCAACCGAGAAATCACCGAGCAGCGTCGTCATGTCGAACTGCCCGGCGGCGCCCACCGCATTGCTGTTCGGATTGCCCTGCGCATTGGCCAGCGAAGTCGCCAGTGTGCGCTTGGCATAGACGTCGCCCCCGGCGAGCTGACCGACCATGTCGGACAGCGCGATATAGGTGCCGTGCGTCACCAGCTGTTCGGCGCCGCTCTTGCCCGAAAAGCGCGCCGTGATCGCATTGGTGTCCTGCGTCGATGTTGCGCGATACACGAAGTCCTTCTTGCGCATCCCGTAATTGCCGGCCTGAACGGCCTTGGCATCGAGAAGCACGGCACCGCTGGCAGAGAGCACCGAATTGAGATTGCCGCTGACCGCGGTTGCCATCTGGCGCGCGGCATCCTTGGATCCGCCCTTGCGCGCATAGACATTGGCGGCGACGAACTCGTTCTTGCTCGCATCCCAGGTGGCGTCGGCGCCTGAGCGCGGAGTGCCGCCGAAGATCGAGCCGATCAGCCCACCCAGCAGCGAGATCGACCAGCACTATCACGGCAACGACAGCGATCGCGACGATCGGATTGGCGGCCGCGAAGGCGGCGGCGTTCGCCAACGTGCCGGCGCCGGCCGCGGCAACGCCGGAACTCGCCGCCAGGCTAGCCAGCGCGCCCGTCGCCGCGAAGCTGCCATAGATCGCGCCGACCGCCGAGCCGATCTGCCCACCAACCGTGTCGAAAGTCTTGATCTCGGCGGCGAGCTTGGTGCCGATGTACGAACCGATGGCGTTGACCAACAGGCTCGGCCCGATCTGACTGAACAGGTTGCGCGTCTCGGTGACCAGCTGGCCATTGCGCACCACTTGATAGGTTTCGCCGAGATGCAGGCTGTTCGAGATGATCTGCGAGATCACCGCGCCGCCCACGCTGTTCGCCACTTCGGCCGGAACGCCGCCGAGGCCGATCGCCTTGACCAGCTCCGCAGTGAGATAGGAGGAGACTGCGCCGATCGATCCGCCCTCGATGTTGGACAGGATGGTCTTGCCGAAATTGCCGCTCAGACCGATCTGCTCCTTGCCGCTCAGCGGATCGCGGGTGCGCGTCAGGAAATTGGTGGTCGTCTGGGTGCCGCCGAATACTTCGGTGTCAATGAATTCACCCAGCGCTCCGAGCACCGCGCTCAGCGTGGCGGAGGCCACGATCTGCGCCAACGGCTGATCGGAGAGCCGCTTGCCGAGCGTCGAGCCCAGCGCCATGCCGAGCTGGCCGCCGTCGACCGTAGTCAGCGCGCCGCCGATCGCGCCGAAAAAGGCACTGACGGTCGTGCCCTCGCGCTGGATGTAGAGCGGGACTTCGCGATTGCCCGCGTTGATGCGGTGGTTCTTGCGATAGAAGGTCTCGACGGAATCGCGTCGCTCGATGGCGCGGAGCGTGAAATACTCGGTGTCGCTCAACACCCAGACGGTGTGCCCGGCGCTGTCCGTGAACGAATAATTGCCCGACAGATTGGCGGCGGGAACAGCCGCGATCTGCGCTTCCGTCCAGCCCGATCGCCGGAGCAACGCCTTGTACCCGTCCACGGTGAGGGCGAGATTGCCCGTGGCCATCGTCGGGTGCGCCGCCTGCAAAATCGACGCGCCTTGCGCGTTGACCGCGGCCGGCACTCCCAGTTCGCTGTCGACTCGGAAGTCCATCAGATAGACGCCGTCGCGAAGCACGCGCTGATAATCGCCCGGATAATTGTTCCAGACGTGCCTACCGTAACGCGGGTGTCCGATCCCTTCGTGCAGAAACACTTCCGCCATGGCGTCATAGTCGATAACGCCGTTGAACGTGTTGCCGGTAATGGAGAGATAGGCACGCAGCTCGAAGGGTACGCTGGGCCGGTTGACGAACACGCCAGTGCCTTGATTATCGCCGTTCCAATTGGCGAAGCCGCCGACCAAACGTGGGTCGACGCGAGTGGCTTCGTTGGGGTTGGTGTTCAAGTAACTGGTATTGGCGTTGTAGGTGACGCCGCTCAGGACGATTCCCTCGGACCCCGCCCATTTGAGTTCGTTGGCATAAGTGGGCGAAGCGTCAATCTTGCGATTGAGCGCATCGACGAAGGACTGGAGGTTGATCCCGGCCAGCCCCGTGCCGACCTTGATCACCGGCAGCCCGCTGCCCGCAACGGGCGTCAGGCGGCGATTGGCACCGGTGCCGGTGATCGTATAGCTGTTGGGCATCGACAGCTCCTGTTAAGGCCGGGGAATGGAAGGGATTTCGAGAGGTCGGTAATAAGAAGCAGCGTTGGGCACGCCCTGATCGCCGGCGAGCCGGTATCGGTGGGCGGCCTCGACGGGAGATCCGCAGAGACGAAGGAGATTGCCGGCGACGATCGAGGCGACGGCATCGCCTTGGTCGCTCGCCGCGAGCAGCAGCGCGCGATTCGGCGCGTCGTCGCAGCGGTGCAGCTCCAGGATCAGCGCGAGATACGCCGTCCGCGCCTTGGCGTGCCCGGTGCGCGCGAGCGTCACCACCTCGCTGATGCGCGGCGGCGTCAGCAGGCAATTGGGCGGCACCGCGACCAGCGCGCCGAGGATTTCGGTGTCGAGATATTCCTCCACAGTCGCATGGCGCGCCGCCTCGGCGCAGGAGGCCACAGGCTGTGCGGGATAGACCGCGAAGCGCGTGCGAGTTGCCAGCCCCGCCAGCGCCGTCTCGGCGGTGCGGCGATCGATCTCGCGCAACGGGTCCCGGGCTCTGCCGGCCCCGCGCCGCGCCGCCAGCCGCTGCTTGGCGGCGGACAGCCCAGGCTCAAATGGGCCCGTGTTGACCGGCATCGCTTGCACGGCGCCATTGCCGCGCGGGACGAAGACCAGACGGCGGCCTCCCCTGTCGCTCGCCGCCGCTTCGAGGAGTTGCTCGGCACGTCGCGGATCGGCGGCGATGCTGTCACCCGCGGCGAAGCGGTCCGACAGGTCCATCTGCGCCTGCTTGTCGCCCGCACGGGCCTGTTCGGCGAGCGCCTGCAGGTCCGCCGGTGCGCGGCCGGGGCGAAGGTCGATTCCGGCGTAGGAGTGCGGCGTGCAGCCGCAAGCCGACAACATCGCGGAAATCGCGATGGCGCCCTGCAGCAACTCGACGCGATGCCGACGCAATAACCCCTCCCCGCGGCCAAGCACTGCTAAGCGCTTTGCCGTCAAAAAGCATGTGCGACACCGCGGCTTTATGAATTTTCTGGAACAACCGCCGCAGGGACGAAATTGACCGCTAGAACCGTGATCGTCAAGCGGCTTCCGGGTCGATTCCAAGAAATTCAAGCGCCTGCCAGGGTGTTCTGGCAAGATCGCGGGCGACCGAATATGCTCGACCCGACAGGCCCTCCCATGGGACACTTATCCCTCTCGCATCGCCGGCAATGCGGACGGCGCCACTTCAGGCCCCACCACCGCCGCCAGCGCTTTGTGTCCGCGCGGCGGTGGTGGCATGGAGGCAGCAGCGTTATGCTCCACCCGCGAGTCTCTTTTCAAAATGGCGCTAACCCAAAACAGCCCGAGAGAGCCCCACATGACCTCCCCGATATCGAACGGCTCGTCACGATCATGGCGCGGCTGCGCGATCCGAAGACCGGTTGCGAATGGGACACCGTCCAGACCTTCGAGACGATCGCGCCTTATACGATCGAGGAAGCCTATGAAGTCGCCGACGCGATCGAACGCGGCGATATGGCCGATCTCAAGGACGAGCTCGGCGATCTGCTGCTCCAGGTCGTCTTCCACAGCCGCATGGCCGAGGAAGCCGGCCATTTCGCGCTTCCCGACGTGATCGCTTCGATCAGCGACAAGATGGAGCGCCGCCACCCGCACATCTTCCTGGGCGCCGCGGAGGGCGGCCACCATTTATGGGAACAAATCAAGGCCGCAGAGCGGGGGCGAAGGCAGAGGAGCGCGCGCAATCGGCAGGCGCGCTTGAGGGCGTCGCACTCGGCCTCCCCGCCTTGCTTCGCGCCGAGAAGCTCCAGAAACGCGCCGCGCGCACCGGCTTCGACTGGCCCGACGCAAGCGGCGCCCGCGCCAAGATCGACGAGGAACTGGCCGAAGTCGAAGCCGCGGTCACGCATGAGGAGCGCGAGGAAGAGATTGGCGACCTGCTGTTCGCAATGGTCAATTGGGCACGCAAGCAAGGCGTCGACCCCGAAGCCGCGCTGCGCGGCGCCAACGCCAAGTTCGAACGCCGCTTCCGGGCAATGGAGGCCGAAGCCGGCGAGGCATTCGCCGGGCTCGATCTCGACGGCAAGGAAGCCTTGTGGGTCAAGGCCAAGGGCGGATGAGGCTCTGGCAATGGGTGCGAAGCCAGCGCCCGGTCGGCCTGCTCCTCTACGGTGCGATCGGAGCGATCCTGATCGCCCTGATCGTACTGCCTCGATTATTCCCGGATGGCCTCGAAGTTGCCGGTCCCACGCCCGACGAGGGCTTGTTGGCCATCGGTTCCGACGGTTGGGAAGGTGCGACCTTCCATCCCCTCGCCCTTCTCGTCGAGAATGAGCAATTGCGGGCAAAGGGCCAGCAGCGCGTCGGTGAACTGTGCCTGGACCCCGCGGCGGCGCGCGCCGAACTCGATCGCGCGTTCGGCCGGACGCGCGCGGACCGCAGCGGCACGCGCGCCGTCTGGGTGAAGCTGGTCGCGCGCAAATATCTCGTCAGCAATGCCTGCACCAATCGCAACCGCACGCGCGCCGGCCGCCATTATGGCTACGTCTATCGCATCACCGCGCTGCAGGCGGTGCATCCGATCGACTGCGGCTATCTGCGTTTCATCTTCAACAGTCGCCGCTGCCCCGCACCTCCTCTCCGCCCAAAGCGATCCACATAGACGCCGCGCAGAGTTACCCAGCCGAAGCGCTCGGCCGCGGCGCGCAGGGACTCGCGACGATCGAGGCGCTGGTCGGGCCGGGCGACAAGGTGATCGCCTGCAAGGTGACTGCGAGCGCCGGCGACGCAGCGCTCGATCGTGCCGCCTGCGATGTCTTTGCCGCCAATGCCCGGTCCTATGCCGGAAAGGGCTCGACTGCCGGGCTGGCCTCGGGCGTGCGCCGGATCCGCACCCGGATCCGCTTCGAGCTCGAAAAGCCCGCGCCGAACAGCGCCCGGCCGGCGCCCTGATTGCAATGTAGGATTTCGTCTGCTCGACTGGACAAGACCGTCATCAGTCCTTGCCTTCGCAACGCTCTTTGAACGCGTGAACCCTCGACATCCGGCCAACACCGGGATCGCCCCCCAATCGTCACCCCGGCGAAAGCCGGGGCCCAGAGTAGGCGGCCGTGCCGCTCGTGGCTCTGGATCCCGGCATCCGCCGCGATGACGGATGCGCGCGCCCTCTCACAAACAGGGAATCCGCACGCACGCCTGTGTCAACTTCGGCGACTATTTGTTCCCCGTTTCCCTTAGCGAACGGACAATATCGGCACACCCCGCCAAAACCCGCATTTTCGCGTTCCCCATTGTCCGCGTTCAGTCTGCCGGATCGGGAATCGCCCCGTTTCAGCGGGCCTGAACGCGGATTATCGGCAAGGTGCCCGGCGCGAAGCGCGAATAGGTCATGTTGATCGCGGCGATGTTGCGGCGCTGCCCGTTGAGCTTCTGCGGCGCGGTGCAGGTGCCGGCGTTGAGGATCCGGCGCACCGGCAGATCCTGCACGCCGCCATTCTGGAACCGCACGGTCAGGCGGGTGAAGTGGATCGGGCGATTGAGCGCGCAGACGCGGATCTGGCGATCGCGCGCATTCCCGCGGAGATTGACGGTGTCCCGATCGCTGCCGCGGCTCACCGTCTTGTAGCCGACGGTGCGCCAGCCCGGCTGTGCCTGCGCGGCGGTGGCAGTGCCAAGGGCGGTGGCGCCGAGCGACAGGACAAGGAAAGGAAGGATTTTCATAGGCATCACTCCATGTCCCCCGCCCGTGCCGATTTTAGCACAAACGTTCCGGCATCAAAACCAGTTCGGAATCGTAGCGCTATGCGCGGCGCGTCTCGAACCGCTCGTAATCCCGCGGCGCCATGCGGACTTCGTAGACCGATTGCGGGCCTTCGACTCGCTGCTCGATCACTTCGCCATGCTGGTGGAGCCAGGCGGCCCCCGCCCCGTCGGCCGGATCGAGCGCGATCGTGTAGCGGCGATGCCCCTCGGTGAGCCGCGCGGCGACGGTCTCGATCAGCGTGTCGACCCCTCCCCGGTCACTGCGGAGATCGGCATCACGTCGTCGCGCTTGCCGGCATCCTCCAGCAATTGGGCGCGGCGTTCCCCGTCGAGCAGATCGAGCTTGTTCCACGCCTCGAACCGTGGCGTCGCCTCGGCCACGCCGATCTCGCTCAGCACTTTCTCGACATCGGCACGCTGCGCCTCGCTGTCCGGATGCGCGATGTCGCGGACATGGATCAGCAGGTCGGCCGACACGACTTCCTCCAGCGTCGCCTTGAACGCCGCGACGAGCTGGGTCGGCAGTTCAGAGACGAAGCCCACCGTGTCCGACAGGATCGCCTTGTCGATGCCCGGTAGCGAGATCTGCCGCAGCGTCGGATCGAGCGTGGCGAAGAGCAGATTCTCCGCCATGACGTCAGAACCGGTCAAGCGATTGAAAAGCGTTGATTTTCCGGCGTTGGTATAGCCGACCAACGCGATCACCGGCCACGGCGCGCGCTGGCGCCGGTCGCGGTGAAGCGTACGCGTGCGGCTGACCTGGTCGAGCTCCTTGCGCAGCCGCGCCATACGGTCGCGGATCAGGCGCCTGTCGGCCTCGATCTGGGTCTCGCCCGGGCCGCCGAGAAAGCCGAAGCCGCCGCGCTGACGTTCGAGGTGCGTCCAGCTGCGCACCAGCCGGCCCGCCTGATAATCGAGATGCGCGAGCTCGACCTGGAGCCGGCCCTCGGCGGTGCGCGCGCTCGCCGAAGATCTCGAGGATCAATCCGGTACGGTCGATCACCTTGCAGCCGAGCGCCGTCTCGAGATTGCGCTGCTGCACCGGCGTTAAGGCCGCATCGAAAACAGCGAGCTGAAGTTCTTGATCTCGAACGGTTTCTGCGATGGCATCGACCTGCCCAGACCCGATCAGCGTCCCCGGCTTGGGCTGACGTAGCTTGACCGCCACCTTCTCGCGCACCTCGACGCCGATCGCCGCGGCGAGGCCGGCAGTCTCCTCGAGGCGCGCCTCGGCGTCGCGCGAGCTGCCGCCCATCTCGGGATAGACGACGATCGCCCGCGCGCCGCGGGAGAACTCGTCGGCGTCACGATCGAAACCGGTACTCATGCGTCCTCAATCGCCGTCGGGGACGGCGGTTTCCTCGGCGAGGTTGAGCGGATGCGCCGGCTGGATGGTCGACACCGCATGCTTGTAGACGAGCTGTGCCATGCCCTCGCGCTGGAGCAGCATGCAGAACAGGTCGAACGCGGCGATCTGGCCCTGGAGCATGACGCCGTTCACCAGGAACATCGTCACGTTTTCCTGCTGCTTGCGCACGGCGTTGAGGAAAATCTCCTGCAAAACCGGGTTCTTGTGCTGGAATTCTCCGGCCGCTTCGAGAAGCGCGGCGAGGTCCACCGGCCCTGCGGGCATGATCGTCGAGATGGCGTGCTTGTAGATCAGCTGCGACTGGCCGTCGCGGCGGAGCAGCACCGAGAAATTGTCGAACCAGGTGACGATCCCCTGGAGCTTGACGCCCTTCACGAGGAACATCGTCACCGGCACCTTGGAGCGCCGAAGCGAGTTGAGGAAAAGGTCCTGAAGCGAGGTCTGCTTCTCGGCCATGATGGTTTCCTTCTATTCTTGGCGGGGTCTGTCCCGCTTCGCGCCGGTTCCCGGCGTCGGAATGCCGCGCCACCTCGGCACGGAGCCCGCAGTCTATTGGTTCTGCGGGGCTGCGTCCAACCTATTCCTCGCGAGTCTCGGTGATGCCGAGCAGCTTCAGCTTGCGGTGCAGCGCCGACCGCTCCATCCCGATGAAGCTGGCGGTGCGCGAGATGTTGCCCGAGAAGCGGCGGATCTGGACGCGCAGATATTCGCGCTCGAAGGTCTCGCGCGCTTCCTTGAGCGGTGCGCCCATGATCGCATTGGCGCCGACGCCGCCCCCGATATCGCCGGGCTTGCCGAGCACTTCGGGAGGCAGCAGGTCGAGGTCGATCCGCCCGATCCGGTCGCCGGGGGCGAGGATCACCGTGCGCTCGACGACGTTGCGCAGCTGGCGGACATTGCCCGGCCATTCATAGCTCTGCAGCGCAACCATCGCATCGGGCGCCACTTCGGGCGTCGGCACGCGGCGCTCGCTGGCGTAATGCGCGACGAAATGCTCGACCAGCACGGGGATGTCCTCACGGCGCTCGGTGAGCGGCGGGATCAGCACCGGCACGACGTTGAGCCGGTAATAAAGGTCCTCGCGGAAGCGCGCCGCGGCGATCTCCGCCATCAGGTCGCGCGCAGTGGCGGAGACGACGCGGACATCGACCTTGACCACGCGGGTGCCGCCCACCCGGCTGAAGCTCTGGTCGGTGAGCACCCGCAGGATCCGCGCCTGCGTCGCGACCGGCATGTCGGCGATCTCGTCGAGGAACAGGGTTCCGCCATGCGCCTGTTCGAGCAGGCCCGGGCGGACGAGATCGCCCCCTCCTCCACCCCGAACAACTCCTCCTCGACGCGTTCGGGAAGCATTCGCGCCGCGCTGACGATCACGAAGGGAGCCGTCGTGCGCTGGCTCCAGCCGTGGAGCAATCGCGCCGCGACTTCCTTGCCCACGCCCGGCCCGCCGGTGATCAGCACGCGGCTGCCGGTCGAGGCGACGCGCTTCAGCGTGGCGCGCACGGTGTTGATCGCCGCCGAATTGCCGGTCAGGTCGTTCTCGCGACCCGCCGAGGCGCGCAGCGACACGACTTCGCGGCGGAGGCGTTCGGTCTCGGTGGCCCGCTCGACGAGCAGCAGCAGCCGCTCCGCCTCGAACGGCTTTTCGATGAAATCGACTGCGCCGCGGCGGATCGCGGCGACCGCGGTGTCGATATTGCCGTGCCCGGAGATCACCAGCACCGGGATCGAAGGATCGCGCCGCTTCATTTCGTCGAGCAGTTCGAGCCCGTCGAGCCGCGAGCCCTGGAGCCACACGTCGAGCAGCACCAGGCTCGGCCGGCGCTCGGCGATGGCTTCCAATGCGGCATCGCTGTCGGCGGCGCCGCGCGTGGCATAGCCTTCGTCCTCCAGCACACCCGCGACCAACTCGCGGATGTCGCGTTCGTCGTCGACGACGAGGATATCGAGGCTCATGAGGATTTTCCGGTTCTGGTAAGTGCCGCCGGCCGCGGATCGGCGGCCTCGGTCTGGGTGTCCTGAAGCGCCAGCTTCTCGAGCGCTTCGGTGTCGAAACAGATGATGACGACGGTGCCGCCGCCCTCGCGATCCATGAAGGCGATCGTGCCGAAATGCTCTTCGACGATCTTCTTGACGATCGCGAGGCCGAGCCCGGTGCCGCGGCTGCGCGTGGTCATATAGGGCTCGACGATGCGATCGCGCTCGACCGGCAGCCCGACGCCGTTGTCGGCGACGGTCAGCAGGATGCGGTGCGCGTCTTCCCGGCGGATCGTGAGCACCACTTCACCCTGCGCCAGCGCTTCGCCCTCGCCGCGCGCTTCGATCGCCTCGACGGCGTTCTTGATGACGTTGGTGAGTGCCTGCCCCATCTGCCGGCGATCGCTGACCAGGCTCGGGGGATCCTCCGGCGAGTCGAGCTCGAAACGGATCGTCGGGTGCGCGACTTCGTGGAGGAACATCGCCTGCCGCGCGATGTCGAGCAGCGACTCGCGGCGGAACAGCGGCTTGGGCATCCGCGCGAAGGACGAGAATTCGTCGACCATGCGCCGCAGATCGCCCACCTGCCGTATGATCGTGCCGGTCAACTGGCCGAACACGCCCTCCTCCCTCGATCTGCTTGCCGTAGCGGCGCTGGAGGCGCTCGGCGGCGAGCTGGATCGGCGTGAGCGGGTTCTTGATCTCGTGCGCGATCCGCCGCGCCACGTCGGACCAGGCGGCACGGCGCTGATCGAGCAATTGCTGGGTGATGTCGTCGAAGGTGAGCACCTGCCCCGCTTCGTCCGAAGTGATCTTCACCGCGAGCGTCCGCGCCTCGCCGCCCACGGTGACCTGCGCCACCGCTTCGCGCTCGGGGCTGTCGAGCAAGGCGTCGAGCTCGGGGGCGATCCCGGCGAGCGGTTTGCCCACCGACTCCTCCTCGCTTCGGCGCAGGAGCGTCAGCGCCGAGGCATTCACCAGGCGCACGACCCGATCGGCCCCGATCGAGACGACGCCGGCGGAAACCCCCGACATCACTGCCTCGATCAGTGCGCGGCGGCTCTCGAGCTGCGCATTCGCGGTGACGAGAGCCGTGTTCTGGAGTTCGAGCTGCGCAGTCATCCGATTGAAGGCATCGCCCAGCGTGCCGATCTCGTCCGCGTGCTTCGGCACGGCAACTCGCGCGCCTAGATCGCCCCCGCGACTCGCCGTGCTGCCGTCACCAGTTCGTCGATGGGACGAACAAGCCGGTCCGCAACCGCGAGCGCGATGGCCGTCGCGAGCCCGACGATCAGGAGCGCGACGCCAAACAGCACCGCGTTGAACTGAATCTGAAGCGAGCGGGCGCGCTTCTGCAGCGTCTCATACTCGGCGATGATCCCGGTGGCGGCCTGGCTCTGTCGGTTGAGATAGTCGACGTTGACAGGGGTGGCGACGTAGAGAAACAGGTTCTGCGCCCGGTCCACCGGCGTCACCACCCACAACACGTTGGAATCATAGTTTGTCGCGCTGTCCCGATTGCGCAACTGGCTGAGAACCTGCGCCGATACGCGCGCAGTGAAGAGTGCGGGCTCCGGTGCTTCGTACGCGTAAAGTGCCTTCACGGTTTTGCCGTCGACCACCCGGAACAGCACGGATTGGTAGAGGCTGCGAAGATAGGTCTGCTCGAGAAAGCGGAGTTGGAAGTCCGAGGATCCCTCTGGAATCTGCGGATATCTCGCCAACAAGTCGTCTACCATGGTCCGCGCCTCGCCGGTCCATCGCTTGACGATGAGATTTTGCCCCTCCTTCGCCATCGCCACCGTTGAATTGAAGGCCTTCTGAGCGCGTTCGGAACCCCAGAGCTGCACGCCCGACTGGAACATCACGGAGGCGGCGATGACCGTGAGCACAATAGGGATCGTCGCCATCAGGCTGAACACCGCGACGAGGCGGACGTGCAGTCGGCCCCGTTCCGCCAATGCGCGCTGGGCAGCACGACGGATCGCGATCCGCCGCCCGACCAGCACAATCAGCGCGACGCAGGGAAGCAAGTTGGCGAGCAGCAGCAGCGCCGCAACGCCGGGGCTGAACAGCTGACCACTCCAAAAATGGGTAACGAAGAGATAGGTACCGAGCGGAGCCGCCAGCACCAATGCGACTACCGCGATCTCCAGCATACGGGTGCGTGCGAAGCGTCGTTTGCTCTCAGCCCCTACAATCGCTGGCTCGGTCACGGCGTCCATCGTTGCTTGGATACAACGAGATTGTGGCCGAAAGAACACATAATTTTCGGCTAATCGTCACAAACTGTCGCTAAGCGGCACCGTCCGATCGATCCGCGCCCATCTCGATCCCCAGCGTATCGAGCCGCTTCCGGAGGGTGTTGCGGTTGATCCCCAGCGCGCGGGCGGCGCGGAGCTGATTGTTCTGGTGGCGCGCCAGCATCGCCTCGATCAGCGGGCGCTCGACTTCGCCGATGATCCGTTCGTAGAGGCTGCCGTCGTCGAGCGCGCGCGGTTCCTCGATCGCCATGCGCTCGAGCCGGGCGCGCACTGCGGCATCGATCCCGGCGTCGCGTGTCTCGGGCTGGAAACTGCCCGCCTCCCCAAAGCGCGGCGGATCGCATCGGCATCGATCCACTCGTCGCGGCTGAGCGCGGCGATGCGGCGCATCAGATTTTCGAGCTGGCGGACATTGCCCGGCCAGTCGAAGCCCTCGAGCACCGCGACGGCGTCCTTGCCGAGCTGTTTCCGCGGCAGCCCCGCCTCGGCGGCGCGATCGAGGAAGTGGCGCGCGAGCAACGGCACGTCCTGGCGGCGCTCGCGCAAGGCAGGCAGGCTCACCGGCACGACATTGAGCCGGTAGAACAGGTCTTCGCGGAATTGCCCGGTCTGGACGAGCTGGGCCAGATCCTTGTTGGTCGCCGCGACGATGCGGACATCGGCGCGGATCGTCCGCGCCCCGCCCACGGTGGTGAACTCGCCCGACTGGAGCACGCGCAACAGCCGCGTCTGCGCGTCCATCGGCATGTCGCCGATCTCGTCGAGGAACAAAGTGCCTCCCGCCGCCTGCTCGAACTTGCCTGCGACGCGCGTTGCCGCGCCGGTGAAGGCCCCGCGCTCGTGCCCGAACAGTTCCGCCTCGATCAGCTCGCGCGGGATCGCCGCCATGTTGAGCGCGACGAACGGCGCACGGCGGCGCGGACCCATTTCGTGGATCGCCTGCGCGACCAGTTCCTTGCCCGTTCCCGATCTGCCCGAGATCAGCACGGTCAGGTCATTCGAGACCACGCGGGCGATCACCCGGTAGACCTCCTGCATCGCGGGCGAGCGGCCGATCAGCGACGGCCCCCGCCGACCTCGGCCTCGGCCAGCTCGGCCGGCTGGCGCTGCCGCCTTGCGATCGCCCCGCGCACTGCCTGAGCGAGCACATCGAGGTCGAACGGCTTGGGCAGATAATCGAATGCGCCCACTTCGGTCGCGCGCACTGCCGTGGCCAGCGTGTTCTGCGCGGAGAAGACGATGATCGGCAGCTCGGGATGCTCGCCGGCAAGGCCTGCCGCCACATCGAGCCCATTGCCGTCGGGAAGCACCACGTCGGTCACCAGCACGTCGGGCACTTCCGATGCCAGCGCGCGGCGCAGCTCCGCGATGCTCGCCGCAGTCGTCACCCGGTGCCCCTCGCGCTTGAGCGCCGCCGCGACCACGGTGCGGATCGCGCTGTCGTCGTCGACGATCAGGACCGAGCCGCTCATGACGCCCTCTGCAGCAGGATGCGAAACACCGTAACCTCGGGATCACGCTCGCGGGCATATTGGACGATCCCGCCCATGTCGCGGACCAGCTTCTCGACCAAAGGCAATCCGAGCCCCTTCCCTTCCGGCTTGCCCGAGACGAACGGCTCGAACAGGTGCTCGGCGATATCAGCCGGAGCGCCGGGGCCGTTGTCGGTCACGAGGATCTCGATCGGCAAGGGTTGGCGCGGGAGGCCCGGGCCGGCGCTCACCGACATGCCGTGGCGATAGGCGGTCGCGAGCGTGATCCGCGGCGCGGCGGTGTCGCACAGCGCCTCGGCGGCGTTCTTGAGCAGGTTGAGCAACACCTGGAGAAAGGCATCGGAGTCGATCAGGACCGGCGGCAGCGAAGGATCGAAGCGTTCCTCGATCGTCGCTTCGCGCGCGAAGCCCGCCAGCGCTACACGCCGCGCGTGATCGAGCAGCGGATATACGTTGGTCGGCTCCAGCTTGAGCGGGCGCGTGTCGGTGAAATCCTGCATCCGGTCGATCAGCGTGACGATCCGGTCGACTTCGGTGGTGATCAGCTGGGTGAGTTCGCCATCCTCGCCGCCGCTCCGGAGCAATTGCGCCGCGCCGCGGATTCCGAGAGCGGGTTCTTGATCTCGTGCGCGAGCATCGCCGCCGCGCCCACCGCCGCGCGCGCGCCGGCGGTACGGTCGGCACCTTGCGCCACGCGGCGCGACTGGGGGCGTGGTGGAGTGTGACGATCCGCCAGCCGGGCTGATCGGCGATCAGCGTCTCGACGAAATCGACTCGGATGCGCGGCCCGCGGATCGCCTCGATCTCGATGTCGAACGCCGCGAAGCCGTGGCCGTCGCGCCGGTCGGCATAGTCCGCCGGCGGGAGCAGCACCGCGTCATAGGGCTGCCCGACCATCGTCGTCTCGCTATGGTTGAGCAGCAATTCGCAGGCCGAATTGGCATGGGCGATACGGCCATCGGGGTCGATCACCAGCACGGCCACGGGCAAAGCCGCGAACAATTCGCCAAAGCCAGGTCCCTTTACCGGTTCCGGCCTGGCGCGCCTCAGGCCGCCGCGCGCGAAGACCATGGCGCGTAGAATTCGGCGAGCATGTCGAGCACGCGCACGGGATCGGAGATCTTGTTGACGTTGTTGCGGAACTCGGCCGAGCCATGGATGCCCTTGGTGTACCAGCCGATATGCTTGCGCATCATGTTGACGCCGACCTCGTTGCCATAATGGCCGAGCGTGTCGATATAATGCTCTAGGATCACGCGATATTGTTCGTCGAACGACGGATCGGGCAGCGCATCCTTGCCGGTCAGCGCGTCCATCACCTGGCGCAGGATCCACGGTTTCCCGTAGGCGCCGCGGCCGATCATCACGCCGTCCGCGCCCGATTGCGCCAGCGCGGTGCGTGCATCCTCTATTCCGCAGATGTCGCCATTGGCGATCACCGGGATCGACACCGCATCCTTCACCGTGCGGATGAAGCCCCAGTCGGCCGAGCCCTTGTACATCTGGTTGCGGGTGCGGCCGTGAACGGTGATCATCTTAGCACCCAGATCCTCGGCGATATGCGCGAGTTCGGGGGCGTTGAGGCTGGCATGGTCCCAGCCCATCCGCATCTTGACCGTGACGGGCACGCTGACCGCCTTGACGCACGCCTCGATCAGCGACGCCGCGAGCTTGAGATCGCGCATCAGCGCAGAGCCGGCGTCGCCGCTGGTCACTTTCCGGACCGGGCAGCCCATGTTGATGTCGACGATCGCTGCGCCGCGATCCTCGCTCAGCTTCGCCGCCTCGGCCATCTCATAGGGCGTGCAGCCGACGAGTTGCATCGACACCGGGTCCTCGATCGGATCCCATGCGAATTTCTGGAGCGACTGGCGCGTCTCGCGGATCGCCGCCTGGCTGGCGACCATCTCGGTGACGTTGAGCCCCGAACCATAGCGCCGCACGACCCGGCGGAACGGCAAATCGGTCACGCCGGTCATCGGCGCGAGCAGCACCGGTGCTTCGACCCGGACAGGGCCGATCTGGATGGGGGCGAGTTCGCGCATGGTCTGCCTGAAAAATAGGCAGCGACGCCTAGCGGCACAAGCCCGGATTGGCAAGGCAGGGGTTCCCCGCTACCCGCGCCTCATGGGCAAGACTGCAGCGTTGATCGTCGCCGCCGGGCAGGGAACGCGGATCGGCGGACCGGTGGCCAAGCAATTCGCGCCGCTCGCCGGCAAGCCGATGCTCGCGCACAGTTTCGCTGCCCTGTCGTCGCATCCCGCGATCGACAGCGTCATGGTGGTCATCGGCGAAGGACAGGAAGCGGCACTGGACGCCGCGCTCGGCCAGGTTTCCTTCGTAATCGGCGGTCCCACGAGGCGCGAGTCGGTGGCGAATGGTCTCGCCGCGATCGCCGCCGAGCAAGTGCTGATCCACGACGCCGCGCGCCCTTTCCTCTCGCACACCGTGATCGACGCCCTCCTCGCGGCGCTCGAGACACACGAAGGCGCCCTCCCCGCCCTCCCCGTCGCCGACACGCTGGCGCAAGGCGGCGAGGCACTCGGCGAAACCGTGCCACGCGACGGCCTCGTCCGTGTCCAGACGCCACAGGCATTCCGCACCGCCACTATCCGCGCGGCGCATCAGGCCTGGCCCACCGACCGCGAGGCCACCGACGACGCGCAGATGGTCCGTGCGCTCGGACGCACGGTCGCCATCGTCCCCGGAGACATCGCCCTGGAAAAGATCACCCACCCCGCCGACTTCGCCGCCGCCGAAGCACGGCATGCCGCCGCGATGCGAGTCCGCACCGCGCAGGGCTATGACGTCCACCGCTTTGCTGTGGGCGAGGAATTGTGGCTCGGCGGCGTCCGCATCCCCCATGACAAGGGCCTGTCGGGGCATAGCGATGCCGATGTCGCGCTTCATGCGATCACCGATGCGCTGCTCGGGGTCATCGGCGCAGGCGATATCGGCATGCATTTCCTCCGAGCGACCCGCAGTGGCGCGGTGCCGCCTCGGCGCGGTTCCTCGAGCATGCAGCAAGCCTGCTCGCTGCGCAGGGCGGCGTGATCGACTTCATCGACCTGACGATCATCTGCGAGGCGCCGAAGATCGGCCCGCATCGGGACAGTATCCGCGCGAGCATCGCGGCGATCCTGCACCTGCCGGCCGCACGGATCAGCGTGAAGGCCACCACCACCGAGAGGCTGGGCTTCACCGGGCGCGGCGAAGGCATGGCCGCGCAGGCAATCGCCACGGTTCGTCTCCCTGCGGACAACGCCTGACTCGCGTTCGACACATCTCGGTGGCACAGGGCCTCGCCATGGACACGATTCTCCCGCCCCAGCTCGTTGACGCCGCGCGCCGCGTGCTCGAAGCCAATCGCGCCGTCGGGCGCCGCATCGCCGTGGCGGAAAGCTGCACGGGCGGCCTCGTCAGCGCCGCGCTCACCGAGATTCCGGGCTCGTCCGATGTGTTCGACGCCGGCTTCGTGACCTATTCGAACGAGGCCAAGACCGAAGTGCTCAAGGTCAGCACCGACGTGCTCGAAACCTTCGGTTCCGTGTCGATCGCAGTGGCGTGGAGCATGGCGCAAGGCGCGCTCAAGCGGAGCACCGCCGATGTCGCGGTGGCGATTACCGGGATCGCCGGCCCCGATGGCGGCAGCGAGAAGAAGCCGGTGGGCACGGTGGTGTTTGCCCAGGCCGAGCGCGGCGCCGATCCGCAGCACATCGTCGCCGATGCGCGCCATTTCGAGGATAATGGTCGTGCCGGCGTCCGGCTTCAGGCGGCGTTGTGTGCGCTCGAACTGCTGATGCCGGGCGCGGTCGCGTCGGAAGCGCCCGCCGAGTCGCCGTAAAGCCGCGCAGCACGCTCCTCGAACGCGTTGATCATTTTCCGCAGCGCGCGATCGAACACCTGCCCCGCGAGCATCTCGAACACCCGGTTCTTGAACGCAAAATCGACGCAGAAATCAACGAGGCACCCGCCCTTCCCGTCCGACCGGAACTTCCAGTCGTTATTGAGGTGCTTGAGCGGCCCTTCGAGATAGTCGACCCGGATATGCCCGGGCCGCTGTTTTTCCACACGCGAAGTGAAGCTCTCGCGCAGTCCCTTGAAGCCGACGATCAGGTCCGCGACCATCTGGGTATCACTGTTCGAGCGCACCCGCACCGCCGAGACCCAGGGCAGGAACTCGCCATAGCGCCCGACATCGGCGACCAGATCGAACATCTGCTCCGGCGAATAGGGCAGCGCGCGGGTCTCGCTATGCTTGGGCATTGAACTTAGTCCGTCACCCCGGCGAAAGCCGGGGTCTCGCAGTGAGACGTCGTGCGCTTGCGGCCTGAGGTCCCGGCTTTCGCCGGGATGACGGCGAGACGCATCAGATGGCCGCTTTCGCCAGCTTGGCCGCCCGCGCGTCGCGCATCTTCGCGAAATCGTCGCCGGCGTGATAGCTCGACCGCGTCAGCGGTGACGAGGCGACCAGCAGGAAGCCCTTGGCGCGGGCGATCGCGCCGTACGAGCCGAATGCCTGCGGCGTCACGAACTCGATGACCTTGGTGTGGCGCGGGGTCGGCTGGAGATACTGGCCCATCGTCAGGAAATCGATATCGGCCGAGCGCATGTCGTCCATCACCTGATGGACCTCGAGCCGCTCCTCGCCCAGCCCGAGCATGATGCCCGATTTGGTGAAGATCGACGGGTCGAGCTTCTTGACCGTCTCGAGCAGCCGCAGCGACGCGTAATAGCGCGCGCCCGGACGGATCGTCGGATAGAGCCGGGGGACGGTCTCGAGATTGTGATTGTACACGTCGGGCCGTGCCGCGACGATCATCTCGACCGCCGCTTCGTGCTTGTTGCGGAAATCGGGGGTCAGGATCTCGATCGTCGTCGTCGGGTTCGACTTGCGGATCGCCTCGATCACTTTGACGAACTGCTTCGCGCCGCCATCGGGCAAGTCGTCGCGATCGACCGACGTGATGACGATGTGCTCGAGCCCCATCTGCGCCGCGGCATCGGCGACATTCTGCGGCTCCATCGGGTCCACGGCGCGCGGCATGCCGGTCTTGACGTTGCAGAAGGCGCAGGCGCGCGTGCAGGTGTCACCGAGGATCATCACCGTCGCGTGCTTCTTCGACCAGCACTCGCCGATATTCGGGCAGGCGGCTTCCTCGCACACCGTGGTCAGGCTCTTCGAGCGCATCAGCGCCCGTGTTGCCGCGAAGCCCTCGGAAGTCGGCGCCTTGACGCGGATCCAGTCGGGTTTGCGGACGCGTTCCGGACGCGGCAGCGGAGACATCTCGTTCATAGGAGGCCAGATAGCGATGCTCGCGTGCACGCACAACAACCGTGCAAGCATCCCTGCTTGCAGTCCGCGAACGCGAACGGGGTTCGCAAACGCTACGGAAGCGGTATGGAGCCGCCATGACCGACTTCAGCGACCTGCTCAGCGGCTATCGCCGCTTCCGCCAGACCGAATATGGGCGCCAGCGCAATCGCTGGGATGAGCTGTCGGAGGGCCAGGCGCCCAAGGTGATGGTCATCGCCTGCTCGGACAGCCGCGTCGATCCCGCGCAGGTTTTCGATACTTCGCCGGGCGAGATCTTCGTCGTGCGCAACATCGCCAATCTCGTTCCCCCGTTCGAACTCGGCGGCGGGCGTCACGGCGTCTCGGCGGCGCTCGAATTCGCAGTGACTCAGCTCGAAGTGCCCGAGATCGTCGTGATGGGCCACGGCGCGTGCGGCGGCGTCCATGCCGCGCTCACCCGCCGCTTCGAGGGTGCACCTCCAGGCGCCGGTGGCTTCATCGCCCATTGGGTCGACATGCTCGACGAGGCCCGCGACCGAGATCGTCGCCGAACATGGCGAAGGCGAGGAGGCAATCCGCGCGCTCGAACTCGAAACCGTCCGCGTCTCGATCGCCAATTTGCGAACCTTCCCCTGCATCCCGGAGCGCGAGGCGGCAGGCACGCTCAAGATCCATGGCGCCTATTTCGCCATCCGCGACGGCGTGCTCCACGTGATGGACGATGGCGGGGCGTTCGCACCTGCCTGAGTGCGGTTGACGACAGGCGTCGCCGGACGCAGCTTGGCTCCCGAAGGGGAAAGCATGATCCGGTTCGTGGGGCGTCAATTGCGCGAGCTCTATCGCCGCGGCTTCGCGCTTTTCCTGCTGGCGCCGGTGATCATTGCCATCGTCGTAGTGCCCGAGTTCGTCCAGCACTGGTTCGAGATCCGTAGCAGCATGTTCGAGTCGGCCGAGCGTGCACGAGCGCTGGCCAATGATCCGCAGCGCTGGGCATTCGGCTATGCCAAGCTCGCGGGATTGCTGATCGCGATGTTCGCAGCCGCCCGTTTCTGGAACGCGCAGGCGCGGGGCGGCAGATGGTGGGACGTGCGCGAGATCGCGTGGCTTCGGCTCGGGGTGGCGCTTGCGCTGTTCGCGTTGCTGCCTGCGCTCGCGGATCTCCTGCGCGGCCTGGCCTATTGGGTCGCCTCTATTGTGCTCAGCATCGCGGTGTTGCCGCTGCTCTTCGTGATACTCGGCGCGCTTTTCGGGGCGCAGCGGCCAGGACTGGTCGAGAGCCTGCGAAGCGGCTGGCGCCGGCTGCCGTTGCTCGTGCTGCTACTCGTTGCAGCCTATCTGCCGCCAATGGCCGCGCATTACGGGCTGCATCATGTCGCGCGCGGGTTGGCCACGCCGCTGGTCTGGGTGCTGATGACGCTGGATTCGCTCGTCGTCGGCCTGATTGCCGCGTTCACCGGCGCCGCCTTCGCACTCGCCTATGACGCGGCCTGGCCGCCGGCTACTTCAACCCCAGCGCCTTCTTCGCCGCTTTCTTGACCTCAGGATCGAGCTCCGGCGGCTCCATCGGCACCTTCGCCTCCAGTGCATCCGCGATCGCCGTCAGCGCTGTGATCCGCGCCGTCTTTTTGTCGTTGCCGTCGATCACGATCCAGCGCGCATGCTTCGTATCCGTGCGCTCGAACATCTCGGCCATCGCTTCGAGGTAGTCCGCCCGCTTCGCCCGGTTGCGATAATCGTCGAGGCCGGTCTTCCAGCGCTTCCACGGATGCTCCAGCCGATCGCGCAGGCGCTTGTCCTGGGTCTTCTGCGTCACATGGACGAAGACCTTGATCAGAGTCGCGCCGGTCTCGACCTGCTGGGCCTCGAAATCGTTGATCTCGTCATAGCCGCGTTGCCATTCGGCCTTGCTCGCGAAGCCTTCGACTCGCTCGACGAGCACGCGACCGTACCAGCTGCGGTCGAAGATCGCGATGTTGTGCTGGGCAGGCAGCCGCCGCCAGAAGCGCCAGAGGAAGTGATGCGCCAGCTCCTCAGGCGTCGGTGCCGAGATCGGCCAGACCTCGAAATAGCGCGGATCCCATTCGGCGGTCAGCCGCTGGATGATCCCGCCCTTCCCCGCCGCGTCCCAACCCTCGAACACGATGATCGCGCGGCGCTTGTGGACGATGTGCGCATAATGGATATGGCTGAGGCGCTTTTGCAGCTTCTCCAGCGCGTCCTTGTAATGCCCGTCAAAGGGTTCGCCTGACTCATAGTCGCTGAGATCGATCGCCATTCGCCCTCCTGGTTCGGGACGAACGTACAGCCAGTCGACGCGATCCTGCAATCAGCAGGCGACGACGTTCACTGCCAGTCCGCCCTGCGCGGTTTCCTTGTATTTCGATCGCATGTCCTCGCCGGTCTGGCGCATCGTCTCGATCACGGCGTCGAGGCTGACGATGTGGCTGCCGTCGCCGTGCATCGCCAGATAGGCGGCGTTGATCGCCTTGATCGCACCCATCGTGTTGCGCTCGATGCACGGAATCTGGACCAGCCCGCCGATCGGATCGCAGGTGAGGCCGAGATTATGCTCCATGCCGATCTCCGCGGCGTTCTCGATCTGCGCATTGTTCGCCCCAAGCGCAGCGGCCAGCCCGGCGGCCGCCATCGAGCAGGCGACTCCCACTTCGCCCTGGCACCCCATCTCCGCCGCCGAAATCGATGCGCGTTTCTTGTAGAGAAAACCGATCGCCGCGGCGGTGAGCAGGAAGGTCCGCGCCCCCGCCGGCGTCGGTGCCGCGCAGAAGGTCTCATAATAGCGCAGCACCGCCGGGATCACCCCCGCTGCGCCATTGGTCGGCGCAGTGACCACGCGCCCGCCCGCGGCATTCTCCTCGTTCACCGCCAGCGCCCACAAACTCACCCAGTCGAACACAAGGGACGGATCGCTGCGTGGGCCGCGCGCGATGAGGCGTTGGTGCAGGTCGCGCGCGCGCCGCCGCACCTTGAGCCCGCCGGGCAACTCCCCTCTCCCCGGCACCCGCGATCGATGCACGCGGACATCGCCGCGCGCAGGCTGTCGAGAAAGGCATCGGTCTCGGCATCGTCGCGCCACGCTGCTTCGTTGGCGCGGACGATATCGGCGATCGACACGCCCTGCGCCTCGGCGACGGCGAGCAGCTCGGCACCCGATGCGAAGGGCAGTGGCAGCTTCACATTGGTCTGCGGCAGTTCGCACCCGCCCTCGACGATCGCGCCGCCGCCGATCGAATAGTAAAATGTCTCCCAATGCTCGCCCTCGGCATAATGCGCGACGAAGCGCATGCCATTGGGATGCGAAGGCAGGAACCGGTCGTTCCGGAAGACAAGGTGTTGCCCGTCGACGAAGGGCACTGGCACGTGCCCGCCCAGCGCCAGCTGCGCCTCGGCGCGGATCGTCGCGATGATCATGGAGACCGCGTCGGGATCGACTGCTTCGGGGCGATAGCCGGCGAGCCCCAGCATCACCGCGGTGTCGGTGGCATGGCCGCGCCCGGTCAGCGCCAGCGATCCGAACAGTTCGCACGAGACCGAAACCGGTGTCCCGCGGTCGAGCGCCGCCTCGGCGAAGGCACAAGCCGCGCGCATCGGGCCCACGGTGTGCGAACTCGACGGGCCGATGCCGATCGTGAACAGATCGGCCAAGCCAATGGTCGCTTCCGCGCGGGCCCGCGCCCGGGCGTTGTTCTCGTCCAACATTCTCGCTCCCGCCCCGGCTCTGACGGCCGGTCTGGTTTCCGTTGTTACCAAACCGGCTGTAGCGCTCCTTGCCGCGTTAAGGGAGAGGTATCAGCCCGCCGCTGGATCGACCACGCCGTCGATGCTCTTCTTGTTGAGATCGGCGGCCACCTGCGGCGCGAGGCGGATGTTGAGTTCCTTGAGCTGCTTCTCGCTCACGAAGCTCGGTGCCTGCATCATCAGGTCCTCGGCCTTCTGGGTCATCGGGAAGACGATGACCTCGCGGATGTTGGGCTCGTCGGCCAGCAGCATCACGATGCGGTCGACGCCCGGGGCCGAGCCCCGTGCGGCGGCGCGCCGAACTTGAACGCGTTGATCATGCCGGCGAAATTGGTGTCGACGTCCGCCTGGGTGTAGCCGGCGATCTCGAACGCCTTGTACATGATCTCCGGACGATGGTTCCGGATCGCGCCCGAGCTCAGCTCGACGCCGTTGCAGACGATGTCGTACTGGAAGGCGAGGATATCGAGCGGATCCTTGGTCTCCAGCGCTTCCAGCTCGCCCTGCGGCATGCTGAAGGGATTGTGGCTGAAGTCGATCTTGCCGGTGTCCTCGTCGGCCTCGAACATCGGGAAGTCGACGATCCAGCAGAATTCGAAGCGGCTCTGGTCGATCAGCTCGAGCTGCTCGGCGGCGCGGGTGCGCGCCAGCCCGGCGAGCTTGGCGGCCTGCGCTTCCTTGCCCGCGGCAAAGAAGATGCCGTCATTGGGGCCGAGGCCCATCGCGTCGGCAATCGCCTTCATGCCTTCCTGGCCATGGTTGTTGGCGATCGGGCCGCCGAACACGCCGTCCTTCTGCGTCGCATAGCCGAGCCCGGGGAAGCCCTCGCTCTGTGCCCAGCTGTTCATGTCGTCGAAGAACTTCCGGCTCTTCTCATGCGTGTTGGGTGCCGGGATCGCGCGGACCACGTCGCCGCCTTCGACCATCGAGGCGAAGCGGCTGAAGCCCGAGCCCTTGAAGAACTCCGAGACGTCAGTGATCAGGATCGGGTTGCGCAGGTCGGGCTTGTCGTTGCCGTATTTCAGCATCGATTCGCGGTACGGGATGCGCTTGAACGGCAGCGGCGAGACGGTGCGGCCCTTATCCTCCCAGTTCGCGAACTCCTCGAACACGCCGTGTAGCACCGGCTCTATCGCCGCGAAAACATCATCTTGCGTGACGAAGCTCATTTCGAAATCGAGCTGGTAGAACTCGCCGGGCGAGCGATCGGCGCGGGCATCCTCGTCGCGGAAGCACGGCGCGATCTGGAAATAGCGGTCGAAGCCCGCGACCATCAGCAGCTGCTTGAACATCTGCGGCGCCTGCGGGAGGGCGTAGAACTTGCCTGGATGGACGCGACTGGGGACCAGATAGTCGCGCGCGCCCTCGGGGCTGCTCGCGGTCAGGATCGGCGTCTGGAACTCGGTGAAGCCCTGCCCGATCATCCGGCGGCGCAGCGATGCGATGACGTTCGAGCGCAGCAGGATGTTCTTGTGGAGCCGTTCGCGGCGCAGATCGAGGAAACGATAGCGCAGGCGGATATCCTCGGGATATTCGGCGTCGCCGAACACCGGCAGCGGCAGCTCCTGCGCCGGGCTCTGGACAACCACTTCGGCCGCACGGACCTCGATCTCGCCGGTCGGCAGGTTCGGGTTCACTACGCTGGCGTCGCGCGCGATCACTTTTCCCGTCACCGTGATCACCGATTCGGCGCGCAGCGACTCGATCACCGCGAAGGCCGGGCCGCTGACATCGGTGACGATCTGGGTGATGCCGTAATGGTCGCGCAGATCGATGAAGACGAGGTCGCCATGATCGCGCTTGCGGTGGACCCAGCCCGAAAGGCGGACTTCCTCGCCGACATTGGTGGCGCGGAGCTGGGCGCAGGTGTGCGAGCGATAGGCGTGCATTTTCATTCTCTCACTGGTTCGTCACCCCGGCGAAGGCCGGGGCCCAGGGTCACGAGCGACACGGCCTGGGGCTCTGGGTCCCGGCTTTCGCCGGGATGACGCGATAAATTCGATAGCGCGGGCGCATCTCTGCCACGCACCCTTTTGTCAACCCGAAGACCAGTATATGGGCCCCCGATGCATATCCATGGTCTGATCGAGGACAGCGCCGCCCTCGCCAATCTCTGTGCGCGCTTCGCCAACAAGCCGTACATCTGCGTGGACACCGAGTTCATGCGCGAAAACAGCTATTGGCCCGAGCTCTGCCTGATCCAGATCGCCGATGACGAGGAGGCCGCGGCGATTGATCCGATGGGCGGAATCGACATGACGCCCCTGCTCGAGCTGATGACCAACAACGAGGATGTCCTCAAGGTCTTCCATGCCGGCGGCCAGGATATCGAGATCGTCTACAATCTCACCGGCAAGACCCCGCATCCGCTGTTCGACACCCAGGTCGCGGCGATGGCGCTCGGTCAGGGCGAGCAGATCGGCTATTCGAACCTTGTCGATACCTATCTCGGCATCACCGTCGACAAGGGCGCGCGCTTCACCGACTGGAGCCGCCGCCCGCTCGACAAGCGCCAGATCGACTACGCCATCTGCGACGTCACCTACCTCTCCGAGATCTTCCCCAAGATGCTCGAGAAGCTCCGGAAAACCGGCCGCGGCGCGTGGCTCGACCAGGAGATGGAGCGGCTCGCCGATCCCGAGAATTACCGCAACGACCCCGATCAGGCGTGGCAGCGCGTCCGCGTCTCCAGCCGCAAGCCTGAAGTGCTCGGCCGCCTGAAGGCGCTGGCGCGGTGGCGCGAACTCGAGGCGCAGGGCAAGGACTTGCCGCGCGGTCGCATCATCAAGGACGAGACGCTCGCCGATCTCGCCGGCACCCCGCCGCGCAAGCAAGTTGATCTGGCACGAATCCGCGGTCTCTCCCCGCCTGGGGCGGCAACGATATCGGTGGCCGGCTGATGGCGGCGCTCGAAGGTGCGAAGCCGATGTCGGCCGACGAACTTCCTGCGCGCGACGATCGCAAGCCGGCACTCGGCAAGGACGGCGCGCTGGTCGCCGATCTGCTCAAGCTGCTCCTCAAGATCCGCGCCAAGGAGATCAATGTGGCCGCGCGGCTGCTCGCCCGCTCGGACGATCTGGAAGCGCTGGCCGCGGGCGTGCGCGAGAATTTGCCGATCCTCGAAGGCTGGCGCTTCGAGCAATTCGGCCGCGACGCGCTCGAACTCGTCGAAGGTCAGCTGGGGTTCACCGTCCGCAATGGTAAGCTCAAGATGACTCGAACCGAGGAGCCGTCATGATCCGCGCGATTCTCCCGCTCGCCATTCTCGCCACCTCCGCGTGCCATTATGGCGATGGGCCCGAAGCCGCCCCTTCCCCGCCTCCCGGCAAATGCGTGGCCGACGGGCTCGCCAGTCTCAACGGCAAGACCCGCACCGACGCAGTCGAAAAGGAAGCGATGCGACTCTCGGGCGCCAAGACGGTCCGCTGGATCTCGCCCGGCATGGCTGTGACGATGGATTTCAGCGAGGCCCGCCTGAACCTCGATCTCGACGACAAGGGCAGGATCGTCCGCGCCCACTGTGGCTAGGCTCTCGGTGCCGCGCCGAACAGGCTGTCGGCGAACAGGTCCAGCGTCTTTTGCGAGAGGCCCGTGTTGTTGAGGATCACGATAGTCTCGCGCGTATCGTAGCGATGGCCGAGTACCGAGCGATAGCCGGCGGTACGGCCGGTTTCCCAGGCCGCAGGCACCGGCACGCCGCCGATCGTCAGCGTGCGGACGCGGCCGCCGAGCGCATAATCCTGCTCCGGCACACGGATAGTGCGTAGCACCCGGAGTGATTCGGGCTTGAGGAAACCCGAGTCGAACACTTGATGCGCAGCATGGATCAAGTCGCCGGCGGTGCTGAAATAGCCACCGCCAGCGGCCATCACCGGCGTGCCCGGATCGGGCCAGGCAACCGGCGGTTCAAGCGTGCGATAGGAAATGGCAGTACCGGGCGCGGATGGTACCACGGCATCGGCTCGCGTGTGCCGCAACCCGAGCGGATCGAGCGTAATCGCGCGCATCGCATCCTGGAAAGGCCTGCCGGTGAGCCGCTCGATGATCGCCACGACCAGAAACCAGTTGGTCATTGCATAGTCGAACTTGCTCCCCGGCTCGAAGGCCAGATCGCCTTGGCAGAAGCGGCGCACCGATTCGGCCGTACCGAGATCAGTGGTTACGAGTGACGGGTTGAGCTTGGCGGCAGCGATGAAGCCGTTGGGGATGCCGCTCGTGTTCGAGAGCAGGTGCGCAAGCGTCACGCGGGCGCCGGTATCGGCGCGATAACCGGGGAGCAAAGTGGAGATCGGCGTGTCGAGCGTCATTCGGCCTTTTTCGATCAGCCGGAGCACCGTCACGCTGGTCAACCATTTGGAGATCGAGGCGATGCCGTAGACGGTGTCGAGTGTTGCCGGGCGCTTCGCTCCGACATCCGCCATGCCGAAGGCGCGGGCGTAGTCGATGCGGCCCGCGCGCGCGGTGGCGATCACACCGTGAAAGCCATTGGCGCGAACAAAGGCCTCGATTCGCGGATCATCGCCCTCCGTGCGGGCAAGGGACAGTACTGGCGCCAGCGTCGCGATCCCCATGAGGCTACCCTGCAGGAACAGACGTCGATCGATCATTTGGTCCCCCACGCGCTATGCGGATAACAAGTCATTGCGGGAGCGGCATCAACTTCCAATGACCGTCACACCTCGAGCACCGGCTCCCTGCCGAACGTTGCGGCGAGCGCTTTGTGGCGTTTCTCGACTGCCTCGCCGTACAGCGCCTCGTCCTGGTGATCGAGGGTCAGCGTGAGCGTGCCTTCCTCCAATGCCACGTGCGAGCGCCCGAGCGGCGCGGCGACGCCGCCGCTCAGCCGTTGCCCCAGCCGGATCGCGAGGCCCCATAGCCGCGCCCGCGCCAGCGACTCCGCGTCGGCCAGCCGGCCGAGTGCTTCGGGGCAGCCGAGCCCGCCGCCCAACGCCGTGTAGAGCGCCTGGGCAAGGATCGCTCTTCCCACTGCGTCGATCGCCACCCAATTGCCGTGGAGTGCGATCTCCATGCCGCGTTCGGCGCGGAACTCGGGGTTCGCGCGCCAGCCGACATCGGCGAGCAGGCACGCCGCGTGACGCAGCCGGGCCAATTCGGGCGCGTCGTCGAACAACGGCGCGATCCACGCGTCGAGCAGATCGCCATGCTCGGGGAAGCGCCCGGAGCGCTCGCCTTCGTCGCGCGCCGCCGCGATCAGCGGATCCTCGAGGCGCTGCTCCGGGGTGAGCCGCTGATAGAGCAAGCCCTCGCGCAGTCCGTAGGCCGATACCACGCTGCCGCTGCTCCCCAGATGCCTGAGCACGCTGAGCAACAATGCAGTCGCGTCCGGCAAGGTCGGGATACGCGCGCCGGAGATGTCGGGAATCGCCTTGAGCTCGGCCTTCGGGATCTCGGCGAGCACGCGCTGCAGATCGCCGACGCGTTCGAGCGCGATCGGATATTGGTGCACCACCGGCAGCGGATAGCCGGTGCGGTGCATGTCGAGCCGCGCGAGCGCGCGCCACGATCCGCCGACCAGATAGAAAGGCAGTCCCTTCCCCCGCCCGCTCCAGCCCGAATCGGCGAACAATTTCGCGACCTTGCGGTCGAGCATCCCCTTGCCCTCCGCGCGGATCACGCCGAGCCGGAGCACGCCGAGTGGAAAGGACACGCGATCGGTGACCGTCCCCGCGACGACGCGCACCAGCTCGAGGCTGCCTCCGCCCAGATCGCCCACCACGCCGTCGGCTTCCGGGATGCCCGAGAGCACGCCCATGCCCGAGGCCATCGCCTCCTCCTGGCCCGAAAGCAGCTCGACTTCGAGCCCCAGCGCCTCGGCCGCGCGGATCAGTTCGCCGCCATTCGAGGCGTCGCGCACCGCGGCGGTCGCCACCGTGCGCAATTCGCTCACCTGCATCTCGCGGGCGAGCGCGGCGAAGCGCGCCAATGCGGCGCGCGCCCGCGCCAGCCCGGCCTTGTCGATCGCGCCGGTCTCGCTGAGCGACCGGCCGAGCCCCGCCATCACCTTTTCGTTGAACAATACCGCCGGCAGCCGCGCCGCGCCGTCATAGACGACGAGACGCACCGAATTCGATCCGATGTCGATGATCGCCACGCGCGCCTTCGCCGGCACGGTGCGTTGCTCCGGCTTTCGGAGGAGCGTGGCCATCAGGTCAATGTTCCTTCTTCGCCCCGCGCCGCCGCTTGAGCGACAGCTTCGGCACCGGCTTGCGCTTCTCGAGCGCAGCGCCGCGGCCCGAAAGCGAGGGGTTGGTCATGAAATAGCGGTGCAGGTTGAACGGTTCCGCGCCCGGTTCGGCGCGGACATAGCGGCCGTCGGGCTGCAACTGCCAGCTCTGCTCGTCGTCGAGCAGATTGGCGACCATGACCTGATCGAGCACCTGATCGTGCACCGTCTTGTTGAGGATCGGCAGCATGAACTCGACGCGGCGGTCGAAGTTGCGCGGCATCCAGTCGGCCGAGGAGATGAACAGCTTCGCCCCGTCGCCCGGCAGCCCCTTGCCGTCGCCGAACGCCCAGATCCGGCTGTGTTCGAGGAAGCGTCCGACGATCGACTTGACCCGGATATTCTCCGACAGGCCGGGAACGCCTGGGCGCAGGCAGCAGATGCCCCGGATGATCAGGTCGATCTCCACCCCGGCGCCACTGGCCTCGTAGAGCTTCTCGATCACCGTTGGATCGACCACTGAATTCATCTTGGCCCAGATCGCCCCCGGCCTGCCGGCACGGGCATGGCCGATCTCGACGTCGATCAGCCGCACCAGCTCGTTGCGCAGGTCGCGCGGACTGATGTTGAGCAGGTTGAGCGCCTCGGGCTCGACATAGCCGGTGACGTAGTTGAACAGCTGCGCCGCATCGCGACCCAGCCGCGGATCGGCAGTGAAGAAGCTCAGATCGGTATAGATGCGCGCCGTGATCGGGTGATAATTGCCCGTCCCGAAATGGCAGTAGGTGCGATAGCCGTTGCCCTCGCGCCGCACGACCATCGAGACCTTGGCATGGGTCTTCCAGTCGATGAAGCCATAGACCACCTGCACACCCGCACGTTCGAGCGCAGTCGCCCAATAGAGATTCTGTTCCTCGTCGAACCGCGCCTTCAGTTCGACTACCGCGGTCACCGATTTGCCCGCTTCTGCCGCTGCGATCAGCGCGTTGATCACCGCCGGCTGCTTGCCTGCGCGATAAAGCGTCTGCTTGATCGCGACCACGTCCGGATCGCTCGCCGCCTGCCCGAGGAACGAGAGCACCACGTCGAAGCTCTCATAGGGGTGGTGGACGAGGATGTCCTTGGCGCGGATCGCCGCGAAGCAATCGCCGCCATATTCGCGGATCCGCTCCGGGAAGCGTGCGACGAAGGGCGTGAACTTGAGGTCGGGCCGGTCTTCTTCGACCAGCGCCGAGAGATCGCCGATGCCGAGGAAGCCGCCTGTCTCGGTCAGCAGCGCCTCGCTCCCGCCCAGCTCCTCCTTGAGCACCGCCTCGAGTTCGGCGGCGATCCCGTCCTCCATCTCCAGGCGGATCACCCGGCCGCGCCGGCGGCGCTTGATCGCCGAGCGGAAGGTCATGACGAGGTCCTCGGCCTCTTCCTCGATTTCGAGGTCGCTGTCGCGCAGCACGCGGAACGCCGCCGATCCGAGCACGTCGTAACCGGGGAAGAGCAGGTGCGAGAAGCGTTTGAGCAGCACCTCGACCGCGACATAGCGCGCCGGCTCTCCGGGCAGCCGCACGAAACGCGGCATCGTCGTCGGCAGCAGCACCAGCTCGCGGATCGGCTCGCGATCCGATCGCCGGACCAGGTCGAAGATCACGCTCGATCCCTGATTGGGGATGAACGGGAAAGGATGCGCCGGATCGAGCGCCTGGGGCGTGAGGATCGGAAAGATCTGCTCGCGGAAGTGGCTTTCGAGCCAGGCCTCGGTCTCGCCTTCGATATCGACGGATTCGAGGACGTGGATGCCCACTTCGGTCAGCTGCGTGCGGATGTCGTGCCACACGCTCTGCTGGCTGTCGGCGAGGATCTCGGCCTCCTCGGAGATCGCGGCGAGCTGCTGCCCAGGCGTCCGCCCGTCGGCCGAGCGCGCCTCGACCTTCTGGAGCTGCTGCCCCATCAGTCCGGCGACGCGGACCATGAAGAATTCGTCGAAGTTCGATCCGGAGATCGAAAGGAAGCGCAGCCGCTCCAGCAGCGGGTGCGCGGGGTTGCAAGCTTCCTCCATCACCCGGCGATTGAACGCCAGCCAGCTCAGCTCGCGGTTGAAATAGCGCTTCACCGGCTCTCCCGGACTATCGGTCATCAAGGGTCCCTCTTCGGCCCGCATTCTTGCTGCCTTGGTCATGGCCCTAGGGATCGTCCGTTGCGGTTATGAGACCATTCGCCGCGAGTGTCTCGCGCACTGCGGAGATCGACAAACGGTTGTCCGATCTCGCACTCCAGTGCGTCGGCAACGCGCAGGATCGCGACATGGCTGCGTTCGATGCGTTTCGCGACCCAGGCGATCACGTCCGGTTTGGCGTGCAGCAAATGCTTTTCGAAAGCTCGTTCGATCAGCTGCGGCATCAGCGTATCGTCGGGCGGCCCCAGCTCGAGCAGAGGCGAGGCGGCTAGTCGCGAGCGCAGATCGGGCAGCTTGACGTCCCAGACCGGTGGCGCCGCCTCCGCGACGATCAGCAGCGGCCGTCGCTCCTGCTGCGCCTCGTTCCACGCGTGGAAGATGTCGGTTTCCTTCGCACGATCGGCATCATCGAAGATCCGTCCGCCGCTCTTCGAGGCGAAGATCCGCGCGAGCAGGCTGCGGCCCGATTTGCGCGGGCCTACCAGCAACGCACTCATCACCGGCCAGGTCGCCCAATGTTCGAGCTGGTGGACGGCACGGGCATTCGATTCACCGACCAGGAATTCCGTCTCATGCGCTTCCGGCAGCCCCAGCGGCAGGCGCAGCTGGCTCATTTGGCCGCCGGTGTCGCCGTGTTCTGGGGCGTCGGCGAGGGCGCGGGAGCGGCTGCTCCGCCACCACGGCGGATGCGCAGCACGCCGGGCCCTTCCTGAACCTGCCAGCCGCGCGCCTCGAGCGCCGCGCGCAGGCTCGCCAGCGAGCCGTCATAGGAGACTCGCATAACCGAAATACCCCCGAGCGCGAGGCTGGTGGTCGCCGCCGAACGTATTCCCGGCAAGCTGCGAACCGCCGATTCGGAGGCGTTGAGCGCCGCGACATTCGGCGTCTCGGCCTGCACGGTGTAGCTCGCCGTTGCGGCACTGCTGGCGTTCGGGTCCGGCGTAGCCGCGGCTGCGGCAGCCGCTGCGGCGGCTTCGGCAGCCAGCTGTTCGGGGGTCTTGGGCGTGGGCGGACGCACCACGAGCAGCGAGATCGGTGCGCAGCGCGCCCGACGCCAGCGCCTTCTGATACGCCTGGTCGAGCCGGACGATGCCCGCATCGAGCAACGCATCGAGCGAATCGCCATTGTCGACACGCAACGCGAAGCTCGTGATCGGACGGCGATCGGGGCCATGACTCGCGGCGAACACGCCCACGATCGGCCCGCCCGGATATTCGCGGCGGAGTTGCACTTCGGCGACCAGCACGTCGGATGCGCCATATTGATCGAGGATCGTGCGCCACCAGTTGCGGCCGCGGCGCATCGTCTGGCCGGCATTGACCAGCATCGTGTCGGGCCCGGTGCCGCGCAAACGCACATAATCGATCGTGCTGCCGCCGCTGCGGAAGCGATTCCATGCGCGGGACCAGGCAGTCTCGCGCTCGAACACCCGGCCGACTCCGCCGGAGAATTCGAGCGGGACCAGCAGCATCGGCGGTGAACGCGTCACCACCGTCGATACGCCGAGGATCGCGCCGGCCTTGCCGCGGTCGAACAGCACGCCGAGACGGGCTATGTAGCGCGTCGGGCCGATCTGCTCGCGCTCGACGACGATTCCGGTGACAAGCGCATCGAGCGCCGAATCATTCAGCGTGGATTTCTTGCCGGTGAGTCGCTCGGAGAGCATTTCCCAGCCCTTGCGCTGGGCGATCCGCCAGCCGCCCTGCCGCGCGACATCGGCGTCCTTGCCTTTGACATCGACCTGCACGCCCGAGACTTCGAAGCTGCCCGAGGCGTCGATCGGCACGGCGCTCGCGCCTGCGCCCTGCCCTTGCGCGACGACCACGCCAGCGCCTGCGAGTGCGAGCGCGCTGGCCAATCCGATGGTGAGCGAAATGCGGGACAACTGCATGCGGCCGCCCTTTTGGCGAAGCAGACGTGGAAATCCAAGCGCCATGTGTCCAATCCCTCTTTTGTCATCCCGGCGAAAGCCGAGATGACAACTATGAGAACCAAGGCTCAGCCGGGGTGACGGGAAGGCAAGTCGGCGCTAAGCGGCTGCGCATGAGCGAACCCAAAGGTTACACCTACGCCCAGGCGGGCGTCTCGATCGCGGCCGGAAACGCGCTGGTGCGCGCCATCGGCCCGCTGGCGAAATCCACGCGCCGGTCCGGTGCCGATGCCGCGCTGGGCGGATTCGGCGGCGTGTTCGATCTCAAGGCGGCGGGGTTCACCGATCCGTTGCTCGTCGCGGCGAACGACGGCGTCGGCACCAAGCTCAAGCTCGCGATCGAACATGATCACCATGATGGCGTCGGCGTCGACCTGGTCGCGATGTGCGCCAACGATTTGATCGTCCAGGGCGCCGAGCCTCTGTTCTTCCTAGATTATTACGCCAGCGGGAAGCTCGTTCCCGAGACCGCCGAGCGCGTGATCGCCTCGATCGCCGAGGGCTGCCGTCAGGCCGGCTGCGCGCTGATCGGTGGCGAGACCGCCGAGATGCCGGGCATGTATGCCGAGGGCGATTACGACCTCGCCGGCTTCTGCGTCGGCGCCGTCGAGCGCGACCGGTTGCTCGACGGCAGCGCGATCCGCCCCGGCGACGTGCTGCTTGGCCTCGCCTCGACCGGAGTCCATTCGAACGGCTTCTCGCTCGTCCGCCGACTCGCCGCCGACAAGGGCTGGAAGCTCGATCGCCCCGCGGTGTTCGATCAGGATGTCCGCATGATCGACGCATTGATGGCGCCGACGCGAGATCTATGTCGCCAGCCTGCTGCCTCAGCTGCGCAAGGGCACGATCCACGGCCTCGCGCATATCACTGGCGGCGGGCTGCTCGAGAATGTCCCCCGCGTGCTGCCGGAGAATTGCCAGGCCCGCATCGATGCCGCGGCCTGGCCGCTGCCGCGGCTGATGGCGTTCCTCCAGGCGCAGGGCAATATCGAGCCCGAGGAGATGGCACGGACCTTCAACTGCGGAATCGGCATGGTCGCCGCGGTCGCCGCCGAAGATGCGGACGCCGTTGCCGCAGAACTGACCGCAGCGGGCGAAACGGTGTTCCGCATCGGCGTGGTCGAAGAGGGACAGCGCGGCTGCACCGTGTTCGGACCTGTCGAAACCTGGAGCGCCCGTGAGGCATGGTCCGTCACGCACAATGACTAGCCGCACGAAGCTCGGCATCCTGATCTCCGGCCGCGGCTCGAACATGGCATCGCTCGTCGAAGCCGCCCGCGCCGCCGATAGCCCTTACGAAGTCGCGCTCGTCGCCAGCGACAAGCCCGAAGCCGCGGGCCTCGCCTGGGCCCGCGAACAGGGCGTGGCCACGTTCGCGCAGTCGCCCAAGGGCATGCCCAAGGCCGACTACGAGGCCAGGATCGACGCGGCCCTGCGCGACGCCGGCGTCGAGGCGATCGCGCTCGCGGGTTACATGCGCCTCCTCTCCGACGATTTCGTCGCGCGTTGGCGGGGCCGGATCGTCAACATCCATCCCTCGCTGCTGCCCAAATATAAGGGCCTCGATACCCACCAGCGCGCCCTCGACGCCGGCGACGCGCTCGCCGGCTGCTCGGTGCATATCGTCACCGAGGAGCTCGACGGCGGCGCGTTGCTTGGTCAGGCCGACGTTCCGATACTGCCCGGCGACACCGCGGACAGCCTGGCAGTACGCGTGCTCGCCGAGGAACATCGTCTCTATCCCCGGGTTGTCGCGGAATGGCTGAAGCAATGACATCCCCGCTCGAACAGGTCCGCGCGCTCGCGCTCGACTTGCCCGAGAGCGAGGAGCGCGTCAGCCACGGCCAGCCGACCTTCTTCGTCGCCGGCAAGATGTTCGCGCAGTTCCGCCACGATCATCATGGCGACGGCCGCACCATCGTCGCGGTCAAGACCGCCGATGCCGACGAGGCGCGGATGCTGATCGAGGCGGCCCCCGACGATTATTCGCGCGTCGCCTATTTCCGCGCCGAATGGGTCGGTCTCGCGGTCGGCGCCGACGATACCGACTGGGCGCATGTCGGCGATCGCATCGCCCGCAGCTGGGAACTCGCGGCGCCGCGCCGCCTGCTCGAAGCCGGCGGGCGCTGATTGTCGCCGAGCCCCTTGCCCATTCCCCCCGGCCCCGCGATAAGGGGCGCACATGATCAAGGTCGCCAGCTACAATATGCGCAAGTCGATCGGCACCGATCGGCGGCGCAGGCCCGAGCGGACGCTGCAGGTGTTGTGCGAAATCAATGCCGACGTGATCGCGCTGCAGGAGGCCGATCGCCGCTTCGGCCCGCGCGAAGCAGTGCTCACCGGCCATTTGCTCGCCGAGCATGGCGACTGGAAGGCAATCCCCTTCGGCATGCGCGCACGATCGATGGGCTGGCACGGGAATGCATTGCTCGTCCGCAAGGATGCACAGATCATGGATTGCGAGGCGATCCACTTGCCCGCACTCGAGCCGCGGGGCGCGGTGATGGCCGATATCCGGGTGGGCGGGCAGGCCCTGCGCATCGTCGGCATGCATCTCGATCTTTCCGGCCTGTGGCGCCGCCGCCAGGCGCATGCGATCATCGCACATCTCCAGGCCAGCACGCGGCAATATCCGACGGTGCTGATGGGCGACCTCAACGAATGGAGCCCCCACAACGGCTGCCTGCGCGATTTCGCCCAGCATTTCGATTTCGCCGCCACCGGCAAGAGCTTCCACGCCCGCCGCCCAATGGCGCGGCTCGATCGCATCATGGTCAGCCGCGATCTCGCGATCGGCGCCTCGGGCGTCCATGAGAGCATGAACGCGCGCACCGCGTCGGACCATCTGCCCATCTGGGCGACGATCCGGCCCGCCGGATGAGCGAGACCCGTGACAAGGAATTGCGGCTGGCGCTGGTCTGCTATGGCGGGATCAGCCTCGCCGTCTACATGCACGGCATCACCAAGGAGATCTGGCGGCTCGCGCGCGCCAGCTGCGCCGCGCGCGAAGGCGAGGAAGGCAATGGCGTCTATCGCCAGCTGCTCGACGAGATCCGTGAGGCTTCGGGCATCAATCTGCGCGTGCTGGTCGATATCCTGTCGGGCGCCAGTGCCGGCGGGATCAACGCGATCTTCCTCGCCCGGGCGATCTCCACCGGCGAGTCGCTCGATCCGCTCACCGACATGTGGATCGAGCAGGCCGATGTCGAGGCGCTGCTCGAACCGCGCCACGCCCCGTCGCATCGCTTCGCCAAGATCTGGGCGACGCCGATCGCGTGGATCGTCGCCAATCGCAGCAAGACCATCGACGAGACCGTCGATCCGATCGCGCGCGAGGAAGTGCGGCTCAAGCTCGAGCGCTTCGTCCGCTCGCGCTGGTTCGAGCCCCCTTCGGTGGCAAGCGCCTGCTCGGCATGCTGCTCGATGCGTTCGACGCGATGGCGAAGGGCCCGCGCTACAAACGCCTGTTGCCCGCGGGCCAGCCGCTCGACCTGTTCGTCACCGTCACCGATTTCCGCGGCCATCCCGAGGAGCTTCGCCTCAATTCGCCGCCGCACGTGATCGAGACCGAGCATCGCCTCGTCTTCCGCTTCACCGATCACGGCGATGAAGGCGTGCCCTTCGCCGAACCTCCCGGCCTCGCCTTCGCGGCACGCGCGACTTCCAGCTTCCCCGGCGCCTTTCCGCCCGCCACGGTCGAGGAGATGGACGACTTTCTCGCCGAGCGCGGCACCGCCTGGCCGGATCGCGACGCGTTCCTCGAATGCATGCTGCCCCAGCAATGGTCGGACAATCGCGCCGAGAAAGCGATCCTCATCGACGGCTCGGTGCTCGCCAACGCCCCTTTCCGCCCCGCCATCGATGCACTGCGCGAACGCCCGGCCCGACGCCAGATCGATCGCCGCTTCGTATTCATCGACCCCGCGCCGGGGATGCGCTTCGATTTCTACGGCACGCCGCAGGAGAAGCCCGGCTTCTTCCAGACGATCATCGGGGCGCTGTCCGAACTGCCGCGCGAACAGCCGATCCGCGACAATCTCGAGGCGATCTCGGCCCGGTCGGACCGGATCGAACGCATGCTGGCGATCGTCGCCGAGATTCGCGCGGAGGTGGAGACGCAGGTCGAGGCACTGTTCGGCTACACCTTGTGGCTCGATTATCCGACGCCCAAGCGGCTGGCGAGCTGGCGCCGCCGCGCGCAGGTCGCCGCGGCTGCCAAGGCGGGCTATGGCCACACCGCCTACGGCCTGCTCAAGGTCGACGGCGCGATCGATCGCATCTCGCGCCTGCTCTATACGATCGGCGATCGCCACGGCCCCGAACGGTTGCGCGAAATTCGCGAGGCAGTCACGCATGCGGTCCAGTCCCGCGGTGCCGATCGCTTCGGCGCCACCCAGTCGAACGGAGCAAGCCCGCAAACCCTCGAATTCCTCCGCGCCCACGATCTCGGCTTCCGCATCCGCCGCCTGCGGCTGCTCGCGCGCCGGCTGACCGAGATCGACTTGCCCAGCTCGCATACCGAATTGCTGCCGATGCGCGAAGCGATCTACGAATCGCTCGCCGCCTATCTCGAGCTCAAGCGCTCGGACACTTTCGCCGATCTGCGCGGCGCGGTGCGCGACATGACCGACGATGCCGGCCCGATCCTCGATCTGCTCGCCGAGCGGATGCAATTGAAGGCGCTCGATCAGGCCACGGACGCGCGCTTGTCCGACGGGTTCAGCACGCTTTCGAAGGATCTTCGCCGTCCGATGCTGCTCGCGCATCTCGGCTTCCCCTTCTTCGACATCGCCACGTTGCCCCTGCTCCAGGGCGAGGGGATGGACGAATTCGATCCGATCCGCGTCGATCGCATCTCGCCCGAGGACGCCTGTGCGATCCGCACCGGCGGGGCCGCCGCGACATTGAAGGGCATCCAATTCAACAGCTTCGGAGCGTTCTTCAGCCGCGCCTATCGCGAGAACGATTATCTCTGGGGCCGCCTCCACGGCGTCGACCGGTTGATCGACATCGTCCTGTCGGCCTTGCCGTTCGAGGATCGGCTCGCCGACGATCGTGTCGCGGCGATCAAGCGGGGCGCCTTCCACGCGATCCTCGACGAGGAGGAGACGCGGCTGACCTTGATTCCCGGCCTGCTGGCCGATCTGCGCGAAGAGATCGGCTAGGATGAGGGGGACATGAGTCTCACCCCCTCACCCTTCCGCCGACTGCGTCGGCTCCCTCCCTCTCCCACAAGGGGAGAGGGAGTTGGCAATTCGCCGCTCGTGCGACTATCGTTGCGCCTCCACAGCGGAAGGGAGAGGCATGCGGTTTCTGAAGGTGCTGTTCTGGCTGTTGCTGGGCGGCCTCGTCGCGGCCTTCGTGATCTATAATGGCGGGGAGCGCGTCGAGATCCGGCTCTGGGGTGGTCTCATCGCCGATTTCAGCCTGCCTCTGCTGCTCATCCTCGTCTTCCTGCTCGGACTGCTGCCCTCGCTCGTCGCCTTCCAGGCGCTTCGCTGGCGGTCGCGGCAGCGACTTGCGGGACTGGAACGCGCACTCGCCGATCTGCGCGCGGTAGCACCTTCGCCCGAGCCCGCTGCGGACGTCTCCGCCTCCCCTGGCCTCCCCTGCTGGCCGAGCCCAGATCATGAGCTCGCGCATCTATGTCGCGCTCGACACGCCGGACATCGAGCGCGCCAAGGCGATCGCGCAGCGCGTCCACAACCATGTCGGCGGGATCAAGCTCGGGCTCGAATTCTTCATGGCCAATGGCCGCCAGGGCGTCCGCGAGATGGCGGAGATCGGGCTGCCGATCTTTCTCGATCTCAAGCTCCACGACATTCCCAACACCGTCGCCAAGGCGATCCAGGCGTTGCGCCCGCTCGAGCCCGCGATCCTGACCGTCCACGCCGCGGGCGGCCGCGCGATGCTCGAGGATGCAAAAGCGGCTGCCCCCAGCGGCACCAAGGTGGTCGCGGTGACGATGCTCACCAGCCTCGACGATCGCGATCTGGTCTCGATCGGGCTCAACCCCGATCCGCACGAGCAGGTCGTCCGCCTCGCCGAACTCGCCAAATCGGCGGGCGTCGACGGCATCGTCTGCTCGGGCGAGGAAGTCGCCGCCGCGAAGAAGTTCTGGCACGACGGCTTCTTCGTCGTCCCAGGCGTGCGCCCGGCGAACGGCACGGTGGGCGACCAGAAACGCGTGGTCACGCCGCGTGCCGCGCTCGACGCCGGCGCCTCGATCCTGGTGGTCGGCCGCCCGATCACGCAGGCGCAGGATCCGGACATGGCAGCGCGCGAGATAGAGGCAACCTTATAGCGGGTTTATAACGGGGGGACGGCAATGTTGCGGATCGTAGGTTTGGGATTTTTTGCCTGTCTCTTCGCCTGGTTCGGCCTCCACGCCGCAACGCCGCCCCAGTCCGCCAGCTTCGACTGTGCCAAGGCCAGCCACCCGCTTGAAAAGACGATCTGCGCCAGTCCGAAGCTGTCGAAACTCGATGGCGAAGTCGCCGCACTCTACAAGGCTCGCCTCGCGCAGCTTTTCGACAAGGAAAGCTTCCGCAGTCAGCAGCGCGACTGGCAGCAGCTCCTGCGCACCCGCTGCGCGAAGCGCTGCGACCCGGCCGCCGTCGAAACCGACTACACGCGCCAACGCGATACGCTCAACCACTTCGACGAAGAGACCTGGGAGGCGAGCTACAAGACCGCCGATGTCGCAACGCTGACGATCACGCATATCGACGGCAACGCGTTCGACTTCGCGCTGATCCGCGATCGCGAGGGCGAGGAGCTCTGCAAATTGCCGGCGAACGACAGCGAAGCCGGCGCCGTCGCCACGCGCGTCTCGCCCGTCAAATCGAGCTGGAGCGCCGGGAAATGCCGGATCGATTTCGCGCTCACTCGCGACAAGACCGGGCACGTCACCCGGATCGACACCACCGCCTCGGCTGGCTGCAAGCGCTACTGCAAGGGCAATTACGGCCTGAGTGACAATTTCCTGCCCGCCAATAATTGGGTCGCCGGCAACCAATAGCCTGCCTCTTGCCAAAGCCGCGCGGGCGTTCGACAGAGCGCGCATGCCTGACATCGTGACAATACGCGTCGCCACGCACGAAGACCTGCCTGCGCTCCACCCTGTGATCGAGCGCGCCTATCGCGGCGAAACCGCGCGCGGCGGCTGGACGCACGAGGCTGACCTGATCCAGGGCGCGCGCACCGACATTTCGACCCTCACCGCGATCGTCGAAGACTCGGCCCAGCGCCTGCTGATCGCGCTGCAGGACGATGCGACGATTGGTTGCGTGCAGGTGAGTGATCGCGGCGACGGGCTCGCTTATCTGGGCCTGCTGTGCATCGATCCCACGCTGCAGACGGGCGGCTATGGCAAGCAGCTCGTTGCCGCGGCCGAGGACGCGGCACGCAATGCCTTCCACGCACGCCGCATGGAGATGACCGTGATCGACGTTCGCCGGAAGCTGATCGAATTTTACGAGCGGCGCGGCTACTCCGTTTCTGGCGAGAAGCGCGACTTCCCGATCCCGCTCGATCCGCTTTTGTTCATGGACGTGCTGGTCAAGGACCTCTGATGCCCATCACCGCCAAGATCTGCGGCCTCTCGATGCCCGAAACGCTCGACGCTGCGGTCGCCCAGGGCGCCGCACAGGTCGGCTTCGTCTTCTTCCCGCCTTCGCCGCGCACGCTGAGTTTCGAGCAGGCGGCGGGACTGGCGGGCCGCGTCCCCGATCATGTCCGCAAGGCCGGCGTGTTCGTCGATCCCGACGATGCGCTGCTCGATGCCGCGATCGTCGCCGCGCGCCTCGACATCCTCCAGCTCCACAAGACCACGCCCGATCGCGCCGCGGCGATCCGTGCCCGCACCGGTCGCGAAATCTGGGCCGCAGTCGCAGTGAAGACCCGCGCCGATCTCGCTCCCGCCGCGAGCTTCGCAGGCGCCGCCGATCGCCTCCTCTATGACGCCAAGACGCCGGATTCGGCCGCGCTCCCCGGCGGCATGGGCCTGCGCTTCGACTGGACGCTGCTGCAGGGGCACGCCCATCCCTTGCCTTGGGCGCTCTCCGGCGGCCTGACCTCCGACAATGTCGTCGAGGCGATCCGCGTCACCGGCGCCACTGCAGTCGACGTCTCCTCGGGCGTCGAGTCCGCGCCGGGCGTCAAGGATGTGGACAAGATCGCCGCTTTCCTTAAAGCGGTGGCGCAATGCTGAACCGTATCTCTTCTGTCTTCTGCCTCGGAAATCGATGGCGCTGATCGCCTGACGACGCACGTCGGCGCCCACGCACCCAGTTTCCGGAGACAGAGCATGCCCGATACCGTTACCCTACCCAATTCGCTGCGAAACCTGCCTGACGAGCGCGGGCATTTCGGCCAGTTCGGCGGCCGCTTCGTCGCCGAGACGCTGATGCCGCTGATCCTCGATCTCGAGCGTGAATATCGCGCGGCCAAGGCCGATCCCGCCTTTCAGGCCCAGTTCGACGATCTGCTCGAACATTATGTCGGCCGCCCCAGCCCCCTTTACTATGCCGAGCGGCTGACCGAGGCTTTGCGCGAGGGCGCGCCCGCTGGGCACGGCGCCAAGGTCTATTTCAAGCGCGAGGAGCTGAATCACACCGGCGCGCACAAGATCAACAATTGCATCGGCCAGATCCTGCTCGCGATCCGCATGGGCAAGACCCGGATCATCGCCGAGACCGGCGCCGGGCAGCACGGCGTCGCCACCGCGACGGTTGCGGCACGCTTCGGGCTGCCGTGCACGATCTTCATGGGCGCGAAGGACATCGAGCGGCAGAAGCCCAACGTCTTCCGCATGCGGCTGCTCGGTGCCGAGGTCCAGCCGGTGACCAGCGGCTCGCAATCGCTCAAGGACGCGATGAACGAGGCGCTGCGTGACTGGGTCGCCAACGTCCACGACACCTTCTACATCATCGGCACCGCCGCGGGGCCGCATCCCTATCCCGAGCTCGTCCGCGACTTCCAGTCGGTGATCGGCACCGAAACGCGTGCGCAGATCCTCAAGGCCGAGGGCCGCCTCCCCGACCTGCTGATCGCTGCGGTGGGCGGCGGATCGAACGCGATCGGGCTGTTCCACCCATTCCTAGACGATCCCGACGTGGCGATGCTCGGCATCGAGGCCGCGGGCAAGGGTATCGAGACCGGCGAGCACGCCGCCAGCCTCACCGGCGGCGCCCCCGGCATCCTCCACGGCAACCGCACCTATCTGCTCCAGGACGAAGACGGCCAGATCACCGAGGCGCATTCGATCTCGGCGGGGCTCGATTATCCCGGCATCGGCCCCGAGCATAGCTGGCTCCACGAGAGCGGCCGTGTCGACTATCTCCCGATCACCGACACCCAGGCGCTCGAGGCGTTCCAGCTCTGCTGCCGCCTCGAAGGCATCATCCCGGCGCTGGAAAGTTCGCACGCACTCGCAGCAGTGCCCGCCAAGGCACGCGAAATGCGGCAGGACCAGATCATCGTCGTCAATGTCTCAGGCCGCGGCGACAAGGACATCTTCACCGTCGCCGATGCGCTGGGGTTCGAGCTGTGAGCGCGCGTAGCCGTCTCTCCAATGCATTCAGCGCCGCGCAGGAGCAGGGCCGTTCCGCGCTCGTAACCTTCGTCACCGCCGGCGACGGCGATACCGCCGCCATCCTCGACGCCCTCGTCGAGGGCGGCGCCGATGTGATCGAGCTCGGCATGCCGTTCACCGATCCGATGGCCGACGGCCCCGCGATCCAGGCCGCCAACCTTCGCAGCCTCGGTGCCGGCACGCGCACCGCCGACGTGCTCGCGATCGCCCGCGCCTTCCGGCAGCGCCACGCGAACGTCCCACTGGTGCTGATGGGCTATGCCAACACCATGACTCGCCCCGATCCCGCCAGCTTCGCGGCGGCGGCGCTCGATGCCGGCGTCGACGGGATCATCTGCGTCGATATCCCGCCCGAGGAGGCCGACACGCTCGCCCCCTTCGGCGAAGTCGGCCTCGACGTCATCCGCCTCGCCACCCCGACCACCGACAAAGCGCGCCTGCCTGCCGTGCTCTCCGGCGCCTCGGGCTTCGTCTATTACGTCTCGGTCGCAGGGATCACCGGGCTCCAGCAAGCCGCGCAGGCCTCGATCGAGACCGCAGTCGCGCAGCTCAAGGCCGCCACCGACCTGCCGATCGCCGTCGGCTTCGGCGTCCGCACGCCCGAACAGGCGGCGCAGATCGGCCGCGTCGCCGACGGCGTCGTGGTCGGCTCGGCGATCGTCGAGCTGGTCGGCAAATACGGTGCCGATGCGCCCGCGCACGTCCGTGCCTATATCCAATCCCTTTCCGCGGCGCTCGCCGCACCCAAGGAAGTCGCATGAGCTGGATCAGCCGCGTCCGCAACGCCCTCGCCTATGTCACTACGCGTCCCGGCGAGACCGCCGACAATCTCTGGCACAAGTGCAAGGGGTGCGGGACGATGGTCTTCTCCAAGGAGCTGGAGGAGAATCTCTACGTCTGTCCGACCTGCGATCATCATGAGCGCATCGGGCCGGCACGGCGCTTCGAATATCTGTTCGACGAAGGCAGCTACGCCGTGCTGACCAGTCCCAGGGTCGTCGACGACCCCCTCAAGTTCCGCGACCAGAAGCCCTATCCCGCCCGCCTCAAGGCCGCCCGCACCGCGACCGGCGAGCCCGACGCGTTCCTCAACGCCAGCGGCACGATCCTCGGCCAGAAGGCCGTGATCGGCGTCCAGGACTTCGCCTTCATGGGCGGGTCGATGGGCCAGGCGGTCGGCGAGGCGTTCATCGCCGGTGTCGAGGCCGCAATCGCCGCCAAGGCGCCGTATATCGTGTTCACTGCCTCGGGCGGCGCGCGCATGCAGGAGGGCATCCTGAGCCTGATGCAGATGCCGCGCACCACCGTCGCGATCGAGATGCTCCACGATGCGGGCCTGCCCTATATCGTCGTGCTCACCGACCCGACTTCGGGCGGGGTGATGGCAGCTTATGCGATGCTCGGCGACGTCCAGATCGCCGAACCCCGCGCGACGCTCGCCTTCACCGGCCGCCGCGTGATCGAGAACACCATTCGCGAGAAACTGCCCGACGATTTCCAGACCAGCGAATATTATCGCGACCACGGCCTGGTCGACATGGTCGAGCACCGCAAGGACCTACGCGAGGTGCTCGGCCGCCTGATCGGCCTGCTGGTCGACGCGAAGGCGGCGGCGTGAAACTCTCCCTCTCCCCTTCAGGGGAGAGGGCTGGGGAGAGGGGCAGTGCGACGCACCTTCCTCACGCCCCTCTCCCCGCAAGCGGAGAGAGGAGTAGATGGACTTCGCCACCTCCACCGATCCCGCCGTCCAGCGCCAGCTCGACCGGCTGACCGCGCTCTCCCCCGGCGCCGACATCCTCGGCCTCGAGCGCATCACCCGATTGCTCGACCGCGTCGGTAACCCGCATCTGCGACTCTCCCCGTCCTCCATGTCGCCGGCACCAACGGCAAGGGCTCCACCTGCGCCTTTCTGCGCGCTGCGATCGAGGCCGCCGGCCTGACTGCCCACGTCTATTCGAGCCCCCACCTCGTCCGCTTCAACGAGCGCATCCGCCTCGCCGGCACGCTGATCGCCGACGACCAACTCGCCCCGCTGCTCGCGGAGGTGCTCGATGCCGGCGGCGATATCGGCGCGAGCTTCTTCGAAGTCACCACCGCCGCCGCCTTCCTCGCCTTCGCCCGCACGCCCGCCGATGCGTGCATCGTCGAAGTCGGCCTCGGCGGCCGCCTCGACGCGACCAACGTGGTCCCGAAACCGGCCGTCACGGCGATCGCCCAGCTCGGCATCGATCACCAGTCGTTCCTCGGCGACACGCTTGCGCAGATCGCCGCGGAGAAAGCGGGCATCGCCAAGCCCGGCGTGCCCCTGGTGACGATGGCCTATCCCCCGACATCGCCGACGTAGTCGACCGCTTCGCCGAGACCGTCGCCGCGCCGGTCCTCGCGCAAGGTCAGGCCTGGTCGTTCGAAACACGGAACGACGCGCTGCACTATAGCGACGCCATGGGCGAGCTGATCACGCCCCTCCCCGTCCTCGCCGGTCCGCATCAGCCCGCCAATCTCGCGCTCGCCATCGCCGCTTTGCGCCACCAGCGCGCATTGACCATTCCGGACGACGCGCTGCGCACCGCCGCCGGCACCGCACGCTGGCCGGCACGCATGCAGCGCCTCTCGCCCGGGCCGTTGACGGCGCTGCTCCCCGCCGATGCCGAGCTCTGGCTCGACGGGGGCCACAATGCCAACGCCGCCGAGGCAGTCAGCCGCGCTGCCGCCGGTGTGGCGCAGGGGCGCCCGCTCCACCTCGTCCTCGGCATGCTCGAGAACAAGGACGCCGCCGCGGTAATCGATCGCTTCGCGCCGATCGCCCGCTCGCTCACCGCCGTTCCGGTTCCCGGTCACCCGCACCATGCCCCGTCTCACCTCGCAAATCTCGCCCGGCGCAGCGGGCTCGCGGCAGGCGAGGCAGTCGATCTGCCCACGGCGCTCGCGGCCATCCCGCAGGACGACGCGCCGGTCGTGCTGATCCTCGGATCACTCTATCTTGCCGGTACGGCGCTCGACGCGAACGACGAACTGCCCGACTGATTCAGTTATTGCGATTGACTTGCAATAGCGGACTGGCGACAATCCCCGCATCATTCACGCGGAGTCGTTCATGTCCGCTACCAAGACCCTTGCCGCTGCCCTGCCCGCGCTCCAGCCCGAGGATGCCGGCGCCCGCCTGTTGCTGTTCGGCATCCGCCAGATGGGCGCGCATGGTCTCCACGACGCCTGCACCGCGCACGCCTTCGTCACGGCATTCGGCAAGGGATTTCAGCGCCCGCTGGTGCTGCTCCGCGCATTGATGGCGGAGATGTCGACGGCATCGGCCGGCCCGATCCAGATCGCGCCCTGGTGCTGCGCGCGGATGACCGGCCCCGAGGCGACCTTGCTGCAAGTGATCGCTTGCGTCCGCACCCATCCGGCCCGCGCCAACATGCTCCTCGCCGACCTGCTCGGCGTCCGCGACGCCGCCAGCATCGGCTTCACGGCGCATGCGCTGGCGAATGCCTTTGCCGATCTGGCGCTGCCGCTGGATGAGGCGGCAGTGGCGTAAGGACGATCTTAGCCCCTCCCCTTCAGGGGAGGGGTTGGGGTGGGGCAGTGCGGCAGGCTTTGGGCTCGGTGAGACGGACAGGCCCCACCCCCAACCCCTCCCCTGAAGGGGAGGGGCTTAAGCTCAAACCGCCCCACGCTTCCGAACCAGCGCCAGCCCCAGCAGGCTCAGCGCCGCGGCGCCGGCGAGATACCAGCCCACCAGCGCCAGCCCGCCTTTCTCCGCCAGCGCCTGCGCGATGAACGGCGTGAGCCCGCCGCCGATGATCCCGCCGATGTTGAAGGTCACCGAAACCCCGGTGTAGCGCACCCGTGCCGGGAACAGGCTCGGCAGCCATCCGCCCAGCGGTCCATAGACGAACCCCATCACGAACAGCCCCAGCGCCAGCCACGCGAACACGCCGGCCAGCGCGTTCGCAGTGACGAACAGCCCGATCGTCAGCCCAACGAACACCGTGGCGACGCAGCCGATCGCCAGCACCCGCGCGGCGCCGATGCGATCGGCATAGCTCGATGCGATCCAGATGCCCGCCGCCATGAACAGGATCGCGACCAGCTCGACCGCGAGGAAGCTCTCGCGGTCATAGCCGAGCCCGCGGGTGGCATAGCCGATGATGAACACGGTCGAGATGTAGAAGAGCGCGAAGCAGGCGACGGTGCCGATCGTGCCGGCCGCGGTCGGCAGCCAATGCTCGCGCAGCAGCTCGCCCACCGGAATGCGCGGCGGCGGCGCGGCCTCCTGCGCTTCGACGAAGGCGGGGGTCTCGGTCAGCTTGACCCGTACCCATAGCCCCAGGCCGACCAGGCCCGCGCTGGCGAGGAACGGCAGCCGCCAGCCCCATTCGCGGAACTGGTCGTCGGTGAGCAATGCGCCGAGCAGCAGGAAGAAGCCGTTGGCGAAGATGAACCCCACCGGCGCGCCCATCGGCGGGAAGGCGCCATAGCGATAGGCCCAGCCGCGCGGCGCATTCTCGACCGCGAGCAGCGACGCGCCGCCCCATTCGCCGCCCAGCCCCAGCCCCTGGCCGAAGCGCAACAGGCAGAGCAAAGCCGGTGCGACCCAGCCGATCATCGCATAGGTCGGCAGGAAGGCGATCAGCACGGTCGAGATGCCCATCAGCATCAGCGAAGCGACCAATGTCGTCTTGCGTCCCATCCGGTCGCCATAATGGCCGAAGACGAGGCCTCCGAGCGGTCGCGCGAAGAAGGCGACGCTGAAGCTGGCATAGGAAGCGAGCTGCGCGAGTGCAGGGTCGGTCGCGGGGAAGAACAGCGCCGGGAACACCAGGGCCGCCGCGGTCGCGTAGATATAGAAATCGTAGAACTCGACCGAAGTGCCTACCAGGCTCGCGAACAGGATGCGGCGGTGCGATGCGATCGGAGTGACGGTCATGGATTTCCTCTCTCCCGACCCTCCTAGAAAGGAAGCGCCGGCTTGGGGAGCCCCGTTCATCGCCGCGACAGTTTCGCCGGCGTATCGAAGGGCCACCATCGCAGCACCGGAATTAGGGAGTCGGCCATGCGCGAGTCAGCAGGACGCAGGCTAGTTGTAGCGATGCTCTTCGCATTCGCTGCAGGCGCGCTGGTGCATTTCTACAATCCGATGGACCATTTCCGCGCCGATCTCCGCGCGGATACCGGCGGCGTGCGGTTCACCCTCGAAATCGCGGCGCACGCAGTCGAAAAGGTCTGTGAGAGGATCTGAGCGGCTGCCTCAGCTCAGCCCGTACGCCTTCACCACGGTCAGCATCAGCCAATAGAGCCCGCCCGACAGCGCCATCGCGGCCGGCAGCGTGAGCAGCCACGCTGCGGCGAGCTGGGCGATCGTCCTGCCCTGCAGTCCCTGGCCGTTGGCCACCGACGCGCCCGCCACGCCCGAGGAGAGGATGTGCGTGGTCGATACCGGCAGCCCGAAGCGGTCGGCGCTGAGGATCGTCGCGGCGGCGACCAGTTCGGCGGTCGCGCCCATGCCATAGGTCATGTGCTGCTTGCCGATCCGCTCGCCGACGGTGATCACGATCCGCTTCCAGCCGATCATCGTCCCCAGCCCCAGTGCGATCGCGACGACGATCTTCACCCATAATGGGATGAAGCGCGTCCCCGCTTCGAGGCTCGTCTGGAACGCCTTGATCGCTTTGAGCTCGTCGGGCTGGAAATCGTCGGGCTGCTTGGTCGCCAGCCTGGTGGTGTCGAGCACCAGATACATGTCGTTGCGCACGTTCGAGGTCGCCTCGGCGGGCACCTTGCTCAGCGAGCCATAGCTCGCGACGCGCTGGGTCAGGTCGGTCGACAGGCTTTCGAGCGCGGCGAACACCGTCGGCCCCTCGGCCTTGCGCTGCTGGAGCGCTCCGGTCAGCGTCGCGCGCGCCAAATCGGGCGCCATCACGATCCCGCCGCTGCGCGCGTCGAACGCCGCGGTCGCGGTGTTCGCGGTCTGCACGAAGGCGGGGTCGCGCTCGTCGGCAGCGTCCGGTTGAGCGCATAGGCCGTGGGCGCGCAGCCGATCAGGATCAGCATGATCAGCCCCATGCCCTTCTGGCCGTCGTTCGAGCCATGGCTGAACGAGACTGCGGTGCAGGTGAAGATCAGCAGCGCACGCACGCCCCGCGGCGGCGCCTTGTCGCCGTCGGGCGCCTTGTAGAGCTCGGGCCGGCGGACCACTGCGCGCATCACGAGGAGCAGCAGCAATGCCGCGCCGAAGCCGATCAGCGGCGCCATCCACAAGCCCGTAAGCACCTTCTGCGCCTGGCTCCAGTCGACGCCCGCGGTGCCGCCGCGCGATCCGGCCTGGATCAGCTGGTTGGCGAAACCCACGCCGAGCACCGATCCGATCAGCGTGTGGCTCGAGCTGTTGGGCAGCCCGACATACCAGGTGCCGAGGTTCCACAGCACCGCCGCGAGCAGCAATGCGAAGATCATCGCGAACCCGCCTGCCGAACCGACATTGAGGATCAGGTCGACCGGCAGCAGCGTGATGATCGAATAGGCCACTGCCCCGCTCGAGAACATCACCCCGAGGAAGTTGAAGAACCCCGACCAGACCACGGCAAAGTGCGCGGGCATCGAATTGGTGTAGATCACCGTCGCGACGGCGTTGGCGGTATCGTGGAAGCCGTTGACGAACTCGAACCCCAAAGCGATCAGCAGCGCCAGCCCGAGAAAGGCAAACACCCCCAGCGCCAGCTCCTCGCCCACGCCGCGCGTATCGGTGAGCACGTTCCACCCGGCAAAGGCCATCCCGCCGAGCAGCAGCGCCGCGAACAGATATTTGGCCAATGGGTGCGGCTTATAGTCGAATCGCGAGGTCCGCGGCGTGTCGGCCGTCGGAGCCTGGTCCAGTGCGAGTGTGGCCATGATGCATGGCCCTGACTCGCGGACGTGACAGAGTGATGACACCCTCGTCACGAATCTGTGGATTTACTTCTCGAAGCAGGTGGTCCGAGTGACCTTGATCACCTTGCCGCTGGCGTCCTTTTCCTCGTGTCGCCCGGGCTCGCACGGCTTGGCCGGCGCGGTCTGGTTGGTCCGCCATGCCACATACGCCGCGATCACGGCGATCCCCAGCACGATGCCCAGCCTCAATTTCCGGTTGCGCCACATATGCCCGCCCTAGCCGCCCGCCGCGCCCGAAGCAACTTGCTCCCGACGCTCGCGTTCCCTACCTGTTCGCCAATGACTCTCCCCGCGCCCGCCCCCGATGACGCCCCCTATCTGCGGGGTCTGAACGAACCCCAGCGCGAGGCCGTGCTCACCACCGAGGGTCCCGTTCTCGTCCTCGCCGGCGCCGGCACCGGCAAGACCGCCGCGCTCACCGCGCGCCTCGCGCACCTGCTGTTCACGCGAAAGGCATATCCCAGCGAAATCCTCTCGGTCACCTTCACCAACAAGGCCGCACGCGAGATGCGCGAGCGCGTCGGCCGCCTCGTCGGCGACGCGGTCGAGGGCATGCCGTGGCTCGGCACCTTCCACGCGATCGGCGCGAAGATGCTCCGCCGCCATGCCGAGCTGGTCGGCCTCCAGTCCAACTTCACCATCCTCGACACCGACGACCAGCTCCGCCTGCTCAAGCAACTGATCAGCGCCGCCGATATCGACGAGAAGCGCTGGCCCGCACGCCAGCTCGCCGGGCTGATCGACCAATGGAAGAACAAGGGCCTCACCCCGAAGGAGATCGACGCCGGCGAATCCGAAGCCTATGCCAACGGCAAGGGCCAGGCACTCTACGCCGCCTATCAAGACCGCCTTCGCACGCTCAACGCCTGCGACTTCGGCGACCTGCTCCTCCACATGCTCGTGATCCTGAAGACCGATCGCGAGATATTGTCCCAATATCAGAACCGCTTCCGCTACATCATGGTGGACGAGTATCAGGACACCAACAGCGTCCAGTATCTCTGGCTCCGCCTGCTAGCGCAGGAGCGCAAGAACATCTGCTGCGTCGGCGACGACGATCAGTCGATCTATTCGTGGCGCGGCGCGCAGGTCGAGAACATCCTCAAGTTCGAGAAGGACTTCCCCGGCGCCAAGGTGATCCGCCTCGAGCAGAATTACCGCTCCACCCCGCACATCCTCGCCGCCGCCTCCGGCGTCATCGCCAATAATGGCGGCCGCCTCGGCAAGACCCTGTGGACCGAGAAGGACCAGGGCGAGAAGGTCAAGGTCCTCGGCATCTGGGACGGCCCCGAGGAAGCGCGCCGCGTCGGCGAGGAGATCGAGGGCCTCCAGCGTGGCGGACTCAGCCTCGACGACACGGCGATCCTCGTTCGCGCCCAGCACCAGACCCGCGAGTTCGAAGACCGCTTCATCAGCATCGGCCTGCCCTATCGCATCATTGGTGGCTTCCGTTTTTACGAGCGTGCCGAGATCCGCGACGCGCTCGCTTATCTCCGCGTCGTCGCCCAGCCCGCCGACGACTTGGCCTTCGAACGCATCGTCAATGTCCCCAAGCGCGGCCTGGGCGACAAGGCGCTGGCAAAAGTCCACCAGTTCGCCCGCGCGCAGGGCCTGCCGCTCACCACCGCCGGCGCGCGCATCCTCGACACCGACGAACTCACCCCCAGGCCCGGCGCTCGCTCGGCAATCTCATAGGCGACATCGCCCGCTGGCGCAGCATGGGCGACACCCTCCCCCACCCCGAGCTCGCCCGCATCATCCTCGACGAGTCCGGTTACACCGCGATGTGGCAGGCCGATCGCACCGCCGAAGCCGCCGGCCGGCTCGAAAACCTCAACGAACTCGTCCGCGCGATGGAGGAATACGAGTCGCTCACGGCCTTCCTCGAGCACGTCTCCCTCGTGATGGACAACGAAGCCTCGGCCGACGAGCCCAAGGTCACGATCATGACGATCCACGCCGCCAAGGGCCTCGAGTTCGACACGGTGTTCCTTGCCGGCTGGGAGGAAGGCATCTTCCCTCGCAGCGCGCGCTCGACGAAGGCGGGCTAGCCTCCCTCGAGGAGGAACGCCGCCTGGCCTATGTCGCGATCACTCGCGCCCGCCGCCGCGCGACGATCCTCCACGCCGCCAATCGCCGAATCTACGGCCAATGGACCTCGTCGCTCCCCAGCCGCTTCGTCGCCGAATTGCCCGGCGAACACGTGGAGAGCGAGACCACCATGTCCGGCGGCGAGAGCCTGTGGCGCGCCAACTGGTCCGAGCGCGCCGACCCCTTCGCCGATGTCGGCCGAAGCACCGGCCGCGGCCCCGGCTGGCAGCGCGCCGCGGGCATCGACGCGAAGAACCCCGGCGGCAGCTTCACCAGCCGCACCTTCTCCCGCGAACCGACACGGGTGCTGGAGAGCCATGCCTCCGTGGTGAGCTTCGGCGCCAAGCCGCGGGCTGATTTGTCAGTGGGGCTACGCGTGTTCCACCAGAAGTTCGGCTACGGCGTGATCGCCGAGATCGAAGGCAACAAGCTCGAGATCGACTTTGAGGTCGCCGGGCGGAAGCGGGTGATGGATAGTTTTGTGAGCGTTGACTAGCGTATCCAAAGATAGAGCTGGATGCATCCGACGACAATTCCAACGCAAGCACTAACTGCGGCGATCACACGAAGCCCGTCGACTCTCAAGCAACCTATCAATCCGATTTATAAACGCTTTCCCGGAAGTTTTTAGCTTACCCTTTATCGAAGAACTTATGACGTAACTGAAAAATCCTACCTTTGCGATGGTGGAGGTATTCATCCGAATGAAATCCTTAACCTTAAATGCCTCCGCTTCCTCGGCACCGGTTAGAAATCCTTGTATCTTTCCTCCATTCAGATTCATCAGAGATAGCATTCTAGGATCTGGTACATAATCTTCTCCGTAGCGCGCCTTAAGAGCATCGTTAAGGTTGTAGCGCACCTCAACAGGAATGCTCGGAGGTTCTTGGCCCGTCAGCTTACGATATCGGTGTTCCAGGTGTTCGAACCCAAACACGACATTCCGCATATTCCAATGGATCCAATATTTTTCCCTACGATCCCGCGCAAAATTATAGAATTTTACCAGTAAGTCTTTTTCAATCTCGTCGTATTGAGCCTCAACCTGATCCGGCCCGATGCCAAGCGATTCAGCAGACGTATGAGTCGCAAAACTAACGGTCTGGCCGGTTTTGTAGTGCCGAACGACGACAGAGGTAATTCTGGGAGACAATGCCCCCGCCTCAGCGTCAAAAAGAGATTGAGATGAATAGTGGATAATGAAAAATCGGTCGGGATGACGATCGATCTCCTCGAAAATATCGCGATTGCGCATTACCCCTCCGCCGTTTGTTATTATTGCTTGTAGGGTAGCGCGTTTTTTTCGCAGGACAAGCTTGAGGACATTTCGCCTTTCGCGCTGTCGAAGTTCCGTGATATAGTCACCAAACTAGTCAGGAGCCCCTCGCCACCATGGAACGCATCAACCTGGCCGACGCCAAGGCGCGCCTCAGCGAGATCGTCGATCGGGTTGAGGCCGGCGAGAGCATCGAGATCGTTCGCCGCGGCAAGCCCGCCGCGCGGCTGGTCCCGCCGCTGCCCGAGAAGAAGCCAGTTGATGTCACCGCACTTCGCCTCGCCGCGAACAAGCTGCCCTATCAGCACGAAAGCGCCGCCGACCTGATCCGCAAGATGCGCGACAGCGGCTATTGATGTTCTACCTCGACACCTCGGCGGCGGTCGCCTCGATCACGCAGGAAGAACATAGCGAGCGCATCTGGCACTGGCTCGCCGATCACGCCGACGCGCCGATCCTGTGCAGCGGCTGGGTGGCTACGGAGGTTTCCAGCGCGCTCTCGATCAAGGTCCGGACCGGCGCATTCACGCTGGAACAGCGCGTGGCCGCCTGGAACGACTGGCGGCGCTTCCGCGACAACAACCTTGCCGACATCGCCGTTGCGCCGGACCATTTCGAGGCCGCCGCAACCCTTTGCGATCGACCCGATCTCGGCCTTCGGGCGGGAGACGCGCTTCATCTGGCGATCGCGCAAAGCGGCGGGCTGTCGCTTGTCACGCTCGATCGAACCATGGCGGGCGCGGCGCTCCAACTCGGGATCGCCATCGAGCGGATCTGAGCCGCGCCGCACGCCCTCACCATAGATTCTTCCCGTCGAGCACCGTCACCGGCCAGTCCGCCGCCTCGAAATCGTCCAGCAGTCGTGCGTTGATCGCGATCCGGCGGGTCTTTCCGTCCCAGCTGCCGTCCTTCTGGAAGTCGGGACTGTCGGCATAGAGGTCGCACCCGCAGGCCGGGCAGAAATGATTCGCGACCTGCCGCGAGTTCCAGCGGTACACCGCGTCGCTATCCGCCAGCGTGACCCGCAGCTGCTCGGGCGTGTAATAGGCATAGAGATGCCCGCGCTTCGAACAGAAGGAGCAGGTGCAGCGCGTCAGTGCCTCGGGCAGTTCGCCATCCACCTCGAAGACGTTGCGCCCGCAATGGCATCGCCCGGTCAGCGTCATCGGTATTCCTCCACGGATTCCGTCCTCAGGCCTCTACGCGCGGCACCGTCGCCGGTTGCACCACTGAGCGATGGCACCAGCTGCGCGCGCCCGCGTTGATGCGCCAAACTCCAGGAATCCGGCATGCTAACCATAACCCCCTCTCCCCCGCGCGATCGAGGTCGTCGCCGAGGGGCATTTCGCCGCCGCCGATGTCTTCGCCGCGCTGGAGCGCATGGCCGCGCTCCTCGACGACATGCCGCAGCTCGACGTCCTCGCCGATGTCCGCGGCTCGCCCTCCATCTCGCTCTCGGCGATCGCCGAGGAATTGAAACACCTCACCCTCGTCTTCCGCATGATCCGCCAGATCGAGCGCGTCGCGATCGTCGCCGATGCCGGCTGGGTCCGGACCGTCAGCCGGATCGAGGGCGCGGTGATCCCGGGGTGCATTACGAAGTCTATGAGCGCCACGAGGCCGCGCACGCCCGCGAATGGCTGCTCCGCCACACCGACGAACCCCGCCCCCGCTGAGCCCCCGTTCAGCCGCTGGCAAGCCCCGCGCGGCATGCTACCACCCGGCAAATACCGGGGAGCACAACATGATCCACGCCACGTTTCTCATCCTCGCAGCGGCACCCGCCGCCGCGCAGACTCAGGCGCCGCCCAGCGTCGAGGCCGTCCAGCACGCGCTCGACGCCGAGCTGGCCGCACCGCACGGCGAGATCACCGTCACTCATGCGCGCGACGACATGAAGAAGACCTCGCTGCTCGTCCGCACGATCACCACCAGCAAGACGCTCCGCCGCTGCGAAACCGAGTTCGCGACGCCGGTCGAGAAGATCAACGCCAATGCCAAGTCCGCGCGCAGCTGGCGCGTCGACTGGGGCAGCATCGCGGAAATCCGCCGCGACGGCCCGTTCAAGCTCGAACTGGTGGCGAAGAAACCCGACGGCACCCGCACGATCCTCGCATTCCCCGATGCCGAGTTCGCGGCAGACCTCGGCGAGGGATTCGATTTGCTGCGGCGGGACTGCGCCGGCTGATCGCGGCTTCCAATGTAGGATTTCGTCTGAGATAGAACTCGTAGATGACCGAGTCGCCCTCCCCTTCGCCGCGATCAAGCTCGCGCCCCGCCCCGACTGGCCGGCGGAACGCCAGCGCGCCTTCCTCTATATGCTGCTTCGGACCGGCGACGTGTCCGCCGCGGCCGCCAGCATCGGCGCCAGCGCGCACGCCGTCACCTGTTTCCGCCGCAGCCTTGGCCGGCGCAGCGCCTTTTCGCGGGCGTGGCGGCGCGCAGTCGAGGAGGCGGAGGCCGATGCCCTCGCCACGCGCTTCCTGCGCCGGGGCGGTCTCAATTCCACGCAACTGGCACGCGTCGATGCAGCCTGCCATGGGATGGCCAAGGCACGGCTGGCGCTCGCCTTGGCTCACCGCGCCATCCGCGCCGCAAAGGGTTCGGCTTGTGGCTGAATCCCCGCCCGCTTCGCCCGAGGCCGAGGAACCCGATCCCCTCGCCTTCACACCCGTCGCGCTCGATCGCGTCCGTCACAATGGCTGGACCGAGCGCCGGCAGCGCGATTTCATCGCCGCGCTTGCCGTGATGGGCACGGTGCTCCGCGCCGCCCGCGCAGTCGGCATGACCAAGCAATCGGCCTATAATCTCCGCGATCGGCCCGGCGCCGAAAGCTTCGCCGCCGCGTGGGACGTGGCGCTGCAGATGGGCTATGACGACGCGTTCGGCCAGGCGATGGAGCGCGCGATCCACGGTATCACCAGCCCGCGCTTTTATCGGGGCAAGCAGGTCGGCACGCGCCACCGCTTCGATTATCGCCTCGCGCTTGCCGTGCTCAACGCGCGGCGCGAGCCGCCGCGCAAGAAAGTTACGCAATGAATCGCGTTTCGGCCAAAAGAGTCAATTTAGCGCACGGATTTCGAGCATGTCGCCCGACGTTCAGTCACGCTTCACGCATATTGCCGGAACGTTTCGGAGTCGCCGTCCGTATCACGGCATTGGAGGAGAGCATTATGAAGACCATCACCAGCCTTGCGGCCCTCGCCGCTGCGCTCGTCGTCGCCGCACCCGCTTCGGCGCAGACCAGCACGCGCTACAACGGCAGCAGCTCGTATCAGGACGAGGAGGCGCGCTTCGATGCCGCGCAGCGCCGCTTCGACAATGAATATGAGCAATATCAGGCGGCGGTCGATCGCTATCGCCGCTCGCGCGCCTCGTCGCGCCCGACCTCGTACGATCCGCGCTACGACGACGATCCCAATTACGATCCGGCGCGCGATTATCGCTCGGGCAATTACCAGGAGCGCACGCTGTCGCAGGACGAGCGCGTCTATCGCGGCGAGGACGGGCGCTATTATTGCAAGCGCAACGACGGCACGACCGGGCTGATCGTCGGCGCGGCGGCGGGCGGATTGTTCGGCAACGTCATCGCCGGCCGCCGCTCGAGCACCGTGGGCACCTTGCTCGGCGCGATCGCCGGCGGTGCGGCCGGCTCGGCGATCGATCGCAACCAGCAGCAGGTCCGCTGCCGCTAAAGCATTTTCTAGTCAGGTGCACCTGGTGCACCTGACGACTCGGAAAATGCGAAAACAAAAGCTGGCCTTTCGGCCGGGATCAGGCCGCGGTGCGTTCCACCGCGAGCAGGGTCTCGGCCGCGAAGCGTTCGTCGGCGGGATCGAAGATGTTGCTGGGCGTGAAGCCGCGATCGGCGAGCGTGAAGCCGCCGAGTCCGGCGAGCTTGAACAGGCCGAGCTTCTCTTCCTTGGGAGGCACGCCGTCGCGCTCGATCGTGGTGGCGCCGACATAGACTTCGCCGTGACGCGTGAAGGCGACGTGCGGGGCAAGGATCACGCGGCCGCCATTGTACGTCGCCTCGACGCAGCGGGTGCGGACGATGGCTTCGAACAGGGTCGGCACGGTGCCGCTCGGCGCGGTCTGGTCTGAGTCGCTGAGATACATGGCGCGAGGAATATAGGCTTTATGCCGCAGTGCAGCAAGACCGGATTCGGCGCGGCTGTGCAACCACGTCCGTAGCAACACCATTACGGCCTTCCCCGGAGCCGCGGGTTTACCCGGCATTCGCTAACAGGCTGCACAGGGGAGCCAGGAGTATCGTCCCCCAATGTCCGTCGATCGTCTGCTCGCCCAACATTGCCGCATCCTCGCCAACGTCGACGCGGTGGAGCGTTTCGCCGCAGGCCCGCCCCCGCCCCCAGGCAACACCATGTCCGACAAGCGCTGGGCCTTCACGCGCGACTTGCTGTTTCATTTCGCCCGGATGGAATCGATGGTCTATGGTCCGATGATGAGCGATCGCCGCGAGCATGCCCAACGGGCGGCGGCGCTGGCGAGCGTCGAGACTGCGGCGCTGATGGCCGAATATCGCCAGCACGTCACGCGCTGGCACGGCCCTCATCCCGCCGACCACTGGGAAACCTATCGCCGCGGCATCGCCCGGCTGATGCAGCGGATCCGCATCCGGCTTGAGGCCGAAGCGGCCGATATCGTCCCGCTGCTCCCGGTCCAGCCCGACGGTTCTCGCGAGGGTCCCACCCGCGAAACCTATGCCGCCGAAGCCTGGGAGATTCGCGGCGCGCTGTTCGACGGCATCAAACTGCCGGCCTGACAGGGGCTATTTCGCCGCCAGGCAATCCCGAGTTGCAGTGCAGGGCGGGACGCGCCAAGAGCGGCGGCATGCCGATCCACCCTTTTGCGATTGCCAATTTCCGCGCTTACTGGGTGGCCCGCTTCGCCGCCACGCTGGGGCAGATGGCGATGGTGATCGTGATCGGCTGGCAGGTCTACGACATCGCCCGCGAGACGATGACGATCAAGGAAGCCGCGTTCCAGCTCGGGCTGATCGGCGTGGCGCAGTTCCTGCCGCTGCTGGCGCTGTCGCTGTTCGCCGGCTGGCTCGCCGACCGCATCGATCGCCGCTGGATCGCCCGGGCGGCGTTGGCGCTCGAAGCCCTGTGCGGCCTGAGCTTGGGCTGGCTCACCTGGACCGGCACGATCACCCTCCCCGCCCTGTTCGGCATCGCTGCGCTGCTGGGTGTAGCGCGCGCATTCGCCAGTCCTGCGCTTGGAGCGCTAGCGCCCAATCTCGTGCCCAAGGAGAGCCTGCCCACGGCGATCGCATTGAGCTCGGTCTCGTGGCAGATCGGCACCGTGATCGGCCCGGCGATGGGCGGCTATCTCTACGCCGCAGGTGCTTCGGTGCCCTATTTCGTCGCCGCGGGGCTGTTTACTCTCGCGCTGGTGATGATGCTGCTGATCTCGCCGGTCCCGCGCACCAGCATGAAGTTCACCGGCAGCCCGTGGGCGCAGATGGTCGACGGCCTCCATTATGTCCGCCGCAACCGGCTCGTGCTCGGGGCGATCTCGCTCGACCTGTTCGCGGTGCTGCTCGGCGGCGCCACGGCGATGCTGCCGGTCTATGCCCGCGACATCCTCCAGGTCGGCTCCGAAGGCCTCGGCCATCTCCGCGCTGCGCCCGCATTGGGCGCGGTGATGATCGGGTTGTTCTTCTCATGGCGCCCGCTCAAGACCGAGGTGGGCAAGAAGATGCTGCTCGCCGTGGCGATCTTCGGGGCCGCGACCGTGGTGTTCGGCGCCTCGGCACCCTTGCTGATCCGGCTGATCGGCCCTTCGGCGGTCGGCCATGACTTCGCCCCCGCGGTTTTGCTCTCGCTCGTCGCATTGTTCGTGCTCGGCGCGGCCGACATGGTATCGGTCTATGTCCGCCAGTCGCTGATCCAGCTCTACACGCCGGATCAGATGCGCGGCCGGGTCGGGGCGGTATCGACCTTGTTCATCTCGGGCTCGAACGAACTGGGCGAAGCCGAATCCGGCTTCCTCGCCGCACTGATCGGCCCGCTGGCCGCGGTGATCGGTGGCGGCATCGGCGCGATCCTTGTCACACTGGTGTGGGCCAAGCTATTCCCCGAACTCAGGCGGGCTCGCACCTTCGATCCTCCGGCCAACCTCGAAGTGCCTCCCAAGGAGATGACGACATGAAGGCGAACACGATCCTCGATACGATCGGCAACACTCCGCACATCCGCGTGCAGAAGCTGTTCCCCGGCGCCGAGGTCTGGATCAAGTCCGAGCGCGCGAACCCGGGCGGCTCGATCAAGGACCGCATCGCGCTGGCGATGGTCGAGGCGGCCGAGGCTTCCGGCGACCTCCAGCCCGGCGGCACGATCGTCGAGCCGACCAGCGGCAACACCGGCGTCGGCCTTGCGATGGTCGCCGCGGTCAAGGGCTACAAGCTGATCCTCGTCATGCCGGAGAGCATGAGCCTCGAACGCCGCCGCCTGATGCTCGCTTACGGCGCCAGCTTCGATCTCACGCCGCGCGAGAAGGGCATGAAGGGCTCGATCGAGCGGGCGATGGAGATCGTCGAGAGCACCGAAGGCGCGTGGATGCCGCAGCAGTTCGAAAATCCTGCGAATATCGATGTGCATGTGCGTACGACCGCGCAGGAAATCCTCAACGACTTCGCCGATACGCCGATCGACGTGATCGTCACCGGCGTCGGCACCGGCGGCCACATCACCGGAGTCGCCGAGACGCTCAAGAAGAGCTGGCCCGGCCTCAAGGTGTTCGCAGTCGAACCCGAGCTGTCGCCGGTGATCTCGGGCGGTACGCCGGGCCCGCACCCGATCCAGGGCATCGGCGCCGGCTTCGTGCCCAAGAACCTCCACACCGATGCGATCGACGGCGTGATCAAGGTCGATGCCGGCGTCGCCAAGGACATGGCCCGCCGCGCCGCACGCGAGGAAGGCATGCTCGTCGGCATCTCGTCCGGCGCGACGCTCGCGGCGATCCTGCAGAAGCTGCCCGACCTGCCCGACGGCAGCCGCGTGCTCGGCTTCAACTACGATACCGGCGAGCGCTATCTGAGCGTTCCGGAGTTCCTGCCGGAGAGCTGATCGCGGCGCCGGCATAATGCAGGTCATCGGGCCATTGCGGCGTTTCGACGGCGCAATGGTTCCAAATTCGTACTTGCTGCGTTATGGGCGGCGACCCCGCTGGAGCAGTATCTTGTCCGTTCGCCGTTTCTCGACCTCGATTTGCCAGCCCGTGCGGCGGGGCTGAGGGCAGCGGCGAAGATGCTCATGCAAACCCGTGAGGCCGCGCTTGCGCCGCCAGAACCCCGGCGCCCCGCCCCGCTCTATCTGCGCATCGTCATTGCCTTGCTGGCGCTCGTCGCAGTCGCGGTGCCGGTGCTGCTCGTATCCAACACGCCGCGCACGGTTGTTCACAAGCGCCCGCCGGTGGTGATCTCGAAGCGGGTCGTCCCCAAGCAGGAGCTGCCGCCGGTCGATCCGCTCAAGCTGCAGGAAGTCGCCCCCGAGGATGCGCGTGCGATCAACGCCGCGATCCCCTTCTCGACCCTGCCCAACCCCGCGGCACGCGCCTTCCACCTTTCGGGCGCCGCCGACAGCCAGGCCCGGGCCGTGGATTGCCTCGCAGCAGCGGGCTATTACGAGGCCGGCGACGATGCCAAGGGGCAGCGCGCGGTCGTGCAGGTGATCATCAACCGGATGCGCCACCCCGCTTTCCCCAAGACGATCTGTGGCGTGGTCTTCCAGGGATCCGAGCGGAGCACCGGCTGCCAGTTCACCTTCACGTGCGACGGTGCGATACTGCGCTATTCGCCGAGCCCGGCGGCGTGGCAACGCGCCCGCGACGTGGCGCGCGCGGCGCTCGACGGTTCGGTCTATCGCGCGGTCGGCCACGCCACGCACTATCACACCAACTGGGTCGTCCCCTATTGGAGCGCCAGCCTCGAGAAGATCACCGCGGTCGACACGCATTTGTTCTTCCGCTGGACCGGCTGGTGGGGCACGCCCCCGGCCTTCACGCGCGGCTATGCCGGGGTCGAGCCGAACGTGCCTCAGATGGCGCGGCTGTCGAATGCCCACCAGGGTGACACGACCAATCCGCTCGAGGCGGCGTTGCAGGGCGACGGTTCACTCATCGATCCCGCGACGATCCCCGACAGCGCGGTGCCCAACCCTGTCGGGGCGGGACTGGACGCCAATCATTTCCTCGTCGTGCTCGACAAGAAGATGAACGCCGATGCTTTCGCGGCGCTGGCGATCAAGACCTGCGGCGAGCGGCTCTACTGCAAGTTCATGGCGTGGACCGATCCGAAGCAAAAGCCCGCCAAGCTCCCCGCCACGCCGGCGCAGACCGCGGCGATGTCGTTCAGCTATCTGCGCGATCAGGCGCAGGGCTATGCCAAGGCGCTGTGGAACTGCGGGCAGTTCAAACGCCCCAGCCCGCTCCAGTGCATGCGCGTGCAACCGCCGGCACTCGCTCCGGTCGCGACGGTACAGCCCGGTGCGGCGGCGACTCCACTCCCCGACACCAAATCGGCGGTGGCCGGGCCGGCGCCGCTGACCGGCGTGCGTCGCAAGACCGATCCTGCGCCGGCAGCGCCAAAGCCCCAGATTTCGCTGTCGCTGCCGGTCGTCAACGCTTCGCCTGCGCCACGTCCGGCCGAAAGCCACTGATTCGGTTGTCACCTGAAGGGCCTGAGAGCCGCTCTACCCCCGCAAATCGAGGCGCAAAGGCGTCTTAAATTGACTCTTTTGGCCGTAACGCGATTCATTGCGTAATTTTATTGCGCGCGCGACAGCCTGTTTCGAGCATGGAACCCACGGGGTCAAAGAGCGGCGGGACAGTCCCGACAGCTCAGCCAAGCAGGCGAAATCCTACATTGCAAGCGGGGTGTGCGCGGCGGGGCGGCGAATATGACGCTGGACCGTAACGACATTCAAACTGTTCTTCTCCTCTCCCGGTGGGAGAGGTAGCGAAGCTTGGCAGCTTGCTGCCTAGCGTAGCTAGGTGAGGGTTTCCCGCTATCGAGAGGGTGATCCCTCACCCAGCTCCGACTAGGGCCCGCTGAAGAAGCGGACCCAAGTCTGCGCAACCCTCTCCCGACGGGAGAGGGATTTAGGCTACAATCCTATTCATTGTCCGAGAGCCTGATTGAGTCTCCAACCTACGCCGCCCGGAACATCTCCGGATCAAGCGCCATCACGGCGTCGCTGCCGCTCTCGACCTTGCGCCGGAGCGCGCCGGCATCCGGCAGGAAGCGTTCGGCATAGAAGCGCGCGGTGACCAGCTTGGCTTCGAGGAACTTCGCATTCTCGCCGCCCGCTGCCAACGCGTCGGCCGCCGCCTTCGCCATGCGCAGCCACATCAGGCCCAGCGCGACCGTGCCGGTGAGCTGCATATAGGGATAGGCGCCGGCGCCGACATGATTGGGGTTCTGGAAGCCGTTCGCCGCCAGCCACATCGTCGCGCCCTGGAGATGACCCAGCGCCTTTTCCAGCGCCTCGGCGAAGGTCTTGAGCTTCTCGTCGCCCTTCGCCGCGGCGATTTCCTCGCTGACCAGCTTGAAGAACGCCTGCACCGCACGCCCGCCGTTTATCGCGAGCTTGCGGCCGACCAGATCCATCGCCTGCACGCCGTTGGTGCCTTCGTAGATCATCGAGATGCGGGCATCGCGGACATATTGCTCCATGCCCCATTCGGCGATGTAGCCGTGCCCGCCATAGACCTGCTGCGCGTCGGTCGCGACCTTGTAACCGATATCGGTGCCGACGCCCTTGATCACCGGCGTGAGCAGGCCGACCAGATCGGCGGCGAGCTGGCGCTCCTCCTCGGTCGCGGCGGCATGTTCGAGGTCGACCTGCAGCGCGCCCCACAGGCACAATGCGCGTAGCCCCTCGGTCTGCGCCTTGGCTTCCATCAGCATGCGGCGGACGTCGGGGTGGACGAAGAGCGTGTCCGCCTTTTCATTGGGCTCGGCCGGACCGGTCAATGCGCGTCCCTGGCGGCGATCTTCGGCATATTGGACCGCGTTCTGAAAGGCGGTCTCGCCGACACCGAGGCCCTGCAGCCCCACGCCGAGCCGCGCCGCGTTCATCATGATGAACATCGCGGCGAGGCCCTTCATCTCCTCGCCGACCAGCCAGCCCTTCGCGCCGTCATAATTCATCACGCAGGTGGAGTTGGCGTGGATGCCCATCTTGTGCTCGATCGAGCCGCACGTCACTGCGTTGCGCTCGCCCAGCGATCCGTCGTCGCCGACCATGAACTTGGGCACCACGAACAGCGAGATGCCCTTGGTGCTCTCGGGCGCGCCGGGGGTCTTCGCCAGGACGAGGTGGATGATGTTGCTCGTCAGGTCATGCTCGCCCGACGAAATGAAGATCTTGGTGCCGGTGATGCTGTAGCTGCCATCGGCATTGGGCTCGGCGCGGGTGCGGATCAGCCCGAGATCGGTGCCGCATTGCGGCTCGGTGAGGTTCATCGTGCCGCCCCACTCGCCCGAGATCATCCTGGGCGCATATTTGGCCTTCTGCTCGTCCGAGCCCTTGACCAGCAAGGCGGCGATCGCGCCGTGGGTGAGCCCCGGATACATGGCGAAGGCCATGTTGGCGGAGATCATATATTCCTGGAACGCCGTCGAGATCACGTGCGGCATCTCCTGGCCGCCAAACTCCGCGGGCGCGCTCAACGTGCCCCAGCCGCTCTCCACGAACTGCTGGTACGCCTCCTTGAAGCCGTCGGGCGTGGTGACGCTGCCGTCGTCGTGGCGCGTGCATCCCTGCTGGTCGCCCGAATGGTTGAGCGGGAAAAGCACCTCGGCGACGAACTGGCCGCCTTGCTCCAGCACGGCCTCGACCATGTCGGGCGTCGCGTTCTGGAAGCCGGGCAGATTGGCGTAGCGTTCGAGCCCGATCACCGAATCCAGAATGAAGCGCGTGTCGCGCACGGGCGGCGTATATTGCGGCATTTCAGGTTCCTCAGTGGCTGTCGCTGCTTGTGAGCAGTTCGACGAATTGCTGGAGCTCGGCGATGTGCGCGTCGATATCGCGCTTCTGGTTTTCGAGCAGCTGGATGCGATCGCGGCAGCGCGCGAGCGTCACTTGCTTCTGGATGCGGCGGCCGTCGTCGACATCGTAGAGGTCGATCATCTCCTTGATCTCGGCCAGGCTGAAGCCGACGCGCTTGCCGCGCAGGATCCAGGCGAGCCGGGCGCGATCGGCATGCGAATAGATGCGCTGGGTGCCGCGCCGCTCGGGTGCGATCAGCCCTTCATCTTCGTAGAAGCGCAGCGCACGCGGCGTGACGCTGAACTCCGCGCACAGATCGGAGATGGAGAAGGCATCCTGTTCGGGACGCGGCTCGATCGGCGCCAGGGCCTCGATCGGAAAGGCGGCAGCGGGCATGGCCGCTTTATAGCTTTACCTTTACGTGAACGTCAAGCGATCAGCGTGGCGACAAGCGCGCGATCAACCCCGACATCTCGAACACGGTGGCGCCGGCATCGAGCGATAGCCCGGTCGCCGCTCCCGCCAGCTCACGCGCTTCGGCATAGGCGTCGAGTGCGGTGCGCAGTCCCTCTCCCGATCGCGTGCGGGCACGCTCGGCGATGAAGCTCGGCGAACGGTGCAGGAACGCTTCGTAGCGCGGTTGCGCGGCCTTAGCGCCGAGCAGCTTGGCAAGCCGCGAGCGCACTGCGTTGGAAGGATCGCCGGTCTCGGCGAGCGCGGCCATGTCGCCTTCCAGCGCGGCGAGGTCGAGCCCGGCAAAGCCGAGTGCGCGGCCGGGCGAGCCTTCGCCGGCCCGCACCAATGCTTCGATCTCGCTGGCGCTCGCTTGCGGCAGCTCGGCCCGCAGGATCGTGGCGACCTGCTCGGCGGGCAGCGGCTCGAAGCGCAGTAACCGGCAGCGCGAGCGGATCGTCGGCAGCAATTGCCCCGGCGCGTGGCTGACGAGCAGGAAGATCGTTCCCGCGGGCGGTTCCTCGAGATTCTTGAGCAGTGCGTTGGCGCCGCCGCGCTCGAGATCGTCGATCGAGTCGATGACGACGACACGACGGCTGCTGAGCGACGGCTTGGTCGCGAACAAGGGCTGCAGGCTGCGCACCTGCGCTATGGTGATCGAGCGGGCGAGCGCCTCATCGGGCTTGGCCGCGTCCTTGGGCAGCCGCACCAGCTCGCGGTAATCGGGGTGTGCGCCCGCGGCGATCAAATGCGCGGTCTGGGTGGTTTCGGGGACTTCCCAGCCGGGGCCGAGCTTTTGCGGCTCGCTGCCCTCGGCGAGCATCCGCGCCGCGGCGATGCGCGCGAATGCCCCTTCCCTACGCCTTCGGGTCCGGCGATCAGCCAGGCATGATGCAGCGCACCGCTGGCCATCGCAGCGGCGAGCGCGTCACGGGCGGATTCGTTGCCGATCAGAGCCATCCGATGGTTTAACCCCCAACGTCATCCCGGCGAAAGCCGGGACCCAGAGCCAAGGGCGATATCGCGTGTGGCTCTGGGCCCCGGCTTTCGCCGGGGTGACGGATTAGCCGAACAGCGACGTCAGCCCCAGCCATACACGGCGGAAGAAGCCCGCTTCGCCGACATCCGCCTCCGCCACCACCGGCAGCGTCTGGGTCGGCATGCCTGGCGTCTCGACGATCAGGTCGGCGATGTGCTGCCCCGCCTTGATCGGCGCCTTTACCGGCCCGAGATAGACCAATTTGCCGGTCATCTTGAGCGAGGTGCCCGCGGGCACGGTGGCGTTGAGGTCGCGCGGCGCGACGACGCCGACGCTGCTCGATCCGCCGCCCTGCACTTCGACTTCGCCGATCCTCTTGCCCTTCGACGCGATCGGCTGCGGGCTCCACGCGCGGAAGCCCCATTGCATGAAACGCACCGATTCCTCGGCGCGCTGGCCGTAGGTGCTGAGACCTGCAACGACCATCACCAGCCGTCGCCCGTTCTGATCGGCCGATCCGGTGAAGCCATAGCCCGCCTCGTCGGTATGCCCTGTCTTGAGCCCATCGGCACCCTGGACGCGGCCGAGCAGCGGATCGCGATTGCCCTGCGTGATCGCTTCACCGGCGCCGAGCGTCTTGCCCCAGGTGTAGGAGGTGCGGCTGTAGAACTGCTTGTAGAGCTGCGGGTGATCCTGGATCGTCGCCTTGGCGAGATGCGCCAGATCGCGCGCGGTCACGAAGGTGCGGCCCTCGTCGGGCCAGCCGTTCGACGTGCCGAACTGGCTGTTGGTGAGGCCAAGCTTCTTGGCCTGCTGGTTCATCAGATTGACGAACGCTTCCTCGGTGCCCGCGATCTTCTCGGCAAGCACGACGCAGGCGTCGTTGCCCGAAAGCGTGACGATGCCGTTGAGCAGATCCTCCACGCGCGGATTCTCACCGACGGCGAGGAACATGGTCGAGCCCTGCGAATGCCACTTCTTCCACGTCTCGGGGCGGACTTCGGCGGTGTCGCTGAGCTTGAGCTTGCCCTGCTTGATCAGGTCGAACGCGACATAGACCGTCATCATCTTCGCCATCGATGCCGGCGGGATGCGGCGATCGGCATCCTTGGCATAGAGCACCGCGCCCGAGGACAAGTCCTCCAGATAGGCGATCGGCGCCGGCGTATCGAAGGGCGGAGTCTGCGCAGTGGTGGGATAAGCGACGGCGAGGGCCAGGATCGAGGCGGCGAAAAGCTTGTTCATCGGTGTCCGGGTCCCCGGGTTACTCAGTTGACGGCGATCACGCGCGCGTCTCCATAACCCGCGCGTGCGGCCCCGGCCCGTGCAGCATCCGCCTCCCGCTTCGTCGCAAAGGGGCCGAGCTGCACGCGATGGAGCCCTCCGCCCTGCTTTACGAAGCCGCCCATCCTCTGTGCAAGCGATTGCGCATTCCTGGCGTTAGAAAGTGCGGCGACCTGAACGTAAAAGCCCCGGCCCGATGCCGGACGTGCCGCACGCGGCGCCGGCGCGGGGCGCGAAACGCTCGGGCGAGGTGGCTGCGTGGCGGGCCTGACCGTCGCCGGAGCAGATGCGGCCGCGATTGCCGGGGCCCCGAGATGCTTGCGTAGCGCGTTGAGCAGGATCGGCGGCGTATCCGGCCGCGTCGCCGCCGAGCGGCCCGAACGAAGCGCGAGCATGTCCCCCGGACCGGCAGCGACTTTCCGCACGCGCACGGCGATCGGCCCGGCGCCGTCATGGCCAAGCGCGCGGGCTGCGCCGCTCGAGAGATCGATCGGGCCGCGGGTTCCCGGCGCCATGGCCCCGGTGATCAGCACCACGATCGTGCGGCCATTCTCCAGTGACGTCACTTCGACGAGCGTATCGGGCGCGAGCGAGGCGTGGAGTCCCGTGACGCTCGCATCCTCGAACCCGATTCCGGCGTAACCGACTTCGTCGTAACGCTGCTCGCCAGGGGTTCGCTGCGACGAGCCGCGCGGGCCTGCGGCGTTTGCGGCCGGGTCGGCATAGCTGTCCTGCGCGGGCGGGGGCGGTGCGTTGCCCGGAACGGCATAGCTTGCACCGGGCGCGGCCTGGCCGCCGGGAACGACAGCGAACGCCCCGATCGAAGGCGTGTGCTGCCCTGAATTCCGGGCGGCGACCGAGCCGGCGAGCTCGGGTGCGATATTGGCAAGGCTCCGGTCCCCGCCGCATCCGGCGAGGAGGAGAAGAGCAGCGATTGCGCTAGCGTTCCACTTCATCGGCGAGCAGGCCTACCGACAAAGCGTAAAAATTCGAGCAATTATAGTCGAGGATCACGCGATAATTGCCGGTGAGCAAATAGGCGGTCCTTCCCGGGCCGTCGGGCTCGAGCAAGGTCGCCTGGACATTGTCGGCGGGCCAGCCTTTGCCCTGCGGAACCAGCCCCAGCGCGCGCCATTCCGCAATCGTCTTCCAGCGGCTGTGCCGTTCGAACACCCGAGGACAGCGCGGCGCGGTGGTGCGCCCGGCGATCGCCGCGCGGTTGAACCCGTCGGGCACGCGCACTGCGATGCCCCAGGGCTGCCCGGGCCTCCAGCCGGCATTGACGAAATAATTGGCGATCGAGGCGAGCGTGTCCGCCTCGCTGCTCCAGATATCGGCGAGCCCGTCGCCGTCACCGTCCACCGCGAGCCGCAGATAGACGCTCGGCAGGAATTGCGGCCCGCCGAACGCACCCGCCCAGCTCCCGACCAGCTTCTCGCGCGGCACGCCCCGGTCGATCATCTTGAGCGTCGCGATGAACTCGCTCGCGAACAAGTCGCGCCGCCGCCCTTCATAAGCGAGGCTGGCGAGCGCGCGGGGCAAATCGAATCCGCCCATCACCCGGCCGTAATTGGTCTCGTGCCCCCAGATCGCGACCATGATCGATTCGGGAACGCCGGTCTCGCGCTCGATCCGCGCGAGGCGCGGCCGCTGGCGCTGCCAGGCGCTGCGCCCCTGCCCGATCCGCGCCGCATCGACATGCTTCACGCGATAAGGCTCGAAGGGAGAGATCGGCGCATTCGGCCGAGTCTCGGGCTGCTGCCGGTCGAGCTCGACGACGCGGGCATTGAAAGTGAGGGTCGGGATGACCCGGTCGACCGTGCGCCGCGTGACGCCCTCCGCCACCGCCTGCCGCCCGAGCGTCTGGAGATAGGCCTGGAAGCCGCTTTCGTCCTGCGCGATCGCCGGCGCCGCCGCCGGGGTAGCCAACACCACGGCCACGGCCAGAGCCGCCACCTTCCCGATCATCGCACGCAAAGCCAACATGCCGGTTTTGTGCCACAGCCGGGCGCGGGCATGAAGCCCCTCAAATCGGCAGCCGGGCAAGATTTTGTGGCGCGCCGCCGCGGAGCGCGATAGCGGGGGCGCCAGCGGAGAGGTGGCCGAGTGGTTTAAGGCAGCGGTCTTGAAAACCGCCGTGGGTGCAAGCTCACCGTGGGTTCGAATCCCACCCTCTCCGCCACTTCCTTCCCCTATCAGGCTGATATCTAAAGATACTTCTTCGGCGGAAGGATTTCGGTCCCACTTAGGGTCCCATTTACATCCGGCGATCTGATGGAGCGTCTTCGGACCTCCGTAGACGCGATCTCCACCACCGGAAGGCTAATGCGCCGCGCAGCCTCGCAATTGATCCGTCGTCTGGAGGCGGAAAGCTGCCGGACCGCTACCGCCCAATGTCAGTCCTTCCAGGGTGCGATTGACGGTTCCCGATGGCGGACATCTCCTAACGGTCCTACGATCGGTTAATGGTTCAATCCGCAGTCGCATATTCCGCCAACGGGAAAATCATTATCGCTCCTGTGGTCCGCACAACGACGGGGCTTAGGTTGGAGGTCGATCCCAGTGTCTATCTCCCCATCGCAGCTGACATTGCTTTTGGTCTAAAGGACGCGTTGGCGAAGTCAGCGGTAGTTGTGCCACACCCGCTGCAGGGCGAGTGGAAGGGCCTCTTCGAGCCGTTTCAAGATGCCGCCGGAGTTCGCAGCTACGCGGCCTTCATGAAAGCGGCGCAGTGCGTCAGCATTGATGTTGGGGACGACCAAGTTGAGATCACGCCGCAGCGTAACTTAGGGCCCAAGGAAGGCTTTGAGCCTATTGCCGATGCCGCTGTGCTGTTTCCCGTCGAGGACGAACTCGGCGCTGCGTCGGCCCTGTTGCAGTTTCTGAGCTGAAGGGCCGCTTTTCGAGAGCAGGTGACCGAAAGCCGCCAGGCGACTTCCCACCCGAAACCCGACGTTCGCGGATCATTAGTCTGCAGCAGATACGCTCCGTCTTCGTACCCTCGGACCATCCGGTGCGGGCTCGCGTGTAGCCGGGACGCAAGAACTGGACGAGAGCACCGAGCGCCCCGGCGTCTCATTTGAGACGGCGTTGAAGTACACGGTCTTCAGAATTCGGCTAGGCCTTCCAGGCCATATCGATTCTGTTCATCGAAGTCCGCCTAGGGCCGGATGTCGCCCCGGCAACGGACAGCAATTCGCGCTGGGGCGGCTACAGCTGCGACCCATCCGGCAACGCGCAATCGCGCGACCTCCGCGCACCTTACGCCGTGAGACGGCCTCGGTGGAAGATGGAAGGGTTAGGCAGCGCGGGAGGAATCCAAGATTCTGCCTTAATGGTTTGATTTATCTATCGAACATCTCGCCCCTCTGCGGGCTACCCCACACTTTTCCCCACACTTGGCGTGAGATTTTGCGGAGCCTGGCGGCACAGCTCGCGACCGCTATGCGCCCCAACAGCAGACGATCGCCGGCTGATCGCGAAGGCCTAATAGCGGCCGCTCCTTTATTCTGTGCCCGAACTGCTCGATCTCATCACGAAAGTACCGGCTAGGTCAGCGGCTCGACAGGTTCTCGTCGATTGCGTGGCTCGACGTCATTTGCCCATCCCGCCGGGCGCCGTGCCATCGGGCATAAGTATGTCGATTATACCATTAAGAACACTGATCTAATTTTGGAAATATTCTCCCCCATGAGGGTGATATAAAATTATTAAAAGTTTTTCTACGTAGATAATAATGATATAAAATTGGCCTCATCGGCGATAGCATGTTGCATTTTCCAATCATTCCTGAAAGGATCCAGGCGACGCTATGTAAACTCAAAGCGATTCCAATCCCGTAAAATGACGGGTCGCATACCTTTCACACGCCGAGATTTATTCTGGCAAATGAAGAAGGTGCGCGATGGCAACCACGGTATTGGTAGTTATTGATGGCGGCTTCCGCTTCAAAAAGGACTCAGCTCCTCCAAGCGATGCCGATCGCGATTTCACCTATTCGACGCTGACCGACGCGCTCGAAGCCGCGGGCATGCTGGTGACCCGGGCCCATCGCCAGGACGACAGCACCGCCACCTCGGGATGGACCGGGTTCAAGTTCGATGCCCTGCCAGCCGGGCACAGTCTGGCCGAGTTCGACGTGATCTGGCTGATCGGCCTGCAAGGCCGGAATGTGGCGCTAAAAACCCTCTGAACACCAATCCCAGTGGCACTTTCGAGCTGACGGACGCCGAATTGCGGGACATTGCCCGCTATATGGACGCGGGCGGCGGCGTCTTCGCAACCGGCGATCATGACAGTATCGGTGCCGACATGTGCGGCCGCATCCCCAGGGTCCGGGCGATGCGTGCATGGTATGGCGAAGGCGACAGCTATCCCAAGATTCCCGCCAACCTGCCCCGGAACAATCCCCGTAACGGGGCGACCCGGAAGGATACGACGCGCCGCAACCCGGCAGGGCATTACGACGCTTCCACCAACTCCGACGGTGCGACCAACCACGTCTGGTTCGAAAACCAGTCCGACTCGGTGCCGCAGACGATCGTCCCCGCAACCGCGCCCGCACATCCTATCCTGCGCCTGAACGGGAATGACATTAAGGTCTATCCAGACCACATGCACGAGGGCAAATGTCTTGGCGACGTCGCGGGATATCATTACGATCAGACGCTGGACTTCGCCGGAGAGCTCTTCGAGGAATTCCGGACGATCGGCAGCCCGCAGGAACGTCCGGAGATCATTGCCAACGGCTCGACCCAGCCCTTTGCATCGCGCGGAGCCGATGCCGTTAGCAACGGAGCGCTTATCGAGGGGGCCGCCCTCGCCAACGCGGATGCGGAGGTTGCCTCGCTAAGCGTTTATGACGGCCGGGCCGTCGGCGTCGGACGAGTGGTGACGGGCTCGACCTTCCACCACTATGTCGACATCAACCTGACCGGCGATTTCGATATCAAAACCCCGGACATAGACCCGGTCCCGGTCGGACGCACCGGTCCCGACGCCGTGAAGGGCATTGGCTTCAACGCGAATTCGACCGTGTTCGAGGAGATCAAGGCGGTCTTCGTCAATATAACCAACTGGCTGGCGAGGCCCCGGCCGGTCATCACGCTCAATCTCGAGCGCAGCACCTTCGGCCAGGACGAAGTGACCGGAAATCCGCATTTCGCCGGCGCGATCCGGGTTACGGTGGATGGGCTGAGGCCGAGCGATTTTCCGGACGGGCCGGTAAACACGGGTCCGTTCAATCCCGCCTGGGCGCCCATTGTCGCGCCGGACGGAACCGCCTTCATCGACATTGCGCCGGTTGCGGTCTCCAGCGACGATCCAGGCATGCCGGAACGGCTGCAGCGCTTCACTTTCCTCTACGATGTGGATTTCTCCAGCAGCGCGTTCGGCACGCAGGTGGTTCCGATCAACGCGTCGCTCACTTCGTCCGCCGCACCCGCTCCGCTGACCGACACGGCGTTCTTCCAGCTGGTCACCTCCGCCAATCCGTTCATGCTGGACCAGGACGGCGGGGACAATCCGACCTGGCTGAGCACCGACCTGAAGGTCTTCCGGGTGGTCGCCGGCGAAAGCCTGCACGGCGTGATGCTGCCGAACAACGCCAACCGCGCGCAGGCGTTCACCTTCATCAATACGCTGAAGGACAACATCACCGTTCCGCAGTTCGTGTCGATGACCGGCGATCAGCAGGCGTCGGCGCTTAGTGCCATGCCGACCACCACGATGAGCGGGAAGAACGTCTATAATTTCGCGATCGCGCGCGTGCGGCGTAACGGCACGATGCTGTCCGCCAATGACGTGCGGGTGTTCTTCCGCATCTTCACCTCTCAGACCACCGCGGCACTGACCTATAATGGCGGCGTCGGCGACGGCTATCCAAAGACCGGCGGCGGCGCGCCCATCGCGCTCCCCGGCCCGTCCGGCGGGCAATGGCTGTCCTTCCCCTGCTTCTCGGAGGATCGCAATCCCGATCCGAATGCGCAGAACGACGACCAGAATGTCCGGACCATCGACAATACCGACAGCGAGGAATTTTTCGGCGTCCTGCTGGATACCAATCTGGCCGTGAACTACCTGCCGACGATCCCCGGCGGTGGTGGCGGCAACAAGTCGCTGCGCACCCTGCTCGCCGGCCATCATCAATGCCTGATCGCGCAAGTCGAATTCAGCGGGACGCCAATACCCAATGGCGCGACGCCGTGGACATCGGACAAGCTGTCGCAGCGCAACATCGCGATCAGCGAAGTTGCCAATCCCGGCATGACCGCCTCTCGCGCGGCGTTCCACACCTTTGAGATCGAGGCGACGCCGCAGCCGATCACCGAGGACTTGCTGCCGGACGAATTGCTGCTCGACTGGTCGTCCACCATTCCCGACGACAGCTACGCGCGCATCCACATCCCCAGCTGGAATGCGCGGGATGTGGTCGAGTTGGCGGATCGCTTCTATCCGCGGCACGAGATCAAGGTGGTGGACGAGCGCACGATCGAGATACCCGCAGGCGGGATGCGTTATGTTCCCTTGCCGCGCACCCTCTACCGGCAAACGGGCGTGCTGACCGTCGACCTCCCTTTGGGCATCAAGAGAGGCCAGCGCTTCGACGTCTCGGTGCGCCAGATCACCAATCGCGGCCGCGACGTTCAATGGCCGCTGCCCAAGGTGGAAGAGATTCCGCTGGCGGAAGCGGCCGGATTGCTCGCCACGCTCGGTGTGGCTGCCGGGCCTCCGGCAGCCACGGCCAAAAAGGCTGTGGTTCCCAAGGGTGTTTTCGATCTGGGCGACAACCGCACCCTTGTGACCGATCTTTCGGTTTTCGACGATGCGGGAGACCACGCCCTGCTAATCGAGCATCCCGATCCCCAGCTGGTCGCAAAGGCACGGGCCGATGCGCGGATGTGGCGAGAAACGATCGGCGCGTTCCAGTTGGGCATTCCGGTTTCTACGCGCAAAGACATGCTGCTCGATCACATGCGCCTGTTTTCGCTGATGCACTGGCGCCTGGCGCACATGCCGCGCCAAAGCCGCTGGTACGCGACGATGCAATATTATGTCGGGCTGCTGTCGGACAAGGTGCAGGCGCTGGGGGCAACCCTGGGAGGTGCCTGCCACGCCGGATGGCGCGATCCCGCAATTGCCGTGGGTTGGTGACGGCGTCCCGGGCAACGGCTCGACCGTTGACGACGGTTCGCTGGAAGGCACGATCCGGAAGCTGGCCTATCCTTGGGGCTGCCTGCTGGTGGCTATCCTGCTGCTCCTATTGCTCTGGCTGCTGTTGCGTTGAATCGCGTTTTTTGCGTACTCGGTGAAACTTAGCGCATCATCGCGGGAAGCTCTGAAATTCCTCCGCGGGGAATGGTGCTGCCGGAGAGGGTTGAACCCAGGACCTCAGTCTTACCCGGAATGCGCTCTCTCCGGCAGCTTTCAGTTGGGTGCTCTTCAAAGCTGTCAGGCTGTTATCGGCCCAATTGCTGCCGTTGCAGTGCTCTCAAGGCGAAAACACGGGTTCGAGTCCCGTAGGGGTCACCAGCGTCAAGCGCAAAACGGCGAAACTGCGCCGTTTCGGGCGATCTACCCAAAGTCGTCCCCACATTTCGTCCCACACTTTTGCACGGCTTTGATGGCATGATCTGGCATGTCATGAGCAATCCATTGCGATTCTCGATCCCGTTCAATCGCAAAGTGACGATCTTAGCGGCGGCTTTTGGGCCGTTTGCTGCCTGACTGCTCTCGGGCGGAACAGCCGCGAAACCGGACCTGCTGAGCGCAGGTGCACCGCCACGAACCTGTGGACGAGATCCTGCAATTGCCCGGCAGGCCTTTACCTGACAGGCTCGCGGAGAGAGCGTCGGCAGCGAGTTGAACCGGAAGGCCGATAATCTGCACTAACAGGCCATGCGGCACGGACAAGGCGCGTTGGACGGACAGAGCTCAACGAAGGGTGGGACAAATGTGACCGCGCGCGGCGATCACGAGGAGGAACTGCGTCTCATCGCCCGCGTGTCCGAGCGCGATCTGGAGGCATTCGAGCAGCTCTATCGCATCTATCACAGACGGCTGTCGCGCTTCCTTTTCAATCTCCTGCGCCGTCCGTCGGTGATCGAAGAGGTTCTGAACGACACGATGATGGTGGTCTGGGAAGGTGCCGGAAGCTTCAATGGCGCGAGCAAGCTTTCGACCTGGATCTTCACCATCGCCTATCGCAAGGCGGCCAAGGCGCTGCGCCGACAGGACGAGCCAGTCGAGGACGATCGCAGCGAGGAACTCGTTTCGCTCGATGCCGGCCCTGACGAGGAACTGGCGCAGGAACGCCGTCAAGCACTGCTCGCCGAAGCGGTGGCGACTTTGTCTCCGGACCATCGGGCAGTCGTGGATCTCACCTATTTCCACGAAATGGGATATCGCGAGATCGCGGGGATCATGGATTGCCCGGTGGATACGGTGAAGACGCGGATGTTTCATGCTCGGCGTCAACTTCGGCGCAAACTTGGCGGCGGCCTGGCGGACTGGATATAGGATCATCGCGTTGAGCAATGTCATCAAACTCCATGGCGATCCGCACGAGCAGACGCAGGCGCTGCTTCCCTGGTACGTCAACGGCACGCTCGATGCGGCCGAGGCCGCGATGGTCGAGGCGCATCTGATCGACTGCGCGGAGTGCCGGGGCGAACTGGAGTTCGAACGCGCAATGGGTGGTCGGATCGGAGGGCTTTCGATGGATGTAGAGCAAGGCTGGGCGGCGATGCGCCAGCGACTGGAAACGGCCGCACCCGCCGCACCGACCGCGCGCGTGATTCCGTTCCTGCGCCGTCGCGTCGCCCTGGGCTGGGCAATTGCCGGCCAGGCCGCCGCCGCGGCGCTCATACTCGTCGCCGCCGGTTCGCTCCGGCAGGCGCCGAACGTCGCGGAATATCACGCGCTCGGCTCGGCCGGCGCCGCGCAGGCCGGCAACATGGTGGTCGTCTTCCGCCCCGAGACCGCCGAACGCGATATCCGCACGCTGCTGGACGGCGCGCAGGCCCGCGTGGTGGAGGGGCCGCTGACGACGGGCGCATGGGTATTGCGCGTCGACGGCGCGCGTCGCGACGCGGCAGTCGCGCAGCTCCGCGCTTCGCCACGCATCGCCCTTGCCGAGCCGCTGGACGGCGACGGCAAGCCGTGAGCCGTCTCGCCATTCTGCTCGGTGCCATCCTCGCATTGTGCGCCCCGGTCGGCCTCGCCCACGCACAGGACGCGACGATCCAGCAGCCGTCAACGAACCGGCAGATCCTCGTCATGCTGCGGCTACCGGCACCCCATTTCCGCCCCAACACGAGCTATTCCGGCGCCTATGGCGACAAGGCCTCGGCAAGCGCGCGGCGCCGCATCGCCGCGGCGATCGCGCGTCGAAACGGGCTGACCATCGAAGACAGCTGGCCGATGCCGTTGATCGGCGTCGACTGTTTCGTGATGCGCGTGCCGGAGGACAACACCGTCGACGACATGGTGACGCGCCTCAACGGCGACCGGCAAGTGCTCTGGGCGCAGCCGATGCAGCTCTACCACGCGCAGGGCAGTATGCAGTCCGAAGGCGATCCGCTCTATGCCGTGCAGCCCGCCGCGAGCGCCTGGCGGCTCGCGGACCTGCACCGCGTCGCCACCGGGCGCGGGATCACCGTCGCGGTGATCGACAGCAAGGTCGAAGCCAGCCATCCCGACCTGATCGGCCAGTTCGCGGCGAGCCGCGATTTCGTCGTCGGCCACCCCAGTGGCGCCGAGCAGCACGGCACGGGCATCGCCGGCGTGATCGGAGCGAAATCCGGCAATGCGCTGGGCATTGCCGGAGTGGCGCCGGGCGCGCGCATGCTCGCACTCCGCGCCTGCTGGCAGGTGCGGCCGACGGTGGCTGTCCCTACGGTCTGCGACACACTGAGCCTCGCCAAGGCACTGCATTTCGCGATCGACAGCGACGCCAAGGTGATCAACCTCAGCCTGAGTGGCCCGTTCGACCCGTTGCTGGCGCGGCTCGTCTCGATCGCGTTGTCGCGCCATGTTTCGGTCGTGGCAGCCTATGATCCGAGCTTGCCCAAGGGCGGATTTCCGGCTTCGGAGGCAGGCGTGGTAGCGGTTACGGACCAGGTTTTGCCGTCCCGGCCCGCCGGGGTGTACGGTGCCTTGGGGCGCGACGTGCCAACAACACAGGCCGGGGGCAAATGGTATTTCGTGAATGGCAGTTCCTACGCCGCGGCCCATGTGAGCGGGCTGCTCGCTCTGACTCGCGAAGAGCGCAGGACGGCATCTCCCCGCATCGTGACGGCGCCCGGCGCGCGAGGGAATATTGATGCCTGCGCGACACTCTTGCCGATATCCACGAACTGCGATTGCAGCTGCTCACTCCAGATCGCCGTCGCCAAGCGCCGTTAGGCTGTTCTGCCGTGCTCTTCGCCGTGTAGGGTTGCCGATCGCGATCGTCGGCACAAGCCAGATTCTGCCGGCCGAGGCTCAGATAATCGGCAGCGTCAGCATGGAAAGCGACGTTCGGTTCAGGGGTATTCGCTGAGCAGCGGCGATCCCGCCGCGACAATCGACCTCGGCTACGATCATGAATCGGGCCTCTATCTGAACGGCTCGGCGACCGCCGGCTTCGACCAGTCCGATCCGGCGTTGCTGGGCTGGCAGCTCAACGCAGGCTATGCGGCACGGATAAGCCCGAGCGTCGCGATCGACGCCGGCGCGGTCCGGAGCTGGTATACGCGCCACTCCAGCGCGGGCGACACGCACTATACCGAAGTCTATCTCGGCGTGACGGCGCATGGAATCTCGTCGCACGTCTATTACTCGCCCGATTATCTTCGCCCGGGAGTCCACACGCTCTATGGGGAGGTGGAAACCACGCTGAGCCTGGCGCCCAAATGGCGGCTGACCGGGCATGCCGGCCTTTTGACCCACCTCAGCGACCCGCCGCGCTATGTGCGGCGCGAACATTATGATTGGCGCCTGACGCTAGGCCGAGACCTGGGCAGGCTGGACCTGCGCGCCAGCCTTTCGGGAGCGGGGCCCGGGCGCGATTATTATTCCGGCCGGCGCCACAGCGCCACGGCGCTGACCTTCGGGGCCTCGCTCCCTTCTGAACGCCGGCTTTTGAACCTCGCTGCGCGCGGGCGGCACTTACGGGATGTCGGCGCGATCGGGCGTCGGTCCTCGGCCGCGAGCTCCCCGGTGTTCGTTCGTCCGTTCCGACCGCGCCGACTCCATCGAAGGGAGCGCATATGCAGGATTCAGGAAAAGCCCATCCCTCTCGCCGCGGCCTGCTGCGGATCTCGGGCGCCGCGGCGCTGCTGACTTTCGCCCTGGCCACCACGGCGACAGCCCCGGCGACTGCACGATCGCCGGCGCCTCAGAAATACACCGTGGTGATGGCGAATATGAGCTTCGGCAAATTGCCTGGCGGCGTGAAGGTCGGCGACACGATCGTCTGGGTGAACCGCGATAGCGTGCCCCACACCGCCACTGCCCGCGACAAGAGCTTCGACGTCCGCGTCCAGCAGGGCCAGAGCGTCAGCATGGTCGTGAAGAAGGCAGGGAGCATCGCCTTCTACTGCATCTACCATCCCGCGATGCGCGGCACCCTCACAGTCGCCGCGCAATGAGCCGGTGGGGGCGGCCGCGCTCGTCTCCCGAGCGCGGCCGTTTCAGCGTTTGACGATCATTCCCTGGCTCCAGGGTAACGCGATCAGGGTCTCGGGCTTCCCGCCGAAGAAACTCTCGAACGTTTCGCGCACGCCCGGATCGGCATAGTCGTCGCCGAGCAGGATGCCGCCGGGGAGCAGACGCGGATGGAAGAATTCGAGCGCGGCGCGCGTACCTTCGGGCAGGTCCAGATCGAGATGGACGAAGGAAAAGCGCAGATCCTCCAGCCCCGCCGCCGTGTGCGGGAATATGCCGGGATGAAAGGAGATGCCCGCAAAGGGGCCAGCAGGCCCTCGACGGCCGCCAGCGTGCCATGGACGCCGCCGAAATGCGCGCCCAGCGCGGTCCGGGGCGCATCGCTCGCCTGCAACGTCTCGAACACGTCGAAAAGATGCAGCGGCGCCCTGCCCTTCGCCGTCGCGATCAGGCGCGCGCTGCCGCCCATCAGCACCCCCGCCTCGGCCATCGCGCCGTCCAGCCCGGAAGCGGCACGCACACAGGCGACGAGATGGAGCGCCGCCGCATCGGTCATCAGCAGCGCGGTCCGGCGGCGGGTCTCGTGCACCAGCGCGAGGTCGTCTCGCGCCTGCGCGGGCAGCCGCGCCAACACCGCGCCGCGCCGCGCGAGGAACCGCCGGGCCAGGGCACCTTTCCACGAATGGGTGCGCAGCGCCGGCGGGACCGCGGCAGACCTCACAGCCGGATGCGCAGCGATGCCTGCACCACCGTCTGCGATTCGGTCGGCGGCAGGTCGAAATGGACTCTCCGCGTGCCCCGCGTGCTGCGCACATGGAGCAGTTCCAGAAAGCCGGTCATCATCGGATTGAACGTCCAGCGGCCCGCCGCGGTGAGCGCCCAGCCGCGTTGCTTCTCGTCGTCATGCGACATCTCGCTGCCATGCTCGCTGGTATCGAAGGCCTCGATCCGGCCGGATATCTCGCCCGCGCCGATCTCCTTCGCGAGCAGCGCATAAGCCGAGCGATAGCGCGTATCGACCCAGACGACGCCATTGGTCTTGAAGCCCATCTGCGTCGTCCCCTCCATCGCCTGGGCAAGGAGGCGCAGCCCCGGCGCCAGTTCGGCAGTGAGCCCGATATTCGCGAAGCGCGTGCGCCATCCCCATTGGCCGGTGGGCTTGAAAGCCTGTGGGTTGCCGCGATTGTCGTAGTAAAAGGCGTTGATCGTCACCGGCACGGGCGGTCGCCATTCGAGGCGCCCATAGAAGCCCACACGATTGTCGAGCTCGATCAGCGACCGCGTCCGGTCCTCCTGGAGGTGAACGATGAAGTCGTTGAGCGGCGGCAGATCGAAATGGCCGAATGCGGTCGCCTTGATATCGTGCAGCGCCCAGCCGCGGAACGAGAGCAAGGTACCCGAAGTGTCGTTGAACCCGAACACGCCGGCCGTCGCCGAAAAGTCGCTCTTGCCGAGCGTGGCCATCATCGAGACCTCGGCGCCGACGACCTTCACTTCCTCGCCGACCCAGGAATTGATCGCCGAGGGCGTGATGGTGTGCACCGTGCTCCATGCGCCGCCGGTGGCATGCTCGAGCGAGATCTCCGGCCAATAGAGCCCCGCTTTGGCCGAGAAGCTGACATTGCCCGATCGCTCGGGCAGGAAGGTGAGGAACGCCTCCATCACGTCGACTTCATTCTCCTGGTCGCGCTGCCACGCGACGGAGACATTGCCCGCGAGCGAATTGGTGAAACGGGGCGTCCAGATCAGATCGGCCTCGATCGGCAGCGGATTGACTCGGAAATCGCCGTCGTCGGTGCCCGAGAAGCGCGTGATCGAAGGACCGCCGGTGGAGAAGCGCTCATGACTGTTGGCGGCCACCAGCCGCGCGTCGAGCAGGATCGAGAGCGTGCGGCCCGAGAGGATATCGGTGGAAGGCGGCGGTGGCGTGTCGGCGGGCACTTCTTCCTGTGCGGGATCGGTGGCGGCGGCGGCATCGGGTGGGGGTGCGGTTTCGGCCGGAGTCTCGGTCTGGGCCCAGGCAGTGCCGGTGCCGGCCAGGAGCAGCGCGGCGAGCAGGGAAGTCTTGGCGGCAAACGTCATTGGAGTGCACCCACTGTTGAGAGAGATTCGGTTCCGCGCGGCGGGATCGCGGGGGCGGATCGGCCGCCGACGCGTTGGTCCAGCGGCGGAGGTTGCCGTGCCTGCGGATGCGGCCGACGGCCGCCAGCGCGCCCAGCGCCGGCACGAGATCGAGCCGCGCGACGCGGGGAATGCCGTCTACCACCACCAGCGCGACATCCTCGGCGCGCGCTTCGAGCAGCGGCCTGGTCAGCACGACGATATCGGCCGCGGCACCGGGATCGAGCGAAGGCGCCGGGAGCCCGAGACGCCGCGCGGCCGTGACGCCGACCGCATCCGCAAGTCGCGCATCCGACAGCAAGGCGAGCCGGCGGGCGACGCGCAGCTCGTCGAGCAGGTCGCCGTCGCCGGTGAGCAGCGAGTCACTGCCCAACAGCACGTCGAGGCCGTCGAGCAGTTCGCGCGACACGGTGCGCCCGAGCAGGAACAGGTTGGACGTCGGGCACCAGACCAAAACCGCGCCCGACGCGCGGAACCGCGCTATGGCCTCGCCCTCGATCCCGACGCCGTGGACGGCGATCAGCCGGGGCGAGAGCAGGTCCATGCGCTCGAGCTGGTCGACCTCGCTTGTGGCGGCCGCGCTGACGCCCTCCGCGACGTGCAGGCAGAAGCGCGGTGCCGCCGCGGGAACCGCGAGCTCCTCGATCATGCCGAGCGAGATCCATGCTGGGGACGCGGGCGACGCGTACCGGGAAATCGCGGTCGAAATCCGCTTCCCACCGGTCGTGATGGACAACGGTCGTCACGCCGGCGAACAAATTCTTCCAGGCGCCCGCCAGCAGCGCCTCGCGGCGCGGAGCGCGCGGCGTTCGGCGATCAGGTCGGCGTGCCGAAGCTGGATGTCCTGCGCCCAGGCATAGGCGTCCGGATAGGGTGGTTCGCCGAGCCGGCCGTAGTGATTGCGGTGAAGATGGTCGTGCGCGTTGATCAGGCCGGGACGGACTTGGCCCTGGGCGAAGTCGAGCCGGATGTCGAAATCGCCCGAGGGCTCGATCAGCGTCGCGCCATGGATCGCGACATCGCGATCGGGCGTGCGGATCAGGATCCGCATCGATCTTCCTTCACGAGGGAAAGCGCGAGCACCACCGGCAGCCCGCGATGCGCGTCGTACAATGCGATCCGCCCGGCGCGTTCGTAGAAGGACCGGACCGAAGGGCCGATCTCCGCCTCGCGAACCACAGTCAGCCGCAGCCCCGCGGCGCGCGCGGCCTCGCGATGCGTCGCCAGCGCGTGGACATAGTGCTCGACTTCATGGACGTCGTCGCCGTGGCGGAAGGTCCGGCGATGGCCCGCCGCGTGCGCCGCCGGATGGAAATCGGTGACGATCACCTGTCCGCCGGCGGCGGTGACGCGTCCGAGCTCGGCATAGGCCGCCTCGCATTCCGGCAAATGCCCGATCACGAGGCGGCACCAGACCAGGTCGAACCCGGCATCGGGAAGCGGCAATGCCCGCACGTCGCCGACCAGCAGGCGGACTGCGGGATCAAGATCCGCACGGCCGGCGATCATCTCGGGGCTCAGATCGATCCCGGTCGCCATGGCCGCACCGCAATCGCGCAGCCGCCGGCCGGTACCGCACCCGGCATCGAGCAGGCGCAGTCCGGCGAGCGGCGGAGTCATCTCGGTCACCAGCGCGGCCTCGAGCTGCGACACCGCATTCTCGGCGCTGTAGGTCGGCGCCCAGAGCCGATAGCCTTCGCGAACCGGGAGCGCGCTCATGCCGCCACGTCCAGTGCGTCGGCGCCCTGGCGCAGATGGCCATAGGCCTGGCGGTCGTCGCGCGTACGCTGGGCCAGCCGGCGGACGCCGCGCAGCAGCACCGGGTCGCGATAGTCCTCGCGCGCCCAGCTGCGCAGCGCGAGGATGCGGCCGACCAGCTTGCCCCAGGCGCGCGTCCGGCCGTCATGGACGGAGGGGAAGCGGCTCTTGAGCACCAGTTCGAAATTCTCCACCCGCGCCTTGATCCGCCGGTCCATCCACGGGAGGTGCGGATCCTCGTGCGTCATCCAGTTGACCCAGTCGGGCTGGATCCATTCGTCGAGATCGGTGGGCGTGCCGGTGAGCGGATCGACATCGCCGTACGTCGCGGCGCGCTGGGGCGTCGGGGTGTAGAAATAGGTGATCAGCTCCATCTCGGGGTTGATCGCCTTGAGGCGGCGGATGAAGCGGAGCGTGTTGTCGGTCTCGCGCTCGGGCTCGTCCGGATCGCCGAACACGAACGAGAATTCGGGGATGATGCGGTGCTCGCGCGTCTTCGCCGCGACTGCCAGGATCTGATCGGTCGTGGTGCCCTTCGACATCTTGGCGAGCACTTCGTCCGATCCGGATTCGGCACCGCAGAACACCATCCTGAGCCCGGCACGGCGGAGCAGGTCCCAGGTGTCGTCGGAGAAGCGCGAGAGCGTGTCGACGCGCGCCTCGCACCACCAGCTGATCCCCAGCGGCAGGAAGGCTTCGCCGATCGCGCGGGCATGCTTCTCGTTGAGGAAGAAGTTGTTGTCGTAGAAATGGACCGAGATCCATCCCGTGCTCGCGCACCAGAAAGGCCAGGTTCGCGGCCACGCGGTCGGCCGCCTGAACCTTCTCCTTGCGCCCGAACACCGAGATCACGCCGCAGAAGCTGCACCCGAAGGGACAGCCGATCGACGCCTGATAGACGCCCGAGCGGCGACCGAGGATGGTCGGGTGCAGATAGGTGCCGATATGGATCTTGTGGAACGGCGGATCGCGCAGCTCGTCCGGCCCCACCCAATTGCGCTCGGCTCCGATCCAGTGCGTCCCGTCGGCCTGGCGGAAGGCAAGGCCCTTCACGCTGGTGGGATCGCGCCCGCTCTCGATCACTTCGAGCAGCTCGAGGAAGGTCTGCTCGCCCTGCCCGCGGATCACCCAATCGACATAAGGCGCGTTGAGCACCGGGGCGGGATAGAGGCTGCCGAAATAGCCGCCCCAGATGATCGGGATATCCGGATATCGCGCCTTGAGCGCCTTCGACAGCGGCACCGCACTGACGAGCTGCGGCCCCGGCATCACCGTAAGCGCGATCGCGCGCACCGGGTCCGGCGTCGCGGCGCGCGCGTCGATCATCGCGGCCGCGCTGGCGAGCAGGTCCATGCCGGGCAGATTGCCGTCCAGTATCTCCCAGTCGGTGCCCTGAGGCAGTGCGGCGCCGATCGCCATCAGGCTCAGCGGGAAGCGGCGGTTCTTGGGCCGGGTGGCGCGGGGATTGATCAGCAGGATCATGGGGTTTGCGCGGTCCAGATGTCGAAGCGGGAGGGCATGCGGGCGCGGCGCAGGCGCGCAACAAGCGGACGCAATTCGTACCAGAGCGGATAGGTGACCCGCCGCCGCCGCCAGATGAGGCCGAGCGGCGCCGAGGCCCCGTGCAGCCGCGCGGCGGTCAGATATTCGATGTGCGGCAGCGCGAGCAGGCTGCACGCGCGATCGCCGAAGCGCTCGGCGGCTTGGGCATGCTTCTCTGCGACCATCGCCGCGCCCTGCGCGTCCTTCGTGTAGAAGGGGAATCGAGGATGACGAGCGTGCCGCCGCGCCGCGTCGCCCGCGCGGCCTCCGCCAGCGTCGCGCCCAGATCGGTCGCATAGTGCAGCGCGGCGTTGAAGATCGTGAGATCGGCAAAGCGATCGACTACCGGCAGCGCGTCGAACGATGCGACGAGACAGTCGAACGGCACCCGCGCGCGAAAGGCTCGAGCCGCGCCGAGACCATCCACACGGTCGTCGCGGATGTCGACGGCAGTGCATTCGTGCCCACGCAGCGCGAGCCGATAGGAAAGCCAGCCATTGCCGGCGCCGAGATCGAGGATGCGCAGCGGCCGCCCCGCATCTCGGGCGATCGGATCAGCGACATGCTCGAGAAAGGCTTCGAAGGTGCGGGCCCGCACACCCCATTGCCGCGCCAGCGGTCCGCTCCGCAGCCGGGGGAGATCGAGCAGCTCCGCCTCCACGAGCCCGCGCCCCTCGGCGGCACGATGCGCGGCATAGTCGGCACGGAAGCGGTCGAGCGTGTCGGTGAGCGGCGCGTTCATGCGGCGTCCCCCTCACGGCGTCGCTCGAAACAATAGAGGATGTGATCGCCGAAAGGCGCGAGCCGATGGGCGGCGATCCGGTCGGCCGCTTCGAGTCCCGCCAAAAGGCTGGGATGCCGGGAAATCCAGGGCTCGGCCGCACTCGGCGGAACGAACAGGCCTATCGCGGTGCGCCCGGCATAGCGAAACTCCGGCGCCATCGCCGCCATGATCGCTGCCCTGCGGTAATAGCGCACGCTGAAGCTACGCCCGGCGAGCGTGGCCGGGACATCGCCTTTGCGTGCCCGGCGCAGCACATTGCGGAAGCGTCCTCGTACGGCTTCCGTGATCATCTCGCCGGGGCAGCAGCATCCGAAGACCACCAGCACGACATGCCCGCCGGGCCGCACCAGCCGCGCCAGGCTCCGGCCCATGGGTGCCAGGTCCGAAACGCAGTTGAGCGCGGCGAAATTGGAGAAGGCGCCGTCGAAACGCTCGCCGCGCTCGGCAAGACGGTCGAGCTGCTCGATCGCGACGACTTCCGCCGCATCGGGCCCCAACTTGCGCGCCGCCTCCGCCACCATCGCCGGCGAGGCATCGGTGAGCAGCACCTCCCGTCCGCGCGCCTTTAACCAAGCCGCGTCCACGCCGGTCCCGCCGCCCATCTCCAGCAGGCGCGCCCTTCGGGAAACAGATCGACGAGCGCGCGGCGCACTGCACGCCGCTGTGCCTCGACGCTTTGCCAGTCGCCGAAACGCGCATCGAAATTGCCGGCGATCGCATCGAAGGCCGCGCCCGCGGGCAGCAATTCCGCAGCCGCGTTCACGCGCGAAGCTCCATGCCGACCGGGCTGGACGATCGATGCGCGTCCGCCCGCCGGGCAAGGTCGTGCCAGCGCAGCTCGTCGACCATCCCGGTATCGACGTCCGCGTGCAACGCGTCGCGCACCAGCCGGTAGAAGGCAGTGTCGAACGTCCCCTGGAAGAGCATCGCGAGCTCGTCGGTGTCGCGCCAGTTACGGCGCGCGCCGAGTTCGGCGACTACGCGATCGTGGAACACCGTGCCCGGCAACGGATAGGAGACCGAGACACCGATCTCATCGGGCCGCTCGTCGCGGAGCAGATCGCGGGTGAGGAGGATGTCCTCCCAATCCTCGGGCGGATAGCCGAGCTGGAGAAACCAGCCGGAGCGGATCCCGTGGCGGCGCAACGTCCGCGTGGCGACGCGCACCGATTCGACGCTTGTGCCCTTGTCCATCGCATCGAGGATCCGCTGCGAACCCGATTCGACTCCGAGCCACACTTCCTCCGCACCCGCCGCGGCCAACGCCGCGGCTACCGGTTCTGTGATCAGATTGGCGCGCGACTGCATCATGAAAGGAATGCGCGCGTCCCGCCGCACCACCTCTTCGGCGAAGTCGGCGATCCAATCCCCGGTCATCCCGAAAATGTCGTCGGCGAACCAGATATGGTCGGGCGCGACTTCGTGTTTCAGCCGCGCCATTTCTTCCGCGATCGAGGATGCCGATCGCTGGGTGTAGCGCCGCCCGAAGGTGGGCTTGGCGCACCAGTTGCACGAATAGGGACAGCCGCGCGACGCCGCCATGTTCCAGGAGAAATGACCGTGTGCCCGCGTCCAGGTCTCGCGATAGGCAGCGACGTCGACCAAGTCCCAGGCGGGAAAGGGCAGTTCATCCAGCGCCTGTTCCTGCCGGCGCGGCGGTGTGTAGCGCAGCTCTCCAGCCTCGAGCAGGATCAGTCCCGGGATCGCCTGGAGCGGGGCGCCACGCTGGAACGCGTCGACGATCGCCGTCGCTCCGAGCTCGCCCTCGCCCGTCATCACCGCATCGGCACCGGCATCGAGATACAGGCGCGGATTGTCGGAGGCGTCCGGCCCGTTGACCGCGACGCGCGCGCCGGCTTTGCGCGCGGCCGCGACGATGTGCAGCGCATCGGCACGCCGATCCTCGGTGCACATCTTGGTCAGATAGTTGAAATTATCCTCGATCAGCAGGACGATCTGCGGATCGAGCGCAGCGATCCGCGATCCGAACCCGTCGACGCAAGGCTCGAACGTCGCATCGAACAATGCGACCGGATGACCCCGTTCGCGAAGGATCGCCGCGGCGAGCAAGGTGGCGAGCGGCGCATAGGGTTTTGATCGTTCGAATTGCTTGCGGTCGCGCCGCTGACAGAAGGAATGAGCGACCAGAATCACATTGCCACCCCGTTTCTACGCACTGGTTTGAGGTTAGTGGCGGCGCGACCTGCCGAGGTTCAAAGCGGGGCCAAGGAAAGCGGCAGGGTGATTTGAACCTTCGCGTGCATCCCGCCCACTCAGGAAGTGGAGCAAGCGGGGCGCAGAGTGATGAGCGCGGAAATCGGAACGGAACGAACAACGGACGCGCCGCCGACGGGCGACTGCGCCTTCGCCTATTTCTCACCGCTCGGCGTGACGCTCCGCGTGCAGGCCGGCCACCCGCGACTGATCGAGGCGGTCGCCGCGGCGTGTCGCGGCTGGGAAGCGCCGCCCGATGTGCACGGACCCATGCTGCATTTGTCGCTGAAAATAGGCCCGGTTCCGGTCGACGGCACCGGTCCGATGATCGGCACCGATGGGCTTCATCTTTCGATCCGCGGCGACGTCGAAGCGCATGCCGACGCCGCGCACGGCCAGGCCTGGTGCCGCGTCGCCAATGTGGACGCATTCGACGACGCGGTGTTTCGCGAACAAGTGCTCGACTGCCTGATTCTGTGGCTGCTCACGCGCAATGGACGAACGCCGATCCACGCGTCAGGCTTTGTCGTGGGGCCGACGGCGATCCTGCTCGCGGGGCGCAGCGGTTCAGGGAAGAGCTGCCTTGCGCTGGCCGCGCATTCGGCGGGCTTCCCACTGCTCTCCGACGACACCGTCTATCTAGAAACGGAGGGCAGGTTCCGCGTCTGGGGTATTCCCCGCCCGGTGCATCTCTTCCCCGAAGATGCCCCCGACTACCGGACGCGCCGATCCGCCTGCGCAACGGCAAGCGCAAGCGCGCCATTGCCCTGCCCGCGCCCCCACAGCCCGTCACGGCGGGCGCTGCGACCCTGTGCGTGCTCCATCGCGGGGAGCGCGCGTCGCTGGAGTGGCTGGATCCTTCGACGGCAATTGCGGCGCTTGGTCCGCTCGAGCCGGGGTTCGACCTGCTCGCGACGGAGATCGAAGCCGGGCTGCGCCGGATCACGCGGCGCGGGGCATGGCGCCTGACGCTCAGCGCGGAGCCGAAGGAGGCGATCGCGCTTCTCGCTGCGAACCTGCCCCGGCTGATCGAGCATGCTTCCTCGTGACGTTGCGCATCGCCCAGGTGAATTGCGTCCTCGATCCGCAGCGGCGTGAGCCGGAAGCGCTGCTGGCCGCCTGGCAGACCTTGCCGGCGATCGCGGAGGCTGCGGCCAGCGCGGGTGCCGAAATAGTGGTGATGCAGGCGAGCCACGCCGGGGCCCGGTTCACCCGGCGCGGCGTGCGCTACCATTTCATTCCCGTCGGAGCGGCGCGCGCTTGCGCCTTGGCGCCTGCGGCACGCGGTGCGGGAAGTGGCGCCCGACATCGTCCATCTCAACGGCCTCGATTTCCCGTTGCATGCCCGATTGCTGTCTACCCTGCCGCCGCCGGTGGTGGTGCAGGACCATGCCAGCAACGCCGCCCGGCCCCGGCTCGGACGATTGCGACGATGGGGACATGCCCATGCCGCCGCCGCGCTGTTCACGGCCGAAGCGCAGGCCGAGCCGTTCCGCGCTGCACGCCAATTGCCGGCAAGGGCGTTGATCTTCGCCGTGCCCGAAAGCTCCAGCGGCTTCGAAACCGGCGACCGGGCCGAAGCGCGCGTGCGAACCGGCGTGCGCGGCGATCCGGCGATCCTGTGGGTCGGGCGGCTCGACGCCAACAAGGATCCCTTCACCGCGATCCACGCCTTCCGCCTGGCACGCGAGCACCTGCCCGGGGCGGAGCTCTGGTGCGTCCACGGCACGGACGCGCTGCTTCCCGCGCTCGAACGAAGCCTCGCGGAGGATCCCGCGCTGGCCAGCCATGTACACCTGCTCGGACGCGTGCCGCATGCCCAGGTCGAGCAGCTCTGCCGGGCCTGCGACTTCCTGCTCGCTACCAGCCACCGCGAGGGCTCAGGCTATGCACTGATCGAGGCGCTGGCTTGCGGCCTGCCGCCGGTCGTCAGCGACATCGCGCCGTTCCGCGCGCTGATCGGCAATCTGGCCGAGAGTCGTTTCGTGGCACCCGGCGATGCGCCCGCCTTCGCCGAAGGGCTAGTATCGCTGGCGCGAGAGGCGAACGACCAGCGCCGCGCCGCGGTCCGCCGGCACTTCGACGCGCATCTGGCATTTCCGGTCGTCGGGCGCCGGCTCGTCGAGATCTACCAGAGCGTCATCGCGCGGAGCGCGCGCGCATGAGGGTCGCGCTGATCGCGCCGGGCGGCGTCGACCGCACCGGCAGCCATCGGGTCATTCCGTGCATGCTCTGGCTGATCGAGCGGCTGACACGGGCCGGCCACGACGTCCAGGTCATCGCCCTCCAGCAGGAGCCGCGGCCCGATCAGTGGCGGCTCCTTGATGCCGATGTCCATAATATCGGATCGCGGCCCCGATCATTGCGTGGCGTCGCCAAGCTGCTGGCGCTGCATCGCGAGAAGCCGTTCGACATCGTCCACGCCTTTTGGGCGAGTATCCCGGGACTCATCGGCGGCGCCGGACGGGCGCTCGCGGGCATTCCGATGATACTGACCTTGCCGGGTGGCGACATCGTGCGCCTGCCTGAAATCCATTATGGCGGCCATCTGACTCTAAAGTCGCGCGCCATCACCGCGCTGTCGCTTCGCGCCGCATCCTTCATCACCGTGCCGAGCGAGACCATGCGCGCTTATGCTCGCTCGGTCGGCGTCGACGCCTTGCGCGTGCCCCTGGGAGTCGCGCTCGACCGCTGGCCGGCCGCGCCACCGCGGCGCCGCGATCCTGCCCAACCCCTCCGGCTCCTGCAGATCGCCAGCCTCAATCGCGTCAAGGACCAGCCGACCCTGCTCGCGGCCGCTGCGCAGCTGCGCGACGCGGGCCTGCCCTTCACGCTCGACATCGTCGGCGAGGACACGCTCGACGGGGAAATCCATGCAGCGATATCCGCGCTGAAGCTGGGAGGTCACGTGCAGCTGCCGGGATTCCAGCCTCAGGCGAGATTGCGGGACTGGGTCGATCGGGCGGACCTGCTGGTCGTCAGTTCGCTCAGCGAGGGCGCGCCGATCGCGATGCTGGAAGCCGCGGTCGCCGGGGTGCCCACGGTCGGAACCGCGGTTGGCCATGTCGCGGAATATGCTCCCGAGGCGGCGATCGCGGTGCCGAGACGCGACGCGGGTGCGCTTGCCGCGGCGATCCTCCGTCTTGCCGGTGATGAGGAACTCCGCTTGCGGCTGGCCAATGCGGCGCAGGCGCGTGCGCTGGCGGAGGATGCGGATTTCACTGCCGCGGCCTTTCTCGACCTTTATGCGCGGGCCGTTCACGCCAGGAAAGCGGCATGAGACCGTCGCGCGCCGCGTTGATGCATCCATCCGATATGCGAGGTTCCCGCATGAACATTCCCGCTTCCTTGCCGGCGATCGATATCGAGCGACGTTTCGACGAGGCGGTTCGCGCGGGGCGGCCCGAATGGCTCTGGTTCGAGGTCGCGGAGCCGGACTGGGCGAAGGCCGTGGCCACGATCGAAACCGCCCTGCGGGACGTGCTCGCCCTCGGCCGCAGCGATGACGCGCTGATCGACGATCCGGTAGCGCTCAGCATCGCTTGCTACACCTCGGGCACCGGCCCGCTGCTCGGCTCGTGGATGGAGCAGGGCAAATTGACGACGACTGCAGCGAATGCCGAAATCCTGCGCGTCCACCTGGAGCATAATCGCGCTCGAATGGAGCAATTGACTGCGCGGGCCGAGGAAGCCGTCAATGCGTTGTCAGAAGGCGGAACAAGCCCGGTGGTGATGAAGGGAATGCACACCGCGCATCATTATTTCGACGAGCCCGGGCAGCGCAACGCTTCCGATATCGATTTGCTCCTATGTCCGGACCAGCTGCCGGTCGCAGCCGAGATTCTCGCAAGGCTGGGATATGAACCCCGGAAAGGCGCATTTTGCCAGCGCAGCTGGGCTATGCCCGGCGTCGCGACGCAGCCCGTCACGCTGACGTATATCCATCGCGACGATCCATGGTCGATCGATTTGCATGAGGGCGTCACACGCAAGCTCGCCGGTGGCTCGCGCAGGATCGAAATCGACGCGCTCATCCCGACCATAGCGCTCGAAAAGTGGCACATCTCCAACGGCGGCGGCATCTTCCCGCCCCCGCTCCTCCTGGCGCACCTCCTGACGCACGCAGGCTGCTCTTTCGAAAGCCTGACTCTTCAGCGGCAATATGAAATCGGCCTGGTGATTCGTAAGCACGGCGGCCGCGAGGGGTTCGACTGGCCGGCCTTCACCGTCCTTTGTGATCGCGCCGGCCTGTGGCCCTTTCTCTACCCCGCGCTGTGCTGCGCGGAGCGCCTGTCGCCGAATCTCGTTCCCGATCCGATCATGCTGCGGTCGCGCGACGCGGCGCCGCCCATGGTGCGGAAGCTGGTAGAATCGCATTCCGCCGCTTCTATCCACCGGGCAGCCCGCTGGTCATGGGCCGAACGATATATGTGGGCCGACGGGGTGTTGCCCCGTCTTCGCCAGTTAATCGACGACCTCGGAATGCCGGATCATCTGAACTCAAGAGAGTTATTGCAGGCATGGCAAAGGCGGATTTACCGTCAGTTGCGCCGCGCCATCTCAAAAGCCAGAGGCCTGTCTAAACGGAACGCGCCGTAGCCAACCAATCGCGGGCATTCCACGGGTCAACCGTTGGCCGCGTTCATGTCCCCCGAGGCTGGCGCGCGTTCCATATTCCGTGCGGCGTCTAAGGCCGTCATTTTCCTATCTCTTATCACCCGCCGCCTAAAGGACCCGGATCAGGTTCGGGGTGAGGATTGAAGAACCGAGGCTGCGGCAACTGCCTCGCCAACGCCGTCCAGCTTGGAGCTGAACGAACAGCGGCTTTCAGGATTCGCCGCAATGGCGCTAAACGACTGCAATGGGCGCATTGCTGCCGCTCGGGCTACTTCGATCTAAAATCCCTGCCGCCATCGCTTCGATCTTTCAATTTGCTCGATTTTCCGGCGCAAGCGACGGCAGCGCGTCGTGAGCGACGGCGCTAATCTCCTAAATTTCACAACCACATGCGCCTCCCCCGACAGCGGCGCTTTTATCTTGCGCTCAATTCGATCGTACATCTGGCTAGAAACGGCGGCCAATCGAAGGGAAAATGGATGCAGCTCAATCAGCGGCCAAACGGCGCTCGCAGACCTGCTTGACGAGCGACTGGAGCGAAGCAACTCGCTCGGCGCGCCAGCGCAATTCCTCGTCGCTGATCTCGTAGTGCACCGAGCAGCGCGCTATCCGCCTGCTCGAACCACCGATCAAAGTGCCGCTGCGCCTCCGCCCTCGTCTCTTCAGGCGGCAGGTCACGGGGCTGCGCGAATGGAAACCCCTCAGCCTCGTACAGCGCGATCCCTTGGCTAACGATGTCCTTGAAGAAGGGCCGCCCTTTCTCGAGCTGCGCATTAACGTCGGTCAGCGAATGGACGATGAAGTTGACCGGCGCGCTGAGCGCCTTGGTGATCGTAGTGTTTCGCGCCCGGCCTTCATGCGCGCAGCCGGGATGGTCCACACCTTCTTTCCCCTGTCGATCTCATCCCACTGCGGCCCCAGCACCTCCGCGGAACGGGCGGCGGTGAGGATGGTGAACTCCAGCGCCCGCGCTGCAACGGCGCTACGCCCCCGCAGGTCTGCCATGAAGTCCGACATGGCATCATAGGGCAGTGCGGCGTGATGTCCGCGCGAAAGCCGTTGACGCCTGGGCAGGAGCTGGTCGAGATGCCCGCGCCAGCGCGCAGGGTTCTCCCCGACCCGGTGGCCTTTGGCCTTCGCCGCGTCCAGCACGTTCTCGATCCTGCCGCGCAGCCTCTCGGCGGTTTCAGGCGTGCGTTTCCACAGACCTTGCAACACGTCGAGCACGTCATGCGTGCCGATGGCGTTCACCGGCTTGCTGCGCATCGGCATGGCATATTTGGTGAGAGTCATCGTCCACTGCGCCGCGTGCTTGGCGTTACGCCACGATGGCTTCATCGCTTCCACATAGGCATCGGCACACTCGCCAAAAGTGGGCATGCGTTCGTCCTTCGCGCGCTCGGCCTTGGGATCGCCGCCAGTCGCCAATATCTCGCGTAGCTTCGCGGCCTCGGCATGGGCACTGGCTAGCGAAAGGTCACGGCCGCCACCAAGGCCAAGCTCGGTACGCTTGCCTTCGCGAACATACATGAAAATCCAGCGCCGCCGTCCGTGCGGGTCGATGAAGAGATAAAGGCCGCCGCCATCAGAGTGCCGGCCCGGCTTGCTCGTCTTCGTCACCTGCGACGCGCTCAGCTTTGTTGAGTGCCCGTCCCGCCATGATCGCGCCTCCGGGGCCCGGATGTGGTCCCATTTTATACGCGCGACAGAGCGAAATGTCCAGGAACAGGGTAAGATCGAAAATGCACGTAAAGCACTTAAAATTGGAGAGTTATGATAGCATCACCATATCCCATCGCCATCCATCGGATACCAAGTTTGGCGGACACCCTCTCCGCCAAAACGGTCCGGGCACATCGTGCGCCCGGACCGCATTTGCGTCAGAAGCCGTAGGAGAGGCGCAGATAGCCGAACTGGCCCGGCAGGTCGTAAGTCGTCGGGTCGAAATTCGCGCTGTCGCACGTGAAGCACTGCGGCGGATCGCGATCGAAGATGTTGTTGACGCCCGCGGTCAACCGCAGGCGGTGATCCATCCAGCCGGGTGACAGATAGAGCTGGACGTCGCCGTAGAAGACATTGCCCATGCGGTGCACGCCGTCACGCTCGTCGACCGCGGCGATGTACCGGCCGGTGAACGAGATGCCGTAGCTGGGCGCCGACCAGTCGATCGTGCCGTTCAGCTTGAACTTGGGATAGGCCTGGTCGGGGCTGCCGCGCTCGGTGCCGGCATATTCCTGCGTCGGCGCATTGAGGTCCGACGGCGGCACGATGTTGTACTTGATCAGATGCGCCGCGTTGACGTTGAGCCCGACCGATCCGCCGCCGAACTCGGCCGAGCGGAAGGCGAGCGTCCAGTCGACGCCCGAGGTCTCGATCGCGTTGAGGTTGAGCAGCCGCGCGTTGATCGAGGCGACCGCGCCGCTCCCGGTGCGGACGATCGCCGCGCAGCTGACCGGATCGGCATTGAACGCGCAGCGCGAGAGCGTGAGCGTCGCCGGGACCGAGTCGATCGCGTTGCGCAGCTTGATGCTGTACCAGTTGACTTCGAGGCTCAGCGCGCTGGCGAAGCCGCCCCGCGCCCAGCTCGGGCTGTAGACGCCGCCCGCGGTCCAGGTTTCCGCCGTTTCCGGCTTCAGCGCGGTGTTGCCCTGCGAGAAGACGCCGAGCTGGCCGCCGGTCGGCTCGGCATAGCTGCCACTGGCGGGAACGCCGTTCGCGATGCAATTGGCTCGGACGGTCGCGTTGGTCTGGAACGAGCCGCCGGCCGCGCTGGTGCAGGGATCGTCGATCGTCGCGTCGAACCGCGACGCGCCGGCATAGAGTTCGCCGATGCTCGGTGCGCGCAGGCTCTCGGCATAGCCGCCGCGGAAGAGCAGGTCGGGGACCGGCTTCCACAGCCCGGAGGCCGTGAAGGTGGCGTTGCTGCCGAACGACGAATAGTCCGAATAGCGCGCCGCGCCGCTGAGCTCGAGCGAGTGGAAGAAGGGGTATTCGACAGAAGCGGTATGCGAAGCTCGCCATAGACTTCGTCGACATTGAAGCCGCCGCGCGCCGGGCTGGTCGGCACGTCCGCGCCGAGGCCGGCGACGATGATCGGATCGGGATCGTAGCTCGCATGCTGATCGCGATGCTCATAGCCGATCGCGACTCCCACGGGGCCGGCCGGCAGGTCGAAGAGCTCGCCCGACAGATTGGCAGTGAAGTCCCACAGCCGCTGGTTGCTCTTGTCCTTCTCGTCGAAGGTCACGTAATCGAGCATCGCCTGGGTGACCGAGCCGGCGCCCCCGAAGATGTTGAACGGCACGCAGGCGCCCGTGCAGGCCGAAACGGGTCCGAGCGCACGGGCGAGGTTCGCGGCGTTGACGTTGCCGGTGAACAATTGGTGCGCGTCGTTGACGCCATAGACGCCGTTGACGTCCCAGAACCATTTATGGTCGCCGATATCGAATGAGCCGTCGAAAGTGAGCGTGGCGGAAAACGTATCGACGGTCTGGCTGAAGACGCGTTGTCCGGCCTCGACGAAGCGGCGACGTACCGTCGAATAATTGGCCGGCGTGCCGTTGGCGCCCGACGAGAGCGTGACCCCGAACGGATTATAGGGATTGGTCGCGTCGATCGAGATCGTGTCGAGCAGATTGCCGTTGCCGGCATCGGGGCCGACGAACAACGGCAGGAACGCGGCTTCGGTGGTCGACTGGCGGTGATTGGCCACCACCTTGGCGCGCATGTTGATGTTCTCGCCAATCTCCTGCTTGAAGTTGACGAAGCCGCCGTAGCGCTCCGAGGGCGTCAGCAGATAATTGTACGGCGCGAAGTTGAACGAGTCGTTGGCGGAGGAATAGGCCCTGAAATCGGTCGGATAGACCGGCTTCCGCCCGATCACCGGCGCGACGAGGGTCAGGCTCTGGCCGAGCACGTCGTAGCGCCCGTTCGGGATCGCGCTCGAGCAGCCGCCCGCGGCGCAGCTGGTCGCGCCCGGCGTCGGAAACAGCGAGATCGAGCGATCGGCGGTGCTGACGCCCTCCTGCTTGGTGTAATAGCCGCCGAACACCAGCGAGGTACCCGTATCGGGCGACTGGATGCCGTAGCTCGCCTCATAGGTCTGGGTATGGCCGTCGCCCTGGCGATAGGTGCCGAACTGCGCCGAGGCGCGCAGGCCTTGCTGCGCCTGCTTGGTGATGATGTTGACGACGCCCGCGACCGCGTCGGTGCCGTAGAGCGGCGAGGCGCCCGACTGGAGCACTTCGATGCGTTCGATCATGCTGGTCGGCAGCGCGTTGAGGTCGACCGACGCGGGGATGCCGCCTGCCGCGGTACCGTTGACGTAGCGCAGCCCGTCGACGAGCACGAGCGTCCGCTTGGCGGCGAGATAGCGCAGGTCGATCTCCGCCGAACCCGAGCTCACGCCGGTTCCGTCAGGCGGACCGCCGATATTGCCGGCGTTGTTCACCTTGGTGTTCAGGCCGCCGCCCGCACTGGGCAGGCGCTGGAGGACATCGGCGACGGAGCTCAGGCCGGTGCGCGCGATCGCGGCTTCGTCGACCGTGACGACGGGCTTGTCCTGATCGAGCGGGCTTCGCCGGATGCGCGATCCGGTGACGACGATGTCTTCGTTGGCGGTCTGTTGATCATCGGCCGGGGCTGTCTGGGCCCGGGCCGGCATCGCCGCGAGAGCGGCGGCAAGCGCAACGGTCGCAACGCCGACATTCTTCCACAAGGTAACATCACGCATGAATCGATCCTCCACTGGGCTCTGCGAGACATCCTCTTTTTGTTATTGTCACAGGAGAGAAACAAACGTGCGGCGTTTGCGCAATGGCGATCGCCGGCTTTCGGCACGATCGCGGACGCGGTGTGGCTTTGGCGTTACAGCCGTAGATTGCCGTGGCGGCGGGAACTACGGGCAGCGGCGTTCATTGCTTGCAGGCGAGACTCGGTCGCACGAAAGCGCGTCGGATATCGTTCCGGCGTCTTGGAGAGTTCCGGTCATGATCGAAGCCACCAAAGCGCAAAAAGCCGCGGTGCGTCGCAGCATCCTGTCGCTGGTCATCATGCTTGTCGTCATGGGCGCTCTGCTGTTCGTGCCCGCCGGCACGCTGAACTGGCCGCGCGGGTGGTGGTTTTGCGTTGCGTTTGTCGTGGCGGTGCTGATCGCGATCACATTGCTCTGGCGGGTCAACCCGGAAATCTTCACGGCACGATCGCGTGTGCAGCCGGGTACCAAGGCACTCGACTACCTGTTCCTCGCGATGGTTATGGGAGGCTTCTTCTTCATTCTCCCGGTCGCAGCGCTCGGTTTCCGGTTCGACCGGGCACAAACGCCCGATTGGGTAGTCTGGCTCGGATATTCGATCTTCGCAGTGAGTTTCGTCGGGCAGATCTGGCCGCAGGCGGTGAACCGTCATTTCGAGCCGGGCGTACGCATTCAGAAGGATCGCGGGCAGACGTGATCGATAGCGGCCCCTATGCGATCGTGCGTCATCCCGGCTACATCTCGGGTTCCCTGCTCGCCGTCGGCACGGCGCTCTCTTTGGGCTCTTTCTGGGCGCTGGTCCCGGCGCTCGTCGTCGTGATCGGGCTGATTCCGCGGACCCTCTTCGAGGAGCGCGTGCTTGCCGCCGAACTCCCGGGTTATCGGGAATATATGCAGCGGGTGAAGTACCGTTGGGTACCGGGCGTGTGGTGAAGGACAATCCAGCGAAGCCCTGATGCTCGGCGTTCGGTCGGAGCCGGCTTGACCACAAATCCGGCACGCTCCAATATAGTTGCATGATGCAACAATTAACATGGTTGCCGGTGACCCTGACGCATTCCACCGTCGACGATATCCGCGCCGCATCGCGGCAGCTTGTCCGCGAACTCGGCTTCATGGGCGGCACCTTCGCCGGAACCGACCTGCCGCCTTCCGCCGTCCATGCGCTGATCGAAATCCAGGCCAGAGACGGGATTTCGGCGCGCGATCTCGGCGGGCTTCTTCGCCTCGAGAAGTCGAGCGTCAGCCGGATGCTGCGTAAGCTGGTCGTCGCCGGCGACATCCTGGAGAAGCCGGACGCGGAGGATGCGCGCATCAGGAAGCTCTCCCTGAGCGCGGCGGGGCGAAAGCGTGTCGCCGCGATCCATGCCTTCGCCCGTGCACAGGTCGCGCGTGCGCTGGAAAAGCTTCCTGCCGAACACCGCCGGACGGTCCTCGATGGCCTCCGCCTCTATGCCGACGCACTGGCGGCGAAGCCGGACTCGCCGAGCGCCGCTCCGCACGCCGAGATCGTCGCCGGCTATCGGCCCGGTCTCGTTGCCCGCGTCACCGAGATGCACGCGCTTTATTATGCACGCGAGGCCGGTTTCGGCAGGCGCTTTGAAACCGTCGTCGCCGGCAGCCTCGCGTCCTTCTGCGAACGTCTCGATACGCCGATGAACGCGATCTGGACCGCCCTTCAGGACAAACGGATTGTCGGCTCGGTCGCCATCGATGGCGAGGATTTGGGTCCGGGCATCTCGCACCTGCGCTGGTTCATCGTCGACGATGACGTGCGGGGTACGGGCACGGGACGGCGATTGCTCGAGACCGCGCTCGATTTTTCGGACAAGCGGAACTTCGCCGAGACGCATTTATGGACTTTCGCCGGCCTTCATGCCGCCCGCCGTCTCTATGAGGAGAACGGCTTCATCCTGGCTGAGGAGCGTCACGGCGATCAGTGGGGCAAGGAAATGCTCGAACAGCGATTTGTGCGGAGGCGGCGATGAGGGCGCCGTCTTGCATCACGGAACCGGCAAAGGGGCATGTTTGCATCTTCAGCGCGACTGCTGCAGCCAGGCGGCCTCGGGCGTCCAGAAGATCACATTAACCCCCAGATAGTCGCGGGCGAAGGCAAGAATTTCCTCCCGTGTGAAGGGCCGGCCGGTTTGTGGGTTGCGATAGGTCAGGGTCGGCTCCTGCACTGCCATCGCGACCAGTTTCAGGCGCCCTTTATATCGGCCGAAAAAGGGGTAGGCATTCTTCATCTGGTGCTTTTGCCAGGGCACGATATCCGGGCCACCGAGCCCCGCACCGATCTGTTCGGCGAGCCGGAATGTCCGCTCCATGTAGCCGCGCTCGTTTTCCCACTCGCAGGGCCAGAAGTTTACATATTGCACCACATGCGAGGTTTTGAAGACCCGACGGGCATAAGCGAGATTCTCGAGCTCCGCGTCCACATAGGCATCGCAGGTGAAGCCCGGCGGAGCGGGATCCTTGACCAGATCGGCAGAGGTCTCGGGCAAGTTGATGCCGAATATCCGCCCGTCGAAACGTTGGGCAAGCGCCGCGAGAAGCGCTTGATACCGACGGCGTACGCCGGGATTCCATTGCTGTGCCACCCAGCCCGCGGCAACGGGACTGCCTTCGCCCGGATGATCGAGCTGGGGCGCGAGGCCGCCCGCGAATTCGGGCTCGGTGAGCAGATATTCCGGCACATTCCGCGCGCGCGCTTCGAAGAAGCGATCCTGGACCTGCACGAACAGCGCCTTGCCCGCGCGCCTGACGACGGCGAGATCGCGCTCGAGGCCGGAGAAATCGTAGCGACCCTTTTCGGGCTCCAATTCCTTCCAGCTATAGACCAGCTGGGCGCCGGCAATGTCGGGGCGTCGGAGCAAGTCGGCGTGGGCTCGCAACTCGCCGGAGCCGAGGAACAGGAAGTTGCGCGGCGCCGCCTCGATCTTTGCTTCGGTTCCGACGGGGGAACCGCCGACAGGCCCCTCCGTGGCGGAGGGTTGGGCGCTCGCCGGCGCTGCCCATGCGCTCAAAACCAGCAGGAACGGCGCGATCGTGAGCCTGTAAGTCATCTTCAGCTCCCGCCACGCGTCTCTCAATTGGTCAGGCCAATTGTAACCCCAGCACCTTCAAGCCGAACCGATCTTGAGCCGGCGGGCCACGCTGTCCCGGCGCGCGTCCAGTTCGCTGCGCGCGCGCTCCATCACTTCGAGTTCGGTCGCGGCGAGGAGATCGTCGACCACGCCGCGCAGATGCTTGCGCATCGCACTCCGCGCGGCGTGCGGATCGCGTGCGCGGAGCGCCTCGACGATCGGGCGATGCTCCTCGACTCGCGGGGTGATCCCGCCGCGCTTCGCCCGCGCGAACATGTTCGCCGACAAGGGCGAATTGGTGCGCAGCTCCCACAGATATTCGATCACGCTGCGGATCGCGGCATTCCCCGTCGCATTGGCGATCGCGAGATGGAAGCGGTGATCGGCGTCCATCACCGACGGCTCGTTCGAGATCGTCGGCCGCCATCTCGACGAGCAGCTGGTCGAGCTCGTCGAGCTGCTCGTCGGAGATCGATACCGCAGCCAGCGCGACCGCCTCGCCTTCGAACAGAATCCGCGCCTCGGTGAGATCGAACGCGCCGACGTCGAAATTGAGTGCGTCCTCGCGCTGGCCGGTGCCGTGATCGCGCTTGGTGACATAGAGGCCCGAGCCGTGCCGCGCCTCGATCCAGCCCTTCATCTCGAGCGCGATCATCGCCTCGCGGATCGTCGGGCGGCTGACGCCATATTCCTCGGCGAGATCGCGCTCGCCGGGCAGCCGGGTGCCGGGCGACCAGCGTCCCGCCTCGATCGCCTCGGTGATCGAAGCAGCCACCCGCTGGTACAGCTTTTTGCCCGTGATCTTCATAACATGCCCACCCTAGGTTGACACGGCACCCATCACAAGCGGATATTGGCCTGACCACTTCTTAGGATTATCTAACTTGCCTCGCATCACTTCCGCGCGCGTCATCGTCACCTGCCCTGGCCGCAATTTCGTCACGCTCAAGATCGAGACCGACGAGGGCGTATACGGCGTCGGCGACGCGACGCTGAACGGCCGCGAACTGGCAGTGGCGAGCTACCTCAATGATCATGTCATCCCCTGCCTGATCGGCCGCGACGCGCACCGGATCGAGGACATCTGGCAATATCTCTACAAGGGCGCGTACTGGCGCCGCGGCCCGGTGACGATGAGCGCGATCGCCGCCGTCGACATGGCGCTGTGGGATATCAAGGGCAAGCTCGCCAACATGCCGGTCTATCAGCTGCTCGGCGGCGCGGCGCGCGAAGGCTGCATGGTCTATGGCCATGCCAACGGCTCGGACATCGCCGAGACCATCGAGCGCGCGCAGGAATATCTCGAGCAGGGCTATAAGGCCGTCCGCCTCCAGTCGGGCGTGCCCGGGCTCGCCGCCACTTATGGCGTATCGGGCGAGCGCTTCTATTACGAACCCGCCAAGGGTTCGCTGCCCGACGAGACGGTCTGGTCGACTTCGAAATATATGCGTCATGTACCGGAGCTGTTCGACAAGGGGCGCGATGCGCTCGGCTGGGACATCCACCTGCTCCACGACGTCCATCACCGCCTCACGCCGATCGAGGCGGGCCGCCTCGGCAAGGATCTCGAGCCGTACCGCCTGTTCTGGCTCGAGGATGCGACTCCGGCCGAGAACCAGGCCGGCTTCCGCCTGATCCGCCAGCACACCACCACGCCGCTCGCGGTCGGCGAGATCTTCAATTCGGTGTGGGACGCGAAACAGCTCATCGAAGAGCAATTGATCGATTACGTCCGCGCCACCGTGGTCCACGCGGGCGGCATCACCCATCTGCGCCGCATCGCCGCGCTCGCCGATCTCCATCAGGTCCGCACCGGCTGCCATGGCGCGACCGATCTCTCGCCGATCACCATGGCGGCGGCGCTCCATTTCGGCCTGTCCGTCCCCAATTTCGGCATCCAGGAATATATGCGGCACACCCCCGAAACCGACGCGGTCTTCCCGCACGCTTACAGTCTCACCAGCGGCCTGATGCATCCGGGCGACAAACCCGGGCTCGGCGTGGATATCGACGAGGCGCTGGCTGCGAAGCATGAGTATAAGCGCGCTTATCTTCCGGTGAACCGGCTCGAAGATGGGACGATGTGGAGCTGGTGATTTACTTGGACAACGATGCGATGCTCCTGCGAAAGCAAGAGCCGGGACGACGTAATAGTTCGTAATCCTGCGCTTCTGCCTCCAGGGGAGCACTTGGATAATATGAATTCCTGTTTCTCCACAAACCACGACTGAACGGTAAATTCGCCGTCAACCACGTATTTACGTGCTTCGGTATATCCCCGGGTTGCATAGCGAGCGCGCCGGTATCTCCGGCAGCTCAGGGATTTGGGGGCAGAATGCCGTTTGACACCGCACAGATCGCCCGTCTCGGTGGCACATGGGGAGCGATGGGTTCGCTCGTCGCCTCCGACGGCAGCGCGAGATCACCCCTATCTCCAGAACCTCGCCGAGAATCTCGAGCCGCTGCGCGACCTCGCCGACGCCGCCCATTTCATCTGCGTGCTGCATGGCCGCCATCCGGGCGTGGTCGACCATGCGCTCGACCATGCCCGCGTCTCGCTCGAGCGCGACTGGCTCGAGGCCGCCGCCGATGCCTTTGCCACCGAGCGCGCTTATCTCGTCCGCATCGTCGCCGCCGCCGGCCCGCTGCCGAGCACGCCCGGCCATGCCGAATCGGAAGCCGCGGCGCACGCACAGCGCCATGCGCTCGACATGCTCGCCCAGTCCGATCGCGCAGGCTGCGCCGCCGGTGCCGCGCTTGCCCTGGCGATCGATTGGGCAACGATCCGCGAAGTCCTCGACGCCGTCGCCACGCGGCTCGGTCTGACCATCCCCGTCTCGACGCTCCCGCTGGCGGAAGAGACGGTCAGCGTCGTCGATGCGCTGGCCCGCGAAAGCGCGATGGAGCGCGCGATGCTGTTCGGCGCGCAACAGGTCTTCGCCCAGCATCGCGGCCTGTGGGACCTGCTCGAAGCCCGCACGAGCGCCCGCAACCGCGCCTGACCTGCGGAGCAGGCCGCGCCTGCACGCACGGCATTGTCGCTTCCGGATTTTGCAGATACGCTCCCCGGCAGGGCGCCAGTCTCCGCGTACATTTCTGCTCCGCAACCGATGCATCGCAACAGCGGCCTCGGTCCGCGGGTCCGTATCCGGTTACTGCCAGGGGGACTCATGCGCTCGTTTCACCACATCTCGATGCTTGTCTTGCCGCCTTTGGCGACGATCGCGCTTCAGGCCTGTACTAGGCCCGCTGTAGCGCAGGGCGCGCCCGCGCCCGCGCCGGTCGCATGCACCGGCACTGCTGCAAAAGACACCGTGCGCACACTCACCATCGAAAGCTGCCTGTCGACGGACGCCAAGGATACGGGCCTCGAAGGCAATCTGGGTAGCTATTACGGCTGGGTCGCGCTCGATACCGGCGGCGCGTTCACCGTGCAAAAGAATAGTCCCTTTCTCAAGCAGCTGCTCGGCGCGCTGACCGGCTTCAACGAGAAGAAGACGACGATCGTCAGCGTCGTCATATCGCGCAACGTCGGCGGCACCGATATGGTGGTGTTTGAACGGCCGCTCGCCGAGATCATACGCGTTTCGGGCAGCAGCGATGAGATCAAGGTATCGACCATGGCTACGGCCGATACACGGGTGACGCCCTTTTTCGTTCCTGATTCGGGCAGCACCGATCTGAAGGCGCGAATCAAGCTTTCGGTGGTGGAGACCTACAAGGGAGACGACCTCAACAAAGCGCGCGAGGAGTCGATCCGGGTACCAACATCACGGGATCGGTGGTGTCCGGGATCGGCGAGTTGCCTTATGCCGTCATCGTCAACCGGCTCTACATCGGCCTGCTCTCGGCTCTTTCGACGTCCGCCGACTATTCCAACGACGTCACGATGAGTTTCGACGGCGCGACGGGCTACAAGACCGCCAGCTTCCGGATCGCGCTCGATGCGGCCAGCAGCATCCGTTTCAGCCTGAAGCTCAGGGGCCGAAAGTCACTGGTCACCACCGCGAAGACCGCTGCCGGATTGCTCGATTTCTCGGACCTCAGCGACAGCCGCTTTGCCGACCGGATCAGCCTGCTCGATCCCAACACCAGGCTGCCGGTCACGCTCAGCAGCTATCTCGACGCGAACAACGTTCCCCGCAGGCTCACCGAGCTCGCCACGGGTACCACCACCGCCCGGACCGACAAGGAAGCGGTGGACCTGGCGTGCCAGGATCTCCGTCAGGCGCTCTTCTCGTCGCCGGTCAAGCTCGGCCTCAGCGACGCACGAGCGGTGCTTCATAACGAGATGAAGCGGCGCGGCCTTCTCGCTCGATTCGATGCGCGAGATCTGGCCTGCACTGCCGATCAGGTCACGCGGTGGCAAAGCGACTTCGCCGGGCTCGCGGTGCCCGACGTGGCGCGGACGGTGCCGATGGCGGTGATCGACAAGAACAAGCGGCTCGATCTCGTCGCCACCGCATGGGCCCAACCGGATCAGAACGCCCGCACGGCGCAATTCGCGTACAGCATCTCAGGCAGCAGCATCAACGTGGTCGCCCCGGCGGAGCTGTTTCCCAATGCGTTCATCACGCCGGGTGCCGACGGGCGCATCGCGCAGCCGCTGTCGGCCCCGGGGCTGGCGTCGCGCCAGAAGAAGTGCTTCGGTAATTACAAGCCCAGCTCGCCCGAGACGCTTTCCGAGGGGACGGCGTTTGCGCAGTTCGAAGGGTTTGAAGCGAGCTATCTGATCAAGATACAGTTCGAGGACCGACAGAATTTTGATCCCGACGTCGGTCCGCGAGTCAGGGCTCTCGACATCAAGGTCGCCGATGCGAACGACAAGGCGATGTACAATCAGAAGAGCGCCGGCGAGAAATGTTTCTGAGCCGCCGCGCCGCTTGCGTTGCGGCCAAACGAGCCTCTAAGCGGTTGCATGCGCTTCGAAGGTACCCAAAGCTATGTCGCGACGGAGGACCTGAAGGTCGCCGTCAACGCGGCCGTCACGCTCCGCCGCCCCCTGCTCGTCAAGGGCGAGCCGGGCACCGGCAAGACCGTCTTGGCCTATGAGATTGCCAAGGCGGTGGGCGCGCCGCTGATCGAGTGGAACGTCAAGTCGACCACCAAGGCGCAGCAGGGCCTCTACGAGTATGACGCAGTCGCACGCCTGCGCGACGGTCAGTTGGGCGACGAACGCGTCCACGACATCGCCAACTATATCCGCAAGGGCAAACTCTGGGAGGCATTCACCGCCCCCGAGGTCCCCGTCCTGTTGATCGACGAGATCGACAAGGCCGATATCGAATTCCCCAACGATCTCCTCCAGGAGCTCGATCGCATGGAATTCCATGTCTACGAGACGAAGGAGACGGTCCGCGCCGCCGAGCGGCCGATCGTGGTGATCACTTCGAACAACGAGAAGGAGCTGCCCGACGCTTTCCTGCGCCGCTGCTTCTTCCACTACATCAAATTCCCCGACCGCGAGACGATGCAGGCGATCGTCGATGTCCATTTCCCCGGAATTCAGAAGATTCTCGTCAGCAAGGCGATGGATATCTTCTATGACATCCGCGAGGTGCCCGGCCTCAAGAAGAAGCCGTCGACCAGCGAACTGCTCGATTGGCTCAAGCTGCTCCTCCACGAGGAAATGCCGCTGGAGGTGCTCCAGAACAAGGATCCCACCAAGGCGATACCGCCGCTCCACGGCGCGTTGCTCAAGAACGAGCAGGACGTGATGCTGTTCGAGCGGCTCGCGTTCATGAGCCGGCGGCAGAGCAAGTGACGCGCTAGATCAGCCGCTGCGACGATGGCAGCTGAGATCAGGCCGCGACCTTCGCCTCCGAGAGAGCGTCTTTGACCGCTTCGATCGCCTCGGCACCCTTTGAACCGTCCGGACCGCCGCCCTGCGCCATGTCGGGACGGCCGCCGCCGCCCTGCCCGCCGAGCACCGCAACCGCGGTCTTGACCAGGTCCACTGCGTTCAGTCCGAGCCCCTCGCTGACGCCGACCGCCACCGAAGCGCGACCTTCATTCACCGCGACCAGCGCGACGACGCCTCCGCCGATCCGCGCTTTGGCTTCGTCCACCGCGCCGCGAAGCGCCTTGGGATCGAGCCCGTCGAGCACCTGACCGACGAAGTTGATGCCGTTCACCTGCTCGGGTCCAGCCGGAGCAGCGGCGCCGCTTCCACCCAGCGCCAGCGCCTTCTTCGCATCGGCCAGCTCACGTTCGAGCCGCCGGCGTTCCTCGACCAGTGCGGCGACACGCGCCGGCACTTCGTCGGGCGAGGACTTGAGCGCCGCGGCCGCTTCCTTCAGCCGCTCGTCGCGGGCGTTGAGCCATTGCCGCGCGGCCTCGCCGGTCAGCGCCTCGATACGGCGGATGCCCGAGGAAACGGCGCTTTCCGAGACGATCTTGAAGATCGCGATGTCGCCGGTTGCGTTGACATGGGTGCCGCCGCACAATTCGACGGAATAATGCTGTTCGTCCCCGCGGCCCATCGAGAGCACGCGGACCTCGTCGCCATATTTCTCGCCGAACAGCGCCATCGCGCCGGCCGCGATCGCGTCCTCGGGCGTCATCAGCCGGGTGCCGACGCTCTCGTTGTGGCGGATCTGCGCGTTCACATCGGCCTCGATATCGGCGATCTCCTGCGGCGTGAGTGCGCTCGGGTGCGAGAAGTCGAAACGCAGGCGATCAGGCGCGACCAGGCTGCCCTTCTGCGTGACGTGCTCGCCCAACCGCTTGCGCAGTGCCGCGTGCAGCAGGTGGGTTGCCGAGTGGTTGGCGCGGATCTGGTCGCGGCGTGTGGCGTCGACCGACAGCTTGACGGTATCGCCGACCGAAAGCTCACCGCTTTCGATCTTCGTGTGATGCGCGTGCAGGCGGCCGAGCGGCTTGGAAGTGTCGTCCACCACTGCGTGCAATTTGTCGTTGGTGATCGTGCCGGCATCGCCCATCTGGCCGCCCGATTCGCCGTAAAACGGCGTCTGGTTGGTCAGAACGGTGACGCTGTCGCCCGCGCCTGCCTTGTCGACGCGCGCGCCATCCTTGACGATCGCGACGACCTCGCCCTCGCCGTCGGTGCTGCTGTAGCCGGTGAATTCGGTGCCGCCGAGTTCGTCGGCGATATCGTACCAGACCTCGTCGCTGGCCTTGTCGCCCGAGCCCTTCCACGCGGCGCGCGCGGCACGCTTCTGCTCGGCCATGGCCGTGTCGAAGCCGGCGCGGTCGACCGAGATGCCGTCGGCACGCAATGCGTCCTCGGTCAGGTCATAGGGGAAGCCGAAGGTATCGTAGAGCTTGAACGCGGTTTCGCCGGGAAGCGTATCGCCCTCGGCAAGCCCCTTGGTCGCCTCGTCGAGCAGGCGCAGGCCGTTGGCGAGCGTCTGGCGGAAGCGCGTCTCCTCCTGCAGGAGCGTCGCTTCGATCAACGGCTGGGCGCGGACGAGCTCGGGATAGGCGGCGCCCATCTCGGCGACGAGGCTCGGCACCATGCGGTACATCAGCGGGTCCTTGGCGCCGAGCAGGTGCGCGTGGCGCATCGCGCGGCGCATGATGCGGCGGAGGACATAGCCGCGGCCCTCGTTCGCCGGCAGCACGCCGTCGGCAACGAGGAAACCCGAAGCGCGCAGGTGATCGGCGATCACGCGGTGGCTCGCCTGGTTGTCGCCCGTAGTCGACGCGCCGGTCAGCGCGCCGCTCTCGGCGATCAATGCCTTGAACGTGTCGGTGTCGTAATTGTCATGGACGCCCTGGAGCACCGCGGCGACGCGTTCGAGACCCATGCCGGTATCGATCGACGGCTTGGGCAGTTCGCCGATCTGGACATCGTTCTCCTGCAGATACTGCATGAAGACGAGGTTCCAGATCTCGACGAAGCGATCCCCGTCCTCCTCGGGCGACCCCGGAGGACCGCCATAGATATGGTCGCCGTGATCGTAGAAAATCTCGGAGCAGGGACCGCACGGGCCGTCCGATCCCATCGCCCAGAAATTATCCTTGGTCGCGATGCGGATGATGCGGCTCTCCGGCAGGCCGGCGATCTTCTTCCACAGATCGAATGCCTGATCATCGGTGTGATAGACGGTGGCAGTCAGCTTCTCTGCCGGGATGCCCCATTCCTTCGTCAGCAGCGTCCACGCATGCGTGATCGCCTGCTCCTTGAAATAGTCGCCGAACGAGAAGTTGCCGAGCATCTCGAAGAAGGTGTGGTGGCGGGCGGTGTAGCCGACATTGTCGAGGTCATTGTGCTTGCCGCCGGCGCGGACGCATTTCTGGCTCGAGGTGGCGGTCGAGTACGGACGCGTCTCGAGGCCGGTGAACACGTTCTTGAACGGCACCATGCCCGCATTGACGAACATCAGCGTCGGATCGTTGTGCGGGACCAGCGGCGCGCTGGGCACGCGGGCGTGGCCCTGACTTTCGAAATAGTCGAGGAAGCTGCGGCGGATATCGTTCGTGGACGTCATGGGTGCGACGTAGGGGAACTAGGTCCGTTCCTCAAGCGGCGCGATGACGCTGAGCGGGCCTGTGCCCTTTTGAAAGAGACGGCTGCCGGATAATCAGATCGCGGCCACGAACAATATGCAGGCGAGCGTCGAGGAAAGCGTGCGGACGTGATTCCACGGCATCCACCGCCGAAGATAGAGAGACCATGCCGCACCACCGTCGTCCCGGGCCGCCGCCAGCATATTGTTGAGCGGGACGTTGAAGACGAGAGTCACGACGAACATCCCGACCACATAGATCGCGCCGCCTGCCGCCATTGCCGGCCCGCCGGGCACGCGACCGGCCAGCCCGATCGCGACCAGCGCGAGGCTCGTCAGCGTCGTTCCGAGAAAGAGCGGCATGAACAGCGATCGCAGGATCCTGACGTTGATCGCGTTCATCGCCTGCGCGCCGCGCTCGGCGCCGAGGCGATCGAGCGCCTGCACGATGAAGGTCGAGAAAGCGAAATAGAGCCCGGCAATCAGCCCGCAGCCGATCGCGGAAAACCAGAGCAAGGCGTGCACCACGGTCTCGGCCATCTCATCCCCCGCGATTCACCACATGATAATGGACACGATAGAGATCCATTCCGCCCTCACCGCGCTGTCCGGAAAACGTCAGCCTGTCGCGGTCCGACCAGTCGAGCATCGGGCCGTACGTGTCTCGATCATTGTTCACTGCCGCCGGAAGCGTGGTTCCCGCATCGTAGCCCAGCCTGGAGGGAACGGCAAAAAGCAGATCGACGCGATCCGTGCGGAAGTCCATCGCCCGCGCGAAGACGATCGTCTTACCGTCGCGCAGGAAAGTGGCGTCGAACTCGTTGGCGGCGGTGTTGAGTGCGCCGGGCACCCGCCGGGCACTTGCGAAACCATCGCGCGACCGACGCGCAGTGAAGAGATCATGGCCGCCTGCGCCGCCGCTCCGATCGCTCGAGAACAGCAGGGTGTTCCCGTCGGGCGACAGCATCGGTGCGAATTCCTTGCCGGCGCTGTTGACCGTCGGCCCCAGATTGACCGGAGCCCCGAAGCCTTCGCCGCGCACCGCTACCCGGTAGATATCGTCGCCGCCCGATCCTCCCGGCCGATCCGAACAGAAATAGACGAACCGCCCATCCGCCGAAAACGCAGGATCGAAGTCGCGCCCACCGGCGTTGAACGACACCGGCGTGGCGGGAGCCCACATGCCGTTCGACCGGCGCGACACCCAGATGTCGTAACCGCCGGGCCCGCCGGGCCGATCGCGGCTGAACCACAAGGCGGTCTTCCCATCCGGGCTCAGCGTCAGGCGGATCTCCGAATAGCGTGTCGACGCGATCCCCGGCGCGAACACCTCCGCTGCGCCCGCTATTTCCAGCCGTACCCGCTGTCCGTCCGCCGAAGCGCCGCCTAGCAGCATCAGGCAAGCCACCGCCTTCGACCAGCTTCGAACCAGGATCATGCGATCATCCCTTCCGACGGAAATCGCTGATCCAGTTGGTCTCCCACGTCGCGCCACCGTCGCCGGACATGGCCTGCTCCCAGCGTGCGGCGTTCGCCGTGATTCCGGACCAGCGCACCCGCGTCTTCACCGGACGGCCATCGAGCGTGTCGTCTCCCTCGAAGACGCCGACGCCGTTCACGAAGCGGCCGCGCACCGGCGCCGCGAACCCGGTCGGGCTGCGTCCGTCGAGCCACCAGCTCGACCATTCGCCGCTTGCCGGATCGAAGGTGCGCAAGCCGATCCCGCGATGCGCGCCGCCGGCGCGCGCGAAGAAATTGTCCCCGATATTGCCCTGGCCGCCCAGCACCGGCCAGTTGACGAGGGTCCCGGCGAATTCTTCCCATTCGCTGCTCCCCGCGAGCCGCTGCTTGCGGCGGCGATGCTGGACGGACCAGCTGCCGTGGAGGAAATCGAAATCGCGCCGGCGATCGGCCACTGCCGGCAACGGCGTCGCCACCGGCGCGGTGCGCGTGAAGAAATTCTCCCAGTTGATCTCCCAGCGCTTGCCGCCGTCGGTTGAGAGCGCCTGTTCCCAATGCGGGCGTTCGCTGTGGATATCGAGCCAGCGAAAGCGCGCCGTGACGGGCCTGCCCTTGAAGACGTCAGGGCCCGTGAACACGCCTGTGTTCCCCGCAAAGCCGCCGCGCACCGGCGCGTCGATCACTGTCGGGTTCCGGCCATCGACCCACCAGATCGCCCATTGCTGCCGCTCCGGATCATAAGCGCGCACGGTGAGCCCGCGATACGTGCCGCTCGGCACGTCGACGATATTGTCGTCGATCGTGCCGAGCCCGTCGAGCGCGAGCCACAATGCGCTCTTCCCGGTAAACTCCTGCCATTCGTTGCTGCCGGCGAGCCGGTCCTTGAGCCGGCGGTGCCAGACGTCCCAATTACCGACCAGCCAGTCCCAGTCGTGCGCATGCGCGGAAGCGCCCTCCCTCGCCCGCCGCGCAGCAGCGCTGCGGATGCCGGCATGGAGAGCGCTCCTCCCGCCATCGCCGCGCCGAGGAGCAGATCCCTGCGCCCCAACGCACTGCGCAAACCCTCAAACATCGGCATCTCCTCAGCCCCTCCTCATCCGGGCGCAGAAGACATCGCGGCATGAATTCTGGCTATGCGAAGCTTGGGTGGAGAGGCTAAGTCATATTTATGCTCGACCGGCCGCTTCCTTCGCTCGCCGCGATCCGCGCCTTCGAGGCGGCGGCGCGGCTGGAGAGCTTCACCAAGGCAGGGCACGAGCTCGGCACATCCTCGGCTTCGGTCAGCTATCATGTCCGGCAGCTGGAGGCGCAGCTGGGCGTGAAGCTGTTCCGGCGGCATCCCCACCGCGTGGAGCTGACCGACGCGGGGACGCTGATCGCCACGGAGGCCGGCAAGGCGTTCGCCGCGCTGCGTGCGAGCTTCGCGCGTGCCGCCGAAATGGACGAAGGGCGGCTGTCGCTGACGACATTGCCCACGTTGGGATCGAGCTGGCTTACGCCGCGGCTCGGCCTTTTCCGCGCGGCACACCCGGACATCCTCGTCGAGCTCGACGTCTCGGACGCCGCCGAAGACCTCACCACCGGTCGCTTCGACATGGCGATCCGCAACGGCGACGGGCGCTGGCCCGGGCTCCGCACGATCGAGCTGTTCCCGAGCAGCTTCATGCCGCTCTGCGTGCCCGCATTGAAAGCCGCAGCCGCCGGGATCGCCGATCCGCGCGCGCCGCTCGCCGTGCCGTTGCTCGGCCGCCAGGACTGGTGGTCGCTCTGGTATCAAGCGCTCGGCTGGGCGGAAGGTCCGCCGCAGTCGCGCTTCGGCACCAGCTTTTCCGCCGAGCATCTGGATGTAGCGGCGGCTTTGGCCGGCCACGGCGTGGTCATCGCCTCGCCGATCTTGTTCCGCGGCGAAATCGATTCCGGACGGCTGGTGCCCGCCCACGACATGGTCGTCCCGGCCGGGCGATCCTTCTGGCTGACCTATCCGGTATCGCGCCAGAACAGCCGCAAGATCGGGCTGTTTCGCGAATGGCTGTGCGGCGAGGCGGCGGCGGCCCGCGCAAGCCACGACACGGCTTTCGGTAAAAATCGCACCGCTTCGAACATGGCGGCCGTCGCCCGCCTATAATAGTAAACAGAATGCTAACGCGAAGGCGGGCCCGATGATCAACGCGAATGTTTCACCATCTGCAGGCGGCGGCCACGAGCGGGGCAGCGGTCGCTTCCCGGCCGACGAGCTCGCGCATTTCGAGCTTTGCCCGATGTGCAGCCAGGCAGTCGATCGCCGCGACATCCATGCCGTCATGCATCATCTGCCGGTCGGCCACGCGCCTTTGCCCGTCCACTAGCCGCGCGGCCTAGCGCCCGCCCCGCTGACGGCACTGATCCTTCACGGTGCGCGAGCAGGGCGGATATTCGCGCGCCGCAGCGGGTGCCGGAGCAGCGGTCATCGGTGCCGGGGCCGCAGCCGTGGTTGGGGGCGCCGGAGACGTGGCTGAGGTAGAAGGTGCCGGATCCGGTTCGGCGGCGAGGCTCGTTGTCCCTGAACCGGTGGTGCCCGTCTTGGGATCGGACGGTGGCGTATTGGCGTCGGGCGTGGTCGTCGTCGGCGACGGAGTCTGCGGCGTATCGGCCGCGGGCGGAGTCTGTTGCGGCGTATCCTGTGCGGCAGCAGCGCCGCCGATCACAGCGAGAGCGGCTGCCAATGCAATGAGCTTCATCGGGCTTCTCCTGACACGGTTTCCGGACGCAGCATGCGCGCCCGGATCGTCAACGCAGCAGGGCGCCCGATGCTCCGCTGGCTCCTGCGGCGTTTCGCTCGTACTGGGGAACCCATCATGACCGAAACCCGCGACAAAGCCCCTATCCCCCGGTCGGCTTGTTGCTGCGCGAGTGGCGCGCCGCGCGGCGCATGAGCCAGCTCGACATGGCGTTCGAATGCGGCATGTCCGCCCGGCACCTCGGGTTCGTCGAGACGGGCAAGGCGCAGCCGTCGCGCGACGCGATCGGCCGCATCGCCAACGCGCTTTCGCTGCCCCTGCGCGAGCGCAACGCGCTGCTGCTCGCCGCGGGCTATGCGCCGCAATATGCCGAGCGCGAACTCGCGACGCCCGCGCTGGAGCGCATGCGCGACGCAGTGGACTTGATCCTGCAGCACCAGAATCCTTATCCGGCCTTCATCCTTGACCGGCGATTCGACGTGCTCGGCGGCAATGACGGCGCGATGAACATCAATCGCTTCGTGATGCAGGGGCGCGAGAGCCGCCACACCAACCTGCTGCGACAGATCTTCGATCCCGACGATTTCCGCCCGGTGATTCTCAACTGGCCGGCGGTCGCTGCAGGCTTCCTGCGCCGGCTGCACGATCATCTCGCGATCACGCCCGGTGACGAATATGGCCAGGCGCTGCTGACCGAACTACTCGGCTATCCCGGCGTGCCGCAGGAATGGCGTTTCCGCGGCATCGGCAGCGAGATCGAACCGGTGCTCACGCTCGATTTTCGCAGTCCGGCGGGGCCGCTGCGCTTCTTCGAGACGATCACGACGTTCGCCGCTCCCTTCGATGTGACGCTGGACGAGCTGCAGATCGACTGCGCGTTTCCGGCCGACGCATTGACCGCTTCGGTATGCGCCAGGCTCGCCGCCGGCGAAATGCCCTGAGGTTGTATCGACATTCAGCCCATACTTCCCTCGCCCCCTGCAAGGGGCGAGGTTGCGCAGACTTAGGTTTTGCGAAGCAAAGCCTAAGTCTGCGCTGGGTGAGGGTGCGGCTGCGCAGCAGCCGCGCGGAGCTTCGCTCCGCTCTACCCTCACCAACCTCCGCTAGACAGCAAGCTGCCAAGCTGCGGTATCCTCTCCCCTATCAAGGGGAGAGGGAGTTTTAGGTTAATGTCGATACGCCCTAGCCGTTTCTGGCCGCACAACGGGCCAACGACCTTCCAGGTAATTTCGCCGGCGCAACGGTCGCGATAGTCATCCTCCCGGATCATCGCGGAAATTGCGGTGACAGTCGGAGGGACTGGAATGCATTTCGGCCGCAGGGATTTCCTGAAACTGGGCGCGAGCGCCGCCACCGCCCTCGCTTTGCCGGGCGCCGGACTCGCGTCGCGCGCCGCGCAGGCGGGGCCGATCATCGACGTCCATATGCATGCCTATCCGGCGGCGACTCCGTTCGGCAATCCGATCGTCAATCCGATCAGCGGCGTGAAGAGCCCGATCCGGAACGGCGCAGAGCATCTGTCGGCCTGCATCGCCGAGATGAAGCGGCACAATGTCGTGAAGGGAGTGGTGAGCGGCGGAGACGGTGACCGGCTGCAGGCCGCGATCGATTGGCACAATCGCGATCCCGGCCGCTTCGTCGTCGGCGCGGGTATTCGCGGATCCGACGATACGCCGCTGCCGCCGGTGGAGCTGCTCAGAAAGGCTTTCGTCGGAGGCAAGCTGCAGGTGCTCGGCGAAGTCACTTCGCAATATGCCGGCCTGTCGCTGAGCGATCCCAAATATGATCCCTATCTCGCGATGGCCGAGGAACTCGACATCCCGGTGGCACTCCACACCGGAACGATGCCCGAAGGCACCACCTTCGATCCCTGCTGCCGTCCGGCCCGGGCGCGCTTCGGCAATCCCGAATATGTCGAGGAGGCGCTGAATCGCCACCCGAAATTGCGGCTGAACCTGATGCATTGCGGCTGGCCGTATCTCGAGGACACCATGGCCATCCTGATGCTGTACCCCAATGTGAACGTCGATACCGGGGCGGTGGACTGGCTCCTGCCCCGGGCGCATTTCCACGATTGTCTCCGCAAGCTGGTGGAAGCGGGCTTCGGCAAGCGCATCATGTTCGGCTCGGACCACATGTTCTGGCCCGACGGGATCGGGCTGGCCATCGAAGGGATCGAGAGCGCCGCATTCCTGACCGAAGAGCAGAAGCGCGACATTTTCTACAACAACGCCGTCCGCTTCTACAAACTGGCGGACGGCACCTGAGCGGGGTGAGGTTGATCGGGACTCATCTTCTTCCTTCGTCACCCCGGCCTTGAGCCGGGGTCCCGCTGCCTTCAAGTCGGACAGAAGAAGCGGGATCCCGGCTCAAGGCCGGGATGACGGCAAGGGGTTTCGCGATGGAGCTCGCATCCCTCCCTGCAATCTTATTGCGATTGACTTGCAGTATAAAATCGCCGCTGCTAGGCGCCCCGCAACAGACCTGCCGGCATGCGGCCGAGCAGGCGGGGAACCCCATGTCGCGTCGCTCACATTTTTCACTGCCCCTGTTAGCGTTGGTCGCAACCCTGCCCTGCACGGCGTTCGCGCAGGATGCCGCCGTCACGCCCGCGGCTGCGGATGAACCGGCCGATGCCGACGAAATCGTCGTCACCGCCGCGCGCACGATCCTCCCGCCCAATGCGTTGCCGCTCACCATCGACGTGATCGACAAGAAGACGCTCGATCAGCAGATCGCGATCTCGGGCTCGGTCACCGATGCCGTGGCGAACCTCACGCCTTCTTTCTCCCCTACCCGCCAGAAGCTCTCGGGCGCGGGCGAGACGCTGCGCGGCCGCTCGCCGCTCTATGCGATCAACGGTATTCCCCAATCGACTCCCTTGCGCGACGGCAGCCGCGACGGCTTCACCATCGACGGCTTCTTCGTCGATCGAGTCGAGCTGATCTACGGCTCGAACGCGTTGCAGGGGATCGGCGGCACCGGCGGCATCGTCAATCAGGTGACGGTGGGCGCACCGCAGCAGGAGGGCTTGAGCGGCCGCGTCTTGCTGCAGGGCACCGGCGACAATGATTTCCGCGGAGACGGGATCGGCGGCAAGGCCGCGGGCCTCGTCCAGTACAAGGCCGGGCGCTTCGATGCGACGGTGGGCGCCGCTTATGAGAAGCGCGGCGTGTTCTACGACGGCGACGGCCGCCGCGTCGGCCTCAACCTCACGCAGGGCGAGACGCAGGATTCGAACACGCTCTCGCTGTTCGCCCGGCTCGGCTATCAGGTCGGCGAAACTGGGCGGCTCGACCTGATCGCCAGCCGTTTCGAGCTCGACGGCGACGGCGACTATGTCGCGCTCCCCGGCAATCGCGCGACTGGCGTGCCGACCAGCGCAGTGCGCGGCGATCCGCCCGGCACCCCCGCCGCGAGCCGCACCGAGAGCATCGCGCTTTCCTATACCGACACGTCGCTCTGGGGCGGCAACCTCGTCAGCCAGATCTTCTTCAATCGCACGCACGACACCTTCGGCGGCGAGATCGCACCGATCCCGACCTTCCAGGATCCGGCCATCGCGCCGGCGGGCACCTTGTTCGACCAGTCCGAAAATCGCTCGCGCAAGCTGGGCGGCAAGATCAGCTATGAGCGCGCCGTCCCGGGCTTCGAGGCGCTCACCGCCACGCTCGGCTTCGATGCGCTGACCGACCGCACCGAACAGCGGCTGATCGCGACTGGCCGGGTCTGGGTGCCGCCGACCGATTTCCGCAGCCTCGCGCCGTTCGCCCAGGCGAACCTCGCACTCTTCGACAAGAGGCTGCGCCTCGCCGGCGGCGTGCGCTACGAGAATGTGAAGATCACCGTCGACGATTATCACACGCTGGCGTCGACCACGTTCCGCAACAACAATCCGGCGACCTATGGCGGCGTCGCGGTGGCGGGCGGATCGCCCACCTTCTCCGATGCCCTGCTCAACGGCGGCGTCATCCTCGAGCCGGTGCCGGGCATCCGCGCGTATGCGAGCTATGCCGAGGGCTTTACCGTCCCCGATATCGGCCGCATCACGCGCGCGGTCGGCACCGCGGGTGTCGATATCGACAATTTCCTCGATATCGCGCCGATCGTGTCGAACAATCGCGAGATCGGCATGGAAGTGAAGCGCGGGCCGCTCGATGCCTCGGTGACCTATTTCTGGTCGTCGAGCGACAAGGGCCAGCTGCTCATCGCCAATCCGGGCGGCATCTTCGACGTCCAGCGCCTGCGCGTCGAAATCCAGGGGCTTGAGGTTAATTTGGGCGTCAGGCTGCCGATCGACGGGCTGCGCGTGAATGTCGGCTATGCCCATCTTGCCGGGCGCTACGACAGCGACACCGTGCCCGACGGCAAAGTTGACACCGATCTTGACGGCACCAACATCTCCCCCGACCGCCTCAACCTCGCCGCCGATTATTCCAGCGGCCCGTTCAGCGCGCGCGTGCAGACCCAGTTCTTCCTGTCGCGCCGCTTCGATGGCAGGGCCCGCGCGATCGACGACGCCAACTCGGCGCACCCGCAGAAGCTCTACCTGAACGATTTCGGCGGCTACACGCTCACCGATGCGTATCTGCGCTATCAGACCGGGCTCGGCGGACTGACGTTCAGCGTGTCGAACCTCTTCGACAAGCAATATATCGACTACAGCTCCGACACGCGCCTGCCGACCGACAATCTGAGCTATTTCGCCGGGCGCGGCCGCGCATTCACACTCGGCTGGGACTATCGGTTTTGAGCAGAAAGCGCTTCCGATGAAGCTGCTCGACCTGATTCATCGCTGGACCGGCGGGATCGTCGGTCTGGTGCTGGCGATCATGGGGCTGACCGGCACGATCCTCGTCCACAAGGAGAGCTGGCTGCTGCTCCCCCATGCCGGCGATGCGCTGGTCACGGATCCTGCGGCGATCGGCGCGGCGACCGAGAAGCTGCTCACCGCGGAGCCCAAGGTACAGTCGATCCTGTACGCCAGCGAGCGGTTCGGGCTGCATCAACTACGTCTGCCCAAAGGCGCCGGCGCCTATGCCGATCAAGCGGGCAACGTGGTCACGCGCTGGCAGAGTCAGTGGGAACGCCCCGAACTCTGGATCTTCGATCTCCATCATCACCTCTTCACCGGCGATGTCGGTGAGACGATCATCGGCGTGGCGGGGCTCGCGGCGATAGTGTTCGTCGTCACGGGCGCGATCCTGTGGTGGCGGACGCGGCGGACGTTCAACTTCAGGCTCTGGCCCAGAAGGCTGAGCCGACCGGCGATCGTGATGCAGCATCGCGATTTCGGCATCGTTATGGCACCGCTGCTGCTGCTTTCGGCGGTCACCGGCACGATGATGATCTTCAAGCCCTTCGCCGCCACCGTGATCGCACCCTTCGGGGCGCCGTGGCAGGCGCTCGCGGCGAATGCAGCGCCCAAGGTGAAGAGCGGCCCGCTCGCCGCGCATCCGGACTGGCGTGCGATCGTCGCCGCGGCGCATGCGCGTTTCCCCGATGCCCGGATCCGCCTCCTGGCACTGCCCCGCAAGCCGGGCGATCCGATCGCGATCCGGATGAAGCGCGCCGCCGAATGGCTGCCCAACGGCCGCTCGACGCTCGCCTTCGATGCCGGCGACGGCCGCCTGCTCGCCGCGACCGACGCGCTGGCGCTCCCGGCGGGGACCCAGGTCTTCAACGGCGCCTATCCGCTGCACGCCGCCAAGGTCGGCGGGCTCGCCTGGCGGCTGGTGATGACGGTCTCCGGCCTGGCGCTGATGCTGCTCGGCAGCCTCACCGTCTGGACCTTCTGGTTCAGACGGCCCCGGCAGAAACGTCCCCGCTGATCCGCGCCCTCAATCGATCTTCTGCAGCTCGATGTTGCGGAACTCGATCTGATGGCCCTCGCTCTGCAGCGCGATATAGCCCTGCTGCAGCTGCAGCTTGCCGCCCTGCGCGGCGATCAGCGGCTGCGCGTCCTTGTCGCCCGGATCGAGCTCGATCGCGGAATAATGCAGCACGGCCTTGCCGTCGATGAAATGGGTGATCTCGCCATTGGGCAGCACCTCCAGTCCCGCCCGCACCCAGCGGCCCACCGGCTCCAGCGGCGAAGAGGAAAGGATGCAGTGGCGCGGATCGCGCTTGCCTTCGAACACCACGGTAGTGCCGGGCGTGCACAGGTTTCCGGTCGGCTCCCGCGTCGGGCGCGGAACGCCGAGAATCTGGAACTCGAGGCTCACCGGAAAGTCCTGATCGCGCCGCATCGTCTCCGGCGCCTGTGCGTGGAACATCAGCCCCGAATTGCTGGCCTGCCAGCTCTGGATGCCCGGCAGCGATTCGCCGAACAGCCGATATTCGAAGCGGATGCGATAAGCCTTGAGCGGGGCCTTCCAGAAGAGATGGCCGAACTCGCCGGTGAACTTGGTGTAGTTGGCGTGCGAGACGCGGATCGCGCCGTCCTTCACGATGAACATGTGCAGCGGGTCCTCGCCCGCGGCGCGGCCGGCGATCTTGGGTGTCCAGCCGGCGAGCGTCTTGCCGTCGAAGATGCGCTGCCATTTCGCGGGCGCGGGAGCGGGGCGGCGCCGAGCAGCGCCAGCATGGGGAGAAGGTAAAGTTTCATGAGGCTGTCGGCTCCAGTTGCAGGCATTTCGGCTTCACCAATCGGTTCGGCCATCTCTCACGCGGGGGCGCTGGCTCGACGCTCGTCGAGAAGGCGCGCGAGCGAAGTCCATTTCGCCGCACCGCCGCTGTTCTCGATCATCGCCTCGACGAAGGTCATCGTCCGCAGTCCGTCGGCGATGCCGGGGAACCAGTCCGCCGCGCCCCATTGCGGCGGCGTAGGCGCTCCGTTGCGCACCGCGCGGCCAAAGCTGCGGTACAGATTGGCGAACGCCTCGATATAGCCCTCGGGATGGCCCGCCGGGGTGCGCAGCCGCGCCGTGGTCAGCGGATCGAGTCCCGGCCCGGCCGCGCGAACGATCTCCGCCGGGCGGTCGAGCCAGCGCAAGGTCAGCGTGTTGGGCTCCATCTGCGACCAGTCGAGCCCGCCTTTTTCGCCATGCACCCGGAGCCGCAGCCCGTTCTCGTCGCCCGCCGCGATCTGGCTGGCCTTGAGCACGCCGCGCGCGCCGCCCTGGAACCGCAGCAAAGCCGCCACATCGTCGTCGAGACGGCGTCCCGGCACGTGCGTGGTCAGCTCGGCACTGAGTTCCTCGACCGCGAGCCCCGAGACATGCTCGGCCAGCTGGAAAGCATGCGTGCCGATATCGCCGAGACACCCGCCCAACCCGGCCCTTGCGGGATCGGTGCGCCATTCGGCCTGCTTCTGGCCGTCGCGATCGATGGGCTGGCTCAACCAGCCTTGCGAATATTCGACCTGCACCAGCCGGATCGCGCCCAGATCGCCGCGCGCCACGCGCACGCGAGCCTCCTCGACGAGCGGATAGCCGCTATAGGTGAAGGCGAGCCCGTACAGCCTGCCGCTGCGCGCGACTGCCGCTTCGATCGCCAGCGCCTCGGCAAGGTCCAGCGCCATCGGCTTTTCCGACATTACGTGGAAACCCGCGTCGAGCGCGGCGATCGCCGCCGGAGCGTGGAGGTGATTCGGCGTGACGATCGCCAGCACCTGCATCCGCTGGTCCTCGGGCAATGCCGCCTCGCCGGCGAGCAGCGCATCGAGCGTCGCGTAAGCGCGCGCGGGATCGATGCCCAGCCCCGCGGCGCTGCGCTGGTTGCGTCCCGCATCGCTGCTGAATGCGCCGCATACCAGGTCATATTCGCCGTCCAGCGCCGCCGCCATGCGATGCACCGCGCCGATGAACGCGCCCTCGCCTCCCCCGACCATGCCATAGCGTATCCGCGCCTGCGTGCCCGTCTCCATCGTCTCTCCTTGTTAGCGCTACCGACGGCGAACGGCCCGTCGATTTTATGTCTGATAAATGGTTGCGCGGCGTGCGGGCAACAGGTTAGAGGTGCGAACCGATCGTTGCCAGACCGGAGAGGATAATGAAATCTCTGATCGCACTGCTGCCTGCTGCAGCAACATTGTGCGCACTTACACTGACAACGTTGCCGTCAGTTGCAGCCCCTCCCGTTCAGGATGCGGGCGCGCAGGCTTTCGGCGCGTGCCGGGCGTGCCATACGCTTCCGGCCGGTGGAAAGAGCCTGATGGGACCCAATCTCCACGGCCTGTTCGGCCGCAAGGCGGGTTCCGTGCCGGGTTTCAACTACAGCCCGGCGCTCAAGGCATCGAAGATCGTCTGGAATGCGCAGACGCTCGACCAGTTTCTCGCCGCCCCGGCGCAGAAGGTGCCTGGCACCCGCATGCCGATGAAGGTGACCGATCCTGCCAAACGCGCCGCGCTGATCGCCTATCTCAAGGCCGAAACCGCGAAGTGACGATCGAGATCTGGGAGAGCGGTGGCATGAAGGGTCCGGCGGTTTTCCTCGCCCAGTTCATGAGCGACTCCGCGCCGTTCGACACCTTGCCCTCGGCCGCGCGCTGGATGGCGGATGCCGGCTATGTCGGCGTCCAGATTCCGACATGGGACAGTCGCTGCATCGATCTTGCCAAGGCGGCCGAGAGCCAGGATTATTGCGACGAGCTCGCCGGCACTTGCCGCGAGGCCGGCGTCGAGATCACCGAGCTCTCGACGCATCTGCAGGGCCAGCTGGTCGCAGTGCATCCGGCCTATGACGTGGCGTTCGACGGCTTCGCGCCCGAGGCGTTGCGCGGCAAGCCTGCCGAGCGTCAGAAATGGGCAGTCGAGCAGCTCCATCTCGCCGCCAAGGCGAGCCGGCGGCTGGGACTGAACGCGCATGCGACCTTCTCGGGTGCGCTCGCCTGGCCCTATCTCTATCCCTGGCCCCAGCGCCCCGCCGGACTGGTCGAGGAAGCATTCGGCGAGCTCGCCAAACGCTGGCGCCCGATCCTCGATGCTTTCGACGAACAGGGCGTCGATCTCGCTTATGAGATCCACCCCGGCGAAGACCTGCACGACGGCGTGACCTTCGAGCGCTTCCTGGCGGGCGTCGACAATCATCCGCGCGCCAACATCCTCTACGATCCCAGCCATTACGTGCTGCAGGCGCTCGATTACCTGGCGTTCATCGACATCTATCACGAGCGGATCCGGATGTTCCACGTCAAGGACGCGGAGCTCAATCCGACCGGGCGCTCGGGTGTCTATGGCGGCTTCCAGGACTGGGTCGACCGCCCCGGCCGCTTCCGATCGCTCGGCGACGGACAAGTGGATTTCGGCGGGATATTCTCGAAGCTGACGCAATATGGCTATGCCGGCTGGGCCGTGCTCGAATGGGAATGCTGCCTAAAGCATCCCGAGGACGGCGCCCGTGAAGGCGCGCCGTTCATCGCGGCGCACATGATCCGCCGCGCGGACAAGGCGTTCGACGATTTTGCGGGCGGCAGCGATCCGGGGCTGAACCGCAAGCTGCTGGGACTGACCTGACGACGTAAGCGGGCAAGAACGATAAGGGAGGGGCGCCAAAAATGGCCACGACATTGAACAAGGGACGGCTGTTCTGGCTGGGCGTGCTGGCCCTGTTCACCGCCGCGTCGAGCCTCGCGATCCGCGGCGCGATCGCCAGCGGGCTCAAGGCCGAATGGATCGATCCGATCGCTCCGTTGCAGGCCGGCGAGCTGCTCGCCGCCGCGCTCGGCGCCGCGTTCCTCAGCTTCGCGATCACGCTGTTCGTCGCCAGCGCGCTGCTCGACCAGATCGGCATGAAAAGGTGCCTGCTGGGCGCCGGTGTGTGCTTCATCTTCGGACCGCTGCTGATCGTCACCGCGGGCCATCTCGCGACCGGCATGACGGTCTATACGATCGTGTGGCTCGGCATGCTGCTCAGCGGCATCGGCTGGGGCCTGACCGAGGCGGCGATCAATCCGCTGACCGCACAGCTCTATCCCGAGGACACCACCCACCGGCTCAACGTGCTGCATGCCTGGTTCCCCGGCGGCATCATCGTCGGCGGGCTCGTCGGCTTCTTCCTCTCGGCGACCCTGCCATGGCAGGGCATCATGGCGCTGGTGATGATCCCCGCCGCCCTGACGGTGGTGATCGCCGCGACCACCACTTTCCCGCCCCCTTGCGCAGCGAGACCGGAGTGAGCTTCGGCGAGATGGTGGGTGAGGTGTTCCGCCGCCCCAGCTTCTTCATCTGGTTCGGCGCGATGTTCCTCACTGCCGCGTCCGAGCTTGCTCCCGGCCAGTGGATCGACGTCGCTTTGTCGAACCGCGTCGGCATGCGCGGCATCCTGCTGCTGGTTTACGTCAACGCGCTGATGTTCGTGTTCCGCCATTTCGCGGGCCGGCTGGCGAACAAGATCTCGAACCCGGGGCTGCTCTGGGTATCGAGCCTGCTCGCCGCGATCGGACTGTTCATGCTCTCGCAGGCCCAGACGCCGGTGACGGCGGTCCTCGCCTCGACGGTGTGGGGGCTCGGCGTGTGCGTGATGTGGCCGACGATGCTCGCCTCGGTTGCCGAACGCTATCCGCGCGGCGGGTCTTGGGCGATGGGACTGGTCGGATCGGCAGGCGCGCTCGCCAGCTTCTTCGTGCTGCCGCTGCTTGGGGCGATGTTCGACAAGGCCAAGATCGAGTTCGCCGGCGGGCCCGAAGCGTTTGCGCAATTGGCCGGCGCTGCGAAGCTGGCGGTCGAGGATGCCGCGGCATCGGTGTCGTTCCAGCGGCTGGCGATCCTGCCGGTGATCCTGCTGCTGGTGTTCGGCTTCATCTGGCTGCGCGAGCGCGGCAAGTCGCGTGCCGTCCTCGCGGGCGAAGCGGCGTGAGGCTGAGCCGGCGATCGGTATTGGCGGCCAGCGCCGTGACAGCGGGTGCGGCGACAATGGGCCGTGCGGCACCGTCGCAAAACGCCGCGCGTTTCTCGCTCGGCTTCGCGCCGCACGAAGGCAGCTTCAAGAGCCGCGGCGATCGGCTCGAGCAGATCGCTTTTGCTGCCGATCAGGGCTTCACTGCCTGGGAAGACAATGAGGCGGCGGGCCGCCCTGTTGCCGAGCAGACCGCGATGGCGCGCGCGCTGCAGCAGCGCGGCATGACGATGGGCGTTTTCGTCGCAAGCATGCCCAGATGGGCCGAGTTCCGCCCGCTGCTCGGCGGCAACGACGATGGCGAGCGTCAGGCGTTTCTCGCGGATATTCGCGCCTCGATCGACGTCGCCAAGCGCCTCAACGCCAAATGGACGACCGTGGTCACCGGCTTCCTCGACCGCAAGGTGCCGGTCGAGATCCAGACCGGCCGGATCATCGACACGATGCGCCGCGCCGCCGAGATCGTCGAGCCGCACGGCCTGGTGATGGTGATGGAGCCGCTCAACACGATCGTGAATCACCCGGGCGTGTTCATGCAGACCATCCCCCAGGGCTTCGCGATCGCGAAAGGCGTCGACAGTCCCGCGGTGAAGGTGCTCGCCGATCTCTATCACGCGCAGATCCAGGCGGGGAATCTGATCAACACGCTCGACACCTGCTGGGACGAGATCGCCTATATCCAGTTCGGCGACAATCCGGGGCGCAAGGAGCCGTCGACCGGCGAGATCAACCATCGCAACGTGGTGCGCTGGCTGCGCGCGAAGAAATATGCCGGCGTGATCGGCATGGAGCACGGCAATTCGATCGAGGGACGCGCCGGCGAAGACCGGCTGATCGCCGCCTATCGCGAGATCGACGCGGCATGAGGGAGAAAGTAGTGACGCGTATCGGATGGGGCGCCGCGATTGCGGTGACCCTAATGACGGGGAGCCCCGCCCTCGCGCAGGAGAAGCCCGGCTTCAAGGACACGCCGATGCTGCCCGACGGCAAGTGGCGCGTCCACGATGCCGACCGGCCGTATCCGACGGTAGTGACGCCGGGCGCGGTGCCGGGCGTGGCGCCTTCGGACGCGGTGGTGCTGTTCGACGGCAAGTCGCTCGACGCATGGCAGCCCCAGACGACGCCGTGGACCGTCAAGGACGGTGCCGCCACTTCGGTGCCGCGCGCGGGCGGCGGCGGCGAGAATGCACTGGTCAGCAAGGCGAGCTTCGGCGACGTCCAGCTCCATCTCGAATTCCGCTCGCCCAATCCGCCGACCAAGACCTCGCAGGATCGCGGCAACAGCGGCATCTGGTTCATGCAGCGCTACGAGATCCAGATCCTCGACGGCTATCAGAACCCCACTTATGCCGACGGCACCGTCGGCGCGATCTATGGCTGGAAGCCGCCGCTGGTGAACGCGTCGCGGCGGCCCGGCGAATGGCAGAGCTACGACGTGGTCTTCGAGCGGCCGCATTTTGGGCCCGACGGCAAGTTGCTGCGCCCGGCCTATATCACCGCGTTCCTGAACGGGGTGCTGGTGCAGAACCGCCAGCCCTGGCTGGGCGGCACGATCTGGCGCAAGGTCGGCACGTACGAAGCGCATGCCGATGCCGCGCCGATCCAGCTCCAGGACCATAATTCACCGGTTTCGTTCCGTAACATCTGGGTACGCCCGTTGCCTGAAGCGGCGGCGAGCTACGACTTTGAGGGTATCGTGAAATGATTATCGATCGCAGAGATGCGCTGGCCGGAATGGTCGCGATGTTCGGTGCCAGCCTCTTCGCGCCGATCGCGCGCGCGGCGGCGGCGCAGATGACACCGATCAGCGACGGGCCGCCGAGCACGCCGGTGTTCACCGCGCAGCAGCGGGCGCTGATGACCGCGCTCAGCGAGCGGGTGATGCCGACCACGGACACGCCCGGGGCGATCACCGCCGGCGTGCCCGCCTTCATCGAGAAATTGCTCGCCGACTGGGCCGCACCCGGTGATCGCAAGCCGATCGTCGCCGGTCTCGACGCGATCGAGACGCGCAGCCAGGCCGACTATAAGGTCGCGGCCGACAAAGCGACGCCCGCGCAGCAGGACGCGCTGCTGACGCTGGCGATGGAAGACAAGATTCCCGGCGGCAAGGACTTCTTCGAGAAGTTCCGCCAGCTCGTCATCACCGGCTATTTCACTTCGGAAGTCGGCATCACCCAGGAGCGCGAATATCTGCCCGTCCCGGGGCGGTATGATGGCGCCTATCCCTATTCGAAGGTCAACAAGGTGTTTTCGTCATGATGATCAGCCGACGGCAATGGATGGCGGGCGGCGCCGCGCTCGCGACTACGCTTGCGGCCGGACCGCTGGTGGCGAAGGGCCTCAAGCCCAAGCCGGTCGGGCTTCAGCTCTATACCGTGCGCGAACTCTTCTCGAAGGACCCGATGGGCACGCTCGAGACGGTGGCGAAGATCGGCTATCGCGAAGTCGAATATGGCGGCGGCGGCTATGACAAGATGGATCATGCCGCGCTCCGCAAGACGATGGACCGGCTCGGACTCAAGTCGCCCTCGCTGCACATCGGCTACGACGCGCTGAGCAGCGATTTCGCCGGCGCAGTGAAGATGGCGAAGACGCTGGGCGCCGATACGGTGATCCTGCCGTACATGACCGCCGAGCAGCGCAACGCGGAGAGCTGGAAGGCCGCGATCGCCAATTTCAGCCGCTGGGCCGAACAGCTCAAGAAGTCCGGGCTCGACTTCGCCTATCACAACCATGATTTCGAGTTCACGACCAAGCCCGACGGCCGTAGCCTGTACGACACGCTGCTCGCCGATACCGATCCGGCCCTGGTCAAGCTCGAGCTCGACCTGTTCTGGGCCGTCGCCGCGGGCGAGGATCCCAAGGCGATCATCAAGCGGAACCCGGGCCGCATCTATGCCTATCACGTCAAGGATCGCACCGCCGACGGCAAGATGACCAGCGTCGGCAAGGGCGTGATCGATTTCGCCGATATCTTCACGCTCAACGGCACGGCCGGCGTGAAGCATTTCTACGTCGAGAACGATCAGTCGCCTGCGCCGTATCTTCCCGACATCCAGACCAGCTTCGCGACGCTCAGCCGTCTGCGCGCGTAACCCAGTATTCGAGGATCTTTAGCATGGCTGACAAGTTCGATGCGATCGTCATCGGCTCCGGAGTGAGCGGCGGATGGGCGGCGAAGGAATTGACCGAAAAGGGCCTCAAGGTCCTGATGCTCGACCGCGGCATCATGGTCGAGCATGGCGAGGATTATGATTTCGACGGCAAGCCCGCTTATGAGATCCCGGCGCGCGACATGATGCCCAAGGCGCTGCTCGACAGCGACTATTTCATCGCCAAATACGGCTATGTCTCGCCCGGCACCCGCAAGTTCTACAATAACGACCGGCTCAATCCCTACGCATATGACGAGGGCGAGAAATTCTACTGGATCCGTCCCGGCGCGGTCGGCGGCAAGTCGCTGATCTGGGGGCGCTGGAGCTTCCGCTGGAGCCCTGAGGATTTCGAGGCCAACAAGCGCGAGAGCGTCGGGATCGACTGGCCGATCCGCTATGACGACCTCGCGCCGTGGTACGATTATGTCGAGAAGTATATCGGCGTCTCGGGCTCGCGCGAGAATCTGCCCCAGCTGCCTGACAGCGCCTTCCAGCCGCCGATGCAGATGAACATCGCCGAGAAATGGGTGAAGGGGCGGCTCGAGGCGACGTCGCCCGGCCGCAAGCTGATCAACACCCGCCTGTCCAACATGACCGAGGACAAGGAGGCGCAGGGGCGCACCAAATGCCAGTTCCGCAATCAGTGCGGGCGCGGCTGCTCGTTCGGCGCCTATTTCTCGACCCAGGCAGTCACTCTCCCCGCCGCGCGTGCCACCGGCCGGCTGACGCTGCGCCCCGACGCGGTCGTGTCCAATCTCGAATATGATCCCAAGACCAAGAAGGTCACCGGCGTCCGCGTGGTCGACGCGAAGACCAAGCAGGCCGAAGTGATCCCTGCCCGCCTCGTGTTCCTCTGCGCATCGGCGATGGCATCGACCCAGATCATGATGAACTCGCGGATCCCGGGCACCGGCAAGAGCCATTTCGACAATAGCGGCACGCTGGGCCGTTACGTGATGGACCACATCTTCCGCGTCGGCATCTCGGGCGACATCCCGGGCATGACCGAATATATCGAATATGGCCGGCGCCCGGGCGGGGTCTATATCCCGCGCTTCCGCAATGTCGGCGGCGAGGAAGGTATCGGCTTCCGCCGCGGCTATGGCTATCAGGGCGGCGCGCGGCGCGATCCGGCCTATCCGCAGGGCTTCGGCGCATCGATGAAGCAGGGCATGCGCCAATATGGCGGGTGGAAGTTCGGCATGGGCGCGTTCGGCGAATGCCTGCCGTACGAGGACAATCGCGTCAGCCTCCACGCCGACAAGGTCGATCGCTTCGGCATTCCGCTGATGCGCTTCGACGTCACTTTCCGCGACAACGAGATCAAGATGATGGACGATGCGCGGGCCGAGGGCGAGAAGATGCTCAAGGCCGCCGGCCTGCTCAACGTGACGAGCAACCGCAGCGAGCACGTTCCCGGCGACGCGATCCACGAGATGGGCGGCGCGCGCATGGCGGCGGATCCGCGGCAATCGGTGCTCAACAAATGGAGCCAGGCGCACGACGCGGCCAATCTGTTCGTCACCGACGGCGCGCAGATGGCGTCGATCTCGTGCGTGAACCCGTCGCTGACCTTCATGGCGCTCACTGCGCGTGCGGCCGATTATGCGGTCAAGCAGCTGAAGGCAGGCGCGATCTAGGCCGGAATCGCCCCGTCCGCGACGGGGGCGATTGCCGCTCGCTCAGCTCGGCGATGAAGCGGCGCATCCACCAGGTCACGTCCTCGCGCTCGACATTCGCCATCAACGGCAACCACCGAGCAATCCTCTCCTCACGCGGCATCGCCAGCGCCGCCGCGATCGCATCGGCGACATCTTCGGCGCTATAGGGATTTACGAGCAGCGCCTCTCGAAGCTGCTCCGCCGCGCCCGCGAAACGCGAAAGGATCAGTACGCCCGGATCGTCGGGGTCCTGCGCCGCGACATATTCCTTGGCGACGAGGTTCATCCCGTCGCGCAGCGGCGTCACCAGCCCGATCCGCGCGGCGCGATACATCGCCGCCAGCTCGTCGCGCGGATATCCCTGGTTGACGTAGCGGATCGGGACCCATTCGGCGCTGGCATAGGCACCGTTGATGCGGCCCGACACCGCTTCGAGCGAGGCGCGGATCTCCTGATAGCTGTTGACCTCGACGCGTGACGGCGGAGCGATCTGGAGCAGGAACACTTGTTCGTGCTTCTCCGGATGCGCGGCGAGGAAGCGCTCATACGCAAGGAAACGCTCCTCGAGCCCCTTCGAATAATCGAGCCGGTCGACTCCGATCAGCATCGCCCGCCCGTTCGCGCTTTCCAGCATCGCCTCGTGCGCGGCGCGCGCGGCGGGATCGTCGGCGGCGCGGCGAAAGCCGGCGGCGTCGATCCCGATCGGGCAGGCGATCAGCTTCACCACGCGGCCGGCGACGTGGATGATGCCGTCCGATCCGACGAACATGCCGAGTTCGCCCTGGACATAATCGACGAACGCATCGAGCGAGTCCGCGGTCTGGAAACCGATCACGTCATAGGCGAACAGCGACTTGACCAATGCCGCGTGGCTCGGAAGCGTCAGCAGCAGCCGGCGCGGCGGCCACGGAATGTGGAGGAAGAAGCCCATCCGGTTGGTGCATTCGCGCCGCCGGAGCGCCAGCCCCAGCGGAATCAGATGATAGTCGTGCACCCAGATCAGGTCGTCCGGCTCGATCAGCGGCCGCAGCGTATCGGCGAACCGCGCATTCACCCGGGCATAACCACCGGCGAAGCTGCGCTCATATTCCGCCAGGTCGATGCGGTAATGGAAGAGCGGCCACAATGTCCGGTTGGCATAGCCGTTATAATATTCGTCGGTATCCTGCGGTTCGAGATCGATCGTCGCCGTCGTGACGCCGTCGTTGCGCTGATAGTCGATCACGCCGGTGTAGCGGTCGACCTCCTCGCCCGACCAGCCGAACCATATGCCCTCGCTCTCGCGCAGCGCCGCGGCAAGCGCAACCGCGAGCCCGCCCTGATTGGCATTGCCGCCGCTCGGCGGCGAGACGCGATTGGAAACCACGATCAGCCGGCTCATCGGATCGAGCTCCACGGCCTGCTCAGCAGCACCGCGCAATTGATCATGCCGACTAGCGAATAGGTCTGCGGATAATTGCCCCAGAGCTCGCCGGTCAACGGATCGATGTCTTCGGACAGCAATCCTGCCGCGGTCCGGCGGGATAGCATTTCCTCGAACAACGCCCTTGCGTCCGCGATCCGGCCGGTCGCGTGCAGCGCCTCGATCAGCCAGAAGGTGCAAACGTTGAACGCAGTCTCGGGCAGCCCGAAATCGTCCTCGGTCGCATAACGCAGCATGTGGCTGCCGCGCCGCAGCCCTTCCTCGACAGCGAGCAACGTGCCGCGGAAGCGCGGATCGTCGGGCGGCAGGAAACGCAGATCGAGCAGCTGGATCAGGCTGGCGTCCAGATCGTCGCCGCCGAAGGTCGCCGAGAGCCGCGAGGTTCCCTCGCGCCACGCGGACTGCTCGATCAGGACACGGATGCGGTCGGCGCGATCCTGCCAGAAGGCGGCCCGTTCGGCGAGCCCGAGCTTCGCCGCGGCATTGGCCAACCGATCGCACGCCGCCCAGCACATCGCGACCGAATAGGTATGGACATTGCTCTTGGTGCGCAGCTCCCACAATCCCGCGTCAGGCTTGTCGTGCACTTCCCAGGCCCGTTCGCCGATCGCTTCCAGTGCTTCGAAATCGGAAATGCCGCTCATCCGGAACAGCCGCTGATCGAAGAAGCTCTGCGTGTTCGACAGCACGATCTGGCCATAGGCATCGTGCTGGATCTGCTCATAAGCCTGGTTGCCGACGCGCACCGGCCCCATGCCGCGATAGCCGGTCAGGCCGGGTGCCTCGCGCTCCTCCAGCCGCGCCTCGCCGCCGACGCCGTAGAGCGGCTGGATGTGCCCGCCTCTCGCATTGTCGACGATGTTGCGCAGATATTCGAGATAGGTTTCCAGCACATCGAGCGCACCCAGCCGGTTGAGCGCCTGGACGGTGTAATACGCGTCGCGGATCCAGCAGTAGCGATAGTCCCAATTGCGCTGCGAGCCGGCATGTTCGGGGATGGAGGTGGTGAGCGCCGCGACGATCGCCCCGGTTTCCTCGTGCTGGCACAATTTGAGCGTGATCGCGCTGCGGATCACCGCTTCCTGCCATTCCAGCGGCGTAGCGAGCCCCCGCACCCATTCGCGCCATTCCTGCGCGGTGCGGTCGAACATCGTCTCCAGCGCGACGCGGATGTCATCGGCGAAGCTCTCGTCCGGGCCGAGGAAGAAGTGGAGCGGGCGCTCGACGCGGAACAGCCGCTCGTCCTCGATCCAGCCGATCGGCGCGGTGGTGCTGAGCCGCAGCACGGTATCGGCGAGCAGATAACGGATATGGTTCGATCCGCGCGTCGTCGCCGCGTCGCTCGCCCCCCAGTCGCGCGCCGGGCGCAGGCGGATGCGGATCCGCGGCGAGCCGATGATCGGGCGGACGATGCGCGCGAACGCGACCGGCCGGTACATGCGCCCGCTGCGCCGGAAGCGCGGACAGAAGTCGATCACTTCGATCGCATTGCCGTCGCGATCGGTATGGCGCGTCACCAGGATCGGCGTGTTTTCCAGATAATGCTGCGCGGTGTCGACACAGTCCTCGAGGTCGATTTCCCAGAAGCCGCGCGCGCCCTCCGCCGCGCGCGGCGCCGCGTCGAGCAGCGAGGAGAATGCGGGATCGCCATCGACGCGGGGTACGCAGCCCCAGACGAAACGTCCGTTGCGGTCGACGAGCGCGGAGACCTGGCAATTGCCGATCGGCCAGAGATCGAGCGTCGCGGTCATGCTGCCGCCTGCTCCAGCCAGGCGCGCACCGCCGCCGGGCTCTCCAGCAGATACTGCGCGCCGGTCTCGCCGGTCTCGCCGGGCTTGCCGACGAAGATACCTGCGCCGCCCAGCTCGGCGACGGCCTCGAAGCCGTTCTCGTCGGTACGGTCGTCGCCGATGAAGATGGGCGTGGTGCCCTTCATCGGCGCGAGCCGCATCATGCGCCGCACCGCTACGCCCTTGTCGCCGCCGGGAACACGCAGCTCGATCATCATCTTGCCCTCCTGCAATTCGAGTTCGAGGTCGCGCGCGACGTGCCAAGCCAGCGCGACGGCCTCCTTCTCGATTTCCGGGCAGAGGCGGTAATGCAGCGCCACGCCGTAGCTCTTCTCCTCGATCAGCGCGCCGGCAAAGCGTTCGGCGAACGGGCGTATGCGTTCAGCTGCCTGATCGAGCGTCGGCGGACGGTGCGGCTGGGCGGAAATGCCCTGCCAGCGATGCTCGCAGCCATGGCTTCCCGACAATGCGACTTCCTGCGCGACCGGCCCCAGTATCGCGTCGAGCTGGGCGATCGAACGTCCGCTGATCACTGCCATCCGACCATCGAGGCGGAGATTGAGGCGCGCAAGGAGGGCGCGCAGTTCCTCGTCGGCGACCACCTCGTCGGGCCGGTCCGCCAGATCGACCAAGGTCCCGTCGAAATCGAGGAAGAGACTCGCATTCGTCAGCAACGATGCGGGAGGTGGCGATAGCGTATTGGTCCGGCCGATCGAGATGTCCGCGCCCTTTCAAAGCAACAAGGCGCAGCGCGAGTGCCGCCCGCGCGCCCTTTCAGGGAACGGGCGGGAGGCGATCGGGTTCCGCCTGTTGTGAGCTACGCGGGCAGGACGGCTACATGGTCGCTATGCGCAGCCGCGGGTTACGGCCGGCGCGGCTTGTTTCCCGGCCCCGGTCCGCGCTTGGGACCCTGGCCGTCGCGTGGGGGCCTGCGATCGCCCGATCCCCCGCGCGGGCGATCCCCCGGCCCGCCCCTCGGACGATGCGTCGGTGCGGAGGCAACCGGCGGCGCGCGGCGCTGCTCGACGCCCTGCGCGACCGAATAGCCTTCCTTGAGCAGCCGGGTGAACGCCGAACGGACATTGGTCGCGATCGCCGCCTGCACTTCTTTGGGCAGATCGGCGTAGGTCGTGTTCGGGTGGATGCTGTTGAGCTCGCGCAGCAACGGGTTGGGAAGCCCGTTGGCAGCGTCCTTCAGCGCCACGATCGAGATCGAGGACGGTGGAGAACAGGATCTCCTGCATCAGGTCGGTTGCCGATTTTGCCATAGCCGCGCCTCAACGCCCGTCCGCGCGCCCGGTGTCAAGCCCCGGTATCAAGCAATGAGTTCGCCGGGTGCGGCTAAACGGTCTCCAGCTCGGTGAATTGCACTGCCATCACTTCGCGGATCGTCAGCTCGCTCCCGTCGCGCGTCACCTGCACCAGCCGCTGCGCCCCGGTTCGCCCAGCGGCATCACCAGCCGCCCGCCTTCGGGCTTGAGCTGGCCCACCAATGCCTCCGGCAGCTCTTTCGCCGCCGCGCTGACCAGGATCGCATCGAACGGCGCCGCTTCCGCCCAGCCGCGCGATCCGTCGCCGATCCGGATGGCGACGTTCCGGTATCCCAGCGCGACCAGCCGCGCATCGGCGATGCCGGCGAATTCCTCGACGATCTCGACGCTCCATACGTGCGCTGCCAGCCCGGCGAGGATCGCGGTCTGGTAGCCGAGCCCGGTCCCCACCTCGAGCACCGAATCCCCTTCCTGCGGATCGAGCAGCTCGGTCATCAGCGCCGTCATGAAGGGCTGCGAGATCGTCTTGTCGAAGCCGATCGGCAGCGGACTGTCCTGATAGGCGAGCGCTGCGAACTGCGCCGGCACGAACAGATGCCGCGGCACCGCCAGCAACGCCTCGCGCACGCGCTGGCTCGGCGCCGGCCGCTCGATCTCCTCGCTCAGCAGGTCGAACTCGATATCGATCACTTCGACCATGTGGCGCCGGAGGATCGCGAGATGCGCTTCGGTGAGCGGTTTCATGAGGGTCTGCCTCGAGGGAGTTCGACCAGATGAACGCACGAACCGCCCGCTGGCAACATCCCCTTCAGCCGTGGAGGTTGAGCAGCGAGATCCATCAGCCCGTCCTCGGCGCTGGAGCATACGCCCAGCACCACCGCCTCGTCGCAGCCCTCGGCCGCGACATACGCATGGCCCATGTTCGAGATCGATGTAGATCGATTCGCCGGTGTCCAGCGTGACGGGATCGTAGAATTCGGTGTGAACCACGATCCGCCCGCTGACGATGTAGATGAACTCCTCGCCCGAATGGTGGACGAGATCGCCGAACTCCTCGACCGATTTGGCACGCACCCGCGTGATCACCGGGATCATCCGCTTTCGCCGCAGCTCGGTGCAGAGATAATAATAATCGTAATTCGGCGTGTTCACGCGCACCGCATGATCGAGATCGCCGATGCTGCGCCGCGCCGTGACCGGCGCCTCGGCCGCCGAGATCATTCTCCGCGAACAGCTCGGACATGCGGATGTTGAGCCGCTGGCTGAGCTGGAGAAGCTTGTCATAGGTCAGCGTCAGCCGGTCATGTTCGACCTTGGACAGAGTCGACACGGGAATGCCGCTGCGGACACTCATCTCCTTGAGCGTCCAGCCGTTCCGGCTGCGCAGCGCACGCACCAGCGTACCGAGCGTTGGTTGTTCCGGCTTCAGGCGCGTGGCCATCCGATTCCCCAGTTTGACATTTTTCCGAACAGGATCATTATGTCTCAATCAGGCGTAACTAGTTCGTTGGGGATATAGCCTAACCGCAGACGCAAACCGGCGCAATCACATGCCGGCGCTGCGGGAAACATAAGGGAAGCGCGATGTGGAAACGTTCGCTGGCGGTGCTCGCGGCAGGATTGCTCGGCATTGCAATCGGGGTACCGGCCTTCACACAGGCGCCCGCCCCGCTGACCCCGGTCGCGCAGACGCCGCCACCGGCGGCTCCGACGACGCCCACGGGCCTCGCCACGCTGACCAAGGCCGACGCCGATGCGTGGCTCGACGGCTTCATGCCCTATGCGCTCGCGCGCGGTGACGTCGCCGGCGCGGTGGTCGTCGTCGTCAAGGACGGGCAGGTCGTCACGCAGCGTGGCTTCGGCTATTCCGACGTCGCGAAGCGCGCGCCGGTCGACCCGGCAACCACGCTGTTCCGCCCGGGCTCAACTTCGAAGCTCTACACCTGGACCGCAGTGATGCAGCAAGTCGAGGCGGGCAAGCTCGACCTCGACGCGGACGTGAACCGCTATCTCGATTTCAAGATCCCGCCTTATCAGGGCAAGCCGATCACGCTGCGCAACATCATGACGCACACCGCCGGCTTCGAAGAGATCATCAAGGGCCTGCTCACCTTCGACAAGCCCGTCCCCAGCCTCGGCGACGTGCTCAAGCACCGCATCCCCGAGCGTATCTACGCCCCCGGCACCACGCCGGCCTATTCCAACTATGCCACTGCACTGGCCGGCTATATCGTCGAACGCGTCTCGGGCATGCCCTTCGACGATTATATCGAGCGCAACATCTTCGGCCGGCTGGGCATGCAATATGCCAGCTTCCGCCAGCCCCTCCCCGCCCGTCTCAAGCCGTACATGTCGCAAGGCTATGAGCTCGGCTCGGGCCCGGCCAAGGGTTATGAACTGATCGGCATGGCCCCCGCTGGCGCATCGGCGATCAGCGGCGGCGACATGGCCAAGTTCATGATCGCGCACCTCGCCAATGGCGGCCCGCTGCTCAAGCCGGAAACCGCGAAACTGATGCACGCCCCCAGGCCAGCGCGATCCCCGCGATCAACCAGATGGCGCTCGGTTTCTACGAACAGCGCATCAACGGCCACCGCGCGATCGCGCATGGCGGCGACACGGTCTATTTCCACAGCGACCTGTGGATCTTCCCCGAAGACAATGTCGGGCTCTACATCTCGATGAACAGCAGCGGGAAGGACGGCGTCACGCGTGTCCTCCGCGGCTCGCTGTTCGACGAATTCGCCGACCGGTACCTTCCTGATTCCAAAAGGCCGCTCCTGTCGGGCTTGCCACTGCCAAGGAGCACGCCAAATTGCTCGTCGGCAGCTGGACCAACAGCCGCCGGATCGATTCGAGCTTCGCCAAGATCATCGGCCTGCTCGGCGATACCAAGGTCAGCCTCGACGCCGACGGCCGCCCGGTCATTCCCGCGCTGACCAGCCCCGGCGGCGCGCCGCGGAAACTGATCGAAGTCGCGCCGTTCGTCTGGCAGGACGCCTATGGCCATGAGCGCCTCGCCGCGCAGGTGATCGACGGCAAGGTCGCGCGTTGGAGCTTCGGCGAAGTCTCGCCCTTCATGATCTGGTATCGCACACCGGCCTCGCTCGACAGTGCCTGGGTGATGCCCGCGCTCCTGTTCGGCATCGGCGTGGTCCTCCTCACTGCGCTGTCCTGGCCTGTCGGCTGGTTCACGCGCCGCCGCTACGGCGCGCCGCTCGCGCTCGAAGGCGAGGCACGCCGCACCTATCGCGCGGTCCGCGGCTTCGCCTGGCTGGTGCTGCTCGTGCTGGTCGGCTGGACGATCGCGATCTCGGGCCTCGAGGATTTCGAGAGCCACGGCTCCACCGATTGGCTGATCCTGCTGCTCCAGATCGCCGGCACGCTCGTCTTTTTCGGGATGTTCGGCCTGTCGATCTGGAACGCCTGGCTGACGTGGAAGGCCAAGCGCGGCTGGTTCGCCCGGATCTGGAGCGTGTTGCTCGTGCTCGGCGCCTTCTTCATCCTGTACACGGCGCTGGCCTTCAAGCTGATCAGCTTCGGCACCGAGTTCTAGGGCAATGGTGCAGCGTCTCTCGTGCGACGTGGCGGTGGAACGGCTTCCCTTCGCGAAGCCGTTCCGGATCTCGGGCCATGTCTTCACCGAGTCTCCGGTGGTGGTCGTCACGCTGAGTGACGGCCTCCACACCGGGCGCGGCGAAGCGAGCGGCGTCTATTATCTCGGCGACGACGAAACGACGATGACCGCCGCGCTGGAGACGGTGCGCGAAGGCCTGATGGGCGGCATGACCCGTGCCGAACTCCAGCAGGTCCTCCCTCCTGGCGGCGCCCGCAACGCCGCCGATTGCGCGCTTTGGGAGCTCGACGCGAAGCGCGCCGGCGTGCCCGTCTGGAAGCTCGCCGACCTGCCCGAACCGAAACCGCTTCTCACCACCTTCACGCTCGGCGCGGAAGATCCCGAGGTGATGGCCGAGGGGGCGTTGGCTTATGCCGATGCCCGCGCGCTCAAGCTCAAGCTCACCGGCGATCTGGACCTCGACATCGCTCGGGTCCGCGCGGTGCGCGCGGCGCGAAAGGACTGCTGGATCGGCGTCGACGCCAATCAGGGGTTCAAGATCGACGAGCTCGACGCACTGATCGCCGTGCTGGTCGAATGCAGTGTCGCCTTGCTCGAACAGCCGCTCGCCCGCGACCACGAGGCCGATCTCGGCGGGTTCAGCTCGCCGATCCCGATCGCCGCCGACGAGAGCGCGCTCACCCTCGCCGACCTCGATGCGCTGGTCGGCCGCTTCGACACCGTCAACATCAAGCTCGACAAATGCGGCGGCCTCACCGAGGCGATCGCCATCGCCCGCCGAGCGCGGATGCTCGGTCTCGACGTGATGGTCGGCAACATGGTCGGATCGAGCCTCGCAATGGCGCCCGCCTTCCTGCTCGGCCAGCTCTGCGACGTCGTCGATCTCGACGGACCGACTTTCCTCGCCGCCGATCGCGAACCCGGCATCCGTTACGAGGACGGCTATATCCGCTGCCCAGAAGCGGTCTGGGGTCACCGCGCGCTGCCGCATGCAATCTGATTGCAATATCGGTTGACTATTCTCCAATCCGGATCATATCATCCTAATTAGAGAATTAGCCATCGAACTCCTGGGGGAGGACCGACGATGACGCGCATGACCAATCGAACCAAATTGCTGATCACCGTGACGGCAGGCGCGTTGCTCCTGCCCGTGGCCGCGCTGGCACAGGACGCACCGCCGTCGGCACCCGAGGCCGCCGTGGCCGGCGACGACGAGATCGTCGTCACTGCGCAGAAACGCGAAGAACGCCTTCAGGACGTGCCGATCTCGATCAGCGTCGTCGGCGGCGCGCAGATGCAGCAGGCCGGCGGATCGCAGCTCACCGATTATGCCGCTTATGTCCCCGGTTTCCAGGTCGACAATGCCGGCTCGCCCGGCCGTTCGACTTTGTCACTGCGCGGCGTCGCGCCGATCGGCCCCAGCGCCACGGTCGGCATGTATCTCGACGACGCCCCGATCGGATCGAGCGGCATCTACAATCGCGCGCAGACCTTCTCGCTCGATCTGATGCCCTATGACATCGCCCAGCTCGAAGTGCTGCGCGGGCCCCAGGGCACGCTCTACGGCGCCAGCTCGATCGGCGGCCTGCTGAAATATGTCACGGTGCAGCCCGACCTCAACAGCCTGTCGGTCCGCGCGGGCGGCGAGGTCTTCACCATCGCGCATGGCAGCGACATGGGCTGGGCGGCGAACGCCATGGTCAACGTGCCGCTGGTCAGCGACAAGCTCGCCGTCAGCGCCAGCTACTCACGCCGCGAGACGCCGGGCTATATCGACAACATCTTCACCGGCGAAGAGGACGTAAACGATGCGGTCCAGCAGGGCGGCCGCGTCGCCTTGCTATGGAAGCCCGACAGCAACCTGACCATCAAGCTCAGCGGCCTGTGGCAGTCGGTGGATTCGGACAATTTCGGCATCCTCTACGAAACGCCGACCTATGGCCCGCTGGAGCCCGGCGCCGACTGGCTGAGCACCAATTCGCAGCTGCCCGAGCCCTTCACCAGCGACTTCCAGTTCTATGCCGGCACGCTCGCCTACGATTTCGGTTTCGCCGAGCTGAGCTCGACCACCTCGTACAGCAAGCTCGACATCCTCGAGACCAGCGATGCCTCGCGCGTCTATGGCGTCATCTGGGGCGGGCTCGCCAATTACCCGGCGACGCTCCACCAGAAGAAGTGGACCAAGGAACTCCGCCTCACTTCGGCTTCGAGCGACAGGTTCGAATGGCAGCTCGGCTTCTTCTACACCGACGAGGACAACAGCCACGACCAGATCGTCCGCGCGCTCGACGCCTCGGGCGCGGTGCTCCCGGCGTTCGATCCCTTCGCGGTCGTCGCGCTGCCGAACACCTACAAGGAATATGCCGTCTTCGGGAACGCGACGTACAAGTTCGGCGACGTCTTCCACTTGACCGGCGGCCTGCGCTGGGCGCGCAACGACCAGACCTTCACGCAGGTGACCCAGATCCCGCTGATCGGGCTCGACACCAGCGGCGACGGCAGCTCGTCGGAAGAAATCGTCACCTGGAGCGTCAGCCCCCAGATCAACATCAACCCGGACACGATGGTCTATGCCCGCGCCGCCACCGGCTATCGCCCGGGCGGCCCGAACATCGCCTTGCCCGGCTTCCCGACGACCGTGGATTCGGAGAAAGTCACCAGCTACGAAGCCGGCATCAAGGCCCGCTTCCTCAATCGGGCAGTGACCTTCAACGCCGCCGCCTTCCTGCTCGACTGGAAGGACCTCCAGACGAGCGCGGCCTTCTCCAACGGCATCAACGGCCTGGTCAATGCCGGCACCGCGCGCAGCAAGGGCTTCGAAGCCTCGCTGCTGCTTCAGCCGATCGACGGGTTCAGCGTCGGTGGCAACATCGCTTATACCGACGCCCGCTGCACCGAGACGACCGACAATTGCACCGACGGCGATCAATTGCCCAACGTGCCCAAGCTCGCCGCGGCGATGACCGCGGATTACAGCTTCCCGGTCGGCGGCTCGGCGCAGGCGCATATCGGCGGCGCGGTCCGCATCGTCGGCGATCGCATCTCGGCGGTCGAGAGCTCGCCGCTCGCGGTGCCTGTCGACGGCTATGCGACCCTGGACCTCAACGCTTCGCTCACCTTCGGCGGCAAGTGGACGCTGCGCGCTTATGCCCGCAACCTCACCGACGAGGCGGGCCGCATCACCACCAACGTCGCCACCGTCAATCCCGGCTTCCTCTCGACCGTCCCGGTCCAGCCGCGCACGCTGGGCCTCGCGGCCGAGCTGGCATTCTGATCGGAGCGCGCGCGTGCTGCCCCAGCCCTATCTCCTCTTCCTCGGCGACACCACCGAGCCGGGATTCGCCAAGACCGCCTTCGGGCTTCGCGACTGGGCCGGGGACAAATGCGTGGGCGAGTTCGCGTGCGGCGCCACCGTCACCACCGACCTCCCGCGCATGACGCCTACCCAGGCAGTGGTGGAAGGCGCGAAAGGCCTCGTGATCGGCGTCGCCAATCCCGGCGGGGTGATCCCGCAATCGTGGCGCAAGTCGCTGGTCGAGGCGCTGGAGGCAGGGCTCGACATCGTCTCGGGAATGCACGCCCGGCTGGCCGACATCCCCGAGCTGGCCGAAGCCGCGGCCCTGCTCGGGCGGCAGCTGATCGACATTCGCGTGCCCCCGGTCGACATCCCCGTCGCCACCGGCCGCAAGCGCAGCGGCAAGCGCCTGCTCACCGTCGGCACCGATTGCGCGCTCGGCAAGAAGTACACTGCACTGGCGCTTGCCCGCGACTTCCGGGAGCGCGGCGTCGACAGCGATTTCCGCGCCACCGGCCAGACCGGGATCATGATCGCCGGCGGCGGCATGCCGATGGACGCCGTGGTCTCCGATTTCGAGGCAGGCGCGGCGGAGATGCTCTCGCCCGACGCGGCGCCCGATCATTGGGACCTGATCGAAGGCCAGGGCTCGCTTGTGCACCCCGCTTATGCCGCGGTCTCGCTCGGCCTGCTCCATGGCAGCCAGCCCGACGTCTTCGTCGTCTGCCACGAGCCCGGCCGCACCGACATGCTCGGCACCGCGGGCTACAAGGTCGCGACGATCGAGGAGATCATCGATCTCACGCTGGCGCTCGGGCGGCGGACCAATCCCGCCATCCGCTGCGGGGGCGTGAGCTTCAACACCTCGGCGCTCGACGAAGCCCAAGCGACCGCGCTGATGGAGCGCGAAAGCGAACGCCTCGGGCTCCCGGTCGCCGATCCGATCCGCGGCGGCCCCGCCTTCGACGCGCTCGTCGCCAGCTGCCTCGCATGAGCATCCCGGCGGCAGGATCTAGCTGGTTCCAGCGCTTCCTGCTGCCGGGTTTCGCGATGAAGGCCGTCATCATCGGCGGCGGCTATGCCACCGGACGCGAGCTGGCCGAGTATTTCCTGCCCTCGGGCCCGTGGGGCGGCCTCGCGGGCATGCTGCTGGCGATGCTGCTGTGGATCGTCATCGCCGCCACCACTTTCGCGTATGCCCGGCTGGCGGGCGCGCTCGATTATCGCGCGTTCTTCGCGGACCTCCTCGGCCCGGCCTGGGTGGCGTTCGAGATCGCCTACATCCTCTTCGTCGTGCTGATCCTCGCGGTGTTCGGCGCCAGCGCGGGCGCGATCGGCGCGGCGATGTTCGGCTGGCCCAGCTTCGTCGGCGCGGTGCTGCTCGCGGTCGCGATCCTCGCCACCGTGTCGCTCGGCAATTCGGCGGTCGAAGGCGTGTTCAAATACGTCTCCTTCCTGCTCTATGGCGTCTATGCGCTGTTCCTGATCCTCAGCCTGTTCAGCTTCGGCGACCGGATCGCCGCCGGCTTCGCCACGCCCGCGCCCTGGACCGGCTGGGCTTCGGGCGGGCTGACCTACGCCAGCTACAACATCATCGGCGCGGTCGTGATCCTGCCCGTCCTGCGCCACCTCACCAGCACGCGCGACGCAGTGATCGCAGGCGTGATCGCAGGCCCGCTGGCGATGGCGCCGGCGATCCTGTTCTTCGTCTGCATGGTCGCCTTCTATCCCGGCATCGGCGCCGAGACCTTGCCTTCCGACTTCCTGCTCCGCCAGTTGAACGCCCCGGTCTTCCACTGGCTGTTCCAGCTGATGATCTTCGCCGCCTTGCTGGAAAGCGGTGCCGGCGCAGTCCACGCGATCAACGAGCGCGTCGCCGGCGTGCTGCGCCGCCGTCGCGGGATCGAGCTCAGCCCGCGCGCGCGCGCCGCGATCGCCGGCGGGCTGCTGCTCGTCTGCATGTTCGTCGCTGAGCGCGTCGGGCTGATCGCGCTGATCGCCAGCGGCTATAGGCTGCTGGCCTACATGTTCCTCGCCGTTTTCGTGCTGCCGCTGATGACGATCGGGCTGGCGCGGCTGATCCGGCGCCGTTCCGCCGCTCCCAGGGAGGTCGCCGCATGATCCTGCGCCATCTGCTCGCCTTGCCGCTGCTCGCGCTCGCAATGCCTGCGCTCGCCGATCCACCCGCGGGCCTCGAGGCCAGGGTCGAAGCGCTCCGCAAGCAGACCGGCGCGCCCGGCATCGCAGTCGCGATCGTCGAACACGGCAAGACCACGCTCGCCAAAGGCTGGGGCGTCCGCAAGCTGGGCGATCCCGCGAAGGTCGATGCCGACACGATCTTCCAGACCGGATCGACCGGAAAGGCGTTCACGGCCGCCGCACTCGCGATCCTGGTCGATCAGGGCAAGATCGGCTGGGACGACAAGGTCATCGATCACATGCCGTGGTTCCGCATGTACGATCCCTGGGTCACGCGCGAGATCACCATCCGCGACCTGCTCGTCCACCGCAGCGGCCTGGGCCTCGGCGCGGGCGACCTGCTCTTTGTCCCGCGCGGCAGCCTCTCGCGCAAGGAGAGCGTCAAGCGGCTGGCGTACATCAAGCCGGCGACGAGCTTCCGCTCGAACTACGCTTACGACAACGTTCTCTACATGGTCGCCGGCCAATTGATCGAAGAGGTTACCGGTCGAACCTGGGAGGATTTCGTAACTGCCGAAGTCCTCAAGCGCGGCGGCATGAACAGCGCCACCGCCACTTATGAGGCGCGTTGGGCCACGCCCGACCGCGCCTTCCCCCACGCCCGGATCGGGGGCGCGGTCCGCGGCGACGGCGTAAACCAGCCACTGAACGAGCGCGAGGAACTCGGCCGCGCCGCGGCTCCCGCGGGCAACCTCGCGCTCAGCGCCAATGATCTCGCGCAATGGCTCAAGATCCAGCTCGGCCACGGCGCGCTGCCCGGCGGCGGGCGGCTGTTCAGCGAGGCCCAGGCCGCCGAGATGTGGAAGGGCGTCACCGTCCAGCCGATCACGTCCTATCCGGGCAGCCTCGCGCCGCTCACGCCCAAGTTCAGCACCTACGGCCTTGGCTGGGAAGTCGAGGACTATCGCGGCGCCCGGATCATCTCGCATGGCGGCGGTGTGTTCGGTTCGATCACCCACATCATCCTGCTCCCCGACCAGGACGTCGGCATCGCCGTGGTGGTCAATTCGGAGGACATCGCGCTGCTCCGCGGCGTCGCGCACATGCTGGCCGATCATTATCTCGGCGTGCCCGACCAGGATTGGCCGGCGCGCTTCGGCGAATTCATGGAGCAGCGTCTGGCTGGCGGAAAGGCAGCGCTCTCCGCCGCCAAGGCCGCGCCTGCCAAGGTCGGCCCTCGCTCGCGCTCGAGCGCTATGCCGGCACCTATCGCGACCCCTGGTATGGCGACGTCGCGGTCACCGGCGGCGCCGACGGGCTGCGCATCGACTTCAAGAGCACGCCGCGCATGGCCGGCAAGCTGGTCCATTGGCAATACGACACCTTCGTCACGCGCTTCGACGACAAGGCGATCGAGCCCGCCTACGTCAGCTTCGCGCTCGATGCCGACGGCAAGGTGTCGCGCGTCTCGATGAAGGCGGAGAGCCCGATCGCCGACTTCAGCTACGACTATCACGACCTCGATCTGCGCCCGGTGGCGGAGGTGAAGAAATGAACGGTCCGTTCTTCAATCCTCCCCGGAGGGGGAGGGGACCGCGAAGCGGTGGAGGGGTATTCTCCACGAGCGATGTCGCTTGCGGCACCTACCCCTCCACCAGCCTGCGGCTGGTCCCCTCCCCTCCGGGGGAGGATTTGCCTTGGCGCTGCTGCTCCTCGCCGGCTGCGCCACCACGCAAGCGGGTCCGCCCCACAAGTCGCACCGCGATTTCCTCGTGCTCGACACGCACCTTGATACCCCACTCCATTTCGCCCGGCCCGGCTGGAGCTTCGCGGGCCACCACGATCCGGCGACCGACCTCGTCCAGGTCGATCTCGAGCGGATGGATTCCGGCGCGCTCGATGGCGGCTTCTTCGCGATCTACACCGAGCAGGGGCCGCTGACGGCCAAGGGCTATGCCGACGCGCTCGCCTTTGCGCGCAAGCGATCGGACCTGATCGACACCACCCTGTCGGCCTTTCCCAACCGGCTCGACTTCGTGACGACTGCCGCTGAAGCGCGCCGTGCGGACCGCATCGGGCTGCGTGTCGCCTTCAAGAGCATGGAGAACAGCTACGAGCTGGGCGAGGATCTCTCGCTGCTCGAGGAGTTCCATGATCGCGGCGTGCGGCTCGCCGGGCCCGTCCACGGCGCCAACAACCAGTTCGCCGATTCCTCCGGGGACAAGCCCAGATGGAATGGCCTCTCACCCCTCGGGCGCCAATGGGTGAAGGAGATGAATCGGCTGGGCATGGTGATCGACGCCAGCCATTCGTCGGATGCCACGTTCGATCAGATGCTCGCGCTGTCAAAAACGCCGTTGCTCCTCTCGCATTCGAGCGGGCGCTGGGCGTTCGACCATCCCCGCAACCTCGACGACGCGCGCATCCGCAAGCTGGCGGCCAAAGGCGGTGCGATCTGCGTCAGCACGATCTTCCTGTCGAACATGAACATGGGGCCCGAGCGTGCGGCGCTGTTCGCCAAATATGAGCATATCGCCGATCTATCGCCGGAAGAGCAGGCCGACCTCACCCGCCGCTGGCGCGCGCTCGATGCGACCCAACCGATCTGGAACGCCGATTTCGAGCGCTACATGGCGATGGTGCTGCACGTGATCGAAGTGGCGGGCGTCGACCATGTCTGCTTCGGCGCGGACTGGGACGGCGGCGGCGGGCTGCCGGGGATCGAGGACATCTCGGCGCTGCCCAAGGTCACCGAGCGGCTGCGCGCCGCGGGCTATTCCGATACCGATCTCGCCAAGATGTGGAGCGGTAACATCCTCCGCATCGTCGAAGCCGCCGAGCGCGGCCGCGAGAACTAGCGGCCAGGCGCCGGAGCCGCATGGCCCCGGCCCGGCTCAGCTGGCCTTCTTGCGCTGCTCGCGGACGTATTGGAGCTCATCCTTGACCTTCTGATCGTCGGGCGTGAGCTCGAGGCACTGGGCGAGCACCTTCTCCGCCTCTTCGAGCTTTCCGAGTTCGATGAGATCGTAGCCCATGCCGAACCAGGCGCGGCGGAGCGATTTCTTGCGCTGATCGCCTTCCTCCAGCGCTGCGCCGGCGGCAGCGCGCTGGTACATGTCGTGGGAGAGCTGCCACTTCTTCTGCACCTGATAGGCATAGCCCAGCTCGGACAGATAATGCGGATGCGACGGCGACAGCGCGACGGCACGCTCGAGAAACGGCACCGCCGCATCGATCTGGTTCAGATCGATCAGCGCAAAGCCGCGTGCCCAGAGCGCGGTGCACCAATTCGAGATCGAGTATGAGCGACTTTTTATCCGCGGCTTTCGCTTCGCTCACATAGAGGATGGCCTGTGCCGGATAATGCGCGCAGTAGATCTTGCGCTTCTCGCCGGCGTAACGCTTCTCGTATTTGACAAGCAGCGGATCGACGATCGCAATCGCCTCTGCCGGCTTCCCCGACTGGATCGCGTTGATCGCTTCGCCCAGCTCCGTATCGATTGCGGTCTGTTCGAGTGGATCCTCGTGCTTCTGCGCCGAGGCCGGCACTGCCGCGACCAGCGCCAGCGCCGCGAGCCAATGCATTCGAGATCATGGCGAACCTCCCCAGTTCGCCAACAGGCTATCAATCCGGCTGCGGCATGTCTCGCTTACTCTGCGGCCTGCGCCTCGGGCAGATCGGGATCGCCGGCATGGCTGGCGAGGAGTTCGACGGGCGGGATCGTCTCGATCTCGCGAGCGCCGGTTTCGATGTTGAGGTCCTTGAGCTTGCGGGCGCTCACCAGCGCACGAGTCTCGAGGCTGTTCGCGAAGGCGTTGAAATTCTTGACCGCGGTGTTGAGGCCGCTGCCGACGACGCGCAGATCGCCGAGTGCCTTGGCGAGGCGGTCGTAGAGTTCCTTGCCGAGCTCGCCGATCTGCCGGGCTTCCTTGGCGAGCTTTTCCTGACGCCACACCGCCGCGACCGTCCGCGCGATGGCGATGAGGTTGGTCGGCGTGGCGAGCAGCACGCGCTTTTCGAAGGCGAAGTCCCAGAGCGTGTGATCGTGCTCGAGCGCCGCGGAGAGGAAATGCTCGCCGGGCACGAACATGATCACATAATCGGGCGCGTCCTCGAACTGGCTCCAATAGGCCTTGTTGCCGAGTGCGTTGATGTGCGCCTTCATCGAGGCGGCGTGCGCGGCGAGGCCGATATGGCGCTCGCCGTCGTCCACTGCGCCGAACGCGTCCTGATAGGCGTTGAGCGAGACCTTTGCGTCGATCACCAGCGCACGGCCGCCGGGCACGCGGACGATCGCATCTGGGCGCAGCCGGCCGCCATCCTCGTGCGCGACGCTGACTTCGGTAGCGAAATCGGTGTGCTCGGCAAGCCCGCAGGTCTCCAGCACGTTCTTGAGCTGCTGTTCGCCCCAGCGACCACGCGACTTGGGGGCGTTGCGGAGCGAATTGACCAGCTTGGCGGCTTCGGTGCTGACGCGCTCGGTGCCGATCCGCATCTGCTCGATCTGGCCCTTGAGTTCGCCGAAAGCATTGCGCCGCTCGGCCTCGACCTTGGCGACGCCTTCCTCGTAGCGCAGCAGGCGATCGTTGACCGGCTGGAGCAGCGACTTGAGATTCTCCCCCGCCATCGTCTCGGATTGCTTGAAGCGATCGTCGGCGCGCTTGAGGAACACCTCCTGCGCCTCGCCCAGCGCGCGCGCGGCGAGTTCGGCGAAACGCGCTTCGAGGCCGTTGGTCTCGGCCTTCAAGGTCGCGAGTTCGATATCCTTGCGATTGAGGTCGGAGATTGCCGCCTTGAAGTCACTTTCGCGCTTGTCGCGCTCGACGCGGGCCTCCGCGACGCCGCGGGTGCCGAGGAACCAGCCGAGCGCGAGGCCGCCCAGCAGGGCGCCCAGGATTGCGATGAGAGCGAGCGGGTCCAACTTTGCCTCCGGGAACAGAAGGCGAACTTATCCGCTAGTGACTCTGGAGGCAACCCATAGTCGTCACCCCGGCCGAAGTGCCGGGGTGACGGAGGGCTTACGCCGCGGCTTTCCGCGCCTTGGTGAGCTTCTTGAGGATCATGTCGCGCTTGAGGCGGGAGAGATGGTCGATGAAGACGATGCCCTCGAGATGGTCCATCTCGTGCTGGATGCAGGTGGCGAGCAGGCCCTCGAAGTGCTCGTCATGCGCCTCGCCCTGCTCGTCGAGCCATTTCACCCGGCAGCGTGCGGGGCGTTCGACATCGGCGAACTGCTCGGGGATCGAGAGACAGCCTTCGGTATAGACCGAATGCTCTTCGGTGGGATCGAGGATCTCGGGATTGATGAAGACGCGGGGTGCACGGATCGGCTTGCCCTCCTCGTCTTCCTCCTCCTGCAGGTCCATGACGATGACGCGCTTGGGCACACCGACCTGGATCGCGGCGAGGCCGATGCCGGGGGCGTCGTACATCGTGTCGAACATGTCGGCGATCAGCGCGCGCAGTTCGTCATTCACCTCCTCGACGGGCTGGGAGATGAGGCGCAGGCGCGGGTCCGGGACTTCGACGATGGGTAACAGAGCCATAAAGCCGATTTAATTCGCGACCCGCTCCGCCGCAAGGGTGGGAAATTACGCGACGGGCCGCCGGGCGCGAAGTGCCTGGGCGAGCGTGCCTTCGTCGAGATAATCGAGCTCGCCGCCGACCGGCAGGCCGTGGGCGAGCTGGGTGATGCGCACCGGATAAGCCTCCAGCCGTTCGGCGAGGTAATGCGCGGTGGTCTGGCCGTCGAGCGTGGCGTTCATCGCGAGAACGACCTCGTCGATCCCGCCGGCGGCGACGCGGCGGACAAGGCCGTCGACGCGAAGATCCTCGGGGCGGATGCCTTCGAGCGCCGAGAGACGGCCGCCGAGCACGTGGAACTTGCCGGGGAAGAGCCGCGAGCGATCGAGCGCCCAGAGATCGGCGACTTCCTCGACCACGCACAGCGCGCGGGAGTCGCGGCGGGGATCGGCGCAGATCGCGCAAGGGTCGCTGGTATCGACATTGCCGCAGATCCCGCAGGTGCTGAGCCGGCGGCTGACCGCGGTGAGCGCCGAGAGCAACGGATCGAGCGCAGTCTCGCGCTTCTTGAGCAGATGGAGCACCGCGCGCCGCGCCGAGCGCGGGCCGAGCCCGGGGAGGCGGGAGAGCGCCTGGGTCAGTGCCTCGATTTCGGGGGATGCCATGCGGGAGAGATAGCCATGCGGGAACAGAAAGGAAACTCCCTGCCCGCTCCGTCATCCCGGCTTTCGCCGGGAGGACGATTGTGGGTAAGGCGATCTTATGCGGATCATCTTCATGGGAACCCCCGAATTCGCCGTCCCCGTGCTCGACGCGCTGGTCGCGGCTGGGCACGACGTCGTGGCGGCATATAGCCAGCCGCCGCGGCGCGGAATCGGGGCAAGACCGCGCCCTCGCCGGTGCATGCGCGCGCCGAGGCACTGGGGATCGAAGTGCGTACCCCGCTTTCCTTCCGCAAGGAGCCCGAAGCAGTGGAGGCGTTTGCGGCGCTGGCGGCGGATGCGGCGGTGGTCGCGGCCTATGGGCTGATCCTGCCGGTTGCGGTGCTCGAAGCACCGCGCCTGGGATGCCTCAACGTGCACGGCTCGCTGCTGCCGCGCTGGCGGGGGCGGCGCCGATCCAGCGGGCGATCCTTGCGGGGGATGCCGAGACAGGGGTCGGGATCATGCAGATGGAGGCGGGGCTCGACACTGGACCGGTGCGGCTCGAAGGGCGGACGCCGGTGGATGGCAAGACCGCGGGCCAGCTCACGGCCGAGTTGAGCGCGATGGGCGCGCGGCTGATGGTCGAGGTGTTGGGCGATGTGGAGCGCTATCCGGCGATGCCGCAGCCCGAGGATGGCGTCACCTATGCGGCGAAGATCGACAAGGCCGAGGCGCGGCTAGATTTTTCGCGGACGGCCGAGGAAGTCGAGCGGCAGGTGCGCGCGTTCAACCCAGCGCCGGGGGCGTTCTTCGAGGTCCATGGCGAGCGCGTGCGGGTGCATGCGGCCACCGTCCTGGCGGAGCGCGGAGAGACCGGCATTGTGATCGACGATCAGATGACGATCGCCTGCAGCGAAGGCGCGATCCGGCCGATTCTCGTCCAGCGCGCGGGGCGTGGCGTCATGACGTCGGAGGAGCTGCTGCGTGGCTTTGCTATCCCGGCGGGCACGCGGCTTTGATGCGGTTCGCGCTCACGGTGGAGTTTGACGGGCGGCCGTTCATGGGCTGGCAGCGGCAGGACCATGGCCCGAGCGTCCAGCAGGCGATCGAGGACGCGGCGTTCGCGGTCACCGGCGAGAAGGTCGTGGTGCATGCGGCCGGGCGCACCGACGCGGGCGTGCACGGACTGGGCATGCGTGCGCATCTCGACATCGGCCGCGAGATCACGCCGTTCCGGCTGATGGAGGCGCTGAACGCACGGCTGCGGCCGCATCCGGTGGCAGTGCTCGATTGCGTCGGGGTGGCGGACGACTGGCATGCGCGCTTCTCGTGCCTGGCGCGGCATTACGAATATCGCATCGTCACGCGGCGCGCGCCGCTGACCTGGGAGAAGGGGCTGGCGTGGCGGATTCCCGCCGAACTCGATGCGCACGCGATGCACGCGGCGGCGCAATCGCTGGTGGGGCGGCATGACTTCACCACCTTCCGCTCGGCGCATTGCCAGTCCGAGAGCCCGGTCAAGACGCTCGACCGGCTCGACGTGTCGCGCGACGGCGACCGGCTGCTGGTCCATGCTTCGGCGCGCTCGTTCCTGCACCATCAGGTGCGATCGATGGTCGGGTGCCTGGGGCTGGTGGGCCAAGGCAAATGGAGCGCGCGAGACCTGCGCGACGCACTGGAGGCGCGCGACCGTTCGCGGCTGGGACTGAACGCGCCGCCCGACGGGCTGTTCTTCGTGCGGGCGGATTATCCTAGCGACTGAACCGTGCGGCGAGCTCGACATGCGTCGACCAGCGGAATTGGCCCACCGGGCGAGATCCAGTCGAGGCGATATCCGCCTTGAGACAGAATTTCCGCATCACGCGCGAAGGTGCTGGGATTGCACGATACATAGGCGACGAGCGGCGCAGTGGACTTGGCGATCTCGGCAATTTGCTCGCGGGCGCCGGCGCGGGGCGGATCGAGGATGACGGCGTCGAAATTGGAAAGGTCGCTCGCCGTGACCGGGCGGCGGAACAGGTCGCGATGTTCGGCGAATACGGGCCGCCCGGCAGCGCCCGCCGCGGCCTTCAATGCCATGACCGGATCGCGGGCGGCTTCGGCGGCATAGACCTTGGCCTTGGGGAAAGCGAAGGTGAAGGTGCCCAGGCCGGCGAAGAGATCGGCGACCGCCTTCGCCTTGCCGGCGATCTCCTGCACCGCTGCGACCAGAGCGACCTCGCCCTCAAGCGTGGCCTGGAGGAAATTGCCCGGCGGGAACGGCACCGGAACGCCACTCAGCGTCACGGTGACCGGCTCGGGCTCATAGCGCGCAGTGGGACCGAAGCCCTCGTCGATCGACAGGCGGGCGAGGTGATGGCGGTGCGAAAAGGCGCTCAGTGCCTCGGCCGCGGCTAGGCCTTCGGCTTCGAGGCCGTCGATCAGGACATCGGGCCCCTGATCGGTCTGCGCGAGATGGACGTTGATCCGCCGCGTCCCCGGGATCAGCGCCGCCAGCATGCCGCGCATGGGGCCGACCAAGGCGAACAGCTCGGGAGCGAGGATCCAGCATTCCTCCACGTCGATCAGTTCGTGGCTGCCCTGCCGGGTGAAGCCGAGGCGCACCTGCCGGCCGCGGCGCTCGGCGTGGAGCGTGGCGCGGCGGCGCGTGTTGGGCGGCGAGAGCAAAGGCGCGCGAATATCCGCCTCGAGTCCGTGCGCGGCCAGCGCGCCGGCGATGCGATCGGCGATGAACTGCGACCAGCTGATATCGTCGAGATGCTGGAGCTGGCAGCCGCCGCATTCGGGGAAATGCTTGCAGGGCGGCGTCTGATGGTGCCGGCCCGGGACGATCGTCCCCTCGGACGTGACATGGTCGCCCGGCGCCGCGAAGGCGACATGGCGGCCGTCCGCAGTGACGCCATCGCCACGCGCGGCTACCCGCAGGACCTCATCGTCGTTCACAGGCATTCCGAAACCGCCCCCGGGATATGCATGACCAGTGCATCGGCGATCAGCGCCGGTCCCGCAAGCTGCGCGGCGCGGGCGTGGAGCCAGGTTGCGGCCTCGGCCGGTGCGGCCCCCTTCCCGCCCTGCACGATTTGCGCCGCGAGCAGGCCGGCGAGTACGTCGCCGGTCCCCGCGGTGGAGAGCCAGGGCGAGGCGCCGGCTAGGACACGGACGTCCCCTTTCGGCGAAGCGATCACGGTGTCGGCGCCCTTGTGGACGATCGTCGTGCGAGCTTCCGCGGCGGCGGCGAGCGTGCGATCGAGCTTGCTGCCCTCGCCCGCGAACATCCGGTCGAACTCGCCCGAATGTGGCGTGATCCAGGTCGGCGCGGCGCGGGTCTCGAGCCAGCGCGACGCGCCGGTGCCGAGCAGGGTCAGCGCATCGCCGTCGAGGACCAGGGGCTTGGGCACGGCGAAGGCGGCGCGGAGAAAGGCCTCGGCGCGGCGATCGCGGCCGAGACCGGGGCCGAGCACGACGGCGTCGATACGGTCCCAGCCGAGGAATTCGGTCAGATCCTCGGCGCTGCGCACTTCGCGGCGGACGAGCGCATCGGGGCCGTCGCCCCAGGGGCGATCGCCGGCGAGCACGACATAGCCCGCCCCGCCGGCCATCGCGGCGCGGGCGGCGAGGCGCGCGGCACCGGGCATCGCGCCCTCGATCACCGCCACGAGGCCGCGGCTATATTTGTGGCTATGTGCGCCCGGGGCCTCGAGCCGGGGCCGCGAAACGGTGCGGCAGCGCGTGTCCACCGGGATATCCAGATCGGCGAGCAGCACCTTGCCGCAGCGCTCGAGCCCGGCATCGAGAACGTGGGCCGGCTTGAGCGCGCCGAGCGCCAGCGTGACGTCAATGCCCCTGGGAGCGCCGAGATCGGCACCCGTGTCGGTATCGAGTCCCGAAGGCAAGTCGATCGACAGCGTGAACTCGGCCTGTTTGCACAGATCGGCGAACACCGCAGCGAGGCCGCGTTCGAGCGGGCGCGTCATGCCGGTGCCGAACAGCCCGTCGACCAGCACCGGGCTCGGGCGCGCGGCGTAGAGCGCGCTGGTGGACCCGTGCCACAATGCCTGCATGCGCTCGGCGGCACCCGATGCGGGCGCGCCGGTGGCGACGAGATTGACGTCATGGCCCTCGGCCTTGAGCAGCCGCGCAGCGACATAGGCGTCGCCGCCATTGTTGCCGGGACCGGCGAGGATCAGGATCGGACGGCCCATCGCAAAGCGCGCAGCTTCGCGGGCGACTGCCGCCCCTGCCTGCTCCATCAGCGTGTCCTGCGCGACGCCGCTGGCGAACAGGGCCTGCTCGGCGGCGCGCATCTCGGCGGCGGTGACGATCGGGGCGCCCGAGGGAATCATTGCGCCGGTTCGCGGACCGTGGCGGGTAGCCGATAGCGCGCGCCGCCGAGTTCGACTTCGATGCGGTCGGCGGCGAGCGGCGTCACCTTTGCTGGCTCGGCGCCGTCGGCGGCGATCACGCCGCGGCCGTCGCGCGTGATCTGGAGGCGATGAAAGCCGCCGTCGGGGTGGCGGAGGGTGAGGATGACGCCGTTAGGGGTTTCGGTGCGGTCCACGGTGCAGACGGGGGCGAACTCGGTGCTGCCGGGGGCGGCGCAGGGGATTTTGGGGGCTTCGGGTTGGGTTGGTGCGGCGGCGGCCGGGCCGGGTGCGCCCGGATTCGCCGCCGTGGCGGCGTTGTTGGCGGCCTGCTCTCCACATCCCGCAAGAAACAACGGCACCAACAAATACCACCGTTCGCCCTGAGCTTGTCGAAGGGCGACTTTGCCGGCCGGTGGGCGCAACAACGACCGGCGCTTCGACAAGCTCAGCGCGAACGAAAATTTGAAGAGCGCGCCAAAGGTTCGGGTGGAAGCGCTAGATATCCGCGTAGACATGGCGTTCGGCGCTGGCTCCCGGATGCGTCACTGCGCCCTTATAGGCAGGGCCGACGGTTCGGGAATAGCGCCACAGCGCGCCGGACTGGTAATCGTTGACGCGCGGCTGCCATTTGGCGCGGCGCGCGGCGAGCACGTCCTGGGGAACGTCGAGGTCGATCGTGCCGGCCTCGGCGTCGATGCGGATGATGTCACCATTCTCGACCAGCGCGATCGGCCCGCCCTCCGCCGCTTCGGGCCCGACATGGCCGATGCAGAAGCCGCGGGTGGCGCCGGAGAAGCGTCCGTCGGTGATCAACGCCACCTTCTCGCCCATGCCGAGGCCGTAGAGCGCCGCGGTGGTCGAGAGCATCTCGCGCATGCCGGGGCCGCCCTTGGGGCCTTCGTAGCGGATGATCAGGACCTCGCCTTCCTTGATCCGGCGATTCTCGACCGCCTCGAAACACTCCTCCTCGCAATCGAACACGTGCGCCGGGCCGGTGAACTGGAGGCGGTGCATGCCGGCGACCTTCACGATCGCGCCCTCGGGCGCCAGCGTGCCCTGCAGCCCGACCACGCCGCCGGTGGGCGAAAGCGGCGTCTTGACGTCATAGATGACCTTCTGGTCGGGGTTCCATGTGACCTGGTCAATATTCTCGCCCAGCGTCTTCCCCGTCACGGTCATGCAATTGCCGTCGAGGAACCCGCCGGCGAGCATCGTCTTCATCAGCATGTAGACGCCGCCGGCTTCGTGCATATCCTTGGCGACGTACTTGCCGCCTGGTTTCAGGTCAGCGATGTAAGGTGTTGATTTGAAGGCCTCAGCCACGTCGTGGAGATCGAATTCGATCCCTGCCTCGCTGGCCATGGCAGGCAAGTGGAGCGCGGCGTTGGTCGAGCCGCCGGTTGCCGCCACCACGCGCGCCGCATTGATGAACGCCTCGCGGGTGCAGATGTCGCGCGGGCGCAGGTTCAGCTCGATCAGGTTCATCACCTGGTGCCCCGCCGCGACGGCGATCTGCTCGCGCGACTGGTATGGCGCGGGGACCATGTTCGAATTGGGCAGCGACAGGCCGATCGCCTCGCCGACACAGGCCATGGTGTTGGCAGTGAACTGGCCGCCGCAGGCACCATGGCCGGGGCATGCGACCTTTTCGAGCGCGGTCAGCTCGTGGAGCGGGCAATTGCCGGCGGCGAACCTGCCCACCGCCTCGAACACGTCGACGACGGTGACGTCCTTGTCGTGGAAGCGGCCGGGCAGGATCGAACCGCCATAGACGAAGATCGACGGCACGTTGAGGCGGAGCATCGCCATCATCATGCCGGGGAGCGACTTGTCGCAGCCGGCAAAGGCGACGAGCGCGTCATAGCAATGGCCGCGGACGCTGAGCTCGACCGAGATCGGCGATCACTTCGCGGCTGACCAGCGAGGACTTCATCCCCTGATGGCCCATCGCGATGCCGTCGGTGACAGTGATCGTATTGAAGCGGCGCGGCATACCGCCATTGGCGATCACGCCCTCGCGCGCGGCATCGGCCTGGAAATCGAGCGTGGTGTTGCACGGCGCGCTGTCGTTGCCGGCGCTGGCGATCCCGACGAAGGGCTTGGCGATATCCTCTTCGGGGATGCCCATCGCGTAATAATAGCTGCGGTGGGGCGCGCGCTCGGGTCCGACGGAAACGTGGCGGCTGGGAAGGCGGGACTTGTCGAGATCGGTTTGTCATGGCGCGCAAGCCTATGTCGCGGGAGGGGCATTTGGCGCAAGACTATTGCGCAAAGAATTTGCCAGCCCGGCTAAAGTCTGGCTCCATCGCTCGATCCCGGCGGCATCGCGGATCAGATCGTTGCGGACTTCGATCGCGATCGAGGGAATGCCGTTTGCCTCGGCGTGGCGATTGAGCGTCGCGTTGAGCAGGCGGCCCGAATAGGGCTCGTTATCGCCGGTGACGAGGCCTGCGGCGCGGAAGAACTCGATCGCCGGACGCGCGGCGCGGGCGTCGCGATTGTAGAGTATGCCGACCTGCCAGGGGCGATCGGTGCCGCCATGTTCGAGGCATGGCGTGAAGCTGTGGATCGAGAGGATCAATTTCGGCCGCTGCGCACGGATACGGCGCGCGAGAAGGCGGTGGTACGGCGCGTGAAAGCGGGCGATCCGCGCGGCGCGATCGACGGTATCGTTGCCGGGGATCAGATGGCCGTCGCTGCGATGGGGGATCAGGCTGACATGGTCCGGCTCGCGGTGGAGGTCGATCACCAGCCGCGAGACGGTGGCGAGGATCGCAGGACACTCGAGCCGCGCGGCGAGGCTGCGGGTGAGCGGGCCGGCGCCGATATCGACGGCGATGTGGAGATCGAGCAGCTCGGGGGCGATGCCGAGATCCACATCGGGCGGCACTGCATTTGAGGCGTGATCGCAGAGCAGCAGGATATTCTGCTGTTTTCCTTCGATGATATCGGGGACTTCGCTCATTGGTAGAGCGGCTTCCGCCGTTCGCGGAACGCAGTGAGGCCCTCGGCGAATTCGGCGCCGCCGAACGTGTCGTCGAAGGCCTGATCGAGTCCCTCGCCACCGCGTAGCGTGCGCTTGAGCAGGCGCACCGCCTGCGGCGCGTTGCCGGCGATCGCAGCGGCGAGCGCGGCCGCGGTTTCATCGGCTTTCTTCGACCGTAATTCGACCAGCCCGATGCGCTTGGCCTCGTCCGGGACGAGCCGGTCGCCGGTGAACAGCATCAGCGAGGCCATGCCCTGCCCCACCTTCGCCACCAGCCGGGCGACATCTTCCTGCGGATAGCCCAAGCCGAGCCGCGCGGGCGTGGTGGCGAACTCGGCATGGTTGCCGGCGATGCGGATATCGGCGGCGAGGATCAGCGCGACCGCCGCGCCGAAACAACCGCCGTCGATCGCGGCAATGACCGGCATGGGAAGCGCCGCGACTGCCTCGATCGCGTCGCGCATCGCGGTGCGGAAGATCGGGCGTAGCGCCGGATCTTTCTGCAGCGTCTCGAACTCGCGGACATCGGCGCCGGCGGAGAAGATGCCGGGGACGTCGGACTTGAGGATCACGGCACGGGCATCGCCGACATCGCGCGTGGCAGCGGCGAGCGCCTGCCATGCGGCAATGGGGAGCGCATTCTTCGCTTCGGGGCGGGCCAGCGCGATGGTCGCGACCGGGCCTTCGCGGGTGAGGTGGATCATGTCCGCGCTCTGCCCGATCGGGCCGCGCCTGTCACGCCGGTGGGTTGCGGCGCCGGGCATTGCCCGATAGCCCGCCGCGCATGACCCGCATCGTCGGCCATGTCGCGGCGCTCAACCGCTTTCCCGTCAAGTCGATGGCGGGCGAGAAGCTGGCGGTCGCCGAGATCGACTGGCAGGGCATCGAAGGCGACCGACAATATGCCTTTCTTCGGAAGGCCAACGGCACGCGGTTTCCCTGGCTGACCGCCCGCGAAGTGCCGGCGATGGTGCTGCACCGCGCCAGCTTCGCCGATCCGGGGGCACCCAAGACCTCCGCAGTGCTGGTCGAAACGCCCGACGGCGCGGCGGTGTCGCTCCACGATCCGCTGCTCCACGCGCATCTTGAGACTGCCGCGGGCGAGCCGATCGGGCTGGTCCAGGTCGCGCGCGGCATCTATGATTCGATGCCGATCTCGATCGTGACGACCGCGAGTCACGCGAGCGTTGAGGCGGTCCATGGCTGCGCACTCGACCCGCGGCGGTTTCGCGCGAACGTGGTGATCGAAAGCGAATTGCCGGTGAACGAATGGCAAGGGCTGCGGCTCGCCTTCGGCAACGAGGCGGACGGCGCGATAGTGCAGATGGCCGATCCGATCCCGCGCTGCGTGCTGATCACGATCGATCCCGATACCGCCGCGAAGGATGTCCGTGTACTGCGGACGGTCGCGCAGCAGTTCGGCAATGCATACGGCGTCTATGCGACGCCGGCGCGTCCGGGGCTGATCAGTGTGGGGGATCCGGTGCAGGTGGTGGACTGACGTCGGCTTCCGCCCCACTAGCAGACGTTCAGCCTTCCTCACCGAATACGGATGGTTCTAGCTCCATGGTCGCGCCTGCCATGCGATCTTTGGCACACCGCGCGTGAATGTAGATGTTCTGGAAGGGATCATCTTTCCCGCGCTTGCCCTCTGCCCAGCGCCAAAGACTCTCGACGCTAACCAGCAGTGCGCCTCTGTCATCGCGGTCGATACCCTCACCGCAGAACCAGCATTGAAAATCGAGCATGTCCGGATGGTGCGAGAGATCGCCATCGGACGCAAGGTCCGCTTCCCACCCATTTGCAGACGTGCTTGCAATGTAGGATTTCGTCTGACAGCCTCACTTAGCTCTTTGACATCGTAACGCCCCTCTCATCGCTGCTCGTGCGAAAGCAGGAGTATAATGCTGCTTGGCCCACATCATCCTGGATCTCCTGCGCAGGAACACGGCCCGCCAGAACGATGCAGTCAGTGTGACCTTAGTGTGACTTTCGCGGCCAACCACCCAATAGCCGATATTCCATCGGCATCCGCGATCCTCAGTCCAGCCCGTTGAGCGCCTTTTCCACGCCGTCCATCGTGAAGGGCTTGGAGAGGATCGGGCGGTCGCGCCAGACCTCCGGGATGGTGTCGCCTGCCCCGCCGGTGGCAAGGATGAAGGGGATGTCGAGTTCGGCGAGACGGGCCGCGACCGGCCAGCTCTGCTCGCCGCCGCGCAAATTGACGTCGAGGATAGCCGCTTCGACTCCGCCCGCGTCGATCCGCGCCAGTGCGCTCTCGACATCGTCGGCGGTGCCCGCGGCTTCACGTTCGAGGGCATCGAGGAAATCCTCGAGCATCATCGCGATCAAGGGTTCGTCTTCGACGATCAGGACACGGCGGGGAGCGGGCATATCCGGGCCTTTGCAGGAAATTTCCGCGTCGCCAAGAGATTATTTCGTAGCGAGAACGTCGCGTGCCGCTTCGGCAAGCTGTTGAACCGAAAAGGGTTTGGGGAGGAAAGCGACGTTGCCGAGGTCGATCGACTTGCGAAGCTGCTCCTCGGCATAGCCCGACATGAACAGGATCGGCAGGTCCGGATATTTGGCCCGGATGCGGCGCGCCATGGTGGGCCCGTCCATCGAGGGCATGACGACGTCGCTGATCAACAGATCGGGCTTGCCCATGCCTTCCAGCGTCTCGAGCGCGACTTCGCCATTCTCGGCGGCGACGACGGTGTAACCCTGTCGCGTGAGCGCGCGTTCGGCGACGGCGCGGACCATGTCCTCGTCCTCGACCAGCAGGATGGTGCCCGAACCCCATAGATCGATCTGGCGCGGCTTGACCGGCGCCTTGGCGACCACAGCCTCGGGTGCGGAATGGACCGGCAGGTAGACAGTAAACTCGGCGCCGCCGCCGGGGACATTGTCGGCGAAGATGAACCCGCCCGATTGCTTGATGATGCCGTAGACGGTCGACAGGCCGAGCCCGGTCCCCTTCCCCACTTCCTTGGTGGTGAAGAACGGCTCCCAGATCTTGCCGAGGATGTCGGGCGGGATGCCGGTCCCCGTGTCGGTGATGCGCAACGCGGTATAGTCACCGACGGGAAGCACGTCGTCGTCCATCTGACGGACTTCCGCCGCGGCGACGCTGGCCGTGGCGATGGTGAGCGTGCCGCCGCCATTGGGATTGGCGCTCAGCATCGCATCGCGGGCGTTGACCGCGAGATTGACCACCACCTGCTCGAGCTGGCCCGGATCGGCGCGGACGGGACCGAGATTGCGGCCGTGCTTGACCTCGAGCCGGACGGTTTCGCCGAGCAGACGCTTGAGCAGGTTCGAGACCTCGGAGATGACGTCCGGTAGTTGGAGGACCTGCGGCCGCAGCGTCTGCTGGCGCGAGAAGGCGAGCAATTGGCGGGTCAGCGAGGCGGCGCGGTTCGAATTGGCGCGGATCTGCTGGATGTCGTCATAATCGCTGTCGCCGGGCGAATGGCGCATCAGCATCAGATCGCAATGCCCGATGATCGCGGTCAGGATGTTGTTGAAATCGTGCGCGACGCCGCCGGCGAGCTGGCCGACCGCCTGCATCTTGGTGGCCTGGGCGATCTGGCGCTTGAGCTTGCCCTCCTCGCCCGAGATCCTTGAGGCTGATCAGCACCGCGGCATCGCCGAGCCCGCGCGCACCGGCGATGGTGAGCGCGACCGGCTCCTCGGGCGCGTCGACGAAGCGGACCGTCATCTCGACCGACTGGGCAGCGCCACCGGCGAAACGGCGGACGGCATCGGCGAGCGCGGCCTTGTCCTCGCGCACGACGAGATCGATCGGATAGAGCGGCGGGGCGGCGGCGTTGATCCGCGCGGCGCGGACGAACGCGTCGTTCATGCTGACGAAGCGGCCGTCGCGATCGACCAGAGCCAGCCCCGAGGGCAGCATCGCGATCAGCGAACGGACATGCGCCGAGGCGCTCGCGCCGATCGCAGGCGACGGCAGGTTGAGATTCTCCTCGTCGAGCAAGGCGACGAGCATCGGCGAATCCTCGCCGTCGAGGAACGGTATCTGGAGGACCCGAAGCGGCGTGCCGTCCATCCCCTCGCGCTCGAAGCGGACCAGCCCCATCGAGATCGGTGATTAAAAAGCGCGTGAAGTCGCGGCCCTCGGCGGGCGCGTCGGGGAGCCCATCGCCCGCGCCTTGAACACGCGATTGGCAGCGCGGACGCGGCCCTCGGGCGTGACCATCACCGTCATGATGCCTGCGGCGGCGAGCCGCTCGCCGGTATGGCCATGGATCAGCGCCTCGACCTGCACCGCGAGATCGAGCGCCTGGATGCCGACGAAGCGCCAGACGAGGGATTCGTCGCCGACGCGGGAGACGCGCGCGGAGACGGGCGCGCCGAACACATGGACATTCTCGACCTGCGCTTCGCCGTCGCGCCACGCGCCGCGCGCGGCGATGCCGAGATCGTCGATCGCGGCATCGCTGACCGGCAAATTGGGCGGCGTCGGCCAGCCGGCGAAGAGGATCTCGTAGCGCGCATTGGCGCAGACCAGCCGGCCGGCACGATCGGTGACCGCCAGCGCATCGTCGGAGGCGGCGGCGAGGCTCTGGGCCACCGCCCAGTCGACATGCGTCTCGGCGACATCTTCGCTGTGGAGCAGCCTGCGCGCGCCGAGAAGCACGCCGGCCGCGAGTATGCCCGCAGCTGCGAAGCCGAGCGCGACCGCGCGATCGTTGAGCGTCAGCAGGATGAGCGCAGCGGCGACGAAGCCGGCGACCACCGACGCCATCAGCGGCAGAAATCTCCGGGAGTGCGCAGGATTGGGCAGCGTGGCCATGACGCTACCGATGTTCGGTACGCAGGCGCGGGTCAAGCCTTACTCCCTCTCCCATTGGGAGAGGGAGGGAGCCGCGAAGCGGCGGAAGGGTGAGGGTCATATCGCCGCCCTCACCCTTCCCACTCGCTCCGCGAGCAGGCCCCTTCCCTCTCCCACACGGGGAGAGGGAGCCTTGATATTACCAGATCCGGACGCGCTGCTCGGGCGTCAGGAACAACTTGTTGCCCGATGCCGGCGCGAAAGCCGAGTACCAGGGATCGAGATTGCGCACGACCCAGGTGCGCTGCTGCGACGGGCTGTGCGGATCGGTGAGCAGGCGCTGGCGCAGATTGGCCTCGCGATAGTTGCGGCGCCAGACCTGCGCCCAGCCGAGATAGAAGCGCTGATCGCCCGAAGTGCCATCGAGCACCGGCGCGCTTTCGCCGTTCAGCGAATGCTTGTAAGCGTCGTATGCGACGGTGAGACCCGCCAGATCGGCGACATTCTCGCCGAGCGTGAGCGCACCCTTTACGTGCATCCCCGGCAGCGGCTCATATTGATCATATTGCGCGACCAGCGCGTCGGTGCGCTTCTTGAATGCCGCGACGTCGGCCGGAGTCCACCAATCGGTGAGGCGGCCCTCGGCGTTGTACTTGGCACCCTGGTCGTCGAAATGGTGGCTCAGCTCATGGCCGATCACCGCACCGATGCCGCCGTAATTGATCGCGGGATCGGCGTTCGGATCGAAGAAGGGCGGCTGGAGGATGGCTGCCGGGAAGACGATCTCGACCATGCCGAAATTGGCATAGGCGTTCACTTCCATCGGAGTCATGCCCCATTCCCAGCGCCGGATCGGCTGGCCGAGCTTCGAGATCTGATCCTCATGCGCCCAGTTGTTGGCGCGGACATTGTTTCCGAACGCGTCGCCGGCGACGATCTGCAGGTTCGAATAATCGTGCCACTGATCGGGATAGCCGATCTTGGGCGTGAAAGCGGCGAGCTTGGCGTGCGCCTTTATCTTGGTCTCGGGCGCCATCCAGTCGAGCTGATCGATGCGGCGATCCATCGCGGCGATGACGTTCTTGACCAGATCGTCGGCCGCAGCCTTGGTCGCGGGCGGGAAATATTTGGCGACATAGGCCTTACTGACTTCGTCCGACACCGCGCCGGTGGTGAACTCGACCGCGCGCTTCCAGCGGACCTGCTGCTCGGGCGTGCCCGAGAGCGTGGTGCCGTAGAATGCGAACTGTTCCTTGTCGAAGGCCGAGGGGAGCACGTCGGCGAAATTGTCGAGGCTGCGGACGAGGAGCTGGTCCTTGAGCACCGCGACCGGCGTCGCCTGGACGAGCTTCGCGATCCCGGTCACCGCGCTCGGCTGGGCGACGATCACGTTGGTTACCGGTGCACCGATGCCCGCGAAATAGCCCTTGAAGTCGAAGCCCGGCGCCTTTCGCGGGAGATCGGCGACCGTCATCATGTTGTAGGTCTTGTTCGCGTCGCGGCTCTCGATGCGCGTCCAGTGCGCCTGCGCGATCCTGGTCTCGAAGGCGACGATCGCCTTGGCCCGGGCCGCGGCATTGGGTTCGCCGGCGAGAGTCAGGACGTTGGTCAGGTGCTTCTCGTACGCCGTCTTGGTTTCGACGAGCTTGGCGTCCTTCGACAAATAATAATCGCGATCGGGCATGCCGAGGCCGCCCTGCGACAGGTTGAGTGCATAGGCTTCGGGGTTCTTGTCGTCCTGGCCGACATAGCTGCCGAACAGGCCGCCCACGCCATTGCGGTCGGCCTGCGCATAGAGCGCGGCGAGGCCGGATTTGGCCTTCACGGCCTTGATCTGGTCGAGCCATGGCTGGATCGGGGCGAGGCCCTTGGCGTCGATCGCGGCGGTATCGAGATAGGTCGCGTAGGTGGTGCCGATCTTCGAGTTCGGATCATTCTTCGCAGCCTCGAGGATCTCCTGCGTGCGCTGCTTCGACAGATCGTCGATGACGTTGAATGCGCCGTAATTCGACTTGTCCGCCGGGATCGGCGTGGTCCGCGCCCAGATGCCGTTGGCGAAGCCATAGAAATCGTCACCCGGCGCAATCGACTTGTCCATGCCGGCTTCGTCGAAACCGTAATTGCCGAGTTGCGGGCGCGGCGCAGTGGCCGGGGCGACCGGGCCGACCGAAGCCTGCGCGACAGTTGCAGTCTGGGCGGCGACAGCCTCGGGCGGCGGGGTTTCACCGCGCGTGCAGCCGGCGAGCAACGCGGGCGCGGCAAGGAAGGTGGTGGCGAGAAGCGAGAGACGCATGGAGGGCCCTTCGAAAAGAGAAAGGCGCTGTCTTAAGCGGCTATTACGCCGCGTCAATCTGCCGCGCTGCGCGCTCGGCCGACCGCCTGCGCCACTTGCGCGAAATCCACAGCCGCCACGCCAGCGCGGTGACGAAATAGCCCAGCACGCCGCCCAGCACGGCGCAGATCGCCATGCCGACTGCAGTGGGCAAGCCGACATCCGCCGCGAGCCAATGCAGCCACCCGGTATCGACAACCGCGGTCTTCGCAGCCGTCGCCGCGGTCGTGCCGCCCAGATGCAAGACCCAGCCGCCGATCTTGTAATAGAGGACGAGGAGGAACGGCGTGGTCAACGGGTTGGTGAAGAAGGTGGTCAGCGCCGCCGCCGGCACGTTTGCGCGCAGCGGCAGTGCGAGCACCGCGGACGCCGGAATCTGGCCCATCGGGATCAGGATGCCGGTGAACATGCCGAGCGCGACGCCGCGCGGCACCGAGCGCCGCGTCATCCGCCACAGCGACGAATGCAGGATGCGATGCGCAATCGGCTTCAGCCAGCGGTTCGACTCGAAGCTCTCGCGCGTCGGCAGGTTGCGATCGACCCAGGCGCGGAAGCGCGGGCCCAGCCCCGCTCAACCACGATCGCGGAGGAGTCGGCCTTGCTCTCGCTTCCAGTCCCGTTCCTTGATCGAGTCACGCTTGTCATGCGTCTTTTGCCCTTTGCCAGCGCGAGTTCGACCTTGGCACGCCCTCTTGCGTTGAAGAAGATCGAAAGCGGGACGAGCGTCATGCCCTCACGTGCGACGGCACCGTGGAGCTTGTTTATTTCGCGCTCATGAAGGAGCAATTTACGAGGCCGCTTGGGCTCGTGATTATAGCGGTTGCCGTGGCTGAATTCGGGGATGTTCGAATTGACCAGCCAGACGCCGGTATCGTTGACCTCGGCATAGGCCTCGGCAATCGATCCCTCGCCGAAACGCAGCGATTTCACTTCGGTGCCGGTGAGGGCGATGCCGGCTTCGTACACCGTGTCGATGAAATAATCGTACCGCGCGCGCCGGTTCTCGGCGACGGTCTTTACCTTTTCGGAATGGGCGTGCGGGCGAGCCATGAGAGGGGCGCATGTAGGGGGCCGATGGGCTTAAGGGAAGCCGTGGATCGGGCGCGGAAAGAAAAGGCCTGGCGTGGGCCAGGCCTATCACAATCCTCCCCCGCCAGGGGGAGGTGGCATGCAAAGCATGACGGAGGGGGCGGAAGCACTGCGTTCCGTTGGAGAGTGCTTCGCTTACCTCCCTCCGTCGCCTTCGGCGACACCTCCCCTTGCGGGGAGGATCGATTGGGCTCAGCGCATGCGGGTGCTGAACGAGACGCCGATGATCCGCGGATCGTTGAACACCGCGGCCATGTAGTTCTCGATCACGCCCTTGAGGTTCTTCTCGTTGGTGATGTTGCGCGCGAACGCAGCGATTTCCCACTCGCCGTTATTGCCTTCGTAGCCGATCTTCAGGCCGCCTTCGAAGTTGCCGTCGGACGTGAACTCCTTGGTGTCGTACAGCACGAAGCTGGTGAAGCCCTGGAGGTTCCAGTCGGTCGAGACGAAGAACTTGCCGTCGTTCGCCGTCGGGATGTCGTAGCGCGCCGCGACGTTGAGATTGTACTCAGGCGCATTGGGCAGGCGGTTGCCGTCGATCCGGGCGAAGGTGCCGCGGCCGGCGATGGTCACGGTCGGGTCCTTGACGGTGCAGACGATGACGCCGCCGAGCACGCAGACCTGCGCGAGCGCATTCTGGTCATCGATTTCGGTGTGCAGCCAGCTGCCGCCGAGCGAGAGCGCGAAATTCTCGATCGGATGCAGGTCGAGCTCGGCCTCGACGCCATACGCCTTGGCCTTGTCCGCGTTGAGCAGCACGCCGTTGCCGTTCACGTCATTGGCGTTCAGCTGGATGTCGTCGACCGTGTAGTAGAAGCCGCTCAGGTTGAAGCGGACGCGGTTGTCGAGCAGCGTGCCCTTCAGACCAGCTTCCCACGACAGGATCGTCTCCGAATCCGCCGTGGTGAAGTCCGAATTGAACACCGCCGAACGGCCCTGAATCGTCGGTCCGCGGAAGCCCTTGGCGACGCGGGCATAGAGGCTGGCATTGTCGCCGAGCTTGTAGAGTGCGCTGACGTCCCAGCTTTCCTTGGTGTCCTCGAGCTCGACGAAGCGGCGGCCGGTATAGGTCACCGCGCCGGTGCCGGTGTCGGCGGTCTTGAGCAGGCGAGTCGACTTGCTGTCGTTGGTGATCCGCGCGCCGGCGGTGATCGTCAGATTGGGGACGACCTCGTAGCTGGCCTGACCGAACGCCGCCCAGCTGGTGTTGATGTTGTGCAGGCGCACCCAGTTGTTGGGGTTGCGGCTGTTGGGGTTGGCCGGATCGAACGGTGCCGAGAGGAAATAGCGGCGCTGGTAGAAATCGGTGATGTCGCGCAGAATCGAAATAATAGCCGCCGAACTGCCAGTTGAACTTGCCGGTGCCCGGGCTGGCGAGGCGCAGCTCCTGGCTGAACTGGTCGAGATCGCGGACATTGCCCTGCGACTGGCCGTAGAAGGGCGTGCCGGTGAACAAGGGCGCTGCGCCGCCGTCGGTGTCGCCGCGGCTATAGCCCGAGGTCGTCTCCCAGGCGGAGATCGAGGTCAGCACCGCGCCGCCCAGATCGTAGCTCGCGCGAAGCGAGGTGCCGTAGGTGTTATAGGCCTGCGGGTTGTCCATCGCCTCGTCATAGGCGACGCGGTCGCGCGGCTCGTTCTCGACGCTGTTCGAGCCCTTCACCAGCGCGCCGCGGTGGAACAGCGTGGAGGTCCCCTTGTACCAGCGGCCATGGCCCGAGAGATCGAAAGTCAGGCGATCGGTGGGGGTGAAGCGGAGCTGGAGGCGGAGGTTGCGGTCGTCGAAGCCGCCCATCGCGTTGAAGCTGCCGCGGGTGCCGTCGAAGCTCGGACCGGTATAGGTGTTGTCGACCCAGTCGTCGCGGTGCTGGTAGAGCCCCGAGACGCGGAACGACAGGACATCGTCGACGATCGGGCCGCCGAAGCCGACGTCGATGTTGCTGCTGCCATATTCGCCGACCGAAAGCGCGGCGCGGCCCTGAAAGGTGTCGCTCGGGCGGATCGTGTCGAACTTGACGATGCCGGCGGTGGTGTTGCGGCCGAACAGCGATCCCTGCGGGCCGCGCAGCACTTCGACACGGTCGAGATCATAGACCGGGTTGGACTTGAGCACGACATGCTCGAGCACGACATCGTCCTGGATGATCGACACCGGCTGCGAGGCGCCGAGGTAGAAGTCGATATTGCCGAGGCCGCGGATGTAATAACGCGGGAAGATGCGGCCCGTGGTCGTCTCGGCATAGAGGCCGGGGACGCGGCCGGCGAGCGCGAGCGTATCGTCGCCCGCCGCCTGGAAGTCGCGGAGCGAATCGCCCTGCACCACCGCCACCGAGACCGGCACGTCGACGAGGCGCTCTTCGCGGCGCTGCGCGGTGACGACGATGTCGCCATTGTCGGCCTGCGCCTCAGGCGCGGTTGCGGCTTCCTGCGCGAATGCGGTGCCGGCGTAGAGCAAAGCGGCGATGGCGGCGCTCGAACGAAGCGCGCGGCGGGCAGATACGAATTTCATCGGTTCCCCAATCTTGTTCTTTTGGTTCGCGGACGCACGCAACAATCGCCCCGCACGCTTGGTGCGCGGGACGGCTGGTGTTCGCGAAAGGGCTTGTTCCCTGAGCGGGCGGCTAGGCGCCGAATGTGATCGGATTGTGACAGCCGCGTGCGGTTTACCGCAACGCAAGATGCATGCTTTGCAACCGGGAGTGCCGGTCAGATCAGTCCGGCGTGCGCCAATGCAGCGTCGACCGCGGAGCGGCTCGCCTCGGAGGCTTCGGTCATCGGCAGGCGGATCTCGCCGGGGAAGCCGGGGCGGACCCTGCCGAGCGCATATTTGACCGGGCCTGGCGAGGCATCGGTGAACATCGCGAGGTGGAGCGGATAGAGGCGGTCGTGGAGCTCGAGGGCGCGGGCGTTGTCGCCGGCCGCCCAGGCGGCCTGGAAATCGGCGCAAAGCCCCGGCGCGACATTGGCAGTGACCGAGATGCAGCCCGTGCCCCCCATCGCGTTGAAGGCGAGAGCAGTCTCGTCATTGCCCGAGAGCTGGATGAACCCGGCGCCGCAGCCGGCGCGCTGCTCGGAGACGCGGCCGAGCTGGCCGGTGGCGTCCTTGACGCCGATGAAGCGATCCGGAAACGCTTTGACGACCCGCGCCATCGTCGCCGGCTGGATGTCGGTCACCGTGCGGCCGGGGACGTTGTAGAGCACGATCGGCAGGTCGGTCGCATTCGCCACCGCCTCGAAATGGCGGAAGATGCCTTCCTGGCTCGGGCGGTTGTAATAAGGCGGCACCATCAGCACCGCGTCGGCGCCCGAAGCCTTGGCAGCGTAGACATTCGCGATGGCGACCTGGGTATCGTTCGAGCCGGCGCCGGCGAGCACGGGCACCCTGCCCTTCGCCTGATCGACGCAGACGCGCACGACTTCGAAATGCTCGTCCTTGGTCAGCGTTGCTGCCTCGCCGGTGGTGCCGCACGGAACCAATCCCGCCGAACCTTCGGCAATCTGCCATTCAACAAGATCGCGGTAATCTTGTTCGGCAAAGGCGCCGTTACGGAACGGCGTGACCAATGCGGGAATCGACCCGGAGAACATGGCGTGAAAATCTTTCTTAAGTCCCGAGATCGGGACTGGCAGATAGTCGGCGATTCCGTATGATGTCCAGCATGCTCGGGTCGTTTATCAAGAGCGCTGTATTGCTCACGGGGGTGTCGGGGGTCGCGGTTTCATCGCAGCTCTCGCATGATCAAATCCGGTCGTTCGCGGGGGCGTTGCAAAATGCGGTCTCGCCTGCTCCCCCGCTTATGCCCAGTCGGACCCATTGTCCTACGCGCTGATCGAGTGGAAGCGGCTCCAGCAATCCGACAATTGGCCCTTCCCTGACTACGCCAATTTCCTGCTCTCGCATCCGGGCTGGCCGGGTGAGACCAGCCGGCGCGCGGCGGCCGAGACGGTGCTCGACAGCGGGAGCTACGCACCTGCGCTGGTGATGCGCTTCTTCGAGCGCTTCCCGCCGCTGACGGCTGCCGGGCGCCTCCGTTTTGCCGAGGCGCTGGCGGCGTCGGGCAGGCGCGCCGAAGCCAATGAGCAGGCGCGCCAGGCGTGGCGCTCGGGGACGATGCGGGCTGCCGACGAGAGCAAGCTGATGTCCGGCTTCTTCCCGGCGCTGACGCCCGCGGATCACGACGCGCGGATGGACATGCTGCTGTGGAAGAATGCGACCAGCACGGCCGTGCGGCAGTTGGCTTTCGCGTCGCCCTCGAAGCGGTCGATCTTCGAAGCGCGGATCGCGTTCCGCACCAGGGCGGCGGACGCGGCGCTCAAGGGCGCGACGGCGTTGGACATCGGGCGTAGCGATCCCGGCTATATCGCCGATCGCGCGCGCTGGCTGCGCGACACCGGCCAGAGCCCGGCGATGCGCTCCTACCTTGCGCAGCGGCCGCGGCTGACTTCGTACCCGGGCGACGCTGAGGCGTGGTACGAGGCGCTGCTGCTGGCGGCACGCGGTGCTTCATCCGACAACCAGCACAGCCTTGCCTATCAGATCGCCAGCCAGGTCGACGACGCGTTCCCGTCGACCACCGTCATCGCCGAGCTGCCGCTGGGCGAGCGCGACGATTATACCAGCCTTACCTGGCTGGCGGGCACGACTGCCTTCTACAATCTCGCCCGTCCGCGCGATGCGATCGGCATGTTCGAGCGCTATTCGCGGGGTTCGAAGACGCCGACCACTCAATCCAAGGGACTGTACTGGGCCGGGCGCGCCGCTGAGGCTGCGGGCGATCAGGTCGCGGCGCAGGACTATTTCACGCGGGCTGCGGGCTTTTCCGACCTCTATTACGGTCAGCTCGCCGCCGAGCGGCTGGGCCGAGCGCTGAAAGGGCCGCCGCCGCTCGACACGCGCGTCGCCGCCCCGGAGGCACGCGATGCCTTCTATCGGCGCGAGACGGTGCGTGCGGCGCAATTGCTCGGGACGATGGGCGATCGCGTATCGCAGGGAATGTTCATCCGCCAGATCGCGCGCGATGCCACCACCGACAACGATCATGTCCTCGCCGCCGAGCTCAGCCGCACGATCGGGCGGCCGGACTTGGGCGTGATGGTGGGCCGCAGCGCGCTCGAGAACGGCCTGTCGGACTATACCGCCGCGGGATACCCCTCGGTGCGCGTGCCCGAATCGCAGCGCGACTATTGGACGATCGTCCACGCCATTGCGCGGCAGGAGAGCCAGTTTGATCGCGCAGCGGTGAGCCATGCCGGCGCGCGCGGGCTGATGCAGCTCATGCCCGGCACCGCGGCCGAGACCGCGGGCAAGCTGGGGCTGAGCTACAATCGGGAATCGCTTACCACCGACACCGATTACAACATCAAGCTCGGCTCGAGCTATTTCCAGCGCGTCTTCAGCCTTTATGGCAGCTATCCGCTGGCGGTGGCGGCGTACAATGCCGGGCCGGGCAATGTGAACAAATGGCTCCGCGCTTATGGCGATCCGCGGCTGCCCGGCGGCGACATGGTCAAGTGGATCGAGCAAATCCCGATCTTCGAGACCAAGAACTATGTCCAGCGGGTGCTCGAGAACGCCGTAGTCTATGACCTGATGAACCCCGAATATGCCCGCTCGCGGGGACCGGCGAACATGAGCTGGTATCTCGGCAAGAGCCGACCGGGCTAGGCGGCCCCTTCTTCGTCATCCCCGCCTTCGCGAGGATGACGGTTTGGGTTAGAGGGCAGCATGGATCGCCCGAACTACATCACGCCTGCCGGATATGCCGCGCTCAAGGCCGAATATGACGCCTTGTTCGCCGGCGAGCGCCCGAAGCTGGTGGAGACCATCTCCTGGGCGGCGGGCAATGGCGACCGCTCCGAGAACGGCGATTACATCTATGGCCGCAAGCGGCTGCGCGAGATCGACCGGCGGCTGGGTTTCCTGTCGAGGCGCATGAAGGCGGCAAAGGTCGTCGATCCGGCGCGGCAGGAGGATCGCAGCAAGGTGTTCTTCGGCGCGACGGTGACGGTGGCCGACGAGGACGACAACCGCCGCGAACTGACTTTGGTAGGCGACGACGAGACCGACGCCGGCAAGGGGTTGATCGGGTGGAATGCACCGCTGGCGCGGGCATTGCGCGGCGCCGCGGTGGGCGATCTCAGACGCGTCACCTTGCCCGGCGGCGAGCGGGAATATGAAGTAATTGCCGTAACCTACCCCTGAGGCGTGCCCCGGACGCGGTGAACCGAATCGCCGCTCCGCTTCGTTTTCGACGGTCCGTGGTAAACAGGCGACGGGGCCCTTGGTTCGGGTCCGGGTTCAGTGTGGGGATTATGGTAACACAGCGTATTCTGGTTTCCGGCCGCGTCCAGGGCGTCGGCTATCGCGACTGGGTGGTGCGCACGGCGCAGCGCACCGGCCTTACCGGCTGGGTGCGCAACGTCAGGGATGGACGCGTCGAGATCCTCGTTTCCGGCGATGACGATACTGTCGCCCAATTGATCGAGGGATGCCGCGAAGGCACGCCGCTGGCGCGGGTCGAGAATGTCGAGGCCTATTCCGCCGAGGGCGAGAAGCAGGCCAAGGGCTTCACCAAACGCTTCACCGCCTGACGCGGGAAACAGCCGCGCCGCCGATTGAACGGGAAACGCTGGGTTTCGCCGGTGCCGGTTGATTCGGCGGCGCGGGCGTGAAAGGTTCCGCTTGTGAAACGGCGTGATCGCGCGCCGTCAACAGGAGGAACGCAATGCCCATTCCCGCAAGCTGGTCCGGCCCCTTGCTGAGCGTGCTTCGCATCGCCGCTGCGCTGTCTTTCCTGCATCACGGCACGTCGAAATTCTTCGGACTCCCGCCCTTCCCGGTGCCGGCACCGCTGCCGCCGATGCTGCTCGCGGCGGGCGCGATCGAACTGGTGGGCGGCGCGCTGCTGCTGATCGGCTTCTTCACCCGGCCGGTGGCGTTCATCGCATCGGGCATGTGCGCAGTGGCCTATTTCATGGTGCATGCGCCAAAGGGCCTCTACCCCTCGGTGAACGGCGGCGAAGCGGCTCTGCTCTACGCCTTCATCTTCCTCTACCTCGCCGCTGCCGGCGCAGGCCCGTGGAGCGTCGACGCGGCGCGCAACCGCGGCTGACGATCGGCCGCAGGACGCGATCGCGTCCTGCGGCTGCGGTCCGCTAGCGCAAGCGCCGCAGCATCTTCTCAATCGCCGCGGTCACCCGTGCCAGCCGGGCATAGTCGATCTTGTCGGGCGTATCTTCGCGCGTATGGTAATGCGGATAACGAAAAGGCGCCGTGTCGGTGATCATCAGGGCTGGCACGCCGATCTGCTCGAACGCCCAATGATCCGACCAATCGATCCCCTGGACGACGCTCGGCGCAGTGCCGCCCTCGCTCGGAAACTGTCCAACTGCACGGAAATTGCCGACTGCCTTGCGGACGAAGCTGCGCGACGAGATGGTGCCGACAAAAGCGACGAAGTTCCCCGTATCAGGATAGAGCAACCCTAGCGGAAAGGGATAATGCTGGCTTCCCGGACGATCGCTATAATAGCCTAAAGTCTCCAGTGAGAGCATGCCCCGCACCTGCTCGCCCGATGCCTTGAGCCGATTGGCATATACCACACTGCCCATCCGATCGGTCTTGAAGAAAGGCGGCTCCTCATTGGCAAAGAAAACGAGGTGGATCGGGGAACTGATCTGTCCCTGCAGATCAGCAAGCATCCGCGCCAGCTCGAGCAAAGCCGCCACGCCCGAGCCATTGTCATTGGCTCCCGGCGCGGTGAAGGCGCTGTCATAATGCGCACCGATCACCAGTGCCGGCCCGGGTTCATCATCGGGGACAAGCGAAACTTCGATGTTTCGCGCATGACCATCGTCGAACGGCTGCGCATATATCTGGTAGCCGAAGCCTCGCAGCGTGCTTTCGATATAGCGCGCCGACCGTTCGAGCGCCTCCGGGTGCCCCGCATTATGCGGTTCGCGCGCAATCGCCTCCACATGTCCGCGCAACCGTTTCGCCAGATCGGTTTCGGTGGCGCTGAGCGGCGGCAATGGACCGCTCCATGATTTGCCCGGCACCGCGGTCATCCAGAATAACGCGAGGACGGGCGTCACGAAGAGTGCGAGTACGAGGCCGAAGGAAGCGACCCGAATCCAGTGTTCATGAAGCCAGTCGCGCATTGCCTCTCCCCCAGATGAGAGGGTTACCGCGCCCGCCCGCCCGACGCCAAGAGCTTTAGGCCGGGCGTCAGGAAAGTGCTTTGCGCTGAATCACTACCGGGATTCCCCGTGCGTCCACTTCGAAACCGGTGATATGGAAGCCGTGGCGCAGATTGAGCAGGATCATCGGATTGTTGGCGGCGCGGGTGCGGGTTTCGACGAAGCGGTAGCCGACGGCCGCAGCATGCGCGTGCTGGCGCTCCATCAACTCCGAAGCGACGCCCTGCCCGCGCAGCCGCGGATGGACGCCGCCGAGCCATGAATAGAGCAGCGCGTCGCCGCGGCGATAGCCGAGCTTGAACCCGACCCATTCGCCGCCCTCGATGGCCAGCCAGAGATCGGGATCCGCGACGCGGGGCAAGCGGTCGAGCAGATAGGCGGAATCGAATTCGGCGAAGACGGCCTTGCAGAGTGCGAGCAGCGGATCGGCGGCGTCGGCGATCGGTCCGGCCCAGCGCTGATAATCGGTGTCTGACATATCGGTTCGTTACACGAATGGGCGGCGGGAACGAAAGTCAGTGCGTCTTCGAACCACGTATCGTGTCCTTTCGGCACCGGCTATGAATCACGGCATGAGGCATTTTCTCGCGCTGTCCGTAATCCTGTTCGCCGGCATCGGCACTGCCACGGCACAGGAGCTGCGGCCGCTCTGCCCCGACCGTCCGGGGCTGGGCACGCCAGCCTGCACGGTGGACCGCGGTCATGCCGTGGCCGAATTGGGCAGCGTCGACTGGTCGCTCGAACAGGACGGCGCCGAACGCATCGACAACTGGACGCTGGGCAACGTACTGCTCCGCTACGGCGTGACCGACGATCTAGAGGTCCAGGCCGGCTGGACCGCGTTCGGCTCGGTCCGCACCCGCGACAGGGTCACCGGCTCGATCGCGCACGGCGCCGGCACCGGCGACGTCACGCTCGCGCTACGGCGCAACCTCTCCCATCCGGACGGATCTGGCTTCTCGGCGGCGGTCATGCCTTATGCCACGCTTCCCGCCGGCGGCGCGACGATGGGCGCGGGGGACTGGGCCGCGGGGCTGATCGCGCCCGTCAGCTACAGCTTGAACGACACTTTCGGCATCGCACTGACGCCCGAAGTCGATGCGGCCGTCGACGAAGACCGGCGCGGGCGGCACTTCGCTTATGGCAGCGTGATCGGGCTGAGCGCCGCGCTGACCAAGTCGGTAAGCAGCGCGCTCGAAATCGAGGCAATGCGCGACGAGGATCCGTCGGGCAGTTCGACCGAAGAGCTGGCAGGCCTGTCTGTTGCCTGGCAACCACAGGGCGACCTGCAGATCGATGCCGGTGCAGTCGCCGGGCTGAACAAGACGAGCCCCGACGTCGAACTCTATGTCGGGATCGCGCGGCGCTTCTGAGTTCGTGCCGCGGAAGGTCTCGACGCGCCCTCCCCGCGGGGAAGAGCGCGTCAGGCGATCAGCGCGTCAGCTTCTTGTACGACAGTGCCGTAGGCCGATCGGCGGCGTCGCCGAGGCGGCGGCGCTTGTCTTCCTCATAGGATTCGAAATTGCCTTCGAACCATTCGACATGGCTGTTACCTTCGAAGGCGAGGATGTGCGTGGCGAGACGATCGAGGAAGAAGCGATCGTGGCTGATCACCACCGCGCAGCCCGCGAAATTCTCGATCGCTTCCTCGAGCGCGCCCAGGGTCTCGACGTCGAGATCGTTGGTCGGTTCGTCGAGCAGCAGGACGTTGCCGCCGCGCTTGAGCATTTTCGCGATGTTCACGCGATTGCGCTCGCCGCCCGAGAGCTTGCCGACGTTCTTCTGCTGGTCGGCGCCCTTGAAGTTGAACGCGCCGACATAGGCGCGGGTCGAGGCGTCGTGGCCGTTGACCTTCATGTAATCGAGCCCGTCGGAGATTTCCTCCCAGACGTTCTTCTTCGGATCTAGGTGATCGCGGCTCTGGTCGACATAGCCGAGGCGGACGGTCGAGCCCATCTCGATCGTGCCGGTGTCCGGGGTTTCCTGGCCGGTGATCATCTTGAACAGAGTCGATTTGCCGGCGCCGTTGGGGCCGATCACGCCGACGATGCCGCCCGCGGGCAGCGTGAACGACAGATTCTCGAAGAGGAGCTTGTCGCCATAGGCCTTCGAGATATTCTCGACTTCGATGACCTTGCCGCCGAGGCGCTCGGGCACCTGGATGACGATCTGGGCACCGCTCGGCTTGCGATTCTTCTGCGTTTCAACCAGCTGCTCGAACTTGGCGATACGCGCCTTGGACTTGGTCTGGCGCGCCTTGGCGCCCTGGCGGATCCATTCGAGCTCGTTCTTGATCGCGGTCTGGCGGCTCGATTCCTCGCGTTCCTCCTGTTCGAGGCGCTTGGATTTCTTCTCAAGATAGGTCGAGTAATTGCCCTCGTACGGGAAATATTTGCCGCGATCGATTTCGAGGATCCAGCCGACGACGTTATCGAGGAAATAGCGATCGTGGGTGATCATCAGCACCGCGCCGGCATATTCCTTGAGGTGATTTTCGAGCCACTGGACGCTCTCGGCATCGAGATGGTTGGTCGGTTCGTCGAGCAGCAGGATCGACGGCTTCTGGATCAGCAGGCGCGTGAGCGCGATGCGGCGCTTCTCACCGCCCGAGAGATTCTCGACCGGCCAGTCCGACGGCGGACAGCGCAGAGCCTCCATCGCGACTTCGAGCTGGTTGTCGAGCGTCCAGCCGTCGACCGCGTCGATCTTGGCCTGGAGATCGCCCATCTCCTCCATCAGTGCGTCGAAATCGGTATCGTCCTTCGGATCGCCCATCTCGGCCGAGATCGCGTTGAAGCGATCGACGAGGTCGGCAGTGGCGCGGGCGCCCTCCTTGACATTCTCGAGCACGTTCTTGGTCGGATCCAGCTGGGGCTCCTGCTCGAGATAGCCGACGGTGATGTACTCGCCGGGCCATGCCTCGCCGGTGAAATCCTTGTCGACGCCCGCCATGATCTTCATCAGCGTCGACTTGCCGGCGCCGTTGGGGCCCACGATGCCGATCTTGGCGCCCTGATAGAATTGCAGGTTGATGTTGCTCAGCACCGGCTTGGGAGCGCCGGGGAAGGTCTTGGTCATGTCCTTCATGACGAAGGCATATTGGGCGGCCACGATTAGGGTCTCCGATGGGTATCTGGGAAATGCTGGAAGTTTGGCGGCGATGTAGCGATCGAAGCGCCAAATGGCAACGCGGCCGCGATGGAAACAAAAAGGAAACACGCGGACCATTGGCAAACGTTACGGGGGTGGCTAGCAACGCACCCCATGACCAAGCGCATCCTGCTCGCGGCCGCCGCCGCGCTCGCCCTTCCTTTCCCTCGCTGGCCCAGACGCATGACGTCGCGGCGTTGCGCGACGCGGCGCTCAAGGACGATCTCGCCTGGGAGATCACCGAGGGGCTGACCACCGAAGTGGGGCAGCGGCTGGCGGCGACCGAGGCCGAGGCGCGGGCGCGGGCCTGGGCAGTGAAGAAGCTGACCGCGCTCGGCTTCCAGAACGTCCATATCGAGACCTACAGGATGCCGCTCTGGGTGCGTGGCGAGGAGACCGCGGCGGTGCTCGGCGCTTCCGCGCAGAAGCTGACGGTCGCGGCGCTGGGCAATTCGGGATCGACCGGGGCCAAGGGCGTCGAGGCGGAAGTCGTCTTCTTCCCGACGCTCGCCGATCTGGAGGCCGCGCCGGCCGAAGCCGTGAAGGGCAAGATCGTGTTCGTCAGCCATTCGATGACCCCGACGCAGGACGGCTCGCAATATGGCACGTTCGGCGGCGCGCGCCGCGCGGGACCGAATATCGCGGCGACCAAGGGCGCCGCCGCAATCCTGATCTCGCTCGATCGGCACCGACCATCATCGCAATCCACATACCGGCGTCACCAACTGGGCGCAGGGCGTGAAGCCGATCGCCGCGGCGGCGCTGTCGCTCCCCGATGCCGATCAGCTCGAGCGGTTGCTCAAGCGCGGGCCGGTGCGGCTCAAGCTCCTCGTCACGCCCGAATTCAAGGGCGAAGCCGAATCGGGCAACGTCATCGCAGATGTGCCAGGGAGCGACCCCAATGCCGGGATCGTGCTGATCGGCGGGCATCTCGACAGCTGGGATCTCGGCACCGGGGCGATCGATGACGCTTCGGGCGTCGGCATCACCACCGCGGCCGCCAAGCGGATCATGGACGCGGGCCAGCCGCGCCGGACGATTCGCGTCGTCTGGTTCGGCGCCGAGGAAGTCGGCGGGTTCGGCGGCGAGGCCTATGCCAAGGCGCATGCGAGCGAGCGCCACGTCTTCGCCTCGGAATCGGATTTCGGCGCCGATCGGGTGTGGAAATTCGAAACCAACCTGCCCGACAGCGCCAAGGCGGTCGGCGATCGACTCGCCACGGCTTTGACGCCGCTCGGCATTTCGCGCGGGCGCGGCAATGCCGGCGGTGGCACCGATGTCGGCCCGGTGCTGCGCACCGGCGTCGCGGGGATCGATCTCGGCCAGTCGGGGCTGCGCTATTTCGACTATCACCACACGCCCGACGACACGCTCGACAAGATCGACCCCGAGCAGTTGCGCCAGAATGTGGCAGCGTGGACCGCTTTGCTCGCGATCGTCGCCAATGCGCCCGAGGATATCGGCAAGGTGCCCCCGCCGCGCACTGAGTCTCTCGCGCCGCAAGGCGCTCGAATGTCCGAAATCGGGCAAAAAAGTGGCAGAATTTTTGCGGTTCGACGCATTTGCGATTGACGGAAACGCAACGACCGCTATTTCAGCACCTTCGCGTCGGCATTCGGGCCGGGTGCGAAACGTTTAATGTTCCATAGGAGCACCCCGTATGAAGAAGATCCTCATTGTTGCTGCGACCGCCGGCCTGATGTCGCTCGCGGCTTGCAACGGCGGCACCACCAACACCACTGCCGAGAACGTCGCCGACAGCCACGAGGCGAACGCCGCGATCTATGACGACGCTGCCGACAACACGACCAACGCCGCTGCCGCGGACGTGCTCGAGAACGCTGCCGACGTCGAAGAGAATGCCGCTGACGCCGCTGACGCGAACGCGCATTGATCGGCGTTCCGGTCCTACGGGATCGGAGCTGAGAGTTAGGAAGGGCGCTCCCGAAAGGGGGCGCCCTTTTCCGTTTGGGGCGGACCTGCGATCGGCATAGAAAAGACGCGAAGGGAATGAGGATGGGGCCGATCACGGCAGAGCACGGGCAGAAGCAGCCTTTCTGGCGGCTGCTCTATTTCTGGGTGCTGGTGGGCATCATCGCCGGCGTGGCGGTCGGCACCTTCGCGCCGGCGTTCGGGGCGAGCCTGCAGCCGCTGGGCGAGGGATTCATCTCGCTGGTCAAGATGATCATCCCGCCGGTGATCTTCCTCACCGTGGTGACCGGCATCGCGGGATCGCACCAGCTCGCTGCGCTGGGCCGCGTAGTGGTCAAGGCCTTTGTCTATTTCCTGTTCTTCTCGACATTGGCGCTGATCGTCGGGCTGATCGTGGCCAATGTCCTCCAGCCGGGCGCGGGAATGCACGTCGATCCGCGTACGCTCAACGCCGCGGCGGTGCACGGCTTCGAGGAAAAGGCGCACGAGACCACGCTCACCGGCTTTCTGCTCTCGGTGATCCCGACCACTTTGGTGTCGGCCTTCACCAGCGGATCGATCCTCCAGATCCTGTTCGTGGCGGTGCTGTTCGGCGTGTCGCTCACGCTTGTCGGCGAGGCGGCACGGCCCGTGACCGACATGCTCGAGCGAATCGCGCTGGTCGTATTCCGGCTGGTGACGATCGTGATGTGGGCGGCGCCCGTCGGCGCATTCGGGGCGATGGCGTTCACGATCGGCAAATACGGCCTCGGCAGCCTGTGGAGCCTCGGCGCGCTGGTCGGGACCTTCTATCTCACCGCCCTGATCTTCGTGCTGGTGGTCCTCGGCACAGTGGCGGCGCTCAACGGCTTCTCGATCCTCAAGCTGCTCCGCTATCTCAAGGCCGAATTGCTGCTCGTCCTCGGCACCTCCTCGTCCGAAGCCGCCCTCCCCGCGCTCATCCAGAAGATGGAGCGCGCGGGGTGCGACAAGGAAGTGGTCGGCGTGGTGGTACCGACCGGCTATTCGTTCAATCTCGACGGCACCAACATCTACATGACCCTCGCCGCCCTGTTCATCGCACAGGCAACCGGCGTCCAGCTGACCCTGGGCGAGCAGCTCGCGCTGCTGGGCGTTGCGATGCTGAGCTCGAAGGGCGCGGCGGGTGTCACCGGATCGGGATTCATCACGCTCGCGGCGACGCTGGCGATCGTGCCCAAAGTCCCGATCGCAGGCATGGCCCTGATCCTGGGCGTGGACCGCTTCATGAGCGAATGCCGCAGCCTGACCAACTTCATCGGCAATGCCGTGGCGACGATCGTGGTGGCGCGCTGGGAAGGTGCGCTGGATCGGGAGAAGCTGGCGCGGGCGCTGAACGGGGTGCCGGAGGAAGTGCCGGCGGCGGCGTCGGTGGAGAGCGATCCGGATTGAGCGCCCCGGAGAAGGCGATTCGTCCGCGTCTAGCAGGACTTCACGGGCTTAACTTCGCACTTTGCCCGCGGTTTCACTCATAAAATTGGCGATTATATACTTGACAAATCAGCCGTGATGCGGGCATATAATCCGCATGACGAACCTTACCGCCCCCCGCTTCACCGACGAGACCGCAGCCCGCGAGCATCTTGAAGCTCTGCGCTGGCCGGAAGGTCCGTTCTGCCCGCACTGTGGCTCGTTGAACGCGGCGCGGCTTCCTGCTCAGCGCGGTCGTCCCACCAAGGCGCACCCTGAGGGCGCGATCCGCTCTGGCGTCGTCCAGTGCCGCGATTGCCGCAAGCAGTACTCTGTGACTGTCGGGACCGTGTTCGAGGGCAGCAAGGTCCCGCTCAACAAGTGGCTGCTCGCCAACTACCTGCTTGTGTCCAGCAAGAAGGGCATGAGCGCGCACCAGCTGCACCGCATGCTCGGCGTCACCTACAAGACCGCATGGTTCATGTTCCACCGCATCCGTGAGGCAATGCGCGAGGAAGGCGGCGACAAATTCGGCGGCGACGGCGGCACGGTCGAGATTGACGAGACTTATATCGGCCGCGACCGCTCCAAGGAGCAGAAGGGCGCCGGTTCCTCGCACAAGATGAAGGTTCTCACCCTCGTTGACCGCGAGACTGGCCGCGCTCGTTCGCTGCGTTTCGAGAACTTCCGCAAGGAGGAAATCGGCATGATCGTGCGTCACAACGTCGCGCACGAAGCGGTCCTGATGACCGACGAAGCTGCCATGTATCGCGGCCTCGCCAAAATGCATGCCGGTCACAAGGTCGTCACCCACGGCAAGGGCGAGTACGTCAACAAGGACGACGCCACGACCCATACGAACACGATCGAAGGCTTCTTCTCGATCTTCAAACGCGGGATGATCGGTGTCTATCAGCACTGCGGCAAGCAGCACCTGAACCGCTACCTTGCCGAGTTCGATTTCCGCTATTCGAACCGCGCCGCGAACGGCGTTGACGATGCGGAACGCGCCGATCTGGCGCTCAAGGGTATCGCTGGTCGTCGCCTGTTCTATCGGCGGCCTAGCTTCGCAGCCTAAGCTTCCTGCGCTCGGACGTAGGCGCAGGATTCCGAGGAAGCGGGAGGAGTAACTGCGGCGTGTGCGCAGGATGTCATAAAGTTTGCGGGTACCAAGATACCTGTGGTATCCTGATACCCGCAAGGAGGTATCTATGAAGCACGAAATGACCTATCCGCGACGTGTCGTTGCCGCGCTGTGCCTACTCGGCCTCTGGTCGCCAAACTGGCTACCGAAGCGAAGCGGGCCCACTACTTCGTAGCAGCGATCAGTCGCCAACGAATGGTGCCCTGAGCATAAGTGTGCTGATGGTGATTTTGCGGCGGCATCGTGTGCCCGAACGTGGAAACGATATTATCGCCGCAGCCTTCACACCGGTAGATGCCGGAATGAGGCGTGTCGTGACCGGGTTGAGTGATTGTATCGAACGCAGCATGGTTCGATTGGCTCAGATATTGCTGGTACTTAAAGTTTGCCATTGCGTTCGGCTCCTTGCCGTTAGTCGCAATCGCCTTGACCCTTCGCTCTGGGAGAGTACACTTCCTCCCGCAAACATTGCTTGTCCGCTGGCGATTGCAAGATCGTAGCGGATGATCCGGGCCGGGGCCTCCACAGCCCCGGCCTTTTTCATGTCATCGTTCTCTATCTGATCCAAGCTTGGCACTGTCGAGTCTCGACTGCCAACCTGTTGCGTTTCTGTTAACCGTAGTGACGGAAAAACAACGATCACATATGCGCATGTCTTTATATGTTCAGAGTGGCTCGGTCACAGCGACCGGGCCTTTCTGCTATGTGACTGGCTCTTCGGGTGAGCCGTCGCGACGCTTGTACAACAGCGTCCAACCCGTTCCCCATATCACCGTAAACACGGCGCCCTGAACGGCAAAATCCAGCCACATTGCTACGTTCTCTGGCAATACCCAGCGCGCTACAGCACTGCTGACCAAGAGGGCGACAAAGGCCAATAGGAAGCCGCGTGCCACGGCTACCGCACGGCCCTGTGGTTCTCGCCTTCCGGCTTACGGGGACGGCCCCGCCGTCGCTCTCCCGTTGACTCTGGCAGCGGTTCGTGCGGCTTTGGCGGGGTACTCAGCAACCGGCGGAGTACGTCATCTTCGGATAGAGGCGTCTTCATCGACATGGCTTTAGCACCTGACTGCAGGCCCGACGATAAAACCGAGCTAGCGTTTGGCCGATATATGACCGCTTGGGGCGATGTGGAATACGCCTTGGGCAACATCTTCACATGCCTGTCCCAGACCCCTTACGCGAGTATACTCATAGATCGGCTCTCCCAGCAGCAGTTTCGCGAGATCATCCAGGCCATCAGTGAGGAAGCTCTCCCACCGGCTGAGCATGATCGCCTCAATTCAGTCCTTGAGCGCGTTCGGCGGAAAACGACGATCCGAAACAACATCGTGCATGGCAAGTGGGGCATTCTCGACGGCGCGCCCGCGCGGTTCTTCCGTGTTGGAATCCCGAAAAGCACGAAAGAAGCTCAAAGCATGCGGGATAGGCAAATCTTCACAGCCGCCGATCTGGATCGAAGGGCAGCGGAGCTTGTGGAGGTTTGCACCGAGCTAGACGCGATTTTCCGTGACGTAGTGCTTCCACATCATATCGAAAACTTGCGACGCAACCGAGGCAAGTGAACTCCGCGGACTGTCGGACGACATCCCGTCTCCCAGCAGATCCGCCAGCGCATACGCGCCAGCTTCCGCCATCCCGTCTGTAATCTCGAACGCCGGCCTGTCGCTATCCGGCTTAGCAATGTCATGGCGCTTTGTCATGTATATAATCGCCATAAAATTTCGCAGCTCGGAAACTTTCGTGCGTGCGCGCCAAATCGTTGCACCAGGTTCAAAGAGCGGCGGCCGTTCGTGGCCGCGCCTCGAGTGCACCAGACGAAATCCTACATTGCAATGGGAAGCTGGCCGGGAAAACGGCGCACCACGAGAACTGTTCTCGGACGCGTCACTTCCCGATACGGGCAGGCTTTTTCCACCAGGACATCGTGTGAACGTCATGCGACGTCGTCCACACGCCCTTTCGGGTATATCGCAGGGCGCCGCTGCCGGTTCCCTTCCCGACCCGCGCGCGAATGGCGAGCGTCCGGGGATCGATCACGACGAACGTCTGGCCGGCAGTGGTGCGCAGCCAGATCTTGCCGCCGCCTGCGTCGATATCCCCATATTTCAGCGTCTCGTCGACCTTCACGCGGCCGGAGACCTCTCCGGTCTCGGGGTCGATCCGGGCCAATGTCCCGTCTCCCTGCTCTTGAACCCAGACCGCGCCTTCCCCTGCGACGAGGAAGCCGGGCTCTCGGCCCAGTGCCGTTCGTTTGACGATTGCGTTGGTCTGCGGGTCGATCTTCTGAAGGCTCTGATGCTCGGCACTGACGGCCCATAATGATCCGAGACCGAATGCCAGATAATAAGTGCCCGGATCGACCTCGATCGCGTTCGTCACGCTGTTGCTGGCCGGATCGACGCGGGCGATGACGCCCTTCTGGTCGCTCGCCACCCAGACCGATCCGGCGCCGGCCACGACATTCAGTTCACCCTTGGGATTGGCGATGCCGGTGGCGATCACGGCCGTTTTCCGCGCCGTCTTGAGATCGATCCGGTTGAGGGTCCCGTCCTTGCAGTCGGCGACCCACAAGGAGCCGAACGCGACCGCCATCGCGCCGCAGGGGTGCGACATCGCGACTTCCGCGAGTTTGCGCTTGTTCGACCAGCGCTCGACCCGTCCGCTATTGGTGGTCCAGACCGACGATCCGTCCACCGCGAGGAAATCGGCGAATCCCGGGACGTTGAGTACTCGCTCCTCCTGGGCGGAGGCTGCGGAGGCGGATACCAGCGCAAGGCCTCCCGCGATCGCCAGGAGAAGCGAGTTCCTGTTCAAACACCCAATGATCATCAGGAAACGTCTCCAGATCGATATCCAAAAATAGCGGACGGCGACATCCATCCGCATCGGCCCGGCTGGGCGCAGTCTAGGCGTAACCCCGTCTCGCTTTGATCTTCGCGATCAGCGGCTGGAACGGGAAGAGCATTTGCTCGCCGATCGACAGGCGCCGGCGTTCATCCTGGCCCACCAATTCAGCCTCTCCGTCGCGATAAGTGCCGAAGATGCGATCGAGCAGGATCAGCGAGTTCCCATAGTTGCAGCGCGTTTCCTCATACCCCACCGAATGGTGCAGGCTGTGGTTCTTGATCGTCGTGAAGAAGAATGCGTACCACCGGGGCGGATCGCACCGCGTATTCGCGTGCGCGAACGTCGATACCACCGAGAGAATGTGGAAGGCGCAGAACAGGGCGGCCAGCGGCAGATCGAACAATGCGACCACGCTGAGGCTGATCAGGAAGAGTTCGATCGGATTGCCGACCGCGCCCTTCATCGCATTCAGCTGGGTGATGTGATGGTGCGGCGCGTGCGTCAGCCAGAACGGTGTGAAATTGTGCATCAACCGGTGCATCCAATACTGGCCGAACTCGACCAGGAAGACGACCAGCGCGACCTGCACGACGAAGGGCAGATGCATGGCCCATTCCGTGGTGATGCCCAGTGCGTGCTTTGCTGCGATCAACGGCTCTTCGGCCAATCGGGCAGTGACCCACGCGATCGCCGTCATGCTCAGGACCATGTAGAAGAGGTCGGTGAAGAATTCCTTCTTCGTCAGGCGCCAACTGGCATGCCGTTCGTTGAGCCATTCGAGCCCCAGAACGAACAGCGTCGTGAGCGATATGCCTATGGTGAGCGTCCAGGCGTTCTCGACCCAGGCCTTGGGAACGAGCGCCCAGAAGAACAGGACCGCCACGACCATCGCCGGCTGTACGTAGCTGAACAGGAACTTCTTCATAGCATTTGCTCCGGTCACGTCAGCGAAAGGAGGGCTCCCGGGATCGCTCTAGGAGGGCGTCCCGGGAGGCGCAGGTGGCCGAATAACGTAGCCTCGCGCGCCCCGGCGATGGCGCCGGCCCGTCCCTCGATCGCAAGCAGATTGCTGTCGACAGGCACGGGCCGGTGGTCGCTCAATAGTGAATACGGAAGTCGACACCCACGCGGCGCGGCGTCAGCACGCCGCGCGAATAATAGCGCTCGACCACATCGGTGCGGACCTGGTTGTGGGACGAGATGTCGTTGCTGATCGCAGTCACTGCATATTTGTCGAAGATATTGTCTGCGAACAGCCCGATCTCGAAGCGTTCGGTAATGTAGTTCAGCGATGCGCCGTGCGTGACATAGCCCGGGATTTTCTCGCCGTTGCCTTGGAGACCCACGCGCGAATAGATGTCGCCGCGATAGATGGTGGCCCAGGTCGCTTCGATCTTGCGTCCGTCACCCAGCGGATAGCTGTAGATGAGCTGGCCGCTGGCCGAATTCTTCGCCGATCCGGGCAGCCTGTCGCCGGCGGAGGCGTCGTAGCGAACGCCCTGGCTGACCACCAGCCCCGCTACATCCTCGGTCAAATGCGCGTCGACATAGGAATAGGTGCCGAGCAGGCTGAGGTTCGGCGTGATCTTGAGCGCGCCCTGGAAATCGAAACCCTTGGAGACGGCGTTGGCGCCGTTCACCGTGATGCCGATGGCGCCGTTCACCGTCTGGCTCGGCACCTGCACGCCGTTCCATTTGATATGATAGCCGTTGAGCGTCAGCTGGAGCCGCTTGTCGAACAGGCTGGCGCGCACGCCCAGTTCGATGTTGCGTGTCTTGTCCGGCCCATAGACCAGCTCATTGGGCAGCGCGCAGAGATTCTGGCCGGGCGCCAGCACCGGGGGACAAGGCACCACCCGGTTGACCCCGCCGATGCGATAGCCCGTCGAATAGGTGAAATAGGCCAGTAACTCGTCGCTGAACTTGTAGGAGGTGTTCGCCTTCCAGACGATCCCGTCCTTGCCCGTCGATCCGGTTCGGATCCGGTTCGGGAGGATCGTCGTCGATGGATAAGGGCGACGCCGCTCCCCAGCAGCGGCAGCGCGGACCCGCCGGCGACATCCGCGTCATATTTGAAGTAACGAATGCCGCCCGTCACCTGCCACTCTTTGGTCAGGTGCAACGTGCCCTCGCCATAGACCGCCTTCTCGACGTTCTTGCTGTCGACCATAGAGATATATTCGAGGTTGTCCGGGCGATTGACGCCCCAATAGACGGAAGATTCCGCAAAACCGGGCGTGTATTCGTGCCGGTCGGAAGTAAATTCCAGGCGGTTGTAGAACCCGCCGATTACCCAGTTGAACGGGCCGCCATGGGTCGAGACGAGCCGCACCTCCTGATTGAGCTGCTTATATTGCCGCTCGTTGTTCGCGTAGGAAGAGAACTCGGGAAAGGCTTCATAACCATAGTCCAGGTCGAGAAGCAGATCGGTATTGTCGTCCCGATTGTAGATGTTCTGCTTCGTGTAGGCTGTGGTGCTGACAAGCTGTGCGATGTTGAAGAGATTGACGTAAATCTCGGCCGAGAAGAGATCCGACTTGCGATCGAACGGTTCGAGATAGCGCCAGGGCCCTTCATATTTCCCGGTACCGAGCACGCCGGCACCATTGGCCTGACGCCCGCCGCTCTTGGTGCTCTGATGGGCGTAGGTGAGATACGCCCTGATATTGGGGTTATATTCGAGCAGCAGCTGGTTGCGCGTGGTGAACGTGTGCTCATAGTTCACGTCTTCGGCGCGCTTGAAATTGGCGAGATAGTCGGCCGGACCGCCAAGGGCACCGGTCGATCCGCCCGACGCGCGCACCGGCTGGGGATCGGAGACGCCCGGCTGCTTCAGCAGATAATTGTAATCGATGAAGCCGGCGTTGCTGTAATAGCCCGTCGCGGTGCGGAACGCGATATGATCCTTCAGGATCGGCAGGTTGACGGCGATATCGCCGATGCCGCCGAAATCATCCGAATGCGATTGCGCGTAGCCGCGGCCATGCACGTCGACCGAGAAGCGATCCGTATCGGGCCGATTGGGGATATAGCGCACCGCTCCCGCGAGCGTGCCGAGGCCATAGAGCGTGCCCTGCGGCCCTTGCAGCACTTCTACGCGGCTGACGTCGATCAGCTTGAAGTCCAGATAGAGCGGAACCTCGCCGAGATAGACGCCCACCGCATCATTGGCGTTGAGGCCGAAGACGCTGGTGTCGCCGGACGAAATGCCGCGCAGGATGATCTCGCCCGTCGATGCCGGGCCGGTATCCGCGATCGTGACGCCGGGCGTGAAGTTGCCGAGCGCGCGGATGTCATCGAGCCGCAGGCTTTCGATCGTCTCGCCGGATACTGCGCTGATGTTGATCGGGGCATCCTGGAGCGTGGTCCGCCGGCGGCTGCCGGTCACCACGATCTCGTTCGAGGCGGTAGCGGAGCCGGAGGATGCCTCCTCCTCCGGAGCGGACGCTTCCTGCGCCAGTGCCGGCGCGGCCGCGACGCTCACGAGCGCGGTCGCGCAAAGCAGGCCCGTGCGAGAAAGTCGTCCCATCTTCTACCCCTTGGCTTTTGTGATCCCGAGCGCCTCCTTCGACATCCTTCCCCTGCGTCGGCTTGCTTCGAGCTTTCGCGTATTACGAATATGCTAAACGATAATAACGGCCCTGTGACATGGGGTGTTTGACGTAAGCGGATCGGCGGGCGGCGCGCCCTACGTCAAACTGCCCATACCGCCGTGAGGCGGGGCCCCATATCCGACCCCGATGATTGCCTCCGCCCGGACTAGGCCCGCATCGAGAGTCCTCTGCTTCTTCCTGGGTCTCGCAATGGTTGCGATTCCGGGCAGTGCCGTCGCCGCGCCAAAGGCACGGCTGGTCCATTGCGGCGACGCGACCTGCCTGCGCATCTCCGGCCGCCGTCCCCATGCCGCAGTGGCGGTCCGGGTAGCGGGCCGTCCCCTTATGGTCGAAGGCAAGCGCTCCTGGCGCGCGACAGTGCCGCTGGCGACGGCGCGCGACTGGGCGAGCGCCGAGGGCGGCAGGCTGACGGTGACCCTGACCGACGCACGGAACGGCGGCGAGAGCATGGAAATCGTTACGCTGCCGCCGGGCGCGCTTGGCAAGCGCATCGAACTCGCCAGTTTGATAGTAAGCGCATACTGATCTTCTATTTAGTAATACTCATTATCTACTTGCAACGACTGTCGGCCAGCACTAATTGGCCGTGACCTGATCGCCGGAGAGCGGTTGGGCAGAACAGACGCAGGAGATGATGATGAAGATCGGCATAGTGGCGCTCGCCGCGCTGATGGTAGCGGCGCCTGCCTTGGCGGCACCCCGCGACAATCCCTTTTCGGCGGACAGCGCAGTGCTCGACTTGCGCGGGCTCGATCTCACCAGCGTCGAAGGCCAGCAGCGCCTCGCGATCCGGATGGATCAGGCGGCAAATATGGTCTGCGGCGAGGGGATGAGTTCCATCCATCTCGCGCTCGGCGCCCAGGCGCGTGCCTGCCATGCGGACGTGATCGCCAACATTCGCTCGCGTATCGCGGCCGCGACGGCCGCCAACGACACCAGGGCAAACCAGCTGGCATCGCGCTGAGATTGCTTCCGGCAGCGTTCGGGTCCGGCGCCTGATTGCGGGCGCCGGCCCGATCGCCGGTGCGCGGCTCAGTCGACGGCGATACCTTGCGCCTCCAGCCACGTGCGCATCGGCGCCAGCGCGGCAGCATGCTTCCGCCAGCGCGCCACGGAATCCCGATAGATCGGGCGACGGACCTGCGCCGCGCTCGGTGTCGACACGGCACCGGAATAAGCGTGGAAATTCATGCACTCTTCGGACCAATCGAGCCCGCAATGGGCCAATAGCCGGCGAGTCTCCCTTCCTGATCCTCGACCAGCTCTTCGTAGCTGAGCTCGAGGATGCGACCCGGCAGCGCCGCGCGCCAGAACGCCATCAGCCGGTCGAACCGCACATAATAAGCGGCGATGTCGAAAAGATCGTAACTATAGTCATAGTAACGCGATCCGATCGCGAACAAATTGCGGAAATTGGCAAGGATCGTATCCATCGGATTCCGCCGCAGACAGACGATCGCCGCGTTCGGCAGCGCACGCGCGGCGATCCCCGCATAGAAGAAGTTGCCCGGGAACTTGTCGACGAAGCGCAGCGCCGGGGTCCGCCGGTGATGGGCCGCGCGCGCCAGATAGTTGCGGCCGATCGCGCCCGCATCGCGCCCGGCGGCGGCCAGGATCGTCTCGGGATCTAGGACATTGCGGCTGCGGGTCTGCGCCGCGGCCTTCAACGCGAGCGGCAGCGCCTGAAGCTCGCCGACACTCTCGACTTGGGGGTGCGATGCCAGGATGCGGTCGACCAAAGTCGTGCCGGTGCGCGGCATCCCGATCACGAGGATCGGCGCCTCGGTCGCCCCTCCCCGACCGGTGCCCGTGCGGCGACGGGCCACGCCGCCTCGACTGCATCGAAGATCGCGGCATCGCGCGCGAAATCATAAGCGAGCGTGGCACGGTGCGCGCTGTTGATCGCGACAAGGCGCTCGAACGCTTCGTCCGCATCACCCACGTCCTCGAGTTCCTTCACCAGCGCATAGCCCGTCAGCAAGCGATCACGCCCCGGCGAGGCGCGGTCGTGCGCGGAGCGAAGCCGCTCCACATGGTTGCGTGCGGGGTCTGCTTCCGCAGCCCGGCCAACAGGTGATGGGCCCTCGCGTCGTTCGGCGCGCGGCCGAGGATCAGTTCGAGCACCACTTCGGCTTCCTCGGTCCGGCCGAGGAAGCTCAAAGTCGCCGCATGATTGTAGCGAAACTGGTCGTTTTCCGGCGCGAGATCGACCGCGGCGACGAAATGCGGAAGGGCAGCATGGTGATCGCCGAGGCGCGCATAGACGCACGCCATCGTGTCGCGCCCGAGGGCATCCCCGGGCGGCGCGGCCTCGGCCGCGCGGAGTGTGGCGGCGGCATCGCCGTCGCGGCGGACGAGCGTGTAGAGCCGCGCGAGCTGCGCGCGATATTCGCCGTGCGGTGCGATCGCGACCGCCTGTTCGACCTGGCGGATCCCGTCCTGTACCCGGCCGGCCTCGGCATCCGCGATACCGAGCAGGAAATATGCTTCTGCCTTGCCGGACGGCTCCGACATGCGGACCGCGGCCAGGCGGCGTGCCCCGGCAAAATCACCACTCTCCAGAACGGCTCGCCCTGCCGCGCTCAGGGGTTCCCTCTGCGGCGTTCCTGTCATGACCTATTGCGAGAGCGTGGCGACCGCGATCGCGGTGGCAGAGGCCCGATTCTCGACACCCATTTTCTCGAAGACCTGCTCCAGATGCTTGTTCACGGTACGCGGGCTGATGTGCAGGATTTCGCTGATCTCGCGATTCTGCTTGCCACGGCTGATCCAGACCAGAACCTCGGCCTCGCGCGACGTGAGGCCATGCCGCTCGGCGAGAAGGCGCTCGGCGTCTCCCTCGCGCCGCTCGGTCAGCCGGAACAGCCACTCGTCGGCGCTGCTCTGGCGCAGGAACGTGCATTCCACGGCACTCTGATCGATCTTGAACGAAGCCTGGGCTCCCGGCGGCACGCCGGGTTGCTGCAGGGGCCTGACCGTCGCGGCAAGCTGTTCCGGCAGCAGGCCGTCGCGCGGCGCCCAGCCGGGGAACAGCCGCTCGATCGTCGCGGTCGCCAAGGGCGTCAGCCAGATGGTCGCGCCGGTCTCGTCGATCGCGAAGGACGGCCGGCCGGCGGTGTCTAGCGCGAGCTGGCTGCCCTGCGCGATGCGGGCATTGGCAAGGTGCACCGATACGCGCGCCAGCAATTCGTCGACCACGATCGGCTTGTGGACATAATCGACTCCGCCCGCTTCCAGCCCGTGCACGACATGCTCGGTCTCGGTCAGTCCGGTCATGAAGATCACCGGCAAATGGTGGAAGCGGCTGTCCGACTTGATCCGGCGCGTGGTCTTGAAGCCGTCCAGGCCCGGCATCACGGCGTCCATCAGCACCAGATCAGGCGTGACATGCTCGAGCAGCTCGAGCGCGGCGAGCCCGTCGACTGCGATCAAGACGGTCATGCCGGCGTGCTCGAGCGTGCTGGTCAGAAAGCGCAGCGATTCAGGCGTATCGTCGACGACGAGGATCGTCGCGCGCGTTCCGCTTCCCGGACTAGTCGCCATTGCCGAGCCTCCGGGCAAGCCCGCGCAGATCGAAATCGTCCAGGTGTCGCCGCATCTCGGCAACCGCCCCGGCACTGTCCGGCACTTCAGCCTCCAACTCGGCGAGGAGCTTTTCGATGCCGCGGACATGGCCGGTTTTGACATGGTGCCGCAGGCTCACGAGATAGGGTTCGGCGGCACGGGGAAGCGAGCCGGAAGACGGGCCCGCCGCGCGCTCGACCTCGCCGTCACCGGAGGCGATCCAATCCAGGCCGAGCTGCCGACCGACCATATCCAGCAGCGCGTCGAGATCGACGGGTTTGGAAAGAAAGGCGTCATGGTGGCTCTGGCCGTCGCCGCCCGCACGATATTCATGGGCATTGGCGGAAACCATGACGATCCGCAGCGACCGGCCGAGGGTCGCGCGCAACTGCGCAGCAACTTCCCATCCGGTGCAGCCCGGCATCTGGATGTCGAGCAAGACCAGATCGGGAGCGCAACTCTCGGCGAGTGCAAGCCCCTCGGCGGGGCTCGTCGTCGCGAAAACGAGGAAGTCCAGCGGCAGCAGCAGGCGCTGCACGACGATGAGCTGGGAGGGATCGTCGTCTATGACGAGGATCGTCTTGCGATCCCCGCTATGGCCGGTCACGCGCTCATAAGCCGGCGCCCAGGTTGGCGCGACCATCGGTTCGGGCAACAGCATCTGGAGGCGGAAGCTGCTGCCGCGGCCCACCTCACTCGACACCGTCACTTCCCCGCCGAGTATCCGCGCGAGCACACGGGTAATGGCCAAGCCGAGGCCGATCCCGGGCTGCATCGCTGAATCGGGCAAAACGCCGCGCTCGAACGGCTCGAAGATCCTCTCCAGATCCTCGGGCGCGATTCCGATGCCGGTGTCGGTGATGTCGATCTGGGCCATTTGGCTGCGATACCGGATCGTCAGCGTCGCGCCGCCCCTGTCGGTATATTTGATGGCGTTGGACAGCAGATTGATGAGGACCTGCCGCAGCCTTTTCTCGTCGGTGCGGACGAACGGAGGCAGCCGGCCCTCGACCTTGTATTCGAGCGAGAGGCCCTTGGCCGCCGCCTGCATGCGGAACATGTCGACGACCTGATCGAGAAGAGCAGGCAGGCGAACGACGTCCTGCCGCAGCTTGAGCACGCCGCTCTCGATCCGCGATATATCCAGCAGACCTTCGACGAGGTTGGTGAGATGCTCCGCGGAGCGCCGGATCACGCTGCCTGCCTCGACCGGCGGAATGGCATCTTCGCGCTCGAGAAGCTGGGCATAGCCATAAATGGCATTGAGCGGCGAACGGATCTCGTGACTCACCGCGACAAGGTAGCGGGTTTTGGCGGCGTTGGCAGCCTCCGCCGCCTCCTTCGCGCGGGCGAGTTCTCCATGGGTCAGCCGATGGGCGGCGATCTCATCCTGCAGGATTTGTGTCTGGCGCAGGCTTTCCTGCCGCGCTTTCCGGCGCGCGGCGCGCGCCATGATGAACAGCGCCCCGATCAGACTGACGACGACGACCGCCGCACCTGACAATATCCATCGGGACGCATGTGCCATCGCGCAGCCTATCCTCGACGCCGCCGGAGATCGAGCGCCGACCTAGCCGCCGGGCCATCTCGAATAGTGCGCAAATGACGCATTGCAGCATCATAAAATGAGGTGACACGTCTCATGGACTCGATATATATTTTATTACTGGATTGCGCAAACGTAATATCGGCGGCAATGTGCATCCCACGGTTTCCGGGCGTTTCGGGCGCGCGGCGCGAAGCAAGGGAAGAACCATGGCAAACTGGATGTCCAAAACAGGTTTGGCGGCTGCAGCCGCAGCCTTGCTTCTCACCACCTCATGCGGTGGCGGTGCACAACAAGATGCTGCACCGCGACATGATTTCTCGATCGGATGGTCGATCTATGCCGGCTGGATGCCGTGGCCCTATGCCCAGAAAGCCGGCATCGTGAAGAAATGGGCCGACAAATACGGCGTCAAAATCAACTTCGTGCAGGTCAACGACTATGTCGAGTCGGTGAACCAGTTCAACGCCGGCAAGCTCGACGGCGTCACCGTCACGAATATGGACGCGCTCACCATCCCCGCCGCCGGCGGCAAGGACACGAGTGCGATCATCCTGGGCGACTATTCGGACGGCAATGACGGCGTGGTCCTGAAGAACGCATCGAGCCTGGCCGACATCAAGGGGCGTACCGTCTATCTCGTCGAACTATCGGTTTCGCACTATCTGCTGGCACGCGCCCTCTCCACCGCCGGGCTCCAGCTTTCCGACGTGAAGACGGTGAACACGTCAGACGCCGACATCGTCGGCGCCTTCGCCAATTCCGCCACAAATGCTGCGGTCACCTGGAATCCGCAGCTCACCGAGCTCGCCAAGATGCCCAACGCCAAGCTGGTCTTCGATTCGCATCAGGTGCCCGCCGAAATCCTCGACCTGCTCGCGATCGACACTGCCACGCTCAAGGCCAACCCCAATCTCGGCAAGGCACTGGCCGGCATATGGTATGAGACGATCACGCTCATGCAGCGGAAGGACGCTGCGGGCGCCGCGGCCCGTGCCGAGATGGCGAAGATGGCCGGATCGAGCCCGCAGGCATTCGATGCGCAGCTCACCACCACGCACTTCTACGCCACGCCGCAGAACGCCGTGGCCGCGCTCAAATCGCCTGCTCTCGCCACTACGATGATCAAGGTGCGTGACTTCAGCTTTTCGAAGGGCCTGTTCGGCACCGGCGCCAAATCGGCCGATGCCGTCGGCATCAGCCTGCCCGGCGGAAAGACGCTCGGCAACCCGAACAATGTGAAGCTGCGCTTCGACCCGAGCTTCATGGAACAGGCCGCGGCGGGCAAGCTCTAAGGTTACCACGATGCGCTGGGTGAACATCAAGCCAAACCGTCGCACCGCGGTCCTGCTCGGCACGTTGCCGCTGCTGGTGGCCCTGATCGGGTATCTGATCGCTTCGGCGACCCGCCACGCAGCCAATGCCTCTGACAAGGTGCTGCCCACGCCCGCGGCGATGGCTGACGCGATGCGCGGCCTGCTCTTCGAGGCGGATCCGCTGAGCGGCCGGATCATCTTCTGGGCGGACACGGCCGCGAGCCTCGAGCGGCTCTTTCTCGGGCTCGGCATCTGCGCGCTCTCGGCGCTGCTCGTCGGCATGGTGCTGGGCGTCCTGCCGGCGGCGCGCGCGACCTTCGGGGCATTCGTCACGACCATTGCGGTGATCCCGCCAATCGCGCTCCTGCCGATCCTCTTCATCGCCTTCGGGCTTGGCGAGACGGCGAAGGTCGCGCTGATCGTGATCGGCGTCGCTCCTTCCTGATCCGCGACCTCGCCGCGCATGTCGCGGCACTCCCGCAGGAACAATTGGTCAAGGCGCAGACGCTGGGGGCGAGCAGCTGGCAGCTCGCATTGCGGGTCGCCCTCCCGCAGGCGCTCCCGCGGCTGATTGCCGGACTTCGCCTGTCGCTCGGGCCGGCCTGGGTCTATCTCATCTCGGCCGAGGCGATCGCGTCCGATGTCGGGCTTGGATACCGGATATTCCTCGTCCGCCGCTATCTCTCGATGGATGTCATCATTCCCTATGTCGCCTGGATTTCACTGCTCGCGATCGTAACGGATGTGCTGCTCCTGCAGCTTAGCCGCCGCGCCTTCGCATGGGCACATCAGGGCCAGCGATGAGCGACCTCCTCGCCTTCGACAATGTCTGGCTCGAATATGGCGAGAAGATCGTGCTCGAGCGCGTGAATCTCGGCATTGCCGAGCGCAGCTTCGTCTCGATCGTCGGCCCGTCCGGCTCGGGCAAGAGCAGTTTCCTGCGGCTTGCGCTGGGTCAGGAAATCCCCAGCCGTGGCAACATCCTGCTCGACGGCAAGCTTCTCACGCCCGAATGCGGGCCCGATCGCGGCGTGGTCTTCCAGCGTTATTCGGTGTTTCCGCACCTGACCGCGCTGCGCAACGTGATGTTCGGGCAGGAGTGCGCGAAGGCGCCCTTCACCGCGCGCCTCTTCGGCGCGGCCCGGCGCCGCGCAGCCGAGGAAGCCGAGGCGATGCTGATCGAAGTGGGTCTCGGCGATCTCGCTCGATCTGTATCCGTCCCAGCTTTCGGGCGGCATGCAGCAACGCCTCGCGATCGCCCAGGCACTGATGGCGCGGCCGCGCGCTTTGCTGCTCGACGAGCCGTTCGGCGCGCTCGATCCCGGCATCCGGCAGGACATGCATCGGCTCATCCTGCGGCTGTGGGAGGAACATGGGCTCACGGTGCTGATGGTGACGCACGACATCGTCGAAGCCTTCAAACTCGGCACGCGCGTGCTGGCATTCGACAAGCGCCGCGTCGATCCGCACGCGCCGCACCGCTTCGGCGCGACCGCGGTCTACGACATCCCGCTCACGAACAAACTGCCGCTGGATGCCCCCGACGCATCGGTGTCAATTATTACGATTGACAGAATCAGTAATAACTTTGAGGGTTAAATCCGTGAACGACACCCCTCCCTCCAGTCTGGCCCGGCTCAGTATGAGCCTGCCTGCCGAGCTCTCCCGTCAGCTTGACCTGATGGTGGAGGAGCGCGGCCTGCCCTCGCGTTCCCAGCTGATCGCGGAGCTGATCCGCAACGAGCTTGCCCAGCACGGCGCCACCATGCGGCCCGAGGACATGCTCGCCGGCACGATCACGTTGGTCTATCGCGGCGATATGGGGCGGGTGCGCCACCAGCTCGCGCAGACCCAGGGCGAATATCTCAAGGAAGTGATCTCCTCGCAGCACGTCTTCCTCGAGGACGACCAGTCGCTCGAGGTGCTGCTCGTGCAGGGTCCGGCGGTCCGGCTGCGCGACCTGTGCGATGCACTGCGCAAGGTGCGCGGCGTGCAGCAGCTCCGGCTCTTCACCACCACGGCACTGCTGCCGCCGCTCCACGAGCAGGAGCGCGGCGCGGCACAGGCGGGGGACAGAGCGGCATGAGCGCAGCACTTGCCGATCCCAATGCCGCCCGCGCGCATGCCCGTTCCATGGAGGGCACCATGGTCGAGGCGATGCCGATCCTGCCGCCCCGCGCCGACGATTTGCCGGCGGGCGTTTCGCCCGACGATCTGCTCTGGGAAGAGACGATCGCGGGCGGCGGCTATGCCTCCCGGGTTCTCGCACGGGGCACACGGCTGCGGCTGATCGACCTCGAAGGCGATGCCTGCGCCTCGCTGCTGCTGTTCAACGCGGCCACGCCGACCGAGCGGCTCAACATCGCCGATACCGTCAAGGTGCAGTGGGACGCCTACCCATCAGCGGGCAGCCTGCTGCTCTCGGACATGGGCCGTGTCCTCGCCAGCATCGAGCAGGACGATGCCGGCACCCATGATGCCTTTTGCGGCGCCTCCACCGAAGCGTCGAACCGGCATTATTATGGCGATGGGCGCAACTCCGGCGCCCATCCTAACGCGCGCGACCGGCTGCTGCTCGGCGCCGCGAAACACGGGCTGGGCCGGCGCGACGTCCATCCCTGCATCAATCTGTTCAAGGGCGTGCGGATCGCCGCCGACGGCGCAATCGTGCCCGAACTCGGCCCCTTCGCACCGGGCCGCTCGCTCGTCCTGCGCGCCGAGATGGACCTGATCCTGGTCCTCGCCAACTGCCCGCATGTTCTCGACGGCCGGCCGTGGCGCATCATGCCGCTGCGCGCCACCGCCTGGCGCGGCCCGGTCACCGACCCGGACGACCCGATCCGCAATGCGACGCCCGAACGGCGGCGTGCCTTCCTCAACACCGAAGATCTGTATCGCCGCTGATGGAAAACGATCCGCATTTCGCCGGCCTTGCCGGTCAGCTCGTCCACGACGAAATCGTGGCCGCCCGCGCTCCCTGGATGCACCGCATGCGTGCCGGGGAAACGCTCCGCATCATCGACCTCGAAGGCAATCAGGCCGTCGATTTCCTGCTCTACGCCACCGACGACGATGCCGAGCGCTACAGCGCGCAGGACACGGTCGCGGCGCAGGCCAACATCTTCCTGCGTACCGGCAGCGTACTGCTTTCCAGCGAGGGGCGGCCGATGATGACGATCACCGGCACATCGGTCGAGTATCACGACACGATCGGCGGCGCATGCTCGTGCGAGTCCAACAGCCTGCGCTACGGCCATCACACCAAGGCGCAGCACAGCTGCGTCGACAACTTCCTCGAAGCCAATCTGCGCGACGGCCGCGGCAAGCGCGACATGGTTTCGAACGTCAACTTCTTCATGAACGTGCCCGTCGAGGCGGACGGTGCTCTCGGCATCGTCGACGGCATCTCCGCACCCGGCCTTTCGGTCGACCTTCGCGCCGAGATGGACGTGACCGTGGTCGTCTCGAACTGCCCGCAGATCAACAATCCCTGCAACGGCTTCAATCCCACTCCGGTCCGCATGATCGTGACGGCATGAGCTTCGGGACAGTCCTGATCGCCAATCGCGGGGCGATCGCCTGCCGGATCATCCGCACGCTGCGCAACATGGGCATTCGCTCGGTCGCCGTCTTCTCCGACGCCGACGAGGCTTCGCGCCATGTCGCCGAAGCCGATATCGCCGTGCGGATCGGCCCCGGCCCGGCCGCGGAAAGTTATCTCGACACTGCGCGCATTCTCGCCGCCGCACGCGAGACGGGCGCCGACGCGATCCATCCCGGCTACGGCTTCCTCTCCGAGAATGCCGATTTTGCCGAGGCCTGCGCCGCCGCCGGCATCGTCTTCATCGGGCCGAAGCCGGACAATATGCGCGCGTTCGGCCTGAAGCACAGCGCCCGCGCCCTCGCCGAGGCCGAAGGCGTGCCGCTGGCGCCGGGTACCGGGCTGCTGGCGGACGCGGAGGCGGCAATCGAAGCCGCGGCGCGGATCGGCTATCCCGTGATGCTCAAGGCGACCGCCGGCGGCGGCGGAATCGGCATGCGCGTATGCGCCGATCCTGCAGCCGTGCGCGAGGGCTATGCCGCGGTGGCGCGGCTCGGCGCCGGCAATTTCGGCGACGCCGGCCTCTTCCTCGAACGCTTCGTGCCCCGCGCCCGGCATGTCGAAGTGCAGATCTTCGGCGACGGCACGGGCCGCGTCGTTGCGCTCGGCGAGCGCGACTGCTCGCTCCAGCGCCGCAACCAGAAAGTGATCGAGGAGGCCCCTGCCCCCAATCTTCCCGAGCATGTCCGCGTCGCGCTGACCGAGGCGGCGGTGCGGCTTGGAGCAGCGGCCCGCTATCGCTCGGCTGGCACCGTCGAATTCCTCTACGACGCGGAGCGGCAGGACTGGTTCTTCCTCGAGGTCAACACGCGGCTCCAGGTCGAGCATGGCGTGACCGAGGAAGTGACCGACATCGACCTGGTCGAGTGGATGGTGCGCGGCGCGGCCGGCGACTACGCTTTTCTCGACGCCCCCGTCCCGGCCCCGCGCGGCTGGTCGATCCAGGCGCGGCTCTATGCCGAGGACCCTGCGGTCGACTTCCGGCCCGCCGCTGGTTTGCTCACCGAAGTCGCCTTCCCGGACGAAGCGCGGATCGAGACCTGGGTCGAGAGCGGGGCGAAGGTCTCGCCCTTCTACGACCCGATGATCGCCAAGCTGATCGTGCGCGGGAAGGATCGCGACACTGCGGTCACGGCGATGCAGGCGGCGCTCGACGCGACGCGCTTGGCCGGTATCGAGACGAACCTGCGCTGGCTGCGCGACGTGGCGCGCGCCGACGATTTCGTGTCGGGCGACGTCTCTACGCGCTCGCTCGAGCAGGTCGAGCATCATCCACGCAGTATCTCCGTGCAAGCGGCCGGCACGCTCACGACCGTGCAGGATTTTCCGGGGCGGATCGGACTGTGGGATGTCGGCGTGCCGCCGTCCGGACCGATGGACGCCCGCGCCTTCCGGCTCGGCAATGCGCTGCTCGGGAACGACTCGGCGGCCACCGGCCTCGAGATCACGGTGACGGGCCCAACGCTCCGGTTCAACACGCCGACGCGCATCTGCCTGACCGGCGCCGAGTTCGATGCCACGCTCGACGGCAAGCCCGTACCGCGTAACCAGGCCTTCACCGTCGACAAAGGCCAGCTACTGGCGCTCGGCCGCGTCCGCAGCGGCGGCATGCGCGGCTACATCCTGTTCGCTGGCGGTCTCGACATTCCCGCCTATCTCGGCAGCGGCAGCACCTTCGATCTGGGGGAGTTCGGCGGGCATGGCGGCCGCAGGCTGCTCGCGGGGGACACGCTTCACCTGGCGCCGCACCCGCCCGCGGTGATCCCGGGACCGCGGGTGGTCGAACAGCCGGCCTTCGGCCCGGATTGGACGATCCGCGTGCTCTACGGTCCGCACGGCGCGCCCGATTTCTTCGCTCCCGAGGATATCGAGACGTTCCTGACGGCCGACTGGCGCGTGCATTATAACAGCAACCGTACCGGCGTCCGGCTCGTCGGGCCGAAACCCCATTGGGCGCGCCGGGACGGCGGCGAGGCGGGGCTCCACCCCTCCAATATCCACGACAATCCCTACGCGATCGGCGCGCTCGACTTCACGGGCGACATGCCGATCATTCTCGGTCCCGACGGCCCCTCGCTCGGCGGGTTCGTCTGCCCTTTCGTGGTGATCGCGGCCGATCTCTGGAAAATCGGCCAGCTCGCGCCGGGCGACAGCATCCGGTTCGAAGACGTCAGCCTCACCGATGCGGATGCGGCGAGTGCGGCCGAGGAGGAGTGGATCGAGGGCCGCTCCGCCCGCCCCTCTGCGATGACCGCGGGCGGCGGATCGGACGCGATCCTGGCTGAGATCGCGCCGCAGGGTCGCAGCCCGCGCGTCCTGTATCGCCGGCAGGGCGACCGCAATTTGCTCGTCGAATATGGCCCCATCACGCTGGATCTCGAGCTGCGCCTGCGGGTCCATGCCGCCACGACTGCGCTTGCCGCGCTGGAGCTGCCCGGCATCCTCGACATCGTACCCGGCATCCGGTCCTTCCAGGTCCATATCGACGGCGTGCGCATCCGCGAGGACGAACTCCTCGACCGGCTGATGGCCATCGAGCAACAGCTCGGCGAGCTCGACGACTTCGCGATCCCCTCGCGCATCGTGCATCTCCCGCTCAGCTGGGACGATCCCGCCATTCACCAGACGATCGAGCGCTACATGGCCGTAGTGCGCGACGACGCGCCATGGTGCCCGGACAATATCGAGTTCATCCGCCGCGCAAACGGGCTGGAGAGCGCGGACGACGTCTATCGCACGGTCTTCGACGCGAGCTACCTCGTTTATGGGCTTGGGGACGTCTATCTGGGGGCGCCGGTGGCGACACCGATCGATCCGCGGCATCGGCTGGTGACGACCAAGTACAACCCGGCGCGCACCTGGACCCCACCCAACGTCGTCGGCATCGGCGGCGCCTATATGTGCATCTACGGGATGGAGGGCCCGGGCGGCTATCAGCTGTTCGGTCGCACCATCCAGGTGTGGAACACCTGGCGGCAGGGCGGTGCCTTCACCGAAGGCAAGCCCTGGTTGCTGCGCTTCTTCGACCAGATCCGCTTCTTCCCCGTCAGCCATGAGGAACTCACCGAGTGGCGCCGTGATTTCCCACTCGGCCGTCGCACGATCGAGATCGAGGAGACCGAATTCCGCCTCGCCGACTATCGCGCCTTCCTCGCCGGGAATGCCGAATCGATCACGGCGTTCGAAGCGCGCCGCAACGCCGCCTTCGCCGCCGAGCGCGCCGAGTGGGAGCGCCGTGGCGAGTTCGATCGCATCGCGAGCCTGACCGAAGCGGTCGATGACAAACCTGCCGATGCCATCGTGCTTCCCGAAGGTGCCGAGCTGGTCGAGGCTCCCTTGGCGGCAGTATCTGGAAGTTGATGAAAGCACCCGGCGACCTTGTCGCTGCCGGCGAGACCATCGCCGTGATGGAGGCGATGAAGACCGAGTTTCCGCTCGTGAGTCCGGCCGCCGGGACGGTGGCGGCCCTCTATGTCGCCGAACGGCAAAGCGTCATGCCCGGCGCGCCGATGCTGGCACTGATCCGCACATGACCGCGCTCGATCGTCTGTCCGTCGAAGCCATCGCCGCCGACGTGCGATCGGGGCGCCGCACCGCCGCCGACGTGATGGAAGAGGTCATCCGGCGCCTCGATTGCTACGACGCCGTCCAGTCCGCAGTCTGGATATCCCGCTTCGATGCCGCCGCGCTCCGCGCCGCCGCAGCCGCGATCGACCAACGGGTCGCCGGCGGCGAAGCGCTGCCGCTTGCCGGCGTGCCGTTCGCGGTGAAGGACAATATCGACGTCGTCGGCCTCGATACGACCGCCGGTTGCCCTGCTTTCTCCTACGCGCCGTCGCGACCGGCGACGGTGGTCGAGCGCCTGGTCGCTGCCGGAGCCATTCCCGTCGGCAAGACCAATCTCGACCAGTTCGCCACCGGCCTCAACGGCACCCGCAGCCCCTACGGCATTCCGCGCAACGCCTATAACCGGGCCTGGGTGAGCGGCGGATCGAGCTCCGGCTCGGCGGTCGCGGTGGCAGCCGGGCTGGTCGCTTTCGCGCTCGGCACCGACACTGCGGGATCGGGCCGCGTTCCTGCAGCCTTCAATCACCTGATCGGCTTCAAGCCGACACGAGGGCGGTGGAGCAGCCGGGGACTCGTTCCCGCCTGCCGGTCGCTCGACTGCATCACGGTCTTCGCCGGGACAGTCGAGGACGCCGGGCTTGTCGACGACATCGTCGCCGGCTTCGATCGCGAGGACAGCTTCTCGCGCGCGTTCGACGACGTGCCGCGCGCGCGCCGCCGGATCGGCATCCCGCGCATCGATCAGCGCCCCTGGTTCGGCGATATCGAGTCCGGCTTCCTCTACGATGCGGCGCTGGCCGGCCTCGATGCCGAGCTGGTCGAGATCGACATGGCGCCGCTCAACGAAGCAGCCCGGCTGCTCTACAACGGCCCCTGGATCGCCGAGCGGACCGCCGCACTTCAGGACCTGCTTCGTGACGATCCGGATGCGATCCATCCGGTGGTCCGCAGCATCGTCGATGAGGGGCAGGCCTACAGTGCAGTCGATGCCTTCGCGGCAAGCTATCGGCTTGCCGACCTCGCCCGAGTGGCGGAGGAGATGTGGGCGACGGTCGACCTGCTTGCCTTGCCGACGGCCCCGACCAGCTATCGCGTGGCCGAGATGCTCGCCGCGCCAATCGCGCTCAACGCGAGCCTCGGTGCCTATACCAATTTCGTCAATCTGCTCGACATGGCCGCGATCGCGGTCCCGACGGGCCGGTATCACAGCGGTGTCGGCTTCGGCATCACGCTGATGGGCCCCGCCGGCAGTGACCGCAGCCTGATTGATCTTGCGAAGACTCTTTTACCCGCGCCGGTGGTTCCGCCGCCGCTCGATCTGGAGGGACGAATGGAAACCGTGAAGCTGGCCGTCGTGGGCGCGCATCTGAAAGATATGCCCTTGCACTGGCAATTGACCTCCCGCGACGCGCGCTTCGTCGGCGAGGCCCGCACCGCTCCCGCTTATCGTCTCTATGCGATGGCGGAAAGCGTGCCCCCAAGCCCGCGCTCGTGCACAGCGGCGACGGCGCCCCGATCGCGCTCGAAATCTATGAGCTCGACATGGCGGCGTTCGGCAGCTTCGTCGCCGAGGTCCCGCCCCCTCGCGATCGGCACTGTGACGCTGGAGGACGGCAGCCAGGTCAAGGGCTTCGTCGCGGAGCCGCGCGCGACCGTCAATGCCGAGGACATCACCGCGCTGGGCGGATGGCGGCGCTATCTCCAGCGATAGACGCTCGGGACGCATCGAAAATCAACCGGCGGCGCTCCGGGCCGGAGCGCGCGCTTTTGCACGGAGTGAAACGAGCATGACCGAAGCCGCCCCGGGAACACCGATCCAGCTGCATGTCCTGGATCTGGCGGGCGAGACCCGCATGATCGAGGGCGCGATCGGCAATTCGCTCATGGAGATCATCCGGTCGGCCGGAATCGATGACATTCCGGCCTTTTGCGGCGGCTGCTGCTCCTGTGCGAGCTGCCACGTCCATGTCGATCCGGCCTTCGTCTCGATGCTGCCCGCGATGTCGCAGGACGAAGACGATTTGCTGGACGGCTCGGAGCATCGCGCGGCCGGTTCACGCCTGTCGTGCCAGATTCCGGCCTCGGCGGCGCTGAGCGGCATCCGGCTGACGATCGCCCCACAGGAATAAAATGGGCAAGATGCACGACGCAGGCACTCGCACCGACTGGACCCGCGACGAGATCGCCGCCTTGTTCGACCTGCCGTTCGGCGAACTGATGTTCCGTGCGCAGACCGTGCACCGCGCGCATCACGCGCCGGATCAGGTCCAGATGTCGACCTTGTTGTCGATCAAGACCGGCGGCTGCCCCGAGGATTGCGGCTATTGCAACCAGTCGGTGCATGCCGAAACTGGGCTCAAGGCGACCAAGCTGATGGACGTGCGCGCAGTGCTCCAGGCGGCGGCGCAGGCGAGGGACAATGGCAGCTCGCGCTTCTGCATGGGCGCGGCGTGGCGCAACCCCAAGGACCGCGACATGCCCGCCATCGTCGAGATGGTGCGGGGTGCCCGCCAGATGGGGATGGAGACCTGCATGACTTTGGGCATGCTCACGCCGGCGCAGGCAGCGATGCTCGGCGATGCCGGGCTCGATTATTACAACCACAATATCGACACGTCGCCCGAGCGCTATGGCGAGGTGATCACGACGCGGAGCTTCGAGGATCGGCTCGACACGCTGGAGAATGTCCGCGAGGCGGGGATCAATGTCTGCTGCGGCGGGATCGTCGGGATGGGCGAGACGCGGGCGGATCGCGTGGGCTTCGTCCACGTGCTCGCCACGCTGACGCGGCACCCCGAGAGCGTGCCGGTCAATGCTTTGGTGCCGGTGAAGGGCACGGTGCTCGGCGACATGCTCGCCGATACGCCGCTGGCCAAGATCGACGATATCGAGTTCGTGCGGACGATCGCGGTGGCGCGGATCACGATGCCGGAGTCGATGGTGCGGCTGTCGGCGGGACGCGAGAGCATGAGCGATGCGACGCAGGCTTTGTGCTTCATGGCAGGCGCCAATTCGATCTTCACCGGCGACAAGCTGCTCACCACCGGCAACGCCGGCGATGACAAGGATGCGGCATTGTTCGCGCGGCTGGGGCTGACGCCGTTGCGTCACCTGCCCGAACAAGCGACCGATATACGTCCGATGACGTATGCCGCCGCTGCGGGGTCCCCGATATTCTAGAGCCGACACTCGATATCGCGGGGACAAGATGGACGGAATTCGCGTCGGCAAGAGAGTGATCGGAGCACAGGCGCCGGTAACCGTGGGCTGGGAGAACATCCCCAGGGTGGAAGGTGGCCCGGTGAAGCAGTTCATCTTCACCTGGTTCCAGCCCACCATGTTGTTCGCGCTGATCGCATTCTGGTACTATGCGCCCAATTCCATCGCCAAGGCATCGACCGCGATCGGTATCGGCATCGGCTTCAAGGTGCTGCTGCTGGGGCTCGAATGGGTGAACCCGCGCTACGCGAGCTGGCGCCTGACCTGGAAGGAACTGGTCACCGACCTGTTCTATGTCGGGCTCGGCTATACGCTGCTCCGCCTGGCCGACAACTATGTTGGCGACGGTGCCATGATTGAAGCCATCCAGCACTCCTTCGACTGGGACAAGTTCGCGTGGTTCATCGGGCTGCCGCTCCTGGTGCAGGCCTTCCTGATTTCGTTCACCTTCGATTTCGGCCAGTACTGGATGCATCGCGGCATGCATAACTGGCACCCGCTGTGGCTGACCCACGCGCCGCATCACTACATCACCCAGTTGAACATCAACAAAGGCGCGGTCGGCAATCCGGTCGAATTGTTCCTGATCGGACTCGGCATCGGCGGATTCTTCGATTTCCTGCCGCGCGCCGCCCTGCTCGCCGGCTCCATCGGCCTGGCGGTCGGCACCTACCAGCACATCAATGTCCGCTTCAACTCGCCGCGCTGGTGGCGCTTCCTGTTCAACACCACCGAGCATCACAGCCTGCACCATTCGCAGGACTATGAAGCCAGCCGCAGCAATTATGCCGGCAGCTGGATCGTCATCGACCGCATGTTCGGCACCTGCGTGGACGGCGAGGCGGAACTGCTCGGGATGGAAGGCGGTCGCCGCATGTCGATCCGCGAGACGATGGTCTATCCCTTCGTAGAAGGCTGGAAGACGCTCAAGGAACGCTTTGGCCGGCCGGTCGGGATTGCGGTGCCGGCCGAATGAGCGACCTGCGTGACATTCGTCGTGTCCAGGCGGGCGCCGCCATGGCCAGTCGGGCTTGGGCCTCGCCGCCAAGGCAGCATCGCAAGGCTCGCTCAAAAGGAGATCATGTGGGCCTGCGTTTCATCGACTGGATCTGGCAGGTCAAGGGCAGTTTGGCGCTCGCTCCCGAGCAATCGGGCGACGATGCCTTTGACAAGCTTGCCCCTCTGTTCCGCCAGACCGGCACCAGCCACGAACGGACAAACGACACGCTGACTTTCCGGAAGAAGGACCCGGCGGCCCAGGACAAGATGTCCGTTTTCGACAGCGGCGTCTTGCAGATCGAAAAAGGCGCAGCCGGCTCCGTGCTGCGCTATCGGCTGAGCAGCCGGATATTGATGTTCTGCTTTCTGGCGCCGCTGCTGTTTCTGGGCTTTGCTCAGCTTACCATAGCCCTGAACAAGTTCGAAAAGCCGACAACCGAAGCATCGGAAAAGTCCGCTAAAAAGGACGTAGTCATTCCGTTGAACCCGATAGACAAGGCTCTAGGCGCACCCGCACCCGAAAAGCCCAAAAAGAGAAGGGCAAGGACGAGAAAGGCAAGGGTCCCTCGCCTACGCCCGCTTATGTCTTCGCGGCGATCTTCGCCGCTCTCTATGTCGTCGGACGAGTTCTCGAAGACAGGCTGATCAAGGCGCTGCTCAGAAAGAGCCTGCTGGGCGCATAACCCTCACAGACCCAGTTGATCGCCCAGCCGCTCTTCGACGGGTTCAGCCTCGACCGGCATGGGCGCTTGGGACGCTTGAAGAGGTCCCGAGCCTCCTGGGAAAGAGATGATGGTCGGGGAGACAGGATTCGAACCTGCGACCCTCTGGTCCCAAACCAGATGCGCTACCAGGCTGCGCCACTCCCCGACGTCGGGCCGCTTAGAGCTTCGCGAACCAGGGCACAAGGCATCGAGTGAACTATTACGGCGCCGCTGGTGGGCCCGGCAGGACTCGAACCCGCAACCTAGCCGTTATGAGCGGCCAGCTCTAACCATTGAGCTACAGGCCCCCAGCGCCCGCGGCAGTAGCGGAGGATGGGGCCGCGCCGCAAGCGGCGTCGAGCAACTCGGCGAGCGATGCCGGCGCGACGCCCAGCCGGGCGAGCAGCCCGAAGACTGCGTCCCACCAGCGATGGAAGGCGACGAGGTCCGCCGCATCGCGGACATAGGGGTGTGGCCGGGCTCGACCGACGGCGAATGGAAGCTGAAGTTGAGCAGACGCGCCCCTCGCCCACCGCCACCCGTACTGCTTCGAGCGCATCGTCGAGCGGCATATCCTCGGGGGTCAGCGCGACACGCGACAGCAGGTTGAGGCGTGCGGCGATGCCGCGGCCATGCGGCAGGCTGCCAAGCCGGCGGTGGAGGCCCGCGCCGCCGCGGCGCATGGCGCCGGTGAAGACCGTCGTCAGGGGCAATTCGACGATCGCTCCGTCGGGGCCGGTGCGGAAGGCGTGGTTCGGGATCGCGGAGAAATCCGGGCCGCCATCGGGCAGATAGTCATAGGCCGAACGCATCGAAGTATCGGCACGGTAGCCGAGCCGGGCGAGCGCGGCGAAGGTATCCGGGCCGATGCCGTAGCGCCCCGCGCGATAGATCGACGGGCGCGTGCCGAAGACCGAAGCGATGGTGTTGGTGAGCAAGGCGAGCTTGGCTTCTTCGAGCGCGGCCGGAAGATTACCTGAGAAGCTGTTATAGGCGCTCACTTCCTCTTCGAAGGGCGGATTCACCCAGGGATGGAGCTGGGTGCCGATTGTCGAGCGGCCATCCTCGATCAGCCGGCGCAATATCTCGACCGAACGTGGACAGGTGGCGATCGGATGATCGACCAGCCAGGTGAGCGGGACACCGTGCGCGGCGAAGCGGGCATGCGCCTGAGGCATGGCGGCCATGTGGCCGGTGCCGCGCGCTTCCCGGCTGAACGAGGCGCTCCAGTCGAACTCTTCCTCGGTATCGACGAAAACCGCAAAGCGGGTACCGAAGCTTTCGGGCCATTGCACCATCGCGGCGCGCGGCGGCGCCGGCGGGCGATAGCCCGTGCCGGAATGGCGGTCCCCCACCGTCAGTTCAGATCGCCTGGCCCACCTGGCTGTTTACGGCTGCGGGAAGCCGCAAAGTCAAGATCGACGGCTCGATCACGAGGCTGCCGCCGAGCTCGCGCGCGAGATTGCGGGCGAGGCGCAGCGCGAAGCCGGTGCCGAGCAAAGTCGCATCCTCACGCTCGTCGTCGATGCCGAGCACCAGAATCGCCGGGATAATCGGCGAGCGCGCGGGGCCGATCGATCGCCACCGCGACCTTTTGGTCGCTCTCCAGCGCCATGTTGACGCCGATCCGCTCGCCCGGGCCGCTGGCCGAGACCAGCGTGGCCATCAGCCGCGCGAGCAGCCGCTCGATCGCGCGGCGATCGCCGGTGACGATGAGGTCCTCGACCGGCAAGGCGATCAACGAACCGCGCAGTTCGAGGAGCGGCGCGAGATCGTCGGCAATCGTCGCGAGCACGGGGCGCAGCGCCACCCGGCCGGGCACGAGCGCCAGCGCGGCGCTGTCGATCCGCGCGGCGAGATCGAGATCGTCGATCGCGCCAAGCAGTTCACGTGCCTGGCTGCGGATGACGTCGGCGCGACCGCGATAAACCTCGGAAACGGGCCCGAGCATCTGCGTCTCGATCATCTCGGCGAAACCGGCGATGGCGTTGATCGGGGTGCGCAATTCATGGACCAGCTGCCGCAGCGATTCGGCGGGCGAGCCGACCGGCACACGCACGGGCTCGGCACGCTCGTCATTGCGCGGGCGCCGCGCAGTGCCGCGATAGCCGGTGAAGCGGCCGTTGGCGGGATCGAACACCGGGATCGCGGAGATCAGCCAGTCGCCGGCCGCGTCCGAATTGCCCTCGATCTGCATCCGCGCGGTCGAGAAGCCGGCGCGGCGGCGGAAGGCCCCGGCGGCGATCCCGTCGACCTGCGAGCCGTCGCTTCCCGGCAGATCGATCGAGAGGCCGATCACCGCCGCGCGGCTGACGCCGTCGACCCAGCGGACCACGCCCTTCTCGTCGGTTTCGAAGCGGAACTGCTCGACGACCGGCGGTGCCGGCGTCGGCACGGCCCCGGCTTCCTCGCGATTGCGCCAGAACGCGTCGATTCGCGCCACGACTTCGGCGATTTCGAACGGACCCTCGTCCTCGACCTGCGCGGGTTGCGCGACCGAGCGTGCCAGCGCCTCACGAGACGCCGCGGCCGAGATCCTCTCGCTGTGGTCCATAATGAGGTTCTGCGCGTCCGGCTCCGCGTCCGCAATCGATCCGGCAGAACTATCCACAACTTCCGTTGCGCGGGCGTGCTCGACACCGGTTTCCGAGGCCTCGCCGCTGTCCGGCAGCACGAAATCGACCGATCCGAAGCTTTCGAGCGCGCGCTGGACCGCGGGCGGGAGGTCGCGGCGATTGCGCAGGACCCCGCGTGCGCCGGGGGCGAGATCGGGGAGCAACTGGATCCACTCGGACGCCGAGAGCCGGGCGCTGCGCAGCACGGGAATCGCGATCGGCAGGTCGTCGCGTGCGAACAGCCGGACCAAAGGCGCCGGCGGATTGGAAAATTCGAGCGCGCGGGCGCTGGCGATCCGCACCTGCCGGGGTACTTCGCTCCTGATCGCGCGCAGCGTCGCCATCGCGCGCGTGGCGGGTGGCACGCGGCGGCGACCGATCAGGTCGACCAGCTGACGCCATGCCGACTGGACGCCGTAAGGCGTGCCCAGATCCGCCGCGAGCACGGTCTCGAGAGTGTCGTCGAAGCGCACGCGCTTGTCTTGGTCCCCCGGCGCGGAAATGCACCGTTCAATAAATTCTTAACGTTCGGGGGTGGCCCTAGGAACAGCCCATTTCGGCACGTCGCATTGTGGGACAATTGCGTTGCGTTGTAATTATCTTATAGTCTAGCAACCCCTGCATGCAACGAATCCACAATGAAAGAGACGACCTCATGCGATTCGACGATATCGACGTACGGATCCTGGGGCTGCTGCAAGATAACGGCCGGATGACCAATGTCGAGCTGGCGGAGCGCGTCGGGCTGACTGCCCCGCCCTGCCTGCGCCGCGTCCGCGCGCTCGAACAGCAGGGCGCGATCAGCGGATATCATGCCGCGCTCGATCCGGCGGCTTTGGGCTATAACCTCACCGTTTTCGCGATGGTGAGCCTCAAGAGCCAGGCGGAGAGCGACCTGCGTGCGTTCGAGCAACTGGTGGCGGACATTCCCGAAGTCCGCGAATGCCACATGCTCAATGGCGAGATCGACTTCATCCTCAAGATCGTCGCGCCCGACCTGCAGAGCTTCCAGCAGATTCTGACGACCAAGCTGACCACTGCGCCCAATGTCGAGCATGTGAAGACGTCGCTGACGATTCTGCACGTCGAAGGCGCTGCCCGGCGTTCCCGTTCCCGAAATGTGAAAAGGGCGGCATCGCTGCCGCCCCTTTCCTGCTTGTCGTGGCCGCGTCGCTCAGGCGAGCGGCGGGAAGTCGATCGAGGCCTGCCAGAGCAGCGCCAGATTGGCATGCGCGCCCTTGACCGCCTGGAACGCCGTGCGTGCCTCGTCCTTGCGGCCGAGCGCGCGCAGCGCGACGCCGCGGTTGAGGTTCACTTCGTCGGCATCGACGCTGCCCTTCTGGAGCGACAGATCGTAGAGCTCGAGCGCGCGGGCATAATTGCCCGAGGCGAGGAAGGCATCAGCGGTCTGCTGCGCGGTGCGGCCGTCCTTGGCCGACGTCGCCTGCTTGGCGAGCCCTTCGAGCGAGCCTTCCGATTTCACTGCGGTCTGCGAAGCCGTGTAGGTGCGCTGCGTGTCGGCATCGGCCGCGGGGATCTTGCCCGCCTTGCGGCCCTCGTCGATCACTGCGACGGCCTCCCAGGGCAGGCCCGATTGCTGCGCGGCGAAGCTGTAATCGGCATAGTCGCCGCGATCCGCCAGCGCATTGGTGGCGCGCATCAACCGGTACAGGTTCATCTTCTCGGTCTTGCCGGTCGCCGCAGTGCCCTGGCGATAGACCTGGATCGCCCAGCGCCAGTTCTGCACGGTGGGATATTCCGCGATGTAGCGCTTGAGCCAATCGGCCATCGCGGCACGATCGCCGGTGGCGTTCACGCGCGGAATCGCGAACTTGTACCAATCGACCGGCGGCTTACGGCCGGCGGCCTTGCTCGCCTCGATGGCGCGGTTCACTTCGGCGATCGACTCGTTCGGCTTGCCGGTGGCGGCATAGGCGTTGGCGAGCAGGACCGGGAGATCTTCCTGGGTGGAACCAAGCTCGCGCGCCTTGAGCAGCGGCGCGATCGCATCCGCAGGCTTCTTCTGGGCGAGATATTGCGAGCCGACCATGTAGTTGTAGATCGCACCATAGACCTTGGCCCGATCAGGCGGCGTCTTGGGATTGCTGGCGAGGGCGCCGAGCGCCTTCATCTGGCCCGCTTCGTTCTTCTTCTCGAGCTCGAGCTGGAGACGCAGGAAGCCCGAATAATATTTCTCGTCGTCGTTCGCGGCGACGGTTTCGGCGGCGGTGAGCTGCGTATCCGCGGTGGCGAGGTCCTTGGCCTTCAGCGCGGTCTCGGCAGCAACGGCCGCCTTGCGGAACGCGTCGCTCACCTTGAGCTGGGGTTCCGCATTCTTGTCCGCCTTCTGCGCCAGCGCCGGCGCGCTGCCCACGGCGGAGGCGCCCAGCGTCAGCGCGGCGGCCAGCGCGAGCTTCGAAACGAACTTCATGTACAACTCTCCTCGTGGGAACGGCATACTGGTCGGCGGCCCCTGTAAATGCCCGGCGCGCGCCGTTCAAGCGGACGTAGATGAGATAGCGGTGGCAAGGGCGCCCTGAACGACGATTGAACGTCGCTGATCGTTCCGCGACTGGCATTCGATCGGCGATATCGCTTAAGCTGGCCGTGTTTTACCGGGGGAGGGACCGTTTTGATGTTGGCCATGTTCGCGCTCGCGCTCCAGACGCCCACGCTGGAAGCGGACAATGCCAAAGCCGCGATGACGTGCGCGCAGGCGGTGACGATCGTGGACGCCTCGACCAGGACGCCGTTGCAGCTTACCTCGCAATTCACGTATCTCGCGATGCAATCGGTCAAGGCGAAGCCGGGCACGGGTTCGTTCTTCGATCAGCTCAATGCGCTTTCCGAACAGGCCGGCAAAGGGACCGCACTCACGCCCGAACAGGCAAAGCCGCTCGCGCCGCTCTGCGATCGCCGCTTTCCGATTGCCCGCGGCAACGCGCCCGCGCGGCTGCCGGCCGATCCGCTTCGGCGCGACATGCTGTGCTTCAGTATGCTTTCGGTCCTGCAAGGCGCCGCCGAGGAGATCGCAAAGAGCGGCAGCGATTCGGACCTGACGAAGATCAAGGCCGCACTCTTGCCGTTGACCGAAAAGGTGACCGACGCTGAGCTCAAGAAGCGTGGGTTCGCCACCGAGGATGCATTCGTCAAAGCACTGGGCGACGAGATGCTCGCGTCGCTGGCGAGCGGCAACCCGCTGACCATCGCGGCGGCCTGCGGCGTCACGTTGCGCTGAAGGCAAATTCTCCGTCTCACGCGCGCGTGTACGCGCACGCGCGGGTTGGCAGGTGGTATCGGGCGCGCTAGAGCCACATGTAACGTAACAAACTCCGAAAGCGTGATCCTTTGACCGACGAGACCCTGCTCGCCGACCCTTCCGATATTACCCCGATCTCGATCGTCGACGAGATGAAGACCTCGTACCTCGATTACGCGATGAGCGTGATCGTGGCGCGCGCGCTCCCTGACGTTCGTGATGGTCTCAAGCCCGTTCACCGCCGCATCCTCTATGCCGCGCAGGAAGGCGGCTATGTCGCCGGCCGCGCCTATCGCAAATCGGCGCGCCTCGTCGGTGACGTGATGGGTAAATATCACCCGCACGGCGACAGCTCGATCTACGACGCGATGGCGCGCATGGCCCAGGATTGGGCGATGCGGGTGCCGCTGATCGACGGCCAGGGCAATTTCGGGTCGATGGACCCCGATCCGCCCGCGGCGATGCGCTACACCGAAGCGCGGCTCGCCCGAGTCGCTTCGGCCCTGCTCGACGATATCGACAAGGACACGGTCGACTTCCAGGACAATTACGACGGCTCGGAAAGCGAGCCGACGGTCCTGCCCGCCCGCTACCCGAACCTGCTGGTCAACGGCGCCGGCGGCATCGCGGTCGGCATGGCGACCAACATTCCGCCGCACAATCTCGGCGAAGTGATCAACGCCTGCCTCGCTTATATCGAGAATGGTGCGATCTCGATCGAGGAGCTGATGGAGATCGTCCCCGGTCCCGATTTCCCGACCGGCGCGATCATCCTCGGCCGCAGCGGCTGCCGCTCGGCCTACCAGACCGGCCGCGGCTCGATCATGGTGCGCAGCCGCCACACCACCGAGCAGCGCGGCGAGCGGCGTTCGATCGTGCTCACCGAAATCCCGTATCAGCAGGGCAAGAACGCGCTGGTCGAGAAGATCGCCGAGGCCGCGAAGGAAAAGCGGATCGAGGGCGTCAGCGACATTCGCGACGAATCGAGCCGCGAAGGCGTGCGCATCGTCATCGATCTGAAGCGCGACGCAACTCCCGAAGTCGTGCTCAACCAGCTGTGGCGCAACACGCCGGCGCAATCGTCCTTCCCGGCCAACATCCTCGCGATCCGCGGCGGGCGCCCCGAACTGCTCAACCTGCGCGACATCATCGAGGCGTTCGTCAAGTTCCGCGAAGAGGTCATCACCCGGCGCTCGAAGTTCGAGCTCGCCAAGGCGCGCGACCGGGCGCACATCTTGCTCGGCCTCGTGATCGCAGTGACCAACCTCGACGAGGTGGTGAAGATCATCCGCGGCTCGCCGAGCCCCGCGGTGGCGCGGGATCGCCTGCTCACCCGTGAATGGCCGATCGCCGAGATCGCACCGTACATCCGCCTCGTTGAGGCAATCGATACCGAAGTCACCGGCGACAGCTATCGCCTGAGCGAAGTGCAGGTCCGCGCGATCCTCGATCTGCGCCTGCATCGCCTCACCGCGCTCGGCCGCGACGAGATCGGCGACGAACTCGCCAAGCTCGCCGAGACGATCGCCGAACTGCTCGAGATCCTCGGCAATCGCGCCAAGCTCTACGAAGTCATCGTCGAAGAGCTGACCGCGGTCCGCGATACCTATGCGACCCCGCGCCGCACCGAGATCGCCGCCGCCGCCGACGGGATCGAGGACGAGGATTTGATCGAGCGCGAGGACATGGTCGTCACCGTGACCATGGAAGGGTATATCAAGCGCACGCCGCTCGACACTTTCCGTGCCCAGAACAAGGGCGGCAAGGGCCGCGCCGGCATGGCGACAAAGGACGAGGACGCGGTCACGCACCTCTTCGTCACTTCGACCCACACGCCGGTTTTGTTCTTCTCCACCGAGGGCAAGGTCTATCGCATGAAGGTCTGGCGCCTGCCCGAGGGCGGGCCGGCCACACGCGGACGGCCGATGATCAACCTGCTGCCGCTGGCGACCGGCGAGACCATCTCTACCGTGCTTCCGCTGCCGGAGGACGAAGCGACCTGGGGCGATCTCCATGTGATGTTCGCGACCGCCAAGGGTTCGGTGCGCCGCAACTCGATGGACGCGTTCGCCAATATCCGCACCAACGGCAAGATCGCGATGAAGTTCGAGGAGGGATCGGAGGATCGCCTGATCGGCGTTTCGCTGCTCACCGAGGAGGACGATGTCCTGCTCGCGACGAAGCAGGGCAAGGCGATCCGCTTCGCCTCGACCGACGTCCGCGAGTTCCAGAGCCGCGATTCGACCGGCGTGCGCGGTGCGCGGCTGGCCGAGGGCGACGAGGTCATCTCGCTCTCGGTGCTGCGCGGCTTCGACGCGACGCCGCAGGAGCGCGAGGATTACCTCAAGGCCGCGCCGTGGAAGGAGGGCGATCGCGAGATCACCCTCAGTCCCGAACGGATGAAGGAGTTCGAGGATGCCGAGGAGTTCATCCTCACCGTAACCGCCAACGGCTATGGCAAGCGCACTTCGGCCTATGAGTATCGTCGCACCAATCGCGGCGGCCAAGGCATCACCAACATCGTCAGCTCGGACCGCAACGGCCCGGTGGTGGCGAGCTTCCCGGCACATAATGGCGAGCAGCTGATGCTGGTCACCGATCAGGCGAAGCTGATCCGCACCACGGTGGGATCGGTCCGCGTGACCGGACGCAATACGCAGGGCGTGATCCTGTTCCGCGTCGCCGATGACGAACATGTCGTCTCGGCCGCGCGGATCGAGGAGAGCGAGGAAGAGGCCGAGATCAATCTCGCCGACGGCGCAGTTGCGGGTGAGCCGACGCCGGATGGTACGACGAGCGAGGATCTGGCCGCGGGGCCGGAGGACGGGCAGTAATACTAACCGTCACCCCGGCCTTGTGCCGGGGTCCACCGCGCAGCGCGCACCAGCATCAGTTGCTGAAGGTTTCGTGCGCGGCTTGGTGGACCCGGAACAAGTCCGGGGTGACGAAGTAGTGCTGCTATGGCCAGCCCCTTCCGGAGGACAGCATGCCCGATTCCACTGCCTATAAAGTCCTCACCACCGACCAGATGTCCGTTCTCGAAACGGACGGCAGCTTCGCGGGTGCGCCGGTGGACCTGGCCGACGGCTATATCCACCTCTCCACCGAGGCCCAGCTGCAGGAGACGATCGACAAACATTTCGTCGGGCAGGACGGACTGTGGCTCGCAGCAGTTGATCTGGAAGCGCTGGGCGACGCGGTGAAATGGGAGCCGTCGCGCGGTGGGCAGCTTTTCCCGCATATCTACGGACCGCTGCCGCTCGACGCAGTCACTGCCTATAGCGAACTCCATTACGAGCCTGACGGTAGCCTGCGCCTGCCGGTCACCGGGTGAGATTGGACAAAATGTCCGCTTGTGTCCGCGCGGTGGTTCGGCAAAGGGCTGCCGGGTGAATCGATCGGCATCCGTGCAACAGACCTGTTTGCGGCGCCTCGCGCTGCTGCTGGTCGGCTGCGCATTGCTCCTGCGGATGGCGGTTCCCGCCGGCTGGATGCCGCAGGCGAACGCCGCGGGCGTCACGCTTTCCTGGTGTGCCGATAGCGGAGCGAGCGGCCCCGCGGCACTCAGCGAGGCGAAGGCATTGCTCGCCGAGGCGATCGGCAAGAACGCCCCTGCCGAGCACAAGAAGAGCGCCGACCAGCCCTGTGCCTTCGCAATGGCCGCCATGCCGTTCGCGCCTGTCGACCCGATCGTCGCACCGCCGGCGCCGGCCCGTGCCGAACCGGCCCCGCACGTGCGTCTCGAGACCGCGCCGGGCCGCGGCCTCGCCGCCCCTCCCCGCTCGCCACCGGCCCCCTCGCCTCGGCTGACGCTGCCGGCGTGCTCCGCGCACGCCATTGCTCGTTATCTACCGAGGATCCGTTCATGTCGAAATTCGTTCGCGCGCTGCTCGGCGCGCCTGTCTTGTTCGCCGCCCTTCCCGCTTTCGCGCAGGAAGCCCCCGCCCGATCCGACGAGATCGTCATCACTGCCGAACGGCTGGTCGAAGAGGCGATCCAGCGCGTCGGCGAGACGCCGGGCGGCGCCAATGTCGTCCCCGCCAGCGATTTCGACGAGAAAGTAGCGGTCTCGCTCCGCGACGCGCTCGCTTTCTCTCCCGGCGTCTATGCCCAGCCGCGCTTCGGGCAGGAAGTGCGCCTGTCGATCCGCGGATCGGGGATCAGCCGCGGCTATCATATGCGCGGGCTGACGCTGTTGCAGGACGGCGTGCCGATCAACCTCGCCGACGATAATGGCGATTTCCAGGAGCTCGATCCCGCGTTCCTCCAGCACATCGAGGTGTTCCGCGGCGCCAATGCACTACGCTTCGGTGCATCGACGCTCGGCGGGGCGATCAACGGCGTCACGCCGACCGGGCGCTCGTCGAACGGCGTGCGTCTGCGAGTCGACGGCGGAAGCTTCGACACGCTGCGCGGCTTCGCCAGCGCGGGCTATGCCGATGCACGCGGTGATGCGTGGCTGGCGATCGCCGGCGATCGCTCGGATGGCGACCGCGATCATGCCCGCCGCAAGGCGCTGCGAGTCAATGGCAATGTCGGGCTGCGGCTGAGCGAGAGCGTCGAAACCCGCTTCTATGCGAGCGCGCAGACGATCCGGCAGGAACTTCCCGGCGCGTTGACCTATGCCGCCGCGCGCAGCACGCCCGGGAGCGGCAACTTCGCCGGCGATCAGGCGCGCGACATCGACTCGCTGCGACTGCAGAACCGGACGAGCATCGCGATCGGCAGCGGCAATCTGGATGTCGGGCTGTTTCTCAATGCCAAGCAGCTCCACCATCCGATCTACCAGCTGATCGACCAGAAATCGCTCGATTGGGGCAGCTATGCGCGGCTCGACCAGGATTTCGGTGCGTTCGGGCTGACCGCCGGCGTGACCGCCCGTTTCGGCAGCGTCGCCTCGCGCCGCTTCGTCAACGTGAACGGCGAACAGGGCGCGAAGACTTTCGATGCCGACCAGCGGGCGCGGACGATCGATGCTTATGCCGAGGCACGCGTACACCCGGTGCCGGCGCTGACGCTGATTGCCGGCGCGATCTACACTTCGGGGCTGCGACGGCAGGATCAGGTCTTCCCGACCCTGGCGAGCGGCCGTGCCACGTTCGACCAGCTCTCCCCGAAGCTCGGGCTGCTGTTCGAGCCGACGGGCGGCGTGCAACTCTATGCCAATCTCAGCCGCAGCCACGAGCTGCCCGGCTTTATCGAGCTTGCGCAGATTTCGAGCTTCGTGCCGCTCGATGCACAGCGCGGCTGGACCGCCGAGATCGGCAGTCGCGGCAAGATCGGGCTGCTGCGCTTCGATCTGAGCTATTATCGCACGGATCTCGATGGCGAGCTGCTCCAGTATAATATCGCGCCGCCGACGATCCCGGCCGCCACGTTCAACGCCGGACGTACGCGGCATCAGGGCATCGAGCTGGGACTCGATCTCGATCTCGCCGCATGGGCGCGGCTGCGGCAGGTCTATATGTGGAGCGACTTCCGCTTCCGGGGCGACGCGCAATTCGGCGACAATCGTCTGCCGGTCGTGCCCGAGCATTACTATCGTGCCGAGCTGCGGCTGGGCGGAGATGCGCTGCACCTCTCCCCGAACCTGGAATGGACGCCGCGCGGCACCTGGGTCGACTATGCCAACAGCTTCCGCACCGGCGGCACTGTGCTGTTCGGGCTGAGCGCCGAGACGAAAATCGATGACCGCTTCACGCTGTTCGCCGACGCCCGCAACCTCGGTGGACGCAAGGCGGCGGGAGATATCTCGGCGGTGGTGCAGTACACACCGGCGAGCGCGATCTTCACTCCGGTCGAGCGGCGCAGCGTCTTTGCCGGCGTGCGGGCCGCCTTCTGATGGCGACCGCTCCGGGCACGCGCTGGGACAATGCGGTGTGGCGCTGGCATTTCTATGCCGGGCTGTTCTGCATGCCTTTCGTGCTGTGGCTCGCGACGACGGGGACGATCTATCTCTGGAAACCGCAGATCGAGGCGTGGCTGGAGCGGCCTTATGACACGCTGGCGCCGTCGGGCCCGCGGGCCAGTGCCGAGGCCCAAGTGAAGGTGGCGCTCGCCGCCCTGCCGGGCGCGACGCTGCACAAATACCAGCTTCCCCAGGCACCCGGCGAAGCCGCGCGCATCATCGTGGGAAAGGACGGGAACGAGACGCGCGTCTATGTCGATCCGTACCGCTTGCGCGTCCTTCGGACCGAGGCTGAGAGCGAACGGCCGATGCGCGTGATCTCGGACCTGCACGGCACGTTCCGCGCGGGCAATCCGGGGAGCTGGCTGGTCGAGATCGCCGCCTGCTGGACGGTGACGATGCTGCTGACCGGGCTCTATCTGTGGTGGCCGCGCCGCGCGCGCGGGCTGGCCGGCGTACTCTATCCGCGACTGCGCTCCGGCAAGCGGCTGTTCTGGCGCGACCTGCATGCCGTGGCCGGGATATGGGTCGCGGCGCTGGCGCTGTTCCTGATCTCGACCGGCCTGCCCTGGGCCAAATTCTGGGGCAGCTATTTCAAGGACGTGCGCGCGGTCACCGGCACGCTCGACGGGCCACAGGACTGGCCGACGGGCGCCCGGAGCGCAATGCTGGGCGACCATGCCGAGCATGAAGGGATGACGATGCCGCATGCGGTCGCGCGCGGGGGCGATCTCGATCGCGTCGCGGCCGCCGTCTATCCGCTGGGCATCGCGCCGCCGGTGCTCCTCGCCCCGCCCGGCGCCAAAGGCACGGAATGGACCGTGACATCGGATGCCGCTAACCGGCCATTACGCACCACGATCACCGTGGACGGCGCGACCGGCGCCCTCACCTCGCGTCGCGACTTCGCCGAGCGACATTGGATCGATCGCGTGGTCGGTTACGGCATCGCCGCGCACGAAGGCGCACTGTTCGGGATCGTCAACCAATTGCTCGGCACGCTGACGGCACTGCTCCTCGCCACTCTGTCGGTTTCGGGAGCGGTGATGTGGTGGCGCAGGCGTCCGGACGGCTTGCTGGGTGCACCGGTTCCGCTTTCGCGGCCGCGCTACGGGCCATTGCTGATCGGCGCCGTTTTGCTGCTCGCGGCGGCGATGCCGTTGTTCGGCGCCACGCTGGCGCTGGCCGCGATTTGCGACCGCCTGCTGCTTCCCCGCTGGCCCGCCGCGCAGCGCTGGCTCGGACTGGTGCCGATACGTGCTTGACGGACCGGCAAGCGCCCCGTAATTGCGCGCCTTCCGCAGCACATGGCCCCTTCGTCTAGCGGTTAGGACGTCGCCCTCTCACGGCGAAAACACGAGTTCGATTCTCGTAGGGGTCACCAGCGTTTTCAAGTACTTAGCTTGAACAAGCGGATTGCAAAAGGCGACACATCTCATTTTCGTCCAATAAGCGCAGACGGAAATGCCCGGACTTTGTCGGATTAGATGGCGCGATTCCCATTCATCGCGGCGACGGGCAGCGGCTAGACCGGCGAGACGTAGCCGTTCGCCTTCCCCGTCCTGGCAGGCTTTGCCGGGACCTGCGTCCGCGCCGCGAGCGGATTGAGATTGCACGCGCCGATCTCGCCCAGATCTCTGCCGTTCTGATGCAGCTTCAGCCACATCTGATGGAATTCACTATCCTTTGTCTTTCTCAGTCACACCGCTGTGACGCGACTTAGCCGGCCGGTGCCGTTTGGGAAGCCTTGCAGTGACGATCGATGAAATCCTGATGCGAAGTGATCTCCTGCGCCGAACGCATGATCTCTTCGCGGCGCAACTCCATACCCGTGCGGATCTGCTCCAACGGATAGAGATCAGCCGATACATTGTAGCGCGCTGGAATGGCACCGTTGCCCAACAGGATGGCGAGCCAACTCGGCTCCATATAGGATTCAGAATCGCCCAGCGCGATTTGTCCGCTGGCGTTCCAGACATCCAGCTTGTGTCGAAGGCTGTCGGGTATCTCCATGTCGCGGCACGCAGACCACAATGGCTCGGGACGGCGCGAGAGGTGATAGTGCGCAATGATGAAGTCGCGGATGCGCTCGATCTCGCAGGTGGAGAGCCGGTTATATTCGTCGCGCAGAACGGGGTCGATGATCCGTTGGGGGAAGTATTTAAGCAACTTCAAGACACCCATGACGATCAGCTGTATTCCGGTTGACTCCAGAGGTTCGAGAAAGCTGGAGGCAAAACCGATTCCCACACAATTTCGGTTCCAGAACTGCCTGCGGTGGCCAGAGGTAAAGCGGAACAGCCGCGGCTCGGCAATCGGTTCGCCGTCGATATTGCCCAGCAAGGCGTCGCGCGCCGCATCGTCGCTCCACAGATTCGAATTATAGACCATGCCATTCCCGCTGCGATGTTGCAGCGGGATGGTCCAGCGCCACCCCCGGCGTGCGCGGTGGACCGGGTGAACGGCATGGGCGCGCCGGTGCGTTTCGATGGCACCGCGATGGCACTGTTGCAAAGTAACCAGCGCGACCAGTCGACAAAAGGCGTGTTCAACGCCTTTCCCAGCAATGCGGACGCAAAGCCGGAACAATCCAGGAAGAAATCGCCGGGAACGGTGAGGCCGTTTGCAAGATGGATGGCGGCAATATTGCCGGACTCGCCATCCAGATCGAAGTGCGTCATCTTGCCTTCGATACGCTGCACGCCCAGTTCGGTCGCCACGTCCCGCAGATAGCGGGCGTAAAGTCCGGCATCAAAATGATAGGCATGGTGATAGCGCGAATTCTGCGGATCGCTCGGGGCGAAATTGTTGTTTTTCGCAACGGCATAGGCGAACGAATAATCATCGATCGGACGATCTTCGCCGGATTGCCGCATTCTCAGCCAATAATGGTGGGTCGATACCCCTTCGACCGGATGACCGTAATCGCTGAAGGCATGGAAATGCCGGTTTCCGGCGGTTCCCCAGTCGCAGAATTCAATGCCCAGCTTGAACGTGCCCTGGGTGCTGCGAACAAAGTCGAATTCATCGATGCCGAGCAAGGCGTTGCACTGCGCCAATATCGGGATCGTCGCCTCCCCGACACCGATGATGCCGATCTCCTCCGATTCAACCAGAGTGATGCGCGTTTGATGGCGATCCGTCTTCTTGGCCAGCAGCGCGGCCGCTATCCACCCCGCCGCGCCGCCACCCAGAATGACGATATTCTGTCGATGATCGCCGTTCATAAAACATGCCTCGAACCGGATTCAGGCCTATGGGGTTTGATGTCGATCAAGGCACGCGCCAACCGACGGTGCCTGTGACATGCGACCGGCATGAACCGGCCGCAATACTGTATTCGAAAGGAGGAAGGGCGCTTCATGATGAAGCGCCCTTCCCCGTTCAGATCGTCAGAAGCGCACCCGCATGGTGAGCTCGTAGCGCCGATCGCTGACGTAATAGTCGTACGGCTGGAACACGCCAGGCACAGGCTCCTGAAGGGTTCGCGAAATCGTGTTGAGAAGGTTGTTCGCGTTGAACGACACGGAAATCCTGTCGCTCAACTTGTAGTCGAAACCCAAATCCAGGTAACCGGCCGCCGCCATGTAGGCCGGAACCATGTTGTACACGGGATAGGAATGGTCCGAGTCAAAGTTGGTCGGGCTGGTGTTGAGCGTGTAAGGATTGCCACCGCTCGTCGCATAGGACAGCGGATTGACGTTGGTCGATAGCAACGCCTTGTCGCGCCAATTGTACGCCAGGCGGACATTGACCTTGCCGCGGCTGTACAGCAACTGGATGTTGTAGGCCCACTTCGACAATCCGGAGTAGGGAAGGTTCGGGTAGGTCTGCGGTATCGTGCCGTCCGGATTGAGGCCCCCGTCCGCCGGCGGGGTGGGACCCAACACGCTGTTGGCCTGCTGAGCAGGGTTGCTGCTGTCGATATAGGTCAGGTTGCCCTCGATACCCAGCCCCCGGAGCAATCCCGGCAATTGGTCGAAGAACTTGCGGCCACCGATCTCAAAGCCCTTGATATGGGCCTTCTGCGGCGACGACTTGTTCTGCAGGTAGAGCCACGGAAGATCCAGGGTTGTCGGCGTCCCAGTCCCGGTCGGCGGGGTCGCACCATCGGCGTATGCCAGGGCCGGAACAGGAAGATTGTCGGCGATGAACGAATAGAATAGCGGTTCATCCTTGATCTGCTTGGCGAACAGATCGATGTAGAGGAAGCTGGACGACGACGGATAGTATTCGAACGTCAGATCTTCACTCGTGATCATGGTCGGTTTCAGATTCGCGCCCGCGTCACGGGCGGCAAAACCCGTGAGAATCCTGGGTGCCAGCGAATTGGTGGGGTTGGGAAGAGACCTGACGTCGATCCAGCCGCCCGCGCGAATGTCATTGAGGCTCGGCGGAGAAGTCGACATCGACGCCGCACCGCGAACGATGAACTTGTCGGATACATCGAACTTGATGTTGAACGAAGGCAGGACGCGCGTGTACTCATAGCTGCGGGTCTGCATGGTATAATCTTCGGTAAACCCATAGAGCGTCGGGTACGCGTTCGACGATCCCGGCAAACCCTGCTGCGCGTTGAAATATGCCGTGCTGTCCGCTTCGGACAGAGCGAGGTTCGCAACGTCCGGCGTTCGCAGCAGGCCGCTCGCCCGCAGTGAATCGCGGAATACACGAACGCCGATATTACCCGAGAATGCCGGAATGAATCCGACACGATCATGCGCGAACCTGGCCTGGACATAGGCAGCCATGTTGGTGATGCGGCTCTCGGTTTTGTTCAGGCCCTGATCGATAGATTGCGTCCAATACTGATCCGCGGTCCCGTTGGGGATGTCACCGTTGTACGTCTTGAGCATATGGTACCAGTCATAGCTCTGCATGAGCGATTGGCTGGCGACGAAAAGCTGCGCTGGAACAGGCGCTGCGCCGCCGAAGAAACGCGGGAAGGTAGCAACTTCATAATCCGACTGCCGGACATTTGGGTTATTGAGATATTGAATGTTCCCCGGCCCAAACGTCGGGTCCCCGGGATGCGACCCAAAATTTTTCCCCATCCATGGCTGGCCAAGCGGTGCCCAATATGTCCCCACGAAGTTGTCGTTTTCGGTACGCCTGGCGGCACGAGCGCCAATAGTGATACTGCGCAGGAATCCACCGTCGCTGACCTTATATTCAAGGTCGAGATGGCCAGCCAGCATCTTCCCCACATTTTTGGGTTCATGATAACCCATCGCGGAGAAGAAGGCCGTACTCTTGTCGAGCACGCCGGCAGAGGGCATGCCGGACAAGGCCGGCAGCGACCCCGTCAGATCGACGTCCACCGAACTAACCAGCGGGCTGGACTGATCGAGGCCTACATACATCTGCTGCCCGGTCGAGCGGGAAGAAACATATTGCACGCCTCCACGCACCGCCACCCGGTCCCCGGGGTCCAGACGAAACTCTGCGAAATATCCAGCGTGGAATTCTTGTTGTGCGATGCCCCCGCGCCGCTGTTGGGGTTCAACGTGGCGGCGGGGCCGCACTGCGCCAGACGGGGTGCACCTGCAGGAAGAGTCGCCGGATCCACACCCGCATCAACCGACCAGTCCCACTGAATCGACGATGCGGGAGCGCCGTAGGAAGCACCGCAATCGATCTGGTACCAGGCGGGCAGCCAGCTGGTGCCGGTGGTCGTGTTGGTGAACTCCACCGACTTGCCGGTGGATGCGAACATCAGGCTTCCCTTGCGGAAGACGCCATTGGCATCATATTCAACCGGACTGCCGGCCACGGGCATAACGGTAGTCGACGCGGACGGGATCCCTCCCACCTTACCGCTGGTCTGCTGACTATTCTCGACATATTGCGAGAAGAATATGGTGTTGGTCAGCGTTAGGTTCGAAGCCGGCCTCCACTGAAGGGCCTGATACGCACCGTACCTGTCGCGCCTGTTCCGATTATTGTTCCAGTTGAACTGGCTGGGAACAAAAGCCAGGTGATCGGCACGCTTGGAGGTCGGCACATATTCGGCAAACATGGCGCCCACCTGCAGATTGCTGCTCTGCTGGTACAGACGGCTGTAGGCCAAATCCCACAACACGCCAATTTCGCCGATGCCTGTATCGAAACGCTTGGAGAACATGCCGGAAATGCGGGGCGAAGCCTTTCGCGCCTGGGTGCCATAGCTGCCGCCCGCGGTGACGTTGAACTGGGTATCCTTGAAATCGAACGGCAGATGCGTACGAAGATTGATCGAGGAGGCACCCCTTCGATGAGGTCGGCGCGCGTCGCTTTGTAAACATCGACCCCGGCCATCAGTTCGGGCGTGATTTCGTTCCAGCTAAAGGAGCTTGCGCCGTTGGCGCTGAACAACTGCTGCCCGTTGAGCATGCTCGAATTGAAGGGAAGACCCCGCACGGTAAGGCCCGTACCCTCGATCTGGAACGCGCTGCTGCCGCCGTTACTCCCAGCGAAACGCGAGATCGTCACACCCGGCACGCGCTGAAGAACTTCGGTAATCGAATTGTCCGGAAGTTTGCCAGCCTCGTCCGCGGTCACCGAGTCGACGATCGTGTCGGAGTTCTTCTTGATGGAGATTGCATCCGCCAGCGCCCTGCGCCGGGCGGTGACGATGATTTCCTCTTCGGGGACGTTGGTGCCATCCTGCGTTGCATCGTCGGGACTCGTCGTCCCCGCATCCTGCGCCCATGCCGGCGTCGCCACGCTCAGGGTTGCAAGGATGAGCGCTGAGGCACTGGCACTCAACATCAAGTTTCGCGTCTTCATTCATACTCCCCCAATTTTATAAGTTTTTCAGATACGCGTCGTATTTTTATACGTGGGCGGTATCAGTTACGGTCGAATGCTGCTGACCAGCTGCTGTCCGATGGCCGCGATATTGACGATGGACCGACATGGGTTGCGCCGCGCGCGCACCGCATTGGAACACAGCGCCGGCGGTTCCGTCGTTGTCATTTTCCGTGAAAAGGATTGTCGCCCATCGAGATTGAACTTCGGCTGCCTTGCACCGGGCAACCTGAAATCGCCTCCGGCAATGCCTCCGCAGTAACGCCAGGCATGCGGTGAGCAATGACCATGGGAAACCCTCCATTCTTATAGCAATCGGAGGGCATTTGCCGCCACAAGTATCCTCTCTCCCTACAGTCTATTTTTTACCAACTCTAAAGCGGTCGGCCATACTTCACCGGCAGATCTATTTAGTCACACAAATCAGAGACCTCGTCCACGGAGAGCACGAATTGAACTAGTCAAATCGCGAGAAAAGCTTGGTGAATATTAGGCGCGGAATCCGCGCTGCAAATTGAGAGGCCGGAAAGCGAAGCAGGAGTCCGTTTCGGAACATTTTTGGAAAATCCCGGCCGCGAGGCTTGGCCGAGCCCGCCGCTTGACCGTAACAGGGTGAAGAAGCCGCCCATGGGGTGGGGTGGGCTAGCCTCGAGATCGTCCCGAGCCCCGTTTAAGTCCCGGGTGTGGCAGCCCGACCCTCTTGTTCAACGAGCGGGAAGTGCAGGAGAGGCTATGAAGCTCGTCCGTCGCTCGGCAGCGGCAATCGCCGGCCTGGGCCTTATTCGGCGTGCCAAACGGAGTGCGAGCGCTCCTGACTGGAAGACCCAAGCATTCTGGCCAGGAACCGGGTATGGATGGCAGTCAACCATGAGTTCCGATGCCACAATCTTAGCGAGCGATGCACGAGCAAGCGCCGTGGGCGTTGAGGCAGGCGGCCGTTCGAATCCCACCTGGCTCCCCGTGCTCAGATCGGCGATTCTCGTCTTTCTGGCCTGGACCTGCGTCGGCGTGTTCCACGCAGTGCCGGATATATTCACGGGCTTCGATTGGCTCATGTTCGCATCGAAGATCATCGATGCCTGGGCATGGGCCTTGCTGACTCCGGCCCTTTTACTGATCGTCCGCAAGCTCTCGTCAATCGAGCAGAATATCGTTGGCCTGGCGCTCCTGCTGCTCCTGCTGAGCATCCCCTTCAGCCTCGTCCATACCTTTTTTACCGGTCTGCTTTTGTATGGGATCCCCCAGATATGGTGGAATCCGTTGCTCAGATCCGATTTCGCCGTCTATTTTTTTCTGGGGGCTGGCAGACATTTTGTGCGCTCGTCGGGGTCATATATGCGTTCAAATATTATAACCGGCTCCTGACCAGCCGCCTTCAGCTGGAGCGTGTCGAAAAGAGTTTGCTCGCGTCGCGGCTGAACGCGCTGCGTCTCCAGCTTGAGCCGCATTTCCTCTTCAACGCGCTCAATACGATTTCGTCGGAAGTTACGACCAACCCCAATCTTGCGCGGGATATGATCGGAGACCTGGGCGCACTGCTTCGGCAGTCGCTCGACTGCAAGGACAGGACGGAAATAACGCTGGCGCAGGAGTTGTCGCTTCTCGAGCATTATCTCTCCATCCAGCGGATACGCTTCGGGGACAGGATGGAAATCGGCATCGATATCGAGCCGGAGACGCTGTCTATCCTGGTGCCTTCGATGCTGCTGCAGCCGCTGGTGGAAAACGCGATCCGCCATGGGATCGAGGGCCGGCTTTCAGGCGGCAAGGTCATGGTTTCGGCATGGCGGGCGGGAGATCAATTGCAGATCCGCGTCCTCGACAATGGCGTCGGCCTGCCACCCAATTGGCGGATGGACGCGTCGACTGGACTTGGCGTTCGCGTCGCGCGCGAGCGTCTGGCGGCGCTTTACCCCGATTTGGGCGAGCAGGGTTTCGTGATCCGTCGCCGCGAGGGAGGCGGCACCGAAGTGGCAATGAGCGTGCCAGTGCACAGCGTCGGAGGCGACGAAGCGTGACAGCGTCGTCTGAGCAGATCCGTGTGCTGGTCGTCGATGACGAGGCTCCGGCCCGTAAGCGCCTGATGGACTTGCTTTCAAAGGACCCAGATGTCGGAAAGATCCTTGAGGCAAAGAACGGCGTCGATGCCGTTGCGCTGATCCAGGATGCGCATCCCGATATCGTATTCCTCGACGTGCAGATGCCGGGCGTGGACGGCTTTGGCGTGATCGATGCCATGGGCGCCGAAAACATGCCGCTGACGGTGTTCGTAACCGCCTATGACCAGTTCGCGCTCAAGGCATTCGAAGCGGAGGCGGTCGACTATCTGCTCAAGCCCTTTGGCGACTCGCGTTACGAAAAGATGATGGAGCGGGTCAAAAAGCGATTGGATGAGAGTCACGCAGACAGCGACGGCGACGCGAATGCCTTTGGTCCGGAGCTGCTCAAGCTGGCCGCAAGTCGTGCCAAGCCGGGCGCACTGTGGAACTGGATGGTCGTCAAGAAGAAGGATGCCACCCACTTCGTCATGACGCAGGACATCGACTGGATCGAAGCCGCCGGAGTGTATGTCACACTCCATGCCGGGGAAGAAGAATTCCTGTACCGCGCCGGCCTCGCCACTGTGGCAAGCCGGCTGGACCCTTTCAAGTTCGTACGTATCCATCGCTCCAGCGTGGTAAACCTCAGATCGATCGCGTTCCTCGAGCGCCGTTCCCATGGCGAGTTCGAGGTCGTGCTGAAGGACGGCACACGCCTCATGATGAGCCGCTCCTATCGCGCCGAGGTTGAAGCAATGCTGGGGCAGAACCTCTAATAATCCTATGATTCGGCCGGGCGAGCGGGCGCCGCAGCCAGTTCACTGTCGCCCCGTCCATTTCGCAGCCATCATTTTCCGGCCCGAAACAATTCCCGGCGCGCTATTTTTGTTGGCGTATAGCCCGGCATGAACTCGGCGGCAGCGCGCAAGCGTTAGCGGTCGACATGTTTGGGGGAGATGAAATGAAATTTTGGCGGGTGCGCCGGCGGGTGCTGTTGTCGGGTCTTGTTGCGCTCAGCCTGACTGCTTGCGGCGGAGCCGCAGCCGGAGGCGGAACGCCAACACTCACGCCAACGCCAACGCCCACACCGACGCCGGCCCCCACCCCAACCCCAACCCCAACCCCAACGCCGACCCAGGCGCTTGCGGCGGTCAGCACGGCCGAGCTCGGCAAAGGGTGGAACATCGGCAACACGCTTGAGTCGCTAAACGATTACGGCAAGCCCCATACGACCTCTCAGGAGACCGTTTACGGCAATCCCGCGGTAAACCAGAAATTGCTGAACGCAGTCGCAGCCGCCGGCTTCAAGAGCGTGCGCATTCCCGTTGAGTGGGCACAATATATCGACGGCACCGGGAACGTCGCGCCGTTCTGGCTCGCCAGGGTCAAGGCAGTGGTCGATATGGCACGCAGCGCCGGGCTGTACGTCATCATCAACCAGCATAAGAGCGACTGGTACAACCCGACGGCTGCGAGCCAGGCTGCCGGGAACGCGGCATACACAAAATTGTGGACGCAAATCGCGAACAATTTCAAAGATTACGACAACCATCTGCTATTCGCCGGCACTAACGAAATCCACGTCGACTATGGCGTGCCGTCGCCGGAAAATTGCTCGGTTCAGGCGGGCTTCAACCAGGTGTTCGTCGACGCGGTGCGCGCGACCGGCGGCAACAATGCGTCGCGAACACTGGTGTTCCAGGGTTATAACACCGACATCAACAATACGATTGCAGCGTGCGGAGCTCCCGTCCCAACCGACACGGTCAGCGGCAGGCTGATGATGGAGTTCCATTATTACGATCTGTACAATTTCACGCTGAACGACAAGAGCGCCATCTGGCAGTGGGGATCGATCGCGACCGATCCCGCAGCGACGGAAGCGTGGGACAACGAGGCACATGTCGACGCCCAATTCGACAAGGCGAAGGCGGCCTATACTGACAAGGGCATCCCCGTGATCATCGGCGAATACTGCGCCATCTCGAGGACCGAATATGATCCGTCGCTGAAGTACAGGGACTATTGGACCAAATACGTCACCGGATCCGCGATCCGGCATGGCTTCGCAACCTTTTACTGGGACACCGGCGCCTTTCCCAATCACACCTGCGGACTGTTCGACCGCAACACCGGTGCCGACTTTAACCCCTCGACGATCGCCGCGGTTTTCGCCGCGCCCTAGATGTCCGGGCATCGTGCTCCGCGCCGGGGATCGTCAGTCGACGATCTCTGGCCCGCCATCGGCTTCACCAACGCCAATGCCGAAGAAGGAATTGGAATGATTCCGCGCCTGCCTCCACGCACGACCTGTATCTCGCCGTCAGGGGAGCAGGCGGTCCGACGATCTTCGCTCCTGACCTGGATTGCCCGCAGCGCCCTGCTGCTGAGCATCGCCATGCCTGCCTGCTTGCTGGCTGCCGACCCTGCGCCGGGCAGCAACCCGCTGCTGCGCGATGTATTCACCGCCGACCCCGCGCCACTGGTCGTGGGCGACACGGTCTATCTCTACGTGGGGCATGACGAAGCCAAGGGCGACGACTTCTTCCTCATGAAGGAGTGGCTGTGCTATTCGTCCAAGGACCTGCGCCACTGGACCGCCCACGGTGCCATCATGAAGCCCACTGACTTCAAATGGGCGCTGGGCGACGCCTGGGCCGCGCAGGTGGTGCGGCGCAATGGCCACTATTACCTTTACGCCACTGTAAAGCACGGTGGCACGCAGCCCGGCATGTCTATCGGAGTCGCGGTGGCCGACAACCCGTTGGGCCCGTTCAAGGATGCGCGCGGCTCGGCACTGGTCACCGATGCCACGACGCCCAGCCCCTATGGTTGGAACGACATCGACCCCACCGTCTTCGTCGACGACGACGGCACCGCCTGGATGGCCTGGGGCAACCCGGTGCTCTATCTGGCCCGGCTCAAGCCGAACATGACCGAGCTGGACGGCCCCATCGAGAAGATCGCGCTGCCCAACTACACCGAAGGGCCGTGGCTGTCGAAGCGCAAGGGGATGTACTACATGACCTACGCATCGATGGCGCACCAGAACGTCTGGGAGCGCCTGTCCTATGCCACCGCGCCCAGCCCCCGCGGGCCCTGGACCTACCAGGGCGAGCTGACCGGCCAGACCCGCAATAGCTACACCATCCACCCGGGCATCATCGACGACTTCAAGGGCCAGTCCTATCTGGTCTATCACAATGGAGAGCTGACCCTGCCCGACGGCCAGACCGGCAGCGGCAACCGGCGCTCCGTCACGATCGACTACCTCCATTATGACGCTGACGGCCGCATGTGGCCCATCACGCAGTCCGAGGCCGGCATCAGCACGCCGCCCCGGCCGCCTGCCGGCAAGGTGCCCGCGCCGGCGGACCCTGGCCGCTCCGACCCCCGCGTGGCCGTCCGGCAGTTCGCCCAGGGCTATCCCGAAATCTGGCCGGGCCGCCCGGCGCTGGCCTCGGTCACCCGGCCTTTCGACCAGGCCCCCAATCCCGTGGGCTTCAACAGGGAGGGCGGCGCCAGTCGGCTGGCGCAGACCTTCGTGCCGCGCGCCGACATCGCACTGGGCCGGCTCAGCCTCTACGCCGGCGACGGACTCGGCACGGACGCCGCGCACCCATTGCGGCTGTCGCTGCGAGACGTGGAGGGTGGCACCGAACTGCTCAGCGCCGGCCAGGGCCTCGCCATCGCCTACCGGCCGCAAGGGGCCGGCCTGCTGAGCTTCGACTTCAACACCCATCCGCCTATCGTCCTGCGGGCCGGGCGCCGCTACGCGCTGGCGCTTCAGGGCGAAAAGGGGGCACTGACGCTCTATCTGCGCGCCAGTCGCGACGACGCCTATGCCGACGGCGAGGCTAGCCTCGACGGACTGCCGCTGAAAGACGCGCAGGGCCACCCCGCGGACATCGCATTCGCACTGTACGCACGCGGGGCGCGCTGAGCCTGCCCACGCGGCGCATTCAGTTCCGCGGCGGGCCAGACGCTCTGCCGCGCGCCGTGTGATGTTGGCAACTCAAGTTTGAAAGATATTCATAATATGAACTTCCAGAAAAACGTGCGGGAAATGAAGGCCTTGGCATCCTGTTCGATGAGCCTGGCGGGCGTTGCCCTGCTGGCCGGATGCGCCGGCGGCGGGGCGCCTGCCGGTTTATCCTCTTCATCCCTGGCGCCGTCTCAGGGAACCTTTTACTGGAAATCAAGCGCACCGCTGATCGGGCCGCAAGCTGATCCATCCCAAACCGTTTACGCTGTAAAGGATCCATCCGTCGTATTTGCGAACGGAAAATACCATGTCTTCATGACCACGGCCGGATCGAAGGGATGGGGCATCGCCTACACGAGCTTCGCCGATTGGTCGTCCGCATCGACGGCGCCGATATTCCCCCTCGAAAAATCGCCGATAGGCCCCGGGTACCGCGCAGCGCCGGAAGTGTTCTACTTTGCTCCGCAAAAGCTCTGGTATCTGATATTTCAGGGCGGCGACCCCATGTATTCTACCACGACCAACATCGAGGACCCGATGTCATGGAGCCCTGCCCGCCCGTTCTTTGCCACGGCGCCGGACATAACGAAGCCGCCGACGGGGAAGGGGTGGCTCGATTTCTACATTATCTGCAATGACACCAAGTGCTACCTCTTCAATACCGACGACAATGGCCACGTCATGCGGTCGGAGACATCGATAGATCAGTTCCCGAATGGCTTCCACAATACCGTCATCGTCATCGACGAGCCCCGGGACGACGCATTCGAGGGAAGCAGCCACTATCGGGTAAAGGGGACCAATACTTACCTTACCGTCGTAGAGGCGATCAGCCCGAAGGGGCGTTATTTCCGGATTTGGAAAAGCGACGGTTTGGAAGGCGTCTGGGTGCCGCTGGGCACAGCCGCCAAGAATCCCTTCGCGACAGGCGACAACGTGGGGAGCATCTGGTCCGAGGGTATTTCCCATGGCGAACTGATCCGGGACACGAAAGATCAGACTCAGGTCATTGACCCCTGCAAGCCGCTTCAGTTCCTGTTCCAGGGTAACGACCCGCTGGTCCACCCCTCCGATTACATCCAGCTTCCGTACCGGCTCGGCCTTCTGACAGCCAAGGGATCAAACCCGATCACGGACATGTGCGCCAAATAGGACCCGAGTTTCGATTCTGTGTGGCCTTACGGATCTGAATTCCGGCTCATTGTCGTCTCGACCGCCTCACCGTGGCGATTTGCCGGTCCGGAACAATTCTTACACGGTCGAAATTGCATCGCTATAGTTCCGGGCAGCACGCGCCTTGGTTGATGATCGGCACCATGGCACCGGATTTACTATCAGTGGTTCCACCGATCATGATTAATAATATTTGTGTGGGACTAAAGATTAGTAGCTTACGACCCCTTTACTCGGATCCAGCGCGCCAATGTTGATCCGCGATGTTGAACTGGGCGGCCATGTTCGTTCCCAGCCCCAAGACCCTCCCTAGGCCGGGGATGACGTTCCCGGCCCCTTTTTCCTGTAGCGGGTCGAGGCCTGCCAACTGCAGGAACAGTGAAGATTGGGGAGCGCAGTTCGGTGCTGACGCTGGCGCTTGCCACGATCATCACCCCTTCGCCGCGGCTCCCCAAGCGCAGATGCGGCATCAAGACAAAAAAGGCAAAGCATCATGCGGCATAGGTCGAATGCGTCCGGAATTGTGATGTCCGGGCTGGTATCATGCGTAGCCTTGACGCTGGTTCCCTGCGCGGCGCCGGCATCTGCGCAGAATCGGGACGCTCCAGCGGCGAGCGCGTCCAAGGGCATGTCGACCGCGACCTGGACGCCGGATAACGGCGACGGGACGTTCACCAATCCTTTGTTTTATGACGAATTCTCAGATCCGGACCTGATCCGCGTCGGCGAGTGGTTCTACCTGACCGGCACCACTATGCACGCCATGCCGGGCCTGCCGATCCTGCGCTCGAAGGACCTGGTGAACTGGGAATTCGTCGCCTACGCCCTGGACAAGCTCGACCTCGGCCCGGCCTATCGGCTGGAGGACGGGCGCAACATCTACGGCCAGGGTATCTGGGCCCCGTCCTTCCGCTACCATGACGGCAAATTCTACATCTTCTCGAACGTCAACGACCAGATGACCCAGATGTTCACGGCCACCGATCCGAAGGGGCCGTGGACGCGCACGCCGATGAAGCGGAGCTTTCACGACCTGTCCGTCCTGTTCGACGATGACGGCAAGGCCTATGTCGTCTGGGGTCACCAGGATATGCATCTGGCCCAGCTTACGGACGACTTGACCGACGTGGTTCCGGGCACCGAGCGCGCCCTGTTCACCACCGACGCCGGGATGGGCGAGGGCGCGCATTTCTACAAGATCGACGGCAAATACTACATCATCAGCGCCAATTATGCCGGCGGCTTTCGCATGCCGGCGGCGCGAGCTGATCATGTGCTGGGCCCCTACGAGGTCCATCAGTCGATCAGTTCGCACGAGGACTTCGGCATGGCGTCAAGCATACGTCTGGGTACGCCCAAGCCGCCGTTCGGGACCTGGGGGCCTGACCCCGCCGCCAAACATAGCCTGGCGATGCACCAGGGGGCATCATCCAGACGCCTGAGGGCGAATGGTGGGGCTTTTCGATGATGGATTTCAATTCCGTCGGTCGCCTGCTCGGCCTGTCTCCGATCACCTGGAAGGACGGCTGGCCCTATTTCGGCCTGCCGGGTAATCTGACGCGCACGCCGCGGACCTGGGTGAAGCCGAAGACCGCCAAGCCGCAGCCGGTGCGTGTGCCCTATCGGCGCAGCGACGATTTTTCGGCGACGCGGCTCCAGCCCCTATGGCAATGGAACCATGTCCCGGTCGATGGCAAATGGTCCTTGTCGGAACGGCCGGGTTTCCTGCGGCTTCACTCCCTGCCGGCGACGTCGTTCTACGATGCGCGCAATACCCTGACGCAACGGGCGATCGGGCCGATGTCGGCGCCGAGCGTCCTGCTCGATGTATCGAATCTGAAACCAGGCGACACGGCGGGATTGGGCCTGCTCAATCTCCCCTATGCGACTTTGGGTGTCGAAAAGCGCACCGACGGTCTCGATGTCGTCTTTTATGACCAGCGCCGCGACCAGGCAGCGCGGGCGAAGATGACCGGGACGCGCATCTGGCTTCGGGCCGAGTGCGATTTTCTCACCGAACGGGCGCGCTTCAGCTATTCGTTCGACGGCGTCACCTTTACCCCTATCGGCGACGAGGTCGTGCTGATCTACCAGACCTTCACCTTCCAGGGCGTTCGCTATGGATTGTTCAACTACAACACGACCGACAGCCAGGGCGGCTTTGCCGATTTCGACAGCATCCATGTCTATCAGCCGCATACCCGCGGCCTGATGCGGCCCATTCCCTACGGTCGATCGATCCGGCTGGCGTCGTTTCGCGCGACCACCGGACTGGCGGCCGGGCATGAGCACCTGGCTTCGGGTGTCCCGACCCGGTTCGAGATCGTCGACCGCCGATTGGGCCGCGTCGCTCTGCGATCGGGCCGACGCTATGTCACGGTCGGCAAGGATGGAGGGGTGACGCTTGGGGCCGGCCAGTCCGGCATGGCGCAAACCTTCCAATGGATTGAAACGCCGACGGGCGAACTGGTGCTGATGTCATTGGCCACCAACCGCTTCTTGCGCATCGATCCGCAGACCAGGGACATCCGAGCCGACAGTCCCGGCCCCATGCCGGACGACAGCGACGGTGCGCGCTTTATCTGGTCGGAATAGAACGGGCGGCGCCGGTGAATCCAGAGATTCACCGGCGCAATGCATCATCACGCGCTCAGCGAAATCGCGAAGGCTGCGCGCGCTGTGCCGGACAGTCGATCTCTCCAGGAGCAGTGGGCGTGCGCGCGCAATTCTGAACCGTTGCGGGCCCTCGTCATAGTCCTGCAACCGGGACCCGGCACGAGTAACCCCCTTACGAAAGCATCGCTTCATGACCTCTCGCATTGCAATCGCCGTTCTGCTCACCCTCGCCGGCCAGCCTGCCCTGGCCCAGGATGCCGCACCCGATCTGTCCCGGTTGGCGCGCGGCGATGTGCGCTTGCCGGGCGGCGCGCGGCGGCTCCCCGGCGACATGCGCGAGACTTATCGGAAGTTGAGCGCCGAGGGCGAGGTGCGAAATGTCATCCTGCTGATCGGCGACGGCATGGGCGATTCGGAAATCACCCTCGCGCGCAACTATGCCGAGGGTGCCGGGGGCTATTTCAAGGGCATCGATGCCCTGCCCTTCACCGGCCAGTACACGCATTATTCGCTCGACCGCGAGACCGGCAAACCCAATTACGTGACCGATTCCGCAGCATCCGCTACCGCCTGGGCCTCAGGGGTCAAGAGCTATAACGGCGCGATCGGCGTCGATATCGACGGCAAGCCGCACCGGACGCTGCTCGAACGCGCCAAGGCGGCAGGGCTCGCCACCGGCGACGTGTCGACCGCGGAAATTCAAGACGCGACTCCCGGCGCGCAGATCGCCCATGTCGTTCAGCGCAAGTGCTTCGCGCCGACAGTGACCAGCAAGACTTGCCCGGAGAACGCGCTCGAGAATGGCGGCGCCGGCTCGATCACCGAACAGTTGCTCGACACCCGCGCCGATCTCATCCTCGGCGGCGGCGCCGCAAGCTTCGCCGAGTCCGCCAAGGCGGGCAAGTGGAAGGGCCGCACGCTGTTCGATCAGGCGCAGGCGCGCGGCTATCGCATCGTTCGCGATGCCGCCAACCTCGACGCCGTGACCCGCGCCGACGATCGCCAGCCGCTGATCGGTCTGTTCGCGGAAGGGAACATGCCGGTGCGCTGGACCGGTCCACGCGCGAGCCTCCACGGCAATATCGACAAGCCCGCGATCACTTGCCAGCCCAATGCCGAGCGCACCGCCGCCACGCCGACGCTCGCGGCGATGACGCGCAAGGCGATCGCGCTGCTCAAGGGCAACCCCAAGGGATTCTTCCTTCAGGTTGAAGGTGCCTCGATCGACAAGGAGGATCATGCCGCCAATCCGTGCGGCCAGATCGGCGAAACGGTCGACCTGGACGAGGCGGTGCAGGTCGCGCTCGAATTCGCGAAGGCGGACGGACACACATTGGTCATCGTCACCGCCGATCACGCGCATACCAGCCAGATCGTCGGCAACGGCACGCGCGCACCGGGTCTCACCGCGGCGCTGAACACGCGCGAGGGTGCCGTGATGACGGTCAATTACGGCACCGCCGAGGAAGGATCACAGGGTCATACCGGCACCCAACTGCGCATCGCCGCTTATGGTCCGCGCGCGGTCAATGTCTCCGGCCTGCTGGACCAGACCGATCTCCACTACATCATCCGGGACGCGCTCGCGCTCGATTGATCGAGCATCCGTCCGCGCTCGGGCGGTCAGGATATCTCGTTCAACGTCATCTCGGCGACACGGACATGAAACGCTTCTGCAACGATCTCGCCGCTGAAGCGCAATAGCGGGAGCTTATTGGCGGCCTCGCCGGGGATCACACCCGGGGAGAAACTCAAAATGTCGCGCACTTCACGCCTGCTTCGGGCCACGCTTCCGTTCACCTTCGCCGCATTGGGCATCGCCCAGTCCGCACACGCCCAAACCGTCGCGGCGAGTGCAGATGAAAGCGCGCAGGACGTGCCGGCCGGGTCCGACGAGGAAATCGTCGTGACCGGCTCCTATGCGCAGAGCCTCGCAGCGGCGACCGAAACCAAGCGGCAGGCTGGCTATGGCGTCGACTCGATCGCTTCGACCGATATCGGCAAATTCCCCACCCAGAATGTCGCCGAGGCGCTCCAACTCGTCACCGGCGTCACGATCACCCGGCCGCGCGGCGAAGGTCTATATGTCAGCGTGCGCGGGCTCGGGCCGCAGTTCCAGAGCACGATGCTCAACGGCCGCAGCGTCGCGATCAACGACCTGATCGAGAATGGCGGCGCCGCCGGCCGCCAGTTCCGTTTCGAGATGCTGCCGGCCGAGTTCGTCTCGCAGATCGACGTGGTGAAGACGCCGACCGCCGACATGACCGAAGGCGCGCTGGGCGGCAATATCGACGTCAAGACCTTCCGCCCGCTCGATGTCGGCAACAAGACCACGCTCAACCTGCGCGGCACCTATACGACGATGACCGACAAGGTGAAGCCGAACGCCACCGCGCTCACCAGCTTCAAGAGCGGCGACGGCACTTTGGCCTCCTGGCTGGCGCGCAATATTGGGCCAAGTCGGTCCGCAACGACCGTTGGTACAATACCGGCTGGACCCTCGACCGGTTCACTTCGGTGCTCGGCACCGGCTATTACACGCCCACCCGCACCCGTCCGACGATCGAGACCGAGGAGCGCAAGCGCGTCTCCGGGCTGATCTCGGCGCAGTGGCGCCCCTCGCCCGAGCTCGAGACCACGCTCGACGTGCTCGGGACGCGGCTCGACGTCGCTTATGATGAATTCGGCCTCGACATCTATCCCGACGACACCAGCGTCGCGGGACACCGCCCGACGCTGGTGCCGGGATCGTTCAAGCTCGACGGCAACACCGTCGTCGCCGCGACGATCAACGACGTGCGTTTCATGGCGTCGCGCGAATACAGCCTCAACCGCCACGACCTGCTCAGTGTCGGCCTCAAGCAGAGCTGGAAGCCCGAAGGCTGGGACGTCTCGGCCAATATCAACTGGTCCTATGCGCACAGCTTCCATCCGAGCTATGCCGAAGGCACGGTGCGCAGCCGTGCGATGTTCTTCGCGCCGCTGACCTATGACGCGTCGGGCGGGTACAAGGTGATCCCGACCTTCACCACGCCGGTCGACCCGACCAATGCCGCCAACTATGTGCTCTACCCGTTCAACATCGCGCCCAAGAACAGCAAGGACTGGGACTGGTACGCCCGGTTCGACGTCGGCCACGACATGGACGGCTTCCTCAGCAAGATCGCGGCCGGCGGCGAATATCACTGGCGCAAGCGCGACTATTGGCGCCGCGATTTCACCGTCAATCCGGGCCAGGTTCCGCTGACCAGCTTCGCGCCGAACGGGTTCGAGCAGATCCCGTTCGACGACTTCCTGAGCGCCGTGCCCGGAAATGCGCCGCGCAGCTGGCTCGTGCCGATCACCAGCGTCTTCTACGACAAGCTGTTCACCGACGCGGTGGCCAACGCGCCGCTGAGCGCGGGCGATCTGCGAGCCTCCTATGTCGTGACCGAGAAGACCGTGAGCGGCTATGTTCGTGCCGATTACGCGCTGGGCACCAGCATCACCGGCAATATCGGCGTGCGCTATGTGCACACCGATCAGGTGGCGAGCGGCACGCTGACGATCGGCACCGCGCCGACGCCTGCGAGCTTCCCCAAGACCTTCAATAACTGGCTGCCGAGCTTCAACCTGCGCGCTGAGCTGAGCCCAACCTTGGTCGCGCGCCTCGCCGCCAGCCGCGTGCTCACCCGGCCCAACGTGACGCAGAGTGCGCCGCAGATCAGCGTCTCGACCGACGCGCCGACCGGGAGCGGCGGCAATCCCGAGCTGGTGCCATTCCTCGCCACCCAGTTCGACGGCTCGCTCGAATGGTATTTCAATCGGAAGGGCTCGCTCACCGCGGCGTTGTTCTACAAGGCGATGGACAATTACATCACCGCGCAGAACATCAATGTCGAAATCCCCGGCCGCGGCACGATCCTGCTGAGCACGCAGGTCAATGGCGGCGACGCCAAGGTCTATGGCGCCGAAGCCGCCTACAACCAGGTATTCACGTTCCTGCCGAAGCCGTTCGACGGGCTGGGCCTCCAGGCATCGTACACCCACACTTCGGTGCAGGCGAACTACACGGCGGGCGCCCGCACGATCGAGGACCAGCTGATCGGCCTGTCGAAGAACAGCTTCAATCTGGTCGGCTTCTACGATTACGGCCCGGTATCGGCGCGGCTTTCCTACACCTGGCGCGACAAATATCTCTCCGGCACGGGCAGCACCACCCAGACGCCGAGCTATGTCGACGCATTCGGTTCGCTCGACGGCAACCTCTCGTTCCGGGTTACCGACAAGACGACGGTCAGCCTCGAGGCGATCAACATCGCCGGAGCGCGGCAGTATAGCTATAACGACGATCCGCTGCGCTACGGCGAAATCCATTATTGGGGCCGGACGATCCTGTTCGGTGTGCGGACGGAGTTCTGATGATGAAGACTTTCCTCGCCGCCGCTGCGCTGGCCCTGCCCGGCGCGGCGGCCACGCCGCAGGCGATGAACGACGTCCAGGTCGTCGGCTCGCACAATAGCTTCAAGGCGCGCATCCCGGCGGCGGTGATGGCGAAGATCCGTGCCGCGGATCCGAAGACGGCGGATCTCGCTGGACTATTATCATGTTCCGCTGACGCAGCAGCTCGAGGCGGGCGTGCGCCAGATCGAGCTCGACGTCTTCGCCGACCCGGAGGGCGGCCGCTACGCCGATCCCAAGGGCGAGATCTGGGCCAGGGCCGCCGGCGAGCACACCGGCTTCGATCGCGCCGTGATGCTGAAGCCTGGGTTCAAGGTGTTTCACATCCCCGATATCGACTATCTCAGCACCTGTGCGACTTTGGTCGGCTGTCTGCGCGAAGTCGATCGCTGGTCGCGCGCGCATCCCGATCATCTGCCGATCATGATCACGATCAATGCCGCCGACACGTCTTCGGGACGGCCGGGAATCGCCAGCCCCTTGCCGCTCGACAACGCGGCGTTGCTCGACGCGCTCGACGGCGAGATCCGCACAGTGCTGCCCGGCAAACGCCTGATCACGCCGGATGAGGTGCGCGGAAGTGCAGCGACGCTGCGCGAGGCAGTGCATAACCGCGGCTGGCCACCGCTGTCGGCGGCGCGCGGCCGGATCTACATCCTGCTGGACGTGCGTGCGGTGGTGTCGGATGCGTATCGTGCAGGGCACCCGTCGCTCGCTGGGCGGGCGATGTTCGGCTGGTATCCGGAGGACCAGCCCGAATCGGCGGTCCAGATTGTCCAGGATCCGCTCGTTGACGGCGTGAAGATCCGCAAATGGGTCCGCGAGGGCGTGATCGTGCGGACTCGCACCGACGCCAATACGGCCGAGGCGCGCAGCCGCGACTACTCCAAGACGAAGGCCGCGGTGGCGAGCGGAGCGCAAGCGGTGAGCACGGACTATTACCCGGGCGCTCCCGACCCCTAAATCTCGGGTTCGTGGTGACCCTCCCCGAGCACGCGATGGCACGATGCAGCCCGGTGCGGGTTTCTGCCGGCTGCCGACTCCGCCCCTGACTGTACGTATCAGGCGGCGAGCACCCTCTACCCTCTCGAAGCATTCATCCGAGATGGACCGCCATTGAACGCAACCGCCGGCGGACCGCGATAATCGCCGGCCCGCCGGCACTGTCACACAGTAAATCGTTTCGTCATCGTGACGTCATCCCCCGGACTCTGGAAAGTCATTGCTGCACTGCAAGGCGGCGCGACATCATCCGGGAATCGATCATGAACCGTTCTGCAATCGCGCTGCTCACATCCGTTGCGAGCCTCACGCTCGTGCCCGCGCTCGCGCATGCCCAGGAGACCGCGCCAGCCAGCGAGAAAACGACCGCGGAGGGCGAGGTCGAGAGCGGTGCGGACATCGTCGTCTATGGTTTCGGCGAGACGCGCCAGGTGCAGACCGTCGGCGAAGCGGACATCGCGCTGCTCACCCCGGGCACCACTCCGCTCAAGGCCGTCCAGAAGCTGCCGGGCGTCAACTTCCAGTCGTCGGACGCGTTCGGCGCCTATGAATGGTCGAGCCGCATCTCGCTGCGCGGGTTCAACCAGAACCAGCTCGGCTTCACGCTGGACGGTGTGCCGCTCGGCGACATGAGCTATGGCAATTACAACGGCCTGCACATCAGCCGCGCGATCATCTCGGAGAATCTCGGCGCGGTGACCGTCAGCCAGGGCGCGGGCAATCTCTCGACCGCATCGGTCAGCAACCTCGGCGGCACGCTGATGTTCACGTCGCGCGATCCTTCGCGTGAGATGGCCGTGGCCGCGTCGGGCACCTATGGCAGCGACGATACGTATCGCGGCTTCGTACGGCTCGAGAGCGGCGACATGGGCGGCGTGCGTGGCGCGATCAGCTATGGCTATCTCAACACCGGCAAATGGAAGGGCGACGGCGAGCAGCGCCAGCACCAGGTCAACGCCAAGCTCGTTGCCGACGTCGGCGATGGGCGCATCACTGCCTTCGTCAACTTCTCCGACCGGCGCGAAAACGACTATCAGGACATGTCCGCCGAGATGATCGGGCGGCTGGGGCGCGACTGGGACAATTTCGCTTCGGATTGGGGGACCGCATACGCCGTCGCCGCAATCGTCAACAATCAGGCGTGGCAGGCAGCGGGTGGCGCCGGTACGCGGCCGTTCCCGACCTACGGCTTTGCCTTTCCGGCGCCGGTCAAGACGCTGGACGATGCCTATTATGACGCGGCCGGCCTGCGTCGCGACTGGCTGACCGGCGTGACGTTCGAGACACCCCTGAACGAAAAAGTCCGCGTCAAGCTTCAGGGCTATTACCACAATAACCACGGCCAGGGCCTGTGGTGGACTCCTATACCCCGACGCCCGGCGGCGCGCCGATGTCGGTCCGCACCACCGAATATGACATGGACCGGTTCGGCGCGATCACCAGCCTCGTCGCCGAGCTGGGCGCGAACACCGTCGAAATCGGCGGCTGGTACGAGAATAACGACTTTCGGCAGGCGCGCCGCTTCTACGGGTTGGCGAACACGTTGTCGGGCTCGTCGCGCGACAGCCTGCAGTTCCAGCACGATCCCTTCTTCACGCAATGGGATTATGACTATGGGACCGAGATCCTCCAATATCATGTGATGGACCGAGTCGATCTCGGCGCGCTCACTCTCTCGGGCGGGTGGAAGGGCGTGCGGGTCAGCAATCGCGCCAATGCAATCGTCGCAGGACCGCTCTCGTCCGGGCGCATCGCCTCGCAAGACTGGTTCCTGCCGCAGATCGGAATGCTGTTCCGCCTCACCAACAATGCCGAGCTGTTCGCCAACTACACCGAGAATTTCCGGCCGTTCGTGTCCGCCGGTACGTCGGGGCTGTTCGCAACCAGCCCCGCCAGCTTCGCCGCGAGCGTCGAGGACCTTCGGCCCGAGCGCTCGAAGACGATCGAAGGCGGTGGCCGCTTCCGCTCGGGCGGCTTCCAGGGCGTGCTTGCCGGCTATCATGTCGACTTCAGCGATCGTCAGCTCGGGGTCCAGGTCGGCGCGCCGATCGAGGGTCGCCCCTCCGAACTGCAGAATGTAGGCTCGGTGCGGTCCTGGGGTGTCGAGGCATCGGGCACGCTGACCCTCATGCGCGGCCTCTCGGCGACGGCTTCCTACGCCTACAACCACTCGACCTATCGCAACGACGTCCTCAACGGCGTGACGATCATCCCGCTGGAGGGCAAGACGGTGGTGGATAGCCCGCGGCACATCGCCTCGGGCGAGATCGCCTATGATGGCGAGCTGTTCTTCGGCCGCGTCGGCGCCAATTACATGTCCAAGCGCTATTACAGCTATCTCAACGACGTGTCGGTCGACGGCCGCGTCGTCGTCGACGCCAGCATCGGCATCAAGGTTCCGACCGGCATCGGCTTCCTGTCGGGCTTCGCGCTCGAAGCCTCGGTGACCAACCTGCTCGACAGGGATTATGTCGGTACGGTCGGATCAGGTGGCTATGGCAATAGCGGCGATGGCCAGACGCTGCTGCCTGCCGCGCCGCGCCAGCTGTTCGTGACGTTGCGCAAGGGCTTCTGAGGCTGGCGGGCGAGTTGGCTGCACGACGCTCATCAAGGCCGGGATCGCCGCCACGTCATTGGCGGCGATCCCGGCACTCGCCCTCCCCTGCGACAAGACGCTGACGCGCATCGCCTTCGGATCGTGCGCGCTCTGCGCAAGAAGGCCATTGGCCCGGACCTCTATTCGTCAGCCAAGCCCGCTTTGTTGCGTGTCCAGCCTCGTCCCTGTCCCCTAGACGGCCTGATAGGTCCCGTAGGTCGAACAAAAATCATTATCGAACAGGAAATTGGTGAACGTCACCGTCATGCTGAAATCCAGCGCGCGAACGCGGTGCCACCAGCCGACCGGAATGAACAGCAATTCCCCCGGAGCCAGATCGTGGCAAAGGATGTCGACGTTCCGCATCCTCGGGAAACGATCATAGTCGACATTCTCGAGATCGACTTCGCTGTAGACGTGGAGATGGTTGTACAGATTGGCGACTTGCAGCCCGTCGACCAGATGTACGCGCTTGCGCCCGGTGATCTGCGCCATGAAATTATTGGTGAGATCATGATGGGTCGGCGTGATCGTGCCGGGCGGCCCGATCCAGAAGAAGCCGCGGTTCGCCGGATTGGTGCCGTCGAGATATTCGGGAATCTGGACGATCCCGTCCCACAATTCGTGCAGGGCTGAGGCGTTGGCGCCGCCATTTTTGGCGGTCATGTAGATGTCGTTGCTTTCGCCCTGCTCCTGGACGCGGGCCATGAACGCGTCGAACGCCATCCTGGTGACGTGCCTGTCGGCCTGCGCTTCATAGTGCGGATTGGCGTTGCGGTTGACCTGTACCTCCACCGCGCGCCCGGCAAAGGCGCGTGCAAGCTGCTCGTCGGTCCAGCCAAGTGCCGGCCAGTCGTCCATCATCCCGCTGATGACCACCGGCCGGTTGGCGCTGTAATAGTCGTTGAGGAAGGTCGCACGGTCGAGCTTGTGACGACGCTCGATGATGCCATTGCCGCGCGCGCGCATTTCGCGCGTCTTGTGCTGCACCTCCAGGGTCCAGTCACGTTTGGCGACACGGCTGGCCAGATGCCGCGCCGCTTGTAGATAGGGGCTACGATTGGCCTTGTCGATTTCGCGCTGCGCTTCGCCCGGGTGGAAGTTATTGGCGACCAGGGTCGGCAGCAGCCCTCCCGGCGAAGCGCCAAGCGCGAGATTCTGGCCGATCCATGCACGCCAGTCATCGTTGAAAACGTCGTGGACGGGCTCGGGCAAGGAAGCATCGGGAGATGGCATGATGGTCTTCATCTGCTTCATTCCTGGATTTGCAGCGGGCAGCAGCCATTGCCGAAGGATGGCATCCATACGGCCGGCGTCGATCAGCCATTTCACCACGGCATGGGGTGCTTCCGCGATCTCGCTCGACAGTGACTCCTGTCATGCCGGCGAACCGGCGCGCATGGATCTCATCCAGATTGGCGCTGCCATCCGCCTCTGGCCCGGTGCCGAACAGGATGTGGACCGGCGGCGACGACTGCCCGGCAAGCAGCGCGGGCAGATCGTCGTACGGTCTGGCGGGGGATAGCGATCAAGCGTCTCCATGACGCGAAGCCAGCGTGTGTCGCCGTCGCGCCGCGCCCAATCGCTGCGAAGATAGGATAATGGGCCGAAGGCAAGCACCTGGTCCGCCCCCAGCAGGGTGCCGAACAGGATCGCCGCATAGCCGCCCATCGATTGACCGACGGTGCAGACCGAAGTCGGACGGATGTCGGCGATGATCCGGCGCAGCGATGCCGCGACCGCATCAACGTCGCGCCCCAACCCGCTCACGCCATGCTGATACCAGAAATTGGCGGTATCGCGGATCAGGATATGGTTGAGCGGCTGACCAGCCGTGACCTCCAGCTTGCGGAGACGGCCGGCAAAATCGAACCTGGGGAAGGCCATCCAGTCGACAAAGCCGAACGTGATGACGAGCGGCGCCCCTTCATGCGGGGCGTCGACGATATAACCGATATCAGGGTCGGCTTGTGCAACCTCGAATTGCCTGTTGTCGGATCGTGCCATCATTGGAGACTGCCCACCGGGATATGCCGGGAATACGCCATGGACGCATTCCCGGCAGGAGCCCCGGTCAGAAGCGGATGCTGAGCCGTCCGCTGACGCCGTGCGCCGTCATGCCGGATCCGAAATCCCCATTGTACGAGATCGCGACCGAAACATCGTCCGACGCCCGGAAATCCAGCCCGGCCCGCACGGTCGCCGCATCCTTGGCGATCGGCGCACCGGCTATCAGGAACGATCCCGTAGTGTCGGGCAGGGTCATTGTCGCGAACGGCGTGGTATCGTGGAAGGCGTGGCGCCATCCCAAGCCACCAAATGCCTTTGCCCGCATATCGCCCAGGCGGAACCCGGTCGATCCGCGCATCCCCAAAGCGGTGAAGAAAGTCTCCATGCTCTGCGACTTCACGGTAAGCGCAGTGGCACCGCCATTGGCGGCGACGCTCTTCTCGGCGAAATCGTCGAGATCAAGCCGCACATAGGCGACATTGGCATAGGGCTCGACCGTGACATTGCCCGCCCGATATTGCCACGCAAGCTCGCCAAACGACTGGAAGGTGTTGCCCTTGTAATCGGCCTTGAGGTGATCGCTGAAGCCCGGGAAGGCTGCGATCCGGTCGGTCGAAACGTCGTGCCAAGTATAGGACAGTCCGGCGCGCAGCGACAGGCTGTCCCACTGCGTTCCACCATAAACACCGAGGTGGATATTGTCGCTTTTGCCATCCGACTGCTGCCGGCGAACGTTGAAATCGTCATGGCTGTAGCCCGCAAACACGCCCAGGCGCGCATTCGATCCAACTGCGCCGTCGAGCCCGAGCAGCAGGCCGCCGGTGGAATTGCGCACACGGGCGCTATCCCCATCCCGGCCCAGGCGGCTCCAGTTGCCCAGCCCCTGGCCCCATATGGCGAGGCCGGACTCCACGCTCTTGTCACGCACATAGTCGCTAAAGTCATAGTTGAGCGCGGCGACCTCCGTCGGTTCGGCGGTGTCCGGCGTCTCACGCAGTCGGTCGAACGCCGCCTCACGCAGGGACTGGCCTTGCGAAATCAGCGTCGATTGCGCCGAGGCATGGACACTACCTGACAGACTGTCGAACGCAGCGCGCCCTTCGGTCGCATCGAGCACAAGCAGAGCATTATACAACGCAAGCGATGGACCGCTCTGCTTGAGCGTGTTGAGCGCAAGCGCCGTGTTGTACTGGTTCGCCGTCTCCGCGACATTCTGGAAGACAAGCGGTGGTGTCGGCGTAGGCGTCGGGGTTGGGGTCGGAGTTGGTGTCGGAGTTGGCGTCGGTGTCGGTGTCGGAGTTGGCGTCGGTGTCGGAGTTGGGGTCGGAGTTGGGGTCGGAGTTGGGGTCGGAGTTGGGGTCGGGGTCGGTGTCGGTGTCGGCGTCGGAGTTGGGGTCGGAGTTGGCGTCGGTGTCGGTGTCGGGGTTGGCGTCGGGGTTGGCGTCGGGGTTGGCGTCGGGGTTGGGGTTGGCGTCGGTGTCGGGGTTGGCGTCACCGCGATCTTCAGATCGACCTGGTTCGCTTGATGATCGAGGCTGACATTGAGGAACGCCGATTTGCTGATCGCTTGTGCAAACGTGCCGTTGATGCCGCCGGCCGCTGTCAGGATCGTGTAGATCTGGCCGTTCTGATAGCTGACCGTCGGGTCGAGGGCGGTCACTTCGACATTGACGCCGTTGCCGATCTTCACGCCGCCCTGCAACGGGCCGGGCGCACTCGCGCCGACCGGTAGTACCCGGATGAGGTCGCTGCTGCCGTCGCCGCGGATATCGACCTCGTAGATCGAGTTGTTGCCGAATTCGAGGTCGCCCATCACGGTCAGCGTGCCGATCCCATTGTTACCGGGCGAGATGACCGCCTGTTTGCCGCTGCCGGTGCTGAGGCCGTAGAGCCGCACCGATCCCACGGTCCCCGTGCCGGCCAGGCGGCCGAAGCCGGAATCCGTAGCGGTCTGGCCGCCGACATAGACCCGGCTGGTATAGCTGGTGCCGAACACGCCGTTGCTGAAGACATGCCCGGTTTGGCCATTGACGACGAGCGTGCCGTTATCGACCAGGATGAGCGTGCTTGGCCCGGTGAGGCCATATCTGCCGTCGTTGCTGGCATCGGTCCCGAAATCGCTATTGATGACCAACCGGCTGCCGCCCTTCACCACCACGCCGCCGGTCACGCTGTCGGTGCCGAGGAACTTGGTCATGTCGCCCGACAGGATCGTCTCGCCAGCCAGGCTGACGATCGTTCCGTCGCCCGCGATGGCGTTCTTGAACGCGTAGCCGGTGCCGGTGTGGTTGAAGAGCAGCTGGCCGTCCCTTCCCGCAAAGGTGATGCGCGCATCCTCGTTGAGCGTACCCGCCGCCTCCGCTGCGACCGAGGTCGCTTCGTCGAAGACGTTGAACGTCACCTTGCCGCCAAAGGTGAGCGCGCCGAGGTTGACGCCGGTGAGCGGGTTTCCGCCGAGCACGATCTCCTGCGCCGACAGGCTGGCACCGTTCGCCACGACCAGATTGTGGTTGCTGTCGTCGCCGATCGTGATCTTGCCGGTGGCCGCGAAGGAGGAGCCGGTGCCGGTGACATAGGTCGTCGCGAGCGAGGTGGACATGCCGTGCAGTTCGGCATTGGCCGTGGTCAGCTTGCCGCCGTCCTGGATGGTCATGCTGCGGTAGTTGGTGAACATTCCGCTATTCGCCCACGCCGATCCCTGCCCGGTGATCAGCGTCTGGTTCGCCTTGCTCGAATCGTCCGCCGGCGACCCGTCCAGCTCGACGGTGATCGTGGAGATCCTGCCGCCGTTCTCGATCGTGATTGCGCCCGCGTTGTTGACGTCGTTATCCCACGAGCGGTTACGCAGCGTATCGGCCGTTATCGCAGACCCAACGCCACTCACCTTGATCACGCCGCCGCTGTTGTCGACCGTGGGGGCGCTTCCCATGACGATGTCGCGCACCGAGACCTGCCCGCCGTTCTCCACATTGAGCGTGCCGAGGCCGCCCCCACCGATCTCGAGCAGATTGTTGAGGATATTGGTGGTGCGCGTCACCTCCAGCTTCGAACCGGCGCCGGTGACGGTGATCGTGCCGGACGATCCGCCGCGCTCGCCGATCGTGACCTTCTTGGCCACCACCACGTCGGCGCCGTCGTTGATCGTCAGCGAAACATCGGGCTTCGTCTGCCCGACGACCAGCGCTTCAGGAATGGTGTGATCCGTGGACCAGGTCGTGCTGCCGCTGTCGAGTACGGTATTCTGCGCGAGGGCACTGCCGGGAGCCACCATCAGAATGACCGGCAAGGGCAGCAATGCGGCGGCCGCCCGCCCGTTGCTGAGCGCAGTCGAAGCACCAAGAACTCGCCTGAAGCGCGCGATCGTTCTGATCATTTAAGAACCCCTTGATAAGCGTTACAAGAATAAACCGTCACGAGAGTGCGGCCGAAGATTTTATATCGATGATATTCCGAGATATTTTCGGAAAATACTTTCAGATTGGCGCCGTATCGGAGCGAGTGCTTCGCTCCTCAGGCGTATCAAGGCAGCGCTTTCGAAATGAGCTCGAAAACGCAGTGACGGTGGCATTGATTTCTTTTTTAACTCCCGGAAACGGCGATCATCATTTGTCGACGATCGCCATCACGGCGCACGGTCACCGATGAAAGTCCCATTCCGGCGAATGGCGATGTCCTCAGGCGGAAATGACGCATTTTTCTGCGAATGGCTTAAACGGGCCGTCGAACGGCACTCGACACCAATCGGCAATTGAGAGAATGCTGGTTCATGGAAAATGCGAATAAAGTGGCGCCGCTCGGCACCAGCAAGGACCGCATATGTCGGGCGACGCTTCGCCTCGGCCTCGTTTACTGGGCGATCGTCTTTATTTCTTCGAGCATTCTTTGGAGTATCGTCGGCACCGACCCAATTAAATCGGCACTCGGCAAACTTGAGGTCTATTCAATTAGCGCCATGATAGGCTTCGGTATTGCCGTTCTGTTGTTCAGATTGCGCAACCTGTCGGTGGTATGGAAGATGGTGCTTTGCTCCGCGCTATCGATCCTGATTGCGCCCGTTTATGCCCTTCTCGACTTTTACGCGTATGTCATTTGCATTTACCCAACACCCTATTCATTGGATTGGGAAGATTTCGGCTACACGATGGTTTACGGAGCCTCCCTATTCTTCGGTTGGTTCTGCATGTTTCTGTGGCTCCTCTACAGTTTCGAGATCCGCGATCACGAACAATTGCTGGCGGCCGCGCGCGAAGAAAGCCTGTCCGCGCAAATGCGGGCCTTGCGCTACCAGATCAATCCGCACTTCCTGTTCAACACGCTCAATTCGATCGCCGGGCTTGTCGAGGAAGGCGCCGCCACCCAGGCCGAACGCATGATATTGGCGCTGTCCGATTTCCTGCGCACCACATTGACGCTCGATCCGCTCCATGACGTCCGGCTGGAAGAGGAGCTTGCGCTTCAGGCGGGCTATCTGGAAATCGAGCGCGAACGCTTCTCGGACCGCATGGACGTGAAGATCAACATAGCCCCCGAGCTGCACGACGCGATGGTGCCGAGCCTGATCCTTCAACCGCTGATCGAGAACGCAGTGAAGCATGGAGTCGGCGGAGCACCGGGTAAAGTCGAGATTGTCATCTCCGCGACTTCCGCGGGACAAAGCCTGAGCCTGTCTGTGGAAAATGATGCGCTTCCGCCCGGGCATCCCCATGCTCCGCGGATCGAGAGCACGGGAATAGGCCTGAAGAACGTCGCCGATCGTATCACGGCGCGCTTCCCGGGCCATGGCTCCTTCACCGCCGCGCATACTGCGCCAGGGCGTTTTCGCGCCTCACTCACCCTGCCGTTGAGGCTCGCATGAGTGAAATATCGATCCTGATCGTTGACGACGAGCCATTGGCGCGGCGGCGTTTGACGCGACAATTGGCCAGAATGGAAGATGTGCGGGTCATCGGCGAAGCGGGCAACGCCGCGGAGGCCCATGATTGCGTCATGAAATTTCGTCCGGATATCATGCTGCTTGATATCCAGATGCCCGGCGAAAGCGGGTTCGACCTGCTTGATCGGCTGAACGGCGCCATGCCCGCCGTGATTTTCGCCACCGCCTTCGATCATCACGCCATTCGCGCCTTCAATGCCAGCGCCGTGGACTATGTCACCAAGCCGATCGAGCCGGTCCGCCTTGAAGCTGCCATTGCCCGGGCACGAACCGCGGTAGCCGCCAGAGCCGGGGAGGAAAAAGTCGCGGAGTTGCACGAAACTGTCGCGGCCTTGCGCAAGGCCCTTCGCGAACATGAAAGCCGGACAATTGAATTCTGGGTAAAATCAAAAGAGGATTATCTTCGCGTCCCTTCCGACCAGATCATCCGGTTTCAGGCCGAGCGCGACTATGTCCGTATCCATAGCGGTGATGAATCCTATCTGCACCATGAGAGCTTGGCCTCGCTGGAACAGCGCCTTGATCCGATGCAGTTCATTCGTATCCATCGTAGTGCGATTGTCCGCCGCGATTGCATCAAGCGCCTGCGGCAGGCGCCGTTCGCCTCGCTGATCGCCGTCCTGACGGATGAGAGCGAAATCCGGGTTGGCCGAACCTACTCCAGCAAAATCCGTGCGTTGATCGCCCAAAAGCACGGCTAGGTGCCATCAGGCCTTTCAGCCGCGCCATACTATAATCTGGTTCTTGGGGCGATCATGACGTGCTGATCGCCTTCCCTGATGCCAGTCCCCGCCTGAGCGGCGATCCGCGCTACGCCATCCGCCCGGCGAACGCAGACGATCCCGCCAAGCGGCAAGGATGGAAGCAATGCTGGACGCATTTCGTACCGGCACCAGCGTCCGGGCGCGATGATCCGAACGGTCAGATCGGCAGTTCGGTGGTCGACTTGATTTCGGACAAGGCGACGGTCGAGTTGATTTCCTGCACGCCCGGCAATTTGCTCAACTGGTCGAAGAAGAAGCGCTCATAGGCTTCGATGTCCTTGGCCACGATGCGCAGCATGAAGTCCATCGAGCCCATCAGCACATAGGCGTCGAGCACTTCGGGAAAAGCGCGGATCGCTTCGCTGAACTCGTCGAGATTGGCCCGGCCGTGTGCATTGAGCTTTACCTGCGCGAATATCTGCGCGTTGAGCCCCACCTTGCGCCGGTCGACCAGCGCGACGCGGCGCCGGATGATGCCGTCGCGTTCGAGGCGATCGATCCGCCGCCAGCAAGGCGATGCGGAAAGGCCTATCCGCTCGGCGAGGCCGGCGGTGGTCAGGCTCGCATCTGCCTGCAGCTCGCGAAGGATTCTACGCTCATACGCGTCCAGATCGGTCATAATATCCCCATATTACATCTTTACGGGTGAATGTAACCGGCTATCGGACATAAATCCGAACACTTAGGTCAGACATTTCCGGTCGATCGCGGCATATTCGCCGGATCGAGGAGATGTCGGATGGTCGAAGGGACGCACGGGACAATGATGGAGCTGGTTCGACTCGACGATCCGCGTTCGGGCTTGTCGGGCGTCATCGCCATTCACTCCACCGCGCTCGGCCCGGGCGCGGGCGGATGTCGGCTGTGGCAGTATCCGGACGAGCCCTCCGTCGTCGCCGATGCGTGCCGACTGGCCGAAGGCATGAGCTACAAGAACGCGCTGGCCGGCCTGCCTTTCGGCGGCGCCAAGGCGGTGCTCCGCATGCCCGAAGGGCCGTTCGACCGCGATGCGCTGTTCCGCGCGTTCGGCCGCGCGGTGCGCGCGCTCGACGGCCGCTATGTCACCGCCGAGGATGTCGGCACGCGGGTGCGCGACATGGAGGTGGTAGCCGAGGAGACGCACCATGTCGCCGGCCGCACCGCGCGAGATGGGCTGGCCGGCGGCGATCCCTCGCCCTGGACCGCACTCGGGGTGTTCGAGGCGATGGCCGTAGCGGCCCGCCATGCGCTCAACGCGGACCTCTCGGAACTGACGGTCGCGGTGCAGGGCACCGGCAATGTCGGCGGGATATTGTGCCGCATGCTCGCGGATGCGGGCGCGCGCATCGTCCTCGCGGACGTGGATCCGGCCCGCCGCGACCGGCTCGCCGCGATCCACGACGCGCAGGTGGTCGATGTCGCCGATATCGTTGCGGCCGAAGCCGATATCTTCGCCCCCTGCGCGCTGGGCGGCGTGCTGGACGCACGCAGCGTCGCCGCGCTGCGCGCGAAACTGGTCTGCGGCGCTGCCAATAATCAGCTTGCCGGACGCGAGGTCGGCGCCATGCTGCGCGATCGCGGCATCACCTATGTGCCCGATTATGTCGCCAATGCCGGTGGCATCATCAACGTCGCGACAGAGTATCTCGGCGAGAGCCCGCTCGACGCAGAGGCGCGCGTCATGGCGATCGGGCCGCGTGTCGCGAAAATCCTCGATCAGGCGAAGCGTGAAGGCCAGCCCCTTCCCTCGTGGCGGATCGCATGGCGCAGGACGCACTCGCGTCTGCCGCGCAACTCGCGGCTTGAGTGACCGCTTCTCTGCGCATCCGCGCGGACGCCGATCCGCAGACACTCCCGCGCATCCTGGGATTGCTGTCGCAGCGCTGGCTGGTGCCGAGCCTGTTCTCGGCGCGGCGTGACGGAGACGTGCTCGACATCCGTTGCAGCGTGCCGGAGCTGGCCGGGCCCGCGGCGGCGGTGGTGGTGGCCAAGCTCGAGCAGATCGTCCTCGTCCACGCAGTGGAGGTTCTGGCCGGAGGCTGATCCGTCGACCAGCTCAGGACGGGTGTTCGGCCGTATGACGGCAGCTATGCGGGCCGTAATTTCGTGATCGGGCTTCGGGCAAACTTCTGAGGATCAATCAGAGATCACAGATACTCCATCAGAAGAATGCCGCTTGATGGACCATGCACGGCACCAAGTCGAAGCTACGCCGAACGCTCAAATGCTCGGCAACCGCTCCAGGAACTTGTCCAGCGTGATCGGATATTCCCGCACCCGGACGCCTGTGGCGTTGTAGACCGCATTTGCCACTGCCGCCGCCACGCCGCAGATGCCGAGCTCGCCCACGCCCTTGGCCTTCATCGGCGACGAGATCGGATCGGTTTCGTCGAGGAAGACCACTTCCTGATGCGGAATGTCGGCATGGACCGGCACTTCATAGCCGGCGAGGTCGTGATTGACGAAGAAGCCGAAGCGCTTGTCGACCGCCAGCTCCTCCATCAGCGCCGCGCCCGCCGCCATCGTCATCGCGCCGATCACCTGGCTGCGCGCCGACTTTGGATTGAGGATCCGGCCGGCGGCGCAGACCGCGAGCATACGGCGGATGCGGATCTCGCCGGTGTAGCTGTGCACCGCGGTCTCGACGAAATGGCCGGCGAAGGTCGATTGCTGGTATTTCTTCGCGAGATCGCCGAACTCGATCGCGTCCTCGACGACGATCTCGCCGGCGGCAGCCGCTTTGGCGAGCGGCGCACTGCGGTTGCCCGAACGGACCTTGCCGCCCGCGAACACCGCGTCTGCCGAGTTGAAGCCGAGCTTCTGCGCCACGGCCTCGCGCAGCTTGACGCACGCGGCATAGACGCCCGCCGTCGAGCTGTTGGCGCCCCATTGTCCGCCCGAGCCGGCCGAGACCGGAAAGCTCGAATCGCCGAGCTTCACATCCACCCGGTCCAGCGGCACGCCCATCATCTCGGCGGCGGTCTGGGCGATGATCGTATAGGTGCCGGTGCCGATATCGGTCATGTCGGTCTCGACCATGATCCGCCCGTCCGGGCCCAGCCGGACACGCGCGGCCGACTTCATGACGAGGTTGTTGCGGAAACCCGCTGCGACGCCCATCCCGACCAACCAATGGCCGTCGCGCACCGCCGCCGGAGTTGCGCTGCGCCGACTCCAGCCGAAGCGCTCGGCGCCGAGGCGCAGGCATTCGATCAGCTGGCGCTGCGAGAACGGGCGCTCCGGCTTCTCGGGATCGACCTGGGTGTCGTTGAGGATGCGGAACTGGACCGGGTCCATCCCCAGTTTCTCGGCCATCTCGTCGATCGCGATCTCGAGCGCCATCAGCCCGGGCGCCTCGCCCGGCGCGCGCATCGCATTGCCTTCGGGCAGGTCGAGCGTCGCCAGTCGCGCAGTGATCAGCCGGTTGGGGCCGGCATAGAGCAGCCGCGTCTGCTGCACGGCATTCTCGATCCCGCCGCCGGGCAAGTCGCCCGACCAGTTCTCGTGGCCGATCGCTATGATCTTGCCGTCGCGCGTCGCGCCGATGCGGATACGCTGGATGGTCGCAGGGCGATGCGTGGTGTTGTTGAACATCAGCGGCCGCGGCAGCGCGACCTTGACCGGGCGTCCCGCCGCCTTTGCGCCCAATGCGGCGAGGATCGCGTCGGCGCGGACGAACAGCTTCCCGCCGAACCCGCCGCCGATATAAGGCGAGATCAGCCGCACCTTCTCACGCGGAATACCCAGCGTCCTGGCGACGTCACCCTGACCCCAGGCGATCATCTGGTTCGCGGTCCACAGCGTCAGCTGGTCGCCTTCCCATGCGGCGATGGTCGCGTGCGGCTCCATCATCGCATGCGCCTGGTCAGGCGTATGATAGGTCGCGTCGATCGTCACCGGCGCGGAGGCGAACGCCGTGGCGAAATCGCCGACCTTGATGTCCGCTTGCTCTCGGGAAGGCTGCGCGCCGTCCTTCGCGGCGGCAAGGTCGAAAGCGCCCTTGGCGCGCACATAATCGACCCGCACCAGCGCCGCGGCCGCGCGCGCCTGTTCGAAGCTCTCCGCGACGACCAGCGCCACCGCCTGATGATAATGCTGGATCTCCGGGCCGCCGAGCAGGTTGGCGGTGTTGAAATTGCCCTTGGTCAACTTGCCGGCATTATCGGCGGTGACGATCGCCAGCACGCCGGGCGCGCCCTTGGCGGCGCTCAGATCGATCGAGGCGATACGGCCCTTGGCGATCGCCGCACCGACGATCGCGCCATAGGCCGCGTTCGGGGCGGGATGCTCATAGGCATAAGGCGCGGTGCCGGTGGTCTTGAAGGGGCCGTCGATCCGGTCGGTCGGCCTGCCGATCACCTTGAGCTGGTCGATCGGATTGGTCCCGGCGGGCGTGTCGAACTTCATGACGATCAGCCCCTCACCTGCGCCAGCACCGCGCCGAGCGTACGCTCGACCAATGTCAGCTTGAATGCATTGTCATGGGTCGGCCTGGCACCGGCCAGCAGCCATTCCGCCACAGCTTTCGCCCCGCGCGGCATTGCCGCCTCGGCCGCCTCGATCCGCCACGGCTTGTGCGCGATGCCGCCCACCGCGACCCGGCCGCTGCCGTCACGCTGGATGATCGCGCCCACCGAGACGAGCGCGAAGGCGTAAGACGCCCGGTCGCGCACCTTGTGATAGATATGCGTGCCGCCAACCGGTGCGGGCAATGTCGCCGCAGTGATCAGCTCGCCGGGCTCGAGCACGGTCTCGATATGCGGCGTGTCACCCGGCAGGCGGTGGAACTCGGCGATCGGGATCGCGCGGGTGGCGCCGTCTGGCTTGACCGTCTCGACCGTCGCATCCAGCGCACGCATCGCGATCGCCATGTCGCTCGGATTCGTCGCGATGCAGGCCTCGCTCGTCCCGATCACGCCGAGCTGGCGGCTGTACCCGCCGATCGCCGCGCAGCCGCTGCCCGGCTTGCGCTTGTTGCACGGCTGGTTGGTGTCGTAGAAATAGGGGCAGCGGGTGCGCTGGAGCAGGTTGCCCGCGGTCGTCGCCTTGTTGCGCAGCTGACCTGACGCGCCTGCGAGCAGCGCGCGCGACAGCAGAGCATAGTCCTTGCGCACCCTTTTGTCGGCGGCGAGATCGGTATTGCGGACCAGCGCGCCGATGCGCAGCCCGCCTTCCGCTGTCGGCTCGATCCGGTCGAGCCCGATGTCGTTGACGTCGATCAGATGCGTCGGCGCCTCGATCTCCAATTTCATCAGGTCGAGCAAATTGGTCCCGCCCGCGATGAACTTCGCGCCCTGGGTACGTGCCGCGGCATTCGCGGCTTCGGCGGGCGTGGCGACACGCTCGTAGCTGAACGGTCTCATGCGCGCCTCCCGGCGACTTCGGTCATCGCGTCGAGGATGTTCGAATAGGCGCCGCAGCGGCAGATATTGCCGCTCATCCGTTCGCGCATCTCGTCGTTGGTCGCGCGCGGACGGGCGTTGAGATCGCGTGTCGCATGGCTGGGAACGCCCTTGCGGATCTCGTCGAGCACCGCGACCGCCGAGCAGATCTGACCCGGCGTGCAATAACCGCACTGATAGCCGTCATGCTTGACGAAGGCCGCCTGCATCGGATGCAGCTTGTCGGGTGTGCCCAGCCCCTCGATCGTGGTGACTGCATCGCCTTCGTGCATCACCGCGAGGCTCAGGCAGGAATTGATCCGGCGGCCGTCGACGATGACGGTGCAGGCACCGCACTGGCCGTGATCGCAGCCCTTCTTGGTACCGGTCAGATGCAGATGCTCGCGCAGTGCGTCGAGCAGCGTGGTGCGGGTGTCGACGTCGAGTGCGCGTTTCTTTCCGTTGACGGTGAGCGCGACCTTCATCGCGGTCGACATGGGCTGGGGTGCAGGTGGTATCTGCGCACGCGCCGGCGGGACGGTAGCGATCGCGATCGAGGCGCCTCCGCTCGCCAGGACGCCGCGCCGCGTGATGCCGAAATCGTCATCCTTCATATCGTCCTGGCTCCCGTTCCGTGGCCAACGTTCGTCACAGCTTCCCGGTTCAACGCCGATGACGATAGTGCGTATCGCTCACCGGCTCCATCCAGATCACATTCCGTTCCTCGCCGCGCTCGGACGCCATTCGGGAAACGAAGATAGTCGATTGCGGCTAATGCGATTAGACAGGCAAAACAGCTTGAGCCTATGACTTGAATTCATGAAACCAGAATGGCGGCACCACGATGCGGCGTGAGGAACTGGGCGCGCTGGCGATGTTCCTCGCGGTCGCCGATGAGCGCAGCTTCACCCGCGCGGCCGCCAGGCTCGGCATCTCGCAATCGGCGCTCAGCCATTCGATGCGGCGGCTGGAGGCGAGGCTGGGTCTCCGCCTGCTCACCCGCACGACTCGCAGCGTCGCCCCAACTGAAGCCGGCGAACGGCTGATCGAGACGCTTCGACCGGCGCTCGACGAGATCGATGTCAAACTCGCCTCGTTGACCGAGCTTCGCGAACGGCCGGCGGGCACCGTGCGAGATCACGGCGTCGCGGCACGCGGTGCGTACTTTGCTCTGGCCGGCCGTCGATCGGCTGACCGCCGAGCATCCGGACATCAACATCGAAGTGAATGTGGAAAACGGCCTTACCGACATCGTCGCCGAACGCTTCGACGCGGGCATTCGCCTGGGCGAACGGCTGGAAAAGGACATGATCGCCGTCCGCATAAGCCCTCCGCTGCGGATGGCTGCGATCGGCGCACCTTCCTATTTCGCAGGGCACGGCATACCCGCGTCGCCGGATGATCTGGCCCGGCACCGATGCATCAACATGCGCTGGGTGAGCGCCGGCGGCCTCTACGCCTGGGAATTCGAAAAGGCCGGGCGTGAACTGAATGTCCGGGTGGACGGGCAACTCGTGTTCAACGACAGCGATTTCATCATCGACGCAGCCGTCGCCGGACACGGCATCGGCTTCGTGATGGCAGACCATGTGTCGCAGCAGCTCGAGGACGGAACGCTTGCCCGTGTGCTGGAAGACTGGTGCGAGCCCTTCGACGGCTATTATCTCTATTACCCCAGCCGCCGTCAGCCTTCGCCTGCCTTCAGCCTTGTTCTCGAAGCGCTGCGGTGGCGGGAATAGATGCAGGGGTCAATCCGGCCAACCCGCAACGTGAGTCCGGTTCTTGCCCGCCGGGGCCGGGCACGGCAGATATGCGGGCAGGCCAACCGAAGGACGCGCCCGTTTCTTCCCAGTCATCCGGACTCGCCCAAGCCTATACGGAAATGCGCAGCGAATTGCTGCGGTTCCTGACTGCGCGGCTTGGCAATGCGGCCGCCGCGGAAGACGTGCTGCAGGATCTCTGGCTTCGGATTCAGACCATCGACACCGGGCCGGTCGCCAATGGCAGGGCTTATCTCTATCGCGCAGCGCAGAATATCGCGCTGGACGCTGTCCGGGCACGGCATCGCAGTTCGGTGCGCGAGCGCCTATGGGCCGCGGCGCATAGCGGTCCCGGGGGCGAGCCGATCGATCCCTCTCCCGGGGCAGAGGCAAGCATGCTGGCGCGAGAGGAAGCCGCCGCGTTGGCCTCTGCGATCGCATCGCTGCCCGATGCGGCCGGGCGGGCCTTCCGTCTGCACAAATTCGAGGGACTGTCGCATGCGGAGGTCGCTGCGCGGCTGGGGATCAGCCGCAGCGGCGTCGAGAAGCATATCGCAGTCGCGATGGCGCACCTGCGACGCGCGATGAAGGACTGAGGTATGCGGGACCGGCGGCGTCTAAAGGGAATGATGGGAGAGCACGACCGCAAGGCCGCGCCGATGGTGACGGCATGAGCGCAGAGATAGACGAAACAGCGGCGCGCTGGCATCTGGCACAGGCGCATGACGATATGGACTGGGGCGCTTTCACCGAGTGGCTGGAGGCCGATCCGCGCCACCGCGAAGCCTATGACGCGATTGCCCTGCTCGATGCACGGATCGACGCCGCACGCCCCCTTCTGTCCCAAATGCTGCCGAGCGAGGCCGCGCCGCTACCGCGCCGGGCTCTTCCTCGCATTGCAATCTGGGGCGCGGTCGCAGCGGTCCTGATCGCCGTGATCGCGATCGGCATCCTGCGATTGCCGACCGGAGGAGCGCCGGAAATCATCGCCTATCACACTCCGGCGGGCCAGCCGCGCGACGTGCAATTGCCCGGCGGCTCGGTCGCCACATTGGCGCCGGGCAGCGTCCTGCGCGTCGCCAACTCACGCGATGTCCCGATGACGCTGGAAGGCAACGCCTTTTTCGATGTGCGCCACGATCCTGCACGCATCCTGGTTGTACGGGTCGGCGGCTATGAGATCCGCGATGTGGGCACCCGATTCGACGTTTCTACGAGTGGCGGCATGGTCCGGGTCGCCGTCGCCGAGGGGCGCGTAGCTGTCCGCTCTCCGGGCGCCGCGGGCGAAGTAGAGGTCGATGCGGGAAAAGCCCTGACTCTGACGGGAACCGGCGCGGGGGAGATGCGCCCGGCGAGCACCCAGTCCATCGGCGCCTGGCGGAAGGGTCCGCTGGTCTATGACGACGTGCCGCTGGCGATGGTCGCAGCGGACATTGCGCGCTTCAGCGGACGGCCGGTGACGATCGATCCCGCCCTCGCCGTCCGCCGCTTTTCCGGCGTGATCGCACGGGGCGATCGCGATGCCATGACAAGCGCGCTTGGCGAAGTGACTGGCCTCAAAGCACGAACGGACGGCGATGCGATACGTCTTGGCGACAGCGCTGGCCGCTAGCGCCGCGCTTTGCTCCCATCCGGCACAGGCCCGCGATCCCAGATATCGGATCGATATCCGCGCGGGCGATGCTGCCGATGCGCTCGCCACATTGTCGGCGCAGACCGGCATCTCAGTCGCCGCCGAGATCCCGCTTCCACGGCGCGCGGTGGGCGCGATACGTGGCGAAATGACCGCGGGCGACGCGCTCGACCGGATGCTTCGTGCGCTTGACCTTCGCGCGGTCCGCGTCGGCCCACGCACCTATCGTATCGTCTCACGCGAACGGGCTGTGGAGAGAGCGGCGGTCGCCGAACCCTCCCCTCTCATAGCCGAGGACATCGTGGTTACCGGACGCAAGCAGTCCGAGATGCTGTCGGCCATGCCGGCACCGGTGGCAGTGTATGTGCCGGAGAGCGAAGGTCGATCCGGAATCGCCACGACGACCCGCGACGTCGCACGCGGAACCGAAGGGCTCATGCTCACCAATAGCGGCTCAGGGAGTGATCGGCCGTTCATTCGCGGCATTGCCGACAGCCCCTTCAACGGGCTGAGCCAGGCGACGGTGAGCATCCAGCTCGACGAGGCGCGCCTGACCTACAACGCGCCCGAGCCGGGCCTGCGCCTGATCGACATCGCGCGCGTGGAAGTCCTGAAGGGGCCGCAAGGACCGCTCTACGGCACCGGCGCGCTCGGCGGCGTCTATCGCATCGTCACCAATCGCCCGGTGCTCGGACTGACCGAGGGGAAGACCAGCCTGGGAGTGTCGTCGGTCACCGGCGGCGGTTTCGGTGCGCAGGCGGAAGGCGTGATCAATCTGCCGCTGATCAGCGACCGTGCGGCTGTGCGGATCGCGGGCTACGCAGCGACGGATCCCGGATGGATCGACAGCCCGAAATTCGGCCGCGACTTGAATCGGTCAAATATTTGGGGCGGACGGGTTGCCGTGCGTGCCGCGCCTTTCGACGGCTGGACCGTAGACCTGAGCGCCCTGACGCAAACGATCGACACCGGGGACAGCCAGTATGTGAACCGCACCGGCACGCGCACGCGCGATGCGCGGATTCGCGAACCCCGCTATGGAAAGATCGAAGTCTTCCAGAATGTGATCGCGGGATCGATAGGCTCGCTTCGGCTGACGATCGCGACCGGCCTGACCAGACAGAAGCTGGCCGAGACCTATGATGCTTCGGCATCGGCGGTGGTGCTCCCACTCCCTTGCCCGGGACCTATTACGATTGGCGGCGCTATCTGGTGCTCGATCAGGAAATCCGCCTCGCCTCGGCACCCGGCAGCAGCTTCACCTGGGTCACCGGTGCTTCGTTCATGCTGGCGAGGACGGATGCGGATGGCCCCTTGTTGTCGGGCAACGGACCGTTGAAGGGAGTCCTGTCGGCGCATCGCCGCATTCTTGAAACCGCCATCTTCGCGGATGGCTCGTTTCCCTTGTCTACCAAGTTGCGGCTCGGCATGGGATTCCGCGGTTTCCATACGGATACCCGGGATGAGCGGTTCGCGCCCGATTCCCAGGAGGCTCTGGCCGAGAGCTCGATTAGCGTCACGCCCAGCGCCTCGCTCTCCTACGAGATCGCGCCGGACCAGCCTGTCTATGTGCGCTTCGGCACTGCCTTCCGGCCCGGTGGCCTTGATCGGAGCGCGCCGGGCGCCCGGCGCTATGTCGCTGACGAAGTACGCAACATCGATCTCGGCGGCCGCGTACGGCTGGGCGGCGGGCGGCTGAGCCTGGACGGTAGCCTGTTCAGGGCGAACTGGAAGGACATCCAGTCCGACTATCTCGGAGCCGACGGCCTGATCGCCACGCACAATGTCGGCCGCGCGTCGATCATCGGCGCGGAGCTGTCGGCGGATTGGCGATTGTCCGGCGCATGGCGGCTGCGCGCGGGCGCGACCTGGCAGCGGCCGCGCCTCACCCATGACATGAGCGGCAACGCACTGCCGCAAAGCGTGCGCCTGCCCGTGGTGCCGGACATATCGGCACGGATCGGCCTCGCGCACGACATCGATCTCGGGGGCTGGCATGTCACGCCGGACCTTTCGGCAAATCTCGTCGGCGCCGCCCGCCTGAGCCTTGATCCCGATCTTGATCGGCGCACGCCCGCCTACGTCGTTGGCCGGTTCGGCACCTCGGCCGCGCGCGACCGGCTGACGCTCTGGATCAAGATCGATAATTTGCTCGACGCGCGCGCCGATACCTTCTCCCTCGGCAACCCCTTCTCGATACGGTCGACCCGCCAATACACGCCGCTCCGCCCGCGCACCGTCTCCCTCTCGGCGTCACGCCGCTTCTAAAATAATCTTGAACGGCCGACTGCGGTTTCGGCGGACGGGCACGTCATAGCGCCGATGACGCCCGAAGAACCCATTGGCCGCCTTTGCCAAGCCCCTGGCGGGTCGTCTTCCCAATCATCCCAGGAGGAACGAATGCGACTATCTGCCGCAGCCCTTGTGCTGTCTGTTATCAGCGTAACGCCCGCCCTTGCGCAGGAAGCGTCCGACCGACCCTTCGAGGGTGCCACCGTCACTGCGATCGCAGGTGCCGACCTCCGGTTCGAGACCCGTTTCGTCTATGGCGGCCAGCTCGGCTATGATTGGCAGCGCGACGGGACCGTCTTCGGCGTGGAAGCGGAAGCCACCGGCGTGGCGGACTCGGAAAGATGCTATGCGCACATCACCTCGCCCACCGCGCCCGACCGCCTCTGCGGCAAGGCAGGCCGCGATCTCTATATCGGCGGGCGGATAGGCCGCGTCGTCGGGGGCAGCAACTTGCTGTACCTGAAGGCGGGTTATGCCAATGTCCGCAGCGATTTTTCCTATCAGGACGGCGGATCGGGCACCAACGACTATAGCGGCTCCGATATTTGGAGCGGCGTCCGCGTCGGCGCCGGCGTCGAAAAGGCCGTCGGCAGGAATGTGCTGCTCAAGGCCGAATATCGTTATTCCGACTATGCGGAAGGCTATAGCCGGCACCAGGCCATGGCGGGCATCGGCCTGCGTTTCTGAACAAGTTGGAACTGCCTGAGCTCGTGCCACTGCCCCATCGTTGGAAAGGAAGCCTGCATGATGAAGACGACATTGCTGCTGTTGGCTTTTGGCATGTTTGTCGGCACCGGCAAGGGAACGATTAGTGGCGCCGGCGCTCGCATTGCGCCGGCGCAGAATGCCTGCCTGATCGAAGGTGAGGTCTACAGCGAGCCCATTCGGGACTGCACCGAGACCAGCCTTGCGGTTCCACCGGCAGAATATGCCTCTCAATGCACGTCCAATGCGAGCGGGCCGCTCAGGGCGACGGTTCTCAAGGCCTGCCCGGCAAAGGCGCAGGCCATGTGCGTCAATGCGTATGGCGTCCCCAACAAGGCATATTATTGCCTTCGCAGCCCCCAGTCGTTGGCCGACACCAGGAAGAGCTGCATCGCGATGAAGGGGAAATGGGTGGAACGCCCGAACTGATTGTCGGCAGCGCCCGGCCCGACCGGACGACGTAGGGCTTGCTTATTCCGGTGACGCGGGCCTTCTCTGAAGGGCGCGTCTCGATCCTCACGCCCGCGGACCGGGGTACCCGCGAGAAATGAAGCCGGGGTCCTTCGTTCAGGTCCACGCAATGAAGTCGTGGGTCATAGGCAGCGTGGAAGCTTCGTCGGCGCGGCTCGACGAGCTCGACCCCTTTGTGCGCTGCCATGCCGCCGCGCGCCGAAGCTGTCGAATGCAACGGATACAACATCATGCGATTGCCCGGATTCCTTTCTCGTACCTCCTGGGATCTCGCGATCGACCTGGGCACCGTGAACACCGTCGTTTACCTGCGCGGTTCCGGCATCGTGCTCAACGAGCCGTCGGTCGTGGCGATGGAAACGGTCGGCGGGGTTTCCCGCGTGCGGGCGATCGGAGCCGAGGCGAAGCTGATGCTGGGCAAGACGCCGGATAATGTTCGCACCATCCGCCCCATGCGCGACGGAGTCATCGCCGACATCGAAGTGGCCGAGCAGATGATCAAGCACTTCATCAACAAGGCGCGCGGCGGATCGGGCCTTCTCCGGTCCAGGCCCAGGATCGTGATCAGCATCCCGAGCAGTGCGACTCCGGTCGAGCGCCGGGCGATCCAGCAAGCGGCAACCAATGCAGGCGCGGGCAAGGTGTTCCTGATCGAGGAATCGATGGCCGCCGCGATCGGTGCCGGACTGCCGGTCACGGAGCCGCGCGGCGTCATGGTCGTGGACATCGGCGGCGGCACGACGGAGGTCGCGATCCTGTCGCTTCGCGGGCTGACCTACAGCAATTCGGTTCGTGTCGGCGGCGACAGGATGGACGAGGCGATCGCATCGGGCATCCGGCGCAAGCATAATCTGATGGTGGGAGAAGTAACCGCCGAGCGCATCAAGATCGACATCGGGACGGCGCAGATCGCCCAGGGGCCGGGCGCCGTCAGGACGGTCCGGGGCCGCGATCTGGTGCGGGGGTGCCGGCGGAAGTCGAGGTCAGCCAGGCCGAGATCGTTCATTTCCTCTCCGACCTGACTTCGCAGGTCGTGGAGGCAGTGCTCTCCGCTTTGGAGAAGGCCGAGCCCGAGCTGGCTTCGGATATCTACGATGAAGGGATCGTGATGACCGGCGGCGGCAGCCTGTTGGCACAGCTCGACGCCGTGCTTGCCAGTGCAACCGGCCTTCCGGTCAGAGTCGCGGACGATGCCTTGATGTGCGTCGCGATGGGTGCCGGGCGGGCGCTCGAAGATCCGGTATATCTCGGGGTGATGTCCGAGGTCTGATCGCACCTGCGGTCTGGAAAGGACTGTTCGCAGGTAGCGCGGCCGGTGATGGGTGGACATCCCTCGCCGGCCGCACCGCCATGGCCTCAGAACTCCGCGTTGAGGCCGATGAAGAAGGTCCGTCCCGCCACATCGTACACGCCCGGATAGGTGTTGCCGTTGCCGAAGCTGTAGAGCAGCCCCTGGGCGACCGCCGGCGGATCCTTGTCGAGCAGGTTGTTCACCCCAAGGCGAAACGCAATGTTCTGCTGGACCTTCGCCGAGAGCGCGAGATCGAAATAGCTGTACGCCGGCAGGCTGGCGTTGAGCGTGTAGGCTGGCCCCGTGAGGAACGGATCGTCGGTGTTGTTGGTCAGCTTGGTCGGCCCGATATAGCGCCAGTTGAGCGAGACCGAGGCGATGTCGGCCTTGTCCGACCAGCTCAGCCGCGCCTGGTGCCGCCATTCGGGGCTCGGCTGGCCGCAAGTCGGCCCGAACAGCCCGACGCAATCATAGCTGCCTAGGCCCGGCAACGGCTCGGTGCGGAGCTCCTTGAGCCAGGTGCCGATGAACGAGAGGCTGAACCCGCCCACTCCGGTGTCGACCGCGTAGTTCGCGCCGATGTCGAAGCCCGAGGTCTTGAGCGAACCCGTATTCTGCGTGGTCGAGATCACATAGCCCTGTTCGCCGAACAGCACGCCGGTGCGCGGGTCGCGGTGGAACAGCGAGCAGAAGAACGGATCGCCGGTGGCGATGCACTGGCTGATCGTCAGCGATGCCGGGATCGACGAGATATAGTCGCGCACCTTGATGTTGAAATAGTCGATCGACAGCGAGAAGCGCTTGAGGAAGCGCGGCGCGAGCACGACGCCCGCGGTATAGGTGTCGGCCTGTTCGGGCCGCAGCGCGGGATTGCCGCCGCCCTGCGCGACGCAAACCTCGCTCGGGCATTCGATGATGTGCCCATATTGCGCCGCGGAGACGCCCGTCGCCGCGCACTGCGCCGCAGTGGCGCTGGGCGACGCCCCCGAGCACGGATCCTGCGCCGAGATGTTGCCCAGCCCCTGCGCCGCGAACAGTTCCGAAATATTGGGTGCGCGGATCGCGCGGTTGTAGCCGGCGCGGAAGCGGATGTCGCGGATCGGCGCCCAGGCGATCTCGCCCTTGTAGGTCGATATGCCTTCGTCGCGGGTGCTGTACTTCGAATAGCGATAGCCGCCGGTCAGCGTCAGCTCCTCCGCAAAGGGCCGGTTCTCGAATATGGGCAGGCGGACTTCGGTGAAGAACTCGGTGACATTGAACGCACCCCGAGCCTCGAGCGTGCCCTTCTGTTGCGCGAGCGCGTCGGCGTGGAAGACCAGGCTTTCGCGGCGATGCTCGACGCCGAGCACTATTCCCAGGCCTTGATCGGCCCAGGGGCTCTGCACGCCATAACTGGTCAGGTCGGCAGTGACCGTGCCGCTGAGCACCGTCTCCTTGTCCATCCCGCGGGTGAAGGTCGGCGAATAGATGTAATCGAGCGATTCGGCCGAGAGCCCGGCATATTGGAAGACGTTGAGCGGCACGCAGGCAGGGTCGCTGCCGTCGACCACCGACGCGCAGGTCGGCACGCCGTTGACGTTGACCACGTTCAGGCCGCGATTGGCGCGGACCGGATCGATGTCGTTCTGGTAGTTCTCGTTGAACAGCACGCGCGAGAACAGGCCGTTGACGTCATAGCTGATGCCGGGCGCGATCTCGCCGCGAACGCCGCCGGTGACGCGGAAGTCGGTGTGGCGCAGGTCGTCGCGTCGCGGCCGGGCCGGCGCCTCCACCGGGCGATAGCCGATGAACAGGTCCTGCGTCGCCGCCGTGCCGTACGCCGGACCGCACAACAATTGCCCCTGCTGCACGCTTATCAGGGGATTGTTGCAATTGACCGTGTAGGTCGTGCCCTGGAACAGTGCGGAGGGCGCGACCTGCGAATTGGTGCGGTCGTCCATGAACATGAAGCTGGCGTAGAATTCGGCCGCGGGATCGGCTTCGAACCGTGCAAAGGTGCCGGCGGTGTAGCGCTTGTCGTTGCGCTGGAAATAGTTGAGCGGCGCATAATTATAGCGAAAGCTGCTGTTGTACGGCACCCAGGTCTTGGCGCCGTCGCGGGTGTTGTTGAAGGCGACGCCGGCATTGGGCCCGGTCAGCGGCTGAAACAGCCCGAATTCGTTGTTCGACGAGCCGCCGCAGGTGAATTCGGTGTTGTTGTTGGTCGGGTCGAGCGCGCAGGCGGAGACGTCGCGGTTGGCCTGGGTGATCGGTTGCACCTCGCGATAGCCGAAATAGGCCATGATGTTGCCGCGCCCGTCCGCGAAGTTCTTGCCGACCGCGATATTGGCGTCGAAGCGCTGTCCGTCGATCGGCGAGGACAAGGCGTTCTGATAGCCACTGGCGGAGATCAGGGCGCGGCGTGCCTGATCGTCGTTATGATGATTGGAGAAGCCGTATTGGACGTCGGCGAGCACGCCGTTCAGGTCCTTGCGCAGAATGAAGTTCACCACGCCCGAGATCGCGTCCGAGCCATAGACCGCCGAGGCGCCACCGGTGACCACGTCGACGCGGTCGACCAGGAACGAAGGCAGGAAGTTCACGTCGGTCGCCTGGATCGGCAGCAGGCGCTGCCCGTTGACCAGGACCAGGTTCCGGTTGCTGCCGAGATTGCGCAGATTGACTCGCGCCGTGCCGTCGGACCCGTTGGAGACGTTCTCGTTGGCGTCCGCGGTGACCTGCGGTAGCCGGTTGAGCACATTCTCGATGTTCGTCGCGCCCTGGAGGCGGATTTCGTCCGAGTCGACCGTGGTGACGGGACTGGTGCTGATCAGGCCCGGTTGCTGGATCCGGGTGCCGGTGACCGTGATTTCGGTCTGGGATGCTTCCTGAGGGGATGCGCCCTCGGCGACGCTCTGGGCCGCCGCTGACGAACTATAGGCGACCAGGGCTGCCACGGCGGTACCGACCAGCAATGCACGATGCTTCCGCATATCTCGTCCCCTTCATCATATATCTGATATCGTGTACGGTATACAATGTCAGCGATCGATACGCTTTGCAACGGGATTGTAACGAGCCAGACACAGCTCACCGTCGCCCGGCATCGTCCTGCGGAGCGGCGATCCATCTCCTTTGGAGCGCGCAGAGCGCACATCCGCGCCCTCCAATTGACCCCGGCCTTCGACACTTCGCCTGTCTCGCTCAGCCGTCGAACGACTGTTTCAGTCTCTTGACAGCGGCAAACTCGGTCATATGGTATACATTATATAGTATAGCCGAGAACGGCAGAGGGGAGAAACGAGATGAAGATTCGGGTCGGAATGAATTTTCGCGGCGTCGCGCGGGCCTTGGCATTGGCCACGGTCTCGGCAGGCGCATTAATCGCGACACAGGCGATGGCACAGGAGGCTCAAGCGCAGGACGAGGCCGAGACGGCAGAACCTTCGCAGGACCAGATCCTCGTGGTCGGCATCCGCGGCAGCGTCGACTCGGCGAACGAGAAGAAGCGCAACGCCAAGCAGATCGTCGACTCGGTCGTTTCCGAGGACGTCGGCAAATTGCCCGACAACAACGTCCCCGAAGCCCTGGCACGCGTGGCCGGCGTGCAGATCGATCGAGCGCATGGCGAGGGCCAGGCCGTCACGATCCGTGGTCTCGGCGACGTCCAGACCACGATCAACGGCAACGAGGCCGGCGCCGCCGGTTCGCGCGCGCTCAATCTTGCCGACATTCCCGCGGAGCTGCTCAAGTCGGTCGAGGTCTACAAGACCCGTAGCGCCGATCAGGTCGAGGGCGGCATCGCCGGCACAGTCAATGTCGAGCTGCGCCGCCCGCTCGATCTGCGAAAGGGCCTGACGGTCGCCGGCAGCTTCCGTGAGACCTTCTCGGATCTCGGCGATACCAAGAGCCCATATGCCAGCCTGCTGCTCGCCGAGCGTTTCGACACGCCGATCGGCGAGATGGGCTTCCTGCTCAACGGCTCCTACACCAAGAACAACTATTTCGAGAATTACGTCGTCAGCGAATCGCCGCAGCAGATCGGCTTCTTTGTCGGCAGTCCCGCGAACCTGACGCTGCCCGTAGCATTGCGGGAAACGCTCATTCCCTATGCCATCAATTACGGCGTGGAATCGGGATCGATCAAGCGCCCGTCGCTCAATGCCTCCTGGCAATGGCGCGCAAACGAGCATCTCGATTTCGTGATCGAAGGTTCCTATCTCGGGGTGCGCTCGGACGACGAGCGCAACAATCTCCGCATCCAGACCAACAACGATCAGGGCTCGTTCAGCAATGCTGTCGTAAATCCCGACGGGACAATCCGCTCGGTGACGATCACCAATACCGGCGCTCAGGGCGTCCCGGGTGGTCCGCTAAACATCTACCAGAAGACCAAGAGCGACACCTACAACACCAATTTCGAGACGCATTGGAACTCGGACAAGGTGCAGATCAATTTCGGCACCCAGTATAACTGGTCCGGCATGAGCCAGTATTTCGTCCAGAGTCAGAACCGCTTTAGCGGCGGCACCGTGGCGAATGTCGATTTCAATTCGCCCAATGTTCCCGGCGGCGGCCCCTTCGTCACCTTCCCCGGCGTCGACATGGGCAATCCTGCCAGCCACAAACTTTACCAGATCCACGATCAGCGCGGCACCAACAACGATACCTTGTTCGCATCGAACCTCGATTTCACGGTCCAGACCAGCGCCACGGGCCTGCTGCGCTCGGCGCAGTTCGGTGCGCGTTTCACCAAGCACACGATGGCGCGTGATTACGGCTATCGCGATGCCTTCTACTTCACGACGGCGACCGCACCGACGATGAACGCCGTGAGCGCCGCCACCGGCATCAGCGTCGCTTCGACGACCCCCGACATCGAGGGCGCGCCGACCTGGTATCATCTCGACGGTGCCAGCCTGTACGACAATTTCACCGCCATGCGGAATTACATCATCGGCAACGGCGCCGATCTCACCGGCCGCGACTGGACCCTGGCCCAGCCCGCGACTACCGATCCCGGCGAGAGTTTCAAGGAGCATGAGCGCACCTTCGCCGCCTATGGCCAGCTCAACTACGGCTTCAACGCGTCCTTCCCGGTCGATGGCACGATCGGCCTGCGCTACGCCAACACCTGGGGCACGGCGGTAAGCTCGCGCTACCAATGGAAGGCATTCCTGCCCAACGGCACGCCCGATTATGCCCAGGGCGTCGCTTTCATGCCGACCGGCAGCAAGGCCAATTATGTCGACCTGTTGCCCAGCGCGACGGCGATCCTGCATTTCACCCCGAAGGTGCAGTTGCGCCTTTCCTACACGCACAACGTCCAGCGCCCGCAATTCTATGACATGCGCTCGGCTCTGAACATCCTCGATGCCGCGACGCAGGGACGGGTCTATGCGGGCAACCCGGATCTCAAGGCGATCCAGGAAAACAATTACGATGCCTCGCTCGAATATTATTGGGGCAAGGGCGGAATGGTCTCGCTGGGCACGTTCCTGAAGAACCAGACCGGCTTCATCTTCTACACCGAGCAGCGTGAGGCGGTTCCGGGACTGGCGCCCAACCCGCTTGCCGCCGACGGCCTGTATATTGTCGGCAAGCCGCGTAACGCGGGCCCGGGCAAGATCTTCGGCTTCGAAGGACAGGTGAATACGTTCTTCGACTTCCTGCCCGGCTTTGCCAAGCATTTCGGCATCAATGCGAACTTCACCTACATCCCGGAAGCGTCGCTCCATCTCGCTTATGGGGATGACGATCTGAACGTGCAGGGGCTGTATGATGCGCCCTACACGTCCAAATATACCGGCAACGTGGCGCTCCTCTACGATACGCCGATGTTCAGCGCCCGCGTCGCCTATAATTATCGCTCGAAGTACAAGACCTATATCGATTATGTGAACCCGGGCTATTCGATCTACACCAAGGCGACTTCCCGCCTCGATGCTGCAGTCAACTTCACGCCGTTCAAGTTCCTGACGTTGAGCGTCGAAGGCACCAATTTGCTGCACGACAACGCCGACTCCTATTTCGGTGCCTATGACGCGCTTCCGGTGGGTGTCCGGGTCCAGGCGCGAACGATCCAGACCAGCGCCCGCTTCCGTTTCTAGAGGGCTCCCCGCTCCTCACACTTTTGACGGGTCGCGGCATATGCCGCGGCCCTTTTTTAGGGAAGGGTCTCGTGCTACGGGTCGTCGTCGTGCGCGACTGAGCGTCGAGGGGCGTCGCAGCCCCTTCCTTCACTTGCCCTCGACGCGCAGCATCACCGCGCCGTGCGCCGGTACATCGAACGTCAGGGCATCGGCCGCCACCGGCTTTCCGCGCCACAAATCGCGCGCGGCGGTGATCGATTCGAAACCCGCATCCGCGGCACGCGCGTCCATCCTGGCCGCGGCGTCGCCCCGGTTGAACAGTGCCAGCGCGACCGATCCGTCGCCCAGCGGTTTGGCCCAGATCTCGAGCGTGCCGTCCTTGCGCACCGCCTTGCCCTGCACGCCCCTTTCGTCCTGATCGACGGCGATCACTTCGCGGTTCTCTAGCAATGCCAGCATCTCGGGCGGCGTCTGGCGCAAGTCATGCCCCATCAGCAGCGGGGCGGCCGAGATCGCCCAGAGCGTCATGTGCGTGGTGTATTCGTCCAGCGACATGCCGCCATTGCCCACTTCGAGCATGTCGGGATCGTTGAAGCCGTTCGGACCGGTGTGCTCGGGCTTGCCGTTCTTGTCGAAGCCGATGCGCGCCATGGTCGCATAATCGTCGGTGATGTCGCCGGTGGTGCGCCACAGATGCCCGCCGACTTGCTGTCCCCAGGCGCCGACGTCGAACCGGCCATATTCGCACAACGAATAGACGATCGGCCGGCCCGTCGCCTTCAGCGCCGCGCCCATCTCGGCATAGCTGCGCTTCACCGTGTCGGCATCGGCGTAGAAATACTCGCCCGAGCACAAATCGTATTTGAGATAGTCGATGCCCCAGTTGGCAAAGGTCTGCGCGTCCTGCCGGACATGGCCGTAGCTCCCTTCGAACCCGGCGCAGGTGCGCGGCCCCTGCGAGCTGTAGATGCCGAGCTTGAGCCCCTTCGAATGGACATAGTCCGCCAGCTTTTTCATGTCGGGGAAGTTGGCGTTGGGGCGGATGCGGCCATCGGCGCCGCGCGTGCCCTGCCAGCCGTCATCGATGTTGACATAGGCATAGCCGGCGTCGCGCAAGCCGGTGGAGACCATCGCATCGGCCATCGCGCGGATCGTCTTGTCGTCGATCTTCTCCGCAAACTTGTTCCAGCTGCTCCATCCCATCGGGGGCCTGGGCGCGAGTGATGCCTGCTCCACCACCGCCCAGTCGGGAAGCGTCTGGAAGCGGAAGGCACGCACTTCGGCATCTTTCACCGTGCCGCGGCGGCCCGCCGCGTCGATTTTGGAGAACCACATTTGCCCCACGAGCTGCACGCCCTTCGGCGTCTGCTTCACGGTCCAGCTGCGCGTGGGATGCTCGCGGTCGTTGAGATTGCGCACGTCGAAGGTGAGCACGCCCTTGTCGAGCCGCGCATTCCGCATCGTCACCGGGCCGTACCATTTGGTGGTCACTGCGCCGGTGATGCGGTCGCCGTCGCTGGCGACCTGCAGCATGGTGACGCCCGGATTGGGCCCGGCGTGGTCGAACAGCCAGACGCCGTCGAAGCGCGTCTGGGCAAACGCCGCCCCGGACGTGAGCGATGTCGTGAAGGCAAGCGCGGTCAGCAGGTGTCGCACAGGGCTACTCCTTGTCGGTAAGCGGTAATGAAAGTCCGAAACTCAGATCAGGCGGGCAGCGCCTGCCGCTTCACTTCGCTGTGCCGCCAGCCATAAGCGAAATAGACGGCCAGCCCGATCAGGTTCCAGACGATGAAGCGCAGGATCGTCGCCGAGGGCAGGCTGAACAGCAGATAGAGGCAGCCGAGGATCGCCAGCGTGCCGACCACATAGGGTGCTGGGCAGCGGAACAGCCGCGGCGCATCCGGCGCGCGCCGGCGCAGCACCATCAGGCAGGCGCCGACCGCAATGAACGCCAGCAACGTCCCGGCATTGGCGAGCTCGGCGATCTCGTCGAGGCGAAAGAAGCCCGCGACTGCCGCGATCACGACGCCCGTGATCAGCGTGATCCGTGTCGGCGCGCCGGTGCGCGGAGAAACCTTGGCAAGGCTGCGCGGCAGCAGCCCATCGCGCGCCATCACGAAGAAGATCCGGCTCTGGCCGTACATCATCACGAGGATCACCGACGGGAGCGCGATCACCGCGGCGAGCGCGATCAGATGGCCGGCGACCGGCTGGCCGAGCGACCGCAGCACTAGAGCCAGCGGTTCGGCCGAATTGGCGAGCTGCTGATAAGGCAACGCACCGACCGCGGCGACCGCGACGAGCATGTAGATGATCGTGCAGACCAGCATCGAACCGACGATGCCGATGGTCAGGTCACGGCCGGGGCGCTTGGCCTCCTCGGCCGACGTGGCGACCGCATCGAACCCGTAGAATGCGAAGAACACGATCGCCGCCGCGGCCATCACCCCGCGCTTTTCGCCGCCGACTTCGGTCGAGCCGAAGCCATAGGGCATGAACGGCTCGAGATTATGGCCGTCGAACGCAGGCAGCGCGAAGGCGACGAACACGCCGAGCGCGACGAGCTTGATGATGACGAGGACGATGTTGAGCGTAGCACTCTCGCGGGTGCCGGCGACGAGCATCCCCATCACGCCCAATGCGACGACCACAGCGGGCAGGTTGATGATGCCGCCCGCATGCGGCCCGGCGAGAAGCTCGGGAGGCAGATGCACCCCGGCGGCGTGCAGCCAGCCGACCAGGTAGCCCGACCAGCCGACCGCCACGGTCGAGCACGCCAGTGAATATTCGAGCACCAGGCTCCAGCCGACGACCCAGGCGACCTTCTCGCCGAGCGCGGCATAGCTGAAGGTATAGGCGCTGCCCGCGGCGGGGATCATCGTCGCCAGTTCGGCATAGGCAAGCGCGGCGCAGGCGCAGACCGCGCCGGCAATGGCAAAGGCGAGGATCACCGCCGGCCCGGCGCGCTCGGCGCCGACGCCGGTGAGGGTATAGATGCCGGTGCCGACGATCGCGCCCACGCCGAGCGCGATCAGATGGGGCCAGCTGAGCGTCTTGGCGAGTGCATGGCCCTCCGCGTGCTTCGTTACTGAATCGAGCGACTTGCGCGGACCAAACATGCAGCTTTTCCCCTGATTCTCTGTCGTCTAGGTCGTCGAACCGAATTGCTGGCGCAGGTCGTCGAGCGTGCCCTGGATGTGGCCCGTGAGCAGCGTCGTCAGCTTGGCGCCGTCGCGTGCGAGCCAGGCGTCGAGCAAGTCCTGATGCTCGGTATGCGCCCGCGATTCGCGGCCCGCGGGCTGCAGATGCGCAACGACGTAGCGTTCGGCGAGGATCGACAGCCGCTCCACCAATTGGGTGGTCAGCAGCCGGCCGCCGGGGCGCACCAATGCGGTGTGGAAATGGCGATTGCGCACCGCGACTTCGGCGAGGTTGCTGGCGGCCGCACCATCGAGCTCGCGAAAGGCCTCGACCGCTATGTCCCGATCTTTGTCGGTTGCCCGTTCGGCGGCATAGACCGCGGCAGGCGGTTCGATCGCGAGGCGGAGCACATAGATCTCGTCGACCTGCAGCGCGGACATCGGCTGGACGAAATAGCCGCGATTTGCGTGGCTGGTCAGCAGCCCTTCCTGCTCGAGTCGAGCCAGTGCCTCACGCAGCGGGATCTTGCTGACGCCCAGTTCGGTAGCCAGGGCATCCTGGCGGATCGGCAAATTGTCCGGCAATTGTCCGATCACGATCTGCTCGCGCACGATCTCGAAGACACGATCGGCAAGCGTACGTACGACGATGCTCATGACCGTCTCTCCTTGCAGTGGGAGCGCCTGTGTTCGAATGAACGGCGCGAAAGCCAAACCATTACTTGACCTGGAACCCTTCCCAGAAAGGATCAGCACGATCAATCCAGATCGTGTTGAAGCCCGTTGCGATTGCCGACCCTTCCACTGACGGAATGATTGCAGGCTGATCGCCGAGGTGCGTTTCCGCCTCGACGCGGCCGATGAAGCGGCTGCCGATATAGCTCTCATGGACAAAGCGATCGCCGACCGCGAGCTTGCCCGCCGCCGCGAGATGCGCGAGCCGCGCCGAGGTCCCGGTGCCGCAAGGACTGCGATCGATCGCCTTGTCGCCATAGAACACCGCATTGCGCCCGTCGGCGCCGTCCCCGCGCGGCTTGTCCGCCCACAGGAGGTGGCTGACGCCGCGGATGGTGGAGTCGAGCGGATGCACCGGCTCGAACTTTTCGCGCACTGCCTCGCGAATGCGCAGGCTGAGGTCGATCAGCCGCGACGCGCCGAGATCGTCGAGCCCGGTATAGGCGCCCTGCGGCTCGATGATCGCGTAATAATTGCCGCCATAAGCGACGTCGATCGAAAGCGGGCCGATGCCTTCGACATCGACCTGGATACCCCGCGCCGCGACATAGGCAGGCACATTGGTGATCCGCACTGCGGTGACCTTGTCACCTTCCCGCGTGTAGGCGATGTCGATCACCCCCGCGGGCACTTCGATCCGCAGCTTGCCGGGCTCGGCGGGCTGGATCAGCCCGTGCTCGAGCCCGAACGTCACCATCCCGATCGTGCCGTGCCCGCACATGGGCAGGCAGCCCGAGGTCTCGATGAACAATATGCCGACATCGGCGTCGGGCCGCGTCGGCGGGTAGAGGAACCCGCCCGACATCATGTCGTGCCCGCGCGGCTCGAAGCAAAGGCCCGTGCGGATCCAGTCGAAGCGCGCGAGGAAGTCCTGCCGCCTTTCCGACATCGACGCGCCCTTGAGCAACGGCGCGCCGCCGGCCACCAGCCGGACCGGATTGCCGGCGGTGTGGCCGTCGATGCAGAAGAAAGTATGCCGCATCTTGTGCGTCAGGCCGCCTGCGCGACGCTCAGCGAAGGCCGCGTCGCCGCCGCCTTCTCGACCATGGCGATCACTTCGGCGCGGCGTGCGCCTTCGAGCGGATAGCGCGGCGGCAGCACGCGTTCCGCACCGCGACCCATCACCTGCTCGGCGAGCTTGATCGACTGGACGAGGTCATGCTCGGCATCGAGATGGAGCAAAGGCATGAACCAGCGATAGATTTCGAGCGCCTTGGCGTAGTCGCCACGCTCGAACGCCGCGACCAGTTCGACCGATTCCTTCGGAAACGCATTGGTGAGGCCCGAGACCCAGCCCTGCGCGCCGAGGAACAGGCCCTCGAGCGCGACATCGTCGAGGCCCGCGAACAGCACGTAGCGCTCGCCGAATGCGTTGCGGAAATCGGTGAAGCGGCGCGTGTCCGGCGCCGATTCCTTGACCGCGACGATGTTCTTAACCGGGCGCAGCGCTTCCAGCACTTCATTGTCGATCACGCTGCGATAGGCAGGCGGATTATTGTAGAGCATGATCGGCAGCCCGGTCTTCTCGGCCACTCCCCTGAAATGCGCGACCATCTCATGCGGCTTCGGCACATAGACCATCGGCGGCAGCACCATCAGGCCATCGGCGCCGGCCTTTTCCGCGGCCTGGGCGTAACGAACCGCGCGCCGCGTATCATATTCGGAAACGCCGGTGATCACCGGAACCCGGCCATCGACCACTTCGACGATCGCGGAGAGCACACTGACTTTCTCTTCGAAATCCAGCGAGTTGTTCTCGCCCACCGTCCCCAGCGCGATCACGCCGGTAATGCCGTCACGGATCAAATCGTCCACTACGCGCTGGGTATCGGCCAGGTCGATCGACAGATCCTCCCTCAGCTGAGTCGTCACTGCAGGAAAAACGCCCTTCCAACCGATCGTCATTTGATACCCCGTTCTTGAAGTCGAATAACGTATACGATACGGATTTTTGCGTTGCAATAGAGGAGTGCCGGTGAAGCAGGTTACGATCGTTGGCGGCGGGGTGATAGGGCTGAGTTGCGCGTCCGCGCTGCTCCGCGCCGGGCATCGAGTCACCGTGCTGGAGACGTCGTCGGCGCGCGACGCGGCGTCCTGGGGAATGCCGGGCACATCGCGACCGAACAGGTGGCGCCCCTCGCCTCGATGGCCAGCCTGCGATCGGCCTGGAGCCGGCGCTTCGCCGCCGGCGGCGCGCTGGACATGCCGATGCGTGCGATCGGCGACTGGCTTCCCTTTGCGTTGCGCTTTCTCACCGCGGCGCGACCCGATCGCTTCCGCGCGGGCAGCGATGCCCTGCGCAGCCTGCTCGCCGAGGCGCTCCCCGCATGGCAGCGCGCGCCCTGGGCGCCGGAGCTGGTGAAGACTGACGGCCATTTCGTCGCCTGGGCGGACGCGGCCAAGGCGGAAGCCGGCAAGGCGACGTGGCGCGCCGCCGATATCGGCACTGCCCGCATCGGCGATGCCACGCCCGAGGATCTCGCACGGATGCGGGCGGTGACGCACGCGCCGATCACAGGCGCCCTACGCTTCGAAGGCACCGGCCAGATCGCCGATCTCGGAAGACTGGCGGACGCACTGGAGCACGACGTGATCCGCCGCGGCGGGCAGATCCTGCGCGAGTCCGGCACGCTGACCGTCGAACACGGCCGGGCCCGGATACCCGGGCATGATGCCGATCTCGTGCTCGTCGCCGCGGGCGTCGGCAGCAAGGCACTGGTCGAGCGCGCCGGCCATCGCGCGCCGATCATCGCCGAACGCGGCTATCACATCCGCGCCGCCGCGGATCAATGGCCCGCCGACTTGCCGCCGATCGTGTTCGAAGACCGATCGATGATCGTCACCCGCTATGCCGATACCGTGCAGGCGGCGAGCTTCGTCGAGCTCGCGCGCGCCGATGCCCCGCCCGATCCGCGCAAATGGGAGCGGCTCGAACGCCATGTCGCCGAGCTCGGCCTGCCGATGCATCCGCCGTTCACCCGCTGGATGGGCGCCCGCCCCACTCTGCCCGATTATCTGCCGGCGATCGGCCGGTCGCGCCGCGCGACCAATCTGCTTTACGCCTTCGGGCACCAGCATCTGGGCCTGACGCTCGCGCCGATCACGGCCGAACTGGTGGCGGCGCTGGCCAACGAAACCAATCCCCACATCGATCTGACGCCGTTCGACCTCGAACGATTCGGCGGCAAGGAGGACGCGCATGACCATCGGCGGCTCGACTATCGCGGCGGAACTCGCCGCGCTGGAGCAATGGCCTTCCCCTGCCCCGCCCATCGGCAAAGACGAGCGCGACACGCGCCTGGAACGCGCCCGCGCACGTCTGGCGGCGATCGGTGTCGACGCCCTGCTGGTCAATGCCGGGCCGAGCCTGCGCTACTTTACCGGGATCGGCTGGTCGCCGACCGAGCGGCTGGTGGCGATGCTGCTGCCGGTCAGCGGCAAGCCGTGGATTATCTGCCCCGCATTCGAGCGCGGATCGCTGGAGGCCGAGCTGGCAATCGATGCCGAATTGCTGCTGTGGGAGGAGGATGAGAGCCCGTTGGCACTGATCGCCGACAGCCTTGCGCCGAACGCGGTGCTCGCGCTCGATCCGCTGCTCCCGTTCCATTGGTCCGAGCCGCTGCGCGCATCGTTCCGGCCGGTCTCCGGCGCGTTGGTGATCGACGGCCTGCGCATGGTCAAATCCGCGACCGAGCTCGCGCTGATGCATCAGGCCAAGCAGATGACGCTCGAAGTCCATCGCCGCGCCGCGCGCATCCTCGAACCCGGCATGCGCGCGAGCACGGTCAAGCGGTTCATCGACGATGCGCATCGCGCGCTGGGCGCCGCCGGCTCTACCTTCTGCGCGGTGCAGTTCGGGATCGCGACTGCCTATCCGCACGGCTTGCCCGGCGACCAGCAGCTCGAGGAAGGCCAATTGGTGCTGATCGATACCGGTTGCACGGTCCATGGCTATCATTCGGACATCACGCGCACCTATGCGTTCGGCGCGGTCGATGACGAGATCCGCGCGCTTTGGGCGCTGGAGAAGGAAGCGCAGGCCGCCGCATTCGACGCAGTCGAACCGGGCGCGCCGTGCGAGAGCGTCGATGCCGCCGCGCGCCGCGTGCTCGAACGCGCCGGGCTCGGCCCCGATTATCGCCTGCCCGGCCTTCCGCACCGCACCGGACACGGCATCGGACTGGCGATCCACGAGCCGGCCTATCTGGTTCGGGGCGACCGCACGCCGCTGGCGCCCGGCATGTGCTTCTCGAACGAGCCGATGATCGTCGTGCCGGAGCGCTTCGGCATCCGGCTGGAGGACCATATGTACGTGACCGAAACCGGCGCCGCCTGGTTCACTGAGCCGCAGCATTCGATCGACCGCCCCTTCGCATGAGGCGTGCCTTTCCGCTGCTGATCGTCGCCACGCTCGGCGCATGCGTCGGCAAGCCCGTGCCGGTCGGCCCGCCGCCGGTCGCGCTCGGGCTCGACTCCTTCTACGTCAAATCGGTCGATGCGGACGGCATTCCGGTGTCGTCCTCATTGGCAGTGCCCGACGAAGCCCTGCAGGTCGCGCGGCGCATGATGGTAGCGATGCTCGCGCGCCGCCCCGATCTCGCCCGCGAACTGGTGCGGGCCGGTCAGCGCGTGATGGTGATGGGAGTCGACGAACGCACCACCGACGTCCCCGAGCAGCGCGACTGGAAAAAGCCGGCGATCGACGATCCGCGGCTCACGCGGTGCGAGCGCAAACTATATGACGTGCGGATCGGCCGGCTGACCGACCGCGAATATTGGGGCCGCCGCGCGCGCGGCATGGGCGGGCTGCTGACCAGCGCCGCCACCGAGAATCTGCTCGCGATCCCCGGCACCAAATATTATGGCGAGACGATCCTCGTCCACGAATTTTCGCACGCGATCCTCTACGCGGTCGAGGCAGTGGACCCAACGCTCTACGCGCAGGTCGAGAAGGCCTATGCCGCGGCGAAGGACAAGGGCCTGTGGACCGGCGAATATGGTGCGACCACGGTCCAGGAATATTGGGCCGAGGGCACGCAATTCTGGTTCAACTCGAACAAGCTCGCAGTGGTGGACGGCGTGCGCATCCTGTCCGACACCGACCTGCGCTGGCACGACCCGGCGCTCGCCGCAGTGCTGCGTGCGGTCTATGGCGACCGGCATCGCCTGCCGGGCGACCCCTTTACAAGCATCCGGCGCGCGTGCCGCCGGGACCGATCCCGAAGAGCACCGCCGAGGTGTGCTGATCGGGCAATTGATGATCCTGCGCTGCGGCCGATCTCGGCCTTGCAATGTAGGATTTCGTCTGCTTCCCTCGTCACCCCGGCCTTGAGCCGGGGTCCCGCTACCTTTCGGGCGAGCCGAAGAAGCGGGATCCCGGCTCAAGCCTGTCCTGAGCGCCTGCCTTGCAGGCAGTCGAAGGGGCCGGGATGACGATATTTTATCAATGGTTGTCGAGCTCTCCACCCAGGGGTGTGGCGTATCGCAACCGGCTCTTTGACATTGTCGGACGGATCGATCAGATTCAGGAGATCCACACAGCGCGCGTGCGATCGCTTCGATGTCGCGCAGCGGGCGCATCAGTGTCAACTTAGTGTGAACTTCCATTGAATTTCGTGATGGCGAATGTCCGCAATGGGTGGGTTTCGGACTTCGCACGGGGCTATTTGCGAACTCGGTAGCGGATGTGCGTTGCGTGCGGCGTGTCTACGACGCCGATGATTTCCAGCTCGATCTCCCGAGGCAATATGTCGAACATGCGACGGCCGCGTCCAAGTAGCACTGGTATGTGGTGAATTCTCAGCTCATCCAGCACTCCAGCCTCAAGCGCTCGCTGTGCAGTGTATCCACCGCGGACCTGCACCTCCCGATCGCCGGCTGCGGCCTTCGCCTGTTCCATCGCACTGGCGATCCCGTCGTTGACATAGGTAACCAAGGGGTAGCCCCAACGAGCGGCAGGGCTGGGCGGCCGGTGGCTCGGGACGAAAATGGGCGCGCCGTTATGACTGCCGCCCCAATGATCCATCAGCTCAGCCGTCCGCCGGCCAGCAAGGACGGCACCGGCTTTGCCCATCTCCTTCTCCAGCTCTTGCGCGAGGTCGCCAGCCTTGGCCCAGTCGTGCAGCCGTTCCCCGTCCTCACCCCCGAGATAGTCGTTCTCATCGGCGATATAGCCATCGAGGGACATGGACATGTCGAGTACCGATATGGACATCCTGACACCCTCTGAAACGGAGCTTCCAAGGCGACTTTCGCAGTCTTCCTCAGTATCCGCAACGGGTCGAAAACAGGCAGGGAACCCCTCGATGGCCTCATGGCGGCTTTTCGATCTTCGCGGCTCCAGAGCGGATGTCGATACGCCCTAGTTCTTCCCGCAGGCAGAGGCTGCAACGCCCGGCGCCGCCGGCACGCGGGGCCGCGGCGCGAGCACTTCCCATTCCTGCACACCCACCCCCGCATAGGGGCTGCTACCCGAAGCATCGAATACCATGCGCAGGCAGCGCGTCATCACCGGCGCGAAGCGAACTTCCTCGAATGCGCCGGGCGTCGTGCCGTAGCCGCTTGTCCCGGCCACCGGCTTCCATGCGCCATCCCAATATTCGAGGTGCCACGCCGCGGGCGGCGCGACGCCGATCCCCGATCCGGCTGGCTGGTCGGCGAAGAAATAGACGCGCGACCCGTCGATCGTCACCGGCTTCGCCCAGCGATATTCGATCCAGGGCCGCTTCGGGTTGTTGCCGTTCCACGTGCCCCACATCTCCGGCGGCAGCGGGTTGGCGCGGACCTTGCCGTCGTTGAGCGCGGCGATCCAATATTGCACCGGCACCAGGTTCGATGACACCGCCGAAGCCGAACCGGCGATGTTGCGCGTCGGCTTGGGCGCGGGCCGCGGTGCGCGGGTTGGCACCACCGGTCGGATCGCGGCGGGCGAGACGCTGTCGTCCCACTGCATTTCGTCGATCGCCACGCTGCGGCGGAAATGGCCCCCGCCCATAGCGTCGGCGGTGTGATACGCCATGTACCACTTGCCTTTGAATTCCACGGCACCGGCATGCGAGGTGGTCGAGGAAACCGGGCGCAGCGCGACCCCGCGATAGGTCCACGGCCCCAGCGGCGAGGTCGCGGTGCCCCAGGCCTGGCAGGCATAATAAACCGCCGGCGTGCACGCGCTGTCCGGGCCCGCCTTGTTGCCGGCGTAGAGCATGTAATAGACGCCCTTGCGCTTGAGGATCCACGGCGCCTCGAAGAAGCCGGTCAGCCCTTCGATCCGCGTCTCCGGCCCCTGGGCGTGATCATGTCGCGTTCGAGCTCCATGCCGCGCAGCTGACCGAACGTGCCCCAATAGAGGTACACCCGGCCGTCATCGTCGAGCAGCACGGTCGGATCGATATTCTGGATGTCGTTGGCGACCGGTAGCTTCTGCGAGACGATCGGCCCGGAAGGATGCGCATCCTTCCACGGTCCGGTCGGGCGATCCGCCACCGCCACGCCGATCGCGAAGCGGTCCTTGGCGTCGCTGCCCTTCTCGAGCACCGGTGCGTAGAAATAGAAGCGCCCGTCCGCGCCCTTGACGATCTGCCCGGCATAGGCCCGCGCCGGCTCTGCCCAGGCGAAGACATTCTCGGGGCGGATGAAGCCGGGCGTGTGTTGCCACTTGCGCGACGCCGGATCGCGCGTCGACAGCAGCTGCCATTCGGGCATGATGAAATCGTTGATCTCAGGCTCGGCCATGTCGCGCCCGGTGAGGATGTAGAGCGTGTCCCCGTCGACCAGCGGCGCCGGGTCCGTCGTATAGAAGCGGCCGTCGGCGAGGATCGGGTTGCCCTTCGCAATCACCGTCTCGGACGCGGTCTGCGCGCCGGCCGCGCCGGGAAGCACCGCCAGCAGCGATGCGAGGGCAACCAATCGCTTCATGTCATTCCTCGTCCGGGTAAGGGCCCTTGCCGCCCTCGGCGATGAGCTGGTCGACGCGGCGGTCGATCTCGGGGATGGGCACCGATCCCAAAGCGAGCACCGCGTCGTGGAAGGCGCGGAGGTTGAACTTCGCGCCGAGTGCCTTTTCGGCCCGGGCGCGCGCGTTCAGGATCGCCAGCTCGCCCGTGTAATAGCTCAGCGCCTGACCGGGCCAGGCGATATAGCGATCGACTTCGGTCTCGATCTCGTGATCGGCCAGTGCGGTGTTGTCGTGAAGGAATTGCTGCGCCTGTTCGCGGCTCCAGCCCTGCGCATGGATGCCGGTGTCGACCACCAGCCGCGCCGCGCGCCACATCTGGTAGGAGAGCATGCCGAACACCTCGTACGGTGTCTGGTACATCCCCATCTCCTCGCCCAGCGCCTCGCAATAGAGCGCCCAGCCCTCGCCATAGACCGAGAGATAGGTGTCGCGGCGGAACGCCGGCAGGTCCTTGTTCTCGCCGGCGAGCGGCATCTGGAACGCATGGCCCGGCGCGCTCTCGTGCAGCGTCAGCGCCGGCAGCGAGTAAAGCGGCCGCGCCGGCAGATTGTACGTGTTGATCAGGTACACGCCCGGCCCGCCGCGCCCGCCGGTGTAGAAGGGCGCGATATCGTCGGGCACCGGGATGATCGCGAAGCGGCTGCGCGGCAGTCGCCCGAAATATTTGGAAGCCTTGCCGTCGAAGGTCTTGGCGATCCACGCGCCGCGATCGAGCAGCGCCTGCGGGGTCTTGGCGTAAAATTGCGGATCGGTGCGCAGGAACTTAAGGAAGGCGGCAAGGTCGCCGTTGAAGCCGACCTGCTGCATCACGTCATGCATCCGCGCACGGATCTTGGCGACTTCGGCGAGGCCGATCGCATGGACCTGCTCGGGTGTCTGGTCGAGCGTTGTATATTCGGCGACCTTGGACTGGTAATAGGCCCGCCCGTCGGGAAGGTCATAGGCGGCGAGGGCGGTGCGGGCGCCGGGGATATATTCCTCGCGGAGGAAGCGCAGCAGCCTGGCGTGCGCCGGCACCACCGCCTCGCGGATCGCCGCCTCACCCTCGGCGCGCAGTTTCGCCTGCGTCTCTGCCGGCATGCCCGAAGGAAACTTGGCGAAAGGCGCGAAGAAGGGCGAGATTGCCGCCGACTTCGCCTTGGCGACCTTGGCCACCCCGGCATCGCGCCCCTGCAGCGTGATCCGCGACGGCGTGAAGCCGCGCTTGAGCCCCGCGCGCATGTTGACGATCTGCTGGTCGAAATAGCGGGGCACATCGCGCAGCGTCGCGAGATAGCGGCGATAATCCTCCTCGCGGACGAAATCGCCGCGCGCGGATTCGGCGAGATCGCCCCAGAAGCTCGAATCCGCGTTGAGCGGCTTTTCGTAGTCGCGATACTTCTGCTCGTTGAGCAGCCCTTCGATCTGGCCCTTGAAGACTGCATAATTGACTCGCTCTGCGGGCGAGAGCCGCGCCGGGTCGATCTTGTTCAGCGCGGCGAGCGTGGCCGTCCAGCGCGCCAGCCGCTCGGCCTGCGCCGTGGGGCCGACATCGGGCAGCCCCAGCTTCTGGTCCTTCGGGCTGTCTTCGTTGGGTGCCTGCTGGCGCTGCCGCCACGCATATTCCTCGGTGTAGAGTTTCCGCAGTTGCGCGTCGGGTCCGGGCAACGGCGCCGCCGCCGTCAGCATCGCCGCTCCCGCCAGCAAAATCCCTGCCTTGCGCCAAGCCTGCACGTTCAAACTCCGATCGCCATAATGTCCGCATATAGCGCAGCAGGAATGGTCACACCCTCGGCGAGACTGCGCGCCCGCGCGGCATAGCGCCGCTGCGAGGGCAGCCGGGCACCCTGCCCTTCGATCGCCGCAAACATCGCCTCCGCGCGCTCGAGATGCGCCTGCACCGCATCGCCCAGAAAGCCCGCCGGATCGATCGCGAGGATCAGTTCGCCGCCGATCGGCGAACCGCCACGCCCCGCATCGGCAGCGATCGACTCCGCACTGGTCATGTCGGCGATCAGCGGCCCGGCGAGCAGCTCGACCATTGCCGCCAGCGCCGAGCCCTTGTGCCCACCGAAGGTGCGCATCGCACCGTTCAGGACCGCCTCGGCATCGGTGGTGCTGTTGCCATTGGCGTCATAGCCCCAGTCGTCGGGGATCACCTGGTCTTCGCGCCGATGCAGCTCGATCTCGCCGCGCGCGACGGCGCTGGTGGCGAAGTCGAACACGAACGGCTCGCGTCCCGGCCGCGGCCATCCGAACGCGATCGGATTGGTGCCGAACACCGGCCTGGTTCCACCCGCAGGTGCGACCCAGGCGTGGCTGGGGGTGAAGGCAAGCGCGACCAGCCCTGCCCCGCCAGAGTCTCGACCTCCGGCCAGAGCGCGGCGAAGTGAACGACATTGTTGAGCGCCAGCGCCGCGATGCCATTGGCGCGTGCCTTCTCGACCAGCAGCGGCATGCCGCGCTCGAAGGCGAGTTGGGCGAAGCCACCCCCGCCGTCGACCCGCACCAACCCGGCCTTGGGTTCGAAGACCTGCGGCACCGCATCGGGCACGACCACTCCGGCGCGAATGCTGCGATCGGCGACGAGCAACCGGTAGATGCCGTGACTGGCGCAACCGTCGCGTTCACCCGAGACCATCGTCTCGGCCACCGCATCGGCATGCTCGCCCGCAAGCCCGGCCGCGCGCAGCTTGGCTCGGGCGAGTTCTCGCAGTTCGTCGAGCGTCATCGCGACGCCGGCCGCGGCCTCGCTCAAATCTTCGCGCCCGGCTTGGCGGTGAACAGCCGCACGCCAAAGATCGGGCCCGCGGTGCTGCGATCATGCGGCACGATCCGCACCCGCACTTCCTTCTTGCCCTTGGTCAGCGGCTCGGGGAGCGGATATTCCATGTCGAAGAACTTGCCCGGTCTGTCATTGTCGAGCGTCTGGGTGGCGACCTTCACATTGTCGACGAGGATGTCGAAGTCGCGCTTGCGCTCGCCGCCCCAATAAGTCGCCTGCAGGATCAGCGGGCCGTCCTTCGGCTTGAGTGTGAACTCGATGAACCCGCCCGAACGCGCATCACGCCCCTGCCGACCGCGATAGGTGACCGGGTACGAGATCTCCGAGGTGAGGTTGTGGTCGCGCTCGGGCTGCATCTCCCCGAGGAACATGACGTCGACCGAACGCGCGGCGATGTCCTTGAGCCGCGCCTGCTCAGCGAGGAACACCTTTTCCTCAGCCGCCCAGGCGCTTTCCGAGAAGCGCTTGAAATAGGTCGCGCTGCGGCGGTTGTACTGGCGATAGAAAGGCACGAACTGCAGATCGGCGGGGCGCACGACGCCGCGCGTATTGAAAATGCCCTTCGCTGAATCGGCGGGACTGAACGCCGCGAGCAGATCGGCGCCGACCAATGCCGGATCGGCCTGCTCCCATTTGACTTCCTTCGCCCCCAGATCGGCGGCGAGCACCATGGGTCCGCTGAGCACGGCGATGGTATTCTCGTCGCCCGGCGCCGCTTCTATCCGGAGTTCAAGCGGCAGCGTGATCGACATCGTGTCACCAGCCTTCCAGCGCCGGTCGACCACGGCATAGCCGCGCTCGAATGCCGGCGTGGCCGGCTTACCGTTGACGCTGACCACCGCCTTGCCCGCCGCCCAGCCGGGCACGCGCAGCGCCACCGGGAAACGACCTGCCTTGACCTTATTGAAGGTCAGCGTGCTTTCGGGCGCGAACGGATAATTGGTCTCCAGCGTCAGCGCCGCGTTGCGCTTCGTCCAGGTGACGTCGGCGGGGATGTAGAGATTGACGATCAGCCCGCCGGCATCGTCTTCCCAAAAGATCGACTCGCCATGCTTGGAATGCACCTCCATCCCGCTGCCGACGCAGCACCAGAAAGCGTCATCGTCCACCGTCGAATAGCCGCGCTCGCTGCCGGTCATCAGCGGTGTCATATACGTGAAGCCGCCGGTGGCCGGATCCTGTGCCGACATCACATGGTTGAGATGCGCGCGCTCATAATAATCGAACAGCGCGCCGTCAGGCTGCCAGCCATAGAGATGCCGGGTCAGCTTGAGCATGTTGTAGGTGTTGCAATGCTCGCAGGTCTGCTCGGTGATGTGATCGGCGACCGTGTCGGGGGTGAAGAAGTATTCGCGGTCGGCATTGCCGCCGATGACGAAGCTGTGATGCCCGGTGACACGCTCCCAGAAAAAGGTCGCCGCGGTCCGGCGCTTTTCGTCGCCCGTAATATCGTAGATGCGCGCCAGCCCGATCAGCTTGGGCACCTGGGTGTTGGCGTGGAAATTGGCGAGCTTGTCCTCGCGGTTGCTCAGCGGATCGAGCACGCGGTTGTCGTAGAGCGTCTCGGCCATCTTGAGCCAGCGCGGATTGCCGGAGCGCTGGTGCATTTCGGCATAGCTCTCGTTGAGCCCGCCATATTCGCAGCCCAGCACTTCCTGGACCTGCGCCGGCGTGAGCGCGGCGAACACGCGCTCGAAATAGCCGCCCAGCCCTTCGACCACGGTGAGCGCCTTCTTGTTGCCCCACGCGCCATGGACGTCGAGCAGCCCGGCGAACAATTTGTGCACCGTGTAGAGCGGCGACCAGGAACCGTTGAGATCGAACCCGCCCGACTTGATCTCGCCCTTCATCACTTCGCCGAAGATCTCCTCGCCGTCGACGACGGTGCCGTCCTTCCGCTTGCGGCCGAGCGCGCCGACATATCCGGTGCCGCGCTTCGCCTGCACCTCGGCGAGCTCGTCGACGATGTAATCTGCACGGGTGCGCATTTCGGCGTCGCCGGTCTGCTGCCACATCAGCACCAAAGCGGTCAGATAATGGCCCAGCGTATGGCCGGCGATCGTGTCGCTTTCCCAGCCGCCATAAATCTCGGCCTTCGGCGCGAGCCCGGCATATTTACGAAAGTTATGCAGAAGTCGATCGGGGCTGAGCCGATGGAGATACTTGCGGTTGACCTCGACCGCGGTGGCATAGTCCGACGGCCGCAAGCGTACCGAAGTAAGCGGCAGCGGCTTGACGCCCTTGGGCGCGAACGCCCCGGCGGCGGCAGCGCGCGCAATCCCGGCCTGCGCCGTCACCGCCAGCACGGCGGCTCCGAACATCAATTCCCGCCGGGAAGCGCGCATCGTCTGCATTTTGATCTCCTGAATACCGTATACGATTATCGTTGAGGCTGTGGAGCGTCAATCCTCGAATGGAGCGTCACAAATTCCTCCTCGCTGCGCGGGGAGGAATTTTCTCGCTCCCTTTCAAGGCTCGTCGAGCAGCGAGATTTCGGTGTCGGCGAGCGCGAGGCGGACGAGTTCGGTCATTGCCGCACGGGCGCCTTCGATGTCGCTGGCAGCGATCGCGTCGAGCAGCGCGCGATGCTCGGGGATCGGATCGCGCGGCAGCGCACGCTTGCGCTGCTTGTAGATCGTCGTCCAGGCGATCGCCGCGAGGATCGAACTCGCCAATGCGATCATCGCATCGTTCTGCGTCGCCTCCATCATGATCATGTGGAAGCGCTGGTCGGCGAACCGTCCCTTCTCGGTGGCGAGCCCGTGCAAGGCCATCATGTCGAGCGCCTCGCGCATCGCGGTCAATTGCGCCTCGCTGCGCCGTTCGGCGGCGAACGCGGCGGCATTGGGTTCCACCACCATGCGCAGCTCGAACAGGTCGAACACGAACTTGAGGCTAGGCTTCGCCTCGAACTGCCAGGCGAGCAGATCGGGATCGAGCAGGCTCCACTGGCGGCGCGGCGCCACGCGCGTCCCCGCCTTTGGCCGGCTCTCGACCAGCCCCTTGGCGGAGAGCATCCGGAATGCCTCGCGCAACGCCGAACGCGACATGCCGATCTGCTCGGCATAATCGAGCTCGCTCGGGAAGACATGTCCTTCGGGCAGTTCGCCGGACAGGATCATCACGGCGAGCTGCTGGGCGAGCGAGCCCTGCAGCCGCTGCGCACTGTCGCTCTGGAGCAGCGTGCCCCGCCTGATATGGGTACTATATCCGCCCAATCTGTCTCTCCCGGGTTTAACGCTACCGTGTCCGGAGCGAAATGCAACGGCGTCATACCATATACCGTATAATTTAGTTGAGCTGCCGTCCCTGCCCCGATATGCCGGGGCAAGGGAGGGCACGGATGCAACAGGATCGAGCAGGATGGCGACCGGGGCTGGTCGTCGCTTTACTGCCGGGAGCGCTGCTCCTGGCGGCGAATGCCGATCCGACGCCGACCCCGAGCATCGCCGACCGCTATGCCCGCGCCGATCGATATCTGCGTCCCGAACTGGACAAGCTGATCATAAACGCCGACCTGCGTGCCACCTTCACGCGCGACGGCACAGGGATCCTCTATCGGCTCGGTAGCGCAGGCAAGCGGCAGATCCTCTATCTCGATCTCGCGACGAGCCAGTCGCGTGCGATCGTCGACGAGGCGCGGCTGGCTGAACTGCTCGCCAGGGCGACCGGCAAGGAAGTCGACGCGCTGGCGCTGCGGCTCGAAGATGCCGATTACAGCGCGAAGGACGGCGCCCTCACCTTCGGCGTCGCCGACAGGCAGTGGACGCTGAACAGCGCCGGTGAACTGGCCGAAGCGAAGAAGGGCGCACCCGACGGCGAAGGCGCCGTGTCGCCCGACGGCCGCTTCGAGATCGTCGCGCGCGATTTCAATCTGTTCGCGCGCGATCGAAAATCCGGCCGCCAAGTGGCGCTGACCACCGACGGCACGCGCGAGCAGCCTTATGGCCGCAGCATTCCGCAGCTCGCGGATATCCTCAAGGCCGGCACCGAAGAGCCGAAGATGCCCGTATCGGTGATATGGTCGCCCGACAGCCGCAGCATTCTCAGCTGGCGGCTCGATACGCGCGGCGTCGAACGGCTGTCGATCACGCAGGAAAACCCGCCGGGCAGTTTCTATCCGCGCAGCTTCCAGTACGTGTATCCGCTCGCCGGCGCTGCCAAGCTGCCGCAAGCGACGCGCTTCACGATCGATGTCGAAAACGCCCTCAAGCGCAAGCGCGCCACCATCGTACCGCTCGACGTGCCTTCGGAATCGATCCTCTACCCCTCGCCGCCGGACATGGGCTGGTCGGGCGGCAAGGTGCGAGTCCAGTGGACCGAGCGCGGCTACAAGCAGCTCGTCGTCTATGAAGCCGATCCGAAGACCGGCAAGGCGACCATCACTGCACGCGAAGCGGTCAAGCCGATCGTCACGGTGACATCGAGCAACCTGCGCCCCGCACCCGAGCTCGGCGGCGAACTCGCCATTTCCGAGCGCTCCGGCTGGGCGCAGCTCTATTTCGTCCAACCCGGCGATCCCGATGGCGGCATTCCGCTCACCCGCGGCGATTGGGAAGTGCTCGACGTCGCGCATCTCGACGCGGAGGAGCGCACGCTTCTCGTCACCGGCGTCGGCCGCGAACGCGACCGCAATCCCTATTACCGCGCGCTCTATCGCGTGACCTTGGACGGCAAGCAGCCCGGGTTGCTCACCCCCGAGCCGCTCGACCACGAAGTCGAAGTGTCGCCCGACGGAAAATATTTCATCGATGCGATGTCGAGCCCGACGTCTCCAACCCGGACCGTCGTGCGGGACACGCGGGATGGCCGCATCGTCACCGAGCTCGCCAAGGCGGACGGAAGCGCGTTGTTCGCGAGCGGCTATACCCCGCCCGAACCGTTCACCGGCCTCGCCGCCGACGGCAAGACGCCGCTGTACGGGATGATCTGGCGCCCGGCGAACTTCGATTCCAGGGCGCGCTACCCGATCATCGATGCGGTCTATACCGGTCCGACCACGACCAACGTGCCGACCAGCTGGAATGGCGCAGTTACCGCCGGCGCGAACAGCGTCGCGCAATTAGGTGCGGTCGTCGTCACCATCGATGGCACCGGCACTTCACGCCGCGGCCAGGCCTTCCGCCTTCCTGCCTGGCAGAATCTCGGCGAAGTCGGGCTGGACGACCATATCGCGATGATCCGCCAGATGGCCGCCAGATATCCGTACATCGATGCCACCCGCGTCGGCGTCTATGGCGGCTCGGCAGGCGGCTATGACGCTGCGCGCTTCGTGCTGCGCCGGCCCAAATTCTTCAAGGTCGCGGTCGCCTCGTCGGGCAATCACGACCTGCGGCTCGACAAGGCGTGGTGGCCCGAAGTGTCGATGGGCAATCCCGACGAAGCCGTGTGGGAGCGCAACTCCAACATGTCGGTCGCGAAGAACCTGCGGGGCAAATTGCTGCTGATCCATGGCGACATCGACGACAATGTCCCCGTCACCGAAAGCATGCGCCTGGCGAATGCGCTGATCACCGCGGGGCGCGACGTCGATGTCGTGATCCTGCCCAATACCACGCACCGCGTCGCCCAGCCCTTCTTCTGGCGCAAGCTGCGCGATTATTTCACGCGGCATCTGCTCGACGAGAAGCCGCCGGTGCTACCTTTGCCCGAGCCGGATCCCGCCATGCCGGCGATCGGCGCAACCACGAAATGAGAACCTTCATGCGCACTACCCGTTTCCTCGGCCCCGCGGCCCTGCTCCTCGCCGGTACCTCGTCCGCGATCTGCGTTCCCGCGCTGATGGCGCAGGAGCGGCCCAAGCCGGTCTATCCGCCGGTCCACACCACGCCGTACAAGGTCGGCAGCTTCGAAGTCGCGCTGCGCAGCGATACCCAGACGCTGGCGCGCCTCTCGCCCGCGGCCGAGCCCGCTTTCAGCTTCGTGCCGACTGCGCGCGAGCCGGAACGCGCAGGCGACGGCTACAACCATATCGGCGACCTGAACCTGCGCGCCCGCGCGCCCGGCGGCGAATGGCACGATTTCGCCTCGGCGCAGGCGCGCAAGCCGATCCGGCTGCTCGCGAAGACCGGCAAGGTGATCGCCGCGGCAGACATCACCGCGAGCATGGGCGCCGACGCGCCGTTCAAGGTCGAGCGTCGCTGGGTGAACGAGGCCGGGCTGCTCGCCTTGCGCTTCCGCATCACCAACAGCTCGGGCCAGCCGCTCGAAATCGGCGCGCTCGGCATGCCGATGGTGTTCGACAACATCATCACCGATCGCAACCTCGATCAGGCACATGCCGAGGCGAGCTTCGTCGATCCCTATATCGGCCGCGACGCCGGCTATCTGCAGGTCACGCGGCTCAACGGCCAGGGTCCCGCGCTGTTGGTGCTTCCCGAGAAAGGCAGCCCGCTCGAGGCCTGGGCCCCGCTCAAGAACCCGCGCGAAGCCAAAGGCTCGATCTTCACCGACAAGAGCCCGCGCGGCCAGACCTCGGAGGGCTTTTACGACTGGACCGTCCACAGCATCGGCTATGCCGACCGCGAGTGGAAGGACGCCGGCGAGCAATGGAACGCGCCGACCGGGCGCACCCTCGCGCCCGGCCAGACGATCGAGGTCGGCGTGCGGATGACCGAGACGCCGTCGATCCGCGACATCGAGACCACGCTGATCGCCAGCAAGCGCCCGGTCGCCGTCGGCATCCCCGGCTATGTCGTGCCCGAGGACCAGTCGGCGACATTGTTCGTCAAGGCGCCCAGCGCGATCCGCAAGATCGAGAGCTATCCGGTGGGCGCAGTCGAGGCGACGGCCGGTGTAGCGCAAAAGCGATGGGCCAGGCTCAACATCCGCGGCAGGCAATGGGGCCAGGCGCGGCTGACGCTGACCTATGCCGACGGGCAAGTGCAGACGGTCAGCTATTTCGTCACCAAGCCGCTCGAGCAGACCATGGCCGATCTCGGCCGCTTCTCGACGACGAAGCAATGGTATGAAGGCAAGGACGATCCGTTCGGGCGTTCGCCTGCGATCCTCACCTACGATAATGAGGCAAAGAAGATCGTCGACGTCGAACCCCGCGTGTGGATCGCCGGGATGAGCGACGAGGGCGGCGGCGGCGCGTGGGTCGCGGCGACGATGAAGCAGCTCGACAATCCCGATCCCGCCGAGGTCGCCAAGCTGGAGCGGCTGGTGAACGAGACGGTGGTCGGCAACCTCCAGGTCGCCGACGGCCCACAGGCTGGCGCGGTCAAGAAGAGCCTGTTCTATTACGATCCGGTCAAGTTCCCGGGCCTCTACAAGGACGCCGACAAGTGGAAGTCGTGGACCTCGTGGAAGGAGAAGGACGCCAACGATCTCGGCCGCGCCTATAACTATCCACACGTCGCGATCGGGCATTGGGTGCTCTATCGCACTGCGCGCAACCATCCCGGCATGGTCAGGACGCACGACTGGCGCTGGTATCTGGAGCACGCGTACCAGACCACCGTCGCGATGATGCGCGACGCGCCTTATTATGCCGAGTTCGGGCTGATGGAGGGCGACGTGTTTGTCGACATCCTCAAGGACCTGAAGCGCGAGGGCCTCACCGCCGAAGCCGCCGAGATGGAGCGGTTGATGAAGAAGCGCGCCGATCACTGGCGCACGCTCAAATTCCCGTTCGGATCGGAGATGCCGTGGGATTCGACCGGCCAGCCCGAAGTCTATGCGTGGATGCGCTATTTCGATTACCAGCCGCAGGCCGACGTCACCCGCGAAGTGATCCTCGGCTATGATCCGACGATCCCGAGCTGGGGCTATAACGGCAATGCCCGCCGCTATTGGGACTTCCTCTATGGCGGCAAATATCCGCGGATCGAGCGCCAGATCCACCATTACGGCTCCGCGCTGAACGCCGTCCCCTTGTTCGACGCCTATCGCCAGAATCCCAAGGACCTGCACCTTCTGCGCGTGGCATATGGCGGGATGATGGGCGGTATCACCAATATCGACCAGGAGGGCTTCTCGTCCGCGGCGTTCCACGCCTGGCCCGACATGATGAAGTGGGACCCGTATACCGGCGATTACGGCATGGGTTTCTACGGCCATGCGCTGACGGCGGCGACCTATCTCGTCAACGACCCGACCTTCAGCTGGCTCGGCTTCGGCGGCGACGTGACGATGGGCAAGGACGGCGTGCAGATCCAGCCGAAGGACGGCGCAAGATCGCGCCTGTTCGTTGCCCCTGCGGGCGCGTGGATCACGCTCGATGCCGGCAAGATCGCCAACGTCACCTACACGCCGGCCAGCGGCGCGATCAACGTGATGCTCGACCCCGCGACGGCCACGACTCCCACTGCACGCCTGCGGATCGAAACCACCACCGCCGGGGCCCGCGCGCTCACCCCTTCGACGGGCACGCTGGAGCGCGATGCCTACACGATCCCGCTCGGCACCGCGCCGACCATCGTCAAGCTCAGCCCGCGCTGAACGCCATGCATCTGCTGCAGACCACCGTCCTCGCTTTTGCCGGCTTCCTCGCCGCAACCCCGGCACTGGCCGGGGAGAATGCCAAATGCACGGGCGGCATTTGGAAACCCGTCGCCACCAATCCGTCGGACCCCAATTCCAAACTGCCGCTGCGCTATGAGACTCCGCATTTCGCCTTCCATTGGGCGGGCGATCTCGTTTCCGCCGACGTCGCCAGATCGGCGGGCGAGCATCTCGAAACTGTCTGGTCCTACTTCCTCGGCACGCTCGACTTTCCCGAACCCGATTGCGCGTCGGTCGCCAAGCGCAAGGCGAACGTCTTCATCGACGCCAGCTATGGTCTGACCGGCGGCGTCGACGATGCCGGCAATATCGGCATGTGGATCGGGCCGGGTGGGCTCAAGGACCGCTTCGGGCTCGCGCACGAGCTGACCCATTCGCTCCAGGGCGGCACCGGATCATTTCGCGACACGCCCTATGGCGGCTGGCTGTGGGAGAGCCATGCCAACTGGATGACCACCCAGCTTCCCGAATTCCGCGGTAATACGCATTGCTCGGTGCTGTCGGTGAATTATCCGCACCTCTATTACGGCTCGACCCGGGTGCGTTACTGCAATTGGCAGTTCCTCGAATATCTCAAGGACCGCTTCGGCTACGCCGTGGTCAACGACATCTGGCGCAAGGCTCCCAAGCGCGGCGAGCCCGGTGCCGACAAGGCCGATCCGATCGACGTGCTGATGCGCAATCAGGGCTGGACGCTGGCGCAGCTCAACGACGCGTTCGGCGACTGGGCGATGCACAATGCCCATTGGGACTACATCAATCCCAACGGATCGGACCAAGGCGCGATCTACCGTCGCGAATATGGCGGATATGAGCCGCAAGCCAATGACCGGTTGCTGCGAACCACGGTGCTCGATCCGCTCGACCTGAAGCGGCGCCGCTTCGCCGTGCCCGCTTCATGGGCACCGCAGCGCTGGGGCTACAACCTCGTCAAGCTCCACCCCGATACCGGCGTGGCCAGCGTTACCGCCACTTTCCGCGGCGTGGTCCAGAACACTCCTGCCACCACGAGGCTGCCCGGTCTCGCCGACGAACCCGCCGCGATCCCCGAGCCCGCCTCTGACTGGCGCTGGGGGCTGATCGCCGTCGATGCGGCAGGCAAGAGCCGTTACTCGCCGCTCCAGCGCGGCGCCGATGGCACCGCCACCCTCGCGCTCCACCCTGGCGACCAGGGCCTGTACATGGTCGTGGTCGGCACGCCTTCGCAGTTCCACCACATCCAGTGGGACCAGCCCTGGCATTCGATCTACCGCTATCCGTGGATGGTGCAGTTCACCGGCGCAATGCCCGCGAGCGTCCCCCCGATCGCCGGCGGGCAACGTCACGCTTATGGCGGCGGCTGGGTCGCGGCCGGAGCGACCGTCGACGCCTCAGCCTATGTCGGGCCTCATGCGCGGGTGCTTTCGGGCAGCGTGCGCGGCAATGCCCGGGTCGAGGACCATGCAGTCATCCATGGCGGCCAGTTGCTCGACAACGCCCGCGCCTCGGCGCTGTCGGTGATCCGCGGCAACACGGTCGTGAAGGAGGACGCCCGCGTCGCCACGACTTTCGCCGGCATCGGCGAGTTCGAGCAGAACATCGTCCTGTCGGGCAACGCGCAGCTGATCGGCGACGTCGAGCAGCGCGGCGCCTCCTTCGCCCGCGGTGCCTATTCTGGCTTCGTCGATCAGGCAGCAGCAAGCGATCCCAAGCGCGGCGCGGAGCTGACGAGCGCGCCCGCCGAGGTCACTGCCACGCCGAATTACGTGTGGCGGAAATGAATCGCTCGATAGAGGTGCAACGATGACCGACACTGTCGAGCAAAGCGGCCGCGTCGCGGGTCACCCCAAGGGCCTGGCCTATCTCGCGGCGACCGAGCTGGCGGAGCGCTTCTCTTATTACGGCATGACCGCGCTGCTCGCGCTCTACCTCGTCAAGCAATTGCTGCTGCCCGATCATGCCGGGCACGTCCTCGGCCTCGCGCCATTGCGGGCGCTCTTCGAGTTCCGCGGGCCGATTTCCAACCAGGCCTTCGCCTCGCTGATCTTCGGCTGGTACAGCGGCCTCGTCTATTTCACGCCGATCCTCGGCGGGCTGCTCGCCGATCGCTGGCTCGGGCCGCGGCGCACCGTGATCCTCGGCGCTCTGCTGATGAGCGGCGGGCATCTGGCGATGTCGTTCGACGCGAGCTTCCTCGCCGCACTGGTGATGCTGATCCTCGGATCGGGCTGCCTCAAGGGCAATGTCGCGGCGCAAGTCGGCACACTCTATCCGCCCGCCGCAGAATCGCTGCGCGCCCGCGGCTTCACGCTCTATGCGACCGGCATCAACATCGGCGCAGTGCTCGGCCCGCTCGCGACGGGGAGCGTCGCGGCGCTGTATGGATGGCATGCGGGTTTCGCATTGGCGGCTACGGTGATGCTGACGGCGTTCTGCATCTATCTCGCTGGGCAGCGCCACTTCCCCGAGGACGGACCGAAGCGTGCCGATCGCGTTGCCCTCCCCCGCTTACCGCCGAGGAGCGTCGCAGGACCTGGGCGTTGATCGGCCTGATCGCGCTGACCATCCCCGCGAACATCGCCTATCCGATGATCTGGAACATCGGGGTCGTCTGGATCGACCAGCATGTCGACTTGCTCTCGCCCTTCGGCGCGGTTCCGGCGAGCTGGTTCAATTCGGTTGAGAGCTTTTCGAGCATCGTCGTCGCGGCGCCGCTCGTGGCGCTGTGGGCATGGCAGGCACGGCGCGGGCGCGAACCAGGCAGCATCGTCAAGATCGGTATCGGCTCGGCGATCGTCGGCGCCGCGGCTTTGCTGTTTGCGCTGGGCTGCCTGACCGCCGGGGGAGATGGCCAGGTTTCGGTGCTGTGGGCGCTGGCCGGCTTTGTCGGCATGGGTGTGGCGTTCATGTGGTTCTGGCCGATCCTGCTCGCGTTGATCTCGCAGGCGGCACCGGCCAAGGTCAACGCAACGCTGATGGGCGGCGCCTATCTGTCGCTGTTCGCCGGCTCGACGCTGATGGGCTGGGTCGGCAGCTTCTACGATCGGATGAGCAACGCAGCCTTCTGGACGCTCGATGCGGCGATCGCCCTTGCCGGCGCGCTGCTGATCTTCGCGCTTCGCAAGCCGCTGCAGCGCCTCCTCGGTCCTCGGCAAAGTGCCGATTGAGCCGCGCTCGCGATGATCCAAAAAGGGCCAGCCACATGGTGGCTGGCCCTGAACCGGCATTCGACAGGAGGGCGTCAGAATGCCATGCGTGCGCCGAACACGAATTGCCGCCCGCTATGGGTCAGCACATTGAGCCGGTTGGTCTCATCGACGAATTGGTCGTTCTTCTCGTCGGTGAGGTTGATCATCTCGAGGCTGAGCTTGAGATTGTCGGTGACGTTGTACGAGATCTGCGCGTCGAAATTGGTCGTCGCGTTGGTGCCGTTATAGGCATTGCCTTCGGTGCCCGGCACTGCCGTGAGATAGTTGGAGCGATACGCCACCGAGCCGCGGATCGAGAACTTCTTCGTCTCGTAATAGAGCGTGGCGTTCGCGGCGTTCTTCGAGAGCCCGAGCAGCGACGCCTCGACCGTCGCCGAGCCGTTGGCCGCCAGCAGATATTCGATGTCCGAGTTCACATAAGTGTAGTTCGCGAGCACGCCGAAGTTCGAGAGGAAGCCCGGCAGGAAAGTGAAGGGCTGCTGGACGTTGACTTCGAAGCCGCGCAGTAGGCCGCCGTTCGAATTGACCGGCTGGCTGACGATGAACGCGTCCGAAGGGCTCGCGGTCGTTCCCGCCAGCAGCGAGTCCGGCAGGCCGAGGCTGCTATAGGGAACGGTCGTGCTGAGCGTCTGGACGAAGGTGCCGATATCCTTCTGGAACACCGACACCGCGTAGAGCGAACCCGGGGCCGGATACCATTCGACCGACGCGTCGAGATTGGTCGATTCGGTCGGCAGCAGGTTCGGGTTGCCCGAGCTGAAGGTACGGTTGCCACCCGAGACGTTGAGGTTGCCGCCCGGGGTTAGCGAACCGATCCCGGCGCGGGCGATGGTCTTGGCTGCGGCGACACGGACGAGCAGATTCGGCGTCACGTCGAAGACGAGGTTGGCCGAGGGCAGCCAGCGATCATAGCTGCGGTCCGCGCCGACCAGATCCACGGTCGCGCCTTGCCCGGCATAACCGGTCGAGAACTGGTCCGTCTTGACGTAGCGCACGCCGACATCGCCGCGCACCGGCAGGCCGGCATCGGCGAGGTTGAATTCGGCCATGCCCCAGAAACCGAGATCCTTCTCCTCGACAGTGACGAACGAACCGCGCGCAGTGGCGTTCTCGACGCCGCCGGTCGCGTAGAGCGGATTGCTGTAGGTGTTGAGCGCGTTCTGGAAGGCGGCGAGATTGGGGACGATCCAGGCAGTCGGCGTTCCATCCGGCACGTCAAGCCCGCGGCCGAAACCCGAATAGAGCATCGTCAGCGGCGCGAGCTGCGCCCCGGTGAGCGTGGTCACCACCGTCTCGCCCTGGAGGCGGCGGCGCTCGGTCGACGCATATTCGAACTTGCGCCAGTCCGCCCCCGCCTTGAGCTTGACGATCGGGCTGACCGTCCATTCAACGAAGCCCTTGGCATTGGTGAAGCTGTTGTCGACGGTCTGCGGGCGGATGCGGACTTCGGACGTGCCGTTGGTGAACGCGAAAGTGGCCGGATTGGTCACGTCCACGCCCGGACGGATCGTCGGGAAGCGTGTCGAGAAATCGTAGAAGAAGCCGTTGGTGTTCGCCGCATCCATCGTGACGGTGGTCTGCACTGGATTGCGGAACTCCGAGCGCGAATAGCCGACAACGCCGCCGATCTTGAAGTTCTCGCCGATCTTCTGGTCGAGTGTGGCGGTGACCTGATAGAAATCGGTCTTGAGCTCGTCGTAGCGCGACTGGGTGCGCAGATCGACGGCGTCGAAGGTGCCGCTGATGATGTTGTTGTCGGCATCGACGGTGCCCGAGCGGATGATCGTCTGTGGCTTGCCGGTGCCCGAACGGCTGAAGCCGATCGCCTGGAACTGGGCTTCGGTGCGGGTGCCGTCGAGACGCGAATAGAGGCCGTCGATCGAGAGCAGGGTCTTGTCGGTCGGCTGGAACTGGAGCGACAGCGCCGCGCCGAGCCGCTTCTGCTCGATATCGTAGCTCACCAGCCCCGGGATGCGCGGATGATAGAGCGCCGTCTCCGGATTGGTGTCGTTGATCTGGGCGATCGTCTTGCCCGCGATCGTCGAGGCGGGATTGAAGCCGCCGTTGAAGCCGCCATAGGTCCAGCGCGTGATGTTCGCGCCTTCCTCGATGAGGCGGCGCTCCTCATAGGCGACCGAGAGCAACACGCCGAACTTCCCGTCGTCGGTAGTGGCGGTGACGAGGCCGGAGACGCGCGGCTTGGTCTTGCGCGCGAGATCGTTGTAGCTCGCCGCCGCCGCGATCACCGCGGTGTTCTTCTTGTAATCGAACGGCCGCGCGCTCTGCAGGTCGACGGTGCCGCCGAGCGACCCTTCCTCGACATCGGCGGTCGCGGTCTTGCGCACCGCGAGGCTGTTGAACAGGTCCGACGAGAAGATGTTGAAATCGAAGCCGCGGCCGCGATTGACGCCGCCCGAATTGTCGGTGCCGCCGGTGGTGCCGATCGCTTCCATGCCGTTGATCCGCACCCGGCTATATTCGGGACCGAGCCCGCGGACGGAGATGTTGCGCCCCTCGCCGTTGACCCGGCTGATCGCGACGCCGGGGATGCGCTGAAGCGATTCCGCGAGGTTGAGGTCCGGGAACTCGGCGATGTCTTCGGCCTTGATCACGTCGACCGTCGCGGTCTCGTTGCGCTTGATGTTGATCGCGCTGCTGAGGCTGGCGCGGAAGCCCTGGACGACAATGTCCTGCCCGGTGGTATCGTCCTGCGCATCCTGGAGCGCGGGCGGTTCGGCCGGCGCGTCGGTGGCGGCGCTGGTTTCGGGCTGGGCCTGCGCCCAAGCCGAGGACGCAGCTAGCGCGGCGGCCGCGCTCGACAAAGCGAAGACGGTCTTCAGGATCTCGAATATGCGACATATGCCTCAGCCTCTCCTTGGGGCGCCCGGCTTCGTGGCGAGCCGGCTGTACAGGCTGTGGGTAGCCGTCCCGCCGCGGCAAACGCCAACCTCAATCGAACATGGATCGATGCACGCCCTGCACTGATCGGAGGGCCTCTCGCGCACGCGTGGTGCCATTGAGCCAGTATCTGACTGGATCATCCCCCTTTTGGCTTGGACCGCCTAGGGCGCCACGGTTAGGGAGGGGACATCGGTCAGACCGTCCATCAGGCGGCGCCAGGCGAGGAGAGACGATTTGAACGACCTGCGCGCCAGGCCGACCCGCGTGCGCTACGCGATCATCGCGCTGATCTTCCTGATCACTTCGGTCAATTACGCCGACCGGGCGACCTTCTCGATCGCCGGCAGCGCCGCGGCGCGCGAACTCGCCCTCACGCCGGTGCAGACCGGCTTCATTCTCTCCGCTTTCGCCTGGGCCTATGTGCTGGCGCAGATCCCCGGCGGCGTGCTGCTCGATCGCTTCGGCACCAAGCGCGTCTATGCCGCGGCGATCCTGCTCTGGTCGCTGTTCACCGCGAGCCAGGGCTTTGCCGGCTGGATCATCGGAATCCCCGTCGTCGCGATGCTGTTCGCGCTGCGCTTCCTCGTCGGCCTTGCCGAGGCGCCCTCCTTTCCCGGCAACGCCCGCCTCGTCGCGGCGTGGTTCCCCGCCGCCGAGCGCGGCACCGCCTCGGCGATCTTCAACTCGGCGCAGTACTTCTCGCTCGTCGCCTTCGCGCCGCTGATGGGCTGGCTGGCGCATAGCTATGGCTGGCGCTCGATCTTCTGGACGATGGGGGTCCTCGGCGTGCTGGCGACCCTGGCCTTCGTCCGCTTCATCCACAGCCCGGCGAACCATCCGCGCATCAACGCGGCCGAGCTCGCGCATATCGAGGCCGGCGGTGGACTGGTCGGCATGGAGGATTCCGCCGCGAGCAAGGCGCCTGCGTTCGCGTGGAGCAACGTCCGGCACCTGATCGCCAACCGGATGATGCTCGGCATCTATCTCGGCCAATATTGCATCAACGTGCTGACCTATTTCTTCGTGACGTGGTTCCCGATCTACCTGATCAAGGAGCGCGGCCTGAACGTGCTCGAAGCCGGCTTCGCGGCCGCCGCCCCGGCATTGTTCGGTTTCGCCGGCGGGCTCGCCGGGGGCTTCATCTCGGATCGCATCCTCAAGCGCACGGGCTCGCTCGACTGGGCGCGCAAGACGCCTCTGGTCATCGGCATGCTGCTCGCCTCGCTGATCATCGCCTGCGTCTGGGCGCCGAGCGAATGGCTGGTGGTGACTTTGATGTCGGTCGCGTTCTTCGGCAAGGGCATCGCCTCGCTCGGCTGGGCGATCATGGCCGATGTCGCGCCGCGCCGGCTCGCCGGGCTTTCGGGCGGGGTGTTCAACATGTTTGGGAACATCGCCGGCATCGTCACGCCGATCGTCGTCGGATACATCGTCGCGGCGACGGGCTCGTTCGATCTCGCATTGATCTTCGTCGGTGCGCATTGCCTGCTGACGATCTTCGCCTTCCTCGTCATCGCCGGCCCGATCCGGCGGATGGAGCTGCCCGAATGAAGCTGAGCCGCCGCCATCTCCTTGCCGGCGCCGCAGCAGCCACGATCCCCGCCGCCGCGCGTGCGGCCCCACGTGAGCTGGTGGCACGCTCGCCGATGGCGCCGCCGGATTGGGCATTGCTCCAGCGCCGGCTGCTGCGGGCGAATGCCGAGGCGTGCGAGGCCTTCTACGCCAAATATGTCGACCGGCGGGACTGGCTGCGCGTGTTCGAGCGCTGGGGCGCCAACGACGGCCCCGACGATGCAGCGGAGGCAACCAACGACTGGGCGCTCCTTCACGCACTCGGCGGACCGGACCGGATCCTCGACCTGACCCGGCGCTTCTGGGAAGGGCATCTCCGACAATATAGCGCCGCGCGCACCGTCGAGGTGCCGATCGCGCGCACCGGCATGTATTTCCGCGAATTCCCGGTTCAGATGGACTGGCAGCACAATTCGGAAGGGCTCACCACCTTCAACTTGATCGGCATGTCGACGCCGCGCGACCGCAAGCTGCTCGAGCGGACCCGCCGCTACGCCGATTTCTACACCGGCCGCGATCCGATCGCGAAGAATTACGATCCGCAGCGCCGCGTGATCCGGTCGATGCTCAACGGCAGCCGCGGGCCGATGCTGCGGAACGCGACGCCGCTCGATTGGGCCGGCGACCCGTTCGAGGCGGGCGCCCGCTTCCATATGGAGCACGGCGAAAATACGTATCAGCAGACCCTCGACCATTATGCCGAATATGGCGACGTGGTCTGCGACAATCCGCTCAACCTGCAGGCGACCACGCTCGGGCTGAACGCCTATGCGCTAGGCGGCGGCGAACGCTATCGGCGCTGGGCGCTCGACTATCTCGACGCGTGGGTCGAGCGCGCCAAAGCGAATAACGATATCCTGCCGAGCAAAGTCGGGCTCGACGGCAGGATCGCGCCCGATTGGTGGGGCGGCGTCTATGGCTGGGGCTTCTCGCCGGTGGTGCCGCAGACGGGCAAGCGCGAAGACCGCAACCGCGTGCCGCGATCGATCACGGCGTTCATGAACGGCACGCTGCTGACCGGCGACCCGGCCTATATCGAGCTGTGGCGGCGCCAGACCGCGCGGATCAACGCGGCCGGCAAGCAGATCGACGGCAAGCACCAGACGCCGACCATGTACGGGCCGCAGGGCTGGTATGGCTGGAAGCCGGGCGCGTATCGCACCAACGGATTCGAGATCTGGTACATGACCCAGCGCGCCGACGATCGCGCCGCAGCGGGTGATCATCCGTGGCTCGATTTCCTCGAGGGGCGCAATCCCGATTATCCCGCCAAGGCGCTGCAGGCCGATCTCGACCGCGTCGCGGCGCGCGTGACGGCGCGGGAGAAGGATCCGACCACGCCCGAAACCCGGCTCGCCGACTGGCCGATCGGGATCAACCCGGCGAGCGTGACCAGCCTCGTCCAGCTGATGACCGGCGGGCTGCACATCGCCCGGCCGTCCTGGTCGCCGACCTCCCCGCCGCAAGGCGGCGTGCCGCTGCATTGCCGGCTGCGCTATTTCGATGCCGACCGGCGGCGCGCCGGCGTGCCCGAGGAGGTCGCGGCTCTGGTGCACGCGATGGGGGATGCTTCGGCCGAGGTGACTCTGGTCAACCTGAGCCGCACGCAGGCACGCACCGTGACGGTGCAGGGCGGCGCCTATGCCGAGCATCGCATCGAAAGCGTGGTGCTCGACGGGCGCGCGACGCCGGTGGGCAGCCGCGACTTCACGATCCGGCTGGAGCCGGGCTGCGGCGCGCGGCTGCGACTGGCGATGCGGCGCTACGCCAACCGGCCGACACTGGCGTTCCCGTGGCATCGCTGAGGCGACCGAAGCGAAAGGTCACACTAAGGTCACACTGCCGCGCATGTTTCCGGGCAGCGATTTCGCCTATATCAAATCATGTCAAAGAGCGGTCGGCAGCGGCGGACGCCCGAGCCAAGCAGGTGAAATCCAACATTGCAAGCGGGGTCAGCCGCCCGGCTTGATATAGGGTGCCACCGACCAGAGCAGCCGCTCCTCGCGGCGGGGATCGCTCACCACCCGCGTGTCGGTGTCGAAGAGTATCGTCAGGCGCCGATCGAGTTCGTATTTCGGCCACGCGGGAATACTCGCGCAATTCGGGTCGCCGGTACGGGCGAAGGCGATGAACGCATCAGCCATGCGTCCTGCCAGCCGCCGCGCCTCGGGACTGGTGCCGGTGTGTGAGCCCGGCGCCGCGACATTGTCGAACACCAGGGGGATGTCGAGCGTGTGGAAAGCGCCGAGCACGCCATTATGTTCGGGTGCGGGGAAATCGAGCTGGTACATCCACGCTGGCGCGCCGATCTTGGCGCGTTCCTCGACCTGGATCAGATGGCCGGGCCATGACCGGCCGGCCGTCGTTGCCGCGAGCAGGATCTGGCCGGGGTCTTGTCCGGATAGATCTCGCGATAGCGCCGGGCGACCCAATCGGGCGCGACGTCCTTGGTGATCTGCGACGCGATGCGCGCGGGGAGGTTCTCCCAATTGGTGTCGCCGCGCTTGAGCCAGTCGGCGATCCAGCCCGCGGTCTCGTCATGGGTGTTGCCGACGATCAGCGGGATGTGCGCGGCTTCGCGCGGGGCGTCGGGGACGAAAGGATGGCGCGGCAGCACGCCGTGATCGAGCGTAGAGACGAAGCTGATCTCACCCTTGCCTTCGAGCGGATCGGTCATTGCCATCGCCTCGACGAGCGTCTCGACCGACAGCGCGCGGAGTGCGGCGACATCGGCAGCGCCGGCCTTGGTCATCCACGCCTTCGCCCGCGCAGTGGCGTGCATCGGGCCGGCGGCGGTGACGTGCTGGCCGCTCATCGTCGCGGCGCGGTGGAAGAGCGGGCGCGCCTCGGGCATCGCCATCAAGGTCACCACCTTGGCGCCGCCGCCCGACTGGCCGAACAGCATCACGCAGTCGGGATCGCCGCCGAAACCGGCAATGTTGTCGCGCACCCATTGCAGCGCGAGGGCGATGTCGAGATTGCCGACATTGCCCGATTCCGCCGGCCCGCCCAGCCCCGCGAGATAGGCATAGCCGAGCCCGGCGAGGCGATGGTTGAGCGTCACCACCACCACGTCGCCGCGCCGGACGAGATTGGTGCCGTCGTAGAGCGGGTCCGACCCCGAGCCGTGGGCATGCGCGCCGCCGTGCAGATAGACCATCACCGGCCGGCGTCGGCGATCGAGCGCCGGGGTCCAGATGTTGAGGAACAGGCAGTCCTCGCTGGTCGGCTCTTCGGCGCGAGTCTGCGGCGCGGCGGGCCCGTAGCGCGTGGCATCGGCCACGCCCGACCATGGCACCGGCGATAGCGCACGCTGGAAGCGGCGCGGCCGGGTGTCGGCGCCGTAGCGGATGCCCCGGAAGATCAGGACGCCGTTTTCGGTGAACCCCCGCACACGGCCGAAGCGCGTGGTGGCGACCGGATCGGCTCCGCGTGCCCAGCCGGCCGCGGGCAGCAGCAGCGAACCCGCCAGCAGCGTGCGGCGCGCGATCACGTCGCGGCGGTCTGCGCGCAGAGCAGGCGCATCGGCTCGAGCGCGGGGTTCGCATTGTCGCGCCGCCACGCCATGTGGAGCTCGACCGGCGCCTCGGGATCGGTCTGCAGGGTGCGGAACTGGACGTCGATCAGATGCAGCCCCGAGGCCGATTGCGGCACCACCGCCGCCGCCAGCCCGGCCTGCACCAGCCCGAGCATCGAATGGATCTGAGTGACGTGCTGGACGTAGAGCGGCGACACGCCGGCATCGTCGAACAGCCGCAGCAGCATGTTGTGGAAATAACCGGCGCCCTCACGCGAATACATGATCAGCGGCTCGCCATCGAAGTCCGCAAGCGCGAACTCGGCCTTACCGAGGCCCGGATCGCCCGGCGGCAATGCCACCACCAAAGGCTCGCGCGCGACGCACAGAGTGTCGAACTCATGCCGGTCGACGGGCGGGCGGACGAAGCCGATGTCGATCAGCCCGGTGAGCAACGCATCGACCTGATCGCCCGATACCATCTCGCGCAGTTCCAAATCGATATTGGGAAGCCGCGCCCGCGCCTGCGCGACGATGCGGGGCACGAGGCTGTAGCCCGATACCGCAGTGAAGCCGATCGCGACCTTGCCGGTATCGCCCTTGGCGACACGCCGGGCGGAAAGCGCCGCGCTCTCCGCAAGGCGGACGATACGGCGTGCCTCGATCAGGAAAACCCGGCCTGCCGGGGTCAGGCTGACCTGACGGCTGGTCCGTTCGAGCAAGGTGATGCCGAGAATGCGCTCGAGCAGCTGGATCTGGCGGCTGAGCGGCGATTGGGTCATGTTCAGCCGCTGCGCCGCGCGGCCGAAATGGAGTTCCTCGGCGGCGGCGACGAAGCAGCGAAGCTGGCTCAGCTCGAACATGGGCCCGTCTATCGCACCCCCGGCACCCGAGTCACGCGGCGTGCGCGATCGCTCCGGCGTTGACGCGTTCGATCAGCGCGCGTAGCTCTTCCTGCTCGGCAGGGGTCAGATCGGTGAGCGGCGAGCGCACCGGACCCGCGTCGCGCCCGACCACGCGCATTCCCGCCTTGACGATCGACACCGCATAGCCGCGGCCGCGGTTGCGCAAGGTGATGTAAGGAAGAACGAACGCGCGGAGTTGGGCGAGCACTTCGGCGCGGTCGTCAGCGCGGACCGCACGATAGAAATTCAGCGCCCATTCGGGCATGAAATTGAAGATCGCCGAGGAATAGGTGGTGACGCCCATCGTCAGATAGGGCGCGGCGAAGGTCTCCGCGGTGGGGAGCCCGCCGATATAGGTCAGCCGGTCGCCCATCCGCGCATAGATCCGCGTCATCAGCTCGATATCGCCTACGCCGTCCTTGAACCCGACAAGGTTGGGGTTGCGTTCGCAAAGCCCCGCGAGCGCTTCGTCGTCGAGCACCGCATTGTCGCGATTATAGACGATCACGCCGAGCCCGGTCGCCTTGCATACCGCCTCGACATGCGCGGCAAGCCCGGCCTGCGACGATCCGACCAGATAGGGCGGCAGCAGCAGCAGCCCGTCGGCCCCTGCCTTTTCGGCGCCGCGCGCGATCTCGACGGCGATCGCGGTGCCGTAGCCGCAGCCAGAGATCACCGGCAGCTTGCCGTTCGCCTCGGCCGCCGCGGCGCGCACCACATTGACGACTTCGTTCGGTGTGAGCGAGAAGAATTCACCGGTTCCGCCGGCGGCGAACAAGCCGGCCAGCTCGTGTGAGAGCATCCATGCGCAATGCGCGCGATACGGCCCTTCGAGGAACGCGCCGTCGGCATCGAAATGGGTCACGGGGAAGGACAGCAGCCCGCCACCCAGAGTGCGGGCCATGTCGGCCGGGCTCATCGTCGTCACAGAGGCATCTCCTGGGCCGCGCCGCGATCGATGCGCCGCGGGTCTCGCCTGTTCAATTAGGCGGTCTGTGGCACTCGGTCCAAGCCAAAGCGGCGATGGATCGATGCACGGGTTGGCATGAAAACATCTCGGACATCGGACGAGCGGCGGCTTTCGGACTCCGCCATGGAGGCACTGAACGGCCGCGGGCCGTCGTCCGACTTACGGGCGCCAAAAAACTAGCTGCAATAGCTCGCCAGGAATTCGGCGTGGCTCGGCAGCTTCGGGAGCTGGGCGGCGATCCCGGCGCGCAGGTCGTTCAATGCCCTCTCCAGATCGGCGCTCGGCATCACTGCCGGCATGTGGTGATAGTCGCTCGGCATCACGCCCTGCCCCATCATCACGGCGTTCCAGCTATCGACACGGAACAGATCGTCCGAGCCTTGATAGGCCATCGCGCTCTCGCGGAAGAGCGCGATGCGCGCGGCGAGGCTGTCGGGAATTTCGCGCGCGGCATGCTCGCGCCAGAAGGGCTCGTCGCGCTGGTTGAGCTTGTAGTGGAGGATGATGAAGTCGCGGACATGTTCGGTCTCGGCGCGCGACTGGCGGTTGAACTGCTCGGCAAGCGCAGCCATGTCGCGGCGAAGCGGAAAGTTCTGGAGCAGCCGCGTGACCGCGATCATCACCAGATGGATGCTGGTCGATTCGAGCGGCTCGATGAAGCCGCTGGAAAGACCGATCGCGATGCAGTTGCGGTTCCATGCCTGCTTCCGCGCGCCGGTGCGGTAGCGGAGCAGGCGTGGATCGAAGAGCGGCTTGCCCGGAACCGCCGCCAGCAGTTGCTCGCGTGCCGCGTCGTCCGAGAGATGCGCGCTGGAGAAGACGAAGCCGTTGCCCATGCGATGCTGCAGCGGGATGCGCCAGCGCCAGCCCGCGCCGTGCGCGATCGCGCGGGTATAAGGCACGGGCGGCTCGGTCGTTTCCGATTGCACTGCGAACGCACTGTCGGTGGGCAGCCATTCGCCCCAGTCGTCGAAACCGGTCTCCAGCGTGCCCTCGATCAGCAGCGCGCGGAAACCGGTGCAATCGATGAAGAGGTCGCCTTCGATGCGCGTGCCCGATTCGAGCACCAGCGCCGCGATGTCGCCGCTCTCGCCGTCACGCTCGACCGTGGTGATCTTGCCCTCGACGCGCTTCACTCCCGCCGGCTCGGCGAGCGAGCGGAGGAAGGCCGCATAGGCAGTCGCGTCGAGATGATATGCGAAGGAGAGCGGCGACGGATCGCCGGTGGCGAACTTGCCTGCTATCGCCGCCTGGGTCTCGAGCGAATAATCGGTATAGGCGCCGCCAAAGCCGCGGCTCCGCGCCTCCAGCCAGAAATGCTGGAAATCGGCGAGGGGCAGCGATCGGCCGACCGTGCCGAAGGGGTGGAAATAGCGATCGCCGTCGTGCTTCCAATTCTCGAACGAGATGCCCAGCTTGAAGGTGGAGTTGGTCTCGCGCATGAAGATACGCTCGTTGATCCCGAGCAATGCGTGAAAAGTGCGCGCGGTGGGGATCGTCGATTCCCCACGCCGACCGTGCCGATCGCATCCGATTCAACCAATGTGATGTCGAGCAGCGGCCCGAGATGCCGGACCAGCGCCGCGGCGGCGACCCAGCCCGCCGTCCCTCCGCCGGCGATCACGACACGATATTTGGATTGTTCGGTCATTGCGAAGCCTTGTTGGGAGGTTGATGCTCTGGCGCTTTGGGTCATGCCATCCGATCATAAACAAGAAAGGCCGCCCTGCGCGAGCGGCCTTTCCAGATTGCAGCGGCGTCGCCTCAGAAGCGGAAGCGCGCACCGAGCAGGTACCGGGCGGATCCCTCCGCCTCGTACCAGGTGTTGATATAGTCGCGGCTATAGGTCCGGACGCCTTCCTCCAGCAGGTTGATGCCCTCGAACGTCACCGAGATGTTCTTGGTGACATCGTAGCTCATGCTGATGTCGAGCTGGCCATAGGGGTCGTTGAAGACCGGGTTATGGGCAGCGCCGCGATTGACGTCGCTGAGGAACTTACCGCGCCAGTTATAGGCCAAGCGTGCCGAGATGCCGTATTTCTCGTAGATCAGCGTCGCGTTGGCCGTATCGCTGAGGCCCACCAGCGCGAACTGGTTCGCGGTCGGATCGGCGGTGATGTCGAACCCGATATTGCCGCGTACCAGCGTGTAGCTCGCCGCGATGCCGAGGCCGGTATCGCCGAGGAAATACTGGCCGGCGATCTCGACGCCGTAGATTTCGGCGTCCTTGTTGTTGATCGGCGTGTTGACCGCGAAGTTGAGCAGCGGATCCCCAGCCGTCGGCTGGACGTCGAGCGTGGCGATGATGTTGGCGATGTAGTTCGACGTGAACGTGCGCGTTCCCGCATCGTAGTTTGCGGACAGCTCGGTCGTCGCCTGCGCGGTATTGCCGTTATACTTCTGAAGAACGGCGGCGCTGGTGAACAGGTTGACGTTGGTGATGTCGCCCCCCAGCGCGTTGACGATGCCGCGGGCGGCGGTCGCATTCGGGCCGGAAGTCGGGTCGCGCAGGCCGAACAGGTTGCGCTGGACGACGGTGTTACCGATGAAGTTGTGCACCCGCTTGTCGAAGAAACCAACCGACAGATACACGTCCTTGTGCGGATACCATTCGAGCGAGACGTCGAAATTGTCCGAATCCAGCGGCTTGAGGTTGGGATCGTTCTGGAAGCCGGTCGCGGTTCCGCCCAGCGGCGACGGATTGTTGAGCGCGCCGGCGCTCGTCGATGCGAACAAATTGCCATAAGGCGCGCGGGAGATCGTCTTGCTGTAGGAGAAGCGGGCGATCACATTGTCGATCGGCTCGACCTGGAAATCGAACGACGGCAACAGGTTGTTGTAGCTGCCCTCTCCGGTGACCGCCTGGCGGTCGGCCGAATTGGCGACGTTGAAGTCGTTGTCGGCCTGCCACACCACCGCGAGCGGGACCTGCTGCAGCGACGTCGAATGCACCTTGGTGCTTTCGAACCGGGCGCCGGCGACCAGGCTCGCCTTGCGACCGCCGAGTTCGCCCTTCCAGGTCACCTGGCCATAGACTGCCCAGATGTCTTCCTTCACGCGGTTGTCGGCGTTGCTGTCGATGTTGTTGGCGTGATTCACGCCGTCATTGGTGATGCCGATATAGTGGTTGTAGAGCGCGTTGTAGAGCGCCGTCGTGTCCTGCGCGCGCCATGCGACGAGCCCGGCCGTATCCGCTTTCGCATTGTTGTGGCTGAACAGGCAGGTGAGGCAATATTGCTCGACCAGGCCGGGCGCCAACGCATTGACGTCGGGAGCCAGCGCATTGTTCCAGTCGCCCAGCACCTGACGGGTGTTGTACTGCGTCTGGCGCGTGTCGGTGGTGCGATAATCGGCACCGAAATCGAAGCGGCTGCCGGCGCCCAGATCCCAGCCGGCGTCGATCCGCGCTTCCTTGATGTCCTGCGTCTGCGCCGAAGCGAACTGGCGCTGGACGGCGGCCGAGAGATCGGCCGCGTCGAACACGCCGTTGCAATTGCCGGTGGTGAACGGCGTGCCGGTCGGGGTCGTGTTGTGGAAGCAGTCGTTGATCGTCAGCGTCTGGGTCGGGAAGCCGTCATCGTCCCATGACAGCGAGTGTGCGCTCACGATATTGCCGTTGAACGCCACCGTGGTCGACGTCTGGCCGTTGGGGTTGTCGGGCAGGCTCTCCGCCTTGCCGAGATGGCCGTCCAGCGTGATGCTGAAATTGTCGGCGACATCCCATTTCGCGTTCGCGCCGATATCGTACAGCTTGTTCTTCTGCGCGCGATAGGCGTTCTCGAAGCCCTCGTCCTTCACGCCCGGAAGCGTCTCGTGGAGGAATTGCGTCGTGGCGATGCCGTTGCTCGCATCGTCGAAGGTCACTTCGTCGAACGGGCGGCTGAACCAGTTCGACTGGCTCGAACGCCGCTCGGACTCCTGCAGCTGGGCATAGAGGCCGTCGACCGTAAGCGTCAGCGAATCGGCCGGGCGGAACTGGATCACGGCCTGGCCATTGATCCGCTCGCGGCTCGCTTCGGAGAAGTGATGGCGATAATCGTCGGGAACGGCGACCAGCACGTTTGGATCGCTCGGGCGGTTGTTGATCACCGTCGTCGCGCGCACGAAGCCCTTCGAGGGATCGAGGAAGTCCGTCAGCGTCGGCATGTTCCAATAATTGTTCGCCTGGCTGACGAAGCTGAAGTTGCGCTTCTGATAGCTGCCGAACAGCGTGACGCCGAAGTTGCCGGCCTCATTGGCCCAGCTCGCGATACCCGAGAATTCCGGCGTCACCTTGCTGCCGCAATCGATGCAGTCGTCGGTGCTGTTGTCGTAGCTCGCCTTGGCACCGATCGAGCCGGTGAAACCCGGTCCCCGATCCAGAGGCTGCACGCCGACGATGTTGATCGTCGCGCCGATGCCGCCCGACGGTATCGCCGCGCGGCCGGTCTTGTAGACTTCGAGCGTCTTCACGCCTTCGGAGGCGAGATTGGCGAAGTCGAACGACCGTCCGAAGCCCCTGCGCCGTCGCCATTCTGATCGCCGCCGACCGCGACGATGTTGGAGGTGGCGAGCTGGCGGCCGTTGAGGGTGACCAGGTTATACTGCGCGCCGAAGCCGCGCACCGTCACCGTCGAGCCTTCGCCGTTCACGCGATCGATCGACACGCCGGTGATGCGCTGGAGCGATTCCGCGAGATTGGTGTTGGCGAACTTGCCGATGTCCTCAGCCGAGATCGCGTCGACGACGCCAGTCGACTCGCGTTTGATCGCGATCGAACGTTCCAGCGACGCGCGCACGCCCGTCACGACGATCTCGTCCGGATCGGTCTGCGTCGCGTCCGCTTGCGCGTCCGTCGCCTGCGGATCCGCGGTTTGCGCCCTTGCGATGCCTGGCGCAGCAAGTGCAACAGCGATTGCCGCGAAAGAAGCAGCCTTATTGAGCGCCAATTGATTGAACTTTTTCATAACACCCTCCCTGCCGATGATTATGGCTCGGCTTAGTTATTAGTGAACACTTCAGTCTTCACAGTATTTAACGACAGCGTTGTCAAATATAACTATACGTTCCTTGTTATTTACTCTGGTTTTCGATTGATCGAACTTGCAATGCCGCGGGCGCCACGGAGAGCAAGCGTGCAAAGGTGACAGAGGCGCGCTTCCCGATCATCTATCGGCGAAACCCTGTTGGAGGCGCCTCGCAGCGCGTCGGCGTGACCGATCCCGCCCATGGCAAAGGCGCGGCCATCGCCCGAGCGTCGAGCGATGGCCGCAGAAATCCGACCGCTTGTGGGTAGGTCGGAGGGGTAGCGGAGGGAAATCGAGCGCGTCCGGCGCAGCTCGAACCAAATGCAGTCGGGAAGAAAGGCGCGCGTGCCGCAATGATGCAGTCGTCGTGCATGGTTTCCTCCCCCATTGCATCTTTTCAGCCAATGCTCATGGTTTCTGACAGCGATGTCTGACGCGATCTGACATCGATGTCAAGTTGCGCATTGCATTGCTTCGCATGGGGGATAAGGTCCGCCCGTGCGACGCCTTCCCGTCACCTCCGATAACGCCTCGAGCACCGACCGGCTGTTCCGGCTGTCGGTCGGCATCTTCTTCATGGGCGGCTTCGTCACCTCGCTCGTCAGCCTGCTGGGGCCGCGGCTGACGCTCATCGACAAGCTCGATTATACCAGCGGCGCGCTGGTGCAGCTGGCCTTCCACTCCAGCTATCTGCTGTTCGCGCTGCCGATAACCGCGATGCTGGTGCGGATCGGGTACATGCGGTCGATTTCGCTTGGGCTCGTGGTGATGGCGAGCGGGTGCCTGGGACTGGCGGGCGCCGCCTGGGCGGCGAGTTACCCGGTCGTGCTGGTGGCGCTGCTCAGCCTTTCCGCCGGGATCACGTTCCTGCAAATCGCCGCCAATGTGATCCAGCCCGTGCTCGAACGATCGGGCCGCGGGATTTCGCGGCTGACCTTGCTCCAGGGCTTCAATTCGATCGGGACCGTGCTCGCGCCGCTGATCGGCGCGGGCTTCCTGCTGGGGAGCGCCGACGTGCGCGCCGGGGCACCGGGCTGGCTGACGCTGGCACTTCCTTCCTCGCCTGCGCGGCGGTTCTGCTCGGACTGGGCTTCGCCTTCTGGCGCGCCCGTGCATTGCTTGCGTTCCTTGCCGTACCACGCCGGCTGCCGCTGGCGCAGCTCCGGCGCGTGCTGGCCGAGCCGCGGCTGGTCTTCGGGGCCCTTGCGATGTTCGGCTATGTCGGGGCGGAAGTAACGATCGGCAGCCTGCTCGCCAATTATCTGGCGCAACCGACGATCTTGAACGCCGATCCGACGAGCGCCGGGCGGCTCGTGAGCCTCTATTGGGGCGGCGCGATGATCGGGCGGTTCGCGGGCGCCTATGGCATGACGCGCTGGCAGCCCTCCGCGCTGTTGACCGCAGTCGGGGTCGGCGCCGTGGCCCTGGTGGCGATCGCGACTCAGGCGCAGGGCATCGTCGGCGCGGCGGCGCTGATCGCGGTCGGCCTGTGCAACGCGATCATGTACCCCACGCTGTTCGCGCTGTCGCTGCCGGAGGACCGGTCCTGCGCGCCCTACGCCTCGATGGTTCTGTGCATGGCGGTGGTCGGCGGCGCGGTGATCCCGGTGCTCACCGGAATGCTCGCGGACCATCTCGGCCTCGCAGGCGCGCTGGCCCTGCCCGCTTTTGCTATCTCGTGATCACTGCATTCGCGCTAGTGGTAGCGCTAACGGAACGATAGGCTCTACGCCCTGCCCATGAAGACCATCACCATCAAGGACGTCGCGGCGCGCGCGGGGTTTCCCCGAAGACGGTTTCGCGCGTCATCAACGGTGAATCCTATGTGCGCGCGGAGCTGCGCGAGGCAGTGCAGCGCGTCGTCGACGAGCTGGGCTATCGCCCGAACGCGTTCGCCCGCGAACTGTCGAGCGGGCGCTCGTTCCTGCTCGGGCTCTTCTTCGACGATCCCGCCTCCGCTTATGCCGTCGACGTGCAACGCGGGGCACTCGCGCGCTGCCGCGAGCTCAGCCATCATCTCGTGGTCGAGCAGGTGGTCTCCGACTGTCCCGGCTGGCTGGAGGAATGCGAGGCATCGCTGCGCTCGGTGCGGCTGGGCGGAGCGATCCTGACGCCGCCGCTGTGCGACTGGTCCGAACTGCTCGATCTGTTCGAGCGGCACCGGATACCCGTGGTGCGGATCTCCCCGGCGACTTCCCGGGCAGGACACCGCAGGTCCGGATGGACGATCGCGGCGCCGCGCGGGAGATGACCCAGCAGCTGATCGGGCTCGGCCATCGCGACATCGCTTTCATCCAGGGAAACCCGACCCACCATGCCGCCGCGCAACGTCTCCAAGGATTTGTGGCGGCGATGAAGGAGGCGGGGCTCGAAGCTTCGGAGTCGCGCACGCTGCAGGGCGACTTCACCTTCCGTTCGGGGCTCGACGCTGCCGACCGGTTGCTCAGTGCGCCCGACCGTCCAACCGCGATCTTCGCGGCAAACGACGAAATGGCGCTGGCGGTGCTGGTCGCGGCGATGCGCAACGGCATCGTCGTTCCGGAGCAGCTTTCCATCGCGGGGTTCGACGATGCGCCCATCTCGCGCATGGCGTGGCCGCAGCTCACTACGGTGCGCCAGCCCAATGCCGATATGGCGATAACCGCCGTGGATATGCTCGTGCGCATGCAAGGTCGGGCAAGCGATGCGACGGCGGAGGCGTGCCAGCTCCCCCACGCACTGATCATGCGGGCCAGCACGGCCGCCCCAGCGGCACGGTCCTCCAGCGCGGAATAACGCCACGCCAGCCTCCTCCAGGCCTCGATGCAGGCAGCTTCGTCTCTCAAGCCGAACTGAGGTAAGGCGTGCGAGACGGCCAAGCGAATCGGAGGGCGAGCACCGATGACGGCGCATGCAGATTCACCGCAGCGACACCGGGTGGTCATCGTCGGTGCAGGTTTCGGCGGTCTATGGGCCGTGAAACATCTGAAGGGCGCGCCTGTCGACATCACCCTCATCGACCAGCGCAATCATCACCTCTTCCAGCCGCTCCTGTACCAGGTCGCCACCGCGTCGCTCGCGCCGTCGGAAGTCGCCTGGCCGATCCGATCGATGCTTTGCGATCGCAGCGATGTCACGACGATCCTCGGCACCGTGGTCGGCGTGGATCCGGCAAACCGCATTGTGCACCTCGCCGACGGCGGCACGGTGCCCTATGAAACGCTGGTCCTCGCGACAGGTGCGCGCCACGGCTATTTCGGCCACGATGAATGGGAAGCTGCGGCTCCGGGTCTCAAGACGGTGGAGGACGCCACAGCCATTCGCAGCCGCATCCTGCTGGCGTTCGAGGAGGCCGAGCGCGAAACCGATCCCGCGCGGCGGGAGGCGCTGCTCACCTTCGTGATCGTCGGTGCCGGCCCCACCGGCGTGGAATTGGCCGGCACCATCGCCGATCTTGCGCATGACACGCTCCCGCGCGAGTTTCGTGCAATCGATACGCACCGGACGAAGGTGCTGCTCGTGGAGGCTGGACCAAAGGTCCTGAACGGGTACCCGGACGATCTCTCGGATTATGCCAGGCGGGCGCTGGAGAAGCTCGGCGTTGAGGTGAGCCTGGGCGCCGCGGTAACGCAGATCGAACGCGGTGCGGTGACCTTCGGCGAACGAAGCGTCAAGGCGCGCACGATCATCTGGGCTGCAGGCGTGCGCGCTTCGCCGGCAGCGGAGTGGCTGGACGCGCCGGCGGACCGGAACGGGCGGATCATCGTCGAGCCGGACCTCAGCGTTCCCGGTCATCCGGATATCTTCGCGGTGGGAGATACGGTCGCCGTCAAGGCGCTGGACGGATCGCCGGTCCCGGAATCGCTCCCGCGGCGAAGCAGGAAGGGGCGTTCGTTGCCGAAGTGATACGGCGCCGGCTCTTCGCGAAGCCGGAGCCGCAGCCGTTCCGTTATCGCCATGAAGGCAGCCTCGCCCAGATCGGCAAGCGCAAGGCCGTGATCGATTTCGGATGGCTGAAGCTGCGTGGCACGATCGCGTGGTGGCTATGGGGGATCGCCCACATCTATTTTCTGGTCGGCGTACGCTCACGGCTGAGCGTCGCACTCAACTGGTTGTGGGTCTACACGCGCAACCAGCGCAGCGCACGGCTCATTACCCGGGCCGAACACGAGCAGGCGGTCGACTGAGGGCGTGCAGGAAGCAGCGGACGCGATCCGCGAACCAGTCGACACAGTGATGCTGCGCCGGAACGAAGAAGGCGGCCTCTCGATCGATATCGAAGGCCGCCTCGACGCTCTCTTGGGACTTGGCTTCTCCACCAGTTCGCCCCTTGTCGGGGGAAAGGTGGTAGCGGAGGAGGGACTTGAACCCCCGACCCCAGGATTATGATTCCCGTGCTCTAACCAACTGAGCTACTCCGCCGAGCGGCGCTCCAAGTCCCTAAGGAGCGCGCCACATAAGTCCCGCCTTTCGTCCGGTCAAGCGAACATGTGCCGCGAATGCGGCTCCCATGGCCCGCCGCGATACCACCAGCTCGCCAGCCCCGCGATTTCGACCTCGCGCGGCCGGAAATCCCGCGCCAGAGCGCCCATCACCACCTTGGCGAGCGAGGGCCGCACCTTGTTCTGCACCGTGACGTGCGGCCGCCAGCGCCCCGCGTCCTGCGGCATCAGCATTCCCGTGAACGCCTGCGCCAGCCCCTCTCTAATAGCCACCAATTCCGGCACCTCGATCCGATAGGCCACGCCCCCGCCCAGCGACATCAGCCCGGTTACCTTCGCGCGCGGCGCCCGCACGCAGCGGGTCTCGTCCGACAGTCGCCGCTTGAGCTCCTCGCTCACGCTCGGCGGCAGATGGTGGAACAAGGTCAGGTGCGCGGGCAGCATGTTGCGCTCGGGCGGATAATGTTCGCGTCGCAGCACGTCGAACCACGCCTGGTCCTGCCGCCCGAGCAGCGCCGTCACGATCAGCGGCGCGGGCCTGTCACCCCGGACTTGATCCGGGGTCAAATCTCGACCTGGCTCCCCAGCTCGACCACGCGGTTGGTCGGCAGGCGGAAGAATTCCATCGCGCTTTCGGCGTTGCGCAGCATCCACGCGAACAGTTTCTCGCGCCACACCATCATCCCCGGCTTGGCCGAGGGCAGCAGGGTCTGCCGCGCGAGGAAGAAGCTGGTGTCCATCATCTTGAACTCGGCGCCGCACGCGCTGACCTGCTTCAACGCCGCGGGCACATCGGCTTCCTGCATGAACCCGTAGAACAGGATCATCCGGTGGAAACCCTTGCCGAGATCGTCGATCTTCATGCGCTTCTCGTCGGGCACATACGGCACGTCGGCGATCTTCACGGTGAGCAGGATCACGCGCTCGTGCAGCACCTTGTTGTGCTTGAGATTGTGGAGCAGCGCGTGCGGCACGCCGTCCGGAGTCGAGGTCATGAACACCGCGGTACCGGGCACCCGGGTGGCGGCGATCGCGGCCGATTCGATGAAGATCTTGATCGGCATCGCGCTCTCGCGCAGCCGCTCGATCATCAGCTTGCGCCCCTTGGCCCAGGTGGTGAGCAAGGTGAACACTACGAAGCCCACCAGCAGCGGGAACCAGCCGCCATCGGGCACCTTGGTCAGGTTCGCCGCGAAATACGCGAGGTCGACCGTGAAGAAGAGCGCGAGCAACGGCAGCGCATAGCGCTTCTTCCAGTTCCACAGCCCGAACAGCACCACGGCGAGCAGGCAATTGTCGATCAGCATCGCGCCGGTCACCGCGATACCGTAGGCGGCCGTCAGGTTCGACGAGGTCTGGAACGACAGGACGAGCAGGATCACCATCGTCATCAGCGCCCAGTTGATGATCGGGATGTAGATCTGCCCCGCGGTCGAGGCGCTGGTATGCTCGATCCGCAGCCGCGGCACGAAGCCGAGCTGGATCGCCTGCTGGGTCACCGAGAAGGCGCCGGAGATTACTGCCTGCGATGCGATGATCGCCGCCATGGTGGCGAGGATCACCAGCGGCAGCTGGAGTCCCTCCGGCGCGAGCATGTAGAAGGGGCTGGTCAGCGCCGGAGCCCCGTCGCGCATCAGCAGCGCTCCCTGCCCCATATAATTGAGGATCAGCGCGGGCAGCACGAACCACAGCCACGAGACGCGGATCGGCTTGCGCCCGAAATGCCCCATGTCCGCATAGAGCGCCTCGGCGCCGGTCACTGCCAGCACGACCGAGCCCAGCGCCAGGAATGCCCGCACCGGATCGAGTGCGAAGAACTGGACCGCATGGGTCGGCGACAGCGCCCAGAGGATTTCCGGCGTCCGCACGAAGCTCAGCACCCCCAGGGTCGCGATGACCAGGAAGTACAGCATCATGATCGGGCCGAAGAACGCCCCCACCCGCGCCGTACCGGTGCGCTGGATCGAGAACAGCATCACGAGGATCACCACCGCGATCGGGATCACGAGGTTGGCGAAGCCGGGTGCCGCGATGGCGATGCCCTCGACCGCCGACAGCACCGAAACCGCCGGAGTGATCATCGAATCGCCGTAGAAGAGCGCAGTCGCGAACACGCCGAGCAGCACGATTCCCTGCGTCCAGCGCTTCTGGTTGGCACTGCGCGAGATGAGCGCGAGCAGTGCGAGGCTGCCGCCCTCGCCCTTGTTGTCGGCACGCATGATGATCGTGACGTATTTGAGCGTCACCACTGCCATCATCGACCAGAACATCAGGCTGATCACGCCCATGATGTGGACGGTGTCGAGCGTCAGCGTGTGGTGTCCGGCAAAGGTCTCGCGGAATGCGTAGAGCGGGCTGGTGCCGATATCGCCGAAGACGATGCCGATCGCGCCGAGCGCGAGCTTCCATGTCGCGTCCGCGGCATGCGCGTGAGCGCCGTGCGGCTCGTCTGGAGCGGGGAGCGTTTCCGCCTGCCCGCTTGCATTGATGTTCACTGTCGCGGCGTTCGCGCGAGAGAGGAAACGGACCTGGTCATGCGACCTGTGTTCTCGTCTTAAAATGTGGGCGGGCCGTTAGCACGTGCAGCATAGGCTGGCAACGGCCCGACCCGCTCAGATGGTAAGCCACGCGGATACACGCAAGTGGAGCGCCGATTCCGGTCACGCGCCGGCGAACAGCGCGTCGGCTTCGCTTCGAGTCGGCACGGCACGCAGCACGAAGCTCGAATTGATCGTCACCACGCCCGGCAGCCGCCCCAGATGCTCGCGGTGCAGCCGTTCGTAATCGTCGAGATCCTGCGCCAGGATCTTGAGCCGATAGTCCTGACCGCCGGAAACCAGCGCGCATTCGACTACTCCGTCGATCTCGGCGACCGCGCGTTCGAACCGCGCCAGATCCTCCTCGATCTGGGTACCGAGCGTGATGTCCACCAAGGCGGTGATCCGGAAGCCCAGCCGCCTGTGCCCGAGTCGCGCGCCATAGCCGGTGATGTGCCCCGAACTTTCGAGCGCCTGGATCCGCCGCGTGCATGCCGATTGCGACAACCCCACCTGCGTCGCGATCGCGCTCACCGGCGCACGCGCGTCGGCTGCGAGCAATTTGAGGATTGCACCGTCGATCCTGTCCATTGCGCATGATTCTCCTGTCAGACGGCACGATACAGCATTTCCATGTGCAATATCCAGCTTTCGCAGCAAAACTTGCAGAGATTCGCGCCGGCATCCTGCGTTACTATGCGGCAACAACGGATTCTGGAGAGAAGCCATGCGCATCGGTGTCCCCAAGGAAATCAAGAACCACGAATATCGTGTCGGCCTCACGCCCGCTTCGGTCGCCGAGCTGGTGCACGCCGGCCACCAAGTGCTCGTCGAAACAAGCGCCGGCATGGGCATCGACTTCGCCGATGAGGCCTATACCAGGGTCGGCGCCAGGATCGCCCCCGATGCCGCCACGGTGTTCGCCGGCTCGGACATGATCGTAAAGGTCAAGGAGCCCCAGCCGCAGGAAATCGCGCTGCTCGAGCCGCGCCATGTGCTCTTCACCTATCTCCATCTCGCCGCCGACAAGCCGCAGGCCGAGGGCCTGATGCAGTCCGGCGCGACGTGCATCGCTTATGAGACGGTGACCTCGAATTCGGGCACCCTGCCCCTGCTCAAGCCGATGAGCGAAGTCGCCGGCCGCATGTCGATCCAGGTCGCCTCGCACTATCTCGAAAAGGAACAGGGCGGCCGCGGCGAGCTGCTTGGCGGCGTCCCCGGCGTCGCGCCGTGCAAGGTCGCGATCCTCGGCGGCGGCGTCTCCGGCATCAACGCCGCGCAGATGGCCACGGGCCAACGCGCCGACGTGACGATCTACGACATCAGCAACGAGCGCCTCGCCGAGCTCGACATGCATTTCGGCAGCCAGATCAAGACCGCTTATGCCAGCAAGGCCGCGATCGCCGAGGCGGTCGCACGCTCGCAGGTCGTGATCGGCGCAGTGCTCGTTCCCGGCGCGGCGGCACCCAAGCTCGTCACCAAGGACATGCTCAAGACGATGATGCGCGGCTCGGTGCTGGTCGACATCGCGATCGACCAGGGTGGCTGCTTCGAGACCAGCCATGCCACCACGCATGACAATCCGGTCTACGAAGTCGATGGCATCATCCACTATTGCGTCGCCAACATGCCTGGCGCGGTCGCCCGCACTTCGGCCTTCGCGCTCAACAACGCGACTTTGCCCTTCGTGCTCAAGCTCGCCAATCTCGGCGCAGAGGGCGCGATGAAGGCCGACAAGCACCTCGCCAACGGCCTCAACGTCTACAAGGGCAAGATCGCGTTCAAGGCAGTCGCCGACGATCTCGACCTGCCGTACGAGGCGTGGGCCGGCTGACGCTCTAAATTCCCCTCCCTCTTAGGGAGGGGCTAGGGGTGGGTTAGAAAAGGTCGGGCTCGATGCCCGGCCTTTTCTTTTGTCGATAGGCACCGAAGGGCTCGCTGACGCTCGCACCCACCCCCAGCCCCTCCCTTGCAGGGAGGGAGGCAGGTCAGGGCTGCGCCCCCGCCTTCTCCTCGGCCGCCTTGGCCTCCAGAAACCGATCCAGCAGGAACAACCGCCCCACCAGCTGGGCGCGGTACGTCGCCTTTGCCGGCGTCAGCTCGACTGCTTTGGCCCAGAACGGCCGCGCCTCCTCGAACTTGCCCTCGCGGATCAGTGCGAGGCCGTGGAAGAAGGGCGGCCCCGGATGCTGCGGCGCAAGCTGTGCCGCGCGATCGAATGCGTATTTCGAGGCCGGCGAGATCTGGTTGCCGTCATTCTCGGCGAGCTTGATGCCGAGCCATGTCCATGCGCCCACGTCGCCCGGCGCCTGGCGCACCGTCAGGATCATCGCCCGCACCGCAGTGTCGGGCGCGCCCGCACGCGTCATCGCGTCGGCGCGCGCGAACGAGCCCCAGGTGAAGTTGAAGCGCCCGAACATCCCGTCGCGAACCGCCACGATATCCGGATCGATCTCGCCCGCTTTCTGGACGGCGGTCACCGGATGACCCGCGAGCCCCGGGCTGCCCTGCCAGGCATAGCCGGCCGCACCCAGGGTCAGCGCCGTCGCCGCGACCGTCCACAGCCTCCGGGAAATCCCGTCGCCCACAGCAGCAGCGCTGCGCCGAGCGCTATCCCCGCGAGGATCGCCCAGCCCATCACGGCCTGCGCCTCGCGAAATTGCGCCGGGCGATCAGCACGCCCAGCCCGAGCAGCACCAGGGGGCGAGCCACAAGGGCGCAGTGATCCAGCTCAGCGGCGGATCATAGGTCACATAGTCGCCATAACGCTGCACCAACCACTTACGGACCTCGCCGGGGCTCTCCCCGCGGCGATCCGCTGCCGCACCAGCGCGCGCATGTCGCCGGCCATCTCGGCATCGCTGTCGGCGATCGACTGGCCCTGGCAAACGAGGCAGCGCAGCGTGTCCATCAGCGCCTTGGCCTTCGCCTCCTGCGCGGGATCGGCGAGCTGGGTGTAAGCGAGGTCCGCCGGGGAAGCTTCGAGTCTGCGAACACTGTCGTCGAAAAACCAACGTCACCCCGGCGAAGGCCGGGGCCCAGAGTCGCAAGCGACGTCCTTGTGGCTCTGGGCCCCGGCCTTCGCCGGGGTGACGGGAAAGCGGAATCACTTCGCCTTCTCCAGCTGCGCCAGCAACAACGGCACGTCGTCTTCGCGAATGTCGCCGATATGCTGATAGGCGATCCGCCCCGCGGCATCGATCACGAAGGTCTCCGGCACGCCCGACGATCCCAGCGCAAGCTGCGCGCGGCTCGCTTTGTCGTCGCCGATCCGCATGTACGGATCGCCGTGCCGCGCGAGGAACGCCTGTACCGCCTCGGTGGTGTCGCGCACCGCGATCGCGTCGATCTCGACGCCCGCCTGCTTCAACTTCATCAGCTGCGGCGCCTCCGCGATGCAGGGAATGCACCAGCTCGCAAACACATTGAGCAGCCTCGGCTGGCCCTTCAATTCGGCAGTGGCGACCCCCGGCTTGCCGGGCAGCAGCGCCGGCAAGGCCATCGTCGGCACCGGCTTGCCCACCATCGCCGAATGCACCGTCCGGTCGCCCGGCTTGATCAGCCCACTCGCGACCAGCGCGAACACCAGCGCGAAGAACGCCAGCGGCGCCCAGATCAGCACCCGCCTCACGCCCAGGACTCCGCTTCGGCCACGCGCCGCTCGCGCCGCACCCGGCCGACCAGCGCCAGCGCACCGCCTAATGCGATCAGCCCGCCACCGAGCCAGATCAGAGTCACGAACGGCTTCCACCACAAACGGATCTGCCAGCGGCCCTGTTCGTCGCCCTGCCCGAGTACGGTGTAGAGCTGCCCGTCGAGCATCGTCGTGATCGCCGCCTCGTTGGTGTTGGTCGGTGGCGTGTTGAAGAAGCGCTGCTGCGGGAACAATTCGAACATCGGTCCGTCGCCGCGCCGAACCTGCAGCCGCGCCTCGAGCGCCGACCAGTTCGGCCCGACGGTCGGATGCACATCGGCCAGGGTCACCCGGAACGGTCCGACGGTGACGTTCTGCCCCACTGCGATCGCCGCCAGCCGCTCGGTCTTGAACGCGGTGTCCGCGGCCATGCCGGCGATACTCACCGCAACGCCGAGATGCGCGAGCACCATGCCCCACACGTGCAATGGCGTCCGGCGCAGGTTGCGCCGGACCACGGGCACCACGCTCGCCACGCCCAGCCCGACGGCAAAGGCAATGCCGAGCACCGGCACGAAATGCGCGCCACCCGAAAGCGCGAAGATCAATGCGAATGCCGCGCCCGCCGCCGCGGTCGGCACCAGAACGCGCTTCGCCAGCGCATTCAGATTGTCGCGCCGCCAGCGGAGCAGCGGCCCCGCCGCGGTCGCCGCAACCAGCGTCAGCGCCACCGGCACCAAGGCCTTGTTGAAGAACGGCGCGCCGATCGAAAGCTGCACCCCAGCCGCCTGCGCCGCCAGCGGATAGAGCGTGCCGATGAAGACGACGCCGAGGATCACCGAGAGCAGCAGATTGTTGAGCACCAGCGCGCCCTCGCGGCTCACCAGCTGGAAGGTCGATCCCTGCGTGATGGTGCCGACACGCGCCCCGAACAGTGCCAGCGCCCCGCCGATATAGATGCCGAGAAGCGCGAGGATGAACGTCCCGCGCGTCGGGTCCACCGCAAAGGCGTGCACGCTGACGAGGATGCCCGATCGCACGAGGAAGGTGCCGATCATCGACATCGCGAACGCCACCAATGCGAGCATCAGCGTCCACGCGCGCAAACCGTCGCGCGTCGCCAGCACCGTCACCGAATGGAGCAAGGCAGTCGCCGCCAGCCACGGCATCAGCGATGCGTTCTCGACCGGGTCCCAGAACCACCAGCCGCCCCAGCCGAGTTCGTAATAGGCCCAGTAACTGCCCGCCGTGACCCCGATCGTCAGGAAGATCCAGGCGGCGAGCACCCAAGGCCGCATCGCCTTGGCGAAAGCAGGCCCGACGTCGCGCATCAGCAGCGCGCCCACCGCGAAGCTGAACGCCACCGAGAGCCCGACATAGCCGAGATACAGAGTCGGCGGATGGAACGCCAAACCCGGATCCTGCAGCAGGGGATTGAGCCCCTGCCCGTCCGGCGCGGGCGGGTTGAGCCGCACGAACGGGTTCGAAGCGAAGGCGAGGAAGGCATAGAAGCCCAGGGCGATGGCCGCCTGCGCGCCGAGCGTCGCGGCCAGCGTGCCGCCCGCCAGCCGCCGCTCGAGCATCGCGACCCCTGCGCCCGCCACGGCCAGCACGGTCACCCAGAGCAGCATCGAGCCCTCATGGTTCCCCCACGCGCCCGCCACCTTGTAGATCATCGGCTTGAGCGAATGGCTGTTCTCCGCGACCAGCACCACCGACATGTCGCTCCGCACGAACAAGGCGATCAGCAGCCCGAACGACAACAGCGCCAGCAGCCCCTGCACCAAGGCGGTCCGCCGCAGCGCCGTCATCAGCGCACCGATATTGGCGTTCTCGTGATGCTTCGCCGCGCCCCAGGCGAGCATCAGCTGGACGAGCGCGAACGCCGCCGCCAGCCACAAGGCCGCAAGCCCCGCCTCGGCGATCATTTGGAGCCAGTCATTATTCTAGCGTCTCGGTCTTGTGCATCTTGCCGGCCACTTGCGGCGGCATGTAGCGCTCGTCGTGCTTGGCCAGCAGATTATCCGCGGCGAAGCTGCCATCGGGATTGAACCGCCCTTCGGCGACCACGCCCGATCCTTCCTTGAACAGATCGGGCGCCACGCCGCGGAACGCCACCGGCACCTTCGCCTTCCCGTCGGTCACGACGAACGTCATCGAAATCCCGTCGGGCTTGCGCACGATCGATCCCGTCTCGACCATGCCGCCCAGCCGCACCGCCTTGTCGGTAGGCACCGGCTTCCCGGCCACGTCACCCGGCGCATAGAAGAACGCCGCCTGGTCCTGCAGCGCCGACAGCGCCAGCCCCGCCGCGCCCGCCACCGCGCCGAGCGCGAGCAGCCCCAGCACCAGCCGCTGATGCTTGGGTTTCATGGCTTACGCCTCAGCGAATCCGCCGCCGTCTCGGCCCGCCGCATCGAGCGCCACGCCCACAATGCCAGCCCGCCGGTACCGAGCAGGGTCACGGCATAGGCCGCGGTGATGAACGCCCAATGGTTCACTGCGCCGCCATCCGCCGCATCCGCGCCTCGACCTTCTGCGTTGCGAGCATGGCCCGCATCCGCATCAGCACCACCGCGACGAAGAACAAGGTGAACCCGCCGATCGTGAAGAAGAGCGGCCACAACATCGAACCGTCGATGCTCGAGCTGGTCAGCCCGATGCTCTGCCCCTGGTGCAGCGTGTTCCACCACACCACCGAATAGCGCACGATCGGCAGCAGCACCGATCCCGCCACCCCGAACAAGGCCGGCACGCGCCCGTCGCCGCCGCGATCACTATCGGCGCGGGCCAGCGCGATATAGGCGATATAGACGAAGAACAGCAGCAGCATGCTCGTCAGCCGCCCGTCCCATTCCCACCAGGTGCCCCAGGTCGGGCGCCCCCAGATCGAACCGGTGATCAGGCAGAGCGCCGCGAACACCGCCCCTGCCGGCGCCGTGGCACGCGCGGCGATGTGTGCCAGCGGATGCCGCCAGATCAGATAGCCCAGGCTCGCGAACGCCACGCCGCTCCAGCCAGCCATCCCCAACCAGGCGGCGGGCACGTGGATGTAGAGGATGCGCACGCTCTCCTTCTGGAGATAGTCCGCCGGGGTCTGGGTCAGCCCGCCCCACGCGCCGAACAGCGCAAGCGCCACCCCGGCCCAGAACAGGACCGGAGTCAGCGGGCGCGCGAGCTTCAGGAAGCGCGTGGGGTTGGCGAGAGCGTGGATCACGATATTCGCCAGCCAATAGCCGCCTTCGCCCGCGGAATCTACGCCGGGATGTTCGCGGCGAGCGCCCGATTGCAAACTCCGCGCTTGCCCGCAGCCGCCGCTGTCATCATGCTTTCGTCACGGGATCGTAAGGATATGGCGCGGCCGCATTCCCGGGAGAGGCGTGCGCACGCGGATCGGCGCCGGCCTTCCCCGGCTACGCAAACTCAACAAGGACCAGGGCCATGCCTTTCATCACTACCAGCGACGGCACCGAGATCTTCTACAAGGATTGGGGTCCCAAGACCGCGCAGCCGATCGTCTTCCACCATGGCTGGCCGCTCTCGGCGGACGATTGGGACAACCAGATGATGTTCTTCCTGGAACATGGCTATCGCGTCGTCGCGCATGATCGCCGCGGGCATGGCCGCTCGACCCAGACCGATACCGGCAATGAGATGGACACCTATGCCGCCGACGTGATCGCGCTCGCCGCGGCGCTCGATCTCAAGGGCGCGATCCATATCGGCCACTCGACCGGCGGCGGCGAAGTCGCGCATTATGTCGCGCGTGCCGAGCCCGGCCGCGTCGCCAAGGCGGTGCTGATCGGCGCGGTTCCGCCGATCATGCTCAAGACCGAGGCCAATCCCGGCGGCCTGCCGATCGAAGTGTTCGACGGGATCCGCGCCGGCGTCGCCAACAACCGCGCGCAATTCTACGTCGACCTGCCGACCGGCCCCTTTTACGGGTTCAACCGCGAAGGCGCGAAGATCGATCAGGGCGTGATCCATAATTGGTGGCGCCAGGGAATGATGGGCGGCATCAAGGCACATTATGATTGCGTCAAAGCCTTTTCGGAGACGGACTTCACGGAAGATCTTAAGAAGATCGACGTGCCGGTGCTGCTTCTCCACGGCGAGGATGACCAGATCGTCCCGATCGCCGATGCCGCGCTGATCGGCATCAAGCTGCTCAAGCACGGCTCGATCAAGACCTATCCCGGCTTCCCGCACGGCATGGCGACCACCCATGCCGACATCATCAACGCCGACCTGCTCGCCTTCGTCCGCAGCTAAGCTACCCGCCCTCTCCGCATCGCGGGGAGGGCCCCACATCCGATCGTCCACGTCGTTGCCGGATGCTCGAGTCGGATCGTGCGTGCCTCTGTGACGGCGACTCGAGCCTGTCGCCCATTCCGTCCCGGCCGCGCATTCCATATCCTGGATCCCATGAAACGCGCCGGTCCACGATCACGACCGATCGATCATGCGGGGCATCGCCGGCGAATTCACGGGACAACAAGAAGCGGGTTCCCCGCTGGAGAAGGAGAGGCTGAGCGAAGCGGCGGAGCTGCCGCGCAACAACAGGGGAAGTGTAATGCGTATCCTATGCATACGCGCGCTCGCAAGCTTCGGTTTCGCGTGCGCGCTTGCGGCTTGCTCGGGCGTGACGGACCCAGGGTCCACTGCCGAAACCGAGGGCAAGATCGTCGTGGCGGCGCCGGCCGAGACAGCTATCGCCGTCGCCGGCCCGGTATCGGCCCGGCCGCTCGCCGCATCGGCGCTTGCCGCCCCTCCCGATTTCGCCGATTTCGACTTCGCGAACGGCACCAGATATCCGGAACAGGCCACGGCTTCGGTCGGCCCGGCCTTCTATCGGCCCGGCTCGAACATGGCCTATGTGCCCATCTCGCTCGATCGCCCGACGCCCAACACCGTCATCGCCCGGGTGATGACCGAGGACGGGACCGGGCTCGTCCGGGGCGTGGCCGGCATCAATTATCAGAGCATCTACACATCGGTGATCTTCCGCCCGGGCGATCCGTTGACCAAGACGGTCGAGGTGCCGATCATCCTCGGCATTCCGCAAGCCGATTTCATCGTGCGCTTCGTCGAAGCCCCCTGGGGCGGCAAGATGGGGACCGATCGCGCAGTCGTTCAGTGCGACTTCCTCCAGCCGCCGACCGCGGAGCAGATCGAGGGCCGCGCCCCGCGGACCTTCGCGCCGTCGGGCACGCTCCAATGGGGGATGAGCCGGGAGACCATGAAATGGTCGGACGCGGGCCATGACAAGGCGTGGTCCACCAAACTGCCCAACGGCCGCTCGCAGCCGGGCAACCAGGAGACCGGCATCTATCTCGATGGCTGGGTCTATCGCGACTACGGCATCGAAGCGCCGCTTCGCTACACCGACGACGGGCTCGTCATGCACACGCAGAAGCTCGACGCACCGATCTTCTGGGACGGCGTCGGCTATAATTACGGCGCAATCGCCCTGAGCGGCCACAACACGCGCCCCCTGCAGATCGGCTATGGCCAGTATGAATTCACCGCCAGGATGCCGACGCGGCGCGGCTCCTGGCCCGCCTTCTGGCTGATCTCGACTTCGGGCTGGCCGCCCGAGATCGACATCTACGAGGGCTTCGGCTTCGAAAGCTGGTGGAACTTCGACCGCCACACCGCCAACACGCTCCACGGCGGCGCCAACATCATGCGCACCTTCCAGCGCGGGACGTTCATGGACACCCAGGAAGTCTATGGCATCGGGGGCTTCACTTCGGATTTCCACGTCTTCGCGGTGGACATCCAGCCCGATTACATCACCTGGTTCATCGACGGTCGGGAAACCTATCAGGCCGTGAACCCGTTCGCCGGATTCCGCTGGTATCCGATCATGAACGTCGCGGTGAAGACGTTCAGCGACTATACCGACGGTTCGGGCGACATGGTCGTCAAGGACGTGAAGGTCTATTCGAACTGAAGCCCGCCGGGCGCGGCGCGGAGCGCGTCACCCCATGCATCCACCCTGCCCGATGCGCGTTGTAGCCCACCGGACAGCAAGGAGCGCCATACCATGACCGAGGCACCGGATCCACGCGCAACCGCGGCGATCGCCGCGATGTCGCTCGACCTCGCCGAGCTTCTCGCAACGATCGACCAGGTCCGCGCGCAACTCCAGCGCTTCCATGCCGGCCTGGTCTGTGCCCAGCTCGACGCCGCGGAACATATTCCAACGTTCGAGCCGCAATAGGGCGATCGGCTGCCAGCGAGCCGGTTGCGAATATCCAGCCCTTCCCCTTCAGGAGAGGGCCTGGATTGTCCGCTTTCCACCACCAGCAGTGCTGCCCCCTAATGCACCGCCCCCAAATGCCGCAGCTTGTCGGGGTTGCGCATGATGTAGATGCCGACGATCTTGCCGTCCTCGATCGCCAGCGCGGTCGTCTGGAGCAGGCCGTCGGCCTCGACCGTGACGAATCCGGGCAGGCCGTTGATCATTCCCCAGCGCTGCACCTGCGACATGTCCTTCGCGAAGAAGCGCGCCAGCGAGCCATGCAGCTTCATCACATCCTCGATGCCGAGGATCGGGCGCAGCCCGGCATGGACCTTGCCGCCGCCGTCCGAATAGACCGAGACATCGTCGGCGAGCAGGCTGCGCAGCCCCGCCATGTCGCCGTTGCGGGATGCCTGAAAAAGGCCGCGGCGATCTCCAGCCCGCGCTCCTTCGGCACGTCGAAGCGCGGCCGCGCCGCGCGCACATGCGTCCGCGCCCGGCTGGCGAGCTGGCGGGTCGCGGCGGGATCGCGCCCGATCGTCTCGGCGATCTCGTCGAAGCCGAGGCCGAATACGTCGTGGAGCAGAAACGCCGCGCGCTCGAGCGGCGACAGCCGTTCGAGCGCGAGCATCAGCGGCAGCGTCACGTCGTCGGCATCGTCCTCCTCCTCGACCACCGGCTCGGGCAGCCACGGCCCGACATAGGTCTCGCGCCGCGCCCGCGCCGATTTGAGCTGGTCGAGGCAGAGCCGCGTCACCACGCGGCGCAGGAACGCCTCGGGCTCGCGGATTTCGACACGATCCGTGCCCATCCAGCGGACGAACGCGTCCTGCACCACGTCCTCCGCGTCCGCGACCGAGACCCAGCATGCGATAGGCGATGCGGGTCAGCCGCGGACGCAGCGGATCGAACGACGCTGCAGCGTCGCCGGTCACGCGGCCTGCGCCGCCGGCTTGGCGTCGTAGAACAGGCCGCAGCCGACCGCGAGGCGGTTCCATCCGTTGATCACGTTGATCATCAGCGTCAGTTGCACCTGTTCCTCCTGCGTGAATTCCGCGGCGAGGGCGTCATACACTTCGCGCGGCGCCCGCGACGTCGATATCAGAGTCAGCGCATCGGTCCATGCCAGCGCCGCGCGCTCGCGCGCCGAATAGACCGGCGCATCGTGCCACGCGCTCAGCAGGTAGATGCGCTGCTCGGTCTCCCCGGCCTTGCGCGCATCGGCGGTGTGCATGTTGATGCAATTGGCGCAGCCGTTGATCTGCGAGGCGCGGATCTTGACCAGCTCGAGCAGCGAATGCTCGATCGCCGGCGCGATCTTGAGCGACATGTTGAGCCAGGTCTGCATCTGGGCGGGCGCGGCGGCGAAGGGGTCGAGGCGTTGGGTCATGGTCGTTCTCCTTGGGGTTACGGAGACATGACGAGACAGCGCCGGCAGATGTGACATGGCGGTGCGATTTTTATTCTCCCCTCCCTGCAGGGAGGGGAACATGGCCGGCGCTACTTCAAATGTAGGATTTCGTCCGCTACGCACGAGGCGCTCTTTGAACCCGTGAAGTCCAAAAGGCCCTCGGCGCTCACGTAACATTCTTACGTCAGCCAGCAATTTTCTTAGTCAATTCGCGGGCAAAGTGCGAAGTTAAGCCTTCGAAATCCAACGAACCGCTGAGCGAATCACCCGCGCCCGATCAGCCTTTGCGCGATGCGATCGGCGACTTCGCTCTCGGGATCGCCGGTGCGGTCGCTTTCGTCCCACACTTCGATCAGTCGCTCGGGGATCTTGTCGACGCGCGACTGGACCTCGGCCATGTTGCCCTGGCCGAGATATTCGAGCCCGACATTGATGATGCCGCCCGCGTTGATCACGTAATCGGGGGCATAGAGGATGCCGCGATCGTGGAGCCGCGCGCCGTCCGCGCGCGTCGCGAGCTGGTTGTTCGCGCCGCCGGCCACGACCTTGGCCTTGATCTGCGGGATCGACTGTTCGGTCAGGATCGCGCCCAGTGCATTGGGGCTGAACAGCTCGGCGTCGAGCGTCAGGATGTCGCCGGCGTCGACTGCTTCGGCACCGAGCTCAGCCGCGAGCGCCTTGGCCCGCTCGGCATTGACGTCGGCCAGTACCAGGGTCGCGCCGTCTTTCGCCAGCAATCGGGCGAGCCCGCCGCCGACCGAACCGACACCCTGGATCGCGACGCGCACACCGCGCATGTCGTCGGCGCCGAGCCCGCGCTTCGCCGCTGCCTTGACGCCCAGATAGACGCCGCGCGCAGTCACCGGGCCCGGATCGCCGCCCGCGCTGCCCGCCGCGACGGGCAGGCCGGAGACGTGCTTGGTCCGGGTCGCGACGATCTTCATCCGCGCCTCGGACATGCCGACATCCTCGGCGGTGACGTATTTGCCCTGCAGCGATTCGACCGCGCGGCCGAATGCCTCGAGTTGCTCGGTGGTGACCGTGGCGCCGGGTTCGGCGGCGAGGATCACGCCCTTGCCGCCGCCCATCGGCAGGTTCGCCATCGCGTTCTTGTAGCTCATTCCCCGCGAGAGCCGTAGCGCATCGGTGATCGCCGCATCCGAGATCGGCGTAATGCCAGAAGCGCACCCCGCCTGCCGCCGGCCCGAGCGCAGTCGAGTGAATCGCGATGATCGCGCTCAGCCCGCTGGCGTGGTCGGTGAAGAGGTGAACGCCCTCATGCTCGTCGAAATCGGGGAAGCCCCAGTCGGTTTTCAAGGGAAATATCCGGGCTGTGGAAAATGGGGCGACCGACGGGACTTGAACCCGCAACTTCCGGCATCACAAGCCGACGCTCTAACCAATTGAACTACGGTCGCCGCGAACGTTGGCCGCTTAGCGAGGGCTTTCGCGAAGCGCAAGATCATTGCGCGATGCGCCGACGGCTTCCTCGGGCGCGATCATGCCATCGCGCGCCAATGCCCTTGCCGCTGAGGCGAAATTGGGCGCCGAAAGATAGGCGTGGCGCGCGAGCAAAGGCGCGTCGGCACCATCATAGATCAGCCGCCGCATCGCCGGATCGACTTCCACGCCCTCGAAGATCTCGCACCGACGCCCCCGCCCGCTCCCGGCGCACGCATCGCACCCCGGCGCCGACCACAGGATCGCGCCGGGGTCGAGCCCCAGCAGCGCCGCGGTCGATCCGAACGCCTGTTCGGGCTGACGGCAGCTGCGGCAGAGTCCCGGCGCGATCCGCTGGGCGATCACGAGGCGCAGCGCCGCGGCCAGCGCGAAGCGGTCGCTCGCCAGCCGCCGGAGCGTCAGGATCGTACCCACGGCGTCGCCGCCGTCGAAACAGGCGATCACCAGCCCGCGATCGGCAGCGTCGACCGTCAGGTTTGCTGCCGCGCGGTCCGCGATCACGCCGCCGAGGGAATCCCGAACCGCCGGTGCAGCGCCGCGGCGGTTTCTTCGGCGCCGGGCCCGGCGATCGCGATCATGCCGGTCAGCCGATCGGCCGCACGCTCGATCGCAGCGGCCAGCCTCGCCGGCACGCCCAGCGCGTCCAATGCGTGCGGGTCCGCGAAACGCGGCATTTCGGCTTCGAGCTGCGCGTCGAGGGCCATGTGCCGTCGAGTGCCTGTGATATGTGACGGCTTGCTTGCGCTTTTGTTACGCCGGGCGCCACGGACACGCGATACTGGCGAAATGCCGCCGAATTTGGCAGAATCGCTCGCGATGCAGACCCTCGCCGACTCTTCGCCCGTCGTTCCCAATTTCGGCGCGGGCCATCCGTCCGAACCTGTGATCGAGCACATATTGCGCCAGCCGGGCATCCAACGCGTGCCCAATCCCAAGGTCGCGATGTTCATCGGCAAGAAGTTCATCGAGCCGGAGATGTGCCGGCTCCTCATGCTCCAGATCGATTCGAAGCGCCGCCCCTCGACTCTCGCCGACGCCAATGGCGATTATGCCTTCCGCACCAGCGAGACCTGCGATCTCGATCCCGACGATCCGCTGGCGATGGAATTGAAGCGCCGCATCATCGCGCTGACCGGGCTCGACCCCGCGCATGCCGAGCCGATGCAGGGCCAGCGCTACGAGGTGGGCCAGGAGTTCAAGGCGCACACCGATTATTTCGAGCCTTCGGGCGCGGACTTCGAGAAGTTCTGCAGCGTCGCCGGCCAGCGCACCTGGACGGTGATGCTCTACCTCAACCAGGTCGAGGCCGGTGGCGTGACGCGCTTCAAGGCGATCGACAAGATGATCGAGCCCGAAGTGGGCAAGGTCCTCGCCTGGAACAATCTGCGTGCGAACGGCACGCCCAACCCGTCGACCATCCACCACGCGATGAAGGTCCGCGCGGGCTCCAAATACGTCATCACCCAATGGTTCCGCGAGCGGCCCTGGGGCTGGTGACATAGAAAGGCCCCGGCGGGCTTTCGCCCGGCCGGAGCCCTCTCCCCTTTTACCCGATCAGAAGTTGATGCTGAGGCCCAGCGTGCCGCTCGTGCCGACATTGTACAAATTATAGTAGATGCGGTTATCGCCGCTCTCCTGATATTCCTTGTACTTGGTGCCGGTGATGTTGCGGAGCTCGAGCTTGGCTTCCATGTTCACGCCGGCAATCTTGATCCCCTGCCGCGCGACGAAATCGAGATGCAGACCGGGATATTCGTAAATGTCCGGCAGCAGACCGGGACCACGGCTGGTGAGCCGCTTGCTGGCATAAGTGAGCATCAGCGTCTGCTGTGACAGCCTGTCCTGATCCTCAAGACCGAATTCGAGATTGCCGATGTGATCGGACTGGCCGGTCAGCGGCCGCCCGTCGAGGAAATAGTTCGACGCCGGCTGGACGTTGCTCGCGGCGTTACCGGTGTAGATCGTCGTCGTATCGCCGGGGCGCACCTGCACCTTGGATTTAGAATAGGTGTAATTGGCGATCACCACCGCACGCCGCGAACCCCAAACGTCGAAATACTTCTGCGCCTCGACCTCGGCGCCGTAGAGATTGGCGCGCGGAGCATTGGCATAGCTGGTGAACGGATCCTCGGCGATGAAGCTGCCATAGGCCTCGATCGGCTTGTCGATCCGCTTGAAGAAGCCGGCCAGCGCGATCCGCTGGTCGCGGGCGAAATACCATTCGTACCGCGCCTCCAGATTATAGAGCTGACTGTCCTGGAGCGAGGGATTGCCGCGGAACAGCCGGTTGCTCTCCGGATCGTAATATTGCTGGAACAGCAATTCGCGGAACTGCGGCCGCGCGATCGTCTTCGATGCGCTCAGCCGCACCTGCATCTGCGGCTGAAGCTCCCAGGTCAGCGTCGCCGCCGGCAGCCAGTAATCGCGCTCGATCTTGTTCGACGCCCCCGAATTGCTCGGCGTGTTGAACACCTGCAGCGGAGCAACCGCCTGACGCGCCGTCTCGAAGCGCGCACCGAGTTCGAGGCTCAGGCTGTTCAGAAACTGACTGCGGGCCTTGAGATAGTATGCATGGCTGGTGAGGCTCGCCTTGAACGCCGGATCGCCTTCGGTGGTCTCGATCAGATCGATGCCGAAGTTGCGGATGACGGCGCCACCGAGCAGATTATCCGGCCGCATCAGGCTGACGCCTTCCGGCAGCGTGCTGGGCGCCAGAAACTGAAATTCGCGGCGCGAGGAGGTGCGGTCGGTGTCCATATAGGCATAGCCGCCGGTCACCGTCAGATTCGCCGAAGCACGGTACGAAAAGTCGATCCCGCCCGACCAGAGATTCTCGTTCAGTCGCGAGAAGGACACGTCCGCCGAGCCGAGCCCGGCATTCAGGCGGTTCAGATAATTGCCTGCAAAGGGGCCGGTCTCGCGCAGGACATAGCCGATCGAGGTCTCGTACGGTGCACGCCGTTTCGAGTTCGCATAAGCGAGCCGGGTGTCGATCGACATGTCGCCGACCTTGAACTCGCCGACGAACTGGCTGTCGACCAGCTGGCGCTCGTACCAGGCGGTGTCCTGGAGCATGCGCTGGCGCTCGCCCGAGGTGAAATCGGTTCCGCTTGCAAGCCGTGCCTGCTTGAGCGTGTCGCGGATGTAGAGATTGGTCCAGCGCAGCGTCTGTTCGCCGAACTCGAGCCCGAGGCCGAGCAGCCCGTTCACTACGGTGCGATTGTCGGTGATCACGCGCTCATAGTCGAAGCGCTTCGTCGACAGGTCGCTCGAATCGGTCGCCTGCTGCGTCGTGTCGCGGGTGCGCCACTTGCTCGAATAGGCACCGGTCGCGATCACGCCCAGTCGCGCGCCGCCGAGGTCGAATGCCGTGCCGCCGGTAATTCCGGCCGACCAGTTGACCGGGATGTCCTTGTTGCGCTGGAGCAAGGCGGTATTCGCATTGACCAATTGGCTCGCCACATCCTGCCGCTGCGCAAGCGTCAGGTCGCTGATCCGGTTGCCGCTGGCGAGAAACGATTCGAGTGCAGGCGGCGTCCGCCGGGTGCCGTCGTCGAAACCAGTCCAGTCGCGACCGCCGCCGGCATAGACATAGCCCAGCTGGCCGGTGGTGCGCGTGTCGCCCCCGATCCCGCCGCTGATGCTGAGGAAACTCTCCTTCGGAACCGCGCGGGTCGTCAGGTTGATGACGCCGCCGCCGAACTCGCCGGGGAAATTCACCGAATAGCTCTTCTGGACGAGCGACGAGGCGATCACGTTGGTCGGGAAGATGTCGAGCGGCACCACGCGGCGCAGCGGCTCGGGGCTCGGCAACGGCGATCCGTTGAGGAGCGCCAGCGAATAGCGATCGCCAAGGCCGCGAACATAGACAAAGCCGTTGCCGACGACGCTGAGGCCGGTCACGCGGCTCAGCGCGCCGGCGATGTCGCCTTCTCCGGTGCGGGCAATGTCGGCGCTCGAAAGCACCGAGACGACCTGCGCCGCCGATTGCTGGACGTTGGCCTGGTGGCGGCCGACGACGACGATTTCGTCACCCGGAACCGAGATATCGGGCGTTTCCTCGACCTGCTGCTCCGGTGCCGCAGTTGCCGCCGACTGGGGATCGGCAGGGACGCCGGCATCGCCGACATTCTGCGCGCCTGATCCGCTGGCCGGGTCTGCCGGCGTCGATTGCGCGCGTGCGACGGCCGGCGCGACGAGCGCCGTCGAGAGAACCAGCAGCCGGGCGAGCCGAAGCGGCTTCATCATTGCAATATCCCCATCTTCATATCGGAAAGGGGCGGGACACCAGCCGGAGCCAGGTCCCGCCCCAAACATGCATTCGTGCGTCAGGTGGTCGGGATCGAAGTGCAGTTCCCGCTGTTTCCGGTGCCGAACGAGAGCGTGGCGCTGTTGCAGGTCCAGCCCTGGAACCACGTATCGGTCGCTCGCGCTGCGCCGACGAACGTCGTGGCATCGAAGAACGCGCTCAGCGTGCTCGCGTTGAAGGCCGCCACCGCGGCTTCATTGGCGCCGTTGAGGAAGCCGCCGGTGAGCGTCGGAGTGAAGGCGTCGTTGTTGCCGTTGGCGCCGCTGCCGAACACGCCTTGGACGTCGGTGGCGGTCACGCCGTTCGCACCCAGGTACTTGGTCGCCGCGCACTGCATCACCACCGACCGGAAGATCGGAGGACCGGCCTCGTCGGTGGCTGCGTTGGCTGCCTGGATCGTATTGGCGCGGCTGATGCGCAGGCATGGGAGTTCGGGGCTCACCACCACCGAGTTCACCAGCGTGTAATCGGTGCCGCCGCGCAGCAGGATCGCGGCGAGATCGGCACCGGTGGTCGAGCGCTGGATGAAGGTAGCGTTCGAGACGCGGGTGTTCTGGCGCGGAGTCTGCCCGTCGAAGGCGTTGTCGGTATCCGCCTCGATCATCGCATCGCCGATGCCCGCCCGCTGCGCCGCAATGACATATTGCGCGTTCAGCTTCACGCCGGTGTCGGAGTCGAGATTGTCGTCCTCGGCGCCGACCGAAATGAAGTACTTCAGGTTGACGTTGCCGCCGAAGAACTCCGCGCCGTCGTCCGAGCTGTTGAACGACATGATGTGATCGAGCTGGGTGCCGGTGCCGACACCTTCGGTGGTAAGCGACTGGAGCTCGGCATCGGCCGAGAGGACATAACCCGAATAGCGGATCTGCACATAGCTGAGGCGGCCGCTGTTATCGGTATTGGTCGCGCCGCCATACAGCGCCGGATCCACCGCGCCTTCGGTCTGGCGCTCGCAGCCGACGGTACCCGGCGTCGCGCCCGGTGCGGCGCAATCGGTGATCTGCGCGCGACCCATCAGCACTACGCCGCCCCACTGACCCGACGAGGTGTCGGTGTTGAGGCCGAGGATGTTGTCACGGCTGGTGAAGATGATCGGCGTAGTGGCGGTGCCGACCGCATTGATCTTGTTGCCGCGATTGACCGCGAGCCACGACACGCCGGTGCCGCCGAACACGATTGCACCGGGCTCGATGCTCAGCGTCACGCTTCGCTCGCCGGCGACTGCCGTGGCGCCGAGATCAGTGCCGACATCGACGCGGCCGCCGAGGCGATAGAGCAAGCCCGCGACCTTCGGGAGGTTGACGCTCGCGTTGATCCGCGCAGGCAGCGTGCAGACGCGCCATGTGCCCGTCGGGCCGGTGATGGTGCCCGAGTCGGTCAGCCCCTGCGGATCCGCGATCGTCGGGCAACCTGTGGCCGGCGTCACCAGCGCGGTGCCGGGCGTCGGAGTGGGGGTCGGCACCGGCGTCGGCGTCGGATTGTTGATGATGACGTTCCCGCCGGTCCCGGGCGAAGCGATGTCGTTGGCGCCGTCACAGGCCGAGAGCGCGAGTCCCGCGCAGCTGGTCATCAGGATAAGGCTGAGGCGTTGGAAGCGGGCCATAAAGTCTCCGTTCCGGCGGAATGCCGGGTTGCGCGTGTGTGCGAATGGACGGGATCGACTCGGTTCCCCCTGCCGATCACGAACGCTGCGCTAGGAGGCTTGCGTGACTCGTCCGCGAGAGTTTGAAGACTCTCGCGCGACAGTCGAATGACAATCAGGTTACGATGTTGCAGGTCCGCAACGAGCATGACCCCGCGAGCCCGAGGCGAAATCCTGCCTTGCCGCGCCCCCTGGATCGACGCGCCATGAGCCAGGCTAATGGCTCTCGCGAGAAATGGTGGTTTGCGCCGCCGTCCCTGCCGCGGTCATTTCGCCGACGCAAAGGGAGATTATGACATGTCCATTCAAGCCGTGCTTGCCGTCATGCTGCTGTCGTCGTCGGCACCCGCACAACAGGCCGACGATCCGCTGCTTCGCCCGATCGCTCCCGAAAGCGCCGCGAAATGGCTGGGGCCGGAGGCGCCGATCCGTGTGTTCGGCAATTTCTATCTGGTCGGCTTCGAGGGGCTCAATGTCGGACTGATCGACACCGGTGCCGGGCTGATCCTGATCGACGGTGCCGTGCCGCAGGGCGTTCGGGCGATCGAGGCGAACATCCGCAAGCTCGGCTTCCGGGTCGAGGATGTGAAATACATCCTGAGCACCGAGCCGCATTACGATCACGCCGGCGGCATCGCGGCGCTCGCGCGCGACAGCGGGGCGACGGTGGTGGCGGGCGCGGCGGCCGCGACGGTGCTGCGCGGCGGCACCGATCCGTCGGACGCGCAGGTCAGCTGGCTCGCACCCTTCCCTGCCGTATCGCGGTTGCGCACCGTTCGCGACGGCGAGCGGCTCCGGCTTGGCGGAGTAACGATCACCGCCCGCGCCACGTCCGGTCACACTCGGGGAGCACGAGCTGGACATGGCGAAGCTGCGAAGGCCGCCAGTGCCGCACGATCGTCTTCGCCGCGAGCCTCAATCCCGCAGCGCCGCCGGCCTATCGCTTTTCCGATCCCGACCATGGCTGGCTGGTCGCGTCGTTCCGCCGGTCGTTCGCCGCGATGCGCCGCATGCCCTGCGACATCCTGATCACTGCGCACCCGAGCCAGTCGGGGGAGCCGAGAAACGCCGGCGCTTCGCCCAGGGGTCGAAACCCAATCCCTTCATCGATCCGGACGCGTGCCGGGCTTATGCGCAGGATTTCGCGGCGGCGCTCGACGAACGGCTGGCGCAGGAGCGCGCGCCGGGGATCAAATAGCCACGAAAAAGCCCGCCGATCGTGCGACCGGCGGGCTTCTCTACATGGTGGGCGCGGCAAGGATTGAACTTGCGACCCCTGCGGTGTGAACACAGTGCTCTACCACTGAGCTACGCGCCCTTTCGCCCTGGGTCCTGGAACCCTTCGGCGGAAACGGGAAGCGGGCCTTTAGGCGGTGCGGGGTGCGCTTGTCCAGCCCCCAAGGCCCTGCTTTCCCGTCGGATCAGTTGACCGAATCCTTGAGGCCCTTGCCGGCCTTGAACTTGGGCTGGTTCGACGCCTTGATCGTCATCTCCTCGCCGGTGCGCGGGTTGCGGCCGGTCGACGCCTTGCGCTTGCTGACCGAGAAGGTGCCGAAGCCGACGAGGCGCACTTCGTCGCCCTTCTTGAGCGAAGTCGAGATCGCATCGAACACCGCTTCGACGGCCTTGGTGGCGTCGCCCTTGCCGAGGCCGGAGGTCTCAGCGACCGTCCCGATCAGCTCTTGCTTGTTCATGCTGGTGGATTCCCCTGAGTGAGTGCATCGAAAAATGAGTCGCGGCGGCAAGCCGAGCGCGCCAGTCAGCACGCGACCGCCGCCGCTGTCAAACCCTCAGCGGCGGATTTTGCCGCAAAAGTTACGCGTCCTCAATGATGAACGGCGTCGCCGATCCCGGGCACATGCGCCGGCGGCTGGGCCGCCAGCTCATCGGCATCGGTCCAGTCGATGGCCGTGAGCGGCTCGGTCAAAGCGAGCCGCAGCACTTCGTCGACATGGATGACCGGAATGATTTCCAGCCCCTCGCGGATGTTGGCGGGGATCTCGACGAGGTCCTTCTCGTTCTCGCCCGGGATCAGCACCGTCTTGATGCCGCCGCGCAGCGCCGCGAGCAGTTTCTCCTTGAGCCCGCCGATCGGCAGCACCCGGCCGCGCAACGTGACCTCGCCGGTCATGGCGATGTCCTTGCGTACCGGAACCCCGGTCATGGTCGATACGATCGCAGTGACCAGACCGATGCCCGCCGACGGACCGTCCTTGGGAACCGCGCCTTCGGGCAAGTGGACGTGCACATCCTTACGCTGGAACAGGCTCGGCTTGATGCCATAGGTGGGCGCACGCGCGCGAACGAAGCTGAACGCCGTCTCCACGCTCTCCTTCATCACATCGCCCAGCTTGCCGGTCGTCTTGATCGCGCCCTTGCCCTGAACGGTGACGCTCTCGATCGTCAGCAGTTCGCCGCCCACTTCGGTCCAGGCGAGACCGGTGACCGCACCGATCTGGTGCTCCTCCTCCGACAGGCCGTGGCGATATTTCTGCACCCCGGCATATTCGTGAAGATTTTCGGGGGTGATGGTGACGCTGGTCTCCTTGCCCTCGAGAATCTTCCGCAGCGCCTTGCGCGCCAGCCTGGCGATCTCGCGCTCGAGCGTGCGGACGCCTGCCTCGCGCGTGTATTTCTGGATCAGCTCGCGCAGCCCCTCGTGCGTCAGGGTGAACTCGCCTTCCTTCAGCCCGTGCGCCTCGATCTGCTTCTCGATCAGATGCCGTTCGGCGATTTCGAGCTTCTCGTCCTCGGTATAGCCTTCGAGCCGGATGATCTCCATGCGGTCGAGCAGCGGCTGCGGCAGGTTGAGCGAGTTCGCCGTGCACACGAACATCACGTCCGAGAGATCGATGTCGATCTCCAGATAATGGTCGTTGAACTTGTTGTTCTGCTCGGGGTCGAGCACCTCGAGCAGTGCCGAGGCGGGATCGCCGCGGAAGTCCTGGCCGAGCTTGTCGATCTCGTCGAGCAGGAACAGCGGGTTCGAGGCACCGGCCTTGCGCAGGTTCGTCACGATCTTGCCGGGCAGCGAGCCGATATAGGTGCGGCGATGGCCGCGAATCTCGGCCTCGTCGCGCACGCCGCCCAGCGACTGACGGATGAACTCGCGACCGGTCGCCTTGGCGATCGACTTGCCGAGCGAGGTCTTGCCCACGCCGGGAGGCCCGACGAGGCACAGGATCGGCCCCTTCAACTTGTTGGTGCGCGCCTGCACCGCGAGATATTCGACGATGCGGTCCTTGACCTTCTCGAGCGCATAATGATCGCCGTTGAGGACGGCCTCGGCTTCGACCAGATCCTTTTTGAGCTTGGACTTCTTGCCCCAGGGCAGGCCCAGCAGCACGTCGAGATAGTTGCGCACGACGGTCGCCTCGGCGCTCATCGGCGCCATGGTCTTGAGCTTCTTGAGCTCGGCGGTCGCCTTGGTCCGCGCTTCCTTCGAGAGCTTGAGCGTCGCGATCTTCTGGGTGAGCTCGGCGATCTCGTCGCCGTCGCCCTCGTCGCCTTCATTGCCCAGCTCGCGCTGGATCGCCTTCAACTGCTCGTTGAGATAATATTCGCGCTGGGTCTTCTCCATCTGCCGCTTCACGCGGCTGCGGATCTTCTTCTCGACCTGCAGCACGCCGAGCTCGCCCTCCATGAAGGCGAACACCATTTCGAGGCGCTTCCGGGGTCCTTCTCGACCAGCAGCGACTGCTTGTCGGCGACCTTGACCGCGATGTTGGCGGCGACCGCGTCGGCGAGGCGCGAGGGATCGTCGAGCTCGGCGAGCTGGACCGCGGTCTCGGCGGGCAGCTTGCGGTTGAGCTTGGCGTAATTCTCGAACTGATCGACCACCGAGCGCATCAGGGCCTGGAGCTCGGCGCTCAGATTGTCGGGCGTGATCTTGCTCACCTTCTCGCCCAATTCGGCGGCAGCGCTTTCCAGCTGCGTGTCGCCTTCGTCGACCGGGTTCACGGTCGCGGTTAGGAAAGGCCCGGATTCGTCGACCGTCTCGAGCGTGCCGCGCTCCTTGCCCGCGACGAGCACGCGCACGGTGCCGTCGGGAAGCTTGAGCAGCTGGAGCACTTCTGCCGAGACGCCGGTGTCGTACAGGTCTTCACGGCCGGGATCATCCTCGGCGGGATCGAGCTGCGCGACGAGGAAAATCTCCTTGTCGTCGGCCATCGCGGCTTCGAGCGCGGCGACCGACTTGTCGCGGCCCACGAACAGCGGCACGATCATGTGCGGGAAGACGACAATGTCGCGAAGCGGCAGGACGGGATAGGACTGCTTCATGGATACTCCTGGGCCCGAGCGGCCCTCACATTCCACTATATATGGTGCCTGCGCCAGCCGCATCAATCGTCGTCCATTGATTGGCTGTGGACTGTCGTTTCCGGCGATGCGCCGACCCGCTGAAACGGCGCGACGTGGCGCGTGCGGGCGCATTGGCTATATCCGTCCCCGACAACCCGATTTTACGCTCGCGACGGCGGATGCGCCGTCGAGCGCGCCTGATGGAGAGACCTATCCGCATTCGCCTGCTGCTCGCCGCTTCCGCCCTTGCGCTGACCGCCTCGCCTGTCCTCGCGCAGATCAAGCCGGGCGAACCGCCGATCACCGAAATCACCAAGACTTCGGGCGGCCCGATCGATCCCGAACGTGCGGCGCTGCGGCTCGAGCATGTCGACCTCGCGATCGAAGTGTTTCCCGATACGCAGACGCTGCAGGGCGTCGCCACGCTGACGCTTGCCACTTCGGCGCCGCAGCGCCGCCTGCTGATCGATCTCGACAAGAATTTGCCGGTGAGCGCGATCAGCGTGGACGGGCAACCGCTGGCCCGCACCAGCTGGTCCAATCCCGAAGGCCGGCTGACCATCGCCCTTCCCGCGACGCTCGCGGCGGGAGGCCGGGCAATGGTCAGGATCACGTATGGCGGCACGCCGCACGTCGCGGTGCGCGCGCCGTGGGACGACGGCATCGTCTGGTCGAAAACCCCGAAGGCAAACCCTGGATCGCGACGACCGCCGAGGGCTATGGCTGCGACCTGTTCTGGCCGTGCCTCGATTTCCCGGCCGGCGAGCCGGCGAAGGTCGACCTCCACATCACCGTGCCCAAGGGCCTGTCGGCGCCATCCAACGGCGTGCTGCAAAAGGTCGATACGCTTCCCGACGGCCGCACGACCTGGCATTGGCATGCGCGCAGCCCGAACCCGTATTCGGTGGTGCTCAACGTCGCGCCCTATGTCGAGATCAAGGGCATCTACAAGAGCCGCTTCGGCGGGACGATCCCGCTATATTACTGGCATCTGCCCGGCCGCGAGGTGAAGGCCAAGGGCCTGTTCGCTGAATTCGCGCCGACGCTCGATTTCTTCGAGGCCAATGTCGGCCCCTATCCCTGGTCCGACGAGAAACTGGGCGTGGTCGAGACCCCGCATCTCGGCATGGAGCACCAGACGATCAACGCGTACGGCAACAACTACGCCAAGGACGCGACCGGCTTCGACTGGCTGTTCCAGCACGAGCTCGCCCACGAATGGTTCGGCAACCAGATGTCGGCGGCCAACTGGGACGATTACTGGCTCCACGAAGGCTATGCCCAGTACATGCAGCCGCTCTACGGCCGCTGGCGGGAGGGCGAGGCGCGCTATGCGGTGATGATGGAGAAGTTCCGCAACCAGATCGAGAACAAGGCACCGATCGTCTCCGGCCGGATCATGACCGAGGAAGAGGTCTATGAGGAGGAGAAAGGCGGCCCCGGCGGCGACATCTACGTCAAGGGTGCCTGGGTGCTCCACACGCTGCGCAACACGATCGGCGACAAGGCCTTCTGGGAAGTCACGCGCTGGCTGGTCTATGGCCGGCCCGACCCGAAGCCGGGCAATTTCCAGCCGCGCTTCGCCACCACGCCCGAATATATCGCCATCGTCAATCAGGTGACCGGCAAGGATATGGCCTGGTTCTTCCATGTCTATCTGTATCAGGCGGCGCTTCCCGAGCTGATCGAGACGCGCGAAGGCGACCGGCTCACGCTCCACTGGAAGACACCCGGAAACAGGCCCTTCCCGCTTCCGGTCGAGGTGCAGATCGACGACAAGGTCGAGACTGTGGCGATGACCGGCGGCACCGGAAGCATAGCCGTGCCGGCGGAGGCGCATGTGATCGTCGATCCCGCCTCGCGCATCCTGAAGCGCTCCGAAGCGGTCGAGGCCGCGCAGCGTGAACCGCGCCGCAGCGAGTGATGACGAGACTCCGGCTCTTCGCCGCCGCCTTGGTTGCGTTGGCGTTCCCGGCCACCGCCTCCGCGCAGCTTTATGAGGGCAAGGCCGGCAGCGCCCCGATCATAGTCGAGCTCGACACCGGCGATGGCGCGCCGAGCGGCCGCTATTTCTATCGCAGCACTCGCCTCGATATCGCACTCGACGGCGAGCGAGACGCGGACGTGCTCAAGCTGAGCGCACGGCTTACCGGCGACAGCCTCGTTCTGAGGCGTTCGGGCAGTGGCTGGGCGGGAACGCTGACCACCGCCAAGGGCAAGGCGCTTCCGGTCTCGCTCACGCCGGCCGTGCCTCCCGCCGCGCCGGCCGGCGCTCCCACGAATCTCGATGGCTATGATCGCATGCAGCTCGCGGGGCTGCGTCTCGAACCCGGCCCCGCCGAGCGCATCGGTACGCGCACGATCCGCTGGTACACCGAGCGTCGGTCTGGAACCCGGCTGTTCCGCATCGAAGGCGGATATGCCGCCGCGGCGCTCCACAAGATCAACGCCGCACTGACGGTGACGCAGTGGGAGCATGTTCGCAACTGGTTCGGCTGCCCGGGCTATGAGGGCGGCGCGGGCATCGATTCGGACGAGGCCGGGCCGGTCTATCTCGATGATTCCTGGGTCAGCTATCCATGGCTGACGAGTTGGGGCTGCGCGGGCGCGGCGCATCCCGATTTCGGAGTGCAGGGCGTCATTTTTGACGCGCGGACCGGCAGCGAGGTCAAGCTCGATGATCTGCTGCACTTCGGAAAGACGCCGCCGCCCGAGCGGTCGGACGCCTGGTACGCCTACCGCGGCGCGGCTTTCGCTACAGGATTGGTAGCGCTGCTCAAGCGCTATCATCCCGCGCAGATGGCGGCCCCGAAAGACGACGGCTGCAGCTATGACGACTCGGATGTGTGGAGCTTCCCTCAGGCCTGGTTCACGCCGGACGGCTTGTTCGTCGCGGCTTATTTCGCGCGTGTCGCGCGCGCCTGCGACGCTCCCGAATGGGCAGTGATCCCGTGGCGAGCGCTGAACGGTCCGGCCGCGCGGCGCCCTACCGCACGGCCTGCGCTTCGACCCCGGTGATCAGACCGGGCGGAGGACCCTCGCCAGGACGTAGGCGAAGGCGATCTGCCACGGCGTGTATATCTTGAGCGGCTGGATGATGTCGCTGGCGGACGAATCCCCGGTCGCACCGGTGGTGAGATACAGATACAGGCAGAAGCTGCCGACGGCGCCGAGCAGTACGGTGCCGAATGCCTCGAAGGTGAGGCTCGAGCCCTTGCGGACCAGCCCGAAGATCGCGCAGAGCAGAAGCGCGCCGCCGCCGCCCACGGCACCGCCGACGAACCCGCGCAGGAAACCCACTTCGTCGCCGCGCATGCCGCTGACGGTCATCAGCGCGACATAGTGCATCAGCGTGAAGCCGAGGAAGAACACCAATGCCTTGACCGCGAACCGGTGCTGCCGCTCGCGCCAGACGAAAGGCAGGCCGAACAGCGGCGTTATCCAGACCGCGCCGTTGTCGATGTGGAAATAGACCACCAACGCCAGGCCAATTGCGTACAGGACATGCCCAAGTACCAGCCATTTGAAGGTTTCGAGCGCGGCCGGGTTGAGCGCCAGATCGAACGGCGAACGATACTCGCGAGGATCTTCGTCATCGAGGATGGCTACATCGGACATACGTCACCTCTCCATCTCTTCTCCTGCGGAGATGGTGCGCCTTGCGGACGAGTCGGTCAAACAAAAGCGGCCGGAAAGGTATCTTTCCGGCCGCTTGTGCAGTGTTTTGGCAACAGAAGTTCAGGCGGCGCGCTCCTATGCGGCGCTGCCGGTCTTTTCCTTCTTGGCGTAGATGCGGACCGGGTCCTTGCGGCCCTCGACCACGTCCTTGTCGATCATCACCTCATCGACGCCGTCCATTCCGGGCAGGTCGAACATCGTGTCGAGCAGGATCGCCTCGAGGATCGAGCGGAGCCCGCGCGCGCCGGTCTTGCGATCGATCGCCTTCCTGGCGACCGCGACGAGCGCATCGTCGTTGAAGCCGAGCTTCACGCCCTCCATCTCGAACAGCTTCTGATACTGCTTGACCAGCGCGTTCTTCGGCTCGGTCAAGATCTTGACCAAGGCGTCGATGTCGAGGTCCTCGAGCGTCGCGATCACCGGCAGGCGGCCGACGAACTCGGGGATCAGGCCGAACTTGAGCAGATCCTCGGGCTCGGTCTGGCGCAGCACTTCACCCGTGCGCCGCTCTTCCGGCGCGGCGACATAGGCGCCGAAGCCGATCGACTTGCCCTGCAGGCGATCGCCGATGATCTTCTCGAGCCCCGAGAACGCGCCGCCGCAGATGAACAGGATGTTGGTCGTGTCGACCTGGAGGAATTCCTGCTGCGGATGCTTGCGGCCGCCCTGCGGGGGAACCGAGGCAGTCGTGCCTTCCATCAGCTTGAGCAAAGCCTGCTGGACGCCCTCGCCCGAAACGTCGCGGGTGATCGAAGGATTCTCGGCCTTGCGGCTGATCTTGTCGATCTCGTCGATATAGACGATCCCGCGCTGCGCCCGCTCGACATTATAATCGGAGGCCTGGAGCAGCTTGAGGATGATGTTCTCGACATCCTCGCCGACATAGCCGGCTTCGGTGAGCGTCGTCGCATCGGCCATGGTGAACGGCACGTCGAGGATGCGCGCCAGCGTCTGGGCCAGCAGCGTCTTGCCGCAGCCGGTGGGGCCGACGAGCAGGATGTTCGACTTGGCGAGCTCGACATCGGCACCCTTGGCGCCGTGGTTGAGCCGCTTGTAATGGTTGTGCACCGCGACCGAGAGCACGCGCTTGGCCTGCTTCTGCCCGATCACATAATCGTCGAGCACGTCGCAGATTTCCTGCGGCGTCGGGACGCCACCGTCCTTCTTCGAGACAAGTGCCGACTTGGTCTCTTCGCGGATGATGTCGTTGCAGAGCTCGACGCACTCGTCGCAGATGAACACGGTCGGTCCGGCGATGAGCTTGCGCACCTCGTGCTGCGACTTGCCGCAGAACGAGCAGTAGAGCGTGCTCTTGGAGTCGCCGCCGCTGAGCTTGGTCATTCAATCCATCCTTTACGCGCCGGACGCGTAGCCACTACCCGCCATCCTACACGCGGGTTCCCGTCCGGCAATCCATAATCCGCCCACAGCAAGCGGTTGTCGCCGCCCGAAGGCTTTCGCCCGCGGACGGCTATAACTCAATAATCTTAAGCAGCTGCTGCGTCGTCAGTCGGCTGCGGCCGCTTATCGTATACCTCGTCCACCACGCCGAACGCCTTGGCCTCATCGGCCTCGAAGAAGCTGTCACGGTCCATGACCTGCTCGATCCGTTCGAGCGGCTGGCCAGTATACTGAGCATAGAGCGCATTCATCCGCGCGCGAATACGGAGAATCTCCTTAGCCTGGATCTCGATGTCCGAGGCCATGCCTTGCGCGCCGCCCGAGGGCTGGTGCAGCATGATGCGGGCATTGGTCAGCGCGACACGGAGGCCCGGCTCGCCCGATGCGAGCAGGAAGCTGCCCATCGACGCCGCCTGACCGATGCACACCGTGCCGACGCGTGGACGGATATATTGCATGGTGTCGTGGATCGCCATGCCGGCGGTGACCACGCCGCCCGGCGAGTTGATGTACATCCAGATGTCCTTCTTCGGGTTCTCGGACTCGAGGAAGAGCAGCTGGGCAGTGATCAGCGAGGCCATATGGTCCTCGACGCCGCCGGTCACGAAGATGATGCGCTCGCGCAGCAGGCGCGAGAAGATGTCGAAGCTGCGCTCGCCGCGGCTCGACTGTTCGATAACGATGGGAACGAGACCGCCGGTAACGGGATCAATGGTCATCTGACCGGAAAGCGGATGCATGCGGGATTTTCTCTTGGATGGTTGCCCAGACGCCCAACATCGGCGCTCGGCTCGCGCGGCGCAAGGGGGCAACGCGGTAAACCACCGATGGGGCCTGCCTGACACGCCAGCTTGACACGGTTGACACGAAACGGGCTTTTTCCGGCTGTCGTTGACACGCTTCCTCTCCTGCATCCCGTTGTCACGCGTAACCGACGTGCCTGATACGCGCCGGCTATGCCCCTATGAGGCGACACGTACGCGACAGCCGTTTGCCCTCGAAGGCGGTTGCGACCTCGTGGCATCACACGCCGACGCAAGCGGGACCGCAGCACGCCAAATCCTACATTGCAAGGTAGCCCTGCCGCGCCCACATCGTTTCGCATGAGCAAGGTTCTAGTCACCGGCGGCTCCGGCTTCGTCGGCAGCCATGTGATCCTGCAGCTGCTGGCCGCGGGACACGAAGTCCGCACCACGGTGCGCAGCCTGTCGCGCGAAGCCGAGGTGCGCGCGACGCTCGCCGCGGCGGGCGCGGATGCCGGCGACCGCCTATCCTTCTTCGCCGCCGATCTGGAAAAGGACGATGGCTGGGCCGAGGCAGTGGCGGGCTGCGACTATGTCCATCATGTCGCCTCGCCCTTCCCGCCTGCCCAACCCAGGGACGAGCAGGAACTGATCCGGCCGGCGCGCGAAGGCACCTTGCGGGTGCTGCGCGCGGCCCGTGACGCGGGCGTGAAGCAGATCGTGGTCACTTCGTCCTTCGCGGCGGTGGGTTATGGCCATGGCCAGCGCGACACGCCCTATACCGAGGCGGACTGGACCGATCCGGACGGCCCGGCGGTGCAGCCCTATATGAAATCCAAGACGCTCGCCGAGCGCGCGGCGTGGGATTTCATCGCCCGCGAAGGCAACGGCATGGAGCTGGCGGTGGTCAATCCGGTCGGCATCTTCGGCCCGGCGCTGAACGGCGACCTTTCGACTTCGATCTTCCTCGTGAAGACGATGATCGAAGGGAAGATGCCGGGCACCCCCGGCTCTATCTGGGCGTAGTCGATGTTCGCGACGTCGCCGATCTCCACTTGCGCGCGATGACTGATCCGGCGGCCGCGGGCGAACGCTTCCTCGCCGTCGCGGGCGAGGCGATGTCGTTCTACCAGATGGCAGCGGTGCTGCGCGAGCGAATGGGAGCCGCCGCTGCGAAGGTGCCGAAGCGTCAGCTACCCGACTGGCTGATCCGCCTGCTTGCGATCTTCAATCCGCTGGCCCGCGAAGCGGTGCCCCGGCTGGGGATCAAGGCAAATGCGAGCAACGAGAAAGCGCGCCGCGTGCTGGGTTGGACGCCGCGATCGAACGAGGAAGCGATCGTCGCCAGCGGCGAGAGCCTGATCGCGCTGGGCCTGATCGGGCGCTAAACCTTACCGACATTCGACTAACTTGCCTCCCCTCCCTTCTAGGGAGGGGCTGAGGTGGGTGCGCGCGTCTGCGCGCCTGAAAGAATCTCTGACTTCGCAGCAAAATGGCACCGGCTGGGGCATCGAGCCCCAGCCGGTGCCACCACCCCTGACCCCTCCCTAAGAGGGAGGGGAAGAATGGAATATCGGACACGCGCTAAGGCATTTTCCATCCTCTCCCGCTATCGAGGCGCGATGGGGACGAGAGCCACGATTTCGGATGAGCGGCGTTTCGCGCTGTGGCTGCTGCTCGGCGGGCTGGCGCTCAGGCTGCTGCTCCTCCAGGTTCGGGATGGCGGACTGACCGCCTTCTATGGCGGCGGCGAGGCCACGCGGATCGCACTCGCGCTCGCGCGCACCGGCACCTTCGCCGACGCCTATTATGAAGGCTATGGGCCGACCGCGCATCTGCTGCCGATCCTGCCCGGCATCGCGGGCTTCCTCTTCTGGCTGTTCGGGCCGCTGAGCGTCCCGGCCAACCTGGCATTGCTCGGCTGGTCGCTGCTCCAGACCTTCGCGAGCTATTGGCTGCTGCGCCGACTATTCCAGCGCCTCGGGATGGATGCGACGGCGATCCGCTGGGGGCTCGCTTTGCTCTGCCTGGTGCCGGTGTTTCAGCCGCAGGAGACGATCGACTTTCGCTATTGGGAGGGGGCCGCGGCAGTGACGCTCGCCGCGATCAGCCTAAATCTGCTGCTAGCGCTCGACGAACGCACGCACATCGGCTGGCGCGCCCTGCTGCTCCCGGCAGCACTCGCCGCATTGACCTTCTTCGTCAGCCCCGCCGCCGGGCTCGGCATCTATGCCTGCTGGGGATTGTTCGCGCTGCGCCGGCTCGGCCTGGCCAAGGCGCTCCAGTTCGGCGGGTTGTGCGCGGCCGCGCTCGCATTGCTGGTGGTGCCCTGGGCGATGCGCAACGCCGTGATGGTCGGCGAGCCGGTGCCGCTGCGCAGCAATTTCGGACTGGAAATCGCGATCGCCAATCACCCCGCCGCCGTTTCCGGCGATAGGCCCGCTGAGACCTTCGCCGAGCGGCTGGTGGCGATACACCCCTATCACGGCCGCGCGGCACGCATTGAACTCGCCCGCGAGGGAGGCGAGATCGCTTATGCGCGGCACCTCGGCACCGAGACCAAGGCGTGGATCGCCGCGCACCCGCTCGACTTCGCACGGCTCAGCGCGCGCCATCTCCACCAGTTCTTCTTCCCTTCGCCGTGGCAGTTCTACTTCAGCAGCCGGGAGGAATTGCGCACGCCCCGCGCGATCCTGCTGTCGCTGGTGAGTCTGTTCGGGCTGCTCGGGCTCGGCGCCGCGATCTATCGGCGCCAACGCGGCTATGGCTGGCTCGCAATCTATATCGCCGGCGCGGCTTTGCCCTATGCAATCGTCCAGCCGATCCCGCGTTATTCCTATCTCGTCTACGGGATGCTCGCCTTCCTCGCGGTGGAGGCGCTGCTGCGCGCCGGGCGCTATGTTGTCGGCAAGGTCGGCCCCGGCACCGCCAGATAGGCCAGCCGCCGCATCTCGCGGCGCCCGCGCACCACGGTGTCGAGGATCAATCCGGTGAACAGGTTGAGGAAGGCGAGGATCATCAGCCCGGTGGCGAGGAGCGCGGTCGGGAAGCGCGGCACCAGGCCGGTCTGCAGATAGGTGATCGCCAGCGGCACCGCGAGCAGCACCGACATCATCGCGAACACCGTGGCGATGAAGCCGAAGAACAGCATCGGCCGCTCGATCCGGTAGAGCACCGCGATCGTCTTCGCGATCCGGTATCCGTCACGCCAGGTGTTGAGCTTCGACGCCGACCCCTCGGGCCGTGCGAAATAGCGTGCCTCCACCTCCCCGACCGGCATCTTGAGTTCGAGCGCGTGGACGCTGATCTCGGTCTCGATCTCGAACCCGGACGAGAGCACCGGAAAGCTCTTGACGAAGCGGCGTGAGAACACCCGATAGCCCGAGAAGATATCGGTGAAGCTGCGCCCAAACAATTGCGCCAAAAGTCCGGTCATCGCGCGATTGCCGAGGACATGGCCGCGGCGATAGGCCTCCGCCGCTTCATGCACGCGAGTGCCGACGATCATGTCGAGCCCCTCCTGCACCAGCCGATCGACCATCGCCGGCGCGACGCTCGCGTCATAGGTCGCGTCGCCATCGGCCATCACATAGATGTCGGCATCGACATCGGCGAACATCCGCCGGACGACATTACCCTTGCCCTGCATCCGCTCGCTGCGGACGATCGCGCCCGCCGCGCGCGCCACCTCGATCGTGCGATCGCGGCTGTTATTGTCGTAGACGTAGATGGTGGCACCCGAAAACGCTTCGCGGAACCCGGCGATCGTCTGCGCGATCGCGGCTTCTTCGTTGTAGCAGGGCAGAAGGACTGCGATTCTGGCGTTCATTGTCCCGCCATAGGGCTGCGATCGGCACCGTTCGACATATTTGTTCTTTGACTTTCCCCCATCCCCGCAGCGATCATTCGGCATCGCAAGGGGAAAGCAATGGGAATACGCGATCTTCGGATCCTGACGCTGATCGTCGCCATGATGGTGGCGATCGAAGCACTTTCAACGCCGATCATATTGCTGGCCGCAGAGCTGTTTCCCGACGGCTATGTGGAAAATGTGGTCCCAATCGCCACGCAGGTCGATCTCGCAGTAACGGTGTTCACACTGCTGACCTACGCCGTTTTCGGCCGCTGGATCTATGTGGCGGGCAGGAACCTGGTCGAAGCGGGATACCAGGATCTGGAATTCACCCCGGGATCGCGAATCTGGTGGTTCGCGGTGCCCTTCGCCAACCTGGTGAAGCCGTATCAGGGCATGCGCGAGCTGTGGAACGCAAGCCATGGCGAGAGCGACTATACGATCGGCAACGGGCTGGTCGGGGCATGGTGGGCGCTCTGGCTCGGCCATGGCTTCCTTGCCACCATCCTGCGGGTCTCTGCGGGGACGGACGCCGGCGCCGGACCGTTTTGGCTTCAGTCCGCCGCCGATATCGCCGTCGCGGTCGTCGCGATCGTCATGCTCCGCCGCATCGCCGAGGCGCAGACCAAGCTCGGCACCGGGGAGCTGGCCGAAGTCTTCGCCTGAGCTGAAAAAGCAAGGCCCGCCGCTCCGGTGAGAGAGCGGCGGGCCCGATGCTTTTACCGAGGCAGAAAGGCTCAGTCGGCCTTCTTCTTCGCCGGAGCCTTCTTCGCCGCCGGCTTGGCCGGAGCCTCCGCCTTCTCGGCCTTGGCGGCGGGCGCCTTCTTGGTCGCGGCCTTCTTCACCGGCTCGGCCTCGACGAGTTCGTCGCCGGGCGCGGCGGGCTCGATATCGGCCTTCTCGACCTTTTTCGGCTTGGCTGCAGCCTTCTTCGCCGGCTCCTCGGCCTTGGCGTCGTCAGCCTTGGCTTCCTTTGCGGGCTTCTTGGCGGCGGCCTTCTTGGCCTTGGGCTTGTGATTGTCGTGATCGTGGGTGTGCGTGCCGGTGTCGAAGCCCTCGTCGCTCTCGATCGCGGCTTCCAGCTCTTCGCGAGTCACTTCGCGGTCGCTGACCTCGGCCTTGTCGAACAGGAAGTCGACGACCTTGTCCTCGAACAAGGGCGCGCGCAGCTGGGCGGCCGCCATCGGCTCCTGCTGGACATACTGCATGAAGCGCTGGCGATCCTCCGGGCCGTATTGCTGCGCGGCCTGCGCGATCAGGCGGCTCATTTCCTGCTGCGAGACCTCGACGCCGTTGGCGGTGCCGATCTCGGAGAGGAGCAGGCCCAGACGCACGCGGCGCTCGGCGATCTTGAAGTAATCGTCGCGCTCGCTCTCGAGCTCGGCGAGCGCGGCGGCCGGATCGGGCTCGTGCTCGGTCTCGTGGACGAGCTGGTGCCAGATCTGCTGGAACTCGGCGTCGACCATCGACGGCGGCACCGGGAAATCATGGCCGGCGGCGAGCTGATCGAGCAGCTTGCGCTTCATATAGGTGCGGGTCAGGCCGTTGAGCTGCTGCTCGATCTGGCCCTTGAGGAGCCCCTTGAGCTGCTCGAGATCCTGCAGGCCGAGCTGCTTGGCGAAATCGTCGTCGATCTTCGTCTCGCCGGCGGTCTTCACCGCGGTGATCTTGAGGTCGAAGGTCGCGGGCTTGCCGGCGAGATCCTTCGAGCCGTAATCCTCCGGGAAGGTGACGTTGATCGTCTTCTCGTCGCCGGTCTTCACGCCGACCAGCTGGTCCTCGAAGCCCGGGATCAGGCGGCCCGAGCCGATCTCGACCGACATGCCCTCGCCGGTGCCGCCCTCGAAGGCGACGCCGTCGGCGGTCTTGCCGACGAAATCCATGGTGACCTGGTCGCCGGTCGCGGCCTTGTGCTTGGCCGGGGCGTCGTCCCAGCCCTTCTGGTTGCTGGCGAGCTCCTTGAGCTGTGCGTCGACCGCGGCGTCGTCGGCCGGAACGGTCAGGCGCTCGAGCTTGAGGCCCTCGATCGACGGCGTCGGCACGTCGGGAAGCACTTCGAGCTCGACCTTGATCTCAGCGTCCTTGCCGGGGGCATATTCGCCCTCGAGGCTCACCGCAGGCTGCATCGCCGGGCGGAGCTTATGGTCGACGAGCAGCTTCTGCACGCCTTCCTGGATCGAATTGTTGAGCGCGTCCTGCGCGAGCGCCTCGCCATGCATCTTGCGCACGAGGTTAGCGGGGACCTTGCCGGGGCGGAAACCGGGCATGCGGACCTGCGGGGCGACCCGCTTCACTTCGGCATCGACCTTCTTGTCGATGTCCTTGGCGGTGATCTTGAGCGTGTAAGCCCGCTTCAGGCCCTCGTTCAACGTCTCGACAGTCTGCATCAGTTCAAGCTTCCAAAAAGAATGAGATCGCGGCGCCGGGACGCTGATCAAGAGCGACGGTGCCTGGTGCGGGCGAAGGGACTCGAACCCCCACACCTTTCGATACCAGAACCTAAATCCACTCTATATACGACATATTAACTATTTAATCGTATGATCTCAACTAGTTCCATCTATCGCCATCCAAGCCAGCCTGGACACAGTCCAGACACAGCCACACATGGACCTAGCCGCCGAAGCGGCGCTCATAACGAAGGGAGCTGCCCATGACCAGCCATGAAATGTTCGGAGGAAAGGTGCAGCTTTACCGTCGAGGCAACGTGTGGTGGCGGGCCGCCCGCGTTGGCGGCAAGCGCTTCCGCGAGAGCACCGGTCACACCCGGCTCGACTTGGCCGAGCATGTCACCGAGGAGTGGTATCTCGACCTGCGCGGCAAGCTGCGGAATGGCGAGCTTGAGCCGGACGAGCGGACCTTCCACTCTGCCGCCGAGGAATATGTTCGCGAGATGCGGGTGCTCACCATCGGCATGCGCAGCGAAAAATATGTCGAGTACCTCGAACTACGCCTGAATTGCCATATCCTGCCTTACTTCGGCGCAATGGGCCTCTCGAAGATCACCAAGAGCGTCAGCCAATCCTATCTGGTGAAGCGCATCGAGGAGACAATCGCCAAAACCGGCCAGCGTCCCGCGCGGAGCACTCTGCTGCAAGAGATCGTTCATGTTCGGCAGATTCTGAAATTCTCCGAGGGCAAGGGCTGGATACCCTATGTGCCCAGCCTTTCCTCCGAGCTGCTGAAAAAACCAAGACCAGCAGGCGCGCATGGTTCTCGCCCGAAGAGTACGATCAGCTTCACAAGGCTACCCGTCGCCGCATCACCAAAGGAACGCGCCGGGGATGGAAGACCCATTATGAGGATTTGCACGATTATGTGCTGTTTCAGGCAAACACCGGCCTACGGCCCGACGAAGCAGCCAATCTCGAAATCCGCGATGTAAAGATCGTGTACGACTACGAAACCAAGGAAACGATCTTGGATATCGACGTGCGCGGCAAGACCGGCGTCGGCTACTGCAAGAGCACGGCCAACGCCGTTTATCCGTTCCAGTGCCTACGCGACCGGCGCATGGGCGAGCTTCGGATCGACAACCCCGGCATGCCACAGGAGGAGTTGGAGGCTCTATTCCGTCACACCAAACTTTTCCGCCCCTTCAAACGCGAGCTTTTCAACAAAATCCTTCGCGAAGAGGGCTTGAAGCAGGACCGCGATGGCCAGCCACGCACGGCTTACAGCCTTCGCCACACCTATATTTGCTTCCGGTTGATGGACCGGGCCAACGTTCATCAGATCGCCAACAACTGCCGCACCAGCGTCGAGATGATTGAGATGCACTATGCCGCGCATATTCGCGACCGCCTCCTGGCATCGGAAATCAATACTCGCCGCCCCCGTGCAGCAAGGAAAGGCAAGAAGCAAACCCCCGGCGAACAGCCGACCACGTAATCCACACGCCTACGATTTGCTTGCTAGCATCCCCTGCCCCGCTATAGGCTGCCCGACTTCGCGGCTATGGCGGAATTGGTAGACGCACTTGGTTTAGGTCCAAGCGGGCAACCGTGGGGGTTCGAGTCCCTCTAGCCGCACCATCCCTACTTTTGGTGCATGAAGATGCACCCACGGCGGGTCTAGAGCAGGAAGCTGCGCGCCCCGCCGTGCGCGAAGGACGGCCTGGAGAGGCCGCCCGGTGGTCAATAGTCGCACCGAAGGGGCGCGACCATCGCAAACCAACGAAACCGACTACCGCCTTTCAATCGCGGGGTTCGTCGCCCCGCACTTCTCGCATTCGACCAACTCGGCCTTGGGGCCGGTCACATAGATCTTGCCTTTGAAGCCGTCCCATTCGGCACCCCAGCGGTTCCAATCGTCGGACCACTGCCGAATGCCGCCCGTCGCGCCGCATCCGGCGCAGGTCAGGTCATAATGGTCCCATTCGCGGCTCATGCCGCCACCATAGCCGCCGGGTGATCGGCGGCAAGCGCCGGGGCGCTAACCCTTCCGTCGCTGGTTGAGCGCGCGCAGCGTGCGGCGACGCCAGCGCATCACGGTAATCCGCTCTTGAATGGCCGCAGCCATTCGGTTGATGATTCCGCAATGATGACAGTGGCAGCAATCCCAAGTGCAATGATCGTGGTCATCGTTTCCTCCTTCGCGCCGCGCGGAATGCGCGACGGTCAGGGAGCCAAGAGGCTGACCGGCCAAGCAGATCGGTCACAGGCCCCGCCCCGAAGGGGATGGTGCTGCACGCAGGAAGCTCATCGCCTTGACCGGTCGGCGCGGTCAGCCAGTGAACCGCCCAACCGTCCTCGCCTTTCCGTGCGCCGAAGGGGAAACGAGCCCACGGGCCATTGCCGGGCCAAATGCCCCGCCATTAGGGAAATATTAACCAAATTTTAGCGGTTTTCCGTGTATCCTTGACGCTGGTTCACCCGTGCGCGAGAAATCTATAGTCGCCAACATTACAGTTTCATCGGACGATCATGCGGCGCAGCCGGATGACCCGGAGGCTAGCCTCCGCGCCGAATTGCTCGGCCAGATCGTCGCGGCGCAGTTCGATCTTGAAGCCGTAGTAGCCGAACTGTCCCGCACTGGCGGCAATCCCGGCGACGCCCAGAACCAGCTTCAATTCCTGAGCAGCTTGCAGCGCACGGTTGGCACCGCCAACCCGGTTGCCCTGGCGCAGATGCGCAGTGAGATCGCCGCGACCGTCAGCGCCGCCCAAGCCGTGGCAGCGCAGGGCCGTACCGCTGCATCGCCGGATGACAAGACCGCCGATCTTGCCGAGACGACCGCGAACACCCGTCGCACCATCGGCGACATCAGCGAGAAGCTGTTCGAGCGCAAAGTGCTCGATCCGTACCTCACCTTCGCCTCACCCGAGGACGAAGCCGAGTTCCGCCGCCGCGAAGCTGAGCGCCAAGAATATGTCCGCCGCGAACTGGCCAAGGGCACACCGGAGGGCGCGCTCAACGCTTCAAACGCCGCCGTCGCCCAGCTTGAAGACGCTCGCGATCACGGAGCTGACCGCAGCCCCGATTTCGATACCCTCCTCAGTAGCGCGACTGTGGCGCGCGACCAGCAACGCGCCGCGATAACGAACGCCGGCGTCTCCACATCGACGAACAATCAGGAAGCCACGAACACTCCGCAGCCGACGTCCTCGGCCAACTCGTCAACGGAACTCGATGATGTGGCGGCCACGCTGCTTGCCGCTGGCGTGTCCCTACCCACGATGAACAGTGCACCGCTCAATGCTCATGGCCTGAGCGACGTGGCGTCACTCGGACCGGCAACTACGTCGCGAACCGTCTAGGTCAGAGCATCCCTAGCCGGATGCAGTCGGCCCGCGTCCGTTGAAAGTAGCCATCGTCGCGCAACATCTTGTCGCCTTCGACATAACCGTTCCGTGTGATGTCGGCGGCGACACGGTCGCTGGAATAGCCAAGCCGCACACTCATTGCCTGCGCCGCGTTATAAGCCCGCCGCGCCGCCTCTCGCAGAGCGACGTCATTTTGATGGTTGGGATTGTAGCGGGGATCGCCCACGGCAACTGTGTTCGCCGTAAAACACCGGAGCGCGTAGCTATAGGCCCGCTGGTTAGGATCGGCTTGCTGAGCTTGGACGCCAGCAGGCAGGACCAAGCAGGTAGCTCCAAGATAAATCGACAAATTACGCACGACATGAGCCCTCCCAACGGGCTCAGAATCTGCCACCGTGCAACATTTTGGGCAATTTTGTTGCAGGAATGAATATTTAAAATCAGTGACTTAGATTGGAGAAGGCTTTGTCAGCCTTTCGCCCAAATTCCGTCGCTCAACAGACGGAGGACGAGCAGCGATCATCCACTAACCGGCCTTACGTTCCCGTACACGCAGGCCCTGTGCGCAAATTTCTCAGTGCTGCCATCTGTGCGGTTTACCCAGAAGCACTTTGTACCGAAATCGGCGGTCCGGACGCTGAACCCAGCTATGCCGCATCCAATTTTTTCATCGCCCTCGGGATGGCGATTGAGGGCAGCCACTAAAACCTTTGAATCCGCCGCATCCACCTTGTCGCCCACGTCATATTTGTGAAGCATCGTATTCAAGTAAGCGACTGCGTCACCTTTCTTGGCGAAGTGTAGGTCACCTAAGATAAATGGCTTCGCTGGCATGAACACCCCTCCCGTATCAAGAACTCTGCGATGTATTTTGACCAGATTGATCACTCACAATTAGCTTTTCGCGAATTTCACGGACGATGATAGCTGGAATATCCATGGCTTCAAATTGAGCATCCCGCTCAGTGACCCATTGCAGACAGCCTTCTTTGGTAAGATCGTCCCTAGCTATTTTCTCATATAGCGTCACCGCGCTCATACGGGATAAGCCAAGTTCCATCAGCGACAGCAAAGTACGCGTGGAAACGCCAAACTCCAGCTGTGTCCCGATGTCGAGGTCGTTGTCGATCAGATCTTCGCGGCCAATCTCTCGCAGATGGACTTGGAGGATATCCATGTATGCCGAGAGATATTTCGGGGCTCGAAAGCGAGCGATCTGCTCGACCAGCTCCATCGTTTGTCGGATAAGCGTGGGCAGGACGTAAGGGCGGCTATGTGTCCGATGGTAGTCGATGTTTTTTCTTATCATCGCTGCGAGGGAAAACCCCTTCAGCCACTGCACGACAATCAAAGCGTGGAGTGGAATCAAACCATCCGGCATAAATGCGGGATAGAGATGCTCGTTAATCCGGCGCATGATTGTCACAAAGCGATCGTAGCTGTCTTGGCTTTCAACCGGCGCAGGTATCAAGTTTTCGACTTCGTTTTTATACGCGCGAAACGCATCCAGCAAACTTTGAAGGCCCAGAGCGCTCACGCCGGGATGTCGTTCTGCAGTCTCCGAACCGATCTCGATCTTGCCTGCCAGCGCGGCTAGTTGCTTTTCGATCTTCGCAATGGTGGCGGAATTGTGTCGCTTTGCGAAACTCGCCTGCGCGATAGAACCCAGCCGCAAGTAAGTGGCCAAAAGATACGCCCCAACCTGTTCATATTGGCCGGTGTCGGCCAGTTCGGGCAACGGCGTATCTGCGCGTCTTTCCAAGTAATCGGCCATGCCGTCACCCGTTTCCAGGACCGCATCGCTCTCACGTTTAATCGGATATCGCGAACGAACAGGGACGCCGTTGGGCCATGCCGTGGTGTCGTCCGGATCAACGCAAACAATGTTGCCCTGAAATTCATTTCCCCATCGCCCAGCTCGACCGGCAAGGTTCCAGAAATCATGAGGCTCCATTGGGTGCCCGATCCCTTTGCGCGGACCGCGCACGACGATTGTTCGGCAGGATAAATTGACACCCTCGATCAAGGTCGAAGTGCATACGAGAAAGCGAATTTTCCCGCTGCGGAAAAGACGTTCAACCTCCTGCCGGATCAAAGAGGGCATGTTGCCATAGTGAAAGGCCACGCCCTGTTGAACGAGCGATGCCAGCGCAAAATTGGGATGGACGCCTTTCCGCGCCAGATCGGCGAGTTCGAGGAGTTCCTTGTCCGTACCATCGATCGGTGGAATCAACTGTGCGATCAAAGCAGCGACATCTTCGGCGTCGCCTGCCCGATTGGCATAGACCAGTGTGCCGCCACGCTCGCCAACCGCTGCGGCGATAAAAGCAAGTTTCTTGGTAAGAGTACCGGGCGAGCTACCTAGCTGCAACACGCCGATGGGCTGTGAAGTGCCCCCTTGGCGCATTGAAAGATTCCAGAATTTGGGCTTGCGCGGCACCTGCTCGGCAACGATCAAATTTTGGATGACCGTAGGAGAGTCGCTATCAACAGCGGCGGTCTTCGCGGTGCTGGGGGCGTCGGCCAACAACTCTTCAGGGTTCTGCGTGGCCGGACTGATAAACACGACCTTGAGATTGGTGTTCGCGCGTTCGAGCCGCTCAATGGCATCCTGCAGGATTACGCCCCGCTGATTGTCTCCAATCTTGTGGGCCTCATCGACGATCAGCAAGTCAACAAGAACATCATCACCCAAAGCATTTGCCAAGAGGTGGAGACGCTCTTGCGTGAAAACGAGGACGAGCTTGTTCCCGCCCGCCCTCGCAGCGTCATATTTCTCCCGAAGAGGGATAGAAGAAACCTCGATCTCGGCTCCCTTGCCGAGCAGCAACGCCAGGTTCGTTTCGATCTCTGAAACGAGCGCGCGTGTTGGCGCGAGATAGACTGAAACGCACGTGTCAGCCGAGCGCATGTGATTGATCAACCACTGCAAAACGAGGAAGGTTTTGCCTGAGGCGGTCGGCGCGGATGCGGACAGCCAATTATTGCTGTTCGCGTTATCCCAAAAGCGCTGCTGGAAGTCGTTGACCTGCAGCCAGCTCCCACTTGATTCCACGAGTACCGAATGATCCAATTGGCGACGCTGGACCTCCATCCGCAGGCCCAGTCCCAGCCGCCCCTCTAGATCGCTCTCCAGCAATTGCCGGTCATTTGCCAGCGCCACAGCCCGGAAGTTGGTAAGCTTGTCGAGAAGAACGGCCCCTGCATCTTTCACCGGCTGCGTGTTCGCCAACGTGACCGCGCCTGTGGCGATGCGAAGAGCTACTTCCTGATGCGGGCGAGCCTCAGATCGCGCTAAAATACTGCCCGCAAATAGCAGGCGATGCCAATCGATTTCCTTCGCGTCTTCATCCGGCTCCGCTGCTAGGTTGTCGAGTTCTGTCCTGACAATGCGGCGCGTAAGCACATCAACATCACCCTTGATGCCCTCATCCATCAACCATGCGGTCAAATCGTTGAGGCTCATTCGGTAAGCCCCATTGCCTTGAGGAAAGCCTGCCGAAAGCCATCCGCCGACGGAAGCGGGATGCAGAGCAATTCGATTTCGATTTGATCTAGTTTCTCTTCGGCGAGCCGTGTGCCTATGCGCGCTTTCAGCTTTTCGAGTTCCTCCCGAGCTGCCTTGGCGATCTCGTCCGCTACCCCCTTGGTGCCGTCCCCAGGATAGAAAGCTGCGTCGAAACCGATAAGGGCAATCCCGCAATACTGCACACGCTTTGACTGCTTGGAATCTTTGTTAAAATACTGCTTGAGAGCCGCCGTTAGAGTCGGATCACTCAGATCGGCCTTATCACTTAGCAGGATCAAATCCTGCTCGCGCTCCGCGGCCTCGTGGTCGGGCTCAATCAAGAAGGGCGCGATAGAAGCAAGGCACTCTTTGATTCCCTCGCTGGCATCTTTGTAAATTTTGGATTCGCCCCAGAAAAGCTTCAGAATCCCGTCGTCAGTCACCCCTGCATAAACCCCGTCTGCACCGTGATAATGCACCCGGGTGTCCGTCTTAAGGTCCATTTTGCAGAGGATTTGCGGAAGCTTCAGGAAGCGCTCGGCCAGCAAAAACAATAGCATTTCACCGCCTTCGCCCGTCCGCGCGAGATCGGTGAAGGAGCGCTTAGCCTGCTCATGCAGTGCGGCGACTGCTTCATTGCTCTTATATTTTTCGTCGCGCTCCTTGGCCGCGGCCATCTTTGAGCGGGGTATTGCGTAGCTGGTCACCGCGTTGCGCATGAACTCAGCAAGCCGATGAGGCTGGATACGCCCGTTACCGTCCACCGTTAGACAATGACAATGAATCTTGACGAGATGACCATCTAGAACGACATCGCGCTCGACGAGTTCAAGGTGAACTTCGAGCGCCTCCGGGTCGCCGGTGAGTGCGGCATTCAAATCTTCTGCGGTGATCTCAGACAGGTCGCCCCCAATCTTATCGTGGCCGGCTCCGGACCGGTTGCCATATTCTATGCAATTCGGCGGGCCGTGTCCCAGAGGTATTTTATAAGGCTAATATCGCGCCGCTTTCCGCGAGATTGCGCCTGCCCGTCTCCCGAACTCCGGCAAAGCATCGCCTTCAGATCGAAAATTTATGCTCGCAACCCTATTGCCCATAATGTTGCACGGGAGCGCGCGGTGCCTCGGGACCACGGTACAGATTGGCAAATCTACGACAGTAATGGGCGACGAAAATATCTCAGCGCTGGCGAACGCGAACGCTTTTTGGGTCAGATCGACAGCTTAGCTGCGGATCGGCGGGCGCTCTGTCTCGTCCTGGCCTACACCGGCTGCCGTGTCTCAGAAGCGCTCGCGATCACCCGCCATCATATTGACGCTGATCGGTGCGCTATTACCTTCCGCACGTTGAAACGACGCAAGATCGTGTTTCGCGCCGTCCCGATTCCACGGCCGCTTTGTGACCTGCTGTTGGCGCTCGCCACAAATCATGATGGCCGTATCTGGCCGATTCATCGTGCAACAGTTTGGCGATGTATCCGCGAGATCACGGAACAGTTGCGCATTGCCGGACCAATGGCGTGTCCGCGCGGCCTGCGGCATGGATTCGGCATTCACGCAGTCAGCAACAACGTGCCGCCCAATCTAATCCAACGATGGATGGGGCATGCCTCACCCACGACGACGGCGATCTATCTCGACGCCGTTGGTGCCGAGGAGCGCAACTTCGCGAACCGAATGTGGCCCGCCCCACTGCGCCGCCACGATTAAAGGCCTTCGTTCTCCATCCATCGGCTTGAACAGCACCACGCACGGCTTCTTGTGTGGTCGTTTTGGCACTGGCCCGCACCGGGTCAAGTCAGTGCGCTTCCGCGCCCGGCACAAGGCCGGGGCTTGTGCAGCTTCTCCCTGTCGGGCGCGCGTCCCGCGCGGACTGGACCCGGCGCTCGATAGCCAGCGCGCGCCTCTCCCCACGAAGCCGCGGCGTGGTGCCGCAGCCCAACCAAAGGGAGACCATCATGACCAAGCAGACCAACAGCAACGCAACCAAACCCACCCATCGCCTCTATCGCGTCGAGGGCACCGGCAAATCCGCCAAATGGACCGAGATCGGCGCGGCCTGGCCGAACAAGGATGGCGAAGGCTTCTCGATCACCTGCGGCGCGGTGCCGCTGCAAGGCCGTATCGTGATGCGCAAGGTCAAAGCTCGCGCACCGAAGCAGGAAGCGGCATAGCTGCCGACGCCGCCGCGCCTCATCCGCGCGGCGGCGTTTCCATCCCGGCACGCCGGATGGCGGTGACGACTGGCCCATCCGGCAACGTGGCCCAGACCTGCGCGGCATATTCGAGGACGACCAGCACGGTGCCTTCGGCGATGCGGCGCGCCAGCTCGTCGAGGCCGCGTCCTTCCAGCACGAATTGCCGCGTGCCGAAGTCGAACGACACGAAGCGGTCGCCGATATACTCCACCGCTTGCAGGCTGGGGTAACTCAGGCCCCAGCCCTGCCAGAGGCCGGAGCGCGCCTCGAATCGGCGCAGCCCCAGCATCAGCGACGGGCGTGACCGCCCGCGCTGAAGCAGCCACGGCTTGTAAGTCGTGAGATCGTGCGACGGGGCGGTGTCGTCCAGCGCCGCATCGGCGGGTGGCGGCGGCGACGCGGCCGGTTGGCCGGGTGCCGCCCCGCGCGGCTGCTCGAACATCGCGCGCCAGTTGCCCGTTTTGTTTGGATCAGGTTCCCAGCCCCCTCCATGCGTGCTCATCTAGCGCTCCCTTTCCGGGGCGGGCGGCTCGCGCTGCGGCTCTTCGCGCGCCGGGGCCAGCCGCTCGATCTGCCGGTCGAACCAGTCATGGAAGCGCTGGAAGGTCTGCGCCGCCTCGACCGCAAAGGGCGCTTGCTCGAAGCGCCCGAGCGCTTCCTTGGCGCGCTCCTCGACGCCGCGATAGAAGCGGGCGTATTGGAACTGCCCGAACCGCTCCTGCATCACCCCGCGCAGTTCCTTCAGGTGGAACGCCAGCCGCAATGCGGGTTCGGGCAGGCGCGACAGGCCGCGCTCCAAATAAGAGCGCCGGTCGATGCGTTCCGCCGACCCGGCGCGCTCGAGCGCGGCATTGGCGGTCACCTCCCAGCTTTCGCGAACCCGATCATAATAGGCGATGCTGTTCCAGCTATCGGGGTTGCTTTCGACCATCACGGTCCGCCCGTCCGCATGGGTGCGACCCGTCGGGTCCGGCACCCAGTCGTGGCGAACCTTATTGCCAAACCCATCGGCATCCATGGGGCGCATCGTCAGCATGACATGCGCGTGCGGCTGGTCGAGCCCGTCGCTCGCCGTTTTGTTATGCCAGCACACATCGGCGATCATGCCGAGATCGACGAAGTTGCGCTTCACGAAATCCCGCACGAGCGAGATCCGCTGCGCCGGATCGAGCTCGCGCGGAATCATGATGCGGACCTCGCGCGCGGTCTGGCTGTCCTTCCTGCGCTCGCGCCGGTCGGCCATGTTCCATAACGCTTCCCGGTCGAGCCTTCGTGCCCATGCCGGGGCATTGTCGGGCAACATGATTTCCTTGTGCACGACGCCGCCCTTGCGAGTGTAATCGTGGGTAATGCCTTGGCGATCGTCGCGTAGTTTTTCGCCGGAGCGATAAGCGGCGGCAGCGACCGGGCTCTGGTTGGCCGAGCGCTTAATCTGCGTCACCCGCATGCTATACAGTGCCATCGGGCACCCCTGTAGGCCTTCGTTAGCCCATCGTTTATTGTTGCGAATCATTCTCAAAAGAAGGAAGTTCCGCGGAACAGTGCACAGCTACGTTGACCACCAGAAGTTGTGGTCAACGTGCACTCCTGCGGAAGGCTTTTTGAGCATTCAGAATGCGTAACGATGGTTAACAAATTGCCGCCAAGCTCTTGAAACAGACTGTTTCCTAGAGCTTGACAACGAACCGGCGAGGCCGGTCGGTTGGGTCCGCTCCGGGGCCGGACCGGACGCGGCAGGGGTGATGCCGATTGGCGAAATGCAACCCCAGATGGTGGTTGGCCGGGGTCATTTGCGGGTGGCCTCGATGGCGTCCCAGCTATGGGCTGGGAGGATACCGTAAGCGCTTTTCAGGTCCGGCACCGGCATGGCGGGCCGGGTCACGGCGACGCGCACCGGCTCCGTTTGCGGGGTCGCTTTCCGGGTCCGGGCGCGGGGTGACTTCGCTCCGCCGGCGCGCTTCACCAGCGCCATGATGCCGGCGACGATCGCGGCGAGGATGCCACCGACCACGACGACGCCACCCAGCGCCGCGCCGCTGCCCGCTTGCATGGTGCCACTCTCGGCGATGGCGAACCCGCCGACGACCAGCACTGCGATTAGCGCGGCCACGAGGCGCGGCATCGGCGAGCGGGCCGCCTTCGGCTCGCCCATGCTGTCCCATGCCTTTTGCCAGCGGCGATACTGGTTCATCGTGTTCTGGGCCTTCACCGTCCACATCAGGCCGATGATTGCGCCGACCCCGACCACGATGGCGCCGGGGTGCTGGACCCACGCATAGATAGCGAAGCCGCACAGCCCCATGATCGGCGCGGATACCAACGGATGCCCGATGAAACGGACGCGGGTGGGAGGCTCCCTCATTGCGCAAACTCCACATAGCGGGACGGGCCACCGGACGCGGCAAAGCGCTTGCCTGCCTGCACCCAAAGCGCGCCGACCCTGTTTCCATTGGCGGGGCCGCCGGTCTTCAGCCCGCTGGCGAAGAACCCGGCCGGTACGATGTCATCGACCGTTTCGCTGTAGCCTTGGCTGGTGCCCTGGCTGCTGCCGTGGCCACGGTTGCGCGACCAGCCATCGTTGCCGCTCTCCGAGCCGTTGCGACCCCAGCTCGGGTCCATCGACCAGCCGAACCCGCCGACATGGCCCATGAAATTGCTGTCACTGGCCTCGCGCGACCAGCCTGAGCCCTCATTCATCGCACTGCCGTAGCTGGTGTTGGTGCCTTCGCTCTCAGAGTACGAAGCGCGTCGCTGGACCGCCTTGCCGATGGTCTGCGATGCCCAGGCGTTGGTCGTGACGCACGAATTGGCGCAGAAGATGCGCACACCCATGTTCGCAATCAGGTGATGCGCGCGGTCATGGGCATTGGGGCCGCCCAGTTTGGCATACAGACCCGGCAAGGATTGCGTCAGCGCGATCGTCGAACACAGCGACGAGCGCGACAACGCCAGAAACTCGCCATACCGGCTGGTCACGACCTCCTGAAACTCGTCGATGTAGAAGAACACCAGCCGTTCGCGCTGACTTGGATCGAGCGCATTGCGACTCAGCACTTCGGTCTGCGCCGCATCGATGAACAGCATCTGCCCGATCAGGCCATCCTCGCCGTGGGTCGCCCTGGGCATGTCGAGTACGATGATCGCGCCGTGGAAGCACAGCGCGGGCACGATGTTGGTCTCGCCGCAAAACGCCTCGCCGAGCCAGCCGTGGTTCAGCCGGTCGAGCATAGTGAAACCTGCGACGATCGAGCCGCGTAGCTTGCCGTCCATTTGGGCATACTCGCGCCAGAATTCCATCAACCGTTCACCGGTCGCATTGTCCATGCCTTCGGCCGCCGCAGTCATCACTGCGAAGAAGAAGGACTCACGTTGCCAAGCTTCGCTTTGCATCTGCTCCAGCGAGGTCGGCGCGCTACGTGCGAAGGCCAAGATGTCACGCAGCCGCAGCGTTCCGGTGGCGAGGTAGACCGACGGCAGCGTATTGCGCAGCACGCGCTTCAGCTCGTCGAGCCAGAAGGCTTCGCCGTCACCACCGCGCAAGGCGCTCGCGTTGCGGATGATCTCGACATAGCGCATGACCTCCTCGATCACGCTGTTGATCCCGCGCGGGCCGTAGCGCGCAAGCGCATAGGCCAGGACATTGAATGCGCCGTTGCGTCCATTCCACCGGATGATAGAACCGCCACGGCCCGCCTTCTGCAGGATGGCGCAAACTTCATCCGCTTCTGAGGGCTTGGCGCAGGCGATGACGCCGCCAGCCCCGAGTTTGGCCAGCCCGGTAAGTGCGTTGTGGCCAGGGCCGCTGGTTTTTCCGCCGCCCGTCACGCCGGTGACAAAAAATTCTGCGTAAAATCGCGGACGGTCGCCGCGTCGCCGTTGCCGAGGTCCAGCACCGGCACATCGAGTATGTTCTGTGCCATGAGAATTCTCCCTCAGCGTTCCATGCCTTGGTCGCGTTCGTTGCCGTGGATGTCGCGGTCGCCATGTTCGGCCTGCCGCGATGCGTTCGATGGTCCAAAGTGGCGCTGGAACCAGCCAAGCCCTTCGCCGGGGGATTTCTCCCCGGCGCGCCGATGGTGATATTCTGCGAACGCGGCGTGACGATCTTGCCGTATGTCGGCTCTTCGACCACGCGCTGTCGTATGTCGGCGACGGCGGCACCCAAGGCCCGAAACAAGCTACTCATCGAAGGTCGCCGCACAGGCGTTGCAAAGGTGACGGCACCGCAGGAAGTTTTGGATCCGCACAGCCGCTAGCCGCGTCAGCACATCAGCAGCCGCCGCCATATGGCCGAGCCTGCGCAGCATCTTCGCGCCGCGCGCCGCGCGCTTGAACGGCGTTTCGTCGATAAGATTGGAACGAAAATCATCACTGCCGCAGTTCGGGCACATGATGATCCGGCTGACCTCTGGCGCACTATCGCCGTGCGCATGGGCGTACCGGGCGCTCATTGGGCATACCCGCAAGCCGGGCATTTCCAGCCCCGGAAATGGTTCACCGCCTCCACACCGGCCCAGACCAGCAATGCGCTGACGGCATGGGCTGGCCGCCCGGCCTGCTTGGCTGCCAGCGCACCGCCCGCGATCTGGTCGAACGGCACATTCTCAAATTTTTGCGACACGCAGGGCGTCCCGCACCGCTTGCATTGGCACATGGTTGTTTCTCCGCTATCGATGGATTTGCTTCCGGCTGATCGCATCAGCCGAAGGGAACGTGACGAGGCGTTGCACCGCCCCGTCACGCCGCCACGCTCAGCTCCGCTTGGAGTCGAGGATGGCCCTGATGATTTCGATGATGATGTGCATCAGCATGATCGCATTCCTTCCGAATTGCCGACCTCACTGCGAGGCCGGTGCGGAAGAAGTGCGGGAGACGTTGTTTTCAGGAAAGAAAACGGCCGAAAACGGCCGAAAACGACCTTAATCGATGGAGGTTTGGGTGGCGGCTCAGCGGTCTCGCACACGAGCACGCGGGGCAAGTGACAAGGCGTGGTCAACAGCTTCTTCGACCGCCATCAAATCGGGAAATTCCAAGACCCCGTCATTGCCAAATCCAAGAAGTTTCGTGACCTTCTCCACGGCCTCTTGTTCGCTCTCGTTCCGCGCACTCCCATCAACATAGGAGAGGGCATAGTGATGATCGGTTTCGTCATCACTCCAGTATTCCGTAAGGCACACATTGGCGATGGTCGGACTTACACCACATCGTGTGGCCAACTCCGACAATTTGCTTAAAACCCAAGTCTCACCACTGAAAAATGCTCTCGTGTTTCCCATAACAGCCAAAATTGGTTCATCTATATTTCCTCATATCTCCATCGAACTGTCCAGCAGAATGAGTGGCGACAGAGCAATCTTCCCGGAACCGTCACAATTCCCTACAGGGTAAGCTGCGTCTTTGGGTGGGAGGTTTATGGAGCAGTGACGAAAGGTTCGAGACCGCTCCCGTGTTCGCCGGATTATCCGATCGACGGCAATTATTCCGACCTTCTCGCATGGCATCTGTTCTATTGGGGAACTCGGCCCGATGGGAACACGACCGTAAACGGTAAGCCATGGGATAGGAACGAATTTCGCCTGAAAGCCTTCGCCGCCAATGCGCAAGATACGGCGAGAACCAGTCTCAATCATTGGCTTGGCGCCAGAAGCGCCCCGGAAGCGACCGGAGGCAATGGTCTAGTTAAAAAGGCTCTCTTTGGAGCGAGATCGAGCATTCGACGCTTGGGCTAAAGACCTAGATGAGGCTTGTGAACGATCGTCGAGAGGACGGAACAAGAGAACAAGGAAATTCCCGGACCCGCCACCTGTCGTATCGCCTACGGCGTCCATCCCCCGGCCCACCGCGCATTTCATGGGGCGCGATGATGAGCGCGATGCGCTCGCCCATATCCTCGCATCGGAAAGCTCATCCGCCACCTTGATCCTGGGTGGCCCCGGCATCGGCAAGACCGAGCTGACCAAGGCCATCGCCCATCATCCCGATGTCGCCGCCCGCTTTGGTGGCCACCGCTATTTCGTCGAGCTTGAAAACGAGCACTCAGCGCGGGACATGCAGGCCGCCATCATCCGCGCGCTCGGCTGCGATCCGCAATATGGCTTTCAGGCGGCCCTTAGCACCCTGCAGGGTAAGCAATCCTTGCTGATCCTCGATAACCTCGAAACCCCATGGCTGTCGCACGACCAGCGGCACGCGACCGAGCAAGTGCTGGCCGATCTTGCTGCAATTCCCGGCGTCGCAATTCTAGCTTCTTTCCGGGGGCGGGATGCAGTCGGAGGTCTCCGCTGGGTGGAGCATCCTTTGACAGAATTGCCGCGAACTGACGCTATCCAGCTTTTCGCCTTGATCGCCGGCCAGTGGGCGTTGGCCGATCCTGATCTCGGCAATTTTACCTATACGTTGGGCGGCATTCCGCTTGCCATCGAGTTCGTCGCGCGGCGAGCTTATGGTCGGTCCAGTTTGGCAGCGCTCTGGAAGGAGTGGGAGCGGATAGGTGTCAAGCTGGCAGAACATCCCGACTTCGACGCAGGGCGGCTGACCTCGGTGCCCCATTCAATCGAACTGTCTCTGCAATCGGAACGAATAACACCCCCGGCCTTACGCCTGTTCTACATCTTAGGAAATCTGCCCGATGGCCTTGCCCATGAAGACCGTGACGCTCTGATTGGTGAAGCCGCCTTCGATGCCGAAGAACGACTTTACCGTGCAGGCCTGGTCATCGAGCGAGCCGGGCGTATCGTTTTGCTCCCGCCTGTTCGGGATCATGCCCTGCGACGCACCCAGTCGTCCTGCGAAGACGATACGACATGGATCAAGCACTTTATTGGCTTGGTCCGACGTCTCGGAGAAACCATAGGCACGATGCGCGGTGACGGTGCGTTGCCGCGCCTCTCCTCGGAGTACGATAATATCGAGGCCGCCTTTCGAGCGGCGATTGACTATGATCTATATGATGAAGCCATGGCCGCGTTACGAGGCTTTGCTAACTATGCTCATCTCGCAGGGGCTTCCACAACCATCTTCAGCGATTATGCGCCGCTTTGCCATGCAAGAGGCGACATACTTGGTGAAGCTCAGTGCTTAAGCGGCATGGGGGACCAGCATCTTGGCGGCTGGGACCTCAAATCCGCTCGGGAAGCCTTTGAACGCGCGCTTCCCTTTACGAAGAGGTGGGTGATATGGCCGGTGAGGCGTATTGCCGGAGAAGTCTTGGCTATACGTTCTCTGACGATCCCGCAAAGCGGGATGCTGCGTTTGAACATTCGCTTGCGCTATCTCGGCAGATCGAAGATGCGCTGGGTGAAGCTCATTGTATCCTGGAATTCGCCGTTTTCGCGACCTTCCGCTCGGACGACGATGCGGCCCAAGGCCACTTTAGCGAAGCGCTGTCCCTCTACAGGCAAGCGGACTATGCACTCGGACAAGCAAATTGTCTCGATGGCCTTGGTGAAATCGCACTTCGCCGTTCTGATCCCGAGGCGGCACGCGCGGTCTTTAAGGAAGCCCTCCGCCTTTTTGAGATCGTCGGGAACAGAGGTGTGGTGGGTTCCTACGCAGAAAGACTGTGCGAGCTCTGAACGATTTGCGACGAGCTATTTCTACCGAGAGTTTCGCTCAATGCTGTTGCGCGCCGCCGGCACCCAGGGCGGCAGCACGGACCAGATGCGCCCAGCTTCCGATAGGTGGTGCCGCGTTGAGACTCGGCGGATCGTATTGTCGTCGCTGGGCAGCGTCGGGGATAGGTTCCGCCACTGCGCATGCCACGCCTCGGCAAATGCCTCCTCGGCCGGGGCCGCGCCGGATGCCGCTAGCTCCTGTCCCCGGCGATAGACCCGCTCTTGCAGCGCTTGGGAAAGGCTCATTTCCTCTTCGAGCTTTCCCATCGTTTCCGGGGTCAGTCTGCCTGCTTCAGTTTCGCGCATGACCCATTGCATGGTTTGGCTATAAGCCCCGCTCTGGGCGATGAACTCGTCCGCCAGCGCCTTGTCGGCAAGGTCATCGCTCGCGATGATATAGTCGATCCAAGCGACACTGCGCTCTTCTTCCGACACTCGCCATCTCCTGATCGCGCGCTGCATGGCCGTTCCCTTCAGGGAGTGTTTTGGTCGGGAGCGGTTTTACGGAAGACGTAATACTCTTCGGTCAACTTCGACGCAGGCTTTCCATCCTGGAACGAAGCAAAATCGTCATGGATATAGTCTCGGCTCTCCACGAGAGTACGTGGATGGGCAACCAGTTGCCCCGTGGTTGGGTCGTTGGTGAACCCGACATGCTGCTCGCTGCCGTCCGTTTTGAGCGTGCCTTGCGCGATGAGATCCAGCATCGGTCGGATGGCGTTCAACGCTATCGGGCCGATTTCCGCACCGAACCTGAGTGGCCGGGTCAGCATCGGATAGAGCAGCGATCCGAGACTCATGGGCGTGGCGAAGAACCCATCCGCCCCGGCGGAGTTCACCCCGCATACATTGCCCGCCCAGTTATAGATCGGCCCCCACTCATGCCGTGCCGGATCGTGACGTCGAAGGCAAAACAAGGGCCAGCGACGAAGCCCGATGAAAATTGCTTGGTGAAGACCCGCTGGACGGTGCCTTCGGTTGCGAAAAGATGATGGGCGTATGCCCCGTGCCAATCGAATGTACCGGCCTTGACCTCGGCAAGGTCGATGCCCTCTTCAGGGTAGGTAAACTCCGAATAGCCGAGGCTAAGCACCTTTTCGCCAATCGACGGGATGTCGAATGACAAGGGCGAAATGAGTGTCTGGATCTCCCCGCCATATTGTGGGGAAGCGAACACCACATCCGTTGGAGAAGCCCCGTCGATCTTGCGCAACGGCCACAACGTCAAGTGCATCACGTCATTTTCAAGGCGGTGGTGGAGGACATAGAGAGCATGGCCGTCGCTCAGATCGTGCGCGCCCTCCGGCCTGCCGCGATTGATCTTGTGCGCAAAGCGCGGATCGCGAGCCATGATCTGCTCAATATTGTGGGTGGCAGTCACCATGAAATGGAGCTTGCCGGTCGTGAATGCCGTTCCGATGGGAAAGAGCCGCCCGTGGACGCCGATAAAGAGCGGCATCACCCCTTGCGAGATCGGATGGCCCCACGCTGGAAGTTCCCATTCCCGGTCCTCCGGCGAGTTCCGGTATTCTCTTGGATTCATGCGCATGGGGATAGGAATGGTTCCTCACCATCGACTGGGGAAAGAGCAAGCCCTGTCACTTCGGCACCGCGGCGCCAGCATAGGGATCGTAGTCGGCCGGACGTTGCGGGCGCGTGTTCAACCGCGACAGGTCGGCAGGGAGCGGTGGCGAAGAGGCGAGGACCGACGCGCTCCCGCCGCCCGCGAGGTCTCGCAGGCCAGCCACGATGCCCGGTGCCCCGAAGAGGACGAAACACCCAACGATGACGGTTACGGCCCGGCGGAGATCGACGCGCCCGCTGAGTGCCATGAACCCTACGCTTGCGACGGATATTACGGCAACGGTGGTTGCGACCGTTCCGAGCAGCGTTCCTTCCAGCCATTGCACGGCACGCAAGATCACACTCGATCCGGCCGGATCGTCCAAAGAAGCCGTGTAGGCCCAGCTTGTCACCGGGAGCCGCGAAAGCGCTGCGGAGAAGGCATAGTTCAGCACAAGACGTTCGTGCGCCGGACCTTCCGGCGGGGCAAGCGCAGTTTCAATACTAACCGTGCACGAACCGGATTTAGGCGTTGCGCCTTATGCCAAGTTACGCTCTCATTGTAATCGAAACAAAAGCGATTCGCCCCGGGCGCAGGCGAACATTCCCATTATTGCGATTACAGGCTTTGCGGTTAATCGAAGGGGGTCGGTATGCGTATCTTGCGCCTGGGCATTGTTTTGGCGTCCTGCGGTTTCGTGACCGCACAAGCAGGCGCCTCCGAGACGATCACCTACACCTATGACGCCAAGGGCCGGCTCATCAAGGCCGAGCGATCGGGCGCAGTGAACAACGGCGTGAAGTACGAATACACGCACGACAAGGCGAACAACCGCCGCAACCTCAAGGTCACCGGCTCGCCCAACCCACCGCCGCCCTGATCGATTGCTCACCGCAGGCCGCGGTACCATTCGATCTATGAAGGGGATTTCGTGATGGGTTCTTTCCACTCGCGACGCGTTGCGCTGCTGCTTTCGACCATTCTGGCTGCGGGAATCGGTTTTCCGGCATTTGCACAAACGGGGTCACCGCACCCCAATCTTGACGCAAACGGAGTCGATCTAACCACCGGGCAACATCAACTCGAACTGAAGGTCGCTTCACTCGGCTCCGGCTCGACGGAATTGCCGCTGATCATTTATACCGGCGAAAGCGACAACTGGTCGAACATTACCCTGTACAAGGAGCTGAACAGCGGCGGCACCCGCTACAGCGTCGTCCTTGGGCCGAGTTATGACAACTTCATCCTCGGCAATCCTCAATCGATTCGCGGCACCGGTGCAACGCTGACCGACAACTGGGAGTCAGCAACATACAAGACCCTGGACGGTACGGTCATCGAATTTAGCAACCCGTTAGGCTTCGGCGGCGGCACATCGAACTTATGCGATTCGAACAATACCAATTACTGCCACCTCCTGCCGATCAGCATCACGCGCAAAAACGGCATGGCAGTAAATCTGCAATGGGAGATCGAAAGCCAATGCGCAGACGTGCCCTTAGGTGAGCCTGGACGTGATTGCACGCACACCTGGCGCCTCTCCTCGGTGAGCAACGCGTCAGGGGAGATCATCTGGACGTACGTGGGGGTGCCGTGGGCTCCCCGAGTTGGTTCCGTCGTACCAGCGCAGTGCTGAAGAATGGCGCGACGACCGTCGGCACTGTTACCTATGGCACTCCGTCCGGTGGCGTCTACACGGTCACCACGCCGGGCGGGAAGACATGGCGCATCACGGGCTCCGAGGCGATTACCGCGCTCCGCAAGCCCGGCGCTACAAGCGACACGCTGACGGTGAGCCGCGATGCAAACGGCAAGGCCAACTCGGTCACTCGCGACGGCATCACGACGGCATACAACTACTCGGTCTCGGGTAATACCGCGACGATGGTGGTGACGGATGCCCAGTCGCACGCCACCACGATAGTCTCGGATATCGCCAAGTTCCGCCCGACCGCCATTACAGATGCCTTGGGCAAAACGACCTCGTTCAGCTACGACAGCCTTGGGCGGCCCACCGAGGTCACTTATCCTGAAGGCGACAAAATTCAGTATGGCTATGACGGCCGGGGCAACCTAACCGAGACCCGCCGCAAGGCGAAGCCGGCATCGGGGTTGCCAGACATCACCACGACCGCAAGCTATCCCGCAAGCTGCACAACGCCTTCGTGCAACGAACCCGACACAACCACAGACGAGCGCGGCGGTGTTACCAACTACGGTTATGACGGAAACACTGGGTTGATCACCAGCGTGACCTCGCCCGCACCCACTCCCGGCGCCAATCGACCCCAAACGCGATACAGCTACACTGCCACGGGAGTCTCGCTGCTGACTGGCGTGTCGCAGTGCCAGACAGGTGTGGCTCCCGGCTGCGTTGGCACAACTGATGAAGTCAAAGTTGCGGTCGGCTATGACGCTAATCTCAATGTAACGAGCACGACCATCGCTGCCGGAGACAACAGCCTTGCGGCGACCACTACCCAGAGCTGGGACCCCGCCGGTAATCTGCTGACAGTCGACGGCCCCCTGCCTGGTAGTGAAGATACCGTCACCTATCGCTACGACGCTGATCGCCAGCGCGTTGGCGCAATCTCACCCGACCCGGACGGTGCAGGTTCGGCGAAACGCCGAGCCGCTCGTACAACGTACAACAGCATTGGGCAGCCCACCGTCGCCGAGCTCGGCAATGTCAACGGGACCAGCGATTCCGATTGGGCGACGTTCGCGTCGGCGCAACAAGAGACCTCGGCCTACGACGCAAACGGTTTCAAGACCAGCGACACGGTCACAGGTAGCGGCGGCACCTATCAGGTGACGCAGTACAGCTACGATGCAGTCGGCCGGCTCGACTGCACCGCGCTCAGAATGAACACCGCTACCTGGGGGAGCCTTCCGGGTGCTTGTTCGCCAGCGACGGCAGGAGCGGCGGGCCCCGATCGAATTACTCGTAACACCTATGATCCGGTCGGCAGGATCACCACGGTTCAGACTGCCTATGGCACTGCCGACCAGTCCGACGAGGTGACGGCCGGCTATACCAGCAATGGCCAGCTCGCCAGCGTCACCGATGCCGAGGGCAACAAGACCAGCTACGAATATGACGGCTTCGACCGGCCGTCGATCACGCGCTATCCGGTAACGACGGTAGCCGCGGGTGCGAGCTCGACCACCGATTACGAGCAGCTCGGTTACGACGCGGCGAGCAACGTCACCAGCCGGCGCCTGCGCGACGGGCAGAGCATCGGCTACAGCTACGACAATCTGAACCGCCTGACCTTCACCGACCTGCCGAACGGCGCGGTTGACGAACAGGATATCACCTACGGCTATGACCTTCTCGGGCGCCTGAAATCAGCTTCCAAGAACCCCTTGAATCAGACGCTTTTTTCGTACGACGCGCTCGGGCGCAAGACCACCGAGAGCAACTATTACTATTCGCTCGGCTCCACATATGATCTGGCTGGCCGGCGGACGCGCATGACGTGGAACGACGGGTTTTATGTCACCTATGACCATTATGTCACGGGCGAGGTGACCGAGATTCGTGAAAATAGCACGACTCCCGGCGTCCTCGTGCTCGCGGACTACAGCTACGACGATCTCGGCCGCCGGACGGGCATAACACGTGGCAATGGCACGACCACGAACTACAGCTATGATGCCGTTTCGCGGCTTGCCTCGCTGACCCAGGATCTGGGGGCAGCGCCTATGATTTTACCCATGGCTTCACGTATAATCCGGCGGGGCAGATCGCGAGCGTGACCCGCTCGAATGACACATATGCCTGGGGCGGTCACTACAACGTGGATCGGCCATATGCCGTCAACGGCTTGAACCAGATGACCTCCGCAGGCGCGGCCAGCCTCGGCTATGACGGACGCGGAAACCTGACGAGTTCGGGCGGGCAAACCTATCAGTACACGGTCACCAACCGGCTCTGGAACGCACCCGGTCTGACCTCGCTCTTCGCAGACTCGCTCGAGCGGCTCGACTATATCTCGGCGACGACGACGCTGTTCGGCCATGACGGGCCGGACATGATCGGGGAATATTCCTATCCCGCAACCGGTTATACGATCCTTCGTCGCTACGTCTACGGACCAGGCGCGGACGAGCCGCTGGTCTGGTACGAGGGATCGGGGACGGGCGACCGGCGCTGGCTGCACGCCGACGAGCGCGGCTCAGTGGTGGCGGTAAGCGACGGCTCGGGCAACGCGCTCGCGGTGAACCGCTACGACGAATACGGCATCCCGGCGTCGACCAACATCGGCCGCTTCCAGTATACCGGCCAGGCATGGCTGCCCGAACTCGGCATGTATTACTACAAGGCCCGCATCTACTCGCCGACGTTGGGCCGGTTCATGCAGACCGACCCGATCGGATATGGCGATGGAATGAACTTGTACAATTATGTCGCGAGCGATCCAATCAACCATGTCGACCCGACGGGCCTTGAATGCGAAATCAGCGCCGAGGGTGTTGGAAACGCCGATTGCGAACTCAACGTAAAAGGCAAAGCTAGAGCGGATGCTCCGGCGTTTGGTGGGTTTAGTGGGACTGGCGGATCGAGCGCAGGGGCGGGTTACAGCGGCGGCCCGACCCCCGGTGGTGGAGACACCGGCGCTGATGTCATAGATCCGGTGGGAATAACCCTGACCGCACCATACGATCCCGGTAGCGTTCCAAGATGGAAGCAAATTTGTATTGCTCTTATGCTATGGTGCGGTGACACCCAGTCAGGTGGTTCTCCAACGGACAATCCAGAGGCACCAACTGAACGGCCAGCGCCAAAACAGCAGGAGCGGCCAGCACCGGAGGCGACGCCAAGCCCGGGGGCGACACCCACGCCCACGCCAAAGCTACCGCCGCGCGTGCCTGGCATGCCGCTTTTGATTATTCCAAATTGGATGTTGGACCCGTGCTCTCCCATAAACCCTGTTAGATCTAGCAAATGCGGGCCTATAATCGCCAGCGTGACAGAGGGGCGGCCAACTTACAGCGCTCATTGGAAACCGATCTAAAGAGCTATAAATTATGACAAGCAAATCGCCTCTAGGTGAAAATTTGACACGTGAATGGAGTGAGGATCCTTATGCGGCGGAGCTTTGGGATAGCCTCAAGCAAATGGAAGTTGATCCTGCCGCAGGACTAAGCACGCTTCATGAACTGAGTGAGGCTGGCTCTCCATTGAGCATGATGCATTTGGGCCACATCTATCTAACGGGTCAATTTGGTGTTACTAAAAACGTTGGATCTGGCGAAGATTGGCTAAAGCGTTCCGCGGATAGCGGCTCGATAGAAGGCCGCTATCGGCTAGCGAAGCACCTATTGGTTTCAGGAAAGCAAAACGAATCAATGTATCATTTTGATGCATTGGTCGATGATGGATATTCTCCGGCCATGTTCGCCGTGGGTTATGAATACTATGAAGGTAAACACTTGGCGCGCGATTTTGCAAAATCACTTCTGTATCTTGAAAAAGGTCGAGCTTCTGGGAATCTACATGCCGGAGTTTTGCTGTCTCACATTCTTATCAAACATCGAAAAAACGTTTTTGCTCGGGCCCGTGGGATTTGGCTGAGGGTAAAGGCTATAGTTCCTATGATATACTATATTACCAATAAGCCAAAGAGTGATCGCGTTCGTAGGTAATAGATACACTTTAATTTGTACGCGTACCTAGTTGGATTCCGGGAATTCCGAGCACACTATACCTAATTGCAAGACACACGCGATTTGATAGGCTGCGGAGATGGCAGGGCTGGCGCGCGTCGTGGTTCCCGAGGTTGCGCATCACGTGACCCAGCGGGGCAACCGGCGGCAGCCGGTGTTCTTCGAGGATGAGGATTATTCCGCATATATCGAACTGGTGTCGGCAGCCTGCCGCCAGCGCGACGTGTTCCGGCGCTCGATCAGAGCAGCCCACCTATGCTGAAGGCGGATACGATGTTTCGAGCCAGGCGATTCGTCGAGAATGGCCGCGTGAGCTATTGGAGCGGACTTATATATGCTGCGAACGGCGAGGCTGAGCATTTCACTATTTGACTGAATGGCGTTACCTTCGGCCCGCGCTCTAGGCGCTGTGCGCCCGGAGCCTGTAGTCTCCGCCATCTGGTGACGATCACTAACGCTGGAGGCTGGGGCGCTGCCCCCAGCGCGCTGCGAAGCGCCTTCCGCCCAGCTTCCTTCATTGCATTCCGTGCAGCCGGTTCCCCGCGAAGCCGCTTACTCCGCTTGCCCCCGATGCTCGCCGCATGGGCAGGGTTTCAGATCGCACCTGAAACCCAAATCCACAGGAGTTAAGTCATGGGAGCAACCACCACCGAGAACCTTCAACCCCGCATCTATGTGGCCTGCCTCGCGGCCTACAATAGCGGTTATCTGCATGGCGCGTGGATCGACGCCGCGCAGGAGGCATGGACCATCTGGGATGCCGTGAAAGACATGCTGACCGCATCGCCCATCGCGGGCGCGGAGGAATGGGCCATTCATGATTACGAGGGCTTCGGAGAAGTCCGCATTGAGGAATATACCGGCTTTGAGCGCGTGAGCGACTTGGCGTGCTTTATCGCTGAGCATGGTGAGATCGGTTCGGCGCTGCTGGACCATTTCAGCGGAGACATCGAGGAGGCGCGCGAGGCGATGGCCGACCGCTACCTTGGCGCGCACGACAGCCTTGCCGACTATGTGCAGGAGCTAACCGAGGAAAGCACCGCCATTCCCCATGCGCTGCGCTACTACGTCGATTGGCAGGCGATGGCGCGCGATGCGCAAATGAGCGGCGACCTGTTCACCGTTACCGCCGCGTGGGACGTGGTGCATGTGTTCGCGGGGTGCTGACCATGGAACAGCAATCCCAAACCTATCGCTTTGCATGGCGAGGCATCGAGATCGAGGCGACCTACACGCCCCGGAAATGGGGCGTCATCGCCCATCTGGAAATCCGCAGCATCACGTCGGAGCGCGCGCCGCTGCCCATCACCGAAACCGGCTACCGTTCGCATTTCCACCAGCCCGGCACCATCGAAGCGCATGGCGGCGATGTGATGGCTCAGGTCACGGCGTGGCTGGATGAGGAAGCCGCCAAGCCCGCATGGCTCGCCTATGTCGAGGCCAGTAGGCAGGGTGATTTGTTCGCGTGAGGTAAGCGAGGCTTTCAGCAGCAGCACTTATGTGTGAATGTTTGCAGCGCGAATGATCACTTATTTGTGTTCTTCGCTGCCCGCTTAGGGCGCATCGCCAAAGCCGCTGGCGGCAAGGTCGATCATACGCACAGCCATGCTGCGAGCTGGATCGAACGGCAAATCTTCAAATCCGAAACCACGGTAGAAGGCCCGCACATCGTCATCCAGCGGATGGGTCAGCACGCAGAAACACCCGATCTCCTTGGAAAGTCGCATCGCGGTGGTAAGCGCGAAGAACATCAGCGAGCGCGCATAGCCCCGGCCTTGATGCTGGCGATCGACAGCGAGCTGCCCGAGCAGCAGCGCCGGAATCGGATCAGGCCGGTTACGCTGATCCGCCTTGGCGAGAAAGGCGCGCTCGATCTGCGCCGCCGACAGGCTGACATAGCCGACGACATGGCCGGTGACAGGATCGCACACCACATTGGTGCGCGACACGCCTGCTTCCTGATTGCGCCATGCGTGGCGACGGAACCATTGATTGAGCGATTCGCGTCCGCAGTCGAAGCTATCCCGGTTGTCGTCGGCAGCGAGTGGGCGCGGCGGTGTTAGTCCTGCCATGCCGGGCGCGTCGCAGAGAGTTTGCGCAGCGCCGGGATTTCCTTGGCAGGAGCATTGACCCAACCTTCAAACTTACCCCAATCATCGGCAGGGATCGTGACCAGCCGGTGGTCCAGCACATCCTGTTCCGCTGCCTCCAGCGCCTTGCGCCGGATGAAATCGCTAAGGTTGGTGCGCGCGTGATCCGCCGCCGTTTCCAGCAGCACGCGTTCCGCCGGGCTGACCCGGACACTCAACACAGCAGGTGATGCAGTAGCCATAACGAACCTCATTTCGTGTATGACATTAGCATACAAGGTGGTAGTCGTCAATCAGAATAGGTGTGTCGCTAGGTGGTCACGGCTTTCGGCCATCGGAGCGAAATATCTTGCCTCGACGATTCTGTCGGAAATGTACGGGTCACGAAACGCCAATTTTCTGAGTTACCAATGGATGACCAAATTCGCGAATGGGAGGCTTTTGAAAAAGCGCATCCGATCATCGTCGAAAACAGACTGACAGAACCCCATCCCATCATTTGGCAAACCGCCAAGCGAATAGGCTTTGCCTTCGATCCTTCGATACCGACTCCGCCAACCGATGATCGGTGGTTTAATATCGACGTGTCACCGGAGCGTGCAGAACGCGCGCTCTGCATTGCGAACGCCTTCGTCAAAGCATGCGAGCTACGCGGATTTGCACTGCGCCCTTGTGCATCCGCCGGACCTGACGGTGCCATTGCGGTGCTCATTGACGGAAGCTCCATTCCCATTCGTTTGCTCGAACAAGGCCATCCCTCCCCTCACCTCTCCCTGGAAGCGTCGGGCACATGGAATGATCGCATGAGCCGCCCACTCACGAAAAGGCTCAATTCCATCCTTCTTACTCTCCGGAAAATGGTGGCCCGGTCACAAGCATGGCAGCGCGAGCAGGAAAGGTACGAGCATCACATGGCAGAGCTGCACCGCACCCGCGATGAGCTGCGGGTGCAGGTGGAAGCAGAACAAAAGGCGGTCGATCAACTCCTCTTGGAAGCCGAGAACTGGAAACAGGCGCAATCCATCCGAGCCTACATCACAGCCGTCGAAGCCACACCCGCACGTCGGGGAAAGCGCAAGGAGCGCGCCGCATGGGTGACATGGGCGCACGCACAAGCGGATCGTCTTGATCCTCTATGCAAATCGTTGCCGTCAGTGCTGGATATTCCACGCTGGCGCTACCGTGAACTCCACCATTGCGAAGTCCTCAATGAGGACGGATCCATAGAGCGGATTTGCTAGGCAGATAACAGCGCGGGCGAGAGCACATCGCAGTCGGTAAGCACCGGCCATGGCGCAATGCCGAGGCAACCAATGAACTATCGTGAGGCAGGAAACACGCCGCCGTGCTGGCGGCGAGAAATTGTGGCCACGGACACAGTTTCGGACACAGACACAAAAACTGCCGACGTATCAATTTGATTTTAAATGTGAATTTTTCAGGTTGACGGGAACCTAAATCTGGCGCGTCTACCAGTTCCGCCACGCCCGCAGGGGCACCGCCGGTCGGCGGGCTCTATAGCAGTCATGGGTCCCGGGGCAAGCCGCGAAGCAACTTGCTTGGCCCCGCCGACGTTCAGCACGGGAAAAGGAGATACTTCATGCCCGTCGAGCCGCCGATTCCCGCCCAGCCCGAGCCCGCGCCGTCCGAAAATCCGGGCGCGCCGCAGCCGGCTCAGCCGACCACGCCGCCGCCCGAATACAACCCGCCTGCCCCCGATATCGATGTTCCGGCGCCCCAGCCCGGCGGCGATCCGAACATCGCCCCCGGGCAACCGATGGCCTGAGGCCGCGTTGACCCGTCGAGAGAGGCAGGGTCGATGGCGCATTACTATCTGAACCTGATCGACGGCCATGGCTTTACCCCCGATCGCGAGGGCGAGGACTTTCCCGATCTGGATGCCGCGCGCGAACGGGCCAAGGAAGGCGTACGCTCGATCTTGAGCGACGAAATCAAATCGGCCGGGCTGATCAACTTGCGGGGGCGAGATCGATGTTGCCGATCAACAGGGGTCCGTCGTCACGACGCTGCCCTTCCGCGACGCAGTCGAACTCAGGCTGGACGATTCGCCGCAGGGGCGAGAAGGCACGTGATCGAAGCGGCCAAGGTCAGCCCGCAGGAAGCCGCCGTACCGTCAGCACCTTCACCGGCGCCTCCGGAACCTCGCCTTTGAAGCTGCCCTGCAGCGTTTTGGTGGGCGAAGTCGGCGCGTCGAAGATCTTGAGGATTACGTCCATCCCCTCGGTCACGCGCCCAAAGGCGGCATAGCCGAGATTGTCGCCCGGCTTGCTCGGATCGGCATCGAACGAAGGCTGATCGCCGACCATGATCGTGAACTCGCCGCGCGCGCTGCCCGGCGCGAGCCGCGGCATCGACAGCGTGCCGTCGAGATGCTTGATGCTGGTCTCGCTGGTCGGCTCGTGCTTGATCGGCGGCAGTATCTTCGCGGGCGCGTTCTGCACGCCGAGCTGGACGAACCCGAAATGGTCCGCGACCTTGACGGTGCGATAGAAGACGATCCCGTCGAGGCGCTTCTGATCGACATAGCGCAGGAAATTGCGCGCAGTGATCGGCGCCTTGTCGGCATAGACTTCGACGACGACGCGGCCCGCGCTCGTCTCCAGCACCACGCGCGGATTGGTCGCGGGCGCCGGCGCGGCGGTCTGAGCGGCGGCAGGAAGCGCCAGCATGCCGGCCAGCAGCGCGAAAACCAGTCCCCGGATCATCTCACGCCTCCCCTGCCTCATCCTTCACCGCATCCTTCGCCCTGGCCAGTTTGGCGCTTTCGGCCTTGAGCGGCTTCGACACCGGACAGACCTCCTGCAGATAGCCGTTCAGCGCATTGGCGAGATTGGCCTCGACCAGCCGGTAATGCACATATTGCCCGCGCTTCTCGCTGGCCACCAGCCCGGCATTTTCGAGCACCGAGAGATGCTGCGATACCGCCGGTTTGGAGATCTCGAACCGCGCCGCGATCTCGCCGGCAGTCAGCTCGGCATGGCTCAGATAAGCGAGAATCTTCCGTCGGACGGTAGAGGACAGGGCTTCGAAGACGCGTTGCATACCCGGTAATTTAAGTGATTGCTTCATTGCTTTCCAGTCCGAATCTAGTAATTAGGTAATTCCTTAATTACCTGCGAGTCGCGACATGCATGATCCTCACGCGGTAAACAGCCTCATCGAGACGCCCGGAGCCGATCCGGTGGAGGGGCAGGTGCGCTGGAGCCCGATGCTGTCGATCTGGAATGGCGGCATGGCGGGCGGCGCGATCCTGCTCGGACCCCTCACCTTTTCGCCCGGCGCGCTCATCGTGTTCGTCCTGACCACGGGGGCGACGCTCCTGCTCGGCCATTCGGTCGGCTTCCATCGGCGCCTGATCCATCGCAGCTTCGAATGCCCGCTCTGGCTTGAGCGGGTCCTCGTCTGGTTCGGTACGATCGTCGGGATGAGCGGCCCGCACGGCATCATCCGCACCCATGACCTGCGCGACTGGGCCCAGCGCCAGCACAGCTGCCATCCCTATCTCAGCCACCGGCACCCGATGCTCAAGGACGCGTGGTGGCAGATGCACTGCCGGCTGGAGCTCGCGCATCCGCCCGCCTTCGATCTCGGCCGCGCGGGCAGCGACCGTGTCTACCGCTTCCTCGAAGCGACGTGGATGGTGCAGCAATTGCCGGTCGCGGCATTGCTGTTCTGGGCGGGCGGCTGGGGATTCGTCGTCTGGGGCGTCTGCGCGCGCGTCGCGATCTCGGTGCACGGGCATTGGTTCGTCGGGCATCTGGCGCACACAAAAGGCCCACAGCATTGGCTGGTCGAAGGCGCCGGCGTGCAGGCGCACGACGTTCCCTGGGCCGGCTTCGTCACGATGGGCGAGGCGTGGCACAACAACCACCACGCCTTCCCCGGCTCGGCGCGCATCGGTCTCTACCCGGGACAGAGCGATCTGGGGTTCGTGTTCATCCGGCTGCTGGAGCACGTGGGGCTGGCATGGAACGTACGGACGCCCGCGACGCTGCCCCGCCGCAGCGAGCTACAGCCATGCTGACCGAACAACGGCATGCGGGATGCGGCACGCAGACCGCGGCGCTGTTCTGCGGGAGCTGGGCCGCGGCCGCATTGTTCACTTGCTGGTTCATCGCGACGATGGGTCTTTGGGGCCTGATCGCCTTCCTGCCCGCTTTGGCGCTGATCGCGACCGTCGCACTGGTGCCCGGGCTTCTGCTTTACTGGTTGGCGGTCCAGATGCGGCTGGCGAATGGGTGGACCGCCACCATAGCCGGGTTGGTGGCCGGCGAAGCGGTCCTGTTCTTCGGCTGTGGCGAGCTACCGACCATGGCGCCGTTCCCGGTCGATACGCTATTGTTCGGCGCCGCCGGAATGGTCGGCGGCTTCGTGTTCTGGCGCAACGTGCGCCGCGAGACGAATGCGCCGGACGAGCCGGTCAGCCCGCCAGTGCCTTCTTGAGCAGCTCGTTGACCACTGCGGGATTGGCCTTGCCGCCCATCGCCTTCATCGTCTGGCCGACGAAGAAGCCGAACAGGGCCTCCTTGCCGCCGCGATACTGCTCGAGCTGGCCCGGATTCTTCGCCAGCACCTCGGCGATCACCGCTTCGATCGCGCCGGTGTCACTGGTCTGCTTGAGCCCGCGATCCTCGACGATCTTCGGCGCGCTGTCGCCGGTTTCGAGCATGATCTCGAACACCTGCTTGGCGAGCGGGCCCGAGATCGTGCCGTCGGCAACCAACGCGAGCAACTCGGCGCCCTGGACGGGGCTGACCGGGCTTTCGTCCAGTTCCTTGCCGAGGCGGTTTAGCGCGCCATAGAGATCCGAGATCAGCCAGTTGGCCGCGGGGCGCGCGACTTCCTGCTCGCCCTTGGCCTGGACCCGCGCCGATTCGGCCAGCAGCGCCTCGAACCAGCGCGCGGTCTCGGCATCGGCGGTCAGCACCGCCGCGTTATACGCGCTCAGCCCGAGATCACTCTCGTAGCGGCGGCGCTTGGCGTCGGGCAACTCGGGCAGGCTCGCCTTGCATGCGTCGAGGAACGCATCGTCGAGCACCAAGGGCAGCAGGTCCGGATCGGGGAAATAGCGATAGTCGTGCGCGTCTTCCTTCGAGCGCATCGAGCGGGTCTCGCCGCGATCGGGATCGAACAGGCGGGTTTCCTGAACGATGCGTCCGCCGCTCTCGAGCGTCTCGACCTGACGCCGCGCCTCATATTCGATCGCCGCCATCACGAAACGGACGGAATTGACGTTCTTGGTCTCGGTCCGCGTGCCGAGCTCGCCGCCCGGCTTGCGCACGCTGACATTGACGTCGGCGCGCATCGAGCCTTCTTCCATGTTGCCGTCGCACGAGCCGACATATCTCAGGATCGAGCGCAGCTTCTTGACGTAAGCTCCTGCTTCGGCAGGTGAACGCATGTCCGGACGGCTGACGATCTCCATCAGCGCGACGCCCGCGCGATTGAGGTCGACATAGGAGCGCGTCGGATGCTGGTCGTGCATCAGCTTGCCGGCATCCTGCTCGATATGGATGCGCTCGATCCCGATTTCCTTGGTGAAGGCTTCGGGGTCCTTCTCGTCGAGGCTGATCTCGATCCGGCCCTCGCCGACGATCGGGTGGTAGAGCTGGCTGATCTGATAGCCCTGCGGCAGATCGGCGTAGAAATAGTTCTTCCGGTCGAACCGCGAATATTTGTTGATCACCGCACCCAGCGCCATGCCGGTGCGCACCGCCTGGCGGATGCACTCCTTGTTCGGCGTCGGCAGCATGCCGGGCATGGCGGCGTCGATCAGCGACACCTGGCTGTTGGGCTCGGCGCCGAACTCGGTCGCCGCGCCCGAGAAGAGCTTGGCGTTGGAGGTCACCTGCGCATGGACCTCGAGGCCGATCACGACCTCCCACTCGCCGGTGTCGCCCTGAATACGAAATTCGCTCATCTTACTTCTTCCGTTCGGGCTGAGCCTGTCGAAGCCCAGCCCTCGATCGCAAGTACGCCCTTCGACAAGCTCAGGGCGAACGGATGTGTCACCACCAGCTCTCCGGCCGCGCCGTGAACCCGGCGCGCTGCTCGATCGCCAGCCCTGCGTCGAGCACGCCTTGCTCGTCGAGCGGCTTGCCGATGATCTGGAGGCCCAGCGGCAGCCCGCTTTTGTCGAGCCCGCCCGGCACCGACATCGCCGGCAACCCTGCGAGCGAGCTCGGCACGGTGAAGACGTCGTTGAGGTACATCGCCAGTGGATCGGCCGATTTCTCGCCCAGCGCGAACGCAGCGCTCGGCGCGGTCGGGGTCAGCAGCAAGTCGCAGTACGTCCACGCATTCTCGAAGTCGCGCGCGATCAGCGTCCGCACCTTCTGCGCCTGCGTGTAATAAGCGTCGTAGAAGCCCGCCGAAAGCACGTACGTGCCGATCAGGATGCGGCGCTTGACCTCGTCGCCGAAGCCGGCGGCGCGCGTCGCGGCGTACATGTCCTGGAGGTTCTGCCCTCGGCCAGCTCGCGCAGGCCGTAGCGCACGCCGTCATAGCGCGCGAGGTTCGACGAGGCCTCGGCCGGCGCGATGATGTAATAAGCGGGCAGCGCGTACTTCGTGTGCGGGAGCGATACCTCGACGACTTCGGCGCCGGCGTCCTTCAACCAGTCGATGCCCTGCTGCCAGAGCGCCTCGATCTCGGCCGGCATGCCGTCGACGCGATATTCCTTGGGAATGCCGATCTTCTTGCCGCGCAGGCTTCCGGAGAGATTCGCCTCCCATTTCGGCACCGCCAGCTCGAGCGACGTCGAATCCTTGGGATCGAACCCGGCCATGCTCTCGAGCAGGATCGCGCAATCCTGCACCGAGCGCGCCATCGGCCCGGCCTGGTCGAGCGACGAGGCGAAGGCGACCACGCCCCAGCGCGAGCAGCGGCCATAGGTCGGCTTGATGCCCGAAATGCCGGTGAACGCCGCCGGCTGGCGGATCGAGCCGCCGGTATCGGTGCCGGTAGCGCCCGGCACGACCCGCGCCGCGATCGCCGCGGACGACCCGCCCGAGGAGCCGCCGGGCGCCAGCGAGGCATTGTCGCCGCCGCCGCGCCGCCACGGCGAGATCACGTTGCCGAAGTACGAGGTCTCGTTGGACGAGCCCATCGCGAACTGGTCCATGTTGAGCTTGCCGAGCATGCCCGCGCCCGCGTCCCACAGCCGCTGCGACACGGTCGATTCATAGACCGGCTTGAAGCCTTCGAGGATGTGGCTCGCCGCCGTGGTCTGCACGCCCTTCGTCGCGAACAGGTCCTTCATGCCGATCGGCACGCCGGCCAGCGGCTTGAGCGTCTCGCCCGCCGCGCGCGCGGCATCGGCTTCCTTGGCGGCGGCGATGGCATGGTCGGGGGTCTCGACGATGAACGCGTTGAGCGCCTTCGCCTTGCTCACCTTGACGACGAACGCGTCGGCGACTTCGCGCGCCGAGAAACTGCCCATGCGGACGCCGTCGCGCAGCTGCGCGATGCCGAGATCGGTGATGTCGGTCATTCGACCACCTTCGGCACGGTGAAGAAGCCGTGCTCGCCCTGCGGCGCGTTCTGGAGGACGGCGTCGCGCTGCTGGCCCTCGGTCACCACGTCTTCCCGAAGCCGGAGCGTGTTGGGGATCACGGCGGTCATCGGCTCGACCGAGGACGTGTCGACCTCGCCCAATTGCTCGATCCAGCCGAGGATGTTGTTGAGCTCTGGCGCAAGGCGCTCGGCATCGGCATCGCTGATCGCGATCCGGGCGAGGCTGGCCACCTTCTTCACGGTTGCTGTGTCTACGGACATGAGGGCGCGACTAACAGCCGCGCCCCCGGCCTTCAAGCGCTGCTATTCGAATGCTTCGCCAACCGGCACGCCTCCGACGAACGCCTGTCGTCGCTGGACCGGGCGTATTTCGATACCGCCCGCGGCATAGCCCTTCGCACGCGCCGCTTTTTCAAGCTGGGAGTTTGCCGTCTGCGGCCAGGTGGCAGGTCCCCATTTGCCGTTCGCCAACGCATACCTGGCCTCGACGCGGCAATAATCGATCACTCCGAAAGCACGGATATCCTCATGCCGGGCAACCGGGCGCGTCGACGAGGGCTTGAAGCAGACATCTTTGAAAAGCAGTGCCTCGGTCCCGATGAAGACCAGGGTGCAGGTGAAACCACCGGTACATGCCGCGCTGGCACTGATCTGATCGCGCAGTTCGGGCGGAAGTTGCGCCCCCTTGGGCAGTATCCGCAACCTCTTTGTCAGCTCCTCGCGAAGCCGGATGCGCGTGTCGCCGTGCTCGACCACCCAGCGATTGGGTGCCTTGGCCACTTCGATCGCTCTCGCGCGGAAAAGCGGGTTGCCCGACGCGGCCAGCCGTTGAAGTGCAGCCCTTCCGGGCTTGCCGAAATCGAAGGCGAGCGCAGCCCAGTCAAACTTCGCCGACGGCGTCCTGCCCGATTCGAGCCGCGCGAGCTGGTCGCGCGTCGAGATCGCATTGAAGCTCACCAGCGGCGTCGCAAGCACCAAAGCCACGCCGCACACCACGAAGGCCAGCACCAGGTTGAGCGGCCGTATCCGCGCAGCCCAGTCCAACCGTCCGCGTATCAAGGCATAAAGATAGGCCCCGCCCCACAGGCAGGCGAGCGCGACGAACACGATTGCCCAGAGCCGCTGGGGAGTGAAGCCATATTGCCCGGTGCGCAGCGAAATCGCGATCGTGGCGAGCACCGCCAGCGGCAACATCACCGCCGCCAGCCCCATCGCGCCATAGCGCAGCAGCGGGAAGCGCCGCTCCTGATCGGGCGCATTGCCGATCACTGCGTTGGCGAGGACCAATGCGCCGGCGACGCAGAACAGCAGGATCGGCGTGGTCGACTTGGTCGCCTCCCACAATGCGTTCAGTCCGGTGAAGGGCAAAGCCAGCACGAACAGCACCAGCCCCACCGCGAGCACCGGCGCCAGCACCGCGAGCACCATCGCCACCACGCGCTGGAGCAGCCGCACCACGCCGTCATGCTCGCGCAGCAGGCCCAGCGCCGCCCCGAAGGCGAGCCCGATCAGCGAACGCCAGAACCAGTCCTTTTCGAGCAGTTCCTTGAGGAAATCGATCTTGATCAGATCGAACAGCAGCGCCAGCAGCCACGCCAGCGCGAAGACGATTCCGACGAACACCCAGCATGCGAACCACAAAACGACGTTGGTCCAGGCATGGTCGTGCACCGATTCGTACGGGAAGCGCCGGGCGCCTTCATCACGCGCCGCCTGGAACAGGGGTGCCGCGACCGCCACTGCGAGTAACAGGCTCACCATCCGCCAGCCTTCGCCGACGCTCCAGTCCTCGGGCGTGCCGTTCCACGCCACCACCAGCGCGCCGACCAACGCGAGCGCCGCCGCGAACAGCAGCGACCACCACCAAAGCCGCCGCTCGAGCGTGAATCCGGCCAGCCCCGCGACGAATACCACGCCGGTCACCGAGCTGGCCTGCAGCGTCGTCAGGTTGTTGTGAAAGCCGGGGCCGAGAATGCAATGCACCACGAATCCGGCGACGAGCCCCAATCCCGCCAGGATCAACGGCCGCGCCGCCCAGCCGTTCTCCGGTACCGGCCCCTCGCCTGCGATGGCTTCATCCCCCTGCATTGCCGATCTCCGATTTGTTGAAGCGCGTGATCTGGCGCAAGCCGCCCGCCGCGGCATGATCAAAGGCTGAGCTTTTCCTGAGCAGCGCCAATCTGTCCCCGTTTCGCCGCCGGAACATCCCCTGCCCCGATGGTTACGTCAACGCAGTTGCATCCGGCACAAGCGTGCGCCACGGGAACGCGATTGCAACGCGTCGGTTTATGTTGCACCGCACAATGGAGAGTGCGTTTTGGCCCGGAAGTTCCTGTATGTCGTCGCAGTCCTGATCGTGCTCGCGCTCGCCGCCGCCTTTGCCTATCGCTTCTACGGCGTTCAGCTGATGCGCCAGTTCATGGTGCCATCGGGCCAAGCCGTTGCGCTGCCGCCGCCCGATCGCGCCGCTTATGCCCGTGCCGACATGTGGATCGCCCGCCCCGACAAGCCGGGTAATCCCGCGCTCTGGACACCCGAGGGCTTCAAGCCCGCGGAGAAGCCCGAAGCGGCGGTGTTCTTCGTCCACCCGACTTCGTTCCTCGACACCGCGACGTGGAACGCCCCGCTCGACAATGCCGATGCCAACAGCCGTGCAGCCTTGTTCCTGCGCGGCCAGGCGAGCGCGTTCAATTCGGTCGGCGCAATCTGGGCGCCGCGCTATCGCCAGGCGACCTTCGGCGCCTTCCTCACCAACAAGGCGGCCGCGCAGCAGGCGCTCGACTTCGCCTATCGCGACGTCCTCGCCGCGTTCGACGAGTTCGTGAAGGAAGCCGGCGACCGCCCGATCCTCCTCGCCGGCCACAGCCAGGGCGCGCTCCATCTCTCGCGCCTGCTCGTCGATCGCGTCGCCGGCACGCCGCTCGCGAAGCGCGTGATTGCGGCCTATGTCGTCGGCTGGCCGGTCTCGATCACCGCGGACCTGCCCAAGATGGGGCTGCCCGCCTGCTCGCGTCCCGACGAGGCGGGCTGCATTCTCTCGTGGCAGAGCTTCTCCGAGCCCGCTGATCCCTCATTGATCCTCGACACGTTCGACGCGACCACCGGCTTCACTGGCAAGCCCCGCGCGGGAACGCCGATGATCTGCACCAACCCGCTCACCGGCAAGCCCGGCGGTTCCGCCCCGGCGGAGGCCAATCTCGGCACGCTGATCCCCGACATGAACTTTCAGTCGGCGAAGCTCGTCACCGGGCGGGTCCCCGCGCGCTGCGACGGCCGCGGCTTCGTCACGATCGGCCGCACGCCCCCGATTTCGGCCAGTACGTCCTGCCCGGCAACAATTACCACGTGTTCGACTACAGCCTGTTCTGGGCGAACGTGCGCCAGGATGCCGAGCGCCGGCTGGCGGCGTACAAGTCCTGATCCGTCACCCCGGCGAACGCCGGGGCCCAGAGTTTCTCATTCCCGCCGGTCCTGCTTGGCTCTGGGTCCCGGCTTTCGCCGGGATGACGGAAACGCTAGAGGAGCCCGCGTGATCACCACTGCCTCCGCCGAATTCCGCGCCGCGCTGCCCGCCGGCGGGCGCCTGCTCGGGCTCGATGTCGGCACCAAGACGATCGGCACTGCGCTCTGCGACGCCGGCTGGAGTTTCGCCAGCCCCGCTTCACTGATCCGCCGCACCAAATTCACCAAGGACAAGGCCGCGCTTGCCGGACTGATCGCGCAACAGCAGGTCAAGGGCCTCGTCATCGGCTTGCCGCTCAACCTCGACGGCACCGACAGTCCCCGCACCCAATCCACCCGCGCCTTCGCGCGCAATCTCGACGACATGGCCCTCCCCATCCTGCTCTGGGACGAGCGCTGGTCGACCGTCGCTGTGGAGCGCACGCTGATCGAGCAGGATTTCAGCCGCGCCCGCCGCGCCGAGATGATCGACAACATGGCAGCAGCGCATATCCTTCAGGCCGCGATCGACGCGCTGGTGAACGTGGCTTAGTCGCCGCTACCCGCAAATTTCCATCCGGCGTCATAATATACCGCACGCTGACCTCCGCTCCCTGATTGTTTCAGACGGGAAACGTTCCGACTGGTTCAAGACGGCTTGCCCGTGGTGCGGTCCCCGGCTAACCCGCCCTTTTAATGCAAGCTTCCGATCACAGCCCCGCGGCGCAGCTTCCCGGCCGCGCCGCCTTCCCGCACCGGCATCTGACCGGCATCGCGGGACTCCAGCCCCACGAGATCGTCTTCCTGCTCGACGAGGCCGAGCAATGGGTCGAGGCGAACCGCACCCGCGCCAAGAGCGACAAGCGCCTCGAAGGCCTCACCCAGATCAATGCCTTTTTCGAGAATTCGACGCGGACCCTGCTCTCGTTCGAGATCGCCGGAAAGCGGCTCGGCGCCGATGTCGTCAACATGCACGCTGCGCAGTCGAGCGTGAAGAAGGGCGAGACGCTGATCGACACCGCGGTGACATTGAACGCGATGCGCGCCGATGTGATCGTCATCCGCCACATGAGCTCGGGCGCAGTCGATCTGATCGCCGAGAAGGTCGATTGCCCGGTGCTCAATGCCGGCGACGGCTGGCACGAACACCCCACCCAGGCGCTGCTCGACGCACTCACCATCCGCCGCCGCCGCGGCAGCGTCGCCGGCCAGCGCGTGGTGATCTGCGGCGACATCCTCCACAGCCGGGTCGCGCGCTCGAACATGCTGGCGCTGACCGCATTGGCCGCCGAGGTCCGGGTCGTCGCTCCCTCGACGCTGATGCCGGCGGCGATCGAGCGGATGTACGTCCAGCCCTTCACCGATTTCGACGCCGCGCTGGAAGGCGCCGACGTGGTGATGATGCTCCGCGTCCAGAACGAACGGATGGCCGGCGGCTACATCCCCTCCACCCGCGAATTCCACATGCGCTACGGCCTCACGCCCGAGCGGCTGGCCCGCGCCAAGCCTGATGCTTTGGTGATGCATCCGGGCCCGATGAACCGCGGTGTCGAGATCGAATCCTCGGTCGCCGATCACCCGACCCGCAGCGCGATCACCGAACAGGTCGAGATGGGCGTGGCGGTGCGCATGGCCTGCCTCGACGTGCTCACCCGCAGCGAGCGCGGCGTGGAGGGCTGGGCATGAAGACCGTCTTCCAAAACGCACAACTCGTCTGCCCGATTGGCGGTGTCTCCCGTGGCGATCTTCTCGTCGAAGGTGACGCGATCGTCGCGGTCGGCAACTTCGATGTGCCCGCGGATGCCGAACGGGTCGACCTCGCCGGCAAGACGCTCGCCCCCGCGCTGATCGATCTCGGCGTATTCGCGGTCGATCAGGCCGCCTGCCGCGCCGGCGGCATCGCCCGCGTCGGGCTGATGCCCGATCAGTCGCCGGTGCTCGACGATCCCGGCATCATCCGCCGCGCCGCGCTCTCGGGCAAACCCGCGCTCTGGGTCCACCCGCTCGCCGCGGCGACCCGCGCTCTCGAAGGCCATGATCTCGGCGAGATGGCGATCAACGCCTCGGCCGGTGCCCGCGCCGTCGCCACCGGGCGCGGCTGGATCGCCTCGGCGGCGACGATGCGCAAGGTGCTCGCTTATGCCCGCGACATCGGCGTGGTGGTGGTCGCGCATGCCGAGGATGGCGGCCTCACCGACGGCACCGTCGCGACCGAGGGCGAGACCGCCACGCGCCACGGCCTCCCCGCCGCCCCCGCCATCGCCGAGGCGCTCGCAGTGGCGCGCGACCTGATGCTTGCCGAGGAAACGCAGGCGCGCATTCATTTCCGCCAGGTCACCACCGCCGCCGCCTTCGACCTGATCCGCACCGCCAAGCGCCGCGGCGTGCGCGTCACCTGCGGGATCACGCCTGCGCATCTCCTGCTCTCGGACATCGCGATGAGCGACTTCCGCACCTTCGCCCGGCTCTCGCCCCCATTGCGCGACGAAAGCGACCGTCAGGCGGCGCTGGCGGCGGTCAAGGACGGCACGATCGACGTGATCGCATCGGGCCACGATCCCCGCGGCCCCGAGGCCAAGCGCCTGCCCTTCGTCGACGCCGAGCCCGGCATGTCGGGCGCGGAAACCCTGCTCGCATTGTCGCTGGGGCTGGTCCGCGACGGGCTGATCCCGATCGAGCGCCTGTTCGCATTGCTCGCCGCGAATCCCGCGAAGATCCTCGGCCTGAAGACCGGCACGCTCGAGCCCGGCACCCCCGCCGACCTCATCGTCCTCGATCCCGGCACGCCGTGGCAGATCGAAGCCGAACGCATGGTCGCCCGCGCCGGCAACACTCCGTTCGATCGCCTGCCGGTCCAGGGCAAGGTGCTGAGCCTGTTCAAGGGCGGCACGCTGGTCGAATAGGAGACGCGAATGCGGGGGCTCATCTTCGATACGCTGTTCGACTTCCTGCCCTGGAAGGTGCAGCTGGCACTGCTCGCCGGCTTCATTCTGATCGTCGTCGCCGTCGTGTTCTGGGCGACACGCGCCTAGTTCAAATTTGGTCGTGATCAAATCAGATCACGTAATCAGATCGTATTTCGGTTTGCAGCCGGGTTCACGCTTATTCCATTCCGGAATCACTCTCAGTCGGCGCTTGCCCCAATAGCTCAGGTCCATGGAAATCCTGACGGGGACACCTTGCCGGGTGAAGATTACCTGATCTCCCCTGTGATCAGTACCGGTATAACAATATCGCCAGCCCTTGTTCTTCAGCGCATCCCGGATTTTGTAGACCGCATACTGATCCCTGTCGTGCCACAGGGTCAGCTCGTAAAAGCCGCCGCCCCCGCGCCCGCCGGCCAGATCGACTGCGGCTTCATAGGGGCCCTGACCCAACAGCATCACTGCATGCCGGCGGCAACGCACGCGGATGGCATCGGGATTGAAGCAGGCGTCAAAGCCGTTGCGCTGCGCATCGGCCATGCTGCCGCTGACGGGAAGACCGCCGAACGAGAGCATCGGCGGAGCGGGACGATCCGGATCGCACCCGGCACACAGCATCAGGGCCGATAAAATCGCTGTGCGGCGTATCAAGTCGATGGGCAGCATCTGGACGGGTGGCAATCGACAGCCTTGATCCGCCGCCGGAGAAGTTGTCGCACCATGGATTGTTCCGCTTGCTGGACCGCTTGCAGAATGTCTCACCGTTTTTCGCGATGCAAGCCGGCCAATGGCGCCCAATCCTCCCCCGCTTAGCAGGGGAGGATTGAAGATCTCCACAAACGAAAAAGGCCGGAGCGTGAGCCCCGGCCTTTTCGTGACGAAACTGGTTCGGCTCAGCGGGCGGCGACTTGCGCGCGTCCGTTGCCCTTGACCCAGGCGGCAAGGCTGTCGCCGGCGCCGACGCGGACGAAGCAGGAACTGCCGCTGGCGCGTACCTGACTGCAGAGCGAGGCGGCACCTGCGCGGTCGAAGCCGCCGACCGACAGGCGATAGAAATTACCCGCCGCGGTCGAGAACTTGACGCCCTGCGGGGTTTCGCCGCGGAGCGCGGGAACACGGCTGGCATGCCGCGCCCAGCCGTCGCGGGCGACTTCGGCGTTCGCATAGGCGCCGAGCTGGACATAGTAATTGCCGGGCTTGGCCTTCACGGCGGCGACAGGCGACGCGGCGGGAGCCGAAGCTTTGGCGACGCGAACCGGCGCCTTGGCGGCGACGGGCGCGGGCGCCCGCTCTGCGACGCGGATCTGCTGGACCACTTCGGCGCGCGGGCCGAACACGACCTGCGGACCGGTGCCGGCGACCTGTTGCGGTTCGGGCTGCACTTCCGGCGCGGGCGCGGGTGCAGGTGCGGCGGCGACTTCGACAGGCGCTTCGGCGACGGCCTGCTCCGCGCCCTGCGGCACGCCGGGCATATAGGCATCGACCGGATCGGCCGGAGCGACTGCCGCCACGGCGACATTTGGCTGCTGCGAAAGCGCGAGCGCAACCGGCTGGCCGCCGTCCTGCACCGGCACCACGTTCAGCAGCGACGCGACCTGGTCATAGGCGTTGGTCGGCCGCGAGAAGCGCGCCCATTCCATCATCCGCTCCTGAAGCTTGTCCGGAGCGACGTCCATCGCCGCGATCTCGTTGGCCTGCTTCCAGCGGCCGGCGAGCGCGAGGCTGAGCGCGAGGTTCTGGCGGGTCTTGGCGGTGGCGGTCGCTTCGCGCGCCGCCGGGCCGAGGATGTCGATCGCAGTCACCGGATCGCCGGCGAGCGCGAAAGCGAGCCCGCGGTCGCTTGCGGGAATCTTGTCGCCGCTGGCCTGCAGCGTGGTGCGCGCGCCCTGCCAGTCGCCCTGCGCGATCTTGGCGAGGACGAGGTTGAGCGCGACGCGGCCGTCGGCCGGATCGAGCGTCAGCGCGTCGGTGAGCGCCTGCGAAGCCGAAGTGAAGCGGCCCGCGAGCAGATAGGCCTGGCCCAGCAGCGCGCGATAATCGGCGTTGGTCGGATCGTTGGCGACCGCGGCTTCGGCGTGCTGCACGGCGTCGCCGCCCTTGCGCTTCGCAATCGCCTTCTCCGCCGCTTTGGCTTCCACTTCCGCCTTTTTGGCGTTGGCGCCCGAAGTCGCGAAGGCCGAGCTGGTGAAGCCCTGCGTCGCGATACCGGTCACCGCCACGCCGCCCAGCACGAGCGCCGAGAGGCCGAACTTGATCATCTTACGGCTGTTCATGGTCATGTCCTTCACCCACGGTTCGTGGCGGGTTCGATCTGGCCGGCAAGGGTGTCGATGCCCTCGAGTGTTTCGAGAAACTGGTCGAGCGCCTGCGTCACCAGCTGCTGCGCCGAGCGGCAGGTGATCGCCGAAGCGAGGCGGAGCTTGAGATGGCGCTCCTGGTCGAGACGCAGCGTGAACGCGGCCTTGGCCTTTTTCGAAGCGACTTCGCGCACCACCCGGGCGAGCGTGCCTTCCGGAACTTCCGGCACATGCTTGAGCACCGGCTCGCGCTTCATCTTGCGCGCGGGCACCATCAGCGGCGCGTAATCGACTTCGGCCTCGACGGCATATTCCGCGGGCGCGAATTCGGGTTCCGGCTCAGGCGCATGGGCCGGCGCGGCGAGCTGCTCGTCGAGCGCCTCGAGCTGGCGGAGCACGGCGGGCTTGGGTGCCTCGATCGCCTCGTCGACCGGGGCGACATAGGGCATCTGCACCGGCGCCTGCTGGAAGTCGTGGCCCATGTCGTTCCAGCCGAGATCTTCCTGCGGTCCCGTGTTCATCTGCAGGAAGCCCTGCGGACGCATTGCCGGACGCGCCTGACCCTTGCGGGCGAGGAGACTGGAGGAGAGCGAAGCGAGGGGTTTGGAGGTGCCGATCATCGCCGCCTCCTCAGCCGACCACGCGGCGGCCGAAGCCACCTGCGCGAGGCGCCTGACCGAACTGGCTCGGCTGCGCCGGCGGCGCGAACACGGTGCGGCGGAAATTCTTCTCGAGCCGGTCGAAGATATAGGCCCAGAGCCCGGCGACCTCACCGGCGGACTTGCCGCGCGGATCGGTTTCCATGACGGTGCGGCCGTCGATCATCGACGCCGCGAAATCGGTGCGGTGGTGCAGCGTGATCGGCGCGACGGTGCCGTGCTGCGACAATGCGACCGCGGCTTCCGAAGTGATCCGGGCCTTGGGCGTCGCGCCGTTGACCACGAAGATCAGCGGCTTGCCGGCGCGTTCGCACAGATCGACCGTGGCGCCGACGGCACGCAGATCGTGTGGGGACGGACGCGTCGGGATGACGATCAGTTCGGCGACCTGGATCACGCTCTGGATCGCCATGGTGATGGCGGGAGGCGTGTCGATCACCGCCATGCGGAAACCCTGCTGGCGCAGGACCTCGAGATCCGCCGCGAGCCGCGCGACCGTGGTCTGGGCGAACGCCGGATACTCCGTGTCGCGCTCGTTCCACCAATCGGAGAGCGAACCCTGAGGGTCGATATCGATGAGAACGACAGGCCCGTGGCCAGCCAGCTGTGCCTGCACCGCAAGGTGACCGGACAGCGTGGTCTTGCCAGACCCACCCTTCTGCGATGCCATCGCTAGAACGCGCATGAACCCCTCGGAAACTCGGTATTACGGAGGACCTGATGCCATGCCGGTCAATAAGAAGCGGTTAACGCGTTCCGCCTTGGTACGGTCTTGGTTTCCCGGCCGGTAAGGATATCTTTGCCTGTGGGTAGTTAAGTGGCATTCATCTCTTTTCATGGGGTGGTGGAGCGTGCTCGGAATGAAGTCTCTGTGGATGGCCGCCGTCGCGGGTGCCCTGCTGCTGGTGGCACCGGCCTGCGCGCAGGAAGACCCGGTCAGGGCCGGCGTCGATGCCTATGAGCGCGGTGATTATCGCACCGCGGTCGAGAAATGGCGCCCCGCTGCCGACCAGGGCAATGCCGACGCGCAGTTCAACATGGGCCAGGCCTATAAGCTCGGCCGCGGCGTCGCAGTCGATCTCAAGGCGGCCGAGGCCTGGTATCGCAAGGCCGCGCTGCAGGGGCATGAACAGGCCGAGGGCTATTACGGCCTCGCTCTATTCGAGAACGGCAAGCGCGCAGATGCGGTCCCCTGGCTCCAGCGCGCTGTCGGCCGCGGCGATGCGCGCGCGCAGTACATCCTCGGCATCATGCTGTTCAATGGCGACGGCGTGGCGAAGGACTGGGTCCGCGCCTATGCGCTGATGGTCCGCGCCTCCTCGACCGGGCTCGACGCCGCGGTCAAGGCGCGTGCGCAGATGGACCAATATATGCCGCTGGGCGATCGCCAGCAGGGCCTCGCCCTCTCGCGCAAGTACGAAGACGAATTCAACAAGGGTGGCCGTCCGCTGCCGCCGGTCGAGGTCGCGGAGAATAATCGCCCCGTCCCGCCCGCCGTCACGCGTCCGGCGCCGCGCACCACGCCGCCCGCCCCTGCTCCGGCACGCGCCACCCCTGCTCCGGTGCGCGCCACGCCGGCGCCTGCGCAGGATGGCGGCTGGCGCGTTCAGCTCGGCGCGTTCGGCGATCCGGGCAATGCGCGAAAGCTGTGGAGCCAAATGAGCGGACGCTTCCCCGGCCGCCAGCCTTACTTCGTCAAGACGGGCGCGCTCACCAGGCTTCTCGTCGGCCCCTTCGCCTCGCGTGCGGCCGCCGCCGGTGCCTGTGGCAGCGTCAAACCCTGCGTTCCGGTCGCCCGCTGAGTGGAGGGAATTGCTTCGCGCCCGCAACAAAGTCGTCTGAGGCGCGTTTCGCGCCTATGATCAAAGCCCTGCTGGCGACAGCTGCCGCCCCCATTTTTCTCTTCGCCACCGGCGCAACCGCCCAGAATGCTCCAGAGGAACCGGCGTCCGCGCCGGAGACCAGCGTGGACAAGGAGCCGATCAAGGTCCGCCTCTCGCTGGGCCCGCAGCTGCGACCGCGCTTCCCGGGCTCGGACGAGATGTTCCTGCTTCCCTTCTACGACGTCTCGATCACGCGCGGCGACAAGCCGTTCGAATATGAGTCGGCGGATCAGGGCGTCTCTTTCTCGCTGATCAAGAGCACAGGGTTCGCGTTCGGCCCCGTGGTCCAGCTCGAGGGGAGCCGGCGGCGCAATGAGACCGATCTGCCGATCGACGAAGTGGGAACGAGCGTCGAGGCGGGCGGCTTCGTCGATGTCTGGCTGGGCTCTTCGATCCGCGCGCGCGGTGAGCTGCGGAAAGGCGTGACCGGCCATAAGGGCCTGGTGAGCGACGTGATGCTCGATTACGTCGCACGCGACGGCGACAAATGGCTGTTCTCGGTCGGGCCGCGCTTCTCTCTCGCCGATCGCAAATATCAGGAAGCTTATTTCGGCGTGACCCCCGCGGTTAGCGCGCGGACCGGCCTGCCCGTCTACGCGCCCGACGGCGGCGTGCATTCGGTCGGCGCCGCTGCCACGACGCTCTACCAGCTCGATCGGCACTGGGGGCTGTACGGCTATGCCAAATATGAGCGCCTGATCGCCGATGCCGCCGATTCCCCGATCGTCCGCACGATCGGCTCGCGGAACCAGTTTTCGGGCGGCGTGGCGCTGACCTTCACTTTCGACACGGGGATCCGGCGTTGAGGCGAGGAGTTCTGTCATGGAAGCAATGGAACTGCACCGCGGCCGGCTGATCGACCATGTCCAGCTGGTGGTGCGCGACCTCGCCGCCAGCCGGCGCTTCTACGAAGCCGTGTTCGACGTGCTCGGCATCCCCATCGGCGGCAGCGCAGACGATTATTTCTGGGCGGACGAATTGTTCGTCTCGTCCGCCGACAGCGAGGCTGCGCAGGGCAAGCTCACCGGCCGCCACCACCTCGCCTTCCAGGCGAAGGACAATGCGACGGTCGAGGCGTTCCACCGCGCCGGCCTCGCCGCCGGCGGCACCGACAACGGCCCACCGGGCGAACGCCCCTATCACCCCGGCTATTATGCCGCCTTCCTCCTCGATCCCGACGGCAACAATATCGAGGCGGTGTTCCACGGGGCCCATGCGCGCAGCAGTGAATCGGTGAAGATCACGTTCGGGGGTGAGGCGTGGTTCGGGACCGAAGCGACGGCGCGCTCAACTGGTCAGCTTGATTCCGGCGATCCCGACCAGCGTGACGAGCGCGAACAGGATACGCGTGCCCATGACCGGCTCGCCGAGCAGGACCATGCCCAGGACGAGCGACCCTATCGCACCGATGCCGGTCCAGACGACATAAGCGGTGCCCAGCGGCAGGACGCGGAGCGCGCTCGACAGCAGGAAGATGAAGGCGCCGAGCAGAACCAGCGAGAGAATCGCCCAACCGGGCTGCGTCATCCCCTCCGATCGCTTGGTCGCGTAGGCCCAGGCCACGTCGAGCACGCCCGAGACCGCGAGCATGATCCAGGCCGCGCCGAGGCTCATGACGCCGTCCGATGCGCACCGACCCTCGCATCGAGCGTAGCGCGCGCGGCGGTCACGGACCGTTCCCGGAGGCCCGGGTCGCCCGCCGTCGCGCCGGCACGCACGATTTCCGGATCGCCGAGCCCGATGAACCGGAACGCCTCGCGCAGATACCCGCTCGCCAGGTCCGGCCGGCCCCAGCTGGGGCCTTCCGAATAGTCGCCGGCGCTCGCCAGCACGATCGTGAACGGCCGCGACGACAGCAGGGGCCGGTATCCGGTCTGCGGGTCGAAGGCGAAGCTCAGCCCCGGCTGGGTTATCAGGTCGATCCAATGCTTGAGCTTGTAGGGAATGCCGAAATTCCACATCGGCGTCGACAGAACGAGGCTGTCGGCTGCCCGAACCCGCTCGACCAGCCCCCTCACCTTCTCCCAGCTACGCGCCTCTCCACTGTCGAGATCGCGCCCGGCAAGCACTGCATATTTGGCCGATAGCAATGCGCCGTCGAGGTCGGGAAGCGGCTCTTCCCAGAGGCGCAGCCGGTCGACCCGGAGCGCCGGCTCGGCGTCGCGAAGTCGGTCGACGAAATACTCCGCGAGCACGGTCGAAACCGATGCCACGCCCCGTGGCGAAGCCTCGATATGCAACAGATTTCGCGCCATGACCCTGATCCTCCTGCCGTAATGGCGTCGTATCTAATGCGCACGGTTGCGAATGCTGCTTGCATTTCGGCGAGAGATATTCGCATCTGTGCGACAGCATGGATCCCGATCTCGACGATCTGCGTCTCGTCGCCGCGCTGGCGCAGGAAAAGGGCGTCCGGCACGCCGCCCGCCTGCTCGGCACGCACGTCGCCACGATATACCGGCGGCTGCAGGCGCTGGAACAACGGCTGGGGCTACCCCTGTTCGAACGGGTCGACGGCGACTTCCATCCGACGCCTGCGGGTGCCGAATTGATCGCTGCTGCTACAGACGTGTCGGATAGGCTGGGCGTGCTCCAGCGGCGCCTCGCGGCCGATCGCGGACGGCTGGTCGGCGGCCTTTCGATCACGACGACCGATCTCGCTCATGGCGCTCGTGGCCGAAGCTATGCAGCCATTCCAGGCAGCGCATCCCGAGGTGCAGCTCCACCTCATCGTGTCGAACGCGATGGCGGATATGGCGCGGCACGATGCCGATGTCGCGATCCGGCCCACGGCCACGCCACCCGAGGCGCTGATCGGCCGCCGTGTCGCGCCGGTCCAGTTCGCGATATATGCGGCAACGGCGAAGACGCCCGAACGCTGGATCGCGCTCGACGAGAGCATGTCGGACGCCCGCTCCCGGCACTGGCTGGCACGCCATGTCGACGCCCCGGCGCTGCGCGTGAACAGCATGTGGGCGGCAGCGGAGGCCTGCGCCGCCGGGCTTGGCTGGGCGCTGCTGCCGGACTATCTCGCGCGGCGCTTCCCGCTGGTTCCCATAAAGCCGCCGGTCGCGGAGCTCGAATCCGCGATATGGATGCTGTTTCATCCGGACCACCGCGCCACGCCGCGCGTGCGCTATTTCGTGCGCGAAGTCGGCCAGGCGCTCCAGCGGGCGTTGTAGGACGGGCTGACCCCTCCTCGCAATCCCGCGCAGCCCAGCTTGCCCGCGCGCCAGCAGGATTTGCTCGACTCGCAGCCGCTCCGCCGGGATAGAGGCGGCGTGACGACCTTCACCCGCCTCCCCGATCCCGTCTCGCCGCTGTCGCGAGAAACTGCCGCGCTGGCGTTCGCCGACATTCTCGACGGGAACGTGCCCGAGCAGGCGATCGAAGCCTTCCTGATCGCGCTCAGCATTCGCGGCGAGACCAGCATCGAAATCGCCGAGGCCGCACGGGCGATGCGCGACCGGCTGATCCCGATCACCGCTCCCGAGGGCGCGATCGACGTCTGCGGCACCGGCGGCGACGGCCACCACACGCTCAACGTATCGACTGCGGTCAGCCTCGTGGTCGCGGCGTGCGGCGTCCCCGTCGCCAAGCACGGCAATCGCGCCGCCTCGTCCAAGGCGGGCGCCGCCGACACGCTCGAGGCACTGGGCCTCAATCTCGATCGCGCCGCCGCGCGCGCCGAGGAGAGCCTGCACGAGCTCGGCATCGCTTTCCTCTTCGCCCAGCATCACCATCCGGCCCTGGCGCGGATCGGCCCCTGCGCCGCCGGATCGGCCGGCGCACGATCTTCAACCTGATGGGCCCGCTCGCCAATCCGGCGCACGTCACCCGCCAGCTGATCGGCATCGCCCGCCCCGATTACGCACCGATCTATGCCGAGGCACTCACTCAGTTGGGTTCGGAGGCGGCCGCCGTCATTTCGGGCGAGGAGAGCCTCGACGAGCTTTCCACGGCGGGTGCGAGCATCGTCGTCAATGTCGGCCGCGCGAACCTGCCCACGCGGATCACGCCCGAGGATGCGGGGCTCCCCGCCACCCGCTCGCGGCGATCCGCGGCGGCGATCCCGAATATAACGCGCTCGCGCTGCGCCGGCTGCTGCTCGGCGAGACCGGCGCCTATCGCGACGCCGTCCTGCTCAATGCCGCCGCCGCATTGATGGTCGCCGGGCACGCCGACAATCTCGTCGACGGCGTCGAAGAAGCCGCCGAGGCGATCGACGGCGGGCTTGCCAATGCGCTGCTCGATTGCTGGATCGCCTTCGCATGAGCACGATCCTCGACAAGATCCTCGAAACCAAGCGCAGCGAAGTCGCCGCGCGCCGCGTCGCGCCCATCGCTTACGTCGATCCTCGCCGCCGCGCGGCTTCAAGGCTGCGCTCGACGCGAAGGTCGCCGCCGGCGGCTATGGCCTGATCGCCGAGATCAAGAAGGCGAGCCCTTCCAAGGGCCTGATCCGCCCCGATTTCGATCCCCCGGCGCACGCCCGTGCCTATCAGGCCGGCGGCGCCGCCTGCCTCTCGGTGCTCACCGACCAGGAATATTTCCAGGGCCATGAGGACTATCTGATCGCCGCCCGCGCCGCCTGCGATCTGCCGGTGATCCGCAAGGATTTCATGGTCGATCCCTGGCAAGTCGCGGAGTCCCGCGGCATCGGCGCCGACGCGATCCTGATCATCGTCGCCGCGCTCGACGACGGCGCGATGGCCGAGATCGAGGCCGCGGCGATCGAGCTCGGCATGGACGTGCTGGTCGAAGTCCACGATGCCGACGAGCTCGAACGCGCGCTCCGCCTCAAGTCGCAGTTGATCGGCGTCAACAACCGTAATCTGAAGACTTTCGAAGTCGATCTTCAGAAAACCTATGAACTCGTTCGCCGCGCGCCGAAGGATTGTACCTTCGTCGCCGAGAGCGGCCTCACCAGCCGTGGCGATCTCGATGCGATGGCCGAACACGACATCCGCTGCTTCCTGATCGGTGAATCGCTGATGCGTCAGGAAGACGTGGAAGCCGCGACGCGGGCGCTGGTGGGATGAGCGACCTCACGCATCTCGACGAAACCGGCGCCGCACGCATGGTCGACGTCGCCGGCAAGCCCGTCACTGCGCGCGAAGCCGTCGCCACCGGCCGCATCACCATGTCCGCGGAAGCAGCCGCGGCGATCCGGGCGGGCAGCATGAAGAAAGGCGACGTCCTCGCCACCGCGCGGATCGCCGGGATCATGGCCGCCAAGAAGACCGCCGAGCTGATCCCGCTCTGCCACCCGCTGCCGCTCACGCGTGTCGCAGTCGATCTCGCCCCCGACGAGACCGGCGTCACCGTCACCGCTACTGCCGCGACCGAGGGCAAGACCGGCGTCGAGATGGAAGCACTCACTGCCGCCAGCGTCGCATTGCTCACGCTCTACGACATGGCCAAGGCGCTCGATAAGGCGATGGTGATCGGCGACATCCGCCTGCTCTCGAAGACCGGAGGCCAATCGGGCGACTGGGCCGCCTCCGCCGACCGCAATTAGGGATTCTACAACCGCGTCTCTTAACCCCCTTTCAACCCGTTTCAGCAATGTCGCCCCACGGACCGGGGTGGAAAAACAGAAATGATTCAGGCCCTCAGGTCCGCGACCGTCTTCTCGCTTTCCGCAGATCCGCCCCGCGCCGTGCTCGGCGAGCCGGACGCGCAGGCTGCCTTCGACGCAGCGTTCCTCGTCAGCGATTGCGAACGCTTCCCCTGCTCGCTCGAGCGGCTGTCGTCCGCGGGTGCGACGCTCCAGCTCGGTGCCCAGCTCGCGCAGGACGAGCCGATGCGTCTCGAAATGGCGAGCGGTCAGTCGGTTACCGGCAAGATCGACTGGTGCGCCAACGGCGAGGCCGGTTTCGTCTTCGACGAGCCCGTCGACATCATCGGCACTCTTGCGCGCACGCTCGCCAGCCTTCCCGCCGAGCGCCGGGCCATGCCGCGCGTCGAGATCCGCCAGCTCGTCTCGATCCGCAGCGGCAGCAAGATCGAGCATGCGCGGACGCGCAACATCTCGCAGGGCGGGGTCGGCATCGACACGAAGCTCGAACTCGCCGTCGGCGATCCGGTGCAGCTTACCTTCGATGCGCTTCGCCCGCTCGACGGCACCGTCCGCTGGGCGCAGGACGGCCAGGCCGGCATCGCGTTCGACGAGGGCCTTGGCTGGCAGACGCTGATGCCGTGGTTCCGCCACCTCCAGCGCGCGCATCCCGGCGGCGAGCGCGCCCCGCTCGACGGCGCCGGCGAGGGAATGATCCCCGACAAGCACGCCATCCGGCTCGATGCGCCGGCCAGCATCCGCGAAGGGGTGCGCTGGTGGAATGCGCGCGTCCGCGGCATCACTGCGCATCTCGTCGAGCTCGAGACCCGCGCCGCTTTTGCGACCGGCGCCCAGCTCTGGGTCTCGCTCCCCGAGATCGGCGGCGGCCCGGCAAGCGTGATCGAAGTCGCGCACAACCGCATCCTGTGCGAGTTCCGCCTGCCGCTCCGCCCCCGCGACCTGACGCTCGTCACCGGCGGCAAAGCTCCGGGCTGAGGATATTTAGAGGAGTCGACACCCGTAACTCCGGAATCTAGGCTGGCATCTCTTCCGCCATCATGAAGATTGCCGATGCCCCGCTTCCTTGCCGTCTACACCATGAAGCCCGAAGACCTGGCGCGCTTCCGTAGCATGCCCAAGAGCGAGCAGGACGCAGTCGATGCTGCCGGCCTGCAGCAATGGGCGGACTGGGAGGAGAGAAATGCCGCATCCTTCCCCGATCGCGGCGGCATGGTCGGCAAGACCCGGCGCGTCACCAAGGACGGCATTGCCGACGCCGTGAACCCTTTCTGCGGCTACATCATCGTCGAGGCCGACACCATCGACGCTGCCGCCCGACTGTTCGAGAACCACCCGCATTTCGCGATCTTCCCCGGAGACGGCGTGGATATCATGCCCTTCCTCACCGACCCCGCGCCGACTTGAACTTCCCGGCACACGCTTTGACCACGCCCGCACTCCTCCCCGTCGCCGAAGCCCAGTCGCGGCTATTCGCGCTGGCCTCTCCTGCCGCCATCGAGCGCGTGCCCCTGGCCGCAGCCGCCGGCCGCTGGGTGGCAAGCGACGTCCACGCGCTGCGCACACAGCCGAGCGCCGATCTCTCGGCAATGGACGGTTACGCGATCCGCTTCGCCGACCTCCCCGGCCCTTGGCGGGTGATCGGCGAGAGCGCCGCCGGCCGCGCCTTTGCCGGCGCCGTCGAGCCCGGCGAAGCCGTGCGCATCTTCACCGGCGCGCCGCTGCCGTCGGGCGCCGACACCGTGATGGTACAGGAAGAGGCTGCGCGCGACGGTGCGGCGCTGATCCTCACCGGCGAAGGCCCCGGCACGCCGGCCCGCAACGTCCGCCGCCGCGGGCTCGACTTCACCGAGGGCAATCTCCTCCTTCGGAGCGGCGATCGTCTCACGCCGGCCCGGCTCGCCCTCACCGGCACCGCAGGGCACGGGGCGCTCGACGTTCGCCGGAAAATCCGCGTTGCGATCGCCGCGACCGGTGACGAACTCGTGCCTCCCGGCACTCCGGTCGGCGAGGCGCAGCTTCCCGAGACCAATCGGCTGATGCTCGCGGCCCAGCTCGCCGATCTCCCCGTCGAGCTGGTCGACCTCGGCATCCTCCCCGATCGCCGCGATGCGCTCGAATCCGCGTTCCGGAGCCTGGACGCCGATCTGCTGGTCACCAGCGGTGGCGCATCGGTGGGCGATCACGATCTCGTCCGGCCCGCGCTCGAGGCCGCCGGCGCGACGATCGACTTCTGGAAGATCGCGCTTCGCCCGGGCAAGCCGATGATGGCCGGCAGGCTCCGCGGCGCGATGGTCCTCGGCCTGCCCGGCAACCCGGTTTCGGCCTTCGTCACGGCCATGCTGTTCGTCCGCCCGCTCATCGCTTTCCTATCGGGAGCCCGCGATCCCCTGCCCGTCACCCGCACTGCGATCCTCGGCGAACCGCTCGCCGCGAACGGCGAACGCACCGATTATCTGCGCGCCGAGATCAGCGGCGGTCGGGCGCGCGCATCGACGATCCAGGACAGCTCGATGCTCGGCACCCTCGCCCGCGCCGGCTGCCTGATCGTCCGCGAACCCCATGCCCCCGCGGCCAAGGCGGGCGACTCGGTGGAAATCCTCGACATCGCTTGACAAGCTTGCGGAACATTGCGTAAACGTTCCCAGTCTGTTCTGGACAGGAGGATTGCATGCTCACGCGCAAGCAGCACGAGCTCATCTGCTTCATTGCCGATCGTTTGGCCGAGACCGGCGTTTCGCCGTCGTTCGAGGAAATGAAGGACGCGCTCGACCTCAAATCCAAGTCGGGAGTGCACCGCCTGATCAGCGCACTCGAGGAACGCGAGTTCATCCGTCGCCTCCCCAATCGTGCCCGTGCGCTCGAAGTGCTCCGCATGCCCGAGCGCGGCGGCGACACCAAGAAGCCCGCCGCGGCCAAAGTTGACAAATCGAGCTCGACTCCCGCAACTTTGCCGAGGCCGGCCAACGACGTGGTCGAGATCCCGCTCCACGGTCGCATCGCCGCGGGTACCCCGATCGAGGCGCTCGAAGGCGCGACGATGCTTCCCGTCCCCGCCGCGTTGTTAGGCGCGGGCGAGCATTATGCGCTTGAGGTCGCCGGCGATTCCATGGTCGAGGCCGGCATTCTCGACGGCGATTATGCGCTGATCCGCCGTACCGAAGTCGCGCGCGACGGCGAGATCGTGGTCGCCTTGATCGACGATGCCGAGGCGACGCTCAAATATTTCCGCAAGGAAGGCGCGATGATCCGCCTCGATCCAGCCAATCGCGATTACAGCGCCCAGCGTTACCGCCCCGATCAGGTGCGCGTGCAGGGCCGGCTGGCGGGGCTGCTGCGGCGCTATTGATCCGCGAGCCGCCTTCGGTTTCATACGCTGGCGATCGCAATAGGGCGGGGACGAATTTACTGCTACGGTAACGGGCCGGTGAGCCGGAGCGATACTGTCCATGCCGAACCCGAGCGAAGCGGCCATCTTGCCTGTGATCGACGGCATTTATGCCGCCGCGTGCGACTTCGCCGCGTGGCCGGCCTTGCTGGAGCAGCTTGCCGACCTGCTCGGCGCGCGTGACGCAGCTTTCGGCACGATGAGCCCGACGGGCATTGCCTGGCTGGAGGCGCCGCGCACCGACCCGGACTTCCTCGGTCGTTACGCGGACTATCATGCCGAGGATCTGGTATGGCACGCCATTGCCGCGTCCGGGGTGGGCAGCGTGGTAACCGACGAGATGGTCGGCGATGCAGCGGATCTTCACACCGGCGCCTATTACAATGAGTGGTCGCTGCCGCAGGGATATCGCACCAAGCTTGGCGGGCTGGTGTTGGACGAGGAGGGCTGGCAGACGATGATCGTGCTGCCCGGGCACGATCGCTATTCGGCGGAGCAGGTCCGGCTCCTGAAACTCCTTTCACCGCATCTTCGCCGTGCGATGCAGATCCATATGCGCCTGACCGAGAGCCGGCTCGATGACGAAGTCTCGACGCGCGTCCTCGACCGACTGGCAAGCGGCGCCCTGCTGGTGGACGGAAACCGGCGGCTGCTGTTCGCCAATCGCGCGGCCGAGGCACTGTTCCAGCCAGGAGGCGGACTCGCGTTGTCGGGCGGACAATTGACGGCGACCGGGCGCACCGAGCAGGCGGCGCTCGACGCAGCGATCGCGCGGTGCGCCCGCCAGGCGCCTGCCGATAGCGGCGCCGATCTCGATTTGCGTTGCGAAGGTGCGCCCCGCCAGCTCCGCGTGATCCCGCTGCGGCGATCGGTGCCGCTGGTTTCGCCGGGTGTGCCGGTGGCATTGCTGATCGAGGCAGCCGACCGATCGGACGAGGCGGTCACGGCCCGGCTGCGCCTGCACTACGGCCTCACGCCCGCCGAGGCCGCCTTCGCAGTCGAGATCGCCAAGGGGGACGGCAAACGCGCGGCGGCGGCACGGCGCGGCATCTCTTATACTACGGCACGAACCCATCTTTCGCGCGTCTTCGACAAGACGGGGGTCAGGCGGCAAGGCGAGCTGGTCCGCCTCATTCTCGGCCGCGACCCATCCGATTCCTGACCAAGGCTTGATCCACCCGCATCGGACGATCGTCCGATGCGGGACGCCTTGGGTAACGATATGCCGGATCGGCAAAGCCGCAGGAGCATGACTGGATGAGCGTATCCGTTGTCGAGGGGACGGTGACCGAAGCGGTCAAGACCCGGACCAAGCCCTTCGCCCGTTATCGCGTGCTCACCATCGCTCGCCGCGACGGAGGCATGGAACAGATCAAGGGGCCCGTGGCGGCGAGCGCGATCGGTGAACACCTGGTCCCCGGCGCCGAAGGCCGCTTCTATCTGTTCAGGGCGATCGACCATGGCGGCGTCCACGGCATCCGCCTGGGCGACGGCACCGAAATCTATGCCTATCCGGGCAACAACATCCGGCTCTTCGTCCTGGTGATCATCATCGCAATCGCCTGGATCGCAGTCAGCGTGCTGAACGACAAGCTGCCGCTGCTCGCCGTGGGAATGATCGTGTTGGGTGCCGTAGGCGTAATCCTCACCAGCAAGAGCAAGAGCGAGACCAGGCGGCAGTTCGAATCCGACCGGTCCTGAACGGGCCGGGTTCGACGCGAGCGATCAGGCTGCCCCGCCGCTTGAACGCGTTCGCAATCCAGTGGTCCGGCATGTTCAGATCGCACACTTGCAATGTAGGATTTCGTCTGCTTGCCTCAGCAAGCCGGAACCCCGGCCGCTCTTTGACCTGGTCGACACCCTGCAGCTTCGAAAACGCACGCAAGAAAGTTGCGAGACTCAGCGCGTTTCCGCCAACTGAGTCAATTTAAGCCCCAACCGCCTTCGCAGGGCCGCGGCTTAACGAGTCGCTCGCCGGTCGCCTACCGGGCGCGCCGCAAATGGCGGCTGCACCGTCAGTGGGTTCAGCCAGGGATGCGTTCCCCCACCGCGAACCGTGCGTATTCTCGCGTCGGCGAAGGTGATCGCCACTCCGCCGGTCTTCGCCAGTGTATCGCGGTCGAGCCTTAGCCAGCGCGGTATGCAGCCGGGCGGCAGCCGTCGGTCGCTCACCACGACGTCCGTCGCCTTGCACAAGGCGATCATCTCGGCCCACGGCACCATATAGCCGCTCCGCGTCGCGAGCACGCGCCAGCGCCGCGCGCCCGAACGCACCTCGACCAGGCACAGATCGGGGCTGCATCGCGCGTCGGGCGCTTCGGAGAGCAAGGCGAGTTCTTCCTCCGCGCCGCTATTCTCGCCGAGCATCGAGCGCGTGTAATCGCCGGCACGATCGCGCAGCAGCGCCATCGCACCGTCCGACGTCCGGATCGCCAGGTGCCGGCCGTCGCCTGTGACGAGCAGGTCCGGCGCCGGCGTCAGCAATGCCCAGCCCAGCCCGACCGCGAATGGGGCCAGGCCTCCCCAGCGCACCCGCGTCCGCCACAAGGCTACCCACAAGCCGCCCGCGACGATCAGCGCATAGGCTCCGCCCGGCATCGCCGGCAGCGCGGCAACCGCTCCGGGCGCCGACGCAGTGACATGCGCCAGCCACAGCAACAGATCGAGCGCCCGCGCGGTGAGCCACCAGACGGGCGCGCCGATCCCCGCCATGTCGAGCGCCAGCGCCAGCGCCTCGAGCGGCATGATCACGAAGGTGGTCAGCGGGATCGCGACGATATTGGCGAGCGCGCCATAGATGCCCGCTTTGTGGAAATGGAACAGGCCGATCGGCATCAGCGCGAGCTCGACGGCGACGCCGGTAAGCAGCAGCGAGCCGAGCCCGCGCAGCAACCGCCGTCCCCTTCCTTCCTCGCGCCGCCGGAACCAGCCGCGCACCCGCGGGCTTTCGTGGAGCGCGACGATCGCAGTCACCGCCGCGAAGCTGAGCTGGAAGCTGGGCCCGGCGAGCGACTCAGGCCATAGCAGCAACACGATGAACGCACCGGCCGCCACCAGCCGCAGCGTGATCGCCTCACGTCCCAGGCTCAAGGCGAGCAGCACCAGCAACGCCGCCACGCATGACCGGATCGTCGGCACCTCGGCGCCGGTGAGCAGGGTATAGCCGACCGCTGCCAGCGCTCCCGCCCCCGCCGCGACCAGCGGCAACCGCCAGCGCAGCGCGAGGGTCGGGCTGAGCGCCAGCAGCCGGAGGACCAGCAGCATCGCCGCGGCGGTGACCGCAGTGACGTGCAGTCCGCTCACCGAAAGCAGGTGTGCGAGCCCCGAGCGCCGCATCGCCTCCGAATCCTCTTCCGCAATCGCGCCCTGGTCCCCGGTCGCCAGCGCGCTCGCGATCCCGCCTCCGCTCCCGGCAATACGCGACTGGATGTGGCCCGATAGCCGCGCGCGCAGATCGGCGCCTGGCGCGACGCCAGGCGTCACCACCTCGACGGGCGCAAACCCCTTCCCTGTGGCGCCCAGCCCGCTGAACCAGGCGACGCGTGCGAAATCATAGGCTCCCGGCACCGCCGCGGTCGGCGGCGGCATCAGCCGCGCCCGTAATTTGATGACCGCACCCCGCGTGAGACTCGCCGGCGCGTCGGCCGTGGCGAGATTGACGCGGACCCTGGGCGGCAGATCGGCATGCCCGATCGGCGAGAGCGTCACCCTGACCACGTCGCGCGCGGGCAATTGCTCGACCCGCTCGACACGTCCCGCGAACACCGCCAGTGCGGGCCGCGCCAGCACCGGTGCCGCGACGCGCTCTGCCCGCCACCAGATCAGCACACAGCCGGCCGCCAGCGCGAGCCCGGCGATCGCGATCGCCCGCGGCGCCCTGCCCCCACCCGGCAACACTATCGCCGCGAGCGCCAGCGCCAGGCTGCCCAGGATGAAACCGATCCAGCGGGCGGTGTCGGGAAGCACGAACCAGGCGGTGATCCCCGCCCCCAGCATCACCGGCAGCCAGAGCACGAGCTGCTCACGCTCGATCTCCAGCCAACGCTCGATGCGGGCAGCGCCATGGCGAAGCGCCGCCCTCGCCCCCATTTGAAGGGCGGGCAACCCCGTGCTAGGGGCCTCGGCGGCTGAGCTGGCCATCGATTTTCATGTCTGGGAGCACGCGCGGTTGAGCGCAACATCTGATACCGGCAGCAAGCCTGTCGTCACCCGTTTCGCGCCGTCGCCCACCGGGTTCCTCCATATCGGCGGCGCTCGTACGGCGCTGTTCAACCTGCTGTTCGCCCGCCATCACGGCGGCAAGTTCCTGCTGCGCATCGAGGATACCGATCGCGCGCGCTCGACCGAACCGGCAATCGCCGCGATCCTCGACGGAATGCGCTGGCTCGACCTCGATTGGGACGGCGACGAGGTCTATCAATTCTCGCGGGCCGCCCGCCACGCCGAAGTCGCGCATGAAATGCTCGCGGGCGGCCACGCCTACAAATGCTTCGCCACCGCCGAGGAACTCGAGGCGATGCGCGCCGGACAGCGCGCGAACAAGCAGCCCTTGCGCTATGACGGGCGCTGGCGTGATCGCGATGCGAGCGAGGCTCCCGAGGGCGCGCCCTTCGTGATCCGCCTCAAGGCGCCACGCGAAGGCAGCGTGACGATAGACGACCGGGTCCAGGGTTCGGTCACCGTCAACAATAGCGAGCTCGACGACATGGTCCTGCTCCGCTCGGACGGCACGCCGACCTATATGCTCGCGGTGGTGGTCGACGATCACGACATGGGCGTCACCCATATCATCCGCGGCGACGACCATCTCAACAACGCCTTCCGCCAATTGCCGATCTATCGGGCGATGGGCTGGGAAGAGCCGAGCTACGCGCACATCCCGCTGATCCACGGTGCCGACGGCGCCAAGCTCTCGAAGCGCCACGGTGCGCTGGGGGTGGATGCCTATCGCGACGAGCTCGGCTTGCTCCCGGAAGCCGTGTCCAACTATCTCCTCCGCCTCGGCTGGGGTCATGGCGACGACGAGATCATCAGCCGCGAGCAGGCGATCGAGTGGTTCGATCTCGCGGGCGTCGGCAAGAGCCCCTCGCGCTTCGACCTCAAGAAGCTCGAGAACCTCAACGGCCATTATATCCGCGCCTCGGACGACGCCCGCCTCGCCGAGCTGGTCGCGAAGCGGCTACCGTTCGAAATCACCGAAGCGCAATCGACGCTCCTCACTGCGGCGATGCCTTCGCTCAAGCCCCGTGCCGCGAGATCTCAATGAGATCGCCGAGGGCGCGATGTTCCTTTTCCGGACACGTCCCCTCGATCTCGACGAGGGCGCGGCTGCACTGCTGGAGGGCGACGCCCCTGCACTCCTCGCTGCAGTGCACACTTCGCTTGACGCGGCCGGAAGCTGGGATACGGAGGCCCTCGAAGCGGCGGTACGCACCGTCGCCGACGATGCGGGGGTCAAGCTCGGCGCCGTCGCGCAGCCTCTGCGCGCAGCACTTACCGGGCGACGCACCTCTCCGGGCATCTTCGACGTTCTGGCATTGCTGGGGCGGGAGGAAAGCCTGGCCCGCATCGCCGATCAAATGACCAAGCCCGCCTGATCCGGGCTAGAGCAAGGACGACGTTTATGAGCGACACCGCGAAGCTTCAGGTTCCGGGCAAGGACGTTGAATACCCGATCCTCACGGGCAGCGTCGGCCCGGACGTCGTCGACATCCGCAAGCTCTATGGCCAGACGGGGATGTTCACCTACGATCCCGGCTTCACTTCGACTGCGTCCTGCGAGTCGGGCCTGACCTATATCGATGGCGACGAGGGCGTATTGCTCCATCGCGGCTATCCGATCGGCCAGCTCGCCGAGCATTCGAGCTTCATGGAAGTGGCCTATCTGCTGCTGAACGGCGAACTGCCCGGCAAGGACGAGCTGGCCGGCTTCAACAACACGATCACCCGCCACACCATGCTGCACGAGCAGCTCGCGACCTTCTATCGCGGCTTCCGTCGCGATGCGCACCCGATGGCGGTGATGTGCGGCGTCGCCGGTGCGCTCTCGGCCTTCTATCACGATTCGACCGACATCACCGATCCCAAGCAGCGCATGATCGCGTCGCACCGGCTGATCGCCAAGATGCCGACGATCGCGGCGATGGCGTACAAGTACAGCGTCGGCCAGCCGTTCCTCTACCCGGACAACAGCCTCTCCTACACCGGCAATTTCCTGCGGATGACCTTCGGTGTTCCGGCTGAAGAGTATGTGGTGAACCCGGTGGTGGAAAAGGCGCTCGACCGCATCTTCATCCTGCACGCCGATCACGAGCAGAACGCCTCGACCTCGACCGTGCGCCTCGCCGGTTCGTCGGGTGCCAATCCGTTCGCCTGCATCGCGGCCGGCATCGCCTGCCTGTGGGGCCCGGCGCATGGCGGCGCCAACGAGGCCGCGCTCAACATGCTCCATGAGATCGGCCGTCCCGAGCGCATCCCCGAGTTCATCGCGCGCGCCAAGGACAAGAACGATCCGTTCCGCCTGATGGGCTTCGGCCACCGCGTGTACAAGAATTACGATCCGCGCGCGACGGTGATGCAGAAGACCGTGCGCGAAGTGTTCAAGGAGCTGAACGTCTCCGATCCCGTGTTCGAGGTCGCGCTCCAGCTCGAGGAAATGGCGCTCAAGGATCCGTACTTCATCGAGAAGAAGCTGTTCCCGAACGTCGATTTCTATTCGGGCGTGATCCTTTCGGCGATCGGCTTCCCGACGACGATGTTCACTGCGCTCTTCGCGCTCGCCCGCACCGTCGGCTGGGTGGCACAGTGGAACGAGATGATCTCGGATCCCGAGCAGAAGATCGGCCGCCCGCGCCAGCTCTACACCGGCCCCGTCCAGCGCGACTACGTCCCGGTCGACAAGCGCTGACCCTCGACGCCCCTCCCTCCCGGGAGGGGAATTTGCTCGCTTATCCAGTCGCGAAACGCCGTCATCGCCGGGCCCGGCGTTCGCGATTTGAGCCAGGTCAGCCAATAGCGCCCCGTCGCCACTTCCAGCGCGAAAGGCCGCACCAGCGCGCCACCGTCCCAGCATCGAGGCGGGCGCCAGCGCCACCCCCACGCCCTGCATCGCCGCTTCGGCCATCGCCAGCGACGAATCGAACACCGGCCCCTTGAGCGTAGGCGCGGCGACTCCGGCAGCCTCGAACCAGCGCCCCCATTCATCGGCACGATACGAGCGTAACAGCGGCATTCCCAACAGGTCGCGCGGTTCGCCGAGTTCCCGCGCAATCGCCGGCGTACAGAGTGGGGTCAGCCGAGCCTCCATCAACGGCACCGCCTCGGTTGCATGCCACGCCCCATCGCCGAAGCGGATCGCGAAATCGAGTCCTTCGCCGGCCAGATCGACTCGGTTGTTGTTGGTGAACAGCCGCAAATCGATCCGCGGATGCGCTGCGCGGAACGCGGGCAGGCGCGGCAACAGCCAGCCGGTCGCGAAGGTCCCTACCGCCGCCACCGACAGCAACTGTGTGGCCTCGCCGCTGGCGATCCCCTCGACCAGTTCGGCCATGCGATCGAAGCTCTCGGCGAGCACCGGCAGGAGCGCCACGCCCTCGTCTGTAAGCGCCAGCCCGCGCGGCAGCCGCCGGAATAATTGCACGCCCAGCCGCGTCTCCAGCGCCTTCACCTGATGGCTCACCGCGGCCTGCGTCACGCACAATTCGATCGCGGCACGAGTGAAAGAGAGGTGCCGCGCGGAGGCCTCGAACGCGCGCAGGGCATTGAGCGGCAAATGCGGGCGGACCATCGCATTCGCATAAGCTTTCCTAATGGCCGAAGCCAGTTTTCAGGTGGAAAGCGCTCTGAATCTGTACCGCAGACTACAAAGTGATTCAGCAAAGCGAAGCCTGGCGAATCCTATCCTCCTTTCACTGCGGGAGAATTGACAGGAGAGCATGATGAAGATTGTCAGGATCATCGCCGCCGCCGCGCTCGCGTTCACGGGCGTCGCCGGGGCCACTACTGCCGCCAGCGCGGCACCGGTTACCCTGGTCGCCGCCAGCGCCGCCGTGCAGGATTATGGCTACGGCTATCGCGACGACCGACGCTATCGCGATGACAGGCGCTATCGCGATGACAGGCGCTATCGCGGCGACCGTAATCGCTGGGATCGCAATCGTTGGGATCGGGGTCGTGGCTATGACCGCGGACGCTATTATCGCGGGCACCGCTCGCATCGCGCCTGCTGGAACGAGTGGCGCCACGGTCATCGCGTGACGGTCTGCCGCCGTCGCTAAATTGAGGACGGGGCGCCTGCCGTAAAAGCGGGCGCCCCACTCACTTCCGCAAGGGAAGCTTGAACACGAACCGCGCGCCCATTCCCGGCGCGCTGTCCACTGTCAGGTCTCCGCCCATCGCCCGGGCGAGTCGCCGGGCGATATAGAGTCCCAGACCCGATCCGCCGGGCTCGCTGTCGTCGACGCGGCCGAATTTCTCGAAGATCCGCGCATGATCCTCCGGCGCGATGCCCTTGCCTTGATCCGCGACGATCACGCAGCCCATATTGCCTTCGCGCTCGAGCCGGATCCACACCATCGCGCCCGGCGGCGAATAGCGCACCGCGTTGCCGATCAGATTGACCATCACCTGCAGCGCGCGGCGGAACTCGCCGGTCACCGGCAACGCGTCGTCCGTCGCAGGCTTGTCGATCCGCACCTCGGATTGCGCGGCACGCACCCCGAGCAACCCCGCCGCGCGCCGCGCTACGTCGGCAAGGTCGATCGGTTCGATCAGAATCGCGAAATCCTCGCGCTCGATCGCCTGGAGATCGACCAGATCCTCGACCAACCCGAGCAGATGCCGCCCGGCATTGGCGATGTCGCTGGCATATTCGGCATAATCGGGTTTGAGCGGTCCCTCCAGCTGCGCACTGATGCTGTCGGCATTGGCGATGATCTTGCCGAGCGGCCCCCGCAACGCGCGATCCAGCCGCTGGCTGAACAGAATCGGGAAAGCCTCCGAATGCCGCGGCAGGCGCCGGCAAGGGCGTATCCGGGCCCGCCTCGGGCGGCGGCGGCGCATCGAGCATGTGCGCCCCGCCGACGAAACCGGCGAAACGCCCGCCCGGATCGCTGCGCGGAGCAGCCGCGAGCCGCGCCATCCGCCCGGTCCCGCGAATCTCCGCCTTCTGCCCGTCGAACTGCGCCTGCGCCGCCACCGCGTCGAGGATCGGCAGATTGCCACTCTCGTCCTGCTCGAGGCGGAACAGACGCGTCAGCGGCTGGCCGAGCATCTCGCTCGATTCGAAACCATAACGCTCGCCCGCTTCGATCGAGAGGAAGGTGATGCGCAGCGACGCGTCGGTCTCCCACAGCCAGTCGGCAGCCGATCGGAAGAAGTCGCCGTCGCGTTCGAGCTCGCTGCCGATCGCGCGCCAGGCCGGCCGCTGGCGCCACCCGCTGACTTCGAGCCGGACGCCGCCGTCCTCGGGCTCGGCGCGGACCCACAGATCGAGATCGTCCTCGCCGTCCCCGGCGACGACGTTGCGCGAGATCGCGATGCCCAGCCGCTGCGAAAGTCGCGCGAGCGTGGCGATCTGCGGCACCGCGAGCGGCGCGCCCTGCTCCCCGCCGGCGCGCAGATTGAGTTCAGCCAGACGCGCCTCGGCGTCGATCAGCCGTCCCTCGCGGTCGAGCCGCCCGTACGACACGGGGATCGAGCGATCGATCGCGTTCATGCCGCCCCCCGGTGCGGGCCAGCGCCAGCAGCGCCGCGCGATAGTCCGGATCGAGCCGCAGCGGCGCGATCGCATCACGCGCATCGTCGCTCGCAATGGCAAGGATCGCATCGAGCCGGTCGGCAAAGCGCTCGACGTCACGGCGCGGATCGGCCTCGCACAAAGCGAAGCCGACATGGGCGATCGCCTCGCGCCCCAGATCGAGCGCACGGAGCGCCAGCCAGAGTCGCTCGGCACCCGATTCGAGCACGATCTCGCGGGCAAGCGCGTAGCTCACCCCTAGGGCGTGGGCGAGCAATGCGATGAACAGCACGATGCGTCGATCGCCCAGCGCCTCGACCAGCATCCGCGGCAGTTCGTCGGGCTGGGCGTCGATTGCCGCGGCAAAGCGCATCGCCGCGCCCTCCAGCCGATCGCCTTCGTCATAAGCGGCGAGGCTGCGTTGCGCGGCGTCGGACAGCGCCCGGTCGAGCACTGGCAACGCGCCGTCGGCGACCTCGCCAACACGCTCCCGCAGCGCCGCCGCTACCCACCAGACCAGTCGGCAATGCAGCTCGGCTGGCAGGTCGGTCTGAGTCAAATGTTCCGCGTCGGGATCGCCGCGCCGCCGGCTTTCGGCGATCAGCACCGCCATCGCGCCGCTGGCGAGCGCGCGATCCGGGTGCTGGACGAATCGATTGACCAGGCTGGGACGCTCGGGATTGTCGGGCGCGTTGAGCGGCAGCGCCGCCGCGATCGCGTCCTGGCGCACCCGCGCGATCAGCTCGGTCATCAGCGCGGGATCGCGCAACAGGCCGGAATCGAACAGCCGGTCGCAGACGCTCGCCTCGGTTCGCAGCATCGCCGCGGAAAGCCGCGCTTCGCCGCGCTCGCTCAGCAGCCGTGCGCCATTCTCGCGAATCTCGGCCTCCACGGTCTCCACCAATGCGCGCAGCAGCAGCGACAACGACGCCCGCGTGCGCTCGTCGAGCCGTGCCTCGTCGGGCAGGAAGAAGTCATGGATCGCCACCGCCAGCCCATCATGGGCGCGCGTCTCCGCAGCCGCCGCGCGCGCGAGCAGCTCGGGAGCGCCGCTGGTGGCGCCGTGGGTTATGTCGACGGGGTTATCCGACATCGACCTCTGACTAGCGGAATGTGATTAAAGCGAAGCTAAGCTTTTTCGCGCGTGCCCTCAACCGCGGCCGCCAGCGTTATGAAAGCATAAAGCGCCGCTGCGCCTAGACCGAACTGGATCAGCCCGGCCAACGCGAACGGCGTCAGCAACAGCAGGTGCGCCGACGGGCTCGCCCACCAGCGCCGGTGCCGCGAAGGTGCGCGCTCGATCAGGAACTGCATCGCGAGCGCCACTGCCGCCAGCACCAGCGGCGTGGTCGTATCGAGCCGCATGCGCTCCATCCAGCCGCAGCCAAGCGCGACGCCGCCGAACAGGGCCAGCAGCGTCCATTCGATCGCCCTTGCCCGCCGCTCCTCGCCGCGCAGGGCGGCCATCGCGCCGCTCGTCGCGAACGTGGCTGCCGAAAGAAGCGAGGCAATCAGTCCCGGGCCCTCCCAATCATACGCGATCGCAGTGAAGCTCAGCAAAGCGAGTACGCCCGCCACGCCGATCAGCGCCCAACCGGGCACGTTGCGCGAAACCAGTTCGGGCAGCACCATCCGCGCGATGCGCGTGAACACCCAGCGATCGGCCCAGTCGGTCCGCCGCTCGGTCAGTGCCGCCATGATCCCGGTATTGCGCGCGGCAAGGCCCTCGGCGCTATGTTCGACGGCATGACCGCTGCGCAGCCAACTCGCGGTCAGTGGAACATGATCGGCGCCCGATTGCGCGGCGACGCGCAGCAACGCCGACTGGAAGTCGTAATCGTCCGGCATCTGCGCGATCTGCTTGAGTTGGCCGATCGAGATCCGCGCCACTCCCGCCCAGCAATCGCGCATGTCGAGCCGCTCGATCGCTGCGGGCGAATCGGCATCGTCGGTGACGAGCAATGCCTCGGGGCCTTCATTGCCCATCCGGTCCATCACCGGATCGGTGGTGACCAGCCCGTCGGCCATCACCAGCACCCGCGCTTCTTCGCCGATCTTTTCGGCGGCTTCCTCGGCCGAGCGGACGATCTCGACGAAGAGATCGCGCCGGCTCGCGCGGCTCACTGCGGAGAGCAAGGCCGGGGTCATCTTGCCGACCGCCACCAGCACGTGCTGCGCGCCTGCGCCGAGAGCAGCCGCACCTGATATTCGAGCAGCGTCATGCCGCCAAAAGGCAGCGTCGCGACGAGCGTACCCGGCCGGTCGCTCGCCTCCTCGATCGCAAAAATCAGCCCCGCCAGCATGGTGCGGTCGTTAAGCCCTCGTCCTGCCTTACGCAATCAATACAGCAGGAACGGCCGCCGCACCTCGGCCCAGGCCGCCTCGTCGGGCAACGTGATCGCGTCGAGATCGCCCGCCGCGGCACCGGCATCGTCGACCCATTCGCGTAAGGCAGCGCCGCCGTTGATCACATCGATCGCGAGCTTGTCGAAGACATATTCGTACGGGAAATCGCGCCACAGGTCATAGTCCGAATAAAGCGCCCGGATCGCCTTGAAGCCCAAAGCCTGCACCCGCCACGGCCGGAACGCCGCGTGATCGTAGACCGGCCCCTCGGCATGAATGAACACGCCCGAGCAGGGCTGACCGACATGCTTGTGGAACGTCGGCTGGAACCAGATGTCACGGAGCGTGCACCCGGCCAGCCAGTCCGGCGCCAGTCTACGCATTTCAGCGATAATTGCGCGCGAATCCACGTCGGGAGCGCCGAACAGCTCCAACGGCCGGGTCGTCCCCCGCCCCTCGGACAAATTGGTGCCCTCGAGCATCACCGTCCCGGCATAGGCCCGCGCCATGTTCACATTCGCGGCATTGGGACTCGGATTGATCCACGGCCTCTCCGGCGGCCAGCCGAACCCCGGCTCCGCCTCGGGCTGCCATCCCTCCATCGCGATTACGGTATAATCCACGTCGAGGCCGAATTGCTGGATGAACCACGCCCCCATCTCGCCCAGCGTCATCCCGTGCCGCATCGGCATCGGTCCGGCGCCCACGAAGCTTTCCCAACCGGGCAGCAAAGTCAGGCCCTCGATCGGTCGCCCCGCGGGGTTGGGCCGATCGAGCACCCAGACTTCTTTCCCATGCTGCGCTGCGGCCTCGAGCACGTAGAGCAATGTGGTCACGAACGTGTAGATTCGGCAGCCGACGTCCTGCAGATCGATCAGGATGACGTCGAACGTCCCCATCGACTGCCCCGTCGGCCGCCGCACTTCGCCGTAGAGGCTGAACACGGGCATGCCATAGGTCGGATCGGTATAATCCGGCGATTCCATCATATTGTCCTGGAGATCGCCGCGCACGCCGTGCTGCGGCCCGAACACCGCCGAGACGTTGAGCCCCGTCGCCACCAGCGCGTCGAGCGAATGCGTCAGATCCGCGGTGACCGAAGCCGGATGCGCGAGCAATGCGACGCGCTTGCCTTCGAGGGGCTTGCGGAGTTCAGGGTCGGCGAGCAGCCGATCGATGCCGAATTTCATGCGCGCATCGCTGCCGGGACTTCGAAGGCGAAGCAAGCCTCATGGTGGAAATCGGGCTTCCCCGGCGGGTGCGCGAGCGACCAGAAGGAGCGCTTGCCGCCCGCTTCCTCGATCACTGCAGTGACGCCGACACACCAGTCGCCATCGGGCAGGCCGGACAGGTCCACCGCCGCGCGCATCTCGCCGCCCCACCATTCGATCGCCGGAGTGATCAACGGCATATCGGTCATGAATGCGCGATATGCCTTGAAGCGATACGCTGCCCACTCTCCGGATGGCGAGAAATTGAACTCGTAATAGCCGTCGCCTTCTTCCGGCCGAATGAACAGCTCGAAGCAGGTGTGCTTCCACAGTTCTTCTGCGCGGCGCGCCTGGGCCGGCTCGGGCGTGATCAGATCGTCGGTCCCATCCACGCGATATTCGATCAGCCATCGTCCGTCGCCGCCGCACGCGAGCATCACGTCGATGCCGCGCACCGATATTGGCGCGAAATCGGGATGCGGCACCAGCGTCCCATTGCCCAATCCTCTCCCCAACGTCCTTCCTCCATGCTAGGCGGCGCGGCATCATGACCGAATACCAGTCCGATCTGCTCCGCCTGCTCTCTTCGCGCGGCTATATCCACCAGGTCACCGACCCTCAGGGGCTGGATGCCCTTGCCGCGCGCCAGGTCGTTCCCGGCTATATCGGCTTCGACCCGACCGCGCCGTCGCTCCACGTCGGCAGCCTCGTCCAGATCATGCTGCTCCGCCGGCTCCAGCAAGCGGGCCACAAGCCCATCGTCCTCATGGGCGGCGGCACCGGCAAGGTCGGCGACCCCAGCTTCAAGGACGAGGCCCGCAAGCTGATGACGGTCGATACCATCGCCAGCAACATAGCCTCGATCAAGACAGTGTTCGAGAACTTCCTGACCTTCGGCGACGGCCCCATCGACGCAGTGATGGTCGACAATGCCGAATGGCTCGACGCGCTCGAATATCTGCCGTTCCTGCGCGACTATGGCCAGCATTTCTCGGTCAACCGGATGCTGAGCTTCGACTCGGTCAAGCTGCGGCTTGAGCGCGAGCAGTCGCTGTCGTTCCTCGAATTCAACTATATGATCCTCCAGGCCTACGACTTCCTCGAGCTGTCGCGCCGTTCCGCCTGCCGCCTGCAGATGGGCGGCTCGGACCAATGGGGGAACATCGTCAACGGCATCGAATTGTCGCGCCGAGTCGACGGCACCGAAGTGTACGGCGTCACCACTCCGCTGATCACCACGGCGGATGGCGGCAAGATGGGCAAGACCATGTCGGGCGCAGTGTGGCTCAATCCCGAGCAACTCTCGCATTACGATTACTGGCAGTTCTGGCGGAACACCGACGATCGCGACGTCGGCCGGTTCCTGCGTCTGTTCACCGATCTGCCGCTCGACGAGATCGTCCGTCTGGAGGCGCTCGAAGGCGCCGAGATCAACGAAGCCAAGAAGATCCTCGCCAACGAAGCGACGGCGATGTGCCGCGGTCCCGCCGCCGCACACGAAGCCGCCGAAACCGCGCGCCGCACCTTCGAGGAAGGCACTGCCGGCGAGGCGCTGCCGAGCTTCGCGGTGCCTGAGGGCAGCATCAACATCGTCGATGCGCTGATCGGTCTCGGGCTATGCCCCTCCAAGGGTGAAGCCCGGCGGAAAATCGCCGAGGGTGCGATCAAGATCGACGACCAACCGGTCGGCGATCCGACAGCGATGGTCGCGGTGATCGGGCAAGTGAAGGTCAGCTTCGGCAAGAAGCGCCACGGACTTCTGGTCCCGGCCTGAAATCGGCGCGTAAGTGTATGTTAAGCAGCTTCGTTTGAACGGAATTCACGCGAGAGCGATATCAGGGGAGCCGTACCTCAAGGTTTGAGCGAGGCGCCCGTGAGTTTTAGCATCGGCAATCTGGCCATCGCCGACGACCGGCAGACAATGCGCGACGACGTGCATTATCGTGCGCGCGCGTTCGGCCCCGATGCGCGCCAGCTCACGTTCCTGATCGTCAACATCTCGCCGCATGGACTGATGGCGCGCTGCGACACGCCGTTCGAAACCGGTGATCGCCTTCGCGTCGTTCTTCCCGGTGCGGGAACCGTCGTCGCCGAAGTCCGCTGGTGGCTCGGCGGCCGCCTCGGCTGCCAGTTCGATCCGGCGATCGATCTCGCGAGCTATTACGAGCTCATCGCCACGATGGTGAAGGGCAAATAGCCTAACCCGCCCGCAGCAATGCTACCGCGGCATCGCGCTCGAACAGATAGAGCGCCGTCCGCGCCGCCTCCCCCGCGGCGTCTTCAAGCTCCGATCCTGATCGACCAGCAGGCGCGCGTCGGCGTTGGCCGCGACCATCAACACCTGCATCATCTCGGGCGTGGCCAGCCGGAACTGCGCCTCGCCGGATTGCCGCGTGCCGAGCAATTCGCCGCCGCCGCGCAGCTCGAGATCGCGCTCGGCGATCAGGAAGCCGTCATTGGTGTCGCGCATCAGCGCCAGCCGGGCGCGCGAGGTTTCGCTGAGCCCGGCCCCACGGAGCAACACGCAATGCGACTTGCCCCCGCCACGTCCCACCCGCCCGCGCAATTGGTGCAACTGCGCCAGACCGAAGCGGTCGGCATGCTCGATCACGATCAGCGTGGCATTGGGCACGTCGACGCCGACCTCGATCACCGTCGTCGCGACCAGCACGCCGATCTCGCCGCCCGCGAACCGCGCCATCACCGCGTCCTTCTCCGGGCCTTTCATCCGTCCGTGGACCAGCCCGACCTTGTCGCCGAAACGCGCCCGCAGCTGCGCCGCGCGCGCCTCGGCCGCGGCGAGATCGACTTTCTCGCTTTCCTCGACCAGCGGGCACACCCAATAGGCCTGCTTGCCCGAACCGAGATGCCGCCCCAGCGCCTCGACGATCTCGGCCAGCCGATCCTCGGAGATCACGCTGGTCTCGATCGGCTCGCGGCCGGGCGGCATTTCGTCGAGCCGGCTCACATCCATCTCGCCATGCGTCGCGAGCTGGAGCGTTCGCGGGATCGGCGTCGCAGTCATGACGAGGAGATGCGGCGGCACCTGCGCCTTGGACTGGAGCATCAGCCGCTCGGCGACTCCGAAGCGATGCTGCTCGTCGACCACCACGAGCCCGAGATCCTTGTAGCGTACGCCTTCCTGAAAGATCGCATGCGTGCCGACCAATATGTCGATCGATCCGTCGGCGAGTCCCATCAAGGTCGCCTCGCGCGCCTTGCCTTTGTCGCGACCGGTGAGGACCGCGACTCTTACATCCAGCCCTGAGAGCATGCGGGTAAGTGTCTCGAAATGCTGGCGCGCGAGAATCTCTGTCGGCGCCAGCATCGCCCCCTGCGCGCCTGCCTCAGCGGCAATCAACAGCGCCATCGTCGCGACCAGGGTCTTGCCCGATCCGACATCGCCCTGCAGCAGCCGCAGCATCGGCTGAGTTTGCGCCATGTCGCCTTCGATCTCACGGATCGTCCGCGATTGCGCCCCCGTCGGCGTGTAGGGGAGTTGCAGATTGTCGCGCAGCCGGCCGTCGCCCGCCAGTGGCCGTCCCCGCTTGGCCCGTGCCTCGCCGCGCACCAGCATCAATGCGAGCTGGTTGGCGAAGATCTCGTCATAAGCGAGCCGCTCGCGCGCCTTGGCGTCGGAGGGATCGGCATGGATCGCCACCAGCGCCTCACGCCAGCCCGGCCAGCCCTTCTGCGCCTTGAGGCTCGGCTCGATCCATTCGGGCAGCTCGGGCGCACGCTCCAATGCCTGCGCCGCCAGCGCCGCGATCCGCTTCGACGTGATGCCTTCGGAACAGGGATAGACCGCCTCGCGCCCCACCGACTGCGCCTCATCGGGTGCGAGCACGAGATCGGGGTGGACGATCTGCAACTCCTGCCCATAGGTTTCGAGCTTGCCCGAGACGAAGCGCGGCTCGTTCAAGGGCAGCAGCTTCTTCGCCCAGCCCGAATTGCCGCCGAAGAATACCAGGCTGACGTAATTTCCTTTGGCATCCACCGCCTGCACCCGCGCCGGCGCCCGCGCGCTGCCGCCGAAGCGATAGCTCACCGCAGTCAGCGTGATCGCAATGATCCGCCCCGCATCGGCGGCGTCGAGCTCCTCGCGCGGCACCCGATCGATGAACCCGGTCGGCAGATGGAAGGCGACGTCCACCGCGCGCGCCAGCCCGAGCCGTTCCAACGGCTTGGCCAGCCCAGGGCCGATGCCCTTCAGCGCGGTGACTTCCGCGAACAGTGGATTGAGAATGTCGGGCCGCATGTCTATCTCCGCCCTACACCGAAGCCGACGGTCGCTCAAAGCGCCGCCGGCCGATTTGCGTTGGAGATCCTGTGGAACGCGAACACCGCCTCAAGCGCCTGCGCTTCCGCGCCTGGCATCGCGGCGTCAAGGAAGCCGATCTGCTGATCGGCGGCTTCTTCGACATGCATGCCGAACGCTGGGACGATGCCGAGATCGAACTGTTCGAGGCTTTGCTCGAGGAACAGGATGTCGACATCATGGCGTGGGCGATGGGAACCGCTGCCGTCCCCGCGCGCTACGAGGGCACGATAATGAACGCCCTCAAGACACTGAACTACGTGCCGATTTCCCGTTAGCCGTCACCCCGGCGAAAGCCGGGGCCCAGAGTCTCCAGCGACGACCGCCGTGGCTCTGGATCCCGGCTTCCGCCGGGATGACGAAGAAGAAGAGCGAATGCCCGACCTGAAGAAAATCCTCTCCGCCACGCGCCCGCTCACCCTTTCGGGCACTCCTACCGGCTTCCTGCCCTGGATGCTGGCCGATCTCGCGCGTGCCGGCGGCACCGCAGTGTTCGTCGCCCCGGACGAGGCGGCGATGCGCGCGATCGCCTCCACCGCCCCCTTCTTCGCGCCCGAGCTCGACATTCTCAGCTATCCGGCGTGGGACTGCCTCCCCTATGACCGCGCCAGCCCGACCCTGCGCGTCATGTCCGAGCGGCTCGCGACGCTCCACGCGCTCCAGACCAAATCCGAAAAGCCGCGGCTGATCGTCACCACGGTCAACGCCGCGACTCAGCGTACACTCACGCCATTCCGCATCCGCCAGCTCGTCGCGCGCCTCGCTCCCGGCGAGCGGATCGGTCTCGACAAGCTTTCGACGCTGCTTCAGGCCAATGGCTATGTCCGTGTCGATACGGTCAACGATTCCGGCGAATTCGCTGTCCGCGGCGGTCTGGTCGACCTGTTCCCCAGCGGCGCCGAGCAGGCGCTGCGCCTCGATTTCTTCGGCGACGAGATCGAATCGGTCCGCACCTTTTCGCCCGAGGATCAGCGCACCACCGGACGCGTCGATGGCTTCGTCCTGCTTCCCGCCTCCGAGGCTTTGCTGGACGAGGAGTCGATCAAGCGCTTCCGCACGCGCTATCGCGAGAAGTTCGGCGCCACCGCTACCGGCGATCCGCTCTATCAGGCGATCAGCGACGGTCGCCGCCTCGCCGGAATGGAACATTGGCTGCCCTTGTTCGAAGAGCGGCTCCAGACGCTGTTCGATCATTTGCCCGACGAGGCCGTGCTCGTGCGCGACTCGGCCACCGGCGGCGCCGGCGAGCAGCGTTTCGAGGCGATCGCCGATTATCAGGAGAACCGCGTCCGCGCCGAGAGCGCGGCACCCGGCAGCTATCGCCCTCTCGCCACAGACACGCTCTATTTGTCACCCGACGAATGGGCCAAGGCGCTCGATCACGGCCCCGTCCATATCGCCACGCCGTTCCACGAGCCCGAATCGGCCACGGTGCTCGACTTCAACGTAGATGGCCCGCGCGATTTCGCGCCCGAGCGCGCCGCCGGGAGCAACGTCTACGAAGCCGTCGTTGCCCATCTCGCCAAGGCCCAGAAAAGCGGCCGCAAGCCCATCCTCGCCAGCTATTCGAACGGCGCGCGCGAGCGACTCTCGGGGCTGCTCGGCGATCACGGCCTCAAGGCGGCCCGCAACGCCGACAGCTGGCAGCAAGCCCTTGGCGCCGCCGACAAGGGCGTGGCCCTCATCGTCCTGCCGCTCGACCACGGCTTCACCACACCGGACGTCGCCGTGCTCACCGAGCAGGACATGCTCGGCGACCGCCTCGTCCGCCGCTCGAAGCGGCGCAAGAATACGGATGCGTTTCTCCAGGAGCTCGCCACGCTCTCGCCGGGCGATCTCGTCGTGCATATCGAGCACGGCATCGGCCGCTACGAGGGACTGACCCAGATCCCCGTCCAGAAGGCGCCGCACGACTGCGTCGCGCTCTCTTATGCCGGCGGCGACAAGCTCTACGTCCCCGTCGAGAATCTCGAAGTCCTGACCCGCTACGGCGCAGGCGAGGAAGGCGCGACGCTAGACCGGCTCGGCGGTGAGGCATGGCAGCGCCGCAAGAGCCGGATGAAAGAGCGGATCCGCGAGATCGCGGGCGAGCTCATCGCCACCGCCGCCAAGCGCGCCACGCGCCCCGCCGAAGTCGCCGAGCCCGATCATGGCGGCTATCCCGCCTTCGTCGATCGCTTCCCTTATGAGGAAACCGACGACCAGGACCGCGCGATCAACGACGTGCTCGAGGATCTCGCCGCGGGTCGCCCGATGGACCGGCTCATCGTCGGCGATGTCGGCTTCGGCAAGACCGAGGTCGCGCTGCGTGCCGCCTTCGTCGCGGCGATGGCGGGGATGCAGGTCGCGGTGGTCTGCCCGACCACTCTCCTCGCCCGTCAGCATCACCGCAATTTCCTGGAGCGCTTCCAGGGCTTCCCGATCGAGATCGGCCGCCTCTCCCGCCTCGTCCCCGCCGCCGAGGCCAAGGCCGTCAAGGAAGGCATCACCGAGGGCAAGATCGACGTGGTGATCGGCACGCATGCGATCCTCGCCAAGGAATCGACTTCAAGCGCCTCGGCCTCGTCATCGTCGACGAGGAGCAGCGCTTCGGCGTCACGCACAAGGAACGGCTGAAGGCGATGAAGGCGGATGTCCACGTCCTCACCCTCACGGCCACCCCGATCCCGCGGACGCTCCAGATGGCGATGAGCGGCCTGCGCGAGCTCTCGGTGATCCAGACCCCGCCGGTCGATCGCCTCGCGGTGCGCACCTATGTCATGCCGTGGGACCCGGTCGTCCTGCGCGAGGCGCTGCTGCGCGAGCATTATCGCGGCGGCCAGGCCTATTTCGTCACCCCGCGCATCTCGGACATTCCCGATATCGAGAAGTTCCTGCGCGAGGACGTGCCCGAGATCAGCTACGTCATAGCGCACGGCCAGATGGCGCCGACCGAGGTCGAGGAGCGGATGTCGGCCTTCTACGACCGCCGCTACGACTTGCTCGTCTCGACCACGATCATCGAATCCGGACTCGACATCCCGTCGGCGAACACGCTGATCGTCAACCGCGCCGACAAGTTCGGCCTTGCGCAGCTTTACCAGATCCGCGGTCGCGTCGGCCGCGCCAAGACCCGCGCCTATGCCTATCTCACCACCCCTCCCGAGCGGCAGATGACAGAGGCCGCGGACAAGCGCCTGAAAGTCCTCTCCGATCTCGAATCGCTGGGCGCCGGGTTCCAGCTCGCCAGCCACGATCTCGACATCCGCGGCGCGGGCAATCTGCTCGGCGACGAGCAATCGGGGCACATCAAGGAAGTCGGCTATGAACTCTACCAGTCGATGCTGGAGGAGGCGATCATGGATGCCAAGGCTGGCGGCCTGCGCGACGAAATCCGTCCCAAGGACCTGTCGCCCTCGATCACCGTCGACGCGCCGATCATGATCCCCGAGGATTATATCCCCGATCTCGATTTGCGCATGGGCCTCTATCGCCGCCTCAACGATGTCGAGGATAAACAGGGTATCGAGGAATTCGCCGCCGAGCTGATCGATCGCTTCGGCAAGTTGCCCGAGCCGACCGACAATCTGCTCCGCCTGATCGAGGCCAAGCTCAACGCCAAGAAAGCCTGCATCGCCAAGATCGATGTCGGCCCGAGGGGCGCGCTCGTCACCTTCTTCGACGACAAGTTCCCCAATGTCGCGGGCCTGCTCGCTTATGTCGACAAGCTCGGCGAAACTGCGAGGCTGCGCCCCGACATGAAGCTGGTCATCACCCGCGCCTGGGCGAATCCCTCCGCGCGGCTCCACGGCGCGCTGCAATTGTCGCGAGGGCTGGCGAAAGCGGCGGGCTGAAGCTGGTCCCTCTCGATCAGCTCAGGCGCCGCGACCGATCACGATCGCGATGTCTTCCTCGCCCTCCAGCGCCTCGGCGTCGAACTTCTCGCGCGTCATGTCGAACGCGCCGGTCAGCCCTTCGACGACCCAGCCGCCCATCACCAGCGTGCCGTCGGGATCCACATTCCCGGCATAATCGACGCTATGGGTCCAGCCCCGGTCCCGTCATACTGCTTGGTGAAGCTGAGGCTCGCGCCGTCGCGCTGGCCGTTCACCATCGCGCGCCGAATGCCGCCGCTGGCCTCATCGGGCTCGCTGATCGTGCCCGTCACTGCGCCGCGTAGTTCCTCGAGCAACGCGATGAAGCCGTTGTCCTGATAATCCTGATCAGCCGAGTAACGGCCGTACCAGACGCCGGTCACGTCCTGCGGATCGCTCATCCCTGCACCAGATTGGCGAGCGCGGGCACGTCGAGCGGCTCGGCGCAGAGATAACCCTGGAAATACTGGCACCCTTCCTTCGCCAGCAGGTCCAGCTGCGCCTCGGTCTCCACGCCTTCGGCGACCACCGCCAGCCCCAGCGAGCGCGCCATGTCGATCACGCCGCGCACCACCACGCGGTCACGGTGCGCTCCGGTGATGTCGTGGCTCAGCCTCTTGTCGATCTTGAGATAGTCAAGCGGCAGCGCCTTCAGATACGCGAGGCTCGAATAACCGGTGCCGAAATCGTCGATCGCGACCCGGCAGCCCGCCGCGCGAAGTTGCGAAAGCAACCGCGCCGCCTCGGTCAGATCCGCCATGATCCCGCTCTCGGTGATCTCCACGGTCAGGCGCGAGCGGGAAACCCGCTGACGTCGACTCGCCCGAGCAGGCTGTCGGCAAATCCGGCGCGCGCGATATCGGCGGCCGTCACGTTGATCGACAGCCGCAGGTCGCCGAGCTTGCTGGGCCATTGCGACGCACCCGTCAGCGCCCGCCGCTGGACATGATCGCTGAGCTGCGCCTCCAGCCCTGCGCGCTGGGCCGCGAGAAACAAGGTCTCGGCGCCGATCTCGCCAAGTTGCGGATGGTGCCAGCGCGCCAGCGCCTCGACTCCGATCACCTGCCCCGAGGCGATCGCCACCTGCGGCTGATAGCGCACGCCGATCTCGCTGCGCTCGAGCGCGCGATGCAGATCGTTGGCGAGTTCCTCGATCGGCGGGGCATTCGGCTCCGCCGGTACTGCGTCGCCGAGCAGCGCCTCGCTGGCGCGCCGCAAAGGGTTCCTGCCGAATCGCCGCCGACGCTCGTCACGCTCACCATCCGCGCGCCGAGATGCGCGATCTCGCCGCCCGCCACGAAGGGCCGGCTCAGCACCTCTTCCAGCCGCGCCTCGGCCTCGACCAGGCGCGTTGCGTCTGCATCGTGGCTCGCGACGAGGAACTCCGATCCGCCGATCCGCGCGACGATCGCCTCGCGTCCCAGCAGTTCGCGCGCCACTTCCGCGACCCTGCGCGAAACGCCGCGCAACAGCGCGTCGCCCGCCTCGCGGCCATAAGCGGTGTTGACCGTCTCGAACCGGTTGAGCGCGATCAGGATCGCCCCGATCGGCTTGCCTTCCACCAGCTCGCGATCGATCCAGCGCCGCGCGCTGTTGGCGTCCCGCGCGCCGGTGAGCGCATCGCGCACTGCGACACTGGCATCCGGCGCGATCCCGAGCGCCTCCACCAAAGCGTGCAGCGCTCCGCTCTTCGAGATCATATTGGAGATGCTGCACCACGCGCCCCACGCCGCTCAGATCGTGCGCGAAGGCAGTCGAGCCCTGGTGCTTGTCCAGCCGCGTCAGCGCCGATTTGACCAGGCTGCGATCGTCCTTGTCGAGTCTCCGCATCACCGAGAGCAATCCCGGCGCCTCGCTCAGGCCGAGCAGGTTGGCCAGCCCGGGGGTGAGCTGCAGCGATCGCATCTCGGGATCGAACCGCCATCCCAGCGGCTCGGCGGCACCGGTCCCCTGCCCGCTCGACCGCGCCAGCCGCTCGACATGGCGCTGGGCGAAGCGGATCGCGTGCGCCATCGCCGCCGACGACATCGGGCTGCCGAGGAAATGCGTCGCCCCGGCATCGTAGAAATGCCGCATGCGGACCGTGTCGCTCTGCGAGACGAGGATCAGCATCGCGCCGCCATGCGCCTCGATCACCCGGGCCAGCGCCTTCGTGGCGTCGAGTCCTTCGCTCATCGCCCCGCGCGCATCGATCACCGCGACGTTGGCGCCACTCGCGAGGAAGCGCTGCTCCAGCCCGTCAGGCCGCCGCGCCGCGACCACGCGCCAGCCGCCGCCCGCCGCGGCTGCCGCCACTTCGTCGCGCTGTCGGAAGGAGAGCACGAACACCGGCGTGTCGGTGGCGGTGGCGGGGTCGGCGATCGTGAAATTGTCATCCATTCGCCCCTCGATAGCGTGAACCTGTGCCCGCCGCCATCGCAAGGGTTGTTTGGCCACGCGCAAGGCCTTACCCCGGCATCATGGCAAGCGCCCTCGCCACCCGCGACCAGAAATTGGTGGACCGCCACGGCCGGGCGATCACCTATCTGCGCGTCTCGGTCACCGATCGCTGCGATCTCCGCTGCCGCTATTGCATGGCCGAGGAGATGACCTTCCTGCCCCGCGCGGAATTGCTCAGCCTCGAGGAAATCGCGCTGATCGCCGAGCGCTTCATCGCGCGCGGGGTGCGGAAGATCCGGCTGTCGGGCGGCGAGCCGCTGGTGCGCCGCGACATGATCGAGCTGGCGCATCGCCTCGGCCGGCAGGTCGGCGGCGCGCTCGACGAGCTCACCCTCACCACCAACGGCACGCGCCTCGCGCAGCATGCCGGGGAACTGTTCGCTGCGGGCATGCGCCGGATCAACGTCAGCCTCGACAGTCGCGATGCCGATCGTTTCCGCTACATCACGCGCCACGGCGACGTCGCCAAGGTGCTGGGCGGGATCGCAGCGGCGAAGACGGCGGGCCTGCGCGTCAAGATCAACATGGTCGCCTTGAAGGGTCTCAACGAAGACGAGATCGCACCGATGCTCGCCTGGGCCGGCGAACGGGGCCACGATCTGACGCTGATCGAGACGATGCCGCTCGGTCATATCGACGAGGACCGCGCCGATCGCTTCCTGCCGCTCCCGCGTGTCCTCGCCGATCTGCGCGACCGATTCGATCTCGAGCCCGACGATCATCAGTCCGGTGGCCCCGCGCGCTATTGGCGCCTCGGCGGTACCGATACGCGGCTCGGCCTGATCTCGCCGCTGACCGGCAATTTCTGCGCGACCTGCAACCGCGTCCGCCTCTCGACCGACGGCAAGCTCCACATGTGCCTCGGCCATGAGGATTCGGTCGATCTGCGCGAGGCGATCCGCACGGGCGGGCTCGCCGAAGTCGATACGCGCATCAGCGAAGCGCTCGACCTCAAGCCCGCCGCGCACGATTTCCACATCGCTCCGGGTTCGGCGCCCGCCGTCGCGCGCCACATGAGCGTCACCGGCGGATGATCGCACGCGCGCTCGTCGCTTCGCCGACGCCTCCCGCGCAAGTCGCGGCCGAGGAGCTCCGCACGGCGTATGATTGGGTTCCCCTCGACCAGGCCGAGCAGGTCGTGGCGCTCGGCGGCGACGGCTTCATGCTCCAGACGCTCCACGCGATGCTCGAACGCCGCCGGATCCTTCCCGTGTTCGGGATGAATCTCGGCACGATCGGCTTTCTGATGAACGACTGGCGGCTGGAAGGCCTCGAAGAGCGCCTGGCCCGCGCCAAGCCGTTCCGCGTCTCGCCGCTCACCATGACGGCGACCACAGTTGACGGCGAACAGTGCGTGCTTCCCGCGATCAACGAAGTCTCCTTGCTCCGCGAAACGCGCCAGACCGCCAAGCTCGAAGTCACCATCAACGATCGCGTCGTGCTCGAAGAGTTGATCGCCGACGGCATGCTCGTCGCGACCCCCGCAGGCTCGACTGCGTACAATCTCTCCGCCAACGGCCCGATCCTGCCGCTCGGCTCGGCGCTGCTCGCGCTCACGCCGATCAGCCCGTTCCGGCCGCGGCGCTGGCGCGGGGCGATCCTCCCCGAAAAGACCCGCATCGGCATCAGGGTGCTCGAGGCCGACAAGCGCCCGGTCAGTGCCGTCGCCGATCAACGCGAGGTCCGGGAAGTCGCCCGCGTCGATGTCGCGATCGACCATATGCGCGACCTCACTTTGCTCTTCGATCCCGAGCATGCGCTGGACGACCGCATAACGATGGAACAATTCATCGCCTGAGCCTCTTGCCATGTCGGAAAACCCGCTGCTATAGGCGCGCCTCCGCAGCGGCCACGGCCGCCAAGAAGACGGTTTTCCCCGGTAGCTCAGCGGTAGAGCGTTCGACTGTTAATCGAATGGTCGCCTGTTCGAATCAGGCCCGGGGAGCCACTTCCACTTGGCAGTAAGGCACAATCGCCTTACATTATCCGCATGAGCAAACTGACCGTCACCGCCAAGGGTCAAGTGACGCTGCGCAAAGATTTGCTGCAGCATCTAGGTGTACGACCAGGCCAGCAGATCGATGTCGAGAAGCTGCCCGATGGCCGGATCGAGGTTCGGGCAGTCTCCGCGAGGCACGACATCAGTGAGGTTTTCGGCTTGCTGAAGCGCCGCCATGGGCCCGTGCTGTCGATCGAGGAGATCGCTGCCGCAACGATCCAGGGCTGGTCGGGCGAGAAATGAAGCTCACGGCCGACACCAATGTCCTTATCCGGGCCGTGGTTGCGGACGATCTCGAACAGGCTGCGCTCGCGCAACAAGCCTTGGCCGACGCGGAACTGATCGCCGTTCCGGTTTCGGTGTTCTGCGAGTTCGTCTGGGTGCTGACGCGAAGCTATAAGCTTCCAACGCCTTCCATTGCCGAAGCGATCCGACGGCTTACGCGAAGCGCGAATGTGGTCACGCACCAGCCGGCTGTCGATGCCGGATTGGCGATGTTGGAGGCGGGTGGCGATTTCGCCGACGGCGTGATCGCGTTCGAGGGCGCTTGGTTGGGGGCGGACACATTCGTGACCTTCGATCGGCGGGCAGGGAAATTGGTTGAGGAACTGGGAGGCGCGGTACATCTGCTTCAATGCTAAGGTCGCGGCATTCTGATGAAGCGGAAATGATCGCGGATCTTCCGATTGAAATATCTGCCCTTTGAGAATGCCGCGCGCATTTCCTGAACGATGCCGGGCGGGACCTCGTGATAGCTGTAGCGCCTGCCGTTCACGAAGGTGACTTCGAGCCGCTGCGCGTCCTCGTCATATTTCCATCCGCGGATCACGCTTGAAGGCATGATGTCCCAACGCGGGCGGCACGCCTGTGCTCCCTTGCGCCCCTCTCCCACCCCTGCGATGCTCGCCCGATGAGCGATCTCGACGTCTTCATTACCGGTCTGCCCAAGGCCGAGTTGCATCTCCACATCGAAGGCAGCCTCGAACCCGAGCAGATGTTCGAATTCGCCCGCCGCAATCAGGTCGCGATTCCTTCGCCTCGGTCGAAGAAGTGCGCGCCGCCTATGATTTCTCGAACCTGCAGGATTTCCTCGACATCTATTATGCCGGCGCCGAGGTGCTGCGCACCGAGGAGGATTTCCGCGATCTCGCGCTCGCTTATTTCGATCGCGCCGCCGCGGATGGGGTCGTCCATGCCGAGATCTTCTTCGATCCGCAGACCCACACGCATCGCGGCATCCCGTTCGGCGTGGTCGCCAACGGGCTGCTCGCGGGCATGGCCGAAGCCGAGAAGCGCCATGACCTCACTTCGAAGCTGATCCTGTGCTTCCTGCGTCACCTCGATGAGGAAGACGCGTTCAAGACGCTCAGCCAGGCCCAGCCGTGGATCGATCGGATCGACGCGGTGGGGCTCGATTCGTCCGAGATCGGCCATCCCCCTCCAAGTTCGAGCGTGTGTTCGCGGCCGCCGCAGCGATGGGGCTCAAGCGCGTCGCGCATGCCGGCGAGGAAGGCCCGCCCGAATATGTCCATGAGGCACTCGACCTGCTTCATGTCGACCGGCTCGATCACGGCAATCGCAGCCTCGAGGATCCGGCCCTCGTCACGCGTCTCGCCCGCTCGGGCATGACTCTCACCGTCTGCCCGCTCTCCAACGTCAAGCTCTGCAACGTCGCCTCGATTGACGCCCACCCGATCGACCGGATGCTGCGCCTCGGGCTGCGCGCTACGATCAATTCGGACGATCCGGCTTATTTCGGCGGCTATGTCGGCGCCAATTACCGCGCGGTGGCGGAAGGCCGCGGACTTGACCGCGACGATCTCGTCACGCTGGCGCGCAACAGCTTTCTCGGCTCCTTCCTGCCCGACGACGCCGTTGCCATGCACCTCGCCGCACTCGACGCCTATGTGGAGGCGCATTCATGAGCGAGATCGTCTTCTCTCCTACAGCCATGACGACATGGTCGAGGGTATCGAGGCGCTTGCCGCCGCGATGGAGGCCGAGGGCTGGCGCCCTGCCCTGCTCGTCGGGGTCGGCCGCGGCGGGCTGACGCCGGGCGTGTACCTTTCGCATCGCATGGATATCCAACTCGTCTCGATCGACCATTCGGCCGGCATCGCCTCGTTCGGCGCCGCACTCGTCGCCGTCCTCGCCGAACGCACCCGCGCCGGAGACCAGCTTCTCTTCGTCGAGGACATCAACGACAGCGGCCGCACGATCGGCGCGATCCGCGCCGCGCTCGCCGTGCAGGGCGCGATCGGCGAAAATATCCGCTTCGCCGTGCTGATCGACAACATCGTCTCCGCCCAGCGCGTCGATTATCGCCACCGCATGATCGACCGGAGCGTGACCAAGGACTGGTTCATTTTCCCTGGGAAGCGATGGCGCCGCGCGCGAAGCTCGCCGAGGAAGCGATGGAAGTTCCGGAGCGGATCGCCTGAGAATCGTTCAGCCTCCGTCAATCGCCCAAGGCGCACGATTCATCGTGTCTTCGCACGGGAGCCTTTCCTGTCCCGTGCGCGTTCGACTCGCGATCGGCATCCCCGCCCCTCGCCGTAACTACCGGAGGAACCATGCTAAATAGCATAACCAGACGCCCGCGCATTCTGGCGCTGGCAGCAGCGCTTGCGGGCAGCGCCGCGCTCGCGGGCTGCATGACCGCGACTCCCTATCAGCCCGCCACCGCCTCGTCGCGGCTGGGCTTCTCCGACGAGCAGATCGAGAGCAATCGTTTCCGCGTCAGCTTCGCGGGCAACAGCCTCACCTCGCGCGAGACGGTCGAGCGCTATCTGCTCTACCGGGCCGCCGAACTCACCGTGCAGCGCGGCTTCGACCATTTCATCCTCGTCACGCGCGACACCGAGACCAAGACCGATACCTATCGCACGCCGGGCGCCTTTTACGGACCCGGCCCGTGGGGCTATTGGAGCCCGTCATGGCGCTTCTATCGCGGGCCGCGCTGGGGCTGGCGCAGCTACGATCCGTTCTGGGACGACCCCTTCTGGCGCGACCGCGACTGGGATTATCGCACCGTCCGCCAATATGAGGCGACGGCCGAGATCGTGACCGGCCGCGGCCCGAAGCCGAGCACCAATGTCCGCGCCTTCGATGCGCGCGAAGTGCTCGACCGTCTCGGCCCCCAGATCAAGATGCCCGAAACGCGCTGATTGCCGAATCCTCCCTCGCGCAAGCGGGGAGGTGGCATGCGCAGCATGACGGAGGGGCCTCTCCCCAGACGACGTCGCCTGCGGCCAAGCCCCCACCACCACTTCGTGGTCCCCCTCCCCCGCTAAAGCGAGGGAGGATTTTTTATGCCTTACGCTGTCAGTGCGCCGTGGCAGTGCTTGTACTTGAGCCCTGATCCGCACGGGCATGGCGCGTTGCGGCTGACCAGTCCTTCCCATTGCGCCGGATCGGTGCCGAGATCCTCGCCCGAAGGCTGGGGGATGCCCAGCGGCGGCAATTGGTTGAACACCAAACCCGCCGCGCCGCCGTCATAATCGCCGGTATTGTCCAGCCCGGTCAGCGGATCGATGTGCGTGGTCAGGAAGTCGGGCAGCTCGGGCAGGTCCTGCGGCGGCGCCATGCGGAACTGCGCGAAGGCGAGCGTGCGGGTCACGTCCTCGCGGATGTTCGCGAGCATCCGCTCGAACATCGCGAACGCCTCGTGCTTATACTCGTTGATCGGCGTCTTCTGCGCGTAGGCGCGCAGATGCACGACCTGACGCAGCGCATCGAGCATCGCGAGATGCTCCTTCCAGTGATGATCGAGATTCTGGAGCAGGATCGACTTCTCGATGCTCGTCCACGTCTCCGGATCGAGCTCGGCCGCCTTGGAGTTTACATGCTCGTCGGCCATCTCGCGGATGCGCTCTTCGACCAATTCGGGCCCGATCGCTTCCTCGACGCGGATCCAGTCCTCGATCGGCGCCTCGATCGCGAGCATCGAGGAGACCTTCTCCTTCAGCCCGGCAACGTCCCACTGTTCGGGATAGCTATTGGGCGGGCACGCCTCGCCGACGATCGAATTGACCGTCTCGAGCCGCATGTCGGTCACCACTTCGCCTACCGTGTCGGCATCCATGATGTCGGCACGCTGCTCGTAGATGACCTTGCGCTGATCGTTCATCACGTCGTCATATTCGACGACCTGCTTGCGGATGTCGTAGTTGCGCGCCTCGACCTTCTTCTGCGCGGTCTCGATCGCCTTCGACAGCCACTTGCTGCCGATCGCCTCGCCGTCCTCGATATTGTTGCGCATCATCTTGGCGAACAAGGTGTTCGAACCGAAGATGCGCAGCAGATCGTCGTCGAGGCTCAGATAGAAGCGGCTGAGGCCGGGATCGCCCTGGCGGCCCGAACGGCCGCGCAGCTGGTTGTCGATGCGGCGGCTCTCGTGGCGCTCGGTGCCGAGCACGAACAGCCCGCCCGCCTCGATCACGCGCGCCTTTTCGGCGGCGATCTCGGCCTTGATCTGCTCGATCGCGGCATCGCGCTGCGGGCCTTCCTCCATGCCCTCCAGCTCGTCGTGGAGGCGGAATTCGAGGTTGCCGCCCAGCTGGATGTCGGTGCCGCGGCCCGCCATGTTGGTCGCGATGGTGACAGCGCCCAGCCGCCCCGCCTGCGCGACGATGCCCGCTTCCAGCTCGTGGTGGCGCGCGTTCAGAACGGCGTGCTCGACGCCCTCCTTCTTGAGGAATTCGGAGAGCAATTCGCTCTTCTCGATCGAGACGGTGCCGACCAGCACCGGCTGGCCCTTGGCCGAATGCTCACGAATCTTCTTCGCGATCGCACCGAACTTCTCTTCGGTGGTCTTGTAGAATTCGTCTTCCTCGTCGGCCCGGGCAACCGGCAGATTGGTCGGGATGGTGACGACGTTCATCTTGTAGATGTCGTAGAATTCCGCCGCCTCGGTCGCCGCGGTGCCGGTCATGCCCGAGAGCTTGGGGTACATGCGGAAATAGTTCTGGAAGGTGATCGAGGCGAGCGTCTGGTTCTCGGGCTCGATCTGGACGCCTTCCTTGGCTTCCACTGCCTGGTGCAGACCATCGGACCAGCGCCGCCCATCCATCATGCGGCCGGTAAACTCATCGATGATGATGACCTTGTCTTCCTTCACGATGTAATCGATGTCGCGCTTGAACATCACGTTCGCGCGCAGCGCCTGGTTGAGGTGGTGGACCACCTGGGTGTTCTCGAAATCATAGAGATTGGCGCCGACGAGCAACCCGGCATCCTCGAGCATCCGCTCGACCTTCTCGGTGCCGTCCTCGGTCAGCACCACCGTGCGCTGCTTCTCGTCCTTCTCATAGTCGAACGGCACGAGCTGCGTCACGATCGCATCGACGCCCATATAGAGCTCGCTGCGATCATCGGTGGGGCCCGAGATGATCAGCGGCGTGCGCGCCTCGTCGATCAGCACCGAGATCGACTTCGTCGACGATCGCCATGGAGAAGGGCCGCTGCACCATCGATGCGCGGTCGTACTTCATGTTGTCGCGCAGATAATCGAAGCCGAACTCGTTGTTCGTGCCGTAGGTGATGTCCGCGGCATAAGCGTCGCGGCGCTCCTGGTCGGTCAGGTTCGGGATGATCACCCCGGTGGTGAGGCCGAGAAAGCCATAGACCTGCGCCATCCACTCGGCGTCGCGCTTGGCGAGATAGTCGTTGACGGTGATGACGTGGACGCCCTCGCCCGGCAGCGCGTTGAGATAGGTCGCCAGCGTGGCGACCAGCGTCTTGCCTTCGCCGGTGCGCATCTCGGCGATCTCGCCGCGATGGAGCACGATGCCGCCGATCATCTGGACGTCATAGTGCCGCTGGCCGAGCGTGCGCTTGGCCGCCTCGCGCACCGTGGCGAAGGCTTCGGGGAGGATACTGTCGAGCTTCTCGCCGTTCGCCAGCCGCTCGCGGAAGAGTAATGTCTGGTTGGCGAGGGTCGCGTCGTCCATCGCCGAGATGGCAGATTCGAACGCGTTGATCTTCTGGACGATCGCCCCGAGCGATTTGACGTAGCGTTCGTTCGAGGAGCCGAAAAGGGTCTTGGCCAGGCCGCCGAGCATCGTGAATTCCTGTCGTATTTGATGGTGATCGGGCGGGCGCAGCCGGTCTTCCGGGCACCCGCGTCATGCGAAAACGAAAAAAGGCGGCCCGCCTCAGCGCGCCGCGCAGCGCCTCATTCGAGCCGACGCTCGAAGGGCAGATAGGTTGTGGGAAGCGGCGCGCTTTCGCTTTGCGGCCATGCGATGTCCCGCGTCTCGATGCGCCGCGGCGCCGGAACGGCAGGGATCGTCTGCTGCGAGCGGTTCACCGCCGCCTCTGCCGCCTGCGCCGCCTGGACCAATGCCACGCCCTGCACCTGACGCACGACGCGATCGCCCGAACCGTTGCCGGTCAGGCTCGCGAGCAGCGCAGTGAGGAGAAGCAGCAGGTTCAATTCGGCTCTCTCAGCAAGAGGCAGCGACATAGTGTGCCGGGTGCCGTTCGTCTAATCAAAATGCTCCGCTCGCTCGACGTTCGCGCTGCGGGGGTTCCGATCGCGCCGCGGACTCGTTTGGTTGACTCGTTGACTCGATAACGTGTTTCCGGGGCGGAAGCGGCGGGTTCGCGACAGGTTCACGCCGGCGAAGCGACAGTGAAGCGTCACCGACGCGCCAGGCACGCGACACCGAGGCGACACGTACGCGGCACCCAAGCGGCACCCACGCCTCCGGTTCGCGCCGACCACGCGCCAACTTGGCGACACGAACGCGACACCTGCGCGACATCCGCGCAACACCGTGTGATGAAAGGAGAGTCCGCCGTTCGCTCATTAGGGAACGAAAGCAGATCAAATCCTACCTTGCCAGTTCTTCGTAAATTGACGAGCAGCGGATGCCAAAGTCCAGACAGCGCCGTGAGGAGAAGCAGCAGACTCAATGCGACTCTCTACAGGGCAGAAGGTTGCGACATAGTGCGCCGCTCGCCGCCGATCGCCCGAGATGTTCGGTTCCCCTACTTCGCCCGCGCCTGCTCGAACGTCACCAAGGCCATACGGGTGTCGAATACAGGTCCCCCTTTGATGCCTTCTGTCGGCGCCGGTGCCTGCAACATCACTTGCTCACACGCCGCCTTGTCGATGGCGACATTACCGCTGGTCGCTTCCACCCGGCACGAATCCGGCTTGCCCGACTTCGTGAAATGCACCCGCGCCAACGCCGGTTTGACATATCCCGCCGGCAGCTTGGCCACCTCAACGACGAGGTCGATCCCCGGAACATCCTGCGGGTTCGGATTGTTCGGCATTTCCCACCCGAACTTGCTCGAAAAAGTGGCGCGGATCGGGTTTCCTGCCGCGTCACGAGCCGGGCTGAACCTGGCACGCGCCAGGAGAAGAGCGCAACTATACTGATCCAGCTCCGCAAATCCCGAAGTCCAGGTGATGTGGCAGCTATCCGGTTTCCCCGTCGTATCGATCGTCAGGGTGAAATGTACTTTGCCAGATTTGCGCTTCGCGACTGCTTTGGGCGGGTAATCAGCGCTCGTCACCCAACTGCCCGGTGCGCTCTTTAGCCGCAACGGAGTCGCCAGCGCGCCCTTCGGCACCTCGGCGGCTTGCAGAAACCCTATCGCCGCCAATAGCATCCACCCCATTTGTCACTCTCCATTGCTCTCCCATGATGGCCTCGCATTGCGTGGCGAAGCAAGCACTGTATGGCTGGTTTTATGGAACGCTCTCCCCTCGCACTCCCCTTCCCTGATCTTCCCGCCATCGCCGGCGTCACAACGCGCATCGCCCGCGCGCGATACAAGACGTGGGATCGCTGCGATCTGACCTTCGTCACGCTCGACGAAGGGACCAATGTCGCCGGGGTGCTCACCCGGAGCCGTTGTCCCTCGCCCGAGGTTGAATGGTGCCGCAAGGCGCTGGTGCTGGGACAGGCGCGCGCGCTGGTGGTGAATGCCGGCAACTCGAACGCCTTCACCGGCGATCGCGGCCGTGCCGCGGTGGAGAACCTCGCCGCGCGCACCGCGCAGCATCTCGGCTGCGATCCTTCCGACGTGTTCCTCGCCTCGACCGGAGTGATCGGCGTGCCCTTGCCGATCGACAAGAGCGAGGCCGGCCTCGCTGCCGCCTTCACTGCCGAGCCGTGCAGTTGGGAGGCCGCCGCCGAGACGATCATGACCACCGACACCTTCGCCAAGGCGGCAGTGACGACTGCGGTGGTCGACGGGCGTACGGTAAACTTGGTCGGCATCATCAAGGGTTCGGGGATGATCGCACCCGACATGGCGACGATGCTCGGCTTCGTCTTCACCGACGCCGCAGTTGCGCCCGAGTTTCTGCAACATGCGCTAAATAGCGCGAATACCAAAACTTTCTCCTGCATCACCGTCGACGGCGACACTTCGACCAGCGACACGATCCTCGCTTTCGCCACCGGCAAGGCCGGCAATGCGCCCCTCGCGGGCCAGGATTCCCCGGCGCCGATGCCTTCCGTGCCGCGCTTGCCGATCTCTGCCACCAACTCGCCTTGCTCGTCGTCCGCGACGGTGAAGGCGCGCAGAAATTGATCGAGATCACCGTGGAGGGTGCCGAGTCCGATCGCAGCGCCCACCGCATCGCCATGTCGATCGCCAATTCGCCGCTGGTGAAGACGGCGATCGCCGGCGAGGATGCCAATTGGGGTCGCGTGGTCATGGCGGTCGGCAAGGCTGGCGAACCCGCCGAGCGCGACCGGCTCGCGATCCGCTTCGGCACCACACAAGTCGCGCGCGACGGGCTGGCGGTCGCGGGATATGACGAGGCCCCGGTCGCCGCGCACCTCAAGGGCCGCGAGATCGAGATCGGCGTCGATCTCGGCCTTGGCGAAGGCCACGCCACGGTGTGGACCTGCGATCTGACGCATGGCTATATCTCGATCAACGCCGATTATCGGAGCTGAGTGCTTGCCTTTCGGCGCGCGCCTGTCATGCAGCACGCGCCGCCATATCGGGCGGCTGACAACAGGAGGCTGATATGGCACGCAAAACCCACCGCGATGACCTCCCCTGCTTTCGAGGTCACGAGTAAGCGCCGCAAGGGCTATCCCTCCGAAACGCATGTGAAGCGCGGGCTGCGCTTCGTCCACGGCGATGTCGAGCTGGTCGAAAAGCTCGGACGCAATGATCCCTGCCCCTGCGGATCCGGAAAGAGCTTTCAAGCGCTGTTGCCTGCATTCGGGACGGTTTCGACGGGGCCGAGCGGCATGATTACTGGCGAGACTAGATGATGAGCCCGGTCCGGCCACCGTGCCGGACCGGGCTGAAACGCACGCGAAGGGGATGGCGATGGAAGGCGGGTGTCTTTGCGGCGCGGTGCGGTATCGACTGGCGTCGGAGCCGTATGACGGCGGCTGGTGCCACTGCCGCACCTGCCAGCTCAACTCCGGCAGCCCGGCCATGGCATTCGCCACCGTGCCGGTCGACGACTTCGTCTTCACGCAAGGAGCCGAACTGGTCGGCAAGGTCGCATCGAGCGATTTCGGGCATCGCCGCTTCTGCACCCGGTGCGGCACGCCCTTTCTGATGCAGGTCGATCACCAGCCCGAGACCGTCGACTTCAGCATCGCAACGCTCGACACCCCGGACGCAGTGATCCCGGGCTTCCACATCTTCTATGCCAGCCGCATCGACTGGGCGGAGGCAGGCGACGACCTCCCCGCCACGACCGTTTCCGGCCGGATACGCGGGGGCTCTAACACTCAGATCTCCCCGTCAATGTCAGCGTCAGCACCCGCTTGTTGTTGGTCGTGAAGAGCCCGGAATTGCTCGCATTCCATACGACCTTGTCGAACAGATTGGTCACCCGCGCGCGCACCGTCACCGGCTTGCCGTCGATCTCGAAGCGGTGGCGCAGCCCGGCCTGGAAGGTAGCGTAGCTCGGCAGCACCGCGCTGTTGGCGCGATTGGCATAGCGTTCGCCGCGGAAAGTGACACCGCCATCGAGCGTCAGCCCCTCGATCCCCGGTACCCGCCAAGTCAGATTGGCGAGTGCGATCTTGTCCGGACGGCCGATCGGGTGTGCGCCGATCGCACCGCTGTCGACCAGTTCGCCGCTGATCTCCGCGTCGAGATACGTCGCGCCCAGCACCGCGCTCAGCCGATCGGTGATCGGCCCCGCCAGCGAAAGCTCGACGCCGCGATGCCGCACCTCGCCGACATAGCCATAGATGCCGTCGGCGGTGAGGCCCGGGAGCGGCTTGGAAATGTCGAACAGCCCCGCGATCAGCGAAGGCCCGCCCGGGATCACATATTTGACCCCCAGCTCGGCTTGGCGCGAGATCGCTGCGGGCAGCACCTCGCCGCGGTTGACGGCATTGCCGGGGGCGACGCCCGCTTCCTCGAGCCCGCGGGCATAGCTGGCGAACGCAGTCAGCTGCGAAGTGATTCCGCCGGTAAGCGAGCCGCTGTAGAGCCACGGCCGCGATGTCTCGCGCCGCTCGGTGCCGTCGAGCGCGCGCACCGTCTTGGTATATTCGGCGCGCTGGACGTCGGCGCGCAGTTCGGCGGCGCTGCCGATCGACAGACGATAGCCGATCCCGCCCGCATATTGGCGCACCGTGTCGCGCTTGCGGCGGGGATCGATTTCGAAATCGGGACGCGGTATCGCCACCGGCGCATCGACATCGGGATAGAGGACGGTCGGCAGCGCCGTGCCGGGGCTGGTCCGCGCCCGGCTGTCGCGCAGCCGCGCCATCGCGATCAGGCGGTGGTTCAGCGCGCCTGTGGTGAAACTCTTCGCCGCAGTGACTTCGCCCGAGATCGACTGGAAGCGCTCGTCGCCGAACGCCTGCGAGATCGCTTCGGCCGGCCCGCCATCCGCCGGGAAGAGGATCAGGTTGAAGTAGGTCCGCTGATCGTCGACTCGCGACAGGAAGCCCGATGCACCGAACCGCCAGCCGCTTCCTGCCTCGACATCGGCGATCAGCCCCGCCTGCGTCGACTCGGTGCGCTGCTCCATCCAAGGCTGCGAGCGTTCGGGCCCCAGCACGATTCTCGGAGGCGGCATATCGTCCTCCGTGGCGAACACCGTATCGCCGCCGCGCTCATACCAGGTCCGGCCGTAGATCGCGGTGAGCTTCACGCCCGGCAGCGGCGACCAGTGCGGGACGATCCCTGCCGCGAAGAAATCGCCGCCGGTGCCGTCGGTATAATCCTGCAGGAAATTGAGCCTGACGTTTCCGACGATCCCGAAGCGATCGTCCTGCGTCGCGGTGGAGAAGCGCGCATCGAATACGGGGCCCCCGCCGCCCAGCCAGCCCGCTTCGATCCGAGCCTGCTTGCCCGGCGCGGCCTCGTGCAGATCATATTGCACCACGCCTGACGGTGCCGCGAAATCGGTGCGCAGGCCGTTTGCGCCGACCCGGATCGCGGCCCCATCGATCAGCGTCAGCGACAGCCCAGTCGCGCGGACGAAATAATGGTCCTCGATCCGGTAATTGCCGGCGCTCTGCAGATCGAAGCCGCGCACCTCGGCTTCGCTGTACAGGCCGACATCCTCGAGCCCGACGCGGCGCCCGAACGCATCGTCGGCGGCGCGGACGACGTCGCTTCCCTGCGGCGCCGGAACCTGCTGGGCAAAGGCCTGGGGAGCGGCAAGCAAAGACAGACAACAGAGTGAAATACGCATCGTCTACAGTCCTTTTCGTTTGCCCCACGGCCGACCGGATGCCGCCTGTTGCGGGCTCTCCGGGAGCGAATTGGGACGAACGTCACACAGGCGTGACGAACGGATGTTCGCGCGCGCGCATGCACGCGCTATCGTGTGGGCATGGCGACGAGGCCCCGTGAGTCGATTTCTGACCTTCGTATCCCCGGCAGCGGCGCCGCCTTGCTGGCCGGTCTGGCGTTCCTGCTCGGCTATGGCGCGCGCGCCGGCGAAAGCGCGCCTGCCCCGCGCCCGGGCATGCACAATTCCGAGGGCGATCTCACGGTCACGCTGATCTGGGGCTCGTTGATCGCTCTGGGATGGATGTTTCGCGACCGGATCCGCGAGATGATGCTGGGGCCGCAGCGCTCGCGCCTGTTGCTGGTCGCGCTCGCCTTCGTGCCCGTGGCGATCGTCGATGCGCTTTCGACCCAGATTCTCGGCACCCCGGTCGATCAGGGCTGCGGGCTTCCGCCCGGCCCGGATTTCTCCGGGTTCCTGCCGCGCGTGGCGATGCTCGGCACTACGATGCTGCTGGTGCTGCTGACCTGGGAGCAACATCTCGCCCGTCTGGCGCGTGCACCGCGATTCGAGCCAAGCTTCGCTTCGCCTCCGCCCGCCGCTCCCGGCGAGTGGCTCGATTTCCCAGAATCGCCTTTGCTCCGCGTCCGCGCCGATGATGTCGTGCTGATCCGCTCGGCGGGCAATTACAGCGAGATCGTCGCGCATGGCCGCGCGCATCTCGTCCGCGCGACGCTCAGCGAATTATCCGATCGGCTTGCGCCGCAAGGCTTTGTCCGCGTCCACCGCCAGACGGTGATCAACGCGCGCAACGTCCGTCAGGTCTGCCGCGACGGCGCCGGCCGAGCGCTGATCCATCTCGCCTGCGGCAACACGGTGCCCGTCGGCCGCCGCTATATGGACGCAATCGACGCGCTGACGCGCAGGATCTAGGCGGCCAGAGCCGACAGATCGGCGCGCGTGTTGATGTTGACCAGCGCGAGCCGCGCATCGGGCACGCGGATCGCGCCGGTATGCGCGATCCAGCCGCCGATCGCGCGATGCCCCCGCTCCAGATGCGCATCGAGCGCCGACCCGAGCCGCGTCGGCCAGAAGCCGATCGCATGCTGCGACAACAGCACCCGCGCCTCGCTTCCCTCGAGCATGGCCCGCAGGTTGCCCGGCAAAGGATGGACATCGACAGGCACGCACAGCACGGCATCGAACCCGGGGTAATGCAACGCCGCGTTGAGCCCGCCCAGCGGCCCCGCATCGGCACCAGGCCGATCCGGTAGCGAAGCAAGTCCCGACCACTCCCGCCCGCAAACGACCAGATCGTCCACTTGCCCGCGCAGCGCCTCGACGCAATGCGCGATCAGGCAGCGCCCTTCGTGCACCGCCAATACCTTGTCGCTGCCGAACCGCCGCGACTTGCCGCCGGCGAGGATCGCGCCGAGCACCCGCATCAGCGGTGCGCCTGTGCCGCGATCTGCGCGATCTCGGCCGCGTCGTTCTGGCGGACCGCTTCGCCGACGAGGATCAGGGTCGGCTTGTTTTCGGCCACCGTCTGCACCGCCAGCGGCAGCAGATCGAGCCGAGTGCGCAGGCAACGTTCGGTGGCCAGACTGACGTCGCAGGCGATCAGCACCGGCGTCTTCGGATCGAGCCCGTGCGCGATCAGGTTGCGGCTGATATCGTTCGCTGCCGATCGCCCCATGTAGAAGGCGGTGGTGCAGGCCGGATCGGCAAGCTGCGCCCAGTCGAGATCGAGCGGCTCGCCGGCGCGGGCATGCGCGGTGACGAACTGCACCCGCCGCGCAAGTCCACGCAGCGACAGCGAGATGCCCGCCGAGGCGGCCGCCGCGCTCGCCGCTGTTACGCCGGGGCAAATCCGCGCACGCACGCCGATTTCGGCCAGTGCCGCCATTTCCTCCATCGAACGCCCGAACATCGAGGGGTCGCCGCCCTTCAGCCGCACCACGCGCTCACCCGCCAGCGCCGCCTCGACGAGCAATGCGTCGATCGTGCCCTGATCCTTCGAGTGCCGTCCCGATCGCTTGCCCACCGGCACCTTGCGCACATGATCGGGGATCAGCGCCAGCACGCCCTCGCCCACCAGCGCATCGTAGAACACCACGCTCGCCGCGCGCAGCAGGCGCTCAGCCTTGCGCGTGAGCAGATCGGGATCGCCCGGCCCCGCGCCGACCAGCCAGACCTCGCCCAGCCCGATGCCATCCTCATGCATTGGCGACGCTCCTGTTCTGCTCGATCAACCGGCGGATCGCCGGGCGGCACGAGCCGCAATTGGTGCCGGCCGAAAGCGCCGCGCCGACAGCCTCGACGCTGGTCAGTTGCTGGCTGGCGACTGCACTGACGATCGTCTTCAGCCCAACGTCGAAGCACAGGCAGACGATCGGTCCGCGATCCTCGCGCGCGCCCGGCGGTGCGCCCGCCAGCACGGCCGGGCTCGCCGCCTCGCCGATCTGCGCGATCAGCCACTCGCGCGACGGCAACAGCCCCTCGCGCGTGACGAACAGCGCCGCGGCAAGCTTGCCGTCTTTCAGCACGGCCACGCGCCGCGACCCGCGCGCGCGATCGACTGCCTCGACACGCTCGCCCTTGGGCAGCAGCGCGTCGAGCTGCACCGGATCGCCCTGACCGGCGAGCTCGTACAGCACGCCTCCGGCGACCTGCACGCGCGTCGCCCACAGGCAATCGGGCTGCTTCACTTCGCCTGTCGCGAGCAGGAAGCCGCGCCATTCGATCGCCACCGGCGCGATCGTGGCCGGCGTGGACTTGAACCCGGGCTGCCCCGAATGCGGATCGACCAGCGGCCGCGGCAACAGCCCGGTGCGCCCGCCGGTCGATTGTTGATCGGTCCAGTGGATCGGCACGAACAATTCGCCGCGGCGCTGGCCGGTGCTGAGCGTGACACGGAACACGCTGTCGCCCTGCGGAGTCGACACGCGCGCCAGTCCGCGGTCGGCCAGGCCCAGCTCCACGGCATCGTCGGGATGCACCTCGACCAGCGGCTCGTCGCGGTGCCGGGCGAGCTTCGGGCTCAGCCCGGTGCGCGTCATCGTGTGCCAGTGATCGCGGTAGCGCCCGGTGTTGAGCGTCAGCGGCCATTTGGCGAGCGGATCCTGCAGCGTCATCTGCTGCACCGGCACCAGTCGTGCTTTTCCGTCCGGGGTCGGGAAACGTCCGTCGGCAAACGCATCGCCGCCCCAGCGGAACGGCGCGAGCGCTTCATAAGCGTGGTTGCCGATCGCCACTTGCTCGCGCAGCTCGAACAGTCTGGCGCCCTGGTTCTGATAGGCCGAGAGCCGGGCATGCTCGCGGAAGATCTCGGCGGGGCGATCATAGGGAAAGGCCGTGCGCCACCCCATCCGGCGCGCGACCTGCGTGACGATCCACCAATCAGGCCTCGCTTCGCCGGGCAGATCGAGCACGGCGCGCTGACGGCTGATCCGCCGCTCCGAATTGGTGACCGTGCCGTCCTTCTCGCCCCAGGCGGCGGCGGGCAGGCGGACATGCGCGAACTTGCTGGTGTCAGTATCGGTGACAACATCCGAGACGACGACGAAGGGGCATGCCGCCAGCGCCTCGCGCACGCGGCCGGCATCGGGCATCGAAACCGCCGGATTGGTCGCCATCACCCACAACGCCTTGATCCGCCCCTCGCCCACCGCGCGGAACAGGTCGACTGCCTTGAGGCCCGGCTTGCACGCCATATTGGGCGCAGCCCAGAAGCGCCCGACGCGCGCGACATCGTCCGGCACGAAACCCATATGCGCCGCGAGTGTCGAGGCAAGCCCGCCGACCTCGCGCCCGCCCATCGCATTGGGCTGGCCGGTGATCGAGAAGGGCGCCGCGCCGGGCTTGCCGATCCGTCCGGTGGCGAGATGCAGGTTGACGATGGCATTGACCTGATCGGTGCCGCGCAGCGACTGGTTCACGCCCTGGCTGAACAGAGTGACCGTGCGCGGATGCGCGGCGAACAATTCGAAGAAGCGCCTGAGGTCGGCAGGCGGCAAGTCACAGGCCTTCGCCACCGACCACAGGTCGCTCCTCTCCAACCTTGTCCCAGAAATCGTCGGGTACGCTGACGCTGCGGGACAGGTAGGTCTCGTCGATCAATCCGTTGGCACGGCAATGCGCGAGCAGGCCGTTCATCAGCGCGACGTCGCTGCCCGGCTTGATCGGCAGATGCAGATCGGCCTCGTCGGCAGTCTCGGTGCGCCGCGGATCGATCACCACCAACTTCGCGCCGGCGTCGCAACGCGCGCGGATACGCTGATAGACCACGGGATGGCACCAGGCGGTATTCGAACCGACCAGCACGAACAGATCGGCTGCGTCGAAATCGTCGTAGCTCGCCGGCACCACATCCTCGCCGAATGCGCGGGTGTGGCCGGCGACTGCGCTCGACATGCACAGCCGCGAATTGGTGTCGATGTTCGCCGAGCCGATGAACCCCTTCATCAGCTTGTTGGCGACGTAATAATCCTCGGTGAGCAACTGGCCCGAGACGTAGAATGCGACACTGTCGGGCCCGTGCTCGGCGATCGTCTGGCGGAAGCGCTTTGCCACCAGATCGAGTGCCTTGTCCCAGCTTGCCCGGCGATTGCCGATCACGGGAAAGAGCAGCCGGCCCTCCAACCCCACGGTCTCACCGAGATGCGTGCCCTTGGAACAGAGCCGGCCGTAATTGGCGGGATGCTCGGGATCGCCCTTGATCTCAACCGAGCGCGCGCCGGTGCGCGTTGCGAGAATGCCGCAGCCGACGCCGCAATAAGCGCAGGTGGTGCGGACAACACTCAAAAGCCCCTCCCCTTCAGGAGTATCGGGCCGGTCAGGCTCCCAGCCTGACCTAAATCGCGCGGGGCGCGATTTACCCGATACTGGGTTGGGGTGGGGGCTGTACTGGCGAGGGAAGGTCTCGGTGAGACACCTGCCCCACCCCCAACCCCTCCCCTGAAGGGGAGGGGCTTATATATCGCAATCCTCACGCCGCCGCCTTCATCGCACCCGCGCGGCAGATCAGCACCCGCCCGGCGTTGATCTTGACCGGAATCACCGGCGTGCACCCCTTGTCGCCGCCCTGCGCCTCGCCGGTCCGCAGTGCGATGTTCCAATTGTGCAGTGGGCAGGCGACGCTGTGGCCGTGGACGATGCCCTGGCTCAGCGGCCCGCCCTTGTGCGGGCAGCGATTGACCAGTGCGAAGACCTGATTGTCGCCGGTGCGGAACACAGCGATCTCCTCGCCTCCGTCCACGGGCACGGTGCGGCTGCCGCGCACCGGGATTTCGTTCAGCCAGCCGATGTCGAGCCATTCGCCGATCATGCGATTTCCTCCAGACGGGGTTTGAATGCGGCCATATGCGCGTGCTGCTCGCGCGCCTCGCCGGAGGCGCGTTCGGCCCAGGGATCGTCCTGGCTGAAGGTCTGTGAGTGCCAGAAGCGCGCCGCCATCGCATCGCGGGTTTCGGTGTCCTCGACGATGCGATCCTTGAGGTATTGCAACCCGACGCGCTCGATCCACGGCGCGGTGCGCTCGAGATAGCGTGCTTCCTCGCGGTAGAGCTGCACGAAGGCGGCGGCATAATGCATCGCCTCTTCCTCGGTCGCGACTTTCACCAGCAGGTCGGTCACGCGGACATGGATGCCGCCATTACCGCCGACATGAAGCTCGTAGCCGGAGTCGACGCAGACCACGCCGAAATCCTTGATCGTCGCCTCGGCGCAATTCCGCGGGCAGCCCGAGACCGCCATCTTGAACTTGTGCGGCATCCAGCTGCCCCAGAAGCCGCGCTCGAGCTTGACGCCCAGCCCGGTCGAATCCTGCGTGCCGAAGCGGCACCATTCGGAGCCGACACAGGTCTTCACGGTGCGCAGCGCCTTGCCATAAGCGTGGCCGGAGACCATTCCCGCGGCGTTGAGATCGGCCCAGACCGCCGGCAGGTCCTCCTTCTTGATCCCGAAGATGTCGAGCCGCTGGCCGCCGGTCACCTTGACCATCGGGGCGTTGTACTTCTCGACCACGTCGGCGATCGCGCGCAGCTCGGTGGGGTTGGTGAGCCCGCCCCACATCCGCGGGACGACGGAATAGGTGCCGTCCTTCTGGATGTTGGCGTGCATGCGCTCGTTCACGAAGCGGCTTTGCTGATCGTCGACATATTCGCCCGGCAATGCACAGAGCAGATAGTAATTGAGCGCGGGGCGGCACGAGGAACAGCCGTCTGGCGTCGACCAGTGCAGCATCTGCATCACTTCGGGGATCGAACGCATTCCCTGCGCGACGATCTCGCGGCGGACGTCGTCGTGGCCGAAGCTGGTGCATTTGCACATCGTCTTGGGGCCGGCCTGGACTTCGTCGCCCAGCGTCAGCGCGAGGAGGTTCTCGACCAGCCCGGTGCACGAGCCGCAGCTTGCCGAGGCCTTGCAGCCGGCGCGCACTGCGTCGAGGCTGCACGCGCCCTTCTCGATGCAGGCAACCACCTGGCCCTTGGAGACGCCGTTGCAGCCGCAGATCTCGGCATCGTCCGAGAGCGCCGCAACGGCCGCCTTAGGGTCCGCGGCGCCCCTCCCTGGGCGAAGGCCTGGCCGAAGATCAGCACGTCGCGGAGCTGGGAAACGTCCTCTTGGCGTTTGAGCAGGTCGAAATACCAGCTGCCGTCGCCGGTATCGCCGTAGAGCACCGCGCCGACGATGCGGTCGTCCTTGACGACCACGCGCTTGTAGACGCCGCGGCTGGCGTCGCGCAGCACGATGTCCTCGGCGCCGTCGCCGCCGGAGAAATCGCCCGCCGAGAAGACGTCGATCCCCGAGACCTTGAGCTTGGTCGAGGTGACCGAGCCCTTGTAGCCGCTATGCTTCTCGACCAGCCCGTCGGCGAGCGCGCGGCACATCTCCCAGAGCGGGGCGACGAGGCCATAGACCTGTCCGGCATGCTCGACGCACTCGCCGACCGCGAGGACGTTGGCGTCGCTGGTCACCATGTGATCGTCGACCTGGATGCCGCGGCCGACCGCGAGGCCGGCCTCGCGAGCCAGCGCGGTGTTCGGGCGGATGCCCACTGCCATCACCACGAGGCTGGCGGGGATCACCCGGCCGTCCTTCAGCTTGACGCCTTCGACGGCATCGGTGCCGAGGATTTCGGCAGTGTCCGCCCCGGTCAAGATCGTCTGCCCGCGCGCCTCGAGCGCCGACTTGAGCAGCCAGCCCGCCGCTTCGTCGAGCTGGCGCTCCATCAACGTCGGCATCAAATGGAGCACGGTGACCTTCATGCCGCGCAGGCTGAGCCCGTGCGCGGCCTCGAGCCCGAGCAGCCCGCCGCCGATCACCACTGCGGCGCCGCCCCCATTCGCCTTTCCAGCTTCCGCCGCGGCGAGCATCGCGTCGACGTCGCTCATGTCGCGGAAGCTGATCACGCCGGGCAGATCCTTGCCGGGCACCGGGATGATGAAGGGATCCGATCCGGTGGCGATCAGCAATTTGTCATAGCCGAGCGTGCGGCCGTTCCGCGAGGAGATCGTCTTGCCCATGCGATCGATCGCAGTCACGGGATCGCTCGCGATCAGCTCGATACCATTGTCGCGGTACCAGTCGAGCCCGTTGATCACGATCTCGTCAAAGGTCTTCTCGCCCGCGAGCACCGGCGAGAGCATGATCCGATTGTAGTTCACATGCGGCTCGGCGCCGAAGATCGTCACGCGGTAGCGGTTCGGATCGCGCGCCAGCAATTCCTCGACCGCGCGGCATCCCGCCATGCCGTTGCCGACCACCACGAGATGCTCGCGGCGCACGGGCACGCCGGGAGCCCCTTGCGCCGCCTCGCCGGTCCATTCTTCGCCAATCAGCTCCATGCTCAAGCTCCAGAACGCAAAAAACCGCCATGCGGGCCGCTGGAAAAATCCAGCGCCTGCATGGCGGCCTTGCCAATTCACCCTGACCGGCAGTTGCCGATCGATGCACCGCCGGTTCCCGACCCTGGGAGCGGCAGCTATGTCTCGTTCGGGCGTCCTTGCCCGATCGGCGCCATGATGCTGATCTCGCGCGGACTTGTTCAAGTGCGAATTTTGCATTGCAGCAAATGAGCCGGTGAACCGCGCTCCAAACCGTCACCCCGGCGAAAGCCGGGGCCCAGAGTTTCTGTGCCGTGTCGTTCGCGACTCTGGATCCCGGCTTTCGCCGGGATGACGAAGAAAGTTAAAGCGCCCAATCGAGCTGCAGCCACAGCTTCCTGGTGTCGGTAGCGAACAGGTCCGCATTGTAATCGGCGTAGCGCACCGAAACCGTCGTCTTGCCCAATTTGCCGCTGGCGAGCAGATCGAGCTCGTCGCCATAATGGCGCACCAGCCGGTCGCTTTCGAAGCGATGATAGACCGCCTGCAGCGACACGCCCTTGAACGGCCCCGCGGCCTTCCAGCCATAGCCGAGGCTGCCATAGAGATCGCGCACGCCGTCGGGCGGGGTGGACAGGAACCTGTTGGCCCAGCCCTCGAACTTGACATTGCTGCCTAGCGGAAACTGGAAGGAAGTCAGCGCCACGCCCTTGTCGGCGCCGAGCACTTCATAGCCGGCGCCCAGCTTGAACCCGGAAACCTCCAGCCCGGCATCGAGCAGATAATAGTCCGCGCGATAGTCGTTGGGATTGTGCCCATATTCGGACTGGGTCGCATAGCTCGCCTGGTACGAGAGCTTCGCCGCCGCCGACAGCTTCTGCGCTCCCGCCAGCCGCACGCCATAGCTCTGGCTCGACAGCCGATAGCCCTGCACCGCGGCCTCGTCCTGATCGATCAGATAGGCGAAGCCGGTGAGTGTCCCGACCGGCGTCGCGTACGACAAATTGGCGAAGACATTGTCGCCGCCGATCCCCGGTGGCCGCGCGCCATTGCCCTCGACGCCCCAGACCGTCCGCACGTCCCAGGCGTAGCTGACATCGGCCTTGAGGCCCTTGAGCGGGGTGAGTTCGACCCGCACCGCGTCGAAGGTCTGGCTATTCTGGCGGAAAGCGCCGTTCCCGACGAAGCGCTCATCGTCGAGTGCGATCCGCTGCCGCCCGGCAGTGACCGCGAACGCCTTGGTCTTGTACTGGATCTGGGCGCGGTAGAGCGCGATATTCTCCGGATCCGCCACCAGCGGCCGCGTCGCGGCGCCGTGGAGCCCGTCATAAAACTCGTCGATCACCGCCATCGTGCCCTGCGCCTCGACCAAAGCGGTCCACGGCCCGGTGGAGGCCTGCACGCCCGCGCGCACCCGCACCGTCAGCGCTTCGGCATCCTCGGCCAGCCCGTCCTGCTCGCCATGTTCGTAACGCACGCGCGCCTCGACCAGCGGCTTGATCTCCTGGGCGCACGCCGGCCCCGCAACGGCCAGACCGGCCGCCGTAAACAACGTGAATTTCATATCGGTCCCCTTCTGCGGGACGGAGGCTGAGCCCCGTCCCTCGCGTTCAGATACGCGCGCCGCTGGTCCAGGTCGAGCGCCAGTGCGCCTTGACCAGCAGCAGTCCGGCCAGTGCCACCAGCGCCAGCGCCGCGAAGATCAGGAACCCCGCCGAGAAGCTGCCGGTGAGCTGCTTGGCGAAACCCAGCGACGAGGCGAGATAGAAGCCGCCGATCCCGCCGGCCATGCCGACCAGCCCGGTCATCACGCCGATCTCGGCCTGGAAGCGCTGCGGCACGAGCTGGAACACCGATCCATTGCCGGTGCCGAGCGCGAGCATGGCAAGGACGAAGAGCGCCAGCGCGCTCGTCACGCTCTGGGCCATGCTGACCCCCGCCAGCGCCAGCGCCGCCACCACGAACACGCCCGACAGCGCCTTCACGCCACCGATCCGGTCTGCCAGCGCGCCGCCCAGCGGTCGCACCAGCGATCCGGCGAACACGCAGGCCGCAGTGCAATAGCCGGCAGTGATCGTGCTCAGCCCGAACCGATCGGTGAAGTAGATCGGCAGCGACGCCGCCAGACCGACGAACCCGCCGAAGGTGACGGCGTAGAAGCCCATCAGCCACCACGCATCGGGCAGCTTGAGCGGCTGGAAATAGGCCGTCAGATTCTTGGGCGCGGGCGCATTGGGCGCGTCCTTCGCCATGAACATGTATGCGACGAGGACGATCGCCAGCGGAATGCAGGCCAGTCCCAGCACCGAATTCCACCCGAAGAGCTTGGCGAGCGTCGGCGCGAACAAGGCGGCGAGCACGGTGCCCGAATTGCCCATGCCGGCAAGCCCCATCGCCTTGCCCTGGTGCTCGGGCGGATACCAGCGGCTGGCCAGCGGCAGCGCGACCGCGAAGCTCGCCCCGGCAAAGCCGAGGATCACACCAAGCGCCAACGTGCCGGCAAAGCTGTTCACGCCCATCACCCAGGCCGTGAACAACCCGACGATGACGATGACCTGGCTGATCGCCCCTGCCCTTTTGGGTCCGATCCGGTCGACCAGCAGCCCGTTGACGACGCGCAGCAGCGCGCCCGCCAGCGTCGGCGTGGCGACCATCAGCCCCTTTGCGCTGCGGTCAGCTGCAGCGTCTTGGCGATTTCGGGCGCGAGCGGCCCGAGCAGCACCCAGACCATGAACGCCAGATCGAAATAGAGGAACGCCGCGATCAATGTCGGCGTGTGCCCCGATTGCCAGAAGCTCGACTTCGCACGCGCCGGCGCCGGATCCACGTCCGCGCCGCCCCCGGCATAATCGAAACCTTCGCGCATCAGTTCTGCAATCTTCATCGCCCGAACTCCCCGGTGCCCTGCAGGCACGAAAAAGCCGCCTCCGGCTTCCCGCGCATGCAGGGACCGGACAGCGGCTTTGCTGATGATATGGAGGAAGACCGTCCCGGCGCTGGGTGGCCTTCCGTGGACGCGCTACATCGCGCGTTGGTTCATAGCTTCATCATTCAGAAACATTTCGCAAGTGCAAAAAACTTATCTGCGATTACCGCGCAAGTGCAGCAAGATATCCAGCGATATCGTCGGGATCGAACACCGCGCCATCGAAGAATCGGTCGGGGCCCAGGGTCAATGCGCCCCGATGGGCTCCCACCGGCAGCGGCGCGGTCAGCGCGCCTTCCACCTTCATGCTCGCGCCGGGCATCGGCAGCCCTGCCCCGCCCAATGCGCGGCGATAGATGTCGGGGCGGAACACGTCGGCGGCCTGGCGTTCGGTCGCCGCATCGGCCTTCACCATTCCCCAGCGCACGAGCTGCGAATAGATCCACAGCGCCTGGCTCCGCCACGGAAAACCCGAAGCCTCGCGGTGAAAGAGCAGGAAGTCCGGAATGTCGACCGGCGCGTCGCCGCAGCGCAGCACAAGTCGGCCGCTCAACCCCGCCATGATCCACTCCGCCGGCTGACCGACATGTTCGGGCCGTTCGAGCAAGTGCGCCAGTTCCTCGCGATTGGCCGGATCGTCGCACCACGCCGCCGCCTGCGATACCGCGACCAGCAAGCGATCGACGGTCTCGGCGTTCGCCTCCATCCAGTCGGTGCGCATCGCCAGCACCTTCTCGACGCCGCGCTTCCAGATATCGACTCCGGCGGCAACGATCTCGCCCAGCCCCTCGGCCACGGCGATGCTGTTCCACGGCTCGCCGGCGATGAACCCGTCGATCTCGCCCAGCCGCAACGCCTCGACCATGAACGAGGGCGGCAGCACCCGCAGATGAACGTCGCGATCGGGCTCGACCCCGGCATAACCGAGCCAATAGCGCAGCATCAGCGCGTGGCTGGAGAAGCGATGCACCACGCCGATCACCGGCTTGCGCCTGTAGAGCCCGATCGCATTGGCGAAGTCGTGCGCGACCGCTTCGGGATCGTGCACGCGCTTGGCCGGATCGGGATCGAGCGCCTGCGCGAATTCGCTAGCCATCACCAGCGCGTTGCCGTTGACGTTGAGCTTGAACGGCGCCGAAAGCGCCGCGGGATGCTGGCTGAGGCCGAGATTCACGGCGATGGCGAGCGGCGCGAGCATGTGCGCCGCCTGCACTTGGCCATAAACCAGCCGGTCGCGCAGCGTCGCCCAGGAGGTGGTGCGCACCAGGCTCAGGTCGATGCCCTGCGCCTCCGCAAAACCCTTCGCGCGGGCCGCGACCAGGGGTGCGCTGTCGGTGAGCGGGAGGAAGGCAATCGATAGCGGCGTCATGGCTGCCCCCGAGCAGGCTGTGGGCGGTGATCAGCGCCTCGGCCACGTCGGCGATACGCTTGTTCTGGTTCATCGCGGTCGAGCGCAGCAGTGCATAGGCGTCCGGCTCGGCGAGCCCGCGCGTCTGCATCAATATCGCCTTGGCGCGATCGATCGTCTTGCGATCGGCGAGCGCCGTCCGCGCTTCGTCGAGTTCGCTCTGCATCCGCGCAAAGGCATTGAAGCGCCGGATCGCGAGATCGAGGATCGGCTTCACCCGATCTTTCCGGAGCCCGTCGACGACATAGGCCGAAACTCCGGCATCGATCGCCGCGCCGATCATCGCATCGTCGGACTGATCGACGAACATCGCGATCGGCCGGGCCAGCGCACGGCTGACCGCGAGCATCTCCTCCAGCGTGTCGCGGCTCGGGCTGCCGAGATCCATCAGCACCACGTCGGGCGCCATCCGCTCGATCTTGGCGACGAACGCGCCTTGCGGCGGCACGACATGGATGTCGTCATAGCCCGCGTCCCGCAGCCCCTCTTCGAGCACGGTCGCGCGCAATCCGCTGTCGTCGACGATCACGATCCGCAAGGACGCACTTCCACCACAAGTCGCGGGTCTAATGGAGGCCCGCGATACGTCCGGTCAATCGTCGATCGAGCGCTTGTGAGTCTCGGGCAGCAGGAAAAGCCCCACGATCAGCGTCACGATCGCCGCGACCACCGGATACCAGAGGCCATAATAGATGTCCCCGGTCGCCGCGACCATCGCGAACGCCGTCGCCGGCAGGAAGCCGCCGAACCAGCCATTGCCGATATGATAAGGCAGCGACATCGACGTGTAGCGGATGCGGCTCGGGAAGAGTTCGACCAGCATCGCCGCGATCGGCCCGTAGACCATCGTCACCAGCAGGACGAGCGCAGTGAGCACCGCGACGACCATCGGCTTGTTGATCGCGGCGGGATCGGCCTTGGCGGGATAGCCGGCCTCCGCCAGGGCCGCCTTGGCGGCATCCTGGAAATCGGCGATACCGACGGCGGCGACGGCGCTCTCCTGCAGCGGGTCCTTGCGCGGATCATAGGCCGGCACACGCTGCGCGCCGATCTGGACCACTGCCGTCGTCCCCGCCGGGGCCTCGATATTGCGATAGCCGATGCCCTGCTTGGCGAGGAATGCCTTGGCGATGTCGCAGCTCGAGCGATCGAACTTGTTCCTGCCGATCGGATCGAACTGGAACGAGCATTCGGCGGCATCGGCGGTGACGATCACGGGCGCGTCACGCTGCGCATGCGCCAGCGCGGGGTTCGCGGCTTCGGTGAGCATGCCGAACAGCGGGAAATAACTTGCCGCGGCGATCGCGCACCCGGTGAGGATGATCGGCTTGCGCCCGATGCGGTCACTCAGCCAGCCGAAGAACACGAAGAACGGCGTGCCGATCGCCAGCGCGATCGCGATCAGGATGTTGGTCGTCCAGCCATCGACCTTGAGCGTCTTCTCAAGGAAGAACAAAGCGTAGAACTGGCCGGTATACCAGACCACCGCCTGCCCCACGACCGCGCCGAACAACGCGATCAGCACGAGGCGCAGGTTGCTCCAGCGGCCGAACGCCTCGGTCAGCGGCGCCTTGGATGTGGTGCCCTCGTCCTTCATCTTCTTGAACACCGGGCTCTCGTTGAGCTGGAGCCGGATCCACATCGAGACGCCGAGCAGCACGATCGAGATCAGGAACGGCACGCGCCAGCCCCAGTCGGCGAACGCCGCCTCGCCGATGATCCAGCGCGTGCCGATCACGATGAGCAGAGCTGCGAACAGGCCAAGGGTTGCCGTGGTCTGGATCCAGCTGGTGTAGAGCCCGCGCTTGTTGTTGGGGGCATGTTCGGCGACATAGGTCGCGGCGCCGCCATATTCGCCGCCGAGCGCGAGGCCCTGCGCCAATCGGAGCACGATCAGGATCACCGGCGCGGCGACGCCGATCGACGCGTAGCTGGGCAGAAGGCCGACGGTGAAGGTCGACAGGCCCATGATCGCCATGGTGACGAGGAAGGTGTTCTTCCGGCCGACGAGATCGCCGATTCGGCCGAACACCAATGCGCCGAACGGCCGCACCGCGAAGCCCGCGGCGAAGGCGGCGAGCGCGAAGATGAATCCGGTGGTCTCGTTCACGCCCGAGAAGAACTTGGCCGAGATGATCGTCGCGAGCAGCCCGTAGAGGTAGAAATCATACCATTCGAAGACCGTGCCCAGCGACGATGCCGCGATCACCAGCTTCTCGTTCTGCGTCGCCTGGTGGTGGTCGGGCTGCCCCGCTGCTTCGGCCATGAATCGCTCCCCTTTGTTATCGCTCACCCAAACCACATGCAGGCGCGGCTGCAAACCCCTGGCGCTTCACAGCGCCGCCGCATCGGCCTAAGCAGCGCTCCATGATCGACCGTTTCTTCCTCTCTCACCCGCGCAGCGTCGGCGAGAGCTATGGCGAGCACGCCGCCACCGCGTCGCGCTTCGGCTTCAGCATGATCGTCGGGGGTGCAGCCTGCGTTGTGCACGCGGTACTGCCCTTCCTGTTCGCCCGCACCGCGAGCGACACGGTCAAGAAACTCTACACCCAGATGAAAGCGCGCCAGCCCGCTTTCTCGCAGGAGCGCCCGGCGTTCCAGCAGCCCGAGTGGCAGATCGAATACGAAATCTAGCCGCGTGATCGAGCATGTCGCCATCATCGGCGCGGGGTTTTCGGGCACGCTGCAGGCGATCAACCTGCTCCGCCACGAAGGTCCGCGCGCCACGCTGATCGAGCGCGCGCCGGTGGCGGGCACCGGCCTCGCTTATGGCGCTGCGCATCCGAGCCACGTCCTCAATGTCCGCGCCGCCAATATGAGCGCCTTTCCGGACGACCCCTCGCATTTCGTTCGCTGGCTCGAAGCCCGCGGCGTGCAGGATGCGCCTGCCGCGTTCATCCCCCGCGTCACGTATGGCGAGTATCTGCGCGAGCTGCTCGAGGCCGCGCTCAAGGATCCGAGCGGGCGACTCACGCTGCTGCGCGACGAGGTGCAGGACGTGCGGCTCGACGGCGGCGTAAGGATCGAATTGCGCGGCCGCACGCTCGATGCCGACGCCGCGGTGCTCGCCGTCGGCAATTTGCCGCCGCACGATCCGCCCGGGCTCGACCCAGACAAGCTCTCGGCCGAGCGCTACAAGGGCGATCCGTGGGCCGCGAGCGTGCCCGAGAACCTCTCGGACGCCGATACCGTGCTGATCATCGGCACCGGCCTGACCATGATCGACGTCGTGCTGCTCCTCGATGCGCGCGGCTTTCGCGGCAAGATCGTCGCGCTGTCGCGCCGCGGGTTGCTGCCGCGCCCGCATGGTCCCGGCAGCGACTGGCAGAGGATCGACGAGCGCCCGGCCACCACTGCCTCGCGCCTGCTCCAGACCGTGCGCAGCCGCGGCGAGGCGATCGGCTGGCGCAACGCCGTGGATGAACTCCGCCCCTTTACCCAGGCGATGTGGGGCAATGCCAGCGAGGACGAGCGCGCCCGCTTCCTGCGCCATCTGCGGCCGTGGTGGGACGTCCACCGCCATCGCCTCGCGCCCGAGGTTTACGCGCGCCTGATGGCAGTGATCGAACGTGGTCAGCTCGAAGTGATCGCCGGCAAGACGATGGGCTTCGACGAGCGTGCCGACGGCATCGCGATCCAGCTCCGCCGCCGCGGCGCGGATGCGGTCGAGACCCTGCTCGCCCAGCGCATCGTCAATTGCACCGGCCCACTGGGCGATCTCGCCCGCACCGAGGAGCCCCTGCTCCAGAAGCTCGCCGCGCGAGGGCTGATCCGTCCCGACGCGGCGCATCTCGGCATCGATGTCGACAATCAGGGCCAGACGATCAACGCCGACGGGACGGCGAACCCCGATCTCTACGCGCTGGGGCCGATGACGCGCGGTGCCTTCTGGGAGATCGTCGCGGTGCCCGACATCCGCACCCAGACATGGAATGTCGCGCGCCGCCTCTCCAACGCGCACTGGGTCGGCGGCGAAGGGCTCTAGTCCGCTTTACTTCGTCATCCCGGCGAAGGCCGGGATCCAGAGCGACAAAGGTCGAGACTATGCGACTCTGGGCCCCGGCTTTCGCCGGGGTGACGGACAAGTGCGCCGGCTCGAATTAGTATCAATTGACACTATCTGGCGCCGAGCGTATTTCCCGCGCCATGACCGATTCCGCAAATCCGCTCGGCCTCAACGGCTTCGAGTTCGTCGAATTCACGTCGCCCGACCCTGAGGCGATGGCGCGTCAGTTCGAACAGCTCGGCTTCGTGCCGTCGCACCGGCACCTCACCAAGAACATCACGCGCTACAAGCAGGGGCGCATCAACCTGATGCTCAACCGCGACGCCGACGGCCGCGTCGCGCAGTTCCGCAACGAGCACGGCGCCTCGGCCAGCGCGATGGCGTTCCGCGTCGCCGATCCCGAAGCCGCGATGAAATGGGCGCTGGAGAACGGTGCGCAGCCGACCGATGAGGACGACACCGTCATCACCGGCATCGGCGGTTCGTATCTCTATTTCATCCAGGACGGCATCGATCTCTATGCCGACTGGGCCGAGGTCCCCGGCTGGCAGGAAGCCGAGGCGGAGAACAATGTCGGGCTCGACCTGCTCGATCACCTCACTCACAATGTCCGCCGCGGCCAGATGCGGGTGTGGAGCGAATTCTACAAGACGCTCTTCAACTTCGAGGAGCAGAAGTATTTCGACATCAAGGGCCAGGCCACCGGGCTGTTCAGCCAGGCGATGATCGCCCCCGACAAGGCCATCCGCATTCCCCTGAACGAGAGCCAGGACGACGCCAGCCAGATCGAGGAATTCATCCGCGAATATCACGGTGAGGGCATCCAGCACCTCGCTTTGACCACGCCCGACATCTACGACACCGTCGAGCGCCTCCGCGCCCGCGGCGTGAAGCTGCAGGACACGATCGAGACCTATTTCGAGCTGATCGACAAGCGCGTCCCCGGCCATGGCGAGGATGTCGAGCGGCTGCGCAAGAATCGCATCCTGATCGACGGCAGCGTCGAGAATGGCGAAGGCCTGCTGCTCCAGATCTTCACCGAGAACATGTTCGGCCCGATCTTCTTCGAGATCATCCAGCGCAAGGGCAATGAAGGTTTCGGTAACGGCAATTTCCAGGCGCTGTTCGAAAGCATCGAACTGGACCAGATCCGCCGCGGAGTTATCAAGGTCGACGCCTGAGGAAGGATAATCCACAACGTCACCCCGGCGAAGGCCGGGGCCCAGAGTTTCTCTGCCGGCTCGCCTGCTGCTCTGGATCCCGGCTTTCGCCGGGATGACGGACCGGGCTAAATCCGAGGACGCAGAATGACCGACTATTTCCCCGGCTTCGGCAACCATATCTCGACCGAGGCCGTACCCGGCGCGCTGCCCGTCGGGCGCAACAGCCCGCAAAAGCCCGCTTTCGGCCTCTATGCCGAGCAGCTTTCGGGCACTGCCTTCACCGCGCCGCGGCACGAGAACCGGCGCTCGTGGCTCTATCGCCTGCGTCCCACCGCCGAGCATCCGCCCTTCACTCGCTATCAGGGCGCCGGGAACTTCGCCCCCGGCACGGTGCAGGAGCCCCTGCCCCCAATCGCCTGCGCTGGGACCCGATCCCCGGTCCGATCGAACCGGCCGACCTGATCGACGGCATGACCACGATGCTGGCCAACCGCGATCCCTCCGATCTCGAGGAGTCGCCGTTCACCTCTACGCCGCCAACAAGGACATGACCGACCGGGTCTTCGTCGATGCCGATGGCGAATTGCTGTTCATTCCCCAGGCGGGCCGGCTCCAGCTGCTCACCGAGCTGGGTCGGGTCGAAATAGCGCCCGGCCAGATCGCACTGATCCCCCGCGGCGTGAAGTTCCGCGCCTTGCTCCCCGACGGCGAGGCGCGCGGCTATGTCGCCGAAAACCACGGCGCGCTGTTCCGGCTGCCCGATCTCGGACCCATCGGCGCCAACGGGCTCGCCAATCCGCGCGACTTCGAGACTCCCGCTGCCTGGTTCGAGGATCGCGACGAGCCCACCGAGGTCGTCCAGAAATATCTCGGCAGCCTGTGGACCACGACGCTCGATCATTCGCCGCTCGACGTGGTCGCGTGGCACGGCAACCTGGCGCCATGGCGCTACGATCTGTCGCGGTTCAACACGATCAACACTGTGAGCTTCGACCATCCCGATCCGTCGATCTTCACCGTGCTCACTTCGCCCAGCGACGTTCCCGGCCGCGCCAACGCCGATTTTGTGATCTTCCCGCCGCGCTGGATGGTGGCCGAGGGCACGTTCCGCCCGCCCTGGTTCCACCGCAACGTGATGAGCGAGGCGATGGGGCTGATCACCGGCGCGTACGACGCCAAGGCGGAGGGTTTCGCGCCGGGCGGGCTCTCGCTGCACAATCTGATGTCGGGGCACGGGCCCGATCTCGCGAGCTGGGAGGGCGCGTCGAACGCCGACCTCAAGCCGCACAAGATCGAGGGGACGATGGCGTTCATGGTCGAGACGTGCTGGCCCTACCGCCCGACCCGGTTCGCGCTGGAGCGGGCGCAGCCGGACTATGATGCGGCATGGAAGGGGTTTCCGAAGGCGAAACTCCCTTGATCCTCCCCGGCACGGGGAGGAACTAGATGGACCGCCTCATCACCACACCCGCAGGCGTCACCCTCGGCCCGCTCGCCCTCATCCCCGACGACACCGCCCGCAATTTCGTCCTCGAACTGCGCGCCGGCCGCTTCCACGGCTTCGTCGTGCGCAAGGGCGATGCCGTCCACGGCTATGTCGACATCTGCGCGCACATGGCGCTGCCGCTCGCGCAGAAGCTCGACGACTATCTCACGCCGAACGCCGGCCACATCCAGTGCAGCTGGCACGGCGCGCTCTATCGCATCGAGGACGGTATTTGCGTCGGCGGACCGTGCGTCGGCGCGCGGCTCCAGCCTTGGCCGGTGGCGGTGGCGGACGGCATGATCGTCACCGCCTGAGGCCCTTGTGCCGAGCGGCGAGATCGGCGAAAAGCGAAGCAAATAGGACAGCATTGCTGACAAATCAGCACGGGAGAGGCAGGATGGAACCCACGCTCGATTTCGGTCTCGGCGACACCGCCGACATGATCCGCGACACCACAGCGCGCTTCGCAAAGGAGCGGATCGAGCCGCTTGCCGCGAAGATCGATGCAGAGGACTGGTTCCCCCGCGAGCTCTGGCCGGCGATGGGCGAGCTCGGACTGCACGGCATCACAGTCGACGAGGAATATGGCGGGCTCGGGCTCGGCTATCTCGAGCACGTCATTGCGTGCGAGGAAGTCAGCCGCGCCTCGGCTTCGATCGGCCTCTCCTACGGCGCGCATTCGAACCTCTGCGTCAACCAGATCAGCCGCTGGGCGAGCCCCGCGCAGAAGGCCAAATATCTCCCCAAGCTGATCTCGGGCGAGCATGTCGGCAGCCTGGCAATGTCCGAGGCAGGCGCAGGATCCGACGTCGTCTCGATGAAGCTGCGCGCCGAGAAGACCGCCAACGGCTATGTCCTCAACGGCACGAAATTCTGGATCACCAACGCAACTTACGCGGACACGCTCGTAGTCTATGCGAAGACCGGCGAGGGTTCGCGCGGCATCACGACCTTCCTGATCGAGAAGGACATGCCCGGTTTCTCGATCGGCCAGAAGATCGACAAGATGGGGATGCGCGGCTCGCCGACGGCGGAACTGGTGTTCAACGATTGCGAAGTCTCCGAGGAGCAGGTGATGGGGCCGCTCAACGGCGGCGTCGGGGTGCTGATGTCGGGGCTCGATTACGAACGCACCGTGCTCGCCGGGATCCAGCTCGGGATCATGCAGGCGTGCCTCGACGTCGTCCTGCCCTATCTGCGCGAACGCAAACAGTTCGGGCAGCCGATCGGGCATTTCCAGCTGATGCAGGCCAAGGTGGCGGACATGTACGTCGCGCTCAATTCGGCGCGGGCATATGTCTATACCGTCGCCAAGAATTGCGATGCGGGCCGCACCACGCGGTTCGATGCGGCGGGGGCGATCCTGCTCGCTTCGGAGAATGCCGTCAGGGTGAGCCTCGAGGCGATCCAGGCACTGGGCGGCGCGGGCTATACCAAGGACTGGCCGGTCGAACGCTTCGCCCGCGACGCCAAGCTGCTCGATATCGGCGCGGGGACGAACGAGATCCGGCGGATGCTGATCGGACGCGAATTGGTGGGGGCTGACCTAGCCGCAGTCCGCCGCATCGGTGGCGTTCGCGCTCTCGTCGATGCACCGCTTCATGATCGCTGAGCGCCGCTGCGCCTCCACGGGCAGATAGACATGCTCGAACTCCGCCTTTCGCGCGCGAGCGAATCGGCTTGAGTCATCACCTGACTTCGGCGCGATCCGCCGAGAACCAGTCCGACGAGCGTAGAGATCAGCAATGCGGCGATCGCCAGCGGAATAACCGGACGCCATGCGCGGAGCGTTTCCTTGCCGAAAAGATAGGCGAGCAGCGAGGATACCATGCCGAGCACCGCGGCGAGCACCGCGCCGACGATTCCTTCCAGCGTCCATCCCGCGATCGCTCCGGAAACCACGCCGACTAGCGCGAAGGCGAGAATGAAGATGAACGACAGCGAGAAGCCGGTGCGGGCGCCCGCGGCGCGCACTAGCCAAGCCATCGCGGCCGCAAGCGTGACCGCGACGAGCAGCGCCGGCGCCACGAGCGTGACCAACCCGAACGCGACGCTCGCGTAGAAATCCCGGATCAGCGGAAAGTAAACGGCAGGCAAAGCCTTAGTTTCCGGACCGATTCAGCGCACCGTTTATCGCGCGCATCTCAGTATCGTGCGTCGCTTTGTTGATATTTCCTGCCTTGAAGTCGGCGACGCTGCGGCCCCGATATTCGCGAAGCTTCGCGCGGAATTCGGCCGATCTTGCGAACTGATCGTCTTTCGGAAGGATGATCGGCCCCGTCCTCGGCCCACTGGGCGGCGGTGCGTTTAGGCAAGGCTTGCGGGGCTTCGGCGGACATGTCTCCGTCGCGAGGGCGGATACCGGCAGGATCGATACAATGAAAAGCAAAGCAACGGAGCGTACCATAAGGACCTCCTATGACATCGAGACCCCATGTTCGGCGCCTATCTCGGAATTAAACCAGTATACTTTCCGCCCAACATTATCAAGTATGCAGCAATTCGTATCGATCCACTTGGGAACTATTTCTCTCAACGAAAAAGGCGCAGATCGATCGCCTCGGCCATCGCCGTCTCGCCGCGGCCGTCGGGGTGCAGATTATCCCCGCCCTGCAGATTCGCCGCCAGCCGCTTCGGGTTGGCGGGATCGGCGACGATTTTTTCCATGTCGATCACTGCGTCGAAATCCTTCGACGTCCGGATCCAGTTATTGACCTGCACCCGGATCGCCTCGCCCACGGGCGTCGAATAGCCCGCGCCTTCATAAGGCAGGATCGTCATGGCGTAGATCTTGATCCCGCGCTCATGCGCGCGGATCGCAAGCTGGCGGTAGCCGGCGATCAGCGCTTCGGCAGTGATCGTCGGGCGCGCCACGCCGTTCACGGGACGGCCCGAATTGCCGATGTCGTTGATCCCTTCGAGCAGCACGACATGGCTGATGCCGGGCACCGACAGCACATCGCGATCGAAGCGCGCAAGCGCGCTCGGGCCGGTGCCGTTGGCGAGGATGCGGTTGCCCGAGATCGCCTGGGTGATCACGACATGCGGCATCCCCGCCGCGGCGAAGCGCCGGCCGAGCACGTCGCCCCAGCGGCAGCGCGGCATCGCGTCATTGGCGCAGCCGACATTGTCGGTGATCGAGATCGCCATACGCGACGACTACCGGTCGCGGCTTTGCGGTCAGCACGTCGAGGCCTGCAATCAGCGGACGCAGGCGCCATTGCTCGGCAGGCGCGAAATCCTCGGTGGTGTGGTCGCCCGCTGCCGAAACCAGCGTCTTCTGGCCGCCGACGTCGTGGACCGTGTTGAACGGCGTTGCCTCGGGGAAGAAGAGCGAGACCTCGACCACGTCGAACGCCTTGACCGGCAGCGCAATCGGATCGCTCACCAAAGGCGCGCTCTCGGGCACGCGCACCGAGGCCTGACCTCCGAAGGTCACGCGCACTGCCTGTCCGCCGGGGAGCCGCACCGTCGCCGCGCCGATCGTCAGTGCCGGGCCATAATCATTGGCGAGGCGGAGGCGGAGCTGGGCACCGCCCGCACCGACACGAACCGCCGAGCGGATCGTGACGTTCTCGAGCGTCTTCGCCTGCTCGGCCGGCACCTGCCACATGCTCGCGGTCCAGGCCCGCGTCCAGCGCTCGCCATTCGGTGCCGCCGCGACCAGCAACACTGCCGCAGCCGCGACGAAAACCCGCATCCCCCGCATCGCTCTCTCCTTTTCGGCTTGTTACCAGACCTTCACGCGCTGCTCGGGCTTGAGGAACAATTTCTGCCCCTCCTGCACGCCGAACGCGGGATACCAGGCGTCGAGGTTGCGCACCGTCTGGGCACGCCAGCGCGCCGGCGCATGGGCATCGGTGGCGATGCGTGCGCGCAGCGTTTGCTCGCGCGATTTCTCGCGCCATGCCTGGGCATAAGCGAGGAAGAAGCGCTGGTCGCCGGTGAGCCCGCCGATCACCGGCGCTTCCTTGCCGCCGAGCGAGGCGTGATACGCCTCATAAGCGGCGGTCAGCCCGGCGACGTCGGCGATGTTCTCGCTCAGCGTCTGCTGGCCGTTGATGAACACGCCCGGCAGCACTTCATAGGCATTGAATTGCTTGACCAGCGCCTGCCCGCTCGCCTTGAAGCGCGCCATGTCGGCCGGCGTCCACCAGTTGCGCAGCCGTCCCGTCGCATCGAAATTGGCGCCGAGATCGTCGAAACCGTGGCTGATCTCGTGCCCGATCACTGCGCCGATCGCGCCGTAATTGGCCGCCGCATCGGCGCCCGGATCATAGAAAGGCGCCTGGAGGATCGCGGCGGGGAAGTTGAGCGCGTTCTGCAGCGGCAGATTGACGGCGTTTACCGTCTGCGGCGTCATCCACCATTCGCCGCGATCGGGCGTCTTGCCGATCTTGGCGAGCTGGTGGCGATATTCGGCGAGCTCTGCGCGGCGCAGATTGCCGACCGGATCGTCGGCCTTGACCTCGAGGCTGGCGTAGCTGCGCCACGTCTCGGGATAGCCGATTCCGACCTGCATGCCCGCGATCTTCTTGCGCGCTTCGGCCTTGGTCGTCTCCGCCATCCACGGCAGCGCCGCGACGCGCTTGTCGAACGCGGCGAGGATGCCCTTCACCATCTGCTGGATGTCCGTCTTGGACGAAGCGGGGAAATAGTCCCTCACGTAGAGCTGGCCCACTGCGTCGCCGAGCCAGTTGTTGACACTGACGATCGCGCGCTTGTCACGCGGGCGGGCCTTTTGCTGGCCGTTGAGAGTGCGGCTGAAGAAATCGAAATGCGCCTGATCGAAGGCCGCAGGCAGCACTGCGCTGACTTCGTCGATGCGGTGGAAGGTCAGCCAGTCCTGCCACGCCTGCAGCGGTTCGCTCTCGACCAGCCTGGCCAGTGCCGCGGTGGTCTGCGGATGCCAGACGACGAAATCCTGCTGCCCGCTTAGGCTCGCGGCATTCCAGAAGGCGTCCCAGTCGATCCCCGGCGCCTTCTTCGCGAAGTCCGCCTTCTTCCACGGATTGTTTGCCTTGTGGATGTCCTGGCTGGTGACGATGTCGGTATGCGCCCGCGCGATCTTGGTCTCGAGATCGAACACGCGCTGCGCCCGGGCATCGGGCTCGGTGATGTTGGCCAGGCTCAGCAGCTTGCCGATATAGGCGCGATACTGGCTGCGGATCGTCGCCATTTCGGGCTTGTCGGAGAGATAGTAATCGCGATCGGGAAGCCCGAGCCCGCCCTGCAGCACATAGGGCACATTGGCGTCGGGCCGGTCGAGCGCCTGGCTGATGAACAGCCCGAACAGGTTCCCGGTCTCGAAATTGGTCGCGTTGAGCGGATCGACATCGGCGCGGATATTGGCGCCGAGCATCGCCGACAGCGCCTTCTTGTCCGCCAGTTCCGCGATGGAATCCATCTCGGCGCCCAGCGGCGAAAGCCCGTGCTGCTCGATCGCGGCGGTATCGGTGAATGCGTTGTACCAATCGGCGATGCGCCGCTGATCGGTGCCCGGCGCGGCGTTGGCCTTGAGCGCTGCCTGGATGATCGCGGCGTTGTTCGCCTCGGCCTTGTTGTAGACTTCGAGGAATGCGCCGACGCTCGAGCGGTCGGCCGGGATCTCGGTCTTCGCGCGCCAGCCGCCATTGGCGCGCTCTTCGAAATCGTCGCCGGGGTTTACGCTCTTGTTCAGCCCCGCGACGTCTACACCGATGCCGGTGCCGGCGGTCGCCGTGGTGCCGTTGTCGGCCGGCGTTCCGGGCGTACAGGCCGCGGTTGCGAGAAGAAGTGCAAACAACGCTGCGCGAGTCGTCACGTTCGGGCTCTCCTTTCAGGTCCGTTCGTGCAGGGTGCTACTCCTGCGCGAACGCGCGCGCCAGTCTTCCCAAGTCGCCGGGGCCGGTGTAGGCAGGGAAAAACTAGGACAGGAAGGATGCCCTAATGAGCGCTCCGGTGCTCGACAGCAAGGTATCGCTCGAGGGAGAGGAATATCGCGCCCGCGCCGCGTACAACCGCGCGCTGGCCGAGCGGCTGCGGGCCGATGTCGCGAAGGCGGCCCTCGGCGGATCGGAAGCGGCGCGCGAACGCCACACCAGCCGCGGCAAGCTGTTGCCCCGCGAACGCGTCAAACGGTTGCTCGATCCGGGCAGCCCGTTTCTCGAAATCGGCCAGCTCGCCGCCTGCGACATGTACGAAGGCGAGGTCCCCGGCGCGGGGATGATCGCCGGCATCGGCCGGGTCTCCGGGCGCATGTGCATGATCGTGTGCAACGACGCGACGGTGAAGGGCGGCACTTATTATCCGATGACGGTCAAGAAGCATCTCCGCGCGCAGGAGATCGCCGAGGCTAATCGCCTGCCCTGCATCTATCTCGTCGATTCGGGCGGCGCGAACCTGCCGCACCAGGCCGAGGTGTTCCCTGATCGCGATCATTTCGGCCGGATCTTCTTCAATCAGGCCAATATGTCCGCGCTCGGCATCCCGCAGATCGCCTGCGTGATGGGCAGCTGCACCGCGGGCGGCGCCTATGTCCCGGCGATGAGCGACGAGAGTGTCATCGTCCGCAACCAGGGCACGATCTTCCTTGCCGGCCCGCCGCTGGTGAAGGCCGCGACGGGCGAAGTGATCAGCGCCGAGGATCTCGGCGGCGGCGACCTGCATGGGCGCAAGTCCGGCGTAGTCGACCATGTCGCCGAGAATGACGAGCATGCCCTGACCATCGTCCGCGACATCGTCAGCCATCTGGGCTCTGCTTGTGCTCCGGCGCAGGCCGGAGCCCTGGCCGCCAACGCTCCGGCCTCCGCCGGAGCACTCCGGGAGCCTCGGCCACCGAAGTACGATGTGGAAGAACTCTACGGCATCATCCCCGAGGATGTCCGCGCGCCCTATGACGTCCACGAAGTGATCGCGCGGATCGTCGACGGCAGCGAATTCCACGAATTCAAGGCGCTGTACGGCACCAGCCTGGTCTGCGGCTTCGCGCATATCTGGGGCATGCCGGTCGGCATCATCGCCAATAACGGCATCCTGTTCTCCGAAAGCGCGCAAAAGGGCGCGCATTTCGTCGAGCTCGCCTGCCAGCGTCGCATCCCCTGCTATTCCTCCAGAACATCTCGGGCTTCATGGTCGGCGGCAAATACGAGGCAGAAGGCATTGCGAAACATGGCGCAAAGCTCGTCACCGCAGTCGCCACCGCCACCGTACCCAAGATCACGGTGCTGATCGGCGGCAGCTTCGGTGCGGGCAATTACGGCATGTGCGGGCGCGCTTATTCGCCGCGCTTCCTGTTCAGCTGGCCCAACAGCCGCATCTCTGTGATGGGCGGCGAACAGGCGGCGAGCGTGCTCGCGACGGTCCACCGCGACGCCGAGAAATGGACGCCCGAGGAAGCCGAAGCCTTCAAGGCCCCGATCCGCCAGCGCTACGAGGACGAAGGCAATCCGTGGCACGCCACGGCGCGGCTCTGGGACGACGGCATCATCGACCCTGCGCAGACACGCGACGTGCTCGGCCTGGCGCTGGCCGCGACGCTCAACGCACCGATCCCCGAACGCCCGGCATTCGGCGTGTTTCGGATGTAATGAGGGGCAGCCTCCCACTATTCCCCCGAGACTTGCTCGGGGGAGGATCTGAAAGGTCCGCTATGAAGCTTGTTGTCGCAGTCGCCCTCGGCCTTCTCGCCCCTCTCCCTGCGCTGGCGCAAACCACTCCCGTCGCGCCGATCGTGAAGGGCACCGCCCTGCCCCCGCCCGCTTCCGAGGAAGCTGCGGTGCTCGCCCCGATCAACGGGCTGTTCGCCGCGATCGCCGCGCGCGACGGCCAGGCGGCGCTGCCCTTTGTCCGCGCCGAGGGGCGTGCCACCGCCGCCGGCAACAAGCCCGACGGCACGCCCGTGGTGAACAGCCGCAGCTGGGCCGATTTCGCCGCCGGGCTCAAGCCGGGCGCCGAGAAATTCGAAGAGCGGATGCCCAGCCCGGCGATCGAAGTCGACGGCGATATCGCAATGGCCTGGGGCGACTATGTCTTCCTGGTCGACGGCAAGGCCGTGCATTGCGGAGTCAATCACTTCGATCTGATCCGCGAGAACGGCACGTGGAAGGTGCTCAACGTCACCTGGTCGCGCCGCACGACAGGCTGCCCGGGCCAGTGAGCCTCGCATTGCTTCTCGGCGCCCTGATGGCGCTCTCGCCGGCCGACACCGGCGCCCTCATGACGCTCTCTCCGGCCGACGCCGAGCAAGCCAAAGTGCTGGCGACGATCGACGCGGCCTTCGCCGGCATCACCGCGCGCGACAGCGCGGCGATTGCGGCGCAGCTTCGCGCCACCGGCACCGCGACGGTCATCATGGAGAAGCCCGACGGCACGCGGACCGTGCGCAACGTGCCACTGGCCGCCTGGGCCGAGGCATCTCCCGGCAAGGAGCGCTACGAGGAGCGCATGATCGCGCCGGAAATTCGGGTGGAAGGCGAAATGGCGAGCGTCTGGGGGCCTTACACCTTCGCGATCGACGGCACGGTGCGCCATTGCGGCTTCCAGCATTTCGATCTGGTGCGCGAGACGGGGCAATGGAAAATCCAGAACGTCACCTGGTCGGTGCGCATCGCGGGATGCCCGGCAAAATGACCCGCGACACGCTCTTCCTGCTCGAGCACGAATTCGCCGATCCCGCGCTGGGCGGCGAACGCGTCTTCTATTGCAAGGACTGCATGACGATCGAAGGCCTGCTCGCGACCTTCCCCGAGCGCGCCGCCGCTATCGACGTGGTCCGCGTGCCCTGGCCGCGGCCGCGCGCGGCAGTCGTCGCGGCGATCGGCGAGGCCAACCAGAATTTGCCCGCGCTCGTGTGGCCAAAAGAAGACGGCAGTTTTGGTTTCGCCAACGAAATCGAAGCACTGCTCGCCGCTCTCGCGGAGCGCCACGGCTTTCCGGAGCGGCATCCATGATCGAATCCCTCCTCATCGCCAATCGCGGCGAGATCGCCTGCCGGATCATCCGCACCGCGCGGGAAATGGGCATCCGCACGGTCGCGGTCTATTCGGATGCCGACGCGAAGGCGCTGCACGTGCGGCAGGCCGACGAGGCAGTGCATATCGGCCCTTCCCCGGCGCGTGAGAGCTATCTGGTCGGCGACAAGATCATCGCCGCGGCCAAGGCTACGGCCGCGCAGGCGATCCATCCCGGCTATGGCTTCCTCTCCGAAAATGCCGATTTCGCACAGGCGGTGATCGATGCGGGACTGGTCTGGGTGGGCCCCCGGCCCGACAGCATCCGTGCGATGGGCCTCAAGGACGCCGCCAAGGCGCGGATGATCGCCGCCGGCGTGCCGGTAACGCCCGGCTATCTCGGCGAGGACCAGTCGCCCGATCGGCTCAAGGCAGAGGCCGACGCGATCGGCTATCCGGTGCTGATCAAGGCCGTGGCGGGCGGCGGCGGCAAGGGCATGCGCCGAGTCGACGCGAGTGCCGACTTCAACGACGCGCTCGCCAGCTGCAAGCGCGAGGCGGCTTCGTCGTTCGGCGACGATCGGGTGCTGCTCGAGAAATACATCCTCTCGCCGCGCCATATCGAAGTGCAGGTGTTCGGCGATAGCCACGGCAATGTCGTCCACCTCTTCGAGCGCGACTGTTCGCTCCAGCGCCGCCACCAGAAAGTGATCGAGGAGGCCCCGCCCCCGGCATGGACGAAGCGACACGCGAAGCGATCTGCGCCGCCGCGGTGCGCGCGGCCAAGGCAGTCGACTATGTCGGCGCGGGCACGATCGAATTCATCGCCGACGCGTCCGAAGGCCTGCGCGCCGACCGCATCTGGTTCATGGAGATGAACACGCGGCTGCAGGTCGAGCATCCGGTAACCGAGGAGATCACCGGGCAGGATCTGGTCGAATGGCAGCTGCGGGTGGCGAGCGGCGAGGAACTGCCGAAGCGGCAGGAGGAGCTGGCGATCCAGGGCTGGGCGATGGAGGCGCGGTTGTACGCGGAGGATCCGGCCAAGGGGTTTCTGCCGAGCATCGGCCGGCTCGATTTCTTCGATATCGGCGAGGCGCACTTCGTCCGGATCGAAACGGGCGTCACGCTTGGCAGTGAAATCTCGTCTTTTTATGATCCGATGATCGCCAAGATCGTCAGTCATGGCGATCTCGCGCGCAAGCGCCGCGCGATCCCTGCGCACGGCCTGTTACAACACGGTCATCGCGCCGGTGAAGACTAACGCAGCCTTCCTCGCGCGCTGCCTTTCGGCCCCCGACTTCCTCGCCGGGGATCTTGATACCGGCTTCATCGCCCGGCACGAAGCCGCGCTGGCCGGATCCGGCGCGCCTTCGCAAGCCGTGATCGATTCTGCGGCAATGGCAGTGCTGTATGACGAGATGGGGGATGCCGAATCCGTTCAGCTCTGGCGCTATGAGAGCCGTCGTGAGCCTCGGCCCTATCCCGGTTCGACCTGGCGCAGCCTAGCCGGATTCCGCATTAACGGGCCTCGACGCATGCGGATCGGACTTCGCTATGAAGGCGAAAGCTATGCGATCGATCGTCCCGTCGAGAAACCTGCAATGCTGTCGACCATCATCAGGGGGCACCAGATACTGGTGGCGGACATGGGAGAGAGTTTCCTGTTCCGCCGTGAGCGAACCGACGGGGCTGCGGGAGCCGGCGTCGCCGACGGCGCAATCCTCGCCCCGATGCCGGGCCGCATTACCGCCGTCGAAGTCGCGACCGGCGACACCGTCACCAAGGGCCAGCGCCTCGTCACACTCGAAGCGATGAAGATGGAGCATGGGATGACAGCGCCGTTCGACGGCATGGTCGCCGAACTCAACGCCATAGCCGGCGCGCAGGTGAGCGAGGGCACATTGCTGGTGAAAATCGACAAGCTCGCCTAACCGTCACCCCGGCGAAAGCCGGGGCCCAGAGTCGCGGGCGGGACGACACGAAACCCGGGATCCCGGCTTGCACTGGGACGAAGAAGTGGGAGCAAGATGGACAGCCCGACTATTGCGACCCGGAACGGCAATGCCGGCGCGCTCCTGTTCCGCGACGCGACGCGCGCCGACCTTCCCGCGATCGTCCAACTGCTCTGGGACGACGAAACCGCGCGCCACCGCGAGGACCCGAGCGAGCCGCTCGACCCGCGCTACATCGCCGCGTTCGAGGCGATCCATGCCGATCCCAACCAGCGCCTGATCGTCGCCGAACTCGACGTCCGCATCATCGGCACGATGCAACTGAGCTTCCTTCCCGGCCTGTCGTTTCGCGGATCATGGCGCGGGCTGATCGAGGCGGTGCGGATCGCCGGCGACTTGCGCGGCCGGCGGCTCGGCGAGCAAATGATCCTCTGGGCGGTCGAGCAATGCCGCGCGCGCGATTGCAAGCTCGTCCAGCTCACTTCCACGGCGACACGCACCGCGGCGCATCGATTCTATGCCCGGCTCGGCTTCGTCCAGAGCCATGTCGGCATGAAACTCCATCTGAGGGACTGAGACCAATGGCCGGACGCTTCTTCGATGAATGGCTGGTAGGCGACCGAGTGGAGCACAGCTTGCGCCGAACGGTGACCGAGACCGACAACCTGCTGTTCTCCACGCTCACCCACAACACCCAGCCGCTCCACATCGACGCCGAGGCAGCCAAGGCGAGCGAGTTCGGCCAGATCCTCGTCAACGGCACTTTTACGTTCAGCCTGATGGTGGGGATCACCGTGGGCGACACCACGGCGGGGACGCTCGTCGCCAATCTCGGCTACGACAAGCTGGTGATGCCCAAGCCGGTGTTCCTCGGCGATACCTTGCATGCGTCGAGCGAAGTGACCGAAGTCCGCGCCAGCAAGTCGCGGCCCGGCCAGGGGATCGTCACCTGGCGCCACCAGATGCACAACCAGCGCGACGAACTGGTCTGCGAATGCCTGCGTTCGGCGCTGTTGCGGAGCCGGGCCGCCTGAGCGACGTTGGAGGGCGATGAAAGAGATCGACATAGCGGTGATCGGCGGCGGCGCGGCGGGGATCGCCGCGGCACGCACGCTCGCCGACGCCGGCCGCGAGGTGCTGATCCTCGAAGCGAGCGATCGGCTCGGCGGGCGCGCGCGCACGGTCCATGTCGCCGGCCTGCCGATCGATCTGGGCGCGGGCTGGCTTCATTCGGCGCCGAAGAACCCCTGGGTCGCGATCGCCGAGGCGCACGGGTTCACCGTCTGCCGGGCGCGCCCGCGCTGGGGCGAGCAGTGGCGCGGCCTGGGTTTCTCCAAGGCCGAGCAGGAGGGGCTGTGGAGCGCGTTCGCGGCATTCCAGGAAGCGATGGCCACGCCTCCAGCGAGCGATCTGGCTTCCGACCTGCTGCCGCCCGACGGCGAATGGAATGCAAGCCTCGACGCGCTTTCCGGATACATCAACGGCGCGCCGATGCGCGAAATGTCGGTCACCGACTGGCGCGCCTATGACGAGGCCGCGATCAACGTGGATTGGCGCGTGGCCGACGGCTATGGCGCGCTCGTCGCGGCGCATGCGGCGGGGCTGCGGGCGGCGCTGGCGACGCCGGTGACGGCGATCGGCCCCTCGGGCGCGCGGCTGCGGATCGAGACGCCGCGCGGCACGATCGGCGCCCAAACCGCGATCGTCACCGTCTCGACCAACGTCCTCGCCAGCGGTGCGATCCGCCTTCCCGGGCACGACACGATCCTCCACGCCGCCTCCGAACTGCCGCTCGGCCTCGCCGACAAATTGTTCTTCACGCTCGAGGACGGCGAGGAGATCGACGCCAACGCACATCTGCTCGGCAATCCGCGCAGCGCGATCACCGGCACCTACACGCTTCGGCCCTTCGGCCGGCCGGTCGTCGAGTGCATGCTGGGCGGCGAAGGTGCACGGACGATGGAGCAAGAGGGGCTGGACGGCGCCGCTGCGTTCGCGGTCGGCGAACTTTGCAGCCTTCTCGGCAGCGAATGGCGCAAGAAGCTCCGCTTCGTCGCCGGATCGGCCTGGGGCCGCGAGACCTGGGTGCTCGGCAGCTACAGCCACGCGCTCCCCGGCAAGCACGGAGCGCGCAAAGTGCTGGCGACTCCCGTCGACCCGCGCATCCATTTCGCCGGCGAAGCCTGTTCGGAAGGCGAGTTCTCCACCGCCCACGGTGCCTATAACAGCGGCGTCGCCGTGGCGAAGGCGCTGCTCTAGGCCACCGCCGCCTCCTTCGCCGGCTGGGGGTTGGAGAATTCCATCTCCTGGTCGATTCCGCCGAACTTCAGCGCCATCACGTCGCGCGTATAATTCTGGTGGAGCCGCCATGGCTTCCGCGTTCCCTGCCGCGGCAGGTGCGCCGCGGCGCGCTGGACATAGCCGGAAGTGAAATCGAGGAAGGGCGCCGCCTCGACCGGCGCCTGCACGCGCGGCGTGACTTGCCGCATCCCGCGCTTCTTCATCGCATTGAGCAGCCGGGTCACATAGCCGGCGGTCAGATCCGATTTGAGCGTCCAGCTGGCATTGGTGTAGCCGAACGAAATCGCGAAATTGGGCACGTCGGAGAACATCATGCCCTTGTAGGTCATATGTTTCGCCGGTTCGAATAGCTTGCCGTCGACCGTCACCGGCATGCCGCTGAGCAGCTGAATCTCGAGCCCCGTTGCGGTGACCACCAGGTCCGCCTCCAGCGCTTCGCCCGATGCCAGCCGGATGCCGGTTTGGGTGAAGCGGTCTATCGTGTCGGTGACGACGCTCGCCTTTCCTTCGCGAAGGGAGGCGAACAGATCGGCATCGGGGACGAGGCAGAGCCGCTGGTCCCAGGGGTTATAACGCGGCGTGAAGTGCGTATCGACGTCATGCCCGGGCAATTCCTGCCGCACCATGTCGACGATCGCCTTCTTCGCCTTGTCCGGACGCTTGCGCATCGCCCGGAAAAATACTGCTGGAGCAGCACGTTCTTCCACCGCGTAATCCCATAAGCGGCCTTGGCCGGCAGCCTCCGCCGCAACCACTGGGCAATCTTATCCTCCGACGGCCGCGCCACGATATAAGTGGGCGAACGCTGGAGCATCGTCACATGCGCCGCCTGCTTCGCCAGCTCCGGCACCAAAGTCACGGCGGTCGCGCCGCTGCCGATCACCACGACGCGCTTGCCGGCATAATCGACATCGTCGGTCCAGAATTGCGGGTGGACGATCCGGCCCTTGAAATCCTCGATCCCGGCGAAGTCGGGCGTGTGGCCCCGGGCGTAATTGTAGTAGCCGGTGGCCATGAACAGGAAGGCGCACGTGAAGGTGATTTCGGCGCCGTCGCGATCCGCCACCACGGTCCACAGCGCGTCGGCGCTCGACCAGTTCGCCCGCTTGACGTGGTGACCGTAACGGATGTGCCGATCCACGCCATATTCGCGCGCCGTCTCGTCGAGATAGCGCAGAATCGCAGGGCCGTCCGCGATCGCCTTGGCATCGGTCCACGGCTTGAACGAGAAACCCAGCGTGTACATGTCCGAATCCGAGCGGATGCCGGGATAGCGGAACAGGTCCCAGGTGCCGCCAAGCCGCCCGCGCCCCTCCAGGATCACATAGCTGCGATCCGGGCTGTTGGCCTGAAGGTGATAGCCCGCGCCGATGCCGGAGATTCCGGCCCCCACCACCACGACGTCGAAATGCTCGGTCATTCGCCTCTCCTGACTCGACTGCTTACAGAAGTGTAAGTAGCTGAACCAGTCTATCCGCCACCATTTTCGTCATCCCGGCGAAAGCCGGGATCCAGAGCCAAGCAGTTCCGACAGGGCAGAGCAACTCTGGGCCCCGGCTTTCGCCGGGGTGACGGTGCCTAATAATCGCGAGAATAGCGCAGGCTGACGCTCGATCCGCCGAACGAGGCGGTCTGCGAGAGCAGGCTCAGCGAACGGGTGAGCGCAATCTCGAGCTGGGTGGCGGTGAAGCCGCGGGCGTCGGTGATGATCTCGATATAGATGTCTCTGGTGATGTACTTGCCCGCCGCGAGCGAAGTGCCACGTCCGCTGGTATCGTCGGCGCCGAGGACGCGCAGTCGGTCGATCCCCGTCGCCGAGCGAAGCTTGCCGAGCGGATTGAGCCCCCGCCCGTGCCGCTGAGCGAATTGACCGCCGCAGCGAGCTGGATCGCCTCGGTCGCGGAAAGATTGGTCACGTTGGTGCCGAAGAACAGGCGCGAGAGCACTTCCTCCTGCGGCAGGCTGGGCGACGAATTGAAGGCGATCCGCGGCTGCTGCGCGGTGCCCGATATGTCGATGATCGCCGTGATGCCTTCGGCCGTGGTGCTCGCCTCGACGTCGATGCTGGGGTTGTAGAGCTGCGCACCCTGGAAGCGGATATTGCCGCGGGTAACGTCGAACCGGCGACTGGCGAAGCTATAGGTTCCGCGGACGATCTCCATCGTGCCGCGCACCTCGGGTGCCGCGGTGGTGCCGCGCACGAACACGCGCGCGCTCCATTCGGATTCGAGGCCCATGCCCGATACGAACAACCGGTTTTCGGCGACGAGCCGCAGGTCGAGATCGAAAACATTGACGGACCGGACAGGAGCCGCGGGCCCGGTCGGACCGTTGGCGACCAACTCGCTGCGCCGCCGGATCCCGGTCAGTTCCGGAATCTCGGCTGCCCCTGGCGGATAATCTCGTAACGCGCTTCGGGAATCGCCAGCCGCCCCTCGATCTTCGCGACCTGCGCGTTCCTGGTGATCGTGATCTGCCCGGTCGCGGTCGCCCCGAGAGCGTCGCTGCGCGCGAGCTGGGCGTTCTTGAGGTCCGCGGTCAGGCTCATCGGATAGCCGTTCGCCGCGGAAAAGCCGATCCGGCCTTGCGCGGTGATCGTCCCCTCGCCCGCCTTGCCGCTGGCTTCGTCGAGGATCAGCTCGTCGTCGGAGAAGCGGCCGACAACCCGCATGTTGGTGATCTGGGTGCCATAGGTCTCGTTGCCATAAGCGAGGTTCTCGCCGCGCAGGACGCCGGTGAGCTGCGGCTCACGCACTCGCCCCGAAAAGTCCGCGGCGATTCCGATCGAGCCCGTCAGGTGCTGATTGCTGAGTCCGGCCAGCGAGAAAGGCACCGCCGCCGGTCCGTTATAGCGGATACCGCCGGAGAGCGGCGCGCCGATCAGTCGCTCGGTCCACGGACCTGCACCGGGGCCCAGCGGCCGCAGCGTGGCGACGACCCGGCCGATCGTGGTGGTCCCGCGCTTGATCAGCGCGCGCGCATCGCCGCCGTCGGGAAGCAGCTTTGCGACGAGGCTGACATCCACAGGCGTCGACACGGTGGCGAGGCTGGAGCGCGTGAAGTCGTCGATCTCCAGCCGCGCATCGGCGCTCGGGAAAGCATCCGAATTCGCCTGTGCGAAGTCGAGGCTTCCGGTAGCCGTACCGCCAAGGCCGACGCCGGGCATGAACCCGTTGACGAAAGCCAGATCCAATTTGTCGAGCCGCGCCTGGAGCGCGAGGCCCTCACCATACGTGCCGGCCAGCCGCATGCTGCCCCGATCGAATTCCACCTGCGTCGGCAGCAGCCGATAGGTGTCGCCGGCGATGTGAATGCGCGCCGGATTGACCGTGTGGAACTTGATCCCGCTCCCTGCCCCTGCAGCGCCACCAGCCACTGCTCCGGCGCGAGCCGGGCATTGGCGGCGATCTGGAAGGGAACGCCGGTGGACCCCGTCGCCACCGCCTGCGCGGTGCCGCTGCCGCCTTGATAATTGACCTTGGCGCGGCCGGTCTTGAGCACGAACTGGCCGCTGCGCAGATTGGCGACCTGCACATCGGCGATGATCTGCGGCGTTTCGGTCAGCACGACATTGGCGGAGATCAGCGCGCGGCCGATGGTGAGTTCGGCGTTGCCGGGGATCACTGCGTTGAGAGCACGCGCCTCGATCTGTGCCGCCTGGTATTTGCCCTGCGCGGCGAGCTGGGCATTGCCAGTCACGCCGGAGCCCTGGAAGCGCAACTGGCCCGCAAACGGCCCCGCCGCCGTCTGCTCGACATTGCCGGTTATATCCATCCCCGCGAAGCGCGCGCTTTCGATGTCGACGGCGAGCGTCCGCCCGTTTCGCACCAGGGCATTGGCGTTGAACGGACCGTAATTCGTGCCGCCGCTGGCAGTGACTGCATAGGCATTGCTGCGGCCGCGTATCCGCGCCTCGAGATCGACCAGCCCGACACCCAGCCCCGGCCGCGCCGCGCGCAACAGGACCTGTGGCGCATTGAGCGTGCCCGACACACGCGCGCTGACCGGGCCATAGGCATTGGACACCGCATCGGCATTGATCAGGATCGGCCCGGCCGGATCATAGCGTCCCGACCCGCGCAGGATCCGGAACTGCGGCGCGCGCATGCGGATATCCTCGACTGCGATCACGCCGGTGGGTCCGAGCGTGACGCGCGCCGAGGCGACGGCATTGCCGCCGAGGAAGTCGCGCACGGCGGAATTGGTGAGCCGCCGCGTTTCGGCGGCGACGTGCCCGCGAATGCCCCAGCCGCCGTCACGCGCGGCGAAGAGTTCGGCGTCGGTCCTGAGATCGACGATTCCGACGCCGTTGATCGCATAGTCGTTGATCCGGCCCTTGATCGCGCCGGTGTAGCGGCCCTTGCCCATGTCCGCGGCAATGATTGCAGTCGCATCGACACGGCTAGAGCGCAGGCGCAGATTGTCCGACAGGATCTGGTTGCCCGAAATGGCGAGATCGCCGGCGACGGACAGGTTGGTCACCAAACCACCGACCGCCGCGTTGAGTCCGGAGACCCGCGCCGCGCGGGCACGAACAGGGATGAGGATGCGATCTGCATCGACGCGCGCTCTGCCCTCGGCCTGAAGCCCCTCGACCACAGTCTCGCCGAAGCCGAGCGCGGCGGCGGTGATCTTGTAGTCGACCACCGGCCGGTTGAACGGCCCGTCGAGCGCCAGCGCGGCGCGTACCGATCGGCCGCGCAGATTGGGCGCGATTGCACCGGGCGTGAGCAGCATCGCATCGACATTGAGATTGCCGAAGCGATTGCGGCCGAGATCGACCAGCCCCTTCGCCTCGACCGACAAGGCGCTCGACCGCAGCTTGAGCACTCCGTTCGCGGTGCGGTTTGCCCAGACCGCATCGAGCGCGACGTCGAGCTGCGGCGAGGCGAGCCGCTCGACCGGGCCCTGCATGTACACGCCGGGCCAGGTCGGCCCGCGAAGCTGGAAACGCCCGTTCTGCGCAATGACCGCCAGATCGGCGATCTTCCGCCCACCGAGCGTTCCGGCAGCCTGCCCGCGCCAATTTTGCCAGCTGCCGCGCCCGCCCATGTTGAACGTCAATGGCCGGTCCAGCCCGGCAAGGCCGGTGATGAAGCCCTTTACCGGGGCGTTCACGCGCATGTCGATATCGAGCTTGTTCTGTTCGGGCACTGCATCGAGCTTGAGCGCGAGTGTGTCGCCCCCGGCCACGCCCGGCGCGGCGATGGTCGCGGCGTCCGCGACGATCTGGGCGCGACCGCCGCTGATATGCGCGCTGCCGCGCAACCGCCCGATATGGTGCTGCCCGCTGACCGCAGGATCGATTTGGATCCGCGCGACATCGAGCCTCGCCACGTCGATGTCGAGATCGGGGAGCAAAGGCGCCTTGGGATCGGTCGAAGGCTTGAGCGCGGGCATCCGCAGCAGCCGCACTTCGGGGCTGGTCAGGCTGCGGATGTCGACATGGTTGCGCAGGTAGGCGAACGGCCGCCAGTCGACTGCGATCTCGGGCGAGGTGGCGAACACGCCTCGCGTGTCGCGGACCTGCACGTCGCGCAGCACCATCGCGCCGAACAGCGATCCCTCGATCCGGCCGACACGGAAGTTGAGCCCGGAGGCGAGCGTCAGCCGATTGATCTGCTTCGCCACGAAATCGCGGCCCGGCTGGGTGTTGATCCCGATGACGAGCACGCCCAGCGCCAGCACCATCACCCCGAGCGCGACCGCGCCCCATTTGACGATCTCGCCGCCATAGGGGCCGTTGCTCCACGGCCCGCTCTATCGGCGCCTCTACCGGGTCCGTCTCAGGGGTTTCGGGCGGATCGGTCACCATCAGAAGGCCTGCCCGATCGAGATGTAGAGCGCGATCCGCGATTCGCCCGACTTGCGCTTGATCGGCGTCGCCACGTCGACACGGAGCGGTCCGAAATTGGTGTAGATCCGCCCGCCGATGCCGGCGCCGAAGCGCATGTCCTGCAGCGTCGGATACAGGCCTTCATAGACCTGTCCAGCATCGATGAAGGGCACGATCCCGTAATTGCCGAAGCGATAGCGCGCCTCGAGCGCGAATTCGTTGAGACTGCGCCCGCCCACCGGCCGGCCATCGGGCGAGCGCGGACCCAGTTCCTGATAACCGAAGCCGCGAACCGATCCGCCGCCGCCGGCATAATAGCGCCGCGAGGGCGGCAGATCGTTGCGTGCGATGCCAGGGATCGAGCCGATCCGCGCACGCCCCGCGATGACGATGCTCGACGATACCGGACGGTAGATCGTCCCTTCGGCCATCAACCGCGCATAAGGCCGCGCCGCGCCACGCACCGAAGTCTCCGGACTGACATTGGCCCTGAGCCGGAAACCGCGCGTCGGATTGAGCAGATTGTCCGACGCGTCATAGCCGACAAAGGTCGGCAGCGCGGCGATCAGCCAGGTTCCGCGATCGCGCGCGCCCTTGTTGTAATTATACTGGTCTTCGTTCGAACCGACGATCTCGCCGCCGTAGAAATAGGTCCAGCGTTTCTGCCAGATCGGCGTCGAATCGCGCGACCAGCGGACCGCGAGCGATCCGGTGTAGGATTCGAACGCGGCGTAATCGAGATGGCTGACCCCCGCCTGAACCTGGAAAGTGCGGTCGCGCAAGCCCGCGTTCGAACGGCGGAAGGTGCCCGAAACCCCTTGTTCCTGCGTCCCGATCACGGCGGTGGCGATCAGCGCGCCTTCGGGCGGGAACAGGTTGCGGTGAGTCCACGTCCCCTCCGCGCGGAAGCCCTGGCCGGTGCTGTAGCCGATCTCGGCGGCGAGCGTGCGCGGACGGCCCGCATTCTGCCGCACCAGCAAATTCACTATTTCGGTGCCGTCGGGCCCCGGCTTGCCGGTCTTCACCGGCTCGACCGACACCACCGAGAACAGGCTGGTCGCGATCAGCGCGTCGCGCAGATCGTCGACCTGCCGGCTGTCGTAGATCTTGCCCGGCTTGTAGCGCCGCAGGACGTTGATGTGATCGACGTCGAACACCGGGCGGCGCCCTGTGGTGACGATCTCGCCGAACACCGCGCGGGGGCCCAGGTCGACGGGCAGCGTATAATCGCCGCGATGCGTCTCCTCATCGAGCAGGATGTCGCGATCGCCGAGCTTGACGAAGGGATAGCCCTGCTGCGGCAGCCTCAGGCTCACATTGGCCTCGGCGCCTTGCACGCGCTCGGCCTGAATCGGATCTCCGGGATTGAGGTTGAGCTCGCGGTCGAGCAGCCCGGCGGGAACGGTGGGGCCGCTGACGATCTTGACGTCGTTGAGGCGATAGAGCGCGCCCGGAGTGGCGGTGATCGTCGCACGGACGTTGCCCGAATTCTTCGGGTTCTGCTCGATCGTCGAGATCGCGGTTCCGTCATAATAGCCGAGCGAGCGCATCAGCCGTACCGCGAGCAGTTCGTCCTCACGCGCGCGCGCCGCGACCATCGCGGCGTTGGCGGCCTTGCCGTCGCCGTCCTCGAGCGCGGAAAGATCACGGAAGCGATCCTTGAGCCCGATCGCATCCAGGCCCTCGACCGCCGTCGTGTAGCGGATCGCGGTGACCTTCTCGTCGTCCAGCCCTTCGATCTTAACCGGCTCCACCTTGAACTCGGCGAGCGGCGTCAGCGGCTGGGCGAATTCCGGCGCCTCGGCGGCCGGCGGCGGGAAACTCTCGATCTGATCGGTGACTGCCCCGGGCGTCGGTTGCTGGACCGGCGCGGGCTTGTCGAAATCCTTCATCGGCTCGAGTGGGGCGTTGATATCGTCGCTCAGCTTCGGCAGCGCCGCCTCGAATTCGGCATCGGGGACGATCGTCTCGTCCTGCGGTGTCGTCCCGGTCGAATCGTGCGGGGGCGATGAAACCGGCGCGCCCTGCCCCGGTGTAGGATTCGAGATTTGCGCACAGGCAACGCCTGGCAGGAACGCAGTCCCCGCCAGTGCGGCAATCCAGACCGCTTTCACCCCTTTACGCACGCGCCTCCTCGGGGAGCCGTCAACCCCGGCCCTCTCGCCAGCGTAACGACCCATTTGCGCTTTGGCTCCCCCAAGCGTGATTCGCCAACGAATTCAGCGGTTAGCCGTGCTTTGCACGGGCGCGGAAGAGATGGAGCAGTGGTTCGGTATAGCCATTGGGCTGCACCGCACCGTCGAAGATCAATGCGCGCGCGGCTTGGAAGGCAAGACTCTCGTCCTCGTGACCCGCCATCGGCCGGTAGAGCGGATCGCCCGCATTCTGGGCATCGACCTTCGCCGCCATCCGCCGCAACGCTGCCTCCACGTCGCCGGGGGCGGCCACACCGTGGAGCAGCCAGTTGGCGATATGCTGCGACGAGATACGCAGGGTCGCGCGATCCTCCATCAGCCCGACATCGTCGATATCGGGAACCTTGGAACAGCCGACGCCCTGATCGATCCAGCGGACGACATAGCCGAGAATGCCCTGGGCATTGTTGTCGAGCTCACGCGCGACCTCCTCGGGCGACCAGTTGCGGCCCACCGCAACAGGGATCGTCAGCAGCGGCGCGAGGCCGGGAACTGGTTCGGCCGCGATTTCGCGCTGGCGGGCGAACACGTCGGTGCGGTGATAGTGGAGCGCGTGCAGTGTAGCAGCGGTGGGCGACGGCACCCAGGCAGTGTTCGCCCCGGCCTGCGGATGGGCGCCCTTTGCGCGAGCATGTCGGCCATCCGGTCCGGCGCCGCCCACATTCCCTTCCCGATCTGCGCCTTGCCGGAAAGCCCGCAGGCGAGGCCGATACGGACATTGCGATCCTCATAAGCCTTGATCCACGCCGATGCCTTCATTTCCGCCTTGGGCACCATCGGCCCGGCGCGCATGCTGGTGTGGATCTCGTCGCCGGTGCGATCGAGGAAGCCGGTGTTGATGAAGGCGATCCGGTCCTTCACTGCGTGGATGCACGCCGCGAGATTGGCCGAGGTCCGCCGCTCTTCGTCCATCACCCCGACCTTGATCGTGTGGCGCGCGAGACCGAGCAGATCCTCGACCGCGTCGAACAGCCGATTGGTGAGGCCGCACTCCTCGGGCCCGTGCATCTTGGGTTTGACGATGTAGATCGAACCTGCCCGGCTGTTGCGGAAGCGTCCCAGCCCACGCAGATCGTAGAGTGCGATCAGGCTTGTGACGATCGCGTCGAGAATGCCTTCGGGCGCCTCCTGACCATCGGCAAGCAACACCGCGGGGGTCGTCATCAAATGCCCGACATTGCGGACGAACAGCAGCGACCGGCCGGGCAGATCGCCGCGATCGGGGTTCAGCCGTCGGGTCATGGTCTTGCCGCCCTTGTCAAAGCTTTCCTCAAGATCGCCCTGCATCAGCCCGAGCCAATTGGCGTAGGCGGCGACCTTGTCCTCGGCATCGACCGCCGCGACCGAATCCTCGAGATCGACGATCGTGCTCAGCGCCGATTCGAGCAGAACGTCGGCGATCCCCGCCGGGTCGTGCTTGCCGATTGGATGGTCACGATCGATCACCACTTCGATGTGCAGGCCGTTGTTGCGAAACAAGAAGTTGTCGCCGGGTCGGCCAACCAACTTTTCCGGTTCGCACAGATAGAGTTCGACCTCTTCGGACGTCACTACGTCGGCCCAGTCGATTGCTAGCGGCACCGCTTCGTCAAGGAACGCCTTGGCGCGAGCGATCACCTGATCACCCCGCTCCTCGTCATAACCGCCCGGCTTCGCGGCGCCCGGCAACGCATCGGTGCCGTAGAGCGCGTCGTACAGGCCGCCCCAGCGTGCATTGGCGGCGTTGAGCACGAAGCGGGCGTTGAGCGCGGGCACCACCAGCTGCGGGCCCGCCATCCGCGCAATCTCGTCATCGACGTTCTGCGTGCCGATCTCAAACGGCGCCGGCTCGGGGACGAGATAGCCGATCTCGCGCAGGAACACCTCCTGCGCGGCCGGATCGGCAGCGCGGTGCGGATCGGCCTCGCACCACACATCGATTTGCGCCTGCAGCGAATCGCGCTTCGCCAGCAACGCGCGATTCTCCGGTGCAAAGCGCGCAAAGATGTCCGCAACGCCGGTCCAGAACCCATCCCCTCGATCGCCAGCCCCGGCAGCACGCGCGTCTCGACGAAGCGCGCGAGCACTTCGGCAACCTTCAGACCGGTGCGATCGACATGAGCGGACATGAAAGCGCCTCCTGCAGTGTCATTGTGCCTGGGGAGGGCAAAGGCGAAGTATCCGGCGCGCGGCCGCTAATCAACCCCGCCGTCCAGCGCGATCGCCGCAGCCTCGATCCGCTCGAGCATCGCGCGGAGCTGCTCGCGCTCTTCGTCCGATAGCGTCGCGAAGATCCGCCGCTCGAACTCCAGCGCCTTGGGCGCCACCTGCTCGTAGAGCGACCAGCCCTGCGGCGACAGCGTCAGCAAATGCGAGCGCTGGTCCTCGGGATTGGCGCCGCGCTGGATCAGCCCGCGCTCGGCCAGGGCGATCGCCGCCCGGCTCACCGTCACCTTGTCCATCCGCGTCCGGCCGCACAACGCCTGCTGGCTCATCGCGCCGCCCTCGGCAAGCACCGCAACCAGCCGCCATTCAGGGATGCGCAGCCCGAACAGCGTGCGATACGCCGTCGCCACTGCGTCCGACACCGTGTTGGACGCGATCGAAAGCCGATAGGGCAGGAATTCGTCGAGCTTGAGCGTCTTCGCCATGGCCTCACCGTGCTGCCATCTGCTGTTTGCTGCAAGTGACAACGTTGTACGGTTGCATTTTGTGCAATGATACCGGTATCACTTCGCACTTGCAACATAACGCGCTGCGGCGCAGAAGGATCGGGCCTTTCAGGCATCCTCTCCTAAGACTTTAAACGGCCGTCCCTCGGGGCGGCCTTTTTTGGCTTTCGCCCCTTGCGCGATACGCGCTGGAATGCCGAGAAGGCGTTGCGAAGCTTGCGAGGGAGGGCATGCCCATGAAGATCCGGCCGACATGCATGGGGATTGCGCTTGCGCTGAGTGCCGCGTCCCTCACCACGCCGCTCCCGAGCTTCGGACAAGCTGCATCGCAAATGCCGGCGCAAGCGCGCGACGGCACCCATGATTTCGACTGGGAAATCGGCAATTGGACGACGCAGTTGCGCTATCTGGCGGAACCGCTGACCGGATCGACCCGATGGGTCGAATATCGCGGTACCAGCGATGTGCGTCCCTTGCTGGGCGGCCGGGCTAATGTCGTCGAGCTTTCGGTCGAAGGATCCGCCGGGCGGATCGAGGGCGTGTCGCTCCGGCTCTACAATCCAAAGGCGCGCCAGTGGACACTGAATTTCGCGAGCGTCCGCAACGGCCTTCTCACGCCTCCGGTCACCGGCGCCTTCGACGCGAAGGGCAAGGGCACCTTTTACGGAACGGATACCGTCAACGAACGCATGATTCTCGTCCGCTTCGTGATCTCCGACGTCACGCCGAATTCCGCACGATTCGAACAGGCGTTTTCAGCTGATGGCGGAACCACTTGGGAAACGAACTGGATTGCAGTCGACACCAGGCGCTGACGGCGGGCCTCAGTCGTTGCCGAGGCGATTCAACTCGTTGCGATAACGGGCTATTAGCTCGGGCGGCACGCTGTCGGCGTGGCGGGCGAGGAACTTCTCGATCGCCTCGCGATATTCGCGGCGGAAATCGACATTGTCGGGGCTTGCCTCGACCTGTGCGGCGGCGCGTTCGACGGGCTTGAGTGCCTCCTGCACGAGCAGGCGTTTGCCGAAGGGAGACTCGTCGCGCAGGATCGCGATATTGCGCTCGAAACCCGGAATGTACTTGACGACGAAACGCTCGCCCTTCGGCGGGATTTCGATCGCGTTGCGTGGCGGGTAGAGGCTGGCCGACATCGTGTCGAAGCCGGTCTTCACGTCCCGCCCGTCGGCGGTGCGCACCACCGCATCATATTCCCAGATATTCAGAATCATTGAGCTGCGAACTGGTTTCCACCTCCTGCGTGATCACCGCCGTGCCATAGGTGCCATAGGCATTGAGAAAGATCGCGTTGACCATCGATCCGAGGAAGATGTTGGCGATCCCGATCACGAAGCCGATCACGCCCAGCCCCATCCATCCGGGCTTCCGAAGCAATGCGCTGACCGCACCGCCCAAAGCGAGACCCGCCAGGATCCAGAGCGGCAGCGACAGCAACGAATGCTGGCTGACGAAGAACAAAATCGCCGAGAGCACAACCATCCAGCCGCCACAGCCTCCCTATCCGTCATCACTGTGTTTTGCCGCCGGCATCGCCACCTCAGATAGCGCGCAGCAGCGTGAGCCGTGCCTTGCCGTGGACGCGGCTGGTGTGGACCTCGAAGCCGGCGAGTTCGATTTCCTCGTTCTTCGCGGTCTCGATGCTGATCCACGTCGCCGGCGACGCCCAGCCAAGCCGGCCGAGCTTGTCGAGCGCGACCACGCCTGCGCCGGTGCCGTAAGGCGGATCCATCAGGATCAAATCGAGCGGCTTCACGGCAGGGCCCAGCGCCAGCGCGGAAGTGGCGCGGACTTCGGCACCCTTTGCCCCGAGTTTGGCGATATTGGCCTTGAGCACGTCCAGCGCTGCCTTGTCCTGTTCGACAAACAAGCAGGAAGCGGCGCCGCGTGACAGGGCTTCGAGGCCGAGCGCCCCCGATCCGGCGAACAGATCGGCGACCGCAAGCCCTTCGAAGCTGCCCACCCGGCTGACGAGCATCGAAAACAGTGCCTCGCGGGTGCGATCGGCTGTCGGGCGCGTGGTGTCCCCCTTGGGCGAGACCAAGGGGCGGCCGCGCCATTCCCCGGCGATGATCCGCATTACTTGCGCGTCCTCGGCGGCCGCCCGGGCTTAGCGGGCTTGCCGCGACCGCCTGCCGGGCCCTTGGTCGGACGGCGAGGACCGCGCGGCCGCTCGGCGAGGTCGCCGGCGCGCGGCTCCTGCTGATCGCGATGCGCCTTGGCCCGCGCGGCACGGGCAGGCTTGCCGACGGTCCGGGTCTCCTCGCGCGCCGGACGCTCGGGACGCGCAGGACGATCAGTGCGCGGGGCGGGCGTGGCGCGAGGTGTGAAGCGGGCTTCGCCGCGCGCGGGGCCACGGCTTTCTTCGCGTGCGGGGCGCTCGGTTCGCGCCGCGGGCGTGGTCCGTGGCGTGAAGCGACCTTCCCCTCTGGCCGGGGCACGACTCTCGTCACGTGCCGGGCGTTCGGCACGGGCCGGCGGCCGGGCACCGGGCTTGAAACGGGTCTCCGCGCTCGCGGGGCGGTCTTCGCGGGGTGCACGCTCGATCCGGCCGGGCGGCCTGGCGCCGGGGGCGAAGCGACCTTCGCCGCGCGGTGGGCGGCGTTCCCCTCCGCCGCATCCGCGGCGCGCGCGGGCGGAGTGGTGCGCGGCGTGAAGCGCGGGCCCGCGGGCGCGACGGGCGTGGGCTTTATCGGCGCGCGGCGCAGGCGGCGATCCGGTTCCTCGACCGATTTCGCCTTGGGCGCCGGCGCCTCGGGCACGCGCTCGCGCACCGAGAATTGCAGGTTCGACGCGGCCTTGCCGCCGCTTGGCTTGGACAGCACGGTGCGGAAAGTGATCAGGTCGGCGCGGCGGATTTCGTCGACGTCTCCCGGCGGGAGATCCCCCAGATAGAAGGGGCCGTAGCGCGTGCGGATCAGGCGGCTGACTTCGAGCCCGAGATGCTCGAGTACGCGACGGACTTCGCGATTCTTGCCCTCGGTCAGGGTCATCTCGATCCAGACATTGGCGCCGGTGCGGCGCTCGATATTGGCGTTGATCGAGCCGTAACGGACACCTTCGATCTCGACGCCGAGCATCAACTCCTCGAGCTGGGGCTGGCTCACCTGGCCATAGGCACGGGCGCGATAGCTGCGCTCGACGCCGGTGGCGGGAAGCTCCAGCTCACGCTTGAGCTCGCCGTCGGTGGTCAGCAGCAACAGGCCTTCGGTGTTCAAGTCGAGCCGCCCGACCGGCATCACCCGCGGCAGCCCTTCGGGCAAGCGGTCATAGATGGTGGGGCGACCGGTGAAGTCGCGCTCGGCGGTGAGCAGGCCGGCGGGCTTGTGATAGCGGAACAGCCGGGCAGGCGCAGGCTCGGCGACGGGATTGCCGTCGACGGTGACGCCGTGGAGCGAGGTCAGCAGCGTGGCGGGGGTATCGAGCACCTTGCCATCGAGCGCGATGCGCCCTTCGGCGATCATGCGTTCGATCTCGCGGCGCGACGCGATTCCTGCACGGGCGAGCAGCTTCGCGATGCGCTGCGTTTCGGGGGCTTGGATGGGGGCACGGCGGCGATATAGCGATTATGCTCCGCTCGGCAAAAATTATTGCGGCGCTGAATAGGGTTTTCGCGCGTTAGGAGCGGCTTGCGGGGGCGTTTGGGGGCGCGCCGCGGATGAAAGCGGTGTGAATGTTGTTCGCGAAGAAGAAACGGCTGATCGAGCGGGTATTGCTGGTGGAAGATGAGGCGCTGGAGGCGTTCGACACCGAGCATTTCCTGAATGGCGAGGGGTTCACGATCGTCGCGACGGTCGATTCGGTCGCGGATGCACTCGTCTGGATCGAGACCGACCCCGATATCGACCTGGTGCTGCTGGACGTGCGGCTGGCCGACGGCAGCGGTATCGACGTGGCACGTGCGGCGAAGGCGCGCGGCGTCGAGGTGCTGTTCGTGACGGGCGATTGCCCGGCCGAAGCGCGGGCGCTGGGGGCGGGATGGCTGGCCAAGCCCTATCCGCAGCGCGACCTGCTGGGGGCGATCCTCGCGGTCGAGACGGTGATCAGGGGAAAGAAGCCGCGGAAACTGCCGAGCAGCTTCAACCTGTTCGCCGGGGTCGCCTGAGCCGGGACTCTGCGCGCTCAGGACGCATAGGCCCGCAGTTTCGCCTCGACTGCATCGTGGAACTGGCGGATGCCGAGTTCGAGCGTGCCGAGCGTGAGCCGCTCGATCGCGCCCGAGGCCAGCCCCTGCTGGCCCAGCTCGCAGGCGCGGAAATCCTCCGCGGCGAACACCCCGCCGTCGAGCAGCTGCCAGCTCTTCTCCCAATGGGCGAGTGCCTTGTCGGTGGCGGGCGGCTCGGGGATGAGCATGAAATCCTCGACCAGCACCCGATCGGGCGCCTGGGGCATCAGCACCATCAGGTTGATGTAATCCGGGCTGACGACGAGCACGGTGCCGGGAAACATCTGATAGGTATAGGTGATCGCCGAGCGCAAAGTCGCCCAGTCGCTGGAGGACAGGGCCGCCAACGCAGCCTCGCGGCCCACCGCCGAGCGCTGGTGCGGGCCGATGCTGTCGGCGGTCGAGACGCCGTCCCTGAAGAACGGGGCGATCGTGTCGGCGTGGAGACGCTGGATGTGATAGCCTTCGAGAAAGGCGTCCATGATCAGCTTCCAATTGGCGCGGATGTCGTGCGTGCGGTGGCGGAACAAATGCTGGCCGGCGAGATCGAATGCCTCGAAATCACGCGCAAGCGTCTCGGCCTCGCCGAAATCGGCGCCCTCGTCGAAAGCGAACCAGATCAGCCCGCCCGCCTCGTGCGTGGGCAGGCGCTGGAGGCCGTGTTCGGCCTTGTCGAGGCCGGGGAAGGTATCGGCGCGAGGTAGCCCGGTGAGGCGGCCGTCGAGCGCATAGGTCCAGGCGTGATAGGGACAGACCAGCCGCGGCGACCGGACTGCCTCACATCCTTCGACAAGGCGCGTGCCGCGGTGGCGGCAGACGTTGAGGAAGACATGCGCCTGCCCTGCCTTGTCTCGGGTGATCAGCAACGGCTTGCCGAACCCGTCATGCGGCACCGCCATGTTGTTTTCGGGCAGCAGCGCGGAGGGAGCTATGACCAGAGGCACGCGCGCAAAGATGTGCGCCTGCTCGGCCGCATGGCGCGCCAAGCTGGTATAAGCGGAGGCATCGACATAAGCGATCGCGCCCTCGTCGCGACGACCGCCGCGGGCGAGCTGGGCGGCGAGCGCGAGTTGGCCCTGAGTCGGCGCGTTCATCCTTCCCCTCCGCAACTTTTCGGCAAGGGTCCGTGCTCGGTTCCCGCAACGGCCGTGATCGTCCGGAGACGGGCGCTGGCAAGGAAGCTCGCGCAGTGCGGGCTGGTGGCCCGTGCAAGCGGGCTGACGCAGTCCAGCGTTCGTCTCCGGACGACCGCGAAGCGGCGGGCGGATTTTGGCGCACAGCTACGTCGCTCGTCAGTCACGATGAACACCGCATCGCTCCTTCCTCGCTCCTCCCTGTGCGCCAAAATCCGCTCCGTCACGGCCATTGTGGGAACCGAGTACGGACCCTAGTGTCGCGCGGAAGGCGAGAGGGAGCAAGGGATGGCGGACGGGGCGACTCTGGAGGAAGGCACACGCGGCGGATTCGTCGCGACGATGGCGCCCTATTTCCGCCCGCGGCCGATCGCGGCGCTGCTGCTCGGCATCTCGAGCGGATTTCCGCTGGCGCTGCTCCTCGGAACGATGACCTTCTGGCTCGCCAAGGTCGGTATCGACAAGAAGACCATCGGCTTCGCGATCGGGCTGACGACGCCGTACACGCTCAAATTCCTGTGGGCGCCTTTGGTGGACCGGCTCAAGCTGCCCATCCTTACCGGACTGTTCGGCCAGCGCCGGGCATGGCTGTTCTTCGTCCAGGCATTGCTGTTCGCATCGGTATGGATGCTCGGCGCGAGCCAGCCCGAGCTGCACCTCGGCGTCTTCGCTTTCTGGGCGATCGCGACGGCGTTTCTCGGCGCGACCCAGGACATCATCATCGACGCATATCGCATTGAAATCCTTACCGAAGACGAGCTCGCGCACGGCACTGCGAACAACCAGTTCGGCTACCGCCTCGGAGCCTTCGCTGCGGGCGTGGGCACGATCGCGATGGCCTCACCCGAGGGCCTCGGGCTGGGCTGGGCCAAAGCCTATGGGCTGACCGGCTTCTGCGTTCTCCCCGGACTTCTCGCGGCGCTCTGGGCCGGACGCGGATTGCACGACCGCGTGCTCAGCGCCGAAGGACGCCAGTCGATCGGGCAATGGCTCCAGTCGACGCTGATCGGGCCGTTCCGCGAATTCCTGATGCGGCGCGGCGCCGTGCTCATCCTGCTCTTCGTTCTGGTCTACAAGCTCGGCGACGCGATGGGACAGTCGATGCTCAACCCGATGATCGTCGAGCTCGGCTTCAGCGACACCGAGTTCATCGCGATCAACAAGGTGATCGGCTTTTGGGGGCTGATCGTCGGCACGGCGCTGTCGGCGCCGTTGCTCGCCTGGCTCGGCATGGGCCGCGCGCTGTTCGTCTCCGGGGTGCTGATGATGGTGAGCAACCTGACCTTTGCGATCCTCGCATCGCAGGGGCATTCCAACCTGTGGCTGACGATCGCGGTGGCGACCGAACAGGTGACCAGCGGGCTCGGCCTCACGATCTTCGTCACCTATCTGTCGGGGCTGTCGAGCCTTGCCTACACCGCAACGCAATTCGCTCTGCTCTCGTCGCTCGCGGGTGTCGGGCGGACCTGGCTGTCGAGCCCGGCAGGGATATTCGCCGAGCAGCTCGGCTGGGTCGGATTCTGGATCATGACCACTGTCGTGGCGCTGCCCGGCATGGTGCTGCTGTGGTTCCTGTGGCGGAAGGGCTTCGTGGTCGAGAGCGTGCGCAAGGCGCGCGCGGGCGCCGAGCCAGCGCCGGAGGCAAAGCCGGAAGCCGCCGCCTGATGCCGTTCCTCGTCGTCATCGGGCTGCAGGTGCTCTGCATCGTTCATCTGATGCGCACCGGGCGCAATCCACTGTGGCTCACTGCGTTGATCTTCCTGCCGGTGGTGAGCGCGCTCGCCTATCTGATCGTCGAGGTGCTGCCGGGATTGGGCAGCAACCGCCATGTGCGGACCGCTCGGGCAAAGGCGATCGAGACGATCGACCCCGAACGCGAGTTGCGCGCCGCGCGCGACGCGCTTGGCCTCGCCGATACCGCAGCCAACCGGCTCCGCGTGGCCGATGCGCTGGCGGCGCTGGGGCGGCATGACGAGGCGGTACCGCTCTATCGCGAGAGCATCGCGATGACGCCCGGCGACCCCGACCTGCGCAGCCAGGGCAAGCTCGCTTTGTCGCTGTTCGAAACCGGTCAGGCGACCGAGACCTTGGCATTGCTCGACGCGATCCCGACACCTCTTGGCCAGAGCGAGCGCGATCGGCAGGCACTGCTGCGTGCGCGGACGCTCGATCATCTCGGCCGCAAGCAGGAAGCGCTCGATCTCTATGCCGATTTGGTCATGCGCATGCCGGGCGAAGAGGCGCGTTGTCGTTATGCTGCGCTGCTGATCGAGCAGGGCTGGGAGCGCAAGGCATTGGTGGTGCTCGAGGAAGTCGAAGGGCGAATGCGCCGCCTCAGCCGGCATCAGCGCGCGGCCGATGCGGGCATGTATCGCTGGGCGGGCGAAGCGCTTGCCGGGCTCCGCGCGAAAGGAGTCGCACAATGAAGCGCTGGTGGATCGTGATGGCCGGGTTGCTGGCGGTAGCGGCCGGCGCGTGGCTCTGGGGTTCGCCCTATCTCACGCTGCTGCAGATGAAGAAGGCCGCCGACGCACGCGATCTCACGGCGCTTTCCGCGCGGATCGACTATCCGGCGGTCCGCGCGGACGTGAAGACGCAATTGCGCGGGCGGCTGGAGCATGCCGACGGCTCGCCGCTCGACCGGCTGGGCGCAGCGATCGCCGAGCGGTTCGCCGATCCGGCAGTCGACGCGATCATCACACCCGAGGGCATGCGCGCGCTCTTCGCAAGCGCCGCGGTGGCGCAGGCGGCACGGCCGGGGCTGACCAGCGCGAAGCCGGGCGAGATGCGCGTCCACCGGGAATCGCTGGGCCGCTTCGCACTGACACCGGCGAACGGGACCGGCCCCGAGCTGGTTTTCGAGTTGCAGGGGCTGACCTGGCGCGTGACCGCGGTGCGGCTGCCGGAGGGGCGCTTGCTCTAGCGTTGCGCGGCCTTCGCGCCGACCGCTTGCGCCCAGTTGCGGACGTTCTTGATCCTCCCCGGAACGGGGAGGGGGACCGCCGCCGTAGGCGGTGGTGGAGGGAGTGCCCCAATGGATTTCGCTGGTGGAGAGTCCCCTCCACCAGCCTGCGGCTGGTCCCCTCCCCGTTCCGGGGAGGATCGGAATGACCGCTAACCACCATTTGCAGACATGCTTGCAATGTAGGATTTCGTCTGACAGCCTCATCTAGGACGGATCGACATTCAAAATCCTCCCCGCCAGGGAGGTGGCACGCGCAGCGTGACGGAGGGGCGGAAGCACTGCGCTCGATCGGAGAGTGCGCTGCTTACCTCCCTTCCGACGCCTTCGGCGCCACCTCCCCTTGCGGGGGAGGATTGAAAGCCGTCGCTCGCCTGAATGTCGATCCGCCCTGGCTCTTTGACATCGTAACGCCCCTCCTCCTGCTCGTGCGAAAGCAGGAGTAAAGCGCTGCCTGGCCCACACCATCCTGGATCGCCTGCGCAGGAACACGGCCGGCCAGAACGATGCAGGCAGTGTGACCCTAGTGTGACCTTTCGCGGCTAACCACCAATAGCCGGCGCCTTCCTACCCCTTCATCTGCCGCTTTATCGTCGCCTGCGTCGCCTTCCCATACGGCGGCTTCATCCCAGCCAGCTTCGCCACGTCGAGCCGTGCCTGTTTGTAGATGCTGCGCGCGTGGCTGAAAGTACGGAAGCCCGCTTCGCCGTGATACGCGCCCGTCCCCGAGGGCCCGATCCCACCGAACGGCAATTCCTCCTGGCCGACATGGAAGATCACGTCGTCGAGCGTCACGCCGCCCGAGATCGTGCGATCCAGCACCCTGCGCCGCTCCTCGCCATCGCCGCCGAAATAATAAAGCGCCAGCGGGCGATCGCGCCGGTTCACTTCGGCGATCGCATCGTCGATATGCCGATAGCTCCGCACCGGCAGGACCGGCCCGAAAATCTCCTCCTGCATCACGATCATATCGTCGGTTGCACCGCGGATGATGTGGAGCGGCATTTTCCGCGAATTGGAGGCGGCGAAATCCTCTTGTCCCGGGTTCACCGCGATGACCTCGGCCCCTTGCGGCGCGCATCTTCGACCCAATCATTCAGCCGCGCATGGTGGCGATCGTTGATCACCGCGGTGTAATCGGGATTCGCCAAAAGGCTCGGATACATCGCCGATGCCGCGCGGATCAGCCCGTCCACGACTTCGCTTTCCTTCTCCTCGGGCACCAGCATGTAATCGGGGGCGAGGCAGATCTGCCCGGCATTGAGCATCTTGCCCATCGCCACCCGCTCTGTGGCCCGGCCGATATCGGCCGAGCGGCCCACTATGATGGGCGACTTGCCGCCGAGTTCGAGCGTCACCGGCGTCAGATTGTCCGCGGCGGCGTGGAGGATGTGCTTCGCGATCCCCGTCGCACCGGTGAACAGCAGATGATCGAACGGGAGTTCGGCGAAGGCCTTGCCGACCTCCGGCCCGCCGCTCACGAATGCCATTTCCTCGGGGGCGAAGTGAAGCGGCGCCAGTTCCTCGAACAAGGCGGCCACGACCGGCGTGAACTCGCTGGTCTTGACCATCGCCCGGTTGCCCGCAGCGAACACACCGGCAAGCGGGCTCATCACGAGGTTCACCGGGAAATTCCACGGTGCGATGATCCCCACCACGCCCTTTGGCTGATATTCAACCCATGCCCGCCCGCCGAGCAATCCCAACGGGAACATCGCTGGCTTGCGCTCGGACCGCGACCAGCGCCCGACATGCTTGAGCGCATGTTTGAGCGGCGCCACCGAAGCGGCAATATCGGTGATCATCGATTGCTCGCGGCTACGATGCCGGAAATCCTCCGAGAGCGCGTCGCAGAAGCGCGGCGCATTGTCGGCCACCAGCGCGATAGCGCGCTTGAGTCGATCCTTGCGAATGTCGAGCGACACCGGCAGTTCGGCCATGAATGCGGCGCGCTGGCGGTCGAGCAGGTCGCGCATCATCGGGTCTCCGGCGGGATTTGCGTGATGACGACAATGTCGGCTGGCGTGGGCGCCGGCGTCAATGCCTGGCCGATCCACACCGTGAAGGCCGCCGCTGCGAGCATCACGCCGAACGGCAGCCGATCGGTAGCAGCGATCTTCCGCCCGCCCATCCGCAACCCCAGCACCGCCGCCAGCCCGATCAGCGCCGCGGCAAGCAGCACCAGCGGCAGCGCCTGCCAGCCGAGCCAGCAGCCGATTGCCCCGAACAATTTGGGGTCTCCCCGCCCAGCCCCTGCCGGCCACGCACCAGCCGATAGCCCGCCGCGATCGCGGCCAGCGTCGCGAATCCCCGATCCCGCCGATCAGCCTCGCGTCGATCGGTGGCCAAATGCCGAAGAGTCCCGCCGCCAGCCCTGCTGCCGCCAGCGCACCGGTGAGCAAATTGGGCAGCCAGAATGCAGCGAGGTCGAGAGCCGCCAGCGCCAGAAGCATCCAGCCGAATATCGCCCCGACGACTCCGCCGATCCCGGGGACGAGAATGCCGGCGACGATGCCGATCATCATGCCGGCGAGTTCGGTAACCAGATGGCTCGGATGGACAGACGCGCCGCACCCCGGCACCGTCCGCGCTGGAGCACGAAACTCGCCACCGGCACCAGCTCACGCGCGCCGAGCCCTTTCCCGCACGCGTCGCATTCCGACCGCCCCTGCAGCGCGGACCGGCCTTTCGGCCAGCGGATCGCCACTGTCGCGATGAAGCTGCCGAAGACGAGCCCCAGCACGCCGAGCAGCACCGGCCACAGCCAGAGGTCAGTCGTCATCGCGCGGCGGCCGCTTGCGGATCAGATAGCGATAGACGCCGAACAGGTTGATGCAGAACAATACGAGGTTCTGCGTCCAGAGCGGCTCGTCGTCGGAGAGAAAGGCGCCGCTGATCCAGCAGATGCTGGAAGCGACGAACAGCGCAAAGCCCCAGCCGGTCACACGCCGGCCGAGATCGAGCGACACCATGAAACAGGCGATGATGCCGCTGATCGAAGCTGCCCATTTGAGGATGTCGACGAGCGTCATGTGGGAGCTTCCTTGGCGCGCGGGCACGGCTTTTGCAAACTGCCCCGGGGATGACTAAATCGCCCCCAACAAACGAGAGGAAAACAATGTCCGCCGACGATATCGTCATCGCCTCCTATGCCCGCACGCCGATGGGCAGCTTCCAGGGTTGCCTGACCGACGCCAGCGCGATCGATCTCGGCGCCACCGCGGTGGGCGCGGCAGTCGAGCGCGCGGGGCTGAAGGGCGATGCGATCGAGCGGATCTACATGGGCTGCGTGCTCCCGGCCGGCCTCGGCCAGGCCCCCGCGCGCCAAGCGGCGTTGAATGCCGGCCTTCCGCATCACATCGAGGCGACCACGATCAACAAGATGTGTGGATCGGGGATGCAGGCCGCGATCATGGCCGCCGATGCGCTCGCCGCGGGATCGGTCGACCTGCTCGTCGCCGGCGGCATGGAGAGCATGACCAATTCGCCCTATCTCTCGCTGCGCCACCGCGCGGGCGCGCGGATCGGGCACGACGTGCTCAAGGACCATATGTATCTCGACGGACTCGAGGACGCCTATGAGCCCGGCCGCCTGATGGGCAGCTTCGCCGAGGAGACTGCGCAGGAATATCAATTCACCCGTCAGGCGCAGGACGCGTTTGCGATCGCCTCGCTCCAGCGCGCGCAGAAGGCGCAGCAATCGGGTGCGTTCGATCGCGAGATCGTCCCCGTCGAAGTCAAGGGCCGCAAGGGCGTCACCACGATCACGTTCGACGAGCAGCCGGCGAAGGGCGATCTCGCCAAGATCCCGACGCTCAAGCCCGCTTTCTCGAAGGACGGCACGATCACCGCCGCCAATGCTTCGTCGATCTCGGACGGCGCGGCGGCGCTGGTGATGACTCGGATGAGCGTCGCCGACCGGCTCGGGCTGAACCCCGTGGCCCGTGTCGTCGCCCACGCCGCGCACGCGCATGCCCCTGCCCGCTTCACCACTGCGCCCGTGTTCGCGATGCGCAAGGCACTGGAGAAAGCGGGATGGCAGATCGGCGATGTCGACCTGTTCGAAGTGAACGAGGCGTTCGCCTGCGTCGCGATGATCGCGATGCACGATCTCGGCATCGGCCACGACGTGCTCAACGTCCATGGCGGCGCCTGCGCGCTCGGCCACCCGATCGGCGCCAGCGGTGCACGCGTCCTCGCCACATTGCTCTCAGCCCTCGAGACGAACGGCCAAAAGCGCGGCCTCGCCTCGCTCTGCATCGGCGGCGGCGAGGCTACTGCGATGGCCGTGGAGTTGCTCGATTAAGGGCGAATCCTGCTATCGCGATCCGAAGGAGAGTTCGTGAGGATCCGCTGGGGAATGATCGGCACGGGCTCGGTCGCGGAACACAAAAGCGGCCCGGCCTTCCTCCGGGCTCCGGGCGGTTCCCTTGAAGCCGTGGCCTCCCGGCGACACGATCGAGCGCTCGACTATGCGGCGCGCCACGGCGTCCCGCACGTTTTCGCCTCGCCGGACGACCTGATCGCGTCCGAACTGGTCGACGCCGTCTACATCGCCACGCCGCCGGCCTCGCACCTTCCGCTGGCGCTGGCAGCGGCGAAGGCGGGCAAGCCATGCTGCGTCGAAAAGCCGATGACGGTCTATCTGCGCGACGCCGAGAAATTGTGCCGCGCCTTCGACGAGGCTGGCGTGCCGCTGTTCGTCTCTTATTACCGGCGCAGCCTTCCGCGCTTCGCCGCGATCGACGAGGCTATCGACAATGGTGCGATCGGCCCGATACGGTCGGTGACATGGACGTTGGGCCGGGTGGGCGCGACGCCCGTTACCGGCGACAATTGGCGGATCGATCCTTCCGAGGCGCCGGGGGCCTTTTCGAGGATCTGGCCTGCCATGGGCTGGATCTGTTCGACAGCCTGTTCGGGCCGATCACCCAAGTCGACGTCTCGCAGCTGCATATTCCGGCAGCGTCACTGGTACCGGACCGCGTCGAGGCGCGCTGGCGCCACGGCCCCGCGATCGAAGCGCACGGCATCTGGGATTTCGCCGCCGAAGCGCGCACCGACACGATCGTCATCACCGGCGAGCATGGCACGATCCGCTTCGCGATATTCGACGAAGCGCCGATCGAAGTACACAGCCGCGCCGGCGTGGCCACGCACGACATCCCCAATCCGAAGCCGATCCAGTTGCCGCACGTGATCGCGCTCAACCGGGCTCTCGGCGCAGGCGTGCCGCATCCGTCCACCGGCCATTCGGCATTGCGCACGGCGCGCGCGAGCGAAGCAATCCTCCGCGGGCCGCGCACCCGTGTCGAACGCGGCTGACGTGCCTAGCGCAGCACTTCGCCGGGCTCGACACCCCAGATGTGCGACTGCTCGATATAGCCCGTGCGGCCGCCCACGTCGAAGCGGCACCAATTGTCGGTGCATTTGCTGATCGCCCCGACCACGCCGGGTTCGACTCGCCAGTTGATATGCGCATCGAGCTGGGGCGCGGAGCGCAGTTCGGTCACGCCGCCCACTACGATCGCAGTGCGCTTCTCGTCGAGGAAGTTGCGCAGCATCCAGCCCTGGGTGCCGCCCGGATCCTCGACCTTGCGCCACTCGCCATAGACGTCGAGCACCTTGAGCGGGAGATCGCGGCGCTTGTAGAGCCAGATTGCCGGATAGTTGCGGCCCGGGCCGCTGCGCAGGTGCGCCTTGTCGACGTCGATCGACACCCAATAAGGCGGCTTGCGCTGCGCGATCGCCGGCATGGCGAGCGCCAGCGCCGCGATCCCCAGCATCATCCAAGCGCCGAGCCGCATTCGATCCCCTGTCATGAGTCCGCTGATACTGCGAGCATGCGCCGCGCTTCAACCCGTTGACTGGCGCCTCGGCACCGGCCAATCCGCCCTGAATGGCACAGCCCGCGCGCCCCTCCCGTCCCCAGGTGACCGTCACCCGCGCATTGCCGCAGGCGATCGAGACGCGCATGGCCGAATTGTTCGACGCCGTGCTCAATGGCGATGACCGTCCGATGGACCGCACCATGCTCGCCGCGGCGATGGCCGATGCCGATGTCTTCGTGCCCACGGTGACCGACCGGATCGACGCGGAACTGATCGCCGCGGCCCCCGATCGCCTTCGCCTGATCGCCAATTACGGCGCGGGATTCGGCCATATCGATCTGAAAGCGGCGCGCGAGCGCGGCATCACCGTCACCAACACCCCTGGCGTGCTGACCGAGGACACCGCCGACATGGCGATGGCGCTGATCCTCGCCGCGCCGCGCCGGCTGATCGAGGGCGACAAGCTCGTCCGCTCGGGCGAATGGACCGGGTGGCGCCCCACCGGCATGCGCGGCCACCGCATCGGCGGCAAGAAGCTCGGCATCCTCGGCATGGGCCGGATCGGCCAGGCTGTGGCGCAGCGCGCCCGCGCCTTCGGGCTGCAGATCCATTATCACAACCGCCACCGCATCCCCGAAGTCGCCGAGGCCCAGCTTGGTGCGACCTGGCATGCCGATCTGGATGCGATGCTCGCCGCGGTCGACATCCTGACCATCCACACGCCGCACACCGAGAACACCGGCGGGCTGATCGATGCGCGCCGGCTCGACCTGCTCGGCCCCCAGGGCTGGCTGATCAACACCGCGCGCGGCGAGATCGTCGATCCGGAAGCTTTGGTGGCGGCGCTGACCGGGGGCCACATCGCCGGCGCCGGGCTCGACGTCTATGTGAACGAACCCGCGGTCGATCCGCGGCTGATCGCGCTCGACAACGTCGTGCTGCTTCCGCATCTCGGCTCCGCGACCTTCGAGGGCCGCGAGGCGATGGGGCTCAAGGTCATCGCCAATATCCGCTCCTGGGTCGACGGCCATCGACCGCCCGATCAGGTCCTCGAGGGCTGGCTCTAGCTCCCGGAACTCCTTGCTTCTGAAGCGGTTCTCCGCCGAAAAGGAGGCACCAATGAAGAAATACAGCTATGCGTGGATCACGCTCGGCTTCTTCCTCGTTTCGTTCGCGCTCCATTGGCTGTTCGGCTGGAAGGCTTTCGTCGAAGAGGCCCGCGCGCATGGCCAGATCGCCGAGACGTCGAGCTATCTGAACGAGATGCTGCGCGACACCTTCGAGAACTGGCAGTCCGAATTCCTGCAATTGCTCTGGCAAGTCGTGGGGCTCGCTTATTTCCTCTATATCGGATCGCCCTCGTCGAAGGAAAATGACGACCGGATGGAGGCGAAGATCGATTCGCTGCTCCGCCTCCACGCCGGTGTGGACCGCGGGCAGGAGATCATCGACGAGCTCGACGACCGCTATCTGCGCGCCCACGGCCACGCCAAGCCGCACGCCCACGGCGCGGACCCGGTGGTAGGCAGCGGCAAGGAAGACGCCGCCTGAGCGCGGTCAGAGGCCGCGAAGCCACTCCGTGATCATCGCCTTGCCGGCGGCCACCGCCGCACTGCCGTGCGCCTCATGCTCGCCGCGCAGGCGCTCGGGCGAAGTGCCTGCCTCGGCGATGAAGGCCGGGCCATTCTCGATCCACGCCTCGAAGCGCGGATCCTCGCCCATTTCGGCATGGAACTGGAGCGCGAGCAATTCGGGGCCACGGCGGAAGGCCTGGTGGGCATAAGACGGCGTCGAGGCGAGAAGCTCGACATCGTCCGGCAAACCGAAGGTATCGCCGTGCCAATGCAGCATCGGCACTCCGGCGACGTGGCGGAGCGGCGAATCCGCCCCCGGATCGTTGAGCTTCACCGGCGCGAAGCCGATCTCCTTCACCGGACCCGGCCGGACTTCGGCGCCCATCGCCGCTGCGATCATCTGTGCGCCGAGGCACACGCCGAGCGTGGGCAGCCCGCGCGCGATTCTGCTCGGCAAGCCGCTCGAGTTCATGCGCGATCCACGGATGCGCCTCGCGTTCATAGACCCCCATCGGCCCGCCCATCATCAGCAGCAGGTCGGGCGCGTCGAAATCGAGGCTGGAAAAGCCCGGATCGGTGACGTCGACGCGATCGAGGACATAGCCCGCAGCCTCGATCGGCTCGCGGAACCCGGCGATGCCCTCATACGGGGTGTGGCGGATGATGAGACCGGTCTTCATGTCGCCAGCCTAGCGGGATGGGCGCCGATCGGAAGGCTAGGGTTTCTTGGGATGCCTAAAATTCCTCCCCGCTTCGCGAGGGAGGATTTTTGGGGTCAATCCCCGGTCAGGATCCGGTCGACGAGCTGCTTCACCGTCGGCACGAAGCCGTTCGAATAGAAGGGATCGCGCTTGAAATTGTAAGCGCCGTGCCCGGCGAACATGAGGTTTTCCTCCACCGGCCCGCCATGGGCGATGTCCTGCAGAGTCTTCTGGATGCAGAAACTGCGCGGATCGGCGAGGCGGCCGGTCGAGTTGGTCTCGGTGTCCGCCCAGGACGAGAACTGGCATTGGCTGAGACAGCCCATGCAATCGGCCTGGTCCTTGCGGATCACGCTCTTCTCTTCCTCGCTGACGAAGACCAAAGTGTTGTCCGGAGTCTTGAGCGCGGAGGTGAAGCCGAGCCCGAACCATTCGCGCGCGCGCAGCAGATCGTTGCGGGTCACCCAGAAATTCTTGCCCTTCACGCCCACGTCGAGCTGGAAGACGTGGTCCCCGGCATGCTCGGTCGAATAAGCGATCTGGCGCTCCGATCGCGCCTCGAGGCTGCGCAGGAACGGATTGCGCACCGCCGAAGAATAGAAGCCGGTGGGCGAGAAGCGGTGGAGCAGGATGTCGCCTTCCTCCAGCGTCATCAGCGCGTTCTTCCACCCCTCGGGGATCGGGCTTTCCTTGGTGAGCAGCGGCCGCGTGCCGAACTGGAACGCGATCTTGCCGAGCTCGGGATTGTCGATCCAGTCGCTCCAGTCGCGCAGATACCAGACGCCGCCGGCCATCACGATCGGCACGTCGTCCGAGATGCCACCCTCGCGCATCGTCGCGCGCAGATCGCGGACGCGGGGATAGGGATCCTGCGGCACCAGAGGATCCTCCGCGTTGGACAAGCCGTTATGCCCGCCCGCCAGCCACGGGTCCTCATAGACCACCGCGGCCAGCCATTCCGACGCCTTCGAATAGGCCCGCTTCCACAGCGCGCGGAAGGCGCGGCCCGAGCTGACGATCGGCAGGTAGCTGACGCCGTAAGAGGCAGTGATCTCGCTGAGCTTGTACGGCATGCCCGCGCCGCAGGTCACGCCCGCGACCATCCCGCGCGTACGTTCGAGCACGCCGTGCAGGATCCGCTGCGCGCCGCCCATTTCCCACAGCACGTTGATGTTCACCGCGCCCTTGCCGCCGGCGATCTCGAAGGCCTTCTTGACCTGGGTGACGGCGCCTTCGATCGCGTATTCGACCAGCTCCTCATGACGCTCGCGTCGGGTCAGCGCGCGATAGATCTGCGGGATGATCTTCCCTTCGGCATCATAGCTGTCGGCATTTACCGCACTGACGGTGCCGATGCCGCCGGCCGCCGCCCAGGCGCCAGCGCTCGCGTGGTTCGTGGCCGCGACGCCCTTGCCCCTTCGACCAACGGCCAGACTTCCCGGCCGTTATAGTTGATAGGCGTCAGACCCTTGAACAAATGTGCCTCCGGTAAAAACTCCGGCGCTTGCTAGCGCCAACCACCCCAACAAGCGAGCCGCAATCTTTATTGCAACCCGTCAGGGCGTCCCATCGCTGCACCATAGAGCCGCGCATAAGACGCGATCATGGCAGCTTCATCGAATAACGCACGGGCGCGCGCACGGTTCTGCTGACCGATATAATGCATCGATTCCGGGTTTCTGGCCAGCGTGTCGATGCGATCGCGCAGATCGACCTCATGGTGCCGCGGCGCGAGGAACGGCACGTTCTCGGGCGATACCATCACCGGAATATCGCCCACCCGGGTCGATACGACCGGCAGCCCCGCCGCCATCGCCTCGATCACCGAGATCGGCGCCTGTTCGCTCCTCGACGACAGTGCGAAGATGTCGAACAATCCCATGTAGCGATGCGGTTCGGCCAGGAATCCGGGCAGGATCACCTGATCCTCGATCGCCATCGCTTCGGCAGCATCGAGGATGTTCTGCCGCTCGGGGCCTTCGCCCAGGATCACCAGCTTGAAACGCGCATTCACGCCGGCGACGGCGCGGATGAGCATCGGCAGATCCTTGACCGGCCTGAGGCCCGCGACGCAGCCGATGAACACTTCGCCTTCGCGGCGCTCCTGCAGCTGCGGGATCAGCTTCGCGTCGGGCTTGCCTGCATAGAGCATTGTCGGGACGCCATTGGCGATCCGGTGGACGCGATCGGGCGGCTGGCGCCAGTGCTTGAGCGCGACCTTTTCCAGCACGTTGCTGGGCACCACCAGCGCATTGGCCGCGGGCAGCGCGATCCGGCGATACATGTTGCGCACCGGATTGAGGCGTTCGGCCTCGTCCTGGTTGAACCCGTCTTCATGATGCACGATCGGCGGCAGCCCCTTGCCGAACACCCGCGCCGCCATCACGCCGTCGATCGCCCCCCAATTATAGGTGAGGACGAGATCGAAGCGCCGCATGAACCCCGCGATCGCCTCATAGCGCTTGACCGAGGGCCGGCCGGAGAGCGGCGGCGGGTTCTGCGCGATCTCGTATTTGATGCCCTTCGCGATCGCGTCGCGCGCGCCGAGCTGATCGGGCATCGCCGAGACGATCGTGTGCCGCGCTCTGTCGCCGAACGCGTTCATCAGCCGTACGGCACGCGCTTCCTTGCCGCCGTAATTGAAGGTCGAGTGGAGGTGGAGGATGTGGATTGGCATGTCGGGGGCCGTGCTTAGCGGCCTAACATGCGTTCGTCATCCCGGCGCAGGCCGGGATCCAGAGTTACGGGCGCTGGAGCTTATGGCTCTGGGCCCCGGCTTGCGCCGGGGTGACGGTTAGACTTTCGCCAACAATCGCCCGATCGCCGCAACGACCTCGGGCTCGTCGAGCGTCGGCGCGTGGCCCACTCCGGCGACGGTCACCAGCTTCGCGCCCGGCACCCTTGCGACCATCTTCGCCGCGGTTTCTGCGCTCAGGATATCGGAGCGCTCGCCGCGCACGATCAGCACCGGCTTGCCCTTCAGCGCGTCGATGGTCGGCCACATGTCCGGCCCTGCCTCGTTGCCCGGCACGCGGAACGGCTCGGCGATCTTCATGTCGTAATCGAGCACGATCCGCCCCGAGCTGTTCACCCGGTACAGGCGCTTGGCCATGCGCAGCCAGTCCTCGATGCCATAATCGGGATACACATCGGCATTGCTCTCGGCCACCGCCCGCGCGGCGTGCATCCAGGTCGGGTGCCATACCGCCTTGCCGACATAGGTGCGGATCCGCGCCAGCCCGCCGGGGTCGAGCTCGGGGCCGACGTCGTTGAGCACCACGCCCGCCAGCTTGCCCCCGTCGGTGGCAGCCAGCAGCATGGTGACGATGCCGCCCAGCGACGTCCCCACCGCGACGAAGCGCGTGATGCCCAATTCGTCCAGCAGCGCCTCGACATCCTGCAGATAGGTCAGCGGGACATAGGACATCGGATCCTTGGCATAGGCGCTGTCGCCGCGCCCGCGGAACTCGACGAGGATCACCCGGCGCTCGCCCGCGATCCGCTCCGCCAGCGGCGCATAATCGCGCGCATTGCGGGTCAGCCCGGGGAAGCAGAGCACCGGCGGCTTGTCGTCGGCACCGGCATAATCGCGGTAATGCAGCCTCAGGCCGTCTTTCGACCACCAATAGCCATCGCTGTAGTTGCGCCGCTCACCCATTGCTCCCCATATCGCCGCATGGCCTTCACTCCGCAACAGGCGATCCTCGAACTCGGCGACGCCTTCTACGATCCCGTCCATGCCGCCCGCTTCCCCCAGGCGATCCTGCGCTTCCGCAACGATCGCGCGGCGGCCGAAGTCGGGCTCGACGCGCTGAGCGACGAACAATGGATCGCGCACTTCGGCCGCTTCGAGCCGCTCCACGGCGGTCTTCAAGAGCCGCTGGCGCTGCGCTATCACGGCCATCAGTTCCGCGTGTACAATCCCGAGATCGGCGACGGCCGCGGCTTCCTGTTCGCCCAGATGACCGACGACCGGGGCCGCCTGATGGACCTCGGCACCAAGGGATCGGGCCAGACCCCCTGGAGCCGCTTCGGCGACGGCCGCCTCACGCTGAAGGGCGGCGTCCGCGAGATCCTCGCCACCGAAATGCTCGAGGCGCTGGGAGTCGAGACCTCGCGCACTTTCTCGCTGATCGAGACCGGCGAGGAGCTCCATCGCGGCGACGAGCCCTCCCCCACCCGCTCGGCGGTGCTCGTCCGGCTCAGCCACGGCCATATCCGCATCGGCACTTTCCAGCGCCTCGCGCATTCGCAGGACACCGAGAATCTGCAGCGGCTGACCGGCTATGTGCTCCGTCATTATTATGGCGAGGAAGCCGGCGACGATGCCCCCAGCGCCTGCTCGCGCATGTCGCCGCGCGCACCGCGCGGATGGCGGGCCGGTTCATGGCCGCGGGCTTCGTCCACGGCGTGCTCAACAGCGACAATATCAACGTGACTGGCGAGAGCTTCGATTACGGCCCATGGCGCTTCGCCCCGAGCTGGGCACCCGGCTTCACTGCCGCCTATTTCGATCAGTCCGGGCTCTATTCCTTCGGCCGCCAGCCCGAGGCGATCTATTGGGACGTGATGCAGCTCGCCAGCTCGCTCCGGCTGATCTCCGAAGAGGAGCCGCTGATCGAAGCGATGGAGGTGTTCCCCGAGACCTTCCAGCGCGAGGTCGCCATTGCGATGCTCTGGCGGCTGGGCGTAGTGCCCCGAGGCCCTGAGTTTGACCGCCCGCTGATCGGTGCCATCGAGGCGGCGCTGGTCGAAACGGACACGCCGATCGATCGCTTCTTCTTCGACGGGTTCGGCGGCACGCTCCCGGAAAGCTACGGCGAAGCCTTCGCCGCTCTCCGCGCCCAGCTCGCCGGGTACGAACCGCGCAAGCCCGGCGACCACGCTTATTGGTCCGATCCCGCCCCGTGCGCGATGCTCATCGACGAAGTCGAGGCGATCTGGGCGGCGATCGCGCAAGGCGACGACTGGGCACCGCTGACCGCCAAGGTCGTCGCGATCAGGCGAATGGGCGAGGCGCTTCGATAATAGCACCGACGGCATCCGAGGGGTTGGCAAGCCTCCGCCATTTCGGGCAATAGCATTGCCATTCTTCCGGGGACGCACGCAGAACATAATGCCGGGAACGGAAATCATCTCGACGGAGCCTGCAACCGGCGCCGTGCTCTGGCGCCAGAAGATCGGCGATGTCGACGTCGAGGTCGCGCATGCCCGCCGAAGCTGGGCCGAATGGGCCGCGCGTCCGCTCGCGTACCGAATCGAGGCGCTGCGCCGTTTCGCCAATGTCGTCCGCCAAAAAGCCGACGCCTTCACCGACCTGCTCGCGCGCGAGACCGGCAAGCCGCTCTGGGAGGCGCGCACCGAAGTCGAGACGGTGATCGGCAAGGTCGACATCTCGGTCTCCGCTTATTCGGAGCGCACCGGCCAGCGCCGGATCGAAGCGCCGATGAACACGCGGCTGGCGCTGCGGCACAAGCCGCACGGCGTGCTCGCGGTGCTCGGCCCCTATAATTTCCCCGCGCACCTTCCCAACGGCCACATCGTCCCTGCCTTGCTCGCCGGCAATGCCGTGGTGTTCAAACCCTCCGAGAAGACCCCGCGAGCGGCGCATTCCTCGTCGATTGCTTCCACGCCGCCGGCATTCCCGAAGGCTGCATCCGCCTGCTGATCGGCGGCCCGGAAGAAGGCAAGGCGCTCGCCGCGCATCCCGATATCGACGGGTTGCTGTTCACCGGATCGGCCAATACCGGCATCGCGCTCAACCGCCAGTTCGCCACCCGGCCGGAGAAGATCCTCGCGCTCGAAATGGGCGGCAACAACCCGATCGTCGTCTGGGACACCCCCGATCTCTATTCCGCCGCGGTGCTCGTCATCCAGTCGGCCTTCACCACCGCCGGCCAGCGCTGCACAGCTGCGCGCCGGCTGATCGTCGACCAGAATCTCTACGATCCGCTGATGGAGGAAGTGAACAAGCTGATCGGCCGGCTGATCATCGGCGAGCCGCACGCCGATCCCGCGCCGTTCATGGGCCCGGTGATCGACAACGATGCCGCGGACCTGCTGACCGAGAGCTTCCTCGCGCTCTCGACGATGGGCGGGCGACCGCTCAAGCACATGGAGCGCCCGATCGAGGGTCGGCCGTTCATCACTCCCGGCCTGATCGACATGACCCAGGCCAACGACAAGCCCGATGTCGAACTGTTCGGCCCGGTCCTGCAGATCTATCGCAAGGCGACGTTCGAAGAGGCGATCGCCGAGGCCAACGACACGCGTTATGGCCTGTCGGCGTCGCTGGTCAGCCAGAATCCGCGGCTTTACGACCAGTTCTGGGCCAATATCCGCGCCGGCATCGTCAACTGGAACCGCCCGACCAACGGCGCGTCCTCGTCAGCCCCGTTCGGCGGAGTCGGCTGGTCGGGCAATCACCGCCCCAGCGCCTATTACGCCGCGGACTATTGCGCTTATCCGGTGGTCTCGTCGGAATCCGAGCAGGCACGCGCCGCCATCGGGCTGGGGTTGCGCGACGCCTGAGCGAACCGCCGCAGCCACGGGCCCGCGTGGACGACGCTCATCAGCAGATACATCGGCACCATCCCGCCAAAGGGCGATGCCGCCGCGCAGAGCATATCCGCTGCGCCACCGCCCTGCGCCGTCAACAGCGCCATGAGCGCGAAGCCCGGGGCCGCCGCCAGCGCGAGCGCGTCGGCGGCCCGGCTCGCGATCATGGCGCCTTGTCGGCGTTGCGGAACGCCGCCTCGCCTGCGTCCGACACTTCGACCCATTTGGGATCGGGAGCGGCCTCGGTTTCGTAATTGTCGTGCCAGTTCCACCATTTGTACGTCGGCGTCTGCGGATAGCCCTCGGGCGAGATCTTCCCACACTTCCTGCCGGCCGAGTGGAGTCAGATCGAGATAGCTCCACACCGTCCCCACCGCCTCGTCGCCGCGATTGTTGATGAAATAGGTGCGGTAGATGCGGTCGCCGTCGCGGATGAAGACATTATGGCCATGCCATTCGTCGACGCCGAAATCCTTGTCGAAATCGTCGGTCATCGTCACCCACGGCATATCCCAGCCCATCCGCGCCTTGAGCCGCGCGATATCGGCCTGTGGCGCGCGCGAGGCATAGACGAGCGTGGTGTCGCGCGCGTTCAGATGTGCGAGATGCGACACCTGATCGGCGCCGAGCGAGCAGCCGCGGCAGGCATGATCGGGCCAGCCGAACACACCGGGCTCGAAAAAGGCGCGATAGACGATCAGCTGGCTGCGTCCGGCGAACAGGTCGAGCAGGCTCATCTTTCCGCCCGGTCCTTCGAACACATAGTCCTTGTCGACCGCCATCCACGGCATCCGCCGCCGCTCGGCGGCCAGCGCGTCGCGGGCGCGACTATGCGCCTTCTCCTTGACGAGCAGGTCCGCGCGAGCGGCTTCCCATGCCTCCGGTGCGACCACGGGGGATGATTTTTCGGCAATTCCTGCATGCTCACTGCTCCTGTTCGCCGGTGACTGCACCGATGCGCGCGATGACCGTGCCCCAGCCGTTGCTCATGTTCCGATAGGTGCTGTCGTTGCGCGGCAGGACGAAGCCCGAATGGATGACCCGCAGGCGTGTGCCGCCCTCCGCCGCCTCCAGCGTGTAGGTGACCACGGTATCGAGCAGCGAGCCGTAACCCGCATTGCCCTCGTGGCCGCCCTTCCACGAATAGGCGAAGCGCTGGTTGGGGATCACCTCCAGCACCTGGCAGTGGATCGTCCCGTCCCACTCGCCCGCCGGCGTCGTCTGGTAGGTGAAGCGGTTGCCCGCCACGGGCGCGAAGTCGCTCGGCACCATGCCCAGCCAGCGCGCCATCAATTCGCCCGAGGTCAGCGTCTTCCAGATCGTCTCGGGAGCGTGCGGAAACACTTCGTCGACCGTGATCTCGCGGGCGCGGGTCTGCAATGCGGCGTCGTTCATGGATCGATCTCCTTCAAAAGGTTACGCAGCGTATCGAGGCGTTCGCGCCAGAAGACCTCGTAATGGTCCAGCCAGTCGAACAGCGGCGCCAGGCCTTCGGGCTTGGCGCGATAATAGACGTTCCGCCCCTGCGGACGCTCGGCGACGAGGCCCGCCAGCTTGAGCGACTTGAGATGCTGCGAGACCGCGCCCTGGGTCACTCCGCTCGAGCGGGTCAGTTCGGCGACGTTGATTTCCTTCGCGCGGGCAATCCGCTCGAACACGGCGCGCCGCGTCGGATCGGCGAGCGCGCGCATGACGGAATCGATGGGGCTGGGCTGGATCATGCGAATCAATTAGGCTGCGCTAATGCATTAGTCAATGCTAATTTGTGTTCCGCGTGATGCACGGGTGGACAGCCGGGCCTGAAGCTGGCTATCGGCGAGCGATGCCAGTCACTGCCACGATCATGAATTCCACCACCGGCCAGCCGATCCAGAAGCTGACCTTCGGCCGCATGCCCAAGCCCTGGGCTTCGTTCACGCTGGAAAGCGGCGAACTCGTCACCGCCGATCGCGTCGATGTCGGCAAGCCCGCACCCGGCAAGGTCGTGGTGCCGGTCTCGGTGTGGGTCACGCCGAAGAAATAGCGAGCAGCGCCAAGGCGTATCGGCATTCATTTCCCTCTCCCGTCGGGAGAGGGTTGCGCAGACTTGGACCCGCTTCTTCAGCGGGCCCTAGTCGGAGCTGGGTGAGGGATCACCCTGTCGATAGCAGGACACCCTCACCCAGCTACGCTAGGCAGCAAGCTGCCAAGCTTCGCTACCTCTCCCACAGGGAGAGGAGAAGAGCACCCGAATGTCGGCCTAGCCACGCCGTCTTCCCACCACTCCGATTGTAACGAAACATTGCCGCTATCCGCGGCGCATTGAATCCCCCGACCCGCCTCCCTAGATTCAAACCTGCGGGACCGGGCCCCTCTGGCGGCGGCTTCACCTGAAGCCCCGTGATGTCGGACCGCATCGAGCTAGCTCGGTGCAGGTTTTGGCGGCTATCCGTCACCCCCTCACCGAGAGACCGGCTCGATCGATGTAACTGTCGATTGGAGTGGCACGCGTGAGTAACCTTATCGAGCGGCTGATCGCCGCACACCGCATCCTCAACCGCGAAATCCGCCGCGAGCTCGCTCGCCGGTTTCCTGATCGCTTGCGCCTCACCCGGCTCAAGAAGGAGCGGCTCGCGATCAAGGACCGGCTGTTCCGTCACTTCCCCGATGCGGCCGAGATGCGCCGCGTCGCGCGCGGTGCCATCGCCCGCGCCCGCCACGCCTAGGAGAAACCACCAGTGGACAATCTTTCCGCCTTCAACCGCGGCGCCGCCAGTGCCGCGCAGGTCCGCTACGATGAGGGCCTGCGCCGGCACATGCTCGGCATCTATCGCAACATGGGGCTAGGCCTCGCCATCACCGGCGCGATCGCACTGCTCGTGGCGAGTTCACCGCCGTTGGTCGCCCTGATCTTCGGCACGTCACTGAAGTGGGTGGCGATGCTGGCCCCGCTCGCCTTCATCTTCTTCTTCACCTTCCGGGTGGAGCGGATGACCACCGCCGGCGCGCGCACGGCCTTCTTCGCCTTCGCGGGCGTGATGGGCGTGTCGATGGCGAGCATCTTCCTCGTCTTCACCGGCACCAGCATCGCGATGGCGTTCTTCACTGCCTCGGCGATGTTCGCGGGCCTCAGCCTGTGGGGCTATACCACCAATCGCGACCTCACCGGCATGGGGACCTTCCTGTTCGTCGGCCTGATCGCCGTGATCGGCGCGAGCCTCGTCAATCTGTTCCTCGGCTCGAGCCTGTTGCAGATGGCGCTCTCGGTGGTCGGCGTCGTCGTCTTCGCGGGCCTCACCGCCTGGGACACGCAGCGCCTGAAGAGCGAATATATCGTCTACGGCAACAGCCAGGCCGCCGAAAAGCTCGCGGTGATGGGCGCACTGTCGCTGTATCTCAACCTCATCAACATGTTCCAGCTGCTGCTGGGGCTGATGGGCGAACGGGAGTAATCGCATGACCGGCACTTTCGCCTGCCCCGTCGACGGCACCAAATTGGTGCCGATGGAGCGCTCGGGCATCGAGATCGATCATTGCCCCAGCTGCCGCGGCGTCTGGCTCGATCGCGGCGAGCTCGACAAGATCATCGAGCGCAGCGCCACCTCAGCGGCGCCGGTGCTCCCCCAGCAGTCGCAGCCCGCGCCGCAGTCTGTCCCCTGGTCGGACGAGCGTCCGCGCTATGACGATCGCCAGCGCCACCATGGCGGCCATTATCCGCACAAGAAGCGCAAGTCCTTCCTCGAAGAGCTGTTCGACTAAGTCCCCCTTTCCCCGAACAGCTTGAACCTCGCCCGTCGCCGATCCTTCGGCGGCGGGCGTTTCTTGCCCGTCCGCCGTCGCTATCGTCCTCCTCCAACGATCGGGAGAGCAAGCAATGGTCACGCGCAGAACAATGCTCGGTACCGCCGCGGCACTTACGGCGACCGCCATTCTCCCGGCCCGCGCTGCCCCCGCCCCGGCTTTCGTCCGGCGGGAAGGCACACGGCTGATGCTCGGCGGCAAGCCGTATCGCTTCGCCGGGGCGAACCTCTGGTACGCCGCCTGGCTCGGCGCCGACGCCCCTTATGGCAATCGCGCGCGACTGAAGCGCGAGCTCGACACGCTCGCCGCCACCGGCGTCACCAACCTGCGCATCGCCGCCTCGGCCGAGGATTCGCCGCTCAGGAACTCGGTCAAACCGGCCTTCCACGGCGCCGCGCCCGATTCCGCCGATCCGGCGCTGCTCGGCGGGCTCGATTTCTGCCTCGCCGAGATGGGCAAACGCGGCATGACGGCAGTGCTGTATCTGACCAATTTCTGGGAATGGTCGGGCGGGATGATGACCTATCTCTATTACGTCACCGGCAAATACATGGACGTCAACGATCCGGCGCATCCGTGGCCGGCCTTTCCCAACGCCGTCGCCCAATTCTACGCCAATCCCAAGGCCGTCGCACGCAATCACGCCTGGGTCCGCCGCATCGTCGGCCGCACCAACAATGTCACCGGCATCGCCTATCGCGACGATCCGACGATCATGGCGTGGCAGCTCGCCAATGAGCCGCGCCCCGGCGGCGACCTCGCCACCGCAACGCCCTTGCTCTCCGCCTACAACGCGTGGATCCAGGACAGCGCGAAGCTGATCAAGTCGATCGACCGCAACCACCTCGTCTCGACCGGCAGCGAGGGCCTGAAGGGCAGCGTCGAGAGCGCCGACATCTTCCGCAAGGCGCACAATGTTCCCGAGATCGACTATCTCACCACGCATATCTGGCCGCTCAACTGGAGCTGGGTCGACGCGAAGGACATATCCGGCACGCATGCCGCCGCCACGGCGAAGGTCGCCGAGTATCTCCGGCAGCATCAGGCGCTGGCGAAAGAGCTGGGCAAGCCGTTGGTGATCGAGGAATTCGGCTATCCGCGCGACGGCGGCGGCTATGATCCGGAAGCAAGCACGCACTTCAAGGACCTGTATTACCAGCAGATCTATGATGCTGTGCTCAACAGCGCGCGCACCGGCGGCCCGATCATGGGCTCGAACTTCTGGGCATGGAACGGCGCCGGCCGCGCGGCCCATGGCGACCACCGTTTCCGCCCCGGCGACACTGCCTGGCTCGGCGATCCCCCGCACGAACCGCAGGGCTGGTACGGCGTATTCGACACCGACGCGACTACTCGCGCGGTGATCGCGGCGCACGCAAAGGCCTTGGCGAGCGTGGGCGAGCCGATTGCGGCGTAACTGATCCTCCCCCGCAAGGGGAGGATATACGCCCCGCGAAAGCTCCGCTACGCCCCCCAAGCATCCTTCGATTGCCCCTCGCGCCGCAGAAGCCCATCTGCCCTCCATGGCATCTCTGCTCGATCCTTCCGCGCGTGGGCGCGTCATCCTTGTCGGTGCCGGCCCGGGCGATCCCGGGCTGCTCACCGTGCGTGCCGTCGAGGCGCTCAAGCAGGCGGACGTGCTCGTCCATGACGGCCTCGTCGATCCGCGCGTGCTCGATCTCGCCCCGCGCGCGCACCGCATCTCGGTCGCCAAGCAGCGGGCCCGCCACACGCTGTCGCAGGAAGCGATCAACGCGCTGATCATCGCGCATGTGAAGACCGGGGCGATCGTCGTGCGGCTGAAGGGCGGCGACCCGTTCATCTTCGGCCGCGGCGGCGAGGAAGTCGAAGCCGTGCGCGCGGCCGGGCTCCCCGTCGAAGTCATTCCCGGCATCTCCGCCGCTTTGGGCGCTGCCGCCGAGGCGATGCTTCCGCTAACCCATCGCGACTGGTCGAGCGCGGTCAGCTTCGTCGCCGGCCAGTGCAAGGGCCTCAGCGAACAGGATTGGTCGGGCCTCGCCGGCAAGGGCCGCACGCTCGTCATCTACATGGGCGTCGCGACCTGCCCCGACATCGCCGACAAGTTGATGGCCGACGGCGTCGCCCCCGACATGCCCGTCGCGGTGCTCGAGCGCGGCACGCTCGAAGGCAGCCGCGCGCTGCGCACCCTGCTCGCCGATCTCGGCCCGATGGTCGCGCGCGAAAAGGTCCGCAGCCCGGCGATCATCGTCGTCGGCGAAGTCGTGATGCTCGCCGATGCGGAGGACAAGCTCGCCGCATGGGCCCAGGCTGCGGAGGCACTCGCATGAAGATCCTGACCGGCAACGATCTGCGCACCGGCGCGGTCATCTGGTGGACCGGCGAGGGCTGGTCGCTCCACATCGAGGACGCATCCGATGTCGGCGATCGCGGCGAGGCGCTCCTGGCCGAAGAAACCGGCGCGCGCCGCGTGAACGGCGGGGTCGTCATCGACGGCACCATGACGCCCGAGGGCCCCCGCCCCGCGCACATCAAGGACCGCATCCGCGCCTATGGCCCGACGGTGCGTCCGGATCTGACGCTCAAGCCGGCGGATCCGAACGCAGGGAGCTGGGTGATATGACTCCCGCCCCCTCCCCGTTCGCGCTGAGCTTGTCGAAGCGCCGTCCTTCTTCTCGCACCGAAGCCGAAGTGGAAAACAGCCCTTCGACAAGCTCAGGGCGAACGGTTGTGGAAATTCGCTGATGTACCGCTACGACAAATACGATCAGGCCATCGTCGACGCCCGCGTCGAGGAATTTCGCGACCAGGTCGCCCGCCGCATCTCGGGTGCGATGAACGACGATCAGTTCAAGCCGCTCCGGCTCAAGAACGGCCTCTATCTCCAGCTCCACGCGTACATGCTGCGCGTCGCCATTCCCTATGGCACGCTCGACGGCCGCCAGATGCGGATGCTCGGCCATATCGCGCGCAAGTACGATCGCGGCTATGGCCACATCACCACGCGCCAGAACATCCAGTATAACTGGATCAAGCTCGAGGAAGCACCCGATATCCTCGCCGATCTCGCCACGGTCGAGATGCACGCGATCCAGACCAGCGGCGAGAGCATCCGCAATCTCTCGGCCGATCAATATGCTGGCGCCGCCGCCGACGAGATCTGCGATCCGCGCCCCTGGGCCGAATTGCTCCGCCAGGCGACGACCTTCCATCCCGAGTTCAGCTACCTGCCGCGGAAGTTCAAGATCGCGGTGATCGCCTCGGAAGAGGATCGCGCGGCCTTGCGCTGGCACGATTTCGCGCTGCGCATCGTGCTTGACGAAGCCGGCGAGCAGGGCTTCGAAGTCTATGCCGGCGGCGGCATGGGCCGCACGCCGATCATCGCCTACAAGATCCGCGACTTCCTGCCCGCCGCGCAGATCTTCTCCTATCTGCAGGCGGTGCTGCGCGTCTGGAACACGCATGCCCGTCGCGACAACATCCACAAGCAGCGGATGAAGATCCTCGTCCACGAGCTGGGCGAGGAGGAATTCCGCCGCCAGGTCGAGGAGGAATTCCAGCATTTCCTGACCCTCGGCACCGATTTCCCGCAGGCCGAATACGACCGGATCGCCGCCTATTTCGCGCCGCCGCCGTTCGAGATCGGGCTCGGCGAAGAGATCGACCGCAGCGATCCCGAATTCGCGCTCTGGGTCGATCGCCAGACCGTCCGCCACAAGGCGCCGGGCTATGCGATCGTCAACATCAGCCTAAAGCCGATCGCCGGCATCCCCGGCGACATCTCGGCGGACCAGATGGACGTCGTCGCCGATCTCGCCGAGCGCTACAGCTTCGACGAACTACGCGCCACGCACGCGCAGAATCTCGTGCTGCCTTATGTTCGCAAGCAGGACCTGCACGCGGTGTGGCAGGCGCTCGACGCCGCGGGGCTGGCCGACGTCAATCTCGACCTGATCACCGATCTCATCGCCTGCCCGGGGCTCGATTATTGCAGCCTCGCCAATGCCCGCTCGATCCCGGTGGCGCAGAAGATCGCCGCGCGCTTCGCCGATCTCGACCGCCAGCGCGATCTCGGCGAGCTCAAGATCAAGATCAGCGGCTGCATCAACGCCTGCGGCCATCACCATGCCGGCCATATCGGCATCCTCGGCGTCGACCGTAAGGGTACCGAGAACTATCAGCTGCTGCTCGGCGGCTCGGGCGCGGAGGACACAAGCCAGGCCAAGATCACCGGCCCCGGCTTCGACGAGGACGGCGTGGTCGATGCCGTGGAGAAGGCCACCAATGTCTACTTACGCGAACGCCAGCCCGGCGAGCGCTTCCTCGACACCTATCGCCGGATCGGCATGGATCCGTTCAAGGAGGCGATCTATGGGTAAGCCACAAGCCATATCCCCGTTCGCCCTGAGCTTGTCGAAGGGCGGCTCTCCTTATGGGCTGCCGCTTGGGGCAAGCCGGCGCTTCGACAGGCTCAGCGCGAACGGAATGACGGCATGACGGACACCCTCCTCCGCTTCCGCGACGACGAGCCGCACGAGGAGCCCGCGGTCTCGATCGACGCGTTCCTCGGCCAGTCCAACGCCACTGCGGTCCGCATCGAGGCTGGCGAGGACGCCCGCGCGCTGATCCCCTATCTCGATCGGCTGGCGCTGGTGGAGATCGACTTCCCGCGCTTCCGCGACGGCCGCGGCTATTCCTCCGCGCGCATCCTGCGCGAAGCGGGCTACAAGGGCGAGATCCGCGCTTCGGGCGACGTGCTGGTCGATCAGATTGTGTTCATGCGCCGTTGCGGCTTCGACAGCTTCGCACCTTATGCGCCGATCGACGAGACCGTGCTTGCGGCCACGCTCAATCGCTTCGACTATGTCTACCAGCACGCGGCCGACAATGCGGTGCCGGTGTGGAAACTGCGCCATGGCTAATGTCGCAGCGCGGAAGATAGACCGGCTGGACCTCGCCCCGCGCTTCACCGAGCAGGACGCGATCCGCCTGAACAACATGTTCCGCGGCAGCTCGACCGACGAGATGCTGCGCGCGGTGATCGGCGACCAAATGGTCGGCGACCTCGCGGTGGTCTCGTCCTTCGGCGCCGAATCCGCCGCGTTGCTCCACCTCATTGCCTCGGTCGATCCTTCGGTGCCGGTGCTCTTCCTCGAGACTGGCCGGCATTTCCCCGAGACGCTCGCCTATCGCGACCAACTCGTCGACCGGCTCGGCCTCAAGGACTTCCGCAACCTCCGGCCCGACCCGGAAGTGCTCGCCGCGCGCGACGCCAACGAACTGCGCTGGTCGTACGACCCCGACGGCTGCTGCGAGATCCGCAAGGTCGTGCCGCTGGCCAAGGGGCTGGCGGCGTTCGATGCGACGATCACCGGCCGCAAGGCGTTCCAGGCGAAGACCCGCAACGCGCTGCCCCGCTTCGAGATCGACACTTCGGACGCCTCGGGCCGGCTCAAGGTCAACCCGCTCGCCGACTGGACCAAGGCCGATCTCGACGCCTATTTCGTCGAGCACGATCTGCCGCCGCATCCTCTGGTCGAGCAGGGCTATCTGTCGATCGGCTGCGCGCCGTGCACCAGCGTGGTCAAGCCCGGCGAGGACCCACGCGCCGGCCGCTGGCGCGGCTGGGACAAGACCGAATGCGGCATCCACACGCTTATCCCGGATGGCGATCCCAACCAGCCGTCTTTCTAACGGGAATCGCCGGAGCCACCCTGCGGTAGCCCCGGCGATCCGCTCCTGCTGACGAACTCAGAACAAAATCGGCAGCCGCGGCGCGATGTGCCCGCGCACGCTGTCGCTGCTCCTCTGTTCGACCCCGAGCCCGCCGAACAGCATCGCGCCGCCGAGGAAGGCCCCCAGCAGGAAGCTCAGGCTGGCCAGCGTCTGGCCCTCATTCGAATCCGGCCCGAAAATCTGCCCCGGCTTGGTTGCGTTGAGGTCCGCCTGCGTCGCCACCTCGCCAGTATAGGCCGAGCGCCAGCCCGCGCCGCTGTCATTCTCCTGCAGCACGAAGCCGTCGGCATTCGCCCGATCGAGCGCTCGTCCGTTGCTGCCCATGCTGATCTCGAGATCGCCCAGCTTCTGCTGGCTCAGCCCGGTCACTTCGATCGCCTGGTCGCCCTTGGTGATCGCCACCGAACTGGCGAAATAGACGTTCGGATTGCCCTGCCCCTGCTCTGTGTTGATCGTGATCTTGGTGCCGTTGTCCAGCGTGAAGGTCGTCGTCCCCCAAAATCATAGACGTGCTGGCCGTTCACATCGACGTGCGGATCGCCCCAGATCCGGGTAGTCTCGCCGGTATTGGCGTTGGTGATCGTCATCTCGCTGTTATTCTCGTTGAGCTGCAGGCTGTAGCCGTCGCCCAGGTCGATCGCGGCCTTGCCCTCGCCGCCGGTCTTCACCGTCCAGTTCGCCTGCGTCTCGCCGCCGCAGCGCGCGTCGACGTTCCAGCCGCGCGGGAAGCAGGACGAGGCGAACGGCCCCGCACCGAGCGGATTGAGCATCTTGCCCATGATCCCGGCCGCGAGCACGAAATTGGCCGAAGCCGATCCGGCGGCGAGCGCCTTGAATGCGCCCGAGAAAGTAGTGTTCGCAGCGATAGCGGTCATGTCGCGTCCCCTGTGGGTGGTGAACAGGAGAGACGTTACGCCCCCGCCCCGATCCGCGCGCTCCGCATTCCGACTAGACGCGCTAGTCGCTTCGATTAGCCGCGCGTCCGCCCCGGCCTGTCGGCCGGCTCAGCTGAAAGCCGTAGGTACGTGCCTACCTTGTTGCGGCCCTACAACAGACATCCGGATTTGCCGGAAAATCGTTCGATTGCGCCGTCCGTGTGTTGGAAAAGCGCTTGTCTGTTAGCGCAAACATTGCCCTCTTGGCCCCGCAATCAGCCGCAATTCCGCCCTGAACTTCCCCTGGCCCGGCGTGCTCCCCCAAGGCGCCGGGCCTTTTCCCGAGGATCGGAGACAAGCATGCAGGACGCGCCTTCGTCGGAGCGGATCGTCAAGCGCGTAGTCGTCGCAGGCGGCGGCACCGCGGGCTGGGTTACCGCGACCGCATTGGTCCGGCATCTCGGGCCGCTGATCGACATCACGCTGGTCGAATCGGACGAGATCGCGACGATCGGAGTCGGCGAATCCACTGTGCCGACCTTTCGCGGCTTCCACAATCTGATGAAGATCAAGGAAGACGTATTCATGTCGGCCACCCAGGCGACGATCAAGCTGGGGATCGAGTTCAAGAACTGGGCGCGCGTCGGCGATCGTTACGTCCATCCCTTCGGCCTCCTCGGGCACCGCTGGAGTTGGATGGCCGATTTCCACCATTTCTGGCTGCACGCCCGGGCGCGGGGTTTCGGTGGCGATCTCGGCGAATATTGCCTCGAATGGGTGGCGGGCGAAGCGAACCGGATGTCGCTCGATCCCCCGCTGGCACCCAGCTACGCTTATCATATCGACGCGGCACGCTATGCCCGCTTCCTGCGCGGGCTTGCCGAACCCGCGGGGTCAAGCGCGTCGAGGGTACGATCCGCAATGTCGAGCTCAACCCCCAGAGCGGCTTCATCGATGCGCTGGTGCTCGCATCGGGCACGCGGATCGAGGGAGACCTGTTCATCGATTGCACCGGCTTCCGGTCACTGTTGTTGGGCGAGGCGCTGGGCGTGGCGTTCGAGGATTGGGGGCACTGGATCCGGACGAACCGCGCCGTTGCCGTTCAATCGACCTCGGAAGGTCCCAGCCAGCCTTATACCTCCGCGATAGCGCACGAGGCGGGCTGGCGCTGGCGCATCCCGCTGCAGCACCGCGACGGCAATGGTTTCGTCTTCGCCAGCGATTTCATGTCCGACGACGAGGCGCATGCGCGCCTGCTCGCCGAGATCGAGGGCGAACCCATCGTCGATCCCTGGCTGGTGCGCTTCAAAACGGGAACGCGGGCCAAGGCCTGGCACAAGAACTGCGTCGCGCTGGGACTGGCCGGCGGCTTCATCGAACCGCTCGAATCAACCAGCATCCACCTGATGATGGCCGCAGTGACTCGGCTGATCGAGGATTTCCCGTTCCACGGCGTGGACGATGCGCTGGTCAGCTATTTCAACGGCAAGTCGCGGCAGGAATTCGAGAATATCCGCGACTTCATCATCCTCCATTACCACATTACCGAGCGCGATGATTCAGCCTTCTGGCGGCAGTGCCGGACGATGGACATCCCGGACAGCCTGAAGGAACGGCTGGCGCTGTGGCAGGAAAACGGCCGCGCCTATCAGCTCAGCCACGAGCTCTTCCGGATCGACAGCTGGGCAATGGTGCTGCTCGGCCAGCGCCGGTTCCCGCGCGGCTATCACCATCTCGCCGAGATGATGCCCGAGCAGCGGCTCCGCGACGAGCTCGACAGGATGCGGCGCGAGATCGCGGATCTGGCCGCGGGCATGCCGAGCCATCCCGACTTCCTCAGATCCTATTGTCCCGCGGAAGCGCCGCGCTGAACATTCGTCCGCAAGGCCGCGCGGCGGAAAATATCGGCTCGCGCAATACCGTCACAACTCGGCATGAATTCGTCACGCAACTGCAACGAGTCCGTCACCGCACCGGCGCAAATCCCTCCTAACGCCGCCCCAGCTGCATTTCGCATCTGCAGCAATTTGGGGAATGAAAAAGATGATCTCGCACGTCGGTTTCGCTGTTGGCCTTGACGATTTCGCTGCTCCTCCCGGCCGCCGCCATGGCGCAGGACACCGACGCAGCCGGCGCCGCCGCGCCCGCCGAAGCCGCGCCCCCGGAAACCACGGATTCGTCCGCGATCGTCGTCACCGGCCGCGAGACCCGCACCTCGGTGGTGCTGCCCGGCACCGAGATGCAGAAGATCCTCCCCGGCGTCAGCCCGTTGAAGGCGATCCAGACGCTGCCCGGCGTGCTCTACATCACTGCCGATCCCTGGGGCTATAACGAGCAGAACGCCCAGATCTTCATCCATGGCTTCGCCGGCAACCAGCTCGGCTACACGATGGACGGCATCCCGCTCGGCGACCAGAGCTACGGCAATTACAACGGCCTCTCGCCGCAGCGCGCGGTGATCTCGGAGAATGTCGGCCGGGTCGTCGTGTCGACCGGCGCGGGCGATCTCGCCACCGCCTCGAACAGCAATCTCGGCGGCACCGTCGAGACCTATTCCTCCGATCCGCGGCCCGCTTTCGGCATCGACCTGGCCCAGACCATCGGCAGCTACGACACCTCGCGCACCTTCGCCCGGGTCGACACCGGCACCTTCGGCGGCAACAATTCGGCCTATATCTCGGCCGCCCGCCAGCGCGCCCGCGCCTGGGATTTCCGGGGCTATCAGGGCGGCTGGCAGGCCAATGCCAAGTTCGTCCACGACGATTCCATCGGCAAGCTGACGCTCTATTTCGACTATAACGACATGACCCAGCCGAACGAGGACTCGACGGTCTTCTTCAAGCCCTCCGCAGGGAACACGGCCACACCGGTCCAGCTCTACACGCCCTACACCAAGCCGTTTTTCTATCCCGAGTTCGATACCTACCGGAATTCGTACCTCAGCCCGCTCGGCAATTCGCCGGCGACGGAAGGCAGCAATTACCGCAATTATTATTCGGACGCGCAGCGCACCGATTATCTGGCCTATGGCCGCTACGACGCGCATTTCTCGGACAAGGTCACCTTGTCGACCACCGCCTATTTCCACCACAATGACGGCGCCGGCGTCGTCGCCGGTCCGCTCGGCCAGTCGATCACCACCGCACAGCCCTATCTCGATCCTGCCTATGCGAGCCTTCCGGCCAATTGCCGCTTCACTGCCAACGCCAACGGCGTGCGCCCCGCCGCCTGCACTGCGCTGACCCCGGCCCAGGCGGCCGCGGCCGGCGCGGCTTTGGTCGCGGCAACCGGCGGCTCGGGCCTGATCACCCGCACCACTGAATATCGGATCGATCGCTACGGCGTGATCTCCGCGCTCGCCATCGACCTAGGCGCGCACAATATCGAGATCGGCGGCTGGTTCGAGCATAACAGCACCACCCAGTGGCGCCGCTGGTATGGCGTCGATGCCGGCGATCCCGCCTCGAGCACGCCCTATATCCGCCCGCTCGAGGCCGCGCAGCCGCTGTTCACCCAATATCAGGGCGAGGCACGGATCAACCAGCTCCAGCTCCATGTGCAGGACAGCTGGCACGTATTCGATCCGCTGCGCGTCCAGTTCGGGTTCAAGACCAGCGCGCAATGGGCCAATGGCTGGTTTCCGGTGCAACCGAAGGTCGGCTCGCTCTCCGGCCTCACCGGGGGCCTGCCGCAGGGCAAGATCGATACGAAGAACTGGTTCCTGCCGGCGGTCGGCGCGACCTGGGACTTCAACGGCCACGAGCAGGTCTATTTCAACGTCCAGAAGAACCTGCGCCAGTACCAGGCCTATCTCGCCGGCGGCGGCGGCCCATGGTTCACCGGCAGCCAGGCGGCGTTCGATGCCTTTGCCGACGAGGGCAAGCCCGAGAGCAGCTGGACCTATGAGGGCGGCCTGCGCACCAGCCGCAGCCTGGCGAGCGACGTCAGCCTGAGCGCGCAGGTCAACTATTACCACGTCGTCTTCAACAACCGCCTGCTCGCCATCTCGACCAATCCGGGCGGCATCGCCGGCGGCGGCATCACCGGCGGCACGTCGATCCTCGTCAATGTCGGCGACGTCCACACCGACGGCGTCGATGCCGCCTTCACCCTGCGCGTCGGCGCCTTCTCGCTCTACAACGCCACGTCGTACAATCTGTCCAAATATCAGAGCGACTATACCTCCACCGCGTCGGGCATCGGCGCCGCCACCGGAACCTGCATCGGCGGCTATCTCGTCACCGCCGGCGTGGTGCCGACCTGCGGCAAGCAGCTGCCCGGTACGCCGAAATGGATGAACAAGAGCGTCGCGACGCTGGCGATCGGCCCCATCGAGGCGCAGGTGATCGGCGACTATGTCGGCCGCCGCTACGCCACCTTCTCCAACGACGCGAGCGTGCCGTCCTACTTCCTGACCTCGTTCCGCCTCGCCGCCCGCATGCCGGACGGCATCCTGCCGCTCCGCAAGGCGGAAGTCGCGCTCAACATCACCAATCTGATGGACAAAAAGGGCGTATCGACCCTGTCGGTCGGTTCCGCCACCAACGGCTATTCGGCCTATCCGATCGCACCGCGCCAGTGGTTCCTGACGTTCTCGGCGGCGTATTGAGGCAACGGGGACGGCCGGCGCGAGGCAAGCCGTCCCCCAGCCAGTTGCGTGAACGTACATGTCCCAGCATTATGGGCGACGTTTGCAACGGGAATGCGCTTGATGAGTCCGCCGACCGAAGCTTCGATGACCCGCCGCACCGTGCTCGGCATGGGCGGCGCGACTCTCGCCGGGTTGGCGCTGGCGCCCGCCGCCGCGCAGGCAGCGATCCCCACCGTCGATTCGCTCACGCTGCAGGTGCTGGTCGATAACGCCACCTTCGGCCCGTTTCTGCCCGATCTCGACCAGCCGGGTCTCAAGCTTCTACGCCGCGGTAGCGGCCCTGCCGAGGCGGTGATGTCGCGCCGCGCCTTGCAGGCCGAGTTCGGGCTCTCCTCCTCGCCACCTCGCGGCGCGCCGGTGAGACCGCGAAGCTGCTGGTCGATTTCGGTTACTCGCCCGAGACCGTGCGCAACAATCTCGCTTTGCTCGGCATCGACCTGTCGGACCTCGACGCGGCGGTGCTCAGCCACGGCCATCTCGATCATTATGGCGGCTTTGCCGGTTTTTTCGGCGCCGACGCGCGCCGGAAAGTGCCACTCTATGTCGGCGGCGAGGAAACCTTTTGCGAGCGGATCGCGCTGATTGGCACCCCTCCGCCGGTAATGGGTGCGCTCGACCGTGCCGAACTCGCCCGCGCCGGCTTCGCAGTGCAAATCGCGCCGACGCCGCAAGTGATCAAGGGCCAGGCCTTCACCACGGGCACGATCCCGCTCAGCAGCTTCGAACGGGCCGCCATCCCCACCCAGATGCGCCCGGGGAAGGGTTGCGCGCTGGCCGGGCTCGATCTCGCCAAGCGCGCCGCTACGCAGCTCCCCGACGATGGCGAACACGAGCTCGCGACTTGCTATGCGATCAGGGGCTTGGGGTTGGTCGTGATTGCCTCATGCAGTCATCGCGGCGTGATCAACAGCATACGCCAGGCACAGAAGGTGTCGGGCGTCGGCAAGGTGCACGCCGTCGTCGGTGGCTTCCACCTCGTCCGTCCGCGCACCGAGGAAGAAGCCCGTCGCACCGTCGCCGAGCTAAAGGCAATCGATCCGGCCTATATCGTGCCGATGCACTGCACCGGCGAGGTTTTCATTGCGGAAGCTATCCGGCAGATGCCGGAAAAGGTCGTCCGCACCTATGTCGGAAACCAGTTGATCTTCGCGGCCTGAACAGCGTCCCTCTCGCTGCTGGCGCTCGCTAGCTCCCGCGCTTGCAAAGTAGGATTTCGCCTGCTTGCCTGATCGCTGGCCCCACGCCCGCTCTTTGACGCCGTCGATTCCCTCCGCCGCTCGCGCAATCAAATTTCCTACTCGCGCAACTTCATTGCCGATTCGCCGTGCAAACCGTGAAATTGTGCGCGCCAAATCCAACAAGCCGCGCCTGCGACTCGTCTCAATATGCCTTGTGTGCCAGGTCGCTGAACTCGGTGAACTGCCGGTCGAAGCGCATGTGCACCGAACCCGTCGCGCCTTGGCGCTTGGCGATGATCACCGTCGCCTTGTTCGCCACTTCGAATGCTTGACCTGCTCTCAGGGCCTCCCGGGCGACACCTCCGCAACCATCCATTTCATCAGTTGCTCGCGGCCGGGCGTGGCGCCTCTATGCTCGCCAGCCACGCCGACGACGAGACCAAGCGGCCAGCGGCGATCCCGCGGACTGCGTCCTCCAGCTGGCCGCGATTGCGGTAGCTGCCGATCACGAGCACGCGCTTGCCCGGTCGCGAGCGGACCGTGCGAGTCACGACCTGCGCCATTTCGTCGTCCCATGCGGACTGCACGGTCGCGAAAGCCGGGCCGACGATCGCAGCGCGAAGCGCGACATGGCTGTCGACCATGCGTGCGGTGGTCTCGTCCTGAGTCCGGCTCGGGCGCCGCCAATAAGCGAGCAATGCCGTTTCCAGCGCCTCGTCGAACGCGGTCAGCGCGGCCGCGCCTTGCGGGTCGTTCCGGCCGAGCGCGGCGAAGGCGGCGCCCGCCGCGCCGGCAAGCGCCTCGAAGCGCTTGCCGCCCGGCTCCATCGCCACGGCCTCCGCTCCGCTGGCGCCGAGCCAGGGCCAGACCATCTTGGGATATTCCGGGCGGCCGGGCGTGTCGGTACGGCCGGCCAGTTCGTCGGGGCGCACCTCCAGCACGACGACATCCGGCCGGAATGTCACGAGGATCTGCCGCAGCCGATCATAGCCGAAGCTTTCCTCACGGGCGTGAAGATCGTGCAAGGCGCCGAGCACCAGCACCGCGTCGGGGCGCGGTGCAGTTTGGGCGTGCACGGGAAGCGCGGAGAGAAGGACGGCGGCTAGGGCCAGCGGGCGAATACGAGACAGGATCATGCGCCGGACCTGCGGCACGCGCCCCGCTCAGGCACGGCCAAATCGCCGAGCGGGATCGCCGTTCCGCCAGCCGGGCGATCAGCCCAGCGCCGCCCATCCGGAGAGCGCCCGCCGATAGCGGCGGCTGAGGCGAACCCTCGCTCCGCCGGCGAGCTCGAGAAGCGCATCGCCCCGCCCGAGGCGCTGGACCGCACGCACCTTGTCCAGCCGGACGATCGCGGTGCGGTGTACGCGCGCGAACTCCGACGGGGGCAACGCCGTGCCGAGCGCCGAAAGCGAACTGTCGACCAGCATGGTTCCGGCGCCGGTATGGACCTCGACATAGTCGCCGGCCGTCGCGACCCATTCGATTGCCTCGAGCGGAACATGCTGCCGCCGGCCGCCGGTGCGCACCCACAGCCCCTCGATTGCGGCCGCAGGCGGCGTCTCCGCCGGCTCCCGCACCGCCGCTGCGGCCGCGCGCCGGCGATGCAGGACGGCGATCGCTACGATGGTCGCATAGGCCAGCGTGCCCGTGTCCATATTGGCGGCAAGGACCCAGGGTATCATCTCGCCCGGGGAGGAGAAGGTCCGGCCGTAGACCGGCCAGTAGAGGACGCAGAACAGTCCCACATGAAGCAGCAGCGCCAGCGGCAGCCCCAACACCAGCGCCGCGCCCCGAATACGCCGCGAACCGCCGGCGGCGAGTATCCGGCGTGCAATCTCGAGGAAGACGGGCCCGAGCAGCGCCCAGGCAGAATAGATCGCCGCCGTGTAACCGAGCGCCGGCCAGAACGGCTGCGGGCGCTCCTCCAGCACGCCGAGCGTCTGGGTTTTCAGCGTGACCAGCAAGGTGAGCGCAACCCATGGCAGCACGCCGACGAGAAACAGGTTTCGTACCCGCAGGCCGTGGGACGTCGTCAACAAGGCCTGCGCAGTGCCGGTCATGCGCGCTTCCCTACGCCACTCGTCCCCCGATTGTCAGCCTAACTGGGCAGGAGATCCCGAAGCTCGGGCCCTTCGGCACCTTGCAATGTAGGATTTCGCCTGCTTGCCTGATCGCCGGCCTCGCGCCCGCTCTTTGACGCCGTCGATCCGCTCTCATCGCTACGCAATGAAATTTCTTGGCCACGCAATTTTATGAGCGAAACTGCGGGCAAAGTGTGAAGCTAAGCCGCCTTCCAACAAGCCGCGCCCGCGACTCGCCGCTCAATACGCCTCGTGCGCGAGGTCGCTGAACTTGGTGAACTGCCGGTCGAAGCGCATGTGCACCGATCCCGTCGCGCCGTGGCGCTGCTTGGCGATGATCACCGTCGCCTTGTTTGCCACTTCGAGCTGCTTGGCCTGCCACGCCTCATACGCCATCCGCTCCTCGGCGGTCTCGGTGCCGTCGGGAACCTTCGTCGGCGCCTTGAAATCGTGATAATATTCGTCGCGATAGACGAACATCACGATGTCGGCGTCCTGCTCGATCGATCCCGATTCACGCAGATCCGAGAGCTGCGGCCTCTTGTCCTCGCGGCTTTCCACCGCGCGGCTCAGCTGGGAGAGCGCCAGCACCGGCACGTTGAGTTCCTTGGCCAGCGTCTTGAGCCCACGGCTGATCTCCGAGATTTCCTGCACGCGGCCGTCGCCCGATGCCTTTGCGCTGCCGGTCAGCAGCTGAAGATAGTCGACGATCACCATCCCGATCTTGTGCTGGCGCTTCATCCTTCGGGCGCGAGTGCGCAAGGCTGCGATGGTCAGGCCCGGCGTGTCGTCGATGAACAAGGGCAGCCGCTCCAGATCGCCCGCGGCGCGCGCGAATTTCTGGAATTCGGCATGGCTGATCTGCCCGGTGCGCAGCTTTTCCGAGACGACCTCGGCCTGCTCCGAAAGGATACGCATCGCCAGCTGGTCGGCCGACATTTCGAGGCTGAAGAACGCGACCGGGGCACCGATCGACTTCTCCTCGGGGATGCCCGCTTCGAGATCGTCGGCCCAGCGCTTGGCGGCGTTGAACGCGATATTGGTCGCAAGCGAGGTCTTGCCCATGCCCGGGCGCCCGGCGAGGATCAGCAGGTCGGATCGGTTGAACCCGCCGGTCGAGGCATTGAGGTCGCTGAGCCCGGTGGTGACCCCCGAAATGCCGCCGCCCGAGTTCATCGCCTTCTCGGCCTGCCGCACCGCCAGCGTCGCCGCGCGGGTGAAGCTCTTGAGGCCCGCGTCCGAATCGCCCTTCTCGGCGACTTCGTAGAGCTTCATCTCGGCCTGCTCGATCTGCTTGGCCGGATTGATGTCCTGGCTCGTGTCGAGCGCACCGTCGACGAGGTCGCGCCCCACCGTCACCAGCGCGCGCAGCATCGCGAGGTCATAGATCTGGTCGGCGAACGAACGCGCGCCGATCAGGCTGGCCGGGTTGCCGGTGAGCTGCGCCAGATAGGCTGGGCCGCCGACTTCCTTCATCGCCGGATCGGCGGCGAACAGCGGCCGCAGCGTCACCGGCGTGGCGAGCCGGTTGTCGCCCACCATCGCGGCGATCGCTTCGTAGATCCGCCCGTGCAACGGCTCGAAGAAATGTTCCGGGCGCAGTTTCTGGAGCACGTCCTCCGCCACGCGATTGTCGATCATCATCGCGCCGAGCAACGCCGCCTCGGCCTCGATATTCTGGGGCAGGCTGACGCCTTCGGGGGTCTCGGGTGCGGGAAAGGGAATCGGTTGTGCCATGTGACTCTCTAGTCGCGCACGCCGGCCGCCGCTTCAACCGTCGCGCTTGTGAATAACGGGCATGAGCGGATAGGAGCCGTCAATGGCCGATCCGCGCATCATAGACGTGACGCTCGACGAACGCACGATCCTGTGGCGCTCGGCCGATATCGAGCAGGAACGCCGCATCGCGATCTTCGACCTGCTCGAGGAAAACCGCTTCGCCCCCCAGCGCAAGCACCCCGACGGCTATGAAGGGCCCTACAAGCTCCACCTCCGCGTCGAGGAGGGCCGGCTGGCGCTGGAAATCCATCGCGCCGACGATTCGCACCTCGAGACGCTGGTTCTCGGCCTCGCCCGCTTCCGCCGCCCGATCCGCGACTATTTCGCGATCTGCGACAGCTATTACCAGGCGATCCGCAACGCCTCGCCTGCGCAGATCGAGACGATCGACATGGCCCGCCGCGGCATCCACAATCAAGCTGCCGAGCTGCTCCAGGAGCGGCTCGAGGGCAAGATCCATGTCGATTTCGACACCGCGCGCCGCCTGTTCACGCTAATCTGCGTGTTGCACATCAGGGGCTAGACGACGGCTGAGGGCGGGCCGACCAAGGGGGACGAGATGCTGATTTCAGATGCGCAGCGAGATATTGGGCGTGCCTATGTCGGGGGTGGCCCCGGCGTTATGGTCTCGGCACTCATCTGGTTCGTCGCTGCATTCGTCCAGCACAGCCAAGGAACAGGCGCCGCGTTCGCGGTCCTGTTTTTCGGCGGCATGTTCATCTTCCCGGCTTCCAAGCTGATTGCGCGCCTTGCGTTCCGCAGGGAAAATGAATCGCCGAACAATCCGCTCGGCATGACAGCGCTGGAAAGCACCATCGCGATGATTGGCGGGCTTCTCGCCGCCTGGCTGTTCCTGCCATCGCAGCCAGGATTGGTCTTCCCGCTCGCCGCGATCGCAGTCGGTACGCATTATGCGGTCTTCAAGACAGTCTATGGCGATCGCCTGTTTTGGGCGCTCGGCGGCATCGTCACCGCAATCGGGTTGTTCGACATCTTTGCCGCCCCGCTCCAGGGCGCCGTGGCATTGCTGGTTGCGATCGCCGAACTCGCCTTCGGAATCCTCCTGACGGCCCGCGCACTGCGCCCAGGCATAGGCGCACACACTGGCCGTTCACGCGCCTGACGGGTAGAGACTCGGCATATGAACGAAAACGCACGTGCACTGATCGATGCCGCCCGCGAGGCGGCGAAGAACGCCTATGCGCCTTATTCGAACTTCGCGGTCGGCGCCGCGGTGCTGCTCAGCGACGGCACCATCGTCACCGGCGCCAATTTCGAGAATGCGAGCTACGGCCTGTCGCTCTGCGCCGAGACAGTGGCGCTGGCGACGGTAAACGCCCAGGGCCGCTTCCGCGACGTCGTAGCGATCGGCGTGATCGGCGGCCGGATGGGCCATGCCGACACCGCGCCGGTCAGCCCGTGCGGGCGGTGCCGCCAGATCATCAACGAAGCGGCACAGGTCGGCGGGCGCGACCTGCCGGTCTATTGCGGCGGCGCGGCGGGCGACGCGATCGCCGCGTACAAGCTCTCTGAACTGCTCCCCCATGCGTTCGGACCAGCGGACCTCGGGCTCGTCGAGCCGCGCCCGGCCTGAACCCGTTGAACCAAATAGCCGTTGAGGCGTCGGTTCGGCCCCAGTCAAAACCGGAGCCGCGCATGACCGTCCGCAAGTTCGCCGTCGCAGACGCCCCGTTCGAACGCTCGCCCGGACAGGATGGCGACGTCTTCGCCGGAAATGTCATCGATCAGCGCGACGGCGCGCCGATCACCATCGGCTTCGGCCGCTACGGGCCCGACCAGCACATCGAAGAGACCCTCAAGGTGGACGACGTGATGATCGTGCTCGAAGGCCAGCTGTCGGTCTCATCCGATGCTGGCACAGTCATCGCGGGCCCGGGAGAAATCGTCCACATGCCCAAGGGCGACACCGTCACGATCCGCGCGCACGCGCACGGCGCGGTTACCGCCTACGTCACCTACCCGCACTGGCAGGAAGCCCTGGGCTGAGACGCGCGCCGCCGCCCCGAATCCACTTGCCTCCGCCGTCCAAGCTCTGCTCTGGTAGCGCTAACCGAGGAGATGCCATGAAGACGACGTACCGGAGCGCGCTCGCGCTGCCGATCCTGCTCGCCACGCCCGCATTCGCGCAGGATGCCCCGCTCCTTCATCCGATGTTCCAGGATCATGGCGTACTCCAGCGCGACCGGCCGATCGCAGTGTGGGGCGATGCGGCGGCGGGCGAGCGCGTGGAAGTGACGCTGGGGGATCGGAAGGCGCTGACGCGCGCCGACAAGGGCGGCCATTGGCGCACCGATCTTCCATCGATGCCCGCGGGCGGCCCGTACACGCTCTCCGCCGTCACGCGAGGCGGCAAGAGTCAGCGCGCCGAGGACATCATGATCGGCGACGTCTGGCTCTGCTCGGGCCAGTCGAACATGGAATATCCGGTCAGCGGCGTGCTGGGCGCGGCGGGCGAGATCGGCAAGGCGAACGATCCCGATCTGCGGCTGATGACGATCGAGAAGAAGACCAGGCTCAGCCCCGAGCGCCAGTTCCCCACGCCGGTCCAGTGGCAGCGGACCACGCCCGATACGGTTCGCGAATTCTCCGCGGCTTGCTACTTCATGGCACGCGATCTGCGCGCGTCGCAAAAGGTGCCGATGGGACTGATCGATGCGACCTGGGGCGGCACCGCGATCAACGCCTGGCGTCCCGAAAGCGCGCTGGCAAAGGATCCGGCCGCGGCGCAGGATCTCGCGCTTTTCCGCGTCTATCGCGCCGATCCGGCCGAGGCGAGCAGGCAGTTCGGCGAGCGCTGGATGGCATGGTATCGCGGCAAATCGGGCGATGCTGCCGGCACCGAGCCGTGGCAGGCCGACGCGCCCGGCGAGTGGCGCGCATTGCCGTCGTTCGACGCCTGGGAGAAATGGGGCGTCGCCGAACTGGCGCAGTATAACGGCATGCTCTGGTACCGCACCGAAGTGACGCTGACGGCGGAACAGGCGGCCAAGAGCGCCAGGCTCGCGCTCGGCCCCGCCGACGATATGGACGCTAGCTTCGTCAACGGCGTGCCGGTGGGCGTGACCTACGCCTGGGGCGTGCCGCGGCTCTACGCACTCGCGCCGGGCACGCTCAAGGCCGGCCGCAACGTCATCGCCGTGGGCGTACTCGACACCTGGGCCGAGGGAGGGCTGCTCGGCACCGCCGACCAGCGCGCGATCCGCTTCGCCGACGGCACCAGCGTGCCGCTGGCGGGCCCCGAAGGCTGGCGCTGGCGCCGTGCCCCCGCCGGCGTGGACGATCCGCCGCACGCGCCGTGGGAGGCGATCGCCGGCTTTTCGGGGATTTACAATGCGATGATCGCCCCGATCGGGCCCTATGGCCTGCGCGGCGCGGCCTGGTACCAGGGCGAGGCGGATGCCGGTTCGCCCGACGGCTACGCAGAGAGGCTCGGCAGCATGATGGCGGCGTGGCGCGGTCAGTTCGGCAAGCCTGACCTGCCCTTCCTCATCGCCCAGCTCTCGGGCTGGGGACCCCGCGTGCCCAAGCCGGTCGAAAGCGGCTTTTCGCAAATCCGCGACGAGCAGCGCCAGGCCGTCGCCGCCGATGCCCATGCCGCGCTCGCCGTCACGGTCGATCTCGGCGACGTCGTCGACATCCACCCCGCCAACAAGCTCGATGTCGGCCACCGCCTCGCCCGGGGCGCCGAGGCGCTGACCTATGGCGGCAAGGCCTCGCCTTCAGGCCCTTGGCCGGTAGAGGCGCGGTTCGAGGGCGCGGTCGTGCGCGTCCGCTTCACCGGCGCCGACAAGGGGCTGGTGACGTACAGCGCCGCGCAGCCGATCGGCTTCGAACTCTGCGGCACTGCTCCCGGCAGCTGCCGCTTCGCCACGGCCACGCTCGCGGGAAGCGACGTGCTGGTGGCTGTGGGCACCGGCGCTGCGGATCGGGTGCGCTTCTGCTGGGGCGACAGCCCGATCTGCAATCTCTACGACGACACCGGCCTTCCAGCGACACCGTTCGAATTGCCGGTTCGTTAGCCCTTGCGGAGTGCCGCGCTTCCCGCGAAACGAGTGTCCCATCTCGTCCGGAGTCCCGAATGATCCTTTCCGACCGCTGGATCTCGCGAACACGCCCTCGCCACCGGCATGATCGAGCCGTTCGTCGAGGCGCAGCGGCGCGAGGGTTGCATCAGCTACGGCCTGTCGTCCTACGGCTACGACGCGCGCGTCGCCGATGAGTTCAAGATCTTCACCAATGTCGATAGCGCCGTGGTCGATCCCAAGGATTTCGCCGCGAACAGCTTCGTCGATCGCAAGACCGATGTGTGCATCATCCCGCCCAACAGCTTCGCGCTCGCCCGCACCGTCGAATATTTCCGCATCCCGCGCGACGTGCTCGTGATCTGCCTCGGCAAATCGACCTATGCGCGCTGCGGGATCATCGTCAACGTGACCCCGCTCGAGCCCGAATGGGAGGGCCACGTCACGCTCGAATTCTCGAACACCACGCCGCTGCCCGCGAAAATCTATGCCAATGAGGGCGCCTGCCAGTTCCTCTTCCTCAAGGGCAACCAGCCCTGCGAGACGAGCTATGCCGATCGTGCGGGCAAATATATGGGCCAGCGCGGCGTGACTCTCCCGCGGCTGTGAGACGGTAATTCAAGGCCCTGCATCGGGCAGTCAGACGGAACGCAATCAGCGCGCGCTGAATTGCACCGCGTCGAGTCTGCTCAGGCCGCGCTGCGCGAGCGCATGCGAACCGGCGGTCTGATCAATGCTGATGTCCATCAGCACGTCGTCCCTGCTCAGCACCTTGGTGTAGAGGTTGCGCGCCTCTCCCGTGCGGCCGGTCTTGGCATAGACGGCAGCGAGATTGAGCAGCAGCTCGGGACGGCCCGGATGGATGCGCAACTCCGCGAGAAGCTTCGATTCGGCCTGCGAGTAGTCGCCCTGCGCAATCTGTGTGCTGGCGACGGCGCTGTCCTGCGCCTGGGCCGGGAGTGCCGCAATCAGAGGTGCGGCGGCGAGGACAATAAGACCAATACGCATGGCATCCTCCACGAATCATTGCATCACGGTGACTCTTCCGTGACATCTTAATGACTCTTGTGTGACACTTTCGTTGCATATGATCAATTGCGCAAATTGCACGCGCAAAAGAAAGGCGGCCCCGAAGGACCGCCTTTCCGAAGTTTCCAGGGCAGCGCCGAAGCGCGACCTGTCAGAAGTCGTTGCGATACTGCTCGTTGCCGACGAAGCCGAGCTTGCTCACGTTCGCACGCTTGACGATCGCGAGCACGCGATCGACCACGTCGTAACGCGCCTGCGGATCGGGCTGGAAGTGCAGCTCGGGCTCCGGATCCTGCTGGAGCGAAGCATCGAGATACTGACGCAGCGTCACATCGTCGATCTGCACGCTGTTCCAGAACACGTTGCCGTCCGCGTCGATGTACAGCTTGTTCTTCTGCGGCTCCACCGGAGGCGCGGATTGGTTGCTGTTCTGCGGAAGATCGACCTTCACCGCGTGCGTCTGGATCGGGATGGTGATGATGAACATGATGAGCAGAACGAGCATGACGTCGATCAACGGCGTCGTGTTCAGTTCCATCATCGGCTGGCCGTCTTCCTGGCCACCGCTCATTGCCATGTAGAAAACTCCTTTGAATCGGTCATCGTCACATCCGGGTCGTGGTCGCGCCGGGCGGGGTTCGGAAATGAAGCCCACCTTCACGAAACCAGCCATCTGCATCGTGTAGATCGTGGCGCCGATGCAGCGATACGGCGTGTTCACGTCGCCGCGGATATGCACTTCGGGAAGCTCGAGACCGGCGGCATTGATGCCGCCCTGGCGATCGATTTCCTTCTTGAGCTTCTCGACGCCGCGGTCGAGCAGTTCCTGGTGGCTCACCTTGGTCATGCCCCAGTAAACCTGGCACTGCCCGCCGGCACCCGTCACCGAAAGCGCCACATTCTCGGGCTTGGTGGTTGTCGGTTCGAACTGCACCTTGGGAAGTGCGAGATCGATGGTCTGGATCACCACGGGAACGGCGATCAGGAAGATGATCAGGAGCACCAGCATCACGTCCACCATCGGGGTCGTGTTGATGTCCGACATCGGTGCGTCGTCGCCGCTTTCGCCTACGCTCATCGCCATTGGGCGCTATCCTATCCTTCTATCTCGCCACAGGGTCTTGACCTGCGGCGAAGGGCCGCGCGCCGAAACGCACGGCCCGATGCGTTCAGCTTATGCGCGGGTCTGCACGCCACCGGCCTGGCCGGCGGTCGTGGTGGTGCCGGCCGGCTTGGCGCCGGTTGCCGGAGCGCCAACCTTCTTGACTTCGGGGCGGACGCGGCCGTCCGAAGCCAGGAAGCCGAGCACGTCGTTCGAGAACGCGTTCAGATTCTCTGCGATCGCCTTGTTGCGGCGCTGCAGGAAGTTGTACGCGAGCACGGCGGGAACCGCGACGACCAGACCGAGCGCGGTCATGATCAGCGCTTCGCCGACCGGGCCGGCGACGGCGTCGATCGATGCCTGACCTGCCGCACCGATCTTGATCAGCGCGCGGTAGATGCCGATGACGGTACCGAACAGGCCGATGAACGGCGCGGTGGCGCCGGTCGTCGCGAGGAACGCGAGACCGCCGTTGAGCGACGAATTGATCGTCGCTTCCGAGCGGGCGAGCGAGCCGTGCAGCCAGTCATGGGCCTCGACGGGATCGGTGAGCTCCTTGTACTGCTCCTGGGCCTGCAGGCCGTCGTCGACGATCTGGCGATAGGCCGAGTTCTTCTCGAGCTTCGCCGCGCCTTCGCGCAGGCTGTTCGACGACCAGAAGCCGGCGCGGACGCGCTTGGCCTGGTTCATGATCTTCTGCTGCTCGAACAGCTTGGTGAACAGGATGTAGAGCGAGACGAAGAGCATCAGCACCAGGATGCCGAACACCGTCTGGGAGATGAGGCCGCCCTCACGGAGCGCGGGGAGCAGGCCGTACGGGTTTTCGCCCTTGGGCGCCGCAGCGGCGAGAATGGTGGTGAGCATTGTCGGTTCTTTCCTCTAAATAGATAGCGCTTGTTCCACACTCCGGCGCGCCGAGGAGCGGCGCGCCGGCCACTCAATCAGTTCTTCGGCAGTTCCCAGCGGAAGCGGCTGGAAAACGTCGCCGGGATCTTGTTTCCGCCGGCGTCTTCTGCAGGCGTGAAACGCGCACGGCGCCGCAGCAGCGAGCAGGCGGTGCTGTCGAGAACCGACGAACCGCTGGACGATGTTACCTGACAGTCGGTCACCTTGCCGCTGCCATCGACCGAAAGGCGGAAGCCCGTCGTTCCCTGCTGCTCGGCGCGGATGGCGGCCGCCGGATAATCGTCGTTGGTCACCCAGCTGCCCGGAGGCGTGCGGGGCTTGAGCTGCTTTGCGACGCGCGGCGGTGCCGGCGGCTGCGGCGGCGCCGGAGGCGCAGGCGGAGCCGGTGGCGTGATCGGCGGCTGAGGTGGAATAGTCGAGGTGACGCTCATCGGCGGCGACGGCACCTGGACCTGCACCTGGGCCGGCGGCACCACGACCTGAGTCGGGGGCGGCGGCACGGGGCTGTCCGGCGGCGGCGGCGGCGGCGGCACTTCCTCGGGCGGGGGCGGCGGCTCTTCGACCTCGAAGGTCTTCAGCTCTTCCGCCTTCTTTTTGATATATTGGTATGCCAAGCCCGTGACGAAGGCATATCCCATGCCAGCCACGATTATTGCGACGACTACGATCGCAACGAACCGGCTGCCACTTACATTCCGGTCAGCGTAAGCCATTCGGCAACGTCACTCCTCTAATCTTGGCGACCCTGAGCGCCGGAATGTTCCGCGCACAAGCCCGTCCGCCGTTCGCTTGCTTGCGTCGGTGCGGCAGAGCGCGAGTCTCTATCGCGGGCTTTCGGGGTACGCAAACGCTTTGTCGGACAAACCGCGCCTACCGGCTCTCGATGACGGAATTATTTCTGTATAAGAACGCCGCGATCCGGTAACGGAAGAGCATGATCCGCGTCTCTTTGATGGCCTTTTGTTGCGCGTTATCCTTAACCGCGCCTGCCCAATCCGCCCCGCAACCCACGCAAAACCAAGCTTCTGCGGCAACTGTATTGCCCAGCTATGCCACTGTTGCGGGCCTGGTGTTGGGCGCGCCTCTGATCTTGGATGCGCGTATTCGCAGCGCCGTGCGGATCAAGGGGCCCGAAGCGGCAAATGTCGCGCCCGGGAGGGCCAGATTCTATGTCGAGGCCGATGTCACGGCACTGATTCGGGGCTCCGGGGGTTGCGCAGAGAATCGGGTACGTCGTCGATCTGCCCCTCGATCAGCGCGGACGCGAGCCCAAACTCAAGAAGCAGCGCGTGCTCCTGTTCGCCCGCGCCGTCGCCAACCGGCCCGATCAGGTCCAGCTCGCCAATCTCGACGGCCAACGCACATATTCGCCCGAACTCGACGCCCTGGTGCGCGGAATCGTGCGCGAGACGATCGCCGGAGACGCACCGCCGGCGATCACCGGCGTCGGCAATGCGTTCCACGTCCCCGGTTCGCTGCCCGGCGAGGGCGAAACCCAGGTATTCCTGCAGACCGCCGGCGGCGCGCCGGTGTCGCTCCAGATCCTGCGCCGCCCCGGCGAACAGCCACGCTGGTCTGTCTCATTAGGGGACATTGTCGACGAGATCGGCCGGGCCGCCCCAGCCGAACACGTTGCTCTGGTACCGCCTCGCCTGCGGATTGCCGCGCCAATTGCCGGCGGGCAGCATCGAATCGGGCGATCCCGCCAATGCGGCAGTCGCACGGCAGGACTATGAACTCGTCCTGCACGCGCTGGGGCCCTGCACCTGAGCTGAGGTCAGCGCCTTTTTGGATCGGGTTGATTCGCTTTCTCCGTTCGCCCTGAGCTTGTCGAAGGGCCGCTCTGTCTTCGCGCGGCCCCCGAACGAGGACGGTGCTTCGACAAGCTCAGCACGAACGGAAAGCGGCGATCGCGCTCAGCGCCGGTGGCGCACCATGTTGATGCCGATCGATTCGCCCTGTTCGGCGATCGCCAGCTTGACGATGCGCACCTCCACGCGCTGAACGCGCGCGTCCGAGACGAACAGAGTCTCGCAGACATGCTCGGCGACTGCCTCGATCAGCGTGAAGTGCACGTCCTTGGGCAGCGCGGTGGTCGCGGCGTGCTTGAGATCGATATAGCTCTTGGAGGCGCTGAGCGGCGTATCGGGTGCGAAGCGCTCGGGCATGTCGATATCGACGGTCACCGAGATTCTGCAGCGGCTGCGGCAGATGCGTCTCTTCGGAATAGATGCCGGTCAGCACCTCTACTTCGAGGTCGTGCACCTGGAGCTGGAGCAGATCGCGCAATTAACGGCCTTTCGTGGAAACCGCGCTCCCTTAAGGGTGGGAAGTGCCGGGCGCCATCCATTAATCCTTGCGTGCGCGCGCAGCGACGCTAAAGCGCGCGGCCCCGGCGAGCGCGCCGGATGGTTGCAGGGAATGGACGTGATCGCATTGGTGCCGCTGGCTGCTGTCGACCCCCTGGCCGTGGAGGCGCTGCTCGACCGCGCCTTCGGCCCGGGCCGACGCACGCGCACCGCATACAAGATCCGCGCCGGCACCCTGCCCGTTCCCGAGCTGAGCTTCGCCGCGCTCGATGCCGGGGGCACGCTGCTCGGCACGATCCAGTGCTGGCCGGTCGAGCTCGCCTGCGACGACGGCGGAATCGTTCCGCTGGTGATGGTCGGCCCCGTTGCCGTCGAGCCCGATCGGCAGCAGGGCGGCATCGGCCGCGCGCTGATGGAGCGGATGCTCGAAGCGGTTCCGGGCTGCTCGTCCGAGGGGTGCGATTCGCTGATGCTGGTCGGCGATCCCGAATATTATGGCCGCTTCTTCGGCTTCACCGCCGATCGTACCGCCGGCTGGCGCCTGCCCGGGCCGTTCGAGCCGCATCGCCTGCTCGCCCGCGGCGACGGGGTGCCCGATTGCGCGGGCGCTCTGGGCCCACGCGTCCGCCAAGCTGCTTGAGGGGGCACGCGCTCGCCTAACGAGCTTGGATGCCCGCGCCGCCGCCCCCGATTTCGCCAGCCTGTCTCTCGCGGAGATCGCACGGCTGGCCGAAGAGAATCGCCTGCCGCCGGTCGAGAGCTGGAACCCCGAGCATTGCGGCGACAGCGAAATGCGAGATCGCACGCGACGGGACCTGGTATCATCAGGGCTCGCCGATCGGCCGTGCGCCCATGGTACGCCTGTTCTCGACCATCCTCCGCCGCGAACCCGACGGCCGCTTCGTGCTCGTCACGCCGGCGGAAAAGCTCGACATCGATGTGGAAGACGCACCCTTCACTGCTGTCGAGATGAAGGTCGAGGGCGAAGGCGAGGCGCTGAAGCTCGCCTTCCGGCTCAACACCGGCGATCTCGTCACTGCGGGTCCCGAGCATCCGCTGCGATTCGAGGAGCGTGGGGACGGCCCCCGCCCCTATCTCCATGTCCGCGGCGGGCTGGAGGCGCTGATCGCACGGCCGGTCTATTACGAGCTCGCCGGTATCGCGCTCGCCAATGACGGCGCGCCGCACGGCGTATGGAGCAACGGCGCCTTCTTCGCACTGGAACCGCGGCCATGAGCCTCGCCGATCGGCTGCGTGCCGCGCTCGACGCTCCGCATGGCGAGGAAACCATCTTCCTCCCCGGCGACCATTTCGATTTCGACCCCGAGATCGCCGGCCAGCCCGCCGCGGTTTTGATCGCGATCACCAATCGCGCCGAACCGGGAATCATCCTCACCCAGCGCACCGAGACGCTACGCCGCCATCCCGGTCAGGTGGCCTTTCCCGGCGGCCGGATCGATCCCGGCGACGACGGCCCGGTCGGTGCCGCGCTGCGCGAAGCCGAAGAGGAAATCGCCCTCCCCGCCTCCGCAGTCGAGGTGGTCGGCACCGCGGACCTCTATCGGACGGTGACCGGCTATGAAGTCACGCCCGTCGTCGGCGTCGTGCCGCCTGACCTGGCATTGATCCCCGCGGAGGCGGAGGTCGCCGCCGTTTTCGAAGTCCCGCTCGCCTTCCTGCTAAACACCGCCAATCATGTCGAGGCGACCGCGCAATATCAGGGCCGTGAACGGCATTATTACGAGATACTCTGGGGTGAACGCCGGATCTGGGGGGCAACCGCGGCCATGATCGTCAATCTTTCACGGCGGCTGCGATGGGCGGCATGATCCTTCCCGAGGCCGAATGGCGGCACCGCGACGGGCTCGATCGGCTCGTCGAGGTGCTGGGCGACACCCGCTTCGTCGGCGGCTCGGTGCGCGACACCTTGCTCGGAATCCCCGTTTCGGACGTCGATCTCGCCACGCCGCTCGCGCCCGGGCGGGTGCTCGAATTGCTCAAGGCGGCCGGCATCCGCGCGGTGCCGACCGGGATCGATCATGGCACCATCACCGTGGTGCTCGAAAGCGGGCCGGTCGAAGTCACGACGCTGCGCCGCGACGTCTCCACCGACGGCCGCCGCGCCACGGTCGCCTTCACCGACGACTGGCGCGAGGACGCTGCGCGCCGCGACTTCACGATGAACGCACTCTACGCCGATCCCCTGACCGGCGAGATATTCGACTATTTCGGCGGGATCGCCGATCTCGATGCGCGCCATGTCCGTTTCATCGGCGATCCGTTCAAGCAGAATCGCCGAGGACCATCTCCGCATCCTGCGCTTCTTCCGCTTCCTCGCCCGATTCGGTGATCAGGCCGATCCCGCGGGGCTCGACGCCTGTACCGCGCGCGCGAAGGACCTGATGGCGCTGTCGCGCGAGCGGATTCGCGACGAATTGCTCAAGCTCCTGGTCGCGCGGGATGCCGTGCGCGTTATCCGCCTGATGATCGAGCGCGGCATATTGGAGCCGGTCCTTCCCGAAATCGTCTCGGCCGATCTGCTCGCCCACCTTTGGGAACGCGAAACCGCCACCGGAATCCTCCCGGATCCGATCCGGCGGCTCGCCGCAGTGCTGCCGCGCGACGGCGCGGCCGCCGACCAGATCGGCGCGCGGCTCAAGCTCTCGAACGCCGAACGCAAGCGTCTCGTCGCGGCGACGGGCGAGCCGTTGGAGGCGCCCAAGCCCCTCGCTTACCGACTGGGCAGGGAAACCGCACTCGACCGGTTGCTCCTCTCGAACCGCGACATCGCACAGATCGAGGAGATCAAGTCCTGGGAAGCGCCGCGCCTTCCGCTGAGCGGCGGCGCACTGGTCGCACGCGGGCTCGCCAGGGGCCCGGACGTCGCCCGCGCGCTGCGCGCAGTCGAGGATCGCTGGATCGCGGAAGGGTTCCCCGGCGAGGAGCGCGCCGCTGCGCTTGCCGACGAAGTGGTCGCTCAGGCCTTGCTGGCGAGCAGCAGCGAATAGGCCTCGGCCTCAGGCAGCGGCCGTGCATAGAGATAGCCCTGGCCATAAGTGCAGCCGAGCGCGGCGAGCGTCTGGGCGAGCTCGTTGGTCTCGATCCCCTCCGCAGTGGTCTGCATGCCCAGCGCCTGCGCGAGGCTGAGGATCGCACGCACGATCGCGATCTTGTCGCGATCGGCGAGCATGCCCGAGATGAAGCTGCGGTCGATCTTGAGCAGGTCGATCGGCAGCTTCTGGAGATAAGCGAGGTTCGAATAGCCCGTGCCGAAATCGTCCATCGCCAGCGTGGCGCCCAGATCCTTGAGCGCCAGCATCGTCCGGCTGATCCGATCCGGATCGCTGACGATCGCGCTTTCGGTGAGTTCCAGCGTGAGGCGCGTGCCCGACACGCCATATTGCTCGAGCGCCGCCTGGACCATCTCGGGGATCCGGTCGCGCTGGAGCTGGATCGCCGACAAGTTGACAGCGATCTTGACACCATCGTCGCCGCCGATTGCGGCATCCCACGCCGCCAGCGTCCGCGCCGCTTCCTCCATCGCCCAGCGGCCGAGCGGGATGATCAGGCCCGATTCCTCGGCGACAGGAATAAATTCGTCGGGCGAGATCGCGACGCCGTTCTCGTTGGTCCAGCGCGCCAGCGCCTCGAACGAAATGATCTTGCCCGATCCCAGATCGCAGATCGGCTGATAGGCCAGGGTCATCTGGCCGTTCTCGATCGCGCGCCGCAGCTCGGTCTCGACGCTGAACTGCTCGCGGGCGATGTCGAATGCCCGGATGTGATAGACTTCGGTCCGCCCGCTGGTCTTGGCGCGCTTCACGGCGAACTGGGCGTGACGGATCAGATCCTCGGGCTCGCCCTTGTTGTCGGCGCCCAATGCGATGCCGATCGAGCAATCGACGCGAATCTCGAAATCGGAGAGCTTGAACGGGGTGGCGAGCGCCGCCTGGATGCGCTTGGCGACGTGCAGCGCGTCGCCCGGCCCGTCGTCGAGCGTCAGCAGCACGCCGAATTCGTCGCCGCCCATCCGCGACAGGATGTCGCGGCCGCGAAGCGCACCTTGAGGCGGCGCGCGACCGAGATCAGCAGCTCGTCGCCGGCGAGGCCGCCCATGCAGGCATTGACGCGGCTGAAGCGATCGAGATTGACCACGAGTACCGCAAAGCTCTCGGCATTGTCGGTGGTGATCAGATCTTCGAGCTGATCGCTGAACCCGGCGCGATTCGGCAGGCCGGTGAGGCTGTCGGTCGCCATTTCGCGGCGCAGGCTGTGTTCGGTGCGCAGCTCGGAAGTCTGATCAACCAAGGTGACGAGGCACCGCGGAATGCAGCGATGCGCGGCGTGGCGCGCGAACAGGACGCGGAAATAGCGGCAATCGACTTCCTCGCCGAACTGCCACGCGATCTCGTGATGCGTCTCATCGGATTCGAGGAAGCGGCGAAGCTGGGTGCCGAGCAGGCGGATCAGCGGCGATTCACCCGCTACCGTCCCCAGCCCGCCCATCCGGAAGGGGCGGTTCAGCGCACCGAACTGGAACTTGCCATTCTCGAGCGTGACCATCACCGCCGGCACCGGCAGCAGATCGAGCATCGGCCCGGTCTCGAGCAGGTTTATGGCGCATGCGTCCGCATCCTCCGGAGCAAAGTCCACAGGCACGGCCGAAACTGGCTTGAGCTTACCAAACGCCATCGCGATGCGGGGCTAACCGGAATTGGTTAAGACCGACTGAAGCCAGCGGCTTTTCCCGCGCTTCTAGAAGCGGTTGTCGCGCGGGAAGCCGTTGGGCGCCATTCGCCCCGCCGCGCCGCGGGCTGCGCGCCAGGCCGACAGATCGGTTTCACTGCGCGTACGGCCGCTGTCGCCGCCCATCGGCCAGCTCAGCCCCTCCTCCATGCGGAAGGTCTTGGCGTCGGAGAGCCCGCCGTCGCGGTAGCGCTGGAGCTGCACCCCTGCCCGCGCGCCAGCTCGGCGACTTCGGAAAGCGGGAAGACCAGCATCTTCCGATTGTCGCCGATCGCCGCCACCGCATCGTCGCCGGGTGCGATCGGGCGGACCAGCTTGAGCTGTGCGCCGGCGCGCGGCGTCACCACCTGCTTGCCCTTGCGCGTCTCGGCGACGACATCGGCGGCGTTGACCACGAAACCACGGCCGTCAGTCGCGGCCACCAGCAGCTTCGCCGCGGCGCTCGCGGGCAGCAGCGCGATGATCTGCCGCTCGCCTTCCAGATCGACCATCAGCCGCACCGGTTCGCCGAAGCCGCGCCCGCCGGGCAATTTGTCGCCGCCCAACGTGTAGAAACGGCCATTGTCGGTGGCGAGCAGCAATTTGTCGGTGGTCTGCGCGTGGAAAGCGAAATGCGGGCCGTCGCCTTCCTTGAACTTCAGCGTCTCGGCCGACGCCAGCTCGACATGCCCGCGCATCGCCCGAATCCAGCCGCGCTGCGACAGGATCACGGTGATCGGCTCGCGCTCGATCATCGCCTCGAGCGGGATCTCGCGGGTCGGGCCTGCCTCGCGGATCGCGGTCCGGCGCGCGCCGAGCGGGGTTTCGAGCCCATAGCGCTCGATCATCTTGCCGAGATCACGCTTCATCCGCGTGCGCTGGCGCGCGTCGGACGAGAGCAAAAGCTCCAGCTCGGCCTGTTCCTTCTGCAGTGCCTCCTGCTCGCGGCGCAGCTCCATCTCCTCCAGCCGGCGCAGCGAGCGCAGCCGCATATTGAGGATCGCCTCGGCCTGGCGATCGGTGAGCTGGAATTCGGCCATCATCACCGGCTTGGGCTCATCCTCGCCGCGGATGATCTCGATCACCCGGTCGAGGTTGAGGAAGGCGATAATATAGCCCCCGACCAGCTCCAGCCGGTCGGCGATCTTGCTCAGCCGATGCTCGGAGCGCCGCCGCAGTACGACGAACTGGTGCTCGATCCAGGCGGCGATCGCCTCATGCAGGCTCATCACCCGCGGCGTGCGATGCTTGTCGAGCACGTTGAGGTTGAGCGGGACGCGCACTTCGAGATCGGAAAGCCGATAGAGGCTCTCCATCAGCGTATCAGCATCGACGGTGCGGCTACGCGGCTCGAGCACGATGCGGACATCGTCGGCCGATTCGTCGCGCACATCGCCGAGGATCGGCAGCTTCTTCTCGTTGATGAGATCGGCGATCCCCTCGATCAATTTGCCCTTCTGGACGCCGTACGGGATCTCGGAGACGATCAGGTGCCAGCCCCCGCCCTTCTCGACGACTTTCTCGATCTTCGCCCGCACCCGGAAGCCGCCACGCCCGGTGGCATAGCTTTCGGCAATCGCCGCGGGGCTGTCGACGACCACGCCGCCAGTCGGGAAATCGGGGCCGCTGACATAATCGAGCACGTTCGCCTGCGGATTGTCGATCAGCGCGACCGCAGCGTTCATGATCTCGGCGGCGTTGTGCGGCGGGATCGAGGTGGCCATGCCCACTGCGATACCTGCGGCGCCATTGGCGAGCAGATTGGGGAACAGCCCCGGGAACAGCTCGGGCTCTTCCTCTTCGCCGTTGTAGGTCAGACGGAAATCGACCGAATTCTCGTCGAGCCCGGCCATCAAATCGATCGCGACCTGAGTCAGCCGCGCCTCGGTGTAGCGATAGGCCGCGGCGTTATCACCGTCGATATTGCCGAAATTGCCCTGCCCGTCGACGAGCGGGTACCTGAGCGCAAAGGTCTGGGCGAGGCGAACCATCGCGTCATAGACCGACTGATCGCCATGCGGATGGTATTTGCCGATCACGTCGCCGACGACACGCGCGCACTTCTTGTAGCCGCTCGCCGGATCGAGCTTGAGCAGCCGCATCGCCCAGAGCAGCCGGCGATGCACCGGCTTCAGCCCGTCGCGAACATCGGGCAGCGAACGCGCCGTGATCGTCGACAGCGCATAGACCAGATAGCGCTCGGAAAGCGCGCTATCGAAGGGGACGTCAGTGGGACCGGAGGGTTCGAGAATTTCGGTGTCTAGGCTCATTGTAGCCCCGGACTAGCAGGCCCCGGGCGGCACGCAAAGCCGGGACGGGATCGAGATCAATCTGAAGCGACACCTTCTCTCTTCCGTCACCCCTGACCTGTTCCGGGGTCCACTCAGCCTCACCGGCTGATCTCTGGCCTCTTTCCTTGTCGATGCCTCCCGGGACCCCGAACACGTCCGGGGTGAACGCCAGTGGTGGCCGCCACGCTCGAATGTTCTAGACCGGTGCCGGCCGCTCGCGTCCGATCTCGCCGAGCAGCCATTCGCGGAAGCGCTTGATCTTGGGAACGTTGCGGCGGCTCTCCGGAGCGGCGAACCAATAGGCATAGCCGCGCGTCGAGACCTGCTCGAACGGCCGCACCAGCCGCCCCTCGGCGAGGTCGTTGCGCCAGAAGAACGGCGTGAGCATCGCCACGCCCTGCGCGGCCATCGCGGCGTGTCCCTCATGCGCCTGCGAGATCGAGGCGAACGCCGGGACGCGGCGGTCCATCGGGTACGTCGACGCCCGCCTCGCGCAGCCATACCGTCCACCACGGATCGTGCGGGCTGATCAGTTGCAGGCGCAGCAGGTCGGCGGGTTGCAGCGGGCCGTGGCGCGCGAGGAATTCGGGGCTCACCATCGGCGTGAAGTCGATCGCCATCAGCTGATCGGCGGCGAGACCCGGCCAGCCGCCGCGCCCCGCCCGGATCGCACAATCGGCGCCTCCGCCCTCGAGATCCACCAACGCATCGCTGGTCTCCAGCCGCACCGCCATTTCGGGATGGCCGATCTGGAAGCTGCCCAGCCGCCATGCGAGCCAGGTGTTGGCGAAGGTGTTCGACGTCGAGATGACCAGCAGCGCCTCGTCCTCGGCGCGGATATTGGCGAAGGCCGAGTCGATCGCGTCGAATGCGCGCGAAATCTGGGGCGCGGCACGCGTGCCTGCGTCCGTGAGCACCACGCGGCGCTTGTCGCGGCGGAACAGCGCCGCGCCCAGTCGCTCCTCGAGCAGCTTCACCTGATAGCTCACTGCCGCCTGTGTCATGCCCAGTTCCTCGGCGGCGCGGGTGAAATTGCCGTGGCGCGCGGCAGCTTCGAACACGCGGACGGCGGAAAGAGGCGGAAGGCGGCGCATCGCGCTATCATAAGGCCTGCTTATCACCTGAGTCCAACCATTTGTTGGCGCCGACTCCGATTAAGGCCCAGATGAAGGAGGCCAGCAGCACAGGAGAAACCGACATGGACCGCGATTACGCAAGCGCCGCCTGGGCCGACAACCATCACCATCTCAGCACGGCAATCCGCCGCTTTTTCAAAAGCATGACTCATGTATTCAAGCGCCTGAACGCCATCGAATACGACGCCCCCTGGCGGTACATGCGTCCGTGATTTCGCCGCTCCAGGGCATCCCGAACTCCCTCGCCACAATCTTGCCATAAATGTGGCAAGATTGTGGCTTGACGGCTTTCCCAGTCATGTGATGTCATATCCTCCTCGTTGCAGGAGATATGCCCATGCGCTTTATCACTCTCGTCGCCGCAGCCGCGACGCTCGCCGCCTGCTCTGCCTCTGAAACCTCCGACCCCACCAAACAGGGTTCCACCGTCACGGCGTTCGCGCCGGAAGAGACCGCGGCGGATCGCGCGCTGACCGAAAGTCCCGCGGTCACGCGCCCCGGCACTGCGAAATCCGATGCCCCGCTTAAGCTGCCGGTATCGATCCCCAAGCTCGCTTACGCTTATGCACTCACCTACCTGCTGCCCGGCGACAAGATCGCCGCCACGCAGGACGCCCATCGCGATCTGTGCGAGGAAATGGGCCCGGCACGGTGCCAATTGCTCGCGCTCGAGCGCGGCATCGGCATCGGCAACGAGCAATCGAGCAACGCGTCGCTCAAGCTGCGCGTCGCCGCGTCCGAAGCCCGACGCTTCCAGATATTGCTCGAGCACGACGTCACCGAAGCCGGCGGCCGCACCGATAATGCCAAGATCGCTACCGACGAAGTCTCGAAGCAGATCGTCGATACCGAGGCTCGCATCCGCCAGCGCGAATTGCTCGTGTCACGGCTCACCGAAGCGCTGCGGACGCGCAACGGCACGCCCACCGATCTGCTCGCCGCCGAGCGCGGCGTCACCCAGGCGCAGGAAGAACTCGATCAGGCCAAAAGCTGGCTGAGCGAGCTGCAGGGTCGCGTCGCAATGTCGGAATTCGACATCCGCTACGGCGCGATCGCCCCCTCGGCAACGACCCAGGGCGTCGGCGCCCAGCTTGGCGAAGCAGCGCAGGGCTCGGGCGCTGTCTTCCTGATCGGCCTGCGCTTCGTCCTGTCGCTGGCGATCTATCTGCTGCCGTGGCTCCTCCTCATCGGCCTGCCGGTGTTCGCGCTCCGCGGCCTTCGCAAGCGGCGCCTCGCGATCGACAAGGCCTGAACGATCCGCAAGCACGCTTCGCGGGGCCCAATGTCCGGTGCCGGCACAGCCGCTGCCCGGCGAAGCGTGATTGCACCGCAACACTGCATCCAGTATAGGCCCGAGCCTTCCAGAGCCCCGGCTGTCGTGCGGTCCTTATCCGCGCCGCCGGGGCGACGCTTTTCAGGGGTAAGAGCCGACATGGCACGCCGCCGGCAGATCTACGAAGGCAAGGCAAAGATCCTCTATGAGGGTCCGGAGCCCGGCACGCTGATCCAGTATTTCAAGGACGATGCCACTGCGTTCAACGCGCAGAAAAAGGGCACGATCAACGGCAAGGGCGTGCTCAACAACCGCATTTCCGAGCATGTCTTCACCCTGCTCGGCGGGATCGGCATCCCCACCCACTTCATCCGCCGCCTCAACATGCGCGAGCAATTGATCCGCCAGGTCGAGATCGTCCCGATCGAGGTCGTGGTGCGCAACGTCGTCGCCGGCAGCCTCGCCAAGCGCCTCGGCATCGAGGAAGGCACCCCGCTGCCGCGCACGATCGTCGAATATTATTTCAAGGACGACGCGCTCGGCGATCCGATGGTCACCGACGAGCACATCCTCGCCTTCGGCTGGGCGGCGCAGGAAGAACTGCACGACATGGCCGACATGGCGATCCGCGTGAACGACTTCCTCTCTGGGCTGTTCGCTGGGATCGGCATCCGCCTCGTCGACTTCAAGCTCGAATTCGGCCGCATCTGGGACAATGACTATGCCCGGATCATCCTTGCGGACGAGATCAGCCCCGACGGCTGTCGCCTGTGGGACATGGCGACCAACGAAAAGCTCGACAAGGATCGCTTCCGCCGCGATCTCGGCGGCGAAGTCGAGGCCTATCAGGAAGTCGCGCGCCGGCTCGGCCTCTTCCCCGAGGGCGCCGATTCGGCGGTTCTCGACCTCGAGAGCCATCGCAAGCGCCGCGGCAAGTAGATTTCCCCATCTTCGTCACCCCGGGCTCGACCCGGGGTCCCGCTTCTGTCGTTTCAAGCGGGATCCCGGCTCAAGGCCGGGATGACGGATTTAAGCTCTAGCAGCGCCGAGCCGGGCCCCGAGCCCCACACATGGGCACAAACCACGCTTTCGGGTTGCAGCGCGGCGCGTGGGACGCCATAGGCGCGGCCATGAAGCTCCGCATCATCGTGACGCTCAAGAACGGCGTCCTCGACCCCCAGGGCAAGGCCATCCAGCACGCGCTCGGCGGCCTCGGTTTCAACGGCGTCGAAGACGTCCGCGCCGGCAAGATCTTCGAGCTCGAAGTCGCCGACGGCACCAGTGACGAGAGCATCGACGAGATGTGCCGCAAGCTGCTCGCCAACACGGTGATCGAGAACTATCGGGTCGAAAAGCAATGAAGACCGCGGTCATCGTCTTCCCCGGCTCCAACTGCGATCGCGACATCGCGACCGCGCTGGAAGACGTGACCGGGACCGCCCCGCACATGGTGTGGCACGGCGAGAGCGAACTGCCTTCGGGCATCGGCCTGATCGCCCTGCCCGGCGGCTTTTCCTATGGCGATTACCTGCGCTGCGGCGCGATCGCGGCGCGTTCGCCGGTGGTCCGCGCGGTGGTCGAGGCCGCCGAGCGCGGCGTGCCGGTGATCGGCATCTGCAACGGATTTCAGGTCCTCACCGAAACCGGGCTGCTCCCCGGCGCGCTGATGCGCAATTCGGGGCTCAACTTCGTCTGCCGCAACGTCGCGCTGACGGTGGACAACAGCCAGTCGATCTTCACCAGCGCCTATCAGAGCGGCGAGACGATCACCGTCCCCGTCGCGCATCACGACGGCAATTATTTCGCCGATGCCGAGACGCTCGACCGCCTCGAAGCCGAAGGCCGCGTCGCCTTCCGCTATGCCGAGGACGTCAACGGCTCCGCACGCAACATCGCCGGGCTACTGAACAAGAGCGGCAACGTGCTCGGCATGATGCCCCACCCTGAACGCCGTATCGAAGCCGCCCATGGCGGCACCGACGGCCGCCGCCTGTTCGAGGGACTGCTCGAAGCGGTGGCTTGAGCGTTCGGTCGCCGGATGCGAACATACCACTACCCGATACCGGGCAATGCCTTGAGGGCAGCGCTAATCGCATCGATCAGCGAGCGGATACGCTTGATGCGCGCGCGGCCGGGTACGATGAGGATGGATAGCGGCACCGGCTCTGGCGCGTAGTCTGGTAATACCTGCTCCATTGCCCCGGCCTGCAGAAGGTCGTCCACCAACCAGACATGCGCGGGAGCGATGCCACGCCCCTGTCTCAAGGCTTCCCGGGCGGCGAGGCCGTGATCAACCAGCAGCCGACCGTCGAACGGTATCGAGCATGGCCGCCCCTCCTGCGGGTGGAGAACGAGCATATCGCTTCCGACTATGTTGCTCATGCAGATCGTCTGATGGTGCCGCAAATCATCCGGCCTCTGCGGGCGTCCGTGCTCTTCCAGATAGGCGCGTGAAGCCACGAGCACCCGGCGTGAATTGCCGATGTGCCTGCGCTGCATGGAACTGTCGGCAAGCGGCCCCAATCTGATCGCGATATCCACTGCCTCGCGAACCAAATCGATTTGCACGTCGGACAGTCTGAGGTCGACGCTCACATTTGGATGCTGATCCTGAAACGCGAACAACGCCCGCTGGACATGCCGTACCCCCAATGCGGCGGTGCAGGAAATCCGAATTTTCCCTCCAGGCGATCCCCGCGCTGCGAACCTCATCGGCGGCCTCGTCCACGAGATGCAGGATAGTGCGCGCATTATCGACGTAATCCGTACCCTCGGCCGTGAGCGTGACGCGCCGGGTGGTCCGACTGAGAAGGGTCACGCCAAGCGCGCCCTCCAGCTCGGTGATATGGCGGGTGATGGTCGCCTGGCCGACGCCCTGTTCGCGGGCCACGGCTGAGAAGCTGCCGCGTTCTGCAACGCGGACGAAGCTCCGCATCCTCTCCAACGTGATCGCCGACTTATCCATTTATCGGAACTATCCTATGCGTTTCCGCTATCTACCGAATAACTCGCGCAAGGAATAGCTTTCCGGCCAACCCACAAGCCAACCACCGGACCGGAGAACGTGAATGTCGCCGACCAAGCCCCTTATCACCATCGTCGGCGCATTGAGTAAGCAAGGCCGCAGTGCCGCGCGATCCTTGCTTGAAAGCGGGAATTATCGCGTCCGGGCGCTGACTCGCTGCACGGACTCGGTGGAGGCGCGAAGGCTGGCGCATGACGGCGCAGAACTCATGAACGTGCCGCTGGAGCCGGGGCAAAAACAGGCGATGGTGACGGCCTTCGAAGGCTCCCACGGCGCGTTCCTTATGACGCCCCCTATCGCGCCGCCAGATACCCATGAAGCCGCACTTGGCAGGGAATTAGCCGATGCGGCCGTTGAGGCGGGCGTCCAGCATCTTGTCTTCAGCAGTCTGGAAAACGTCGATCAAATCACGCAGGGAGAAAAATTCGCTCCACATTTTACCGACAAAGCGAATATCGAGAATCATATCCGCACACTACCTGTACAAAGTACCTTCATCATACCTGCCTTCTTTTATACCAACCTGCTTGAATACTATATTCCACGTATGGATGGGGACACTCTTATATTTCCGATCTATCTACCAGAGGATTTCCGGGCGCCTTTCGTCGATCCCACGAGCGCAACCGGGCCCGCGATCCTGGAGATATTCTCCCATCCGGAGAAATATGCAGGCAAGTCCATGCCGATCGTCGGCGACATTCTCTCGCCCCGGGAAATGGTTGCCACGTTCACTCGCGTTACGGGTCGGAAGGCCGCATATAGTTCGGCTTACACACGAGAGGGATTGCTCCATCACTTCCCCGATTTTGCGGCAAACGAACTCTTTGTGCGCGAACTGTTGGGGATGGCGGAATATGCGGCCGAATATGGCTATTATCGCCCGGATCGTGATCTGGCGTGGAGTCGGAAAATAGATCCGAACAGCCTCACATGGGAGCAATTTCTGCGATCGACCGGGTGGCAAGGACAGGCCCAATCCTTCGGCGTTTGATTGGCGAGATCACAAAGGCCCGTGTCAACTTACCCGGCCGCAGCCCGCCTTACAGATGCGCCTCCAGCCACGTCCTGATGTCCGCCATCACTTCTTCCTTGCCCAGATCCGCGAGCAGGTCGTGATAATGATCCTTGTAGAGCTTGAGTGTCTTGTCGGCCGATCCGGCGGTCTCATGGAAGAACACGCTGCCCTCGCACACCGTCGCCTTGTCGGCGGTGCCGTGCAGGATCAGCAATGGCAGCGTGATCGTTGGAAATTCCGCGCGCAGCCGCTCGTCGGCGCGGACCAGAGCCGCCACCGTCGCCGCGGGCTGAGTCTCGTTCTGGGTATAGGGATCGGCGTTCAGCGCCGCGACCCATTCGGGATCGCGTGAGAAATCCTCGTTCTTCAGCTTGAGCACGCCCAGCCGCGGCGCGATGTGGCTGAGCCCCTTGATCGCGGCGAGCGCGAAGCCCGGCGCCGGCACCTGGAAAGCGAAGCTCTCGCAGATGAACCCGTCGATCGTGTCCTGATGATCGAGCGTGTAGAAGGCCGAAGTCACGCCGCCCGCGCTGTGCCCGAGCAGGAACAGCTTGCGGCCGGGATAGCGCGCCCTCGCGATGGCAATGGTGCCGCCGACGTCACTGGCGTAATCGGCGACATCCTCGACATAGAAGCGTTCGCCTTCGGATCGCCCGCGGCCGCGCAGATCGAGCGCGAATACCGCATAGCCGCTCGCGACGAACTGGTCCGCCGCCCAGAGATATTGCCCGCCATGCGAATTGACCCCGTGGCAGATCACCACCACCGCGCGCGGTTCGCCGGCCGGTTCCCAGCTCCGATAGAAGATGTTGAGCCCACCCACTCCCTCGAACGTCGCTTCGGTCGCCGCCATCGTCATTTCCCCTCGCTCGTGGTGGGGCGAGATTGTTACGCATGTGCATCTTCATGCAAGTGCGACGATTGCATCAGCGCGCTTGTGCCGTATTTCCAAATAATTGCGTGGTCCGCGCGAGGAGGAGCAGCGCGCTTGGCCAGACCATGGTGTTCCAGACGTCGTGGAAATTGCCCCAGAGTTCGATCTCGCAGATGATAGACCACGCTGTCGCGCAGGTCCCATGCCTCGCCGATCAGCGCTCCCGCCAGCGCCACTGCCCAGGGCTTCCAGCTGCGGATCGGCCAGCGGAAGATCAGCGCGCTGCCGACGAACAGCAACAGCCCGACATGGACGTGCAGCGCATCCTTGGCGAGGCCGAGATGCTGGATCAGCCAGAATTTGCTCGCCTGGAGCGGGCTCATCAGACCCGGGTGGCGAAGGGCGTGAAGTCGGTCCCCTCGTCATAGACGTCGACGCCCTCGCGCCGCTTGAGGAAGCCGACCACGGCATAAGTGACCGGCGTCAGGATCGCCTCCCATGCCACCTTGAGCGCCCATTGGGTGAACAGCACCTGGATCACCAGCTGCGTCGTCCAGCCTTCGGCCCACAGGAAGGCGAGCGGATAGAAGATCAGGCTGTCGATCCCCTGCCCTGCGATCGTCGAGCCGATCGTGCGTGTCCAGAGCATCCGGCCGCGAGTCCATAATTTCATCCGCGCGAGCACATAGGAATTGACGAACTCGCCCGCCCAGAAGGCACAGACCGAGGCGAGCACGATCCGCGGCACCTGGCCGAAGATCGTCTCATATGCCGCCTGATTGCCCCAGCTCGGTGCGGGCGGCAGTGCCACCACTACCCATGACATCAGCGCCATGAACAGCACCGCAACGGTCCCGGCCCAGATCACCCGGCGCGCGCGGGCATAGCCATAGACCTCGGTCAGCACGTCGCCGATGACGTAGGAGACGGGGAAGAACAGGATGCCGGCGCCGAACGGCCAGTAATCATCGTAGAGCGGCAGCCAGATCTGCGAGACTTTGCCCGCCCCCAGCACATTGGAGAGCAAAAGGATCGTGACGAACGCCGCCATCACGAAGTCGAAATAGCGGAAATGCCCGCCGGCGATGTCGCGCGCGGCGATCGGCGCCGGTCCGTTGTCCCCCTGAGTCATGCCGCGACTATATGGCGGTTCCGCCGCGGCGCAATCCGCGCTAGATGCGCCCCGCGCGCGCCCGTAGCTCAGCTGGATAGAGCACATGCCTTCTAAGCCTGTGGTCGTTGGTTCGAATCCAACCGGGCGCGCCAATCCTTCCATCCTCGTCGCGTGCTGGCGGCCCGGTCCTTAGTCGGAAATCGATTCCGCTTTCGGAATCGATCCCTTCAAGATGTGCTGTCAACTGTACTTTGCCTGCGCAGAACCAGCTCAGCTGCTTGTGAGGGTGTGAAGTATGGACGTGGAAGTAATCGATCGGACCACCGGCAAGGTAACCCATGTCCCCTTCTCGTCCACGCTCGATCTCGACACACCCAGTGTCGTCCGCCTGCACCTCGAACGCTCCGAAGTCGCCAGCGTAGAACGCCAGGGCAATGATCTCATCGTCCGGCTGAAGGACGGAGAGCAGATCCGGATCGTCGATTTCTTCACCGCCGAGCATGGCCTGGGCAGCGAACTCGTCCTGCTCGAGGATGATGGCGCGCAATGGCTCGTCCACACCGGCCCGACGGGGACGCGATACACGCTCCTGAACGACATCGATGAGTTGATCGCGGCCCACAACGACTCGGGCGGCGGCATCAGCTCCGATCTGCTCGGCTTCCTCGGCGTGGGCAGCATCGTCACGGGCGGAGTAATTCTCGCTTTGTCGGACGACGATTCCGATGCTGACGCGGACGCCGACGCCGATGCGGACGCCGACGCCGACGCTGACGCCGACGCGGATGCCGACGCGGATGCCGATGCAGACGCCGATGCGGATGCCGACGCCGATGCCGACGCTGATGCGGATGCCGATGCCGATGCTGACGCCGATGCGGATGCCGATGCGGATGCGGATGCGGATGCCGACGCGGACGCGGATGCTGACGCCGATGCGGACGCCGACGCCGACGCCGATGCGGACGCCGACGCCGACGCTGACGCCGACGCGGATGCCGACGCGGATGCCGACGCCGACGCGGATGCCGATGCCGACGCTGACGCCGATGCGGATGCGGATGCCGATGCGGATGCGGATGCCGACGCCGATGCGGATGCCGACGCCGATGCGGACGCGGATGCTGACGCCGATGCGGACGCCGATGCGGACGCCGACGCCGACGCGGATGCCGATGCCGATGCCGACGCTGACGCCGATGCGGATGCGGATGCCGATGCGGATGCGGATGCCGACGCCGATGCGGACGCCGACGCGGACGCCGATGCGGATGCGGACGCCGATGCCGATGCGGATGCCGACGCCGATGCCGATGCCGATGCCGACGCGGACGCGGATGCTGACGCCGATGCGGACGCCGACGCCGACGCCGATGCGGACGCCGACGCTGACGCTGACGCCGACGCGGATGCCGACGCGGACGCGGACGCGGATGCCGACGCTGACGCCGACGCGGATGCCGACGCTGACGCCGACGCGGATGCCGACGCTGACGCCGACGCGGACGCCGATGCCGACGCCGATGCCGACGCAGATGCCGACGCAGATGCGGACGCCGACGCCGATGCCGACGCTGACGCCGACGCGGATGCCGACGCTGACGCCGATGCGGACGCCGATGCAGACGCCGATGCCGACGCCGATGCGGATGCGGATGCAGACGCAGACGCAGACGCGGATGCCGACGCCGACGCCGATGCCGATGCGGACGCAGATGCCGATGCCGATGCCGACGCCGATGCCGATGCCGACGCCGATGCCGATGCCGACGCTGATGCGGATGCCGACGCAGACGCAGACGCGGATGCCGACGCCGACGCAGACGCAGACGCAGACGCAGACGCCGATATCGACGCCTTCGACAACAACGACACGGTGAACGTGGACCTGTTGCCCGACACGCAACCGGTCGACCACGGAACAGCCGCTTATCTTGCTTTAGTCTCCGTCGGTCTGCTCGACCTTCAGGCCCAGGTGCTGGGTACGCCAAGCGTCCAGTTCACGGTCGAGGACGGTCACACGCTCGACGCGGTGTTCACGTACGACGCCACCCTCAGCATCGGATTGCTCAGCGGCTATTCCGTGATGATCCAGCGTTTCGACGGGACCAACTGGGTCGCGGTCGAGGGTCCCGGAAGCGGCACCTTGCTCGATATCGGATTGCTGAACGGCGATCTCGTTGCCCAGGAAGCGCTCGGGCCTGGCCAGTATCGCGCCTTCGTCACCTTCGAAGGCGTGGGAATCGGGTTGCTGGGCGGCCTCCATGTCACCGGCACGGATTCGGACTTCACCGAAATCGGCGGCGTCGCACCCGGCACCGCGACCGGGAACGTCATCACCGATCCCGGCCCGGGCGGCGAGGTCGATATCGTCGACGCCGGCACCCATGTGCAGAGCGTGACCGTCAACGGCGCGACCACCGCGGTAGTCGCCGACGGCACGGTCGTTGCGGGGCAATATGGAACGCTGACGATCAATCTCGACGGCAGCTACAGCTATACGCCGAGCGCCAGCACGACGGTGATCGGGCAGACGGAGGTTTTCCAATACACCATCATCGACCCGAGCGACGGCGAGCTGGAGACGGCGACGCTGACGATCTCGATCGGCAGCGACGACATCACCGGCGCCCCGCTGGCGGTCGATGACGCCGGAATCGCCACCGTGACCTTCGAGAATGTGGTCACGACAATTCCGCCGACGCAGGAGTTCAGCTTCAACACGCCCATCGCGGTGGTATTGCCGGTCACCCGCAGCGGATCGGACAGCTTCACCGTCGAGCCGAACGCGACCGGCGACGTCACGATCACTGCGATCCGCACCGGTCTGCTGTCGGTCCTGCCGACCTATACGATCACGGTGCAGGACGATGGCGGAGCTGTCGTCGGGACGATCACGCAGACGGCGATAGCCGGCCTGCCGCTCGGCTCGGGCGTCGTCTTCACGCTCGAAGATCTGCCGGCAGGTACGTACACCTACACGGTGTCCAGCACGAACATACTCGGCACCGGGTACGACACGACGGTCTATGTGGGACAGTCGGTCACGCATCTCGACCAGTTCGAAGTGCAGGACACGACTGCCGCCGAGGGCAATCTGCTCGACAACGACAACACCGGCACGGCCTTCGCGGTCGTACGGGTCGAAAGTGGCGGCAGCTTTGTCGAGGTCGGCGATGCACCGCTCGTGGTGACCGGCCTCCACGGCACGCTGACGGTCGATGAGACCGGCAACTATGTCTACGAGCCGAACCCGGCACTGCCCTATTCGGCGACTGATCTGACGGACAGCTTCACGTACCAGATCGTGCAGCCCAACGGGCAAATCGCCACCGCGACACTGGAGGTCACGATCGACGTGCCGGCGGATGGCCCCGCCGCCCTGGCGTTCTCCACATTCATGCAGGACGAGGGTTTCGGCCACGACGTGATCCCGCTCGATGGGGTCGAGGCGACGTCCAATAATCTAGAAGTGCCGGCCAACGGGCTGGATTCACTTGCTTATGAGATGTTCGAAGGTCAGGGCGAACTTGAGGACGTGCTCAATCGCTATCTCGATACACCCGCCGAGACAGATAATGGAACAGACGTTCAAGTTTTGGAGATTGGTACAAATACCATCTTGTCGAGCGAGCCTTCTGACCCATTGGAGTATCTCTCGATTGATGATGAGATAAATAAGATTGGACAAAATTTGTCAGATTTTTCGTAGTCGCAACTATAAATAAGACTAAGTAAGAACACCTATAACTAATGGTATACGGATAGATTTACCCCTGTTAAGATGAATATGTGAACCTTTGTGTCGTCAGGAGGAACGGCACGAATGGTTTTGCCATCGCGATCCAATGATATCAGCAAGACGACATGCGTGGTTACATCGCTCATGCTTGTGCTGATGGCGGCTGGAGCCGCCGCGCAGCGGCAAACGAAGGTGACGCTGGAGAGCGCTGCATTGGAAGCAGTGTCCTGGCACCCTTCGGTCACCCAGGCGGCCGGCATGCTGAATGCGCGCAGCGAAGACATCAACGTAGCGCGCGCCGCTTATGGCCCCCAGATCACCGCCGGCGCCGGCGCCGGCTATGACAGCCGGATCGGCGACAGCTGGCGCCCGCGTCCCCAGTTCGGGGCCTCGCAGACATTGTTCGACTTCGGCAAGACGAAAAGCGATGTCGATGCCGCCCGTGCCGGAACCCGCGCGGGGCATGCGGAAATGCTGCTCACCATCGACACGCTTCTTCGCGACACCAGTTACGCCGTCGTCGAAATGCAGCGCGCCGCAGTGCTGCGCACCGTCGCGGTGGCGCAACAGGCCCGGATCGGCGAAATCACTCGGATGGTGCGCGCGCGCTACGAGCTCGGCGCCGCGACCAAGTCCGACGCGCTTCAGGCCCAGGCCCGGCTAGAAGCCGCCGAGGCGACGCTCACCCAGATCGATGCCTCGCTGCGCCGCTGGGGCAGCAACCTCGCCTTTCTGCTCGGGCGCGACGCGCCCCGCCGATGTCTCGGCCGAAGTACCGGCATGGCTCGACAGGAGCTGCAACCGCGGCCCGCGCACTTTCGGCGATGTGCCGGCGGTGATGGTGGCGGATGCGCTCAAGGATCGCGCGGCCGCCGATCTGCGGCGCAGCCGGGCCGATCGGATGCCGACGATCTCGCTCGCCGGCGATGCGTCACCCGACATCACCCGGCCTTTCAGCAACCGCGGAATCTACAATTTCGGAATACGGATCTCCACCAGCGTCTTCAACGGCGGTGCGGCGCGTGCGCGCGAACGCGGCGCCGGCTATGCGCTGAACGCCGCCGAGGCCGCGGCCGAGCAGGCGCGCACCGAATCGGGCCTGCGCCTGAGCGAAGCGCAGGAGCAGATCGGCGGACTTCGGCAGCTGCTCACCACGCTGGCATCGCGCGAGCGCAACATGGAGCAGACCGGAAAGCTCTACCGGCTTCAATATCTCGACATGGGAACACGCACCCTCGTCGATCTGCTCAACGCCGAACAGGAACTGCATCAGGTTCGCTTCGACGAAGTGAACACCGTTCACGACCTGCGCCGGCTGCAAGTCGAGTGCCTCTATTATTCGGGACACGCTCGGGAGGCGTTCGGTTTGTCGGGCAAGGTTATGCGGGGAATTACCTTGTGACCGTCCAGGCGCTGGCCCCGATCGAGCCTACCGAGACCGCCCCCATCGACGGCTGGATCGAAGTGCTTGGACAGGCGGCGCGTCATTTCAGGCTGCCGGTTTCCGAACAGCGCGCCCGGCTCGCCGGCTTGTGGCGCGCGGACCGGAGCGAGACCGAATGCGTCGCCGCGATCGCACGCGCCAATGGGCTCGCAGTATATTTCGTCGAGCGGAAGGCCATGCGGCTGACGAGCTGGCGACTGCCGGTGATCGCCTGCCTGTCGAGCGGCGATCTTGTGCTCATCACCGGGGTCGACGGCTACGACGCCGCGATATGCCATGTCGCCGGCGAGGGCGGGATGCAGACCCGCCTGCCCCTTTCCGAGCTCGAGGAATATGTCGAGCGCTACGCCGTGCTGCGGCCGCTCCGGTCCACGCCGGACGCGCGGGTCGACACCTATATCAAGCCGTTCGAGGAGAATTGGCTGCGCCGCATCCTGCTGCGCGACGGACGCGCTTATGGTCATGTCGCAGTCGCTTCGATCGTGACGAACTGCCTCGGCATCGCCGGAGTGCTGTTCTCGATGCAGGTCTATGACCGCGTCGTGCCGGCGCAATCGCTGCCGACGCTCTATATCCTCTTCACCGGCGTTCTGATTGCGATCGGCTTCGATTTCCTGCTCCGGCGCCTGCGCGTGAGCCTGATCGACATCCTGGGCAAGCGCGCGGACCTGCGCATTTCCGATATCGTGTTCGGCCATGCACTGCGCATCCGCAACCGCGCGCGGCCCACCTCGACGGGGTCGTTCATCGCGCAGCTGCGCGATCTCGATCAGGTGCGGGAGCTCCTGACCTCGACCACCGTCGCAGCGCTCGTGGACATCCCCTTCCTCCTGCTGTTCCTGACGGTGCTGTTCTTCATCGGCGGTTCCCTCGCGTTCGTGCCGATCTGCGGGCTGTTCCTGCTGCTGGTGCCAGGCGTGATCATCCAGCGCCGGCTGCGCGCGCTGGCGACCGAATCGATGCGCGAAAGCTCGCTTCGCAACGCGATGCTGATCGAGACGGTGCAGGGCATTGAGGACATCAAATGCCTCCAGGCCGAAGAACGCTTCCAGCGCCAATGGAACCACTACAACGCTGTCGCCGCAGAAGCGCAGCTCAAGCTGCGCGGACTCACCAACGGCCTCGCTGCCTGGACCCAGAATGTGCAGACGGGCGCCTATGCCACGATCGTGTTCGTAGGGGCGCCGATGGTGATCGCGGGCGGCCTCACGACCGGCACTTTGGTCGCCGCGGCGATGCTGGGCTCGCGAATGATGGCGCCGATGGCGCAGGTGACGTCGCTGCTCAGCCGCTTCCAGCATGCGCGTGTCGCGATGGGCAGCCTCGATCAGATCATGGCGCTGCCGGTGGACAGCCCCGACGCCGGGCATCGTATTCCGCTCGCCGCCGCAGCGGGCAGCTTTTCGCTCCGCTCGACGGTGTTCAGTTATGCCGATCCCAACGCGCCGCCGGCGCTGTCGATCGCGCAGCTCGATATCGCGGCGGGCGAGAAGATCGCAGTGCTCGGCCGCAACGGAGCGGGCAAGTCGACTCTGCTCCAGGGTCTCTCGGGGATGCTCGAGCCGACCTCGGGCGAGATCCTGCTCGACAATCTCGCGCTCCATCAGATCGACCCGGCCGATGTCCGCCGCGATGTCGGCCTGCTGACCCAGAACAGCCGGCTGTTTCATGGAACGTTGCGCGAGAACCTGCTGCTCGGCGCTCCCAATGCTACTGCCGCCGAGATCCAGGCCGTGCTGGCGTTGACCGGCTCCGATGCCTTTATCCGCCGGCTGCGCGACGGGCTCGAGCACGTGGTCCTCGAAGGCGGCATGGGCCTTTCGGGCGGGCAGGTCCAATCGCTGCTGCTTGCGCGGATGCTGCTGCGTCAGCCAATGGTGGCACTGCTCGACGAGCCGACCGCCGCAATGGACGAGACCGCCGAGCGCGAGTTCATTCAGCGCTTCCGCGGCTGGAGCACCGATCGCACGGTCATCGTCGCGACTCACCGGATGCGCGTGCTGGAGCTGGTCGACCGCATCATCGTCCTGGACAATGGCGCCATCGCACTGGACGCACCGAAGGTCGCCGCGCTCGAACGGATGCGCGCGGCGCCGAGGCAGGCCGCATGACCGCGCTCGCTTACCATAGTGCCGACGCGTTCGGCGACGAGGGCCGCGGGCGCCTTGCCGCCTCGACGCGGATCGTCTGGCTGATCGCTGCACTGTTTGCCGCGCTGCTAGCCTGGGCGACCTATGCCGCTCTGGACGAGGTCGCGACCGGCGCCGGCCGAGTCGTCCCCATCAAGAGCGATCAGGTACTGCAGTCGCTCGAAGGCGGCATCCTCGCGAAGCTGATGGTGCGGCAAGACGATATCGTGAACCCGGGCCAGATCGTGGCGCAGCTCGATCCCACCCAGGCGGGATCGACGATGGACGAGAGCACCGCCAAATATCGCGCGGTCCAGGCCAGCGTCGCCCGGCTCCATGCCGAGGTAAACGGCGTACCGCTCAAATTCCCCGCCGAGCTCGAGGAGTTCCCCGAGCTCAAGGCCGACGAGACTCGTCTTTACGGGGCCCGCCGCGGATCGCTGAACGACTCACAGGCGCTGATCGACAAGTCGATCTCGCTGGTCAGCAAGGAACTGGACATCGCCGAGCGCCTGTTCGCGGTCGGCGCCGCCAGCAGTGTCGAGATGCTCCGCCTCCAGCGGCAGCGCGCCGAGCTCGAACTCAAGAAATCGGACCTGCGATCGCTGTATGTGGTCGAGGCGCGGCAAGATCTCGCCAAGGCGACCGAGCAGATGGAAGCGCTCGAGCCGATCGTGCGCGGACGTTCCGATACGCTCAAGCGGCTGACGCTGCGCTCGCCGGTGCGCGGCATCGTCAAGAGCATCGAAGTATCGACGATCGGCGGCGTCGTTCCGCCCAACGGCAAGATCATGGAGATCGTGCCGCTCGACGATCGGCTGCTGATCGAAGCGCGCATGGCGCCGCGCGACATCGCCTTCATCCGGCCCGGCCAGCGCGCGAGCGTCAAGATCTCCGCTTACGACTATTCGATCTATGGCGGGCTCGAAGGAAAGGTGGTCAGCATTTCGCCCGATACGATCCGCGACGAAGTGAACCCCGACATCTTCTATTATCGCGTGTTCGTCCGCACGGGCGACGACGCTCTCGTGAACAAGGCCGGCAGGCGCTTCCCGATCAGCCCCGGCATGATCGCCACCGCCGATATCCACACCGGTAGCAAGACCGTGCTGCAATATCTGGTGAAGCCGCTCAACCGCGCCCGCGAAGGACTTCGCGAACGATGAACGCTCAGGAGCGCCTCGCGCGTCTGCGCGTCGCGACGCAAGCGGCGCCGGTGGTCACATGCGAGGCAGGCCCGCGCGTGATCCTGTTCCTGTCCTTCAGCGACGGGCGCACGCGGGCTCGCGTAGTGACGGGAACCGGCCCGGACGCCGATACGGCGTGGAACGTGGCGGCGGCGCGGCTTCCCGGCGAGGCGGATACACTGCGCTGGCTCCGTGCCGATTGGGTGAATGCCGTCGATCGCACGGACTGGCGCCAGCTTCGCGAACGTCTCGGGCGTACGAAGCGCAACTATTTCCGCCTCGGCGTCTCGCTCGACGGCGATCTCGCGCATGCGTTCCTGGAAACCGAGCTCAACGCCAATGCATGTTTCTACGGCGGCCGCACCGAGCCCTGCGCCACGCTAAACGAACGGAACTTCGCGACCTATGCGCAGCGCCGCCACGGCATCACGGCGATCGACTTCGCCGATGCGGTGCCGGTGTGGACCTTCTCGACCGGCGGCGCCTTTATCGGCGAGGACGGCGTGCTCCATCCGCTCGAACCGACCGGGCGCGACGGCGGGCGCCGCAGAGTCGCACAGCTCGGATCCGACACACTCACCGCCCTGATCGCGGACGGCAGCTTCTATCTGGCCCGTCAGGTCCGCGAGGATGGGCGTTTCGACTATGGCTGGCATCCCTGTTTCGACCGGCCGATCGCCGCCTACAATGCCTTGCGCCACGCGAGCTCGACCTATGCCATGCTCGAAGCGTGGGAAGTCACGCGCGATCCGGTGCTGCTGGCGGCGATCGAGCGCGCACTCGATGCGCTGACCAACCGGTTGATCCAGCAAGTGAAGCTGCCCGACGACGCGAGCGCGGCGTTCCTCGTCGATGAGGGCGACGAGATCAAGCTCGGCGGCAATGCCGTGTGCGTCCTCGCGCTCGCCAAATATGAGGAGCTGACCGGCAGCACCGCTTATCGCCCGCTGCTGGAGCTGCTCGGAGAGGGCATCCTCCACATGCAGGACGCAGGTAGCGGCCGATTCGTGCATGTCCTCAATCATCCCGCGCTCGACGTGAAACAGCCGTTCCGGATCATCTATTATGACGGCGAAGCGGCGTTCGCGCTGATGCGCCTCCATGATCTGACCGGTGACGGGCGCTGGATCGCGGCGGTCGAGCATGCCTTTGTCCACTTCCTCGCCGCGGGCCATGCGCGAGCGCACGATCATTGGCTCGCTTATGCCGCGGATGCCCTGACCAGGCACCGGCCCGACGATGCCTGGTTCCGTTTCGGCGTGGACAATGTCCGCGATTATCTCGACTTCGTCGCCAACCGCATCACCACCTTCCCCACCCTGCTCGAGCTGATGACCGCCAGCGAACGCCTGGTCTCGCGACTGCGCGCGGATCCTGCGCGGCACCCTCTGCTCGACGGCTTGGATCTGCCGGCATTCTACCGCGCACTGCACCTTCGCGCGCACTATCTGCTCAACGGTCATTTCTGGCCCGAGCTGGCGATGTTCTTCGCAAACCCTGCGCGGATCGCGGGAAGTTTCTTCATCCGCCACCACGGCTTTCGCGTACGGATCGACGATGTGGAGCATTATCTCTCCGGGTTGATCGCCTATCGCCGCTATCTGCTCGAACGGCCCCGCGGACACGAGACGGAATTGCCCCGCAGCGCGACCGGCTGGACCGCAGCCGGCGTCGCGGGTGCGACCGGCGGCCGATGGGTGACTCCGCCGCCCGACGGCTGGACCGCCGCGGGCTTGTGCATCTTCGCGCCCAGCTTCCGTCCAGGCGACATGGTGGTCGCCCGCAGCGGCGAGAGCGTGGCCGGCCTCGCGCCGCCCGCGCTCGCCGCGCTGCCCGCCGCACCCGCGGCGCTTCTCACCAGCGCGCCCGAAGCGTTGCCGCAGTCCGGCGTGCCGATCCTCGAGGTTGCCGACACCGGCGAGGCGATCCTGGCGCTCGGCCGTCATGCACGCGCGCAATATACGGGCAAGCTGATCGGCGTTACCGGAAGCGCCGGCAAGACCACCATGGTCGCGATGCTCGCACATGCGCTGACGCCCTATGGCGCAGTCGCCCAGACTCGTTTCAACGCGAACCTGCCGCACGGCACCGCGTGGAATCTGGCGTCGGCCGATTGGTCCACGCCGCACACCGTGCTCGAACTCGCGATCGGCCGGATGCGTCAGAATGCCGAACTCGCGCGGCCCGACGTGGCGGTCTTCACCAATATTCTTCCCGCCCATCTCGAATATCACCGCGACCTCGCGACGATCGCGTTGCGCAAGAGCGCAGTCTTCGAAGGCATGAGGCCAGGCGGCATCGCCGTTCTCAACCGCGACATGCACGAGTGGAACGCGGTGCGCGACCGCGCCCTCGCGCAGGGCCTCGAGATCCTTTCCTACGGTCTTGGCGCCGATGCCGCCTTCCGGCTGCTGCATTATGATGCGGCTTCCGGCGAGGTGCATGCGCAGACCCCGCCGGTGAAACCCGCTACCGGCTGGGCGCGCGCGGTGCGCATATGGCGCTCAACAGTCTCGCGGTTGCCGCAACGCTCGCCGCCCTCGGACAAGAAGCAGCGCCGGGCCTGGAGACACTCGCGCAGTTCGACTCGCTCGATGGACGCGGCGCCGAATGGCCGTTGGTCGTCGGCCACCGCCGCGTGACGATCATCGACGATTCCTACAACGCCAATCCGGGATCGATGGAGGCGGCGCTGCGCCGACTGGGCGATCTGCAAGGACGCGGTCGGGTCGCAGTGCTGGGCGAAATGCTGGAGCTCGGCCCCGAAGCCGCCGCCTATCACACCGCCCTGGCACCATTGATCGAAGCCTGCGGCATCCGCCAGGTGCACACGGTCGGAAATCTCTATGAGGAATTCCGCACGCGCGTCGGCCGGCAGCGCCATGGGCTCCACGTAGCGCAGGCCGAAATGCTCGAACCGGGGCTGCTCGCGATGCTTCAGGATGGCGATGTCGTGCTGCTCAAGGGATCGCACGGCAGCCTGATCCACCGCATCGCGGCGCAGCTGCGGCAATTGTCGCGGGAGCAGGCGAGCGCGGAGCGGATCGACCCACCCGTCCGTCCGGCCAAGGCTGCAGCCCGATGAAGAACCCCTCGATCCCGACGCGGTGACCCCGATACATGCCGAGGGTGCCCGGCCGGGCCAGCATGATCTGCTGCGGATGGCGCGCCATGCCCGCGATTCACGCAAGCGCATCGAGCCGCTCTTTCCCAAGAATCTCTTTCGCGATTCGGCATGGGACATGCTGCTCGAGCTGTTCATCGCCACCGAGCAGAACGAGCGGTTATGCGTCAAGGACCTGATCCAATTATCCGGCGACAGCTCGACCAGCGCGATCCGGCGGATCGACCAGCTCGAAGGTACGGGTTTCCTGAGGCGGCAGGTCGACGGTGACGATCAGCGCCGGGTCTGGGTACGCCTCACCGAAAAGGGATATCAGGCCCTGGCGGCGATGCTCCACCATCTTTTCGATGTGGACGATCGCCTTCCCACTTCGGGACCTCGCTCATTCGCACCGGAAACAAGGGGTGATTTATCCGATAGTCGAGAGTGAGTGGTGGCTATCGACCGTCCTTGAACTGCACCGCGAAATAAGCGACCGTTCCGCCCGTCGGCGAAGGCACCATCGCGACGAGCACACCGCGCCCGTCGCGGCCGCGCCATGCCTGTGCGAGCTTCTTGCCGGGATCGGCGCCGGGCAATGCGACGGAGCCGGCGCCGCGCTGGCGTGCCAGATTGTCGATGCGCTTGGCGATCGCCACCCAGGGAACGTCCTTGCCCACCTGAAACAAGCGCTCGCTTTCTATCGCGGCGGCGCCCTTGGACACGTCCTGCACCAGCGCATGCAGTGCCTGCCGCTCCGCCGCGCTTGCCCCCGGTTGCGAGCCCGCAGGCGCCGGCAGCGACGCGATGTCGAAGCCGCGCACGAGGCCCAAAAAGGCGAACAGACTCAAGAGCAACGCTTTCAGCAACGGTTTCCTCTAAGCCCAGCGTGCCCGCATATCGCGGGCGGCTCAACCCTTTAGCGTGGCGCGGGCCCCACGGTGAAGGCCTCGGCGCCGCCGGTATCGGCCAGCGTGCGCAACGGCACTTCCATCGTCGGGGACGCGGTATCGTGCCCTCCCCTACGTTCATGTTGGTGCTCCACGGATTGCGCACCGTCACCATCCACTCGCCGTCGGCATTCTTGTGGACGCCCTCGACGGTATAGACATGGTTGTCGACCAAGCCGTCCTGCGTGCCTTCATTCCCGCGGATCTTGTCCCACAGGCTGCGATTCTCGGGGACGGTCCACAATGTCACCGGGCGATCGTTGGAGAGTGCGGCGTCGACCTGCCCCGCCATCCGGTCGAGCGCCGAATTCTCGCTTTCGAAAAAGCCCTCCGAATAACGGATCTCGTCGCCGCGATCGCCGGTGATCGCCTGCATCGCGTCCTGCGGCCAGCCGCCATTGGCGATGGCGTTATAGCCCTCGGTCAGGCCGTCCGCCGGGTTGCTGTCATGGATCTTCGCATAGGCAGTCTCGGCGACCGCCGGCCAGATCGGACCGTCGAGGCCGCTATTGTCGGCGGTCGAACCGCCCTGCCGCGCGAGATTGTCCTCCAGCTCGGCTTGGGTGACCTGCACCGACTGGGGATTGCCGTCTCCATCGTGCAGCGTGACCGTGAAATTGCCGGTCTTCGCGTCGAAGCTGATCATGTTGCGGATCGCATCGGGCTGCTGCCGCGCCACAGCGCCCAGCGTCGCGACGAAATAGCAGTCGCCGAGCGCGTCCTGGCGAATGTCCGCCGCCTGCGGGCCCTTGGCACCATAGAGGTCGGCAGCGTCGAAGCGAACCTCGGCGGCCTTGCCCGCCGCACCGGCTCCGTCGATCGGTATCCGCATCCCCGGTATCGAGACCGAACTGCCCGCGAGCAGCGAATCCAGATTGAAGCGGTTTGCAACACCTGCTGCGGCGCCTGCGGCCTCGAGCATGCCGACTCTCCCATTCTTGCGCGGAGCTATGCCTTGCATGCACGTGCGCCGCGATAATCGGATCGATTATGGCGTGCGCCGCCCCCGCGCGGCATCTCCTGCACATCCGATCGAAGGACGGCGCGCGATGCAGGTAAACAGAGCAGCCCCCGTTTCTAGCGCGTCGACTCCCCGTCGACGCCGCCCTCGGCATCGAGAGGCGCCGAGGCCTATCGTTCGGATTGGCAGTCGCCGAGTGTCACGCCGGCGCTGCACACGACGCCATCGGTATCCACCTCCCCCGGGCCGATGGCGTCGACTCCTCCAGCAGCGGGTCGCGAACGATCAGGGCGCGGTCGTCCCGTTTGCGCCCGGCGCACGCAATGCCTCCGACGCCCAGCCGGTGCATCTCGCGGCGCTGTCGCCGGTCACCGGCGCAACCGCCCCTTCCGAACCGCGCCTCGCGGCGAACGATGCGCCCGATCTCGCACAGGTCCACACCAACGCGCTGCTCGCCAAGGACGTCTATAACGACGTCCCCAGCCCCCTTCGGGCTATCGCGCCGCCAGCGACGCCGATCTGGCGCGCCTGGGGCTCACTTCGGAGATGCTCGAGCAACCCGGCGAAAGCAGCTTCCGCGCGCGCGTCTATGTCAGCGGCGAGGTCGGGCAGGAACGCTACACCGTCGTCTTCCGCGGCAGCCAGGCCGGCGACGACTGGAAGAGCAATGCCCAGCAGGGCTTCGGCTTCAATTCGACGCATTATGCCAATGCGCTCGAAATCGGGAAGAAGCTCGCGCGCACCGATGCCGACGTGACCCTTGTGGGCCATTCGCTCGGCGGCGGCCTCGCGGCGGAGGCGGCGATCGCATCGGGCCGTCCCGCCGATACCTTCAACGCCGCGGGCCTCCACCAGAACACGATCGAGAAGGCGCAGGCAGTCGCGCAGGCGAACGGCCGCGGCCTCTCGTCGATCAACAATTACCGCGTTCCCGGCGAGATACTGACCACGCTGCAGGAAGGCGGTGATCGCGCGATCGGTGCCGGGCTCGGCGGGCTGATCGGCGGCGGCGGTGCGATCGTCGGCGCGGCGGTGGTCGATTTGCCCGAGGCCTATGGCGCGCAGCACGACCTGCCCAATGTCCGCCCCGAAGGTGCGCACTGGTGGGATCTCGATCAACCCGGTCGATCGCCACAGCATGGACTGGGTACTCGCCGGAACGGCGGCACAAGCCGGCCGTTGAGCGGTTGACGCACCGCCTGCGATAGGAAGAAGGTGCGGCGTGTGCGAAAACTGTTCCTGCTCAGCCCCGCGCTCCTGCTCATGACGATGGGCTGCGAAAGCGATGCGCGCGCCGATTGCTTTGCGTCGGGCACCGAATTGCCTTCCCGCCGCGATACGCTGACCGACCAGCGGCTGGGCGCCGCCGCCCGCAATTTCGCGGAGGCTTTGTTCGACGGCGATATCGAGCGCGCGGCGCAATTGCTGCGCAGCGATCCCGGCCTGGCCCGCCGTCGCGTGGGTGCGCATTACGAGATGCTGTCGGTCGCGCTCGCGACATGCCGGGCCGACGCGGTCGATCTCCTCATCCGCAGCGGCACATTGCTGAACGGCGTCGAAGAGCGCGGGATCCCGCTCCGGCTCGCGTTGCGTGCGAAGGATCCCGATCTCGCGCACCGCCTGCTCACCGCGGGCGCTAGCCCCAACCCCGCCGGCAATCCCAGCGGCCCGTTGCGGACCGCGATCACGCTCAACTCGCTCGGCGCGGTGCGCATGCTGCTCGATTTCCGCGCCGATCCGAACGTGATGGAAGCGACCGGCAACCGCCCGCTCCACACGGCGCTCGACATGGAGCATTTCCGCATCGCCGAACTGCTGCTCGATCGCGGCGCCGATCCCTGGGCGATCGACAGCGGCGGCGCCAATCTCGGCAGCGCGGCAACGACGCGGATGCTCACCGAATCCGCGGAAGAGGCCGAGGCGCAGCGTCGATTGGCGGCGCGGCTGAAGAAGCTCGGCTGGCCGGAGCCCGCTCCTTCACCCCGCGAGGTGCGCGAAGCAGCGGCTGGCGGCAAGTGGCCGCCGGCGGCGGCGCGGGCTGCAGGCGCGCAGCAGGTGCCGCCTGCGGTGTTGGCGCTGATCAAATCAAACGCCGCGGTCGCGCGCTAAGTCCCAAAATCCCCGTTCGTGCTGAGCTTGTCGAAGCACCATCCCTGCTTTTGCGGGCCGCCAGCGAGAGAAGAACTGCCCTTCGACAAGCTCAGGGCGAACGGGCTGGTTAGTGCCTCAGGCGAAAGTCGCCTCGGTCGAGAGGCTGCCCAGCGCGATCCCCGCGCCTTCGAACTGCGCCTCCAGTTCATGCAAGGTGCCGTCATAAGGCGGCGCGCGATCGCCGAGCAGCAGCGCCACGTCGAGCGTGCCCGCGGCGTTGCGCACCAGCCGCGCCCCGGTGGCCGGCCAGGCCCGGTCGCCGAACGTCACCAGGATTTCCTTCGCGCCCTTGCCGTTCTCGCGCGTCCAGAGATCGGCGAGCATCTGTGCGAATGCACCGGGATCGACATGCGCGGCGGGTACCGCCGGCATCGCCATGGGCTGCGGCTGGGCATGGCCGGCAAAGCCGAACAGGCCGTCCTGCCGGTCGCGCGCCTCGCGCTCCTGGCGCAGCGCCGTGTCGCGCGAGATCGCCGAACGCCTCGCGCTGCTGGACGATCGTCTCGCCCCGGCGTTCGGGCTGCGCCAGTCCCTTCAGGGATTTATGCTGGACGGTGCCGGCCGGCTGCTCCTTTTCCGGCAATCGTGCCTTGGCCAGCGCCTCTTTCATCGCCCGGATATCGGTGGGCGTGGGCTGGGCGCGGGCCTGCACCGGACCCTGTGCCGGCTGGCGCACCGGCTGCGTGTTCGGGGAGCTGACGCGGGTCATGATCGCCTCCGTGCTTCCATATTATCGAGCGCGGTGCGCTCTTCCTGCCTTCGGGCCCAGCGCCGCACTGCCTGCCCGGCATGCTCGGCCAGCAGGTCGTGCCGGGCGCGGGCGAGGATCATCGCCTTGCGCCGTTCGGCCTCGGCCTCGACGGAAAGCCGCTCAGCCTCGCGCGCGTCGTTGAGCGCGCTGCGTGCCACCGAGCGCCGGAACTGGCTGCGGTCGACCATTGCGAGCAGCCGCTCGGCCTCGGCCGGGTCGGTCGTCAGATCCGCCCGCGCCTGCGCCATCGCGGCGTCCGCCACGTCGGCGGCCGCATCGGCTTCGGCGCGCTCGCGTTCGGCCGCTGCGGTCGCGGCCCGGGCTTCGGCCAGCGCGGCTGCGGCGCTCTGCATCCGTACCTCGCGCAATCGGACCAGGACCTGTGCCTGCCGCCGCTGATCGCCGCCGCGCATCAGCCGGCGACTCCGCGCAGCAGCATCAGCGAGGTCTGGAAGTCTTCCGGCCGATCGGTGTCCTGCCGCAGCAGCGTATCGATCTCCGGCTTGGCCGCGATCGCGCGATCGGCGAGCGGATCGGCGCCGGCGCGATACTCGCCGACCTGAACGAGGAATTCGATCTCCGCGTGCTTCGCCAGCAACGCCCTCACCCGTGTCGCCGCTTCGCGATGCGCCGGCGTCGCAAGCCGCGGGAACAGACGGCTGAGGCTCGCGAGCACGTCGATCGCCGGATAATGTCCCGCCGCGCCGAGTTTCCGGGACAGGATCACATGCCCGTCGAGGATGGAGCGCACTTCCTCGCCGATCGGATCGTCGCCTTCCTCGTCCTCGAGCAATACAGTGTAGATCCCGGTGATCGACCCGACCGCGTCGTTGCCCGCGCGCTCGAACAGGCGCGGCAGTTCGGCGAAGACCGAAGGCGGAAAACCCCGGCGCACCGGCGGCTCGCCCGCCGCAAGCCCGATCTCGCGGAGAGCGCGGGCGAAGCGCGTCACCGAATCCATCAGCAACAAGACGTTGCGCCCCTCGCTGCGGAAGCCTTCGGCGACGGCCGTCGCGTGATGCGCGGCGCGCACCCGCTCCATCGCCGCGCGATCCGATGTCGCGCAGACGATCACCGAGCGCGCCAGTCCCGCCTCGCCCAGCGCATCCTCGATGAACTCGCGCACTTCGCGGCCGCGCTCGCCGATCAGCGCGATGACGATCACATCGGCTTCGGCGAAACGCGCGAGCATGCCGAGCAGGGTCGACTTGCCGCCGCCCGCCGCCGCGAACACGCCGAGACGCTGGCCACGGCCCAGCGTCAGCAGCGTATCGATCGCGCGGACTCCGGTCGGCAGCGGCGCGTCGATCAGCGCGCGCTCCATCGGTTGAGGCGCGGGCGCATGCAGCGGACGGCGTTTGAGATCAGCGGGAAGCTCGCCCTTGCCGTCGATCGGGCGGCCACGGCCGTCGAGCACCCGGCCGAGCAGCCCCTCGCCCCACGGTACGAGATCCGCGCCGCTGCGCACGATCACTTCGGCATCGACCGAGAGCCCGCGCACATCGCCGAACGGCGTCAGGATCGTCGCCTGCCCCGCGATCCCGACCACCTCGACGGGCACCACCCGTCCCGTCGAAGGTTCGATCACTTCGCAGAAATCACCGACGCGCGGCGCGATCCCGGTCACCTTGAGCGTCGTGCCCAGCACTTCGACCAGCCGCCCGCGCCGCTCGACTGTCGGGCTGCGTTGGAGCCCGGCAAGCAATTGATCGACCGTGGTAAGGGGGCCGTCAGCCATGGAGCGCCTCGCCCCACATCCGCTCGATCTGCGCGAGCTGCGTATCGAGCCCGGCATGCGTTCGGCCGAGCGCAGTCTCGATCACGCAATCCTGATCCCCGAGCAGCGGATCGGCCTCGACGCTCAGCCCGGCGCGTCCGTTCAGCCGGGCGCGCACGACCTCCGCCGCGGCCGAGGCGACGCGCACCACCGCACCGCTGTCCGGCGCGAGCTGGGCTGCCGCGCGCTCGGCGAGGCCCGCCACCATCACGCCGTCGTCCAATTCGCCGGCGATCCGCCGGACCACTTCGAGCGCAAGCCGGGCGATGTCCTTCTGCCGCTCGCGCTGCAATTCGCTGTCGCGCATCGCGATGCGGAAAAGTTCAGCCTGTCGTTCAATCTCCCCCGCGGCCAGCCCCTGCTCGCGGCCCGCAGCGAAGCCTTCGGCATGCGCTGCCGCGCGCGCGGCGTGGATCGCTTCTTCCACACCCTGCCGCAAATCACCGGCTTCGGCGAGCAATGTGAGCGCGTCCTGCACCCGACCGACATCGGCGGCAGGCACCAGGGGATCGTCGGTGAGCGCAGTCGCCAGCCGGTCGGCGTGCAGCACGAGGAAGCTCATGCGCGCCCCGCCTCCACCGCCGCGGCGACGAAAGCGTCGAGCGCATCGCGCGGACAGGACAGCGCTAGATGGTCGGCACGCCACGGCAGATAGCCCCGCAGCGCCATCGGCAATTGCTCGCGCAGCAACGAGAAGCCGTAAATCTCGAGCTCGCCGGGCTCGAGCCGCCGCGCAGGCGCAGGCGGCACCGCGGGAACCGTCTCGATCGCCCAGTCGAGCAAATCCTCGCCGGCGACTTCGGCCAGCCCGCCCAGCCACGCGCCGTCGATCGAGCCTGCCAGCGCGTCACCCATCCACAGCAGTGCGACGCGCAGCGCGAGCTTGTGCTGCACCGCTGCCGGCAGCCGCAGCCAGTCCGGGGCGTCGGGCAAATCGGTGAAACACGCTACCGGATCGTCGCTCCCGCTCAGATGCTTCAGCAGCAAGGCCGCCCGGCGATATCCCGGCCCGCCTTCGACCGCGACGAGATCGTTTCCGATGGCCGCGAGAGTGGCGCGTTGCTCGAAGGCTCTCATGCGCCGCCCTCCCGCCGCGCCACTGCGGCACGACGCTGCTGCCAGCGCCGCAGGCTCGGATAGCCGAGCGCGGCGATCAGCAGCAGGAGCCCCGCGATCCCGACACCGATCAGATTGGCGTTGAGCATTTCTCCGCCGTCCTTGCGTGCGACGGTCGGCAGGGGTTGCGCCGGGAACGTCTCGACCGACACATTCTCGTACTTCAGCCCCTGCACCGAATTGACGACCAGCGCCTTCACCTTGCCGATCTGGGTGTCGATATTGGTCCCGGGGCGGTATTTGATGAAAACCGACGCGGAAGCGGGCTGCCCCGTTTCGGCGAGCGGCTGATTGTCGGGCAGCACGAGATGGACGCGCGCCTGCACCACGCCGTCGATCTCAGAGATAGTGTGCGACAGCTCCTGGCTCATGCCATAGACCAGCCGCGCCTTCTCCTCGGTGGGCGAGGAGACCAGCCCCTCGCGCTTGAACACCGTCCCCAGCGAGGCGAATTCCTCGCGGGGATAGCCCTGCGAATGGAGCACTTCGACCGCGCGGCTGAAATCGCCCTTCTCGGTCTGCAGCGTCCAGCCGTTTTCGCCAGCCTCATTCTTGGTGGCCTCGATCCCGGCGCTGTGAAGCACCGCGATCATCTCGTTGGCCTGCGTCTCGGTGAGCTTCGAATAGAGCTCGGCCCGCCCGCACGCGGCGAGCAGCAGGCAGAGCCCGATCAGAGCCGGGCGCATCTTTCGGGCAGACATGCCCATGTCAGTTCTCCGCGTGCGGCCCGGACAGATCGGGCCTCACGATTGCTGCCGGAACAGCTGCTGGATGCCGTCCGAGGTGCGGTTGGCGATGTTCGAGGTCAGCTGGCAGTGGAACATGAACTCGTGGCACTTCATGGTCAGGTCGACCACTTCACCCGGAGTCATTTCAGAACCGCTGGCCTGTGCCGACTTGGCGTATTCGGACACGCTCTTGGCTTCGCCGTTCACACGCTCGATCTGGCTGAACATCGCCTGCATCGCCGGCCCGAGCGCGTCCGCGCCGCCGACGCCACCATTCCCGATCGCGGACAGCGATCCCTGGAAGCTGGTGATGTCGGCGACCGACGCGTTCGGCCCCGCCTGGATGATGTCGGGCGGCGTGGGGGCGAAGGCGGAACTCGCCATCGCCCCCGCAATTGCTTCGATGGACATCGCCGCCCCCGTCAGTTCTTGCGGGCCATCGTCTCGAGCGCCTTGCCGACGCTGTCGATCGAGCTCGACGAGCTGTTCGCCATGAACGACATCCGCATCGATTCGGCGGTCAGCTTGGTGATCTGCGAGGGGTTGTCGCTGCCGTTATTGCCGACTTCGTTCGACATCGCCTCGATCCGCGTCGCCTGCTTGTCGAGGGTCTGCCCCAAGAATCCGCCAGTGCCTCAAACCAGGTGCCGGGCGCCGAGCCCTTGTTCATCCGGTTGCCGGTCAACGGCGAGATCGAGATGTTGGTAAGCCCGGTGGTGATCGTATTCGACATGATCCTACTCCTTCACGCTACAGATGGTCAGAACTTCAATTGCGTCTCCCGGCCGTTCTTCTCGAAGAACACCGTGTCTCCCTGGATGGTGATCAGGCGATGCCCGCTCGGCATGATCGCGCCGGAGAAATAGCGCGCTCCGTCAACGGTCTGGATGTACGCCGGGTCGCCCGCGACCACGGTCGAAACCCTCTTCGTCGCATCGGCGATCGTTCGGATCGGCGTGTCGTCGAGCGGCGGCAAGTCGTCGCGAAAAACCAGCCGGCCCAGTTGCTTGACGTCCGTGCGGATCGCCTGCGCAAGCTTGAGCCGCTGATCGCCGTTGAGCCGGGTGACCCGCAGTTCGACACCGGTGCGCGAGATCGGGCGGCCCGTCGCCTGAAGGCCGTGGATGCGGGCGACGTCCGCCGCCGCCTGGGCGAGTTCAGCGCTGGTCTGGACGTTGACCGCCGCATCGATCCCGTGGTCGCGCAGCGCCTCCTGTGCCTTCAGCCGCTCGGCATCGTTCGCAACCACGCCGCTGACGATCACGCCGCCGGTTGCAGCGTCGGTCGCCGTGGTGAGCGGTGCGAGGCCCGCAGAATCGAGGACATGATCGGCACGCGCCGCCGAATCGCCGCGCAGGCCCAGCGCGTCCATCGTCGGTACCGCCAGCGCCGCGCCGGCTGCCAGCGTCGCCACCGCGCCCACCGCCATCGCCCGTCGCCGCGTAAACCAGCCGCTGACCTGCTCGCCCGCCTTGCCCAGCAGCGCCATCGCCTCGTCCTGCGCCGAAGGCGGCGGCAGCGGCGGCGCGGGCGTGCTCCCCGCGATGCCGCTCGCTTCGGCCCAGCGCGCGCTTTCGGGATCGCCCCATGCCAGCGCGACGCCGCCGATCGAGAAGGGTACGTAAGCCGGGAGGATCGCAGTCTGCCCTTCGCCCACATGCGAGCCGAGCAGCAGCGCCTCTCCGGTCAGCACCGTGATCTGCGCTCCGCCCTCGCCATCGACCTGCAGATCGACGGCAATGCCCTTGGTCGCAGGATCGCGGATGACGACATCCTGCCAGAACTGATGGCCGATCGACACGGTTCCGCTCGCCGGCAGCTGCTTCTCGGTGCCGGCGAGCCGGCCGTTGAGCACGCGAAGAACGGAAGCGTCGATCATTGCGTCAGGTTTCCGCTGGACGGAACCGGGATCTTCGCCGGCGGCTGGTTGGCCGCGGGCGGCGGCGCACCGGGGGTCAACGCAGTCGCGCGCGAGGCAAGCGGCACGAGCCGCGGCGTGATCAGGAACAGCCGCTCGGTATGCCCGCGCTGCTTGGTGCGGAACTTGAACAATTCGCCCAGCAGCGGGATATCGCCGAGCAGCGGCACCTTGGTCTCGTCGTTGATGTCGGCGTCGATCGTCATGCCGCCGAGCAACAGGCTCTCGCCATCGAGCACCATGCCCTGCGTCGCGACGCTGGCGCGGTCGACCACCGGGATTCCTTCCACCGCCGAGATCGGGGCTGATGCTGCCGTCCTCGATATTGACCAACATGCGGATCCGCGTTTGGTCATGATCGCGGAAGACATGCGGATTGACGCGCAGCACGGTGCCGGCGGTCACGTTGAACAGGTCGACTTCCTCGCGCCCCGCGACCTTGACGTAGAAAGTGCGCGTGCGGTCGAACACTGCCTCCACATTCGAGAGCGTCATCACCTGCGGCCGCGAGACGATCCGTGCCGCGCCCTTGTTCTCGAGCGCGGTTACGCGGCCGAGGAACTCGCGCTGGCTGCCGATGATCGTCGAGATCGTCCCGCCCTGCCCCGAAGGCGTGATGTTGCTGACATTGTCGCGCCGGCTCATGCCCGGAATCCGCTGCAACCGGCCGTCGCTATCGGCATTACCGCTGCCGAACAGGGCGCCGAACCCACCGCTGCCGAAGCGCCAGTTGATGCCGAGCCTGCGCAGCTTGTCGACATTGATGTCGATGATCGTCGCCTCGAGCTCGACGATCTGCGGCTCGACGTCGAGCGCGCGAGATCAGCGAGTCATAAGCCGCCATCCGCTCGGGCACGTCGCGCACGACGATCGCGTTGAGATAGGCGCTGGGCTCGATCCGGACGACGTCCTGCGAGAGCGGCGCGGCGAGGCCCATGCCGTCGCCGCCGCCCAGCACTTCGGTCGCGGCATAATTGCCGCCGCCGATCGGCGTTTGCGATGCATCGGCCGGAACCGCGTCGAGCCCCTGCCCCTTGAGCCGCGGCTGGCTCTGCCGGACGAGGCGCGCACCGAGCGACGGCACGATCGCACTGCCGCCCGGCTTCTGATCGAGCACGAGGTTCTGGAGGATCGACGCCAGCCCGGGCACCCGAGTCTCGCGCCCGCCCGCAGTGATCAGCGTGTCCTCGGCGCGGGCATAGCGCAGATAGAAGACGCGGAATTCGATCGGCTGGCTGATCGGCCCGCGCGGTGCGTCGTAATAGCCGCCGCCGCGAGCGCCGCCATAAGCGCCACCGGGTGCGGCCGGCGCGCCGTCGGCAAGCGCCCCGTCGCCGCGCGCCATTCCGGCAACCTGCTCGATGAAGCGCGGCGTGCCGCTGACGACCAGGCCGTCGGTGGTGATGCGCAGCAGATTGCGCTGGTCGGGCAGCCGCTGCGCCCGCGCCTGGCGCGCGACGCGCTCGGCGGAGGCGCGGTCGAGCGGCAGATTCTGCACGCCGAGCTCGGTGGGCGCGTACACATAGATCGCCGCGCCGTCATAATAAGAGATCAGGTTGAAGGCCTTGGCGATATCGCCATAGATCTTCTCGACGCTCCCCTGGAACACGCCGTTGACCGTACCGGTCAGCTTGGCGCTCGGCACCACCGGGCGCCCCACCTTCCCGAACAGATCGCGCAGGAATGCGGCGATCGGCTGGTCGCGCGCGACGATCGAAACCTGGTTGCGGGTCTGCGCCGGCGGCGTCTGTGCACTGGCTGCCAACGGCACCGGCAGAGCGGCAGCAAAGGCCAACAGCATCGACGGGTTCTTATAAAGCTTCAAACAGCCCTCCGTTGTCATTCCGCCGCCAGCGCGGCCTGCATCTCTTCCGCCAAAGCCCCTGGCGGAAGACCGATCTGACCGACCATCTCGACAGAAATGGTCGGCGAGAGTTCATTGAAGGCGAGCACCGGCAGCTCGAACAGATCGGGTTCGATCAGCTTGCGGATCGAACGCCGCACCTCGAAAGACGTGACCAGCGCATTGGCGCCGGTTTCCGCCGCGGTGCGGCCGATCGTCGCGACCAATTCGCGTGCCACCTCGGGTTTCACTGCAAGCCGCTCGACGCCGTCGACCATGCGCGTGGCCTCGCGCACCAAGGTCTCGAGTTCCGGCGTCACTACGAGTGCGCGGATGCCCGCGCCCTGCGCGACCGCGTCGAGCAGATAGCGCTTGAGTGAAATGCGCGTGAGATCGGCGATCCGCGCGATCTCACGTTCCTGATTGGCCGCATCGGTGAGGCCTTCGAGCACGTCGCGCATGTTGCGCAGCGGCACCTCTTCCTCGGCCAGCCGGCGCAATACATCGGCGATGCGGGCGGCGGGAACGGCGCGCACCGCTTCCTTGACCACCTCGGGATAATCGTCGCCGACGCGGTTGAGCAGCCCCACCGCCTCCTGCACGCCGAGGAAGCGCGGCAGGTTGCGGCGGATCAGTACCTCGACTTCGCGGACCAAGGTTTCGACATCGCTTCCTCGCCGGCGCCGACCGAAAGCTCGAAGGCGAGCAACCGCCACGCGCGCGGACCTTCGGGAGCGAGGAAATGGATCGCCAGCCGCGGCAGGGGCACGCCGCTGCGATATTGCAGCCGTTCGAGCATGGCCGTGAGGCCGGCGGAAAGCGCCGCCTCCTCGTCGATCGGAGGCTGCGGCCCCGAGATCTGGAGCAGCAGCGGCACTACGGCCTTGGGTGCCTCGGGTTCGGCGAGCAAGGTCACCGGCCGCGGCGCCTCACGCCCGCCGGTGAGCAGTTTGCGCATCGGCCCCGAGTGGCGGACCATGTGCGGCTTCAAGCGCGGGTGCATCGCCGCGCCGGAGAACATCGACAGGAAGCCCAGCCCGATGAACACCGCGGCGGGGAAGCCGGGGATCAGCGCCATCAGGAAGCAGATCCCGCCCACCGCGAGCAGCACCCGCGGATTGGCGACGAGCTGACGGTGCATCGCCTGGCCGAGATTGGAGTCGGTCTCCTCGTCGGTCGAGCGCGTGACCATCAGGCCCGCGGCCATCGCGCCGAGCAGCGCGGGGATCTGCGCGACGAGCCCCTCGCCGATCGTCAGGATCGAATATTTGGAGGTCGCCGCGCCGATCTCCATGCCCTGCTGCATCACGCCGATGGCGAGGCCGCCGATCAGGTTGACGATGACGATGACGACCGAGGCGATCGCGTCGCCTTTCACGAACTTCATCGCACCGTCGAGGCTGCCGTGGAGCTTGCTCTCGAGCTCGAGCGTGCGGCGGCGGCGGCGCGCCTCGTCCTTGTCGATCAGCCCGGAGCGCAGGTCGCTGTCGATCGACAATTGCTTGCCCGGCATCGAATCGAGGCTGAACCGCGCCGCGACTTCGGCGACGCGCTCGGCGCCCTTGGCGATGACGATGAACTGGACGATCGTGATGATCAGGAACACGACGAGTCCGACAACGATGTTGCCGCCGGCGACCATCGTGCCGAAGGTCTGGATGATGTGCCCGGCATGTCCCTCGACGAGGATCATCCGCGTCGTCGCGATCGACAGCGCCAGCCGGAACAGCGTCGAGATCAGCAGGATCGAAGGGAAGGACGAAAAGTCCAGCGGCCCGCGGATGTAGAGCGTGGTCAGCAACAGCATCACGCCGAAGGTGATGTTCACGCCCACCAGCATGTCGATCATCAGGGTCGGCAGCGGCAGGATCATCAGCCCGACGATCGCCACCACGCCGACGATCAGGAACAGGTCCGCGATGCGCGCCGAGAGCGGCAGCGGCTTGGCTGCGTTGCTGCTGGCGAGATACCGCTCGACGCTCACGGTCTCAGCGCGCCCTGCCGAACTGTGCGGCCTGATACCGGCCCACGACCTTTTTCACATAGGCCTGCGTTTCGCGATAGCGCGGCACCTTGCGGCCCGCCTTGATCACCGCGCCGGGCCCGGCATTATAGGCGGCGACCACCAGCGGCACGTTGTTGCCGAGCTGGCCCTGCAACTGCTTGAGATACTTCGCGCCAGTGTGCATCGCCAGCACCGGATCGTCGAGCAGTGCATTCGGGTTGCGCACGCCGAGGCCGCGTGCGGTGGCCGGCATCACTTGCATCAGCCCCAGTGCGCCCTTGTTCGACACTGCCCGCTGGCGACCGGCGGACTCGGCGTTGACCATCGAGGCAAGCAGATGCGGATTGATGCGATAGCGATAGGCGACCGACGTGATCAGCGCGTCGTTGGCACCGCCGCCGCGAGTACGCACCGCGCGTGTCGCCAAAGCGAGCCGCTTCTGGAACCCCGGCATGCTCACGCTCACCGAACTGCGTTCCGGAAGGACGACCGAGTCGGGTTGGGCAGACGGAGTCTCGGCAGCCGGCGGGCCGCAGAAACGCAGTGCCTCGGTATATCGCGTGCCGATCGCCGCAGCGTCGCAAGTGCCCGCCTGTGCGGGAATTGCCGCCACGGCCGCACCCCCGAACGCGACGAGCTTCAACGCGAAGCCGAGCGACGAGGCAGAGCCTGAAAAGCGCATACACGATCCTCCCTGCAAGCCCATGAGGGGCTCTGCTGACGATCGTCTGGCTCGCATTGGGTCCTGCGATCCGGACCTTGATCCGGCTAGTAAAGGCTACGCCGATCGGCTGGTCCCGGACACCCCCGATTTCGTCAAGTCATCGCGGATTTTGCCCGACCCATCCCGGACAAATGGCGCTTCATCGCGTCCGCGCCTTTCGTATCGAATGCGAAACGGTCGGCAGAATGCCGTCCTAATCTAAGTGATTCGAGGCGGTTTAATTACCACTTTACTTCGCTTTAGTGACGACTCTGCACATGTCGCACCAGTTGACCCTGGCCCTCGCATTTGGGAAACAGGCGTTAGTTTGGCACGCAACAGGGTCCTGCGCTCCAACCACGAAGCATAGCTGCCGCGCCTCTTCGGGCGTGGTCTGCGAACGCATCCGGCGCTCTCCTCTCGTCCGTCGTTCGGGCGGGGCTCGAGTATGGCTGGAGGCGCGATTGGCCGAGAAGAACGAAGGCGGCGACAAGACCGAAAAGCCGACGCCCAAGCGGCTGGCCGACGCGCGCAAGAAAGGCGACATCGCCAAGTCGCGCGACATCACCGCGACCGCGACTCTGTTCGTCTGGCTGCTCGTCCTGCTGTTCGGCGCAGGCTATGCGGGAAACCAGGTCATCGCATTGTTCGACGAAGGCTTCGTGCTGATCGGCGGCAACACGCCATTCCCAACCGCTTTGTCGCAGCTCGGCTGGGGCGCGATCTGGGCATTGCTCGGCATCACCGCCGTCGCGCTGCTTCCCGCCGCGATCACCGGCGTGATGAGCGAATTCCTCCAGGCCGGCGGCGTGTTCACTACCGAGAAGATGAAGCCTACGCTCGACAAGATGAACCCGATCGAGGGTTTCAAGCGGATGTTCAGCGTCGACAATCTCGTCGAGCTGGCCAAGACGCTCGCCAAGGCCGCATTGATCGTGTTCGTCGTCTGGCTGGTGCTGCGCGGCTCGCTGGCCGAGATCATCGAACGCACCGGCCCGACCTTGCTGCCGGTGGCCGACACCGACGGGCGCGCCGCGGCCGCCTCGATCCTGGTCTTCACCGGCGCGCTGGTGCGCACCGCTTTGCTCTGGACCTTCGGCGTCTTCCTGCTCGTCGCGGTGCTCGACATGGCGTGGCAGAAGCACAGCTACACCAAGAAATTGCGGATGAGCATGCGCGACATCCGCGAGGAGTCGAAGGAGAACGAAGGCAATCCGCTCATCAAGTCGAGCCGGCGCCAGCTCCACGAGGAATGGGCCAACCAGAACGCGGTCGGCGCCACCCGCGACGCCAATGTCCTCGTTGTCAATCCGACGCACATCGCCATCGCACTTGCCTATGACGAAGCGAGCTGCCCGGTCCCGATGATGACCGCCAAGGGCGAAGGCCCGCTCGCCGCGGCGATGCGCGCCGCCGCGGAGGAAGCCGGCATCCCGATCATCCGCCACGTCCAAGTCGCGCGGAAACTCTATGAGGACGGCGCACCCGACGATCTCATCCCGCGCGACATGTTCGACGCGATTGCCCAAATCATCCTGTGGGCGAAGCGCGTCCGCGACGGCCAGCCCGCGCCCGATCTCACCGAACCCGAACTGACAAAACACGAACCGATGGGGCCGCATTGATGGATTCGACGATCGGCGCTGCGCTTTCCGGACTCCTCGGCACGATCATCGCGCTCGCGGTGGTGCTCGGGCTGGCATGGGTCAGCCTGCGCGCGCTGCGGCGCTGGCAGGACCGCGGGCTGGGCGGACGCGACGGCACGGCCGAGCGCCAGATCCGCTTCGTCCGCGCGCTTCCCGTCGGCCAGCGCGAACGGCTGGTGCTGGTCGAGGCCGAGGGCGAGCTGATGCTGGTCGGAGTCACGCCGGGATCGATCTCGCTGTTGCGCAACTGGGGGCGGTGAAGGATGCCGAAGCTGTGTCGTCGCCCGCGTCGGAGACGATCCAGTGAACGCGCAACCCGAACCGCTCCGTAACAATCTGCGCGCGATCGACCAGAATCGCGCACAGCTTCAGACCACGCTGATCGGCGCGCTCAACCGCCGGCTCATCGACGAGCTCCAGACCGGTGCCCGCATCGCCACCGAGCGCGACCGGCGCGCGGCGATCGCATGGATCCAGTTCCGCAGCGGCGAGCATCTCGTCCAGATCGCGCCCTTGCTGGTCGATGGTGCGCTCGCCCGCGTCTCGGGCGCGCAAGGCAGCGTCGACGCCGCCGCCGCCGCCGCGACCCTGGGCCGGATCGAGCCGCTGGTCGGCGCGCTGGAGTTGGTGCTCGGCTGCGAACTCCAGCCCGCGGGGCTGCACAAGAGCTATGCCGGCGATCCGGTTTTGCTGCGGCTCGACGCGACGACCGGCAGCGGCGCCATCCAGCATCGCCTGCTGCTCGCGGTCCCGCCCGAGATGGCGGTCGAGCCCCTCGCCGAGATCGAGCTCGCCGCCACGGCGATCGGCGGATTGAGGCTGCGCTGGACCGCACGTTTCGGCGGCCCCGCCATCCGCGCCGCGCGCATGGCGGCGATCGCGCCCGGCGATCTGCTGCTGCTCGGAACCGGTGCGCCGGTCGCGAAGTTGTCATTGCCGGGCCGCAACGATGCGCCACGCGCACGCATTGCTTTCAATAACGGGGTGCTGGTTTTGCAGGATGATGCCGCAATGGACGGATCGCAGGAGGCGTCCGCGCTTGCTTCGGCGGACGGCGAACCCGGCTGGGCCGATGTCCGGATTCCGACGACGATCGAGATCATCGGCGCGGGCATGACCGCCGCCGAGCTGGCGACGCTCGGCAAGGGTAGCGTGCTCCCCTTGCCTGCCAATGGCGGAACGCTGCCGGTGCGCCTGATCGCCGGCGAGCAATGTGTCGCCGAGGGCGAGCTCGTCGCGGTCGGCGAGGGCTTCGGCGTATTGGTCACCGGAGTCACTGCCGACGGGGAAGCGTGATGGAACTTTCGAGCTTCACGCCCGGCTCGGCGCTCGTCGTCGTCGTCGCGCTGGCGCTGGCGCCCTTCTTCGCGGTGATGGTGACCTCCTTCACCAAGATCGTCGTCACGCTGAGCCTGCTGCGTAATGCGCTCGGCCTCCAGCAGGTGCCGCCCAACATCGTCCTCAACGGCCTCGCGCTGATCCTGACGCTCTACGTCATGTATCCGGTCGGGCAGCAGATGCAGGATGCCATTGCCGCGCGGCAGGTCCAGGGCAGCGTGATGCAGTCCACGGCATCGATCTCGACTGCGATCGATGCCGGCAAGGAGCCGCTGCGCGAGTTCCTGATCAAGCACAGCGACCCCAACGAACGAACCTTCTTCCTGCGCACCGCGCAGCGCGTCGGCAATCCCGAGCACGCCAAGGAGATGACCGATCGCGACCTGATCATCGTCATCCCCGCGTTCGTGGTGAAAGAGCTGAGCCTGGCGTTCCAGATCGGCTTCCTGATCTTCCTGCCCTTCCTCGTCATCGATCTCGTCATCTCGAACATCCTGCTCGCGATGGGGATGATGATGCTCTCGCCCACCACGATATCTCTGCCCTTCAAGCTCTTGCTGTTCGTGCTCGTCGACGGCTGGGTGAAGCTCAGCCACGGGCTGGTGCTGTCCTATGCCTGAGGTGTCCCCATGAACGGCGACTTCATCAGCCTCACCAACGACGCGCTGTGGCTCGTGCTGATCCTCTCGGCGCCGCCGATCATCGTCGCCTCGGTGGCGGGGCTGCTCGTCGCCATCATCCAGGCCGCGACGCAGATTCAGGAACAGACGCTGCAATATACCGCCAAGTTCTTCGCGATCGTGCTCACCCTGTTCGTGACCGCGTCGCTGATCGGCGCGTCGCTCTATCGCTATAGCGACCGCATCTTCAGCGAATTCCCAGCGATGATCCGGCGGTGACCGGCTGGAGTGATCCGATGCTCCTGCTCGGCGTGGCGACTGCGCGGATCGCGGTCGCCTTCATGCTGATGCCGATCTTCTCGCCCGATCTGATCCCGGCGATGGTGCGCAACTCGATTCTCGTCTCGCTGGGCATCGTCTCGCTGACGCTCCAGCCCACGCTCGACGTATCGATGATGGGCCCGGGCCAATGGGGTGCGATGTTCGCCAAGGAAGTGTTCGTCGGCCTCGTCATCGGCTTCTTCTTCGGCTCGGTGCTCTGGGCGCTGGAGGCCGCCGGGCAGATCATCGACACCAAGGTCGGCGCAACGATGGCGCAGATCGTCGATCCGCTCTCGGGCCACCAGACCTCGCTAAACGGCGCGTTCCTCGGCCGGCTCGCCGGGATCGTCTTCATCTTCTCTGGCGGCCTCTCCTTGCTCGTCCATGTGCTGATGGAAAGCTATGCATTGTGGCCGGTCGCCGCGCCGATGCCCACGCTCGACGCGCGCGGCCTTGGACTGTTCGAGGCCGAGTTCGGCCGGCTGATGGTCCTCGCCACCTTGTTCGCCGCGCCGGTGCTGACGGTGCTCTTCCTGATCGATGTCGGGCTCGGGCTGATCAACCGCTTCGCCCAGCAGCTCAACGTGTTCACTTTGTCGATGTCGATCAAGGCGTTCGCCGCCACAGCGATCGTGCTGCTGCTGATCGGCTCGTTCATCGAGGCGATCACCCGTGACATCCTCAGCCGCCCGGACCTGATCCTGAACATCCTGCGCGGGCTGGCCCATTGAACGCCGCCGCCCCCGCCCCCGCCCCGATGACCGAGGACGAGCGCCTCGCCGCCATCGCCGAATTGCTGCGCAAGGCCGATGCGATGCCCGGCGCGCCCGAGCGCGTAGCCCTGGGCGAGCACATGATCGAAGCAGCGCGCGTGCCGAAGCGCCACCGCGAGGCGCTGTTGCGGCTCACCCCCACCGAAATCACCTGCATCCGCTTCCTCGGCTGGGGCCGCTCGAACGGCGACATCGCCACGCTGCTGCTGATGGCGGAAAATACCGTGCGAGTGCATTTGTCGAACGTCGCACGCAAGCTCGAGCTCGACGGGATGCGCGAGCTCGCGGCGCTGGCGGGGCTGCTTTTCTACCCTTCGGACTGAACCCTAATCGGATCGACTAGCCGTCCCTAGTCGTTTCGCGGAGAGCAACGCCCGAGGAAAAATGCTGAAAGGTGATGGTCGATCAGGAGCATCGGCACCTGACCATCCGGCGGCGGCGCCGCCCTCGTGAAGGAGTAATGCGATGTTTGGTGGCATTCTGAGCAGCGTTGTGAACCCGAGCAATCTGGCGATGCTCGCAATGGGTCCGGGCGGCTGGGCCGGGCTGGCGGCGAAGACGCTGATGTCGGCGGTCGGCCAGCAGATCATTCAGCAGCTCGGCGAAAAGCTGGGCCTGCCGCAGTCGACGATCGATCTCGCGCAGGGCGCCTTCTGCGCCTCTGTCGGCGACACCCGCGGCGCGACGCGCAATATCGGCGAAGTGGTCTCGGGCATCGCCGACCGCACCGGGGCCAGCCCGTTCGAGGCCGCCTCGGCCGAACGCGATCTGGGCAACATCATCGACAAGATGTCGACCAGCCTCGCCGAGAGCCGCGAAGCCAAGGAAGCCCGCGCGAGCGGCGGTGGCAAGAGCTGGCTGATGGCGATTGCCGAAGCGCTCGGCCGCACTTCTGACAAGCTCGCCAAGGAAATGGACGACATGAGCAAGACCCTCGGCGAGGGCGAGAACAAGTCGTCGCAGAACCTCAAGTTCGGCGCCAAGTCGCAGGAGTTCAGCCAGTTCTTCAGCTCGGCCAACACCGTGATCAAGACGCTGGGCGAAGCGCTTTCGCAGGGTGCGCGCAAGCAGTAATCCGCGCACTCATCACACTCTCTCACCCCGGGGTCCCGAGCCCCGGGGTGAGTATCTGTTTTGGGAGAATGTCGATGCGATTCCGGAACCGCCAAAGCCGCCTCGCCGCGCTTGTCCTGCTGCTCGCGGGGTTCGCCGCCCCGGCCGCGGCGCAGGAATTCAGCGCGATGGATATGACCGGAATGGGCATCTACGCGATGGAAGACAGCGTGATGGACGCGGCCGGGGAAAGCGTATCGAACAACCGGCGCGGCCATGCGCGGCAGGCTGTGCAGGCACCGGCGGTTCGGCTGACCTACACGCCATCGATGGAGCGGCGGCGCGCCAATTTCGCTCAGTTCGTCGCCAAGTCGCGCAAGAAGGATCCGAAGGGCGCGGCAATGCTCGAGAAGGAGCTCGCCTCCTCCGACGTGATCGCCAAGATGGGCCGCGAGCTCTCCGCCTTCGGGATGCGCACCGACAATGTCGGCGACGCTTATGCTGCGTGGTGGCTCAACGCCTGGCTCGCCTCGCGCCAGCGCACCGATACGCCGTCCGCCCGCCAGATCGCCGCGGTCCGCGAGCAGGCCGCGCAGGCGATGAAGTCGGTGCCAGAAATGGCCAACGCCAGCGACGCGGTGAAGCAGGAGATGGCCGAGGCCAATCTGGTCCAGGCCGCGTTGATCGGCGCCTATATGGAACATGCCAGGGGCAATCCGGGGCTTTCCAAACAGGTTGCTGCGGCAGTCCGCAAGGGCGCGCGCGCTTCGGGGCTCAACCTCGACGCGATGGAACTCACCGATGACGGGTTCGTGCCAGGCGGCGTCGGCGCCGTCGAAGACGAATCGGACGGGCAGGTCGCGAGTACACCGAAAGACAAGCCGCAGCTGGCGGCGGCGCGTGAAAAGGACGGCAACGACACGATCGTCTATGCCGTCGGCGCCGCCGCGGCCGCGGGACTGATCGGCGGCGTCTGGTTGGCGCGCGGTCGCAAGTCCGACATCGGCCGGCAGGGATAGTCGTTGCGATTATGGCGCGCGAGCCTTCCGCAGACCAGATAAGCGGGGAAGATGGAGGCGATTATGTCGATCGAGATCGGCGTGCGAATTCCAGGACCAATGCCGGCATCGACGTGGCCCTGGCCTCGCGTTCGCAGCAGAAGAACGACATGGCGGTGGAGAGCCAGCATGAAGCCGGCGACGTAGTGCGCGATGCAAACCGCGCCTCGCCGCTGTTGCAGGAAGGCCCGCTCGAACGATTGCTCGACACGCCCTCCCCGCTCGACCGGCTTTCGGAGGCGAGGAAGTGACATGCCGCCGGCCCGGCCGGACGCACATGGGAACAGGATCATGACCAGTATCGACCGTATCTCCGGGGCCTCACCCTCTCCCCCGCCAGCAGCGCGTCCACCGACGCGCGCGGTGCGGCGATCGAGACCATGGGTGAGATCGGTCACCGCGTCCTCGCCTGGGTCGATGCCGCCAGCCGCGGCAACGGTAGCGGCGCGCAGGCGTGGAGCCAGACCGCCGGCAACGGCAGCGGTTTCGCGCCCGACATGGGCGAGCTCGCCCGGCGCGGGGACGTTTACGGCCTGGGCGACCTGACGCGCGACCTCTCCGCGCGCTTCGGCGGCAGCCCCGCGCAGGAAGGCGAACTGCGCCGTGCGCTCGACGATTTCACGCGTCAGGCAGTGGTCCAGATCGCCGGCCTGTCAGGGGCGAGCGGCGACCAGCAGATCGGCGGCGTCCGTGCGGCACTCGACAGCGCGTCGCATGCCGATGCGCTCGGCGGTCTCGACGGCGTGATCGCGCACTTCGAAGCGGCGACCGCCGATCTCTCCGCGCAAAATCGCAGTTGAGGCGGAACCCGACGCGCCTTTGTGCGTGCTAGCGCCGTACACTCCCGCTCTTGAGAGGTCCTCGATGCCCAGGCTGTTGACGTTGCTCGCCGCTCCCTTGTTGTTGTCGGCGGGCGGAGCAGCGCATGCCGCCGACCAGAAGGCAGTGGTGGTATCGGCAGGCAGCGAGCAGGCGGTCAAGTTAGGCAAGACCGTGATCTCGCGCCCGTTCGGCGCCGAATTGGTCGACCATCTGTCCGTAGTGGGCAGCTATACGGTGCAAGGCGCCCAACTTCACGTGATCCGCGGCAAAGCCGGCGCGGAATGCCCGGCGCGCTACGCCGTGATCGTGACGCGTACCGGCCAGGAACCACTGGTCACCGAAGCCTTCGGGACGTGCAGCGCGGCCGCCAAGCCCCAGCTGCGGCGCGGCGTGTTCACTGTCGCCATGCCCGCCACCGCGACTGGCGGTCCGCTCGTCCAGTTCCGCTACGCCAATGGCCGCATGCACCGTCCCGTCGCCGCGCTCACCCAGGGCGCGGGCGCGATCAGTCGCGCAGCCCCGGCAACGACCTCGGCATGCAGGTCGGCCAATTCCGTCGACGCGGCGGACCAGGCGGCTGCGCTCGACGCATTCGAACGCGACTGGCCCAAGGCATATCGCCGCACGGGATCGCTCAAGAAAGTCACCTTCGGCCAAGGCGAGATGCGGCGGCTGACCACTGATCTCGCCTGCATGGCGAGTTGGCCAGCCGGTGAGCGCCGCGTGCCCGAACTCGCGACTCCCTGTTCCGCAGCAAGCAGCATCGCGCCGCCGCCTTCGCCGCGCTCGAGTCCATCCAGCGCGATCCCAATGCCGACGCCAATCTGAAGGCAGTGGCCCGCAGCTTCTCCGCCGAGATGCGCTACCGCGTCGCGCTCGATCCGCCGCTGCTCTAAGCGTTCCGATTAGCGACCCGCTTTCCGCGCTCGGCTATCAGGCTGAGGTGTAACAGGATCTGGCGGAGCAAAGCCATGACGGGCGTCTCTTCGGTTCAGCAGTCTCAGACCAATTCGAGCGGTAGCAGCGGCGATAGCGGCTATATCGTCAAGACGGGCGACACGCTGAGCGCAATCGCACGCGACAAGGGCGTATCGCTGAGCGCGCTCATCAGCGCCAATCCGCAGATCCTCCATCCCGATCTGATCCGCCCCAACCAGCATCTGAACATCCCCACGGGCGGGGGCGCGAGCGAGGCGCCGCGCGAATACAGGATCAATCCCGGCGACACGCTCTCCGCCATCGCCGAACGCTTCGGCACGACGTGGCAGGCGCTGGCGCAGGCCAACAACATCGCCAATCCGAACCTGATCTTCCCCGATCGGATGCTGACCATCCCGAACGGCACCGGAGGCAGCGGCGCGGTCGAGGGCGGGTCCCCGGTCGGCGGCACTACCGGCAGCGGATCGAGCGACGTCGCGGCGATCGCCGAGAAATATCTCGGCCAGAACGCCTCTTCGCTCAAGGTGAACCGCAACGACAATCTGCCGATGAACGCCGGCGTGCCGTCGGACGTGTGCTGCGCCAATTTCGTGTCGGCGGTGCTGACCGAGGCGGGCAAATTGCCCGGCAATCTCCACACCGATTCGGTCGCCCAGCTCAACACCACCTTGCGCAATCGCGGCTGGACGCCGGTCCCCGCATCCGAGGCGAAGCCGGGCGACGTGGTGATCATCCAGGGCGGCGGCGTCTCGCATACGGAGATCGTCTCGGGTCCCGGCCAGATGATCGGATCGAACAACGTCAATGCCGACGGCAGCCAGAAGATCTCGCACAACAATCTCAGCTGGGCGCTCAGCCATGGCGGCGTGATCCTGCGCGCGCCCGGCGGCAATGATGGCGGCACGACGACGGGCACGCAGAGCACCGGCTCGGTCGTCCCCACCGGCCAGGGCGGCCAGCAGGCGCGGATCGATCAGGCGATCAGCTATTTCGAGAGCCAGGGCTGGAGCCGCGCACAGGCGATCGGCATCGTCGCCAACCTCGATGCCGAGAGCAACATGGAGCCCGGCATCCGTCAGATCGGCGGCGGCCCCGGCTATGGCCTCGCGCAATGGGAAGGCCCGCGCCAGCGCGACTTCGCCGCCTGGGCAGGCCACGACATTCACGGCTCGTCGTTCGCCGAGCAGCTCCGCTTCGTGCAGTACGAGCTGACCCACAGCGAAGCCGGCGCGGGCCGGGCGCTGCGCGGCGCGACCAATGCGCGTTCGGCCGCGGAGATCGTCACGCGGCTCTACGAGCGGCCGGCCGATACTGCCGGCGAGGCCGCACGCCGCGGCGATCGCGCCGCCGCGATGGCGCGCTGACCCGGGAACGGTCGGCGTCGCCCCGCGTTCGACGGGCCATGCGAATCATCACCCCGATCGCGCTCGCCGCCGCGACTCTCCTCCCCGGTTCGGTGGGTGCGCAGGACGCCGCTTCACGCGGGCCCGTGCGCTGCTCGTTCAACGACGGGCCCGAGCGCGCCTGCGTCCTCACCGATCAGGCGAGCCGGAACGGGTCCCACCGCATGACTTTCACCGGCCCGGGAATCCGCGTCACCTTCGTCGGCCGGGCGAACAGCGGCTGGTGGTCCGGCCAGCTCAACGGCAAGCCGGCAATGGGGTTCGAGCGCAACCGCGGCAACACCGTGTTCAGCACCACCGATCTCGGCACGCGCTTCGCCTGGTGGTATCCCCAGAACGCCCATGGGAGCTATTGAGAGTCAGCCTCCGGTGAACAGCCGCGCGGGCACGCCGTAGCGCTTCGGCCAGTCCTCCCACGCCACGTCGCTCGGCCCGATCGCCTTGGCCACGACCTGCCAGCCGCGCGCATCGTGGCGCAGCAATGCCGCATAGGTGCGCGAGACCATGCCCTGCTGCGCGGCGTCGGCCAGCGGCGTTCCCTTATAGTCGAAAGGCTTGCCGTCGGCGTCCTGCAGCGTCGCCAGCAGGAACGCCCAGTCGCCGTCGCGGTGAAGCTGGTCGACGCGGAATTTCGGCGCCTTGCCGAGCTCCGCCTGAACAGGCGCCCGCGCCGCTTCGAGCAAGGCGGCGCGCGCATTCTGATCGATCATCGCATGGGGCCCCGCAAAACCGATCGATGCCGCGATGAGGATCGTATGCAACATGCCGGTTACTCATATCACCAGCGTCACAACGGAGGCAGGTCCGCACGGTTCCGGCGCCCCGGCTAATCGGTTCGAGTATGGCGGCGCGACCACGGCGGGTGGCGCACCGACGCCGGACCTAACGCAGCGCCGGCTCCGTCCTGAACGCCACTATCTCCCCTCGCCCCGAACCGTGCAGCTGAAGGTCCACCGGCCCGCGGCGCGGTTGGTAGAACGGCGGCGTTCCTCCCGGCTGGGCACGATGGTCCCGGTGACGAGAAACGTCTGGCGCCCGGCCAGCCGCAGCTCCTTGTAGGTTGCTTCGCCGTGACGCGCCGCGCGCGTCCGGCACGCCGCGATCGACAGGCTCTCCTTGCTCACCCGGCCTTGCCGGCCGCCGGGCTTGACTCCGTCGGTAGCGATCGTCGGGGACGTCCGCTGAAAACCCGCGGCAGGGTGCGCATCCGCCGCGACAGCGAGCGACAGTGAAATCCCGGTGGCCAATATCGCGAACACCATGCCCTCGTCCCTGCAAATCCGGCCGGCGCGGCAGCCGGCATCGTTCCGCGCCATCCTGCGCCGATCATCCTGAACCTGAGACGACTCGCCCGGACCTGCATCGATCCGAACGCCGGCAAGGAGAGAGCCCTCGCCGGCATCCCGGTCAGAACAATATGTCGCTCTGCTGGATCTGGACATTGTCCAGCGAGATGATGAAGTCGGCCAGCCCGTCGCCATCCACGTCACCGGCGAGGAAATAGTCGCCATGCTCCTTGTAGCTGCGCACTTCCCCGGCGTGGCCGCCGAACGCCTTCGAGCCGATCCACTTGAACGCGTCGTCTGCGGCAGTGCTGCTGATCGCATCGATTCCGCTCAGGTCGATCTTGTCCTGGCCGCGGCGGAAATCGGTGATGCTGTCTTTGCCGCCCAGATCGGTGAACGCGAAGACGTCATTGCCCGATCCGCCTAGCAGGATGTCGTTGCCAGCACCGCCGTTGATCCGGTCCGCTCCGTCACCGCCGCTCAGCGTGTCGATATCGGTGCCGCCGAACAACAGGTCGGCACCGTTCCCGCCGAACAGCGTGTCGCGCCCGTCGCCGCCATAGAGCGAATCACTGCCGTCATCCCCGTAGAGGATGTCGCTGCCGCCGCCGCCGTTCAGCACGTTGGCGATGTTGTTGCCGAACAGCGTATCGCTGTGCGCCGAACCTGTGATGTTCTCGAAGTTGAGCAGCCGGTCGCCGGTCGCATAGCCGCCGACGCCATCGGGCAGGAAATCCTCGATCGCGCCGCCGAGCTTGTCCCAGAAGGAACCCGATCCGGTGCGGACATTGTCGAGGCGGACGAGGACCCCGGCATCGGACGCCTCATAGCTGACCGTGTCAACGCCCGCGCCGCCGTCCAGCACGTTCCTGACGTCGTTGGCGATAATCAGATTGTCGAGTGCATTGCCGGTGCCCTTCTTCGCGGTGCCCACGAGTTCCAGCACCTCGAGATTGGCGCCCAGCGTATAGTCCACCGAGCTGACCACCCGATCGGCACCGCCTTCGCCGGCCAGTTCCGCGATCGCCTCGCCTGCCTCGTTCACCACATAAATATCGTCGCCGGCACCGCCCTTCAGCAGAATCGGCGAGGCCATCCGAACCGCCTTCGAGGTGGTCGTTCCCGGCGCCACCGTCGAGCGTGTCCAGGCCCGCGCCGCCGAGAAGCACGTCGTTGCCGTCGCGGCCGAGCAGCGTGTCGTCGCCGTCATTGCCGGTGAGCGTATTGGCCGCGGCATTGCCGATCAGCACGTCGGCCGCGCTGCCGCCGGTGGCGTTCTCGATCACCACGCCCCGCGCAATGGTGTAGCCGCCATAGACGCCGTCGGCATGCGAGATCACGCCCGCCCCCGTCAGGGAGAAATCGATGGTCGCCGCGGTGAGATCGATCAGTGCCGACTGGGTGCCTTCATGCGCGATCGTATCGGTGCCGCCGGTGTCCCAGATCGTCTGGAAAAAGGCGTCGCCGGCATTCACTGCCGGCAGGACATAGACGTTGTCGCCGGGATTGGTGTTGGTTCTCGCGCCGTATTTGATCTGGAGCAACGCGATGTCGAGCGCGGAGAGCGAGCCGTTATAGGCCTCGTCGATCTCGAGCCAGGTACCCTCGCCGTCGATGTACCACGGCACGCCATAGGGATCGTTGGCCGGGTCGAGCGGCCAGCCGGGATTGTACCCCATGATGGTGTAGACGCCCTGGTCCAGATTGAACGCGCCATAGGAATCGAAGGCACCGAACACGCCGGGAAGGATGGTGGAGCCGCCGCCCGTATCGTGCGGATGGGCCATGCCCATGCCGTGGCCGAACTCGTGGACCAGGGTGTAAAAGGCATAGCCGCCCTGTTCGAGACCGCCATTCTCGCGATTGGCGGTGTCGACGTCCGGGCCGTCCTCGTCCCAGCCGAAGCCGTCGCGCCAGAACACGCCGACACCGGCATTGGTCTCTCCCGGCGGGTTGAAATAGCCCAGCACGCCCGCGGTATCGCCCGGTGTCGTGTTCTTCACCACCAGTTTGAAATCGGCTTCCGCGGCATTGGTCGTCACGGTGTAGTGGACGGGCAGCGCCTTCTCATATTGCTGGAAGGCGAGCATCGCCTGCTGCTGCTCGTAAGCGGTCCAGCCGAGCGAAGTCTCGCCGTCGAAGGTCTCGCCGGCCTGCGCGAAATAGACCTTGATCTCGCCGTCGGCGGCGCCGGGCACGACATTGTCGTTGCCGCCCCAATTGATCGCGTCCAGCGGGTTCATGCCGCTGAGGTCGAAGGTCTTGACGCTGAGTTCATAGCCCGCGTTCGGCGACGCGCCGGCCGCCCGCGCCGAGGCGACGTCATGGCTGACGCGCAGATAATAGGTCCCGCTCTCCGCGGGCACGAACGATACCGCGGCATTCTGGTCGCTGCTGGAGATATCGCCGCTGAAGCCGACGACCGTCGCGCCGTCCGGGCCCATCACGTGCAGCCGCAGATCGCCTTCGGGGCCGGTATAATAATCCCAGCCGCCCGATGCCTGGAATTCATAATATTGGCCGGCGACGAGATCGACCTTGAAGAAGTCCACGTCGTTGAAATCCGTGGCGCTCGCCGCGTCCATGAAGCCGAGCGTGGACGAGCCCACCGCGACAGCCTGTGCGCCCGCGGCGGTGTTGGAAACGTCGGCGCCGCGCTGCGCGACTGCGAGCGTGTAATCGCCCGGGATGCCGGGATTCGCCGCATCCTCCCACGCGCCGGCTTCGATATAGACCACGCCGGTATAGGTCGCGGTGTAGGTCATCAGGGCGTTCGATCCGGTGCCGCCCTCGTCATCGGCGGCGATCGCGGTGCCGCCATTATTGTAGAGGAAGATCTGCGGGTCCGGCATCGCATTGGGGCCGGTGCCGTTCAGCGAAATCACATAGGTTTGGCCGGCCACGACGTTCAGCGTGTAATAGTCGTAATCGCCGCTGGGATTTATCTGGCCGCTCTTCGGCGTTCCCGGAAGGATCGGATCGAAATCCGGCTCATCGGCCAGCGCCGTGTCCACGGTCAGTGCCATCGCGGCATCGACGTCCACTTCACGCTCGATTTCGCTGATCGAATACTTGGCCATCGCTGATTCCCCTGAAAGAATTGAACGCATCGCCGGCAGCGATGACGGCGTCGTGCAGCATCCCTGGATACTGCCGAATATTCAGTCCGTTTGTTGGGGCAGGAAGGAAGTTGATTGTTTGGTTTCTGCCCCGTTAAGTCCTAACTATCGATTCTGATTGCACTTTCTCACGCAAAAAGCCCCTCCGCAATGCTGTCGGTCGCTCGTGTCGACCAATTCGGCGCGAAGTTGCGGTTCTGGTGCGTATCGAGATCACCCACGCAACTCCCTCCCTGCAAGGGAGGGAATCTCAATGTCGATACCGCTTCGTGAAACCGCTCGCGCATCGAAAACTGTTCGAAGCAAACGCGATTCATATGCCGCGGGCGGTTTCCCGTCTCGCTTCCAAATGGCGGCGGCACCTAATCACGCATCTCCCGGATCTATGGAGATGCATCAGGTGCAAGACCTTTTCTGGATCGGCCTCGTCCTCGGGCTGCTGGCGCTCACGCTCGGCTATGCCCGCTTGTGCGACGAGGCCTGACATGACCCTGGATCTCTGGCTCGCCGGCGCGACTGCGCTCGGCCTTCTCGCTTATCTCGTCGCAGTGCTGCTGCGGCCCGAGCGCTTCTGAGGAGCTGCCGATGACCTGGCAAGGATGGGCCCTGATCGCCCTGTTCGTCGCGATCCTGCTCGCACTCACCAAGCCGATGGGGATGTGGCTGTTCGCCGTCTATGAAGGGCGGCGCACGCCGCTGCACCGCGTGCTCGGCCCCGTCGAACGCGGCTTCTACAAGCTCGCCGGTGTGGATCCGAACGCAGAGATGGGCTGGCGGCGCTACGCCGTGCACATGCTGCTGTTCAACACGGTGCTGCTGCTCTTCACGTATGCGATCCTGCGGCTGCAGGCTTTCCTGCCGCTCAACGCGCCGGGTATGGCCAATATCGGACCCGACGGCGCGTTCAACACCGCGGTCAGCTTCACCACCAATACCAACTGGCAATGGTATTCGGGCGAGGCGGCGATGTCGAACCTCAGCCAGATGCTCGGGCTGACGATCCACAACTTCCTCTCCGCCGCCACCGGCATCGCGCTCGCCTTCGCCTTCTTCCGTGGCTTTGCGCGGCGGCAGTCGGCGAGCATCGGCAATTTCTGGGCGGATTGCACGCGAGTCACGCTTTACGTGCTGCTGCCGATCTGCGTGGTCTATGCGCTCTATCTGATCGCCGCCGGCGTGCCGCAGACGCTCGACCAGCAGGTCGTCGCCACGACGATGGAGGGTGCGAGGCAGACGATCGCACTGGGCCCGGTGGCTTCGCAGGAAGCCATCAAGATGCTCGGCACCAATGGCGGCGGCTTCTTCAACGCCAATTCGGCGCATCCGTTCGAAAATCCCGATGCGCTCACCAATCTCGTCCAGATGCTGTCGATCTTCGTGATCGGCTTCGGCCTGACCTGGTGCTTCGGCAAAGCGGTGGGGAATACGCGGCAAGGCTGGGCGATCCTTTCCGCCATGCTGGTGCTGTTCCTGATCGGCACCACCATGGCTTATTCGCAGGAAGCCGCGGGCAATCCCGTCCTTCACCAGCTCGGCGTCGCCGGGGGCAATATGGAGGGCAAGGAAGTCCGCTTCGGGATCGCCGCCTCGTCGCTGTTCGCCACGGTCACCACCGCCGCCTCGTGCGGCGCGGTCAATGCGATGCACGACAGCTTCACGGCCCTCGGCGGACTGGTCCCGCTGTTCAATATCCAGTTGGGCGAAGTCGTGGTCGGCGGCGTCGGCGCGGGGATCTACGGCTTCCTCCTGTTCGCCATCCTCGCGGTGTTCGTTGCCGGGCTGATGGTCGGGCGTACGCCCGAATATGTCGGCAAGAAGATCGAGGCGCGCGAGGTCAAGCTCGCCGTGCTGGCGATCGCAGTGCTGCCGCTGGTGATCCTGGGCGGGACGGCGCTCGCGTCGGTGTTGCCCGCGGGATTGGCCGGGCCGCTCAACAAGGGGCCGCACGGCTTCTCGGAAATCCTCTATGGCTTCACCAGCGCCGTGGGCAATAACGGCTCGGCGTTCGCCGGGCTGAGCGCGGGCACGCCCTTCTACAACGCTGCGCTCGGCATCGCGATGTGGCTGGGGCGGTTCTTCGTGATCGTGCCGATGCTCGCCATTGCCGGCAGCCTCGCCGCGAAGAAGTACACGCCGGAGACGGCGGGCTCCTTCCCCACTACCGGCCCGCTGTGGATCGGACTGCTCGTGGGGACGATCCTGATCCTCGGCGGCCTCACCTTCCTGCCGAGCCTCGCGCTCGGCCCCATCGCCGATCATCTCGCGATGATCGGCGGCCACCTCTCGTAATCGGAGCGCCAACCATGGCACGCACCGCAAACACGTCGCTTTTCACGGCAGAATTGATGCTCCCCGCGCTGGCCGACGCCTTCCGCAAGCTCGACCCGCGACAGCTGATCCGCAATCCCGTGCTGTTCGTCACTGCCTGCGTCGCGGCACTGCTGACGCTCCTGCTCGTGCTCGGCCACGACACACTTGGGTTCAGCTTCAAGGGCCAGCTCGTCCTCTGGCTGTGGCTGACGGTGCTGTTCGGCACCTTTGCCGAGGCGATTGCCGAAGGCCGCGGCAAGGCGCAGGCCGCGTCGCTGCGCGCGACCAAGGCCGAGCTCACTGCCAAACGGCTCAACGGCAACCGCATCCAGCAGGTCGCGGCAAGCGAGCTCCGCGCGGGTGATGTGGTGCTCGTGGAGACAGGCGATCTGATCCCCGCCGACGGCGAAGTCGTCGAAGGCGTCGCCTCGGTCAACGAAGCCGCCATCACCGGCGAGAGCGCGCCGGTGATCCGCGAGGCAGGCGGCGATCGGTCCGCCGTGACTGCCGGTACGCGCGTCATTTCCGATCAGATCAAGGTCCGCGTCACGGTCAATCCGGGTCAGGGCTTCCTCGACCGGATGATTGCGCTGGTCGAAGGCGCCGAACGGCAGAAGACCCCCAACGAGATCGCGCTCACGATCCTGCTGGTCGGGCTTACGATCATCTTCCTCGTCGCAGTGGGCACGATTCCCGCCTTCGCCAGCTACGCCGGCGGGGCGATCCCCGTCGCGATTCTCGCGGCCCTGTTGATCACCTTGATCCCCACCACCATCGCCGCGTTGCTGTCGGCGATCGGCATTGCGGGGATGGACCGGCTGGTGCGCTTCAACGTGCTCGCCAAATCGGGCCGCGCGGTCGAGGCGGCAGGTGATATCGACGTGCTGCTGCTCGACAAGACCGGCACGATCACCGTCGGCGACCGCCAGGCGAGCGAGTTCCGGGCGGTCAACGGCGTCCCAATCTCCGAACTGGCCGAAGCGGCACTGCTCGCGAGCCTCGCCGACGAGACGCCCGAGGGACGATCGATCGTAACGCTCGCGCGCGACCGGTTCGACGTGAAGCACCAGGCCCTGCCGCACGAAGCGGAGGTCATCCCCTTCACTGCCCAGACCCGCATCTCGGGCGTGAAGATCGGCAGCGCGCTGATCCAGAAGGGGGCAGTCGATTCGGTGCTCAGGGCCAATCCCGGCATCGGCGAGACACCCGCCGCCGCCGAATTGCGCCGCGCCACCGACGAGATCGCGCGCGCCGGCATGACGCCGCTTGCAGTGGCCAAGGACGGGCGCATCCTCGGCGCGGTCGCGCTCAAGGACGTGATCAAGTCGGGTATTCGCGAGCGTTTCGGCGAGCTTCGCCGGATGGGCATCCGCACGGTGATGATCACCGGCGACAACCCACTGACCGCCGCAGCGATCGCCGCCGAGGCCGGCGTCGACGATTTCCTCGCGCAGGCGACGCCCGAGGACAAGCTCGAGCTCATCCGCAAGGAACAGGCCGGCGGCCGGCTGGTGGCGATGTGCGGAGACGGCACCAACGACGCCCCTGCCCTCGCGCAGGCCGATGTCGGTGTCGCGATGAACACGGGGACGCAGGCGGCGCGCGAAGCCGGGAACATGGTCGATCTCGACAGCGATCCGACCAAGCTCATCGAAGTCGTCGGGCTCGGCAAGCAATTGCTGATGACGCGCGGCAGCCTCACCACCTTCTCGGTCGCCAACGACATCGCGAAGTATTTCGCGATCATCCCCGCGATGTTCATGACGCTCTATCCGGGGCTTGCGGTGCTCAACGTCATGGGGCTGGCGACGCCGCAATCGGCGATCCTGTCGGCAATCATCTTCAATGCGCTGATCATCCCCGCGCTCGTCCCGCTCGCGCTCAGGGGCGTCAAATACCGCCCGATCGGCGCCGGCCCGCTGCTCCGGCGCAACCTGCTGGTCTACGGGCTCGGCGGCGTCATCGTTCCCTTTATCGGCATCAAGGCGATCGACCTCGCGGTCAACGCCATCGGCCTCGCCTGAGGAGCTGCAATCATGGGCAAAGACATAGTTTCCGCGCTGCGTCCGGCCTTCGTGCTCACATTGCTGTTCGCGCTGCTGCTCGGCATCGCCTATCCGCTCGCACTGACGGGCGTCGGCCAGTTGCTGTTCCCGTGGCAGGCCAATGGCAGCCTGATCCGCGATGCCAAGGGCGAGGTCGTCGGATCGGGCCTGCTCGCCCAGGGCTTCAGCGGTGCGCGCTATTTCCATCCGCGTCCGTCGGCGGCCGGCAAGGGCTATGACGCGCTGGCCTCGGCGGGCTCGAATCTCGGCCCTGCCAGCCAGGCGCTCGCCGATCGCGTCAAGGCCGATGTCGCCGCGGTCTCCCCTGCACCAGGACAGTCGGTCCCCGCCGATCTGGTGACTGCCTCCGCCTCGGGGCTCGACCCCCATATCAGCCCCGAGGCGGCCTTTTTCCAGATACCACGCGTGGCGAAGGCCCGCGGCTGGCCCGAGGCGCGGCTCCGGGCGATCGTCGGCCATGCCACCGAGCATCCGCTGCTCGGTTTCCTGGGCGAGGAACGCGTCAACGTCCTCCTGCTCAATCGACAGCTCGATGCGGAGAGCGCACAATCGGCGCCGTGAATCAGCCCGACCGTCCCGATCCCGAGGCCTTTCTGCGCGCGGCCGCGCAGGAGGGCCGCGGCCGTTTGAAGGTATTCCTCGGCGCCGCGCCGGGAGTCGGCAAGACCTATGAGATGCTGCTCCGCGGCGCCGAGCGGATCCGCGCCGGCACCGACGTCGTCATCGGCGTCGTCGAGACCCATGGCCGTGCCGAGACCGAGGCGCTGACGCGCGGCTATGAAATGGTTCCGCGGAAGGACATCGCGCATCAGGGCCATGTGCTGCGCGAAATGCACATCGACGCGATCCTCACGCGTCATCCGCAGCTGGTGCTGGTCGACGAGCTAGCCCACACCAACGCGCCGGGCAGCCGCCATCCCAAACGCTATCAGGATGTCGAGGAGCTGCTTGCCGCCGGCATCGACGTGTTCTCCACGATCAACATCCAGCACATCGAAAGCCTGAACGACGTCGTCGCGTCGTTCACCCATGTCCGCGTGCGCGAGACCGTTCCCGATCGCATCCTCGAACTCGCCGAGATCGAAGTGGTCGATCTGCCGCCCGACGAGCTGATCGAGCGGCTGCGCGCCGGCAAGGTCTATGTTCCCGAGGAGGCGACGCGCGCGCTGGCGCATTTCTTCTCCAAATCGAACCTCTCGGCGCTGCGCGAGCTCGCGTTGAGACGCGCGGCGCAGGCCGTCGACGTGCAGATGCTCGATTATCTCAAGAGCCATGCGCTGGCCGGCAATTGGGCGGTCGGCGAACGGCTGGTGGTGGCGGTGAACGAACTGCCGAGTTCGGAGGAGCTGGTGCGCGCTGCGAAGCGCAGTGCCGATGCCCTGCGCGCGCCATGGACCGCGCTGCATGTCGAGACGCCGCGCGAGCAGCATTTCGGGGAGGACGAGCGCCGCCGCCTCGCCGCCGCGCTCAATCTCGCCAGCCAGCTCGGTGCGGCGGTGGTCTCGGTGCCGGCGCATTCGGCCGTCGAAGGGATCAAGGCCTATGTCGCGGAAAGCCGCGCAACCCAGCTGATCGTCGGCAAGTCGATGCGCTCGCGGTGGTTCGAGCTGCGGCACGGCTCGGTGGTCGATCGCCTCGTTCGCGAAACGCCGGGGCTCGCGGTCCATGTCCTGCCGACTGCGGCGGCGATGCCGGCGCCTGCGCAAAAACCGAAGCGCGCCCTCGGTGCGCCGTCGAGCTACGGCTGGACCGCACTGATGGTCGCCGCAGTTACCGGCGGCGGTTCGACGCTGTCTCATGTCCTCAATCTCGCCAATGTCGCCTTGCTCTATCTGCTGCCGGTGATGGTGGCGGCGAGCCTGTTCGGGCGCTGGCCGGCGCTGTTCGCCGGCGCATTGTCGTCGCTCGCCTATAATTTCTTCTTCCTGCCGCCGACCGGCACGCTGACGGTCCAGAACCCCGAGAATGTCATCACCATCATCGTCCTGCTCGGCGTCGCGGTGGTGACCAGCCACTTGTCGGCGCGGGTGCGGGCCCAGGCCGATCTGGCTGCCGGGAGCGCGCGGCAGAACGCCGCGCTCGCCGGGTTCCTGCGCCAGCTCGGCGACGCGTCGAACGAGGAAGAGCTGATGCAGGCGGTCTGCGCCGAGATCGCGCGATTGCTCGACGTGCGCACGACGATGCTCACCATGTCGCCGGACGGTCCGCAGCTGCGCGCCGCCTATCCGCCCGAGGACCGGTTCGAGACGATGGAGCGCGCCGCCGCGCAGTGGACGCTCGAGCGCGGCATGCCGGCAGGGCGCGGCTCGGATACGCTGACGGCCTCGGACTGGCTGTTCTACCCGCTCAAGACCAGCGAGCGGACGATCGCAGCGATCGGACTCGCCCGCGACGACGCCCGCGACACCGTCCGATCGGACCAGATTCCGCTGCTGATGAGCCTGCTCGATCAGGCCACACTCGCGCTCGAGCGGATGCGGCTGGGCGAGGAAATGCGCGGGGTCGCCGAACTGCGCGAGCGCGATCGGCTGCGTGCCGCTTTGCTCTCGTCGGTAAGCCATGATCTGCGCACGCCGCTCACGTCGATCCAGGCGGCGGTGCGCGAGCTGAAGCATGCGCCCGCGCCGGGCCTGATCGAGACGATCGAAGCCGAGTCGCAGCGCCTCAACCGCTTCGTCGCCAATCTGCTGGACATGGCGCGAGTCGAAGCCGGTGCGATCAAGCTCAGGGTCGAGCCGATCGACCTTACCGACGCCGTCGCCAGCGCGGTCCACGACACCCGCACGACGCTCGAAGGACACGCCATCACCCTCGACGTGTCGCCGAACCTGCCGCTCGTGCGAGTCGATCCGCAGCTCTTCCACCATTGCCTGATCAATCTGCTCGACAATGCCGGGCGCTATGCCGACCCGGGCACGGCCATAACCGTCGCGGCCAGCCGCATTGCCGGCTCGCTCGCTTTGTCGATCCTCGACGAAGGTCCGGGCCTTCCGCCGGGGCGCGAACGCGAAGTGTTCGAGACTTTCCGCCGCCTCGAAGGCTCCGATCGCTCGAAGACGGGAACCGGCCTCGGCCTCGCGATCGTCAAGGGCTTTGCCGAGGCGATGGGGCTGCAGGTCGAAGCTTCCAACCGCGGCCAACCAAAGGGCGCGATATTCACCTTGCGCGTTCCCGAAGAACTGCTGATCCACGACCTGGAGGAACCCGAGCCCGCATGAGCAACGCGTCCACCATCCTGATCGTAGACGACGAACCCCAGATCCGGCGGCTGCTGAGCGGAACGCTCGAGCGCGCGGGATACCGGATTGCCGCGGCCGCGTCGGGGCGTCAGGCGCTCGAAATGCTGGGCGACACCCAGCCCGATGTGGTGCTGCTCGATCTCGGCCTCCCCGATCGCGACGGCATCGAGCTGATCCCCGCAATCCGCAAGCACTCCAGGGCAGTCATTCTTATCATATCGGCGCGCGACGCCACCGAGGAGAAAGTCACCGCGCTCGATCTCGGCGCAGTCGATTATGTGACCAAGCCGTTCGACACCGAGGAACTGCTCGCCCGGGTTCGGGCCGCGCTGCGCGGACGGATCGGTGCCGATGGCGGACGCACCAGCCTCACCGCCGGCGGCGTGACTTTCGATCTGCTCGATCGCCGGGTGACCCGCGGCACAGAGGAGATCCATTTGACCCCAAAGGAATTCGCGGTGGTCGCCGAACTGGCACGCTTTCCCGGTCGCGTGATCACCCACCAGCAGTTGCTGACTGCGGTGTGGGCGCAGGATTACGAGCGCCACATCGAATATCTGCGCGTGGTGATCCGCAACATCCGCCAGAAGCTCGAAACCGATCCCGCGCGACCCGAGATCATCGTCAACGAACTCGGCGTCGGCTACCGCCTGATGGGCGCCGAGAGCTAAATCTCGAGCTGGCTGCCGAGCTCGACCACCCGGTTGGTCGGTAGCTTGAAGAATTCCATCGCGCTTTCGGCGTTGCGCACCATCCAGGCGAACAGTTTCTCGCGCCAAAGCGCCATCCCCGGCCGGCTCGATGCGATCAGTGTCTGTCGTGCGAGGAAATAGCTCGTGTCCATCGGCTTGAACGGCCCGCCACAGCCTTCGAGCGAGGCGAGCGTCGCGGGAATATCGACATCTTCCATGAAGCCGTGGCGGATGATCACGCGATAGAAGCCCTCGCCCAACTCCTCGACCGTGCTGCGCGCCACGGTGACGATATGGGGAACCTGCTCGGTCACGACGGTGAGAACCAGCACGCGTTCGTGCAGCACGCGATTATGCTTCACATTATGGAGCAATGCGGGCGGAATATCGTCCGGGCGCGAGGCGAGGAAAACCGCGGTTCCCGATACGCGCTCGAGCGAATGTGCGGCAGACTGGATGAACAATTCGATCGGGACCGCACCCTCGTGCAATCGTTCGAGCACGAGCCGACGGCCGGTCCGCCACGTCGTGAGCACCGTGAACGCCACCGTCGCGACGAGCAACGGGAACCAGCCGCCGTCCGGGATCTTCGTGATGTTCGACGCGAAATAGAGGCCGTCCACCAACAGGAACACGCCGATCACCATCGCCGCCAACGGGCGCGGCCATTTCCACACCGCGAAGACCAGGACGGCCAGCATGCCGGTGGTGATCAGCATGGTCCCGGTGACGGCGATGCCATATGCCGCGGCGAGATCGCCCGAGCTGCCGAAACTCACCGCCAGCAGGACGACCAGCGCCAGCAGGGCCCAGTTGACCAGCGGCACATAGATCTGCCCCGCCGCCTTCTCGCTGGTATGCGTGATCCTGAGCCGGGGCAGGAAGCCGAGCTGGACCGCCTGATGGGTGACCGAGAAGGCCGCGGAGATGACCGCCTGGCTGGCGATGATCGTCGCCGCGGTGGCGAGGATCACGAGCGGCAGCCGAAACGCCTCCGGCGCCATCAGATAGAAGGGGTTCGCCACTGCCGCGGGATCGCGCAGCAGCAGCGCCGACTGGCCGAGATAGTTGAGCATCAGGCATGGAAATGCCGCGTAGAGCCACGAGATCATGATCGCGCGGCGGCCGAAATGGCCCATATCGGCATAGAGCGCCTCCGCTCCCGTAACCGCGAGCACCACCGAACCCAGTGCGAGGAAAGCGAGCTTGGGATCGATCAGGAAGAAATCGACTGCATAGACGGGATTGAGCGCCCAGAGAATCTCCGGGGCCGCCGCGATGCCCATGATTCCGAGCATTGCGAGCACGGCGAAATAGACGAGGATCACCGGTCCGAACAGCTTGCCGACGGCCGCGGTGCCCCGCGACTGGATCGCGAACAGTCCGACCAGGATCACGATCGTGATCGGCAGGACGAGCGGAGCCATTCCGTCGTGCACCACGGTCAGCCCTTCGACGGCGGAGAGAACCGAGATCGCCGGCGTGATGATCGCGTCGCCATAGAACAGCGCGGTCGCGAGCACGCCCAGCGTCACGATTACCGGCGTCAAACGGTTTTCGCCGAGCTTGCGCATGATGAGCGCGAGCAGTGCCAGGCTCCCGCCCTCTCCCTTGTTGTCGGCGCGCAGGATGACGAAGACATATTTGATCGTGACGACGAGCATCATCGTCCAGAAGATCAGCGACAACACGCCGAAGATATGTGCCCGATCGACCGCCAGCGGGTGCGGGCCGATAAAACTCTCCTTGAGCGCGTAGAGCGGCGACGTGCCGATATCGCCGAACACCACGCCGATCGCCCCGAGCGTCAGAGTCGACAGCCGTTCCTGCGGATGATGCGGCTGCCCCGCATCCTGATGGGTCGAGGCGTTCACTTGAGGTCCTTCCGGAACCCGCATCGGGCTATCCGGCAAGTGCCTTACCACACATATACTTTCGAGCGGGATTGGCGCCGTGACGCATTTGTTTTCCATATGCGCGGCCGGTTCGGGGCCGAATACGGACGCATTCCCTATGCGAATCCAATGCGCCGGCGCCCTTTCCCGTCTCGCTTGCCTATGCGCGCGCCGATAACTCCCAAGGCTCAAGGGATTGTTCGAGACGCTCCATGCCCCGGTACGAACGAAAGCCAATCGGATTGTCCTTGCGGCTCGGCGGGCTCGCGCTGCTCGTGCTCGCCTCTCTTGCGGCGCGCATGTTGCGTACGCGGGCGACAGCGGGAGCGATCGACTATGACGCGACTGCCTGGCTGCTCGCCGCGATCACCTTCCTGTGCAGCAGCACCGGCGCGGCGTTCCTGTTCACTGGCCCGCATTTGTTCGCCCCGGTGAGGATCGCCAAGCGCTGGCGCCGCCGCGGCGATTGAGCGGAACGGACCTTTAGGCCCGCCCTATTTTCCGTCCTTGCGATTCCCCCGCCAGAACAAGAGTCCGGCGACGATCGCGGCCGATCCGATGCCTACCGCGGCACCGATGCCGAGCTGGCGTGCGCTGCGCGCGCGGCGTGCCTTCGCCGCGGCGATCTCGCGCACTGCCGCCACGGTTTCGTTGTCGTGGCTGTGATCGTGCGGAGGCTCCTCGATCGGATAGGGAGACTGGTTCTCGGCGGGTACCGGCGGCTTGGTGGTCATGGTCTTCCTTCTGATGCGCCATGCGTCAACGAATCCGCTAATGCGGCGGTTGCATGCCCGGTTGCAAGCCACCTGAAGCCAGCCCAAAACCCGCAGCATGAACCCGCTCTACGCGCAGATGAGCACGACGATCTTCGAGGCGATGTCGGCACGCGCCCGCGAAACCGGCGCGATCAACCTCGGCCAGGGCTTTGCCGACGGACGCGGGCCCGAGGAAGTGCTCGAAGCCGCCGCCCGCGCATTGCTCGAAAAATCCAACCAATATCCGCCGATGCCCGGCCTGCCCGAGCTGCGCCAGGCGGTCGCCGATCATTATGGCCGCCATCAGGGTCTCGATCTCACGCCTGAGGAAGTCATCGTCACTTCGGGCGCGACCGAAGCGCTGGCGGCATCCCTGTTCGCGCTGATCGAGCCAGGCGACGAAGTCATTCTCTTCCAGCCGCTCTACGACGCCTATGTCCCGCTGGTCCGGCAGGCGGGCGGCGTGCCCCGCTTCGTCCGGCTCGAACCACCCCACTGGCGGATCGACGCGGCGGCGCTGGAGGCGGTGGTCACGCCGCGCACCCGGATTCTCGTTCTCAACAACCCGCTCAATCCCGCTGCGACGATGTGCAGCGCCGCCGATCTCGCGATGATCGCCGATTTCTGCGTCGCCCATGATCTGATCGCTGTCTGCGACGAAGTCTGGGAGCATGTCACGTTCGACGGCGCGCGGCACCTCCTTTGATCGGCTTTTCCGGCATGCGCGAGCGCACCGTCAAGATCGGCAGCGCCGGCAAGATCTTCGCGCTCACCGGCTTCAAGGTCGGCTGGACATGCGCCGCGCCGCCGCTCGCGCGCGTCATCGCCCGGGCACACCAGTTCCTCACCTTCACTACGCCGCCCAATCTGCAATGGGCCGTCGCAGAGGGGCTGGCGACGCAGGACGCATGGGTTCAGGGCGCGCGAAATCGCTTCCAGCACGGCCGCGACCGGCTCACCGCCGGGCTGGCAGGCGCGGGCCTGACCGTCCTGCCGAGCGCCGCAACCTATTTCCTTTCGGTCGATCTGGCCGCGTCGGGCGTCGCGCTCGACGACGTCAGGTTTTGCAATCGGCTGATCGACGCGGCCGGCGTGGTCGCGATCCCGATCTCCGCTCTCTATGCCGAAGACCCGGTGACCAGCATCGTGCGCTTCTGCTTCGTCAAGGACGACGCCACGCTCGATGCGGCGATCGAACGGATTATCGCCGCAAAAGCTCGCCTGATCGGCGCATAAGCTCGCTTCGTCGCCGCAGCAGCAACTCCTTGCAACCCGTAGCCGTTCGCTGGCCGGGGAAACAAGGAATTACCAAATGCGAACTATGGCAATCATCATGCGCGGCGTCGGAATTTCGGCGCTGCTGATCGCGACGCCGTCGCTGGCCCAGAGCCGGATCGACCGCGCGCGCACCGCCGTCGCCGAAGCGACCGCCAAGGTCGAGGCCGCCGAGAAGGCAGGCGCCACCACGCACGCCGCCGAGACCATGGCGCGCGCCCAGGAATCGCTGCGCGTGGCGCGCGACCAGCTCGCCCGCGACCACCGCGATCTCGACGATCAACGAGGCGCGCCGCGCTTCGGGGCTGGCCGACCAGGCGCTCGAGGAGGCCGAGCGCGACAAGACCCAGCAGGCCGCGGCCGATCGCGACGCGCGGCTGAACGCCGAAGCGCAGGTCGCCGCCGAAGCCAGCCAGCGCGCCGCCGCGCAGGATGCGGCCGCAGTCGCGCAGAGCGACGCCGCTGCCGCACAGGCACGCGCGCAACAGGCGCAACAGGCCGCCGCGAGCGCGGCTGCCGACGCCGCGGCAGTCCGCGCCGCCGCCGCGCAACCGACCACCACCGTGACGACCGTCGAGCGCTCGACCGCCCCGGCACGGAGCTATTCGAGCGCGCGCAAGAAGACCACGGTCCGCAAGACCACCCGCAGGGCCGCGCCCGCCGCGACCACGACGACCACCACCACGGTCGAAACCAAGAACAACTGATCGTCACGCCCGCCCGGTGATCCGATCGATCGCCGGGCGAGTGCCCCGCCGGGCTAGCGCAAACCGCGCTGGCCAGGTCGCGTCTCACCAAGTGGTGCCTCGGTCGCCGGCCCCGTCACCCACGACGCAGGCCGCCGCCGCGCCGCATCCGCCGGCGGATCCCCGCCCAGCGTCAGCACGTCATAGGCCGCACCGCCCAGATTGCTGGTATCCGCCATCAGCAGCGGCGCCGTATAGCTCGTCGCCGGCGTGGTCAGCCCGCGCGTATCGGCAGTCAGCACCGGCTCCAGCGGCAGATACAGCGGCGCATCCATCACGTCGTCGACCACCAGAACCGTCCCGCCCTTCGCCGTCAGATCGTACAGCTCCCGCGCGAACCCCTTGGGCAGCCGGATGCAGCCATGCGATGCGGGATAGCCCGGAAGCTGCCCGGCATGGAGCGCGATCCCGCCCCAGGTGAGCCGTTGCATATAAGGCATCGGCGCATTGCTGTAGAGATTGGAGCGGTGGAACGCCTTCTTCTCGAGAATGGTGAACTCGCCCAGCGGCGTCTCATAGCCCGGCGCGCCGGTGGAGACCGTGCTGACTCCGACCAGCCGATCGCCGCGATAGACCAGCGCCTGCTGCTGCTGGATCGCGATGACGATGCGAACGGAGCTTGCCGCGGTGCTCGCCTTGATCAGTTCGGGCGTCTCGAACCACACCGATTGCCCGGCCCTGAGCTTCGGGATCGCCGGCTGGGTCATTTCCTCGCGCACCTGCGCGGCGACGGGCGCCGCTGGGACAAGCGCCCATGCCGCCAGGAACAATGCGCCGCGTACGCCAGACATCATCGTCAAAGCCTTTCTGAAGCCGCGGAAGCTTCGCGCCTCGCTCCTCTTAAATTCTAATTAACCTGAATCGTGCCGAGAGGCGAATCACCGGCCTGGCCACGCCCTTCGCGCGATTTTGTTGCCACATCCGGCACTTAACTCGGCGAAGCGGGCACAGGATGCGGTGAGTCGCACGCGCCGGCCCCGATGTTCATCCCATATGAAAGGAGCTCTGATATACACTCGGGGCATAAGAAGCGGGTTAGTGGGTAAAGAGTGATCGAAAATCCGAACTCGGCGCAGACGCGCCGTGCGCTGATCAAGTCGGCGCTTGTCATGGCCAGCGGCGCGGTGGTTTCGGCTTGCGCGACCCGGACCATGAGCATCGCAGCCGCACCGCTTCCGGTGCCTGTTCCTGCTCCCGTGCAGCCGATTCCGCCCGCACCGGTGGTCGCCAAGGCCGCCCCCAAGGTCCCCGGCAACATCCGTCCCGAGCTGTTCAAGCGCGCGGTCGCGGCGCTGAACCGCCATTCGATGCACGTGCCGTCACACGATCGCATCGCCATCGCCGATTTCTCGACGCCTTCCTATCGTCCGCGCTTCCACATCGTGAACCTCGGCAGCGGCGAAGTGCAGAGCTATCTCGTCGCGCACGGCATCGGCTCGGACCCCGAACATACCGGGCTGCTCCACAGCTTCTCGAACGCGATCGATTCGGAGGCGACCAGCGAAGGCGCCTTCCTCACCGCCGATTATTATGTCGGCAAGCATGGCGATTCGCAGCGCCTGCTCGGCCTCGATCCGACCAACAACAACGCCTTCGATCGCGCGATCGTGGTCCATTCGGCCTGGTATTCGAATGCCGACATGATCGCGAAGCACGGCAAGCTCGGCCGCAGCCAAGGCTGTTTCGCGGTGGGCGAGAACGAGCTCGCCAAGGTGTTCGAACGCCTCGGCCCTGGCCGGATGATCTATTCCGCCAAGGTCTGATCCCCGCGCTTAGTTGAACAGCATGTTCGCGCGCGGTCCGTCGGGATCCTTGCGCAACAATGCGATGATCTCGGCGCCCGCCAGCAATACCGGCCCATAGCCGTGCGCCGCCCGCACGTGGCGCGGACGGTAATAATAGAATGCCGGCTCGAACCCCATGCCGGTGCCGACGCACACATCCTCGACTTCGCCCGCCGCATTGACCTTGGTCGTCACGGCATTCCACGCCAGCACCGCCACCGGCGCATAGACGCGGCGATCGAGCCAGCCGCGGTTGATCGCACGCGCAAGCGCAAAGGCATAGATCGACGTCGCCGAAGTCTCCAGATAGCTGTCCGGCCGGTCGAGCAATTGGTGCCACAGCCCCGTGCCCGATTGCATCCTCGCCAGCCCGGCAGCGTGCGCACGCAGCTGCGCAAGGATCGCGGGCCGCCCGGGATGATCCGCCGGCAGCACTTCGAGCAACTCGACCGTCGCCATGATCGCCCAGCCGTTTGCCCGCCCCCAGAAAAAGCTGGGATGCGGGTCCATGCCGTCGACCCAGCCGTGCCGGTAGAGCCCTTCGTCGGCGACGAACATGCGCTCCGAGAATTGCAGCACCTGACGGACGGCATCGTCGAACCAGCGCCGTTCCCCGGTCAACGCGCCCATCTGCGCCAGAGCGGGCACGCTCATGTAGAGATCGTCGAGCCACAGGCTGTTGGGCATCGGCACCTGCCGGGCGAGCGTGCCGTCGGACAGGCGGAACTGGTGGTTGGAGATCCAGTCGAGATACACCTGGATCTGCGCCCCGCCCTGCGTGATCACTCCGGCCCGCTGCGCCTTGATCAGGGCCGCAGCCATCGCACCCGAATCGTCGAGCCTGCCAGGCGCCAGCATCTGGTGCACCGGCGTCTGGTCCGCCGCCGTCTTCTGCGCACGATAGCGGTTGGCCGTATCGACCACCGCACCGAGCCGGCCCGCGACATAATGCGTATAGCGCTGGTCGCCGGTCACCTCGCCGGCGAGGAGCGCGCCCGAATAGGTGACGCCCCATTCGTAGCTGGTCAGGCGATAGGCCGAACGGAAGCGACTGCCGGGCGCCAGTTTGCCGCCGGGCCCCTGCGCCTTGCCGGCGACGTCGATGAGAGTGGCCGGCGTCTCACGCTCGATATAGCCGAGCACCCGGTCCATCACTGCCTTGACCGCGGCTTCGGAGGGCCGGCCGTACGGCACCGGATAAGCGGGCTTGAGCCGGGTAGGCGCGTCGGCCACGTCGCTCACCGGATCGCGATGCATGCCCCCGCCGGCGCGGCGAGCTGCGCCTGCACAGCCGAGGCGAGCGCCAGCGAAAGTACGAAGGTAAAAGGCAGGACCGCAGTCCGGATCGCTGCGCGCGCCATATCCCCTCCATTTGGTCGCCGGTTGTCCGGCCGATACCGTCCGACACGCTCAATCTATGACACCTGGTGCCACATGATGGCACCACACTCCTCCGCCAAACGCAAGCGGCAATGATGCGGATCGCGACGAAGCGGCAGACCTTATAGCCAGCGCCTGCAAGCCTGGGCCAAATGAAAACGGGGCGGCCCGGCTCTCGCCGCGCCGCCCCGCAATCACTTACGCAAAGTGCGTCAGAGGGCTTGGAGGTTGACCGCCGAAGCCTTGCCGCGCTGGTCGTTCTCGACATCGTACGAGACGCGCTGGTCGGTCTGCAGCGTCGTCATGCCCGCACGCTCGACGGCGCTGATATGGACGAAGCTGTCGCTGCCGCCATCCTCGGGCGCAATGAAGCCATAGCCCTTGTCGACGTTGAAGAATTTAACTTTGCCGATCGGCATGTAATGTTCCTTTCCAGAACATGGAAAACTGCACGAAAAACCGCACAGCAGGGGCCAATAATCTTGAAAAGGATATCTTGCCCGAAGGCATCAATTTCCGTCGCAGGCGACGATTAGCGCGTCACTCTTAGCCGCAAGTCACCAAATAAACAACGCATCCATGGCGTTCACTCTCATGCCCGCACCTCGCGCGGCTTGTGGGAGGTCCAGTCATGGGCCTCTCCCCGCGCATCGCGGCACCAGCGGTATAGTGCGTCATAGACGAGCATCCCTGCATCGAGCTGTGCGATATCGTCCGCATACATGCGCGAGAGGCCGAGCGAGACGGCGAGCAGCCCCGCCGCCTCGGGCACCAGATCGGGCCGGGCCGTATCGGCGCCGCGCACGATCGCTGCGAGATAGTCCATCGCGGGGAAATCGCCGAGGCCGAATTCATCGACCATCAAATCGAACGTGCAGCGCTCGCCGCGATGGCTCCAGAATACGTCCTCATGGGCAACGTCGAAGGGCGCCGCGCCAAGTTCTCTGGCGACCGTCAGCACGTCCGCCGCCGGCACGAACAGGAATCGTGCCTGCGGATCGACGAACCGCCGGATCAGCCACGGACAGCCGATCCTGTCCACCTTGGGTCTGGCACGCGTCACCCAGACGGTCCGCTGCTGCGCATCGCGGCGCGGGAGCCTGTCCGTGGCGAGAAGCGGAAGGCCCGCCGCCCGCCAAGCCGCGAAGCCGCCTTCCAGGGCTTCGGCATCGACTCCTCGGTTCGAAGCCAGGCGGCGATGCCCTGTGCCGAGGACGCGCCGTCCTCGTCCACCACCACGGCGGATCCGGCGAGAGCGCCGCTCCAGGCCTCAACCGCCTGCGGAGCGAACCGAATGGACCCGGGTATCATCCGGCTGGTTTCCGCCGCCCGCACGTCGACGATGACGGGTGCACCGGGCACGCCGATGAGGCGGACGAGCTTTTCCGGAGCGATGCTGTTCAACGAAGGCATGTGCGTCCTCTGGCAAAAGAGAGTCAGGACGCGATTCTTCGGCTGTCGCCTCACGGGGAAACCGCCGTCCCCATACGTGGCAATTCACCCGGATGGCTGGTCCTTGTCAATCACCGGAAGCGAACGCGGCGCTTCACCCCGAAGGAAACCATTCGCTTTATGCCGGGTTGGCATTAGCCCGCGCCCCGGACTAGGACCATTGCATGACCGAAACGCTCTCGCCGGTCCTCCCCGATGAGGTGGACGCTGCCGTGCGCAGGCTGCTCGAGCGTGCGTGCGACAAGCATCTCTCGATCGCCACCGCGGAAAGCTGCACCGGCGGGCTGCTCGCCTCACTGTTCACCGATGTCGAAGGGGCCAGCCATGCCTTCGAGCGCGGCTTCGTCGTGTACACCAACGAGGCCAAGGCCGAGATGCTGGGCGTCCCTCCCGAATTGATCGAGGCCGAGGGCGCGGTCAGCGAAGCGGTCGCCCGGCGAATGGCCGAGGGTGCGCTGCGCTACAGCAAGGCGCAGGTCGCGCTCGCGGTGACCGGCTTTGCTGGACCCGGCGTGCCGGGCGACGAGCCCGGGCTGGTCCATTTCGCCTGCGCGCGGAGTGGCCGTCCCACTGCGCACCGCGAAGCGCATTTCGGCGATATCGGCCGCGGGCCGGTGCGGATTGAATGCCTGCGCGTCGGGCTGGAAATGCTATCGGAGGCGCTGTGATGGCGAAGTCCCACCCCTTTTCTTGCTCCACCGACAGGGAATGATCCGCGCGGGGGTATGCACCCCTCGGTCACTGTCGGCGATCCCGCCGCCAACGCCGCGTCGACGATCGCACTGGCGCAGCAGGGCGATGCCGAGGGTGCCGACCTGCTCGTCTTCCCCGAGCTCAACGTCACCACCTATGCGATCGACGACCTGCATCTGCAGGACGCGATCCTCGACGCGACCGAGGCGGGTGTCGCCGCGATCGTCGAGGCGAGCGCGAAACTGAAGCCGGTGCTGCTGATCGGCGCGGCGCTCCGCCGTAACGGCCGGCTCTACAATTGCGCGCTGGCGATCGCGCGGGGGCGCATCCTCGGCGTGGTGCCGAAGCAATTCCTGCCCAATTACCGCGAATATTACGAGAAACGCTGGTTCGCCTCGGGGCTGGGCCTCACCGGGCTCGACATCACCGTCGCGGGGCAGACCGTGCCGTTCGGCGCGGACCTGGTCTTCGCCGCATCCGACCTCGAGGATTTCGTCTTCCATATCGAGATTTGCGAGGATTATTGGGCGCCCACCCCGCCCTCCACCGACGGCGCGCTCGCCGGGGCGCTGGTGCTGTGCAACCTCTCCGCCTCGAACATCGTCATCGGCAAGGGGCGCGAGCGCGAATTGCTCTGCGCGTCGCAATCGGCACGCACGCTCTCGGCCTATCTCTACTCGGCCTCAGGTCCCGGCGAGAGCACCACCGATCTCGCCTGGGACGGCCAGGGACTGATCTACGAATTCGGCGAACTGCTTGCCCGCTCCGAACGCTTCGAGCTGACCACCGAGATCGTTTGCGCCGATCTCGATCTCGAACGCCTCCGCCTGGAACGGATGCGCGACGGCACGTTCAACGACAGCACGCGCTACGCCAACCACCCCGAAATGCGCTTCCGGCGCATCGCGTTCGAACACCAGCCCGACATGGCCGATCGCGGACTGGTTCGCCCGCTCCGCCGCTTTCCGTTCGTGCCCAACACACCGTCGCGGCTCGAGGAGGATTGCTATGAAGCCTTCAACATTCAGGTCGAGGGCCTTCGCAAACGGCTCGAATCGACCGGCAGCAAGCACCTCGTCATCGGCGTTTCGGGCGGGCTCGATTCGACGCATGCGCTGATCGTCGCGTGCAAGGCGATGGACCGGCTCGGCCGGCCACGTTCGGATATCCTCGGCTTCACCATGCCCGGCTTCGCGACCGGGGAAGCGACGAAGGCAAATGCCTGGGAGCTGATGCGCGCGCTCGGAGTCACCGGGGAGGAGATCGACATCCGCCCGAGCGCCCGCCAGATGCTCGCCGATCTCGGCCACCCCTTCGCCTCGGGGGAGCCGGTCTATGATGTGACCTTCGAGAACGTCCAGGCGGGCCTGCGCACCGACTATCTCTTCCGCCTCGCCAATCAGCGCCAGGGCTTCGTCGTCGGCACCGGCGATCTGTCCGAACTCGCGCTCGGCTGGTGCACCTATGGCGTTGGCGATCAGATGAGCCATTATGGCGTCAATGCGGGCGTGCCGAAGACGCTGATCCAGTATCTCATCCGCTGGACCCTGCAGACCGGTCAGTTCGAGGGTCAGGCCGCGACGACGCTGAACCAGATATTGAACACGGAGATCTCCCCGAGCTCGTCCCGGCCGATGCCGAGGGCAAGATGCAGAGCACGCAGGACCGCATCGGCCCCTATGAGCTCAACGATTTCTTCCTGCATTATGTGGTCCGCCACGGCCTCAGGCCCTCGAAGATCGCCTTTCTCGCCTGGCACGCCTGGCGCGATCGCGAGGCCGGGCTCTGGCCGATCGACTTCCCGCAAGCCGGCCGCAACGAATATGATCTCGCGACGATCGCGAAGTGGCTGGAGAGCTTCCTGTTCCGTTTCTTTCAAACCAGCCAGTTCAAGCGCTCGGCAATGCCCAATGGTCCCAAGGTCTCGGCCGGAGGCGCGCTCAGCCCGCGCGGTGACTGGCGCGCGCCTTCGGACAGCGTCGCGACGACGTGGATCGAGGAATTGCGCCGCGCCTTGCCCTAGCGCGAAAGCAGCCCGGCGACTTTCCGCAGCAATTCCTGCGCCTCGAACGGCTTCCACAATACCGCGACCTGCGGCCCGGTGACGGCGTCCAGCTTCGCCGACTCCGCGAAGCCGGTGACCAATACGACGGGCAGCCCCGGATGCTCTTCGCGCACTTTCCGGACGACGTCGGCGCCGGTCATGCCCGGCATTGCGAAGTCGACCACCAGCAGGTCGGGCCGCAGCCGCCGGACGAGCTCGATCCCCGCCCCGCCCTCGGCCGCTTCCTCCACCGTCGCGCCTGCCGAAGCCAGCGTGTCGTAAAGTGAGCCGCGGACCTGCGCATCGTCGTCGACCAGCGCGATCGTGTAGCCCGAGAGATCGGTGCGCATATCCGAGCGCGCATCGTCGCCGACGACGCGCCGCGGCTGGCTGGTCGCGACGCGCAGGAGCAGGATGATCGACGTGCCCTGCCCTTCCGTGCTCTGGATGACGAGCCCCCTCCGGCCTGCCGCGCCACTGCCGCAGCCATGGCGAGCCCCATGCCGGTGCCCTTGCCGACGCCCTTGGTCGTGAAGAACGGCTCGATCGCGCGGGCGCGCACGTCCTCCGTCATGCCCGTGCCGGTGTCCGACACCGTCAGCGCGACATAGTCGCCGCGCGGAAGATCGCCGACCAGATCGCCGCTCGCATGCCCGGCGGCAATCGTCAGCATGCCGCCCTCTGGCATGGCATCGCGCGCATTGAAGGCGAGGTTGAGCAATGCCAGCTCGAGCTGGAGCGGGTCGACTTCGACATTGAGCGCCGGATCGATCCGCTCGACGCGCAGCTGGCCGAGCGGCGCGACGGCGCGCTCGATCAGATCCTTCACGCCGCCCACCAGTTCGGCGAGCCGCACCGAATTGAGATCGATGCGCTGCTTGCTCGAAAAGGCGAGCAACTGCCCCGTCAGCAGCCGCCCGCGTTCGACCGCATTGAGCGCACTCGCGCTCCAGCCGATCACCCGGTCGATATCGTCGGGCTTGCGTGCGATCAGTTCGAGATTGCCCGCCACTGCCTGCAGCAGATTGTTGAAATCATGCGCGATGCCGCCGGTGAGCTGGCCGACCGCCTCGAGCTTCTGCGACTGGAGAAGCGCCGCTTCGAGCTCCAACCGCTGCGCCACGTGCTGGCGCAAATCCTCCAGCGCGGCGTCGCGTTCCCTGACCAGGGCTTCCAGCTCGGCATTCTGATCGCTGAGCTGCGCGCGCGAGGGCATCGCGATCACCTTGGACAGCAGGGGCCAGAATGCCACCGCCGTCGCGATCGTCCCCACCGCGGTCAATCCCTTGAATATCACTGCCACGCTGCCGAGCGGATCCCAGCCCGTCAGGCTCATCAGGTGCATGATCCCGCCCGCCGCAAGGAACGCGGCGAAGCACCAGAAAATCCAGCGAAAGGCGAAGTCGCGCCGGCGGCGGATCAGGAACGCCAGCCCCAGCGCGATCGAGAAATACGCGAGCGCCAGCACGGATTCGGCAATGGCGTTCCCCCAGAACAGCTCCGGGCGCAAGGCCGAGGATGCTCCGCGCGTGCCAGTCGACAACGCAGCCAGGAGGCTAAGCATGCACGATCCTACCTCTGCCTATGCGACGGTGGAAATAACTTGGTATAATCAGCGCCGCAGTGCCCTGGAACCTAAGGGAAATGCCCGAGCCCGATTCTATCGGAAGGGTAACGAACGGCCTTCCGCCGCGCTTTGCCGGGCGAGCTCGATGATCCTGAGGCCGGCAAGCGCGTCAGCGGGCGAAACCGGCGGCGGCACCTGATCGGCGATCGCCCGCGCCACACCCGAATAGAAACGCCGGTAATCGCCGCGTTCGGACACGATCGATTGCTTCGTCCCGTCACCGCGCACCAGCACGCCGTGATTGGCGGGATCCTCCACGCCGTGGTCCGGGTCATCGGCATGCCCACCACTGCGCAATTGCGCCTCCTGCGGATCGAGCCCGTGCTTGACGAAGCTCGCCCGCGTGCCGTGCACGGCGAAGCGCGGCCGCGGCGCCGGGATGATCACGGCCGAGGAGAGCAAGGCGCGCATCCGCCCGTATTGCAGGGTCAATTCGAAATAATCGTCAACCAGCGAACCTTGCCGCTGGGCGACGATATCCGCGCTCACGCTCTCCGGCGGGCCGAACAGCGCAAGCGCCTGGTCGATCAGATGCGGGCCCAGGTCGATCAGCACCCCGCCGCCGGGCCCCGCCGCCTCGTGCCAGCTGTCGCGCAAGGCAGGGCGGAAGCGGTCCCACCGCCCCTCGTAGAGCGCCACCTCACCCAGCGCGCCTTCGTCGAGCAGCTTCTTCAGCGTCAGGAAGTCGCTGTCCCAGCGGCGATTGTGGAACACGCTGAGCACCCTTCCCCGCGCCTCCGCCAGCGCGAGCAAAACTTCCACCTCGGCGACGCTGTTCGAGAAAGGCTTGTCGATGACGACATGCTTGCCCGCCTCGAGCGCCGCCTTGGCGAGCGGGAAATGCGTGTCGTTGGGCGTGCAGACCACGACGAGCTCGATCGCCGGATCGGCGAGCAACGCCGCGGCATCGGGCACCACGTGCACCCCGGGATAATGCGCATGCACCGCATCGGCGCGCGACGTGACGATCGCCGCGAGATCGAGTTCAGGGACGGCGGAGATCAGCGGCGCATGGAACGCCGTGCCGCCAAGGCCGAAGCCGATCAGTCCGGTGCGGATCATGCGAAACTCCTCTTGCCGGTCGCGCGGTCGCTTTATGCGGGATGGATGGACTTTCCAATCGGGGCCGTGCGGTGGCGAAGCAAGGCGCCCGGAGACGGTGCTGACAGCTATGCGCCCAATGTCGGCCATTCCCGAGCGGCGCGCGAGTTCCCGAAATCGGCCGTTCGTTCAGCCAAAGGTGGCGCTATACGCTATTGGGTGGTTGGGGCCGGCTGATTGCGCCCCTATAACATCCAGAACGGCTTCCACTCCGTCTTCTGGCTCGGCCGCTCGGAATAGTTAGTGTGCTGCTCGCCAAGGTCGTCGAGCGGTTGATCGTTGACCTGGGCGAACACGGCTTCCATCGCCCGATCCCTGCCCGCCGTCCAATCGGCAAACCGGAGCGGGACCAATATGTCGGGCATGGTCCAGATCCGCTTGTCATAGGGGTGGGAGTCGAACCACGGCAGGGTCGACACGTATGCGCTGAACCCGTCGCCCTGAAACGGCCTGGCATCGCCCTCGTGATTGGGGGCGCCCCCGGAGGGTTCGCCCACGAACACAGCCCAGGTCTCCCGCTCGATCCTCGAGGTCAGGTTCTGGGCGGCCGAAAAGTGTGAGGTCCGATCAGCACATAGAGCCCGCCGGGCCGGTTGAAGCGGGACCGTTCGAGATGTTTCCTCAGACCTTCGCCCATGCGGTTGTCGCCGCCGTCGTTGCGGCGCAGGTCGAGTACGACCCGTTCGATCGCGGGGGCCTCCATAGCCGCAAAGGCTTCTCGCACGAAGGCCAGGATCGACTCCTTGCTGGCGAACAGGCGGTCGAACGCGATGACCAGGACATGGCCTTCTGCGTGGACGAAGTTGGGCGCGAGCCCCGGCCGCCAGGTTTCGACCGGGAACGGCTTTCGGGGGAGCGGGACTAGCCCCTCGCGCCCGTCCGCGCGCGGGATCAGCACGGCCTTGACGAGCGAGCCGCCTATCTCAGCCTCGACGGTGACCGGCGCCGAGACGCCGGCGGGCGGGGCCAATCGCGCGCCGCGCAGGACCGCAGGTCTCAGGATCAAATCTGCGTCATGGTGGGCCCGGGTGGCGTTGTTGCCGGGCCACATTGCCGCGAAGGACCTCAGGACCTCCTCAATGGCGACCCCATCCACACGCGTGATCCGTGCACCAAGCAGAGGCGCGCCCTCTCCCTTGGCTGCGGTGACGTAGAGTCCGTCGAAGAAGGGGCGGCGGCAATCGGAAGGGTGAGGTCGAAGCCGGGCGCCTTGATCATTCCCGCTGGTCCCACACGCCCGTCCACGTACATTGTCGTGTGGCCGTCATGGAACCAAGCCAACCGCGCCATGAGGCGCATGAGATAGGCCTCGGGGCTCATGGCGTCGGCCTCAGCGGCGAGGCGATCCCACCCTGCTCGCCAAACCGGGTCTGCGGCGGCTATCCAGCCGCGCGGGTGGGTCGCCTCAGCGTACCTGCGCAGTCGCGCGGCTTCCGAGCGGCGGGGTTTGGAAACGGCTGCCGTCGCCGGCGCCGCAAAGGCTCCTGACAACAGGATGGAGAACTCGCGTCGCGTAGGGCCATATGATCGATTCATGTTCCGATGTCCCTTGGTGGCTTGCTTGGACGGACGAACCTCACCTTAATGCGGCGTGGATCACGCCAGGGGTGATTGGGGACGGCGCATCGCGTCGAACGTCACGGCTTCCTCCCGATAGGGAAGCGGAGTGGCGGTGATCGCCGCGTCTTGCGGGCGCGAAGACGCGGAAGGGACGGCCTGAGTTTGCGCAGCTGCCGTCGTTGTGAGGAGTGTGCCGACCGAAAGAGCAAAGATCGGTGACCGCATGGAGCCTCCGGAGGAAATGTTGCGCGGTTGGCGGCCCCCTCTCCTGCCAGCCGTATTGGTGATATATGTATGCAATACAGTCAAGAGTGTAGGTTCTCACTTCTCTCGCCACACGCCGAGCGCATCGGCGCGATGCGTATGTCGGCTTCAAAGTGACGGACAGCCTTGAGCGGCTGCTTTCGAGAGTGCGCAGATCGCGAGCGAATAGCCGACATTGGGCCGGCAGTTGCCATTCCGGGTTTGGCTTTCCGAATGTCCGTTTTTCCGACCCAAGAGGCTGAAGCGGACAGGCAGCTAACAATTGCGGCCGCTCCTCTCTTGCAATGTAGGATTTCGTCTGCTTGCCTCAGGCGGTCGGCCATGCCGTCGCGCTCTTTGACACCGTCGATCGATCGGACACGCAAGACTTGGTCAACGCGCATGGCGCGTACCTGCGGCCTTGGTGGCGCCAAACCGGCGCGTGGGTGTGGCTTTGGTGGCGCCTGACTGCCGCGTAGGTGTCGCGTAGGTGTCGCGTCACAGGCGCGTCGGGCACACCCGTGCCAACCACGCCACGAATTTTATCATTGTATATCATTATCTTGATGAGATAGCGCCCCACCAAAAACCCGAACCAGTGTCAACCTGGTGTCAACTTAGCGTCAACCAACTCGCCCCCACGATCTCTAGATCGCGTATTTCGCCCTCTGCGGCCGGCTGAGCATCGCATTCGCCTCGTCGTCGCCGATGAAGCGCTCGGCCTTGGGGTCCCATTTGAGGCGGCGGCCGGTCTTCATTGCGGTCCAGTGGAGCAGGCAGGTCGAAAGCGAGCGATGGCCGATTTCGGCCGGCGCGCTCACCGGCACGCCTGTCTTTATGGCATCCAGCCAATTGCGATGCTGCTCGGGGACCTTGAGCAAATGCACTTCGTTCGGGCCGATCACGCTGGTGAGGATCTTCGGGTCGCTCGCCTGGAGCGGATCGATCTGCGGCCCGCCCGGATCGCTCGCCGTCACTGCGCCGCTGCGGGTGACGAAGATCCAGCCCTTGTCGCCGATGAACTTCACGCCGTTGGGCAGCGCGCCGGAAACCGTCATCGTCACGCCGTTCGCATAGCGCGCATGCGTCTCGAACGCCCCGTGGACGTCCCACAGCCCGCTCTTGGGGAATTCGGCCTTGCCCCAGATCTCGACCGGGCCCGAATGCTCCATGTCCATGCCCCAATGGGCCGTGTCGATATGGTGCGAGCCCCAGCCGGTGATCATGCCCGCGCCGAATTGCTCGATGCGGAGCCAGCCGGGGCGGTTCTCGAACGAGTCCTGCGGGTGGACGCCGATCTCGGTATAGGGGATCTCGGGGGTGGTCCCGAGCCAGGCGTCGTAATTGAGGTTCGACGGCACCGGCATCGGCGGCGCCTCGGGGCCAGAAGGATCGCCGGGCAGCCCCACTTCGACCCGAACGATCTTGCCGATGCGGCCGTTGCGGACCAGCTCGCAGGCGCGGTGGAATTGCGGCCAGGGTCCTGCCCGCGCTGCTGCGAACCGATCTGGACGATGCGCCCGCTCGCCTTCACCGCATCGGCCATCGCGCGGCCTTCCGAGATGGTCAGCGCCGCGGGCTTCTGGAGGTAGACATGCTTGCCTGCGCGCACCGCGTGGACCGCCTGCGGGGCATGCTGGTGGTCGGGCGTGGAGATCAGGACCGCGTCGATCTCCTTGTTCGCGAGCAGCTCGCGATAATCATGGTACATCCGCGTGCCGGAATAGGGCTTGCCGGTGCTGGCGGCGTAGCGGGTGTCGACCAGTTCCTTGCCCGCGCCGAGGCGGACCGTGTCGACATCGCACACCGCGACGATCTGGGCGTCGGCGTGCTTGTGGACTTCCTTCATGTCGTGGCTGCGCGAGATCCGCCCGACGCCGATCGCGCCGATGACGATGCGGTTCGACGGGGCGTTCTGGCCGAACACGCTGGAAGGGACGATCGTCGGCGCCGCAAGCACCGCGCCGGTCTTCAGGATGCCGCGTCTGGACAATTGCATGCTCCGTCTCCCCTCAGGCCAGCTTGGGCCGCGTGGCATTCTTCTGCGCGGTGAGCACCAGTTCGGCGGCAAGCAGCGCTTGGTCCTGGTCCTGGGCGATCGACGAGCGCTCGACAACGTCGGTGACGAACTGCGGACCGAATGGCAGCGGCACCTTCGAGCAGTCCACGTAGCGCACGCCCTTTTTGTCGGTGATGAAGAGGTGGTTGCCGCCCGGCCGCCCCGCCACGTCGACATATTTCCGCAGCTCGATCGAGCCCTCGGTGCCGACGAGGAACAGGCGTCCGTCACCCCAGGTCGGCAGCCCGTCGGGCGTAAACCAGTCGACACGGATATAGCCGGTGCCGCCGTTGCCGGTGGCGATCATGTCGCCGAAATCCTCGAACTTCGGCTTGTCGGGCCAGTTGAGATTGCCGGTCTGCGAGGCGACGACCCGCGCCGAGGTCGAGCCGGTGTAGAACAGGAACTGATCGGCCTGATGGCTGCCGATATCGGTGAGGATGCCGCCGTAGCGCGCTTTGTCCCAGAACCAGTCGGGGCGGCTGGGCGCGCTGACCCGGTGCGGGGCGAGGTTGACGGTCTGGATCACCTTGCCGATCGCGCCCTGGGCGACGAGTTCGCCGGCGTGGACGGCAGCCCGCACCTCGAGCCGCTCCGAATACAGGATCGCGAATTTCCTGCCGGTCTCCTTGATCGCCCGGCGGACGTCGGCAAGCTGCTCGAGGCTGGTGATCGCCGGCTTGTCGCCGAGATAGTCCTTGCCGGCGCGCATCGCTCGGATGCCGAGCGGTGCACGCAGATCGGGGATCGGCGCGCCGATGATCAGCTGGATCGCCTTGTCGCCGAGGATCTCGTCCTCGCTGCGCGCAAGCCGGACGCCGTTGCCGTACCGCTTGCTGAAAGTCTCGATCTGCTTCGGGTCGGTGGCGAAAAAGGCGACCGGGGTGCCGCCCCCACGGATCATCGCATCGGTCATGCCGTAGATGTGCGCATGATCCAGTCCGATCACGCCGAACTTGATCCGATGCTTCGCGGTCGGCTCCGGGCCGGCCGGCGCCACGTCGGCGGAGACGGCATTGCCCTGGGTCTGCGACTGGGCAGCGAGCAACTCCGGAGGCAGCGCGGCGGTGATTCCGGCCAGTCCGGCGCCGGTCAGCATCGTGCGACGGTGCATGCGGTTCTCCTCATTTCGCCGGCGTCCTCGCCGTCTGCCAGTTGATCACGTGATAGGTCGCTGGTGTTTCGCCGACATTGCGCAGCGCATGCGGCGAATTCGAAGCGTTGAAGATCACCGAGCCCGGCCCGAGGCGCTTCCATATCCCGCCGTTCAGCACTTCGACCGTGCCTTCGCGGACGATCACCAGCTCTTCGTTCGGATGGGTGTGCGGCGGGTGCGAGGCGAGGCCCGGATTGAGGGTGGTGACGTGCATCTCGAGCTCGTCGAGCGTGGCGGTGGGCTGGCGGACAAGATTGCGGATCGCGCCGACATCAGTCTTCTTCGGCTCCATCTTCGTCCAGTCGAACACTGCCGGGCCGAGCTTCGCCGAGGAGTCTGCGCAATCGCACCGGCTGTGCCGCCGATCAGCAACGCACCCAGCGCCACCGTGATGTCACGGCGCGTGATCGCCATAGTCGCTCTCCTCCATGTCGGGTCTTCGCCGCTTCGGCCCAGATCTATCGCAAATGCCGCAACTGTGAACCCCATTTGTCTGAGAATATTGCCACAGTCGCGGCAGCCCGCCTCAAATTTTCCGGGCTCTAAGGAACGGCTCGATCACCGTCGCCATCATGTCATAGCCCTGCTCGGTCGGATGGACGCCGTCGGTCGCCATGCCCGGTTTCATCGCGCCCTTCTCGTCCGCAAGTACCGGCCAGTAATCGATCCAGGTGGCGCCGGCACTCTGGGCATAGCTCTTGAGCCAGGCATTGATTTCGCGGATCGGCTTCACTGTCTCCAGCCCCGGCCGCCATGGGAAATGATCGGCGGGCGGAACCGATGCGATCAGCACCTCGATCCGATTGGCCTGCGCAATCGCAGTCATCATCCGGAAATTGTCGAAGGTCTGCGCCAGCGTGATCGCCCCGGTATTTCCGGCAATGTCGTTGGTCGCCGCCATGATGTGGAGGTAGCGCGGCTTGAGCGCCACGACGTCCGCCATCATCCGCAGCACCATCTGCGGCGTGGTCTGGCCGCTGATCCCGCGTCCCACCCGTCCGGCCTTGAAGAAATCGGGCCGTTTTTCGCGCCACCCCTCGGTGATCGAATCGCCCATGAAGACGATGTTGGTCTTCGCCCCTGATGCCCGCAGCTTCCGGTTCTCCTCGGCATAGCGGCCGAGCCACGGCCAATCCTCCTTGAGCTGGCGCTGGTGCTTGTCTTCCCAGCTCTCCTGCGTCTGGGCACGCACCGCGAGCGGCAATACGAGCGCGCCGGCCAGAAAGCCGCGACGGACGATCGACATGGTGATCTCTCCTGTCTCAGCGGTTGGGCATCCCTCCCGCATTCCGGGCAAGCTTAGCGGCCGCAAGAAAGCAGGCAAGCTTGGCCGCGCCCGGTCGTTCCCGGGATTGAGCCCGGTACGGGCGCGGGTTCCGGGCTCCCGTTCGGACAGCATCGCGCGCCCCTGTTCAGCCCGCGGTCGAGATATCTCGGCCGCGGGCTAATAGTTGCTCGCACTCGCACCCGAAATTCGCCTATTAGCACCTTGATTCAGCTGAATTGCCGGGGGGCGAAGCAGCCTGGCAGGAGTATTGAGTGTGATATCGCGAGCGATTTTGGGCAGAACTGTGCGACTGGGCACCGCAATGGCGAGCGTCACTGCGCTGCTGGCTGCCCCGGGCTTCGCGCAGCAGCAGACCCCGCCCGCCGTGCCGCTGGTACAAATCGTGCCGCCCGTCGTTCCGGTGCAGGTGATTCCGCCGCCCGTGCTCAGCGCTGCGCAGACAACGCAGCTGGCCCAGCTTCTCTCCGATGCCGGGTTCGCGCACGGCCTGCGCCACGACGGCACTCCGCAGCCGCGCCCCGAGAGTAATGATGCCGTGGTGCGTGCTGCGCTCGATTATGCCCGCGCGGTCCATTCGGGCCGGCTCGATGTCAGCGATTTCCAGCAGGACTGGGGTCTGCGTCCGGCCGCCTATGATCCGCTTCCCGCCTTTGCCGATGCAGTGAAGCGCGATCGCATCGCCGCCTGGTTCCGCGCACTCCCGCCGCCTTATGCCGGCTATGACGGGCTCCAGAAGGGCCTCGCCAACTACCGCAAGATCGAAGCGTCGGGCGGCTGGGCCCCGCTCCCGGCCGGTCCTGACATGGCGGTCGGCGCGAGCGGCCCGCGGGTCGCCGCGCTGCGCAAGCGGCTCGCGGTCGAGGACGGGGATGTCGTTGCCACGGGCGACAAGTTCGATGCGGCGCTCAAGGAAGCCGTCGTTCGCGCCCAGCGGCGCTACGGCCTCAATCCCACCGGCCTGGTTTCGAAGGGCACCCTCGGCGCGCTCAACGTGCCCGCAGCCGATCGCGTCCGCCAGATCATGGCGAACATGGAGCGCTGGCGCTGGCTGCCGCAGGAGCTTCCTGCCAAGCGGATCCAGGTCAACATCGCCGCAGCGGTGCTCACCGTGTTCGAGGGTGACGCCCCCATCGCGTCGATGAAGGCCGTTACCGGGCGCCCCGGCAACGAGACGCCGATGCTCCAGTCGAAGATCCATTCGATCGTGCTGAACCCGCCATGGAACGTCCCTGCCGGGATCGCCGCCAAGGAGCTGTTCCCCAAGGGGGCGGCTTATCTGGCGCGCAACAATTACAAGATCATCGGCACAGGCGCGAGCCGCCGCATCCAGCAGCAGCCCGGTCCGAAGAGCGCGCTCGGCCTCTACAAGTTCGACTTCGCCAATCCCTATGCGGTGTATCTCCACGACACGCCGGCGCAAGCGCGGTTCGCGAGCTTCGACCGGCTCGACAGCCATGGCTGTGTGCGGCTGGAAAAGCCCGGCCCACTCGCGCAGTTGCTGCTGCGTAACGATCCCGCCTGGCAGCCCGAGCAGATCCAGGAGGCGCTCGCCACCAGCAAGACCCAGCGCGTCCAGCTCCAGCCGCAGGATCAGGTCCATGTCTATCTGCTTTACTGGACCGCGTTCGCGAGCGCGAACGGCCAGATGAACTTCCGCGGCGACCCCTATGGCTGGGACAAGACGCTGGCGGCGAAGATCGAAAGGCGCTCGGCGATCACCGCCGTCGCCGCACGTTGAAAAGGGAGAATTCAATGAAACTCAAGCGTATCGCAATGTTCGCTTCCGTCGCCGGCGCGCTGGCGCTCGGCGCCTGCGGAGGCGGCAAGGACGAGGCCGAGACGCCGACGGCCAACGTCGGAAACATGGCACCGATCGAAGTCGATAATAGCGCCGCCACGGTGCCGACCGAAGCCCCGGCGGCACCGCCGATGGACAATACGAGCACCGCGAGCGAGCCCGCGCCGACCGCCGATCTCAGCGCAGACGAACAGACGCAGGACGACGCCGACGCGACTGGCATGACGGCACGCGTATCGCGCGACGAGGGCGGCAACGAAGCCCAGCCGGCGCAATAAGCTCAGGCGTCGCCGGCAGGGAAATATCTTTGAGGAAGTCGGCGTGGCGGGGCATGGTCTGCACCGCCGCGGCAGCCGACCCGTCCGACGGTGCCCCCGCCCGCGATCACCGTTTCATGCGTTGCTCGGTCATCGATTGAGCTTGTTCAGGAGTTGTGCGCGGAGCCGCCGCGCCTTGATGTCGTCGATCGGCGCCAGATTGCCGCGCGCTTGTTCGGGCAGGTGCGCTCCCGCGCGATCGGCGGGCCCGAAGACGTAATAGTCGAACAGCGCCTTCCACCCTTCTTTCTCATGCTCCGGACGGTCGCGCAGGCTGAGCAGCGCGTGTAGCAAGGTGGTCTGCGGCGTGTCGATGAAACCGGGCGAAGTGTTCCACCAATAGTTGATCATCGCATTGAACGGATCGAGCGCCTCCACCTGATGCCACCACAATGCCGGGTAGATCAGTGCATCGCCCGGCTCCATCTCCGCCACTTCGGCGGCGGCGAGCGCCTGGGCAAAGCCAGGATGACGGGCGAAGTCTGGCGCGTCAAAATCGACTGTGGAAACCACCTGACCCGCGGGCGTCAGGTCGAGCGGGCCGGGATAGAGATTGGCGACCTGATCGGGCGGGAACAGCGTGAAGCGCCGATGCCCCACCAGCGTGACCGCGATGTTGTTCGACATGTCGTAATGCGCGGACGCGGTGGTCCGATTGCCGATCCAGATGCTGACCAGCGGCGGATACTCGGCCAGTTGCGGATCGTCGAAGGGCAGCGCAGCCTGCGCACGAAGGCCGGGCAGATACTGGTCGATATCGGTGGAGCCGATATAGATGGCCTGCGCATCGGGATCGTCCAGGCCGGCGAGAAGCTGGTCGAGATAGCCAGACAGCGATCCGCGTTCCCTGGCGAAATTGAGCGCAGTCCAATCGTCGGTATAGCCAAAACGGCCACCGATCGCCGGATCGCCGACATAGGCCGTGACGGGGCGACCGCCGTCGAACCGCTTGAGCCAGGCAATTGCCGCCTCAGCGCTTTCCAGCCCGGCGGCGACCAGCGGCACATCGCGCGCAATCCCGCGCAGGATCGCGGGGCGGCCTTCGGCGATGAGATCGGCAACCGGCAGGCTGGATGCATGCATGCCTTCGATCACGCGTGTCCGGCGGGTGACGGCAGGCATCGCGATCAGCCGACTGCGTTCGGCAGTGCTTGCTTGCGTGCAATCAGCTGCTGGATGTTGCCGAGCGATGCTATGACCAGGATGGCGAGGCGCAACACGCCCGAGCGATGCAGCCGCTCCAGCGGTTCGCCGGTTAGGGTGGCGAGCCGCTCGACGTCCACCACGAGCACGTCGGGCACGGTGTAACGGCGATCCTCGTTCACATCGATGGTGAGCGTGACCGGCGTGAGCAGCCCGGCTTCGTCGAGCGCGGCATAAGCGGGCGGAGCGCTCTCCATTCCCTCGTACAGCAGCCGCAGCACCCCGGAAATATGGTCGAGATACGGCGCATTGCCGCCATGCTCGAGGAACAGCGGCAAGCCCTCGTCATCCCCAACGCGCGAGATCGTCCATGTCGACATGGATCATCGGCTCGCCGGGCTCCGGGTCGGCGGAGCTCCGCGCCACACCTATGGAGAAGGGACCGCGCCGGTGACTGGCGGGCACATAGCGGCTCGTCCAACGGTCGCCGGACAGGAACAGGTTTTCGTCGCGGTCCAGCCCCAGCAATGCATATGCCTGAAGCCCGGTCTCGCGACGACGGAATATGATTGCGAACTCGCGCTGCAGCTCCTCGAACTCGGCGGGAAACACCAGCGCCTGATTGGCGGCGTCGCCGAACTCGGCGCCCGCCCTCGGGCTGACGCGCAGATTTGCCTGGTCGATATTGTTGATCTGTACGGGGTTCATCCGCTCCGGTCCTGTTTCCGCTCGGGTCTAGCAGCGCGCGTGCGACGGACAAAGAAAAAGGCCGCTGCACAATGCGCGGCGGCCTTTCTCCCCTTTGTCGGGAGCGGACCATGGCCCACTCCCGAATTCGGTCAGAAGCGGAAGCGCCCGCCCAGATAGAAGCGTGGCTTCAGCTCCTGGACATAGACCAGGTTGGTCTCGGTGCGGGCATACTGACGGAACGGTTCGCTCGTCAGGTTGACCGCCTCGAGCGACACCGAGAAATTCTGGGTGATGTCGTAGCTGATGTTCGCGTCCAGCGTCCCGAAAGTGTCGGTGAACAGCGGGTTGCGGTTGCCGCCCTGGTTCGTTCCCGACAGATACTTGTCGCGCCAATTATATGCGACGCGGGCCGAAAGACCGCCCTTGTCGTAGATGGCCGTAAAGTTCGCGCTGTCGCCCAGACCCGTCAGCGCGAAGATGTTGACGTTCGGGTCGGCATAGGGATCCACGTTCACGTCACCGTCCACCTTGGTGTACGATGCCGAGAAGCCGAAGCCGGTTTGCCCGAAGAAGTGGGTCCACGCGACTTCGAAGCCGTGGATATTGCCTTCACGGTTGTTGACCGGGCCGCTGATCGCGAAGTTGACCAGCGGATCGTTGGCATCGCCGACGATGTCGACCGCGGCGGCAAGGTTATTATAAAAGCTTCCGCTGATCCTATCGAGATTGCCCGTGACGGGGTTATAGTTCGCCTGGAACGCCGTGGTTGCGGCCGCAGCGTTCCCGTTGTTCTGCACCAGAAGGGCAGTGTAGGCGAACATATTGATGTCGCTCAGAGCAATTCCGTTGGCCCTGAGGTAATTCAGCGCGACGCCGGAACGTGAGCCCGCGGCGCCCGAGCCTGGATCCCGCAGGCCGAACAGGTTGCCGTTGGTTACCTGGTTACCGATGAAGTTGCGCACGTTCTTGTTGAAGAAGCCGATCGAGACGAAGCTCGAAGGCTTGTAATACCACTCCAGCGACACGTCGAAATTATCAGATTCCAGCGGCAACAGCGCCGGATCCTGCCTGGTTGCGCCCGCGGGCGCCGCACCGAGCGCCGTCGGGCGGTTCGGCGCGTTCGCAGTCACGGATGCGAACAGACTGCCATAGTCCGCCCGGGCCAGCGTCTGGCTGAACGAGGCACGCGCCTTCACGTTGTCCAACACCTCGATGTCGAAGTCGAGCGACGGCAACAGGTTATCGTACTTCGCCTTTACGACCACGGCACCGCCAGCAGGCCCACCATCGACGTTGAAGTCGTTGTCCTGCGTCCAGCGCATCGCCGCCGGCACCGACTGGAGACTGAGCGAATTGACCCTCGTCTGCTCGTAGCGGACGCCGATCAAGGCGTTTGCACGGCGTCCACCGATTTCGCCGCTCCAGTTCATCTGGCCGTAGACCGCCCAGGTCTTCTCGCCCACCGTGTCGTCCGCGGACCCCTGGTCCATGACCCCTCTGCCGGCGATCCCGCTGTTCGCATAATAAGGCGAGAAGACATCGAGCAGGTCGACTGCGTTCCCGCGGAACGCGACCAGCGCCGAGCCGGTCGATTTCGGATCATATTTGTCGAACTTGCAGGTCATGCAATAGGTCTTGACGAGGTCGCCCGCCATCGAGCTTACCAGCCCGGTGTCGGTGATGCCCCAGTCGCCCAGCATCTGCTGGGTATTGAAGTCGCCGACCGCATCTTCGCATCGACATAGTCACCGCCGAAGACGAAACGGCTCCCCTCGCCCAGATCCCAGGCGAACTCCGCACCGTATTGGTTTATCCGGGCTTCCTGCTCCGCGGTGATCGTACGCGCGATCTGCGTTCCCATATCGCCGATGTCGAGCTGGTTGTTGCAGTTGCCGCCACGGCCACCGTTTGTCGCATTGCAGTCGTTGATCGTCTCCGACTGCTGCGGGAAGCCGCTGGTGAAGTCGACGCGGTGCGTCGCGCGAACCGGCGCGCCGATCGAGATCGTCGTCGCCGAAGAGCCGTTCGAATTGTCCGGATTGGTCGTCGACTTCGAGTGATTGGCGTCGAGCGTCAGCGAGAGGTTGTCGGTGAAGTTCCACTTCAAATTGCCGCCGATCGAGTACAATTCGGTGTCGGTGGCAAATCGCTGCTGCTCGTATCCCTTATCCGCCTGCTTTGCCTCTGCCAGGATGACCGCGCTCTGCATGTGCTTGTTGTCGTCGAACGTGACGTCGCTGAACGGCCGCTGGAACCAGTTGGTCTGCTCGCTGCGCTCGTCGCTCAGCTTGTTGCGGGCATAGAGGCCGTCAATCGTGATCTCGAGAGCATCCGACGGCTTGAACTGGACGACCGCCTGGCCGTTCAGGCGCTCGCGGCGATTCTCGGAGAACTGATAGCGGCTGTCGTTCGGGATCTGAACATACGGCGTTGTCGGCGTGTTCGTGATGTTCGTGGCCGCAGTGGTGTAGACGCCGTCTCTGGCCATGAAAGCAGCCAACGGCACAATGTTCCAATAGTTCGGATTCGACTGGATCGAGGTCGATTCGCGCAGCTGATAGCTGCCGAACAAGGTGACGCCGAAGGTTCCGGCGTCGTTCTTCCAGTTGATCAGGCCGGACACTTCGGGCGTGATCTTGCTCAGATCGCCCTCGGCATTCTCGACCGTGGTGTCGTAGAGCGCCTTGGCGCCGATCGAGCCGGACAGGCCGCTCTCGCGCGCATCAAGCGGTCGGCGGGTGATGATGTTGATCGCCGCACCGATGCCGCCCGACGGAATGTTGGCGCGGCCGGTCTTGTAAACCTCCAGCGTGGCGACGCCTTCCGACGCCAGATTCTGGAAGTCGAACGAACGCCCGGTGCCACGCGCAAAGGCGTTGCCGGTGCTCGTGTCGATGCTGGTAGCCGGCAGCTGGCGGCCGTTCACCGTCACCAGGTTGAAGCCGCCGCTGAAGCCGCGGACCGCGACCTGCGAGCCTTCGCCGTTGGCGCGGGTGATCGACACGCCGGTGATGCGCTGCAGCGACTCGGCCAGGTTCGTGTCGGGAAACTTGCCGATGTCTTCAGCAGAGATCGCGTCGACGACGCCGGCGGAGTTGCGCTTGATCGCGATCGCCTGGTCCAGCGATGCGCGGATGCCGGTAACGACGATCTCGTCGCCGGTGGCCGTCTCGTCCTGCGGTGTCTGTTCTGCCTGCGCCGCCGGGGCGTCCTGCGCCGCTGCGATGTTTGGAAGCATCAGGCAAGCGGTGATTGCGATTGCGGAAGCCGTGCGCGCGAGCGCCGGCGTGAGCCGTGAGCTATTCATATGTCCCCTCCTCGTCAGCATGCCAAAGGCACGCCGCATGGTTTTTTATACGAGCCGGCGTGGTCGCCACTCGATGTTAACGCTACCAAATTGTCTTACGTTGTCAACATCCGACAGTCATAAAATCGACCCTGTAGTTTCCATTTAATATCAATAGTTTATGCATGTAACGCAGTCTAACGCTCGCGAAATTTTATGCGTGCGATAAAAATAGCACAGCGTCATTCTAACATGCGTTCACGGGCACCGAACTCGCTTCCGCCGCGGACAGCTTCGGGTATCGTCACTTAACTGCTGGTCACCGCCGAGCCTTGCGCGCATCGTGCCGACAGCCGAAGCTGGCTCGACAGCGGGTTCCATCTTATGGCACTGCATATCACGCGATGAGACAAGCAGCTTCCACACTCGATTATCGCGAGCTTGCTCGCCGACGCCTTCCGCATTTCCTGTTCGAATATATCGACGGCGGCTCCTATGCCGAAGTGACTCTGAAGCGGAATGTCGATGATCTAGCTGCGATCGCGCTGCGCCAGCGGATCCTGCGCGACGTGTCGTCGCTGGAGCTCTCGACCACGCTGTTCGGCCAGAAGCTGGCGATGCCGGTGGCGCTCGCACCGATCGGACTCGCGGGCATGAACGCGCGGCGAGGCGAAGTGCAGGCGGCGCGCGCGGCGGAGAAAGCGGGTATTCCCTTCTGTCTGTCCACCGTCTCCGCCTGCCCACTCGGCGAAGTCGCACGCGGGACGAATGTGCCTTTCTGGTTCCAGCTCTACATGATCCGAGATCGCGGCTTCATGCGTGAATTGCTCGATCAGGCGACCGCGGCGGGCTGCAATGCCCTGGTGTTCACTGTCGACATGCCGGTGCCGGGATCACGCTATCGCGACTATCGCTCGGGCCTCGCCGGTGCGAGCGGCATGTCCGGAGGCCTGCGCCGGATGTGGCAGGCAGTGAAGCGCCCCGGCTGGGCGTGGGACGTCGGCGTGCACGGCCGACCGCACCAGCTCGGCAATGTCGCGCCGGTGCTCGGCAAGAATACCGGGCTCGAGGATTTCTTCGCATGGATGCGCAATAATTTCGACCCGACGGTGGGCTGGCGCGACCTCGACTTCATCCGCGAACGCTGGAGCGGCCCGCTGATCATCAAGGGCATCCTCGATGCCGAAGACGCACGCGCCGCCGCCGAGCTGGGCGCCGACGGGATCGTCGTCTCCAACCATGGCGGCCGCCAGCTCGACGGCGTGCCTTCGACTGCGCATGCCCTGCCCGCCATTGCCGACGCGGTGGGCAACAAACTGACGGTGCTCGCCGATGGTGGCGTCCGTTCGGGGCTTGATGTCGTCCGCATGCTCGCGTTGGGTGCGAAGGGTGTACTGCTCGGCCGCGCCTGGGCGTTCGCGCTGGCGGCGCGCGGCGAGGCGGGCGTCAGCCACATGCTCAAGCTGGTCGAGGCCGAGATGCGCGTCGCGATGGCGCTGACCGGCTGCACCAGCATCGACCAGATCACCCGCGACGCGCTGGTGGAGACGACACGCCGCTGACGTTCGAAAAAGGGCGCAAAGCCCGACAGGAGAGGATTGAGGATGGATCGTAGCGAAGGACCCGCCGTTCGGCGACGTGACGTGCTCGGCGGACTTGCGGCGGGCACCGCGCTCGCGACCGCACTCGACGCCAATGCCGCGGGCGTCGCGGCGGACAAGCGCAAACGCTATGTCGCAGTAGGCGTCGGCAGCCGCAACCGCATGTACCAGCAGGCTTTATGGGGTCCGCACAAGACACACGGCGAGCTGATCGCCGCTTGCGACACCAATCCCGGCCGGCTCGATTATGTGGCCCAGCAGGCGATCAAGGCCGGCGCCAAGCCGCCCCGGCCCTATCTCGCCGCCGACTTCGACAAGATGCTGCGCGAGCTCAAGCCCGATGCGGTGATCGTCACCACCCCCGACGCCTTCCACGACGATTATGTCGTCCGCGCGCTGGATGCCGGCTGCGACGTCATCACCGAAAAGCCGATGACCACCACCGCCGCCAAGGCACAGCGCATCCTCGATGCGGTCAAGCGCAGCGGCCGGCACATCCGAGTGACCTTCAACTATCGCTATTCGCCGTTCCGCAGCCAGGTGAAGGAGCTGCTGATGTCGGGCGAGATCGGCGACATATTGTCGGTCGATTTCCAGTGGCTGCTCAACACCGTTCACGGCGCCGACTATTTCCGCCGCTGGCACTCCAACAAGACGATCTCGGGCGGGCTGATGGTGCACAAGGCGACGCACCATTTCGACTTGGTCAATTGGTGGCTCTCGGACCTGCCGGTGAGCGTCGCTGCCACTGGCAAGCGCGAATTCTACACGCCGGAAATGGCGCGCCGTTTCGGGCTGCAGGGTCCGCACCAGCGCTGCCACACCTGCCCCGAAAAGGCCGAATGCAGCTTCTTCTTCGACATGGCCGCCGATCCGGGATTGAAGGCCCTCTATCTCGATAACGAGAAATATGACGGCTATTTCCGCGACCAGTGCGTATGGCGTCCCGAGATCAGCATCGAGGACACGATGAACGTGATCGTCGGCTATTCCGGCGGCACGACGCTCAGCTACAGCCTCAATGCATTCAATGCGTGGGAAGGCTATCACATTGCCTTCAACGGGACGAAGGGCCGGCTCGAGCACAGCCTGGTCGAGCAAGCGGGCGTCGCCGGCGCGAGCAACCAGGACGAAGGCGATCGCATCAAGACCCGGATCGTGCCGATGCGCGGAAATCCGCGCGACATCGTGCCGGAGACCGGATCGGGCGGGCATGGCGGCGGCGACGCAGTGATGCTGGCCGACATCTTCGATCCGAACGCCCCGAAGGACCCGCTGCAACGCGCGGCGGACGAACGCGGTGGTGCGGCCTCGATCCTGATCGGGATCGCTGCCAATCGCTGCTTCGAAACAGGCGAGCCGGTGAAAATCGGCGAGCTGGTGACCGGGCTCGACTGGCCGGACTATCCCAGGATGCCGGGCCACAAGGATCCGGTGGCGATGCCGCCGCGGATGCAACGCGCCTGAAATGCGCGAGGGCGCCGCCTGACGCGCGGATCGCTAAATGACAACGGGCGGGATGGGAAAGATCGTCGGGACCCCGCTCGAATCTCTCGAAGTTCACGCCGCAGAAATCCGTCCGCTGGCCTGAATTGTCCCACTACGGGGAATCTGCGTACTGGCCGCGGGACGTATTCAGGAGTATGCAGGTTGGGCTCCGGAGGGTTCCCCCTAAGGGGTGCGGTCGGGCGGCGTTTAACTCCCTTTTCCGCCGCCCGATCGTCCAGTCGGCAGCCGGTAGACCCATCGCGCATTGGCATCGAACACTGCGGCCTACGCTCCGCCGGCACGGGCGATCGGACTATTTCCAGCCATTCGCCATGACTTGCGGCGAGATTGACGACTGGCCAGTCGCTCCTCCAGATCGCATCGATGCGTCGGCGATCATGACGTCTCCGTAACCGGCAGTGCCAGCTTGCAGCGGACCTTGGGAAGCCGCGCGATCGAGTCGATCTCCCGTTTCCACGAGTCGAATGGGCCGGAATCGGGCACGTCACCGGGCGGTCTGTGCGCCCCATCTTCATTCCGGGACCAGCAACAGATACAGGTGCAGGCAAGAACACCATGAGGGGGTGCCGTGAAGAAGGCCGTCGAAGACAAAAGCGAGATCGATTCGCGTTATCGGGCCCCGGCGCTCGAAAAGGGGCTCGACATCCTCGAGCTGCTCGCAACCGAGGCGCGGCCGATGACGCTCACGGCGATCGTCAACCGGCTCGAGCGCTCGCATGGCGAGCTGTTCCGCATGGTCCAGGTGCTCGAGTTCCGCGGCTATATCGAGCAGGATCCCTCGAACGAAGGCTATCGGCTCACCGATCGGCTGTTCTCGCTGGGCATGCAGCAGCCGCGCACACGCAATCTGATCGAGGCGGCGCTACCGGTGATGCGTCAGCTCGCCTCTACGGTGGGCCAGTCCTGTCATCTCGCGCTGCATACACAAGGCGAAATGGTGGTGGTGGCGCGGATGGAATCGAGCGAGCAAGTCGGCTTCTCGGTGCGCGTCGGCTATCGCCGGCCGCTGGTCCAGGCGGCGTCGGGGCTGGTACTTTACGCGTTCCAGCCCGAGGATGTGCGGCGGCGCTGGGAGAGCCTGCTCGATCCGCAGCTTTCGGCCAAGGAGCTCGCCGCGTTCCGCGCGCATGCCGACAAGATCCGTGAACGGCAGGTTGAACTCACGCCGAGCAAGTTCGTCGCGGGGGTCACCGATATCTCCGCGCCGGTGATGCGCGGCGGGATGGCGGCGGCGGCGCTCACTGTGCCGTATCTCAAGAAACTCCAGCCCTCTGTATCGCCGGAGGAGACCGGTGAACTGGTTCAACTGGCCGCAAGGCAGATCTCCGAGCAACTCGTCGAAGGCGATAGCCGCGCCTGAGGGGCGGCCGAAGGACCGGAGGGGATCGATGATTCGGATGATTGGGCTGTTGACGGCGCTGCTGCTCGCGGCGACCACACCGATTATTGGTTGAACTTCACGGATACGCCGCGAGTGTTGAAGGTGAAGCTGGAGACCTGGGCCTTGATCGCGTCTTAACCAGGCGCGCCCCTCAGTAAACGCGGGGCGCCAGAGCCGCACTATGCCGAGGGGCTATGGCGCTCGCATTTCCGGCAGGCTGTACGGCGGTCGCGGCCCGCGCCATGCTACGGCAAGTTGTCGCTGATCCGAGGTCGCCCCCGATGAAGAAGCTCGCCCTGCTTGTCCTGCTCGCCACCACTGCTTCCGCCTCGTCGTACGCCGCGCCGGGGGACGACGAGGACCTGCACAAGAAACTGCTGACGCTCGACACGCATCTCGACACGCCGGCCCATTTCGCCCGCCCGGGCTGGAGCTTCGGCGATCGGCACGATCACGCGACCGATCCGGTGCAGGTCGATCTTGGCCGGATGGACGCGGGTGATCTCGATGGCGGGTTCTTCGTGATCTACACCGCGTCCGGTCCGCTGACGCCCGAGGGCTATGCGGCCGCCAAGGAGTTTGCATTCAAGCGCTCGGACGAGATCCATGCGACGTTCGCCAAATTCCCGGACCGGATCGGGCTGGCGACCAAAGCCAGCGATGCCGCGCGGCTCGACAGAGCGGGCAAGCGCTTCGGCTTCATCAGCATCGAAAACAGCTATCCGCTGGGCGAGGACCTGTCGCTGCTCGGCGAATTCTACAAGCGCGGAGTGCGGATGGCGTCGCCAGTGCATTTCCGGAACAACCAGTTCGCGGATTCGGCGACCGACACGCCCAAATGGAACGGCCTCAGCCCGCTGGGCAAGCAATGGGTCGCCGAGATGAACCGGCTGGGCATGGTGCTCGACGCGAGCCACGCCTCTGACGCTGTGCTCGACCAGATGATCGAATTGTCGAAGACCCCGGTGATCCTGTCGCATTCGGGGTCGAAGGCGATCTTCGATCATGCGCGCAATCTCGACGACGCGCGCCTCCGCAAGCTCGCCGCCTCGGGCGGCGCGATCTGCGCCAACGCCGCGTATCTCGGCAAATCGAACCCCAATGCCGAACGCTCGGACATCGCCGACAAGCTCGAGGATGCCGTCAAACTGGGGCTGACCACCGAACAGGTCGCCGCGCTCACCCGGCGCCTGCGCGCGATCGAGGCGACGTCTCCCTCGCAGCAGGCCGATTTCGAGACCTATATGCGGCTGGTTCTCCATTTGATCGAAGTAGCGGGCGTCGACCATGTCTGCTTCGGCGCCGACTGGGATGGCGGTGGCGGTGTCCCCGGCTTCGAGGATATCGACGCACTGCCCAAGGTTACCGCGCGGCTGCGTCAGGCGGGCTATTCGGCGACCGACATCGAGAAGATGTGGAGCGGCAACGTGCTGCGGCTGGTGCGGACGGCGGAGGAGAAGAAGGGGCGATAAGGTTTGAGTGCAGTGCTCCTGCGAAAGCAGGAGCCCAGAGCCACAAGCCTTATCCCCCGTGATCCTGGGCTCCTGCCTTCGCAGGAGCACGGTTACGCTTGTGGCGTCTGCCAGCCGCCGCCCAGCGCCTTGAACAGATCCACCTGCGTGTCGGCGATCTGCGCATCGGCGGTGGCTAGCGCCGCCTCGGCATCGGCGAAGGTGCGTTCGGCGTCGAGCAATGCCAGCGAGTCGATATCGCCTTCGCGCTGGCGGGCACGGGCGATATTGACCGCCGCCTGAGCCTCGGTCCGCGCCGCCTGCAGCGCGGCACGACGCTCGAGCGCATGGGCATAGGCCGAGAGCGCGGTCTCGGTCTCCTGCAACGCGCCGAGCACGACGCCGTCGAAGGTCGCGAGCGATGCCTGGGTATCCGCTTCCGCAGCGGCGACGCGCGCGCGGGCCGGTTCGGGATTGACCGCCCAGTTGATCAGTCCGCCGAGCAGCCAACGCAGCGGGCCGCCGGTGAAGATCTCGCCCACATCGTTGCCGGTCGAACCGATAGAACCGCCAAGGCTGATCTTCGGATAGAGATCGGCAGTGGCGACGCCGATCCGCGCGGTGTTGGCAGCAAGCCGGCGCTCGGCGGCGCGGATATCGGGACGGCGAGCGAGCAAGGCGGCGCCGTCGCCGACGGGGATCGGCTGGTCGAGGCGGAGCGTCGCGGTGCGCGCGCGCGCCGTTTCCGGAAGGTCCGCGGGAGCACGGCCGGTGAGCGTGGCGAGGCGGAACAACGCGGCGTCACGCTCGGCCGCGAGCGCGGGGACTTCGGCCTGGCGCTGGTTGCGCAAGGCGCCGATGCGCGCGGTGTCGAGCCTCGTGGCGAGGCCGACATTGCGGCGGCGCTCGGTGAGGTCAATCGACTGGTCGAGCAGCTTGACGATGCGCTCCGCCACCGCGAGTCGCTCGCCTGCGGACGCGGCGTCGGCATAGGCACGCGCAGTTTCGGCGGCGACGATGACGCGGACCGCATCGGCATCGGCCTCCGCGGCGGCGACGTCGCCGCGCGTCGCTTCGACATTGCGCGATACGCGGCCGAACAGGTCGACTTCGTACGAGACGTCGAGCCCGGCATCGATCTGCCAGTCTTCGCGCGCGGCACCGGGCGGGCGCTGGCCCTCGGGCAGGCGGCCGTAATTGGCGCCGGCGCTCACGCCTGCTTGCGGGAGCCGATCGGCGCGGGCGCCGCGCAGCGCCGCGCGGGCACGGGCGATGCGGGCGACCGCGACGCGGACGTCGGTATTGGCGGCGAGCGCGTCGGTGACGAGCTGGTCGAGCACCGGATCATTGTAGAGCCGCCACCAGTCGCCCTTGACCGGTTCGGGCGTGACCGCCGGGCTGGCCGCGATGAAGTTGCCGGCGGCGGTCTGGGGGTGGACCGGGGCGACATAGTCGGGGCCGGCTGCACAGGCTGCGAGCGCGAGTGCGGAGGCGGTGGCAAAAAGTGTGCGGTAGGTCATTTCGTTTTCCTTCCCTCCGTCATCCCGGCGAAAGCCGGGACCCAGAGTCACGAGCGATGTCGTTTCTGGCTCTGGGCCCCGGCTTTCGCCGGGGTGACGGCCATGGTTACTCTGCCGGTTGCAGCACGGGTTCTGGCGCCTCCCCGATCCACGCCGCCTGCGCGCGAGACGCTGTCCAAGCCCGCGGCAGACGACGTAGAAGGTTGGGGTGAAGAGCAGGCCGAAACCGGTCACGCCCATCATCCCGAAGAACACCGCAGTGCCCAAAGCCTGGCGGAGCTCGGCCCCTGCCCCGCTCGCGATCAGCAGCGGCACCGCGCCGAGGATGAAGGCGAACGAAGTCATCAGGATCGGCCGCAGGCGATCGCGCGCGGCACGTACCGCGGCCTCCACCGGAGACAACCCGTCCTGCGCCTCGGCCTGCTGCGCGAACTCGACCACGAGGATCGCGTTCTTGGCGGCGAGCGCGATCAGCACGACCAGTCCGATCTGGGTGAGGACGTTGTTGTCCATCCCCCGCAAGTTCACTCCGGCCATAGCCGCGAGCAGACACATCGGCACGATCAGGACGATCGCGAGCGGCAAGGTCAGGCTCTCATATTGCGCCGCCAGCACGAGGAAAACGAACAGGACGGCCAGCCCGAATACCAGGCCCGCGGTGCTCCCCGCCATCTTCTGCTGGAAGGCGATACCGGTCCATTCGGCGCCGTAGCCGGGTGGCAATTCGCTCGCGAGCTTCTCCATCGTCGTCAGCGAGCGACCCGAGCTGTAGCCCGGCGCGGTATCGCCATCGACCTCAACTGCCGGGAACAGATTGTAGCGCGTCACGCGATACGGCCCGGTCTTGTTCTCGAAGGTCGATACCGACCCGATCGGCACCATCGCCCCCGAGTTCGAGCGGGTCTTGAGGTTGGCGATGTCGGCTTCGGTGGCACGGAACGGCGCGTCAGCTTGCGCGGTGACACGATAGGTGCGCCCGAGCATGTTGAAGTCGTTCACGAAGGTCGAGCCGAGATAGACGTTGAGCGCCTCGAACACCCGCTCCGGCGGCACGCCGAGCATATTGGCCTTGCGCCGGTCGATATCGGCGAAGACGCGCGGCGTGGCGGTGTTGAAGAAGGTGTAGATCTGGTGGAGGCCCTCGGTCTGGTTGGCCTTGCCGATCAGCCCATAGGCAGTCTTGCCAAGCGCGTCATAGCCATGCTCGCCGCGGTCCTGGATCATCATCCGATAGCCGCCGGCCGAGCCGATGCCCTGGATGAGTGGCGGCGGCACCACAAGCAGCATCGCTTCGTTGATGTCGGCAGTGCGCTTGCGCGCCTCGTTCATGATCTCGGCATAGCTGACGCCGAGCTTCTTGCGCTCCTCGAACGAAAGCAGAGGCACGTAAGCGGCGGCGCTGTTCGGCGCGAGCGTCTGCGACGGACCGTCGAAGCCCGCGAGCATCACCGATCCCTTCACGCCCTTGATCGGCAGGATGCGCGCGACGACCTTGCGCATCACCTGGTCAGTGCGCTCGAGCGACGAGCCCGGCGGAAGCTGGATGACGGTCAGGAAATAGCCCTGATCCTGTGCCGGTATGAAACCGACGGGCGTCACCCAGAACAAGCCGATCGTCGCCGCGATCAAACCGGCATAAGTCACCATCATCCGCTTGGGCCGCGTCACCAGCGCGCGGGTGAGCTTCGCATAGCCCTCGCTCATCCGTTCGAAGCCGCGGTTGAACGCGTCCGCCCCGCGCCGCATCACGCGCGAGATCGGACCCTTCGGCTCGCTTTCGTGCCCTTTCAGCAACACGGCGGCGAGCGCGGGCGACAGCGTGAGCGAGACGAGCAGCGAAATCGCAGTCGCGACGGAGATCGTCACTGCGAACTGCTTGTAGAAGGCGCCCGACAGACCGTTGAGGAACAGGGTCGGCAGGAACACCGCGAGCAGCACCAGCACGATCGCTACGAGCGCGCCCGACACTTCGTCCATCGAAGTCTTCGCCGCCTCGAGCGAGGACATGCCCCGCGCGAGGTTGCGCTCGACATTCTCGACCACGACGATCGCGTCGTCGACAACGATGCCGATCGCCAGCACGAGGCCGAACAGCGAGAGGTTGTTGAGCGAATAGCCGAGCGGCAGCAGCACCGCCATCGTGCCGATCAGCGAGACCGGGATCGCCACGACAGGAATGATCGCCGCACGCCATTTCTGCAAGAAAACGATGACGACGAGCACGACGAGCAGGATCGCCTCGCCCAGCGTGTGATAGACTGCGTCGATCGACTGAGCGATGAACTCGGTCGGGTTATAGATGACGCGATATTCGAGGCCCTTGGGGAAGTTCTTCGAGATCTCCTCCATCTCGTGCTCGATCGCTTTCGCGGCAGCGAGTGCGTTCGAGCCCGGCCGCTGATAGGCGGCGAGGATCACGGTCGGCTGGTTCGAGAGATAGGTATTGGCGTTATAGTCCGCCGCGCCGAGTTCGACGCGGGCCACATCGCTGACGCGGACCTGGCGCCCGTCACTATCCGTGCGGATCACGACCTGTCCGAACTCGGCAGGGTCCTTGAGGCGGCCTTGCGTTTCGACGTTGAGCTGGAAGGCATTGCCGCTGGGCGTCGAACCCGGCTGGCCGAGCGAACCTGCTGCGACCTGAATGTTCTGCCCTCGCAGCGCCTGGACGATATCGCCCGCGGTCAGGTTCAACGCCGCGGCACGGCCCGGATCGATCCAGACGCGCATCGCATAGTCGCGCGCACCGAACATGCGGACGTCGCCCACCCCATTGATGCGGGCGAGGCGGTCCTTCACCTGCGTCAACGCGTAGTTGGAGATGTAGCTGCGATCGATCGAATTGTCGGGCGAGATCAGATTGACCACCATCAGGAAGTCAGGGGTCGTCTTGCGCGTCACCACGCCGAGCCGCTGCACTTCCTCTGGCAGGCGCGGAATGGCAACCGCCACGCGGTTCTGCACCAGTACCTGCGCGGCATCGAGATTGGTGCCCGACTTGAACGTCACGGTGATCGTGACGCTGCCGTCGCCGGTCGATTGCGACGACTGGTAGAGCATGTCGTCGACGCCGTTGATCTCCTGCTCGATCGGCGCGGCGACGGTCTCGGCGACCGTTTCGGCCGAGGCGCCGGGATAGCTGGCGGAGACCGTCACCGTCGGCGGGACGATGTCGGGATATTGCGAAATCGGCAGCGCCAGATAGGCGATCGCGCCGATGATCGTGATCACGATCGCGATGACCGCCGCGAAGATCGGGCGCGTGATGAAGAAACGCGAGAGGCGCATGGGCCTACTCCTCGCTAGAGGGATTTCTGAAAAAGGGTCCTGCCGCCGGGCCTTGGGGACCGCCCGGCGGCAGGTCGGTCAGCGGGCGAAAGTGGCCTCGCCCGTGACCGGAGCCGATACGACTGGCGGTGCGGCAACAGTCTGGGGTTCGATCTTGCCCGGCTTGACCTGGACCTTGCTTCCCGGCGGCGACATCTGCGCTCCGGCGAGGACAATGCGGTCCTGCGGAGTCAGTCCCGAGCGGACGATGCGCAGTCCATCGACGACGGGTCCGACCGTAATCGGCTTGGGCTGGAGCGTTCCGTCCTTGCCTACGGTCATCACGATCTTGCGCGCCTGATCGGTCGAGACAGCCGAATCGGGGATCAACAGCGCCTGCGCGGTGCCGCCAGCCGAAAGCCGCATGTTGCCGAACATGCCCGGAGTGAGGAACATGTCCGGATTGCGCAGCACCGCGCGGCCGCGGATCGTTCCCGACCGCGGATCGAGCCCGTTGTCGGTGAAATCGAGTCCGCCCTTCCAGCGATAGTCAGTTTCGTCCTGCAGGCGGATTTCGACCGGCGACTGGGTATTACCCTCAGCCTGCGCGCGCTTGGTCTTGAGGAACAGGGCCTCCGAACCGTCGAAGGTGAAGTAGATCGGATCGAGCGCGTTGATGGTGGTGAGCAGCGAGCCGCCCGCCCCTCTCCCGCCGCGACCAGATTGCCGGCATCGACCTTGCGGTCCGAGATGCGGCCGGCGATCGGCGCGCGGACTTGGGTGAACTCGACATCGAGCGAACGGGCACGAACCCGGGCCTCCGCCGCAGCGACCGAGGCACGCGCCGCACGGACCCTTGCCTGGAGCCGCTCGACATCGCTCTTCGACACCGCTTCGGCCGCGACCAGCCGCTCGGCACGGCCGAGATCGGACTGAGCGAGTGCGAGATCGCTCTGCGCGGTGGCGAGGCCCGCCCGCGCTTCGGCGAGCGCCGCGGCGAACGGGCGCGAGATCGAGCGTGAAGAGCAACTGGCCCTTCTGGACGATCGCGCCGTCGGTGAAGTGGATGCCGACGACCTGCCCCGAGACGCGCGGGCGCACCTCGACGCTGCGGCTCGCCTCGAAGCGACCGACATAATCGTCCCACTCATTGATCTGGCGGACCAGCGGCTGCGCCACGGTGACGGTGGGTGGTGGCGGCGCGGCGATCGCCGGCGACTCACGATTGAAGAAGCCGACACCGCCGGCCACGAGCAACACCGGCAGCGCGACGAACGCGCCCTTCTGCCAGAGCGGGCGGGGCTTGCGGTCGAGCTGACCCGACTCGGTCTCTGGCTCGACCGAATCGATACGCGTGATCATGTTCATGCACGATTTCCCTGATTGAGGGCTGCCCGGCCCCGGCTGATGCTGGCGAGCAGCGTTTCATATTGTTCGGTGGTGAAACCCGCCTCGTGGAAGGCGCGGATCGCGGCGCGCGGCACCGTGTAACCCTTGTGCCATGCGAGGACCGCGAGACGGCGAAGCGCCTCCAGACGCGAATCCGCAAGTTCGGGGTTGGGCCGCTGCCCGCCGAAGATCATGGTGAGCGCAGTGGCGAGCTTGCCCGGTTTTTCGAGCGACGAGAGCCGATCGTGCTGGGCGATCGCCACGACCTGCCATTCGAGCGCGGAAAGACCCGTCCGTGTGCGCGGCACTGCGGTCACGTCGTCAGGGGTCACGATGGGGCTGCCCTGCAATGTGGCGAAGTTCAGATAAGCCATGGTACTTCTCCCTTCTGGCCGGCGGCGGACGTACCGCTTCCCTGCCCGCGGCGCTTGCACCACGGGATCACCGGCGAATTGCTGTCGCTGAGGCGCAGATCACCCTCGCTCGAGCAGCGCTCGTGCGGCGGCAGGCCGGGCCTGGAATGTGGATCGGCGCGCGGGGCGCCGATGGTTCAGGCCGTGGCCCGATCTCGATGTTTGCAAGGCTGGCGCATAGGCAGCTCCTTCGTCTGGTCCCGGTTGCGAAGGTGACGGATCACTTCCATACCGACTGGTATAGAAATCGTGCTGCGTTGCGTCAAGGGCTTTCTATACTGGCCGGTATCTTTTTTGTCGAGAGGGTGGCGACGGATTTTCGGAGGGGATTTGCGACCGTGCCGCGCTCCGTCAGGTAAGCCGGGCAACATCTTGTTAAACACCGGCATTTATTCCCAGGGAATGCTCATCGCTCCACAGCCGCTTCGCTTCGGCCACCATGCGCTCGCCGTGCTGGCCAGCGCGCTGCTCGGATCGACCGTCTTCGCGGTCCTGACGACCGTCGCCATCGCGATCCTGTCCGGAGACTCGCTCCCCGGCGGAGCCTGGCTCGTCTGGCTGGCGATCGCCAGTTGGTTTGCGGCTTTCGTCCTGGCACTTCCCGGCGCTGCGATCCTGTTCTCGCTGCTCTGGCCGACGACTCGCCACGGCACCGCGGCGGGCACATGGCTCTGCGTGATCGGTGGAGCGGTGGTCGGTATCCTCGCAGCGCCCCTCGCCAGCGCGCGTCACGTTAGTGCGAGTCCGAGGCAGATGATCCTTTTCGCGGTCACCGGCGCCGCCTTCGGCTTGCTGTATGTGTTCTTCGCACGCCGGCTAGCCCGTTCGTCGGGCCCGCATCGCGCCTCTTCCCGCAGCTTCCGGCATCGCTTGTCGGCAGTGGCGATCGACGGCGAAGCGTCGGAATAAGCTCTCAGCTTATTTCGTCGGCCACACCGAGAGGCTGGTTTCGACCAGCCGCTCGAGTTCCTCGAAGCTGGCCCCTGCTCCGGCTTGCAGCGCGAGCCCTTGCAACAGCGCGACAAGATAGCCGGAAAGCGCCTCGGCATTCATATGCTCGGGCAGTTCGCCCGCCGCTTCGGCTTTTTCGAAGCGCGCGATCAGCGCGTCCGACGAGGATTTGCGCCGGGCGATGACTTCGTCGCGGATCGATTCGGCTTCGACGCCGCACGCGACCGAGCTGATCACGCGCAGGCATCCGCGGGGTTCGCAGTCGCTGGCCTGCATTTCAAGCGCCCCACGCAGCAGCCGCTCGGCGACGCCGCGCGCGGTGGGCGCATCGAGCGCCTGCGCCATGTAGCAGAGCTTCTCGCGCTCGTAGAGATCGAGCGCCTTGCGGAACAGCGCCTCCTTGTTGCCGAACGCGGCATAGAGGCTGGGGCGTGTGATCCCCATCGCATCGGTCAGGTCGGTGAGCGATGCGCCCTCATAACCCTTGCTCCAGAATACGCGAAGCGCCTGGGCAAGCGCCTCGTCGACGCAAAATTCGCGCGGGCGCCCTTTGGCAGTGGTGTAGGTGGCAGTTTCCATAATGATCGGTACATAATCACAAAGTGTGGAAAAATCACTAGTATTAACGCGTAGGCGCCAAACAGGGTGCAAATCCGCCCGCAATCCGACCGCACAAGGGCCTTGCCAAGGCAAGGATGCAAGCATATGCACTGTTCGTTCGAACGAACAAAGGGCGACCATGGTCTCTGCGACGCTCCTCGACACGGCGATCGACCAATTTGGCCGACTCGGCTTCGAGGGGGCGAGCACGCGTGACATCGCTCGTGCGTCGGGTACGGCGATGTCTTCGATCACCTATCATTTCGGCGGCAAGCAAGGGCTGTACCTCGCCGCCGCGGAGCACATCGCCGCCGCGATTCGCGCTCTGCAGGGCGAGAATGTCGCACGCGCTGTCGCTGCCGGGCAGGAATCGCGCGAAGCGGCGATAGAGGCGCTGGCGACGATCCTCGACGGGTTCGCGCAAATGATGCTGCGGCCCGAAACAGAGGCGTGGTCGCGCTTCATCATCCGCGAGCAGCAATTCCCGACCGAGGCATTCGACGTGCTGTTCAACCGCGCGATGCACCCGGTGCTCGATGCGTTCATCGAACTGATCGGACGTACCCGCCCCGATCTCGCCCGCCGCGAGGCGGTGGCGATGGCGATCCTGTTGTTCGGCCAGGCGATGATATTGCGCGCGGGCCGCGCCGCGGTGTGCCGGGCGCTGCAGGTCGACCAGATCGATGATGAGACTGCCCGCCTGCTGCGCGCGAGGCTGCGTGCGAACGTGCTCTGCATCCTTTCGGAGAAGCCGCAATGAACCGACGCCGCCTGATCGTGATCGCGCTGATCGTGGTGCTCGCCGTGGCGGCGTTCGCCACGCGCGGCTTCGGCCTGATCCCGCACCGCGCCGATACCGAGCTGACGCTCTACGGCAATGTCGACATCCGCGAAGTCGACATGGGTTTCCGCGTCGGCGGCCGGATCGCGGGAATCGGCGTCGAGGAAGGTGCCAAGGTGACGCAGGGTCAGTTGCTCGCGACGCTCGATACCGCGTCGCTCGACGACCGCATCGCCGAGGCCGACGCCCGCGTGGCGCAGGCACAGGCCAATTACGACAAGGCGCGCAACGGCGCACGCGCGCAGGACGTGGCGCAGGCACGCGCCCGAGTCGCGGCGGCGCAGGCAGTCTATGCCAATGCCGAGCGCGATTATGTCCGGCGCCAGGCGCTCGTCGAGCCCGGCGCGATCAGCCGCGATATCTGGGAACAGACCCGCGCCGATCGCGACCGTGCCGCAGCGCAGCTTGCCGAAGCGAAGCAGGGGCTGTCGCTGTTGCAGGCGGGCAGCCGGCCCGAGGATATCGCCGCTGCCGCTGCTGACGTGCGAACGGCGCAGGCCGCGCGCGCGGGCGTTGCCACCGATCGTTCGGACACCCGGCTGGTCGCCGCCACCGGGGGTACCGTCGTCACGCGTGCGCGTGAGCCGGGCGCGATCGTCCAGCCGGGCGAGACGGTGCTGACGCTGTCGATCACCCGGCCGATGCGAGTCCGCGCCTATGTCGCCGAGACCGATCTCAGCCGGATCAGCCCGGGAATGAAGGTGCAAGTGACCGCCGACGGCAATGCCAAGACCTATCGCGGCACGATCGGCTACATCGCGCCGCGCGCGGAGTTCACCCCGAAATCGGTCGAGACGGAGAATCTGCGGACCGACCTCGTCTATCAGCTCCGCGTGATCGTCGACGATCCCGACGACGCGCTGCGCCAGGGGCAGCCGGTGACTATCCGAGTCGTGGGTGCACGGGTGCGGCATGAGGATTGAGGCCCATACCCGTCACCCCCGCGAAAGCGGGGGCCCATCTCCTGCGCTGTCCCGGCAAAACAACGGCTGTTGTGCCCGCTGTGTATGCCGGAGATGGGCCCCGCTTTCGCGGGGGTGACGAAATCGGCCGAGTGTCCTCGCGCGTGACCGACGCCGTCGCCCGTACCTCGGACCTGGTAAAGCGCTTCGGCGCGCTAACGGCGCTGGACGGCGTCAGCATGACCATCGAACCGGGCAAGGTCACCGGGTTGGTCGGCCCGGACGGCGCGGGCAAGACCACGCTGATCCGCATCCTCGCGGGACTGATGGCACCGGGCAGCGGGGAAGTGGAAGTGCTCGGTGCCGCGCCCGGGCAGAAGCTCGACGATCTCGGCTACATGCCCCAGCGGTTCGGGCTCTACGAGGATCTCTCGGTGATCGAGAACCTTACTCTCTATGCGGAAGTGCGCGGGCTCCCGAAAGCGGAGCACAGGGAAAGCTTCGACCGGCTGCTCGACTTCACCGATCTCGCGCGCTTTCAGGATCGGCTGGCGGGCAAGCTTTCGGGGGCATGAAGCAGAAGCTCGGGCTCGCCTGTGCATTGGTCAAGACGCCGAAAGTGCTGCTGCTCGACGAGCCGGGCGTCGGCGTCGATCCGATCTCGCGGCGCGAACTCTGGGCAATGGTCGGCGACCTGACCGATCAGGGGATCGGCGTTTTGTGGTCGACTGCCTATCTCGACGAGGCCGAGAAGTGCGACACCGTCTATCTGCTCAACGAAGGCAAATTGCTGTTCGACGGGCCGCCGGCCGATCTGACCGGCAAGGTTGCCGACCGCGTGTTCCGGGTTACCGGCTTCCAGGACCGCCGCCGGCACTTCCTCACGCGCACGCTCGATCGCGACGAAGTGATCGACGGCACGATCCAGGGCCGATCGGTGCGTCTGCTGATGGCAGAGGGCGCCCCTGCTCCCACGCCCGAGTCGCTCGATGCGGAGGGCGGCGCGGTCGAGCCCGCCCCGCCCCGCTTCGAGGACGGCTTCATCGAGCGGCTGGGCGGCGGGCCCAAGGGCACCAGCGCCCTCGCCGAACGCTATCGCGAGATTCCCGAGAACAGCGAATGCGCGATCGAAGCCAAGGGCCTCACCAGACGCTTCGGCGATTTCGTCGCGGCTAGCGATATGCAGTTCGCAATCCCGCGCGGGCAGATCTTCGGACTGCTCGGACCCAATGGCGCGGGCAAGTCGACCACCTTCAAGATGTTGTGCGGGTTGTTGACACCGACCAGCGGCAGCGGCGCGGTGGCGGGGCATGATCTGCGCCGATCGCGTGCCGATGCGCGCGCCTCGCTCGGCTATATGGCGCAGAAATTCTCGCTCTATGGCGACCTCAGCGTCCGCCAGAATCTCGATTTCTTCGCCGGCGCCTATGATCTCGATCGCGAAGCCGCCAAGCGCGCGATCGAAGCGATGATCCACATCTTCGAGCTGAAGGGGAAGCTCGATGTCAACGCCGGGACGCTACCGCTCGGCTTCAAGCAACGGCTCGCATTGGCCTGCGCAGTGATGCACGAGCCGCCGGTCCTCTTCCTCGACGAGCCTACTTCGGGAGTGGACCCGGTGACGCGACGCGAATTCTGGACGCATATCAACGGGCTGGTCGAGAAGGGCGTGACCGTGCTCGTCACCACGCACTTCATGGACGAGGCCGAATATTGCGACCGCGTCACCCTGATCTACCGCGCCGAGCAAATCGCCACTGGTACGCCGGACGAGCTCAAGGCGCAGGCCGGCAAGCTGGCGGGCCTAGACGATCCGACGATGGAGGACGCCTTCATCGCGCTGATCGAGGAATTCGACCGCAAGCGCGGCGAAAGGGAGGCGGCGTGAAGCGCACTTCTTTTCTAAAGCCCCTCCCCTTCAGGGGAGGGGTAGGGGTGGGGCCTGGCCGTCTCACCGAGACTTTTCGCCTGCCGCACCGCCCCACCCCAACCCCTCCCCTAAAGGGGAGGGGCTTATATGAATATCCGCTTCTCCCTCCGCCGCCTGCTCGCGCTGGTCCGCAAGGAAGGCGCCCAGATCCTGCGCGATCCTTCGACCTTTCTGATCGCCTTCGTGCTGCCGATGATCCTGTTGTTCCTGTTCGGCTATGCCGTGTCGCTCGACTCCAGCCGGACACGGATCGGCGTGGTGCTGCAGGATTCGAGCGCGCCTGCGCTGCGGCTGGCACAGGCCTATCAGACCTCGCGCTATTTCGAGGTCCGGATGGCGCGAACGATCCAGCCGATGCGCGAGAAGATGGTCTCGGGAGACTTGCGTGCGATCATCGTCATCCCCTCCGATTTCGGCGAGGGCGTCAAACAGGGCCGCGCGCCTGCGATCCAGATCATCACCGACGGATCGCAGCCCAACACCGCCAATTTCGCGGCGGCCTACGGCGAGGGCGTCCGCGCGCAATGGGCAGCGGCCGAAGGGCTCGAGCGCAACCCGGGAGCGTCGGAACCGCCGGTCGGCCTGTCGTCGCGCTTCTGGTACAATCCCGAGCTCAAGAGCCGCTATTTCCTCGTCCCCGGATCGATCGCCAACGTGATGACGATGATCGGCACGCTGCTCACTGCGCTCGTCGTCGCGCGCGAATGGGAACGCGGCACGATGGAAGCGATGATGGCCACGCCGATCTCGATGGCCGAGTTCATCGCGAGCAAGGTGATTCCCTATTACCTCCTCGCGCTCGCCTCGATGGCTTTGTGCACCGTAATCGGCGTGTTCGTGTTCGGTGTGCCGTTCCGGGGATCGGTCTTCGCCTTGTTCGTCGTCGGATCCGCGTTCCTGATGCCGGCGCTGGGGCTCGGCCTGTTCATCTCCTCGGCGACCAAGAACCAGTTCGTCGCCAGCCAGATCGCCTTGCTATCGGCATTCCTGCCCACCTTCCTGCTCTCGGGCTTCATCTACGAGATCAGCTCGATGCCGTGGCCGATCCAGGCGCTGACCTATCTGGTGCCCGCCCGCTATCTGATCCCCAGTCTGCAATCGGTGTTCCTCGCGGGTGACCAATGGGCGCTGCTGCTCCCCAACATCTTTATCATGCTCGGCTTCGGGCTGGTGTTCTTCCTGCTCTCGTTCCGCGTCACCCGCCGGAGCCTCGATTAGATGCGCCGGCTCTGGGCCATGATCGTCAAGGAGATGTGGGCGGTGCTGCGCGATCCCAAGTCGCGCATCGTGCTGTTCGTACCGCCGTTGATGCAGCTGTTCATCTTCACCTTCGCGACCACGCTCGACGTCAAGAATGTCGACGTCGCGATCCTTGACCGCAGTTTGGGCGTGCATTCGGCCGAGATCGTCAGCCGGATCGCGGGCAGCCCCAATTTCCGCGAGATCGTGCCGCTCCGGAGCCCGCATGAGCTGCGCGACGCGATCGACAACCAGAAGGTGATCGCCGCTTTGGTGATCGACGAGGATTTCGACCGCCGCATCGCCGCGGGCAAGCCGGCGGTGGTCGGGGTGGTGCTCGACGGGCGGCGGTCGAACGCGGCACAGATCGTCAACGGCTACCTCACCCAGATCGTCGCGGGCGTCGGCGCCGACACGGTGACGCGGCCGGGCCCGCAGGCGCCGCCGGGGAGCGTGGTCACCAACTGGTACAATCCGTCGCTCGACTATATCTGGTTCACGCTCCCCTCGCTGGTCGCGATCATCACTTCGGTCGCCGGCCTCGCCATCACGTCGCAATCGGTGGCGCGCGAACGCGAGCTGGGGACCTTCGACCAGTTGATGGTCTCGCCGCTGCGGGTCCACGAGATCCTGATCGGCAAGATGGTCCCGCCCTTCATCATCGGGATGATCAACGGCAGCCTCTATCTGATCATCGCGCCCCTCGTGTTCGGAGTGCCGTTCACCGGATCGCTTTTGCTCTTCTTCCTCAGTCTAGCCATGTACATGCTCGCGCTGATCGGCCTCGGCATGCTCGTCTCGGCGATCGCGAAGACGCAGCAACAAGCCTTTCTCGGCGTGTTCCTCATCACCACGCCGCTGATCCTGCTCTCGGGCTATGCCAGCCCGATCGACAACATGCCCGATTGGCTGCAGGTCGTGACCTGGCTCGATCCCGCCCGCTATTTCCTCGTCATCGTCCAGGGACTGTTCCTCAAGGCGATGCCGGCCGCCGCCGTGTTCCACCAGCTCTGGCCGCTCGCGCTGATCGCCTGCGCGACGCTCTCCGCATCGGCCTGGCTGTTCCGCGCGCGCATGGAGTGACCGCGATGCCTCGCCTGCCCTTGCTCATCCTGTTCGCCGTCGCTGGCTGCACCGTCGGTCCGGATTACCAGCGCCCCGCGCCGACCGCGGCGAGTCAGGCGTCGTGGCTCGAACCCGGTACGCCCGGCGCAGTCGACCTCGCCTGGTGGGACAGCTTCGGCGATCCGCAGCTCTCGGCGCTGGTGAACCGTGCGCTGGCGAGCGCACCCGATCTCAAGGAGGCCGAAGCGCGCCTCGCCGAAGCGCGCGCGAACCGCGATGCCGTGGCGGGCGGCCGTCTGCCGAGCGTGCAGGCGACCGGCTCGGCCACCGAGAACCGGTTGAGCGAGAACGGCCAGCTCCCGATCGGCAACATCCCGGAGTCGACCGCGAGTTCCGGCTCTTCGACCTCGGTTTCGACGCGAGCTGGGAACTCGATTTCTGGGGCCGGCGCACCCGCCAGACCGAGGCGGCGAACGCGCGCGCAGACGCGGCGCTCTCCGGCCAGCGCGACGTGATGCTGACGCTGATCGGCGAAGTCGCGCGGAGCTATTTCGATCTGCGTGCAGCACAGGCGGATGCCGCCACTGCGCGGGCACTCGCCGCCTCCGACACCGAGCTGGCCCGCCTCACGCAGTTGCGCTTCAACGCCGGGGAAGCGTCGCGGCTCGAACTGGAACGCGCCGAAAGCGCCGCCCGCACCAGCGCGGCCACCGTTCCCGATGCGGAGGCGCGGGCAGCAGCGGGGGCGTACCGGATCGCGGCGCTGATCGGCGCGGCGCCCGAGGAAGTCGCGCCGGAGCTGCGCAAGACAGCCCCTGCCCGCCAGCCCCGATCGCATCCTCGTCGGCATCCGCTCCGAACTGCTCGAACGCCGCCCCGACATCCGCCGCGCCGAGCGCGAGCTTGCCGCGGCCACCGCCGATATCGGCGTCGCCACTGCCGATCTGTTCCCGCGCTTCAGCCTGTTCGGCAGCATCGGCCAGCAGGCGCGCACCCCGGGCGACCTCTTCTCGGGCGACAGCACCCGGCTGCAGATCGGCCCGAGCTTCTCCTGGCCGATCTTTTCGGGCGGCACGATCCGCGCCCAGATCCGCGCCGCCGATGCGCGGGCGCAAGGCGCCGCCGCGCGCTACGAAAAGGCCGTGCTCGGCGCGCTTTCGGACAGCGAGGCGGCGATCAACCGCTTCCTCAATGCGCGCACCGCAGAGACGCAGGCGAGCGCCGCGCTGGAGCGCGAGCGTTCCGCTTTTGCACTAGCCGAGAAGCGTGCAACCAGCGGCGAGGACGACCGGCTGACCTTGCTCCGCGCGCGGGAATCGCTGCTGGCGGCCGAACGTCGGGCGGATCAGGCAAAGGCCGCCAAGGGCCAGGCGGCCGTGGCACTCTACAAGTCGTTGGGTGGGGGTGGCGGTAACCGTCGCCAGAAATCGCCTTACGGCATCAACCGTTTCCGCCCCTGCGACAAATGCCAGCGCATCGCCAGCGCGGCGCCGTCGGCATCCTGCGCGCGGATCGCCTCGACGACCATCTCATGCTCGGTGATCATCGCGCCGATCGCCTCGGGCGGCCGATCGCGCGAGATATCCACGCCGGCGCGAAGGATCCGGTAGATGCCCTCTTCGAGGTGATCGAACGCCGCGACGAAAGCCGGGTTCGCGGTTGCCTCGAAGATCGAGCGATGCAGCACCCAATCCTCTTCATGCGCCGGACCGTTGGAAAGCAACGCGGCGCGGAGCCGTTCCATCGCCGCCTGGATCGTCTCCATCTGCTCGGGCGAACGCCGCATCGCCGCCAGCCGGCACGCCTCCGCCTCGAGCACGAAGCGCACCTCATAGGTACCGAGCGTCGCCGACAGTTCGGCCATCGGCATGTGCGCGCCCAGCCGTTCGGAGGGGCGCCGCATGACATAGGACCCGGCGCCGCGACGCGATTCGGTGATGCCGTCGGCTGCCAGCCGGACCAGCGCCTCGCGCACCACAGTGCGCGACATGCCGAACATCTCCGCTAGCCGCGGCTCGGACGGCAGCCGGTCGCCGATCTGGAGATCGCCGCCGTTGATGATCTCGACGATCTGCGAATAAGCGCGGTCGGCAAGCCGCCCTTCGCCCGCTTGTGCAATTCCCTGTGCCAATCCGCGCCCCTTCCCCTGATGCGAACTAGCCATAACCCAGCCGCCTTGCCAAGCCTGTGTCGGACAAATTGGTTAGACAAGTCGGTCGAATTTCGCGTCCATTGTCCATTGACCTACCGATTTGGGGCGGCATACTCCAAACCTGTCCAACCGATTCATGGACTCGGCCATAAGAGCCGCGGGGATCGGCAAGGATCAGGGACGGAAACCTGGGAGGGGTTATGGACACGATCTGCAGCGCTGCTGCCGTGAATCTGCCGCCGATGAACGCCTTTGCCGAAGTCTATGTACACCGGCCTTCGGCACGCGGCGGGCCCGTGACGGCGCTGTTCGGCCCGTTCGGCGACTGTGCCTTCGTATTGGTCCGCCAGGGCGGCTATGGCGATGCCGAATGCTGGATCGAAAGCGCGACCGGCCGGGTCTCCTATGCCGATTTGCTCGCGGCCGACCGCGCCGGACTGATCCAGCGCGCGACCTGAGCTAGGTTGCCGGCTGAAGCGCCGCCGCAAGCCGCGCGGTGCCGTCGCCGGCGATCAGGTGCACTGGCCGGGCAGCGTCGGCCGGAATCACGATTCCGAGAATGCCGCCGCGCCTGAGCGACGCTTCGTCGAGCTTCGCCGGATCGTTCAAATCCACCAGCAGACGCGTTCCGCGCGCGCGCACCGAGCGCACGTTTCCGGCGCCCAATGCTTTGACGATCGCCGCGACATCGAGCTGCGGAACACTTGGCGGTACGACGGGTCCGGAAGCGATCGCCTGGCGCACTTCGCCCGCAATCTGATCGGCGACGGGACCGAACACCACTTGCAGCCCGCCATTATCGAGCTTGAGCACGCCGCGCGCGCCGAGCGCCTTGAGCCCCCCTCGTTCACTGCCGCGAAGTCCGCCACCACCAGCCGCAATCGGGTGGTACATGCGTCGACGCTGCGGACATTGGCAGCGCCGCCGAGTGCCGCGAGCACTGCGGGTCCGCGTGCGCCCGGTGCACCCTGCGCCGCCACCGGCATCGCTTCGTCTTCCCGGCCGAGAGTCTTCAAATTCCAGCGCCGGATGCACCAGCTGAACGTGGCGTAGTAGATCCAGAAATACACAGCGCCGACCGGCAACAGCAGCAATGGCTTCGTGGCGAGGCCGAAGTTGAGCACATAGTCGATCATGCCGGCCGAGAAGCCGAAGCCCAACCTCACGCCCAGCGCGTCCATCACTACCATCGCGATGCCGGTGAGCACCGCGTGGACGACGAAGAGCACCGGCGCGAGGAAGATGAAGGTGAATTCGATCGGCTCGGTGACGCCGGTGAGGAAGGATGTGAGCGCGAGGCTGAGCAGCAGGCCGCCGACCGCCTTGCGCCGCTCCGGCAGCGCGTTGCGATACATCGCGAGGCACGCCGCGGGCAGGCCGAACATCATCACCGGGAAGAAGCCCGACATGAACGCGCCCGCGCTCGGGTCGCCGGCGAAGAAGCGCTTGATGTCGCCGGTCGCACCGTTGAAGTCGCCGAGCAGGAACCACGGGATGTTATTGAGGATATGGTGGAGGCCGGTGATCAACAGCAGCCGGTTGAGCAGGCCGTAGAGAAACAGCCCGATCGGCCCTGCGCCGAGCACCCAGCGGCTGAGCGTGTCGACACCCACTTCGAACCACGGGAAGCCGATGCCGAACAGCGCCGCACCGAGCAATCCGGCGAGCCCGGCGACGATCGGCACGAAGCGGCGCCCCGCGAAGAAAGCGAGATAATCGGGCAGCTTGATGTTCGAGAAGCGGTTATAGAGCACCCCCGCGGTGATTCCGGCGAGGATACCGGCCGCGACGCTGAGCTTGCCGATCTCCTTGGCGCGCCACGCAGCCTGCTCGATCGCAGGCGCCGAGGCGATGTCGGGCGGGAGATGCAGCAGCACCTTGGCACCCTCGACCGCGACCAGATAGGCGACCACGCCGGCGAGCGAGGCGGCGCCGTGATTCTCGCGCGCGAGACCGACCGCGACACCCGCCGCGAACAACAGGCCGAGATTGGAAAAGATCGCCTCACCCGCCGCAGCGACGAACGGAATGCCGAGCATGTCGGCCTGGCCGAGCCGCAGCAAAGCGCAGCAATCGGCAGCACTGCGATCGGCAGCATCAGCGCGCGGCCGAGCGGCTGCGCCTTGGCGAGAAGGGTTGCGGGTCGAAAGCTCATGCCAATGCCTCGCGGGCGAGCGCGCGGACCTCGGCAGGAGAAACGGCATCACACGCCTTCTCCGCCAAAGCCACGCACGCGTTCATGTCGAGTCTGCGGACGACCGCCTTGATCCCTGGAATGGTGGCCGGAGTCGCCGAGAGTTCGGTGATGCCGAGCCCGATCAGGATAGGCGCAGCCAGCGGATCGGACGCGAGGCCGCCGCACATACCGGCCCAGCGCCCGGCCTCCTTCGCGCCTCGCCCCACTTCGCGGACCAGCCGGAGCACGGCGGGGTGCATCGCGTCGATCCGCTGCGACACTGCGGCGTTCCCGCGATCGGCGGCGAGCGTGTATTGGGTCAGGTCGTTGGTCCCGATCGAGAGGAAGTCGGCCTCGCGCGCGATCTGCCCGGCGAGCATCGCCGCGGCGGGAGTTTCGATCATCACGCCGAGCTGCACCGGTTCAGCAATGCCGAGTTCGGTCTGAACCTCGGCGAGCAGCGCACGGACGGGGCGATAGTCCCCCAGATCGGCGACCATCGGCAGCATGATCCGGCACTGGCCGGCAGGCACGCCGCGCAGGATCGCGCGGAGCTGGAGCCGCATCAGGTCCGGGCGGGCCAGGCTGAGCCGCACGCCGCGCAGCCCGAGCGCCGGATTCTCCTCGCCGCCCATCGGTAGATAGGGCACCGGCTTGTCGCCGCCGATGTCGAGCGTGCGGACGATCAGCGGGCGGTCGCCCAGGGTGGCGGCGATCCGCGAATACGTCTCGCGCTGCTCTTCCTCGTCGGGCGCGGTCTCGCGCTCGAGGAACAGGAACTCGGTGCGCAGCAATCCGCACCCCTCGGCCCCGGCGGCGACCGCGGCGGCAGCGTCGGTGACCGAGCCGAGATTGGCGAAGATCTCGATGCGGGTGCCATCGGCCATGCGGCACGGCTCGTGCGCCTCGGCCGCCTCACGGGCGCGGCGCTCGCGGGTGGCGAACAGGCGCTCGCTGGCTTCCGACAGCGCATCGGGGCTCGGATCGGTGACGATCGAGGCGACATCGGCGTCGAGGATCACTGGCGTGCCGTCGGCGATCGCCAGCACGCCTTCGCCCGCGGCGACCAGCATCGGGATCCCGGCCGAGGCGGCAAGGATCGCGACGTGCGAAGTCGGCCCGCCCGCCGCCGTGCAGATGCCGGCAAGGTTGGCGGTATCGAGCGCGAGGAATTGCGACGGCAGCAGGTCGTCGGCGATCAGGATCGTGCCGGGGCGCAGGGTGGGTGTGCCGGCGCCGGACGTGCCGAGCAATACGGCCACCACCTGGCGCTCGAGGTCCTTGAGGTCGGCGACACGCTCCATCAGCAGCGCATCCCCGGTGGCGCGGATCGCGTCGGATGCCTGCGCGGTGGCGGCACGCCATGCATAAGCGGCGCTGCGGCCTGCGGCGATCTCGGCCTCGGCGGTGCGCAGCAATTCGGGATCGGCGAGCAGCGCGCGATGCGCCTCGGCGATCTCCGCGGCGGTGCCGCGCGCTCCGGCGAGGGTGTCGGCGATTTCGGCGAGCGCCTGGTCCAGCGTCGTGCGCTCGACGGCAATGCCGGCGCCGTCTTCCGGTACGTCCTGGTCGGCGGCGCGCAGTTGCAGCGCTTGTCCGATCGCCAGCCCGGGCGATGCACAGACCGGCCCTTGCGAACGCATGAGGGGCGCGGCTGGCGCATGCGAATGCTCCTCGCCCAGCCCCGACAGGATCAGCTCTGCCACTGCGTCGACCGCGGCGCGCGCGTCTGCACCGACGCCGGCGACCTGCACCTTGCTGCCTGAAGTCACGCCCAGCCCAAGCAACGCCACCGTGCTCCGCGCATTGGCGCTTTTGTTGCCGGCGACCAGCGCGACCTCGGCGACGAAGGGCCGCAGCGCCGCCGCGATCCGCGCGGCCGGACGAGCGTGGATGCCGTGTGCAGCATCGACGGTCACTTCGCGCTCGAAACGTTCCTCGACTGCGGCGCTGCGGACCGCCTCGCGGACTTGCTTGCCAACAATGCGCGCGACCGGGGCCCCGGCCTCCACGAACCGGCCTGTCGCTTCGAGCGTCAGGACATAGCCGTCACTGGCGAGGACCACGGGCGTGATCAGCGCCTTGGCGCCTTCCGCGACGGCGTCGAGATCGAATTCGATCAGCGGGTCGCCCGCGGCTACGCGCTGCCCGGCCACCACCTTTGCCGTGAAGCCCTTACCGCCGAGTGCGACAGTTTCGAGGCCGATATGCAGCAGCAGCTCGGCGCCGTTCTCGAGCCGCAGCGTAACGGCATGCGCGGTATCCGGGACCGATAGGACCTCGCCCGCCGCCGGTGCGCGCAACACGCCCTCGACCGGATCGATCGCGAAGCCGTCGCCCATCATCCGCTCGGCGAAGACGGCGTCGGGCACTGCTTCGAGCGGCGCGAACCAGCCGGCGAAGGGGGCTACGAGTGTGATAGTATCGGCGTTCATATTACTCACGGGACCAACTCGACGGCGTCGATCGCCCAGAGCGGATCGACGCCCTTGGCGGTGTAGGTGATGCACAGAGTTCCAGTCCCGGCGCGCGGCGCGAGCGGGGCGACCAGCCGGGTCAACCCCGGATTGCCAGTGGCCGATGCAAGTGGGAGTACCGCGATGCGCGGGCCCTCGCATTTGTCCGCATATACCACGAATTCGCCTTCGGGCGTCGCCGGCGGCTGGAACTTGATGCCATCGCGATCCTTGCCGACCTGGAAGTTGAACGGGATCTGCCCGACGGTGATCGCGATCTGCTTCGCGTCGCCGACCGGTGCCTTGTCCCACAGCCAGCACGGATTGAAGATATCGCTGACGAAGACCGCGCGCTTGCCCGTCGCCGGATAATCGTCCTCGAGCGCGAGCACGACGCGGTTGGTGCAGGTCTTCAGCGCCTCGTCGCTGCGCCAGCGCACGCTTTGCTGCGTGACCTTCTGTGCGATCGCGCCGATCACGCCGCGGCCCTCATGCACGCTTTCCGCCTTTAGCTCGAACGGCAGCTTCGCCTTGAACGGGCCGGCATAGACCGGCGACTTCGCACCGATCGCGCTGCCGTCGATGGTATAGCGCATCTCCAATCCCGCCTGATTGGCGAGCGAGACGGTGACGCTGTCGCTGCCGGGCGTGTAGTCGACATCGGGTTTTACCTCGAACGCGCTGATAGCCGCGTTCAATCCCAGACCGTGCATCCGCGCCATTTGCGGGATCACCCGATCGATGAAGCCGCCGAAATCGCTCGCGCCCTTCGCCGACCAGCCGATCTCGGCGACCGCCGAGGCCCGCGGGAAGGTCATCCACGCCGCGCGTTCCTCGGTACGCACATGCTCGGTCCACAGATTGGCCTGAAGGCCGAGGACGTGATGCTGCTGCGCCGCGGGGATTTCCGCCGGCACCGGATCGAAGCCATAGATCGTCTTCAAGTCCATCACGTCGAGGCGGCCCGGCGGCTCGCTGTCCCCGGCGCCCTGGCGATGATCGAAATAGAGCGTCGGCGACGGGCTGAGCACTGCGTCGTGCCCCGCTTTGGCGGCAGTAATCGCGCCTTCGATGCCGCGCCACGACGTGATCGTCGCGTCAGCCGGGACTTCGCCGCCTTCGAGGATCTCGTCCCAGCCGATCAGTTTCCGCCCGCGCTTCGTCAGGTGTTCGCCGATCCGGTGCATGAACCAGGCCTGGAGCGCGGTCTCGTCCTTGATGCCGAGCGCCTTCATCCGCGCCTGGATCTCGGCCGATCCCTTCCACTGGTCCTTCACTGCCTCGTCGCCGCCGACATGGATGTACTTCGACGGGAACAAGGTGATCACTTCGTCGAGCACATTCTCGAGGAACTCGAAGGTCTTGTCGTCCACATTGTAGAGCCAGGGGAAGACGCCCCAGTCGCTCTCGGTGCCCGGCGGGATCGCCACGCCGGTGCCGAGTTCGGGATAGGCGCGGATCGCCGCGAGCGCGTGGCCGGGCATCTCGATTTCGGGGACAATCGTGATGTTACGCTGCGCAGCATAAGCGACGATGCTGCGGATCTCATCCTGCGAGTAGAAGCCACCGACCCGCGGCAATTGCGGCGCGCCGGACGCGGTCGCCGGATGGCGCCAGCCCGAGATTTCGGTGAGCTTGGGGTATTTCTTGATCTCGACCCGCCAGCCCTGATCGTCGACCAGATGCCAGTGCAGCGTGTTGAGCTTGTTGACCGCCATCCAGTCGATCAGCTTGCGCACATATGCGGGCGACTGGAAATGCCGGGCGCTGTCGAGCATCAGCCCGCGCCAGCCGAACCGCGGGGCGTCCACGGCGCCGAACGCCGGAATTTCGACCGCGCCCTTTCCCGGCACCTGCGTCATCGCCTGCCACAGAGTGACGGCACCATAGAGCAACCCGGCATCGTCCCCCGCGGTGATGACAGCGCCCCGCGACGTCACCTCAAGGCGATAGCTTTCGGGCTTGCCGCTCGCGGCGCGGACGAAATGGATCGACGGCCCCGATGCCCGCGATCCGACCCCGAGCTTGAACCCGCGCGATTCCGCGATCAGTTCGGCAAGGCGCTCGGCCGCATTGCGTGCCCCGGCGTCCCCGTCCGGCGCCACCAGCGTCGTCTTCTGGCTAACCGCGAGCGCGCCCTTCCCCGCATGCAATTCGGCTGGCACCGGCAATAGCCTGGGCACCTGCGCCAGCGCAGGCGTTGCGGCCAGCACGGCACCGAGCGCCACCAGTGATCGAGCAAAGGAAATCAAGCGCGGCTCCCGACGATGATGCGCGACGAGCTTAGGCGGTTTCGCGCCCCGCTCAATCGGCTGCCCGCCATTTCGACGGGGCGAAAAAATGGGCGGCGGAGAGACGATCCCTCGAATCTCCGCCGCCCTGTCATGCACGTGCCGCCATCTCAGAAGTTGACGTTCACGGAAGCGAGTGCCCGGCGCCCGGTGCGATACACTCCGCGCGGCAGGCGCTGCGTGTTGGCATAGGCGTAATACTCGCTGTCGGTCAGGTTCATGCCCGAGATCGTCAGGCCGATATTCTGCGTGATGTTGTAGGTCGCCGAGACATCCACATTCGCCGTGTCGCGGACGAACATCTGGTCACCGCGATCGATGCCGGTGAAGTATTTCGACCGCCAGGTATAGGTCCCGCGGATCGACACCGGTCCGCTCTCGAAGAACGGGCTGAAGCTCACTTGGTGCCGCGAATTATACGGCAGGTCCGCGCCGTCCTGCCCTTCGCCGTCCGAATAGGTGTAGTTGGCGAGGACGCCGAAGCCGTATGGCAGGCTCTGCTGATAGGCGAGTGCAAAGCCCTTCACCTTGGCTGAACCCGCATTGTACGGCCGGCTGATATTATAGGTCGTGACGCGGCCCTGCGAAGTGTTGAAGAAATTCTCGGGCGCGGTCTGCCTGAGGATATAGTTGGAAATGTTCTTGTAGAAGACCTCTCCGGCGAGGATCGCGCGGGGCGCGAAATACCATTCGAGCGACGCGTTGAAATTGTCCGATTCATACGGGTCGAGATCGGGGTTGCCGCCTTCGCCGGTGAGGATCTGGTCCGACAGCCAGAAGGAGTTGGTCATGTCGGCATAATTCGGCCGCGCGATCACCTGCGTCGCCGCGAAGCGGAAGATCAGGTCCTTCTTCAGATCGATCGCGATGTTGATCGTGGGAAGGACCTTCTCATACTTCTTGTTCGTGGTCTGCCACGTCCAATTCGCTGCGGCGTTGCACGGTGTGCCCAAGGTGCAGACATAACCGGCGCTCTCGCTGGCGGTGTTGACGTAGCGCGCACCGACATTGCCGCGCAGCGCGCCCTGCTCGAAGTTGACCTGTGCGTAAGCCGCGTGGATGTCTTCGGTCACATCCCAGTTTCCGGCGGCGAATTCGATCGCGGCGAACGGCGACGGCGTCGGGACCGCCCCGCCCCCGGGCACCCAGCTGCCGCCTTCGACATAATCGACCATCGAATTGCCGTCGATCTTGAAGCGACCGGTCATCTGGTCGTTCACACCGTTGAAGCCGCGCAGGTAATTGTCGCTCACCTGGCTCGCGTCGAATTGCGAAGCCGGCACGTTGACGCCCGCGACCGTGACGCCGGCATAACGCTGGCCGGTCTCGTGACGGCGATACTTGTAGCCCAACTGCAGGCTCTTCAGCGAACCGTCGAACTTGAAGGTCAGGTCGGCCTGGCCATAGCGCTCCTTATCGCTGGTCGGCTTCTCGACAAGGTTGCCGCTCCAGCCCGGATCGGTCCGAAATGCCGCGGGATTGCCGAGCACGTCGGTCGTATAGCTGATTGTGCCCGGGCTCTTGGGCGCGCCGCTGATGTCGACGGTGTAATTCGCCCAGTTGAGGAATTCGAGGAACACCTGCTTCTTGGTGCCGCCATCGGCGTCGGACATGCCGCCCTCGACGTTGAGCGCCCAATTGTCGCTGTCCCAGCCGATCTGGCCGTGCCAGGTTTCGGAGTGCATCTCGGCGGTGCGGTATTGCGCGTCGAGCACCGACAGTGCGTTGTTGAAGGTCGCGCCGGTGACGATCCCGTCCTGCACGGTAAGGCCGGTAAGCCGGCCTGCGCTGTTCCAGGTGTTGCCCGGGAAGGCGTACATCGACTGGTTTAGGTTGTCGTACGTCGCGTCGATGCGGAGATAGTCGACGCCGATCGTCAGCTCGGGCACCGGCTTCCACTGCGCCGCCGCCGAATAGGTCAGGCGCTCGCGGCCCTGCTCAAAATAGGACGTGCCGAACGCGTTGGGAAATTTCGCGGTCGGATTGGCGGCGAGCGTCGTCGCGCAGGCACCGACGCACTGGCCGGTTCCGGTGATCTGATCGGCGGGATTCGGCGCGACCGGAATCAGGCTCTGCGGCAGCGAACTCGTCTTGGCGTCGTTCACGCCGTTCCAGAAATTCGCATTTATCGTGCCATAGGTTTCGATGCCATCGCGCCGAAGCCGATCCTTGGCGCGCTGGAACGAAGCGAGCAGGCCGATCGTCCCAGCTTCGTTGTGCCAGCTGACCAAAGCCGAGCCCTGAACATCGCCCTTTTTGGAACGGTCATTGTAGAGATAGCCGAGCGTGCCGGCGACGGTGAACGGCTTGAGGTCGAGCGGCTTGCGCGTGACGACGTTGACGGTGCCGCCGATCGAGCCTTCGTCGATCCGCGATTCGGCCGACTTGTACACGTCGACGCGGCTGACCAACTGCGGCGCGAGCAGTGCGTAGTTGAAGGTGCGGCCGGGCAGAATCAAGGATGAACCAGTCGGCCGAAGCGACCGTCTGGCCATTGAGGAGCGTGCGATTGAGCGCCGGATCGGTGCCGAGGATCGAAACCTTCTCGCCCTGGCCGAACTGACGGTCGACAGTGACGCCGGGAACCAATGTCAGCGCCTCGGCGACGTTGGTGTTGGGAAATTTGCCGACGTCTTCGGCCGAAACCGAATCGACGATCGAATTGGCGTTGCGCTTGGTCTCGATCGCCGCCGCCAGCGAGGCGCGATAGCCGGTGACGACGATTTCCTCGCCGTCCTGCGCCTCAGCCGATGCCGGCGTTTCGTCTGCTGTCTGTGCGTGGGCGGCCCCCGAAAGCAGCGCGATCGCGCTGGCGGTGCCGACGAGAAAAGTCCGAATCCCCATGTCTCATCCCCTTAAGATGAATTTTTATGGCATGTCTTTTTTATACCATTTGCATACCATTGAGCAGACCATCCGTCAGACCACTACACTCGTCAAGAGGGAATCTTTCACAAATATGACGAGCAGATGCGCAGGGAAGGCGCATTTTATGGCTAGCATGTGGTATGTTATTGGTATTAGTATTGCTTCTAACGCACGCAAGCCCAATGGTGGGAGCCGACATGCCGCTGCTGGCCGAAAAGATACGATCTCTCGATGGAACCGGTGGCGGCCCGCTTTACCGGCGGCTGGAAGACGCCCTGCGCGATGCGTTGCGCGATCAGGTGCTCAAGCCCAACGAGGCGCTGCCAGCCGAACGCGACCTCGCCGCCGATCTCTCGGTATCGCGGATCACGCTGCGCAAGGCGCTCGATACGCTGGTCAACGAAGGCCTGCTGATTCGCCGCCAGGGCGCGGGGACTTTCGTCGCCGGCCGCGTCGAAAAGCAGTTCGCCAAGCTCTCGTCCTTCTCTGAGGATATGGCGGCGCGCGGTCGTACGGTGCGCAGCGAATGGCTCGCGCGATCCTCGGGTGCCGTGACTCCGGACGAGGCGCTGACCCTGGGGCTGAGCCCAGGCACTCCGGTCTATCGCTTCAACCGGATCCGCTTCGCCGACGATACGCCGATGGCGCTCGAATATTCGACGATCCCCGGCTTCGGCCTCGACAGCGAGGAAGTCGTCGGCGCTTCGCTTTATGCTGCGCTCGAAGTCACCGGCAATCGTCCGGTTCGCGCGCTCCAGCGGCTCCGCGCAGTGCTGTTCAATGCCGAGCAGGCCAAATTGCTCGGGATCGAAGCAGGCGCTCCGGGACTTTATATCGAGCGCCGGGGTTTCCTTTCCGATGGTCGGGTGATCGAGGCGACGCGGAGCTGGTATCGCGGCGACGCCTATGATTTCGTCGCCGAACTCGACACGCGAGGCTGATGCAGTGACGAGTCCCGAGACGACGAAGATGTTTCACGAGGCCGGTGAGGCCGCGACGGTCGTACGCCGCCAGCTCGCCGCCAATCAGACCGCAGTGACGGCGCTCGCCACGGATCTGCGGGCGGCGCATCCGCGCGGAGTGCTCACCTGCGCGCGCGGCAGCTCGGATCACGCCGCGACTTTCGGCAAATATCTGATTGAAACCCGGTTGGGCGTGCTCACCACGTCGGCAGCACCTTCTATTTCGTCGGTCTATGGCGCCGCCGCGGACCTGACCGGCATGCTGGCGATCGGCATCTCCCAATCGGGCAAGAGCCCCGACATCCTCTCGGCAATGCGCGCGGCGAAGCAGGGCGGGGCGCGCACTGCGGCGCTGGTCAACACGGCCGATTCGCCGCTGGCGGATGATGTCGACACCTTCCTGCCGCTCCACGCCGGCGCGGAAATCAGCGTCGCGGCGACCAAATCGTACATCGCCAGCCTCGCCGGCTTGCTCCACCTCGTCGGCGAATGGGCCGGCGACGGCGAGCTGCTCGAGGCACTGTACGGCGCGCCCGCGTTGCTCGAACAGGCCTGGGCCTCCGATTGGTCCCCGATGGTCGATCGGCTGGAGCATGCGCAGGGCCTCTACGTCATCGGCCGCGGCCTTGGCTTCGGCATCGCGCAGGAAGCTGCGCTCAAGTTCAAGGAGACCTGCGGGCTCCATGCCGAGGCGTTCAGCGCCGCCGAGGTCCGCCACGGCCCGATGGCATTGGTCGGCCCGGACTTCCCGCTGCTTGTCTTCCGCCAGGGCGACGAAACCGCCGACGGCGTTGATGAACTCGTCGCCGATGTGCTAGCGCGCGGGGGCGACGTGCTGGTGAGCGGCGGCGAGGTACCTGGTGCGGTCCAGCTGCCGCACCCGGCGGCGCATCCGGCGATCGAACCGATGCTGCAGATCCAGGCCTTTTATCGCGCGGTCAACGCGCTATCGCTGCGTCGCGGGTTCGACCCCGATCGCCCTCCCTGCTCGCCAAGGTCACCGAAACCGTCTGATGGTCACTGCTCTGGTCAATGGCCGCGTGCTTCGCGCGGGTGTCCTTCGCGACGGCGAAGCTGTTCTGGTCGATGGCGATCGCATCGCCGGCGTGGTTCCGGCGAGCGAGGTTCCCGCCGACGCGGCACGGCATGACCTTCGGGGCGCGACGCTGCTCCCGGGCTTCATCGACACGCAGGTCAATGGCGGCGGCGGCGTGCTGTTCAACGAATCTCCGACGGTCGAGGGGATTGCCGCGATCGGCGCCGCGCACCGCCGGTTCGGCACCACCGGCTTCCTGCCGACGCTGATCAGCGACGATCTCGACGTGATCCGCCGTGCCGTGGCTGCGGTCGATGCGGCAATCGCCCAAGGCGTGCCCGGCGTACTCGGCATCCATATCGAGGGGCCTTTCCTCAATGTCGACCGCCGCGGCATCCACCGCGCCGACAAGATCCGCGCGCTCGACGACGAGGGCCTTGCCGTCCTGACCCTGCTGAAGCGCGGACGCACGCTGGTGACGCTCGCGCCCGAGCAGACCAATCCCGCGACGATCCGCCGCCTGTCCGATGCCGGTGTGATCGTCGCCGCCGGTCACAGCAACGCTACCTATGAGCAGTCGATCGCCGCGGTCGAGGCGGGAGCGACCGGAATCACCCATTTGTTCAACGCCATGTCCCCGCTCACCTCGCGCGCGCCGGGGCTGACCGGCGCCGCGCTCGAGCGACCCGAGCTGATCTGCGGGATCATTGTCGACGGCCACCATGTCAGCCCGACGACGCTCAAGATCGCACTGCGCTGCAAGCCCCCGAGCAGCTCATGCTGGTCACGGATGCGATGCCCTCGGTCGGCAACCATGTCGATGAATTCATGCTCCAGGGCCGCCACATCCGCGTTGTGGGCGGGATTTGCAGGGACGAGGACGGCACTATCGCCGGATCGCATCTCGACATGGCCGCGGCGCTCGCCAATTGCGTGAAGATGCTCGGTGCTTCGATCGAGGCCGCAGCCTGCATGGCCGCGCGCGCGCCGGCCGGGTTCCTCGGCCTCGGCGACAGCCTCGGCACGATCGCGCCCGGCTACCGCGCCGATCTGGTGGCGCTGGACGATCTCGTTCGGAGTCACCGGCACGTGGATCGGTGGTGTGCATGACAGCGTCGCGGCCGGACGGATCACCGCCTCCGCGAATTGAGATTTTGCGGCCGACGCCTCAGCGACGTTCGCGCAACGCCGCCTTGAGCTGTTCGGGCGTGAATGGCTTGTCGAGGACCCGCACATCCTCTTCGGCGGCGCCCATATCGGCTTCCGCATAGCCCGTGATGATCAGCGCAGGCAGGTCGGCGCGCTCGCCGCGGACCTGCCGCACCAGCTCGGTGCCAGACATGCGCGGCATCGCGTAATCGGTGATCAGCAGGTCGAACGACGCCGGATCCTTGCGGAACAGGTCGAGCGCCTGCGCGCCTTCAGTGACGTGCATTACCGAATGGCCGAGATCCTCGAGCAGCGCCGCGGTCGTGGCGCGGACCCCGTCATGGTCGTCGACAAGCAGGATCCGCATCGCGGCAGTGACGCCGTTGAGCGTCTCCTCCGCGGCTTCCTCCTCCTCGGCCTCCATTTCGGCCTCCGGCGCGCGCGGGAGCCAGATCTCGACGCAAGTGCCGCGGCCGAGTTCGCTGTCCACCCGCACCTCGCCGCCCGATTGCTGCGCGAAGCCATAGACCATGCTGAGCCCGAGCCCGGTTCCCTTGCCCACCGGCTTGGTGGTGAAGAAGGGTTCGAGCACCTGTTCGATCATCTCGGGCGCGATGCCGCAGCCGGTGTCGCCCACGCCGATCACGACGTAATGGCCCGGCGTGAGCCCGGTGCGGCCGACCTGTTCCGTGATCTCGCGGTCCTCGGCGGCGACCGTGACCATGCCGCCATCGGGCATCGCGTCGCGGGCGTTGATGATCAGGTTCATCAGCGCGAGTTCGAGCTGGGCGGCGTCGGCATAGACCGGCGACAATTGGTCCGAGAGCTTCCATTCGAGCTCGACCAAGCCGCCCAGCGTATGCGCGAGCAGGTTGCTGACTGATTGCGCAAGGCGGGGGATCTGGACCGAGGCGGGTTCGAGTTTCTGGCGGCGCGCGAATGCGAGCAGATGCTTGACCAGCTCCGCGCCCTGCTCAGCGGCATGGCGAGTCATCGCGACGATATTAGCCTGATCATCGCTCAGCGGCACCCGGCGCTCGATCATACCGAGCCCGCCCAGCACTGCCGCGAGAAGATTGTTGAAATCGTGCGCGATGCCGCCGGTCAACTGCCCGATCGCGTCCATTTTGCGGGCCTGAGTGAGCTGGCTCTCCAATTCCTTGCGGTCGGTCACGTCGAGCAATGTGCCCGCGAACTCGACCGGGTTGCCGAAGGCATCGCGCAGCAGCACCGCCTGATCGAGGAAGTGCTTGTACTGACCATCGGCGCACTGCCAGCGATACTCGACCGACAGCGACTGCCCCGAACTGCGCCCCGCCATCGCCTCGACCACGCGCTCGCGATCCTCCGCGTGGAGACGATCCACCCACAAAGTCGGGGTTTGCTGAATCTCTTCGAATGCATAGCCGGTGAGCGCGTGGAAGTTGCCGCTGACGAACTTCGGGATGCGCGGCTCCGCGTCGACTTCCTCGAGATAGAGAATGATCGGCAGCGACTGGATGATCGCCGCCTGACGCTGCTCGGCGAGGCGCAATTCCTGTTCGATCCGCAGCCGCTCGGCATTGGCGCGCAGATTGGCGTCGAGCAATGCCTGCTCCTGCCGAGCCTTGCGCTGGATCTCCTTGGTCATCATGAACAGATCGACGAACACCGCGACCTTGGACTGCAGCACCACCGCGTCCACCGGCTTGAACACATAATCCACCGCGCCCATCGAATAGCCGCGCAGGAGATGCTGACTCTCCTTGTTGACCGCGGAGAGGAAGACGATCGGCACGCGCTTGGTCTGCTCGCGCGAACGGATGATCTGGGCCGTCTCATAGCCATCGATGCCAGGCATGTAGACGTCGAGCAGGATCACCGCGAATTCGCCCTTGAGGAGCTGGCGCAGCGCCTCCTCGCCCGAATTGGCGACGACGACCTCGGCGACATCCTCGAGCACTGTCCGGATCGCGAGCAAATTGCGCTCGTCATCATCGACGACGAGTACCCTGGCGCGATCCTCGATGGCTTCGGGGTCTGTCACAAGTGCGGCCTCGGCGATCGTCGCGGTTCGGGTCGGCGGAATCCTGGAGCGCATCCGCACCTCAGCTCGGTTCTGCCACGACCACATCGCCCGCATGCGAGGCCTCCCGCGAGCGGCCGATCCAGACGCGCAGGAGCGCCAGCAGCAAATCGATGTCGACCGGCTTGGCGATATAATCGGAAGCACCCGCGTCGAGGCACTTTTGCCGATCGCCCTTCATCGCCTTGGCCGTCACCGCGATCAGCGGCAGATCGGCCAGCACCGTGCGCTGGCGGATCTGCTGCATCGTCTCGTAACCGTCCATCTCCGGCATCATGATGTCGATCAGCGCGATATCGATTCCCGGCGTCTGCTCGAGGATGAGAATGCCGTCCTTGCCGCCTTCGGCGTGGAGCACTTCGACGCCGTAGCTCTCGAGCACGCTGGTCAGCGAGTAGATGTTGCGGATGTCGTCATCGACGATGAGGATCTTGGCATCGGCCAGTTCAGGCACGCCGCGGCCGGCCTGAACTACCTGCTCGGTATGCTCGGGCACCAGTTCGATCACCGGCGGATGCTTCTCGACGCGCTCGGCAAGGTCACGGAACACCGCGACCAGCGCCTCCTTCTCGGCCGGCTTCTCCGTGACGCCGAACGCCCCGAGATCGATTGCCTTGGCGACCTTGTCCGCGCCCGAGATGACGTGGATCGGCACGTGCCGGGTCTGCGGATCGTGCTTGAGCAGATCGAGCAGCACGAAGCCGTCGATGTCGGACAGGCCGAGGTCGAGCGTGATCGCGTTCGGCTGGAGCTTCCGGACCATTGCCAGCGTCCCCGCACCGGCTCCCGAGATCACACCCTTGAGCCCTGCACCGCGCGCGATATCCAGCAGGATCGAGGCGAAGGTGGGGTCATCCTCGACGATCAGCACGAACGGATCGCCGTTCAGGCTGTCGCGATCGTCGCTGAGATCGAACGCGCCCGCGCTGGGAAGTGCATTGGGCACCATCGCCCCGCTATTGTCGTAGCGCGCGGTGGTGCCGATCTGGCCGGAGGTCGCCGGAGCGATCGCCTGGAGCGGCACGAACAATGTGAAGGTCGAGCCTTCGCCCGGGGTCGAGCGCACCTGCAACTCGCCGCCGAGCAGACGCGCGATCTCACGGCTGATCGACAGGCCAAGGCCGGTGCCGCCATATTTGCGGCTGGTGGTGCCGTCCGCCTGCTGGAACGCCTCGAAGATCAGCTTCTGCTTGTCCTGCGGGATGCCGATGCCGGTATCGGTGACGGCGATCTCGATCGCGGTATCCATGCCGCGCAGCACCGGATGGTTGGTGCTCCACCCCTTGGTCGCCGCCCGCACGGCGAGCGTGACGCTGCCGTGCGCAGTGAACTTGAACGCATTCGAAAGCAGGTTGAGCACGATCTGCTGGAGCCGCTTCTCGTCGGTACGGATCGTCGCCGGCAAGCCGGCATCGAACTCGACGTTGAAGGCGAGACTCTTGTCCGCCGCGAGCTGGCGGAAGGTGCGGTCCATATGCTGGCGCAGCGCCTGCATCGGCATCTCGCCGACCTCGATCGACACCGTTCCCGACTCGATCTTGGAAAGGTCGAGGATGTCGTTGATCAGATTGAGCAGATCCGATCCCGCCGAGTTGATCGTCCGCGCGAATTCGACCTGTTTCTCGTTGAGATTGCCCTGCGGATTGTCCGACAGCAGCTTCGAGAGGATCAGCAGCGAATTGAGCGGCGTGCGCAGCTCGTGCGACATGTTGGCGAGGAATTCGGACTTGTACTTGGAGGTCAGCGCGAGCTGCTCGGCCTTCTCCTCCAGCGCACGGCGGGCCATTTCGATCTCGAGATTCTTGGCCTCGACCTGCTTCTTCTCGTTCTCGAGCAGCTGCGCCTTTTCCTGCAACTCCTCGTTGGTGTTGTGCAGCTCTTCCTGCTTGGTGGTCAGCTCGGTCTGGCGTGCCTGCAGCTCCTGCGTCAGCAGCTGCGACTGCTTGAGCAGCCCCTCGGTGCGCATCGTGGCGGCGATCGTGTTGAGCACGATGCCGACCGATTCCATCAGCTGATCGAGGAAGCTCTGGTGCGTCTCGTTGAAGTCGCCGAACGAGGCGAGTTCGATCACTGCCTTGACCTCATCCTCGAACAAGGCCGGCAGGATGGCGACATTGGCCGGCGCCGCCGCGCCCAGCCCCGATCCGATGCGCAGGAAGTCCGCGGGAACGTGCTCGAGCAGGATCGGGCGCTTGTCCGCCGCCGCTTGCCCGACCAACCCTTCGCGCAACGCGAACTTCGGCTTGAGCTGCTCCTTGCTCTCGGCGCCATAGCTCGCGGCGAGTTCTAGCACGGTATCGTCGCCATCGCGCGTGGTGACATAGAACACGCCATATTGCGCGTTCACCAGCGGCGCGAGCTCGGACATGATCAGGTTCGAGACGGTGGTGAGATCGCGTTCGCCCTGCAGCATGCGGCTGAAGCGCGCGAGGTTGGTCTTGAGCCAATCCTGCTCCGCATTCTTCAAGGTCTGATCTTTGAGGTTGCGGATCATCTCGTTGATGTTGTCCTTGAGCGCCGCCATCTCGCCCGACGCTTCCACTGCGATCGAGCGGGTGAGATCGCCCTTGGTCACCGCAGTCGCCACGTCGGCGATCGAGCGAACCTGATTGGTGAGATTTGCTGCCAGCTGGTTCACGTTATCGGTGAGATCGCGCCACAGGCCGGCGGCGCCCGGCACGCGCGCCTGACCGCCCAACCGGCCCTCGATACCCACTTCGCGGGCCATGTTGGTCACCTGATCGCCGAAGGTGGACAGCGTGTCGATCATGAAGTTGATCGTCTCGGCCAGCGCCGCGATCTCGCCCTTGGCGTCCACGGTCAGCTTGCGCTTCAGATTGCCCTGCGCCACCGCGGTGACCACGTCGGCGATGCCGCGCACCTGGTTGGTCAGGTTTGTCGCCATCAGGTTGACGTTGTCGGTCAAGTCCTTCCACGTGCCGCCGACGCCGGGCACCTGCGCCTGACCGCCGAGCTTGCCCTCGGTGCCCACTTCGCGCGCCACGCGAGTCACTTCGAAGCGAAGCCGTTGAGCTGGTCCACCATCGTGTTGATGGTGTCCTTGAGCTCGAGGATCTCGCCCTTCACGTCGACCGTGATCTTCTTGGACAAGTCGCCGCGCGCCACCGCAGTGGTCACGTCGGCGATGTTGCGCACCTGACCGGTCAAGTTCGCCGCCATCAGATTCACATTGTCGGTGAGATCGGCCCAGGTGCCCGCGACGCCGCGCACCTGCGCTTGCCCGCCCAATTTGCCTTCGGTGCCCACCTCGCGCGCCACGCGTGTCACTTCCGAAGCGAAGCCGTTGAGCTGGTCCACCATCGTGTTGATGGTGTTCTTGAGCTCGAGAATCTCGCCCTTCACGTCAACGGTGATCTTCTTGGACAAGTCGCCCAGCGCCACCGCGGTGGTCACCTCGGCGATGTTGCGCACCTGACCGGTGAGGTTCGCGGCCAGATCGTTCACATTGTCGGTGAGATCCTTCCACGTGCCGCCGACGCCCTCGACCTTGGCCTGTCCGCCGAGCTTGCCTTCCGAACCCACTTCGCGCGCCACGCGCGTCACTTCCGACGCGAACGAATTGAGCTGATCCACCATGGTGTTGATGGTGTTCTTGAGCTCGAGAATCTCGCCCTTCACATCGACGGTGATCTTCTTGGAAAGATCGCCCTTCGCCACCGCGGTGGTCACTTCGGCGATGTTGCGGACCTGGCCGGTGAGATTGCCGGCCATCAGGTTCACATTGTCGGTGAGGTCCTTCCACGTGCCGGCGACGCCTTCGACCTGCGCCTGCCCGCCGAGCTTGCCTTCTGAACCCACTTCGCGCGCCACGCGGGTCACTTCGGATGCGAAACCATTGAGCTGGTCGACCATCACGTTGATGGTGTTCTTCAGCTCGAGGATTTCGCCGCGCACTTCGACGGTGATCTTCCTCGAAAGATCGCCCTTCGCCACCGCAGTCGTCACGTCGGCGATGTTGCGGACCTGGCCGGTGAGGTTCGCCGCCATCAGATTGACGTTGTCGGTCAGATCCTTCCATGTGCCGCCGACGCCGGGCACCTGCGCCTGACCGCCGAGCTTGCCCTCGGTGCCGACCTCGCGCGCCACACGCGTCACTTCCGAAGCGAAGCCGTTGAGCTGGTCGACCATCACGTTGATGGTGTTCTTCAGCTCGAGGATCTCCCCTTCACGTCGACGGTGATCTTCTTGGAAAGGTCGCCCGACGCCACCGCGGTGGTCACTTCGGCGATGTTGCGCACCTGGCCGGTCAGATTGTCGGCCATGAGATTGACGTTGTCGGTGAGATCCTTCCACGTACCGGCGACGCCGGGCACCTGCGCCTGGCCGCCAAGCTTGCCCTCGGTGCCCACTTCGCGCGCCACGCGGGTCACTTCGAAGCGAAGCCGTTGAGCTGGTCGACCATCACGTTGATGGTGTTCTTCAGCTCGAGGATCTCCCCTTCACGTCGACGGTGATCTTCTTGGAAAGGTCGCCCGACGCCACCGCGGTGGTCACTTCGGCGATGTTGCGCACCTGACCGGTGAGGTTGTCGGCCATCAGATTCACGTTGTCGGTGAGGTCCTTCCACGTGCCGGCGACGCCTTCCACGCGCGCCTGCCCGCCGAGCTTGCCCTCGGTGCCGACCTCGCGCGCCACGCGCGTCACTTCCGACGCGAACGAATTGAGCTGGTCCACCATCGTGTTGATGGTGTTCTTGAGCTCGAGGATCTCGCCCTTCACTTCGACGGTGATCTTCTTGGAAAGATCGCCCGACGCCACCGCGGTGGTCACCTCGGCGATGTTGCGGACCTGACCGGTCAGGTTGGTCGCCATCGCGTTGACGTTGTCGGTCAGGTCCTTCCACGTGCCGGCGACGCCCTTCACCTTGGCCTGCCCGCCGAGCTTGCCCTCGGTGCCCACTTCGCGCGCCACGCGAGTCACTTCGGACGCGAACGAGGCGAGCTGCTCGACCATGGTGTTCACCACCTTGCCGATGCGAAGGAACTCGCCGCGGAGCGGCCGGCCGTCGATCTCGACGGTCATCGATTGCGACAGGTCGCCCTTGGCCACCGCGCCGATGACGCGCGCGACTTCGGCGGTCGGCTGCACCATGTCCTCGATCAGCTCGTTGACCGAGCGGAGCTTGGCTTCCCAGCTGCCGGTCGCGCCGCGGACATGGCCGCGCTGGGTGATCTTGCCTTCCTTGCCGACGACGCGCGACAGGCGCTCGAATTCGTGGGTCATCGCCTCTTCCATGGCGACGACTTCGTTGAACAATGCGGCTATCTCGCCGTCTGTGCCCGGGAGATCGTCCGGCAGGCGGACAGTGAAGTCACCGCGCCGGAAGTTGCGGAGCGCGGCGACGAGTTGACGGCGATCGAGCATGTCGCGAGGTAGTTCGGCGTTCACCTGGCACTCCTGGTATGAATTCCCCCACCCCTGAGACGCTGAACGGCCCCCGGCCTGCACAAGCATAGCAACAGCTGTGCTGTAGGAAAAGTGAACGTGTGCACGGATTTGCGGCGGATTGCGGCATTTCTTCGGAGCGTTAGGAGTGGCCGGGACACTCGGGGGAAACACGCACATGAGAGACGGCGCCCGGGATGCCGGCCAAGCAAGAGGTTTCCAGCTTCATCCGTTCGACCTTCCGCTCGGTCTGGGCGCTCGAATTGTTGTGCTTCCTGAAGAAGCATCGCGATCGGGCCTGGCCGCAACGGGAATTGGTCGTCGCGCTGCGCGGGAGCGACCTCGTCGTGTCGCAAAGCATCGAGTCGCTGCTCGCCGCGGGGCTCGTCGTGATCGAACCGGGGATCTCGTCCGCTATCAGCCGACCTCGGACGCAGTCGACGGTCTCGCAACTGCCGCCGAGGCGCTCTACGCCATCCGGCCGGATTCGGTCCGGCGCATGATCGTCACGCAGGCATCTTCGGGACTCAGCAGTTTCGCCGACGCATTCAAGCTATGGAGGGAGTGAGATGACCTCGTGGTTTCCCGCGATCGTCTATCTGCTCTGCTTCGCGACGAGTTCCGCTTGCGCTCTATTGCTCACGCGCAGTTATCGCCGCAGCGGCATGCGGCTGCTGCTGTGGAGCGCCTTGTGCTTCGCGCTGCTCGCCGCGAACAATCTGTTCGTGATCGTCGATCTGCTGCTGATCCACGATATCGACTTCGGCCTTGTCCGGCTGATGCTGTCGCTGGCGGCGGTGGCCGTCCTCCTGTTCGGCTTCATCTGGGACATGGAGGAGGCGTGACCCTGCTTGCCTTCCTTTCCGGCGCGGTCACGCTCGGCTTCGCGGCGGCCGGCCTATTTTTCCTGCGTTTCTGGCGCGACACGCGCGACGAGCTGTTCCTCGCCTTCGCCGCGGCCTTTTTCCTGCTCGGCATCGCCCAAGCGATCCTTGCGCTCGGCGGAGTCCCCGACGAGCAGCGCAGCTGGGTCTATCTGGTCCGCCTCGTGGCCTTCCTCACGATCCTCTTCGCCATCCTGCGCAAGAACAGGACGTAGGGGACCCAGCCGGGCAGCGCGACCGCCTGCCGGTCATCGCCTTCACTCCTGCGCGATCGGGCGTCCGTCGCTGCGCCACCGGACCGCGTAGGGCAGGGCGAACAGATACAATCCGGTTACCAGCAGCAGGATGAGCGGAAGCAGCGCGAACAGCCCCAGCCACGCCGGAGGCTGCCCCTGCCCCATCGCGACGATGTAGACGAGGACGCCGGCGGTGAAGGCCATCGAGAGCCAGCGATGAATCTGGCGGACCCACATGTTCATGGTGATCTCCCTTGGGTAGCGGGCCGAACTATTTGGACCGGTTCAGCGCGGCGGCGGCGCGAAGCAGCGACTTCAGCGCATCCTCGTCGATCTCCTCGCCCTCATGGAAATCGATCGCCCGCCGGGCATTGCCTTCGAGGCTGGAGTTGAACAGCTTCGAGGGATCCTCGAGCGCCGCCCCCTTGGCGAAGGTCATCTTCACGGCGTTCTTGTAGGTCTCGCCCGTGCAGATCATGCCATCGCGATACCAGGTCGGAACGCCGCGCCACTTCCATTCCTCGACCACATCGGGAATGGCCTGCTTGACCAGCTTGCGGAGCCGGGCGAGCGTCTCGCCCCGCCAATCGCCCAGTTCCTCGATCCGCGCATCTATCAACTGCGAAGGAGATGCGGTTTGCGTCTCGCTCATGTCATTTCTCCCGTTGAATCTCGGCCCGGCGTGACTTCAGTCGATCCGCGCCAGCACTTCCTCGAGCCGGCCCAGGAATTGCGGCCAGCCGGCTTTCGCGCCGTGATAAGCGAGCTTCTGGTCAGGCTTGAACCCGACCTGCTCCATGCGCAGCCGCGTTCCCGTGCCCGCCTCGCTTAGCGTCCAGGTGACGGTGCTTTCGAGGCCCAGCCCGTTCCAAGTATAAGCGAGCGTCTTGTTGGGCTCGACTTCCAGCACCTGGCAATCGAGGACACCCCACTCCGCGCTGAGATTGAAGCGGTGATCCACCGCGGGCTTGAAATCGTTCTTCATCAGCCATTCCTCGATCAGGTGCGGCTGGGTGAGCGCGCGCCAGATCTTCTCGGGCGGATGCGCGATCTCGCGCTCGACGATTACGGAGCGCGTTTCGGTCGCAGTATCGGTCATTGGTCCATCCTCTTGAGCAGGTCCTCGAGATCGTCGAAGCGACTTTGCCAAAAGCCGGTCATCTCGCTCGTCCAGTCGATCAGCGGGGCCAGCGCATCGCGCCGGGCACTATAATGGGTCTGCCGGCCTTCGTGGCGATCGAGGACGAAACCGGCCTGTTTGAGCACCCCGAGATGCTTCGAAACCGCCGGCTGCGAGACCCCGGCATGCGCGGTCAGCGCGCCGACGGTCTGTTCGCCGCTTCTGCACAGGCGCTCGAAGATCGCCCGCCGGGTCGGATCGGCGAGCGTCTTGAAGAGCATGTCTCGAGCGTTGTGCATTTCAATCAATAACTCGCTGGCTATGGTTTTCCCATAACCAGCGAGTTATCGTTTAGTCAAGCCCCGGTCAGTGGACCGAGAGCGTTTCGGCGTCCTGCCGCACGACCGGTGCCCGGCCCGCGAGCACCGCGAACAGACACAGCATCAAATAGCATGCGGCGGGAACGATCAGCGCGACCGCATAGCCGGTCTTGTCGGAGACTGCGCCGACCAGCAGCGGCAGCAGGGCACCGCCGACGATCGCCGTGCAAAGCAGCCCCGAAGTCGATTCCGCAGTGCCGGTGGAACGTTCGAGTGTAAGCGTGAAGATCACCGGGAACATGATCGAATTGAACAGGCCGATCGACAGCGCAACGAAGCCCGCGGTCACGCCGCCGACTGCGAAGACATAGAAGCACATCGCCGCCGCGACGGCCGTGAACACCGCGAGCAGCAGATGCGCGCGTACCGCCGCGAGCAGCGCCGAGCCGACCGCCCGGCCGATCATGGCCCCCAGCCAGTAGAGCGCGACCGCCTTGCCGGCTTCCTGAAGCGAAACCCCGGGCACGCCGTCGCTGCCCATCAGATAGCCGAGGATCGGGACACCGAAGGCCGCGTCGGAGTGCCCCCAGACGCTGTTGTCGTTGAGCAGCAGCGCCATCTGGGTGCCGATCGAGACTTCGGCGCCGACATAGAGGAAGATCGCGAGCGCGCCCAGGAGCGCCCAGCGCGAGTTGAGCGCAGAGAAGAGGCCCGCTGTCGAGGCGACGGGGGGCGCGGCTTCGGTGACGACGCGGCGGCTGAGCCAGAAGAACACTGCCAGCGCGGCGATCAGCCCGCAGATCCACAGATATGCCGAATCGATGCCGGCCAATGCCTCGGCGCGCACGGCGCTGGTGATTACGGTGCCTTCCTTGACCTCGACGCCCTTGAGGAACAGGTGCGCGCCGAGCAGCGGCCCGAGGAAGGTGCCGAACGAGTTGAAGGTCTGGCTGAGCGTCAGGCGCAAATGGCTGTATTTGGGATTGCCCAGCGCCGCCGCGAGCGGGTTTGCGGCGACCTGCAGGATGGTTATCCCGCTAGCCAGAATGAACAGCCCGAGCAGCACTAGCGTGAATACGGCGAGATTGGCCGCGGCGAGCATCACCAGGCATCCTGCGATCATCAGGCCCAGCGCGATCAGGATCGTGGGGATCGATTTGACGCGTGAGAGCAAGGCCGCCGCCGGGAAGGACATCACGCCATAAGCGATGAAGAACGCGAACGCGGCCGCCTGCGCCTGGAAGTTGGTCAGCGTGAAGATGCCCTTCACCGATGCTACCAGCGGATCGATCAGCGAGGTGATGAAGCCCCATGCGAAGAACAATGTCGTCACTGCGGCGAATGCCAGCGTTGCACGCGAGTTCGAACGGGCCAAGGCGCTATCCTTCCTGTCGATGCACGCCCCGCCACGGCGAAGACCCGGCGATGCGTGCAATTATTATGTTTGATTTGCTAATTCGCACAGCGCGCCGCGCTTGGCTAGGCAGTCGCGAAGGCCGTGGCGGCCAGTGCGATCGAACCCATCGGGCCTGCCATATCGCCCAGCCCCGGACGAGTGATATAGCCCTCGATCCGGGGCAGCCGCATATAGCCGTTGAGGCTCTCGACCAGCGCGTTCTCTATCCGCGCCACGAGATGCGGCTGTGCGGTGAGCACGCCGCCGCCGATCGCGATTCGCTCAGGGCCCGCGCCGCAGACGAGCGCATGCGCCATGGCCGCGATGGTGTGGACGATCGGCTCCCAGACGGGGTCGTCCGCGGCCACGTCGCGAACCGCCCGGCCGGCGAGGCGCGACACCAGAGCGGATCCCGAGGCGAGCCCCTCGACGCAATCGTCGTGAAACCCGCACACGCTCGGATGATCATCGCCCGCCAGCCGCGGCACGCGCACATGACCCCATTCGCTGTGCGCAAAGCCGCGTGTGGGCCGGCCATGGACGATCAGCCCCACGCCCACCCCGGTTCCTACGGTGACATAAGCGAAATCGCTCATGCCCTGACCGCTGCCCCAGGCGACCTCGGCCAGCGCCGCGCCGTTGACGTCGGTGTCGAATCCCACCGGAACCGCGAACGGCGCGGACAAGGTGCCGCGCACGTCGGTACCGGCCCAGCCGGCCTTGGTGGTCGCGAGGATATGGCCATGCGACGGCGAGCGCGCGTCGAGATCGATCGGTCCGAACGAAGCAATGCCCAGCGCACGGAAGCCCGGATGCGCGTCCCAGTCGTTCAGCACTTCCAGGATCGCCGGCAAGGTCTCCTCGGCGCTGGTGGTCGGTACGATCTGCTGGTCGAGGACCCTGCCCGGCCCGAAGGCAAGGGTGCACACACATTTGGTGCCCCCAAGCTCGATGCCGGCATAGGGGCGCTCCCCGTCGAAGCGTCGTCCGAGATACGCATGGACGACGGCAAACCCTTCGACATTCCCCTCCCTCTCCGCGGCTGTGCCCGCCTGTAAAACCCTAGGCTTGTACAGCCCGACGTTCGCATTAATAATCCAAATTACATAATTCAACGGTCGAACAACGGCCAAAGAGAGGATTGCGATGAGTGCATCCAATGGCAAGCTGAACCCCTCGGCGATCATCGCCGCGAGTCTTGCGGGGCTGTTGTTCGGATTCGACACCGCAGTGATCGCCGGCGTGACCGAGGCGCTGCGCGGCACGTTCGGCCTTTCGCCGGCGCAATTGGGCGCCGCGGTGTCCGCCGCATTGGTCGGCACGCTGATCGGGGCGCTCGGCGCGGGCAAGCCCGGCGATCGCTATGGCAGCCGCACGATCCTGTTGTGGATCGCCGCCGCCTATATCGTCTCGGCGCTCGGTTCGGCACTGAGCAGCGGGCTCGCGATGCTCGTCGCCTTCCGCTTCCTCGGCGGCCTCGCGATCGGAGGGTCGTCCGTGCTGGCGCCGGTCTATATCACCGAAGTCGCCCCGCCCGAACGGCGCGGCATGCTGGTCGGCTTCTTCCAGTTGAGCATCGTGCTCGGCATCCTGGGTGCTTATGTCAGCAATTTCCTGATCGCGCAGGCAGTCGACGGCGAACTGGCGTGGCGGCTCAAGCTCGGTATCGCAGCGGCCCCCGCTTTGCTCTTCCTTGTCCTGATGCTTCGGGTCCCGCAGAGCCCGCGCTGGCTCTTTCATCGTGGACGGACCGTGGAAGCCAGGGAGGCGATCGAGACCTTGTCCATGGGCGACCCCGACACTTTGCTCGCGCAATTCGCCGGGGGCGCCACGGCACCGGGCGATGACCGGCTGAGCTGGCGGCTTCACCGCCGTCCCATCCTGCTCGCGATCGGTCTCGCGATGTTCAACCAGCTCTCGGGCATCAATGCGATCCTCTATTATCTGGGCGACATCTTCGCCGCCGCGGGCTTCGACGCCGTCTCGGCCGACCTCCAGGCCGTGGCGATCGGCGTGGCGAATCTCCTGGCGACTATGCTCGGCATGGCGATCATCGATCGCGTCGGCCGAAAGCCGCTGCTGCTGGTCGGCGCCATGGGCACCGCGGTCGCGCTGGCGTCCGTCGCCACGATCTATTCGACCGGCCGGGGACAGGCATGGCTGCTGCCCGCACTGATCGGCTTCATCCTGTTCTTCGCAATCTCGCAAGGCGCAGTGATCTGGGTCTATTTGTCCGAGATCTTCCCCACCGCGGTGCGCGCCCGCGGCCAGTCGCTCGGAAGTGCCACGCACTGGGGGATGAATGCGCTGATCGCCTTTGGCTTTCCCGTGGTGGCGCAATATACCCAGGCATTGCCATTCTGGCTGTTCGCCGGCGCGATGCTGGTGCAGGCTGGTGTGATCTGGCGATATTTCCCCGAGACCCGGGGACTTTCGCTGGAAACGATGGGACGGACAGTCGAGGGTCGGGAATGATACGCTTGAAGACGACGGCTTCGATGACTGATAGCGCTATCGCATGACGGCCACTCCCCGAACCCGCCCCCGCCTTTCCGGCACCAATCTCGAGCGCGCCGCCGATCACAACCAGCGGGTGACGCTGCACGGCATCCGCGTGCTGGGCCCGCTCACGCGTGTCGAACTTGCCGGGATCACCGGCCTGACCGGCCCGGCGATCGCCAACATCACCAAGCGACTGCTCCAGGACGGGCTGATCGAGGAAGCCGGACAGCGCCGCGGCGGTCGCGGCCAGCCGCCGACCAAGCTCGTGGTGCGCGCCGACGCGTGCTATTCGATCGGCGTCAACATCGACCGCGATCACATCACCCTGGTGCTGGTCGACTTCTCGGGCGAGACGCTGATCCGGGTTTCCGAAGAAGTCGATTTCGCGCTGCCCGATCAGGTTCGCGCGCTCTATCGCCGCTCGATCAAGAACATGCTGCGCAGGGCGGGCGTCGACGTGGCCAAGGTCGTCGGTATCGGCGTCGCGGTGCCCGACGATCTCGGGCTGGTCGACCTGCCCGGCCGCCCCGCCGAATATACCGCGTGGGACAAGACCAACATGGTCGACCTGTTCCGCGAGCCGCTCAACCTGCCGGTTTTCGTCGAGAACGACGCGGCGGCGGCGGCGATGGGCGAGATGCAATTGGGCCTCGGCCACACCAACAACAGCTTCTTCTATGTCCTGATCTCCTCGGGCCTCGGCGGCGGACTGGTGGTCGACGGCTCGTATCTGCGCGGCGCCGACGGGCGCAGCGGCGAGCTGGGCTTCATGCGTACGCTTGCGGGCGAGGAGATTCAGCGGATGGTCTCGCTGTCCGGCCTCGCACGGCATCTCGAGCGCAACGGGTGCAAGCTCGCCGACGTGATGGGCGCCGCCGACCAGAACGCGGCGACCAGCGCGTGCGTCGCCGCATGGATCGAGGACGCCGCGCGCCAGCTCACCGTTCCGCTCGACGCGATCAACTGCCTGATCAACCCGGCGGCGGTGCTGGTCGGCGGCCGGCTGCCGACCGCGTTGCTCGAGCGCCTTGCCGAGCGCGCCAACGAACTGATGCAGGAGCGTGCGAGCCTGTTGCCGACAGTCGCGCCGGTGATCCGTGCGGCGCTGTCGGAAGACGCCCCTGCGGTAGGCGCAGCTATCCTGCCGTTCAGCCATTTCCTGCTGCCCAAGCAGGCGGCGCTGTGGAAGGCATCAGCCTGAACGACAGCCAACCGGAAGGTTGGTGAGCGCAGCGGCCCCAACCTTCCGGTTGGCTCGGAAAATGGCAGTTTTGCGTGGGTTTTGCCGTTTGAGGCACCGAGTCAACTGGTGCGCGGTTGACTCGTTTGCGTATTTGCGAGTCAACCGACGCATCGGCATGCGAAGGAGCGGTTGGGAGGTTCTGCTGCTCGCCCATAATAGAACAAAAGCAGAACAAATCCTACATTTCCAGCGCTATCTGGAGTCCCGGCCCGACCGCGTGTTCAGCGCGCGCGCGATCTCGGTGACGTGGCGCAGATCGCCGCCGCAACAGGCGCCGAAAATGTTGAGCCAGGGCATCCGCGCAGCAAGCTCCGCATAAAGCTGACCCAGCTCCTTCGGATCGCCCGCATCCAGTTCGGGTGCTTCGTCGAGCTCGGCATGGCTGTGGCGCGAGGCGTTGGCACGAATGCCACGGATCCGGCGTGCCCAGTCCGCGTCGTGCAGCACGCCGGAGAAATGGTCGGGATGAGCGCAATTAACCATGAAATAGGCGGTCGCGCCGTCGGTCTGCGTATCGACCGCGCGGATCGCGTCGGCGAGCGACTGGCCATCGGGAAGCCGGCCATCGGTTTCGACGGTGAAGGAGATGACGACCGGAAGGCCGCGCTTCGTCGCTGCCTGCACCAGCCCGACCGCTTCGCTCGCCTGGGTGAAGGTGAGGCCGGTGACCATGTCGACCTCGGTCGGCGCCAGCCAGTCGAGCTGCTCGGCATAATAGGCTGCGGCTTCGTCCGCCGGGATCCGACGCTCGGGGCGATAGGCATCCCCGCGCGGGCCGATCGTCGCACTGAGGACGATCGGAGCGCCGCCCTCGAAACGCGCGCGCAGGTTGCTCGCCAGCGCGACCGCGTCTTCGTTCACCGCGCGTAGCTCCTCGGGGCTCTGGCCGAGATCGGCCGCCCAGTGTCGGTGCGCTTTCCACGTCGTGGTATCGAGAATGAAGCCCGCGCCGGTTTCCCGGGCGAGGTTCAGGAAACCCTCGAAATAGCGCTCCACCGCTGCCCTGCCCGCGGCTTCGGGCAGCAGCGTGTGCGCGGCGAACTCGCGGATCTCGATCCCGTGGTTGAAGATCAGATCGGTTTCCAGACCCGCATCGGTCAGGAAGAGGTCGCCGCCGAGTTGCGGCAATGCGTCTCTGTATCGGGCCATCGTCCGTTTCCACCCCGCAACGATCGAGCGGCGCTTTTATCATGCGGGGGAGATTAGACTAGATTGGGAACTCCGCCGTGCCCGCTATTCCTGCGCCGTCACCCCGGCCTTGAGCCGGGGTCCCGCTGTCTTTCGGACGAGAAGAAGAAGCGGGATCCCGGCTCAAGGCCGGGATGACGAGAAATGTGAGTCCCTAGGCCGGGATTCGGCCGAATGAAGGCGGGCGATCCGCTTTGGCGGTGCCGAAGCGCGACGGGGTCCGGCCCATCTCGAACTCCAGCTCGCCGCCCTTCGCCAGATCGGCATGGCTGATCCAGTTGCGGGTCCAGGGCTTGCCGTTCCACCGCACCGACTGGACATAGGGCGCGTCGGGCGCATTACCGCGCGCGATGACCCGCAGCGCCCTGCCCTGCCCCAGCCGCACCTCGGCGCGGTCGAACAGGGGCGAGCCGAACACGTACACGGCGCTCACCGGATCGACCGGATAGAAGCCCAGGGCGCTCAGCACGAACCATGCGCTCATCTGGCCGCAATCGTCGTTGCCGATCTCGCCGTCGGGATCGGCCTTGTACATCTCGGTGCACAGCCGGCGGATCATCGCCTGCGTCTTCGCCGGGGCGCCGGCATAGGCGTAGAGATAGGCGACGTGGTGGTTGGGCTCGTTGCCATGTGCGTATTGGCCGACCAGCCCCGAAATGTCGGGGGAGCGTTCTCGGGCAGGGTCGAGGGCGCGTTGAACAATGCGTCGAGCTGCTTCTCGAACGCCGCGTCGCCGCCGAAATGATCGATCAGGCCAAAGACGTCGTGCTGGTTGAGGAACGTCGCCTGCCAGCCATTGGCCTCGGTATAATCGCGATGTTTCTTGACGTCATGGCCCAGCTGGATCGGGTCATAGTTCGCCCACCAGCTGCCGTCCGCGAATTTGGGCTTGGCAAAGCGCGTCGCGGCGTCGAGCACGTTGCGGTAATTCCGGCTGCGTTTGCGCAGCGTCTCCGCATCGTCCTTCGCACCCGCCGCTTCGGCGAGCATCGCCATCGCCCAGTCGTCATAGGCATATTCCTGGGTACGGCTGACCGACTCCCAGATCTTGTCGGCAGGGACAAAACCGAGGTCGTAATAATATCCGCGCCCCAGCGAGCCGTCGCTGTCCTTGAAGGTGCGGTCGAAGGCGCGGCGGCGGATGTTGGGCCAGGCGGCGGCATAATCCGCCTCGATCCCCTTCGCGCGCGCCTCGGCGAGCACCGACACCGAGTGCCAGCCGATCATGCAGCCGGTCTCGACGCCCTGGAGCTGCCAGACCGGCGGGCCATAGGGGCTCTGCTGCGTCTGGCGGACCAGATCGCGGGTGAACATCGCCGCGCGTTCGGGCTGGACCAAAGTCAGCAGCGGATGGAGCGCGCGATAGGTGTCCCACAGCGAATAGGTGCTGAAGGCCGGCGCGTCGGCCGGGGCCTGATGCACCTGCCGGTCCATCCCGACATAGCGGCCGTCGCGATCGGTGAAGAGCGTCGGCGCGAGGAAGCAATGGTAGAGCGCGCTCGCCATGATCGTGCGCTGGGCGGGCGTGCCGCCCTCGACGCGGACGCTGTCGAGTTCCTTCGCCCAGGCGCGCCGCGCGGCAGTGGCGGCGCGGTCGAAGTCCCAGCCCGGCGCCTCGCCGGCGAGCGCGGCCTTGGCGCCCGCGACGTCGATCGCCGAGATGCCGGTCTTGACCAGGATCGGATCGCCGCCGGCTTCGTCGAAGAACAAGGCGATCTTGAGCTTGTTGCCGGTTACGCCCTTGGCCCCGGCGGACGCGGGCTTGTTGTCGTCGCCGAAGAATTCGACCCGGCTGGGCTTCCGCGAAAGCTGCATCGCGAAATGCATATGCCGCCCCTTGGCCCAGCGATGCACGCGGCGGCTGCCGGTGAGCACGCCGTCGGCGTCGATCGCCAGCGAGGCCTGGTCGACGATAATGCCCTTGTCCCACACGTCGATGATCATGTGGGCGAAGTCGATCAATATGTGTCCGGCGCCCTTGGGGAAATGATAGCGGTGGAACCCGGTGCGCTCGGTCACGGTCAGCTCGGCGAGCACTCCGGATTCGAGTTTGACGCGGTAATAGCCGGGCTCGGCATGCTCTTCGGAGAAACGCTGGCGATAGCCCTTGTCCGGATCGTCGAGCTTGCCCGGATCGAGCTCGAGCGACCCTCGCGTCGGCACCACCAGCACGTCGAGCATGTCGCCGATGCCGGTGCCCGAGAGATGCGTGTGCGAGAAGCCCATGATCGAGCCGTCGGTGCGGTGATAGCCCGAGCATGCGTCCCAGCGGCTATTGTCGGTGTCGGGCCCGAGCTGGACCATGCCGAACGGCAGCGACGGCCCCGGAAAGGTATGGCCGTGCCCGCCGGTGCCGATGAACAGATCGGGCTTGGTCGCTGCCGTACCCTGGACGCGGGCCAATCCCGGTGCTGCCGAACCCAGAGCGGCGAGCCCGGCACCGCCGAGAAGCTGGCGGCGATTTGCGGCGATCATGGTCGTGCTCCGTTCAATTACGCTGGGCGAGCAGCGCGGGGCGCGCTTCTCGATGTCGAGGATCAGGTCGCCGAACAGTCCGTTGGCCCAGGCGAACCAGCTGCGGGTGAACTTCGTCGGATCGTCCTTGTGGAAGCTTTCGTGCATGAAGCCGGTGCCGCCGTGCGTGGCCTTGAGCGTCTTGAGGCACGCACCGACCACCGCCAGATCGTCGTTCATCAGCGCGCGTGTAATCAGCGACATGGGCCAGATCATGTCCATGCCGACATGCGGACCGCCGATCCCCTCGCCCGCCGTGCCGGCGAAGAAATAGGGATTGCGCGGGCTCCAGGCGAGCGCGGCGGTGCGCCGATAGAGCGGGTCGTTGCGGTCAGCCGAGCCGAGCAGCGGCAGGCCCGACAGGCTCGGGACATTGGCGTCGTCCATGAAGATCGCATTGCCATAGCCATCGACTTCGAACGCCCAGACCTCGCCGCCCTTGCCGTCGGGCATCTTGCCGTATTGGTCGAGCGCCTGCTGGACCTCAGTGGCGAGCGCCTCGGCGTCAGCGGCCGCGGGGCATCGCCGCGCGCCTCACGCAGCACGATGGCGAGCATCTTGAGCGCGGAGACCGCGAACAGGTTGGACGGGATCAGGAACGGGAAGACGCAGGCGTCGTCCGAGGGACGGAATCCCGAATGGATCAGCCCGACCTTCTTCGTCGGCGCGCCAAAGCCGCCAAACATCAGCGTCTCGGTCGGCGAGGCATCAACGCGCTGGAAATGATAGCCGCCGGGCCCGTCCTTGCGTTGCTGCTCGCGGAGCGTCGCCACCGCGAGTGCCATGCCCTTGGCCCAGAGCGCGTCGAACGGGGCCTTGTCGCGCGTCGCGGTCCAATAAGCATAAGCGAGCCGCATCGGATAGCAGAGCGAGTCGATCTCGTATTTGCGCTCGGCGACGCCGGGCCGCATCTCGGTCCTGTCGTTGATCGCGGGCAGGTTCGACTTGGCGGCCGGATCGCGGGTGTAGGCGTTGGCGTAGGGATCGATCAGGATGCAGCGTGCCTGGCGCTGCATCGCGCCGTGGAACAGCCGCCGCAGATCAGCATCCTTCGGGGTCAGATGGACATAGGTCTGGAGCTGCGCCGAGCTGTCGCGCAGCCACATCGCGTCGATGTCGCCGGTGATCACGAAGGTGTCGGGCTTGCCGTCGACTTCGCCCAAGGTGACCGTGGTATCGAGCGTGTTCGGGTAGCAATTCTCGAACAGCCAGGCGAGTTCGGGATCGGCGATCTTCTTCTTCACCCGCGCAATCTCGGCCTCGACGGCTTTGCTGGTGAAGCGGCGCTCGGCCAAAGGCGGCCGCTTGCTCACCTGCCCTTGCGCGAATGCTGCGCGGGGAAGACCGGCCGCCAATGCCAGCGTTCCGGCGCCCGCGATCACGTCACGACGGTTCATTTACGCTCTCCCATCGAGAAAGGCGCCGCGGCCTTGCTTGAGCCCCACGCCTTGTTCGGGGTCGGCCCCATCACGAAGCGCAGGGTGCCGCCACCCTGCAGCGCCTCGCGCGTCAGCCAGGTCTTGTCGTGCTTCTTGCCGTTGAAGCTGACCGACTGGATGTAGACGTTCGCCGCATTGTTGTTCGCCGCCTCGATCGTCAGGGTCTTGCCCGTCGGCATCTTGACGCTGACCTTCTGGAACAGCGGGCTGCCGATCGCATATTCGCCTACCGTCGGCGTCACTGGATAGAAGCCCAGCGCCGAAAAGACGTACCAGGCCGAGGTCTGGCCGTTATCCTCGTCGCCCGGATAGCCGTCGGGTGTCGCCGAATAGAGCTTGGTCATCACGTCGCGGGCGTGCTTCTGCGCCTTCCACGGCTGGCCGGCCCAGTCGTAGAGATAGATCATGTGCTGGATCGGCTGGTTGCCATGGGCGTATTGGCCCATGTTCACCACCTGCATCTCGCGGGTCTCGTGGATGACCGAGCCGTAATAGCTGTTCTCGAAAAGCGGCGGCAGCGTGAAGATCGAATCGAGCCGCTCGACGAACTTCTGGTCGCCGCCCATCAGATCGATCAGGCCCTGCACGTCCTGCATCACCGACCAGCTGTAATGCATCGAATTGCCCTCGGTGAAGGCATCGCCCCACGCATAGGGATTGAACGGCTTCATCCAGCTGCCGTCCTTGTTGCGGCCGCGCATCCAGCCCGATTCAGCGTCGTAGAGCTTGCGGTAATTCTGCGCCTGCGCGGCGTATTTCTTGGCGTCCTCGGTCTTGCCGAGCGCCGCGGCGAGGCGTGACAGCGAGAAGTCCGCGGTGGCATATTCGAGCGTGCGCGCCGCGCTCTCGTTGATGCCGACGTCATAGGGGACATAGCCGAGCTGGTTATAGAGCTCGACGCCCTCGCGGCCGACGGCGGTGAGCGTGCGTCCGCGCTTGTCGGTCGGGCGGCCCTGCGACGTCGTCGCGTTCTTGACCATCGCCTCGTACAGGGTCTCGACATCGAAGCCGCGCACGCCGTTCAGATACGCATCGGCGATCAGGTTGGCCGAGTTCGACCCGATCATCACGTCGCGGTGGCCGGGGCTCGCCCATTCGGGGAGCCAGCCCGATTCCTTGTAGGTGTTGACCAGCCCCTGCATGATCTGGCTGTCCAGCTCGGGATAGACGAGCGCGAACCACGGGAACACCGCGCGCCACGTGTCCCAGAAACCGTTGTCGGTGAACAGGGGCCCGTCATGGACTTTGCCGTCATAGGGGCTGTAATGGACGGTCTTCCCGGCGGCATCCACTTCGTGGAACGTGCGCGGGAATTGCAGCATCCGGTACAGCGCCGAATAGAAGACCCGGCGATTGTCGATATTGGGATCGGTGACTTCGATCTTGCGGAATTCGCGCTCCCACGCTGCCTTGGCCTTGGCCTCGGTCGCGTCGTAGCTGTCGCGGCCGATCTCGCTGGCAAGGTTGCGCTCGGCCTGTTCGAGGCTGATAAACGATGAGGCGACCTTGACGCCGACCTGCTCGCCGTCGCTGGTCTTGAAGCTGACCACTGCGCCGGTGCGGCCGTCCTCGCGGCTCAACGCGGCGCTCAATTGGCCGTTGCTGTCCCAGGTGCGGGTGACTTCGAAGGCCTTGTCAAATTCGGCGACGAAGTAGTTTTTGAAGTTCTCCGGCACGCCACCGTGATTGTTGCGGACATAGCCGGTGATCCGCCGCCGCGCGGGATCGATCGTCACCGAGGACCCGCCATTCTGGGCGTCGAGGAGGATATGGGCGTCGTCGCTCTTCGGGAAGGTGAAGCGGAACTGCGCGGCGCGGTTGGTCGGCGCGACCTCGGCGGTCACGTCGTAATCGGCGAGATAGACCTTGTACTTGTAGGGCCGCGCTTCCTCGGCCTTGTGGCTGAACCAGCTCGCGCGTTCGTCCTGATCGATCTTGAGCGCACCGGTTTCGGCGAACAGCGCGAAGACCGCGTAGTCGTTCATCCATGGGCTGGGCTGGTGGGTCTGCTTGATGCCGTTGATCTTCTCGGCGTCGTAGGTGTAGCCCCAGCCGTCTCCCATCTTGCCGGTGACAGGCGTCCAGAAGTTCATGCCCCATGGCACGGCCACCGCCGGATAGGTGTTGCCGTAGGAGAGCCCATGGCTCGAATCCGTCCCCATCAGCGGATTGGCGAGGTCGACCAAAGCTTCCTTCTGCGCGGTCTGGGCATGCGCCGCGCCGAGGATCGGTGCGGGCAGGCAGAGTCCGGTGGTCGCGAGCAGCCCGAAGGCACCGCGCAGCGATCGAGCGAAATTCTTCAACGCAGGTCTCCCCTCGAAATCATCTCAGTGCGCACGGCGCGCGATCGGGCGCGGCGCCACGCCGTCATTGGTCATCACCACCGGCTTGATCGTGCCGTCGGGATTGAACTCCATCCGGTCGAGCGCGAGCTGGCGGCGCTCGCCCTGCTGCTCGTTCAGCGGGCGGCGGTGATAGGCGATCACCCATTCGTCGGTGCCCGGCACCTGGACGACCGAGTGGTGCCCCGCCCCGCGCGCGATCCTGAAATCTTGGCTGAGGATCTTGCCCATCGGCTTGAACGGCCCGACCGGGCTCGGCCCCATCGCATAAGCGACGCTGTAATCAGGGCCGGTCCAGCCGCCCTCGGACCACATCAGATAATAGATGCCGTTGCGCTGGATCATGAACGATCCCTCGACATAGCCGGGGGCGTGATTTCCTTGAACAACACGCCGTCGGCGTGCGGCACGATCGTCTTGAGATCCTTGCTCAACTTGACGACGTTGCAGTGCTGCCAGCCGCCATAATAGAGATAGACCTGCCCGTCCTTGTCGCGGAACGCGAAGGGATCGATCGGTTGGGCGCCGTTGTGGAACTTGCCGATCAGCGGCTTGCCGATCGCATCCTTGAACGGGCCGCCGGGCTTGTCGCTCACCGCGAGGCCGATCCCGCCGAGTTCGCCATCCTTCTGGATGTCGTTGGCGCTGAAGAACATGTAATATTTGCCGTTCGCCGCGATCACCGAGGGCGCCCAGATCGCGAACGCGGCCCAACCGACATTGGCTATGTCGAACACGTGTTCGTGCTTGGTCCAGTGGACCAGATCGGGCGAGGAAAACGCATTGAAGAAGGTCTGGATGCCGTAGGACGGGCGGACCATCTTCTGCTTGCGCAACTCCTGTTGCGCCGGGGTGAAGCGCGGCGACACGTCCGGCGTGGCGCCATGATCGGAATAGGTCGGATAGATCCAGTAGCGACCGCCGAATGCGTGGATCTCCGGATCGGCATACCAGCCCGGCACGATCGGATTGCGCGCCGGGGCAGATCCCGCGAGCAGCAGCGCCGCCGCGGCGATCAGACCGGTCCTAACCAAGGATTTCATGCCCGCCTCGTCACTCGATTGAAGCCCGCCCTTCCCCGCTAGTTACGAAAGCCCGCCCGATTGCACAAAGGTGGAGGTGGCCCGGGGGGAATGGGCCACCTCCGAGGGAGTTGGGGGCTTCCGACGTGCGTCTTATGCGCCTCGTCAGAACTTGTACGAAAGGCCGAGATAGGCGCGGCGACCCGAATAGACGTTCGAGACGAAACGGTCCTTCGTGTCGTTGCCCAGATGCTGGCGCTGTTCCGACTTGGTCAGGTTGATGATCGAGCCGGTGATCTGGAAATTCCGGAACACGTCGACCGCGGCGTTGAGATCGACCTGATCGTACGGATCGTCGTAGATGTTGAGACCCGAAGCCAGCCCGCGCACGACCTCTCCGCGGCGATTATACGATGCACGCAGCAGGATGGGGCCGTGCTCGTAGAAGACGGAAGCGTTGAGCTGCGTCTTCGCGCTGCCGACCAACGCCGATTCACCCACCTTGGTCCCGTTCAGCGAGACATCGGCCTGCGACGTATCGTTATAGGTGAAGTTCACCTGCGCGCCGAGACCGAAGTCCAGCGTATGCTGGGCATAGACCTCGATACCCTGCGACACCGCGCTCGTGCCGTTCGCCTGGGTCGCATATTGCTGGACCGTCACGGTCTGGCCGGCGACCTCCTGCGGCAAGTCGATCACGACCGGAACGATGAAGTCCTTCACGTCCTTGCGGAACAGCGTGAAGCCCAGCACCGAGCCACGATTGAAATACCATTCCGCGCCGACGTCATACTGCCAGGCGTTGAACGGCTTCAGATCGAAGTTGCCGCCGTCGCCGAACCAGCCCGGCAGCGCGCCGAACTGCGCACGATCGAACACGAACGCATCCGAGTTGAACGTCAGACCGCGCGAGCCCGCCAGATCGCCATAGCCCGGCCGCGCGATGACCTTGGACGCTGCCGCACGCAGCAGCAGGTTCGGCATCGCCTCCCACGAGATGTTGAAGCTCGGCAGGAAGTCCGTGTAGCTCTTGCTCTCCGAATTGGGGCTGAATACGCGGACCTGGCGCTGCGCTTCCGGGATCACCGTGCAATTGCCGTCCGCGCCCACGGGCTTGTTCGGGTCGAACGGACCACCGGGCCCGTTCACGCAATATTCGTTCTCATAGGTGATGCGGTCGGTCGACGTGCCGTCCTGCTTGGTGTTGACCACGCGCAGGCCGATATTGCCGCGGACATTGTCCATCTTGAAGTTCGCCTGGGCATAGCCCGCCCAGATCTTCTCGCGGATATTGTACACGTTCTGCGGCTCGGGAACGCGAACCGGCCCGTTATAGGTGTCGTTCAGATACCCGATATAGTTCTGGATGTTGATCGCCGGGAAAGCGGTCGTCTGGAACCCGCCGGCGATGTTGCCGAGCGAATTCGGATAGAAGATCTCCGGCAAGGCCAATGCGCCGCCCGGCGTATCCTGGAAGCGCAGCGTGTTGGCGGCGTCCGAATACCATTCGAATTTGCCGGTCTCGCGATGGACGCGGCCATCGCGCCATTTTGCGCCGACCTGGATCGAGTCGATGAACGACGAGTCGAACTTCCGGGTGACATCCACCTGCGCGTAGCGCTGGGAAATCGAGCTGTTGGTGAAGCCCGAGCCGGTCGAACCGAGATCGATCTGGGCCACGCCGTTCAGCATGTTCTGGATCACGTTGGGCGAGAAACCCATCGCGATCGACTGATCGGTGAAATTCCACGTGCTGAGCGCATTGCCGTTTACGCTGCCGTTGCGCGGCTTGGCCTGGGCGTAGAATTGGAACGACGGGCCGCCCGTGGCCTTGGTCTTGCCGAACACGAAATCGACGTTGAGATGGCCTAGTTCCCAATTGCCGCGCACGTCATAGGTGTTGGAGACGCTCTTTTCGCGGACATAGGTGTCCTGCGGCGCCGGCGTTTCCATCGTGCACATATTGCCGGGCACGCGGCAGCCGGTGCCTTCGGCCGGAACCTGGAAGGTCGCGCCGGTCATGATCGTGCCGCTCTTGTCGAACGTCGCGTCGGTGAAGAAATTGCCAAAGCCCCATTCGGGGATCTTGATGGTGCTGCGCGTGTAATCGCCGTTGAGCTGGAAACGGAAATAGTTCGCGCTGATTTCGAGATTGTCGAACGGCCTGGTCTGCATCGTCGCCTGGATGCCGAGGCGCTTGCGCTTCTGCTCCATGATCGTCTCGCTGACCGATTGGGGCGCCCAATAGCCGCTGTAATGCGTTCCGCCTTGCGTCGTCTGCCCGGCACCGTCGCCGCTGTCCCAATAGTCGATCGCGGAATCATTGGCGAAGGTCTTGCCGTTGACGTCGGTCGCCGGGCCGGTGGCCTTGTCGTCGGTCCACCAATGCCAGCTATCGCTGTTCGCGCTGAGCGAGCGATTGGTGCGCACCTGATAGGTGGCGCCGACCAGGAAGCCCAAGGTCTTGTCTTCGTTGCGCCACGAGAGCAGCCCCGAGACGTTCGGCTCGACCTTTTTGGTCACGTCCGAATAGGTGCCTTCGGCCGAGACGCTGCCCGACCAGGGATCAAGGTCGAAAGGCTTGCGCGTGTGGTTGATGATGATGCCGCCGACGCCGCCTTCGTCGAGGCGCGCTTCGGGCGATTTGAACACTTCGACGCTGCCGATCAGCGACGAGGGCAGCAGCAGATAATTGAACGAGCGCGAGGGATCGTCGCTGTCGGCACCGGCGATGAAGTTGCCGTTGAGCTCGGTCAGCGTCAGGTCGGAGCTGAGGCCGCGGATGCTGACCCGGCTGCCTTCGCCGCCGTCGCGGTCGATGATGACGCCGGGCACGCGCTGCAGCGAGTCCGCGACGTTCTTGTCGGGGAACTTGCCGACATCCTCGGCGGTGATCACGTCGACGAACGCATTGGCCTCGCGCTTCCGCGACAGGCTCTCCTCGATCGAGGCGCGATAGCCGGTGACGACGATATCGCCTTCCTGCCCCTCGGCCTGCGGCGCGTCCGGCGCCGCCGCGTCCTGGGCGGTGCCGGCGCCCTGCGTCGCCGCTGCATCCTGCGCATGCGCCGTGCCGCACATCGCGACGAGCACGCTCGCCGACAGCATCAGGTCGCGCGCGATCCGCTTGCGCGATCCGCCGCCCTGCTCGTTCCGCTGAAAATTCATTCCCTCTCTCCTCCCTTGCGCCGAGACGTGCTCGTCTCCGGCTGGTTGTGATGCCGCGGTCAAATGCGCCGCGATGAACTCACTCGATCCACTGCAGAATATTAAAAGCAATTTGTCAATTGGATCGGGCCAGTTTGTGTTCGCCCCCGACGACCTGTTTGAAAGGGTCGCCTCAGGGCAGGTATCGGTGGTTCAAATCAGGGTGTCGGCGGGGGCGACGTGGCGCCGCTGGCGTCTTCCCAAAGCGGCCGGGCCATGCGGGCGAACGCCTCGGCCGGCGCCTTGGCGACCTCGCGGTCATAGGTCAGCAGGCCGTTGATCTCGCCCTCGACGTCGGTGGTCTGGGTATAGACCGACGCGCTGAGGCCATGGAGCTTGGCCTGACGGACGACCTCCTCGAACTTGCGCCGATAGCGCGCGAGATAATCGTCGGCGTCCTTGGCGACCTGATAGCTCCAGTTGCGCTTGCCCGCGCGCCAGAGATGGTTCTCGATCGGCCGGCCGACCCCGCCATATTCGCCGATCACGATCGCGCGATCGGCCTGCCGGGTCGGGACCTTGGGCACATCCTCATAGGTGTGGATGTCGAACATGTCCGATGCGCCGGGCGCGACATCGAGCCAGCCGCTGTCGGCATTGACCAGCCGGCTCGGATCCATGCCCTTCACCAGGCGCGCCAGCGTGGCGGAGTCGTACTGGCCCCAGCCCTCGTTGTTGACCACCCAGGTCACGATCGAGGGAAGGCGCGCAGATCGCCGATCATCTGCGAAAGCTCGGCCTGCTGATCGCTCATCATGTCGGACGAGAGCACGGCCTGGCTCTGGCTGGTGCCCGCGAGGAACTGGTCCTCGCCGCCGCCCGACGGCATGTCCTGCCAGATCAGCATCCCCATGTGATCGGCGTCGTAATAATAGCGCGCCGGCTCGACCTTGATGTGCTTCCGGACCATGTTGAATCCGGCTTTCTTCAGGAACTCGAGGTCGTAGCGCATTGCCGCTTCCGAAGGCGGCGTGAGCAGGCCGTCGGGCCACCAGCCCTGATCGAGGGTGCCGTTCTGGAAATAGGGCTTGTTGTTGAGCAGCAGCATCGGCTGGCCGGTCACCGTCCCCGGCCCCACCGAGATCTTGCGCATCGCGAAATAGGCCTTCACCCGGTCGCGCGGCGCGCCGGTCGCCTGTGCCACGGCATAGGTATCGGCCTCGCCGCGCGTGAAGCGCGCGTCGTACGCGGCGCGGTCGCGCTCGGGCTTGCCGGCCCAGGGATCCTTCACCGTCACCAGCTCGGCGACGAGATCGTAGAGGAACGGATCCTCGGGTGACCAGAGATGCGCGTTCGGGATCGCGATGCTGGCGTGGCGGTTGGCGCGCAGGATCGTCGAGGCGATCGTCCTGTCGCCCGATTTTACGCTGAGGCGCACCGCGTCGGTGTCGTTCGCCCAGGCGCTCAGCGCGACATCGACTTCAATTTTGCCGGTGTCGATATTCGACGTCGCGCGGACATCGGCGATGTGGAGCTTGGGCACCGGCTCGAGCCACACCGTCTGCCAGATGCCGCTCGACGCAGTGTACCAGATGCCCTCGGGGTTCAGGATCTGCTTGCCGCGCGGCTGGCTGCCGGCGCTGGTCGGATCGGCGACCTGCACCAGGATTTCGTTCGTGCCCGGCTTGAGCGCGGCAGTGATGTCGAAACCGAAGCTGTCCGATCCGCCCTTGTGCGCCCCGACCGGTGCGCCGTTGACCCAGACGATCGCCGAATAATCGACCGCGCCGAAATTGAGCATGACGTTCTGTCCGGCCCAGTCGGCAGGCACGGTGAACTGGCGGCGATACCAGATCCGGTCCTCGGGCAGCACGCGACGCGCGACGCCCGACAGGCGCGACTCCACCGGGAACGGCACGAGGATCTTGCCGTCCATCGCCTGCGGCTGCGGCGTGCCGGCTTTGGTGATCGCATAGTCCCACAGCCCGTTGAGGTTCTGCCACGCATCGCGCTGGAGCTGCGGCCGCGGATAGCTGCGCCACGCATTCTCGGGCGTCACTGCCTTGCCCCAGCGCGTGCTGATCGCGCCGGTATAGACCGCGTCGTCGCGCGGCGCCTGCTGGGCGAGAGCCGTCACGGGAAGCAGCGCCAGCGCCGAAGCAAGAGTCAACGATCGCATGTCTCTCTCCCTCAGTGCCGCGACATCGAAGGCGGCGCGTCGCCGGGTGCGCTGCCCCAGGCGCTGGGCTTCGGCCCCATGGTCAGCACCAGCTTGGCGCCATCGGCGATGTCGGAATGGCGGAACCACGGCTTGCTCCACGGCCGGCCGTTGAGCGTCGCCGACTGGATGTAGAGGTTCTTCGCCGAATTGTTGCGCGCGACGATCTCGAGCGCCTTGCCGTTGCCCATTCGGAGCACCGATCGGTCGAAGATCGGGCTGCCGATGATATATTCGTCACTCGACGGATCGACCGGATAGAAGCCCAATGCGGCCATCGCGTACCAAGACGAGGTCGCGCCCTGGTCGTCCATCCCCGAATAACCGTAGCTGCTGGCATCGCTGCCATAGAGATCGCTCAGGATGCGCCGCGTCAGTTCCTGCGTCTTCCACGGCTGGCCGCTCCACGCATAGAGGAAGGGCGCCTGCTGGTCCGGCTGGTTGCCATGGACGTATTGGCCGATCATGCCGGTGCAATCGCGGCAGATGCCGGTGGGATTGTACGGCTTCGAGAAGAATTCATCGAGCTTGGCATTGAAGCCCGCGCGGCCGCCGAGCGCATCGATCAGCCCCTGCACGTCGTGCGGCACCAGCCAGAGCGTCGACCAGCCCGACGCCTCCTTCATCATGAAGTTGTAATAAGGCTCGGCCGGGTCGAACGGCGCGATCCACTTGCCGTCGGCGGTGCGCCCGCGGACGAAGCCGATCGAGGAATCGAAGACGTTGCGCCAGTTTGTCGCGCGCTTGCGGAACAGCCGCGCATCCTCGCTTTTGCCCAGCCGCTCGGCCATCTCCGCCATCGCGTGATCGTCCCATGCATATTCGAGCGTCTTGGCCGCGCCCGCCTTGCCGCCGGCATAAGGCGGGCTGGGATTGCCCGCGGGGACCTCGTCCGAGACCCAGCCCTGCTTGTCATACTCGGCGAGGAAGTCGCGCGGCCCCTTGGGATCGGTCGCGTTCCTGCGGAGGAATTCGTACGCTGCGGCATAATCGAACGGGATCCCGCGCCGCATCGCGCCGAGATACAGGAACACGGCATTGTCGGCGTGGAACGAGGTGTTCATGAACCCCGCTCGCGCGCCATGTCGAGCTCGGACTGCATGATGTCGCGCACCACTTCGGGCTCCATCAGCTCGAGCAGCACGATCTGGTTGCGCCCGGTATCCCAGAACGGCACCGGCCCGTAGCGGTCATAGGCCACGGTCTGGGTCTTGCCCTTCGTAGCGGTGAATTGCTCGCTTTTGCGCGCCACCAGCCGCGGGCTGGCGAAGGACTGGAACAAGGTCGAATAGAACAGCATCCGCTGCTTCGGCGTCCCGCCGGTCACTTGTACCCGATTGAGCAGCTTCGCCCATTCGGCGCGCGCCTTGCCGTGCACGCCGTCGAAGTCCCAGCCGGGACTCTCGGTGCGCAGCCGCGCCTCGGCGGCTTCGTAGCTGGCGCCGTGCGCGATCTTGACGAACACGGCCTCGCCCTGCCTCGTAGTGAAATCGAGATAGCTGCCCGCAAATCCGCCCTCGATCGTCCGCGCGCCGGGCAGCACGTCCTTGTCGCCGATGCCATAGCCGCGCTGGTTGCCCGGCGACTTGCGGAAGGCGCCGAAGCTCTTGAACGGCTTGGAGAACTCCGCAACGAAATAGCGCCCGTCGCGCGCCTCGTTGTCGTTGTGCGTGGCGACGACGCCGCGCACGGTCCGGTCGCCGACGATCTCGACGGTGCCCCCGCGTCCCTGCAAATTGAGGATCACATGCGCGCGCTCGGTCGCCGGGAAGGTGAACCGCATCAGCGCAGTCGCCTGCGTCGCGGTGAGCTCGACCTTCGTCCTGAAGCTGTCGAGAAAGACCGAATAATAGCCCGGCGCCGCAGTCTCGCGCGCCTTGTCGTAATATGCCTGGCTATAGACCGGCGGCACCGTCCAGTCGCCGACCACCGGCATCAGCATCGGCGTCGCCCGCGCGCCATAGGTCGGGCCGCCGCCGCCGGTGAAGCCGATCATCGTCGGGCTGGTGTAGTAATAAGGCGTCGCGACCCCAGTCGGATAGCTCAGCTCGACGTTGAAGTTGACCGGCGCCGCCTCGACCGCGCTGTGCGGCAGTCGCGCACCGGGCGAAGTGATTCCCGAATAAAGCGGCTCGCCCGCGGGCGGCGCGTTGCCGATCAGCTCGGGCCTGTCGAGCGGCGCCGTGCCGACCAGCGGATTGGCCTCATCGACCGGCTCGCGCGCCTGACGATCGTTCTGCGCGTGGACCGCGCCGCCCAATGCGAAGCTGCACGCCGCAGCCAAAAGAGTCCGGCACCGGCCGAGCCAAGGCTGCGAGACCCAAATGAGCGCACAACTGCCAGCATTCCCCGAGGCCTCCTCCATATGGGCCTCTGCGTGCCCGCTCATCCGCAGTGAGTCCCTTTCGGGCCCGCCATCGTCGTCCCGATCAAAATGCGATTAAATAAACCATTTTGTCAATTGGTTTCGAAACGAGTCGGTGCACCGTTCCCGGGCGGGGCAGAAATCCCGATCGCTGCAGCGGAATCAAAAGCATGTCTGCGCCGGTGTGGGCCCGAAATCCCGGATCAAGTGATCGCGCATGGCCGGCGAGACCAATGCATCATCCTGAACGAACTGGGGGCGGCGCATCAGCGATGCGGCATGGACATCGTCCGCTTCCTTGTCTCCGGTGAGATCGCCGATCCGCTCCGTCACGATCGGATAGGCCGACGGGTTTCGCGTCGCGTTTCCGGCCGTCAGCAAAATGCCGTCCATCAGCACGATCTTCGGCGTCGCATCGCGGGCTGCGGCTGCGATGAGTCTTTCACCCGTTCTCAAGCGACCTTGTCGGTCATCGCGACAATCTGCGACAGCCTCGGCGTCGATGTCGCGGTCAACATCAATTCGCCACCGCGCGCCGCTGCGATCGGGCCAAAGTCGCGCAGCAGGTGCTGCCGCACCACTTCGGGCACCGTCTCGATATCGTCGATGAATTCCGGCCTGGCCATCAACGACGCGGCGTACGCATCGTCCGCCGCGCGGTCCCCCGAGAGGTCGCCGACACGTTCGAGGATCATCGAATAGGCAGCGGGCGTTCGCAGGGCATTTCCCACGGCGAGAAGCAATCCGTCCAAAAGCACGATCTTCGGCAGCGAAACGGTGTTGAAGATCAGGAACGACGGCAGATGCTGCACGGTATCGACAACGATCGCGCATATCTGGCTGTCCACCGGTAGTAGCGGCCCGACATAGCGCACACCCGGACATCCCATTTCAAGCTGCAGGAAACCGCCGACTTCGCGGCGGATGATGCCGTGTTGATGGCAGAAGCGGCCGCGTTCGAAGAGCGCTGCATGGGTTGCGCGCCAGAAGCCTTCGTAGGCCGCCCCGCGAAAGTCGGTTGCGGCGCGCGCGGTTTCCAGCAGCTGGGGCGACAGATGCAGGCTGGTTTGCTCGGGCGGCAGCAAGCTCGCTACGTCCACCCCGAACAACGATGCGAAGTCCGTGGGATCCCGCTCCCAATCCAGGAGCGTGAATCCCGGACATCTCCGGGCCAGAAGATGCGTCAACCGCTCCAGATTATGCGCCGATGGCCGAACCGCCCCGGATGCCCAGCGGCCCACCAGCGATTTGTCCACGCCCAATTCGGAGGCAAGCCGGCCCCGGCTCATCGAGAGCGCCTTCAGGGCCAGCGTCAGACGTTCGCCAAAGATGTGCACCATCAAATCGCTCCTCCAATGCGGATGGTTTTGACGATCGCCCGCCCAAATGCAACCCGTTGCATTTCGAGGTAACGTTCGATGACGGACGGTGCATCTGATTGCGAGTCCCTCCGCACTCTATCGACCCGCGGCCCGCTTCGGCTGCCGCATCGACCCACGTGGATGTCGTCGGCCGAGGCGGGCGCAATCAGGAACAGTGGGACTCTCATCATGAACGCTCGGATCTCGAATCTAGCCCCTGGCGCGCGCCGTCGGAAGACCTGTCAGTTCGCTGCGCTCGCCGCCTCGGTCAGCCTCGCGGCAATCGCGTCACCGGCCTGGGCGCAATGCGTCGAAGGACCGCCCAATACCTACACCTGCTCCGGACAGACCAATGTGCCGCAGATCATCACCGCCGACGATGCGAAGGTGACCACCAATCCCGGCTTCGAAGTCGATACCAGCAGCAACGGCAACGGTCTCGCGCTGCAGGTCACCGGCGACGGGCTGATCAGCTTCGAAGGTTCGCCCGCCCTGACCGGTGCGGGCGTGCGCTTCTCGACGACGGGGAGCAGCGATCTGTCGGCCGGCGAACTCTCGATATTCTCGAATGGCAATATCCTCGCCAACGGCGCGAACGCATTGCGCCTAGACAATGCCGGCGGCGGTGACACCAACGCCCTCTGGGTCGGCTCGATCGTGAATATCTCCGGCAACGGCGTCTTCACGACCAGCGCGTTCGGCGCGGGCGATCTCAGCCTGATCGTCGACGACGTCTCTGCGCGCGACGACGGAATCCGGGTGTCCTACGACGCGAACGGAACCGTGACAGTTACCGCGACCGACCCGGTACTCGGCCACACCGGCGCGGGGTGCGGATCACCGCCGGCGACGCATCCGACAATGTCGACCTGACCGTAGGCGACGTGACCGGGGGCACCTTCGGAATCATCGTCGACAGCACCGGCACCGACCTGGTCAAGGTCGACGCGTCGGGGATCGTGACCGGGCTGAGCGCCGACGGCATCCGCGTCTCGGCCGGCGTCGACACGCTCGGAATCGATATTCGCGCCGCACAGGTTAGCGGCGCAACCAGCGGCATCACGGCCAGCAGCCTCGGCAGCGGGAACCTGTCCATAGTCGCGACCGGATTGGTGACCGGCGCGAGCGAGAACGGCATCTTCGCATCCAGCCAGGGTCCCGCGGGTGACCTGTCGATCACCGCCACCGACGTGTCCGGTTCCTCGGGCATCCGGACCTACAATAGCGGCGTCGGCACCACCACGGTCATCGCGACCGGCACGGTCAGCGGCTTCGGTGACGACGGTATCAACGTCATCAGCGACGTGAACACCACCGGCGTGCTGGTCGATGTGCATGATGTCACCGGCGCTGGCCGCGGCATCTGGGTCGATAATCTCGGATCGGGCGACAGCGCCGTGCGCTCGAGCGGTTCCGTGAGCTCGGTATCGACCGGCATCTTCGTCAGGACGACCGCAGCGAGTCAGACCGCCTCCGTCGACGCGGTCGATGTGACGAGCGACACCAGCGGAATCAACGTGACCCACGAAGGCGTCGGGCTGGTCAGCGTGAACGCGACCGGAAACGTCGTCGGAACACTGGGCAGTGGCATCGCGGTCAATGCCGGTCTGGGATCGACCGATCTCCGGGTCACCGCCGTCAACGTGACCGGCGGCAATTTTGGCATCCGCACCCTCAACGAAGGCACCGGCGAGACCTTCATCGCCGTCACCGGGCTCGTCGTCGGGGGCGATGCTGGTGTCTACAATTATGGCATCCTGGCGCAGAACCGCGAGGGAAAGACGACCGATCTCTTTTTGCGCGCAGCCGAGGTTCAGGCGAGTAGCTATGGCATCATCGCCGAAAGTGACGGACTGGGCACGATGACCGTGATCGCCGACAAGGTGACCAGTCAGACCAAGGCCGCCGTGCGGGTCGCCGCCGAGGAGGCAGTCGGCGCGGTCGACGTCACCATAAGGGAGGCGACGGGTGGCACCACGGGCATCGAAGTCTTCAACATGGCAAGCGGGTCCGCCAGCATCGAGGCTACCGGAACCGTCACCGGCTTGAGCGAAGCCGGCATCTCGGTCGAGGCCGGCGTCAATTCCACCGACATCGACCTTCGCGCCAACGCAGTGAACGGGCAGACTGTCGGCATCCGGACCACCAATTTCGGGACGGGCGACACGAATATCGTCGCAACCGGCCCGGTCGCAGCGGCGACCGGCTTCGGCATCAGGGTGGTGACCGGCACCAACGCCGGGAATATCTCGATCACGGCAGTCGACGTCGCCGGCACCTATGGAATCGGCGCAACCAGCGACGGCACCGGATCGACCAGCATCGTCTCGACCGGCAATGTCGTGGGCTTCTCCGGCGATGCCGTTCGGATCGAGAACAACGCCACTGCGACGGACGCGTTGGTGGACGTCCATAATGCAGAGGGCGCCCTGTTCGGGATCCAGGTGGACAATGACGGGACGGGAACCACGACGGTTCGTGCCAGCGGCACCGTCACCGGCCAGGCCTTTGACGGGATCGTGATCAGGGCCGGCACTTCCGCGCAGGACGTTGCCGTCGAGGCAATGGACGTGACTGGATCGTCCGGCGTCACCGTCACCAATTTCGGTCTCGGTTCCACCAGCGTCAGCGCAACCGGCGTCGTCACCGGCGAGGCGGGCAATGGCGCGGGCATCGCGATCGTGGGCGGTACCGGATCGACCGATATCCGCGTGGCGGCCGTCAGCGTGCAAGGCGGCGCGGACGGCATCACCACCAACAATGACGGCAGCGGCGAGACCTTCATCGCCACCACTGGGCTCGTCTCAGGAGGAGAGTCCGGCGTCTATGCCCGCAACGGCGTGGGCGCGACCGATCTGACGGTCCGCGCCTCCGCAGTCCAGGGCGGCGGCGAGGGTATCGGCGTGGAGAATTTCGGCAGCGGCAAAACGACCGTCATCGCCGGAACCGCCACGGGTGGAAGCGGGGCGGGAATTCGCACGTTCGCCGGGACAAATGCCGGCGACATCGCGATCGAAGCCGGGACCGTATCGGGCGGCTTCCACGGCATCCTCTCGCGAAACCAGGGAACCGGCACGACTTCGATCACCGCGACGGGGCTCGTTACCGGCGGCACCTACGGCATTCGCGCCACGAATGAGACAGGTTCGACCGGGCTGACGATCCACGCGGCCGAGGTCCAGAGCGGCGGCTTCGGCATCACCGCCGCCAATTTCGGCAGCGGCGCCACCACCGTTGTCGCAACCGGGGCGGTTACCGCCCAGGAGGATATCGGCATCGCCGCGGTCGGCCTGGACGATGCAGGCGACATCACTGTCCTCGCCGCGAGCGTGTCTGGCGGCCTCGGCGGCGTCCGTGTGGACAATCAGGGCATCGGTGCGACCGCCATCCGGGCCACGGGGCCGGTGACCGGGGGCGAATACGGCATCCTCGCCGAGAGCGGCCAGACCACGACCGATTTGACGATCCGTGCCACCGACGTCCAGGCAGCCGGCAACGCCATCAAGGCCGAAAATCTCGGCACTGGCGAGACGCGTGTGACGTCCACCGGAACCGTCGCCGCGCAGGGTCAGGCTGGCATCCTCGTCTTCGCCGGCGGCAACTCGGGTGACATCACCGTCGAATCGGGCAACGCGTCCGGCGGTCTGAGCGGCATCTCGGCGATCAATTTCGGGCTGGGCGATACCCGCATCACCGTGAACGGCGTGGCGCAGGGCAGCACCAACGGCGTCGAGGCCCTTTCCGACGGAAACCAGCGCGTGGTGATCGTCAACAACGGCACCATCCGCAACACCTCGGGGCTGGGATCCGCAAGGGCGATCAGCGCGAGCGGAGGATCGGTCGGCATCGGCAATGCCGGCAGCTTGCTCGGCACAGTCGAGATCGCCGGCGACAGCAGCCTGCTGATCAACGCCGGCAACTGGCGGAGCATCGGCGGCACCAGCAATTTCGCCACTTTGGACGATACGCTGTTCAATGCCACGACCGGCACCATCTTGGGTGGCGTATTGGCGGCGACGGCGGAATCGACCGTGTGGCAGGGGCTCGAGCACTTCCAGAACAGCGGCGTGCTCAGGCTTCAGGACGGCGGCATCGGCGATGTCGTCCAGACCTCGGCGGCCACTGTCTTCGCCAATGGTTCGGCGCTCGCGGTGGACATTGCCGGGGCGACCGGCGCGGACGCCTTCCGCACCACCGGCAAGGTCACGATCGAGGCTGGCCGCAGGCTGCAGGCGGCCACGACCCAACCTCTCGTGCTGCACGGCAAGCATGTCGTGGTCCAGGCGGACGGCGGGCTCACCGGCCAGTTCGTCTTCGAGGACCAGCTGCTCACTGCCTTTGCCGGGCTGCGTGACGGCTACACGCCGACGAGCGCATTCATCGAATTCGTCCAGCTCAAGGCATTGGTGGGTGCGGGAATTACCCCGAACCAGAAGGCGGCGGCAGGCGGTGCCGACAGCTTGCCCGACGGCAATCCGGTAAAGGACGCGCTGCTTCTGCTGCCGACCGACGCCGCGGCGCAGGCTGCCTTCGACCAGCTTTCCGGCGAGATCCATCCGTCGGCGCGCAATGCGATGGTCGAGGACAGCCGGCTGATCCGGAATGCCGTGCTCGACCGCCTCGTCGACGGCGAGACGGGAGGCGCGCTATGGGCCGTCTCTTCAGCACCTCGGGCGTCAGCGACGGCGATTACAACGCGGCCGAACTCGATCGCGATAGCAAGGGTGGCGTGATCGGGCTGGATCGCAACGTAGGGCCGGTGACGATCGGCATCGCTGCCGGCTGGACCGACACGAAGCTCCGGGTGGACCGCCGCGACAGCAGCGGTTCGATCGAGGGCATTCACGGGATGGTCTATGCCGGGGCTCGCTTCGGCGGGTTCGGCCTGCGGGGCGGAGTCGGCTATGCCCGCACGTCCACCGAGACGACGCGCCGCATCGCGTTCCAGGGGTCAGCGCATCGCCCACCGCCGACTATGACGGGTCGGTCCTGCAGGGCTTCGTCGAAGCCGGCTATCGGGTTCCGCTCGGCGGCGGATATGTCGAGCCCTTCGTCGCCCTGACCGCCATTCGCGCAAAGACCGATGCGTTCACCGAAGCCGGCGGTCCGGCGGCGCTGTCGGGCGCGGCGATCAGCGAGAAGACCATGGCTTCGACGCTGGGCGTGCGCTTCGAGACGAGCCCGACCGGTCCGTTCTCGCTGCGCGGCACCGTGGGTTGGCGCCACGGCTGGGGCGATCTGGAACCGGTCGGCCGTCATGTCTTTGCCGGCGGTACGCCCTTCACCGTCCTCGGCACGGCCGGGTCGAGGGATGCAGGCACGTTCAACGCGGAGGCACGGTTCCGGCTCTCCTCGAGCGCCACGCTGAGTGTCGGCTATGACGGCGTCCTGGGATCCGGCACCGCCGACCACGCAATCACCGGAGGCCTCAGGATCGTCTTCTGACGATCGGCACCGGCGGGCAGGTCCGTTCCTGAACCTGTCCGGCCCCGGGCGGCGCGTACGCCGCCCGGGGGATTGATATGCATCGATGCTGGATGCTGTCCGCTACTTGCATTCCGTACCCGAAAGCAGTCCGACCGCTTCCGGCCCAAAAGCCGCCGCTAAGATCGTCACTCTGCGATTGAGCGGAATTGAGAATCGCAAGGGATTGCTCATGACATGCCAGATCATGCCATCAAAGCCGCGAAAAAGTGTGGGACGAAAAGTGGGAACGACTTTGGGCAGATCGCCTGAGACGGCGCAGTTTTGCCGTTTTCCGCTTGACGATGGTGACCCCTACGGAAGCCTTACGGCAGGAAGTAGGCCGCTAACGGTCTGGCAGCTTCGGGTGCCCTGACCGCCAAAGCGGACATTCGAAACATGAAGGGCAGAATCAGCCTGACCGGCAAACCAGGGAACAGCGCACTATGCCGCTGCGGCCGATGCGAGCTCCGCCGCCTGCTCGCGGTTCACTGGCTCACTACAGGGCCTCGCTGCCGCGGATCGCCGCCTCGGGCAACAGGTTCTTGTCCACCGCACGTTTGCCGAGGCGGTGATAATCGACGGCGACAGACTGACCAGATTGGGCCGCGTGAACATGTCGCGCGATCATCTGGCCGCGTTCGCCGCCAAGCTGACGCACGAGGATCATATTGTCGTCGAGGCGACCGGCAACGCCCAGGCGGTTGTCGAGGCGGTCGCGCCGTTCGTTGGCCACGAGAGCAGCGCCGAGACGTGCCCGGTGAGTATCTAGGCGTTCGCTGCGGATCACCTGCCCGCCAAAATCGGATCTCCTTCCGGTGATTCGCGCTTCGCAGCGCCGAACGTCGCATCCCGCCAATCGGTATCGTAGAGCGTATCGAGATAGCGTTCGCCCATGTCGGCGGCGATGCACACCACCGTTCCGCCAGCGCGGAACTGCAACATCATGGCACGTGCGGCAGCAAGCACGCTGCCCGTCGATCCGCCCACCAGCCACCCGGTCGCCGCGTGGACTTCGGCGCAAGCACGGACCGCGTCGCGTTCCGCGACAATCACCGCGTCGTGCGGTGCGGCAGCGTCGAGAAAGGGCGATCGCCGCGTCGCGCCGATTCCGGGAATGCGACGCGACACGGGGCGTAACGGCGGAGCGAAATGGTGCGATCCGGCAGCATCGACCGCGACGATTTTCGTGGCGGGCGAACGCTCGCCAAAAGCTCGCACGCACCCGGCGAGCGTCCCACCGGTCCCGACACCGACGAACAGGTGATCGACGCGCGGAAATTCGCGCAGGATTTCGCTCGCGGTCGTCTCGGCATGCACGCGCGGGTTCACGGGGTTGACGAACTGCCGGGTCCAGACCAACGTCGGATCGGTCGCCATCCGCGCCGCGATATGCCCGCAGCGATCGTCCAGGCTGGAATGGGCCATGACCACAAGTTCACCGCCGTGCGCCCGTACCAGCGCGCGATTGTGCAACGTCATTTTCTCGTCTGTGACGCAAACGAAGCCATACCCCTTGCACCGCGCGATCAATGCCAGCGCGATGCCGAGATTACCCGAGGATGTCTCGATCAAGGTCGCGCCGGGCAGAAGCGCGCCGGCCGTCTCCAGCGCTTCGACCATCGCCAGTGCCGGCTTGAGCTTGATCGATCCGGCGGCATTGAACCCCTCGATCTTGAGATAGGCGTGCACGCCCGCTCCGAGCAGCGGCGCGATATCGGCGAAGATGCCGATTCCAAGCGTGTCATAGGCTTTGCGCAGGATCATCGCGCGGTCACAGCGGCAGCCTCGTGCCCAGGTCCGCTCCAACCGCAGCTTCGAATACCGCCAGCCCGGCGGCGAGATCGGTGATCACCGTGCCCATCGGGTTGAACACGACCGGCGCCGCGTCCCCCGTCAAATAACCCGGCGATGCGAGCCATGCACCTATCTCGACGATGCGGGCGCGATCGATTTGGCCGGCGCGTTGCAGCCGGTCAAGCGGGCGGCCCTCGGCGAGGCATTGATGAAGATCGTCGACCATTATCAGCCGGGCGGCGCGATAGATGTCGAGCTCGGCGTCGAGAAGCGAGACCGCGCAGTAGAGAGCATTGTCGCGCAGCCACTCGCGGCGGATGTGCGGCGCTTCGGCAGTAGTCGCCGGCAGGACGATATCGCCTTCGCGCACCGCGGCCTCGACAGACCCGGCCGGCATGCAGGCGATACCGAGCGCCTGCGCGGCGGCAGTCAAGGCCGCAAGCCGTCCGGCATCCGGATCATATGCCACCAGCCCGAACCGGTCCGCTCCGAACACCGCCGCCAGCATCGCGAGATGCGCGTGCGCCAGCTCACCGCAGCCGATCACCGCGATCGACCGGGCAGCATCCGGCGCCAGCAGCCGCAGCGCGAGGCCAGAGACGGCGGCGGTCCGCGCCGCGCTGATCGCAGCGGCATCCATCACCGCAAACGGGCGGTTGGTTGCAGGATCGTTCAGGATCAGCAAACCCGACGCCCGCGGGAAGCCGAGCGCCGCATTGCCCGTGCCGCTGCATATCTGCTTGAGCCCCGACAGGCCGAACGGACCGCCGAGATAGCCAAGCAATGCGATCATCCGGTCATAGGAGGGGCGATCGGGATAATGCAGATAGTCCGAACGGGGCAGGATCGCACTCCCTCGGCTAGCGCTCGATAGGCAAGCGCGATCCGGTCGATCAGCGCACGCCACTCGAGCCCCCCGACGCCTCGACCTCACCACGGCTGAGATAGAGCAATTGCCGTTCGGCAAGCAGCGCATCGATAGCGGCGCGTTCGGTCATGCTATGCACCCGCGCGCGATGGCTGCTAAGGCGACCAGGTGCCGCACCCCGATCCACGCCCCGAGCTCATATCGCCCCTGCAGCCCGCGGCGATCCGCGCGCTGTTCGGCCCAGGCGTTGCGGTGGCGACGGCACGTGCCGTCGCCACCGGGGACGGCCTGTTTGCCGAAGAGCAGCGCTACATTGCAGAAGTCGGCGCGACGCGGCAGGCCGAATTCGGCACCGCGCGGATCTGCGCCCGCCGTGCGCTGGCCGAGCTTGGCATCGCCCCTGCCCGCTGGTCCCCTATCCGGATCGCTCGCCCCGCTGGCCGGCGGATATCCGCGGCACGATCGCCCATGCCGGCGGCATCTGCGCCGCCGCGGTCACGGCAGCGCCACATCTCCGCGCGATCGGCCTCGATATCGAGCCAGATCTGCCCCTGGCCCGAGACCTCGAGCGCGTTATCTGCACCGATGCCGAGCGCCGCAGGCTCGAAGAAATGGGTGACGCGCGCGGCCGGATCGGCAAGCTGATCTTCAGTGCCAAGGAAGCATGGTACAAATGCCAATATGGCATCAGTGCCGCGCTGATCGATTTTCGCGAGGTGACGCTGACGATCGACCTCGATCGCCAGCGCTTCCGCACGGTCGATGGACCGGTGCCGGGGATAGAAGGCCGTTACGGTCATGCCGATGGCTTCCTGATCACCACCGCGACGCTCCAGGCCTGACATCACGCAACCTCGCGCCGGCGATGGAAATCCGCGGGCGACAGCGCGCAGATGCCGTGCGGCACTCGCCCGATCGGCGCATCCCACAGATTGGCGAGCAAGGTGATGCGCGGCGCTCCGTCGGGATGATCGATCACCGGCGCCCGGCCATGCGCCACATGCCCCGCGAACAACGCCAGCGTTCCCGGTTCGGCAACGACCACGCGAGCCCCGCCGCCTGCCTCCAATGCCGCCCGTTCGTGGAAAGCGAACGGCGCGAAGCGGTGTGACGCAAGGAACAGGGTTTCCCCGCCGCGCATCCCGTGGGGGCCGAGATAGAGCACCGACCCGAGCATCGGCGTGCGGACGACGCCATGGTCTACGCGCAACTGCTCGTCGCAATCGACATGGAGATAGACCTGCGCCGCCGGATTGCGTTCGGCTTGGGTCGTCCACAACTCAAACCCATGCGCCCGCGCGCGCATCGCCGCCGGTGCAACGGCGAGCAGCCGGCGAAGATAGACAGTGACGAACGAAGCGAGCGGCAACGGCAGATATTCAGCGATCGCCTCGGCATCGAGCGCGTCGACCGGAAGATAGAACAACGAACTGGGGATCGGCGCATCGCGGCAGAGCCTATGGATGCGCGCCGCCTCCGCGGGATCGAGGAAGCCTTGATGCTCCCCGACGCCGTCGTCGTCTGTCAGGACCGGCGCGGTCAGGATTGCGGTAGCCATCGACTGACCACGGGTTCGATCCGACCGCTCAGCCCCGTCAGCGCATCGAAATCAAGTGTGAACAGGCTGTTGTCCGCCGCGACGGCGATCCTAGCCGCATTGACGCCGGGCGTCCGGCTGAGCGCGGTGCCGTCGGGATTGTATATATCGAGGAAAAGTCGCTAGGCGCGGTTCCGCCATTCTGGCTGCCGAGGACGTAGACCAGCCCGTCGCCCGACACGGCGATGTCGCGATACACCGGCTGGGTCGCCGCCTGCAGCGCAAAGCTCGGCTGCCCGGCGAAGAGCGGGACGGGATTGCCGCTCGCATCGAACGCCTGCACGCGGGCATTCGCCTGTTCGAGGACCAGGAACGCGCCCGACGGGCTCGCCGCCACCGCGACCGGATTGCCGAGCAGGCCGATGCGCGTGCCCTGCCCGGCATGCGGCTGTGCCGCCGGCGCCTGCACATCGGCGACGGGCACGGCCGCGACGGCGCCGGCCGCAAGCACCGCGGAATCGCGCGCGATCGCCGCGACCTCGCCGCGCGGATCGACGCCGATATCGGTCAGCCCCGCCTGCACGGGAAATTGCGCGACGCTCTGCGTACCGGGCACGAACGGCCCCGCACCGAAATCCACCGGCCGCAGATAGGTGCCGCCGCTCCCCTGCGTATCGAGATAATAGCCGGCCTGTCCGGTCGCGGCATAGGCGAGCAGCGGCGCGGCGACGAGCCCGCAGCCGAGCACGCGATACTGCGCCGCCGGATCCGCCGTCCCGATATTCTGGACGAAGTAAGCGTTCTGCAGCGGCGCCGTACCGCCACAGATGGGGATGTTCTGGTTCGAAGCGCCCCAGGCATAGCCCAGCGCCAGCAGATCGTCCTGAAGCGTCAGCGCGTTGAGCGAAGTGATCGCGGGCGTCGCTCCGCCCGGGTTCGGCAGCGCGACCGCGGTCGAAGCGACAGCGTGCGGGTTCCAGCTATAGCTGCCCCCGTTCACCGAAAGCCGGGCGGCGAGCCGGTAGCGGGTCGCCGCGGTCACCGTCGCCGCAACTTGGGTCACGGCAAGCTGCGCGCTGACCGCGGGCGTGCCGCCCGGAGGCGTGATGCTGGCACTGCCGCTGGCGACGACGGCGCCGTTCGCGTCGGTGACGCTCGCGGCGATCGCGATCGGGCCGCCGCCGGCGATGCCGCCGAAGCCGAGTGCCACCGGCGCGCTCGATTGCGGCGCGGGTATCGCGGCCTGCAACGCCTGCGAGATCGCCGCCGCCATAGGCGATCTCGACCGAACAGGCGGAAGCAGCATAGGGCCATATCCCGCTGACCGGATCGGGCAACAGGCTGAGATCGAGCGCGACCAGCGTCGCCGGGGACAGCGTCAGCGCGATCGGCGGAGTCGCGCCCGGCCAATATTGCGGGCTGAGGCCGCCGGCGGTGAACGCCTGGACCAGCTGTGCCGCCCAGCCCGCGCCCGGCGCGAACTGATCGACCCAGCCATAGCTCACGCCCGGCGGGCTACCCAGTTTCTTCGCGATCGACTTGCGCAGGCCGGCAAGCGGCGTGCCCAGCAGCGCGGTGCAGAGATTGGCGGAGAGCGCGGCGAACATCGCATCGCGGCTGCCGACCTGGAGCAGGAACGCCCCGCTGGCCATCGCCGCCGCCGCGATACCGTTATCGGCGAGAACGCCATCGAACCACTTTGCCAAGTCGGCCGGCGGCGCGCCGCTGCCCTGGACGATCCACGGCACCGCCATGTCGAGCAGGAAGGTCAGCATGACTCCCACCGCATCCGGGATCGGACTGTAGCCGGCGTCGTTCAGCCCGCCGAACAGCAGCTCGATACTGTCCGCATTGGCGGGCAGCGGCACGCCGATCTGCTGCGCGCCACCCGCCACGGCGATGGCGCCGACCTTCGCGCCGGGTAGCAGCATGCCGAGATATTTCTCGGTCGCCGTCTCGAACCCCGCCGGCACGCCGGCCGGCAGGCGCGACGTCCAGTCAACCGGCGCCACCGGCATGCCCGCCTTCAGGAACCGGGCATAGACGCTCAGGTGACGCGGCTGATCGTTGACGAGGGTCAAGGTGAAGCCGGGCGTCCCGCCATCGGCATAGACGACGCTCGAAAAGACCAGACCGCCGATCGGGCCCTGGCTGGTCAGCGTCCAGCCGCCGGTCGTCGGCTGGGTCTGTTGCTTACTAGGCGCCACGCCGTGCTGCACGGTCCAGGCGACACCTTCGAAATCGGCGTCGTCGACGATCGAGTCCGCGGCGTAGGACAGGACCGGCACCAGCGCCTGCACCAGACCGGGATCGAGTGGCACCGCGCTGGTCGACGGGGTGCCCGGCGGGCTGAGCACATTACCGGCCGCGATCGCGGGATCGGGATTGCTCTGCAGCCACTGGACGAACTCCATCGCCTCCGGATTGGTCGGCGCGCTGATCAGCGGGAGCAAGTCCTGCTGGAGCGCGGCATCGCACAGGATGAACTGGGGAAGCTCTCCGCCAGCTTCTGCGTCAGCAGGCCCGGTGGCATCGGCATGGCTTCCCCTGTCCTTTCGCGTTCCCGTTTCGCGGTTCAGGATGCCGGCGTCGGCGTCGACGGGATCCATTCGCTTACGCCGGGTTCGGTGCGGGAATTCGGGCCGATCACGACGTTGAAGTTCAGCGAGAACAGGTTGCGATACTGATCGACCGTGATCTTGCCGGCGTTGATGCCGTTCTGCGGCTCATCGAGCAGCGGCGTGCCGTCCGGATTGTAGACGTCGAGCTGGAACGCCAGGTCCTTGGGGTCGTGGCTCGAGTTGTAGTTGTTGTCGACGACGCCGAGCACATAGACATAGCCCTTGGTTTCGGTCGCGATGTCGAGATAGCTGAGCGTGCCGGTGACGCTCTGGGTACGCAGCGGCATGTACGAGCAGAGCTGCTGCACGGTCAGCGTGTCGCTCGTGGCCGCCTTGGTCACCTCGAACGTCATCGCATTGACCGAATCCGCGATCTTCCACTCGACCCCGCTCGATTTGATCGTCACCGACAGGCCGAACTGCATGTAGATGTCGATCAGGTCGAAGCCGGTGATCGGATCGGTCACCAGCCGCACGTCATAGACTGCGCTCGACTGGGTGTCGGTGACGAACCACAAGGATCCCGCCGTCGTGGTGGTGACGGTGAACTGCCCGGTCGTCGCATCCTGTCCCACCAGCCCATATTGCTGGAACGTGGCGAGCAGCGTGCTGTCGACCTGACCATTGTCGAGATCGGCCGCGACGCTTTGCAGCGAATTGTCGAGGATCGCCTTGGGCGCGAGCGCCGGGGTGATGTTCTGCTGGAACAGTTCGAGCAGCTGGAGCGACACCTGCAGCGCATCGAGCTGGGTGATGAACGTCCCGCCGTTCGGGATCTGGAACGATGGCTGGCCAACCGCGAAGGACGGTACCGGATTGCCCTTGACGTCGAACGCCTGGATGCGCGGCTGATCAATGTAGAGCGTGCCGGTTTCGAGCACGAGGATACGCCCGTCGGCGGTGACCGTCATCGCCTGCGGACTGTCGAGCAGCCCTTCGCGCCCGCCCTTGCCGGCCAGCGGCATCGCCAGCGGCGCGGTGTCGGGCGACATGGCGTTGGCCGGCAGCTTCAGCACGAACATCTTGGCGTTGGTGTTGTCGAGCCCGACGACATAGCCATTGGGATGCACCGCCATTTCCTGGAACGGCGTGGCGTTCTGGAACACGCCCCAGACATCGGTGTCGCCCGCCGACGAATAGTCGAACGTGTATTCGCCCGGCGGCGTATCGAGCTTGACCCCGCGCAGATTGAAGCTGAGCGGCTGGCCGGTGATCGCGGGCTGCGGCTCGAGGAAGAAATTGTCGATGCCCGGGACGGGGTAGTCGAACACGCCCACCTGCTGCACCGGCTTGCCGTTCACCTGCGCGGTGATTGCACGCAGTTCGAAGAGCGGATCGGTGTCGCCGGGCGCCTCGATCAGCCAGTCCTTGTCGGCGGTGACCACCGCAATGGTCGTACCTCCGGGCAGCGGGTAGCCGAACGCGGCGAACTGCTTGACGAGATCGGCGGGCACCGGGCCATTCTGCAGCTCGGGCTCGATCGACCAGGGCAGCGCGAACAACGGGGTCAGCCCGAACTGGTCGTAGGCGAGGAAGGTCGGCAGGCTGAAACCCTTGGTCGGCTGGATGATCTGTTCCTGCGGCTGGCCGAGCGTCGAGATGCTCTGCATCGCGTACATCGGCAGCTGGCTGGTCCCGGACTGGTTGTCGATCGGCATGTTCTGGCCCGACGCGAGATAGGCGTAGCCGAGCTCGAACTGCTGGTTGTTGATGATGATGTTCTGCAACGCGCCGAGCGCATGGCCGGTCGGCGCGGTCGACAGCGGATATTGCTGCGGCAGCGGCGGCGCGGGCTGCGCGGTGTTCTGCACGGTCAGCTCATACCCCGTCTGCTTGACATCGATGTTCGTCCCATCGGCATCAAGCTCGTACAGCGGCAGCTGCCCGGGCAACGCGATCGTCCATTTGCTGTTCGCGGTCACCGCGGTGACCTGTGCCCCGGTGGGCAGCGGATATTGCGCATTGTCGAACGCCGTCGCGACGTCGCTCGGCACAGCACCTCCATTGTTCAGCTCGCCCTGATATTGCGACAGCGGCGAGAGGGTGAATACCGTGCCGATGAAGATCTGCCGGGCATTAACGTCGAACACCGTGCTGCTGGTCGGATCGGTGACTGTCCATTCGCTCATGTTCGAAACCACCGCGATCGTCGCAGCCGACGACAGCGGGTTGCCGTTGTCGGCAAACGCCGCCTGCACCGCCGCGTCGGGCGTGCCGCCCTTGTCGAGATCGACGACGAGCGCGGCATCGATCGAGAATTGCGAGACTTCCCAATAATGGTTGCTGGCGGTCGAATAGGCGATCGTCTGCTTCTGGCTGTAGGTGGTGGTCGCGGTCAGCGGCACCAGCATCTCGACGATAGCGCCGCCCGCCGTGAGTTGGTCGTTGCTGTCGGGCACCGCATCGATCCAGCCGCTGTTCCAGGTGCCGGCCAGCCAGTCGGTCGACGAATAGATGTTGGCGACCACCTCGATCTTGCCGCCCGCGGGGATGCCCTTGAACGTGACGACGATCGGCGCGTCGTGTTGACCCGGCATCGGCCCGGCGAGCGTGTAGGTCGTGCCGCCGTCCTGGTTGTTGCCGCTCGGATATTTGACCTGGATCACATAATGGTCGCTCACCGTCGGCCAGACCGGATTGAAGTCCGGCTTGCCATGGGTCGGATCGGGCTTGACCGTGACGGTCAGGTCCATCGAGCGCAGGATCTCGATCTGATAGGTCGCAGGCGAGACGAGGCATTCGACCGTCGTCGCCGCCAGCGCAGCGATATCCGACGCGATGCTGACGACGCGCAGCGCCCAGCCGGCGACCGGCACTTCTTCCAGCGCTTCCTCGGCAGTGATCTCGCCGACGGTTTCCCCGGCCGCTTCGGCGATCGTCTTGGCATAGGCGATCGCGCCGGCCTTGATCAGGCGCGAGGCGCCCTGCCCGAACACGACGCCCGCGGCGATGCCGGCCAGCGTCGAGAGGATCATTTTGCCCCAGCTATTGTCCTTCTCCGCCACGCCGACGACCAGCGCGCTCGCACCGATCACGCCGGCCACTGCGTAGAAGGCGATCGCGTTGTCGCCCTCCAGCGCTTCGATGAACGGGTTGACGATATAGACGTCGGCGAGAAGCGTGATCGTGCCTACGCCGTAGTTGACAATCGCGGTGCCGAGGACGCCGACGACATCGACATCCCCATCCCAATCGCGGAATCCCGCTGCGCAGCCGAGGCCGCCCAGCATGACGACCGCCTTCGACGCGGCATCCGGCCATGGGAAGCTGAGATCGGTGGTCTGGGTCAGCGGCGGCACCGGGACGCCGAAGACGGCGTTGCCCGACGACAGCCAGGTCAGATAATTCTTGCTGTCCGAAGGCTCGACGAAGGAGCGCACGAAATCGAACGGGCAATTGTCGGTCCAGTTCGGGATGTCGCTCCGCTTGATCGGCGTGCCGTCCTGCTCCTGGAACTGGACATAGGCGCCCAGATAACGCGAGGGCCAGTTCTTGACCGGCAGCGTCACCGTCTTGGCAGTGGTGTCGAAGCTCAGATCGTAGAGATAGAGGCCGTAGCTCGAGGTCAGGTTCTTGACCGCGAAGCCCTGCGCGTCGGTGCCGACATTGGTAACGAGCGCCCCGGCGGGCAGGTTGGGCTTGGCCGCCGTAGCAAGGCTGGGCGTCGCGGAGGGCGTGGGCGTCGGGCTCGGCGTCGGAGCTGAGATGGTGCCCGAGGGCGTCGTCTGCGTGACGCCGTTCTGGGAACTCCATAGCAGCCCGTTCAGTTCGGGCACGTTCTTCGTCGCGAGCAGCGTCGATTGCACCACCGGGCTCGCCGCCGCGATCACACTTTCGTTCGCCGGATTGCCCGCCGGCGGATCATATTGATCGGTCAGGTTATAGGCCGGCATGCCCTGATAGGTCTGGCCCGGCGGCACCGGCCAGTCGGTCTTCTTCTCGCCACCCTGATAGACCAGATTGGTATTGACCTCGGCCGGAACCATTGGGCCGCTGCCGTCGTCATTCTGTGACCATTGCACCCACGACTTGTTGTACCAGCAGAACCCGCCCTCGCCCGGCTGGGTCGACTGAATATACTGGACGAAATCCGACATGTCCTGGCTGGTCATCGGATTGAGGTAAGTGTCCTTGACGTAGCTCATCACGCCAGGATTGACGCTGCCGAGCTCGGGATGGTTGAGCGCGATCGACTGGGCGGTGACCCCCGGCGGCTGCACCGCTTCCGCCCCGGCGGTCAGCGCGAACAGATCGTCCTCGCTCAGCCCCGCCGCGTGATCCCGGAACAGCTCGGGATGCACGCCGTAATGGCCGAGCGCATAATGCTGCGGCGCGCGCTTGCCGCCGCGATAGAAGCGGCGATGCGCGGCGATCAGGTGGCTGCGCGGAATATGCGGAAAGACCAGCGCGATCTCCGCCAACGGATGATCGTCGAGCGAGGGAAACACCACCCGGCGCAACGACGGCTTGGTGGCGGTGAACTGCGCTTCCTCGGCGAAGTGCGTCAGGTTGAGCTGGCCATGTTCGGCCATCAGCTTCAGCGCGGGATTGCGAGAAATATGCTCGTCCAGCTTCGAACCGTGATCGGCATAGCGGTTCAGCACGACGCGGCGGCCGCCGCCGGCCAGCAGGGTGAATTCGCGCTCGTGCTTGTAGCTCGAAAAATCGAAATGGACGGTGCGGGCTTCAAGTTTGCGGGACATCGTGCGCTCCGGTTCGTTTCGGTGAAGGGCGGGATCGATGCTCAGCGGGGGCAGTAATACATGCCGCTGGGATCGGGTACGCATAACGGGGGCCGCGGTGCGACCCGCGCACGCAGCCACTGGTTGAAGGGCAGACCGTTCGTGACGTTGCTGCTCGCGAAATCGCCGTTCGGGCAGACATTGCCGGCCGTCGACATCTGCGCCTGGCTGATGTTGGTGATCGCGGCAGGGATGTTGAAATATTGCGAGATCGTCGGCGTCTGATAGCGCTGGATCCGCATGATCGAGCCATAGGCATCGAGCGCGCCGGTCACGCCGTTCGGGATCAGGTTGAAGGTGATGTAGTTGACCACCGGATTATAGGGGTCCTCCGCATCGTTGCTGACCATCCAGCCGCCCGACGCGATCGACGTGATCGTCGCGCGTGGGCTGAGCGCGATCGACACCGTATAGAAGGCGGCGAGCAGGTTCGGGATCGCGGGACGCACCGTGATCGTCGTCGTCCCCGCCGAGAGATCGAGCCAGAGCGAATAGACCTGGTAGTCGGGCGCGCCGTTGATGATCTGCCAGTCGGTCGGGTGCTGTGCGACGAGGATCTGCGAGATCCGCCTGGATCGGGTGGCCGGCAGTAGCGAAGGCATCGATCACCGCCTGATCGACGGGCCCGTTCTTGAGATCGCCCTCGAGCGACAGCGGCAGGGTGAATTGCGGGGTCGGGGTGTAGCTGGTCCCCGCCGCGACGCCGAGCGCGGGGCGGCTGTTCGCGGTGTCATAGGACTGGAAGATCACATAATGCGTGCTCCCCGAGGTCAGCTGCCAGTAGATTTCCTCGTTGGTGATCGTCAGGATGGCATCGGTCAGCGTGATCCCCGCGGTCTTGAAGCCGTTGACGATCCCCGCCCCCACCGGGCCCGGGACCTGCAACTGCTGCAGCGATTGCAGCGACAAGGTGAACTGATGCTTGGGCGTACCGGTGTTGTACACCGCGGCCTGCAGTTCGGGCACCACCAGCGTCTGTTGCTGCTGGTTCAGGCTGAACAGCCAAACCCCTGCCGGGGTCGGCAGCTGGATATTGGGATTGGCGACGCCGAGCGCGGCGTTGGTGAACACCGTGTTGCTCACCGTCGCCCCGTCGAAATTGGCGCCCTGCAGATTGGCGCCGACGAAGGAGGGCCGCGCCCCGCCCGCCGCGGTGGTCAGGGTGACGTTCTGGAACACCGAATTGGTGAGCAGCGCATAATCGAAGCTGACCCCGGCCAGGTTCGCGCTGCTGAAATCGGCATTGCCCAGATTGGCGTTGTCGAACTGCGCTTCCTGCAACAGCGCCGAATTGAGATTGGGCTTCGAACCGCCGGTGCCGTAGATCGAGGCGCCGGCGGCATTGACTCCCATCATGTTCGCGCCGGTCAGGTTGACGTTGACCATATAGGCGTTCGAAAGCACCGCCGGCGTGGTCGGGATATAGACGTCGAGCGCGAGCACCCCGCCCACGGTTTCCTGGATCACGGTATAGTTGGCCGGCGTCGGCCCGGTCGCCTCGACCGTCCACACCGTCGATGAATAGCGCGAGGGGACGATCGTGACGCCGGTGATCGGATAGCCGTTCGCGGCGAACACCGTCTGCACCCCGGCGGCGTCGCCGTTCTGCAACGCGGTCAGGAACGGGGTGTAGTTGCTGGTCGCCGATCCGACGCTGAACAGGTCGCTCAACGCACCGAGCTGGGCGTTGGTGAGGTCGGCGCCCATCATCGACGCGTTGGAGAGATTGGCGCCGTTCAGCTGCACCGTGCCGGTTAGCTTGGTATTGTCGAGCGTGGCGTAGGACAGCTCGGTATTGATGAAGGTCGCGCCGATCAGCTTGCACCCGGTCAGATCGGCCTGGGTGAGCACCATCGCGCTGAAATCATAGCCGCTGAAATCGATGTACTGGAGCTGGGTCCGGGTGAAGTTGGTCTTGCTGTCGAACACGATCATCTTCGGGTAGATGGTGACCTTGGTCGCGCTGACATTGTTCAGCGCTGCGCCGGTCAGGTCGGCGCCCTTGATCGTCATCGTGCCGGTTACCGACGATCCGGTGAACACCGCCCCGGTCAGGTCCGCGCCGGTGAAGTCGGTGTTGTAGATATTCTGGTTGCCGCTGAAATCGGCGCCCTGCAGCTTGGTGCCGATGAACTTGGCATAGGCGATGTTGCCGGCCTTGGTCAGCATCGCCTGGTTCATCACCGCGTTGGTGAAGTCGCTGTAATCGAGCGAGACGCCGGCCATCTGCGCGCCGGTGAAGTTCGCGCCGGTGAAATCGCCGTGGCCCATCGAGCAATTCTTCAGCGTCGCGCCGGCGAAGCTGGCATTGGCGGCGCTGGTCCCGTCGAACGCCACGCCGCCGCTGAACTTGCAGTTCGACAAATCGGCATGGGTCAGCGTCGATGCGGTGAAATCCAGGATCGCCATCGCCTTGCTGAAATCGGTGCCCGACAAATTGACCCAGGTCAGATCGGGATTGGCAGTGCCGAACCCGCTTTGCAGGATCGTGGCGATTCCGGGGTGATCTGCGTGCTGGTGAACAGCGAACTGGCCGGCGGCGTGGTCGGCACGGCGATCCCGCTGAGCGCGGTGCCGGTAACGCTCCAAAGCAAATGGGTGCCGGTGCCGCCGGTGCCGAGATCGGTGATCGTCGTCGAAGCACCGCTGCCGCCTAGCGCGAACTGGTTCATCGCCGCGCCTGCCGCCGCAGTCGCCGCATAGCCGGCGCCCGCCGCGACGACATAATTGCCGTTCGCGCCTTGAAGGATGAAGGCGTCGTTGGTGCCGTACAGGTTGAAATGGTCGCTGCCGTCGCTAGGCACGGGGCCGTAGATCAGCGTTCCGCTCGTATCAAGCTGTATTACGCCGGAGCCCTGACAAAGACCAATCTTACCAATAAACGGCATAAACACAGAAACACCTCCCAACCACGCCAGATACATGGAGAATTTCTTAACTATATTACTGCATTGCTACCGATTCGTTCTATCTATTGTAGTATCCTTATATTCTTGTTTCTACAAATCTAGCAATATCCCGCACCGTTGGTGCGCGGAATATTTCCACCATCGGAAATCTAATGTTGAATTCATCTTCGATCCGACGCGCGATGCAACTGGCATCGAGCGACCGGCCGCCGAGATCGAAGAAATCGTCCTGCACGCCGAAGCCGCTCTGCCCGATCGCTTCCGACCAGATCCGCACCAAGGCACTTTCGACCGGAGTCGTCGGTGGCACGGGAATGCGCGGACGCGGGCGGAGATCGGGTTCGGGCAGCGCGGCGGTGTCGATCTTGCCGTTGGCAGTGAGCGGCAGCGCGTCGAGGAAGACGAAGGCGTTCGGCACCAATACGGGCGGCAGCACGTTGCGCGCCACCGCCTTCAGCGTGCCGGCATCGACCGACTTGCCCGGCCGCATCACGACATAGCCGACCAGCGCCGGCGTGCCGTCGGCACGCGCGCGGGTGGTGACATGTGCATGGAGCAGCGCCGGATCCTGGAGCAGCGCCGCCTCGATCTCACCCGGCTCGATCCGGACGCCACCGATCTTCAGCTGCTGGTCGATCCGGCCGAGATAGTCGAGCGCGCCGTCGGCGCGGTACCGAACCAGATCGCCCGTGCGATAGAGCGTCGCACCGACAGCGCCGGAAAAGCGGTCAGGGACGAATGCCGCCGCGCTGCGCACCGGATCGCCGCGATAGCCCAGCCCGACGCACGCGCCGCCGACCAGCAGCTCGCCCGGCGTCCCCGGCGGCACCGGATTGCCGCACGCATCGACGACATGCAGCACCGCGCCACGGATCGGTCGGCCGATCGGAGCCCAGGGGCATCGGGCGGCGGCGCCCATTCGGCGATATGGTGGGTCACATCGTCGGAACATTCGGTTGGCCCATAGGCGTTGACCACAGGCACGCGTGGATAGAGCGCGATCCAGCGCCGGCACAGGTCCGCCGCCAGCGCCTCGCCGGTCGAGATCAGCCAGCGGAGCCGGGCAAAGGGCACCCGCCCGCCCTGCCGGATCAGTTGCTCGAGCCCGGCACGCAGCATGGAGGGGACGAGCTCTAGCACGGTTACGCCCGCGCGATCGGCCTCGACGAACAGCGCCTTCGGATCTTGCGTCGTCGCATCGTCGAGCACGCGTACCGATCCGCCCACCGCGAGTGGCGCGAGATATTGCCAGAGCGAGATGTCGAAGCCGTGCCCCGCGGTCTGCGCGATGCAGTCCCCATTGCCGAGCCCCAGCACATCGATCTTGGCCTGAAGATGGTTGGCCATGCCGCCATGAGAAACCAGGGCCGCCTTGGCCTCCCCGGTCGATCCGGAGGTGAACAACAGATAGGCCGGCGCCGACCCGTCGGGCCCCGGGCGTGGCGGCAGCGGTGCGTCGCACGGCTGGTCGATTCGCAGCGCCGGCAGTGCCGGATCGGGTACGGCATGCGCGCCGTCATGAAGCAGCAGCGCCACCTCCGCCTGCGCGCACAGCCGCGCCAGCCGGGCGTCGGGCCCCTTGGGATCGAGCGGGACATAGACGCAGCCCGCCTTCCACACCGCCAGCATCGCCGCCAGCGCATCGCACCCGCGGGTTGCGAGCAGCGCGACCGATGCGCCGGACACCACCCGCGCGGCGATCGAGCCGGCAAGTCGGTCCGACAGCGCGTCGAGCGCGGCGTAAGTGAGTGCCGCATCGGCGCAAGTTATCGCCGGGGCGGCTGGCGTGGCAGCGCGCTGTGCGGCGAAACGGTCGAGGAGCGGCACATAAGCGGGTGCTGCCTGCCCTACCCCGCCCCAGCGCGCGAGTTGCGCAGCCTCCTCCGCGTCATGCAGCGGCAGCGCGAGCAGATCGGGCGACGCCTCTTCCGCCAGCACGTCGAGCAACCGGCGGAAATAGCGGGCGAAGCGCGCCGCGTCAGCACCGCTCAGGAACTTCGGATTGTGGATCAGGTCGACGCGCAGCGCGTCACCGGTGTCGCGGATATCGAGAGTCAGCCCGAACGGGTTAGCGTCGGTCGCCATCGCTTCCAGGTCGAAGCGCGGGATGAGCCCTCCGGCATGTGCGGCCAGGCGCTGATAGTTGATCGTCGCGATGATCTTGAACGGCCGTGCCGGATCGACTGCGATCCGCTGGTCGCGCGCCCACATCGACAGCGTGTATTCGCGCCGGGCGAGCGACTGCAGCAGGCGCGCCGGCAATTGGCCAACCGCGCCGGGCATGCCGAAATCGGCGACCACCGGGACCAGCAGGTTGCAGCAGCCGAGCAGCGCCGAATCGGCCTCGCCGCGATTGGCGGCATCTACGCCGATCAGCACCCGCTCCTGCCGCGATACCCGGTGCAGCAGCACCGCATAGGCAACGAACAGGGTCTGGAACAGCGTCGCGCCGCGCGCCGCACCTCGGGCGACCAGCGCCGCGCGCATCGGCGCATCGATCGCGACCGGCACGCGCATGCTATCGTAGCGGACGCGGTGCATCGCCGGGAGCAGCCGCGGCGGCTGCCAATCGGGCAGGTCGCGGCCCAGCATCCCCTGCCACCATTCGGCATCGTCGCGGCGTGCGGCTTCGCGCTGACGCGCCGCACGGGTATCGCGGAATTGCACCGGCTCGGGCAGGGCCGCCGCAGGATCGGCATGGAGCGCCGCAAATTCGCGCGCAAGCACCGCGAACGATGCGCCGTCGAGCGCGAGATGATGCGCCGTCACCACCAGCAACTGGCTGACGGGCGCCGCGACGATCGTCGCGCGCCAGGGCGGCGCATCGGGGGCAAAGGCGCGCCGCCTTTCGTCACGCAGCCAGGCATCCGGCGGTTCGGTCAGCACGACGCGTTCAACTATCGGTTCGCTATCCGCCAGCACTCGCTGTTCGCCGTCCTCGAACACGGTGCGCAGCGCTTCATGGCGCCGGCCCAGCCGCTGCAAGGTATTGCGCACTATCGCCTCGTCGGGCGCGGTGGTGAACTCGAGCACCATGACGGCGTGGAACACGCTCGCCGCATCCTGGCGCAGTTCGCCGAGCAGGCGGATTTCCTGCTGCATTTCGGTCAGCGCGAAGCGGTCGCGCGCTGGTTCGCCGGGTTCCGGCTGAGGCAGCAGCGATGTCTGGCCTACCAGCGACGCGAGCAGCCGCCCCTGTTCGGCGACAAGCAGGTTGAGACGGCGCAATTCCTCGAGCACCGCCGCAAGCGTCGCATCGCCCGGCGCGGGTGCCGGCGCCGCCACATCGCGCAGTGGGACTTCGCCGACGAGCCGAGCGATCCCCGCTACAGTCGGCATCTCGAATATCGCATCGAGCGGCGGTTCGACGCCGTAGCGGCGGCCCAACCAGCCGATCAACTGCTGCACGCCAAGCGATTCAAGTCCGAGCGCAAGAAGATTGTCGTCGGCGGCAACCGCCTGTCCCGGCAGGATCGCCCGCAATTGGGCGATCAGTTCCGCCCCGACCTGCGTCGTGCCGGACCAAGCCGCCCGTGTCCAAACGGCATGCTCGTGCAGCGTCGCCGCGGCCGCGCCGGTCCGCACCGCGCCGCGCGCGATCTTGCCGGTGCGAGTGCGCGGCAGGCTGCCTACGCGCAACAGCCGGATCGCGTCGAGCGCGATGCCGTGGCGCGCAGTCACCGCCTGGTTGATCGCCGCGAACAGCGCCGCGGCATCGACCTCGCGCGGCGCCTCCTGCACCGCGACCAGCCGTGCGCCATCCTCGGCACCGGTCTGAAACACCGCGCCCGTACCGCGCCGCAGCGCCAAATCGGCATCCTGGATCGTCTGCTCGATATCGTCCGGAGCATGGTTGCGGCCATGGACGACGATCATGTCCTTGAGCCTCCCGGTGACGAACAATTCGCCGCCGTACATGAAGCCGCAATCGCCGGTACGCAGATAGGCGTCGTCGGCTTCGCCGGCGATCCGCGCGCCGAACTGTGCTGCCGTCGCCGCCGGATCGTTCCAATAGCCATCGGCCAGGCTCGCCCCGGCCAGCCAGATCTCGCCAACCGCGCCATCCATGACGGGGATATCCGCATCGGGATCGACGATGCGAACCCGCTGCCCCGCCAACGGCGTGCCGCTGCTGACCAGCGCGACGCCGTCGCCATCACCGGCAGGCAACGCGCGCCCTTCGCGCAACGCCGCCGCGTCAAAGCCGGTCACCGCCGCGCCGTTGCGCCCGGTCGCGCACAGCACCGACTCCGCCAGGCCATAGGCCGGCAGCCATGCCTCGCTGCGAAAGTCGGCCGGCGCGAACGCCGCTTCGAACCGGGCGAGCGTTGCCGGCGTGACATAATCGCCGCCGAGCGACGCGATCTGCCAGCAGCTCAGATCGAGCGCCTCGTTTCTCGTCTCCGACGCCGCTGCCGCTGCCGCACAGAGATCATAGGCGAAGGCGGGCGCGCCGCAGTAGCTGCCCCGATAGCGCGAGATCGCCTCGATCCAGCGCATCGGCCGGCGCAAGAAGGCGCTTGCCGGCATCCACACGTAGGGCCGCCCCATGTACAGCGCGCTCAGCAGGAAGCCGACCAGCCCGAAATCATGCGTGTGCGGCAACCAGCCAACGAAGGTCAGCGCCTCCGCACCGTCCCCGGCGCGGCGGCGGTAGAAATCGAGCTGTTCGGCAAGTGCGCGATGGCTGATTGCCGCGCCGCGCGGTGCCCGGGTCGATCCCGAGGTGTATTGAATGTAAGCGATGGCATCGGGCTCCGGGTGCGCGAACGCCTCGCTTCCGGCCGGTTCGCCCTCCAGCGCGTCGGTAAACAGCCAGCCGGGGCCGAGATCCGGAAGCCGGTCCCGCAACGTGCCGTGCGCAAGCAGCAGCACCGCGCCGCTATTGTCGAATATCCTCGCCAGCGCCGCCGCATCGCGCCGTCGCGGCAGATCGACCGGCACCGCGATCACCCCGGCATAGAGGCAGGCGAGGAACGCTATCGCGAAGTCCGGCCCCGCCGGATAGGCGAGCAGCGCGCGATCTCCAGGCAGCGAGATCTTGCGCAGCCACGCCGCGACGCTACGCGCCCGCCCGGCCAAGGCCCCGAAGCTGAGCCGGCAGCTCTCCGCCTCGCCATCGGCGAGGAAGCGAAGATAGATGCCGCCGGGATCGTCCGCCGCACGCCGATCGGCGATTTCCAGCAGGCTCGGTGCACGGACGCCCAGACCGCCGATTGCCGCCCGAGGCATGGTTAGCTGTTGCTGGTGTTGGAATGCGATACGATGGCGATCTGCAGATAGGTCGCAGGCACATGGGTGCCCGCCGTCGCGTTGAATGATCCGGCATAGCTCAGCGTACCCGCGGCACCGGGGGCACCGGGACCGCCGGTCCCGCCCGGATCGGCGGCAGTCCCATCGCTGTTCAGGCCGCCCTTGCCCGGCGTTCCCGTGAGGCCCGCAGTACCCGCCTTGCCCGGCACGCCGCTGCTGCTGGTTGCGCCGGCGGGCACGCCCGAGATCCCGGGACCATAGGTGACCGTAATGTCGGCGGCGCTCCCGGCATCGCCGCCCGTGCCTGCGGCGCCGCCATTGCCCGATCGGCCGCCCGTGCCGCCGGTGACGAACTGCTTGCACGCCGCGGGCTGGGCTCCGGACTTGCCGCCATCGCTGCCCTTGCCTCCGGTGCCGCCGTCATTGCCGTCCGATCCGTCGCCGCCCAGATTGGCGATATTGAGTGGATCGCCCGAATAGCTGTTGCAGGTGATGGTGACGGTGAAGGCGTTCGTCCCGTTATTGCCACCTTGCGCAGACGGAGCGTCGAGACCGAAATTGCCCGGCTGTCCCGGCGTCGCCTGGACTTCGCAATGTTTCGAGTTCCATCCGGTGCCGGCGACGCCGTCGGCACCGTTGCCCGCCGGGCCAAGCGGCTCACCGTCCGCGCCGTTGACCGGAGGGATCGCAACGGACTGTGCCTTGGTACCGCTGACGACGATATCGTAGCTGGTCGCCATTTCCGTCTCCTATCCTGTAGTGACGACGTCTTCAGACCTGCGGCGTGCCGTTGATGTAGATCTGGCCCGAATTGCCGCCGGTGCCGGTGCCGCCATGGGCGCCGCCCTTGCCGGTCCCGCCTGCCGCCGTGCCCGTCCCGCCCTTGCCACCCGCACCGCCATTGTTCCCCGCGCCGCCTGCCCCGGCTTGCGCCTGCGATCCGTTGAAGGTGGGGCTGCCGGTCTGGTATTCGACGTAGATCGTACCGGCCTTGCCGCCCGTGCCGCCGCCGCCGCCCGGGCCACCGTCACCGCCCGGGCCGCCATTGCCCGCCGCACCAGCGCCGCAGTGATCGGAGCTGGCGCCGCCGGGCCCGCCATTCTGACCCGTGCCCCCGGGCCCGCCGACCTGGCCGCCACCGGCCTTGCCGCCATTGGTGACCAGCTGGTAATTGCCGGTCATCTCGGAAATGATGAGCTTGATCTGGCTACCATCGGTGCCATTGCCGCCGGTCGCCCCGGTCGCGCCGACCAGTCCGGTGGTGCCGGTGGTGCCGGTACCCGCATTGGTGCCGCAGGATTTGCCGTCATCCTTGCCGGCAGTGCCCTGCGCCGCGGTCGGGGGATTGACGTCGCCCGGATAGGGCGGCGCGGGCTGGTTGGTATAGTCGGGACCATCGGAACCGCTATTGATGATCGGAGGATTGCTTGCCATCGTCCGAGTTCCTTACGAGCAAGAGGTGGCGTTGGATTTGATCATCAACTGCACTGTCATCGTCGCATTCGCTTCGAAGATGATCGATCCGCCTTGGCAGATGGTCACCGTGCCGAAATTATAGGCGCCCTCGGATTTGATATAGAGCGGATTGTTGGCATCGACGCAGACATCCTCGGCCGCGAATACAGCAAAGCGCGCCGGATATTTGTGCTTTTCGATGATCGTCTTGTAGCTCTCATAATGTTTCGAATGGCCGTAGATGTACCCCATCTCGGCCGCGATGATCCGCTGGTTCTCATGCGCCTCGAGTTCGGATGGGCTCTTTTCGTTCTTCTCGGTCGGCCAGTCCTCGAAAATGTCATGATGCTGCTGCAGCGTTCCGCTCTCGTAGTGTGAGTCGGGGTTGCCGGCGATGCGCTTGACCTCGTCGAGGCTGTTGACGGTCACGACATGCGGCGGGATCGTCGATATTTCCGGATCGGCCGAAAAGATCACCGGTCCCGGATGGGTCTTAGGCGAAATCGACGGGACCACCTGCGACGGGCCCATACCGAGCTCCTTCAGGCGATCGTTAAAGGCTTGCTGCTGCTCGGGAGAAAGGTCTGACAAGGGCATTCGAACGTCCTTTCCTAAAGCTTTCCTAAAGATCGGACATGAACATGAATTTCACTCCGAAAGCTCTTAATTAGATCAGTCGGCGCACACTTGCCCAAGGCGTGAAATCAATTTTCCGCTGACAAGCTTTGCTTAATTTTCAACTGACTCGACTCAAACGCACTATGGACACTTGGACGGTATATTCTCTACATTTACCGCACGCCTAAATTCAAGAGACATTTAGCGTTACTGAGATTTTTCTTTTTTCATATCATCCGAATCGGAGATAAATTGTTCGTATGCCACTAGATACATGGTTTCCTCTCGCCATCTTCTATCACGATCTAGCGGATGCAGATGCGCATAGACACAATATGCTGCACGCGATTGACGCGTTACGGCGTAATTCGGGCGCGCAACGCACCTCGCCGACATCGAGCTGGACGGGCGACGTCCACAATGTCGACCGGATCCACCTCGATCCCGCGTTCGACTGGCTGACCAGACAGGTGGGCGCGCAGGCGCTCGAGTATCTGGGGGCGCTCGGCCACAACCTGAGCAAGACCGATGTCTATATCCAGCGCGCCTGGCCGATCGTCGCGGCACGCGACCAGCGAGTCGCCCGCCATGCCCACCACACCGCGCATCTGAGCGCAGTCTATTATCTCGCCGGATCGCGGGACGCGGCAGGCGGGCAAATCCGCTTCTTCAACGACGGCAAGCCGAACCAGGTCGCGCCGGGCATCGATTCGGACATGACGGCAGGCTATTCGGAGCATCACGCACTCAACTATGGCAGCGCGGTCTATGCGCCGGTGCCGGGACGGCTGATCCTGTTTCCCGCCAAGCTCAGCCATTCGGTGGAGCCCAACACGACCGACGATCCGCGCATCTCGATCTCGTTCGATCTCGTCATCACCTCGCGCGGCGGGGCGGAGGACGGGCGGCACGAATTCCTGATGCCGCCGCCTGTCCTGTGGAGCCGAGTCGATCGCGGCGAGTCCGCCCCGGCGCCGGCGCCCGCAGGCCCCGCCCGCCATCCGGCCTTCGTCACGGTCCCTGGCTATCAGCCGATCGACGATTACGCCCTGCCGTCGCGGGAGGGGCATCCGCTGTGGGAAACGACCCTGTTGCCGCACGTGTCGAGCCCCGCCGCCTGGGCCCAATATCGCGCCGCGCTCGACGGCATCGCGCCGGAGGACTGGTGGCGCGATCATTCGGGGGCGCTGTTGCTATGGCAGGGCTGCGAGCCCTGGCGGGCGTGGCAGGACGCGGTTGCCCGGGTCCACGCCCATCTGCGCAACCACGACGTGCCGCTTGCCGATGCCGGGCTCGGCACGCCGCAGATCCAGCGGCGCAGCGGCGCGCTGGAGCCGCCGTTCCAGCGCGGCAGGAAGCATCTCTGCGCCTATCTGCGGATCGATCATGACGAGACCCCGTGCATGATCGAGTTTGCCGAGGGCGGCGCAGTGCCGGTCGCACCGGGCACGTTGGCGATCGTCGCGGGCGCGCGCCTTCACCGCCTGACCGGAGACAGCTGCGTCCTCCACTTCCAGCTCGACCTGCCGGCGCTGGCGCGGATCAACGCGCTGGGCCATAGCGGCCTGCAACCGGCCGAGGTGCTCGATACCACGGTGTTCGCCGCTATCGCCGCACAGCCGCTCGCCGCGCCGATGCCCGCGCCCGAAGCGCTGTTCGACAAGATCCGCTGGATCGACACCCGCGACCGCCGCCGCAGCCGCAGCGCGCTGTGCCCGACCGTCCAGCGGCTGCTGATCGACCATGGTGATCCGCAGACGGCCAGCGCGGCCGAGCTTGCCATCGTGCGCAATTATGGCACCGGTGGCGACAGTAGCGATCGCGGGCGGCTGTTCATCGCTCCGGGTGCGCTTGATGCGGCAGCATGCGCCGAACTCCGCGCCCACGCCGACGCGCATATGACCTCGGTGGTGCCCGACACAGTCGACGACCTGCCCGAATATCAGGTCAACCTCTCGCTCGACGGCCTGTCCGACCTGATCGGCGCGGAACGAACCGCGACGCTGCTGGCCCTCCCCGAATCGGTCGGTGCGCCGCCCGCAGCTGCGCCGTCGGGGTATGAGCGAGATCAGCATTTTCCTGCGCGTCTATTCGCAGGACACCCGCCGCTACATCCCGTTCCACGCCGATCTGTGCGACTATACGGTCAACATCGCGCTCAATGACGATACCGAACTCGAGGGCGGTCGGCTGCTCGCGCTGGACGGCGCTACCCTGCGCTCGCTCGAGCGCGAGGCGGGAACGGCGATCGTCCATGCCGGCAACCTCGTCCACGGCGTAACGCGCATAGAGCGCGGCATACGGCATTCGCTGATCCTGTTCCTCCACTCGCACGCGCAGTGATCTGCCCCCTTCTTCTTCCTGTTCTGGAGCCATCATCGATACCGAGCATGCTGGCAGATTATTGGCCACTCTACCTTCTCTTCTTCGGCCTTCCCTTCGCGTTGGGAGCTCTTTGCTGGCGATGCGCTCGCAGAGCGGGGAGTGGCAGCTGATGTCCACAATCGGGGCGTTAGCGGTCGTCCGCACGAGCCCAGCCCGGAACGGCGGCTTTCGCGGATTGCCTTCCTAAAAGCCGCCGTTCCGCTAACCACCCAATCTCGGTCATTCGCGAGGTCAGTCGCGCTAGCCGGCCTCAACGTCCGGAATCAGGTGGGAAGCGGACGTTACGGCGCCATGTTGACTTTCCGGCGCGAGCCCCTCTGCGCGATGACGTAGAATATTGCACCCGCTGCGGCGCCGCCGACGCCGAAGAACGCGATGTGATAAATCGCGATGTAAGGGGTGAGGCCACCGAGAAAGGCGATCCAGCCCAGATGAACGGCGGTAGGTAGTAGCGTGATGATTGCTCCGCCAAGCGCATAGCCTCGCAACGAGGGCATACGGCGCTCCTTCAGAAACCAGAGCAACGGCAAGCCCAGCAGCAGACCGAAGGTATAAAAGACCAGGCAGATGGCGACGAACATGGACAGAGGATGTTCGTAAAGCCCAGTTCCCTCCTTCGGCCAAATCGCGACGACAGTGGCTTGGAAAAACGCCGCGGGGATCGGAGCCAGCAAGAAAGCCATCACGGATCGAAGCATCATACCCCCAGTACTGAACGGCGTCCTCTTTCCACGGTCGATGAACGACCGCAACTGGGGCGCTAGCCGACCGGCAGGTTCCCGCCCGAAAACGGACCGGTGGTTTTAGGAACCCTCGCGTCGGGGCGTGACGCCAAATGTCCGAGATTGGGTGGTTAGCGGACTCGTCAGGCGACGCATCTTTCAATCAATAGACACCAGTTGAACAGTAGCCATCGGAGAGGCCCAAACATTGTGATGAGGCCGGTCGCCCAGCTGATCCAAGCGGGCTTCAAAGTCTGACGATTCCGCCAGTAGGCGCCTGCCCAAAGAAGGACAAAACCCACTTCGAGTGCAAAGATGATCGGCGGGCGCATCAGCGTGCCCATGGCAGCGATTTGAAATGCAAATGCCGACGCCGCTATGGCGATAAGAAGGATGCGCATGTGGCCGAACATAGGCGGGTGGCGAAGGTCCGCTAGTGGGGCGTTAGCTGTCGTTCGCAGGTTTCGCGTCTTCAATGGCGGCTATCGCCGCCCAGCAGCTCGAAAGCGGACGGACCGCAAACGGCCCAAAAGCCGCCGCTAAGATCGTCACTTTGCGATTGAGCGGAGTCGAGAATCGCAATGGATTGATCATGACATGCCAGATCATGCCATCAAAGCCGCGCAGAAGTGTGGGACGAAAAGTGGGAACGACTTTGGGCAGATCGCCTGAAACGGCGCAGTTTTGCCGTTTTCGCTTGACGATGGTGACCCGGAGAGGATTCGAACCTCCGACCTCTCGATTAGGAATCGCTTGCTCTATCCTGCTGAGCTACCGGGCCACGCCGCCGCTGGTAGCCAGCGCGGCGACAGGAATCAATTGCGGCGCTCGGGTGGCACTACCGGCACGAGCAATGGCGCCACCGGCACGCCTTCCTCGGCCAGTTCCTGCGCCTGTTCAGGCGTGGCCTGGCCATGGATCTGCGCCGCCGGCTCATCGCCGAGATGCATCGCACGCGCCTTGTCGGTGAAGGCAGTGCCCACCCATTGCGAGGTTTCGAGCATCTTCGCCTGTGCGGAGGCGATCATCTCCATCGCCGCCTTCACCACCTCGGGAGGTGGAGCCTCGCCCGACGGGGCTGTGGTGGGAACAGTCGTCCGGCTATTGCCCTTGACGCCGACATTGGGCGCCATCACGGCCTTGGCGACTTCGCCGTTGCCGCAGATCGGGCACGCGACCAGCCCGGCCGCGCGCTGCTCTTCCCACGCCACGCTCGATCCGAACCACGCCTCGAAGACGTGCCCGCCACTGCATTTGAGATCGAAGACGATCACAGCGATTCGACGGGGGATTGCGCGGCGGTGCTTGAGCACCGGCACGCGGGCGCGCGCCGCCTCGGTGCGCGCCGGATCGACCTCGGCAAAGCCCAGGCCCGCCGGCTCGCCCATGTCGAGCAGCAATTCGCCCCACGGATCGGCGACCAGCGAATGGCCATAAGTCGCGCGTCCGTCGGCGTGGATGCCGGTCTGCGCCGCCGCGATCACGAACGCCGCCGCCTCGATCGCGCGGGCGCGCATCAGGACGTGCCAATGCGCCGCACCGGTCGGGCGAGTGAACGCCGCCGGCACCGCGAGCAAGGTCGCGCCCGCGTCGCTCAATGCGCGGAACAGGTCCGGGAAGCGCAGATCGTAGCAGATCGCCAGCCCCAGCACGCCCAGCGGCGTGGCCACCGTCACCGCGCGCTCGCCCGGCGCGTAGCTGTTCGATTCGCGCCAGCTCTCGCCGCTCGGCAGATCGACGTCGAACAGATGCATCTTGTCGTAGCGCGCGCGAATCGCGCCCGTATCGTCGATCACGAAGCCGCGATTGGCGAGCTTGCCGTCCTCGCGCAGCACCGCGAGGCTACCCAGATGCACCCACAGCCTATGCTTCGCCGCCGCATCGCGCACCGCCGCGAGCACCCGATCCTCCTCCTCGCGCACCAGTGATCCCGAAGCACGGTCCCGATCGCGATCGAGCAGCCCCGACATCTCGGGCGTGAACAGCATCGCCGCCCCGCCGGCTTTCGCCTGCTCGACACCCTCGACGAGGGTGCGCGCATTGTCGGCGGGATCGATCCCGCTGGTCATCTGGAGCAGGGCTGCTTTCATGCGGCCAAAAGCGGGTCCAGTCCGCCCTGACGGTCGAGCGCGGCGAGATCGTCCGATCCGCCGATATGCTTGCCCTGGATAAATATCTGCGGAACGCTGGTGCGACCATCGGCGCGCTGGATCATCTCAGCGCGCCGCGGCCCGCCCATGCTGATGTCGATCTCTTCATACTCGACTCCTTGGAATCGAGCAGCGCCTTGGCGCGATAGCAATATCCGCAGAACGCGGTGGTGTAGATTTCGATCTTGGCCATGTCTCTCTCGAGTTGTGATCGGCGACCGCGCTTGTCAATCCAGCGCTTCCCCCAGAACGCGCGCCCAGCAAAGAAGGATCACTTTGTCGGCGCCGCTGCGCTTGAGCGCGCGTGCGCAGGCCGCCGCGGTCGCGCCGCTGGTATGCACGTCGTCGATCAGCACCACCGTCCTGCCCGCCAGCCGCGCCTTGGCATCCCCGGATAACGCGAACGCCCCCGCCACCGCCCTGGCGCGTCCCCGCGCTCCCAGCCCGCGGAGCACCGGCGTTGCCTTCACCCGCCGCAGTGTCGCGGCATCCATGGGCACTCCGCTCGTCCTGGAAAGCGCTGCGGCGATCAGCGCCGCCTGGTTGAATCCGCGCGACCAGATCCGCCAGCGGTGGAGCGGCACCGGCACCAGCAGATCGGCACCCTCGGGCATCAGCCGCGCCATCGCCCGCGCCATCGTCTGCGCACAGGCCAGCCGCCCCGAATATTTGAGCTTGAGCGCCACCTCGCGCGCGATATCGCCATAGGCTACCGCCGCGCGCACCCCGTCATGCGACGGCGGCTCGGTCATGCATTCGGCACATTGCGCGCCCTCGCCGCGATCGAACGCGAACGGCAATTGGCATGTCGCGCACCACGGTGGCCCGAGGAAGCGCAGGCTCCCCCAACACGGGGCGCAGAAGCGGTGGTCGGCGGCAGTCACTTCGCCGCAGCCCGGGCAGCGCGGCGGCAGCGCGAGGTCGGCGAGCCGTGCAAGGAAGCGAGCGCAGCCATGCCGCTCCTTGTCGCGGGCGCCGCGCCGCTGCACAAGCCGCACGTGTCCGATTCTCAAGCCTCCGAAATCTTCTCGCGCGCCACGCGCCGCCGTCGCCGCGATCGCGCCGCTCCGGGCTATGCCGGCTTCGCCTTTCTGCGCGAGCACATGCTCGAAGGGCTGCTCGAGCGGCTCGACGCGGTGCGGCGCGAGTTCCGCGACGTGCTCGATCTCGGCAGCTTTGCCGGCGATCTCGCCATTCCCGGCGCGCGGATCGCGCACGTTGATGCCGGCTTCGGCTTTGCCAAGGCGTCCGGCGGGGTACAGGCAGACGAGGACCGCCTGCCCTTCGCCGATGCCTCGTTCGACCTGGTGGTGTCGGTCGGCGTGCTCGATCAGGTCAACGACGTGCCCGGCGCGCTCACGCTCGCCCGCCGCGTGCTGCGCCCCGACGGGCTGTTTCTCGGCGCCTTCGCCGGTGCCGGCACGCTGTCGACGCTGCGCGGCTGCATCAAGGAGGCCGAAGCCGATCGTCCCGCGGCGCGCTTCCATCCGCAGATCGACGTCCGTTCGGCCGGTGATCTACTCGCCCGCGCAGGTTTCGCGCTGCCCGTCGCCGATGTCGAGACCTTGGTGGTGCGCTATGCCGGCCTGCCCAATTTGCTGCGCGACCTGCGCGGCATGGCAGCGACCAACCTGCTGCCCAATCCGGCACCGCTCACCCGCGACACCCTGGTCCGCGCCTCAGCCGCCTTCGCCGACCGCGCCGAGCCCGACGGCCGCACCCCGGAGCGCTTCGAGATCGTCTACCTGACCGGCTGGGCCCTGATCCTTCGCAGCCCAAGCCCGCCCGCCGCGGCAGCGCCACGGCATCGCTGGCCGACGCGCTCAAGCCGAAACGTCCGGACTAGAGCAACCGCTCCAGCGCATCGACCAAAGGCACGTCCGCCGGCGGCATCGCGAGCGCGCGCATCTCGGCCGGACGCACCCATTGCAACGCGCTGGCATGCCGCGGCTCGGGCGTACCCTGCCAAGCGTGCGCCACGTACAACAGCAATAGCAGATGCCGCTCGCCCAGCGCTTCGCTGGCGAAGGTGATCGGGGCCAGCGCCTCGATCGCGACTTCGATCCCCAATTCCTCGGCCAGTTCGCGCACCAGCGCCGCTTCCGGCACTTCGCCGGACTCGACCTTGCCGCCCGGAAACTCCCACAAACCCGCCATCGGCTTGCCCGGCGGGCGCTGCTGCACCAGTACGTAGCCGTCGCCGTCTACCAGCGCCACCGCCACGACCAGCAACAGTCCGGCAACTTCTCTCGACACTTCGTTAATTCTCTTTCGCTAGTTTTCGCCGATCCTCTGGGGGAGAAGTGGGCAATATGCGAGCCCTTACGAAGTCGATCCATCGCCTGGTCCGCGATTCCAAGGCGGCCACGGCAATCGAATACGGCCTGATCTGTGCGCTGATCGTGCTCGCCATCATGGCGGCCCTGGTCGCGCTCGGGACAGTCACCGGCGAAATGTGGAACGATGTCAGCACCAAGGTCCAGACCGCGCACTGAACGTGGTTAACAGCCGGGAAACGGCCCGATTTAGCCGTTTCTTTACTTCCTCCCCTAGATCGGATGTTGCCGTACCGGATTTCCGGGCCGGCCGGGTGAATGAAGTAGTTCTAGAACGTTGGAGACCGGTTATGCAGAAGATTCGCAACTTCGTTAAGAATTCCAAGGGCGCCACCGCGATCGAGTACGGCCTGATCGCCGCTCTCATCGCCGTCGCCGCCATCGCCGCGATGTCGGGCCTGGGCAATCAGCTCAAGACGACCTTCGGCAACGTCACGTCGAACATGAAGACTGGCTAAGTCTCGTTCGATTAGTAAACGAGAAGGGCGGCGGAACGCAGGTTCCGCCGCCCTTTCTTGTTGCAGTTCCCGCAGCGCGTAGCTCAGACGCGGCCCATCGCGAGGAACTTGGCGCGTCGCGCTTGGCGCAGGCTCTCGGGCGACATGCCGTCCAGCCCGTCCAGCGCCGCTTCTACGGCATCGCCGAGCGCCCGCACCGCCACGCCCGGATCGCGATGCGCGCCGCCCAGCGGCTCGCCGATGATCCCGTCGATCACCTTGAGTTCCTTTAAATGTTGCGCGGTCACCTTCATCGCCTCGGCGGCGTCGGGGGCCTTGTCCGCGGTGCGCCACAGGATCGAGGCGCAGCCCTCGGGCGAGATCACCGAATAGACTGCGTGCTCCATCATCAGCACAATATTGCCCGCCGCCAGCGCCACCGCGCCGCCCGAGCCGCCCTCGCCAAGAATCGTCGCGACGAGCGGCACCCCGAGATTGAGGCACTGCTCGGTCGAGCGCGCGATCGCTTCAGCCTGGCCGCGCTCCTCGGCCTGCACCCCGGGAACGCGCCCGAAGTGTCAACCAGGGTGAGGACCGGGAGCCGGAACTTGTCGGCCAGCTGCATCAGCCGGATCGCCTTGCGGTAGCCCTCGGGCTTGCCCATCCCGAAATTGTGCTTGAGCCGGCTCGCGGTGTCGTCGCCCTTCTCGTGGCCGATCACCATCACCCGACGACCGCGGAAGCGGCCCAGCCCGCCGATGATCGCATTGTCGTCGGCAAAGGCGCGGTCGCCGCCCAACGGCATGAAGTCCTCGATCAGCCCTGCGACGTAGTGCTTGAAGTGCGGCCGCTCGGGGTGCCGCGCGACCTGCGTCTTCTGCCATGGCGTCAGCCTGGCATAAGTATCGTGGAGCAGCCGCTCGGCCTTGGCCTGGAGCGGCGTGATTTCCGCCTGGATATCCACCGATCCGCCTTCGGCGGTACGGCGCAGCTCGTCGATCCGGCTCTGCAGCTCGGCGATCGGTTTCTCGAAGTCGAGGAAGGTTGCCATCGCTGCGCGGTTAGGACGGGCCGGGCTTTGCGTCAACGCGCGCCGCACCCGCGGCCTTGCCCAGCGCCTCGCCCAGCGGGTGCCGCTGATTGACCAATTCGACCAGCCTTTTGCTGTCGACATGCGTATAGATCTCGGTCGTCGCGATATCCGCGTGCCCCAGCATCGCCTGCAACGCGCGCAGGTCCGCCCCGCCCTCGAGCAAATGCGTCGCGAAGGCGTGGCGCAGCACGTGCGGGCTCACGCGATCGGGCGGGATCCCCGCTTCCGCCGCCAGCGCGCGGACGAGCTGATAGAGCCGCACACGCGAGAGATGCGCCTTGCCCGAGGGAACAGCCACGGCCGACCGACGGCGACGTGCTCGCGCCACGCAGCCACTGCCGCCCGCGCCCGATCGGAGATCGGCACCAGCCGCTCGCGCCCACCCTTGCCCTTGAGGATCAGATACGGCCGGTCCGGCGCCACTGCGTTGCGCGGCAGCGACACCAATTCGGTCGCGCGCAGCCCGATCCGTAGAGCAACTCGATCAGGGCCGAGAGCCGCAGATCGAGCGGATCCGGCGGCACCCGCGCCTGCCGTGCCGCGATCACTGCGAACATCGCATCGACATCCTCGATACTCAGCACCTTCGGGAGCGCCCGCGCCGTCCCCGGCCGCGGCAGCGCCGCGCTCGGGTCATCCCCGCGCAGTCCCTCGTCCGCCAGAAAAGCGTAAAAGCGCCGGAGCGCCGCCGCCTTGCGCGCCACCGTCGATCGCGCAAGCGCCTGCCATTCGCCTGCCAATCGTTCGATTTCGGCCGCGCCGGCTTCGCCCAACCTCCTTCCAGCACTTCGGAGGCCAACCGCAGATCGGTGCCATAGGCCGCGATCGTATTCCCTGCCGCGCCCGCCTCCGCCCGCATCATCTCGAGGAAGCGCTCGATCAGCGCGTGATCGGCATGCCCGGTCAAGCCGACCGCGTTACCGCCTCGACGGCGATCATCCGCGCATAATTGACCATCCCCGCGGCGCGCATCGCCGCGACGATGTGGAACAGGGCCTCGGGCGCGACATGGTCCCAGTTCACCGATTGCATGCCCACGCCGGCGAGCAGCGCCACCGTCGCCGCGTCGCCGCGTTGCCCGGCGGCATCGATCGCCTGGGTCCAGGCATTGACCCCGCCGATCGGCACGTCGAGCGTCGCCGCCACGTTCTGTGCATCGCCCGCGTTCAATCGGCCGAGGCCGGCAAGCCCCGCCGCAAGCATCTGCGCCTTGCGCCGCGATCCGCTGTCGGCAAAGCCCGTGACATCGCCCGCAACCACGCGCGACAAGCCCGGATCGGCCAGCGCGAGCAATGCCCAGCCTTCGCTGCGAGGCTTGACCGCTGCCCGCCATTCGAGCGCCGCGGCCTCGTATCCCGAGGACAGCATCGCCGCGATCAGCCGGTCGGAATCCTCCAGTTTGTCGCTCGCCGGGATCCACGAAGCCGCGCGTGCGGTCAGGATCAGCCGGGCATAGCGCGTGCGCGGGCTGTTCGCGCCGTCCCACAGGGTGCGCAATGCCTTGACGCGATTGTTCACGTCGCCGTCGGTATAAGCGGTGCGCAGATCACGGGCGATCGTCTGGCCGGGACCCGAATCGCCGCTTTGCTCGATCTCCGAATAGAGATCGACCAGCCCCGCGTTGGAGAACACGCCTGCCGTTGCCGCCAGTTCGGCCGCGGCCGCGCGTGCGGCCGGATCGATATTGGGTGCCAGTGCCTGCCAGTAACGGACCTGCGGCCCGGCGGTCTGATAAAGCTCCGCCGGCACCTCCACTCCGGTCGCGGTCGCCAGCCCCCAGCGCCACGCGGTGAGCTGGGGCACAGAATTCCACTCGATCGTCACTGCCCGGCGGCCCTGCGCGCCGGTGCCGAGCACCTTCTCGGCGAGCAGATTGTCGATGTCCGACGGGCTCGTCCCCGAACGCGCCTGGGTGAGCCGCTGCCCCGCTTCATTGGGCTTGCCGGCGAGCCCGAGGCACATCGCCTGCGCCAGCGCCCAGCCGCGTTGCTGGATGGCCGCCGCGCCCTTCTCGGCGAGCGGGCACAAAGCCGCCGGATCCCCGGTCGCCAGTGCGGTCTGCATCGCCACCTGATAGAGCCAAATCGTGTAGTTATCGGCGTCTACATCGTCGATCACCGCGCGTGCGGCATTGGCCTCGCCCATCCGCAGCAATGCCCAGGCGCGGTCTGCGGCGAAGTCGGCGCCGTTGACGTTGGCCGGGGTGTCGAGCGGCGACATCAGCGCACGGCGGAGCACGATCGACGCCCAGCGCGACGCGATCGGCGCGTTCATCCGCCGCATCAGCACCTGCAGGAAGCGCCCGTCGCTCCGTCCGAACGAATTGGCGGGGAATGCCGTATTGCCCGCGGCGAGCACGCCCACCCGATCGAGCGAATGCCGCGCGAATTCGGGAAGCTCGTATCGCGACAGATCGACCGTGGCCGCTTGCGGCACCTCGACCTCGGCCACGTTCCCCAACACATTGTCGAGCGGCAGCGCCACGCCGTCCGTTGGTGCGATCGGCTCGGCGGCGCGCGTCGGCGCGGGGGCCGGCCTGGGCGCGGGCACAGGCGTCGGCGCGGGATCGTCGAACCCCGGCGGCAGCAGCGATTCGGGCGTGTCCTGCCCCAGCGCGGGCACCCCCACGCCGGCGAGCAGCAGCGCCGCAAACCCGATCCGCGAAAACTTATTTCGTGAGGTTTTCAAGCGGGACCACCTTCTCCATGCGAACCGGCTCCTTCTCGGTGCTCCGCGTCGAGAGAAAGACGATTCCTCCCACCAGCACGAGGACGATTACAATGAGCACGACTAGGAAACGGGACATGGAAAGGTCCGTGATTTGAGAAACGCGAGGGCCTTTTGCCCGAGACCGTCCCCCGCTGTATAGCCCCCGACGATGTTGCAAGCGCATGCCCCTGACTGGCCCTGGAAGGGCAAGCCGATCGTGCTGGTCGGATTGATGGGCGCCGGCAAGACCACGGTCGGCCGGCGCCTCGCGCAGCGCATGCGCCTACCCTTTGTCGACGCCGATCACGAGATCGAGGCGGCGGCCGACATGACGATCTCGGATATTTTCGAGCGCTTCGGCGAACCCTATTTCCGCGACGGGGAACGTCGCGTCATCGCCCGGCTGATCGACGGCACCCCCAAGGTGATCGCCACCGGCGGCGGCGCGTTCCTCAACGAAGCGACGCGGGCGCTGATCCTCGACCAGGCGATCGCAATATGGCTCGATGCCGAGCCCGCGGTGCTCGCCGATCGCGTCCGCCGCCGCGACACCCGCCCCTTGCTGCGCGGCCGCGATCCCGAGGAAATCCTCACCGAGTTGGCGACGCTAAGAAATCCTTTCTATGCGCTCGCCCCGATCCGGGTTCAGAGCGTGGCGGCTCCGCACGACACCACCGTCGATGAAATCCTGAAGGCGATCCGCACTTGAATACCGTTCCCGTCGCACTGGGCGACCGCAGCTACACCGTCCGCATCGAAGCCGGCCTGCTCAGCCGCGCCGGCGAGGCGCTCGCGCCCTTCGCCAGGGGCCGCCGCTTCGTCATCGTCACCGACGCCAATGTGAGCGCACACTTGGCCACGCTCCAGGCCAGCCTCGGCACGCCCAGCGAGGCGATCGTCCTCCCGCCGGGCGAATCGACCAAGAGCTGGGACCAGCTCGAGGCACTCACCGACAAGCTGCTCGATCTCGGCGTCGAGCGCAGCGATCATGTCATTGCGTTGGGCGGCGGCGTGATCGGCGACCTTGTCGGCTTCGCGACCTCGATCCTCAAGCGCGGCTGCAACTTCGTCCAGATTCCCACCACCTTGCTCGCGCAGGTCGACAGTTCGGTCGGCGGCAAGACCGCGATCAACAGCCGCGCCGGCAAGAATCTGATCGGCGCTTTCCACCAGCCGAGCATCGTCCTGATCGATCCGCAGGTACTCGACACGCTTCCGCCGCGCGAGCTTCGCGCCGGCTATGCCGAAGTCGTCAAATACGGCTTGATCGACGATTTCGCCTTCTTCGAATATTGCGAGGCCAATGCCGCGGCCTTGCTCTCCGGCGATTCCGCCGCGCGCGAATATGCGATCTCCCACTCGGTCGCCGCCAAGGCGCGCATCGTCGGCGAGGACGAGCGCGAGACCACCGGCAAGCGCGCATTGCTCAACCTTGGCCACACCTTCGGCCATGCGCTCGAGGCCGAGGCCGGCTTTTCCGACAAGCTGCTCCACGGCGAGGGCGTCGCAGCGGGCATGGCGCTTGCCTTCGCTTATTCGGCGCGACTTGGACTCTGCTCCGGACAGGAAGCCGAACGCGTCGCCGCCCACCTCCGCACGATCGGCCTGCCGGACGGTCTCGCCGCCGCCGGTGTCTCGGCCTCGGGCGCCCGCCTCGTCGAGCACATGCTCCACGACAAGAAGATGGCCGCCGGCACCCTGCCCTTCCTCCTCGCCCGCGGGATCGGCCAGACCTTCCTCGACAAGACGGTGGATTTGAGCGACGTCGCGGCGTTTCTGGACGAAGCGCGCTAATAAGATCCTCCCCGGCACGGGGAGGGGACCAGCCGCAGGCTGGTGGAGGGGCTCTCCACCGGCGACACTGTTTGGGGCACGCCCCTCCACCACCGCCTTCGGCGGCGGTCCCCCTCCCCGTGCCGGGGAGGATCACTCAGTTGCCGTTCAGCCGCGATCGGCATAGCAGCGCTGCATGCGCATCCTCACCACTGCTCTCGCCGCCGTCTCGCTGACCGCTCTCACTGCACCCGCCATGGCCCAGCAAGCCAGGCCCGCGCCGATCCTCACCACGCCCGAGGCGAAGGACGTGTGGACCCATGCCGAGCCGCAGGTCGCCCGCGTCACGCATGTCGATCTCGATCTCGAAGTGAGTTTCGAGAGCAAGACGCTCTCCGGCCGCGCCTTGCTCGACATCCTGCCGTCGCCGGGCGCGAAGCAGATCGTGCTGGACGTCGATGATCTCGACATCACCGAAGTCACTACCGCCGACCGCAAGCCGCTGCACTACACCGTCGGGCCGCGCGACAAGGAGCTCGGCTCGGCGCTGACCATCGATCTCCCCGCAGCCGGCAACCAGATCGCGATCCGCTACCGGACCAAAGCCGGCGCCAGCGCGCTGCAATGGCTCCCGCCCGAGCTCACCGCGGGCAAGAAGCTGCCCTACCTCTTCAGCCAGGGCCAGCCGATCAACAATCGCAGCTGGATCCCGACGCAGGACAGCCCGGGCATCCGCCAGACCTGGTCGGCGACGCTCACCGTGCCCGACGGCTTCGTCGCGGTGATGAGCGGCGAGCGGCTCGACGGCGCGAAGGGCGAGCTGGTCCCCCACCAGAAGCGCCGCTTCCGCTTCAAGATGGACAAGCCGGTCCCACCCTATCTTATCGCGATGGCGGTCGGCGATCTCGCCTTCAAGGCCACCGGCCCGCGTTCCGGCGTGTGGAGCGAGCCCTCGATGGTCGACGGCGCCGCGTATGAAGTCGGCGACGTCGAGAAGATGATCGATGCCGCCGAGGCGCTCTACGGCCCCTATCGCTGGGGCCGCTACGACATGCTCGTATTGCCGCCGAGCTTCCCGTTCGGCGGGATGGAGAACCCCACGCTCACCTTCCTCACCCCGACCATCGTCACCGGCGACCGCTCGAACACCGACGTCGTCGCGCACGAGCTCGCGCATAGCTGGTCGGGCAATCTCGTCACCAACGCGACCTGGTCGGATTCGTGGCTCAACGAGGGTTTCACCACCTATTTCGAGAACCGCATCATGGAGGCGGTCTATGGCAAGGAGCGCGCCGCGATGTACGCCGATCTCGACTGGGACGGCCTGCAGAGCGACATCACCGATGCCGGCGGCCAGGCTGCGCCGACCACGCGCCTCCACGGCGATCCCGGCGCCACGGCCGGCCAGCTCGATTATTTCAAGGGCTCGACTTTCCTGCGCACGATCGAGCGCGCGGTCGGCCGCGAGCGCTTCGATGCGTACCTTCGCTCCTATTTCGACCGCCATGCCTTCCAGCCGCAGACCACCGCGGGCTTCCTCGCCGATATCCGCAAGAACCTGATCAGGGGCGATGGGGCGCTCGAGGACAAGCTCCAGCTCGATCGCTGGGCCTATCAGCCCGGCCTCCCCGAGAATGCGGTCCATATCCAGTCGGCGACGCTTGCGAAGGTCGATGCCCAGCTCGCCGCGGTCAAGGCGGGCGGCCCGGTCTCGGCGGTCGATCCCAAGGGCTGGGCGACTCAGCAATGGCTGCGCTTCCTGAACGGCCTGCCGCGCCAGCAGAGCCCGGCACGCCTCAAGGAACTCGACGAGACGCTCCTCCTGTCGGGCTCGACCAACGCCTATGTCCGCTCGGCCTGGGCCGAACTGGCGATCGCCAACCGCTATGATCCCGCGCTTCCTTCGATCCAGGCGTTCGTGAAAAGCGTCGGCCGCGGGCTGCTGATCCGCCCGATCTACGAAGGGCTGATGAAGCAAGGCGAATGGGGCCAGCCGATCGCAAAGCGCTTCTTCGAAGGGGCTCGATCGACCTATCACCCGGTCACCGCCGCGCAGATCGAGAAGATCGTCAGCAACTAAGCGTCGGGCTTGCCCCGCCCGCAAAGCGGCTTAGGCTGGCCTCCTCACAGATCGGGGGATCCCAGCATGAGCGGCCTGCAACTCAACCGACGCCAGGCGCTCGCGCTGTCGCTGACGAGCCTCGGCGCCGCGGCGCTGCCGAGCTTGGCCTTCGCCAAGGAGGCGGCCGACCCCGCGATCGACGGCGTCGTCGCGCGCTTCATGGCGGCGTTCGAGACCCCGGGCATCGCCGTCGCGGTGATCCGCCCCGGTTTGCCCGTCTATCTCAAGGGCTATGGCGTCCGCACGCTCGGCAAACCCGCGCCCGTCGGCGTCCACACCCGCTTCGGCATCGCCTCCAACTCGAAGTCGTTCACCGCCGCGTCGCTCGCGATGCTGGTCGACGAAGGCAAGGTCGCATGGGACAAGCCGGTCAAGGACTACCTTCCCGATTTCCGCATGCACGATCCGCGCGTGACCGAATTGATGACCGTCCGCGACCTGCTCGTCCATAATAGCGGGCTCGCGCTCGGCGCCGGCGACCTGATGCAGTTCCCCGCCACCGAGCGTCCCGCGAGCGATGCGATTCGGGCCTTGCCCTTTCTCGCTGCCGAGCGCGGTTTCCGCACCGGCTATGCCTATGACAACATCCTCTACGTCATCGCCGGCCTGCTGATCGAGAAGCTTTCGGGCAAGCCGTGGCACGCCTTCGTCTCCGAACGGCTGCTCGGGCCCATCGGCATGACCGACTCAGTGCCCGCGCTTCGCTTCCTCAACACGCCCGACGTCGCCGGCCGCCACGCCCGGCTCGGCCCGCCGGTGCGCGGCATGGGGCCGATCGAAGTCATCGCGCCCGACGAGGGGATCATGACCGACGCTGCCGGTGGCATCAACGCCAGCGTCAGCGACGTCGCCAAATGGCTCCAGCTTCAGCTCGCCGGCGGCAAGCTCCCCGACGGCCGCGCATTGTGGAGCCCGACGCAGCAGGCCGAATTGTGGAAGCCCCAGACGATCGTCGCCTCTTCGGATGGCCCGAGCGACATCTGGCCCGCACGCGGCGTCACCCAGACCTACGCGCTCGGCTGGTTCATCCAGGATTATCGCGGCGAACGGCTGATCCACCATTCGGGCGGCCTCTCGGGACAGGTCACCCAGACCGCGATGCTTCCGGGCCGCAAGGCCGCGGTGGTCGTGCTGTCGAACACCGAGGACGCGGTCTCGGGCGCCATCCGCAATGCGCTGCTCGACCAGATCGTGGGCGCCCCCGCCTTCGATTGGGTCGCGGCAACACAGGCGCGGGTGAAGAAGCAGGAAGCCGAGGGTCTCGCCGAGCTCGGCAGCGGCGGCGTCGACAAGGCGCCCGCTGGCGGTCCCAGCCTGCCGCTCTCGGCTTATGCCGGGCGCTATCGCGATCCCTGGTACGGCGACATCCTCGTCGCCACGCGCGGCAAGGGGCTCCACATCGACTTCCTGCCCACCCCGGTGTTCAAGAGCGCGCTCGAGCCCTGGGGTCCGGATACCTTCCGCACGCGCTTCCCCAAGGGCGCGGGCGAAGACGCGACAGTCACTTTCGTCGTTGTGAACGGCAAGGTCACGGGCGTCACGATGAAGCCGCTCTCACCGCTCGCCGATTTCAGCTACGACTTCCAGCACCTCGCCTTCGTGCCGATAGGCTGAGGCACATCGGAGCGGCTGCACAGTGGCGATCCTTCGAACAACGAGCAGGTCGCGCACGATCGCGGTGGTCCTCCTCGTCGGCGGGCTTTCCGCCCTGCTGGGCTGGACTTTCGCAACATGGCAAGCGCATCGAGCTGCTGCGGAACAGGCCAGCCTCGTACATCAATTGCAAGCCAGGTTGCGCTGCGCCGATTACTGGAACGCCCGGTACGGCGCTGCCGATGCCCGGTTCGAGTTTGAACGGGGACGCGCCGCCTTGCTCGAAGTCGTGACGGCGGATCATTTCTCGATCGACTATGGAACACCAGGGCTGCGCAAGGGCGTGTCGATCGCCGTCCGCCGTGACCATCCCTTCCGCGGCCCGAACCTGGCCGATCTAGATATTGCCCGACGCAACCTGCCGGCCGCCCTCCGATGCTACGGGCTGATATCCTACGCCTATGATTACAATGTTGCGATGCTGGCGCTGCTCAATCGCTCGGGCGATGCCTATAATCAACCGGTGAGCCCCGAGTTCAGAGCAGCGGAGAGATCGGTCGGCGGCCGCTAATCATGCGGAGCCATATCGATCGGGGATCGCGTTGGGCTAGCGCCGTGCCGCCCCGACGGCCAGGCAGATCCACCCCGCGATCAGCGCCGCGCCGCCGATCGGAGTTATCGCACCGAGCCAGCGCGGCATTCCCAGCGCCATCAGGTATAGCGTTCCCGCGAACACGCCTGACCCGCCGACGAACAGCCACGGCGAAATGCGCGCGCCCATCCGCACCGCCACCAACGCCGCCACGGCGTGGATCAGCTGATATTGTCCGCCGGTCCGCAGCCATTCCGCAGGCTGGCCCGTGACGCCGTGCGCCCCGAACGCCCCGGCCGCCACGGCGAGCGCGCCCGAAAGCGCCGCGAGCACCGTAACCAGCCTCACCAGCCGAGCTCCGCGAGGAACTTCGGAGCCGTCGCCCCCACCATCGCCACGCCGACCACCAAGGCCGCGATGCTTGTCGCCAGCACCGCCCCAGCCAGCATGTCCTTTGCCACCTTGATCGACGGGTGGACGCCCGGGTGGAGCAAGTCGATCACTGCCTCCATCGCCGAGTTGAGCAGTTCGAGTGCGAGCACAAGCGCGCAGGTCACCGCCACCAGCCCCCACCAGATCGGCGCCGGCCGCAGCACGATCAACGCGAGCGATGCGACGCCCGCCAGCGCGGTCTGCGTGCGAAAGCTCGCCTCGCGTGCCCAGCCCGTGCGAATGCCCTCCAGCGCGAAGCCCATGCGTTCGCGGAAGGGCCGGTTCTTCACTTTTGCTCGAGGTCCGCTTCGGCGGCCGCCGCCTGACCGGCCTGGCTGAACATCGAATCGCGCGCGGCATAGATGTCGCCGGTCTCGCGCTGGAGCTTGAGTCGCTCGTAATCGCGGCGGCGATATTCGGCCTCGGTCTTTTCGATCTCGGCGGCGTCGACCCCCACTGCGTCCATCGCGCGCCGGGCCATCACGATCGCGCTCTCCAGCATCTCGCGCACCGCGCCCGCGATCGGCGCGCCCTTCATCTTCATCACCGACCGCCGATCATAAGCGCGCACGAAGATCGTCGCCTTGGGGAAGGCATGATGGATCCCCTCCAGCGCCTCGGTATCGAGCCCGTCGCCGTCCTGGCAGAAGAGCAGCAACTCGGCGTCGGCGGCACCGGCCTGCCGGAGAATATCGGTCCGCGTGCCGTCGCCATAATAGACCTTCATCCCGAAGGTGCCCGCAGTCTCGATCATCTCGACGTCGGTATCGACCAGAGTCACCGGAATGCCCTGACCGATCAGCATCTGCGCAACGGTCTGGCCGAAGCGGCCATAGCCCACCACCACGGCGTTCGACCCGTCATGCTGCGGCGTTTCCATGCCGTCGGCGCTCCGTTCGGGCTCGGTGCGCAGCTTCTTCGTCGCCATCATCAGGAACGGCGTGGTGGCCATCGACAGCGTCACGATCGCCCCGAAGATGCTCGCCGCCTCGCCGGTGATCAGCATCGCGGACTGCGCCTGCGCGAACAGCACGAATCCGAACTCGCCGCCCTGGCTCAGCAATATGCCCAGCGCGAAAGCCGGCCGTCGCTTCATCCCGAACAGCAGGCCCAGCCCCATGATCAGCACCGCCTTGGTCGCGATCAGCGCCAGCGCCATGCCCGCGACGAAGAGCGGCCGCTCTGCGATCGCGTGCAGGTTGAGCGTCATACCCACGGCGAGGAAGAACAGGCCGAGCAGGATCGCGCGGAACGGCTCGACATCGGCTTCCAGCTCGTGGCGATAGGGCGAATCCGCCAGCATCACGCCCGCGATGAACGCCCCCAATGCCGCCGAAAGCCCCAGCATCTCCATGATCGCCGCGCTCGCGATCACGGTGAACAGCCCCGCGAACACGAACATCTCGCGCTCGCCGAGATTGCCGATGAGCCGGAAGGCGGGGCGCAGCACATAGCGCCCGGCGAGGATCAGCCCCACGATGGCGAGCACGGTATAGATCCCGAGCAGCCAGCCCGGGGGCCGTGCAGGTCCGCGGGATTGCGCGACATCGCCGCGACGATCGTGATCAGCGGCACGATCGACAGGTCCTGGAACAGCAGGATCGCGAAGGCACGCTCGCCCAAGGGCGTCCGCAGCCGGCCCGCCGATTGCAGCAGCGGCAGCACCTGCGCGGTCGACGAGAGCGCAAGCGGCAGGCCCAACGCGAGTGCCGCGGCCAAGGTCGATTCGGCGGCAAGCCAGACGATCCCGGCCACCGCGAGCCCGCACAGGGTCACCTGCATCAGGCCGAGCCCGAAGATATCGCGCCGCATCCGCCATAGCCGCGACGGGCTCAGCTCGAGCCCGACGAGGAACAGCAGCAATGCGATGCCCAGTTCGGCGATGCCCAATTTGCTCTCGGCGTCGCCCACCAGCCCCAGCACTTGCGGCCCGACCACCGCGCCGGCGACGAGGAAACCCAGGGTCGCGCCCAGCCCCAGCCGGCGGAAGATCAGGACGAAGACGAGCGCGAAGCCGAGCAGCGGCACGCCGTCATGCAGCAGCGAAAGGCCGGAATGATCCTCCATCAGCCGCGCGCCTGAAGCGCAGCCTCGGCCGCGGCTTCGAACGCTAGCCGGATCGAGGCGTGGCGTCCGCGATGCGCGATCGCCGGGGCGAGGATGTCTAGCCCGGGCCATCCCGGGGATCGCTCCGCTCACCTGCCAGCCACGCAGTCAGTTCGTCGCGTGCCCCGGCGATTTCCTCAGGCGTCCGTCCGACGACATGCGCGCCCATCAACGCCGCGGATGCCTGTCCCAGCGCACAGGCCCGCACCAGCATTCCCACCGCGCCGACCCGCCCCTCGGCGTCGAGATCCACATCGACCGTCACTCGGCTCCCGCACACCGGCGAGCGCTTCTCGACGCTGCCGGCGGGGTCCACCAGCCGCTCGTGAAAGGGATCTCGGCGGCGAGCCGAAGGATCTGCGTGTTGTAGAGTGGGGCGTTCACATCTTGCCATGTAAGCGGCAAAGCGCCGCACGCCCAGCCCCTTCGACCGCCCCTGAAACGAGATTGACGGCCCGGCACGCCTTGTAGATCGTGCGGTCGCGATGCCCGTCAGGCGCCTCGCCGTACGAACGATCGAGCCGAGGAACTCAATGATCATCAAACCGGAACTGGCGCTTGCCGCACTGCTGCTGTGCGAGCCACTTTCCGCCCGCGCCCAACTCGTCGGCGTCGGCCTCGACGGTGAGGCGAGGATGGTTGACGGAGAAGTGACGCCCCCGCCGGCGCTGGTGCCGGATCGCCTCGTCTTCCTCGAATTCCGCGACGGCAAGGTGACGGGCCGGCGCGAGGTCGAGGCCCCGGTGAGTTTCCAGGGCCCGCCTTCGGCGATCGCTTTCTCCCCGACCGGCGGACCGCCTTCGCCACCGCCGCCACCGGCCGGGCACCGGGCGAGCCGGGCAAGATGGCTCCCATCGATACCTTGACCCTCGTCGATCTCGCGGGCGAAAGGCCGCGCGTCGTCCAGAGTCTCGCGCTCGGTGCCGCGCCCGTCTCGCTTGCGCTCAGCCCGGACGGCACGATGCTGATCGTACCGCATGCCGATGACGACAGCGCCACGATCCTGCACGTCGCGAACGGTCACGCGGCGATCGTCGAGCGCGTTCGCTTCGCCAAGGGTTCTCGGCCACTGGCGGCGGTGTTTCTTCCCTCCGGGAAGGGGGCGTTGCTGACCTTCGCGGGGCAGAACGCGGTGCGGTTGTTCGCGATCGAGGCTGGTCGCCTCAAGTCGGAACCGCGCGCCGAGTTGAGCGCCGGCGTCTACCCCGCCGCGCTCGCGATATGTGGCGCCAGCGGTCTCGCGGTCGTCGCCAATTATGGCGTGGTGAGCGGCGACGCCGACACGATCAGCCTCATCGATCTTGCCGGCGATCGGCCGCGCGTGATCGACACGGCAAGCGTCGGCCCGGCGCCCGAGGGCGTTGCCTGCTCTGGCGACGGCCGCTGGGCGGCGGCCGCGATTCAGAACAGGAGTACCGTCCCCGCGGCCGATCCCCGCCACGCGCCGGGCAGCAAGGTGGTGCTGCTCGCGATCGAGAACCGGCGCCTGAAACGTCGCGCCGAGGCCGATATCGGCGCATGGTCGCAGGGCGTGGCCTTTATCGACGGCACCGCGACGCTCGTCGCCGAAAGCATCGTCGACAAGGCACTGCACGTTCTCCGCCTCACCGGCGATCGGCTCGAGCCGGTTGGCGCTCCGATCCGGTTCGAGACCGCCGGCCCCGCGTCGCTCGGCATTGCGCGGGATTGATCGCCGGCCCGGCTCAATTGTCGTTGGCGATCGCGGCCGTATTATCTTCTTCGTCCCCGCCGAACACCGGCTCGCCCTTGCGCCGCCGATCGACGAAATCCGCCACCGTCGCGCTCGATTTGTCGAGCAAGGGATAGGTGGTCGAGTGCGTGATCCAGTCCGGCCGTCCCGTCGGTCCGCCGCCGACGGTATCGAAGACGAGAACCAGCAGCAGGAAGCCGATGCTCACCAGCACCAGTCCCTTGAGCGCTCCGAAGCCGAACCCCAGCGCCCGGTCGATCGGTCCGAGGATGCTCTGGCGCATCCGCGAGCCGATGGTGTTGGCGATCAGCCGTCCGCCGAGATAGGTCACGCCGGCGAGGATCGCGAAGGCGAGCACCGCCCCGCCCTGCGCGGTGCCCACCGCACCCGACATCAATTCGGCGAACGGCGCGTGGAACAGCTTGAGCACCAGCACCACCGCCAGCCACGCGCCCAGCGCCAGCACCTCGGTCACGAATCCGCGGAGGAAGCCCAGCACCGCCGCCCCGCCGATCGCGAGCAGCACGACTATATCTAGTCCGGTCAAAGCCATGAAACGCGTCCCTCCCGCCGCCCTGATAATCGGCTGCCGGGCACCGCGATAGGCGTCATATTCGCTTTCGATCGCTCTACTTCTTCGTCACCCCGGCCTTGTGCCGGGGTCCACTGTGCGGCACGCGAGCGCCTCGAGGATCTTGCTGCTCTCCCGCGGCCTGGTGGACCCCGGCACAAGGCCGGGGTGACGAATGAAGACGTGTTGATTGCCTCCACTACTGGATCGACACCGCACGTCCCCCGCTCAGCCCTGTCGCGTCACGCGCAGTGCCCAGCGGTCATAGCCGAGCGCCTCGACGCGCTTGAGCAAAGCTTCGGCCACGGCCGGAGCGGGTTTCGCCTCGCGGCTCAACAGCCAGAGATAGCGCCCGCTCGGCTCACCGACGATCGACCATTCATACGCGTCGCCATGATCGAGCACCCAATAATCGCCGGTGTAAAGCGGGCCGAAGAACGACACCTTGAGCTTGGCATTGGTCGTATCGTCGGCGACGATCGCGTGGCCTTCGACATAGCTGCGCTCGCCCCGCGGCCCGCCCTGGACGCCGCTGTTGACGATGCCGATCCGGCCGTCCTCGTCCAGCGTATATTCGGCCGTCACGGCATCGAGCCCCTTCTGGAAGCGGTTCTCGTGCCGGGCGAGTTCGAACCATTTGCCGAGATAGCGCGCCAGCTCGACCGGCTTTGCCGGCTCGGGCACCTGCGGGTTGATCACCGGCGGCCGCGTCGCGCGCGAATAGAGGAAGAGGCCGCCAATGGCGGCGGCGGCGACGCCGGTGGCGATCTTGATCGCAGTCGATTGCTTCATGGCGCCATAGTGCGATGCGGCACGGCGGATTGATAGTCCCTCCGGACCGCCGCGCCGTGAAATCGCCTCTCCGCGCCGCCTTCACGTGCCGGCGCAAAACCGACGCCGCTTTGTCCCCGGTCAGGCGGCGATCGGCGTCGTCACCGGGAGGAACGGCGCCACGGCGGCCATCGCCTGTGCGACATAGGCCCGTTTCTCGCCCACCGGCGCGACGTAATCGATCGCTTCCTCGGCATCACGGACGCTTGCGAGACGGGCGATGATCCACGCGGCGAGATATTGCGACGACAGGCATCCGCCCGCGGTCGCGACATTGCCGTGCGCGACGAACGGCGTGTCGAGCACGGTCACGCCGGCCTCGATCACCCAGGGCTTGGTCGTCAGATCGGTGCAGGCGGGAAGATCCCCACCAGCCCGAGCTTGGCGAGCAGCAACGTGCCCGAGCATTGCGCGCCGATCAGCTGGCGCGCGGGATCGAGTGTCAATTGCGCCAGCAGCGCCTGATCGGCGGCGATCTCGCGCGTCCTGATGCCGCTGCCGATGATCACCGCATCGGCCTCCGCCGCGAATTCCAGCGGTTTCTGCCGCTGGACGGTGACGCCGTTCATCGAAGTGACTTCAGGCGTCGGCGACGTGATATGCGCCCGCCAGCCTTTCGGCTTCATCCGATTGAGGATCGCGGCGGCGATGAATGAGTCCAGCTCGTTGAACCCGTCGAACGTCAGAACGGCAATCTGCACGGCAACCTCCCGTCCGGGCCTCCCTGGCAGCGCGCCCGTCCGGCACAAATGGTCGCGCGGGCCCCGGATTGCCAGCTTCTTCACGCGCCTCGCACTGGTGATTATGGTGGGCCGTCCCTTCTCCGGAGTTCGTGTATGCGCCCTGCCCTCTTCGCCTGCCTCGCTCTGGTCACGACCGCGAGTCCGGCACTTGCCCAACAAGCGGCGCTCGATCCGCAGACCGCCGTCTATGAATTGCGCATCTATTATCCCGCGCCCGGCAAGCTCGCCGCGCTCAACGCCCGGTTCCGCGAGCATACGCTCAAGCTTTTCGAGAAGCACGGCATGCGCAACGTCGCCTATTGGAACGAGCAGCCGACCAAGGATGCCCCCGAGGGACGCGTGGTCTATGTGCTCGCTTATCCCAGCCGCGAGGCACGCGAGGCGGACTGGAAGGCGTTCGGCGCGGATCCCGAGTGGCGCGCCGTGGTCGCTGCGTCCGAGGCGGACGGCAAGCTGGTGACGAAAGTCGACAGCATATTCATGACGATGGCCGATTATTCGCCGCCGATCACGTTACCGCGCTGAGGGGCTGGAGGGTCTCGTGATCCTCACCGCCCCAGCAAATGATCCACGAACGCCCCGAGCGACTTGAACCCCGCCATTTCCAGCCCGCCGGTATCGGCTTGCGCCGCCGGGGCCATCGCGCGGCCGAAGCCGAGCTTGGCCGCCTCGCGACAGCGGAGTGCACCATGCGCCACCGGCCGCACTTCGCCCGATAGGGCGACTTCGCCGAACGCGATCGCGTCGGCCGGCACCGGCCGCTCGGCCAGCGCCGACACCAGGGCCGCCGCCACCGCGAGGTCCGCGGCGGGATCCTGCACCCGATAGCCGCCCGAGATGTTGAGATAGACCTCGCAGGACGAGAAGCTCAGCCCGCAGCGCGCCTCGAGCACTGCGAGGATCATCGCCAGCCGGCCGCTGTCCCAGCCGACCACCGCACGCCGCGGCGTGGCGCCGCTCGCCAGCCGCACGGTCAGCGCCTGCACTTCGACCAAAACCGGGCGCGTGCCCTCCAGCGCGGGAAAGACGATCGTTCCCGTCACGCTCTCGTCGCGATGCGTGAGGAAGAGCGACGAAGGATTGCCGACCTCGGCCAGCCCTTCGCTCTGCATCGCGAACACGCCGATCTCGTCGGTGCCGCCGAAGCGGTTCTTGACCGCGCGCAGGATGCGATATTGGTGGCTGCGCTCGCCCTCGAAGGCGAGCACGGTATCGACCATGTGCTCGAGCACGCGCGGCCCGGCGATGCTGCCGTCCTTGGTGACGTGGCCGACCAGCACCAAAGCCGTGCCGCGTTCCTTGGCGAAGCGGATCAGCTCGCCCGCACTCGCGCGCACCTGGCTCACCGTCCCCGGCGCGCCTTCGATCAGGTCCGAATGCATCGTCTGGATCGAGATCGATCACCACCAGCGCCGGTGCCGGGCCCTGCCCTAGCGTGGTCAGGATATCGCGCACCGATGTCGCCGCGGCGAGCTGCACCGGCGCGTTGCCCAGCCCCAGCCGCCGCGCACGCAGCCGCACCTGGTCCGCCGCCTCCTCGCCCGAGACATAAGCGACACTCAGCCCGCGGCTGGCGATCTTGGCCGCCGCCTGGAGCAGCAGAGTCGATTTGCCGATCCCCGGATCGCCGCCGATCAGCGTCGCGCTGCCCTCGACGAAACCGCCGCCCAGCGCGCGGTCGAGCTCGGCGATTCCCGTGCTCGTCCGCTCGGGCAGCGCGATCTCGGAGTTGAGACCGACAAGCTGGATCGCCCGCCCGCCCGACTGGAGATTATGCTTCGCCTGGAACGGCGTGACGACGCCGCCGCCATCCTCCACCAGCGTATTCCAGTCGCCGCAATCGGCGCATTGCCCCGCCCATTGCGAGGATACCGACCCGCAGGCCTGGCACACATATCGCTTCTTCGGCTTTGCCATGCCGTCACGCTAGCGCAGGAACAGGAAGGGAACAACTGGATTTCGCTGGGCGATGGGCTTGCGCCCTTCGGGTTATCGACTACAGATGTAATCGTTCAAGGGAGGGCCGAAGTGATCAGGTTGTTCATTGTCGTGGCGTTCGCACTTGCCGCCCCGATCGCCGCGCGGGCGCAGACCGGCCAATGGGTCGTTGTCACAGATCGCTGGGGCAACAAGGAATATTCGACGCTCAACCTCGCCGCGGACGGCAAGATTGTCACCGGCGACTGGGACGGCGATGCACTCACGGGCACGGTTCGCGGAACACGCTTCCAGCTTACCGTGAAGGACGCGCGCGGCACCTCCTACGGGTTCGAGGGCGAGGCGGGTCGCGACGGCCTCAGCGGCACCGCCGACTTCCCCGACGGCAACAATCCCGTGGCGCGGGTCCGGCACGCGTTCACTGCCCGGCGCGTTCCCGACCGCCCGCCCGGCGGGCCGCGCGTCCATGATTTCCGCCCGACCGACTATGCGAACAGCTTCACGCCCGATCGCCCGCCCGTCCTGACGATCTGGCCCGGCGATACGGTGCGCACCACGACGATCGACTCCGGCGGCATGGACGCGCAGGGCGTCACCCGCGCATTGTTCGGCAATCCCCAGACCGGCCCCTTCTTCATCGCCGGCGCGGCGCAGGGCGACACGGTGATCGTGCATATCAAGCGGCTGCGGCTGAACCGCGACTGGGCCGACAGCCTCGACACGATCGTCGGCCGCGCGCTGGGTTCGTCGCTCGTCCCCGAGGCCGGGAAGCTCGGCAAGCCGGTCCGCTGGCGGCTGGACCGTAGCGCCGGTTACGCCACGCCCGAAGGCGCCACCGGCGCATTGCGAAACTTCCGGGTGCCCGTCCGCCCGATGCTCGGAGGGCTGGCGCTGGCGAACGGCTTCGGCGCACCGCCTTTGTCGACCGGCGATACCGGCCGCGCCGGAGGCAATATGGACTTTCCGGAGGTCGTCGAGGGCAACAGCGTCTGGCTGCCCGTGCAGCAGCCCGGCGGGCTGCTCTATCTGGGCGACGCGCATGCCCGCCAGGGCGACGGCGAGACTTCGCAATATGCGCTGGAGACGTCGATGGACGTCGAGTTCACCGTCGAGCTGATCAAGCGCAAGACAGTGCCGATGCCGCGGGTCGAGATCCCCCACCGAGCTGATGGTGCTCGGCCAGGCCGGCTCGCTCGACGAGGCGCTCAAACAGGCGAGCACCGGGCTGATCCAGTGGCTCCGCCAGGATTATGGGCTGAGCCTCTCCGAAGCGGCGCAAGTGATGGGAGCCGCGGTGCGCTTCACCGTCCCCAATCTCGCTGGGCGGAGCGTCGGCGTGGCGGCGCGGATCGACAAGGTATTGCTGCCGGCTCGGGCCGCGCAATAGGGAGCGACTTCTTCTCTCTTCCGTCACCCCGGACTTGTTCCGGGGTCCACTAAGCCTCACCGGCTGATCTCCAACCTATTTCTTCGGACTTGCCTCCCGGTGGACCCCGGAACAAGTCCGGGGTGACGGTGGTAAGGTGGAGCGGCCCAAACTTGCCCCTCACCCCTGCCCCGGCTATCGCCCGCGCGATGCAAGCGTCCGACCTCCGCGTCGCCCTGTTCAGCGGCAATTACAATTATGTCCGCGACGGTGCGAACCAGGCGCTCAACAAGCTCGCCGATCATCTGCTGCGCCAGGGTGTGACGCTGCGGGTCTATTCGCCGACCACGGACACGCCGGCATTCCCGCCCACGGGCGACCTCGTCAGCGTTCCGGCGCTCCCCGTTCCGGGTGGCCGCGCCGAATACAAGTTCGCCTGGCATCTGCCGCGTACGACGCGCGAGGACCTCGCCGCGTTCAAGCCCAATCTCGTCCATGTCTCGGCGCCCGAGATCCTCGGCCACCGCGCGGTGAGCTGGGCGCGTGATCGCGGCATCGCCACCGTCGCCTCGCTCCATACCCGCTTCGAGACCTACCCGGCTTATTACGGCATCGGCTTCCTTGCCCCGTTGATGATCAAGGGCCTGACGCGCTTCTACAACCGCGTCGATCAGGTCGTGACGCCCGGCGAATCCACGGCCGAGATGATCCGCTCCTGGGGCGTCGCTACACCGGTCCGCATCTGGTCGCGCGGCGTCGATCACGCCCGCTTCACGCCCACCCGCCGCGACATGGAATGGCGCCGCGGCCTCGGCATCGCCGACGACGAATTCGCGATCGGCTTTCTCGGCCGGCTGGTGCTGGAGAAGGGCCTCGACATCTTCGCTGACGTCTGCCGCGTCCTGCGCGAGCGCGACGTGCCGCACCGCGTGCTCGTCATCGGCGACGGCCCCGCGCGCGACTGGTTCGCCGAACGCGTCCCCGAGGCTGCGTTCGCCGGCTTCCAGCGCGGCGACGATCTCGGCCGCGCGGTCGCCTCGATGGACGTACTGTTCAATCCTTCGGTCACCGAGACCTTCGGCAACGTCACACTCGAGGCGATGGCCTGCGGCGTCCCCGTCGTCGCCGCGCGCGCGACCGGTGCGGTCGATCTGATCGACGACGGCATCGACGGCTATCTCGTCCCCCGCGCGACGTGAATGCCTATGCCGATGCGATCGCGAGGCTTGTGGCCGATCCCGCGCTCCACAAGGCGCAAGGTGCTGCCGGCCATGCGAAGGCGCAGACCTATCAATGGGATGCGATCAACCAGAAGGTGATCGACACCTATCTCGAAGTGATGGATCGCCGCGCGAAAGCCTGAGCCTTAGAGCGTGGCGAGATGGCTCACGACCGAGGGATGGAGCCGCGTCCCGAACTTGACGCCCGCCGCGCCGTCGCGCACCCAGCAGATCCGCCCCGCGATCGGCGCGAGATGTGCCAGCGCGATGAGCACTTCGTCGCCGGTGGAATAGTCGGTGGCCATGATCCGGCATCCGTCGGTGGAGATGTCGACGACCTCGGCGCGGACCCGGAGCTTGCTTCCCCGCGCACGCACGCTCGCCTGGATATCGGCCGATGTGCGGTCGCTCGCGCGGCGCTCGCCCCGCGTTGGCAATGAGCCGCCCCCTGCTCCCGGTACCAACTCGACGACTGCCTGGAACATGCTGCCCACCTCTGCCGGCCAAGGGCTACGCATCACAGGTTAAAAAACTGCGATTATCCTCGTACAAATAGACTGCGTAGCCAGAGCGGCCCGTTGCGCGCCGCCGCCCGCCAATCGCCATCCTCATCGACGCTATCGGGCTGATAGCCATTGGGATCGAACAGCTTGAGCCGCGCGCCCTTGAACGCGGCGGACTTGCGCGTGACGAGGGTCAGGCCATGCTGCAGCGCAGTGGCGGCGAACAATGCGTCGCGCGTATCGGCGAGCGGGATTTGTCCGCGCCGCCGCGCCACCGCCGCATCGAGCGGCAGGAAATGGCCCTCGAACGCCGGCAGCACCTGCCGGTCGATCCAGCCGCGCAGTGCGGCGCCCGCCGCTTTGTCTCCCCGCGCAACGCGCGCGGCTTCCGCCTCCAGCTCGACGAGACTGATCGCAGAGAGGAACAGCCGTTCGCGCGCCACGTCCGCGGCCCAAGCGGCGAGGCCCGCCTCCGCCTGCCCCGCCCGGGCGTTGCGCAGCTCGAAGACGATCCCAGTATCGAGCAGGTACATTTACCGGTCCCAGCGTTCGGCGGGGCCAAGCTCGACATCGTCCGCGCCGGGCATCGCCAGCAGGTCGACGATGCTCTCGCGCTGGCCGCTCAACTGGCGGAAGGTCTGGATGCTCATCAGCACGTGGGTCGGCCGTCCGCGATCGGTGACGAATACGGGTTCGAGCCGCGCGAGTCGCTTCGCGGCGCTCACGTCCTGATTGAAATCGCGGCTGCTGATCACCTTCACTTCGTGCCTATGTGCCTATATTGTCTGCGTTGTCATGTAGGTACGTTACTACTGTGTGCACGACACGCAACAGAAACATCCGCCCGGCCGGAAAAATGCATGGTCCTGCATAGATTGCAGTTGCGCCGGTCTCCCACGCTGCGCTCCTTGGGCCCACGCGACAGGCACAGAAGCTGCCGTCCGAGGGGAGGCCATATGCTCGATATACTGCACAACGCCTGGTTCACGCTGACCGACGTGCTCAGTCCGCACGGTCCGGCCGTCAATGCCGCGAAGACCTATTCGCCGGCGGACTTCAGCGTCCATTTCTTCCTGCAGCTCGCAGTGATCATCCTCGCCTGCCGCGTCGTCGGCTGGCTGGGCCAGAAATTCCTGCACCAGCCGCAGGTCGTCGGCGAGATGATCGCGGGCGTCGTCCTCGGGCCGTCGCTGCTCGGGCTGCTCTTCCCCGATCTCCAGCTCGCGATCTTCCCCAAGGAGACGCGCAACGTCCTCTATGTCGGCGCGCAATTGGGCGTCGGCCTCTACATGTTCATGGTCGGCCTCACGCTGCGCCTCGACCATTTCCAGTCCAAGGCGAAGAGCGCCGCGAGCGTCTCGGCCGCCGGCATCGCCGCGCCGTTCCTGCTCGCCGGGCTGATCACGCCGTTCCTGCTCACCGTGCCGGGTCTCTTCACGCCGGGGATCAGCCAGTTCAACGCGACCCTGTTCATGGGTGCCTGCATTGCGCTGACCGCCTTCCCGATGCTCGCACGGATCATCAACGAACGCGGCCTCGCCAATTCGTCGCTCGGTACGCTGTCGCTCACTGCAGGCGCATTCGACGACGCAGCATCGTGGTGCGTGCTCGCCGTTGTGCTCGCCACCTTCGGCGCGGGCCCGGGCGTCGCGGTGATCGCGATCGGCGGCGCCGTCCTCTACGCCGGCTTCATGATCCTCTACGGTCGCAAACTGCTCGCGCCGCTGGGCCGCGCAGTCGAGAAGCGTGGCGAGATGAGCAGCCAGGTGCTCGCGATCACCATGCTGCTCTTCTGCCTCTCCGCCTTCCTGATGGACGCGATCGGCATCCACGCGATCTTCGGCGGCTTCCTGATCGGCGCATGCATGCCGCGCGGCCTGTTCGTCGAGGAACTGAAGCGCAAGGTCGAGCCGCTCGCGGTGGTCCTGCTGCTGCCGATGTTCTTCACGTATTCAGGGCTCAACACCCGCATGGACATGGTCAATTCGATATCGCTGCTGCTGATCGCCCTGGGCATCCTCGCAGTCTCGGTGCTCGCCAAGTTCGGCGCCTGCTATGCCGCGGCGCGCCTCTCGGGCGAAGACAACCGCACTGCGCTCGGCATCGGCGCGCTGATGAACTCGCGCGGGCTGATGGAGCTGATCATCATCAATATCGGCCTGCAAAAGGGCATCATCGGCCCGACCCTGTTCTCGATGCTGGTGCTGATGGCGATCGTCACCACCGTGATGGCCACCCCGGTGTTCGAGGCGGTCTATGGCAAGAAGGCCCGCGAGACCGGCGAGCTCGACCAGATCGACGGCCGCCTCGCCACCGCCTGAAGTTCCTCCCTGTGCCCGCCCCGCGCGCATCGCGGGGCGGGTATTTTTCGGGAAGAACCTCACGATCAGAGTTTGCCCTCCGCGAGCAGCTCGCGGGTGCGCTTCAGTGTCGAAAGCAGGGCAGCCTTATACCCGTTGGCGCCGTCGAGTTGGGCCTGATCCGCTTGCTCCTCGGGGCTGTTCGGCGCCTTGTCGCGCAACCCGAGATAGCAATAGAAACGCAGCTGAAGCGCGCCGTCCTCGTCCTCGTAGAGCGCGTTGACGATCACGCCTTCGCGCGGGCCGGCGGCCTGGAAGAAGGTGACCTTGCGCTCCTGCTCCAGCACGACGATCTCGCGCAGATCGGCTCCGCCGATCGTGGCCTCGCGGACGAAATGCGTCGCGCTTTCCTCCACGACGTCGCACCGGGTGCAGAGGCCGGGAGGAAGGAACAAGCGCGCGTCGCGGGCCTTGAGCTCGAGGCCCGCCCAAGCCTGCGCACGGGTCAGCCTGGTTTCGCCCTCGGGGTTCACCGGAACGGTGGCGGTCGAATAGATCATGACGGATCTCCTTATGCGTTGGTTCAAGCTGCGATTTCGGCGGCGAATTCGCGATAGGTGCGCAAGGGGCGGCCCAGCAGCTGAGTGAGGCGGTCGACATCGCCGGCGGCGGGGATCATTCCCTCGGTCTGGAAGCGCTCGGCCATCAGGCGCATGTCGTACGCCGTCCAGCTCGGCATGAACTGCCGCAGATTCTGCTCGAACCCGGCGGTATCGTCGCCCGGATAAGCGATGGGGCGGCCAAGAACGTCAGTCCAGATCGCCGCGACGTCCGCACCCGTCAGGGTTTCGGGACCGACGATCGTGATCCGCTCGAGCGGAAGCGGCGTGCTCGCCTGCTCGCGGCGGACCAGTTCGATCGCCGCGATCTCGCCCAGGTCGCGTGCGTCGATCATCGCGAGCCCCTTGCCGCCGATCGGCATCGGATACACGCCGTACCCGGTCACCACGTCCTTGATGGTGGCGTCGTTCTGGATGAAATAGGCAGGGCGCAGGATCGTGGCGTTGAAGCCCATCTGCTCGATCATCCGCTCGACGCCGAACTTGCCCGCGAAGTGGGGCACGTTGACGTACAGATCGCTGTGGATCACCGAGAGATAGACGATCCGCTCGATGCCGGCTTCGCGCGCGAGATTGAGCGCGATCAGCGCCTGCGTGAATTCGTCGGCCGCCACTGCGTTGAGCAGGAACAGCGTCGAGACACCCGAGAAAGCACTGCGCAGGGAATCGATGTCGAGCAGGTCGCCCTGAACCACGGCGACACCCGCCGGGAGGTTCGCTTTGGCGGGATCGCGGACGAGTGCGCGCACATCGGTGCCGCGATGGATGAGCTGATCGACGACGTGGCGTCCGACCTGGCCGGTAGCGCCGGTAACGAGGATGGTCATGGGGGTCACTCCTGGTTGATGCCAAATGGCATTCCCGGAAATTAGTGATCCACAGGCGCGCCAATAGACGCTATATCTGGACATACCGTCTCACTGGTGGAACACATGGACCTACTCGCCCTCGCCGATTTCAATCTCGTCGCCCGGCACGGCGGATTTGGACGCGCCGCGCGCGCCGCCGGGCGGCCCAAGGCCACCTTGTCCCGCCGGGTTGCGGAGCTGGAGGCAAGCATGGACGTGCGGCTGTTCGAGCGCGGCGCGCGCATGCTCAAGCTGACCGAGGAGGGACGCGCGCTCCATCAGCGGACGGGCGCATTGCTCACCGAGCTCAACGAGACGGCGGCCGCCATCGCTTCCGGCGGGCACACGCCGCGCGGGCGATTGCGGATCAGCGCGCCCCTGCTGTTCTCGCAGATTGCGATGGGAAAGCTCGCCGCCGGCTTCGCCGCCCGCTTCCCCGAGATCCGGCTCGAAGTGACCACCGAGGATCGGCCGGTCGACATGATCGAGGAAGGCTATGACCTCGTGATCCGAGTCAATCCGGCCCCGGACGAGAGCCTTGTCGGGCGCGCCTTTCTGCGCGATCGGCTGGTGGTGGTGGCGAGCCCGTCCGTCGCCCGGCCGGCAGACGGCATTGCAGCACCCGCGGTCGTACGCGGATCGTTCGATCAGGTGGGGGACTGGAACGTGAAGACCCCGGACGGGGAATTGCGCATCGCAGTCGAGCCGGTCCTCAGCGTGTCATCGATGGTCATGAACCGCGACGCGGTCCGCGCCGGGGCCGGCGTCGGGCGCCTTCCCGTCTCGCTCGTCAGCCACGACCTCGCTGCCGGGACGCTGGTGCATTGGGGCGACATCGACGGACCGGAAATCGCCTTATGGGCGCTCTATCCCTCGCGCCGCCTGCTCAGCGCCCGCGTATCGGCGTTCCTCGACTATCTCAAATCGGCCTTCCCGACCGGAGAGCCCGACGAACTGGCCGCCTTCCTCGCCGGGTGAGCCAGGTCAAGCCCCCGGCGACGCCCCTGCGTTGATCTCGCGGATCAGCGCGCGGTGCCCCGGCAGATCCTCGGTCGCGCGTTCGCTGAACGTCCGGATCCGCGCGAACAGTTTCTCCGCCGCCTCGACATTCGGGAAATCCCCCGCCCCGAGGACAGGTCCGTCCGGAATTCCATCCCGTAGAGGACATATTGGTAATTGAAGAAGGCGAAGCTCTCGAGATCGAGGAGGAAGTCGAAGCGGCTCGGCGGGCGCCAGCGCCACTGATCGAGCAACTCCCGCAATGCCTCCGGGATCGATGCCGGATCGGCATTGTCGCGCCAGAACGGCTCCTGACGCCGGCTCAGGCAATAATGGAGCTTGAGGAAGTTGACGATGTTCGCATAGCGCCCGGCGATCAGCCGGTTGAACCGTGCCGCCGGCGCATCGGCGGGACCGTTGTGCGGATAGAGCTCCGCGATCATCGCCACCGCCGCCTCGATCAGCACCACCCCGGTCGATTCCAGCGGCTCGAGGAACCCGCCCGACAGGCCGACCGCGACGCAGTTCTTCACCCATTGCGCCTCGCGATAGCCGGGCTCGAACGGAATGATCCGCGCCTTGTAATCATCATGGCCGATATAACCGCGCAGCACGGCGGCCGCCTCCTCGTCCGACATATGCGCCGACGAATAGACGCAGCCGATGCCGCGCGCGCCTTCGAGCCCGATGTCCCAGGTCCAGCCCGCTTCGTGCGCGGTGGCGATCGTGAAGCTCTCCAGCGGCGCGTCGGGCCGGTCGTACGGGATCTTGCAGGCCAGCGCGCGATCGGTGAACAACTGGTGCTTCACCGATTTGAACGGCGATCCCAGCGCCTTGCCGATCAATTCGGCGCGGAAGCCCGAGCAATCCACATAGAGATCCGCTTCCAGCGCTCCGTGCGCATCGGTGCGGATGCAGGCGATGCTGCCGTCCTCCGCCAGCTCGACGCCGGTCAGCAGCCCGCGGAGATGGCGCACGCCCAGTTCGACCGCGCGCGCCTCGAGCACTTCGGCGAGCCGCCGCGCGTCGAAATGATAGGCATAGTTCAGCGGCCCGGCATAATCGCCCTCGCCCGCTTTCTTGGGCGCGCGGCGTGCCTCGGCGACGCGGTTCTGGATCGTCATCGCCTCGGCGAAAGGCGGTCGCGTCGCTTCGTCCTGGAGCAGCCAATACGGCACCAGGCTCCCGCCCTCGGTATAGAAGGGCGCCTCGAACGGATGGAGATAATGGTGCCGCGCACCGTCCGGCCCGGGCGCGTGCAGCCAGTCGTCGAAGCGGATGCCCTGCTTGAACGTCGCCGATGCCGCGCGGATGAAATGCGTCTCGTCGATGCCGAGGAACTGGAGCGTCGAGCGGATCGTCGGAAACGCGCCCTCGCCCACGCCGATGATCCCGATCTCGGGCGATTCGAGCAATGTGATCGCGATCCGCCCCTCGAAGAAGCGCGCGAGATAGGCCGCGGTCAGCCAGCCCGCAGTGCCTCCCCCGACAACGATGATTCCCCGCTTATCCGGCATTCCCGCCTTGCTAGCAGCGGGTGGCGGGCGTGAACAGGCGGGCCTTACATTCGTCCCTCGTGAAGCGGGGGAGATGGCGTGCGCAGCATAGCCGGCATTATGTAGCAAATGCATCAAGGCGGTTACGGGTGTCATCACCCGCGAGGCAACCGTCTGCCTTTGTGACGTGCCGCCGCAAATAGGGAGCTGGAGCGTGTCTAAAAATTCTCTACGCGGGTGGCTGAAGTCCGGCAGCTAGTCCGGCTTGTTTAATATCCTCAGGCATGGCGGCCCATCGCGCCAAATCTTCTCGGCGGCAGTCCTCGTCGGCGCAGTTGTAGCTCTTCCAATGTCGATAGTTGACGCTAGGTGGTCCGACGGGGTCAGCGGGGTCGCCACTAAAGTTGGTCAGCTCAATACAAAATCTGGTTTCGTGTGATCGCCCGAAAACATCTTTATACCGGGCGCGTCCGAAGAAGAATAGGAGCGACCTCCCGGAGAATACCTGTTCCAAGTGGTCAATTGGCACAATGGCTGGGCCAGCGCGTCGAGTGGAGCCCGGCCCCAAATAAAATTCACCGCGGATAATTTCCTTATCTTCAAAGGGAAACCAATCTGGGATGTTTTGATGAGGTCCGGCAGGTTCATCAGAGACATTCTGAAGCAGGAGGGTGTTGGTTGTAACGACGCAGCTAGTCGCCGGACTCTGGCCGGTATTTTTCCAAGGTATGTAGAACTGCCAAACATTCACGCTACCATCCTGAGCTTTCATCGCATAATGCTCGACGGTATCAGTAGAAACAAAGGCTCGTTGAACATCTTTCAAGCCTTGTTCGGCGATTCGATTACCTTTCCGAGTTTGCCCCAACGCGACGAGTACCAGAACAATTCCGATGAAGGAGAGAGCGGCGCCGGAAGCACTGACGTAGTTGGCAAAAATCGCGGCGTTTGCGGCCTTTTCCGTAGCGATAGTGGCGCGCCATTGAACACAAAGACCGGCTTTATCGTGATCAGATGCCTGATAGCAGTCTGTGGCTTCTTCTATGGGATGCGCTACGTAGTTTCCTAGCGCCGTCTCCGCCTTGTATCTCTCTTGGGAGGTGATAGGGTAATCACGGTGTTGGCCTGGTTGACTAGCCCATGTTCCTGCTAGTACTCCGTATCCGAACGCTAGGCATCCGATAACCGCAGCGATTGTTCCCCAATTGCTTCGAGACATTGAATCAAGAACACCGCTGTGAATTTGCCCCGGCTAATCTTGTTCCTGATATTCGGCTCGGAGTCTATAACGCTAATGTCAGCAAGCTTCCCGACCAGCTATGCGTAGGTAATGTTTCCGCGCTAGCTCCGCTTCCAGGAGGCGCGTCACAGTATCCACCCGGTCCCTTTCTGCACAAGCATTGTCGGTCGCTGCGCGAGCGGTCCCCGCTTCGCGAGGGAGGAATTGGTTCGTCGCTATTGCCAGTCGAACGCCAGCGGCGCTTCGCGGAACGCGAAGCGGTCGAGGTGGCGGGCCACTGCGCCTTTCAGCCCTTCGAGCTGCTCCTCGGACGACGCATCGATGCGCACCTCCAGCCCCGTCTCGGCGACGTTGAACGTCGCGACGGCGTCGCCCGGATGGTTCGCCCCGCGCGCGTCCCGGGGAAGATCACCGTCCCGTTCTCGGGGTGAACTCCACCTGGAGGTTGTGCGCCCAATGCTTGCACAATTGCTGGAGATATTTGCTCGGGCTCTCGGTCGGCACCAGTGCGGTTGCGCTCGAAGTCGTGATCGTCATGTCCCGTTCCTTCCTGGCGGCGCCAGCCCCAGCCGGCGCCGCAGCATCTCCAGTCACGGCATTTTCAGAGCCGCTCGATCTTCCGGGCCGCCTCGTCGAGAATGTCGGCGACCTGGTGCAAGGTCTCGGGATCAACTTCCGAACCGCCAAGTCGCTCCTGCAACACGGCGCGCAAATTGCCCATCGCACGGCGAATCGGGCCGCCGCTGGTGCGGGCATGGTGTTCGCCGAGCTCGGCGAGCCGCTGGAACAGCGCCTCGACCTCTTCGGCCTTCTCCTTGAGCTCGGCGCTGCCGGCCTCGGTGATCGCGAACGCCTTGCGGGTGCCGTCGGCCTTGGCCTCGACCTGGCCCATGTCGTCGAGCAAAGTCAGCGTCGGGTAGATCACGCCCGGGCTCGGGGCATAGGCGCCGCCCGAACGCTCCTCGATCTCGCGGATCAGGTCATAGCCGTGGCGCGGCTGCTCCTCGATCAGCTTGAGCAGGATCAGCCGCAGCTCGCTCCCGTCGAACATCCGCCGCCCGCGGCCGCCTTCGCGGCCTGGGTGCATGCCCCAGACGCCGAACGCCCAGGGGCCGCCGCGTCCCCAGCCGCCGCCGCGCGGTCCGCCATGCCGGCCGCCGCAATCCTGGCCGCGCTCGCGGCGGCCGTGGTGAAATCCAAATCGCATCTCAAATCCTTTTAGTAGCGAGTCGTGATGCGTCTAAGATATATCTTGAATGCATTTACGCAAGCCTCTTGCGGGTAATGTTCGTCACTTTTGTATCCGGGGGCCCGCGCGCCTATCTTGGCGGCGATGCCCGACCTCTTCGCCACCGACGAACAAACCGCTCCCGCCGAAGCTCCCACCACGGGCCCGCTCGCCGATCGCCTGCGCCCCCAGCAGCTCGATCAGGTCGTCGGCCAGGAACATCTCACCGGCCCGGAAGGCGCGATCGGCCGCATGGTCGCCGCGGGCAAGCTCAGCTCGATCATCCTCTGGGGGCCGCCCGGCACCGGCAAGACCACGATCGCCCGCCTCCTCGCCGACGCGGTGGGCCTGCGCTTCGTCGCGATCTCGGCGGTGTTCTCGGGGGTAGCCGACCTCAAGAAGGTCTTCGCCGAAGCCCGCGAATATGCCCGCATGAGCCGCAAGACCTTGCTCTTCGTGGACGAGATCCACCGCTTCAATCGCGCCCAGCAGGACGGCTTCCTGCCTTATGTCGAGGACGGCACCGTCACGCTCGTCGGCGCCACCACCGAGAACCCGTCGTTCGAACTCAACGCCGCGTTGCTCAGCCGCGCGCAGGTCCTGATCCTCCACCGGCTCGACCACAAGGCGCTCTGCAAGCTGCTCGATCGCGCCGAGGAGATCGAGGAACGCCCCTCCCCTCACGCCCGAGGCCCGCGACGCGCTGGTCGCCAGCGCCGATGGCGACGGCCGCTTCCTGCTCAACCAGGCCGAGACGCTCTTTTCGGTCAGCTTCGAGGCGCCGCTCGATCCCGGCGCACTGGGCGATTTCCTCCAGCGCCGCGTCGCGGTCTACGACAAGGACCGCGAGGGGCATTACAACCTCATCTCGGCGCTCCACAAATCGATCCGCGGCAGCGATCCGCAGGCCGCGCTTTACTATCTCGCGCGCATGCTCACCGCCGGCGAGGAACCGCTCTACGTGCTGCGCCGCCTCACCCGCGCCGCGGTCGAGGATATCGGCCTGGCCGACCCCAATGCGCTGGTCCAGTGCATCGCCGCGAAGGATACCTACGACTTTCTCGGCTCGCCGGAGGGCGAGCTGGCGATCGCGCAAGCGTGCCTCTATCTCGCCACCGCGCCCAAATCGAACGCAGCCTATGCCGCGCAAAAGGCGGCGTGGCGCTCGGCGAAGGAGACGGGCTCGCTGATGCCGCCGCAGAACATCCTCAACGCGCCCACCAAGCTGATGAAACAGATCGGCTACGGCAAGGGTTACACCTACGATCACGATGCCGAGGGCGGCTTTTCGGGCGACAATTACTGGCCCGACGAAATGGCGCCCCAGACCTTCTATAGCCCCACTGATCGCGGCATGGAAAAGCGCATCGCCGAGCGCATGGCGTGGTGGAGCGAGATGCGCGAGAAGCGGCGTGATTCCGGCGAATGAAGACGGTCTTTCTGCTTTGGCATTCGCGGGAGCTCGGCGATGGCGAGACGGACGATAAACTGGTTGGCGTCTATGGCAGCCAAGCCGAGGCTGAGGCGGCAGCCACGCGCAAGCTCGCGTTTCCCGGCTTTCGAGAGCATCCTGATGGGTTCGTCATAGACCGATACGAGCTGAACAAGGATGCCTGGAGCGAAGGATTCGGCGTCGAGCAGGAGCAGCGCGATGGATGATTGGGAAGGCGCCTGCGCCTTCGCCCGCACGCTGCCCGATGTCGAAATGGCGTCGTGGTGGGGCACGCTTTGCCCCAAGATCAACGGCAAGGGCTTCCTGTCGCCCGGCCGTGAGAAAGGCAGCTTCGCGCTGATGGTCGCGACGCCGGAAAAGGAGATCCTGTTCGAAACCGATCCGGACACCTTCTGGCAGACCGATCACTATGCCAATTACCCCATGCTCCTCGTCCGCTACGGCACCGACAGCCGCGAACGCGTCGAGCTCTACATCCAGCGCGCCTGGTGGGATCGCGCGAAGAAACCGCAGCGGATCGCCGCGGGAATGGCGGAGCGACCGTGAGCTTCGGCTGGGAAGAAGCGGTCGCCTATGCGCTCGGCTTTCCGGGCGTGACGATGGGCGCCGGCGCCAAAGGTTCAGTCTCGCCGCAAATCCGCGGCCGTCAGATCGTCTCGCAGGGGCGTGCAACCGGCACCTACGTCCTTCGCGCACCCGTGAGGAGATCGAGATACTCAAGGAGACCGATCCGGGAACCTTCTGGCAGACGCCGCAATATCAGGGCTGGCCGACCGTGCTGGTCAACGCCGCAAGCGCGGAGCCCGATCGAATGAAGCTGCTGATCGCGCGGGCATGGTGGGATCGGGCGAGCGGAGCGCAGCGCACCGCGGCGGGAATGGAAGCGCGCCCCTGAACTTCACCGATTTCATCGCGATCGACTGGTCAGGGCAAGCGGTCGAGCACCCCAAGGGGCTGGCCGTCGCACATGCCCGCGCGGGCACCGCAGCGCCCCAGCTGATCGACCGGCGCTGGTCGCGGCAGGACATCCTCGAATGGCTCGAACAGCTCGCCGCCGCCGGCACCCGGGCGTTGATCGGCCTCGATCTCTCCCCGCTTTCCCCTTCCAGGACGAAGGCGCCTATTTCCCCGGCTGGGATGCGTCGCCGCCGGACGGTCCCGCGCTCTGGAAGCTGGTCGACGATCTGAGCGCCGGCGATCCGCATCTCGCTGCGACCAGCTTCGTCGGCCACGCGCCCGCGCGCCGCCATTTCCGCCAGCGCGGCGACTGCGGGGACCTGTTTCCGCCCGGCCGCGGGCGCTTCCGGGTGTGCGAGCATGGGCAGGAAGCGATGCGGCTCTCGCCTTATAGCTGCTTCAACCTCGTCGGGGCGAGCCAGGTCGGCAAATCGAGCCTGACGGGCATGCGCGTGCTCCACCGTCTGCGCGGCAAGCTCGGTCTATGGCCGTTCGTGCCCCTGCCCGAAAGCGGCCCGGTGCTCGTCGAAATCTACACCTCCCTAGCCGCCCGTCTCGCCGGAATGCGCAAGGGCATTTCCAAGATCCGCGACGCCGAAACGCTCGACGCGATGCTCGCCGCGTTCGGATCCCAGCCGCACGCCCCGCTTGCCCGTTATGACGACCACGCCACCGACGCGATCCTCTCCGCCGCATGGCTTCGCGTCGCCGCGTCGCAGCCCGAACTTTGGGCCCCGACAGGCCTGACGCCCGATCTGGCACGAACGGAGGGCTGGACCTTCGGCGTTCCCTGACGCATGGAAACGCACGCGCCGGGTTAGCTCAGCTGGTAGAGCAGCGGTTTTGTAAACCGAAGGTCGCGGGTTCGATTCCTGCACTCGGCACCATCTTTCCGCGCAGGCCTGACCGCCTCGGTCGCCCGGCCTAGAACCGGGCGCGCACTCCCGCATAGAAACGGCGCCCATAGGTTTCGATGATCGTGCGGCGGTAGATGCTGTTCGCATTCTCCGCGCGCACTGCGTTGGTCAGGTTCACGCCCTCGAAGAACAGCGAGAAATTCTGGTTGAGGTTCACCCCTGCCGATGCGTCCACCTGGCCGAAAGCCTCGCCGAATTCGGGATTGTTGCCCCGCCCGCGCGAGGTGATCAGATATTTCGAGCGCCAGTTGTACGAGACGCGGGCGCTGAACACGCTGTCCTCGTAAAAGCCCGACAGATTGTAGCTGTGCCGCGAAAGCCCCGGGAAGGTCAGCGCCGAGCCGGTAAAGACGTCGCGATCGGCGTAGCCCGAGTCCTTCGAATAGGTGTAGTTCGCGATCACGCCGAGATTGCCGAGCGCGCCGGGCAGGAAATCTAGGACATATTGCCCGCCGACCTCGGCGCCGTTGATCGTCACCTTGCTCGTGCCGTTGACCGGGACCGTCACCGTATAGGTCACGCCGGTGGTCGGCTCGACATAGGCCTCGCTGCCGTTCTGGATGAACGAGCCGATCTCCTTGCGGAACAGGGTCGCCGAGATATAGCCGGTGCGATTGGGATAATATTCGATCCCGAAGTCATATTGCCGCGCGCGATAGGGCTCGAGGCCCGGATTGCCGCGCGAGCCGGTGAGGCCCACGGCGTCGAGCGCGAAGCGCGGCGCGAGCTGCGCCGGCGACGGGCGGGCGAGCACCTCGGTCGCCGTCGCGCGCAGCTGGAGCCGGCCGGGGATCAGCTCGGCCTTGAGGTTCAGCGAGGGCAGGAATTCGGTGTAATGCCCCTCGAACGACACCGGCGTCACGGTCCCGGCGCGGACCTGGAAGCCGTCCGAGGTGGTCCGCGTGTCGACCACGCGCAGGCCCGCCACGCCGGTCACCCGGATATCGCCGCCGAACGCGAACGCGGCCTGGCCGTAGCCGGCGAGATTGTCGTCCTTCACTTCCCAGGTGTCGAGCGGCACCGGATTGCCGAAGGGATCGGGGATGCCGACTGCATCGGCGACGTCCATGCCGAGATTGAGCCAGCGCCGGATGCCGCCGTCATAACCAAGATTGCCGTTACCGAAGAAGTCGTGGTCGCCCAGCGTCGCATTGGCGTCGATCAGATCGCGGATCTGCTGGGTGAGCTGCGCCGCGGGAACCGTCGAGACGGTGACGTTCGAGCTGACGCCGGTGGCATAGCTGTTGGTGATCGTGGTCCCGTTATACCCGTTCAGCGTGACTGAGCGGTCGAAATAACGGCTGTCCGCCGTCAGCACGCGCTTCTGGATGCCGGCCTTGAGCGACGTGAAGAACCCGCCATCGGGCTTGAACTCTGCGTCCAGCCGGCCGTCATATTCCTCCTGATCGTTGTAGCGCGGCCGGCGCAGCACGATCAGCTGGTTGAGGCCCTGCGACGTGGTCTGGTCGATCGGCAAAGTGATGTTGGGCGCCTGCTGGTCGTTGTCATAGTCGATCGTCAGCGACGAAATGCCGAGCGCCGCGGCGGTCGCGTTGATCTCGTTGTTATACGCACGCGACTTGGCATAGCCGCCGCGCGCCTGCAGCGTCAGCCGGCCGATCGTCCAGTCGAACCCGGCCTGGCCGTTGAAGGTGTTGCGATCCTGCGTGCCGAGGATGTTGCGGTAGCTGACAGCGAGCCCGTTCGGCGCCGCGAGCGCGCCGATGAAGCTTACGCTGGTCGCCGTGTCGTCGGGCCCGATCGTTGTGCGCGTCCGGTCGACGCCGCCATCGACGACATTCTGCACCGTGTTGAGCTGCAGGAACTGACTGTCGAGCGTCATCCGCGACTTGGTGTAGGTGCCCTCGATGAAGGCGCGGAAGTCGGTGTCGGGGCGCCATTCGAAGACACCGCTGATCGCGCCGCGCTTGGTCGACTCCCGGTTGATCACCGGGCGCGGAATGTCCGGATAAAAGTCGCCGCTGCCGTCGCCGTTGAGGTCGAGCGCCTGCACGCCTGCGGTCGCGGGATCGCGGTCGATCTGGCGCCAGCCGGTGGTGCGCATCTGATCGTACCACAGGCTGCGCTGCTCGTAGGTTGCCGAGACAAGGATGCCCATCGTGTCGTTGTTGAACAGCGTGCTGCCGATCAGCGCAAACTTGGGATCGATCTTGTCGGCGAGCGTGCTGTAAATGCCCTGCACCGATCCGGCGATGAACGGCTTCTTGCTGTCGAACGGACGACGCGTGATGACGCGGACCGTGCCGCCCAGCCCGCCTTCGGTCATGTCCGGCGTGGCGGATTTCACCACCTCGACGCGCGACACGAACTCGACCGGCAAGTCGCGGAACTCGACTGCGCGCCCGCTGCCGACCACCGTCGAGAGCGCGGTCTGGCCGTTGATCTCGACCCGGTTGAGCGACGGATCCGCGCCGCGGATCGACACGCTCTGCCCTTCGCCCGCCGCGCGCGTGATCTGCACGCCGGTCACGCGCTGGAGCGCCTCGCCGATATTCTTGTCCGGGAACTTGCCGATGTCCTCGGCCGAGATCGCATCGACCACCTGCGCCGAGTTGCGCTTGACGCTCTGCGCGTCGGCAAGGCTCTGGCGGATGCCGGTGACGACGATTTCGGCGCCCTCGTCCTGCGCCGCGGGTTCAGGGTCGGGTGCCGGCGTCTGCTCCGCGGTCTGGCCGTAAACCGTTGTCGAGAAAGCCAATGCCCAGGTCAGCGCGGCAGTGCCCGCCATAGAGCGAGTCGAACAACGAAACCTCATCACCTCTCCTCCCGCGCGCCTGCATGTAAGCAGTGTCGTCAGACAACGGCACTCGCCGTCGGGAGGCAGAACTACATCATATGGGACGCATAGACAATATTTGGCACCGTACTTACGTGTCCGGCCACCGCGAAATAGCGGCGCATCGGCTCGATTCCTGTGGGGTTACGCTCGTCCTGCCCGACTTGCGGCGGTACGCCGGACGACAGCTAATGGGCGCGGCGCGTCACCGCAGCTGGCATATGTCGAGAACGTCCATGTCGTTATAGTCGAGGTTCTCGCCGGCCATCGCCCAGATGAAGGCGTAGTTGCTGGTTCCCGCGCCCATATGGATCGACCAGGGCGGCGAGATGACGACCTCTTCGTTCTTCATCACGATGTGCCGCAGATCGTCCGGCTGCCCCATATAGTGGAAGACGCAATTGTCCCCATCGAGGTCGAAATACAGATAGATCTCGGAGCGTCGCTCATGAACGTGCGGGGGCATGGTGTTCCAGACGCTGCCGGGCTCGAGCCGGGTCAGGCCCAGGCACAGCGAGGCGCTCTGGCAGGTGTGCGGCAGGATCAGCTGATAGATGGTCCGCTCGTTGGATGCCTCGAGACTGCCCCGCTGCAGCGGCTCGATATCGGCGGCAGTGATCTTGCGGAGCGGAAAGGCGGCGTGCGCCGGCACCGACAGGAGATAGAAGCGCGCGCCATCGCCGGAGAAGGTGACGTCACGCGATCCCATCGGCACATACAACGCTTCGTACTTCGCCAGGCGAACGGGCTCGCCGTCGACTTCGACCAGGCCGTCGCCATTGCCGATATTGACCACGCCCAGCTCCCGCCGTTCCAGCAATGGGTGTCCGGCGGCGCTCTCAGGCTCGCTCTGGTCCGGAAGACGAAGCACGCCCCCGGCCGGAACGGCACTCCCGATCACGAACCGCTCACCGTGCGAATAGGTCAGCACGATCTCGCCTGCGCGGAAGAGACCGGTCACCAGATGGCGATCGCGCAGATCCTCGTTCGAAGCGCCATGCATCATGTGCGGATGGGCGGCGTAGAAGGTCTTCTCGTACAGGGTCGCTTCTCCGGCCGTCACTGCGGACGCCTGTCGAGAGCGGCGACTTGCGTGGCCGCGAGCAGGAAGGCGCCGACGCCGTAATATTGCGTGTCGCTGGCTTCGACCTTTTCGGGCCGATCGCTCACCTGCTGGACGAAGCCGAGCCTCCCATCCGGCTGGATCGCGCGATTGAGAGCGGACCAGCCACGCCGCACGGCCGGCTCATACTCGCGGCGCGACAGGAGCCCGGCCTGGATGCCCCAGGCAAGTCCATAGGTGTAGAAGGCGGTGCCGCTGGTCTCCGGCGGCGACTGCTCGGGCGCCAGCAAGGAGGGCGCCCAATAGCCGTCGGGTTTCTGCAGCGTCCTGATGCGGGCGGCCATGTCCTTGAACAAAGCCTCCATGCGGCGGCGGTCCGCGGACCCTTTCGCCAGCATCGGGATGACGCGTGCCATCCCGCCGAATACCCAGCCGTTCCCGCGGCTCCAGAACTCCTTGCGGCCTTTGGCGTCGCGGCGCTCGAAAAAGCGGCTGTCGCGATAGTAGAGCCGCTCGGCGGGATCGTAGAGGAAGTCCGTGGTCGCCCAGAATTCGCGCATCGCGAAGTCGAGATAGCGCCGGTCCCCGGTCTGCCGCGAAAGCTCGATAAAGGCGGCGGGCGCCATGAAGAGCGCATCGCACCAGCACCAGCGCTTCAGGCATTCAGCCGCGCCATAGCCTTCGGGCGGCACGTAGAATGCGAGCGAAACCATGGCGGGCTCGGCGAGAACCTGATCGAACAAGCGCTTCGTCGGCGCCCGGGCACCGGCGCCCGCGCCGTTGCGGGCCGCCCAGAGATAGGCCTGGGTGATGGCGTGGTCGTCGGCGAAATAGGGCTTCTCGCCCGGCAGCCATTCATTCGCCCGCCCCATGTCGAGGATCGCCTTGCGGATCCGCGGCGGCGCGCCGGCATCGGCCAGGGCGGTCATGCCCACCCAGAAAACGGCCTGCTCCCACGCCCTCGGCTTGCGCGTCTCGGATGTCGCGCGAGAAATTCCGGTGCCTCCCATGCGGCCGAGCTGCCAGTCGGCCAGCCGGACGGCAGTGTCGAGAGCCGACGCCTGCGTCACGGCAGGCGCGTTTTGGGCAACCGCGGCTACCGGGCTTGCCAGCAGCAGCGCTGCTGCGAGGGCGGATCGCTTCATGGGGTTTCCTTCAAATCGGCGGAGGAGTCCGGCCTCCATCCACCCGCCTCGAAAAATAGGGCGCCCGGTCGGTGCCGGGCGCCCTTAGGGAGATCAGAAACGACCGCGGATGCCGAACGAGATCGTCGTTCCGTTGAAGTACGAATTATCGCGTCGGCTCTGGCCGTTGCCGTCCGGCTGGGTCGGGTTCTCGTAGTAGAAATAGACATTCTCGTTCGTGATGTTCAGCGCGTCGATGCGCAGCTCGAAGAGATCGTTGAGCTTGTAGCTGATCGTCCCATCGAGGAACCCCTGCGGGGCGAGATAGGGGACCTGGTCGTTGCCGGTATTTTGCGAGTTCTGGCCGGTCTTCGCGCGGTAATTATACGAGCCGCGGATCGATAGCGGGCCCTTCTCGTAGAACGCCGTCACGCTGTACGCATAGTCAGGAACGCCCTGCATCGAGATGCGATCGCCATTCCTCAGAACGAAATCGTCACCCTGCTGGTCGATCAGCGTGAAGCTGCTGGTGATGCCCAGACCGTCGAAGGGCTTCGGCAGGAACGTGAAGTTCTGCTGATAGGCCAGCTCGAGGCCCTTAAGCTTCAACTCGCTTTGGTTCACCGTGATCGTACGGTCGAACAGGAAGTTGGGATCGATGGTGCTGCCGCCGAGGGCGGGAGGACAAGCTCCGGCGCCCAGCGAAGCGCAGCTGAACAGGTTCGAGGGTATGCCCAGCGTGCCGAACGGCACACGTTCGATGATCGAGAAGGGACGATCGACGATGTTCTTCTGGAAAACACCGGCGCTGAGCAGCCCTCCGGTCGAGAAATACCATTCGAGCGCCGCGTCGTAGGTCGTCGCGAGCTGCGGTCGCAGGTCGGGATTGCCGACGGTCACGGCGGGATTGAAAATGTTCGGCACCCGGGTGCCGGCCGCGATGGTCGCCAGCGAACCGCGCGTGAGCGTCTGGCCGGCGGCCCCCGCAGTACGAGCTTCGGGGTGATATCGAAGGTCAAATTCGCGGACGGGAGGAAGTTCTGATACCCGCCTTCGCGCTCTGCGGGGACGAATCCGACGCCGCCGGGGCCCGTCTGATAGTTGTTGATCAGCGTTCGGGTATCCGAAAAGCGAAGGCCCCAGTTGATGCGCAACGGGTGACCGGCGATCGGGATCTTGAAGCTGGTCTCGAAGAACGCAGACTTGACGATCTCCTCGGCCGTGAACGCCTGATTGAGCGCGGGTGTCGCCGCACGATTGGCGGCATTCGCGTCGAGGACGTTCATCACGAAATCGCGCGAAAAGGTCGCGAATTGCGACGGGTATCCCGAGTTGCCGCCATTGGCCAATTCACCGAACTGGACGAAGGGATCCATGTTCGCGAACACGCCGGTCGGATTGGTCGCGAACGTGCCCCTTGCGGAATCGGGCGGGTACTGGCGATGCTGCTGCCGTCCTGCCGCTGGACCCGCTTGGTGGTCGACACATAGCTGCCGCCCAGCTTGAGCGAAAGCAGCTGGTCTCCGCTATCGATCGGGGTCCAGTCCAGCACTGCCCGGGCAGTCTTTTCCTTGTCGAGCTCGTCGTTGATCGCGAAGCCGAGTGAGGGTGACCGATAGTTTGCGGTATTGGTGAAGTCGACGGGCGAGCTGATCGTCGGATAGGTCACGTTTCCGGTCGGATCGAAGGTCGTCGTGATGCCGAAGATGTTCGAGACGATCCGGTTCTCGGAATAGACCGCCTTGCTTTCGCTCAAGTTTGCTTGCGCCGAGAGCTTCATCGTGTCGGTGACGTCATAGGCCGCCCGGACGATGCCGTATTTGAACTTGGTCTTCGTGTCGCGGTAGAAGCTCTCGGTGAGGATGCTCGAGTTCCCGAAAGTGCCGTACAAATTGTTGTACTCATCGAGGTGCACGTCGAGCGGGATCAGGCCGGAATTGGTTCCCGTGCCGGGGGCACTGGTGGTGCCCGCAACCGTCCGCGAGTTGCGCACGGGCACGCCGAAAGTGAACTCGTCGGTCTGATCGGTCAGTTCGGAGAAGATGCCGTCGATGCTCGCTTCGAAACGGTCGCTCTTGTACTGAAGCGACCCGACGAAACCAAGGCGCTCGCGTTCCGTGTTGGAAGCGTAGATGCGATAGAAGCGCGGAAGATAGCCGTTTTCCACCTGCGAGCGCGTGAGACCGCCCAGATTGGCCAGCGGGCTGTCGAGGTTGAGCTCGAAATTAAACGGTCCGCTGGTATTCGGGAGCACCGGATTTGCCGGAGTCGCGTAATAGGGCCGACGACCGAGCGCCGACGAGTTGTAACCGCTGGTGCCGCCGCCGGTCGACTGGAAGCCGGAACGCTGGTTGACGTTCTTGGCATAGGCCACGCCGAACAACGCGCCGAAATTGCCCCACGTATCGCTGAGCAGCAGCGAGCCGCGCGGACGCCACTCCTTGGACTGTGTGTTGTAATTGGCCTGCGCCGTATAGCGGATCACCCGCTCGTTGTTGTCGAAAGGGCGCGGCGTCTGCAGGTCGATAACGCCGCCGATGCCGCCTTCCTCGAGATTGGCGAGCGGCGATTTGTACACGTCCACCCGGCCGAACAGTTCGGACGGGAATACGTCATAGTTGAAGTCGCGGCTCGAACTGCCGACGTTCTGCGCTGAAGTCGTGCGGACGGGCGCACCGTTGATCGTCGTGACGGTGAAGTCGGAACCGAGGCCGCGGATACTGATGCGCTGGCCTTCGTTCGACGCCCCGTCGCGCGACAGGATCACACCCGGAATACGCTGCAGCGAGTCGGCGACGTTCGCCTCGGGAAACTTGCCGATATCCTCGGCGACGATCGAGATCGCGGAAGCTGATCGATTCACGCTTCAGCTCGACGGCCTTGTTGAGGCTGCCGCGAAAGCCAGTGACGACGATGTCATCCGCGGTGCCCGCTTCGTCCTGGGGATCGGCTGCGGGCGCATCCTGCGTCGTGGCGGGAGCCGGCTCCACGGCCTGCGCGAAAGCCGGTGCGCCGGCGAGCATGATAGCGAGAGCGCCGGCCGAGGCGGCGCATGTAAGAGCGTATTTTCCCATTTAGCCTCTCCCAATCACGTTCACGGGTCAGCCGCGCGTGTCGGACTTATATGACAAGTCGCGAGAGATGCGTCAATTGCCAGACAATTATTAGGCAGGCCGCTGCTTACGCTCAATGTAAGCAATATATTACAGGTACTTATACTTGTCATCTGGAGCGTCTGCGATCAGTCAGCTCAAACCGATAGTATGATAACATTCCCTATCGGCGCCCGCTTGCGCCCCATATTGGACCTCCGCCGACTTCGTCAGTCGTGCGCCTGATGGCCGAGCGCGGATCCCTTCATCCGCAACGCCGCGCTGAGCGTGGAGTGCCGCGTAAGGCTCTCGTGCATGTGCTGCCGTGCGGCCTCGCGTGCCCGGGCCGAGTCCATCCTGACGATCGCATCGACGATCGCCTCGTGCTCGGCGAGCACCTTTGCCGCATAGGACTGGTGCACTTCATCCGGTTTGTCGCCGAGGTAGAGGGTGCGCGACGGCACGAGGCGCAAGCCGAGGAACTCCACGAAGCGGACATAATATTCATTCTGCGTGGCATGGGCGATCGCGAGGTGGAATGCGCTGTCCGCCTCGGCCGACGCCATCGGGTCGTCGCCGACCGCGATCATGCGCTCGAGTGCCTCGCGGATCGTCCCGATGTCGGAAGTTGTACGACGAGCTGCCGCCAGACCTGCCATTTCCGTTTCCACGGCAAGGCGCATCTCGAGCAGCTTGATGACGTCGGAGAGCTCGTTGAGCTCGTCGCGGGTGATCTGGAAGGCGCGATATTCGGCCGTTTCGGCGACGAAGACGCCGGCGCCCTGGCGCGATACCGTCAGTCCATGCGCCGAAAGCCGCGCAACGGCTTCGCGAACCACCGTCCGGCTGACATTTTCGGAAAGCGCGATCTCCTTCTGCGAGGGCAGACGAGAGCCGGCGCCCCATTCCCCCGAACGGATACGGCCTTCAAGCTTTTCGAACAGGTCATCGGTGAGCGATCCCGTCCTGCCGGTTTCCTCAGTCACGTTACCACCGTCGGGTTTGTCCATGGCTCCAGCTTGACTTGTCATACTAATCTCCGGAAGCTACGCGTCCGTATCACCATTGAACACGCTAGTCGATCCGGCTTCAGACCGGGCAGGGAAGAGGATTTATGCGCTCAATCCGGGGACTTGCGGCTATCCTCCTGGCAGGCGCCCCCTGCCCGCTCTTTGCCCAGGCCCCGGCTCCGCCCGTTCAACCGCAGGTCTCGCCGGATCGCCCGGACTGGGAGAACCCGGCGGTCTACGCCATCGACAAGGAGCCTGCGCGCGCGACCGGATTCCCGTTCGAGACCCGGGAGAAGGCGCTTGCCGGCCATCGCACCAAATCCGCCCGGTTCCTGCCGCTGAACGGGCAGTGGAAATTCTCCTTCTCGGCCGATGCGGACAAGCTGCCCTCCGGTTTCGAGAAGCCGTCCTTCGACGTATCGGGATGGAAGGAGATCAAGGTGCCGGCGGATTGGCAGACCGAGGGATACGACCAGCCGCGCTACAACAATATCACCTATCCCTTTCCGGCGAACCGGCCGCTCATCCCGCACGCCTCGAACCCTGTCGGGTCCTATCGTCGGGATGTGGATGTTCCGGCCGACTGGGACGGTTCCGACGTCATTCTGCACATCGGGGCCGCAGGATCGGCTTACTATGTCTGGGTCAATGGCGAGAAGGTCGGCTATTCGGAGGATTCCAAGCTTCCTTCCGAATTCGACGTCACCCGTTTCGTACGCCCCGGCAGGAACGTCGTGGCGATCCAGATCTTCCGCTGGTCCGACGGATCATACCTCGAAGATCAGGACTTCTGGCGCGTTTCGGGCATCGAGCGTGAAGTCTTCCTGATGGCCGCGCCCAAGACGCGGGTTCGCGACTTCTTCGTCCACGCCGGGCTCGACGAAGCGTACAAAGACGGGCGGCTGGCGGTCGATATGGCCGTGACGCCCGGGTCCGCCGCGACGACGGCGCGAGCGATCCTTCTCGACGGCGATCGGCGCGTGCTCGAGCTTTCGCAGCCCGTCGTCGCCGGGCAGGCGGAGCGGACGGTCACGCTTCGCGGCGAAGTCGAGAATGTCCGGCCGTGGACCGCCGAGACGCCCAACCTCTACATGCTGCTGGTCGAGCTCTACGATGCCAAAGGGCGGATCATCCAGTCGACCTATAGCCGCATCGGCTTCCGCACGGTCGAGATGAAGAACGGGCTCGTCACGGTCAACGGCAAGCCGATCACCATTCGCGGAGTCAATCGGCACGAGCACGATCCGGAGACGTTCCACGTCATCTCGCTCGAGTCGATGGAGCGCGACATCCAGCTGATGAAGCGCAACAACATCAACGCGCTCCGGACCTCGCATTACCCGAACGACCCGCGCCTTTACGAGCTTGCGGACCGATACGGCCTCTACGTCATGGACGAGGCCAATATCGAGAGCCACGGCTACATGGACTGGGCGAACAAGCATCCGGAGCTGCGCGGCAAATACCAGATCGGCTTCGATCCCGCCTGGGAGGGCGCGCATGTGAGCCGCGTCACCAACATGGTCGAGCGCGACAAGAACCATCCTTCGATCATCTTCTGGTCGCTCGGCAACGAGGCGGGGATCGGCCCCAACTTCAACAAGGCGGCCGCCGCAGTGAAGCGGCGCGATCCGAACCGGCTGGTGAGCTATCTCGGCTGGGGCACCTTCCCCGACGTTCCGGACCACCGGCCCAACGACTATGCCGACATCTACGCGCCGATGTACGACAGCGTCGAGCGTATGGTGGACTATGCCGAGAACTGGTCGTTCCGGCAGCCGCTCATCCAATGTGAATACGCCCATATGCAGGGCAATTCGGGCGGCAACCTCAAGGAATATTGGGACGCGATCTATGCGCACCCGAACAAGCTCCAGGGCGGGTTCATCTGGGATTGGGTGGACCAGTCGATGTACCGCTACACCGCGGACGGCCGCCGCTATTGGGGGACCGGTGGTGAATATGGCCCGAACCCCGGCGGCGACATCGAGTTCGGCGACGGGCTGATACAGCCGGACCGCACGCCCAATCCGCATTTGTTCGAGCTTCGCAAGGTATATGCGCCGATCCAGTTCGCCGATTTCGACGCCGCAAGCGGTTCGCTGACCGTCCTGAATCGTCACGACTTCGCCGACCTCTCCGGATATGACTTCGGCTTCGAGTTGCTCGAGGACGGCGTCCCGATAGCAACAGGCAGCCTGCCCGGGTTGCACACAGCACCACGGGGACGCGAGTCCGTGAAGCTTTCCGTCCCGACGGTCTCACGTAAACCTGGCGCGGAATATGTGCTGACCGTCACCGCACGGGCGAAAACCGGGGTGATACCGGGCGTCGAGGCCGGGACGGTAGTCGGCTGGGAACAGTTCGAGCTCGGGCGCCAACCGGCCGCCGATCAAGCGCCCCTGGGTGACGTTGCGCTTTCGAGCAGCGCGGGGAAGATCCGCCTCGCCGCCAGCGGCGCCGATCTGGTGCTCGACCGCAAGACCGGACTCGTCGATCGCTACGTCGTGGGCGGACGCGTGCTGCTGCAGGGCGGCGCACCGAATTTCTACCGCGCATTGACCGACAACGACATCGGCACCGGGGTAGAAAAGTCCCACGGCATCTGGAAGCGCGCTTCGGAGGCCCGCGTCGTGAAGGCTATCGAGACGCGCGACCTCGGCTCCAGTGGGGCCGAGGTGACCGTGCGCTACACCGTCGGTGGCGACGCGGCGACGTTCGTATCGCGCTACCGGATGGCCGGAGACGGTTCCGTCGAGGTGGAAGGAGCCTTCACTCCGTCGCGGCCCGACCTTCCCGATCCGCTGCGGGTCGGCATGTTCTTCACCATGCCTTCGAGCACCGACATGATGGAATGGTATGGCCGCGGACCGCATGAGAGCTATCAGGATCGCAAGACGGGCGCGCCGCTCGGCCTCTGGCGTGGCCGGATCTCCGACCAGAACCATGATTATATGCGCCCCCAGGAGACCGGCAACAAAACCGACGTCCGATGGATGGAGCTCATCCAGTCGGGAGGCGGTGGCCTGCGCGTACTGGGCGATGCCCCGCTGTCGATGAACGCGCTGGCCTTTCCCTATGACGATCTCTCGCGCCGTCCGCCGGGAACCCGCCGCTCGACGGATATCGTACCGCGGAAGGAAGTCTCGTTGATGGTCGACGCGGTCCAGTCCGGAGTCGGCGGTGACAATGCGTGGGACAAGGGTGGCCGTCCGCTGCGGCAATATCGCGTGCCCTTGAAGCCGCTGCTTTATTCGTACCGCCTTTCGCCCTTCACCGGCCAGGGGACCACGCCGGACAAGGCAAAGCCCGCATCGGCCGATCCGCAATGATCGGCCGCGATCGGACGACGCGGGACCGGCTCCGAGCCGGTTGACGCCACCCTGCCCGATCAGTCCTGACCCTCCAGTTTCGGAACAGACCCATGGAACGTCGCAACTTCCTCGCATCCGCGCTCGGCGCCGGCGCCTTCGCGGCCGTCAACGCCCCTTCGCATGCGGCCGTCGGCCGCGGAGCTGCTGCGCCGGACAGAGGCAGCGATCGGCGCTACATGGTGGATCTGCTCGCGAAGATGGCGAGCCCCATCCTCGCGCCGATGTCGCAGGGCAGGCTTCAGGCGACGTGGAAGCCGGAACTCAGCCCCACCTGGGACGGCCGCAATCCCAAGGTCGGCTATCTCGAGGCGTTCGGGCGCCTGATCTCCGGTATCGCCCCTGGCTCACGCTGCCCGACGACATTACTCCGGAAGGCAGGCTGCGCGTGACGCTGCGCCAGCAGGCGCTGGCGAGCTTCGCGCACTCCGTCGATCCCAGCAGTCCCGATTATCTGCTGTGGCGCAGCGAGGGTCAGCCGCTCGTCGATTCCGCTTATTACACCAACGCCTTCCTCCGCGCGCCCAAGCAGCTCTGGGAACCGCTGGACGCGGCCACGAAGCGCAGGGTGGTCACCGAGATCAAGGGACTGCGCCGCGTGTCGCCGCCCTACACCAACTGGCTGCTCTTCGCGGCGATGAACGAGGCGTTCCTGCTTTCCATCGGTGAGGAATGGGACCCGATGCGGATCGATCTGGCGGTCCGCAAGATCAACGAATGGTATGCCGGCGACGGCTGGTATTCCGATGGGCCGCGGTTCCACTTCGACCATTACGGCTCGTACGTCATCCATCCCATGCTGGTGGAGATCCTCGAAGTGCTGGTCGCCACGGGGGCGAAGTTCAACAGCCTTCGGGCCGGGGAGCTGCTCGAACAAGCGTATAAACGCATGCAGCGCTATGGCGAGCATCTGGAGCGGCTGATCGGCCCCGACGGGAGCTATGCGCCCATCGGCCGATCCTTGACGTATCGAACCGCCGTGTTTCAGCCGCTGGGCTTGCTCGGCTGGCGCAAGCGGCTTCCCAAATCGCTTCCGGAAGGACAGGTCCGCGCGGCGACACTCGCCGCGCAACGCGCGATTTTCGGCAATCCGTCGAATTTCGACAAGGACGGGTATCTGACGATCGGGTTCGCCGGCCATCAACCTGCTCTCGGCGACATCTATTCAAATGCCGGCAGCATGTACATTGTGTCCGAAAGCCTGATCGCTTTGGGATTGTCGCCTGACGACGGCTATTGGAAGGCACCAGCCCTTCCCTGGACGTCTAAAAAGCCTTCTCCGGACAGCAATTTCCCAAGGACTATTATGTCGATTACTGATCGACCTCACGGGATGCTTCTCACCGTGCGGTGGGTCGGCTCAGCACGAATGCAGCACACCCTGCCAATGCGAACGCCACGATGACGTCCACGGTCAATCCCGGACGCGCCGTGAACCAGAAGATGGCGTAGCCCAGCGCCATCCCCGTGCAAGCGAGAAGCTTCCCTTCCTCGGGATCGCGCCATTCTCCCGCCACGCGCGGAGCGACGGTCCGAACCGCCGATGGTCGAGCAGCCACGCCTCGAGCCGCGGCGACGACCGCGCGAAGCAGCCGACCGCGAGGATCAGGAAGATCGTCGTCGGCATCAACGGCAAAAGCGCGCCGACAAAGCCCAGCAGGACGAAGAACCAGCCCAGCGCCAGCCAGAGCGCGCGGGACGGGCTCGCCCCGCGATCAGGCTTGTTGTCTCGCCGCCACGTCATCGCGAGCGTCGGTACCATCACCGCCGCATCGGGAACACTATTTCCGCGCGACCGGCCCGTGGAAATCGACCTCGACCACGCCCAGCCGCCAGCCCGGCGGCACGGCGTCGGCGCCGGTGTCTCCCGCCTTGCGCGAGGTATCGAGTTCGATGACCTTGCCGAAGGCGTCGCGATCGGCGACCGGACCGATCTGGGTGATGCGGAGCACGCTGCCTGTGGCCGGGGCGAACGTCACATTGGCATAGCCGAGCTGGCGCTCGGTCTCGCCTTCCCACACCGTCTTGCCGTCGAGCGTGATCCGCAATTTGTAGCTGCGCGAGCGCCAGCCGACGAGCTTCAGGTCGATCTCGCTCAGCGTCGCGGGGGCGGCGAAGCGATATTCGATCCACGCCGAGCCGGGCTGGCCGTCGCTGGTCCAGCGAGAGAGCTCGTTGTCGTCGGTGCTGTTCACCGCCTCGCTTTGGTTCGATCCCGCGACGATCGATGCGGGCATGACGGTGGTGCGGCTGAAGGTGAACGAGGGGCGCGCGGGTGTCGGCCCCCGGGTGAGCAGGCCGAGCTGGTGATCCTCGGGGAAGTCGACCGATAGCCCGCCGGTTGCGGGCTTCACTGCCCTGGTCGGGATCGTCAGCGTCGCGCGCTTGAGCCCCGGCGCGGTTGCGGTGACACGCACCACCCCGCGGCCGGTCCCCGCGCGGAGCAGCACGCGGTTGACCCCGGCCTCGACCGGCAGGTTGGGCGAGAGGATGTAATTGTCCTCGCCTCGCGCCGTGCCCGCATATTGCGTGGTCTGGTCGGCGCCCGCGGGCTTGGTCGGCTCGGCCGGACCCGCCGCCACTACCGCGCGCGACTTGCCGGAGGAATCGCCCTGCGCGATCCCGCCGCGCCATTCGGCGGGGCCGTCGAGCGTGAACTTCACCATGTCGTGCGCGGTCGGCACGCGCCGCCCCTTGGCGTCGATCACTTCGACATCGACCAGCGCGATATCCGCGCCGTCCATCACAAAGCCGCGCGGCGATACATGCGGCGTAAGGCGCAGCGCGACCGGGGCGCCGACCGTCTCGACGGCGCTCTCGGACTTGCGGCCATCGGCATAGGTCGCCACCGCGCGGAGCGTACCCGGCGCCCATTGGACCTGCTTCCAGCCGAACAGGAAGCCGTTGCTGCGCTCGCCTCTGCCCAGCGAGCGGCCGTTCAGGAACAGCTCGACGCTGTCGCCATTCGAGATGACGGTTAGGTCCTTGCTCGTGCCGGGCGCGTAGTTCCAATGACCGATGATGTGCGTGCGCGGGGTGACGCTGTCGACCCAGTCGCTCCACATCACCTGGTGCGCATAGAACCCCTCCTTGGGCAGCCGCACTGCGTCGACTTCGCCCGAGCGGCGGTAATTATTGTCGCCGCGATAATGGGTGTTCGAGTCCGACCAGATGATGTTGACACCGCCCGAACTGACGCGCTTTCCGGTGCCCGGGCGGACGCGGTAGTAATCCCACCAGCGCTTGACGTCCTCGATCGCGTGGCTGTCCTGGTTGCGGTTATAGTCGGGCGAGTCCTTGTGGAACGGCGGGGTGAGCTCGTCCTGGTAGAGCCGGGCGCCCTCGTCGCGCGAATATTCCATCGCCCAGACCGGCTTGATGGCGCTCTTGTTGATGTAGAGCATCTCGCCGCCATATTCCGCGACCCTGCTGTCGAGCATCTCGCGCGATCCGATCGCGCGGCCGCCATGCGGGTCGTACTGGTCGCGGATCGCCTTCAATTCGGCCATGTGCGCGTCGCTGATATTTTCGTTGCCGCCCTCGTAGAACAGGATCGAGGGGTTGTTGCGATTGTAGACGATCGCGTCGCGCATCACTTCCTGCGCTGGTCCCAGCGGCGGCCGGTGACGTCGCTTTCGGCATCGCCCGCGGGCATCGCCTGGATCAGGCCGACGCGATCGGCGGATTCGACGTCCTGCTTCGACGGCGCGATGTGCATCCAGCGGACGAGGTTGCCGCCGCTCTCGACCATCAGCCCGTTGGAAAAGTCGCTGAGCCAGGGCGGAATCGACACGCCGACCGCGGGCCATTCGTTCGAGGTGCGCTGGGCATAGCCGTGCATCTGGATCACGCGGCCGTTGAGGCTGACCATGCCGTCGGCGAACTTCGTCTGGCGGAAACCGGTGCGGATATCGACGCTGTCGATGGCCTTGCCGTTCTCGGTCAGGATCGTGGTTACGATGTAGAGATAGCCATAGCCCCAGCTCCAGAAATGGAGGTTTTCTGCAGTGCCGGCGGCCGTGAGCAGGCGCGTCTCGCCGGGCGCCAGCGTCGCGTCGCCGCCGTCGAGCCGGCGGACGACGCGGCCATCACGGTCGCGGATTTCGGCGCGGTAGCCGATCTTGCGCGAAGTCGCGCCGGCGTTGCGGATCTGGGTCTGCGCATGGATCGTCGCGGTGCGGGCCTTCACGTCGAATGCGTCGGCCCAGACATATTGGCCAATAGTGCCCAGGCCGGAGAAGAGCGGCAGCGTCTGATAGACCGGGCCGGTCAGGTGCAGCCGGACATTCTTGGTAATGCCGCCATAATTGACGTCGAAATTGTTGTTGTTCCACTGGAAGCCGCTGCCGGTCGCGCGCTCCTTGTACTTCCAGTCATTATCGACGCGGACCGCGATGAGGTTCTCGCCGGGCCTGAGCGCCGCGGTGATGTCGGCGCCGAATGCCATCGAGCCGTTCTCGGAAAGCGCGACCGACTGGCCGTTGACCCAGACCTCCGCCGCCTGACGCACGCCTTCGAACTCGAGGAAAGCGCGGCCGCCGGGACCCTGCGCGGGCAGGACGATCCGCTTGCGGTACCAGATGATGCCGGTCGAGAGCTCCTTGATGTCGCGCGCGAACGCTTCCTTCTCGTTGAAGGCATTCGGTAGCGTGACGTCGTGCCATTGGCGATCGTCGAAGCCGGGCTGCTCGGCGCCCGCCTGCTCGCCGGTCGTCGATCGCCAGCCGGGATTGAGATTGTACGTCGCGCGCGGCGAGGCGACTGCAGTCGACGCGTCGTGTGCGATCGCCGGGACTGCAACGGTCGCGAGGAGCATGCCAAGCACGGCACAGATAGGCTTCAACAAGACACCCTCCCAATTGGTCAGGCCAACTTGTCTTATCGGCGCGACACCTGTCAAGCCAATGTGGAAACCCGTCTCACAAATTGGGAAGCCAGCCGTGGCGGCCGGCAAAGAGGCGGAAGAGATCGAACCAGATGTACGGCTTGCCGTCGGCGTCGAAGAGCGGAATGCCGTGCCCGCCCTTCTCGGCGATCATCAGCTCGGACGGGATACTCGCCGCCTGCAGCCCCGCGAACATCGCAAGGCTGTTCGCCGGCTTGACGGTCTTGTCGTCGGCGGCGTGGCAGACGAGGGTCGGCGGCGTCGCGGCGGGCACGTCGAGCTCGAGCGACCATGATCGGGCCAACGCCTCGGAAGGATTGACGCCGAGCAACTCGCGACGCGACTGGTCATGCGCAATCGGCGGCAGCATCGACACCACCGGGAAGAACATCGCGACCGCGATCGGCCGCGCGGGCAGCCGATCGGCGGCATCGATCGAATCATAGGTGACCTTGTCGGCGCGGGTGCCGAGCGAGCCCACTACGTGCCCGCCCGCCGAAAAACCCATAGCGGCGACGCGCGCGGGATCGATCCCCCATTTCGCGGCGCCCGCACGGATCAGCCGCATCGCGCGCTGCGCGTCCTGCAGCGATGTCGCCGGGCCGGCACGCCAGCCGTCGTGCGGCAGGCGGTAAAGCAATTCGAACGCCGTGATTCCCTGTGCGGCGAACATCTGCGCGATCCTGCCCGGCCCACGACCCACCGCGACCCGGGCATAGCCCCCGCCCGGAATGAGCAGCACCGCCGCGCCACTGGGCTTGGCGGCGCGCGCGACGGTCATCGCCGGCGTGCCGATATGCGTCCAGGCGATGTCGTCCGGCTTCGGCGAGCGTGGAACGGTCACGTCCGCGATCCCCAGCCCCTCTCCGCCCGGCGGCGTGCCCGGCCACAGCGGCACCCGCTCGATCTCGGCCGGCGCCGATGCACGCGCGGCACCGGCAATCCCCAATGCAAGCCCGGAAGCGAGGACGGTACGACGATCCATAATGTTCTTCTCTAGAGTCTGATGACTTCACTCTGATCCGTTCGTTTCGAGCGAAGTCGAGAAACATGGTTTCGCATCTGGCTCCGTTTCTCGACTGCGCTCGAAACGAACGGAGAATGTGAGCGATTCAAGCACAAGTCATCCCTGCTCTAACGCGACACTTCGGTCATGAACTGGCCGACGGTCTCCTCGACCCGGCGGAGCGCGTCCCCCGCCTGTGCCGCCTGCCGCCCGGCATCCTGCGCAGCGGCGGCGAGCTCCGAGACGCGCCCGCTGATCTGCGCGATCAGAACCGCGATCTCGCGCGACGACATCGCGGTCTCGTCGATCGAGGCGAGGATCGCGCCGACCGTGCCCACCTGCGCCTCCATCTCGGACGAGAGGCTGCGCACCCGCTCCATCAGTTCGGTCACGATCGCGAGGATCGCCTGGTTGGTGTGTGCCATGACTTCGCTGGCATTTTGCGCCTGGCGGATCGTGACGGTGACGCCGCCGGTGGCGTCGGCCGCCTGATCGGCGAGGCTGCGCACCTCCTGCGCGACCACGGCGAAGCCATGCCCGCTCTCGCCTGCGCGCGCCGCCTCGATGCTGGCATTGAGCGCGAGCAGCTTGGTCTGCTGGGCGATCCCCGCGATCAGTGTCAGCACCGATTCGATTTGCGCAGTGTGCGAGGCGAGATTCGCTGCGTTCTCGGCACCCTGCACCGCGATGGCATCGGCGCGCCCGGCGACTTCGGTCGCGATCAACGCCTCCTCGCGTGCACGATCGAAGGCCGAGATCAGCACCGCCGCGCTTTCCGCCGATTGCCCCATCGCCGTCGCCGACTGATCGGCGGCGGTCGCGACTTCGGCGGCGGGCTTGCTCAGCGACTGCATTTCGGCCGCAGTACGTTCGGTGAAGCCGGCGACGTCGCGGCTGGCGCGGGCGCTGGTAGTGATCGCCTCGCCCAATTGTTGCCGCACCGCCGCTGCCTCCGCGCGCACTGCAGTCTGGTTGCGTGCCCGGGCAATCGCCCGCAACCGGCTGGCGATGATCTCGAACTCGATTCCGGCAAGCTTCTGGGTCGCGCGGGTGAGCCGTTCGAGCTGGTCGGAATCCCGGGTGAGTTCGAAGAACAAGGCGTGGATCCGCATCTGCGCGACGAGCATCGATGCCGCCACGACCGAGAAATCGAGATCGCGCTGCGCGATCCGGTCCGCCTCGGCAATGACTGCGTCGAGCCAGCGCTGATCGATCGGCCGCGACAGCTTCTCGCGGGCATATTCGACTCGGGACGCGACGAGCTCGTCGGAAACGGCCGCGCCCGCGCGCCGCTCGAGCAAGTCGCGCGCGATGCCTGCGATGTGCGGCTCGATGAAGGTCCAGGCCTCGCGCAGCTCCGTCTCGAAGCCGTCGTCGATACCGTAGGTCTGCCGGAACGCTACTGCGCCCGGCCTTGGTAACGCCGCTTCATCCGCGACGATATTCCCCCTCGACATACACCCTCCCACGGGCGCCGTTGCGCCTCTTTGTCATCGACGAACGTCCAGTCCTCCGCCTTCGAAGGCCGCCAGATCGGCGCGCGTGAACAGGCTGGCGTCACCGGGCAGCGAGTGCTTGAGCGCGGTCAGCGCCAGGCCCGCCTTCGCGGCGGCACGCGGGTCGCCGCCGCTTTCGATGAGGCCGTGCAGCACGCCTGCGGCAAAGGCGTCGCCCGCGCCGATCCGGTCGACGATGCCGGCGATCAGCACTTCGTCGGTCTGGTGCGCGCCGCCCCGCGTATCGACTCGCGCCGAGAGCCGGTGGCTGTCCGCATCGTCGACGTGCCGCGCAGTGGATGCGATCGTCTGGAGCTTGGGGAAATGCGCGAACGCAGCCTCCGCCGCCTCGCGCCGCCGATCCGAGCCTTCGCCCGAAAAGGGCTTGCCGAGCAGCAGCGAGACGTCGCGATGATTGCCGAACAATATATCCGCATGCCCGATCAATCGCGTGAGCACCGCGCGCGGATCGCTGTCCCAGGCTTCCCACAGCTTCGCACGGTAATTGCCGTCGAACGAGACCGGGATGCCCTTGGCAGACGCTGCCTCGGCGGCGGCGATCGCCGCATCGGCAGTGTTGTGGCCGAGTGCCGGAGTGATCCCCGACAGATGCAGCCGGGTGGCGCCTTCGAGCAGGCGGTCCCAGTCCCAGCTGTCGGCCGGGCGCGTGGCGAACACCGAATGCGCGCGGTCATAGACGACCTCGGAAGCGCGGAGGCCCGCACCCGGAGTGAGGAAATAGAGGCCGAGACGGCCCTCCTCGCTCGCCACGGTCGACGTATCGACGCCGCGCCGGCGCAGTTCGTTGATCACCGCGCCGCCCAGTGGATTATCGGCCACCGCGCTGATCATGCGCGTGGCATGGCCGAGGCAGGCGAGGCCGGTGGCGACATTCGCCTCGGCGCCGCCGACATTCACTTCGAGCTTGGGCGTCTGCAGCAGAAGCTCGCGCCCGGGCGGCGAGAGCCGCAGCATCACTTCGCCGAAGAATGCGATGGTCATCGTGCCAGCCACCCGCCGTCGACCGCGAGGACATGGCCCTGGACATAGTCCGAAGCGCTGGAGGCGAGGAACACCGCGGCACCGCCGAGGTCGCCCGGATCGCCCCAGCGGCCGGCGGGGATACGCTCGATGATCTGGCGGTTGCGGGTCTCATCGGCCTGCAGGGCAGTCGTGTTGTTGGTGGCGATATAGCCGGGGGCGATCGCGTTGACGTTGATGCCCTTCGACGCCCATTCGCAGGCGAGCAGCTTGGTCAGCCCCGCCACGCCCGATTTGCTCGCGGTGTAGCTCGGCACGCGGATGCCGCCCTGGAAGCTCAGCATCGAGGCGATGTTGATGATCTTGCCGCCGCCCTGCTTGACCATGTGGCGGCCGGCGGCCTGGCACAGGAAGAAGGTGGATTTGAGGTTGGTGTCGATCACCGCATCCCAATCCTCCTCCGAGAAATCGAGACTGTCGTTCCGCCGGATGATCCCCGCATTGTTGACAAGGATGTCGAGCCCGCCGAGCTTTTCCACAGCTTCGTCCACAATTCTGCCCACAGGCTCGATCGTCGAAAGGTCGGCGGAGATGATCTCGGCCTGCACGCCCAGAGCGCGGGCCTTTTCGACCGTTTCGGTGGCGGCCGAGCGGCCCACCGCGGCGATGCTCGCGCCTGCTTCGGCGAGCGCGAGCGCGATGCCCTGGCCGATGCCGGTATTCGCACCGGTGACGATTGCGACCTTGCCGGTCAGGTCGAAGGGATTGGTCATGCTACCTCTTACTCCCTCCCTGGAAGGGAGGGGCCGGGGTGGGTGCGCGGCGCGCAGCGTCGCGCTTCTTCGGTCGCGGAGGAGGGCCGAGCCTGGCGGCTCGGCACCCACCTCCAACCTCTCCCTTGCAGGGAGGGGAGTTAAGTCGTTACGCCAGCTGGCAGATGTCCAGCACGTTCATGTCCGTATAGTCCTGGTTCTCGCCGGCCATCGCCCAGATGAAGGCATAGGCCTTGGTGCCCGAGCCCATATGGATCGACCAGGGCGGCGAGATCACTGCTTCCTCGTTGGCGATGACGATGTGCCGCATCGCATCGCCTTCGCCCATGTAATGGAAGACGCGGTCGTTCGGGCCATCGAGCTCGAAGTAGAAATAGATCTCGCTGCGGCGCTCGTGGATGTGCGGGGGCATCGTGTTCCACACCGAGCCCGGCTTGAGCACGGTCAGGCCCATCACCAGTTGCGCGGAGTCGCACACGCCGGGGATGACGAGCTGGAAGATCGTCCGTTCGTTGGATTCTTCCAGCGAGCCGCGCTCGAGCGCGTTGGCGTCGGCGATCGAAAGCTTCCGGGTCTGGAAGCCCTTATGCGCCGGGCAGGAGGCGAGGTAGAAGCGCGCGCCCTGTCCAGAGAATTGGACGTCCTTCGCCCCCATCGTGACGTAGAGGCAGTCCTTGTTGCCCAGCGTGAAGCTTTCGCCGTCGACGGTGACGGTGCCTTCGACCGAACCCACATTGACCACCGCCAGCTCGCGGCGCTCGAGGAAGGATGGCCCGCCGCCGAAGCCGGCTCGGTCTGGTCCGGAAGCTTCACCGATCCCGCGCCTACCGCGACCCCGCCGATCACGAAGCGGTCGGCATGGGTGTAGTTGAGCACGCACTCGCCTTCGCGGAACAGGCCGTCGATCAGATAGCGGTCGCGCAGTTCCTCGTTCGAGACGCACTCCATCATGTCGGGGTGCGTGGCGTAATAGGTACGGTCGAACATGGAATACTCCGTTGGTTCTGTGGTTCAGGCTGCGGCGGCGACAGGCGCCGGCGCTTGTTTGTCGATTTTGTACGCCCTGCGTACGAGGCCGTTGGTCAGCTCGTGCGCGAGCTCAAAAGCTTCCCAGTCGAGCAGCCGCCCTTCGGCGACGAGCTGGCCGAGAAAGCCGCAATCGATGCGGCGCGCGACGTCGTGCCGCGCGGGGATCGAGAGGAAGGCGCGCGTGTCGTCGTTGAAGCCGACGGTGTTGTAGAAGCCCGCGGTCTCGGTGACCTGCTCGCGGAAGCGGCGCATCCCCTCGGGACTGTCGTGGAACCACCAGCTCGGCCCCAGCTTGAGGCACGGATAATGCCCGGCCAAAGGCGCCAGCTCACGCGCGTACACCGTCTCGTCGAGCGTGAAGAGGATGATCGACAGATCGGTCGAGGTGCCGAAGCGATCAAGCAGCGGTTTGAGCGCATGGACGTAGTCGGTGCGCATCGGGATGTCCGCGCCCTTGTCGCGGCCATGGCTTTCGAACAGCCCCCATTATGGTTGCGGAAGCTGCCGGGATGGATCTGCATCACCATGCCGTCCTCGGCCGACATCGCCGCCATTTCGGTAAGCATCTGCGCGCGGAACAGCTCGGCGTCCTGCGGGGTCCAGTTGTCCGACAGAATCGTGCGGAACAAGCGCTCAGCCTCGTCATAAGGCAGGTTGGCGGTGCGGGCCGTGGGGTGGCCATGATCGGTCGCGGTGGCGCCCGCCGCGCGGAAATCGGCGCGGCGCTTGCGGTGCGCGGCGAGATAGCCGTCCCATGACCAGACGTCCTCGCCCGTCTTCTCGGCGAAGATCTTCATCGCCCCGGCGAACTGCTCGTGCTCGACGTCGATCACGGCGTCGGGGCGATACGTGGTGACCACCCGACCCTGCCAGCCGCTCTTATGGATCGCGTGGTGCGGCGAGAGGTCGTCCTGCGGCCCTTCGGTGGTGGCGAGGAACTCGATTCCGAAGCGATCGAACAATGCGCGCGGCTTGAAGGCGTCGCTGGCGAGCTTCTCATTGATGCGGTCGTAATACAGGTCCGCCGTGCTCGCATCGAGCGCGACCTCGAAGCCGAACACCTCGGCAAAGACATGGCCGAGCCACATGCTGGACGGCGTGCCGCGGAACAGATGGAAATTCCCGGCAAAGGTCCGCCACGCTTTCCTGGGATCGGTCCTCGGCATCCCCGCCTTGCTCGGCACGCAGAGATCGTCAAGTGCGACGCCCTGCGAATAGAGCATGCGATAGAGATAATGGTCCGGCGAGAGCAGCAGTTCGGTCGCGTTCGACCAATTGGCGTTGGTCGAGAACCAGGTCGGATCGGTGTGGCCGTGCGGGCTGATGATCGGCAATCCGGCCACTTCCGCATAGAGCGCACGCGCGATGCTCCGCGTACGCTCGTCGGACGGAAACAACCGGTCGGGATCGAGTTTGAGGGGCTTGGTCATTTCGCTCTCTTTACGCTTGCGGCGCCTTCTCGCGGAACACCGTGTTGGCGACAATCGCAAGGATCGCAATCGCGGCGAAGACGGCGAGGATTGCCCAGTAAGTGCCGGTTGCGAAGCAGGGAGAGCCGAAACCCATCCAAACGGGCACGCAACCTTCGACATTCTTGCCCGAAGCGAGGAAGAATATCACGCCGGCGATCCCCGATGCGACCGAAGCGATCACGGCCCAGGGCGTCGAGCGCCGGAAGCTCTCCACGCGCGCCAGCCGCGGCGTGAGCAGATGGACCGACAGCACCGCGAGGAAATAGGCCGCGCCCGCCGCGATGAACATCGGCGCATAGCTGCCCACCCGATCGAGCACGTCTCCCGAATATTTGGAGAACAAGGCCCCCCGATCGCCCCCAGCGTACCGCCGATGCCGATCACCGCGCCCACCGCGAAACGCGGAAAGGTGTCCGACGGGATCGTGTAGAGATTGGCCGAGAAGCCCTGGTGCGCCGCCGCGGCGATGCCGATGATCAGCACGCTCACCCAGAGATTGGGCACCGATGTGGCGAACACCACCGGCAGCACGCAGAAGGCGCAGAGCAGCATGGTGAGCTTGCGCGCCTTGTTGACGCTCATCCCGTTCTTCATCAGCCGGCCGGAGAGCCAGCCGCCGGCGACGCTGCCGACATCCGAGATCAGATAGATGCCGCCCAATGCGAGCGCCGCTTCAGGCGTCGACCAGGTCTTGAGATCAAGGCCGTATTGCGCGCCGAGATAGCCGGGCAGCCAGAACAGGTAGAACCACCAGATCGGATCGATGAAGAACTTACCGAGCGCGAAGGCCCAGGTCTCGCGCTGGGCGAGCAGGCGCAGCCACAGGCCCAGAGTCTTGACGTCGGGATCGGCCGGATCCTGAGTGATGTGCGCGATTTCGGCCGCGCCGACGCGCGAATGTTGCGCAGGATTGTCGCGATACATCGCCAGCCACGCGACCAGCCAGAGCACGCCGAAGATGCCGGTGACGATGAAGGTCATCCGCCAGCCGACCATCGGGACCAGCAGGAAGCAGAGCAAAGGCGCTGCGATCGCACCGACGTTCGAGCCGGCGTTGAACACGCCGACCGCGAAGGCGCGCTCCTTTTGCGGGAACCAGCTTGTCACTGCCTTGACGCCGGCCGGGAAATTGCCCGATTCGCCGATGCCGAGACCGAAACGGGCCATCGCGAAATGGGTGACGCTATAGGCACCGCCATGCGCGACGTGCGCGATCGTCCAGACCACCACCGCGGCGGCATAGCCGAGCCGGGCGCCGATCGCGTCGACCACCTTGCCGAAGCCGAGATAGCCGATCGCATAGGCGATCTGGAACCAGACGACGATGTCGGCATAGGTCCGCTCGTCCATGTGAAGCGAGGGATCTTCCATCATGATCGGCTTGAGCAGCCCGATCATCTGGCGATCGATATAGTTGATCGCCGTAGCGGCAAACAGCAGGCCGACGATGACCCAGCGATAGCGCCCCACCCGCTCGGCGGCGGCTTGTATCGTCGCCTCTCGCGTATCGCTCATTCAGCCTCTCCCGCTGTTATTCGCCACCGGGTTTCCCGCTCGCGGCCTGGTTGGTTAGCTGCAACCCCCTGCCGTGGGAAGCTTCGGAGCATAAATTTCGCATTTTGCGAATCGCTCCCAATATTCGGGATGTCCTGCAGGGGTTTACGGCCGTTGACCAATATTCGCGAATTGGCCTGACACAGCAAGCTACTATTGCTGCGTCGTGTCAGGCCAGCGAAACGGAGCCAGATCAGCGCCTCGGCGGCGCGGACGGCAGGGTCGCTCGCGATTCGTGCGAGATCAGTCTCGAATGGCGCGAAATAGGCCGGTACGCCCTGTAGCCGATCGAACTCGGCACGTGCCTGGTCGAGGCTCCAACGCCGGTGATGGATCCCGGTGTCGATCAGCGCGCGGACGATACGGAACAACAGCCAGTGGACATGGCCGAGTTCCTCGAGCGGCGTGCCGCGATAGATGCCCCTATCGGCCATCAACTGCTCGGCATGGATCGCCCAGCCTTCGGAAAATGCAGGGAGATAGGCGATACGCAGCGGGTGCGCGTTCGCCTCCGCCTCGATCGGAAGCTGAACCATATGACCGGGCAGCAGCTCGTGATGGACGACGCTGTGGAGGCTCCAGCGCGGCCGGCGACGGATCTGCCTGAGGTCGACGACATAGCTGCCGGACTGGCCCGCCGACGGGATCTGGCGATAGCCCTGCTTTCCCGCGACTTCGTCGGCGCGGCTCATCCGGCGGACGCCGACGTCGAGGCTGGCGCGCGGCACCGGCCCGACCAGAGCCGGCGTCGCGGCGCGTGCCTTGTCGAGCCAGCGGTTCATGTCGGCCACTGCGGCATCGCGGCCGGCATCGTCGTCCGGATAAAGCCAGCGCGGATCGGCGAAGGCGGCCTTGAAGCGATCGCCGATGCTGCCCTTCGCGAAACCCGCGGCACGCATCAGCCGGCCGGCACGCACCCCGAGGCGGGCGGCTTCGCGCTCAAACCGCCGATGCGCCGCTTCGGGATCGACGCGTTCGCCGACATGGCGTTCGAGCAGCAGCTTGTACGCCTCGGCGCCATTGGCGCGGCGCCAGAGTCCTGGCTCGACGGCAGGCGGGAGACGGTACGGTCCTTCCGACTTGCCGTCGGGAATGAGGCGCGCCAGTTGCGAATCTATCGCAAGAGCGTTGCGAATGGTTCGCAAATCGAGACTCGCCGACGCCGACAGCGCGGCGACATCGAAAGCCTCGAGCCGCGCCAGCCGGGCATCATAGCCGGAGACCGCGCTTAGCCCATCCAGCGTCTCGCGCAGCTTCGCATCGGCGCCCGGCCCGGCATGCGCCGGCATCGCGTGGAGCGCCGCGCAGGCGGCGAGACCGCCCAGCACCTCGCGGCGGCGCAGCGCGATCATCGACGCACTACCGTGCCGAGCGGAAGCACATTGTTGCGCAGGGTGACCTCGCGACCGCCATCGGCCGGCGCCAGCCGCAACCGCAGCGTTTCGACCGCGACGCCTGCCGGCACCGTGAGGCGCACCCGCGCCTTCTTGGGCATGAGGTCCGTCGGTGCGGCGAGCGCCGCGATCTTCGTGGAAGCCACGGTGCGACCCGAGGAATCCTCCAGATAAAGCACACTGCCCGGCGCTGCCGCCGAGCCGAGGCTGTGCACGATGACGGTGAGCGCGCGGCCCTTCAAGCTTACATCGTCGACCCCGATGCCCAGATCGGGACGAGTCGCAGGATCCTCGATGGGCTGATCCAGCGTGAAATCGAACACGCTGGTCGCGCGCGGGGCGAACATCAGATCGGTAGCAGCGCTGCGTTCGAGCGGAAGCGGTCTACCCGCTCCCAGATCCGACCCGTCCGCCAGCGTCCCGGCGCGCATCGTCCAGCGCCCGGCAGCGACGTTCCAGCTGCTCATCTCGGCCCGTTGGGGCCGATCGCTCATATTGTAGGCGATAACGCGGAAATGCTCGCGCGTGGCGCCCGGCACGAGAATCGCGACCTGCTCGGCGGCGCCCGGCTCGGCGAAGCGCCAGCTGACGGTGTGTCCCGGATAGCTCTGGTTGCGCGCGAGCGCGATGCCGCCCAGCCGCTCGCGCTGGAGCAGTTCCTGCGGCATCGAGACACGATCGGACCACCAATGTCCTTCGGTCATCATGTACATGCGGTTGGTCTTCTGGCCGATCGCGTCGCGGTGGAGATCGGCGAGCGGCTTGGTATCCCCGCTCTCCTGCCACTGGACATAGCGACCGAGATCACCGCGGCCCTTGAGTGCGGCGGCCCATTGCCTGCCCTCGGGAAGTGCCGTCAGCACATTCTCGTTGAACTCGCCGACCAGCGTCGGTCCCCCAGCGATCCGCGAGGTCACCGGCACCAGATATTTGGCGTCGCCGGTGAAGCGCCACGCCGCCCAGGCCGACTGGAGCGGCACGCTCGCCCCGCCGCCATCGCCCTTGCGCTCGGCGTCGCTGCGCCAGTTGATCTCGTTGGGGAAGCTCCACTTTCCGGCGGCGTCCTGCTTGCCGTGCGCGAGCAGCCCATCGACTAGCCCGGTGACCAGCCGCTTCGCCGAAGGATTGGCATTGTACACGCCCATCAGGATCGGGGTGTGCGTGACCACCCAGCTATAGGGCTTCTGCCATTCCCACGGCCCCTCGCGGTACATTTTCCGTGCGCCGTACCAGTTGCTCGCGAAGTGCATGTGCCCCGCGGGATTGGGCAGGATGACGGTCTCCAGCCCCTTCACCGTCGCCAGCATCCGCTCGACCGAACGCGGCTCGCCCCAATTGAGGTAGAGCCGCGCCGCATCGGCGTTCATCCCCTCCTCATAGGCATGGAGCTCGTCGGTGGTGAGCACCCCGAGCCCGTTTTCCATCATGCCGTTCTTGTAGACCGCCTCGGTCAGCGCGCGGAGCGAGGCGTTGATCTTGTCGGGCTCGACGCCCATCAGCGCGAGGCCGGGCCATTGCTGGACGAGATCGACATCGTCCGAGAGTCCGCCGCCGAAATCGCCGAACGGCACCTGACGATTGTCGATCCACCAGTTCACGAATTCGCGGACGCGGCCGAGGTCCTGCAGCTGATACCACGCCCATTCGGGCACCCCGCCGGCGCCGGGGCGATCGTGGCGGCGGGCATCTTCTCAGGCGCATAGCCGATATCCGCCCAATAGCGCCGCCCCTCGACATGATCGGGATCGACCCGGAGCAGGTCGCCGATATCGGCATAGAGACGGCGATAGAGCCCCTCGCGCTGCGAAGCGGTGTGCTCCTCGACGAGGAAGGCCCAATTGTCCTTCACCTGATTGAAGCGATCGGCGACATGCTCGGCCTTCGCCGCCTCGCGCGCCTTGAAGACCAGGCGCACGTTCATGCCGTCGAGCGATTGCGCGTCGAAGTCCGGCGCGGCGGAGGCGATCGTCAGATAGAGATTGTCGTTGGTCAGGATGCGATCGCGCAGATCGAGCCAGAGCGTGCGCGCCTGCCCCGGCTTCACCGAGATCGAGACATCGATCATGTCGCGGCCGGGCCAGATCGGATCCTTGACCCGGATGTTGAGCGCGATCCGGCCGGACGCGTCCGGCGTGGCCTTCAGCGCGGGGATATCGAGCGCGATGCCGTCGAGCCCGTCATGGCTGTTTTCCCAGCCGTAATTCCATGCGCGGGCAATCGGCTTGCCGGGATCGGCGGACCCGAAGCCCGAGGGGATCAGGACATGGACGATCGGCGCCTCGCTGCCGCTGCGCACCGCGGCACCGGTGGCGGCGGCGCTGCCGGCAGCCGGGGCGGCGCTGCGCGCGCCGGCGGGGAGCGCGATCACGGTGGCGCGCTCGTCGGCGGGATAGCGGCCGGCGATGAAGCGATTGAGATCGCGCAGGCCAGCGAGATCGGCCGCGGCGCCGGCATCGACGGTGTAAGCCAGCTTGTAGGTGCCCTTGGGCTCGGCGCCCTCGGTGATGTTATAGGCCCAGATTTCCTGAATCGGCTGTTCCTGCTCGCTGTTGGTGAAGCGCAGGACGCCGCTGGTGCGGGAGGCGAGATCGTCGACGCTGCGGACGACGCCTTTCGGCCGCTTTGCCAACGAAGCGAAGCTGTCGCCATCGGCGCTCCATGCGAGGTCGCCATAGGCCGCGCCGCGTATCTCGACTCGGTTGAACGCCTCGTTCGCGGGGATGCGGAGCGTGTAGGCCTTGCCGCCGTCGACATAGACGTTCCAGTCGGGCAGGTCGAAATAGTCGCTGCGGCCGGGCAGCCGCGAGCGGTTATAGACGCCGGGCCAGGTCGTCTCGGCGATGCCGTCCACGCCCTTCCACATCCATTCCTTGAGATCCTTCGCGTCGGCGAACTCGACCTTGCGGATGCTGGTGGCTTGCGCGGCGAGGAGCGGCGGCGCGCCGCGGGCCCAGCCGAAGCGATGGAGCCAGGCGGCGCGATCGAGCGGGGCCGGCGCCTTGGCGGCAGGCTCCGCACCGGCGGCAAGCTGCGCGACCGCATCGGCAGCGAGCAATTGGTCGTAGACGCGGACTTCGTCGAAATCGCTGCCGCGGGTGAAATTGTAGCGGCTCTGGACCTGGTGCGGCGAGAGCACGCGCGCGGCGAGGCCGAACTGGTCGAGCCCGGCATCGAGATCGGCGCGGGTCGTGTCTTTCGCGACGAGCTTGCCGTCGACGAACAGGCGCACGCCCTGTGTCTCGTCCCATCCGAACGCGATATGGTGCCACGCGTCGGGTGCCGGAAGCGCGTCCATCCGCCACGAGACGCGGACGCGCGACAGGTTCGCATCGGTGACGAAGGCGTCGAAGCCGTGGCCGTTATAGTCGATGCGCAGGAACGCCATGTCCCAGCTCGAATGATCGGCGAACCCGGCGCGGAAGATCACGAACGGTGCTTCGCCAAGCGGTTCGCGCGCGCGCCAGAAGAAGGACAAGGTGCCGCGCTGGGCGAGCATGTTGCCGGGCGCGGACCAGGCCAGATAGCCGTCGTCTGGCCAGCGCATCGCGGATCCGTGCGCGCCATCGGGCACGATCGCCATGCCGCTCTGGAAATTGGGCTGGGCGTCGCCCTTCGCGACTTCGGCGGCGAAGTCCTTGTCGCCGCTCGCGCGGAACAGGAGCTCCTGCGCCGAAGCGGGCGGCGTCAATGCCGTCGCGGCCGCGAGTGCCAGCAGCACGCGCGCGCGCGTTCCGATGCGAACCCGGGGATCGGCAGCCGCTATCGCCCCTGCCCGCGCCTCAACCATGCTCTCTCCATTTTACGCTTCCGCCTTCTTACGAGGCGGTGATCGTGCACGTCACTTCGAAACCGTCGCCGAACCGGCATTCGACCCGGTCGCCCGGCTTGACCGGGTGGACGCCGGTGACCGCGCCGCTCGACACCCATTGCCCCGCCTGCAGCGCGATGCCGCGCGCGGCCATCAGCTCGAGCAGGAACCGCACCGCGCCTACGGGTCCGTCGAGCATCGTCTCGGCAGTGGCGGCGCCGATCCGCGTGCCGTTGATGTCGAGCGTGACCGGCCAGGCCTTGATGTTGGCGCCGCGCCAGTCCTTGATCTCGGGCCCGATGACGAGGCCGTTATTGTTGCCGTAATCGGAGATGGTCACGGTCGGGCCGTGATCGTTGATCCCCGGAAAGGGCGAACTGGCGATCTCGATCCCGACATGGACCGCGTCGACCAGGTCGGCGGCCTCTTCCTCGGTGAAGCGGGTCTTGCCGGCGGGCGGCGCGGCGCGGAGGCGGAGCAGGAACTCGGCCTCGGCGGCGCCGAAACCCGCGCCGAAGATCGGCATCTCGAGGCCTGGCCGGGCATCGACGATGGTGTCGGTGAAGATCGGGCCGGCGAGCCGGTCGACGCCGCCCAGCGGCGGATTGATCCGGCCGACCTTCCAGCCGCCGATCGTGCGGCCGTCGAACGCGATGGCATGATCCTGCACGGCATAGGCCTGGTCGAGCGCTTCGGGGATATCCCCGGGAAATCGGGCAGTCCGCGACTCTCGCGCCGCGCTTCGACGAACGTCTCGGCGATCCGACGCGCTTCGTCGGCAAATTGTACGGATCCCACCAGGCCCCATCCTCTCAACGCTCTGTTTGCGGTGGATTAAGGGAAACCGGTGTCATTGGCAACGGGGAGTCATCCAAACTCTGGATTTTCCCCAATATCGTCATCCCGGCGAAGGCCGGGATCCAGGGTCACGAGCGATGCGGCAGAGAAACCCTGGGCCCCGGCCTTCGCCGGGGTGACGGGTTAGAGCGTGACGCCACGCTTCCAGAAGGCGATCTCGCGTTCGCCATTGCGCTCGGCGGCCGTTTCGGCGCCCGAGGCGATGGCGACGATGCGGTCGATCAGTGCCTCCTCGGCCGCCTCGAATCCGTGGGTGAGCACCTGCCCCGCGTCGAAATCGATCCAGCCAGGTTTGCGGGCCGCGAGATCGCTGTTCGACGCGATCTTGACCGTCGGCACCGGGAAGCCGAGCGGCGTGCCGCGGCCGGTGGTGAACAGGATCACCGTGGCGCCCGCCGCGGCCAGCGCAGTGGAGGAGACGGCATCGTTGCCGGGAGCCTCGAGCAGGGTCAGGCCGGTGCGCTCGATGCGTTCCCCGTAACGCTTCACGTCGGTCAGCGTCGCATGGCCCGCTTTCTGAACGGCGCCCAGCGACTTCTCTTCCAGCGTGGTGATGCCGCCGGCCACATTGCCCGGGGACGGGTTTTCCGAAACCGGTTCGCCGTGGCTGAGGAAGTAGTTCTTGAAGTCGTTGACTACGTCCACGACGCCTTCGAACACCGCGCGGCTTTCGGCGCGGTCCATCAGCATCTGTTCGGCGCCGAATATCTCGGGAATCTCGGTGACAATCGCGCTGCCGCCCGCGGCAGTGACGACGTCGCTCATCCGGCCGACCAGCGGATTGGCGGTGAGGCCCGAAAAACCGTCCGAGCCGCCGCACTTCACGCCGAGCACGAGCTTGTCGAGCCCGACCGGCTCGCGCTTCGTCTTCGCAGCCTCGGCGGCAAGCTCGGCGACTGCGGCGAGGCCGTCCTCGACCTCGTCGGTCGAATTCTGCGCGATCACGGTGCGGATGCGCGGCTTGTAGCTTTCGGGAACCTCCTCGAGCAGCCGCGAAAGCTGGTTCGATTCGCAGCCCAGCCCGATCAGCAGCACGCCGCCGGCATTGGGGTGCGCGGCAAGCGCGGCGAGCATGCGGCGCGTGGCGCTCAGATCGTCGCCGAGCTGCGAGCAGCCATAAGGATGCGCGAAGGCATGGACGCCGTCGACTTGCCCGGCATGGCGCCGCCCGGCCTCGGCAGCGATGCGCTCGGCGGTGCGGCCGACACAGCCCACGGTGGGGAGGATCCATATCTCGTTGCGAGTGCCGACGCGGCCGTCTTCGCGGACATAACCGAGGAAGGTCGGCCCGCCCGAAGTCGGCGCGCGTGGCTCGGCATGCGGATCGTAACGATAGTCCAGCGTGCCCGAGAGGCCGGTCGCGAGGTTGTGGCTATGGACATGGTCGCCCGCTACGATCGGTGCGGTGGCGCGGCCGATCGGAAAGCCGAACTTCACCACTTCCTCACCCGCGGCGATATCGCGCAGCGCGATCTTGTGGCCCTTGGGGATATCGGCCCGCGCGACGACCTGCGTCCCGCCGATTTCGACGGGCTCGCCCGCGGCCGCGGCCTCGAGCAGAGTCGCGACATGGTCGCTCGAATGGATCTTGAGGGCAGTGGTCATGCGCGTTCCGGGGCGCCCGTGCGCCGCTGGCTATGTGGGTCCAAACGGCCCCCGACGCAACCATGTGGCGGCGTGCGGCGTGGCGCCGTTGCAAAGCCATCTGACACCGGTTACCCGACAAGGCAAGCAACCCGGCGCGCCACGCGGCGTGACTCGGCGCATTTGGGAGAGAGCGATGATCGACCGGCGTACGCTGATCGGCGGGGCTGCCGCCTCCGCAAGCCTGATCGCCGGCCGCGCCTGGGGGCAGACCGCGGGCCCCGTCCACACTGCCGCGGGTGCGTTCCAGGGAACAGTCGAGGATGGCGTCCGCGTGTTCCGCGGCATCCGCTACGGACGCGCCGAGCGGTTCCGCGCGCCGATCGCCGTTCCCGCCCCTGCCGAGGTCCAGCCCGCCACCACCTTCGGCCCGGTCTCGCCGCAATCGGGCGCCCGCTATGGCCCCCAGTCCGAGGACTGCCTGTTCCTCAACATCTGGACCGCCGATACCCGCCCCGCCGCGCGCAAGCCGGTGATGCTCTACATCCATGGCGGCGCCTATTCGGGCGGCAGCGTCACCGATCCGCTCAACGACGGGCACGCGCTGGCGGCGCGCGGCGACGTGGTCGTGGTGACGGTCAATCACCGGCTCAACGCGTTCGGCTATCTCTATCTCGCGCGTCTCGACCCGCGCTTCCCCGACAGCGGCAATGCAGGCCAGCTCGACCTGATCCTCGCGCTCCGCTGGGTGCGCGACAATATCGCCGCGTTCGGAGGCGACCCCAATAAAGTGATGGTATTCGGCCAGTCGGGCGGCGGCGCCAAGATCGCGACGATGATGGGCATGCCCGCCGCCAGGGGCCTGTTCCACCGGGCGGCGACGATGAGCGGACAGCAAGTCACTGCCTCGGGCCCGCTCAACGCGACGGCACGGACGCGGGCATATCTCGGCAAGCTCGGCGTGAAGGAGAGCGATCTCGGCGCGCTGCTGGCGTTGCCGCAGGAGAAGTTGATCGAAGGGCTCTCGGCGACCGACCCGGTGCTCGGCGGCGGCGTCTATTTCGGGCCTGTGCTCGACATGAAATGGCTCACCCGCCACCCCTTCTGGCCCGACGCCAATCCGCAGTCGCTCCACATCCCGATGATCCTCGGCAACACGCATGACGAGACGCGGGCCTTCATCGCGCCGGATTCGGCCAAGATGCGCGACTTGCGCTGGGACAATATCGCCGAGCGGATCGCGCCCGAGCTGCGCATCGACATCCTGCCCGAATGGGTCGTCGCCGAATATCGTGCACATTATCCGGGTTGGACGCCGGAGCAGGTCTTCTACGACGCGACCACTGCGGGACGAAGCTGGCGCGGACAGGTGATCGAGGCCGAGGAGCGGGCGAAGGCGGGCGCGCCGGGCTGGGTCTACCAGCTCGATTTCGGCTCGCGCACCGATCCACGGCGCGGCGCCTTCCACTCGCTCGACATCGCGCTCGTCTTCGGCACGCCCGGCGCAGAGGGCTCCCAAACCGGCACCGGCGCCGATGCCCGCGCGGTCTCGAAGGCGATGCAGGACAGCTTCGTAGCCTTCACGCACGCCGGCGATCCCAATCATGGCGGGCTGCCGCGCTGGCCGCGCTACGGCCTCGACAAGCGTGCGACGATGGTCTTCGATGCGCGCAGCCGCATCGAGAACGACCCGCGCAAATGGCAGCGCGAGCTGTTCGCGCGCGTGCCCTATATCCAGCCCGGCACCTGAAGCCGGGCGGCCTCAGGAGGTTGCCGATGAAGCTCGATCGTCGTTCCGCGTTGCTCGCAGCCCTTGCCACGCCGTTCGCGGCTAGCGCGCAGACCGCGTCGCCCAGAGGCGACAAGCCGCTACCGGCAGGGCTGGTCGACCCGGCCGAGACGATCGACCTCTGGCCCAAAGGCGCGCCGGGCAAGCCCGCGAAGCTGCCGGTCGAGAAGGTCGAGGAGCGCAGCACCGATGCGGCACTCACCGATCGTTCGGTGACCGGCGTGGCCAATCCGCGGATGGCGGTGTTCCGGCCGCGCGTCGCCAACGGGGCCTCGGTGCTGATCACGCCGGGCGGCGGCTATGTCCGGATCGTGCTCGATCACGAGGGTTATGTGCTTGCGCGCTGGCTCGCGGCGCAGGGCTTCACGGCCTATGTGCTCTTCTATCGGCTGCCGGGCGACGGCTGGGCGGCGGGACCGGATGTGGCGCTGTCCGACGCGCAGCGCGCAATGCGACTGATCCGCGCGCGGGCGATCCGCGACGCGCTCGATCCCGAACGAGTCGCGGCGATCGGCTTCTCGGCGGGCGGGCACCTCTGCGCCGATCTGGCGACGCGGCACGCAGTGAAGACCTATGATCCGGTCGATGCGGCCGACAGGCTCGGCGCGCGGCCGTTCGTCGCGGCGCCGATCTATCCGGTGATCTCGATGAGCGCGCCGACGGCACATATGGGATCGCGCAAGCAACTGGTCGGCGAGGATGCAAGCCCCGCGCTGGAGGCTGCGCATTCGCCGCACCTCAACGTGACCCAGGCGACTCCGCCCTGCTTCCTCGTCCACTCCGAGGACGATGGTACGGTGCCGGTGGAGAACAGCCTGTTGCTGCGCGCCGCGCTCAAGGCCGCAGGGGTGCCGGTGGAGACTCACCTCTTCACCCATGGCGGTCACGGCTATGGGATGACCAAGGCGCTGAGCAAACCCGCAGGCGTCTGGCCCGAACTGTTCCTCACCTGGGCCCGCAGCCAGGGCATGGCCTGAGCTTCAACAAGGAAGAACGGCGCGGAAATGATTCCGCGCCGTTCTCGTGACGAAGATTGCGCCGGCGGCGCGAGCCGCCGGCCGATGATCACATCTTGAAGCGCGCACCCACTAGAAAGGTGCGGCCGAAATGGTTATTCTCATAGGGCCGGTTCGCATCCTGATCGACCCAGCGGTCGCGATACGCGTCGGTCAGATTGGTGCCTTCCAGCGACAGCTCGACATTCTCGGTGATCTTGTAGCGGATCGACGCATCGACATTGGTGATCGGGTTATAGCCTTCGAAGACGTTGCCCGTCGCCGAACCCTGATCGTTGAAGCCGCCGCGATAGGCGACCGAGGCGCGGGCGCTGAACCTGCTGTCTTCGTAATAGAGCGTCGCGTTGAACGCGCGCTTCGAGAGCTGGTACAAGGTCGTCTCGAACGGCTGGTTGACGTTGCTGCCGCCCGGCACCGTCGCCGGCACGCCCTGGGCGTAGATGGCGTTCGAGTCGATGAAGCTCGCATTGACGATGCCGCCGAAGTTGCGGAGGAACCCGGGCAGGAAGCGGAACGGCGCCTGCAGCGAGAGCTCGACACCCTTCAGGTCCGCGCCGCTGCCGTTGACCGTGGTCTGGATCGTCCAGATCGGCTGCGCCTGCAGCGCGGGGTTGAGGAAGCCCGGCGAGGACGTAGTGAGCACCGACGTAGGCAGCCCGGTCGACGTGAAGGTATCGACGCGTGAGCTCGCCACCGGGAAGCTGTCGATCTCCTTCTTGAAGAACGCGACCGAGAACACCGATTGCGGCGCGAAATACCATTCGAGCGCGGCGTCATACGCCGTGGCGCGATACGGCTCGAGATCGGGGTTGCCGAAGTTGACCCGGAAGTTGAACCCGTCGGCCGATCCGCCGGGCGTCAGATTGGCGAGCAGCGGCCGGGTCATCACCTTGGCCACCGCGGCGCGCAGCACCAGATTGGGCGTGAGGTCGGCGGCGATGTTGGCGGAGGGCAGCCAGTCCTCATAGTCGCGATCGACGGTGACCTGGGTGCCGCTGTTGAGCCCCGTCGACGATTGCTCGGTGCGGACATAGCGCATGCCGGCATTGGCGCGGACGTTGATGCCGAGCACCGATCCGTTGAGGTCGACCTGGAAATAGCCGCCCTTGACCTGCTCGGTCACGCTGCGGTTGTTGCCCACGTCGAGCAGCAGCGGGCGGTTGTAGAGCCCTGTATAGTCCGCGGCCGCATCGATATTGGGGATGAGCCAGCTGTTGGTGTTGCCCGCGGGCTGGCCGGCATTGCCGAGATTGACCAGTTCGGACAGCGCCGGCGTGGCGCGGAAACCATAGACCGCGGTCGGACCGAACAGCGCGCTGGGCGAGCAGGTGATCTGGCGCAGGACCAGGTCGAGCCCGCCATTGCCGCACACTGCGGTGTCGCGCTGATAGGCCGTCAGGTCATAGTCGAAACGGCGATAGACGCCGCCGAACTTCAGCGTGAATCCCTCGGTCACGTCCCATTCCGTGCGCAGCTGGGCGGTCCTGAACTTGTTGGTGGTGTTGGACGGACGGTCGCGGATCTCAGCGAGCTGGAAATTCGCCGGATCGGTGACGCTGGTGCCGAAGGTCAGCCGGGGCGAGCGGCTGTTGGTATAATCGTATTGATAGCCCTGTGCGTCGCGATCGTCGAAGACGAACGTGGTCTCGATCGGGATATCGGCATCGGACTTGGAGATCCCGCCGAGTAGCGTGAAGCGGAAATTCTCGCCGAGATCCTGATCCCAGCTGGCACCGATCTGGTAGAATTCGGTGGTCGATTCGCGCCGATAATGCTCGGTGCGCACCCAGGCGTCGTTGAGCGTCGCCGAGATCATGTTGTTGTTGTCGTCATAGACCGGGTTGACGACGTTGATCGAGCGCTCGTTGGAGCGGAGCAGCACTTCGCCCCATTTCTCTTCGCGGACCTCCTTGAAGCGCGAATAGAGGCCGTCGATCGAAATCTTGGTGGCATCGCTCGGCGCCCATTGCACGCTGCCGGTCAGACCCAGCCGCTCGCGATCATGACGGACCTCGCCGTAGCGCGGGATGCGCGGATGGAAGGAGAGCGCGGCCTGATTGCACGCCGCGCTCGGGACATAGGTTCCGCCGGAGTTTGCGGTGGTCCAGCAATTGGTGCCGTCGACGCCGTCGAACCGGGCCTGCGCCCAGCGCACCGTGTTGTTGCCGAGCTCGAGCGTGTCGGTCTTCTGCCAGGCGGCCGAGATCGAGGCGCCGATCGTCCCGTCGGGCGACTTCCACGAGAGCAAGCCGGCGACGCGGGGCCCCCAATTCTTCGAGAGATCGTTATAGCTGCCCTGCGCCGACGCGACGAAGGTGAGCCCGTATTTGCCGCCGAGCGGATTGCCGGTGTTGAGGTCGACCACGGCGCCGAGCGAGCCTTCGTCGAGCGAGGCTTCGGCCGTCTTGTGGACGACCAGCGAGCTGAACAGCTCGGAAGCGAAGACGTTGAAGTCGAACGCGCGCTCGCGATTGGCGCTGGCGCCGTCCGCCGTGGTGGTGATCGTCTCGAGCCCGTTGACGCGCACGCGGGTGAACTGCGCGCCGAGGCCGCGCACCGTGATCGCACGGCCTTCGCCGCCGTCGCGCTGGATCGAGATGCCGGGGATGCGCTGGAGCGATTCGGCGAGGTTCTGGTCCGGGAATTTGGCGATGTCCTCGGCGACGATCGCGTCGACCGCCGACACCGAAGCGCGCTTCACGTTGAGCGCAGCCTCCAGCGACTGGCGGAAGCCGGTGACGACGATCTCGTCGCCGGTCTGCTCGTCGGCGGGCGCTTCCTGCGCGTCGGCAGGCGCCGGGTCGGCGGTCTGCGCCGCCGCGTTCGCGGCCGTGCCGAGGGCGAGCGCGACGACCGTCGCCGATACGGTGTTACGCCAGTGAGATCTGGAAACGCGCGCCTTCATGACATCCTCCTTGCCTAATCCTGCCGGCCCGCTCTGCTGGCGGTTTCCGGAAATTGCGCGCCGTCCAAGGTCAGCACGCTTCGCATCCTTTGCTGTGCGCAATTTGCGCGAGACAGCCGGTTCAGGGTGTAGCTACCGGGGATTGGAAACCGGTGTCAACAGGCTCGCTTGCTGACGCTTTCTTTTCCCTTCGACACCTGTTGTAGTTCAGCAACAGGCCGCAAATGGAAATATATTCCCATTATATGAGACGTATGGGACTCCCGAAGTAGAACCAACTGGTTACCGGTGTCACAAGCGAGACACATCTCCACTGCGTTAGCTCGTGGTCGCAACGCGCGGATTTCAGAGCTTTTCTAGAGCGCCGCATGAGGGCGCACGTGCAAAGGCTCAGCCCCTGCCCTCCGCCGCGTCGGCCAACCATTGCTCGATATTGGTGAACCCGTCGCGATTGCGGTCGCCATTGCCGTCCGCGACCTTCGGATCGAGGCCGTGGCTGCGCTCCCACGCATCGGGCATGCCGTCCTCATCGCTGTCGCGCGGCGCAGGCAGGCTCTTGAGCTCGGGCCAGCCGCCCACGTCGCGCTGGCTGTCGATCTGCACTCCCGTGCGGCTGCGCACTCCGGCGACGACGCGCGTATCGGTCGGGTCGCGGACCTTCGACGCGCCCGCACTCGCGAGCACACGTTCATAGGCGCGGGCGGCAGGATCGGGCGCGACTGGTGCCACCTCCACGGGTGCAGTCAGGCGATAGCCTTCGGGGGAGACGCCGGTGACGAGGCTCCACGGATCGGCGGGGATCGCGCCGTTCATGCTGTTGCCCGCGAAATACGCCTTGGCGAGGATGTTGGATTCGTTGAACGCGATCGGCTTGCCGGATTGCGGGCCGGCGACATAGGCATTGTCGACGAAATTGTAGCTGGCGAGCGTGGCCTTGTCCGCATTGTAGCCGGAGCGGTCACCGCCCCAATTGTAGAAGACGTTCGAGCGGAAATCGAAGACGGGCCCCAGCGGATCGACCTCGGGGCCGTCGTAATTGCCGGGGCGCGGCATGCGCGCGGCATGGTTCGCCCAGAGATTGTGGTGGAAGCTGATCCTCGAACCGCGGCCGCCCCGGATCAGGCTGCCATAGCCATGCTCGCCCTTGGCGTGCAGCGAATGGGTCAGTGATTCCGAGATGATCGACCATTGCACGGTCAGATCGTAAAACCCCGCCTCCGGATCGGTATAACGCGCCGAGGCGGAGAGCGTTTCGTCGACCGACCAGCTCGCCGAGACGTGATCGAGGATGATACGGCGGCCGCGATCGATCCACACCGCGTCGGACTCGGTCTTCGATTCGTCACCCAAGCGGGAGCGGATGTAGCGGATAACGACATCGTCGGCGGCGACTTCGAGACGATGGTCGCGCAGCGTGATGCCGTCGCCCGGCGCCGACTGGCCGGCAATGGTGACGCGGCCCTCGCGGATCACCAGCGGTTTTGCGAGCTTGATCGTGCCCGAGACGCGGAACAGGATCGTGCGCGGCCCCTTGGTCTCGACCGCGGCGCGCAAGCTGCCGGGGCCACTATCCTCGAGATTGGTGACGAACAGCACCTGCCCGCCGCGCCCCCTTGCGCGAAACGCCCCGCTCCCTCCGCGCCGGGAAAGGCGAGTTGTCCGGGATCTGGCGGCGACAAAATGAGAAGCGAGAGTGCGAGCATGGAACCTCAGGATGCCGAGAGTTGATCGAGCGCCCGAACGACCTTGCCGTTCACGCGGACATTGGCGAGCGCGACACGTTCGGTGTGCCGGATGACGCTGGACTGAGTAACGCCGTCGAAGGTGCAATCCTTGAGTGTGATGTCAGTCACCGGCGCGCCGGGAAGCCCCTGACTGTCGAGCACCCGCGTCGCTTTGTCGGCGCGCAGCCGCTCGATGTTGATGTGCCGCAGGATCGGCGTGAAACGCCCCTTCGCGCCTTCCTCATAGTTGAAGTCGCAGGCGATCGCGGCGCGGCTCACCTGGCCCACATCAATGTCGCGATAGTGAAAGTTCTCGAGAAGCCCGCCGCGCAACGCGTTGTTCTTGAAGCGGATCGCATACCAGAGATCGGGGCTGTCGAGCCTGCACTTCTCGGCGAATACCCAGCGCGCGCCGCCCGATATCTGCGATCCGACGGTGATGCCGCCATGCCCTTCCTTCATCCGGCAATTGCGGATCAGGATGTTCTGCGAAGGCACGCCGAGGCGCCGACCGTCCTCGTTGCGGCCCGAATTGACGGCGATGCAATCGTCGCCGGTATCGAAGGTGCAATCCTCGATCAGCATCATGTCGACCGATTCCGGATCGGTGCCGTCGTTGTTCGGCCCATGCCCGAAGATGTCGAGCCCGCGTAAAGTGACGTTGCGGCAGAGCACCGGATGGACGTTCCAGAACGGCGAATTGCGGATGCGGACGCCTTCGATCAGGACATTCTCGCACAGATAAGGCTGGATGAAGGGCGGGCGCAGATAATGGCCGTCGCCGAACACGCGCTTCTCCACCGGCACGCGATCCTCGGCCATCTGGAACAGGCGCGCCCTGGCCGGCCGCTGGTCGGGTATCCCCTCGCGCCAGCCATATTCGACCGTGCCGCCCCACGGCCCCTTCCACGCCCACCAATGCTGCGCGCTCCCCTGTCCGTCGAGCGTGCCCGCGCCGGTGATCGCGATGTTCTTCGCCTTGTAGGCATAGACCAGAGGCGAATAGTTGATGAGCTCCACGCCTTCCCAACGGGTGAAGACCATCGGGTAATGCGCGGGATCGGGGCTGAAGCGCAAAGTCGCGCCGCTCGCGACATGAAGTTCGACATTCGACTTCAGATGCACCGCCCCGGTCAGGAAGTCGCCGGCGGGAACGAGCACCCTGCCCCCGCCCGCCGCGGCACAGGCGGCGATCGACTTGGCGATGGAATCGGTGTTGAGCGTCGCTCCGTCGCCCTTGGCCCCGAATTGCGTGATGTCGAAGACGCCGGCCGGGAAGACCGGCGCGCGGACGGTGCGCGCGATGTCGGCAGCGCGCTGCCACGGATCCGCAGCCGGCAGCGCACTGCCGGGCAGCAGGGCGCCCGCTCCGGCGAGATATCCGTAGCGCAGCAGATCGCGGCGGGATGGTTGAAGCAGCATGGACATCCTCTCGCAAGGTCCGGCTCTCGCGGCCGCTGATGACACCGGTATCAGGAAATGCGGTTGAGTGGCAACCGCCCCTCTCCCGTTCGCGCTGAGCCTGTCGAAGCGCCGTTCTCGTCTTCATCCTGCTGTAGAGAAGCAGGACGGCGCTTCGACAAGCTCAGCGCGAACGGGGATTGGAATTGCGGGCATTAGAGTGAGCGGCACAGACCCACCTATACAACTGCATTTGGTGCAATCGCACAGCCGGGTTATGTCCCATCGCAATGAAGCGCAGCAGCCAGCCCACGATCAACGACGTCGCCCGCATCGCCGGCGTCTCCAAGAAGACCGTCAGTCGGGTGATCAATCAGTCGCCTTTGCTCAACGGCGACACCCGCAAGCGCGTCGAGGAAGTCATCGCCGATCTCGGCTATGTCCCCAATCCACAGGCGCGCGCGCTGGCACTCCGCCGCAACTTCCTGATCGGGCTGATCCACGACAATCCCAACGCGCAGATGGTCTTGAACGTCCAGCAGGGCATGCTGGAGGTCCTGCGCGACACCGAGTTCGAGCTGATCGTCCACCCGGTCGATCGCGGTTCGCCGACGATGCTCGAGGATATCGGCCATTTCCTCGAGCGGCAGCGGCCGTTCGGCGTGATGATCCTGCCGCCGATTTCGGAGAACGACCAGCTCGCCGGGCTCTGCGCCGAACTGGGCGTGCGCTATGTCCGCATGGGATCGGCAACCCTCGACGAGGCATCGCACATGGTCGCCTCGAACGATCGCGAGGCAGTGCGCGGCGCAGTCGAGCATCTGATTGAATCCGGTCATCGCCGGATCGGCCTGGTGCTCGGGCCGCACGGCTTCCGCTCGGCGCTCGAACGGCAAAAGGGCTATGAGGAAGCGATCGAGCGCGCAGGGCTGCCGCTCCAGCGCACGCTGATCGTCCAGGGCGATTACAAGTTCGAATCCGGAATGCGCGCCGCCGAGCAATTGCTCGATCTCTCGCCACGCCCCACTGCGGTGTTCGCCTCCAACGACGAGATGGCGGCCGGCGTGCTCCACGTCGCGCGCCAGCGCGGGCTCAACGTGCCGCAGGATCTGTCGATCATCGGCTTCGACGACACCCCGATCGCCTCGCACCTCTGGCCGCCGCTCACCACCGTGCGCTGGCCGATCGCGACGATGGCGCGCGCCGCGGCGCTGAAGCTGGTGAGCGGCGAAGGCGGAGGTCCGCCGGGCGAGGACGGCGAGGCATCGCTGTTCGTATCGACCCTGATCCGAAGGGCATCGGTGGCGCCCGCCGCGGGCTGAGCTGCCAGCCGCATTTCACTCCATTGCCGTCATCCCGGCGAAAGCCGGGATCCAGAGTTGTCGGGCCGCATGGCATGTGACTCCTGGGCCCCGGCTTTCGCCGGGGTGACGAACAAATGCAGCGACGGTTACCCCAAAACACAGACCACCGGTGCCTTCAGGACGCCGAGGCGAAATTGCCGCCTCGCCGCCATCAATCTATGCTGCATCGCAGCGAAGGAGGTGGCGTATATGACCCCGAAGCGAGTGCGTAAGGCTGTGTTTCCCGTCGGCGGGCTAGGTACCCGCTTTCTCCCGGCGACCAAGGCGATCCCCAAGGAGATGCTGCCGATCGTCGATCGTCCCCTGATCCAATATGCAGTGGAAGAAGCGATCGAAGCCGGCATCGAGCAGATGATCTTCGTCACCGGCCGCGGCAAGGCGGCGATCGAGGACCATTTCGACATCGCCTTCGAACTCGAGACGACGATGAGCGGGCGCGGCAAGTCGCTCGACATCCTCGGGCGTACCCGATTGCGGCCGGGCGCGGTGGCCTATGTCCGCCAGCAGGAGCCGATGGGGCTGGGCCATGCGGTGTGGTGCGCGCGCGACGTGGTCGGCGACGAGCCGTTCGCAGTGCTGCTCGCCGACGATTTCATGGTCGGGCGGCCCGGCTGCCTCAAGCAGATGATCGACGCATACGAGCAGGTCGGCGGCAATCTGATCTGCGCCGAAGTGGTGCCCGACGAGCAGACGCATCGTTATGGCATCATCACGCCCGGCACGCATTCGGGCGCGCTTACGCAAGTGAAGGGCCTCGTCGAGAAGCCGGCCCCGGCACCGCGCCCTCCAACCTTTCGGTGATCGGCCGCTACATCCTCCAGCCTGAAGTGATGGGTGTGCTGGCAAGCCAGGAGAAGGGCGCCGGCGGCGAGATCCAGCTCACCGACGCTATGTCGCGGATGATCGGCGAGCAGGCTTTCCACGGCCTCACCTTCGCCGGCACGCGTTATGATTGCGGCGACAAGGCCGGCTTCCTCCATGCCAATCTGGCGATGGCGCTGGAGCGTGAGGACCTGGCCGACGAAGTCGAATTGTTCGCCAGCAACCTGCTCGCAGCACGCCAGCTGCGCAGCGCGGCGTGAACCAGTAAGGAGTATCGGCAATGCGTATCGTGATGATCGGATCGGGCTATGTGGGGCTCGTCTCGGGGGCGTGCTTCGCCGATTTCGGGCACCAGGTCACTTGCGTCGACAAGGACGAGAGCAAGATCGCGCGGCTGAACGCCGGGCAAATCCCGATCTACGAACCGGGGCTCGACGATCTCGTCGCGCGCAATGTCGCGGCGGGCCGCCTGTCCTTCTCGACCGAGCTGACCGCCCCCGTGGAGCAGGCCGACGTGATATTCATCGCAGTGGGCACGCCGTCGCGCCGTGGCGACGGGCATGCTGATCTTTCCTATGTTTATGCAGCGGCGGCCGAAATGGCGCCGTGCCTCAAGGGCTTCACCGTAGTGGTGACCAAGTCGACCGTCCCGGTCGGCACCGGCGACGAAGTCGAGCGGATCATCGGGGAGACCAACCCCGAGGCGCAGTTCACCGTGGCCTCGAACCCCGAATTCCTGCGCGAAGGCGCCGCGATCGAGGACTTCAAGCGCCCCGACCGCATCGTCATCGGCATCGAGGACGAGCGCGCCCGCCCGGTGATGGAGGAGGTCTATCGTCCGCTCTATCTGAACCAGGCACCGATCCTGTTCACTGGGCGGCGCACGAGCGAGCTCATCAAATATGCCGCGAACGCGTTCCTCGCGGTCAAGATCACCTTCATCAACGAAATCGCCGATCTCTGCGAAGCGGTGGGCGCCGACGTCCAGCAGGTCGCGCGCGGGATCGGGCTCGACAACCGCATCGGCGCGAAGTTCCTCCATGCCGGGCCAGGCTATGGCGGCTCGTGCTTCCCCAAGGACACGCTGGCCCTGGTCAAGACCGCCGAGGATTCGGGCACGCCCGTCCGCATCGTCGAGGCGACGGTGGCGGTCAACGACACGCGAAAGCGGGCGATGGGCCGCAAGATCATCACCGCGTGCGGCGGATCGGTGCGCGGCAAGAAAATCGCCGTGCTCGGCCTGACCTTCAAGCCGAACACCGACGACATGCGCGATGCGCCGAGCCTCGCGATCATCCAGGCACTCGAAGACAATGGCGCGAGCGTCAGTGCGTTCGATCCCGAAGGCATGGCGGCGGCGCGGCCGTTGCTGCCCAATGTCGAGTTCGCGACCTCGCCCTACGAGGCGGCCGACGGTGCCGCGGCATTGGTGATCGTCACCGAGTGGAATGCCTTCCGCGCGCTCGATCTCGAAGCGCTGCACGCGCGGATGGAGGGTGATGTGCTGGTCGATCTCCGCAACATCTACCGGCCCGAAACAGTGGAAGCCGCCGGCTTCACGTACACCGGCGTCGGGCGCGGGCTGGCAGTTGCACCCGAAGCACTCGCGATTGCAGCGGAGTAAATCAACTTACCGTTCAGCATCTTTTCGGCTTCAACTTAGCGCAAATGAGGCGAGTAACCTAGGTTACTCGCCTCTTTTATACTATATACCCCTGAGGCGGCACAGTTGTCGGTCGCCGACACCGGGGGTGTTACATGCGTATTAACTATCTGCGCCCGCTTTCGGGCGCCCTTTCTCTTTGCGTGCTCGCTTCGTGTGCGGGCGACGACTCCAGCTCTTCCCAACAAAAATCAGGTTCGGTCGTCATCGCGGCCACGCCGGACGCGACCACCGCCGTCGCAGCACTGCCGCAGACCGAGACCATGGCAGCGACTACCAACAGCTTCGCGAGCTTCAACTTCGCCAACGGCACGAACCTGCCGCCCAAGGCGACGCTGTCGATCGGTGCAGCGGTGTTCGAGCCGGGCGCATCGGTCGCCTATGTGCCGGTGACGCTCAACCAGCAGACGCCCAACACAGTCATCGCCCGCGTCATCACGGTCAACGGATCGGGCACCAACAGAGCGATTTCGGGCTACCAGTACAAGGCGACCGAGGATGTGGTGATCTTCCGTCCGGGCGATCCGCTGCGGAAGACGGTGTCGGTGCCGATCCTCGACGCGACCGACGGGCAGCAATTCTCGCTCAAGCTGCGCGAGGCGCCGTGGGGTGCGAACCAGGGCACCGCCAGCGCCACCGTAACGGCGGACGCCGGCGCCACCGCCACTGCCCCGGCGACATGGGGCTTCCGCAACCCGCGGACCTTCCGCACCTATGGCACGCTCCAATATGAGATGACCCAGAGCAGCATGCGCTGGTCCGACGCCGGCTGGTCGGGTGCGTGGTCGACCGCGCTCTCGCACGGCCGCGCCCAGCCCGCGAACGGCGAGACCGGCCTTTATCTGGACGAAAGTCTCTACCCATGGGTCGAGCCGCCGCTGCGCTATACCGACGAGGGGCTGGTATTCCACACCCAGAAGCTCTGGTCGCCGATCACCTATAACGGCACCGCCTATAATTACGGGTCGGTCGTGCTGAGCGGGCACAATACGCCCTCCACGCACCTCGGCTATGGCCAATATGAGTGGGTCGCCAAGATGCCGACCCGGCGCGGGTCATGGCCGGCCTTCTGGCTGATCTCGACTTCGGGCTGGCCGCCCGAGATCGATGTCTATGAAGGCTTCGGATATCAGAGCTACTGGGACTTCGACCGGCACATCTCGGCGACGATCCATGGCGGCAGCGGCGGGGTTCGCTCGTTCCAGCGCGGCACCAACATCCAGGCCGAGCAGGCCTATGGCATGTCGGGATTCTCGCAGGGCTTCCATCGCTATGCCGTCGATATCGGGCCCGAATACATCACTTGGTTCGTCGACGGGCTGGAGACTTATCAGAGCGTCAATCCGTTCCGCGGCTTCCGCTTCTATCCGATCATGGATGTCGCGGTGAAGACGACCTCCAGCTACGACGACGGTTCGGGCGACATGGTGGTCAAGAGCTTCCGCGCCTGGGCGAACTGAGCGGTGCGGGAGCGGCGTACAGCGCGTCGCTCCCGCCCGCCAGCGCATAGAGGCGGGCAAGCGCCTTGACCCATTGGCCGGCGATGTCGAGGCGGCGGTTGCGTTGCCATGCCAGCGCCGGCAATGCGGCGGTGCGCAGGCCGAGCAATGCGAGCGAGCGCACGCCCAGGCCGATGCGCCCGATCAGTCCGCGCTGCTTGCGGGCGACGCGGGTATCGGTGACGCCGATCCGCCACATCCGCCGGAGCACCCAGGCCCTGCGCGCGCGATCCGCACCGACCCACTCGGATACGCGCGCACCCGGCGCCCAGGCGAAAGTGAAGCCGATCGCCTTGAGACGGGTGAGAAAATCGAGATCCTCGCCACCGCTGCGATTGAAAGCGGGATCGAACCACGGCGCGCCCAGCGCTTCCAATGCGGGCCGCATCACCAGCAGGTTGTTGCTCGCATAGAGCATCTCGACAGGTCCCTCGGGGCGCTGCTCGGGGCGGAAGACGAGCGTCTGCTCGGCCCAGTCGGGCGCGCCTTCGGGGAAGATCGGGATCACCGGCCCGCCGACGACTGCGGCGTCGGCGCGCTGCTGGACGGTGAGCAATGCCGCCAGCCATTGCGGCTCGGGCCATTCGTCGTCATCGATCATCACCAGCCGCTGCATCCCCTCCATGGAGAGAGCATGCGCGACAATCGCATTGCGGACATGACAAAGCCCGGGTTCGGGCACGCGGATGACTTCGACCGGGATGGGGAAGCCCTTCTCCGCCATCGTGGCCGCAACCGCCGCCCCTTCCCCACCCGCATCATTGTCCGCGACGAGCAGCGCCGCGTCCTCGAGTCCGTCGAGCTTCGCGATCGCTTCGATCAAATGACGCAACTGGTCGGGGCGCCGGAAGGTCGGGATCGCGATGATCGTCGCGGCGCGCATGTCTATTCGGCGGCCTGCTGGAACGGCAGCGGCGGCCGGGGGACTACGCGGCGCTCGAGCTTCTTGATCGCGCGGTGGCCCGGCACTTCGATCAGCAGATAGCTCGCCCAGCAGACCAGCCAGGTCGCGATCAGCGTGCCGGCGTAGAACGCCCAGTCGAACCCGGCGAATCCATGGCGGTGGGCGATCCCCATGCCGCGCGCGAAGACGTCGCGGACCAGCGGGTGCCAGAGATAGATCGAATAGCTGATCAGCCCGAGATGGAATACCACCGGGTTCGCCAGTAGTGCCCGCGATGCACGGCCGTCATAGTAACAGGCGATCACGAGCAGCGGGAAACACAAAGCCGCCACGACATCGCCGCCGGGAATCAGCAATGCCGCGACGAGCAGCGCACAGCTCCCGAGAAAACCGTGTTCGCCGCCCAGCAAGCGCTCGCACAAAGGGTGCCGCGCGACGCGGAAGGCGACTACGCCCAGCGCGAAGCCGGCGAGACAACGCAGCACGGGCAGGACACTGTTGCCGTCATTGACGTCGAGCGGCCCGCGCGAACCGTGACCGAACACCGCGACGAGGATCAGTAGCGCCACCGCACCGGCGACCTGCAGCCACACTGCACGGGAGAAAGCGAGGAGCGCGATTAGCGGGAACAGCAGATAGGCGACCAGCTCGGTGCTCACCGACCAGCTGTTGCCGGCAAGCGCCTGTGTTCCCCACCCCCAGCTCTGGATCATCAGCACGTTGGTAATGATGTTGGCGGGCGTCAGCGCCACGGGCTGATCGCCCGAGACGTTGACGAGGATGCGGGCGAGGAACACCAGGGCGACGACGAAATGGAGCGGCCAGACGCGCGCTATCCGGTTGAGCAGGAAGTCGCCATAGCTGGCCGCACTCGGGCGCTTCACCACGCGCTCGTAATAGCCGATCGAGATGACGAAGCCGCTGAGCACGAAGAACAAGTCGACCGCCAGATAGGCGCGCGAGAACAGCCCGATCGCATAGTCCTGAAAGGCGGGCGAATGCGGGATATGGTACAGCAGCACCGCCACCGCAGCGAGGCCGCGCAGGCCGGTCAGGGACGCGATTCTCATGCGGGCACTCCGTGTGTCTCGATACTCGCCCGGCGCGGCGGCGCAGCGTCGAACGCAGCCGCCATCTCCGCCCAGAGCCGCTTGCGGCGGAGGTTTTCGTCGAGCGGCAGGACGCGTGACTTCTGCCCGTCGGGCCAGCGATAGTCGGGATAGGTCGATAGCCACGAATAACGGTCCGACAGCCCCCAACTGAGCACCGATCCCATCACGGGGCTGTCGAGCGCCACGTCGAGGAAGGCGCGGCCGACCGCGGCTATCTGGGCGTCGCGCTGCGTAATGTCGGCGGGACCGCCGCGATCCGCGAGGTCGAACTCGGTGATGGCGATAGCGAGCCCCATGCCACGGACCTGATCGAGGAAGTCGGCGAAGATGCGCTCGTCAAACGGCTCGCGATACGGCTTGAGATGGCCCTGCACGCCCAGCGCGTCGATCGGCACGCCGCGCGACAGGGCGCCTTCGAGTAGCCGCAGGATTGCGTCGCGGCGGGCGGCGCAGCGGCGCGAATTGTGCTCGAGCCCGAAATCGGTGAGGAACAGCTTCGCCTTGGGATCGGCCTCGCGGGCGATGTGGAAGGCCGTGTCGATATAACGGTCGCCGAATGCCTGTTCCCAGATACTCTTGGCGCGCATCCCGTCGGGCCGGCCCTGATTGGGCTCGACCGGCTCGTTGACCACGTCCCATTCGGTGATGCGTCCGGCATAGCGTCGCATCGCCGTCTGGATATAGCCGCCAAGGAGTTCCTCGCGGCCGCGCGGGCTGGCGCCGGGCAATGCCGCCTCGAGCCAGGGCGGGTTCGCCGCGTACCAGACCAAAGTATGCCCACGCGCGCCGAGGCCGTTTTTCTGGGCGAAATCGATCAATTTGTCGGCGCCGCTGAAGTCGTATGTGCCTTGCTTCGCCTGGGTGACATGGCGCTTGAGCTCATATTCCTCGACGATCACCCCCGCCTCGCGCAGCACCGCGGCAGTGAAATCCGGATCCTTGGCGATCTGGCTCGACTTGATCGCGCAGCCGAAGCGCCGCCCGCTCTTGCGGGCATGGGTATCGAGGCCGGGTCCGCTGATATCAGGCTCCGGCGGCACGAAAGGCACCGCGCTGGTGGCGAGCGGGACGCTGCAGGCGGCCGCGGCCCCGGCGATGAAGGTACGCCGCTTCATATCCGGGCGCCCCGCACCCGGCTGGTCAATGCGATCCATCGATCTGCCGCTTTTCGATAAACATCATCAGGGATAATGATTTGCAATAGCACAATGGCAGCGACGCGCGGGCGGAAGGCGCCATGGCGCAGGGCATCGAAATAATAAAGCAGCGCCGTGCGCCGGCTGGTCGGCCAGACGCTCTTTGCGGCATGCCAGCCCATATAGGCCGAATAAGCGCGCGCCGAGATGTGCGGGCGCAGATCCTTGAGCCAGGCGAGGTTGCCGATATTGGCGCGCACCTGCGACAGGCGGTTCTCGGTCTTGCGATCGGCCCACACCACCGTCGCACGCTGCGCCATCAGGAATCGCGCGCCGGCCAGCGACAGCCGCACCGCGAAATCGGTATCGTCGCCGAAACCGACATCCTCCCGATAGCGCACCGTGTTCGCCAGCGTCCGGCGCAGCGCGAGGCTGCTGGTCTGGATGAAGCCGCGCTCGCACATCAGATACCGATCGACGGTCTCGCCGCTCAATATCTCGCGATAGGGCTTGAGGAAGTGCCGTCCCGAACCGCGATCGACCACCACGCGGCAATAAGCCACGACATCGTCGCCCTGCGCGAGCAATGGCAACAGATCGGCGAGGTGATCGGGGAAGAAGCGATCATCCGAATCGAGGAAGGCGACATAGCGGCCGCGCGCATAATCGATGCCGCGATTGCGCGCCGCCGCCGCCCCGGCATTGGCCTGGACGATGACATGGAGGCGCTCGTCGCCGATCGCGGCGACTGCGCTGGCAGTGCCGTCGGTCGAGCCGTCGTCGACGACGATAACCTCGATGTCGCGGACATTCTGATCGAGCGCGGACTGCACCGCCTCGACCACGGCGTCGCGCCGATTGAAGGTGGGGATCACGACCGTGAATAACGGTCCCTCCGTTGCGCTTGCCCCGGTTGACTGAAGCTGGCTAGCCGCGTCCATTCACTTGCCCGCCTTGCCAGCCAGCGCTTCGGGCTTGCCGAAACGATGGACGAACTGGTTCACCAGCGAGCGGTAGAAGGATTTGGGCAGATAGGAGCGGAGCAACTGGCGCGCGAGGATGCGCGCCGGCACGCGCCCGTAGAACAGGCCGCGCACGAGCTCGGGGATCGTCGCGAGCGGGCGGACCGGCGCCATGTGATAGGCGAGCACCGTCGCGCGATAGCCGTGCCGCGCCCGGCTGGTGAGCAAATGCCCGCAGCGATCGAGCCAGTCGAGCGAGGTCTCGTAGCCGCGGACATAGGAAGTCCGCCCCACTTCGGTCGCGTCGAGCCAGATGGTGAGCGGCTGCTCGATCATCCGGAAGCGTCCGCCGGCGACTTGCAGCCGCACGGCGAAATCCAGGTCCTGCCCTTTTTGAGCGCTGGATCGAAACGCACCCGCTTGGCGAGCGCGGCGGGCACAACCAGGGTCGAAGTCTGCATGAACTGGTTGGCGCAGAACAGATACTCGCCGACATCCTCATCCTCGCGAATCCCCCGCTCGGGCCGGACCCAGTATCGGTCAACTCCGCGATCGACCTGCATCTGCGAGTAGAGGACCGTATCGCCCTCGTCGGGCAAAGCCGCCGCCATGATCGAGAGCTTGCCCGGCAGGAATTGATCGTCGGAATCGAGGAAGGCGATGTAGCGCCCACGCGCCTCCTCGATCCCACGGTTGCGCGCCGCGCCGCCGCCGGCATTGTCCTGGCGGACATAGCGGATGCGCGGATCGCCGATCGCGGCCACCACCGGCTCGGGATCGTCCTTCGATCCGTCGTCGACGACGATGATCTCGAAATCGCCGAAATCCTGGTCGAGCACCGAGCGGATCGTCGTGGTGACGATCTCCGCCCGATTGTAGAGCGGGATCACCACCGAGAAGGTGGGCTGGCCGGTGTCGTTCCTCATGCGCCGTGCACCTTGCGATATTCTTCGTAGTGATTGCCGGTGAGCGCGGCGATCTTGCCCGCCGCCCGATAGAGCTTGCCGAGCCGCTCGACCCGTTTGCCGGGATCGAACGTCAGCGCACCGAGCGAGCCGATCACGAAGCCGCCGACGATGCGCGGCACCTCGGCGGTCGCCACCTTGAACGGCGTGCTGTGAGTCAGCGCAGTGATCGTATCGGTCATCCCGATCCGGTAGCCGCGCATCAGCAGCCATTTGGTCGTGATGCGGCTCGCCGGGACCAGTTCGGTGACCCGCGCGTCGTCGGCCCAGGCGAAGCGCCGCCCGCCGCGCTGCATCCGGGTGAAGAGTTCCTTGTCGGATCCGCCGGTGAGCGCCATCGATTCGTCGAATGGGGTATCGCCGAGCGCACGCAACGCCTCGGCCGCGATCAGCACATTGGCCGTACTGTCGACCAGATCGACCACGCCCGACGCGCCGCGCAGCTTCGGCCGGAGGATCGGATGCTCCATCATCCAGGACGGCACGTCGCCTTCCATCTCGCGCAGCACCCCCGCCGACCACATCGGCGCGCGTCGCGGCCTGACAGGCCAGCATCGCATGGAGCCAGTGCGGATCGGCGGCTTCGTCATCGTCGAGCATCGCGACGAAGCGGATATCGGGCAGCCGCAGCGCCGCCGCGACCAATGCGTTGCGGACCTGCGGGATGCCGGGTTCGGCAACCGTGAGCAGCTCGAGCGGCCAGCGATAACCCTCCGCCCGCAGTGCCTCCGCTGCGGCGATGCCCTCCTGCTTCTCCGCGTCGTTATCCGCGACGATCACTGTCACTGCGCGCTCGGTCTGCAGCGCGGCAAGCGAGCGGAGCGTACGGGTGATCCTCTCGGCCGCTGGCGCGTGGCAATGCAGATGGCGATTTCGGTCATGCAGGGGCTCCGGTGGCAAGGGTGCGCGCGCGCTGGCGGTGCCAGCGCGGCCGCTCGACCGCCTTGAACGAGGCGTGCGCGATGGCGATGGACGAGAGGAAGATCACCCAGACCTGGCGATCCTTGTCGAAGAACGAGGTCTCGAGCAGGTTCTGGTAGAGCACGAAGCTCCAGATCGCGAAGGCACTGGCCATCAGCGTGGCGTTCTGCTTCGTGGTGCCGGTCAGGAACCAATAAGACGGCAGCACCACGAACGAGAGAAGCAGCAGCACCAGCCCGACCGGGCCGGTGGTGACGAGGATCTCGAGATAGCCGTTGTGCGAATGCGCGGTGAGCAGCTGGAATTGCTGGTTGAGATACTGGTGCGCGGGCGAGAGATCGCCCACCTGCCAGAAGCCGCCGAAGCCGGCGCCGAGCCAGGGATGATCGGCGAGATAATCGACCGCGACCTTCCAGATCGAGACACGGCCGGTGAACGCAGTCGGATCGGCGAACCAGCGCTCGATCAGCGGCTGGAAGGCGATGTAGAGCCCGAGGAACAGCAGCATGCCGACCCCGACGAGCAGCAACAACACCGCCCGCTTGGCGACCGACTGGCTGAGCATTCGATAGACCGAACTCACCGCGAGGATCGCGAAACACAGAGCGAGCGAGGTCTTACTCTTCGTGCCGACCACGAAGACGAACGCCATCACCGAGAACAGCGCATAATACCATTTTTTGGACGTGAAATAGGCGTGGGCGGTGACCACGAAGGTAAGCGCCATCACTGCGCCGGCGATGTTCTTGTGGAAGAAGAAGCCGCGCCACGCGCCGATCAGCGCCTTGTCACTTTCCGTCGGCGGATGGACCGCATTGGGCGTGATCGGCAGCGATATCCAGCAGATCAGCAGCGACGTGACCAGCGCCGCCACCAGCGTACGGTAGATCCGCTCGGGCCCCAGCAAAGCGAGCGAGACGAAGGTGATGTAGATCACGATCACCTGCTGCATCGCCCGCTTGAACGAGACGAAGGGATCGACGCCCCACGAGCAGCTGATCAGAAACCAGGCTAGCATCAGCAGCAGCGGCCAATAGGTAAAGCGATATTGCGGTTTGTAGCGCCGCACGAGCTCGAGCAGCGTCAGCAACAGCGCAAAGCCGATGAAGAATGCCTGTTTGAACGGATCCGACCCGTCATTGTTCTCCGCCATCGCGACCAATTGCTCCTGGTTGCGCGACGAGAAGGGCTGCTGGCCGATGAAGATCAGCATCAGGAAGACGAAATAGACGAACTGCGCGATCGGGATCAGCGCTTCGGCACGCGCCGGCGCGGCGCCGCCGGAGCGATGCGGCGCGCGGCCGCGATACCAGGGAAGCGCGAGGCTCATTCCGCCGCCTCGCGCTGCGTGCGCCGCCAGTCATGGTCGAGGCGCCAGATGCCGAGCATCATCACGAGTTGCGCCAGCACGACGCCGGCGATCGTATAGACCGACGGTGCGAGGAAGGTGGTCGCAACCACTGCAACGACGCCGACGATGCAGCTCCGCACGCTGGTCGCCGCGAGCGGCCGGAACGCGCCGCGCGCCTGGGTGAGCACGCTCATCGGCGCCTGCAGGCATTGGACCAGCGACAAGGCGGCGCACAGCCCGACCGCGATCATCACCGTCTCCACCGACAGGGTCGGCTTGATGATCACCTGCGGAACGAGCCAGAGGATCAGCGCCGCAGTCATCGCCGTCGCGACCCAGATCACCACCAAAGCGGCCATGAAGGCGCGTACCGATCCGCGCGCCGATCGCTCATCGCCCTGCCCCACTGCGCGCGCCATGCGCGGGCGCTCGAGCTGGGTTAGCGCAGTGATGCAGACATTGACCGGGCGGAAGAACAGCATGCCGACTGCGATCGGCGCGAACGCCGCGGGGCCGGCGAACAAGGTGACGATATAGCTGTGCGCGTTCGACGTCGCTTCGGTGGTGATCACGCCGATCAGCGTCCATGCCGATTGTCGCTTCCACACCGGGCGATAGTCGGCAAAGGCGCGGCCGAGCTTCGTCGGACGGTGCCGGAACAGGAATCCCGCGCCGAAGGGTATCAGAGCGAGTAGCCCGGCACCGGCAATCACTGCTCCGAACAGCTCGAGCCGCGCGCCGACCGCGAGCGTCGCGGCCACGCCGGCGACGACAAGCACCGCATAGACCAGGTCCGAAACCGCGGCGCCGCTCGGCTTGTGATGCGCATAGGAAATGGCGCGCCCGAACCAGCGGAGCAGCGAGAATACACCGGCCAGTCCGAACGCAGCGGCGGCCCAGGGGCCCGCCATGATCCAGCCGATCGCGGCGCAGAGCAGCCCCTGCGACAGGGCAAGCAGCAGGTTCATCGGGAAGAAGAAGTCGAAGCCTTCGTCGGCCCCGTCCTCGCGCTGGTTCACCGCGATTGCATAGGGCGTCGAAACGAGCGCGTTCGACAGGCCATAGCCGAACTGGATGATCACCAGCAGGAAAGCCAGCGTACCGATCTCGCTCGCCTCCAGCCGGCGTACCGATACGAGCTGGACGAGCAAATGGCTGACCGACACCGCGGCCGACGACATGCTCGCCAGCCCGAACCGCGCCAATGTCGCGCGGATCGGCTTCTTTCCGGGAGGCAAGGCGGCCGCCTCAGCCATTCCGGTGCTTCCAGATCAGGTACAGCGCATGCGGATTGGTGGTGAGATAGCGCCACGCCAGATGCCGCGGATTGGTCGCCATGCGGTGAAGCCATTCGAGTCCGGCTTGCTGCATCCACATCGGCGCGCGCGGATAATCGCCGGTGATGTAGTTGAACAGGCCGCCGCAACTGACGATCCAGCCGGCCCTGATCCGATCGCGGTTGCGCACGCAGAACGCCTGCTCGCGCGGCTTGCCGGTGCCGACCCAGAGGACGTCGGGCGCGGCGGCATTGATCGTGTCGATCACCGCGTCTTCCTCATCGGCTTTCCAGAAGCCGTTGCGGCGCCCCGCCAGTTCCAGACCCGGCGTGTCCGCGCAGATCTTGTCGGCGCAATCCTTGTTCACCTGTTCGGTGCCGCCGAGCAGATAATAACGCACCTTGCCCGCCGCGGCGCCGGGCAAGCTGTCGATGAACATATCCGTGGTGCTCGATCGATCGGCGATCTGGGGGCCACCCAGCCAGTGCGACGCCTTGACGATAACCTGCCCATCGGCGTGGATCAGATCGGCCTGCGCGAGATCCTTCGCGAAGGCCTTGTCAGTGGCGTTGAGCGACAGGCCATGGCCGTTGCAGTCGAACACCAACAAGGGCTGTTCTCCCGCGGCGAGCCGCAGCGGCGCATCGCGCAGCATCCGTTCGATCAGCGCACGGAGCGACAGCGTCGACACCGGCACACCGCCTACCCAGGCGGTCTCCGAATGTCCGCTGCCGCCCGCGCCGCTCCCGCTCAAGGGCAATTCGAGGGTGGCGTTTCCGTGCATCGCGCGCCTCTCAGCTCACCACCGAACCGGCGATCGGGATGCGATGCCGGTCGAGATCGTCGATGACGCGGCGAATTTCGGCGACGGGCGTGACGCCCCGCCGCGCGACGACCACGACCGCGTCGAACTTTTCGAGCATGTTGCCGAACGCGGTTCCTCCGCGCGGCCGCTCGGCGAGGAAGGCGAGCAGATTGGCGTCGGGCAGGTTCCAGCCTTCCGCCGCTTCGGCCAGCGAGCCTTTCTCGACCAGAGTCGCCGCACCGCCTGCCGCCTGACCGGCGGGCATCAGCCACAGCCGGTCGATCGCGGTCTGGAGTACCGGCAAGCGCAGCGCCATGCCGCCCAGCTGCTCGGCGAGCCCGATGCGGTTGGGCAGCCGCAGCAGCCGATCGAGCGACGGCCGGTCGATATCGGCGTCGACGACGATCGTCGGCCCGTCCATCTGCGCCATCACCGTCGCGAGATTGGCGGCGAGGATCGACGCCTCGTCGCCTCCCTGCAGCGACAGGATCGCGAGCCGCAGCCTGCCGTCCGCCCCGCTCGCCTCGCGCGCCGTTGCGAGCAGCTTGGCGCGGACCTTGCGGACCTTGGCGACATAGGGATCGTCGGCATCGAACGCCGCGGTGACCAGTGGATCGACGCGATCGTCGCTCCTGTCGAGCAGCGCGAGACCGCCCTGCGCCGGCGCTTCGGCATCACTCGCCGGATGGACCGTCGCCTCGGCGAAAAGCGGGTTTGCGCCCGCAGTGGAACGGAGCCTCATGCAACCTCCTGACGTGGCATGAATAGACCCTCGACGGGCCGTGATTTGGGGGAGAGATCGGCGATGACCTCGACTTCGGTGGAAGCCGCGAGGCCGTTCACCGTGCGGACGCGCGGACGCAGGATTTCGCTCAGCACCACCACGGCGACACCTGCGAACAGCCCCAGCGCGATCCCCGCGGCGAACCACAAGAGCAGGCTCGGGCGCGCCGGGAACAACGGCACCGACGCCTGATCGAGCGAGCTCGCATTGGGCTGCGAGATCTGGCTCTTGAGCGCGGCTTCGTTGAAGCGCTGGCGGACCGTGTCATAGGTCTGGCGCGCCGCCTCGACATCGCGCTGCATCACCATCAACTGGTCCTGCACGCCCGACATCCGGATCATGCGATCCTCCTGCGCCGCCATCTCGCCGCGCAGTTCCGCCTCGCGCCGGCTCGCGGCGCCGCTGTTGGCGGTCATCGACGATGCCTGAACCCCGCGCGCTTCGCTGAGATGGCCCTGAAGCTCGCTCAATTGCGCCTTGGCAGCGGTCATCTGCGGATGGTTCGGGCCCAGCGACTTGCCGAGCTCGGCCACCTTGGCCGCCTGCGTGGCGATCGCTTCCTGGATGTTCTGGACGACCAGCGACGTCGCCACTTCGGGCACCGCGCCCGAACCTGATTTGGAATGCGCCGCGGCGGCATCGGCCTGCGCCTGGACGAGATAGGCCGAGAGGTTCTTCAGCTTCTCGGCCTCGAGATCCATGCGGTTCATGCCGATGATGTCGTGCGCGCGCTGGAAGTCGGAGAGCTTCTTCTGCGCGATTTCGTAGCGGCGGCGGACATCGGCGGTGCGCGCCTCGAACCATTCCGCCGAACCCTGCGCTGCCGAAGCACGCAGGCTCACCTGCTCGCGCATGTAGATCTGCGCGGTGAGGTTCGCGACCCGCGCGGCGACCGCCGGATCGGGATCGAGGAACTGGATCTGGAGGACATTGCTCTGCCGCCCCGTCGTGACCGTGAGCCCGGCGCGCACGCGTGCCGCCGCCTGCTGGAGACGCGCTTCGGGGGAAGATCGGCGGGAACCTGATCGACGAAGCCCGCGGCCTTGGCGACAGCGTCGGTCACCTTGGCGCTCTTGATCAGATCGACCTGCGTCGCGATGATCGAGTCGGTCTCCACGCGCCCCTGCTGCTGCTGGGTGCTGCTGTCGGTGGGATCCGTCTGCGACAGATCGAGGAGCAGCGACGAGGTCCCCAGATATTGGCGCGGCTGCACCAGTGCGATGCCCGCGGTGACCGCGAACAACACGCCGGCGATCGCCGCGACCAGAAGCCAGCGCGCCTTGAGCGCCTCGAGCAGATCGGCTGCCTTGATCGTCATAGCCCGACTCCTGGAGAAGCTCACGCGCGTCGAGCGTTTCACGATCCGACGTCGCAGCCTCGCGCGGCCGAGACGCGGTGCCGTTCGCCATCAGCACGAGGAATTGCGGCGACAGCGAATCCGCGAACTGCAGCTCGCCGGGCATGCCGTCCTCGCTCAGCGCCGGAGCGATCAGCCCGATCGTGCGATCGACAGCCGTCGGGCCGCCCAATTCCTCGCCGAATAGATCGGTGCCCGCTGCGGCCACCCGTTCGAAAGTGAGCACCGGCGCGTGCGCCGCGAGCACCCCTGCCAGTGCGACCATGCCGCGAAGCGGACCCGCCTCGCCAAGCGCGCGCGCGAAGATCGCATAGACGTCCGGGGTCAAATCGCTCCACTCGGCGAGCGCCTCGGCAAGTCCCTTTGCGCATCGGCGAGCGTGACGCGATCGCGCCCCGCTCCCTCCGCCGCGAGCGCGGCATGCATGCCGAACAGCCGCGCATGATAAGGCGATCCGATCGCCGCCGAGACGATCGTCTGGACCGCCTCTTCCTCGAACGACAACCCCGCCTGCTGTGCACACAGCCGAAGCAAACCGGCGAGCTCGTCGCGTTCGATCGGCGATACCGGCTGGGCGAACAAATGGCGGCGCAGCGAGGGATGCGCGGCGAGCAGCCCGTCGACATTTCCGGCGATCCCGACCAGCACGATCTGCACCATGGAATGCATGTCGGTGAGCAGCTTGAGCAACGTCGCGACTTCGTGCCGGGTGCGCTCGGCCGCGACGCGATCGAACTCGTCGACGATCAGCAAGGTGCGCTGGTTGACGCCCTGGACGAACAGATTGGCGACTTGCTGGACGCTCATCGGCCGGTCCGCCGGGATCGTCGCGGCGATCCCGCGCTGGAGCGGCAGCTCGTCGAGGAACGGGCGGAACAGCCCGTCGACGCCGGCGCCCTCGCTCGCCGAGCCATAAAGCGCGACGCATCCCGCCTCGTCGGCGAGATCGCCGAACACACGCGCCAGCGAAGTCTTGCCCGATCCGCGCGCGCCGTAGATCAATGCATGCTTGCGCTGCTTGACCACTGCGTCGATCAGCCGCGCCAACTCCTTCTTGCGTCCTGCCAGCCCATGGCGATCGCTCACCGGTACAGCGGTATTGAACGCCGCGAACACGGCGTTGCGCCGGAACGCGATGCTGGGCCCCGCGCTCACCGCACGACCGCCCGAGATCGGCACCGCGACCTCCTCGTCCGCCGGCGCGTCAAAATCGAGCCGCTCGGGAATACGTCTGCTGCCGGCGTCTCCGCCAAGCAGCCCCGCAGCCAATGCTGCAATCGCTCGCTCCAGCTCATGCCGTGACTCCAATTCTGCGTCGCACTCAAAACAGCTTCTCGCGGATGACCAGCACGTCTTCGGGCTTGACGGGGTCGTCGAGATTGAGCCCTTCGACTTCCTTGCCCGCGCGGCGCACCTTGATGCGCTTGGTCGAGCCCGCGAGCGTGGGTCCGCCGGCGAGCGCCAGCGCCTGGCGGAAGGTCTGGCCGGGCACGAAGGTGAACGCGCCGGGCGACTGCACCTGGCCATAGACGTAGACCTTCTCCGCCGGCGGAATGAACAGGATGTCCCCGGGCGACAGCGGCCGGCTGGCGCCAGCATTCATCTCGGCGAGCGAAATGCGGACGGGTCCGCTGCCGTCGGCAGGCGTGAGGATGACGGCATTGGCGCCGGTGGCGGTGGCGCCGCCCGCACGGGCGAGCATCCCGGCAACGGTATAGGGCCGGTCGAGCGGATAATTGCCGGCCTGAGGCACGTTGCCGAGGACGGTCACGAAGCGGCTGACGAACTGCGACACTTCGACATTGACCGAAGGCCGCTCGAGATAGCCGCCCTGGGCGTATCCCGCCGCGATCGCATCGGCGAGTTCCGCGGTGGTCTTGCCACGCACATCGACTGCGCCGAGCATCGCCAGCCGGATCGTGCCATCGGCCTTCACGCGCGTGGTGACCGAGAGATCGGGCTGGCCATAGATGAAGACCTTGACCTCGTCGTCGGGGCCGAGCCGATAGCCTTCCGCCGCGGCGGCACGAGGCGGAGCGGCAGGCGCAGCTGCCGCGCCGGGAGGCGCGGAAGACGCTACGACAGGCGCCGCCGGCGCTGCGGCAGCGCCCGCGCCAGTGGTCTGCGCCGCTACCGGCAAGGCGAGGGCAGATGCGGCGAGCGCCGCGGTGAAGAGCCGGCTCTGGGTCAGAAAAATGTTCCTCATAGGTTCAAAACCTCATGGTTGCGCCAAGCGACACACGATTGGCGCGATAGTTCGAGACGTCGCTGTTGGTGGACCGGTCGAGATGCGACAGCGTGAGATCCAGGGCCAGGGCCTCAGTGATCTTGCGGCGCGCGATCAAACCGAACTGGTTCGTCCGATCGTGCGTATAGCTGAACGGGCGGATCGCAGCGTCCTGGCGGAAATCGCGCCGCGCCAGTTCGCCATATACGCCGATGGTGGTCAATTCGCTCAACGCAATATCGGCCGAGAGTCGCCATGCGGTGCGCACCGCGAACCCGGTCGCGATCAGGCTGTCGTTGACGATCGTGCGCTCGGTGGCGCCGGTAAGCTTCACGCGCGGGATCGCCATGGTCGAGATGCGGACGTCCCAGCCCGGCCCGTTGTAACTGCTTACCGCGGCGGTGCTGGTGACATGCATCCACCGGACGTCGGCATCGATCGAGGTCAGCGGTGAGACCGAGCGCGAGAAGGACAGCCCATAAGCGTCGCTGCGATTCTCCACCGCGAGCTGGGGCCGCTCGCTGGTAACGTGCTCATAATAAGCCGTCAGCTTGCCCAAGCTCGGCCGCGCATAGCCGATGCCGGCGCGGTAGAGGTTGCTGGTCTGATCGGCATATTTGAAGCCGTCGCCGTTGCGCGTAGTGTCGCGCTGCCAAGCGACGACCGGATAGAGGCCGGCGGGGCGCTCGCAATCGGCCGCAACGCCGAGCGTCGAGAATTTCTGGAGATTCTCGCTGGCGCTGTTGATGTCGCCATAATCGGCGCGCTGCTGGCGATAACTCGCGGACGGCCGCACCCAGCATTGACCGGCGAGGACATATTTGCCCGAACCTTCGAGTTCGAGAAGTGGCTTGCTCCGCTGGCTTTCGGAGATGAACCGGTCATAGCCCGCGTACGCGCGCAGATTGACGGCGGCGATTCCGATATCGCGGTCATAGCCGATCTCGACCCCGGGCGTGATGATCACGTCGGCGACGGGATCCTCTCTCCGTGAATCGACGCGATAGACATTGTCATCATAAACTGCGGTCAGTGAAGGCACGATCCGCAGCCCTTGGTCGGCCTGCGGCTTCGGCTCGGGTCGCGGCGCATCCTGGGCATAAGCCGGAACGCCGGAGAGCGCGCCGAGCAGCGCGCCGCCGGCCGCCAGCAAGGGCATTCGCCGCGCCGCGGCAACATATCGGCGCATACGCCCGCAGCCGTTCGCAGCTGCGAGAGAATTTGATCCAGTTACTCTTTCGTCAGAGCTAAGCACGCGCTCTCGACCTCATTGCAGTGCAGCAATTTGATCATGCTAGAGCGTTCGAGCGCCGGTGCCCACCGGGGCAAATGCAGTTGGTCGCGCCAACGGCACGGCTTGTTTGTTTCTGGGCGGCAACACGTGCCGTCAGCGAAGTTCAGACCCGGGCGATCAGCCCAGCAGCCAGAGCCCGATCGCGCCCAGGGCGACGACGAAGCTGGCGATTCCCGCCCAGCGCGAGCCGGCCTGGATCAGGCGTTCCGCGATCGGCTCGCGAAGGTCCGCGGGCATCAGCCACATCGGCTCCGCCTGCGCATTATCGGCAGAGCCCGCATCGGCGTCCCTCGCCATCAACCAATTTTCCGCCACTGCCTGAGACCCTTATTGCCCGGCAGCGGCTATGACTGAAAATCCTTTATGGAAGCTTGTTGGCGATCGTTAATTCGCGCTCGCCCAGCCTCTCCTCATCAATATGCATTCTTGTGCACCAATACCTGCGCGGTCTTCGCAAGGATGCCGAGATCGCGCATCAGGCTCCAGCCGTGGAGATATTCGAGATCGGCTTCCAGCCGGTTGACGATATCGCGGCGATGCTCGGTCGCGCCGCGGAAGCCGCGGACCTGCGCGAGGCCGGTGATTCCCGGCTTGAGTGCATGGCGATGCCAATATTGGCGGTCGACGCGCCAGAAAAGCTCGTCGCCGGCGAGCGAGCCGAGCGCATGCGGGCGCGGCCCCACGAGGCTCATCTCGCCGAGCAGCACGTTGATCAGCTGCGGGAGTTCGTCGATGCTCGTCCGGCGGATGAAGCGGCCGATCCGGGTGATCCGGTCGTCGTCGCGGCTCGCCGAGCGCGTGCCGTCCGAATCGCTCGTCTCGATGCGCATGCTGCGGAACTTGAGGATGTGGAAGATGCGGTTCCCCCGCCCCATCCGCTCCTGCCGGAAGAAGATGGGGCCCGGCGAGATCGAGCCGAATCAGGATCGCGACCGTGATCATCAGCGGCAGCAATGCGATCAGCACCGGTACGGTGAACGCGATATCCAACGCACGCTTCTTGGCGCGGTTGGGCAGATTCAGCGGCCCGCGCGAGACCACGACAGTGGTGACGCCGCTCAGCTGATGCACCGCCAGCGGCCCGAGCTCTCCGATCTCCGGGACGATGATCTCGCCCTGGATGTTGGCGCCCTTCAGCACCTGCGCCCATTCCACCTTGCGTTCGGGCGCGCAACTGATGACGACGCGATCATAATGGCGCAGCAGCGTGCCGAGCCGGTTGAGCATGTACGGATCGTCGAGATCCGAGCGCAACGCCGCCGCGCCGGCATCGATGATATCGCTGCCGAGGCACGCATCCGGTACATTTCCGCCGTCGACGATCACCAATTCGGTGTGTAGCCGGTCGCCATAGGCACGACGGACGAGGTAGCAGAGCAGCAATCGCTGGCTGACGATGAGGACCGTGGTGGAGACGATGCCCACCGACAGCGCGAGACGCGGCAGATGCCCGGTCACCTTGAGCGAGAATACCACCAGCAGGAACAACAGCAGCGTGCCCGCGACCGACAGCAGCGCCTGGCGCGTGCTGCATGCCGCGCTGGTCAGGCATTTGGTACCATAAGCCTGGTTCTGGAAGGAAATGCCGACATGGACGAGGATCACTCCCAGCAAGGAGGTCCACACATCGCCGGAGATGGTGCCGGGCTGCTCGACGCGAAGGCCGATCGCGAAGCTGATGATGAGCGCCAGCGTATCGGCGCCGATCAGAGTCAGCGACAACCATACCTTGGCACTTCGCCGCGCCGCGGAGGCGAACGGCGTTCGGTTCGGATAACCGTGGATCGCTAGGTCAATCTTTGACATGCGACACCCCGAAACTCCCTGACACAACACACCCGCAAAGGGCCAGCAATTCGCCGCCCGAACATCGGCAAGGCGCTTGCTGCAATGCAGCAGGACACAGGCTCGGCGCGAAGGCAAGCCGGGGTCGGGGAAAACCCGGCCTTTTTGGGACGACCCGTGCCGGAGAGAGATTCGCCGATAGGACGGCAAATCGGTGGGTTTTATCCGGCAACCAAATCCAGGTTAATCCGACTTCCCCGCACTCAGCGCAAAATCACGCTTGATCAGTTACTTGAGCAGCAACCATGCGATTCCGCCCAGCGCGAGGAAGAAAACCAGCGGTCCGGCGAGTCGCGACAGCATCTGGATGCCGCGCTCGGCGCGTTCGGTGGGGAAATCGGGGAAGCGTCCGCCGCGTTCGATCGGCTCGGCTGCAGCAGCATGTGCGGTTTCCTGCGGCGGCGCCGATATATGCGCTCCCGACGAGGTCCACGGCCCGCCTGATCCTTCCGACATTGCATCCTCTCGTCGCAGGATACGGACGCCTCGGCCTCGATCCTGCGCTGTGGACTGTATAGCATTGCAGACCATCTTTCGAGCGCAATCGGCGAGGCCTGCAAGGCACCGGCTGTCGCATTACCGGACGCCCTCACTTCACCGGGCGCTTGCCCAGCTTCCGCGCCAGCGTGCGGCGGTGCATGCCGAGCTGTCGCGCGGTCTCCGAGATGTTGAAGCCGGTCGCGGCCAGCGTCTCGTTGATCCGCTCCCATTCGAGCGTCTTGATCGAAGTCGGACGTGCGCCGATCGGCTCGCCGGCATTGCCCCCGGCCTTGCCGAACGCCGCCTCGATATCGTCGGCGTTCGAGGGCTTGGCGAGATAGTGAAGCGCGCCGAGCTTGATCGCCTCGACGGCGGTGCCGATGCTCGCAAAGCCGGTCAGTACGACGATTTGCATCGCCGGATCGTGCGCATGGAGCTTCGCGACGCAAGGCAGGCCCGATGCGGTACCCAGCTTGAGATCGACCACCGCATACTCGAAGCCTTGCGTTTCGATCAGCGCATCGAGCTCGCCCGGGCTGCGGGCGAGCGCGACCTCATAGCCGCGCCGCTCGAGCGAACGCTGGAGCGTCCGCGCGAAGGTCTCGTCATCCTCGACGAGCACGAGTCTTCGGCTGGGTTCCAATGTCATTCGCTCCCTTCCACTGGAACGACCAGCGGCAGCACCAGCCGGACCTGCGCCCCAGTTTCGCGGTTACTCGCTTCCAGCCGTCCGCCCAGCCGCCGGGCGACGTTGACCGCAAGGAACAGCCCCAGGCCGTGGCCCGCGCCCTTGCTCGATTGATAGAGCCTGCCGATGCTCGCGAGCTGATCGGGCGGGAAGCCGGGCCCGTGGTCGGAGACGCCGATCGCCAGCGCCTCGCCTTCGATCCCTGCGTCGAGCGCCACATAGCCGGGCGAGGCCTCGCCGGCATTGTCGAGCAGGTTCCAGATCGCCTGTCGCAGGGATGGGTCGGCGGGGATCGTCGCTTCGGGCGGAAGCACTGCGCGAAACACGAGCGGGACGTGCGGATGCGCGACTTGCCATTCCTCCGCCAGCACCTCGAGGAAAGCACGCGCGGGGGTGCTCGCCATCGCCTCGCCGCGCGGCTCGCCCGCCGAATGGAGGATGTCCGAGACGATGACCTTGCAGCGCTGCACTTCGGACTGCATCTCGGCGACTTCGGCCGCGAGTTCGGGATCTCCCGCGATCCGCGGCATGCGGCGCCAGTCCGCGAGGATCACCGAGATCGACGAGAGCGGGGTACCCAGCTCGTGCGCCGCACCCGACGCGAACAGCCCCATGCGGATGATCCCGTCCTCCTCGACCGCCTGCTGCCGCAGCCCGGCGAGATAGGCGTCGCGCGCGCTCAGATTGTGGCTGATCCGGGTGACGAAGGGCACGAGCAAGGTGCCGACCATCGCAAAGCCGATCCAGTTGCCGATCCGGTAGAGGTCCGCACTCTCGGCCAGCAGCGAAGCGGGAAGCACGAGCGGAATGTGGCGGACGCTGAGCAGCGCGTAGCAAAAGCACGTCGCCGCCACGAGCACCCAGACCGATCCGCGCGGAAGCAGGATCGCGCCGAGCACGACCTGGAGTAGATAGAGCGAGATGAACGGATTGGTCGCGCCGCCGCTGAAATAGAGCTGGAGCGTCAGCGCGGTCATGTCGACGAGCAGCGCCACCATGATCTCGCCATTGTGCACCCGGTGACGCGGCAGCGCGAGCGTCGCGGTCAAATTGGCGATGGCGAGCGCGACGGCCACGCCCAGCATCAGACCGAGCGGCAGCACCACGCCGAGCCCGAAATGCACCGCGAAGATCGTGACGACCTGCCCCGCGACCGCAATCCAGCGCAGCTGGATGAGCTGGCGCATATTGTCCGCCGCGGCGCTTTCGGGCGAGGGGCCGCTCGGCGCGCCGGCACGCTTGCGGGTGAGTGCGAGAAGTGGCGCGTCCATCAATTCCGCCTTGCCTTGCGCAGGATCAGTGCCGCACCCCAGGCCGAGAGCGCAGCGAGTCCGAACCAGGTCAATGCATAGACCAGATGGTTATTGGGGAAAGCGACGACGGTCAGCCCCCACGGGGTAGCCGCCGGGATTGGGCGTCGCATCGGCGTCGATGAAGAACGGTGCGACTTCGCCCAGCCGTCTTGCGCGGGCGATGGCTGCCACATCGCGCGAGTACCAGCGCCCTGCCGCAGGATCGTTGGAACGCAGGAACGCTCCGCCCGGCTCGCTCATCCGCAACAGGCCGGTGACCGTTACCGGCCCCAGCCCCGCACGGCGGCTCGTCAGGTCGCGGCCCTCAGGTGGCACGAAGCCGCGATTGACCAGTACCACGCCCTCGGCGGTGCGTAGCGGCGTCAGCACCCAGAAGCCCGCACCCCGTGCGGTAACCGCCTGAACCAGCGTCTCGCGATCGTGGAGGAAGCTGCCGGTTACGCGGACATGGCGATAGGCATCATCACGCGTATTTACGCGCGCCCAGTGGGCGCGCTCCGGCAAGGGCGCAGCGGGCGCATGGATGCGGGCATCGACCCTGGCGATCAGGTCGAGCTTCCACGCCCGCCGCTCGATCTGCCACACGCCCAGCGCCGTGAAGCCCGCGCAGGCGAGCAGCGCGAACGCGAGGAACCAATTGCGCCGCGCGCCGGATGTCAGGAGCCGAAGCCCCTGCCGGCGCGGGCATCATATTGCCGTTGATATGGTACATGATCCACAGTGATCCCGTGATCACGATCAGCACGATCACTGCCGTGAAGATATAGGCCATCAGCGTCCAGCCGCCCTCGGAGCGGGTGTTGAGGTGTAGGAAACAGATGGTGTGAACCAGGATCTGGATCACCGCTAATCCGATCACGATCAGCACAGCCGCCTGCTTGTCCTGCAGCGCGCCGGTCATCACCAGCCAGAACGGGATCGCAGTGAGCACCGCCGAAAGCAGGAAGCCCATCAGATAGCCGCGGCGCGAGAAGCCTTCGTGCCCGTGCGCGGCTTCGGGGGTGGTGTGGGGCGCGCTCATCGCAGGACTCCGAGCAGATAGACGAAGGTGAAGACGCCGATCCAGACGACGTCGAGGAAGTGCCAGAACATGCTGAGGCACATCAGCCGCCGCTGGTTCTCGGGATGCAGCCCGCGCTGGCCGAGCTGGACCAGCATCACGCACAGCCAGATGATGCCGAACGTGACGTGCAGCCCGTGCGTCGCAACGAGAGTGAAGAAGGCCGACAGGAAGGCGCTGGTCTGCGGCGTCGCGCCCTCGTGGATCAGGCTGCTGAACTCGAACAGCTCGATCCCGACGAACCCCACGCCGAGCAGCCCGGTGATCACCAGCCACAGCCGGGTGCCGTTCAGCCTGCCTTCCTGCATCGCGATCATCGCGAAGCCATAGGTGATCGACGAAATGAGCAGCAGAGCCGTGTTCACTGCGACCAAAGGCAGCTCGAAGATCTCGGCCGGGGTCGGCCCGCCGGCATAGCTGGTGCTGAGCACGCCATACGTAGCGAACAGGGTCGCGAAGATGAGCGCGTCGCTCATCAGGTAGATCCAGAAGCCCAAAGCGGTGCTGCCGCCGGTCTCGTGGTGATGCCCTTCTTCCTCGACGAGGTAGAAGGTCGGGCTCGCCGCGCCCTCGGCGGTCATTGCGTCGCTCGCCATGTCAGGCTCCTGCGCCGAGCAGCTTCAGGCGCTCGCTTTCGTCCTGCGCGACTTCATCCGCCGGGATGAAATAGTCGCGGTTGTAATTGAAGGTGTGGGCGATCGAGACGACGAACAGGCCCACTGCCGAGAGCGCCGCGAGCCACCACATGTACCAGACCATCGCGAAGCCGAGCGCGAGGGCGAGGAACGAGAGGATCACGCCCGCGCCGGTGTTGCGCGGCATGTGGATCGACTGGAAGCCGGTCTGCGGCACTTCGTGCCCGCGCTGCTTCATGTCGTACCACGCGTCGAGATCGTGGACCTTGGGCGTGAATGCGAAATTATAGGCCGGCGGCGGCGACGAGGTCGCCCATTCGAGCGTGCGGCCGTCCCACGGATCGCCGGTGGTGTCGCGCAACTTGTCGCGGTTCTTGATGCTCACCGCGATCTGGATGATGAACGCCGCGATGCCGATCAGGATGATCACCGCGCCGATCGCCGCGATCACGAACAGCGGCTGCAATGTCGCATCGTCGAGATGGCGCACGCGGCGGGTCACGCCCATCAGCCCGGCGATGTACATTGGAGTCCACGCCACCCAATAGCCGATCACCCAGCCCCAGAAGTGAATCTTGCCCCAGAAAGGGTCGAGCTTGAAGCCGAACGCCTTGGGGAACCAGTAATCCATCCCCGCGAACAGGCCGAACACCACCCCGCCGATGATCACGTTGTGGAAGTGCGCCACGAGGAACAGCGAATTGTGGAGCACGAAGTCCGCCGGGGGCACCGCGAGGAGCACGCCGGTCATCCCGCCCACCGTGAAGGTGAGCATGAAGGCCACCACCCACATCATCGGCAGCTCGAAGCGGATGCGGCCGCGGTACATGGTGAAGAGCCAGTTGAAGATCTTCGCGCCGGTGGGGATCGAGATCACCATGGTGGCGATGCCGAAGAAGCTGTTGACGCTGGCGCCCGATCCCATGGTGAAGAAGTGGTGGAGCCAGACGAGATAGCTCAGGATCGTGATGACCACAGTGGCGTAGACCATCGACGAATAGCCGAACAGCCGCTTGCCGGTAAAGGTCGAGGTGATCTCGGAATAGATGCCGAACACCGGCAGGACGAGCACATACACCTCGGGGTGGCCCCAGATCCACACGAGGTTCCAGTACATCATCGGGTTGCCGCCGAGATCGTTGGTGAAGAAATTGGTCCCGACATAGCGATCGAGCATCAGCATCGCGAAGGTGGCGGTGAGCACCGGGAAGATCGCGACGACGAGCACGTTGCTGCACAGAGCGGTCCAGCAGAAGATCGGCATCTTCATCAGCGACATGCCCGGCGCGCGCATCTTGATGATCGTGACGACCATGTTGATGCCCGACAGCGTCGTGCCGATGCCGGCTATCTGCAGCGCCCATAGATAATAATCGGGCCCGGTATCCGGGCTGTTCTGCAGGTTCGAGACCGGCACATAGCCGAGCCAGCCGGCGCGCGAGAATTCACCGACGAACAACGAGATCATCACGAGCACCGCGCCCGCGACCGTCAGCCAGAAGCTCAGATTGTTGAGGAAGGGGAACGCCACGTCGCGCGCGCCGATCTGGAGCGGCATGACGAAGTTGATCAGCCCCACGACGAGCGGGATCGCCACGAAGAAGATCATGATCGTGCCGTGCGCGGTGAAGATCTGATCGTAATGGTGGGCGTTCAGATAGCCTTCGCTCGCCCCGAAAGACAAGGATTGCTGGAGCCGCATCATCAGCGCATCGGCAAAGCCGCGCAGCAGCATGATGATGCCCAGGATCATGTACATGATCCCGATCTTCTTATGGTCCACGGTGGTGAACCATTCGCGCCACAGCCAGCCCCAGAGCCGGTATTTGGTGACCGCGCCGACGAGGCCGAGACCGAGCAGCACGACGACCGCGAAGGTGACGAGAAGGATCGGCTCGTGGACCGGAAAGGATTCGAAGGTAAGGCGGCCGAATATGGTGCGCGCCAGCGATTCGTTGAACATTTAGTGCTCCTGGTGCGAATGCGGTGCTGGGCTGCTTTGCGCACCCGGCGGCGGCGTAAGGCTCTCGCCCCGGCCCTTCTCTTCGCCTCCCTTGAACAATGCGCCTTCGGGCTTTCCGCTCTCGGGCATCGAGCCGTGGCCGCCGTGCATCCCGTTCATGCAGGGGGTGCCGGGACGCACGCAGCGCTTGTAGATGCGCTCGAACAAATCGCCTTCGACGCCCGCGAAATACATCGGCGACACCTTCTCGCTGGGCTTCTCGAGCGTCAGGAAGCCTTTGGTGTCGAGCGCGCGGCCCGATCCCTTCACGCGCGCCACCCAGGCATCGAACCCCGCCTGGTCGACGCCGTAGAGCTTGAAGCGCATGTCGGAGAAGCCGGCACCGCTGTAATTGGCCGACATGCCGTCGAACCGCCCCTGCCGATTGAGCACTGCGTGGAGCGTGCCGCGCATCCCCGGCATGGTGTAGATCATCCCCGCCAAAGTCGGCGCGTAGAAGGTGTTCATCATGTTGGTCGAGGTCAGCTCGAAGCGCACCGGGCGATCGACGGGCAGGGCCAGCTCGTTGACCGTCGCAATGCCCTGCTCGGGGTAGATGAACAGCCATTTCCAGTCGAGCGAGACGACCTGCACCACCATCGTTTTGGCCTTGGGATCCACTGCCTTCTCGGCCGAGATCCGGTTCAGCGGGCGGTACGGATCGAGCAGGTGGGTGCTCCACCAGGTGAGCGCGCCCAGGCAGATGATGATCAATAGCGGCGCCGACCAGATGACCAATTCGAGCGACGTCGAGTGATCGAAATCGGGATCGTAGGTCGCTTCCTTGTTGGACTCGCGATAGCGCCACGCGAAGACGATCGTCAGCGCCATCACCGGCACGATGATCAGCAGCATCAGCGCCGTCGAGATGTAGATGATGTCGCGCTGCTGGAGCGCGATATCCCCGGCGGGATCGAGCACGTCGCCTTTGCAGCCCGCGAGCAGCACCGCGAGGCACAGCGCTCCCAGGGCGCGTCGAGCAGTGGGCAGGTTCAGGTAGTCGCGCATGGACCTCGCCTATCCCGACGCGCCCATGCGCCGACATTGGACATTTTGTCCTATCCCCACTCGTGCGCTTTTCTGGTGCAACGGGCGTTGAAACGCAATAACATCGAATCAGGCCGCCGGAGCAGAAAGCGAATGAGTGCACCGATCGCCGCGTCCACATCGACGCCCCTCGAGCGCGACGCGCGCATCGTGACCGCGCGTGACCACCGCGTCGCCCCGGGCGAAATCGCGATCGGCGTGATCGTCGGGCGCACCAGCGAGTTCTTCGACTTCTTCGTCTATGCCATCGCTTCGGTGCTGGTGTTCCCGTCGCTGATCTTCCCGTTCGCCGATCCGCTGACCGGCACGCTCTATTCGTTCGGGCTGTTCGCGCTCGCCTTCATCGCGCGGCCGATCGGCTCGCTGATCTTCATGTGGATCGACCGCAACCACGGCCGCGGCGTGAAGCTCACCATCGCATTGTTCCTGCTCGGCGGTTCGACCATGTCGATCGCCTTCCTGCCAGGCTATGGGCAGATCGGCATCGCCGCGGTGTGGCTGCTCGCCTTGTTCCGGCTCGGCCAGGGCGCGGCATTGGGCGGCGCGTGGGACGGCCTGCCCTCGCTGCTCGCGCTCAACGTGCCCCATGAGCGGCGCGGCTGGTACGCGATGATCCCGCAATTGGGGGCACCACTGGGCCTGCTCGTTGCCTGCGGCCTGTTCGCCTTCTTCATGTCGACTTTGTCGACCGAGGACTTCCTGTCCTGGGGTTGGCGCTATCCGTTCTTCGTCGCCTTCGCGATCAACGTCGTGGCGCTGTTCGCCCGGCTGCGGCTGGTGGCGACCCCCGAGTTCGAGAAGCTGTTCGAGATCGCGCGAGCTCCAGCCCGCTCCGGTCGGCGAGACGCTGCGCGAGGAAGGCCGCACGGTGATCCTCGGCGCCTTCGCCCCGCTCGCCAGCTTTGCGATGTTCCACCTCGTCACGGTGTTCCCGCTCTCCTGGGTGGCGCTCTATACCGGCGAGCCGCCCGTCCGCTTCCTCGTCATCGAGATGGTCGGCGCAGTGGTCGGCGTGCTCGCGATCATGGCCTCGGGCGTGATCGCCGATCGGGTCGGGCGGCGCGCTGTGCTCGGCGTGTCGGCAGTGCTGATCGGCGCCTATAGCGGCTTCGCGCCGCAGCTGCTCGGCGCCGGCGGCGCGGGCGAGACGGTGTATATGATCGCGGGCTTCGCTTTGCTCGGACTGGCTTTCGGCCAATCCTCGGGCGCAGTGAACGGCAGCTTCACGCCCCAGCGGCGCTACACTGGTGCGGCGCTCACGTCGAACCTCGCCTGGCTGATCGGCGCGGGCTTCGCGCCGCTCGTCGCGCTCACGCTCGCCAGCCAGTTCGGCCTTTGGTCGGTCGGCGCCTATCTGCTCTCCGGCGCGATCTGCACCCTCGCGGCCCTGGGCATCAACAAGGAATGGGGCCGCAAGGCCGATTAGGTTGAGGATCACTCAGACTGTTGATTTAACCAACAGTCTGGTCCCCATTTCGTTTTGGATATGAGGCCTCAACCTGATCTGCCCGGCTCAGGCGGGTTGCAGGTTCACCGCACGCGGTTCCGCAGGCGGCAGGCCGGCGCTCTTTTCCTGCGCCATCAGTTCCTGCTTGCGGGCCAGCATCGCATCCCGCAGCGCGACCAGATCGACATCGGTCTTGCGGCACTGGGCGAACATGCCCTCGCCGCGCATCTCTTCCTCGTGGACATGGTGCTGGATCTCTTCGGAGAGCACCTTGACCTTGGCGTCGTAGAAATCGTCGCCGGGGCTTCCCGCCTCGATGTCGTTGATCAGGATCTTGGCGCCGTCATGCTCGACATAGGCCTCGTCGAGCGTGTCGCCCTCGATCTTGCCTTTGAAAGCGGGATAGAAGATCTCCTCCTCGATCGCGGTATGGATCTTGAGCTCGACGCAGATCTGGTGCGCGAGCTTCTTCTTCGCCGCCGAGGCGCTCGCGCCCTCATATTGTTCGAACAGCTGCTCTACCTTGCGATGATCCGCCTTCAGCAGCGCGATCGCATCGGTATATTCCTGATCCGGCACGACAATTCTCCCTGATGGTTCGAGCGTAGCAAAGCGCCGGCGACCAAGGAGTTCCCGCTGCGAATGAATTTCATTGGATACTGGCCAGCGCCTTGCGGCAATCCTGCGCGCATTCGCGGCACATCTCCGCGCAGAGCCGGCAATGTTCGTGCGCGTGCCTGTCGCATTCCTCCGCGCACGCCTCGCAGGCATGCGCGCAGAGTTCGAGCGTCGCGCGCAGGATCATCGCATTCCGGCCCGTCTGCCGGAGCGTGAGCCGCGATGCCGCCTGGCATATATCCGCGCAATCGAGGCAGACGCGGATGCATTGGCGCATGTCCATGTCCTCCGCCGAGCAGGCATCGGCACAGGAGGTGCACATGGCCGCGCAGAACATCGCATGGCGCGCCGCGGCCGCCAGCGCTTCGTTGACCCGGTCATTCGTAGCGGGATGAAGCGCCGCCATCCTCGCGATCGACATCACGCCGCCGTCCCGCGCTTGCGGCGGGTTTCCCAGCCATTCTTAACAGCGGCCGACCGATCCTGGCTGGCACCACCCTTGCGATTCCGCCTGTCGGTATATTTGTCGTTGTCGCCTTGCGGCATCGGTCGTCTCCGGACTGACTGCGATGCCGTTTGAACTGACATGCCGGCCCCCAGGTTCCTGTGAGCAGACGGAACGTAACCTGTTTTATATCATGACTTTATTCCAGGCGAACCAGCGCGACGGCGATTGGCAGCAGTCGACACCGCCACCGAGAAATGATCGACGACCTCACGGCACAATGCCAGGGAGCGCTTTCACCTTGTCCCAGCTGATCGGGGCATAATGCATGCCGAACACCGTCTCGACGTCCAGCCTTTCGCGCGCGATCAGCTCGGCAACTTCGTCACGATATTGCGGTAGCCAAACGCCGCTCGGCTGCACGCTCATCAGGTCGCTGGTGTAGAGCAGGCGATGTTTGGGCCAATAGACTGCCATCTGGCGCTCGCCGGTGGCCGTATGGAACGGGATCAGCCGCATCGCCGCATCGCCGCTGCCAAGCGTTGCGGCCTGCGCGATGCGCGTGATCCTGGGACGGACAGGTTTGCGCGCGAGGCTGTCCGGCGCGCTGATATGTGGGGCGGCGAGCAGACGTTCGACCAGCGGCACATTGCGATCCAGCAGAGTGAGGGGAACGCCCTGCGCCACGGCTTCGCGCAGACCCGCGATATGCGGCCAGCTGTCCGAGGTCGAGATCACCCGCCGTAATGGTCCAAGCGTGCGGGCGTGGTCGAGGGCTCCTTTGGTAAATCCGCCCGAGATTGGTGCCTCGATCAGCGTCACCCCTCCGCCGACTTCACCACCACCACGTTCCAGGCACCCTGAATCAGAGTGATGCCAGGTGCGGCCTCCACACTGCGGGAGGTGGAGAAAGGAAATCGGCGATCGGGCGCACAGAGCGTTTGGCCGCTGCGATCGTGTCCGCGCTCGCATCGAGCAAGCTGGCGTCAATCCCCGGATCGAAGGCGACGGCATCGACCAGGACCGAGTGTTCGCGCGTGCCGTTCACATCGAACGTCCACTGGCGAGGATAACGGATCCCGTTCGGCTCGAGCGTCCATGCAGCCCATTCGACATGGGTGCGCACATCGCCCCAGGACGACAGGAACATGTCGAGAGGATGCGCACGCACGATGTCGGCCGCGGCGATCAGATGACTTTCGGGGAGCAGATAGAGCCTGACCTGTGCGCCATGATAGCTGAAGTGCAATGTATCGTGCGCGTAGCCGTGGAGCGTGGCGGACGCGCCGCGCTGGAGATCTCCGGCGGCCAGCGCCGTCAGGAGGATACGCTCGGGACCGAGCGCGAGCGACTCCCGGCGGTTGCGACGGCAGCCTGCGACCCGGGAACCCATTTGCCGCCGCGCCAGGCAAGCGCCGCGCCGTCGATGACCAGGCTCGCGGTATCGCTCCATTCGGGATTGACCCACCAGCTCCCGAGATAGCCGCGAGATTTGAGCTGCTGGCGTAGCGCCGGGCTGGTGAAGCGCCGAATCTCGGTCAGGTCGCTGACAGCCTCGAAATAAGGGCCTTCGGGTCGCACAGACTGCTCGATGGCCTGGCGATGGATGATCCCGCGCAGCTCGACAGCCTGAATTGCCTCGAGCTTCGCCCTGCCCCCTGCACGGCCAGCGCCTGTTCGACCAAGGCCGTGGTTGCCGGGGCAGGCGTGGCGCCGAGGGGCGTGGCGGCGGCGATGGCGGACAGGACGAACGAAGCAAGCAGCAAGCGGGGCATGAGATCACCTCGGAGTCGTGTACTGGTTCGATAGATCACCAGTATGCCCGTTCGTAAAGGACGCTGGAGGGCCGCGAACCTTCTGGCGCGGACGAGGAGCACATTCCGGCCGATCTTGGTTCGGTGCCTTAAGGATCCCGGTGGACCCGCTTCAGGAAATCGCGCGTGCGATCGACCGCTTCGGCGAGACTGGTTTCGAGCAGCCAGTGCCCGGCATCGAGCAGATGGAGTTCCGCATCGGGCAAGTCGCGCAGATACGCGCGCGCCGATTCCTCCGGCATATAGCCGTCCTGTGGCCCCCACAGGATCAGTGCCGGTGGCGAATGCTCCCGCAAATAGGCCTGATAGCGCGGAAACCACGCAAGATTGTCCTTGAGGTCGTAGATGATGCCCGCAGCGATCTCCTGACGCCGCTCCGTCATCAGCGCCCAGTGCAGTTCCCAAAGATCGGGCGGTATCCGCTCGGCCAGTTCGGGACGGACGTCGTTCAAAAACTCGTCCTTGAAATGATCCCTTGAGATGGACTCGCGCAATTTGCCGAGCCCTTCGGCCCGTTCCATCTTCCAGATATCCTTGAGCCCGGCATATTTGGCGCCGAGGACATCTTCATAAATATCGCCGTTCTGGATGATGATCGCGGCGACGCGTCCCGGATCGCGCATCGCGAGCCGAAGGCCGATCTGCGAGCCGAAATCGTGGAGATAGAGCGCAAACCGCCCCACGCCCAGCGTATCGGCAAAATCCTCGAGAAAGGAGGCGAAACCGTCGAAATCATAAGCGAAGGCTTCGGGCGTGGCGCTGTAGCCGTTGCCGGGAAAGTCCGGCGCGAGCAGCCGCCAGTCTTCGCCGAGATGGCGCATATAGTCCCTGAATTCGTATGAGGAGCAGGGATAGCCATGGGGAAGCAGCACGACCGGGGCATTCGGCGGCCCGGCTTCTCGATAGAAGATGTCGATACCGCCGACATTCGTCCTGCGATGGAATACGGGAACGGGCATTCCGGCTCCTGGCTGAAATCCGCCGGGAATAACGGCGGAGGCGGAAGGCTGTTCCTTTTGAAATCTGTGTCGGCGGCCACGCAATCCGGCGGTTCTACGCCACGTTTTCTGTAATGCTCAGACATGCTACTCCGACTTCGTTTTCGAGGAGCAATCCAATGCGTAATATTCTCGGAATGCTGACTTTCCTGTCGGCGACGTTATTGGTCCTGTCGCCCGAGGCCGCCCTGGCGCAGCGCGCCGGCACGCTGATCGCAGCCCGGCCCGTTGGTACGGCTCCGCCGGGCATGCGGGCCTGGCGCGTCGAATATTGGACGACGAACGAGCGCGGCCAGCCCATCCAGGTGACCGGCATGGTGATCGCGCCCGATGCGCGGGCGAACGGCGGCCCGCGCCGGGTCATCGCGTGGACGCACGGCCTGGTCGGTATCGCACAGCGGTGCGCGCCGTCATCGGGTGACGGCAACTTCACCGTCATTCCCGGGCTGCAGGACGCGATCGGGCGCGGCTACACCGTCGTGGCCCCCGATTATCCGGGATTGGGCTCCGACGGCGTGCACCCCGTGCTCGTCGGCGAGAGCGAAGGCCGGTCGACGCTCGATGCGGTACGGGCGGCGCGCGGCATTCCCGCGGCCAATGCCGGAACCCGTTTCGCGGTCTGGGGTGAATCGCAGGGCGGGCATGCGGCCTTGTGGACCGGCCAGATCTGGCGGAGCTATGCGCCCGAGCTTCAACTCACGGGAATCACTGCGATCGTTCCGCCGACCGACCTCGCCCGCAATTTTGCCGAGGGCAGCGATCCGCGCGTGCGGGCGCTGCTCACTTCCTACACGGCGACGAGCTGGTCGCGTTACTTCGGCGCGCCGATGACGGATTTCGGCTCGCGTTCGGTCCAGAACGTCATGACGCGGCTTGCCGACAATAATTGCGTCCAGTTCAACGCGAAGCCCAAGCTCGGCACCATCATCGGCATCGCGATCGTGCAACGGGCGATCCGCAAGCTCGACCTGAGCACCAGGAAGCCGTGGGGCCAATTGATGCGCGAAAACAGCCCATCGCCCGCCGCCCTTGCGGTCCCGGTGCTGATCGCGACCGGCACCGGCGATACGATCGTCGCCCCCGCGGTCGTCCGCGATTTCGCCCGGCGCGCCTGCACGCTCCGCAAAACGGTGCGCTTCCTGTCGGTGCAGGGCGGCGAGCATGCCACCGTCGCCCGAACCGAAGCAACCGCGACATTGGATTGGATCGACGCGCGATTCGACGGGCAAAGGGCCCCAAGCAACTGCGGCTCTTTTGATTGCCGGCATCCCCGCTTCCGCGGGGATGCCCTTACCCTAGAAGGTCCCCTGAACGGTCAAGGTGAAGATCGGCCCGACCATCTGGTGCTGGCGCTCGTAAAAGCTCACCGGCGCGGTGCTGCGGCGGCCGGAATAGACGGTGCGGTAGTTGCGGACATGGCCGTCGTTGAGGTTGAAGACCTGAAAATTCACCTTGAGGCCCTTCACGTCCTTCAGCTCGATGAACGCGCTGGTATAGGGGCCCTCCCAGCTCTGGTTGATCTCGTCGAGATAATAAGCGAGCCCGTAATGCTGGAGGGAGATGCCGAGGCCCCAGGCGACCTGTGTCCCGGGAATGTCGTGGCGCAGCGTCACTTCGGCCCAGCGATCACGCGTATTGCTGATCACGCGCTCCTCCCCGGTCAGCGGATCGCGCACCCGGCTCCGTTCGAAGCCGATATCGGCGTCGAGCTTGGCGCCCTTCCAGCCGATCGGCTCGAACTGGATCATGCTGATGCTCTCCATGCCCCAGCGGGTCGCATTGGGCAGATTGCCCACCGCGTCGCCGTCGATGCCGACGGGGATGTGGTCGACGATATCCTCCACCCAGTGCCGGTACAGCTTGAGCCGGGTCTTGCCCCATCGCCCGAGATTGCGGCCGAGCTCGCCGGTCAACTCCCAGCTCTGCGGCGGCACGAGATTGGGATTGGCGTCGTTTTCGCGATCGTTGGTGATGTCCTGGTTGGCGAGGAAGTCATAGAAGCTGATCTGCCCGACCTTGCGCTCGAACTTGAGGCTCGCGTCCCAGCCCGTGGCGGGGCGCCAGGCGAAAGCGGCGCTGCCCTTGGGCCGGAAGAAGCGGCGTGCCGGCTCGGTGCTTCCCAGATCGGCGAGTTCCGAATATTCGGCGCCGCCCGCCAGCTGGAGGTCCAGTTTCGACGATAATGGACGGCTCAGTGCCGCAACGGCCTCATAGCGTTTCTCGACCACCGTCCCGCTGCCCTGCGGAAAAGGGATGTCGGCATAGCTGCCGTCGGACTGCAGACTGGCCAGCGTGCTGATCTGGGCAAGCCGGTTGTCGGCGCGCTCGATCGAGAGGGTCCAGTCGTTGCGGCCGCCCTTCCAGCGATATTCGAGGCGGCCGATCGTCTCGCCGATCTTCGAATCCTGTCCGTAGCGCGTGCCCACGGACGGTGCGCCGCTGTCGAAGTCGGTCCGCTGGTCGTAGGTCGCCGGCGCATGCTCATAGTGGCGCAGGCCGATCAGCTTGAGCCGGCCGCCGCCCAGCGGCACCGAGACGTCGCCGCCGACATCGTACTGGAAACCATGCGTGCGGCGGCGATTGTCCCAGTCGTTGTCGTTGCCATCGATGCGCACGCGGCGCTGGAAATTGTCGCCGCGATTCCAATAGGGTTCGAAAGCGAGGTTGAGATTGGCCCGCACCGGGCCTTCGCCGCCATATTTGAGGATCGCGGAAAGCCGCGCCTGATCGAAGCTGTTCCAATATACTTGGTCGCGCTTCTCGATCACCACCCCGTCCGGCGACAGGATACGATAGTCGTTGCCGCCCATCGCTCCGCGCCCGGGATTGTTGACGAGCGACAGCGTATAGCCGAGCGCGCCGCTGGTCCCGCTATAGTTCACCGATCCGGCTAGCCAGCGCGGCTTGGCGAAATGCGGCCGCAACTGCGGGCTCCAGCTATACGTACCGCTCGCCTTGCGGTCGGCCTTGAGGATCACGTTCGCGACCTGGCCGGTGAGACCGGCGATGCCGAGCGAAGCCGCTTCCTTGATCTCGATGCGCTCCACATCGCCGGCGGGCACCTTCTCCAATTGCGCGGTCGCGCCGCCGCCCGACTTGTCGGTCACGCGCTGGCCGTTGATCAGCACATTCTCCGAAGCCTCGCCCAGCCCGCGCGTGTCGTCCGCGCTGCGAATGGTGAAGCCCGGCACCTGGGTGAGCATGTCATAGGCGGTCCGGGGAGCGAAACGCGCAAAGTCTGCGGGAGTGAATATCTTCGCGCTCGCGGCCGCGGCCTGATCGGTCTGGGCGTTCGCCGAGGCCGGCGCGAGCAGGATCAAGCTCGCCGCCAGCCATTCGCCGGCAAAGTCCCGGCGCGTACGAAGCATCCGGTTCGAAGGTCTCCGGCTCATTTGCCGGCACCCAAATCTTGCGGGCCGACTCCGGCGATCCGCAGCTTGATCAGGTCGCCGGCCTCGATATCCCGCCTCTCCGGGGCGAAAGCGCGGACATATTCGGGTGTGACGTCGAAGATGCGCAGCTGGATCAGCGTCTCGGGGTGAGGCCGCGCAGGCCGAGCGCGCGCATCGACCGCACATAATCGGGCGTGACGCGGTGGATGCGGAAGGCGAGCAGGTTTTCCTGGCCGAGCCCTTCATATCCGAGCGCGGCATAGTCCCGGATCGCTTCCGACGTCACGCCGTGGATCTTGAACGCCACCAGCGTTTCAATCGCGCCGCCTTTGTAGCCCGCTCTGGCGAAGCCGCGCACCAGATCTGCAGTGATGTGGAAGATGCCGAGCTGGACGACTTCGTCGAGAGAGGGTGTCGCCCAGCCTTCGGCACGCAGGCTGTCGAGCACGTCGAGCGACACGCCGCTCATGGTGAGTGCGAAGCTCTGGTCCCTGTCCGGCCGAGCGATGCCGCGCGACGCGAGTCGGTCGGCAAAGGTGGGATCGGGAGTCAGCGCGCAATTGCCGTCGGCACGATGGTCGTGTCCGGTCCCCGCGCATGCAAGCGTGCCGGCCGGACGGATCAGGCGGAACTGGACGGGGCCGCCGCGCTCGAATGCGTCGCGCGTCAGGCCGTCGAGATCGGACAATGGCAGCGACTGGGACCAGTTGTTGCGGTTCTCCCGGCCGGCATTGCGCTCGACGCGCAGCTCGACGTCGGAGCGATCGCCGGGATGCATTTCGAAAGTGAGGCGATCCTGCGCGACGAGCGGGCCGGCGGATGCGCAGCAGGCAAGCAGCATCGCCGCCGAAACGAGTGCGGTACGAAGCATGAGCTATCTCCCTGGATAAAGGCAAAGGGGTGGCGTTCGCCCTGGAGAGGGCGTTCGGGAAGTTCGGGGACGTGAGAAGTTTGCGGAGAAGGCGACGCGGTTACGGGTCGTCGCTATCCTTGTCGGGATCGAAGCCGAGGGCCTTCATGCTCGTCAGCTTGTCGGGCGAAGTGACGCGGATCCCGCGGGCCCTCAGCCTGCGCACATAATCGGGCGTGATGCCGAGGCTGATCATCCCCTGATAATCGTCGATCGAGCCGTTGACCCCGAGCCTGCGCATCGCGCCGATATAGGCAGGTTCGATCCGGAGGGCGCGCGCACTGGTCAGTTCCTCGAAGTCGGATAATCCCGCGGCGCGCATGTCGCGGACATATTCGGGCGTTATGCCCAGCGATCGCGCCTGCATCAGCTGATCGACCGTAAGGCCCGGCAGGCCCGCCTGCGCCATCGAGCGCTTGAATCCGGGCGTGATGCCGAGGGCGCGCATCTCGATGATCTGATCGGCATCGATCTCGGAGTCCGACGCACTGGTTTGTGCGGCCGCGGCGGAGGGAGCAAGCGGGCTTCCCGCCACGCGCGCCGGCGGCGCTGCGACTGCCCCGGCCGATCCCCGGTAATCGAGCGCTGCCGGGCCCGCTGCCGCCACAGCGTGCGGTGATGCGGTCGGTGCCGATGCCGCTGCCGTCGTGCGTGTCGGTTCGGATGCGACCGACGCGGCCTGACTCGGGGCGAACGTCACCGCTGCGAGCGGCGCGGCCATGGTGAGCATGCCCGCGGCAAATCCCGCCACCCACGACTTGCCCGAACGTTGACGCGCAGGGCCGATTTCGAGCACCCGCGCCACACGCCGGTGCAGCGAGTTCTTGGCGGGCGCCACGCCATGCGCGCCGAGCAGCACCCCCGGCATTCGTGGCGCGCGACTCCGATCAGCAGCTCGGCATAATCGGGCCCGTCGATATTGGCCGCGAGCACCGCATCGTCCGCTGCTTCCTCGCGCAGCTGATGCGCTTCGCGCGCCAGCACCCAGGCCAGCGGGTTGAACCAGAAAGCCGCGGTGGCGACGCGGGCGAGCATCAGCTTGGCCCAATCGAGCTGGACGACATGGGCGAGTTCGTGCGCGATGATCGCCTCGGCCTGTTCCGGTGCGCGCGCCGCGGCGTCGCTGAGCAGGATCGTCGGCCGCATCAATCCCCAGCTGATCGGCGAGGCGAGTTCGTCGCTCCGCAGCAAGGCCGTGCCGCTCTTGAAACCCATGCGCCGCTGCGCCCGGGCGAGCGCCGCCAGCCATTCGGGCTCGACCAGCACTTCCGCGCGCGCCCTGAGACCGACCAAACGGAACAATGCCGCGAAGGTGAGGAGGAGCAATGCCGCGGTCGGCAACAGATAGGCGTGCCGCGCCGCCACGATCATGCTGTCGAAGAGCCGCGAAGGCGCTTCCGTGGTCTGGGTCAGCGGTTCGGCCGATGCCCTTGAGATCTGCGATGTCGGCGTCGTCGTCGTAGCCTGCGGTGCCGCGGTGTCACTCTCGACGATGTGCGTCATCGACTCGGGCAGCGGCAACGACAGCGAGGGAAGCGCCAGGCTCGCAAGCGGCAGCGCGACCAATGCGAACAATCCGAGATGCGCGATGGTCGATCGCTCGGCGGCGGATCGGCGACGCGTGAGACGCAGCAGCAACAAAGTCGCGGCGGCGACCAGCAGCGACTTGAGCGCGAGGAGCAGCACGGCCATCGTCATTCTCCTCCGCTCTGGGCCCGCCGCGCGCGGGCGATCATCTGTTCGAGCTCGTCCAGTTCCTTCGCATCGGGCTGCTGCGCCATCCCCAGCAATGCGCTGGCTGCACTGACCGGCGACCCGTTGAAGAAGGTGCGAACAACCTGGCCGAGTGCGGTCCGCCGCGCCTGGCTGTCAGGCAAGGTCGGTGAAAAGACGAACCCCCGCTCGCTCTCTTCGCGGCGCACGAAGCCCTTGTCCTCGAGTCGCTTCAGCATCGCGCGCACCGCCGATCCGGTGAGGCGGTCCGGCAGCGCGTCGCATATATCCGCAACGGTGCGCGATCCCCCTCATAGAGCAGGTCGACGATCTGACGTTCGCGGGGCGGCAATTGCGACAGCATGGCTTACCTCGTTGACTACATTTGTAGCGTGCTACATTTGTAGCGCGAGTGCAAGCGGCAATTTCGGGTTCGTTCTCCGGGCGCATACGGCCACGCTCTCCATCATCCCTTTGCGGATGACGGAGCCGAAGCTTCCAGACCGAATGTTCAAGGATGGTGCGGGCGGTCGGGCTCGAACCGACACTCCGATTAAGGAACGGGATTTTGAGTCCCGCGCGTCTACCAATTTCACCACGCCCGCAAAGCGTTCAGCCGCATAGCGGCGGGGCGAGAGCGCTAGACGAAGGCGGCGCTGCCTGCAAGCCCGCGCCGCCCCTCCGTCGTCTCAGCTGAAGACTTCACCGAGATTGTTGACCCCGGCCGGATCCTTGGGATCGGGGCCGAAGCGATTCGGGCCGCGCGTCCCTTCGAGCAGCATGAACACGAACACGATCAGGCCGCCCACATAGGGAATGAAGTTCAGCAACACGAACCAGCCCGACATGTCGCGATCATGAAAGCGACGAACCTGTACCGCGATCGACGGGACAAGGATCGCCAGATAGGCCAGTCCGAAAATGACGAGGAACGTTGTGCTGAGCATGCCGGATCCGCTGCTGCCGAAGCCGGTGAGCACAAACACCACCGCCATCAGCGCCAGCGCGCACAGAAGAACGAACAATGTGAACATCCAATATTCGAGCCGGCGCGAACGGCCCTGGAAATCGGCGTAACGCTTAAGCGGTAAAAGCATCCACTCCATGATTACTTCCCCTGATTTGCGGGCGCCTGTTCGCGTCCTGCCGTGAGGGAACATGAATGTGCGTGCCCTTGCAACGACAAAATGCCATTCAGCTTCGTGGTGCCTGCCGCCGATAGCTCAGCGCTTCCGCCACATGGATGCGTCCGACGCCCTCGCTGCCCGCAAGATCGGCGATCGTCCGGGCCACGCGCAGCACGCGGGTATAGCCCCGCGCTGACAGCCGCATCGCTTCCGCCGCCTGGGCGAGAAGTTTCCGCCCGGGCTCGTCCGGCGTCGCGAAATCAGTGAGCAGCTCGCCCTCGGCCTCGGCATTGGTGCGCGCGGCCACATCGCGGTAGCGCGCCGTCTGAACTGCGCGTGTGCGAGCGACGCGCGCGCCTACTTCGGCCGATCCTTCCGCCGGCGGTGGCAGCACGAGGTCGGCGGCGGTGACCGGCTGCACTTCGACGTGCAGGTCGATTCGATCGAGCAGCGGCCCCGACACCTTGGCCTGATAATCGGCGGCGCATTTCGGCGCCCGCGCGCACGCTAGCGCGGGATCGCCGAGATGCCCGCAGCGGCACGGGTTCATCGCCGCGATCAGCTGGACCCGCGCCGGAAAGGTGACATGCGCATTGGCCCGCGCGACGCTCACCACGCCCGCCTCGAGCGGCTGGCGCAGCGAGATCGAGCACGGCGCGCTGGAACTCGGGCAGCTCGTCGAGGAACAGCACACCCAGGTGCGCGAGACTCACTTCGCCCGGCTTGACCTTGAGCCCGCCGCCGGTGAGCGCCGCCATCGACGCCGAATGGTGCGGGCTGCGGAACGGCCGTGTCCGCGTCAGCCGCCCGCCCGACAGCGTCCCCGCGACCGACGCCACCATCGAGACTTCGAGCGCCTCGGCCGCGTCGAGCGGCGGCAATATTCCCGGCAGGCACGAAGCGAGCAGCGATTTGCCCGCGCCGGGCGGCCCGACCATGATCATATTGTGCCCGCCCGCGGCCGCGATTTCCAGCGCGCGCTTGGCGGTCTCCTGTCCCTTTACCTGCGCGAGATCCGGGCCATAGCCGGGCGTATCCATCTCGCCCGCGGGTGCCGCGGGCAGCAATTGGTTGCCCTTGAAATGGTTGAGCAGCCCGATCAGGTCGGGCGCCGCGATCACTTCGATCGAGCCGGCCCAGGCCGCCTCCGGCCCTTGCGCCACCGGACAGACCAGCCCCTTGCCCTCTTCCGACGCATGCAGCGCCGCGAGCAGCACTCCCGGCGACGGCGCGACTCGTCCGTCGAGCCCGAGCTCGCCCACCACGATATAGCCCGACAGCGTCTCGGCATCGGCCACGCCCATCGCCGCGAGCAGCGCCAGCGCGATCGGCAGATCGAAATGCGCGCCCTCCTTGGGCAGATCGGCGGGCGAGAGATTGAGGATGATCCGCTTGGGCGGCAGCGCCAGCCCGATCGCGGCGATCGCGGCGCGCACGCGCTCGCGGCTTTCCGCCACCGCCTTGTCGGGCAGCCCGACCACCACGAAGCTGGGCAGTCCCGCGACGAGATTGCACTGCACCTCGACTGCGCGCGCTTCCAGCCCCAGATAGGCCACCGTCGAAACGCTCGCGATCATGCGGTTCCCCCTTGTCCTGTTCTTACCGGCTTTCGTCCGGGATGGAACAGAACTCCTCCGAAACGGCGAGATCGACGATCCGCATCCACGATGCGCCGAAGACCTGCAAATTCCGGCAGGCGATACTTGGCAGCGCCGACCCCCGTTCCCACATCCAGTGTAATGGCGAACTCACACACCCGCCCCTCTCTTCCGCACGATCCTGGTCGTGCTGGGATTCGCGATCATGGCGGCGTCGCCGCTGGTCGGGATCATCCCCGGTCCCGGCGGGATCCTCGTCTTCGCGGCCGGGCTGGTGCTCGTGCTCAAGAATGCGACATGGGCGCGCCGTCACTTCGCGCGGCTCAAGCGGCGCTGGCCGCGCTTCGGCCATTATAGCGACATGGCGCTGCGCCGGCGCAGCTTCCGTCGACGGCAGCAACGTGCCAAGGATGCCGCCGAGGCCGAAGCGGAAGCCGCGCTCCTCGGTTTTCCCGCAGACCCGCGTTGACTTCGGCGACTCACCTCAGTATGGGCACCCGACACGCGGCCGCCCCTGTGGCGGCCCTTTTACGTTCTAGATTCTCGAGGATGAGCGATGAAGCGGACCTTTCAGCCGAGCAACTTGGTGCGTGCGCGCCGGCACGGCTTCCGCAGCCGGATGGCGACCGTCGGCGGCCGCAACGTGATCCGTGCCCGCCGCGCCCGCGGCCGCAAGAAGCTGTCGGCCTAACCGCCGTACCGCTCGCGCGGCTCACCGAGCGCAAGCACTATCTCGCCGCCAATGCGGGGAAGCGGGCACCCATGCCTGGCTTCGTCCTGCTCGTGCGCGCGCGCGACGATGCCGATTCGACGATGCGGATCGGCATTACCGTATCCAAAAAGTCGGCAACGCGGTCGTGCGCAATCGCATGAAGCGCCGCTTCCGCGCGCTCGCGCGTGAGGTCTTGCCCGAATCGGGCATTCCGGGCGCCGATCATGTCCTGATCGGCCGGGGTAGCGGGATCGAGCGCGATTATGCCGATCTCAAGGCCGAGCTGGCCAAGGCATGCGCGAAGCTCGCCAGATGATCGCGCGCCTCTTGATCCTGATCGCGCGGGGCTGGCAGCTCGGTCCCTCGCTCATCCTGCCGCCCAGCTGCCGCTACGCGCCCAGCTGTTCGGCCTATGCAATCGAGGCGCTCCGCCGCTATGGAGCGCTCAAGGGCGGCTGGCTGGCCGCACGGCGCATCCTGCGCTGCCATCCATGGGGCGGGCACGGCTACGATCCCGTGCCATGACGGACTTTCCGGGGACTATTCGGTGAAACACGACCAAAAGAATTTCGTGATCTTTGCAGTGCTGGCCGCACTGATCCTGTTCGGCTGGCCGCAGATCGCGCACTGGATCTTCCCGCAGCAGCAGCCCGCGCCGGTCACGATCGAGGGCGGCAAGACCAAGGTCGTCCCCAATCCCGGCGCCGATCCAGCCGGCGATTCGCCCAAGGCGCTGCGTGATCGCCAGATCGTGCTCGCCGAGACGCCGCGCGTGGCGATCGAAACGCCCAAGCTGCGCGGCTCGATCAACCTCAAGGGCGCGCGCCTCGACGATCTCGTCCTCAGTCAATATGCCGAGACCGTCGCCAAGAATTCGCCGCCCATCCGCCTGCTCTCGCCGAGCGGCGCCAAGGGCGCCTATTTCGCGCAGTTCGGCTGGCAGGGTGCGGGCGTCCAGGCACCTGGCCCGGACACGATCTGGCAGGCGAGCGGCACCAGGCTGACTCCCACCACCCCGGTCACGCTCACTTCGCGGAGCCCGACAGGCCAGCTGTTCCGCATCGAGCTGTCGGTCGATGACAACTACATGTTCAACATCCGCCAGACGGTGGCGAATACCGGCACCACGCCGGTGTCGGTCACGCCGTTCGCACTCGTCTCGCGCGCCGAGCGTTCGGTCGATCCCGATCAATGGGCGGCGCATGTCGGCCCGATCGCAATCTCCCAGGGTGCGGCGAACTACGTCAACTGGAAGGACGTCGAAGGGACGCCGCAGCAATTCAGCACCACCGGCGGCTGGGTCGGCTATACCGATCATTACTGGCTGACCGCATTGGTCCCCGATCAGCGCGTGCCGGTCCAGCTCCAGCAACGCGGCGAATCCTGGAAATCCTATCAGGCCGATTATCGCCTCGCCGAGCCGCTCAACCTCGCGCCGGGCAAGAAGATCACCTATAACAGCCGCTTCTTCGCCGGTGCGAAGGAAGTGAAGCTCCTCGACAAATATCAGGACGAGCTGGGCATCGTGCAGTTCGATCGCGCGATCGACTGGGGCTGGTACGGCATCATCGAACAGCCGATCTTCTATTATCTCGACTGGCTGTTCCGTCTCGTCGGCAATTTCGGCGGCGCGATCATCCTGCTGACGATCACCATCCGCCTGCTGCTCTTCCCGATCGCCCAGCGCCAGTTCGCCTCGATGGCAGCCATGCGCGCGGTGCAGCCCAAGATGAAGGCGCTGCAGGAACGCTACAAGGACGATAAGCAGCGCCAGCAGCAGGAGATCATGAAGCTGTACAAGGAAGAGAAGGTCAATCCGCTCGCCGGCTGCCTTCCGATCGTGATCCAGATCCCGATCATGTTCGCATTGTACAAGGTGCTGCTGCTCACGATCGAAATGCGCCACCAGCCCTTCGTCGGCTGGATCCAGGATCTGTCGGCGCCCGATCCGCTGACTCCGCTCAACCTGTTCGGGCTGCTCGCCTTTACGCCGCCGCACTTCATCGCGATCGGCGTGATTCCGATCCTGCTCGGCATCTCGATGTACTTCCAGTTCAAGCTCAACCCGGCGCCGATGGACGATATGCAGAAGCAGATCTTCAGCATCATGCCGTGGATGATGATGTTCCTGATGGCGCCCTTCGCGGTGGGCCTGCAGGTGTACTGGATCACGTCGAACGTGCTGACGATCGCGCAGCAATGGCTGCTCTACAAGCGGCACCCGTCGCTCAAGGAGCCGGTCAAGAAGGAAGCGAAGGCGAAGTGAGCGGCTTCACCGACGATCAGATCGAGGCCGCGCGAAAGATCTTCGCCGGCCCGATCGCTTTCCTGAAGTCGGCGCCCAAGCTCGAGCATCTGCCGAACCCGGTGGTGCCCGAGGTTGCGTTCGCCGGCCGATCGAACGTGGGCAAGTCGTCGCTGCTCAATGCGCTCGCCAATCGCAACGGCCTGGCGCGCACTTCGAACACGCCGGGGCGCACGCAGGAGCTCAACTTCTTCGACGTCGGCGAGCCGCTCAAATTCCGCCTCGTCGACATGCCCGGCTATGGCTTCGCCAAGGCGCCCAAGGACATGCAGCGCCAGTGGCGCTATCTGGTGAACGACTTCCTGCGCGGCCGCGACGTGCTCAAGCGCGCATTGGTGCTGATCGACTCGCGCCACGGGATCAAGGACGTCGACAACGAGATCCTCGACATGCTCGACAGCGCCGCGGTCAGCTACCGGATCGTCCTGACCAAGACCGACAAGATCAAGGCGACCGAACTCGCCGAGGTCCGCGAACGCACCGAGGCCGAAGCCCGCAAACGCCCCGCCGCACACCCCGATATCATCGCCACCTCGAGCGAGAAGGGCATGGGCCTCCCCGAATTGCGCGCTGCCGTGCTGGAGGCCCTGGGTTGAGCCCAGAGGCGATCGATCGTCTCCGCACCGCCTTGCAGGCGACCCGGCAGTCCTGACAGCTTTGGTGGACGAGGTTCGGGCGGCCGCCAAGGCGGCGCTCGTAGCTTGAGTTGCGCCGCCCCTTTCGCCGCGCCATGCTAGCCGAGGGAAACGATGACCGATGGGGGCTATCGCGCCGACAAGCTGAGACAGGGGTACAATGGCGGAACAGCTATTGATCTTGGGCGGCGCTCTGTCATTCACGGATGCGCCGGGGCCGCTTCAGCCAAGAGGAATACGAATGTCCATGCTTGCAGTAGCGCATCCATGAAGCGTCGGGATTTCCTGGCCGTCGCGGGGAGCGCTGCGGCGCTGCCGCCGATCGCCCACGCTGATTCCGCAAGCGCTGCGGCCGAGCCGGTATCCGGCCTGCCCATGCCCCCGCCGCGCAATGCCGGGCCGCATCGCGCGGAGCCCGACGAGCCCGGCCGGCTGCTGCTCGATCGTGCCTGGCAGTTTCACCAGGGCGACATCCCCTTCCCCATCGTCAAGGGCCATGGCTGGAGCTACGCCAATGCCAAGGCGGGGCAGGCACAGGGCCCGGCGGCCACCAACTTCGACGATTCGGACTGGCCCACCGTCGATCTGCCGCACGACTGGGCAGTCGAGATGCCGTTCGAGAGGGAGGCCAATCCCTCGCAGGGATATCGCCCGCGCGGCTATGCCTGGTATCGGCGCACGCTGCGGCTGGAGCCCGAGGATCGCGGCAAGTATCTCGAGCTGCAGTTGGGCGCCATCGCGACCAATGCGACGATCTGGTTCAACGGATCGGTCATCGCGCACAATTGGAGCGGCTATAATTCCCTCTATCTCGACCTGACCCCCACCGCGCGATTCGGCGACCAGCTGAACACGATCGTCGTGCGCGTCGATGCCGACAAGATGGAAGGCTGGTGGTACGAGGGCGCCGGCATCTATCGCCATGTGTGGCTCGCCAAACGTCCGCCGGTCTATATCGAGACCGACGGCATCCATGCGGACCCCCGCCAGGGGCCGGACGGCCGATGGACCGTGCCGATCACCGCGACATTGGGCAGCATCCTCGAAACCGACGCAACGGCGACGCTCTCCGCCACGCTGACCGACGGGGACGGCCGCACCGTCGCGCAGGCCAGCGTCGCGGCGAAGGTTTCCCCGCTGGAGACCACGCCGATCCGCCTCGACCTGACGGTGCCGGACCCGAAGCTCTGGTCGGTCGATGCGCCGAACCTCTACACGTTGCGCGTGCGCCTCGCCCGCGAAGGGCAGCCGGACGATCAGCGCCTGCTGCGGATCGGCTTTCGCACCTTCCGTTTCGATGCGGAAAAGGGTTTCTTCCTCAACGGCGAGCCGCTCAAGATCAAGGGGACGTGCAATCACCAGGATCATGCCGGCGTCGGCGTGGCGATGCCCGACGCGCTGTGGGAATGGCGCATACGCCGCCTGAAGGAGATGGGATCGAACGCGATCCGCTGCTCGCACAACGCCCCTCCCATCGAGCTGCTGGACGCCTGCGACCGGCTGGGAATGCTCGTCATGGACGAGAACCGCAATTTCAACACCAGCCCCGATTATATCGAGCAGCTTCGCTGGCTGGTGCGGCGTGACCGCAACCGGCCCAGCATCATCCTGTGGTCGGTGTTCAACGAAGAACCGATGCAGGGAACCGAGGCGGGCTACGAAATGGTCCGCCGCATGGCGAAGGAAGTGAAGGCGCTGGACGACAGCCGGCCCGTCACCGCGGCGATGAACGGCGGCCTGTTCACGCCCAAGAACGTCAGCCAGGCAGTGGACGTCGTGGGCTTCAACTATCAGCCCAACCAATATGACCCGTTCCACGCCGCCCATCCCGACCTGCCGATCATCAGCTCGGAGGATACGAGCGCGTTCATGACGCGCGGGGCTTATGAGAGCGATCCTGCCGCGCATGTCTTCGCCTCCTATGACGATGTGCGGTCGAGCTGGGGCAATACGCATCGCGTGGCGTGGAAGGCGATCGGCACGCGCCCCTTCGTCGCGGGCGCCTTCGTATGGACCGGTTTCGACTATCGCGGCGAACCAAGTCCCTATGAATGGCCGTCGGCGGGAAGCTTCTTCGGCATCATGGACATGTGCGGCTTCCCCAAGACCGCCTTCTGGCTCCACCGCGCGCAATGGGTGGACGATCGGCCGCTGATCGACATCGTGCCGCACTGGAACTGGCAGGGACGCGAGGGCCAGCCGGTGACGGTGATGGTGCTGACCAATGTCGAGCGCGTGCAGCTCATCCTCAACGGCAAGCCGGTGGGTGAGCAGGCGGTCGACCGGTACGAGATGCCGCGCTGGCAATTGCCCTATGCCCCGGGCCGGCTCGAGGCGATCGGGTATCGCGGCGGACGGGAAGTCGCACGCGCGGCGGTCGAGACCACCGGACCGGCTGTGGCGTTGCGCCTCACGCCCGATCGCATGCTGATGGCCGGCGACGGCGAGGACGCCCAGCCGTTCACGGTCGACGCGATCGACGCCAAAGGCCGTCATGTCCCTACCGCGAACCTGCCGGTCACCTTCACCGCGGCGGGCGGCGAGATCATCGGGCTCGGCAATGGCGACCCCAATAGCCACGAGCCCGAGAAGGGCGACAAGCGCACCCTGTTCAACGGGCTGGCGCAGCTGATCGTACGCGCGGATGCCGCCGCAGGGCCGCTGGTGGTGACCGCCGCCTCGCCGGGATTGCGCGCCGCGCGGACCAGCCTGCGCCGGCTCGCCGCGACACCGCGGGCTCAGGTGCCGCCAACCGCCTCGGTGCAAATGATCGAGGGCTGGCGCCAGTCCCCGGCGTCACGCGAGCGGCCCGATCCGGCGACGAAGCCGGCCGATACCGACATGAACAGCTGGCTTTGGCTCGGCCCCGGCGAGATCCAGGCGTCGCAGGGTGAAGGGCGCTGGATCGTACTGCGGGCCAGTTTCACTCCGCGCCGCCGGACCCAGGAACGCGGCGGCACGCTGGTGCTCGGCAACGTGGTCGGCCGCGCGGAGATATGGATCGACGGCAGGCAGGTAGCCGTGAAACAAGGCCATGCCGCCGCGCCGGTGGAGGCCCCGCTGCCGGCCGGCAACGCCGAACGCGTGGTGACGATCCTGGTGGAAAGCGAGCCTGGCGTGACCGGCGGACTGTCGGGGCCGGCATTCGTGAAGAACAGCCGGCATTCGTGAAGAACAATTGAGACGCCGAAAAGGACGATCGCATGAAATCTCCCTTCTCCCTTCGTCGGCCCAAGGCGCGGCGGATCGCCCTGGCCGCGGCGCTCGCCTTCGCGATGCTCCCGCAGGCGGCGTCTGCGCAGCGCGCGACGGAGATCCCGCGCATCGAGAGCCGGAATGGCGAGCACGCGCTGATCGTCGACGGCGCGCCCTTCCTGATGCTGGGCGCGCAGGTCAACAATTCGAGCAACTACCCCGCCATGCTGCCCGAAGTCTGGCCGGTCATCCGCAAGATGCACGCGAATACTGTCGAGGTGCCGATCGCCTGGGAACAGGTCGAGCCGGAAGAGGGCAAGTTCGATTTCTCCTTCCTCGACGTGCTGCTCAAGGAGGCGCGTGAGAATGACGTGCGGTTGGTGCTGCTCTGGTTCGCGACCTGGAAGAACACCTCGCCCGCCTACGCGCCGGCCTGGGTGAAGCTCGACAATGCCCGCTTCCCGCGGCTGACCAATGCGAAGGGCGAAACCCATTATGCCCTGTCGCCGCTCCACCGCTCGACGCTGGAAGCGGACAAGCGCGCCTTCGTCAGGCTCATGGAGCATCTGAAGCGCAACGATCCGCAGAACACCGTCATCATGGTGCAGCCGGAGAACGAGGTCGGCACCTATGGCAGCGTGCGCGACTTCTCGCCGCTCGCCCAAAAGCTGTTCGACGGCCCGGTGCCCGACGCGCTGCTCAAGCGCTTCGACAAGAAGCCGGGGAACTGGAAGGCGGTGTTCGGCACGGATGCCGACGAATATTTCCATGCCTGGCACATCGCGCGCTACGTCGAGGAGATCGCAGCGGCCGGGAAAGCCGTGAAGCCGCTTCCGATGTACGTCAACGCTGCGCTCGCCTCCGCATTCGGCCGCCAGCCCGCCGCCACCTATTCGAGCGGCGGGCCGGTGCATCATGTGATCGATGTCTACAAGGCGGCGGCGCCTTCGCTCGATTTCGTCTCGCCCGACATCTATGCGCGCGACCATGCCGCCTATCTCGAATATCTCCGATTCTATGACCGGCCCGACAATGCACTGATGGTTCCCGAGACCGGAAACGCCGCCGACTTCGCCCGCTTCTTCTTTCCGGTGATCGGCCGGGGCGGCATCGGCTTCGCGCCGTTCGGCATGGACGACACCGGCTATGCGAACTTTCCGCTCGGCGCCAAAGAGCTCGACGAGAAGACGCTCGACATCTTCGCCCGCAACTATCGACTGTTCGGGCCGATGCAGCGCGAATGGGCGCGATGGGCGTTTGCCGGCAAGACCTGGGGCGTTGCCGAGCCCACCGATCCGAAGGCCGAGCACCGGCAGGTGATGGAACTCGGCAAGTACCGGGCAACGGCGACCTTCGGCCAGTGGCAATTCGGCACCGACAAACCCACCGGCAACCCCGAGCCGGGGGCGGCCTCGCCATCGCCGAGATCGGGCCGGACGAATATCTCGTGACGGGTTTCCGCACCCGCGTGAGCTTCGCGCCGGCATCGCCGAAGCCGCAGGAGTCCATGCTCTACGTGCGCGTCGAGGAAGGGCGTTTCGAGAACGGCAAATGGATCTTCAAGCGTGTCTGGAACGGCGATCAGACCGACTATGGCCTCAACTTCACCGATCGCGAGCAAGTGCTTCGTGTCAAGCTCGGCAGTTACCGCGGCAACCCCGTCATTCCGGTGGGCAATCCAAACTGAGCGCGCTGTTGCAGATGCAGCAGCGCGCAACTGCTAATGTTGGGTTCCCACCAGTCGGCTTCCATGCTCATTGTATATCTTGAACAATTACAATAACTTGCTCTTGTGGCACATCCCTTGCTGACTCCTCCCCGACCGTGGCGCGATCGCGTCCAGCTATCGGGGAAATTATCTTGTTCAGCCTGTCCAATCGCACTGCCCTGTCCCTCTTCTCCCGATCGAGTGCGCTGGCCCTGACGCTGGCCTGTGCCGCGCCCGCCTTTGCCGGGCCTCGGGAGGAGGATGAAGCCGCGAAAGCGAAAGCCACCGAAGTCGCCGATCCCGATCCCGAGGACGATCCCGCCCGCGCTGGAACCAACGACATCGTCGTCACTGCCCAGCGGCGCGAGCAGCGGCTTCAGGAAGTGCCGACGGCAGTGACAGCGCTGAGTTCGGAGCTGTTCGCCGAGGGCGGCGTCGGCCGCTCGGCGAACGAAGTGCTCAACCTCGTGCCCAACGCATCCGCAGGCACCCAGCAGCATGGCCGCCCGCGCTGGTGGATCCGCGGCGTCGGCGCCGGCCAGCAGCAGCTCGATCTCGCCAACCCGGTCGGCTTCTATCTGGACGACGTCTATATCAGCAACGCCAGCGCCACCGGCCTGCCGCTGTTCGACATCGAGCGCGTCGAAGTGCTCCGCGGGCCGCAGGGCACCTTGTGGGGCAAGAATACCACCGGCGGCGCGATCAACGTCATCTCGAAACGCCCCTCGCTCACCGACGGCGCGGACCAGAATTACGTGAAGCTCGAATATGGCAGCTTCGACAACAAGATCGCCGAAACAGGTGTCGGCGCGGCGATCGTTCCCGGCGTACTGGCGGCCCGCATCTCGGCGCGGATCGACGATCGCGAAGGGCGTCTCGACAACCTGTTCACCGGCGAGAAGTCCAACGCCGTTCGCGACAGCGTCGTGCGCGGGCAATTCCTGCTCGCGCCCGCACCGGGGTTCGAGGCGCTGCTCAGCCTCCATTATCGCGACTATCAGACCGACGGTACCTATTGGACGACCGCCAGCTATGCCGCCAGCGGCGTGTTCCGGAACGGCTATGTGCCCTCGACCGACAAGGACGAAATCAGCACCAATGCAGGCGAATTCAGCCGCACCACGCAGTTCGGCGGCTCGCTGCATCTCGACTGGGATGTCGGTGCCCTCTCGCTGACGTCGATCACCGGGTACGAGCGGTTCAAGACGCGCGGCGCGGGCGACGGCGATTACACCCCGCTCGAGATCTCACGCAGCTATACCCGCGCGCGCAGCCAGCAATGGACGCAGGAGCTGCGGCTGGCCTCGCCGCAGGCCGATCGGCTGAACTGGATCCTCGGCCTCTATTATTTCAATGAAAAGATCACGTCGAACGCCTGGTCGGCCACCCTGCCCGCCGGCTCGGTGCCGGCCCAGCCGGGCAGCACCGCGCCCGCGGCCTACGCTCTCACCCGCTATGATCACCGGGCGGAAAGCGGCGCCGCATTCGGCAGCGCGACCTTCGACTTCACCGATGCAGTGAAGCTGACGGTGGGAGCGCGCTGGACCCGCGAGACCAAGACGCTGGACTTCGACCGCAGCGCTTCGCCGGGCGCGGCCGCGACTTCGTGGAGCAACTATGCGCATTGGTGGGACAGCTACACCGGCGGTTTCGGCGGCGCCGGCACCTTCTCGGGCGATCTCAAGAAGACCTGGGACGCCTTCACCTATGACGTGACCCCCTCATGGACGGTCGCGCCGGACAATCTGCTCTACTTCAAATATTCGCACGGCGTGAAATCGGGCGGGTTCAACACCGCGGCGACCCTGCCGGTCGCCTTGGCGACGGTCGAGCCCGAGGAGCTCGATGCGTTCGAGCTGGGCTACAAGTCGCAATGGTTCGACCGGCGGCTCACCTTCAACGCAACCATATTCCACTATGACTATCACAATGTGCAGATCAACGTCGTCGGCCCCAATCCCGGCGCAGTCGGCGGCGCGACGGTCTCCTATCTGCAGAACGCCGAGAAAGCGCACGTCAACGGCGCCGAAATCGAGCTCGAGGCACGGCCGATCGACGGACTGACGCTCACCGGCGCAGTGGGCATCCTCGACACCAAATATGACGAATTGCAGGTGGTGAACGGCGGCGCGGACCTGTCGGGAGCCCGCTTCGTCCGCGCGCCCAAGCTCACGCTCAACGGCAGCGCGACCTATACCATTCCGCTGGGCGGGAGCGGCAGCGTCGATCTGACCGCGGACGCGCGCTACACCTCACGCCAATTCTACTACATCACACCGCAGGACACGGTGAACCGCCATTTCCTGACCCAGGGCGGCTATACCATCGCCAATGCGCGGATCGGCTACACTCCGGCGAACGAGCGCTACACGGTCTCGGCATTCGTCAACAATCTGCTCGACACCGAATATCTCAACCACGCGCTTCCGGCTGCGAACCCGGCACAGGCGATCACCGGCGACACCGTCGCCTGGGCCGATCCGCGCACCTATGGGGTGTCGTTCATCGTGCGGTTCTGAAACGGGGCGGAGGACCAGTCGTGAACCCGAAACGCTAATGACCGCTAACGCCCCACTAGCGGACATTTAGAGCGACGGCCATAGAGTGGAGATGAGCAGCTACGAATGGAACGACGCACCGCCCACGACCCTGCAGCGAATTGTCGCTGGGGTGTACGTGGCGATACTGCTGGCCGCGTTCGCCAACAACTACTTTGAGTGGCGACTAGTCGGAGACTATGGAAAGCAATTTTCCGCAATCTGGACAATTGTTGGAGTGATCATGTTCGTGCGCTTTATGCCGGGTGTGCGCCGCGCGGAGTGACCGCTTTCCACCCATTTGCAGACGTGCTTGCAATGTAGGATTTCGTCTGACAGCCTCACTCAGCTCTTTGACATCGTAACGCCCCTCTCATCCTGCTCGTGCGAAAGCAGGAGTATAATGCTGCCTGGTCCACACCCTCCTGGATCGCCTGCGCAGGAACAGGCCAGAACCATGCAGGCAGTGTGACCCTAGTGTGACCTTTCGCGGCCACCCACTACCGGTCATTCGCGATTTATCAGTCCAGGGCCTAAGGCGGATCGAGGTTCAACTTGCTCCTTCCCCGCAATAGGAGGGGAGCAGGTTTAGTTGCGGCGTAACAGCTCCCACTTTTCAGCTACAAAGGGGCACCAGGGGAATACCGCCGGCGCCCTTCTTTGCTTCCCATCTCACTCCGCGGCTTGCAGCAGTACGCCTTCCTTGCGCCCGAGCAGCGGCAGGACCTCCTCGCCCACTCGATATGCCTCTTCGAGATGCGGCGTACCGGCGAGGATGAAGGCGTCGGTCCCGCGCGCGATCAGTTCGTCGAGCCGCGCCGCGCATTGTTCGTAGCTGCCGACGATGCCCAGCGCCGGCCCGCCGCGCAGCAGGCTGAAGCCGCCCCACAGATTGGGCGCGACGATCAGTTCGTCATAGCGCGTCGCCTCGCTGGGCCGGAGCGCCTGTTGCCGGGCGGCGCCGACCGAATCGGTCGGGCCGCCCCGCGCCTGCTGGCGGCGTTCGGGGCTAAGGCTCTCGAAGCCGGCGCGGACTTCGGCCCAGGCTTCCTCTTCGGTCGGGCGCGCCACCAGATCGACGCGCACCGCGCATTTCTGCTCGCCACCGAGCGCCGCGGTGCGCTCCTTCACCCGCGCGAACTTGTCGGTGAGCTGGTCGAACGGCTCGAGCCATGAGAGATAGTAATCGGCATGCTTCGCCGCGGATTGCAACGCTGCATCGGACGAGCCCGAGAACCAGATCTCGGGTATCTCCTCCCGCGCCAGCAACGGCGAAAGACCGCCGTCATGCACCTGATAGAAGCGGCCGTCATAGGAGAAGCCCTCGCCGCCCCACACGCCCTTGAACACATCGAGGAACTCGGTGGTGCGGCCATAGCGGTCGTCATGGCTGAAGCTGTCGCCCCACCAGAGCTGCGAAGGACCGCCGCCGCCGGTGATGATGTTGAACACGGTGCGCCCGCCGGTGGCGCGCTGCAGACTAGCCGACATGCGCGCGGCATGGACCGGGTTGAGGAACCCGGGCTGGAACGCGATCATGAAGCGGAACGCTTTCGTCTCGCGGGCGAGCAAAGGCGAGATCACCCAGGGATCGTCGGTATTCGGGAAGGACGGGATCAGCCCTCCGATGAAGCCGACGCTTTCGGCCGCTTTGGCGATCTCGGCGAGATGATCGATATAGCGATAGCCGTCGTCCTCGCCATTGCGGTCGAGCCCGGGAGCGACGTTGCGGGTCCCGATCGGCGACCAGTCGCCGCGATCATAGGCCGTGTCGCGCAGGCTGCCGTGGCAACCATGGCTGGGCAGACGCCAGTAGAAATCGATGGTCATGCGAACACCTCAAGCGGCGGCCGCCACGCGCTCTGTCAGCGCGCGGAAGCGGGAAGCACATGCTGGCCGATGCGATAGGCCTCCTCCAGCGAGGACGGCGCGGCCAGGACGAAATGGCGCAAGCCGAGGGCAGCGAGATCCGCCAGCCGCTCTGCGACTTCGGCATAGCTGCCCACGATCGCCGTGTCGGGAAGCCCGGCCCGTTCGGCATCGCGTCGCGCGTCCTCGGGCTGGTCGCGCGCCAGCACCGGCTGGATCACGCCGAACTCGACCGAGCGGCCGGCGCGCACCGCGAGCGTGTCGAGCGTCTCGATCAGGCCGCGAAGATCGGCGCTCGCCGCGAACAGATGCACGTCGGCGGCCCGCGCCGAGAGGCTGAGTGCCTCCTCGCTCTCGCCCTGCAGGAACACCTTCGGAAAGGCGACACGGTTGAGCGGCGCCTGGAAGCCGCCGCCCTGCACTTCGAAATGCGCGCCGGCGAAGTCGAACGGCCGCTCGGCATGGACGCCGCGCGCGACCGCCAGGAACTCCTCGGTCCGCGCGTATAATTGCTCCTCGGGAACATGGTCGCCGTCGCGAGCGCGCGCGGCATCGTCGGCCGGGCTGGCTATCGCCCAGCCGAGGCGCTCGTGCGTCTGCCGCTGGAAGCTCACCGCCTGCTTGGCGGCATAGACTGCCGAACCCGCCGATGCCGGAAACTCGGGGATCAAGGTGAGCCGGGGCACTTCGCGTGCGATCGCCGCGGCGACGATCGCACTGTCGTCGGATTGCTGGCGATGCGGCAGGAAGAGGCCGTCGAACGCGGTCTGCGCCGCCGCCTGGGCCACCTGCGCATAATAATCGTAGCGACTGAGCGCCGGGGTGCGGACATCGCGGAACAGCCCGGACTGGCGGGCGCCGGGCTCGGATCGTGTCGCGTCCTCCGCGACATCGAGCTGCCAGTAAGTTTGGATCGTCATGCCGCGTCCCTCTCGCTCTCGAACGCGGGTTGACCGAGCCGGCCCGCGAACACCGTCTCGGCGATCGGCCGGCGGGTGCTGGGGCTCTCGCCGGCGTGGAAATCGGCGTGGAGCGTGTCGAGCGCGCCTTGCCGCCCCAAAGCCACGATCGTCTCGATCGCAAAGTCGTCGGGCACCGCCAAAAGCGCACGCGCCGCATCCCGGTCGAAGCCGCCGATGCCGTGGGTGTGCCAGCCGAGCAGCAATGCCTGATGCGCGAAATTGGTCCACGCCGCGCCGGCATCGAAACTGTGCGAGACATTGTCGACGATCGCGCCGCGCCGCTCGAGCTTCAATTCCGACAGCACCACGATCAGCGCGGAAGCCCGTGACGCCCACAGCGCATTGCGCGGCGCAAGCAGCGACACGAAGGCGTCCCAATGCGCATCGCCATGCCGCGCGATCAGGAACCGCCAAGGCTGCACGTTGGAGGCCGAAGGCGCCCAGCGCGCCGCCTCGAACGCGCTCGCCAGCACGGCATCGGGCACCGGCTCGCCGGTAAAGCTGCGCGGCGACCAGCGATCGACGAACAGCGGCGCGACAGGATGATCAGGCGTGCGGGCCATCAACGCGCCTCCCGGCCGGGAAGGTGGACGAGGTTCGATGGCGCACTGGGCGCCGCGGTGAGTTCGGCGAGGATCTCGTCCTTGAGACGGTGGAGCAACGGCGCGGCGCGGTCGCGCGGATGCGGCAAGTCGACTTCGACGATGCGCCGGATGCGGCCGGGATCGGGCGCCATCACCACGACGCGGTCGCCAAGGTACAGCGCCTCCTCGACATCATGCGTGACCATCAGCATCGTCGAGCGCTGCGCCATCCAGATGCGCTGCAACTCGGCCTGCACCCGCACCCGGGTGAGTGCGTCGAGCGCGCCGAGCGGCTCGTCGAGCAGCAGCAATTTGGGCTCGGTCACCAGCGCGCGCGCGATCGCCGCGCGCTGCGCCATCCCGCCCGAAAGCTGGTGCGGATAGGCTTTCTCGAAGCCGGTCAAATTCACTAGCGCAATATGCTCGGCGACGATCTGCGCGCGGCGCGCCTTGGGCACGTCGGTGTTGAGCAAGGCGAGCTCGATATTCTGCTCCAGCGTCATCCACGGGAACAGCCGGTGATCCTGGAAGACGATGCCGCGATCGAGGCTGGTGGTCGAAACCCGCTCACCGTCGAGGCGGATCTCGCCGCGATAATCGTCATCCAGCCCGACGATCAGCCGCAGCAAGGTCGATTTGCCGCAACCCGAGGCGCCGACGATGCTGACGAACTCGCCCGGGCGGATGTCGAGGTTGATGCCCTCCAGCACCGCGCGCGGCGCACCGCCGATGGTGAAGCTCTTGTGCAGGTCGCGGATCGCGAGCGCGCCGCTGGCTGCCGGGGCGCTGGCCGGTGCAGGTCTCGCGAGCACTTCGTGGATCATGGGACTCTCCTTCTCAGCGCAGGGGCGCCTGCCAGCGCAGCAGATGCTGGCGGAGACGCAGGAACAGGCGATTGATGGTGAAGCCGAGCGCGGCGGTGACGAGGATCGCGACGAGGATGATGTCGATCCGCTGCTGCATCTGGGCGAGCTGCATCGTCACGCCGAGCCCGCCGCCGACCCCCAGCAGGATCTCGCTGGCGATCGACGCGATCCACGCGAAGGCGAGGCCCTGCGTCAGCCCGGTGAGGATCAGCGGCATCGCCGCGGGCAGCAGGATCAGCCGGAAGCGCTGCCACGGCGTGAACCCATAGATCTGCCCGACCTCGATGAACCGCCGCTCGACATTCGCGACGCCTTCGAAGCTGTTGAGCAACGTCGGGAAGAAGGCCGAGAGGCTGACGACGATCAGCTCGGTCCCCTGCCCCGTCCCCACCCACAGGCCGAGCAATGGCAGCCAGCCCATCAGCGGGACCTGTCGGATCGCCTGGAGCAAGGGGTTGAGCACGCGATCGAGCGGCCGCCAGATCGCCATCGCCACGCCCAGGGCGATCCCCAAGGTCCCGCCGATCGCGAGCCCGGACAAGCTGCGCGACAGAGTCGAGGCCATGTCGGAGAACAGGCTCCCCTGCACCGCCAACTCGACGAATGCCGCACCGACCGACTGGAGCGGCGCGAAGGCCAGCGCATGCGCTCCGCCCGATTGCGCCTGCACTTGCCACCAGAGAAGGAACAGCCCCGGCGCGATCAGTCCGATCGCCGCGCGCGCCCAGCCGCGTGCGAGCAGCGCCTTCATGCCGCCCTCCAGCGCGATGCGCGGCGCTCGATCGCCTTGGCGCCGCGATCGAGCAGGAAGCCGATCACGCCGCTGACGACGACACCCGCCAGCACGACGTCAATACGGAACATCTGGCGCCCCATCTCCATCATCTGGCCGATGCCGCTGTCCGCGGCGAGCAACTCGGCGGCGATCAGCACCACCCAGGCGCGGGTCAGCGCCACGCGCAGTCCGGTGACCACCGCCGGCAAAGTGGCGGGAACGAGGATCCGCCAGATCAGATCGGGGAGCCGGGTGCGGTAGACCCGCGCGACTTCGAACCACGCCTTCGGCACGCCGCGGATTCCGTCGAACGCGGCGAGCGCGACGGGAAAGAACGCGGCGAGGATGACGATCGCGACCTTGAACTGCTCGTCGATGCCGAGAAAGATCACCAGCATCGGCACGAAGGCAATCACCGGGACCTGCCACACCGCGAAGAAGAAGGGCGCGAACGCCGCCTCGGCGAGGCGCGACAGGGCGATCGCCGCGCCGAAAGCGAGCCCCGCCAGCGCGCCGATTGCGAAGCCCAGAGCAAGCCGCGTCATGCTCTCGCCGACATGGCGCTGGAGCTCTCCCGTTTCGGCGAGTTGCCAGAGCGTGCGCCCGACTTCGCTCGGCGGGACCAGCACCTGCGCCGGGAAGACGCCGCTCAGGCAGAGAAGCTGCCACAAGGCCAGCAGCACAACCGGCGCGAGGAATGAGGCGAGCGGTGACTGCCGCCGCGGCGCCGGCGCGGCGAGCGCGGGAAGCGCAGCACTGGCCATCAGGACGCCTTGGGCGCAGCAGCCTGCGCCTGGGCCGGCGCGGGCGCCGTGGGGCTCCAGAAACCCTCCAGCTTCGCGTCGCGCAGGGCAGGCGCCACGAAGCGCCGGTCGATCAGTTTGTCGACATCGACCTTGTTGCGCACCAGTCCGCGCTCGAACGCATAGTCGGCAACGGAGCGGTAATGGTCGACCAGCTCGGTGGTGAACGCCGGCGAGAAGCGCTCGCGCCACTGAATACCGTCATTGGCGTAATCGCGCGCGATGATCTCGACGGGCATTGACCCGCGCGCCGCATCCTTGATCACCCGATCGCGGTTCGAATCCTGCGCCGACCAGGCCGCGGCGCGGACATAGGCGTCGACCACCAATTGCGTGAGCTCCGGGTTCGCGTCGACGAAATCGCCGCGCCCGAACAATTCGGCGCGCATCCGCCAGTCGGCCGGCGCCTGCTTGGTCGACCAGATCACTCGCCCCGCGCCTTTCTGTTCGAGCAGCAGCCCGTCGGAGAGCAGGAAGGCGGCGTCGACATTGCCCGAGGCGAGCGCCGCCGGGGTGGCCGCGGGGTTGATGTTGACGATCTTGAAGTCGCTTTGCTTGAGCCCGCTGGCGTCGATCAGCTTGGAGAAGGGCAATTCCCACGGCCGGCCGCGATGGAGCGCGATGCGCTTGCCCTTCAGATCGGCGATGCTCCTGGCGGCGAGGCCGTTGCGCACGACCAGATAGGAATGCAGCCCCTGCCCCGTCGGCGCGACCAGCCTGAGCGGGACGCCGCCCGAAACCGCGATGATCGCCGGGAAATCGCCATAAGCGGCGAAGTCGATCCGCTTGCCGGAGAAGCCCTCGTTGATCAGCGGCCCGCCCACTGCGGTCGGCACCGGAGTCAGCGCCAGCGCGACGCCGCGTTTCGCCAGCTCGGCCTTGAGCCAGCCGTCGCGGATCACCACGCCGGTGAGGCCGTTATACACCTGCCGACCCTCGAACGGGTATGCGATCCCGGCGATCGTGACGGTCTTCGCCTTGGCGCTGCCGTCGCCGCGGAACTGAAAGGCCGCAAGTGCCACGACGGCGATCAGCACCACCGCGCCGATTGCCCACGCCTTGATCGATCTGGGTTTCTGGATCGCCACGCTGCGCTTCTCCTTTTGCCGGCAAGCGATGCACTTCACGTGCCAAGCGCCGCGCAGGAGGAAGACGGACACCGGACACGGATCAATTGCGCAATTCGGAGCAGTTCGGACCGGATGGCTGCGCGAAATGCAGCGATTTGCGCGTCATCCCGGCCCACGCGGCTTGCCGGCCCGACTGGCATGCGGTTTGCTGAGCGGGCCATCGAGAACCGCCGGACACAGGAGACGGAACAGAATGTCGGCAGGCAGTGCCGCCCCTCCCGGCGCGAACCGGAATGCATCTGGATCACCCGCTGCCCGGTGCCCGCGGCGTCCGGAGTGGCGTGGTCGCTCGGCTGGATGACCGAGGCGTTCGGCCGCGACGGCATCGGCGTAAAGCGCGTGCGCGAGGCGGGGCTGAACCTCGTCTCGTCCGACCCGGAACGGCAGGCGCGGTACCTCTTCCGTGAGGGCGGCAACATCCAGGCGCTCGCCGCGCGTGCCGATGGCGCCCCCACCCGCGTGATCGGCCTCACCTGGATCGACGAGCGGCAGGCGATCATGGTCCGCCCCAACACGCGGATCATGGGACCCGCCGATCTCAAGGGACTGCGCTTCGCCCTGCCCGGCTTCGCGCGCACCCGCGGGAAAGCATCGCGCGCGGCATGGCGCTGCACGGGATCAAGGGCGCACTCACGCTGGGCGGGCTCGATCTCGAAGACGTGCGGATGATCGATCTTCCCGCGCCGCCGGTCGAGCAGCCTACCGCGGCGGGCATGCGGCGGCTGTGGCTGGGCCTCGAATGGCTGGCCGAAGGCCGCGTCGATGCAGTCTATGTGAAGGGCGCCGCCGCGGCCGAGACCGCCGCGCGTCTGGGCCTCACCGTGGGGCTCGATCTCGACGCCTATCCCAGCCGCCTCGCGCGCGTGAACAATGGCACGCCGCGCCCGATCACCGTCCACGAGCACATGATCGAGCAACATTTCGATCTGGTCGTGCGCTTCCTCGAACAGGCGCTGCGCGCTGCCGACTGGGCGTCGACCAACCTGCCCCGACTGCAGCACATATTGGCGCAGGAAACGCTCGCCGGAATCGCGGCGGTGGGCGCCGCTTATCGCAACGATTTCCATCGTTCGCTGCATCCCGATCTGTCCGCCGATCGCACCGAGATGCTGCGCAATCAGGCCAACTTCCTGTGGCATCACGGTTTTCTCGACGAGGCCGTCGATGTGGATCGCTGGATCGACGCGCGTCCGCTGGAGGCTGCATTGCGGCGCCGGGCCGCGGCCGATGCCGGTTCGCTGGAACCCGTGTAAAGCTCAGCTAGGGCCCGCCACGTATTTCCTACTTATCCAGTAGGATATTTGCTGATACCTTGTGCGGCAACGGATCTGGAGGGATCTATGGTCGCAGTCCCGCACAAGGAAATGGTCGAAATCGGCCCGTCGGAGCGCAAGCAACCGGGCAGCCGCCCGGTTCTGGCGTTCGATTCGGACAAGCACCATTCGGTGGGTCCGCGGGCCCGCGCTTTCGTCTTCTCCGACCCGCAGTCGCGCGCACTCATCCCGCTCATCGAGAAGACCGCGCCGAGCGAAGCCAACATCCTCGTCATCGGCGAGACCGGCACCGGCAAGGAACTGGTCGCGCGCTACGTCCATTCACTCAGCGACCGTGCGAACGGGCCGTTCATCGCAGTCAATTGCGGCGCCTTTTCCGAATCGCTGATCGAAGGCGAGCTCTTCGGCTATGAGAAGGGCGCCTATACCGGCGCGCATCTCGCCCGCCCCGGCTGGTTCGAAGCGGCCAATGGCGGCACCCTGTTCCTCGACGAGATCGGCGAGATGCCGCTGTCGCTGCAGGTGAAGCTGTTGCGCGTGCTGCAGGAGCGCGAAGTGGTGCGGCTCGGCTCACGTACCCCGACACCGCTCGACGTGCGCGTGATCGCCGCGACCAATGTCGACCTCCACCGCTCGGTGGCGAACGGCAGCTTCCGCCCCGATCTGTATTACCGCCTGCAGGTGGTGACGCTGCCTTTGCTGCCGCTGCGCGAGCGCCGCGCCGACATCCTGCCGCTCGCCCGCCACTTCCTTCAGGTCTATGGCGACAAGATCCAGCCACGTCGGCTCGATCTCGGCCCCGCGGCCGAAGAGACGCTCTACCGCCATGACTGGCCGGGCAATATCCGCGAGCTGGAGAATGCGATCTACCGCGCCACACTGGTCTGCCAGGACGGCGTGATCCAGGTCCAGGATCTCGGGCTGTCGGGCATGGTCTATGGCGAGCCCGCCGCCTCCCTCGCGGCGATCGATCCGGCATTGGCCGATCTCGAGGATATCGTCCGCCCGCTGGTCGATGCCTTGCTCAAGGGCGAGCATGACGCATTGCTCGACCGGCTGGTCAGCACCGTCGTCACCGAGACCTTCCAGCGCTGCGCATCGAACCAGATCAAGACCGCCGCCGCGCTCGGCGTCACGCGCAACGTCGTGCGCACGCACCTCAAGAATTTCGGCCTGATCTGAAGCGCCGCAGGTGAAAACGCAGCACGGCGGCTGATCAATATCACGCAATCCGCCGCCGCTCCGGCCAGCGGCGGACGCGCTCCCCTCCTGACGCCGCTCTGGCACGCTCTTTGCTCCCTTGTTCCGCAACATCCGCTGCACCGGAGCAAGGCAATGGCGATACCCGATCCGACCCCGCTCGACGAACTCTGGTTCACGCGCTGCCCGGTGCCGACCGCGACCGGAATCGCGTGGAAGCTCGGCTGGCTGACCGAGGAATTCGCCGCCGACGGCATCGCGCTTCGCACGCTGCAGGAATCGGGCTCCGAGCTTGGCCGACATCATTACGACCATCGCCTGCCCGCCCTGATCCGCGAGGGCGGCAACATGCTGTCGATCGCCGCCCGGGCGCAGGGCGAGCCGACCAGATTGGTCGGGCTCACCTGGATCGAGGAAAGCCAGCTGGTCCTCACCCGGCCGGACACCGGCATCGCCAGCGCCGCCGATCTGAAGGGGCGGCGGCTTGCCCTCCCCGGCTGGTCGCATAACGACCTTCCCAGCCATGTCCGCGGCACCAGCATCGCGCGCGGCATGTCGCTCGCCGGCTACAAGGGCGCGCTCGCCTCTGCCGGCCTCACCCTCGACGATGTCGACCTGATCGAGGTTCCCGATCGGCTGCGCAACGTGGGCGGCAGCGGACGCGACCTTGCCCCGCGCCGAACCGGCCTCAACCGGCTGTGGCCGATCGAGGCCCTCGTTTCGGGCCATGTCGACGCGATCTACGTCAAGGGCGCCTCGGCAATCGACGGCGCTCGTGAAGCCGGGCTGACGGTCGCAGTCGATCTTGATGCATTGCCCGATCGCCGCTTCCGCGTGAACAACGGCACGCCGCGGCCGATCACCGTCCACCAGCATCTGCTCGACGAGCATTTCGACGTGCTGGTCCGCTTCCTCGCCGTGACGCTGCGCGCCGCCGACTGGGTCAAGGCCGAGCCGGACAAGCTGCGCGATATCCTCGAATTCGAGACCGAAGGCAGCCCGCAGGCCGTCGACCAGGCCTATCGCCACCTCCACGAGGGCCTGCACCCGACGCTCGATGCCGAGCGGCTGGCTCTGTTCGAGCAGCAGAAGAAGTTCCTGTTCACCCACGGCTTTCTCGATGCCGATTTCGCGCTCGCCGACTGGATCGACCCGCGCCCGCTCGAAGCCGCCCGCGTGCTCGCCGCGCAACACGCCCTGATTTCCGAAGCCGCCTGAGAGGAGACGCCATCATGTCCGAACAATCCGGTCTTTCGCCCGAAACCATCGCCTTCATCGCCGAGCAGGAGCAGGACGCCCGCCGCGCCTTCCGCCTGCTGCGCGAGACGCGCACCATCTCGGCGAGCGGGACGCTCTTCATCGCCGTGCGTATTCCCGGCGAAGACAAGATCATCACCTTCAACTATCTCGGACTCTGGGCCGACGATCCCGACGCGCCGCAAACCGCGGTGATCGATTTCCACGGCAACAGCTATTGGCACAACAAGCCCGGCGGCGCCGCGCGCTACGCTAAATTGTTCCGCACGCACGAGGGCGTGCAGGCTATCAGCCACGTCCATACCCCGCACCTTGGCGCCTATTCGCAGGCGCACGCGAAACTGCCCTTGCTCTACGTCCCCAACCGCCGCTTCCGCTTCTCCAGCGAGCTGCCGGTCTACATCAACCGCCGTCAGGCCGAGGTCGATTTCATCCTCGATTCAATCGAGGCGGACCGCGAAGTGCCCGGCATCGTCGAGGCCAATGGCGGGGCCACGGTGTGGAGCTGGAAGGGCCTGCGCGACCTGGTGAACAACATCGTCCTGCTCGAGGAAGGCGCGCAGTTCCAGATCCTCGCCGCAGCTTTGGGCGGCTCGCAGCCCTTCGGCCCCGGCGTGCTCGAACAGCAATGGAAGATGGGCAAGCTCGTGCCCCCGACGCCAGCGTCTCCGACGACGGCATCATCCATTACGCCACCGCCGTCGCGGCCGAGTGATCGGGAGGGGTTATGACCAGCGAACGCCGCCAGCTTGCCCTCGGGGTATTCCTCACCCGCCACGGCCACCATCCGGGTGCCTGGCGCCAGCCCGGCGCGGCCAATAGCGGAAGGCCCGATTTCCGTTATTGGGCCGAGCTGGCCAAGACCGCCGAGCGCGGCAAGTTCGACGTCGCCTTCTTCGCCGATTTCGTCGGCCAGGCGGGTGACAGCACCAAGGGGATCGAGCGGCGCCACGCGTTCCTCGATTTCGAGCCCTTGACGCTTTCGGCCGCGCTCGCCGCGGTCACCCAGCGGATCGGAATCGTCGCGACGGTCAACACCAATTTCGACCATCCCTATTCGCTGGCGCGGCGTTTCGCCTCGCTCGATCATATCAGCGGCGGGCGGATCGGCTGGAACATCGTCTCCTCGCTCGCCGATGGCGCGGCGAGCAGCTTCGGGATCGATCAGCCGCCGAGCCATGCCGAGCGCTACCAGCGCGCCGCCGAGTTCGTCGATGTGGCGCGTGCGCTGTGGGACAGCTGGGAGGACGATGCGTTCGACCATGCCGATCGCGAGACGGGGCTCTATCTCGATCCCGACGACGTCCACCCGGTCCACCATGACGGGCGCTACTTCCATCTGAACAGCGTCCTCGACGTCGCCCGCCCGATCCAGGGCCATCCGGTGTTCGCGCAGGCGGGCAATTCGGAGGTCGGGCGCGAGTTCGCCGCCAAATATGCCGAGATGATCTACGCCGCGGCGCAATTCATCGATGACGCGCAGGGATTCTACGCCGATGTGAAGCGCCGGATGGCGCGCTATGGTCGCGATCCGGACACGCTCAAGGTGATGCCGGGCCTGTCCTTCGCGATCGGCACCAGCCGCCAAGAGGCGCAGGACAAGTTCGGAGCGCTCGAAGCCGCAGTCGATTTCTCGGGCGACCTCAATTTGATGGGTCAGGACGTCAGCGGCTATCCGCTCGACGGTCCCCTCCCCGATCTGCCCGAGCCCGAAAACGGCAAGGGCCGCTGGCGCCAGCTCACAGCGCTCGCCCGCCGCGAGAACCTCTCGATCCGCCAGCTCTTCCTGCGTTTCAACGCCGTGCGCGGGCACCGCGTGGTTATCGGCACGCCCACGGACATCGCCGACCAGATCCAGGACTGGTTCGAGCGCAACGCCGCCGACGGGTTCAACCTGATCCCGCCGCTGCTGCCGAGTTCGCTCGACGAGTTCGTCGATCTCGTCGTCCCCGAGCTCCAGCGCCGCGGACTGTTCCGCACCGAATATACCGGAACCACGCTGCGCGATCATCTCGCTTTGCCGCGCCCCGCGATCGGCGCCACGGCCCCGGCCGACCTCCTCTCCGCCGCCTGAAAGGAAATCCCCATGGCAAATTCGCTCGACACGCTCTGGTACACGCGCTGCCCCGTTCCGACCGGGCTCGGCATCGCCATCCAGCAGGGCTGGCTGGAAGACGCGTTCAAGGTGCAGGGCACCAGGGTCGAATCGATCCTCGAATCGAACGATTTCGCCACGCGGGAATCGCACTTCAGCCACAAGGTGCGCAATTCGGTACGCCACGGAGGCAACATTCCGGCAATCAGCGCCCGCGCGCTGGGACGCGACACGCGGCTGCTCGGCCTGTCCTGGGCCGACGAGACCCAGCTGATCCTCGCCAGCCCGGAATCGGGCATCGAGAGCGTCCGCGACCTCAAGGGCCGCCGCTTCGGCCTGCCCAACTGGAAGCACGTCGAGATCGACTTCACCCGCGCCCAGGCGCTGCGCGGGCTCGAAAATGCGCTGAGCCTCGAGGGGCTCAATGTCGGCGATGTCGAACTGGTCGATCAGGATATCGAGAGCCATTACAGCGACCAGGCGGTCGAGAACGTGAACGGCACCCTCGCCGCGCGCGGCCGCCGCGGGCGCAACAACAATCAGGAAGTCGTCGCCTTGCTGCGCGGCGAAGTCGACGCGATCTTCCTCAAGGGCGCGCATGGCGCGCAGGTCGCGCATCAGTTCGGCCTCACGACGGTGATCGACACCGGCGCGCATCCCGAGCCGCTGATCCGCGCCAATAACGGCACGCCGCGCACCCTCGCGGTCGACGGCCATCTGCTCGACAATCATTTCGACGCGGCGGTAACAATCGTCGAGCAGGTGCTGCGCGCCGAGGCCTGGGCGCAGGACCATCCCGACGAAGTGCGCCGCTATCTCGCGCGCGAGACCAATGCGAGCGAATATTGGGTCTCGGTCGCCTATGGCAGCGACGCGCAGACCCGGCTCCGCACCGACCTCGCCGAGCAGTCGCTGAACGCGCTGCAGGACTTCACCGATTTCCTCCATCGCTGGAAGTTCATCCCCACCAGCTTCGACGTGCGGCAATGGGCCGACGCGCGCCCGCTCGAAGCCGCGCAAACGACTCGTATCGCGGTCTGATCCTCAAAGCAGCGCGACCGATATGCTGATGACGACTACCGCGCCGGAGACGGTCGCCTCCGGCGCGCCCCTGCTGCGTTGCCTTGCGATCTATCGCCGCATGCCGATCCGCTTCGTGCTGACCGCGACGATGCTGTTCGCGGTCAACCTCGCGCTGATCGCGCAGCAGGGGCTGGTCGGTCGCGCGGTGCACGAGGCGGGGATCGGCAAGCTGGTCGTCGCCGGCCCCGCCGGACTCGATTACAGCCGCGCGTGGTTCTGGGCCGCGCTGCTGCTCGGGCTCTCTGCGGTGCGCGCGGTTGTCCAATACGGCGCCGGGCTGATGTCGCTGTCGATCGGGCAGGAACTGCTGACTCATCTGCGCGAGCGGATCCTGATCCAGGTCCAGCGGCTCGATCTGGCCTATCACTGGCGCCACGGCGTCGGCGAGATGGTCACACGAATGACTCGCGACGCCGACAAGGTGCGCGATGCGCTGATCAATTTCTGGCGCCAGATGTTCGAGACCGGCGTGGTCGTGCTGATCTCGGTGGCGCTGCTTTGCTGGTATTCGCCGTGGCTCGGCATCGTACCGCTCGCATTGATGCTGATCGGGATCGCGATGCTCGCGGCACAGGCCGATGCGCTGGTGCTGCTCGATCGCAAGATCGGCGCGGCCTATGACGCAGTCACGCAGGATCTGTCCGAAGGCGTGCACGGCGTCCGCGTGATCAAGGCGTTCGGCCTGCAGGACGCCCGGATCGCCCGTTTCGACGCGCACATCGCCACTTTCCGCCGCGAGACGCGCAAGGCGATCGCGCATGCCGCGCGCAGCGTGCCGCTTCCGCAGGCGGTGATCGCGCTCGGCCATGCCTGGGTGCTCGGCTATGGCGCGTGGCTGGTCGGCCATGGCCGGCTCGATCTCGGCGCGCTGGTCGCCGCTTTGCTCGTCGTCAACACTTTGGTGCTGCGGATCGAGGGCATCGCGACGTTGCTCCAGATCGTCGCCGATGCGCGCGCCTCGGCGGCACGGATCTGGGAAGTGCTCGATGCCGAGCCCGCGATCGTCTCGGGCAAGCAGCCCCTGCCCTCCGGTCCGCTCGGCTGCCGCCTCGACCATGTCTCGGTCGCGCCGCTGGGCGACGGCGCCGCAGTGCTCCGCGACCTTTCGCTTCGCATCGAGCCCGGCGAGATCGTCGCGCTGGTCGGCGCGACCGGCGCGGGCAAGAGCATCCTAACCGCCTTGTTCCCGCGCCTGATCGAGGCCGCCGCGGGCGCCGTGCAAATCGGCTCCGACACCGCCGGCTGGCGCGATGTGCGCGATCTCGACCTCAGCGAGCTGCGCCGCCGCGTCCATGTCCTACCGCAGGAATGCTTCCTCTTCTCGGACACGCTCGCCGCCAATTTGCGCGTCACTGCCCCGCACGCCAGCGATGTCGAACTCGAAGCCGCGCTCGAACAGGCCGCGGCCGGCGAACTGCTCGATCGCCTGCCGGATGGCCTCGAGACCAAGGTCGGCGACCGCGGCATCACGCTTTCCGGCGGCCAGCGCCAACGGCTCTGCCTCGCCCGCGCATTGCTCGCCGATGCCGATCTGCTCGTCCTCGACGACGCCACCAGCGCGCTCGACACCGCGACCGAACGCCGCGCGATCGACAATATCCGCGGCCGGCGCGACACCGCCGCCCGGCCGGTGACGATGCTGATCGTATCGAGCCGCCTGCCCACAATCCTCGCTGCGGATCGTGTCGTGATGCTCGCCGATGGCGGGATCGCCGCCCAAGGGACGCATGCCGAACTGGTCGTCGCCAGCCCCGCCTATCGCGCGCTGATGGGGCTCTGAGGTGAGCATCATCGCGGGCGATCGCCCACTATCGGATCTCGAACTGGAGGAAACGCTCGCCAAGAAAGCGCTCGACCGCGGCATGCTCCGCCGGCTGTTGCCGCTGCTCCATCCCGTTCGCCGGCTGGTCGCGGCGGTGATCGCGATCGAGCTGGTGCAGGTTCTCGCGATCTTCGCCCGTCCATTGCTGATCGGGCTGGTGATCGACCGCGCGCTCCAGCCGTTCGACGCCGGGCTGATCGCACTCGCCTGCCTTGGGCTCGCCGCCACCTGGGCGCTGCGCTTCGCACTCGGCGGCTTCTCGCAATATTTCGCCGGTAGCGCCGCGACCGAGTTGCTCAATACCATCCGCAGCCGCGTCTTCGCGCACGTCCAGTCGCTCAGCGTCGGTTATTTCGATCGGACCAAGGCCGGCCGGATCATCTCGCGCGCCGATCGCGACGTCGACACGCTCGAGCCGATGCTCATCCAATGCCCACCGCAATTCCTGTCGGCGATGCTGCGATTGGTGCTCGCGGCCATCCTGCTATGGGCGATCGCCCCGACTCTGTTGTTCGGGCTAGCTCTGGTGGTGCCCGTGCTACTGCTCGCTACCGTCGCGTTCAAGCGGCTCGCGCAGCGCAGCTGGGGCCGCGTCGCCGAGAATCGCAGCCGTTTTACCGCGCATCTGGTCGAGACCGTCGCCGGCGTGCGGCTGATCAAGCAGGTCGGCCGCGAGGCGGAGAATCTCGCGCACTATCGCGGCCTGCTCCGCGACTTCAACACCACGCTGATCGCCGGCAGCGCGCGCTCGGGCTGGTTCGCGCCGTTCACCGGGCTGCTCACCACTGCCGGGCTTGCGCTCACGCTCGTCATCGGCGGACGCGGCCTCGCGCTCGGCACGCTGACGCTCGGCGAGCTCACCCAGAGCCTGTTCTACGTCTTCCTGTTCCTCGCCCCGCTGCAGGAATTCAGTGACCTGTTCGAGCGCTTCGCCAACGGCTCGGCCTGTGCCCAACGGATCTTCCTGCTGCTCGACACCGAACCCGAGATCCGCGATCTCCCCGGCGCGATCGAGCTTCCCCGCCTCAAGGGCGAGATCCACTTCCGCAACGTCGATTTCGGCTATCACCCTGCCCGTCCGGTGATCCGCGGCCTCGACCTTCGCGTCGCGCCCGGCGAAGTGCTCGCGATCGTCGGCCCCACCGGCCATGGCAAGAGCACTCTCGTCCAGCTGCTGACGCGCTTTTACGACGTGGATTCAGGCGCGGTGCTGCTCGATGGGCACGACATCCGTCATGTCTCCGAAGCGAGCCTGCGGCGGCAGGTGGGCGTCGTGTTGCAGGACAATGTGCTGTTCGGCGGCACCGTGCTCGAAAACCTTCGGCTCGCCAGACCCGCGGCGAGCGACGCCGAACTGATCGATGCCGCGCACGAACTCGGCGCCGACGAAGTGCTGCGCGCGCTGCCGCACGGCTATCACACCTCGGTCGGGCCTCTCGGCGCGAACCTCAGCCAAGGCCAGCGCCAACTCGTCTGCCTCGTCCGCGCCTATCTCGCCGACCCAGTCGTTCTGGTCCTCGACGAGGCGACCTCGGCAGTCGACATCAGCACCGAGCGCCGCATCCAGGCCGCGCTCCGTCGGCTCTGCCACGGCCGGACCTCGCTGATCATCGCCCACCGCCTCGCCACGATCCGCGATGCCGATCGCATCGCCGTGATCCGCGAAGGCGCGATTGCCGAGCTGGGCAATCATGCCGAATTGCTGAGCCGAAACGGCGCGTATTCCGCGCTATCGAACGTGCAGGCCCGCTAGCTCACAGGCGGGCGGAGCAGCTCCGGAGCGGACCTCAACTCACACTGGGCACGGATCGCGGAGGCCAGTATTCTCGCACTCGGCGCGATGCTACTTTCCGAAATTCGTCCATAGCCAAGAAACAGCCGCCGCGGCCCTTTGGCGGTTGAACTGTACCTGCCGAGACCTTCGGTCGCCAAACCGCGTTTTCGCAATCCCGCAAGGATAGCCGCTTCCCCGCTTGCATCGATATCGCCCGGCAGCCGCAGGGTGACGTGAAGACCGGCCGCGGCGCCTTCTATTTCCAGTTCGGGCAAAGCTTCGGCCAGACAGGTCAGCAGCAGATTGCGGCGCTCGCGATAGAACTCGTCGCATCCGCCGCAAATGCCGGTCATACGCGCCTGAATCGATCAGTTCGGCGAGCGCATCCTGATCGATCCGGGGCCGGCCTTCGCTCCAGCGACGCAACTCGTCGTTCGCCAATCCGACAAGTGCGGGCGGCATGACCAGCCAGCCAAGACGCAATGCGGGAGCCAGTGTCTTGCTGACGGTGCCGGCATAGACGATGCGATCGGGCACCAGCCCCTGAAGCGCTCCGACCGGGGCCTGATCGTATCGGAACTCCGCATCATAATCGTCCTCGAGTGCCAGCGCATCGCGTTCGCGCAACCAGCGGACCACGCGCTGGCGCCGGTCGGCACTCAGAACCCCGCCGATCGGAAATTGATGCGACGGCGTCAGGAACACAGCCTCGGCAGGCGATGCGGCAAGCCTGTCGACATCGATGCCCTGCATGTCGACCGGCACCGGCAACCGCGTGAGCCCCGCTTTGTCGACCGCCACCCAGTCGCTGTAGCTCGGATCCTCGACTGCGAGACGCCGGACTCCGTACGCATGGAACACGGCGCAGGTCAGCGCCCGCCCTTCGGCAAAACCGCTGGTGACGTAGATGCGGGCGGGATCGGCGATCACGCCGCGCACGCGCCCCAGATAGTCCGCGAGCGCGCGACGCAGGACCGGGCTGCCGCGCAGATCGCCATAGCCGAGCTCGCTGGCTGGGAGGTTATTGAGCACGGTTCGGACCGCACGCAGCCAGTCCTTGCGCGGAAATTGTCCCACGTCAGGCATCGCCGGCCGCAGATCGAAGCGGATCGGCTCGTCAACCGGGCTTTCGGAGACATCGGGCGTCGGCGCGCTATCGCAGCCCGCGGCAACGGTCGGGCGCGCGCCCTGCCGCAAGGCGAGATAGCCCTCCGCGGCGAGCTGGGCATAGACTTCGACCACGAGCGGGCGCGACACACCGAGCTGCGAAGCAAGCGCCCGGGTAGACGGGAGGCGAACCCCCGTGCGCAGCGCGCCGGAGCGGATCGCCTCGAGCAGGCGCTGGCGCAGCTGCGATCCGAGGCTCATCGCCGCGGCGCGATCCAGCATGATCGGGAGGTCAGGCGCCGAACTGGTCAATAATATCACCTATCAACTGGTCATATTATCAAGTCCAGTAGCACGATAGAAACCGCCTCGACAGCCATGCTGGAGAGAGAAAATGGCCACGACTGCCCTTGAAACACTGGTTCCGGACGCTCCCCGGAACCGATCTTCACGCCACGCATGCTGGCCCTGTCCGGTCTCATGGTCGCCGCGATGAGCAGCTTCTACCTGCTGCTTTCGGCAGTCCCGGCGCACATTGCCACGCTCGGCGGCGATCTGGCCGCCGGATTGGCGACGGGCGCATTGATGGCTACGACGATCGCGGGAGAGCTGCTTGCGCCTCGCCTGATCGCGCGCTTCGGCCGCCGGACGGCATTGGCAATCGCGCTTCTCGTGCTGGCGATCCCATGCATCGTCACCTTTTCCGGTAGCTTGCCGTTGGTGCTGCTGAGCTGCGCGGCGCGCGGTTTCGGGCTCGGCGTCCTGCTCGTCGCGGCATGCGGACTGGCCGCGACGCTGGCCCCGCCGACCCAGCGCGCCGAAGCGATGGGCATTTACGGCGTCGCCTCGGCGATCCCGGCGATCCTGTGCGTGCCGCTCGGCCCCTGGGCCTTGAGCGCATTCGGACCGGCGGCGACGGCGACGATCGCAACCGCGCTGGCATTGGCAGGCCTCGTCAGTCTCGCGCATCTGCCGCGCCGCGAGGAGCGGGTCGACGCCGCGCACCATAGCCTGCCGGCACTGCGCAGCGCTGCCTGGCCCGCCACTTCGCTCGCACTCGGCGCGATCGTGATCGGTGCGACCATCACGTTCCTGCCGCTGGCACATCGCGAGGCGAGCACCGGCACGATCATGCTCGCGCTGCTGATCCAGGGACTCGCCGCAGCCACCGCGCGCTGGGCTGCCGGGAGGCCGGTCGATCGTCATGGTCCGCAGGGCGCAATGATCGCAGGCATTGCGCTGGCAGTGATCGCGATGCTCTGCCTGGCCTTCTCGGGCGACATTGCGGTGCTTGCCGGCATGGCGCTGAGCGGTGTCGCCTTCGGAGTATTGCAGAGCGCCAGCCTGGCGCAGTTGCTGAGCCGCGCAGCGCCGAACCAGATCGACGGCGCCAGCGCCCTGTGGAACGCCGCTTATGATGCCGGACTGGGCCTCGGCGGCCTCGCATTCGGCGTCCTGGCCGCGACCACGGGTTATGCGGCAGCGTTCGTCGCCGCCGGTGCCGGGCTCGCGGCACTTGCACTGCTCGTCTTCCGCCTGTGCGAAGCGCGGTGAGATGCCGCGCGACGTGTATTGAGAGGCGACAAGGACCGCGCATTGGCTGTAGGACGGCCGAAACGCGATCGGAGATACCGGGGCCCTGACATGAGCGAGGCCGAACCAGTCAACGAACTGTCGATCCGGCTGCTGCTGGAGACCGACGCGGTCGCCCTTCGCGACGTGCGCTGCAGCGGCGACTGCCGCCACCGCTCGGTCAGCGAGTGCGCGACCGCGACGCACTTCGTATTTCCGTATCGCGGGGCGTTCATGCGCCATGTCGGGCAGGCGGAGGTCGTCGCTGAAGCCAATCAATTGGTCTTCTTCAACGACGATGAGGAATATGCGATCAGCCACCCCGTCGGGGGCGGCGACGCTTGCCTGTCGATCGCGATCGACCAGCAGCTCCTGCGCGAGCTCGCCCCCGCCGATCAGCTCGACAGCCGATCCGGAGTCACCTTCAAGAGCCGGGGTCGCGGCATCGATCCGGAGGCGCAGGCACTGGTGGCGCTGCTGCGTCACGGCCTGTCGCGCGACGCGATCGAACCGCTCGAAGGGAGACGCTGGCGCTCGCCCTGATCCGCCGGTCGCTCGGTGAACGGACCTCGTATCTCCGCTCGACGAGCTACGGCCGCCAGAAGCTCGCCGATCGCACCAAGCTGGTGCTCGCCGCCGATCCGGGCCGACGCTGGACGCTGGGGGAGATCGCCGCCGAGGTCGGTGTGTCGCCCGTCTATCTGACGCAGGTCTTCGCGCAGTGCGAGGGCGTGCCGCTCTATCGCTATCAGTTGCGCTTGCGGCTGGCGCGTGCGCTCGACCTCCTCGACGGCTGCGACGATCTCACCGGGCTGGCGCTCGATCTCGGCTTTTCGAGCCACAGCCATTTCACCGCCGCCTTCCGCCAGCATTATGGACGCTCCCCGGCCGCCTTCCAGCGCGCCGCACTTCTGCGCCGGTGATCCTCATCCCGGAATGTTGAAGCTGAGGCTGGAGAAATCGGTGTCGAAATCGGTCAGGCTGGTCCGCGGCTGCGGCCGCGTCCAGATAACGTTGATCAGCCAGCTGCCGCGCTGAGGCATCGCGAACACAACGCGTCCGCTCGCGTCGCTGCGCCGCATTTCGACCGGTTCGGCGTCACGCGCGAGATCCGTGAGCTTCACCAGGGCGCCGGCGAGCGGCTTCCCGTGATAGAATATTCGAACCGGTAGGCTCGAGCCGCGTGGCGTGGCGAGCGGGCTATGTTCGGGCACGATCTCCAGCGCGAGGCCGATCGGACGGGTGACCATAATCTGCTGGCCGGGATCGACCGAACCGACCTGCACGATCGCCTTGGCATGCCGGCTGTAATTCTCCGCGCCGTCGGCATCGGTGCGCCTGGTGCGTGCACGCAGTGCGATCGCGGGAGTCAGGCCCTCGACCTTAAGATAGTCGTTGAACCGGATCGCAGGCAAATGGCTTTCGGCGCGATTGTCGGTCTCGAGCGCGAGCAAATAGGTGCCTGGGCGTGCGAGATCCGATCGTCGCGTCGCCGTTTGCGGCCGCCAAGTGCATCCGGCTGCGCAGGTCGGCACGCCGGCCATCGGCTGCGATCGCCTCGAAGCGGACGATGCGCGAAGCCGGGATCGGTGAACGCTGCCGATAGGGACCGTGACCGACCAGCAGCGTGACGTCGAACGGCGTCCGCGGATCGACGCGCCATTTGGCGGGCTGAAGCCAGAAGTCGTGCGCGAACGCTACCGTCGAGGTGGCGAGCAGGGACAGGCCGAGCGCGGCCGAAAGGATCTCGCATCGCTTACTCCAGATGATCGGGAAGATAGCCCGGCGTGACCGGCAGCATCGCAAGGGCGGCGTTGAGCGAGGCTATGGCCAGCAGCCAGCCGGCGACGACCTTGATGGCCAGGGCCCAATGACGCGCCACGACGAACCTCGCGACGGTCACGACGATCGGCAGCGCGGCAAACACGATCGGGATGCGCCAGTCCGGTCCGAGCAGGCCCATGACCGCACCCACCGCTACCGCCATCGGCAGCGTCAGGACGCGCGAGATGCGCCCTCCCAGCAATATCACTGCCGCCGAGGCGATGATCGCTATCCAAGCGACCGCGAACGCGCCTTCGGCCGGAATTTCCGCGTTCCACCGGATCGCCGCCGATATCGCCGCCGCGACCGCGGCGACCGACACGGACGGCACCCACGTCTTGCCGAGGCCGATCGTCAGGCCACTGCTGATGCACAGCAGCATCGCCGGCAGCAGGATATCCCTCATCGCGCCGCCAGCCCGATCAGAAGCGCAGCGCCGACGGCCGCGATCAGCCCGCCCGCGACGCGCAGCGCGACAGCGCCGTGGCGACGGTCCTTCAATCCTCCAAAGCAATTCCGGCGACGTGCAGCAGGCCGGTCGCCAGGACGAACCCAACGCTGTAGCCGATCGGATCGGCGGCCGAAGGAGCTCCCGGCCATGGGCATAGCCGTGGAAAATCGCGAAGGCGCCGACGATTCCCGCCGCGACGATCAGCGGCGCACGGACTGCCAGGGCGATGCAGCCGCCCAGCACCAGCACGGAGAGCGCGATGCCGGACTCGACCGGCGCCATCGGCACGCCGACCATGCCGAACACCGCGCCGACGACCATGACCAGCGGAAATATCACGGGGAGCAAATAGACGAGCGGGCGACCGAGAAACGCGCCCCACAAACCCACCGCGACCATCGCGAGCATATGATCCGTGCCGCTCAGCGGGTGCACGAATCCCGAGACGAACCCTCCGGCAAGCCCGGTGCCGTCATGCGCCCAGGCTGGCGGCGCGGCCAGCAGCCCGGCGCCTGCCGCAAGCACAGGGAGCAGGTCTCGCAACCGTTTCATCGTCCCTGCCCAATGCCGTCGGGCGCCGCGAGGAACGGGAAGTCCACCGTCGAATGGACCTTCTCGTCGGCATGAACGCCGTCGTCCATGCCGCGGGTCGTGCCGTTGGTGATCAGCGATCGGTAGATGTTGACCGAATCGTAGTTGATCGATCGCCCGCCGCAGTCCCCGGCGAGAGCGGCTTCGCCGTTCAGCGCCGCCCGTTCGACTGCAAATAGCTGCGTGCATCGGCCGGACCGGCTGTTGAGCCATAAGCGGTCATCCGCCAGCAGGCGCGCCATCGGCCAATAACGTCGCGCCGGCGGTGCCTTGGGGTCGATCAGCAAGCTGTCGCCGCAATGCCCGTCGAACCCGTCATAAAGTGCCACGCCTTTGGCGATATCACCGGCGAACGATGCGGCCTTCGCGGGCGCGGTGCGATTGTACCGGATCTTGAGCGCGTCGCTCTCGGCATCGGTGCCGAGCGTCGCCAGCAATGCATTTCCCGTGAGCGGCCGTGCCGCGCGGTCGATCTGCTCCCGAGGGCCCACCGTCGCGCCCCACACCGCCAGCAGCGATCCGCCCTTGTTGATCGACGCGATGTCTATCGAGACCGTGATCGCGCTCGGCGTCCAGCCGCGCAGCAGATTGCTCGCCGGCCCACCCTCCGTGTGGCGCCACTGGTCCAGGATCGCGACGGACTGCGCGGAGCTGAAGACCGGGCACCCGCTCGCGTCGTAGCGCGCGCCGCCGGCCAGCGCCTTCTTCGCCAGATCATATGCCGCACGGGTGCCCCGGACATTGTTGAAGAACGGATCGTCGCGCAATCCAGCGAACAGCCGGAAGTGGCCGCCATTGCTCTCGATTCCCCTCCCCACTCGCATCGCCGCGCGCACGGTCGATCCCGCCGAGCCGGCAGTCGGCCTCGCTCGCTCTTGCGAAGCGGCAGGTGAGGTCGATCGTCGAAGTGGTGGTCCCGAACCGGCGGCCGCTATCGATGTGGAAGACATAGGCGATCCGGTCGGAAAAACTGTGTCCGACGATCGCCATCACGAGGTTCAGCCTGCGCGCGTCCGGAGAGATCCACGCATATATGTCGCCGATGTCCGCGCGCGGATCTGCGATCACGGCGGGCGAATCGAGGTGGTCGGAGCCCCTTGCCGGCTGACCGGCCAGTGCCGCCGCCAGCACGACCGCTGCTGCTGCTCTGGCGAGCTTCATCTTGCGCGCGTTCATGACCGCACCTTACGCCACAGCGCGTCCGCCTCTTCGGCGATCACGTCGGGACGTTCCTCCGGCCAGAACAGCTTGCTCCGCTCGAGCCGCCGCACGCCGCGCGAATTGCCCAAGGCGCGATCGAGATAGTCGATATTCGCCGTGTCGAAGATCGTGTCCGCCATTCCCCAGACAATGCGGGTCGGCACGGGGCAGCGGTTCAGCTGGGGCGTGATCCCCGCGAGTGCGTTCGTCCCCTGCGCAACGGCATGCGCCTCAACCTGCCGGCGGCGTTCGGGCGTCGCCAGCAACGGACCGAAATACATCTCGATCGCGGAATCGCTCGGGTTCGCCGGGTCGGCGTAGCACATGCCGCCGAACTGATCGGGCGCACGGGCACGGTTGCGATCGGCCAGCCAGGGCATTAGCCATTCCTCGGCATAGCGCCCCTTCCTCGCCAGATCGATCACCGGCAGCATCGCCGGTGGCGGGCTCTGCCGCTCCGTGTCGCAATTGGTGAGCAATAGCGAACGCACGCGATCCGGGTGCCGCACGGCGAGCAGTTGCGCGACCGCCCCGCCGCTGTCGTTCGCCACGATATGGACGCGCGCCACCTTCAGCGTGTCGAGGAGGGCGATGATCATCGCCGCCTGGTTGCCGGCGCCCAGATCCTGCCCCGGCGCCGCTTCCGTGGCGCCCAGCCCCATGAAATCCGGCACGATGCAGCGATAGAAGAGTTCGAGCTGTTCGACGGCCCCGCGCCATTGAAAGCCGCTCAGCGGATATCCGTGGAGGAACAGCGCCGCTTCGCCGCTGCCCCGCATCGCATAAGCGATCGATCCGAACGGCGTTTCGGCGAATTGGCGGTTCCGCCGCCATTCCGCCATGCGGAACCGGTCGAAGTCCGACCCCGCCGATGTGCTCGCCACCGCGCCGGTGGCCCATCCGCCGAGCAGGACCGCGCCCGCTCCCAGTTTGACGAAATCTCTCCGCTTCATGATCCTGACCATTGGCTGCTAAGGCCCGCTTATTGGACCGGGGCCGCAGCACGGCGCTGTCAGAATCTTTAGTCTTTTCGCACTTCGCTGTGCGCGCTGCCCTGCCCCGCCTGCATCTCGGCCGGATTGCGGCTTTCGCTGCGGATGCGAATAGGGCAGGAACGCGCCGCACGCATTCGCTGGAGTCCGCATGTTCCGCCCGATGTACGACTGGGTCCTGCGCATGGCGCATCACCGTCACGCGCTCCGCAGCCTGGCCGTGGTCTCGTTCGCCGAGAGCAGCTTCTTCCCGATCCCGCCCGACGTGATGGTCGTGCCGATGGTCCTCGCGCGGCGCGACCAGGCCTATCTGATCGCCACCGTGTGCACCGTCGCCTCGGTGATCGGTGGCATGTTCGGCTATGCCATCGGCTATTATCTGATGGAGAGCATCGGCCAATGGCTGGTCCAGCTCTATCACATGGAATCGAAGATCGAGGCGCTGCGCCACGGCTATGACCAATATGGCGCCGCGATCATCCTGCTGAAGGGGCTCACGCCGATCCCGTTCAAGCTGGTCACCATCGCCAGCGGCCTGTTTCACTTCAACTTTCCGCTGTTCGTGCTCCTTGCGACGATTACGCGCTCCGCGCGCTTCTTCATCATTGCGGCATTGCTCAAGCGGTTCGGCGAGCCTGTGCAAGCGTTCATCGAAAAACGATTGAACCTGTTCGCATGGGGATTTCTGATCCTGCTTGCCGGCGGTTTTGCCGCAGTAGCGCTGATCTAGGCAGAGGATCCTGTGCATGTACAAGAAATTGGCTGTAATCGCCGCCGCATCGGCGATGGTCTTCGCATCGACCGCAGCACAGGCCGGAACGGCTTCGGCGCTGAGCCTGCGTAACGCATCCGCGACCGAAACGCGCGCCAGCACGCCGCTGGCCAAAGAGAATAAACTGGTGCCGGGGTCGGGCTTTTCGCGGTGCTCGGCATCGTCGGTATCGTCGCGCTGCTGGAAGTGACCGGCGCGATCAACATCTTCGGCGGCGACGACGATTCGCCCGACAGCCCGTAAGGCTCCGAAAGGATCGCAAGACCAGAGGCGCTCCGGCTTTGTCCGGGGCGCTTTTGCCGTTGCCGGTACTCGGACTTGTCGCCGAGCCTGTGATTTATCGCTCCCCGCTTTCCGGTGGTGAAACAGGGGAGACGGGCCTTCGCGACCACGCTTGCTTTTGCCCCCCGCCTCGCTAGATACCCGTCCCAATCCGACAGCGTGATGGGAAAACGCCGGTCCTTCCCCGAAGGAGCCGGCAGCGGACCCATGCCTCGCCGAAGGAGCCAATTTTTTGACGAGGATGCCCCCGGTGGCGAAGACCAGTCCCCTCGAATTCATGCGCCAGGTGCGCGCCGAGACCGGCAAGGTCGTATGGCCGTCGCGCAGGGAAACCGTGATGACCGGCGTGATGGTGCTGATCATGGCATCGTTGCTCGGTATCTTCTTCCTGGGCGTGGATTCGTTCTTCGACGCGGTCGTCCGCGGCCTCCTCCGTCTCGCCCAGTAAGGAACACGGCAAACATGGCGCGCTGGTACATCATCCACGCCTATTCGGGCTTTGAGGGCAAGGTCCGCGATCAGATCATGGCGGACGCGACCCGTCTCGGCCTCGATCGTCTGGTCGAGGCCGTCGAGGTCCCGACCGAAACCGTCACCGAGGTTCGCCGCGGCAAGAAGATCCAGTCCGAGCGGAAGTTCTTCCCGGGCTACGTCCTCGCCAAGCTCGAGATGAACGACGACGTCTATCACCTCGTCAAGAACACGCCGAAGGTGACCGGCTTCCTCGGCAGCTCGGGCAAGCCCCAGCCGATCAGCGAGGCCGAAGCCGCGCGCATCCTCAACACCAAGGAAGAGGCTGCTTCCGCCGCACCCAAGGCCCGCGTCCATGTCGATTACGACATCGGCGACACGGTCAAGGTCACCAGCGGCAATTTCGCGACCTTCTCGGGCATCGTCGAGGAACTCGACTTCGACAAGAGCCGGGTCAAGGTCTCGATCTCGATCTTCGGTCGCGCCACGCCGCTGGAGCTGGGCTTCGAGGACGTCGAACGCATCAAGTAACCGGGCGGATTTTCAGCTTTGCAGGATACGAAAAGGCCGGGGCGAGAGCTCCGGCCTTTTCCATTACCCGCCGCGCTCTCTTCTGTTGCGTCCAGCCTGTCTTTGCGCTAGGGGCCCGCCCTTCCAAAGCTATAGCAATGGAAACCCTGCGGGAGGGCGCCTCGGCGTCCGTCTGAACCGCTAAACTTGATCGGGGTCCGCAAGGCCCCCTGAAAGAGAGTGACATGGCAAAGAAGATTACCGGCTATATCAAGCTGCAGGTGCCCGCGGGCGCCGCGAACCCCTCCCCGCCGATCGGCCCTGCTCTGGGTCAGCGCGGCGTGAACATCATGGAATTCTGCAAGGCGTTCAACGCCCAGACCGGCGACGCGGAAAAGGGCACCCCCTTCCCACCGTGATCACCGTCTATGCGGACCGTTCGTTCTCGTTCGAGACCAAGACGCCGCCGGCGACGTACCTGATCAAGAAGGCGATCAACCTCAAGTCGGGCTCGAAGGAGCCGGGCAAGCAGGTTGCCGGCAAGATCAAGCGCTCGCAGCTGAGCGAGATCGCCCAGGTCAAGATGAAGGACCTGAACGCCAACGACATCGAGGCAGCGACCAAGATCATCGAAGGCTCCGCCCGCGCAATGGGCCTCGAAGTGGTGGAGGGCTGATACGATGACAAAGCTGACCAAGAAGCAGAAGACCTGGACCGTCGACAGCGAGAAGCTGCACGGCGTCGATGAAGCGATCTCGATCGTGAAGGCCAACGCGACCTCGAAGTTCGACGAGACCGTCGAAGTCGCGCTCAACCTGGGCGTCGATCCGCGTCACGCAGACCAGATGGTGCGCGGCGTCGTCACTTTGCCCAAGGGCACCGGCAAGACCGTCCGTGTCGGCGTGTTCGCCCGCGGTGCCAAGGCCGACGAAGCCACTGCCGCCGGTGCGGACGTGGTGGGTGCCGAGGACCTGATGGAAGCCATTCAGGGCGGCAAGATCGATTTCGACCGCTGCATCGCCACCCCCGACATGATGGGTCTGGTGGGTCGCCTCGGCAAGATCCTCGGCCCCAAGGGCATGATGCCGAACCCGAAGCTCGGCACCGTGACCATGAACGTCGGCGAAGCCGTCAAGGCCGCCAAGGGCGGTCAGGTCGAGTACCGCGTCGAGAAGGCCGGCATCATCCATTCGGGCATCGGCAAGGCGTCGTTCCCGGCGGAAGACCTGCGCGCGAACTTCGACGCGCTGGTCGATGCGGTGATCAAGGCCAAGCCGGCCGGCGCCAAGGGCAAGTATCTGCGCAAGGTTGCGCTGAGCTCGTCGATGGGCCCGGGCGTCAAGGTCGACGCGGCGGAAATCGCCGCGGTCTGATCCTCGCGATTAGCCAATAATGAAGGGCCGGAGTTTCCTCCGGCCCTTTCTTTGCGGCCCCCGGCGCATAGTCCCGGCAAGATTGCGGGAGAGAATGCAATGCGGCTTGTGATCGCGCTGACGCTGCTGGCCCTGCCCCATCCCGCATTCTCCCAGGCCGCGCCGCAGGACGACGCGATCGTCGTGCAGGGCAGGCTGGAGAAGCTCAGCCGCTGGCGCGAGGCCGAGACCGATCACGTCGTCGTCACCAGCGACGGCAGCGAAGCCGAATTGCGCCGCATCGCGCACAATCTCGAGCGGCTGCACTTCCTGCTTTCGGTGCTGCTCGGACGAGTCGACCAGCCCGACGATACCCGAAAACTGCGCGTGACCTTGGTCGGGGATTCACGCGAATTCGACGCGATGGACCTGCGCAACCTGCGCTTCACGCCGGGGCCATGGCGCAGCGGCTTCGAGGTGCAGGGCTATTACGATCCGCGCGAGGATGGGCCGGTGCTCGCCGCGACCCGCTACGACACCCGCGTCCAGCTCGAGCGCGGCATCAGCCTCGCCGGGCTCCTCCCCGACCTGATCCGCTCGACCAGCGGCGGCGTGCCCGATCCCACCGCCAACGACGCGGGGCTGAGTTCGCATCTGGCCGGTCCGATCGGTGCCGGCGCGGGCTTCGCGAAGAAGGACGATCCGTTCGCGGTCGCAGTCAACGAAGTCTCGGTGCCGGTCGCAGCCGAGGGGCGGATCTATGCCGCCTTCGCGCGCAACTGGCTGCTCACCCATTTCCCCAATGCCTATCCGCGCTGGTATGTCGACGGCTTCGGCGAATTGTTCTCGACGATCGAGGTCAAGGGCGACGGGCAGATATCCTATGGCCGCGCGCCCGAAGGCTATGGCCGCGTCCTGAGCAGCGTGCACGGTGCGCCCGTGAAGGACGTGCTGACCGGCAATTACCCGGTGAAGAGCAGCGCCGACAGCCGGTGGACGCCGTTTCATGCCTGGGCGTTGGCGCACATGCTCTTCTTCGACGAGGCAAGGCGGCCGCAGCTGCGCGCCTATCTCGCCGCGATTGCCATCGGCGAGACGCCTGCGCAAGCCGCTGCAGCCCTGGGCGACCTCGACCAACTCCAGCGCGATCTCGCCGCGTGGGACAACAAGAAAATGCCCTATGAGCAGATGACCTACCCCGCCGAGCGGGTCGCGGAGCCGATGGTCCGGCAGCTGACCCAAGGCGAAGCGGCTTTCGTCAAGGGGCGGCTGGAGCTCGGCTCGCGCATCGCGCCGCCCGGTGCCGATACCAAGACCATCGCGGCGCGCGACGTTTGGCTGCGAGGCTTGCGCGGGGACGCGGCGCGCTACCCGGCCAATCTCCAGGCGCAGTTGCTGCTCGCCGAAGCCGAATGCCGCAGCGGCAATGCGCCCGAATGCCTCGCCGCGGCCGATCGCGCGCTCGCCGCAGACTCGAACAGCAGCGACGCGCGCGCGTGGCGGGGCAGCGCGCTTCTCGGCCAGGCGCTCGCCGCCCCACCTGCCGAGCGCCCGACACGACTGAAGAAGGCACGCGCCGAGATCGCCCGCGCCAACCGCGCGGATCCCGACAATCCGCTGCCGCTGCTCGCTTATTATCGCAGCTTCGCCGAGGCGGGCGAGGCACCGCCCGACATCGCCATCGAAGGCCTGATGAAAGTCGTCGACACCGTGCCCGCCGCGCCGGGCCCGCGATTGCTGCTCGGCGAGGCGCTGGTTCGCCGCGGCAAGTCCGCGGCAGCACGGCGCACACTGCTGCCGGTCGCCAACGGCGCCTATGACACCCCCGAGCGCGAACCGGCGCAGGCACTGCTGGGAGGCGGACGGACCGGCTAAGGCCGCCGCCGCGCGGCTTCATGCCCACAGATTTTGATGGAAGAAGAGGCCGTTGGCGCCTCGGACGCGATACAATGGATTGATGGGCGCAGCGCTAACCCTGTACGGTGTCGGCAGCGGCGCACCCGCCTGCCGAGGTGCGCGCACAGAACGGAACCAGGCGTGACCAGCTCGCAGTTCGACGAACCGGAATCCATGCCCGCCGCAGGCGGCGAGCAGCCGCGCGCAACGCGCAAGAACCTGATGCTCGCCGCGTCGATCGAATCGGCGGGCAGCAAGGCACCGGTGCGCATCCGCAATCTCTCCGAAACCGGCGCGATGCTGGACGGTGCGGCGCTGCCCGGGCCCGGCGCTTCCTCCTCCTCATTCGCGCCGATATCCAGGTCTCGGCCAGCGTGGTCTGGTGCGCGGGCGGGCGCTGTGGGATCCGTTTCGACAATGTCGCCGCGTCGGTCGACGAATGGATCACCGGCAAGCGCGCGGCAGTGTTCGCCGGTCACCAGGGCCAGGCGCGCGTGGACGCGATCCAGAACGCCGTCCGATCGGGCGCCGCGCTCCCCGCCGATGCCGCCGCCGCCGGAACCGCGATATCCACCGCGGAGCTCGAGCGGCGCATCGCCGAAGAGATCATCTATGTGCAGCGCCTGATCGACGCGCTCGGCGAAGAATTGATCGAGGATCCGGTGATGCTGCAGCGGCATTCGCGGGTGCTCCAGAATCTCGATCGTGCCAGCCAGGTGCTCGAACATCTGGGCAATGTGCTGGGCGAAGACGACCGGCTCGCCGCCGCGCAGGCGGTAGTGATGCAGGATCTGCGCGAACGCCTGTTGCGCAAGGCGAACTTCTGAGGCGCGGCACCGCGCGTTGACGTGCGATGGCGCCGACCTTCGTTGACAATCACCCCGGCCGATTTAGCGTCAAGGCGGGGAGAGACATTCATGCTCGAATTGCTATCGATAGTCGCAGCGATTGCCGCTTCGATCACGGGACCGGATCCCACCGGACATCCGGAGAGATGGCTCACCGATGCGGATTATCCTCCGCAGTCAGTTCACGAAGGTGAGCAGGCGTATCCGGGTTTCATGATCATCGTGGGAATCGACGGAAAACCCAAAAGCTGCCAGATCACCTCGCCGAGTGCTTATCCCCACCTCGATAGCAGGACATGCGTCCTCATGATGGCACGCAGTCAGTTCAAACCGGCGCGAGATAGCACCGGGCAGCCAATCATCAGCACCTACAGAAACTATGCCAATTGGAAGATTCCGGGAATGCAGCCGGGCGCTCACCCGCCCTTTGGCGATCTTATCCTGTCAGTTGCATCGTTGCCCAAAAAGCTGCCGAAAAGGCCGCTCGTTCACGTCTATTCATTCGTCGGAGCTGATGGGGTGGCCACAGGCTGCTACGTCAAGCCCGACAAATTGGTGGCTGGGTTAGAAGCAACGGCTTGTCGACAGGTGCAAGACGGCTGGCACTTTACTCCGTTGACTGATGATACCGGGCGCAAAATACCATCGATTCAAAGTGTGATTGTGGCGTTTGAAACTACGCCATCTAAATAGCCTGTCGCTTAGGAACATTCCTCTCTGAGGCGCCTCAGGCGCCGTAGAATTGCGGCAGCCAGTTGCGCGTGACCGTCACGCGATCGCCCAGCTTCGCGGCGCGGAAGAGCAAGGCGGCGAATTCGTCGGGCAGGCCGATGCAGCCGTGCGTCGCATAGCGATTGTCGACCGTCTCTCCGCTGCCGTGGAGCGCGACGCCGCCCCAGGTCAGCCGCATCATGTACGGCATCGGAGCGTTGTAGAGGTTCGAGATGTGGTGAACCTTCTTCTGCAGGATCGGGAAGCTGCCGATCGGCGTCGGCTTCTCGTCGGCGCCGTAGATCAGGATCGTGCGACCGATCTCGACGCCGCCGCGATAGACGTAGAGCGTGTCGCGCGCGACATCGGCGACGATCTCGAGCTTGCCCGTCGGCGCGCGCTCGGGCTCCCACAGATACTCGCCTTCCTGGAGCGGGCTGTCGGGCGTCAGGATCGCGAGCACGATCGGAACCTTGGAAGCAGCGGCGAACGCGGCGGAGGGCGTCGCAACCAGTGCGAGGAGGAGCATGAGAGCACCTCGGAGAAGCGAGGATCGAGTCGTCATGCGCTGCGATATTGCTGGCGAAACCGCCTCTGACTAGCATGGTTTTTGGACTGTTCCGCAGGGGCACAGCTTGGCCTTTCGTTAAGCATGACCACCGCGCAGCGAGGGAGAGCGGATTTGCGGCTGAACCGGCGGAGCTTTGTGGGCGGCGCGGCATTGGTCGCGGGGCATGCACCGCTTTTCGCGGGCGCGCAGGCGCTGACGCCGAGCAGCGGCTGGACCAAAACCAAGGGCGGCGACGTTGGACGCGTGCTGCGCGTGACCAGCCTCGCCTCCGAGGGTCTCGGCACGCTGCGCGCGGCGCTGGCGGTAACCGGGCCACGAAGGATCCTGTTCGATGTCGCGGGCGTGATCGATCTGGGACGAAAGAGCCTGTCGATCCGCGACCCCTTCGTCACGATCGACGGGACGAGCGCCGCTTCCCCGGCATCACGCTGATCCGCGGCGGCATCTCGATCTCGACGCACGACGTGGTGATCCAGCACATCCGGGTGCGCGCCGGCGCGGACGGCGCGGCGCCCAAGAGCGGCTGGGAAGTCGACGGGCTCTCGACCAATGCTGCGCACGACGTCGTCGTCGATCACTGCTCCTTTGCCTGGGCGACCGACGAGAATCTCTCCGCCTCGGGCCCACGCTTCGCCGGCGGCGATACCGTCGAGGCGTGGCGCCAGCACACCTCGCGGCGGATCACCTTCACGCGCAATATCGTCGCCGAGGGATTGTCCCACTCCAGCCACGCCAAGGGCGAGCATTCGAAGGGATCGCTGATCCACGACAATGTCACCGAAGTGCTGATCGCGGGCAATCTCTACGCGCATAATTACGAGCGCAACCAGCTGTTCAAGGGCGGCGCCCACGCGCTGACCGCGAACAACCTGATCTACGATCCCGGCAATCGCTGCATGCATTATGCGCTCAACGAGGAGGAATGGGTCGGGCATCCGTGGACGGTCGGGCGGCTCGCGATCGTCGGCAACGTCGTGCGCGGGGGCCGTCCACGCGGAAGGACCTGCCCTTCCTGATCCTCGAGGGGCAAGGCGATCTGGAGCTGTTCGACCGCGACAATATCTTCACGCTTGCCGGCGGCCGCCTGATGGTGCCGGTCGAAGTGATCTCGAACCGCAAGCCCCGGATCATCCCCTGACCCGCCCGCCTTTCTGGCCGGCGGGCTTCCAGGCGCGGCCCGCGCGATCGGTCGAGAAATGGGTGCTGGCGGAGGCGGGCGCGCGGCCTTGGGATCGCGACGCGGTCGACAAAAGGATCGTCGCCGAAGTGCGGAGCGGCAAGGGCCGCGTGATCGACGACGAACGCGAAGTGGGCGGGTATCCGGACTAGTTTCCTCTCCAGAGGGAGAGGATAGCGTAGCTTGGCAGCTTGCTGCCTAGCGAAGCTTGGTGAGGGATCGCGCTATCGATAACGCGATCCCTCACCCAGCTCCGACTAGGGCCCGCTGAAGAAGCGGACCCAAGTCTGCGCAACCCTCTCCCGACGGGAGAGGGAAGCAGATCGGTTGACTCCCGCCCCGATTTCGTTATGTGCGCGCCTTCGCAGATGGGGCTTGCCTCGCCTGCGTTCCGTCCGAGACAGCGAGTGACCGGGATTTGCCGGTCTTGATTTCTCGCCAAGACGGGGACAGATTTTTCACCGACGGTCCGCCTCGCGCGGAGCGTTCGGGTCACGCCAGGGAAGCCTCTGGCCGCGACGATCGTGCCCCTCGGACAATTTGTAACCGGAGCCCCCTTCTGGGTGCTTCATAACGAGGAGACCGGCATGGATCGTTCCCAGAAGGCTGATGCCGTTGCCGAGCTGAATCGCACCTTCAACGAGGTCGGCGTGGTGGTTGTCACCCGCAATCTCGGGATGACCGTCAAGCAATCGACGGACCTCCGCAACAAGATGCGCGCAGCCGGTGCGAGCTATAAGGTCTCGAAGAACAAGCTTGCCAGAATTGCCGCCGAGGGCACCGATTATTCGGTGATCGCGGACCTGCTCACGGGTCCGACGGCGCTCGCCACTTCCGCCGATCCCGTGGCTGCGGCCAAGATCATCGCGGAATTCGCCAAGACGAACGACAAGCTCGAGATCGTCGGCGGAGCAATGGGCGCGCAGCTGCTCGACGTGGAGGGCGTGAAGGCGCTCGCCACGCTGCCGTCGCTGGATGAACTGCGTGCCAAGATCGTGGGGCTCATCGTTGCTCCCGCGACCAAGCTCGCAACCATCACGCAGGCACCGGCCGCGCAGATCGCGCGCGTTCTTTCGGCATATGCGGAGAAGGAAGCCGCGTAAGCGGAGACCTTTTCGAGACCAATTCCCTAACCTATCTGATTTGATTGGAGTTTATCATGGCTGACCTTAACAAGCTGGTTGACGCTCTGTCCGAGCTGACCGTTCTCGAAGCCGCCGAGCTCTCGAAGCTTCTCGAAGAGAAGTGGGGCGTCTCGGCCGCCGCTGCAGTCGCGGCTCCTGCCGCTGGCGGCGCCGGCGCCGCTGCTCCGGCAGCGGAAGAGAAGACCGAGTTCGACGTGATCCTCACCGGCGACGGTGGCAAGAAGATCAACGTCATCAAGGAAGTCCGCGCCATCACCGGCCTGGGCCTGACCGAAGCCAAGACGCTGGTCGAGTCGGCTCCCAAGGCCGTCAAGGAAGGCGTCAACAAGGACGAGGCCGAGAAGATCAAGAAGCAGCTCGAAGAAGCCGGCGCGACCGTCGAGGTCAAGTAAGCTTCTTCTGCTTCACGGCAGAGAACGAAAGGGCGGCTCCGATGGGGCCGCCCTTTTTCTTTGCGTGCACGCGGGTGATTGCGGAGGATCGCGGCCAGAGCGGCAGGTGGCAGCTTCCGCCCCGATAGCGGACGTTCCCTTTCCCTCTCCCCTTGTGGGAGAGGGAGGGAGCCGACTTTAGTCGGCGGAAGGGTGAGGGGAGTGAGACTCAACCCCTCATCCTTCCCACTCGCTGCGCGAGCGGGCCCCTTCCTTCTCCCACAAGGGGAGAAGGAGCTTTGTCCGCTAACCACCCATTTGCAGACATGCTTGCAATGTAGGATTTCGTCTGACAGCCTCACTCAGCTCTTTGACATCGTAACGCCCCTCTCATCCTGCTCGTTCGAAAGCAGGAGCATAATGCTGCCTGGTCCACACCCTCCTGGATCGCCTGCGCAGGAACACGGCCAGCCAAAACGATGCAGGCAGTGTGACCCTGGTGTGACCTTTCGCGGCTAACCACCAACAGCGGACACCGGCCTCACCGCCCCGCGTCGAGATCCCGCCGCGCGAGGAGCATTGCGCCGGCGATGCAGGCGGCGAACAATCCGCCTTCCAGCGCGCCGGTCACCAGCTGGGCGACCGGCCCGAAGCCGCTCTCGCCGAACAGCCCGCCGATCTGATCGAGCCGCAGGCGCGAGGCGGGGAAGTGGCGGGCGAGCAGGTCGAGGCTGCCGCCCATCAGCCGCCCACCGCGCAGCGGCACCAGCATCCCCGCGACGGCACCGACCAGCCCCGCCGCCGCGACTGCACGGCGAAGCGAATGCCCGCCCCAGCGCGCGCCGAGCCAGCTTCAAGCCCGACCGCGGCGCCGAGCATAGCGCCCTCCGCCGCGCCGGTGATGTCGCCCGGCGACTGACCGAGCAGCAGGTTGAACGCGTCGAGGCCGAGCAGCTTGACCACCCCGCCCACGACCAGCCCGCCGACCGCGCCCCCAGCCACGCTCCAATGCCACCGCCGCGCGGGCACGAAATCCGCGGCGGCGATGCCGAACGCCACCCCTGCCCCGCCCACCGATGCGACGAGAATGGTGAGGCACGTCACGACCAGCAGCACCGAGACTGCGCCCATGCCCGGCTGGAGCGGCTGCGAGGCGCCGGCGAATCCGTAGAAGATGCCGCCGATCAGCCCCGCGATCCCGGCGCCGATCGTGCCCGCGCCACCGAGCAGCAGGAAGCGGCGCCACCGCCCGGCTCCGGCGCGCGCCGGCACCGATCGGGGCTCGATGCCCGCGTCGACCGCCGCGATGAAGCGATAACCGTGCTTGGGCACGGTCTCGATCAGCCGCGGGCTGGCGGCATTGTCGCCGAGCTGCCTCCGCAGCGTCTTGATGCATTGGGTGAGCGCTTCGTCGGTAACGGGCACGCCGCGCCAGACCTGGTCGAGGAACCGGTCCTTCGACACCAGCCTGCCCTGCTCGCGCACCAGCAGCGCCAGCGCGTCGAGATAACGGGCATTGAGCTCCACCGGCACGCCCTCGCGCTTGAGCTGGCGATCGCCCATGTCGAGCACGAAGCAGTCGAAGCGGAAGATCGTCATTGCCCGAAGCCTCCCGCATCGCTCCGGTCAAGGCAATGGCAAATCAGGCCTCCGGAACCAGGCGCGCGCAAGCGAGCATCTGCGCCGCGAGGTCGGCGGGCGGGCACGCCGCTTCGCCGGCGACCCACATCCGCAGCATCGTCAATTGCGCCGCCGCGGCAGCCATCGCGACCATCGCCGGCGGCGCAGCATCCGGCATCGCCACCAGCCGCGCTTCGATCATCGCGGCCAGCCGGCGCTGGAGCTTCATGCCCGTCCCGCCACCTAGGATGATCCGGGCAAAGCCGCGCTGCTGCCAGACATGCTCGAGCATCGCGCGCACCTGGACCCTGCTCGCGCGGCCCAGCGCGGCGCTGGCCAGCGGCTGCAGGATCGGCGCCATCGCCGCCAGCAGCACTTCGTCCTTGCCGCGGAAATGCTCGTAGAAGGTCGAGCGGCCGACGCCGGCAAGCGCGATCAGATCGGCGGTGCGGATCGTGTCGTAGCGCTGCCGGAAGGCGAGCTCGACCAATGCCGCGACGATCGCATCACGGCTGCGCTTGACGCGCGGATCGAGATTCCGTCCGTCCATCGCGGCTTTCTAGCGCATTTGTCCGCTCCGCTTCCGGACTTTTGCGGGGCTCCGTCCGGCAGCGGCGTTTCCGGCCGGTTTCGCTCTCGCGCGAACCGCGCCGCTGATGCACGGTGCGCGCGGTTTCATGGGGAGCGATGCAATGACCGACCTACATCGCGTGGTGGCGATCGTGCCGAGCAGCGATCTCGACGCCAGCGAGGCATTCTACCAGCGGCTCGGCTTCGCGGTGGTGAGCGATCACGGCCATTACCGCATCCTCGCCGACGGGCGTGGCTGGCATCTGCACCTCAACCATGTCGAGGGATGGCCCGAGAAGGTCGAATACAATCCCTTCGGCCTCTATCTCTATGTCGAGGATGTCGACGCGGCCGCCGATCGGGTGCGCGAGCTGATCATCGAGAAGGGCGCACCGCACCGAAAGCCTTGGGGCACCTATGAGTTCGCAGTGAGCGATCCCAGCGGGACGCTGGTGCGCGTCGGCCGCGTGCTCGACTGAGCGATCTTCAGGCCGCCACGGCCTGGCGCGGGAGATAGCGGGTGGCGGCCAGCTCGCGCGCCTGCTGGTTGCGATCGAGCCAGATCAGGCCGACCTTGCCCCCTGCCCCGGGGTGCCGACCATGAAGTCCGCGCCGAAGCGGCGGATGCTGATCCCGGCGCGCCATTTGAGCTCGATCATCACCAAAGGCACGAACATCGGGCGCCCGGCGACTTCGACGACGTGGATCAGCTCGCGCGGCAGCGCCAGCCGCATCGGCATGCGCCCGCCCGCGCCGGGGGCGAGATCGAACGGAGTTCCGGCCGGATCGACCATCGGATTGGCGTGGAAGCCCGCGATGTTGCGGTCCTGGTCGGGACTGGCGGTCATCATCGCCATGTTGACGCGGACATTCTCGGCGGCCGAGGCCTGGGTGTTGCCGATCAGCAGCTCGCACTCGAGCACTATGTCGCGTTCGGTCACTTCGATGCGCGCGGGGCGGAGGATGATCTCGAAGGGTTCGCCCGAAGGCGCGGCGGGGGCGGCGGCGCGGCCTTGGGCGCCAGCCCGGGCGGGGGACCGACCGGACGCGCAGGCATTGCGGGCGGAGGGACCGCCGGCGCGGGCGCAGCGGCCTCATATTCTTCCAGCTCTCCGGCACGGCGGCGGCGTTGCAGCGCCCAGATGCCGCCGAACACGAGCGCAGTCGCGCCGGCACCGATCAGCATCCACAGCCAGCCGGGCGTTCCCACCGGCTGGGTTGCCGGTGCGACGGATGCGGGGAGCGCCGGCGCAGGCGCGGCAGTCGCGATCGGGCTCGGGACCGCAACCGGAGTTCCGGTCGGGGCGATGCCGGCGGGCGGCGTGGCCTGGGTTACGGGCGCCCGGGTGGCGCTCGGCCTCGATGTCGAACGGGCCGGTGCTGTCGCGCGCAGAGTCGCCGTCGCGACGGGTGCGGGAGGCGTCACCAAGGTCGGAGTCGGCGCTGGGGCCGGCGTCGGCGTTCCCAACGTGAAGCGTTCGGGCGTCACATTGGGCAGGTACATCAGGTTGGGCGGGCGACTGGGCGTCGGAGTCGGCGTTGGCGCCTGGGTCGGAGCCGGTGTAGTCTGCTGCGCACGCACGACAGGCGCGGCGATGCCCGCAGCCAACGCCGCCGCGGCGAGCCCGAACTGGCCGCCGATCCGATACCTCCCGCGATTCACCACAGCGTCTCTAGCCGTTCCAACGTGAATTTCAGCTGCACGCGGCGCATTCCGGCACCGCTTCGCCGCTTATGGCACGGTTACCCGCTGAAACGGAACATTGGCCAGCTCGGGCAACGCCTTGAGCTGGGGCTCGACGGTCTTGAGATCGCCGACCACGACCAGGGTCAACTTGTCGAGCGGATAGCGCGCTTTGGCCGACGCCATCATCGCCGCGGGCTCGACCGCGAGCACCGCGGGCACGTAGCGATCGGTCCAGTCGCCGGGCAGGCCGAGCAAGTCGCGCGTCGCCAGCGTGTTGGCCAGCGCCGACGAGGTCGAGTTCGAGATTGCGAACAGCCCCGCCATATAGGTGCGGATGCCCTTCGATTCCTCGATCGGCGCGGGTTCGGTCTGCATCCGCCGGATCTCCTTGAAGACCTCGGTCAGCGCGGCGCCGGTGACGTTGGTCGTCACATCGGCGTCGAAGGTCCACAGCGCGTCGCCCGGGCCGAACGCCACCGCCGAATTGGGCGAATAGGTATAGCCCTTGGTCTCGCGGATATTGGTGGTGATGCGCGAGCTGAACGCGCCGCCGAGCAGCTCGTTGGTCACGCGCTGCGGGATGTCCGCATCGCTGCCCGCAAGCGACGCATCGAAGGCAAGCCGGAGCGTGGTCTGCGGCGCATCGGGGCGATCGATCAGCATCACGCGGGGCCCAGGCTGGTGCGGCGCGGCGAGCGCAAGCGGCTCGGGACCCGCGGCCCAGCCGCCGAACGCCTTGTTCACTGCCGCCTTCACCGCCGCGGCGTCGAATCGTCCGGCGATGTAGAGATGCGCGCGCTTCGCCCCGAACTGGCCGGTGTGGAAGCGCTTCACGTCGTCGATCGTATAGGCGGCGAGTTGCGCCTGGCTCGGGATCGTCCGGCCATAGGGATGGTCCGGACCGTAGATCGTCCGGGCGAGCGCCGCGTCGGCGAGCGTGGCCGGCTGCGACAGCGCGACCGAGAGCTGGCGCGCGAGATTGGCCTTGATCCGGGCGAGCTCGCCGGGCGGCAGCGTCGGTCGGATCGCGACATCGCCGATCAGCGCGACCGCGTCGGGCGCATGCTCGGACAGCACGTTGATCGAGAGCTGCGTGGTCTGCGTGCCCGCACCGACGCCGAGTTCGCCGCCCATGCCCGCCGCGGCGGTGGCGAGATCGGCCGAAGAGCGGCCCGCCGCCCCTTCCTTGAGCATCTCGGCCGTCAGATCGGCGAGCCAGGTCTGCTCACCCTCGACGGCGTTGCCCGCGCGGACGCGGAGCGACACCATCGTCTTGGGCGCGATGCCATAGGGCACCAGGGTTACCTGCATGCCGTTGGCGAGCGTGAAGGTCTCGGTCGCGGGCAGCTTGAACGGCTTGGGCTCGCCCACCGGCGGAGGCGGCGGGAAGTCCTGCGCCAGCGCAGGCGTGGCGGCGGTGAGCGCCAGCGAGAGTGCGATGAGCGTGCGCCGCATCACTTGCCTCCTTGTGCGCCGGCGGCCTTCGCGGCGCCGGGTTCGATGACGTAGATCGAGCGATTGGTGCGCCGCAGATATTCCTGCGCGGTCTTCTGGATCAGCGCGGGCGTCACCTTGGCGAAGCCCTCCTCGATGCGGTTCACTGCCTGCGGATCATTGTCGAACAGGGCATAGACCGCGAGCAGATTGATCAGGCCGATCCGCCCGCCGCTGTCGATCGTGCCGTAAAGATCCGAGCGCATTTTCGTGCGCGCGCGCTCCAGCTCGGCGGCGGTCACCGGTTTGGTGCGGATGCCTTCGATGACTTCGTCGACGGCCTTGGTGATCTGGTCGCGGCTGTGCGTCGAATCGTGGGTGAAGCTGAAGCTCCACAGCATCGGCCCGCGATAATCGAACATGTCGCCGAGATCGCCGTTGATCCCGCCGCCCACTTCGCCGGCGATCCCGGTTTCCTGAACGAGCTTGCGGTACAGCCGGCTGTCGTCGCCCTGGAGCAGGATCTGGTCGATCAGCCCCATCGCATACCATTCGGGCGTTCCCCGATCGGGCACATGATAGCCCGCGGCATAGCCCGGCTTGGGCGCGAGCGCATCGACGCGGCTCCTGAACTTCTCCGCGGTCTGGCGCGGCTCGGAGATATCGGGCTGAACCACTGCGGGCTTCTTCGCGATCGGACCGAAATATTTCTCGATCATCGCGCGGGTGGCGGCATAGTCGATGTCGCCGGCGATCACGAGCACGGCGTTGCTGGGGCGATAGAATGCCTCGGAAAAGGATTTGGCGTCGGGCACCGTCGCCGCTTCGATCTCCTTCAGATCGCCGTAGAAATTGTGGCTGTTATACCAGTTGGTGTTGGCCAGCATCGGCAGGTCGATCCACGGCCAGGTGCTGTAGGGCTGGTTGAGGACATTGACCTTCACTTCGTTGCCGACGACGCCCTGCTGGTTGGCGAGCACGGTCTGGTCGATCGCCGGATTGGCCATGCGATCGGCCTCGAGCCACAGCATCCGCTCGAGCGCGCTCGACGGCAGGACCTCGTAGTAATTGGTAAAATCGAAGCGGGTCGAGCCGTTGTTGATCCCGCCCGAATTGGTCACCGTCTGGTCGAACACGCCCTTGGGCGCATGCTTCGATCCCTGGAACATCAGATGCTCGAACAGATGCGCGAAGCCGGTGCGGTCCTTGGGCTCGACGCGGAAGCCGATGCCGTAATAGGTCGCGATCGTCACCGTCGGCGCGATCTGATCCCTGGCCAGCACGACCTTGAGACCGTTGGGCAGCGTGAAATACTGCATGTCGACATGCAGCTTCGCCGCCTCCCCTGCCGGCTGGGCGGAGGCCGCCGCCGGAATCGCAGCGGCCGCCAGGGCCAGCGCGATGCGCCACTTCTTCATTCGAATCTCCCCTCGGGTGAGTCGTACCGGCTTATCTCACCGGCACACCACGCGAAAGCGGGATATCTGGTGGCTCTGTCCGGCGCGTTGCGGGGCGGTCAAAAAGAAATTTGCAGGACCCTGTCGATTCCGGAAAGCTTCGTTCGTCGTTCCGATGCCGCACCGATGCGGCAGGCTCTAACAGGGAGACAGACGATGCGGGTTATGGTGTTCGCGAAAGCCACTGAGGACAGCGAAAAGGGCGTGCCCCCACGGCGGAGGCATTCGAGGCGATGGACCGGTTCACCGAGGAACTGGTCAAGGCCGGGGTTCTGGTCGCCGGCGCCGGCCTCAAGCGCAGCGTCGATGCGAAGCGCATCGCAGTCGACGGCGCCGCCCGCACGGTCATCGACGGGCCGTTCGCCGAAGCGCGCGAGATGGTCGCCGGCTTCTCGATCTGGGAGGTCAAGGACATGGACGAGGCGGTGGCCTGGGCGAAGCGCTGTCCCAATCTCATGCCGGGCCCGAGCGCGATCGAGCTCTGGCCGTTCCTCGAGGCCGCAGACCTCGCCGAGTTCCTGACGCCCGAAGAACTCGCGGCGCCCCGTGAAGGAGAGCGCGGAAAGCTCGGCGTCGCCTGATCCGTCCGTCGACTCGGAATAAGCGTCACCCCAGCAATGAGCCGGGGTGACGCTTCACGCGTGCCTTATCGCGCCTTCGCCGCCGACTGATCGAGCGGCACCACCGGCAGCAGCACCGAACTCGACTGCGCGCCGCCATAGACCAGCGTCACCGTCGCCTTCTGATAATCCTCCTTCTTCGCGAAGAAGATGTTGGGGACGTATTTCTGCGGATTGCGGTCATAGACCGGGAACAGGCTCGACTGGACCTGCACCATGATCCGGTGCCCCGGCTGGAAGACGTGGTTCACCGTCGGCAGGCGGAACTTGTATTCCTGCACCTTGTTCGCCGGGATCGGTTCGGGCTTGGCGAAGGAATTGCGGTAGCGGCCGCGGAAGATGTCCATCGCGATCGGCAGCTGGAATCCGCCCATCTCCTTCTTCGACGCCATCTCGTCCGGATAGACGTCGATCACCTTGACCACGAAATCGCCGTCGGTGCCCGTGGTCTTCGCGAAGAGGTCCGCCAGCGGCGCGCCCGAGACGCGGACCGGGGTGGTCAGCGGTTCGGTGACATAGGTCATCACGTCGGTGCGGCCGTCGACGAAGCGCTGGTCGCTGACCAGATAGGTCGACCAGCGGCCGTCCTGGAAGTTCACCGGGCGCGGCAGATGCGGGACCGGCTTGGAAGGATCGGAGACATAGGAGTCCGATCCCTGCCCCGGTCTGTCGAAGCCGAGTCCTTCGGCGGGCTTCAGATAGATCGGCGTGAGCTTCGCGTCGCAGCCGGTCTCGCAGGCGAGCGGCCATTTGCTCAGATAGTCCCAGCGATTCTCGCCGGTATTGTAGAAGCTCGCCTTGGCGGGCGTGAAGGCAGGCGCGCCGTCCTTCAGATAGGCGTTGAAGAACGGGAGCAGGATGTCGCGGCGCGCCTGGAGCGCCGTGTCGCCTTCGAAATTGAGCTGCCCGAGCGACGAGCCGTTATAGTTGAACCCCGAATGGCGCCACGGCCCCATCAGCAGGAAGTTCTTGTCGCCCGCGCGGGTCTTCTGGATCTCCTCGAAGGCGTGGATCGCGCCGTACATGTCCTCGTGATCCCAGATGCCCTGCTCCCACAGGGTCGGCACGTTCGAGGGATTCGCGGCGAGCAATTTGTCGAGCGCCTGGCCCTGCCAGAATTCGTCATAGGCGACGTGCTGGCTCATCTTGTTCCACGCCGGCAGCTGGTCATAGCCGAACTGCTTCGCCCAATCGCCCGCCGATCCGACGCTGCGGAAGGTCTCGTAATCGTCCCAATCGGGGCGGTTGGGTGCCTTGCCGTCGCCCTTGTAGCCGGTCTGCGCGCCGATCCAGCCGATATTGGCGAGGCGGAAGGCGCCGTAATGGAACCAGTCGTCGCCCATCCAGCCGTCGATCATCGGGCTCTCGGGCGCGGCGACCTTGAGTGCCGGGTGCGGGTTGAGCAGCGCCATCACCACGGTGAAGCCCTCGTAGCTCGAGCCGAGCATGCCGACTTTGCCGTTGCTCTCGGGCGTGTTCTTGACCAGCCAGTCGATCGAATCCCACGCATCGGTGGTGTGATCCACCTTGGTCGGGTTGAGCGGGCCGACCGGCGGGCGCGTGATCACATATTCGCCCTCGGATTTGTACTTGCCGCGAATGTCCTGGAACACGCGGATATAGCCGTCGCGCACGAACACCTCGTCGCCTTCGGGCAGCGCGTTGATCATCGTCGTGCTCTCGGTCCGCTTGACGCGGCCGGCGGCGTTGTAGGGCGTGCGCGTGAACAGGATCGGCGCGTTCTTCGCGCCCTTGGGGATGACGATGACGGTGTAGAGCTTCACCCCGTCGCGCATCGGGATCATCACTTCGCGCTTGATGAAGTCCGAAGGCTGGGCCGGCGGGTCGAACTTCGCCGGGATGTCGTTGAAGGTTGAAGGGGCCGCGGTCTGCTGGGCATGGGCCACGGGGATCAGCGCAGTGGCGGCGAGAAATGCGACGAGCGACTTTTTCATTTTGATCTGTGTCTCCCTGGGAAGCCAGACCGATACGTCCAAAGCCGCACCAAAGGAAGAGCCTGCCCCCACCAAGGTAAGGGCAGGCTCGTGTTTCCTGGGTTTGTCCGGGCGCTCAGGCGTGCTCGGGCGTACCCAGCAGCTCCGCCTCTACGCTCTCGACCATGTGCGGCCGAGTCGCGCCGATCGGGCCCACGCCTTCCGAGACCGGCGACGGGCGTCCGATCTTGAACCTGGCCGAGGTGCGGCCCTCGCTGCCGTCAGGAAGCGTATAGCGCGCCTCGGCGACCACGACCGGATTGAACACCCGGCCCATCTCGCCCTTGGGCACCGCCAGATGCGCGTCGATGCGCGTGCCGTCACCCGGCGCGATCGTCACCGGCGGCACGGCGGTGTCGCCGCGATGCCCGGTGAGCAGGCTCTCCACCTCGCCCGATTCGGCATCGGCGAGCATGAAGGTCGAGATGCGGACGTCGCGGGCAGGCACGTCGCCCGAATTGCCGACGGTCAGCTCGACATCGACCATAGCCTCCTCCTCGCTGGTGCCGGCGCGGACCGGGCGCAACCCGAACTCGAGCCACGGGCGGTTCGAAACCGGCGCGGGGGCATCGGTGACGCCGGCAAGGTCCTCGCTCTCCGGCTCGGCGAGCTCGGCCTCGGTGCGCGCCTCGACGACGGTCTCCGCTTCCGCGGCGACGGCAGGCGTAGCGGCGGCGGCGGTCGCTGCCATGAACGGAGTCAGCTCCGGTTCGCGACGCGGCGCCGAGATCGGGGCAGCGGTAAGCGGCGCTTCATAGGCGCGCGGCGCTTCGGGCTCGCGAACCAAAGTCTCGACATATTCCGGCTCGTCGCGGCGGCGGCGCATCAGCAGCAGCGCCGCGGCACCGGCGAGCACCAGCAACAGGCCGCCGAGCAGCCACGGCCAGGCAAGGCCCGGGCTGCTGCTGGTCTCGGTCTGCGAGGTCCCGACGACCGGCGGCGGCGCGGCGGCCTCGGGCGCCGGAGTCACTGCCGTCGGTGCGGGTGCCTCGACCGCGGGCGCCTGAGCGACGGGCGCGGCCGGAGCGGCAGCCGGCACAGGCACCGGAGCGGCCTGACGCGTGGTCGTAATGGTCCGGGTGGTCTGGCGCACGGGCGCGGTCCGCGCTGCGGCACGCGTTTCGGCACGGGGTGCAGCCCGCGTCTCGGCGCGCGGCGCCACTTCGGTGCCGGGCACCGGGCCGGGGGCGGCGCGGGCTGGACGATCGGCGCCGACGGCGCCATCTCGATGCGCGGCGCCGTCGCGGGTGCCGGAGCCGGCGCCGGCGTCACCAGGATCGGCGGCGGCGTCACGGTCTGGGTCGCGGGCGTTTCCTGCGCGAAGGCCGGGGTTGCTAGGAGCGCGGCACCGATAAACAGCGCGGCGCGGGGGCTGAGGGTGGCTTCTTCATCATAACGAAGGTTAAATGAATGGAACCCGGCATCGGCACCGTGGCCTGCGCCGGAACGTGGCCGGCGAGCGGCGAATGAAGGCGTTAATTCAGCGTTCAGCCGCAAAATCGCCGCACTTCCCAAAAGCAAAAGGTTCCACCGCCGGTTTGACAGACGCGGCCCCGTTCCCTATATCGCCACTCACACCACAGCACCGGGAAATGATGCGCCGTCGCGCAGTGCATCGTGCGAATTGGAGTTGTGGGGTTCATAGGACGCTAAAAGCTGCCGAATTCCGAGAAGGAAGTCGTGCGGCCTTTTCGCGTCCTTTCGCACGTCCCGGCCCCGGAAAGGGGCAGTGATTTTACGGCTGACGAGGCACAAAACACCCATGGCTACCAAAGCGATCGAAAGCGGCACGATGAAGCGCCGCATCCGCAAGGTGTTCGGCGACATCCACGAAGTGGTGCAGATGCCGAACCTGATCGAGGTTCAGCGCGAATCCTACGAACAGTTCCTGCGGAGCGATCCCTCGATCGGCTACGTCTCGGGCCTCGAGAAGACGCTGCGTTCGGTATTCCCGATCCGCGACTTCGCCGGCACCGCCGAGCTCGATTTCGTCAATTACGAGCTCGAGCATCCCAAGTTCGACGTCGAAGAATGCCGCCAGCGCGGCATCACCTATGCGGCGCCGATGCGCGTTACGCTGCGCCTGATCGTGTTCGAGGTGGATCCCGATACGGAAGCCCGCTCGGTCCTCGATATCAAGGAGCAGGACGTCTACATGGGCGACATGCCCCTGATGACGGGCAACGGCACCTTCTTCATCAACGGCACCGAGCGCGTGATCGTCTCGCAGATGCACCGTTCGCCGGGTGTGCTGTTCGATCATGACCGCGGCAAGACCCATGCGTCGGGCAAGTATCTCTTCGCCGCCCGCGTGATCCCGTATCGCGGCTCGTGGCTCGACTTCGAGTTCGACGCCAAGGACATCGTCAACGTCCGCATCGACCGCAAGCGCAAGCTGCCGGTCACGACGTTGCTCTATGCCCTCAATCTGAACAGCGAGGACATCCTCAACCACTTCTACAACCGCGTGACCTATGTCCGCGGTCCGGGCGGTTGGCAGATCCCGTTTGCCGCCGAGAATTGGCGCGGCGCCAAGCCGATGTTCGACATCGTCGACGCCAAGTCGGGCGAAGTCGTGTTCCCCGCCGGGCAGAAGATCAGCCCGCGCGCTGCCAACAAGTCGGCCAAGGACGGCCTCGAGACGCTGCTGATCCCGACCGAGGAAATCTTCGGCCGCTACAGCGCCTATGACCTGATCAACGAGTCGACCGGCGAGATCTACATCGAGGCAGGCGACGAAGTGTCGGCCGAGAATCTCGAACTGCTCGACAAGGCAGGCATCGAGCGCCTCGAACTGCTCGACATCGATCACATCTCGACGGGTCCGTGGATCCGCAACACGCTCAAGGTCGACAAGGCCGAGGAGCGCGAGCAGGCCCTTTCCGACATCTACCGCGTCATGCGCCCCGGCGAGCCGCCGACGCTCGAAACCGCGGAATCGCTGTTCGCCGGCCTGTTCTTCGATCCCGAGCGCTACGACCTCTCGGCCGTCGGCCGGGTCAAGCTCAACATGCGCCTCGACCTCGACGCCGAGGACACCGTCACGACGCTCCGCACCGAGGACATCCTCGCGGTGGTCAAGACCCTCGTCGACCTCAAGGACGGCAAGGGCGAAGTCGACGACATCGACAATCTCGGAAATCGTCGTGTCCGTTCGGTGGGCGAGCTGCTCGAGAACCAGTACCGCGTCGGCCTGCTCCGCATGGAGCGTGCCGTGAAGGAGCGCATGTCGTCGGTCGACGTGTCGACCGTCATGCCGAACGACCTGATCAACGCGAAGCCCGCGGTTGCCGCGGTGCGCGAGTTCTTCGGCTCGTCGCAGCTCTCGCAGTTCATGGATCAGACCAACCCGCTCTCCGAAGTGACGCACAAGCGTCGCGTCTCGGCGCTCGGGCCGGGCGGTCTCACCCGTGAGCGCGCGGGCTTCGAAGTCCGCGACGTTCACCCGACCCATTATGGCCGCATCTGCCCGATCGAGACGCCGGAAGGCCCGAACATCGGTCTGATCAACTCGCTGGCCTCGTTCAGCCGCGTCAACAAATACGGCTTCATCGAGACGCCGTATCGCAAGATCGTCGACGGCAAGGTGACCAACGACGTCGTCTATCTGTCGGCGATGGAAGAGGCCAAGCACACGATCGCACAGGCATCCGCCGAGCTCGACGCCGAGAGCCGCTTCACCGAGGAGCTGGTCTCGTCGCGTCAGGCGGGCGAGTTCCTGATGGCGCTGCCCGAGCAGATCACGCTGATGGACGTCAGCCCCAAGCAGCTCGTCTCGGTCGCCGCATCGCTCATTCCGTTCCTGGAAAACGATGACGCCAACCGCGCGCTGATGGGCTCGAACATGCAGCGCCAGGCCGTGCCGCTGGTCCAGGCCGAGGCGCCGTTCGTCGGCACCGGCATGGAAGAGACGGTTGCGCGCGATTCGGGCGCGGCCATCTCGGCCAAGCGCTCCGGCATCGTCGATCAGGTCGACGCGACGCGTATCGTCATCCGCGCCTCGGGCGATGTCGAGGCCACCGCGAGCGGCGTCGACATCTACACGCTGATGAAGTTCCAGCGCTCGAACCAGTCGACCTGCATCAACCAGCGTCCGCTGGTGAAGGTCGGCGAGACGGTCAATGCCGGCGACATCATCGCCGACGGCCCGTCGACCGAGTTCGGCGAGCTCGCGCTCGGCCGCAACGCGCTCGTCGCGTTCATGCCGTGGAACGGCTACAACTACGAGGATTCGATCCTCATCAGCGAGCGGATCGTGAAGGACGACGTGTTCACGTCGATCCATATCGACGAGTTCGAAGTGATGGCCCGCGACACCAAGCTCGGGCCCGAGGACATTACGCGCGACATCCCGAACGTGGGTGAAGAAGCGCTTCGCAACCTCGACGAGGCGGGCATCGTGTACATCGGTGCCGAGGTCGAGCCGGGCGACATCCTCGTCGGCAAGATCACGCCGAAGGGCGAGATCGCCGATGACGCCGGAAGAGAAGCTCCTCCGCGCCATCTTCGGCGAAAAGGCCTCGGACGTGCGCGACACCTCGCTGCGCCTGCCCCCGGGCGTTGCCGGCACGATCGTCGACGTCCGCGTCTTCAATCGCCACGGCATCGACAAGGACGAGCGCGCGCTGGCGATCGAACGCGAGGAGATCGAGCGCCTGAAGAAGGACTCGGACGACGAGCGCAACATCCTCAACCGCGCCACCTGGTCGCGCCTGAAGGAAATGCTCATCGGTCAGGTCGCCACGGCGGCGCCGAAGGGCCTCAAGAAGGGCGCCACCATCGATGCCGACCTGCTCGACGGCGTCGATCGTCACGAATGGTGGAAGTTCTCGGTTCAGGACGACGCGATGCAGTCGAACCTCGAAGCGGTGAAGGGCCAGTATGACGAGGCCGTGAAGCGCATCCGCGAGAAGTTCGACGATCGCCGCGAGAAGCTGGAGCGGGGCGACGAGCTGCCGCCGGGCGTGCTCAAGATGGTCAAGGTCTTCGTCGCGGTGAAGCGCAAGCTGCAGCCGGGCGACAAGATGGCCGGCCGTCACGGCAACAAGGGCGTCATCTCGCGCATCCTGCCTGCCGAGGACATGCCGTTCCTCGAGGACGGCACGCCGGTCGATCTCGTGCTCAACCCGCTGGGCGTGCCTTCGCGCATGAACGTCGGTCAGATCTTCGAGACCCATCTCGGCTGGGCCGCGCGTCAGCTCGGCCAGCAGATCGGCGTCGCGCTCGAGGATTGGCGCCATGCCAATCCCGACGCGACCGGCGGGCAGATGCCCGATGCGGTCAAGTCGCGCCTCAAGGAAGTCTATGGCGATCACTATGTCGCCGAGATCGATGCGCGCACGCCGGAGCAGATCGTCGAGCTGGCGACCAACTTGAAGCCGGGCGTGCCGATGGCGACTCCGGTGTTCGACGGCGCACGCGAGGCCGACGTTTCCGAGATGCTGGCCCTGGCGGGCCTCGACACCTCGGGTCAGTCGACCCTGCTCGACGGCCGCACCGGCGAGGCGTTCGACCGCAAGGTCACCGTGGGCATCATCTACATGCTCAAGCTGCACCACTTGGTCGACGACAAGATCCACGCGCGTTCGATCGGGCCCTACTCGCTCGTCACCCAGCAGCCGCTGGGTGGTAAGGCGCAGTTCGGTGGTCAGCGCTTCGGTGAGATGGAGGTCTGGGCACTGCAGGCGTACGGCGCAGCCTATACCCTGCAGGAGATGCTGACGGTGAAGTCCGACGACGTGGTCGGCCGCACCAAGGTCTATGAAGCGATCGTCAAGGGCGACGACACCTTCGAGGCCGGCATTCCCGAGAGCTTCAACGTGCTCGTCAAGGAAATGCGCTCGCTGGGCCTCAACGTCGAACTCAAGAACGACGAGCCGGGCTTCGATAGCGACGGTGTCCAGATCGCTGCGGAATAAGGACAGGATCGAGTGTCAACTTCGGAGTGGCACTTGTTCCCCTTGCCCAGAGAAATTGTCCTCCCATGAGGAAACAGAAATGAACGAACTGACCAACTTCGCGAACCCGGTGGCCAAGCCGGAGACCTTCGACCAGATCCAGATCGGCATCGCCTCGCCGGACCGTATCCGCTCGTGGTCGTTCGGCGAGATCAAGAAGCCGGAAACCATCAACTATCGCACGTTCAAGCCCGAGCGTGACGGCCTGTTCTGCGCGCGCATCTTCGGTCCGATCAAGGATTACGAGTGCCTGTGCGGCAAGTACAAGCGTATGAAGTACAAGGGCATCGTCTGCGAGAAGTGCGGCGTCGAGGTCACCGTCTCGAAGGTCCGCCGCGAGCGGATGGGCCATATCGAGCTCGCCGCTCCGGTCGCGCACATCTGGTTCCTGAAGTCGCTGCCGTCGCGCATCGGCCTGCTGCTCGACATGCAGCTCAAGCAGCTCGAGCGCGTGCTCTACTTCGAAGCCTATATCGTCATCGAGCCGGGCCTGACCCCGCTGGAGAAGTATCAGCTCCTCACCGAGGACGAGCTTCTCGACGCGCAGGACGAATATGGCGAAGACGCCTTCTCGGCCGGCATCGGCGCCGAGGCCGTCAAGCAGATGCTGATGGACCTCGACCTCGAAGGCGAGCGCAAGGAGCTTCTGGAGGAGCTCGCGGTCACCAAGTCCGAGCTCAAGCCCAAGAAGATCATCAAGCGCCTCAAGGTCGTCGAGAGCTTCATCGATTCGGGCAATCGCCCCGAGTGGATGATCCTCGACGTCGTTCCGGTCATCCCGCCCGAACTGCGCCCGCTGGTGCCGCTCGACGGCGGCCGCTTCGCGACGTCGGATCTCAACGATCTGTATCGCCGCGTGATCAACCGCAACAACCGCCTCAAGCGCCTCATGGAGCTGCGCGCGCCGGACATCATCGTCCGCAACGAAAAGCGCATGCTGCAGGAAGCCGTCGACGCATTGTTCGACAACGGCCGCCGCGGCCGTACGATCACCGGTGCCAACAAGCGTCCGCTCAAGTCGCTGTCCGACATGCTCAAGGGCAAGCAGGGCCGCTTCCGCCAGAATCTGCTCGGCAAGCGCGTCGACTATTCGGGCCGCTCGGTCATCGTCACCGGTCCGGAACTCAAGCTGCACCAGTGCGGCCTGCCCAAGAAGATGGCGCTCGAGCTGTTCAAGCCGTTCATCTACGCCCGCCTCGACGCCAAGGGTCTCTCGATGACCCTCAAGCAGGCGAAGAAGTGGGTCGAGAAGGAGCGCAAGGAAGTCTGGGACATCCTCGACGAAGTCATTCGCGAGCACCCCGTCCTCCTCAACCGCGCGCCGACGCTCCACCGTCTGGGCATCCAGGCGTTCGAGCCGGTGCTGATCGAAGGCAAGGCGATCCAGCTCCACCCGCTGGTCTGCTCGGCGTTCAACGCCGACTTCGACGGTGACCAGATGGCCGTGCACGTCCCGCTGAGCCTCGAGGCCCAGCTGGAAGCGCGCGTCCTGATGATGTCGACCAACAACATCCTGTCGCCCGCGAACGGCAAGCCGATCATCGTGCCGTCGCAGGACATGGTCCTCGGCCTTTATTATCTGTCGATGATGAAGGAAGGCGAGCCCGGCGAGGGCATGCTGATCGCCGACATGTCGGAGGTCCACCAGGCGCTGAACGCGGGTGCGGTTACGCTGCACACCAAGATCACCAGCCGCGTGCCGCAGACCGACGAGAATGGCGTCGTCAGCATGAAGCGCTACGAGACGACGCCGGGCCGCATGCTGCTCGGCGAGACGCTCCCGCAGTCGCACAAGGTGCCGTTCGAGACCGTCAACCGCCTCCTCACCAAGAAGGATGTGGGCGACGTGATCGACGAGGTCTATCGCCACACCGGCCAGAAGGAGACCGTGCTGTTCGCCGACGCGATCATGGCATTGGGCTTCAAGCACGCGTTCAAGGCGGGCATTTCGTTCGGCAAGGACGACATGATCATCCCGGACGCCAAGGTGGGCCTGGTCGACGAGACCCGCGCGCTCGTGAAGGATTACGAGCAGCAGTATCAGGACGGCCTGATCACCCAGCAGGAGAAGTACAACAAGGTGATCGACGCCTGGAGCCGTTGCGGCGATCAGGTGGCCGGCGCCATGATGGACGAGATCAAGGCGGTGAAGCGCTACGAGGACGGCCCCAACAAGGGCCGTGAGAAGGACATCAACTCGATCTACATGATGGCCCACTCGGGTGCCCGCGGTTCGCAGGCGCAGATCAAGCAGCTGGCCGGCATGCGCGGCCTGATGGCCAAGCCTTCGGGCGAGATCATCGAGACGCCGATCATCTCGAACTTCAAGGAAGGCCTGACCGTCCTTGAATACTTCAACTCGACCCACGGTGCCCGCAAGGGCCTCGCGGACACCGCGTTGAAGACCGCCAACTCGGGCTACCTCACTCGCCGCCTTGTCGACGTGTCGCAGGACTGCGTCGTCATGGAGGAGGATTGCGGTACCGAGCGCGCGCTCGAGATGCGTGCCATCGTGCAGGGCGGCTCGACCATCGCGTCGCTCGGCGAGCGCATTCTCGGCCGCACGACGGCCGAGGACGTGGTCGACAGCAAGACCAACGAAGTCATCATCCCGTCGGGCACGTTGCTCGACGAGGCGATGATCACGCAGATCGAAGCCACCGGCATTCAGGGGATGAAGATCCGCTCGCCGCTGGTCTGCGAAGCGCGGATCGGTGTCTGCGGCAAGTGCTACGGGCGTGACCTCGCCCGCGGTACGCCGGTGAACATCGGTGAAGCGGTCGGTGTCATCGCGGCGCAGTCGATCGGCGAGCCGGGCACCCAGCTGACGATGCGGACCTTCCACATCGGCGGCGCGGCGCAGCTCAACGAGCAGTCGAACCTCGAAGCGCCGACTGACGGCAAGGTCGAATTCCGCGACGTCCGCATGATCGTCGATCAGCGTGGCCGCCGCGTGGTTACCTCGCGTTCGGCCGAGCTGGCGATCGTCGACATGGATGGCCGTGAGCTCGCGGTGCACCGCATTCCCTACGGTGCGTATGTGCTGTTCGACGATGGTCACATCGTCTCGCAGGGCGACCGCATGGCGGAGTGGGATCCGTTCACCATGCCGGTGATCACCGAGAACCCCGGCATCGTGAAATATGTCGACGTGATCGAAGGCAAGACGATGACCGAGCAGGTCGACGAAGCGACGGGCATCGCCCAGCGCGTCATCACCGAGAATCGCGGCATCTCCGCCAAGAAGGAGGATCTGCGTCCGCGCCTGACTCTCACCGGCGGCAGCGCCGAGGAGGCCGGCCGTTACATGCTGGCGGCAGGCGCAGTGCTCTCCGTCGAGGACGGTGCACAGGTTCAGGGCGGTGACGTTCTGGCCCGTGTCAGCCGCGAGTCCGCCAAGACCCGCGACATCACCGGCGGTCTGCCGCGCGTTGCCGAGCTGTTCGAAGCGCGCAAGCCCAAGGAGAACGCGATCATCGCGAAGGTCTCGGGCCGCGTCGTGTTCGGCAAGGACTACAAGGCCAAGCGCAAGATCGGGATCATGCCCGAGGACGGCGGCGAGGTCGTGGAGTATCTGGTTCCGAAGTCGAAGGTGATCGACGTCCAGGAAGGCGACTACGTCAAGCGTGGCGACAACCTGATCGGCGGCAGCCCCGATCCGCACGACATTCTCGAGGTGCTCGGCATCGAGCCGCTCGCGGAATATCTCGTGTCGGAAATCCAGGAAGTCTATCGACTGCAGGGCGTGAAGATCAACGACAAGCACATCGAGGTGATCGTTCGCCAGATGCTGCAGAAGGTCGAGATCATCGAGTCCGGCGACACCACGCTCCTCGTGGGCGAGCAGCTCGATCGCGACGAAATGGACGAGGTCAACGCGAAGCTCGAAAAGGGTCAGGCCCCCGCACAGGGCAAGCCGATCCTGCTCGGCATCACCAAGGCGTCGCTGCAGACCCGCAGCTTCATCTCGGCGGCGTCGTTCCAGGAGACCACCCGCGTCCTCACCGAGGCGGCGGTCCAGGGCAAGCAGGACACCCTGCTCGGCCTCAAGGAGAACGTGATCGTCGGCCGTCTCATCCCCGCCGGTACCGGCGCGGGCATGAACCGCCTGCGTGTCGCAGCCTCGTCGCGTGACGCGGCGCTTCGGGTGGCCCAGCGCCGCATGAACGAAGCCTCGCTGATCGCGCCGAACTCGGCCGCGGAAGAGCATGCAGCCGAACTGGCCCGCTCGACCCGCGACGCCGGCGGCACCGGCGACGACGCGCTGGCGAGCGTGGTCCCCTCGGGCCACGGCACCGATGCGGACGCCGGCGAGTATCTGAACGAGAGCGAGTGATCGCTTCCGTTCAGCTGCTCACGCGCTGAACAAAGAAAGCCGCCGCCCGGTCTCCCGGACGGCGGCTTTTCTTTGGCTTCCCCACATGCCGCCCCTATATGTTTCATATACGAATCGTATAGGTAACCTCCGATGGGCGTCGTGAACATAGAAGACGATCTGCACGATCAGCTGCGCCGGGCGAGCAAGGTAACGTGTCGTTCGATCAACGCGCAGGCCGCGTGGTGGATCAAGGTCGGCATGCTGTGCGAGACCAATCCGACGCTCGGTTTCGCCGAGATCATCGAGCACGAGCTTGGCTCCGCGGGCGTTTCGATCCGATCCCTGCCCCTGGTGACGCATGACGAAGCGGCCTGAAGAAGTGGCGTTGCTGGCCGAATCCGGCCGGCTATTGGCGTCGGTGTTCGGGCTGCTCGATCGAACCTCGCTCGCCGGCAGATCGACGCTCGAGATCGATGAAATGGTCGAGCGGTTCATCATCGACGATCTGCAGGCCCGGCCCGCGAGCAAGGGCCAATATGGCTATGGCTTCGTGCTGAACTCTTCGGTGAATGACGTGGTCTGCCACGGCGTCCCGTCGCAGTCGGTCGTGCTCCGCGACGGCGACATCGTCAATTTCGACATCACGCTCGAAAAGAACGGCTATATCGCGGATTCAAGCAAGACCTATCTCGTCGGCAAGGTGCACCCGGCCGCCAGGCGACTGGTCCAGGCCACTTACGAAGCCATGTGGATGGGCATCCGCGCGGTCCGTCCGGGTGCACGGCTAGGCGACATCGGCTGGGCGATCGAACGCCATGCCAGGCGCAACGGCTATTCGGTCGTCCGTGAATATTGCGGTCACGGCATCGGCCGCGAGATGCACGAGGAACCGCAGGTCCTGCACTTCGGAAAGCCGGGAACCGGCCTCCCTTGCGCGAAGGCATGGTCTTCACAATCGAGCCGATGCTCAATCGCGGCCGGCGCAGCGTGCGAACCGAGGCCGACGGCTGGACGGTGGTAACCAGGGACGGATCGCTTTCGGCCCAGTTCGAGCACACCGTCGCGGTCACCGCTTCCGGCGTATCGGTGCTGACGTTGCGTCCCGACGAGTTGGGGCGTCAGGCCTCGAGAGGGCGGCGGCCAGCGCTTACACCGCGTGGTGCAGATAGCGCTCGCTGAAATCGCCGACGTCGCGAAGGCGCTGCCAGTCGAGCACCACCCGCGCGTTCGTGGACAGCCCGATCAGTCCCTCCTTGCGCAGCGCCTGGAGCGTGCGATTGGTGTGCGCCCGGACCTTCGGCTCTAAAAGACGCCCAGTTCTTCGCGATCGCGCAGATGCAGATAGCGCTGGTTGAAATCGCCCACGTCGCGCAGCCGTCGCCAGTCTGGGAAGCTGATGTTGCGGCGATTGCGCACGATCAGCCCTTCCGTCTCCAGCACCTTGAGCACGCGATTGACGTGCACCGAAGTGAGGCCGGTGGCATCGGCGAGCTGCTCCTGCGTCATCGGCAGCGCATAGCCATGGTCGGGCCGCGCGGCGCCCTGCGCCTCCAGCCGCAATGCGAACTCGCACAGCAGATGCGCCAGCCGGCTGCGCGAATCCCGACGGCCGACATTGAGTACCCATTCGCGGAGGATCGAAGCCTCGATCAGCGTCGTCACCTGGATCGCCCTGCCGACATTGGGCCGTTCCAGCGCGATCTGCTGGAACGCCGCGATGGGCACGTCCGCGATCTCGACGCGGGTGAGCATCTGGACGTTGTGGTCCGAAACCTCGAGGAACAGGTTCTGGAAGTCGAGCGCCTCGCCCGGGATGTGCAGCCCGATGATCTGCCGCGCACCGTCTCCGGTGATCTTCTGGCGGAAGGCGTAGCCCGAAACCAGCACGCCGCAGGTCCGCGGCTTGTCACCCTCGCGCACTGTGTATGTGGCCGGTTCCAGCCAGCGCAATTTGTAGGGAAGTGCCAGCAGCGCCTCGCGGTCCTCGCGCGTCAGCGAATGATTGCGATCCAGCCTTCCTATCAGCGCGTCGAGCGGATGATCCGCATCTGCCATTTCATACTCCCGCTGCTGGGCGGGAGCACAAGCCTCTCTCAGTCGCCAACGGCCGGGATATCGAATGGCGATGCCGCTACCATAACATATGGCGTACGACAGCAACCAAACAAATATTGTGTTTTAGGGCAATGGACCGACGTTCCGGTCCCGCTAGCCAAGCCGCACCCCGCGCTCTATCTGCACGCGCATGGCAACCGAGCTCTACGACCTCACGGTCCCCGCCCTCCTCCGCGGCTTCAAGGCGATGGCCGCGTTCCTCGAAAAGGCGCGCGCGCATGCCGACGAGCACGGGATCGCGCATGGCGATCTGCTCACTGCGCGACTGTACGACGACATGGCGCCGCTGACCGGGCAGATCCAGCGCGCCAGCGACACCGCCAAGTTCACCGCCTCGCGCCTCTCCGGGATCCAGCCGCCGGCGATGCCCGATACCGAGGCGAGCTTCGACGATCTCCAGGCGCGCATTGCCGCGACGGTGGCGTTCCTGAACTCGGTCCCGCGCGAGGCGATCGACGGGCGCGAGGATGCGGATGTCGAATTGAAGACCCAGTTGTTCAGCATCCCCTTCAAGGGCCGCGGCTATCTGCTCGACTTCGCGCTCCCCAATTTCTATTTCCACGTCACCACGGCCTACGCCATCCTGCGCCACAAGGGCGTGCCGCTCGGCAAGATGGACTATATCGGCGGCATGGGATGACGCGGATCGCAGTCATCGGCGCCGGCGCGATCGGTGGAACGCTCGCCGCGTGGCTGGCGCAGGGCCATGACGTGACGGTCTGCGCGCGCACGCCGTTCGCCGATCTCGAGATCGAGAGCCCCGCAGGCACCATCCGCGCGACGCCGCGCATCCTCACCGATCCTGCGGAGGCGACCCCGGTGGATTGGGTGCTCACGACCACCAAGACCTATGACTGCGCGGCCGCGGCGGCATGGCTGCCGGGGCTGATGGCGCCCGGGACGCGGCTGGCAGTGATCCAGAACGGCGTCGAGCAACGCGAGCGCTTCCCGATGGTGCCGTCCGAACACATTGTCCCGGTGATCATCGACTTGCCCGCCGAACGCACCGCCCCCGGCCGCATCGTCCAGCGCCGCGAGGGCACGATCCTCGTGCCCGACGGCGATGCGGGCGAGGCTTTCACCGCGTTGTTCGCCGAAACGGTGATCGAGACCGCCACCACCCCCGATTTCATCACCGCCGCATGGCGCAAGCTCGCGATCAATTGCTCGGGGATCGTCAGCGCCATCACCCGCCGCGCGGCAGAGGTCGCCAATGACGAGGGTGTGGCGGAAGTGATGCGCGGACTGGTCCGCGAATGCATCGCGGTCGGCCGCGCCGAGGGCGCGACGCTACCGGACCAGCTTGCCGATCAGGTGGTCGAATGGACCCGGAAAGCGCATCCGGATTCGGTCAATTCGCTTCACGCCGATTTCGTCGCCGGCCGCCCGATGGAGCTCGACGCGCGCAACGGCGTGATCGTCCGGCTGGGCGAGAAGCACGGCATCCCGACGCCGCTGAACAAGGCGCTGGCGGCGTTGGTGGAGGCGAGCGCCGTCTAGCCATCGGCGCTCCGGCGAAGGCCGGAGCGCTGGCGATCGAGCGACGCCCTCTCCTCCCAGGGCTCCGGCCTTCGCCGGAGCACGAATGCGCTCAAATCTCCACGATCCGGCTCCCCAGCCGCTCGGCCTCGGCGCGGTCGTGGGTGACCATCAGGATCGGCAGGCCCAGCGCGTCGCGCAGCCGCTCGATCAGGCCCATGATCTCCTCGCGCCGCGCGCGGTCGAGCGACGACAAGGGCTCGTCGAGCAGCAGGAAGCGCGGGTTCGAAAGCAGCGCCCGCCCGATCGCCACGCGCCGCGCCTCGCCGCCCGACAGCGTCCGCGGCCAGCGATCGAGCAGTCCCGCCAGCCCGAGCAAGGCGATCGTCTCGTCGACATCGACCGCGCCCTCGCCGCTACGCCAGCCATAAAGCAGGTTCGCACGCACGCGCTTGTGCGGGAACAGCCGCGCGTCCTGGAATACATAGCCCGCGCGCCGCCGCTCGGGCGGCAGATCGAGCCCGAGCGCGGCGTCGAACAGGTCCTCGCCGCTCACCCGCACATGCCCGCGATCGGGTTCGATCAGTCCCGCCACCATGTTGAGCACGCTGGTCTTGCCCGCGCCCGAAGGCCCGAACAGCACGGTCAGTCCCGCGCCGCCCTCGATCCGGCAGGCGATCTCGGCATCGCCCAGCCGCTTGGCGACGTCGACGTCAAAGGACATGCAGCCCCCGCCCCGCGCGCCGCGCGATCAGTTCGGAGGCGACCAGGGCCGCCAGCGAAAGCAGTACCGACACTCCAGCCAGCCGCAGCACCAGGGCCTCTCCACCCGGGGTCTGCAGCGCGGCGTAGATCGCCAGCGGCAGCGTCTGGGTCTCGCCGGGCACATTGGAGACGAACGTGATCGTCGCGCCGAACTCGCCCAGCGCGCGCGCGAAGCCGAGCACCACGCCGGCGATCACCCCGGGAAGACTGAGCGGCAGCGTGACCGTCGCGAACGTCCGCCAGCGCCCCGCCCCTAGCGTCCGCGCCGCCTGTTCGAGCCGCCGGTCGACGCCTTCGATCGACAAGCGGATCGCGCGCACCATCAGCGGCAGCGCCATCACGCCCGCCGCGACCGCCGCGCCGGTCCAGCGAAAGAGCACGCTCACGCCGAACCAGCTCTCCAGCCACGCGCCGATCGGGCCGGCGGGCGCGAAGGCGAGCAGCAGCAGCCAGCCGGTCACCACCGGCGGCACCACCAGCGGCAGATGCACCAGCGCGTCGAGCAGCACCCGCCCCGGAAAGCGCACCCGTGCGAGCAGCCAGGCCAGTGCGAATGCCAGCGGCAGGCTGACCAGCACCGCCACGCCGCCCACCTTGAGCGACAAAGCGACGATCCCCCATTCCTCGGGCGTCAGCATCTCACGGTGCCGTGAACCCGAAGCGCGCGAAGATCGCCTTGCCCGCGCCGGAGAGCAGGAAGCGGCGGAAACTCTCGGCATCGGGGCTGGTCGAAGCCTTGAGCCGCGCCAGCGGATAGCGGATCGGCGGATGGCTGCCGGCGGGGAGCATCCGCACCGCGCGCACCTGCCGCGAGGCGCGCGCGTCAGTGGCGTAGACCACCCCCATTCGGCCGCGCCGCGCTCGACCAGCGCCAGCGCCGCGCGGACATTCTCGGCGCGTACCACCCGCGGCGCGACACCGTTCCACAGCCCGAGCCTGGTCAGCGACGCCTGCGCATAGCGCCCGGCGGGCACCGAGGCCGGATCGGCCAGCGCGACGCGCCCGCTCGCCAGCAGGCGCCCCAGCGGGACGTTGGCGCTCGTCTGCCCTGCACTCGCGGGCTGCACCACCACCAGTCGATTACCGACCAGATTCGCCCGCGTACCCGGCACGATCAGCCCGCGCCGCTGGACATCGTCCATCCACGGTTCGTCGGCCGACACGAACAGGTCCGCCGCCGCACCCGCCGCGACCTGCCGCGCCAGCGCCGACGAAGCCGCGAACGACAGCACCGGCCGCTTATGGCCCAGCCGAGCCCACGCATCCGCCGCCGCGTTCATCGATTCTTGCAGGCTCGCCGCCGCGAGCACCAGCGGTCCGCGCTGTGCGGCGAAGGCGCGCGGGCCCAATGCGACCGTCGCAGCCACGCCGATCAGGAATTCGCGCCGGTCGATCCCCATGCCCTCGTCTCCTCGCCTGCCCGCTATGACGCAAGCGCCACCTGCGGGGCAAGGACCTCGGGCCGGGAGCAGACTGCCGCTCCCGGCCCGATGCGGATATTCCTTGCAGCGCTCCGCTTACAAACAGGCCGCGGGACGCGAAGCCCGTCCCCGCGTAGTTCACATATTGTTGTCGGCGACGTCGACGCTCTTGCTGACCAGGATATTCACCGCGACGCGGCGGTTCTGCGCCTTGCCTTCGGAGGTGTCATTGCTCGCCAGCGGGTCCGCCGTGGCCATCCCGGTCGGGGTGAGCATGCGATAGGGCTTCCAGCCGCACTTCTGCTGGAGATAGTTGATCACGCGGTTGGCCCGCTTTTCGCTGAGCTCCTGATTGACGTCGTCGCTTCCGGTCGAATCCGTGTAGCCGACCACCAGGATCAAGGCGTTCTCGGTTGCTTCGGCCGTGGTTGCCGTTGTGCAGAGCTCGGCCTTGTCCTGATCGGACAGTTCCGCCTTGCCGGTATCGAAGTGCACGTTGGTGGTGCCCTTGATATTATACTTGTCGATGTCGCCCAGGCGGCCGCGCAGCGATTCCGTTGCCGCGGTCTGTTCCTCGAAGCGCTGATCCGTCGCGTTGCGGATCATCGACGCGGTCTTGAGGTCGTTCTTCCGAAGACTGATCTGGCTCGCCACCAGATCACTACCCGATTGCAACGTTTTGACAGTAACCGGCAGCCCGTTGAGCAGCGAGATCTGCGCCGAGCTTGCTGGTGCTGCTGAACAGGCCGCCTCCGGCCTTGATCTTGGTAGAATCGTTGACGGCGATGACTACGCTGTTGCCGTCAGCGGTCTTGACTTTCATCTTGTCGTCGTTGCGCGCAATGATGACGCCTTTCACCTCGGGCCCTGCGGTCATCGCAGGCGCGGATTCACCATATACGACGATATTGGAGCCGGCCGGGCTCTGCTGCTGCTGCGGCTCCTGCTGCTGCGGCGGTTCCTGCTGCGCAAACGCGCTGCTCGACGCAGACGCGGCCAGCAAGGCCACCAGGAAGCGAACTCCTGGTCTCTTGGAAATGACACGCATTGAGCAACTCCTTCAAATTGCCCCCCATCGGCCTTGCGTGTTCAGGTTAACCTGTCCAGCAGATGAACAGCTCTAGGAAGGCCGTTGATTGGACGGGTGGTTCGAGCGCACCCTGCGACGAACCGATGCAGACCGGGCGGAGCGAATGGCCGGTTCTGTCAGCAGACTCCACTGGCCCCGACCCGGCCGTTCAGCGCCCCGTCAGCCCGCGCTTCATCGCCCGCATGCCGCCGATCATCTGGCTGGCGACGAGGTCGGCCGCCTGGCCGAGCGGCAGCGACTGGCTGCCCAGCGTGTTGTGGATCAGCAGCGATCCGGCGCGCACGCTGGCACGGCACACGCGCCACCAGAGCTGCGAGATCTCGCGGTCGACTGCCGCGAGTTCCTCGCCCGGATTGGCTTCGCCGAACGCTGCGCGCAACAGGCCGATGCCCGCGAACAGCCGGTTGAGCGTCTCGGCATCGGGCACCGGCTCGCGCGCCATGGCATGACGCACCAGCAAAGCGGCAATGTCCGGCGCGTCCTCGCCCAGCAGCGCCTCGTGCCGCTCGCGCAGCAGCAATTCGGCATGCGCGCGCATCGTGCAGTTGAACATGTTCGAAGCGCCGCCGGCATGGCAGCGATAGAGCATCAGCACTTCGTCGACCTGCGCCAGCCGACCGAACGGCCGCAGCCGCTGGTACAGGTCGAAATCCTCGACATAGCGCATCTCGGGCCGCTCGAAGGGATCGAGCCGGCGCGCGGCATCGGCGCGGAACATCACCGAAGACCAGGCGATCGGGTTCTGCACCAGCATCAGCCAGTCGATCAGCACCGGAGCCAGCGGCCGCGGCCAGTTGCCGGGCAGCCGCTTGCCTTCGACCAGGAAATCGGTGGCACAGCTCACCAGCGAAACATCGGGACGTGCGTCGAGATAGGCCACTTGTCGCGCGAAGCGTTCGGGCAGGCTGATATCGTCCTGGTCGAGTCCGGCGACATAACGCCCGCGCGCCTCGGCGAACGCCCGGTTGCGCGCCACCACCGGCCCGCCATTGGCCTCCGAACGGATCACCCGCACCCGGGCGTCGCCGAGCCGCTCCAGCACCGCGACGCTGTCGTCCGTCGAGCAATCGTCCACCGCGACCAGTTCCCAGTCGCCGAACGTTTGCTCCTGAAGGCTGGCCAGCGTTTCGGGCAGCAAAGCCGCGCCGTTGTACACCGCCATGATGACCGAGACCAAGGGCGCCCCGCTCATGCGACCGCCTGCGCCTGGTTGCCGAGCAACTGGTCGACGATCATCTGGCCGATATCGTTCTGCCACAGCCACAGGCCGTTGGCCTTGCCGCTGAAGCTCGCCTCGCCGCCGAGCCGCCCGTCGGGCACATGCCCCGAAGCGAGCCCGATGCCGAACACGCCCGGCACCGGCCGTCCGTTCGCGTCGATCACGCGGCATTGCTGGTCGACCAGCCGCGGCCGTCCCGGCGCATCGGCGGCGAGCGCGATCCGGCTGCCGTCCTGATCGAACAAGGGCAGCGCACGCGGGCGATAGCCCAGCGCGCCGATCACGACGTCGGCGCCCTCGAGTTCGGCGCGCACCGCCGCGTCGTCGATCGCGCCGATCCGCCGCAATGCCATGCGCGGATCGGGTGCCCGCCCGCCGACGCCGAGCATCCGCAGCACCAGTTCGCGCGCCTCCAGCCGGAAGCCCGCCAATCGATAGACGAACCCGCTCACCGGGCAGATGTCCTGCGCCCCGAAATCGGTGAACCCGTCCGCCCGCGCTTCCTCGACCGAACGATAAAAGGGCCGCAGCGGCCGGCGGTGATAGAGCGCGAGTGCCCCCGCCCCGAGCGGCAGCGCCGGCGACGCCTTGAGGATCAGCGCCGCGGCGGCGAGCGCGCTGGTCGATCCGCCGACGATCGCGATCCGCGGGGCCGGGGTTCCGGCGATCCGCGCGCGCAACGCGTCGAGCCCGCCGATGCGGAGAAATTCGTCGCCCGCCATCAGCCGCTCGCCGGCCAGCACGCCCAGAGCGACTCCGGCGACCTGCTCGGCCTCGACATTGCCGCGCGCCTGATAGCCGCCGGTCGCGATCACCAATTTCTCGGCGCGCATCACCCGCACTTCGCCGGTGACGCGATTGCGCACCCGCGCCGCCCAGAGTCCGTCCGCGGTGCGCCGCGCCTCGATCACTTCGCTGCGCGTCACCACCGTGCCGCCCTGCTCCGCCACGATCATGCCGAGCTGCGCGCCGGTCGCCTCGAGGAACGGCGTCGTCCGTGCCAGCGGCACGCCCAATTTGCCCGCGTGCATCGCCACTTCCTGTCCCGACGAATGCGTCTCGAGCGCGGCGATGCCGCCATGCTCGTTGCCCTTCACGGCAGTGAGGAACGTCTCGGCGGTGCTGTCCGACGTGATCGCATAGGTGCCGATCTCGCCGCGCCCGAGCACGGCATCGCGCTCGACCACTGCGAGCCCCGCATTGGCCAGCCGCACCAGCGCGTCGCTCTTGCTCGCCGCGGTCAGCAATGCCGTGCCCGCAGGCCCGCCGCCGACGATCAGCGCGGCATGGACATGCGCCCCGCGCCGCTCGGCACCCGGCAGGCTCTTGAGCCCTGATGCCGCGCATGCGTCGATCAACGCGGTGCAGACCCGCTCGACGTCCGCCTCGGTCATCCCGTCGGTCACCGGCAGCGAGAGCACGCGCGCGCCGACATCGTCGCACACCGGCAGCGGCTCGCTCACGCCATGCGCGCGGAACCAGGGCTGCTCGCCCAGATGCGGGCTGAAATAATGCGCCGCACCGATCCCCTGTTCGGCCAGCGTCTCGACGATCGCGCGGCGATGCCCGGCAAAGGCGCGCGGCAGCAGCAGCGACTGGAATTGCAGCGCCGGCCGCGATCCGCGCAATTCCTGGAACTCGAATCCCTTCTCGGCCGCGAACCCGCCCAAAGCCCTGCGATACACGGCGTCGAGCTTCATCCGGTGCGCCGCGACCGCCTCGATCTCGTCGAGCTTCGCCCGTGCCACCAGCCCTAGCACTTCGGGCAATTTAGCGTTGAACCCCGGCCCCTCGGCCGAGCGCCCGCCGGCAAAGCCGAAATTGCTCATCCGCCGCAGCGCCTCGATCAGCCCGGCATCGCCCGAATGGACCAGCCCGCCCTCGGCAGTCGCGAACACCTTGGTCGCGTGCATCGAATAGACCACGGCAAAGGGCTCGCCCGCCCCGAACTGGCGCCCATCGGCATCCAGTGCCCCCAGCGAGGCCGCGGCGTCGATCACCACGCCTACGCCGCGTTCGGCATAGCCGCGGTAGCGCGCCAGATCGATCCCCGCGCCGAAGGTCGCATAGGGCACCACTGCCGCGATGCGGTCGCCATATTTCTCGAACGCCCGCGCCTCGGCCTCGGCGCTCGCCGCCCAGTCCTCGGGGTCCACGTCGCACAGCAAGGGCGTCAGCCCCGCCCATTCGGCCGCATGCGCGGTCGCGGCGAAGGTGAAGGCGGGGATCAGCGCGAAATTGCCCTTGCCCGCGCGCGGCCCCGCGGCATGACGGATCGCCAGCATCAGCCCGAGCGTCGCATTGCCCACCGCGAGGCAATCGCCCGCCCCGCCGAACAGTAAAGCCGTCGCCGCGGCCTCGAACCCGCGCACCACCGGTCCGCCGTTCGAATAGATCCCGCGCGCCTCGATCTCCGCGAGCGCATCGGCCATCCCGCTCAGCTTCGGTGGTCGCGGCGCGATCAGCGGCAGCCGATCCATAGTCTTCCCCCAGCTCCATTCCCTGCCGGTCGCGCCGGCATGATCGGGAAGAGCCTAGCCGCGCCGAACCTTCTATTTCGTAAAGCCTTCCGCATGGACGCCGCCGCCCGCGCGGGCTAGCCCAGAGCCATGATCCTCGGCCCCCGGAACAGATCGATTCGGCCACCCGCGCCTTTTGCGAGACGATCTCGCGCGAGGTCCCGCTCTACGTGCGCGTCGAGCCCGCTCCCGACGCCAAACCCGCTTATTGTTTCGACAATTCGGTTGCGCAGGCGCTGCGGCACGGCGGAGAGGCGGTCTATGGCTGGGCGATCTGGCGCTGGCCCGGCCGCTGGTTCGAGGCCGAGCACCACGCCGTCTGGCGCCGCCCCGAAGGCGACCTGCTCGATGTCACGCCACAGGCCGGCGATCCGCCGCGCGTATTGTTCCTGCCCGATCCTTCCGCACCCTATGATCCCGCCACCTTCCGCCCCAACATCATGGCTCCCGACGGCCATGAAGCCCTGGTCCGCGAATATATCGCGCTGGTGGCGAAGCGCGGCGAGATCACGCGTCCTTATTGGGAGCCGGGGATGGACGTGCTGCCGCTCTTCTCCCCGAGGATCAGCAGCGGATCGCGCCCATCGACGCGCGCATGGCGGAGTTGCGGGCGGCGATGGGGTGAGCCGCGCCCCAGCCAGGGGCTCGCTCTCGATTCGACAGCAAAACACCTTCGTTCCAGCCGGTTAACCTCGATTGTTCGGAACGCAGTCCTCGCACCGGGATTGTGCCCTGCTGCCGGGATGAAGAACCCGGGGAGGGTCGTAACATGAGTTCCGTACGTCGAATGGCGCGGCTGCTTGCGCAGTACGCATCCACCGAGCCACGCCGCGGCCCGCCGGAGCATCCCCGCGCGGCCGATCGTTCCGCACCGCTCCCGGCGCCGTCGGGTCAGAGGCGCTGAAAGCCGGCATTCGCAATCTGGAGTTTAGTGCGTTTGAGCCCGCGCAAGGGGTGCCGGCTCATGAAACGGCGCGACCCTGCATGTCGCAGTCGCATTTCGGACGACCGGTCCCAAACCGGCGTCGAAGGCCTGATAGTCGGTCAGCCTCGCCGATCGACGATCGAACGTCATCCGGCGCTTCTGGCTACCGCGATCCAGATCGGCGAGTTTGACCAGCGTCGGGGTGCTGTCGCTGATGGCATAGGTCTGATCCGGCCCGCATTTATCGTAGCAGTAGGACTTCGCAGCCAGATCGGCACTGAAGGTGATGGCGTAGGGAACGGTCTGCGGGGCCTGTGATCCGATCTGCACGGTCTCGGTCCCGCTGCAGCTCTCACCTATTTTGTCCGCTGCGTAGGCCGGCGGCGACCCGACCAATGCCAGAGCAGACGCAAGAATAGCGAGCTTCATAAGGCCTCCGTTGCGGACACGGCTGATGGCCGAGATTACACCCCGGCCACCACGGCCGCCATAGGCATCTTCAGCGCCTTTTCTCTGGCCGAACGTCGCCCGCGCCTTATTCCTCGCCCATCCGCAGCGCCGCGATGAAGGCCTCTTGCGGGATGCTCACGCTGCCATATTCGCGCATCTTCGCCTTGCCCTTCTTCTGCTTCTCGAGCAGTTTCCGTTTACGCGTGGCATCGCCGCCATAGCATTTTGCGGTGACGTCCTTGCGCATCGCGCTGATCGTCTCGCGGGCGATCACCTTGCCGCCGATCGCCGCCTGGATCGGGATCTTGAACAGATGGCGCGGAATCAGTTCCTTCAGCCGCTCGACCATGCCGCGGCCGCGCACTTCGGCGGTGGCGCGGTGGACGATCATGCTCAGCGCATCCACCGGTTCCTCGTTGACCAGGATGCCCATCTTGACCAGATCGCCCGGGCGGTGGCCGATCTGTTCGTAATCGAAGCTGGCATAGCCCTTTGAGAGCGACTTCAGCCGGTCGTAAAAGTCGAACACCACTTCGTTGAGCGGCAGCTCATAGGTCACCTGCGCGCGGCCACCGACATAGGTTAGGTTCTTCTGGATGCCGCGCCGTTCCTGGCACAGCTTCAGGATCGAGCCGAGATATTCGTCAGGCACATAGATCACTGCCTGGATCCACGGCTCCTCGATCTCCTCGATCTTGGTGGGATCGGGCATGTCGGCCGGGTTGTGCAACTCGATCTCGCCGCCATTGTGCGTGAGCCTGATCTTGTAGACCACCGACGGCGCGGTGGTGATCAGGTCGAGATCATATTCGCGGGTCAGCCGCTCCTGGATGATTTCGAGGTGGAGCAGCCCGAGGAAGCCGCAGCGGAAGCCGAAGCCCAATGCCGCGCTGGTCTCCATCTCGAACGAGAAGGAGGCATCGTTGAGACGCAGCTTGGAGATGCTCTCACGCAGTTTCTCGAAATCCGCAGCATCGACCGGGAACAGGCCGCAGAACACCACCGGCTGGACTTCCTTGAAGCCCGGCAGCGCCTCCGCGGTCGGGCGCCTGGCGTCGGTGAGCGTGTCGCCGACACGGGCCTGCGCCACTTCCTTGATCTGCGCGGTGATGAAGCCGATCTCGCCGGGGCCGAGGTCCGGGAGCTGCTCGATCTTGGGGCGGAAGGCGCCGACGCGGTCGATCAGGTGCGTGGTGCCCGCGGCCATGAACTTGATCTGCTGGCCCTTCCTGATCGTCCCGTCGATCACCCGGACGAGGATGACGACGCCCAGATACGGATCGTACCAGCTGTCGACGAGCATCGCCTTGAGCGGGGCATCGGCATCGCCCTTGGGCGCCGGGATGCGCTCGATGATCGCGTCGAGGATCTCCTCGATGCCGATCCCCGATTTGGCGCTGGCGAGCACCGCGTTCGAGGCGTCGATGCCGATGATCTCCTCGATCTCGTGCCGCACCTTCTCGGGTTCGGCGCTGGGGAGATCGATCTTGTTGATCACCGGGATGATCTCGTGATCGTGCTCGATCGACTGATAGACGTTCGCGAGCGTCTGCGCCTCGACGCCCTGCGCCGCGTCGACGACGAGGAGCGCGCCTTCGCACGCGGCGAGGCTGCGGCTCACTTCATAGGCGAAGTCGACATGGCCCGGCGTGTCCATCAGGTTGAGCGTGTGGCCCTTCCAGTCGAGGCGCACGGTCTGCGCCTTGATGGTGATCCCGCGCTCCTTCTCGATATCCATGTTGTCGAGGACTTGCGAGGACATCTCACGCTCGGAGAGCCCACCGGTGCGCTGGATCAGCCGGTCGGCCAGAGTCGATTTGCCGTGATCGATATGCGCAATGATCGAGAAATTGCGGATCTTTGAAAGTTCGGTCGCCATGATCGCGCGGCGTTAGCAGGGGCGGCGCACGATGCGAAGGGGCTGCGCGCCGTCTAGGGCCGATAGGCCGCGATTGCCGCCAGCGCCGCCTCGAACCGCGCCTCACCCTGCCCGCTGACCAGCGCCCAGCGCACGCCGCGGCGCTCGAGCTCGGCCTTGGACAATTCGAAGAAGCGGCGGCGGAGCGGCTCGGTGCCGAACATCCGCGTGCCGTCCTTGATCCACGGCAAGTCGATGTCGAACAGCAGGTAGAGATCCGCGGTGTTGTCCCATGCGTCGAACCACGGATCGCGCTTGGCGAACAGCATGTCCGCCCACACAGCGGTCATCAGGGGGTCGGTGTCGAGGATCAGCGGATCGGCGCCCTCGGCCAGCAGCATGCGCGCGCCGGCGTCGTGGTTCTGCGCGATCTCGATCAGGTCGCGCATCGTGAACATGATGCCGTGGGCCTCGGCATAATCACGACCATATTCGTCGAGCATCTCGCCGCCGAAATGCTCGGCCAATCGCCTGGCGATCGTCGTCTTGCCCACGCTTTCGGGGCCGTGGAGGCAGATGGTGCGCGGGATCATGCTTTGGCTTTGGTCCAATGGATCAGGCCCCAGACGGACAGGGCAAGGAAGACGACGTAGAGCCCGGCGGTGAGCCAGAGCCCCTTTATGGCGAACAAGGGCACCGCGGCCAGATCGATGAGGATCCACAGCACCCAGCTTTCCCATTTGCGGCGCGACTGGAGGATCTGCGCCGCGACGCTGAACATCGCAATGCTGCCGTCCCACCACGGAAAAGCGGCATCGGTGTAGCGATGCATCACTGCGCCCCAAACCGCCGATGCGGCGACGCAGCCCGCGAGCCAGCCGAGCCGCGCGGCATATCCGAGTTGCTCGACGCGCACTTCGCCGGTTCGGGCACGCGAACGGGTCCAGTTCCACCAGCCATAGAGGTTCACCGCGATGTAGAAGAGCTGGAGCAGCGCGTCGCTGTAGAGCTTCTGATGGAAGAATATCCACGCGTAGAGCGACACCATCGCCAGCGCGAACGGGTAGTTCCACATGCTCCGCCGGACCACCAGCGTCACGTTGATCAGCCCGAACAGGGTGGCGGCGGCTTCGATCGGGCTCACGAACGTTTCGTAGCAGCAACTTCGCGCGGGGGTCGAGTGGGTTGCCCTGCGGAATTGTCGCGCTAGGCTGTCCCAAAATGCGAGAGGACAATATGCGCCATATCGCGGTGATCGGCTCCGGGCCGGCCGGCTATTACACTGCGGAAGCTTGCCAGAAGGCGTTCGGCGAGGGCGTGCGGGTCGACATCATCGATCGCCTGCCCGTGCCCTTCGGGCTGATCCGCACAGGCGTCGCCCCCGATCACCAGTCGATCAAGGGCGTATCGCGGCGCTACGAGGCCGTCGCGCTCACGGACAATGTCCGCTTCGTCGGCAACGTCACCATCGGCCAGGACGTGTCGATCGACGAGCTGCGCAGCCTCTACGACGCCGTGGTGCTCGCCACCGGCGCGCCGCACGACCGCAAGCTCGACATCCCCGGCGCCGAGCTCCCCGGCGTCGTGGGTTCGGCGGCGTTCGTCGGCTGGTATAACGGTCACCCCGATTATGCCGATCTCGCACCGCCGCTCGACGGGCCCGCGGTGGTGATCGGCAACGGCAATGTCGCGCTCGACGTCGCGCGGATCCTCGCCAAGACCAGGGAGGAGTTCGCCGGCTCGGACATTGTCGGCCATGCGCTCACTGCGCTGCAGGGCGCCCATATCGACACCATCACGCTCCTCGGCCGCCGCGGCCCGCATCAGATCGCGATGACGCCAAAGGAGCTTGGCGAGCTCGGCGAACTCGAGCGCGCCCGCCCGATCGTCGATCCGGCCGACCTGCCACCCCTCGACACGGATTCGCTGCTCGATCCCGGTCAGCGCAAATCGGTCACGCACCTGCGCAACTTCGCCGTCGCCAATGGCGCGGACAAGCCGGTCCACATCGTCTTCGATTTCTTCGCGATGCCCGTCGCCGTCGAGGGCGAAGGCAAGGTCGAACGGGTGGTGGTCGAACGCACCGCGCTGGACGGCGAAGGCCGCGCGAACGGCACCGGCGAGCGCTACGAAATACCCGCGAGCCTGGTGGTGAGTTGCATCGGCTATCGCACGCCGCCGATCGAAGGCGTGCCCTATGACGATCGATCCGGCCGTTTCGCCAATGAGGAGGGGCGCGTGCTGCCCGGACTCTACGCGGTCGGCTGGGCGCGTCGCGGGCCGACCGGAACGATAGGCACCAACCGTCCCGACGGCTTCGCCATCGCAGACAAGATCGCCGCAGATATCGGCGACGGTTCGGGAAAGCAGGGGCGCGCCGGCCTTGACGCGCTGCTCGCCGGGCGCGGTGTCGAGGTCGTCACCTTCCGCGACTGGCAAAAGATCGAGGCCGCCGAGAACGCCGCAGCGCGCGAGGGATCCCCGCGCGAGAAATTCACCAGCATCGATGCATTGCTCGCCGCCAGAAATCCATGACCGCCAGCGCTTGCGCGACTCAATCCGCATGGTTATAGGCGCCGCTCCAGCATCGGTTCGCCCTTCGAAGGCGCTGAATCGATACTCCGTCGGGGAGTAGCTCAGCCTGGTAGAGCACTGTCTTCGGGAGGCAGGGGCCGGAGGTTCGAATCCTCTCTTCCCGACCATTTTCTTAAGCATCGCAACATCTGGCGCGAACCGGGCCTTAGCCGGTTTCGGCGCCGGCTTCGTGCAAGCGTTGCACTCGTTATCAACCACTTCGCTATTGTGCAGTGCAGCATGAAAGCCCATCTTCGTGCAGCGTGCGATTCGGCTCGCCTGTGGCCGGCTGGCCGGGAGATGCCCTTTGCGTACTCTAAACGATACCGTCACGCGCCTCTCCGCGCTGCGCACCGTGCATGGCATGGCCGCCACTTCGCCCACGAGCGATCGGCTGACCGTCCTGACCGGCTTCGGTTCGAACCCGGGCGCGCTACGTGCGCGGACCTATGTCCCCGCAAGCCTCCCCGACCATGCCCCGCTGGTCGTCGTCCTCCATGGCTGCACTCAGACCGCCGCGGGCTATGACCATGGCGCAGGTTGGTCGCAACTTGCCGATCGCCATGGCTTCGCGGTGCTGCTTCCCGAGCAACAGCGGCAGAATAATCCCAATCTGTGCTTCAACTGGTTCTCGCCGCAGGACGCGCGACGCGGCGGTGGCGAAGCGCTATCGATCCGACAGATGGTCGCGGCGATGGCGGCGGCGCACGATCTCGATCCGGCGCGGGTCTATGTGACCGGACTTTCGGCTGGAGGCGCGATGACGTCGGTGATGCTCGCGACCTATCCGGAGGTCTTTGCGGGCGGCGCGATCATCGCCGGGCTTCCGTTCGGCACCGCCAGCTCGGTGCCCGAGGCGTTCGACCGGATGCGCGGATATGGTGGACCGGAGGAGGAGCAGCTTGCCGCGCTCATCCGCGACGCCTCCGATCATGCCGGCCCGTGGCCGACGGTTTCGGTCTGGCATGGCAGCGCCGACGCCACCGTCGCGCATTCCAATGCCAATGCGATCGTCAGCCAGTGGCGCAGCCTCCACGGGGCGCGCGCGGAGCCGACGCGGGTGGAGACGATCGACGGCTATCCGCGTAGGGTCTGGTGCGATGCTTCGGGCCGTGATGTGATCGAGGAATATAGCATCGCGGGGATGGGCCATGGCACGCCGCTCGGCACGCATGGGACTGATGCGGTCGGGGTGGCGAGCCCCTACATGCTCGAGGCGGGGATCTCCTCGACCCAGCATATCGCTCAATTCTGGGGGCTGTCCGGCGACGCGGCAGGTAGCCCCGCGCCAGTGCCGGCCAATACGCATAGCCATCCCCTGCCTCGCCCCGTGGCGAGCGGCGTGACCAGGGTTATCGAGGATGCGCTGCGCGCCGCCGGGCTGATGCGCTGACCCCGCATGTGAAGCGGGCGAGGAGTTGAGCAGGTCGCCATGTGCCCCGCACATGGCTGAGATTGCCGGGGCAATCTCACCTGCTCAACCTCGCCCGCCCGGACCATGCCCTGAACTGACGCGCCTACTCGTAGCGCAAGGCATGAACCGGATTGGTGCGCGCGACGCGGAAGGCGTGCGCGCCGATCGTTCCGATGGCGATCAGCAATGCGAGCAATCCCGCGAGGATGAACGGGGTCGGTGTCAGGCTGACGCGGATGTCGAACTGGTTGAGCCAATCGCGCATCACCCACCAGGCGATCGGCCAGGCGATCAGATTGGCGATCAGCACCGGCCGGCTGAACTGCCAGACCAGCAGCCGGACGATATCCCGCGTACGTGCGCCGAGCACTTTGCGGATGCCGATCTCCTTGGTGCGACGCTCGGCGGTGAACGAGGCGAGGCCGAACAACCCCAGGCAGCCGATTACCGCGGCCAGGATCGCGAACATCCCGAAAGCTGCGCGCGCTTTTCGTCCCCGTGTACAGATTGTGGACCACCTCGGTCACCGAACGCGCCTCGAAGGGCAGTTCGGGCACCAGCTGCTTCCAGATCGCCTCGATCTTGTCACGAACCGGCCTGGCGTCGCCGGTATGGCGAACGAGCAAGGTGTAGTAACCGCGGGTCTGGTAGAAATAGACGATGGGCTGGAGCGGCTGGCGCACGCTGCGATAGCGCACGTCGCTCGTCACACCGACCACGGTCGCCGGCACCCAGTTCCCCGCCTCGGGCACGGTGAAGCCGATCTGGACCTGCTTGCCGATCGCGGTCTGCGGCGTATTGAAGCCGAGCCTTTTGGCCGCCATTTCGGACAGGATGACGTTGGTGCCACGCGCGACCAGCGCCTTCTCCGCGGCAATATCTGTCGGCGACGGCGTGGTCGAGATCATCCATCGCGATCACTTCGGAGAAGTTGCGGCCGGCGAGCAGCTTCATCCCCAGCGCATCCTTGACCCCGGGATCGATGCCGTAGACGCCGAGCTGGACATAGCTGGTCTGGCCGGGCAGCCGCGCCGAGGTCATCGAATTATTGTTCGGGGCGACTCCGATCGTCGCCCGCCCCACCTCGGTCACGCCGGGAATCTGGCGGACCTCTTCGCGTAGCGTCCGCACCACCGCCTCGACCTGGGGCTCGCTGATCCCGGCGACCTGGATCAATCCTTCGCGCTTGTAGCCGGCGTCCATCGTCCGCGCGTAGATCGTCTGCGAATAGACGATCGCGGTGCAGATGATCAGCCCGATCGAGACCGCGAACTGGCCGACCACCAGCAGGTTGCGCAGCCGGCCGTTGCCCTCGGCATCGGCGGCCGATTTGTTGGCCTTGAGCACGCGCGCCGGCTGGAAGCGCGAGAGATAGAGCGCCGGATAGACGCCCCCGGCGAGACCGACGAGGATCGCCAGCAGGATCACCGGCAGCAGGATGCCCTGCGATCCGAGATAATGGATCTGCATCTGGGCATCGAGGAAGTTGTTGAGCAACGGCAGCGCCAGCTCGGCGAGCGCCAGCGCGACCAACGTCGCGATGCCGGCGACGAGAATCGATTCGCCGATGAACTGGATGATCAGCTGTCCGCGTGTGGCGCCCAGCACCTTGCGCAATGCCACTTCCCGCGCCCGCTGCGATGCCCGCGCCGTGGCGAGATTGGTGAAGTTGATGCACGCCATGCCGAGGATCATCAACGCCACCACCGCAAAGGTGAGGATCGTCTGCTTGTCGCTCCCCGGCGCTTGCGTGGCATTCTGCGCCTCGCCGAGATGGACGTCGCGCACATTGGTGAGGCGCCAATCCTGGTGATCGCCCGGATTGGTCACCGGGCCGCCATCGGCAGGATCGTTCGGTATGTTGCGCTTCTCCCAGGCCGGGAACTGCGCCATCAGCTGCTTCGCGTCGGTGCCCGGGCGCAGCTTCACATAGACATAGCCGCCCTGCGAGTTCCACGAGGTCAGGAAGTTCGGGATCTTCGCGAAATAGGTCTGCGGATCGAAGCGCGCGACTGCGCCCATGCGCAAATGCGTGCTCTTGGGCAGATCCTTGAACACCCCGGTGACGCGATAATCCTCCTTGAGATCCGAGCTCAGCACCGTGATCGTCTTGCCGATCGGGTCTTCGGTGCCGAAATATTTCTTTGCCTCGGTCTCGCTCAGCACCAGCGCGTGCGGATCGTCGAGAGCATGCGCCGCATCGCCGCGCACGAAAGGCATCTGGAGGATGTCGAAGATGTTGCCGTCGGCGAAAAAGGCACCTTCGGGCTGATAGGCCTGGCCGTTCAGGACGAAGGTGAAACCCTGATTGGTGATGTAGACGCGCTTCTCGACCTGCGGGAAATCCTTCTGCAGCGCGGTGCCCGACGCATAGCTCGTCACCTGCAGCTTGTATTCCTCGCCGCCCTGCTCGGTCGGCTTGTAGAAATCCTGGAGCTGATAGGCATCCTTCGCTCCCGGCAGCCAGCTGTCATAGCTGAACTCATAGCGCACGAAGGTGAGGATCAGCAGGCACGCGGCGATGCCGAGCGACAGGCCGAAGATGTTGATGAAGGCATAGACCTTGTTCTTGGCCAAAGCCCTCAAGCCTACGGTCACATAATTGCGCCACATGGTCTGGTTCCTACTCGTAGCGAAGCGCGTGGATGGGATTGGTGCGGGCGACCCGCAGCGATTGTCCGGCGACCGTGACGATCGCGATGAGCAATGCGAGCAGCCCGGCCAATGCGAAGGGGTGGGCGTCAGCGGGATGCGGATGTCGAAAGTGTTGAGCCATTCGCGCATCGCCCACCACGCGACCGGCCACGCGATCAGGTTGGCGAGCACCACCGGCTTGGAAAACTGCCAGGCGAGCAGCCGCACGATGTCGCGCACCTTCGCGCCGAGCACCTTGCGGATGCCGATCTCCTTGGTGCGCCGCTCGGTGGCGAACGAGGCGAGGCTGTACAGGCCGAGACAGGCGATCAGCACCGCCAGCACCGAGAAGCCTGCGAACAGCGCGCCGCGGGCCCGGTCGGCGGCATAGAGCTCGCGAACGATATCGTCGACGAAGCGCGCCTCGAACGGGATCTCGGGTTCGAACTTGCGCCAGACCTTGTTCAGCGCCGCCATCACCTCGCCCGGACGGGCGGCGGCGAAGCGGACCAGAACCACCTCGGTCGCGTCCGGATCGACAGCATAGAAAGCCGGTTCAATGGCCTCGCGCGCACTGCGAAAGCGCATGTCCTCGACCACGCCGACGATCGCCGAGGGGACCAGAGGGCCACCGCGCATCGCCCGCACCGTTTGCCCGATCGCCGCTTGCGGGGTGCGGAAGCCGAGCTTACGCGCCGCAGCACGGTTGATCACGACGTTAACGCCCCGCGCGGCGCGAGCCTGATCGTCGCCCGTCGGGACCCGATCGAGCGCGATGCGATCGTCGAACCGGCGGCCGGCGAGCAGGTCGATGCCCGTCGTCTGAAGATATTCGGCATCTACGCCATAATAGCTGAGCGACTGATATTCCTCGGCGCCGGTGACCTTCACCAGCCATACCGGCCGCGTGTCGGAAGCCAGCGGGACCGAGATCCGCGTCGTACTGGTGACGCCGGGGATCGCCAGCATCTCGGCGTGGGCGGCATCGTATTCGCTTCCCTTGGCGAAGCGCCAGGCGTTGACGATCTGGATCAGCCCGTCGCGGCGATAGCCGGGATCGACCGTCTCGACATAGCGGGTCTGCGAGAAGATCACCCAGGTCGAGGCGATCAGCCCGATCGCGATGGCGAACTGGATCATCACCAGCCCGGTGCGGAACCGGCCATTGCCCGGCGTCTCGACAGAGGACTTGTTGGCGCGCAGCACCTCGGCCGGGCGGAAGCGGCTGAGATAGAAGGCCGGGTAGAGCCCGCCGAGCAGCCCGGTCGCGAGAAACAGCCCCAGCGCGGGAAGTAGCATGCCTGTCGGGCCGAAATAGGCAACGCGGATGTCCGCGCCGATCGCGGCGCTGATCCACGGCGTAGCAAGCTCGACGATGGTCAGCGCGAGCAGCATCGCCACTGCCGCCATCACCACGCTTTCACCGAGAAACTGCACGATCAGCTGCCCGCGCGAGGCCCCGAGCACCTTGCGTAGCGCGACTTCGCGGGCGCGCTGCGTGGCGCGCGCGGTCGACAGGTTGACGAAGTTCATCACTGCCATTGCCAGGGTCAGCAACGCGACGACCGCGAAGGTGGCGAGCGCGCGGGAATCGCCGCCGGGGGTCAGTGCCGCGTCCTGTGTCGCGCCGAGATGGACGTCGGTCAGCGGCACGAGTTTGAGATCGACGGCGTCCGACATGGTCGCCGGCTTTCCGTCGATGGCCGCGTCGCCAATGTTGCGCTTTTCCCATGCCGGCAGACCGGCATTGATCGAAGCGGCATCCGCGCCATGGCGTAGTTTTACATAGTGCTGCTGCTCGAAATTGTTCCAGCCCCGCTGCTCCGGACGCATCGTGCTCACGTCCCGACGGACGAGCAGGTTCAGGCGCAGGCTGGTGTTGCGCGGCAGATCGCGCAGCACGCCAGTGACGCGACGGTCGCGCTTCCCCGGCCCTGCGCCGAGGCTCAGTTGTTTGCCGAGCGCATCAGCCGTGCCGAAATGGCGGATCGCCTCGCTCTCGGTGAGCACGATCGAATTGGTGTCGGGCAGCGCGGTCGCCGCAGCGCCATGTGCGAAGGGAAAGCCGAGCACGTCGAAGAAATTGGCGTCGACCGTGGCCACATTGATGAAGACCGGCTGGCCATCGCGCTCGGTGACCGTCTTGCCGGGCGCTAGCGAGGTCACCGCCTCGACCTGCGGGAAGCCGCCGGGCAGCTTCTCGTAGATGATGAACGGGCTCACCTGAACGTGCCGCGCGGGCTGGCCGGGCAGATTGAACTTCGTCTGGACCTGATAGAGTCGGCCGCTGTCCGGCAGCCAGCTATCATAGCTGCGCTCGTAGCGGACATAGGCCAGGATCAGCAGGCAGCCGGCGAGCCCGAGCGCCAATCCGCCGATGTTGATCACGGCATAGACGCGGTTCTGGGCCAGCAGCCGCAGCGCGATCTTCAGATAGTTACGCCACATTCGGCTTCCCTTCTGCTCCCTCTCTCCGCTTGCGGGGAGAGGGTTGGGGAGAGGGGCATGATCCGCGAGGGAAACGCTGGAGAGCACTGCCCCTCTCCCCTGCCCTCTCCCCGCCAAGCAGAGAGGGAGACTTCTTCACGCCGCCCGCCGCCGCTCCTGCAGGATGCGGCCGTCGAGCATCGAGACGATGCGGCCGGCATAATCGGCGTGCGCGGGCGAGTGGGTGACCATCACGATGGTCGAGCCCTCGGCGTTAAGCGTCTGGAGCATGCGCATCACTTCCTCGCCATGGTGCGTATCAAGATTGCCGGTCGGCTCGTCGGCGAGGATGAGCTTGGGGCTGGCGACGAGCGCACGGGCGACCGCGACGCGCTGCTGCTGGCCACCCGAAAGCTGGCTCGGGCGATGCTTGGCGCGGTGCGCAATGCCGACCTTGTCCATCACTTCGTCGACCCGGCGCTTGCGCTCCGAGGACGAAACATTGTGGTAGAGCAAGGCCAGCTCGACATTGTCGCGGACGCTCAACTCGTCGACCAGATTGAAGCTCTGGAAGATGAAACCGATGCTCTCCTTGCGCACATCGGCGAGCTTGCTTTCGGAGAGGCCGGCGACTTCCTTGCCGTTGAACACGTACGAGCCGCTCGACGGGCTATCGAGCATCCCGATCATGTTGAGCAGAGTCGATTTGCCGCACCCCGAAGGCCCCATGATCGCGACGAATTCGCCCTCGGCGATATCGAGGTCGATCGCGTCCAGTGCGGTCGTCTGGACCGTATCGGTTCGGTAAACCTTGGAGAGTTCGCGCATCGTCAGCATGAAAATTCCCTTTCGTTGGAATTATTTGGACAAGTCCAGGCGCGTCTTGTCGGTGTAGCCGGTGTAGGGCGAGGTCAGCACCTTCTCGCCGGCTTCGAGGCCCTCGAGCACTTCGATGAATTCGGCGTTGCGGCGTCCGAGGCGGACCTGGCGCTTCACTGCGCTGCCGCCGTCGGGGGTGACGACGAAGATCCAGTTGCCGCCGGTCTCGTTGTAGAAGGCGCCGTTGGGGACGAGCAGAGCCGGCGCAGGATCGCCGAGCGTCAGCCGCGCCTGCATCGTCTGGCCGCGCTGGATATTGGCGGGCTCGGCCCCGACGAACTGCAGATCGACCTGGAACTGGCCGTTCTGCACTTGCGGGTAGATCTTGGTGACCTTCGCGTCATAGCGCTTGCCGCCGAAATCGAGGCTCGCCTTCTGCTGGAGCTGGACGCGGCCGAGATAGAATTCGTCGACCCCGGCAATCAGCTTGTTGCGGCCGGGGCTGTCGATCTGCCCGACGCGTTCACCACGCTGGAGCGACTGGCCGACCTGTACCGAGAAACCCGAGAGCTGGCCGGCGACCGGCGCGCGGAGCTGGAGCGCATCGAGATTGGCACGCGCGATCGACAGGCCGGATTGCATCGATTGCGCCGCTGCCTGCTGCTGCGAGAGCTGGCTGGTCTGCAGCCGCGAGTCGGTGGCCTGGCTGCGCTTCAGCGCCGCGAGGGTGCGCTGGCTGAGCTCGTAATCGGCCTGGGTATCGGCGAACTGCTTGGCAGAGACAAAGCCCTTGGTGGCAAGTGGCCTCTCGCGCTCATACTGGCGGCGCGCCTTGTCATTGACCGTCTCGGCCGCGAGCACTGCACGCTCGTTCGAGAGCCGGGTCTGGGCCAGCGCCAGTTCCTGGCTGCGCATATTGTTGATCTGCTGCTCGACTTCGGTCTGGCGCGCTAGAGTCGAGAGCTGGAGCTCGGCATTGGAGAGCAAGGCGATCGGCTGGCCCTGCGCGACCGTCGCGCCGTCCTCGACCAGCATCTTCTCGACCCGACCGCCTTCGACGGCATCGATATAAACGGTGAGCAGAGGCGTGACGCGTGCGCGCAACGGGATGAAATCGTCGAACGTGCCCTTCGTCACCGTCGAGATGGTTACGTGGTCCGCGCCGACCGTCTGGCTGGAGCCCGAAGGCGCAAACCACCAGAACAATGCCGCGGCTATCAGCACCACCGCCCCGCCGATCGCGACCTTGACCCTGGTCGAGAGCTTCCGCGTCTCGACGACTTCGTCCATGCCGCTGCCGGTTACCGGACGGTCCCCCATATTCTTCTGCATCCGAACGACACCCATGGTCATGACTTAGCAACCCCCGTGCCAAGCCCGGTGCGGAGGCAGGTTGCGAGACTGATCACAGGATCGCACCCGCACAAGCGTTCGAATTCGGACACTTCTGTCCGAAATCGAACGCCAGGCTGATCGATGCGAAGCCGAGCTGGAGCAGCGCATGCCCGCTTTGCTCGCGCACTGCGATGTCGAGCGCGGCCCGCGGTTTGCCGCCAAATGCAAGCGCGGCGCAGAGGAGCATGGCCAGCAGCACGGCGTTTCGCGCCAATTTTCCGCTCCGATTGCCAAACACCTGCCTGATCCCCGCTCCGTGATTTTCGTGGAATGCTGAGCAGGAGCCGTGCCAACCGCGCATTTCTGCCGCTTTTGCGACGAGCGGTGACGGCGATCAGCCCTTGGCACGCAAATTGATTGTCCGGTACCGAACAGCCGCTGTACGGGAGTGGACGGCATGGGGAGCGGGCCCGAATTCGATTATTGCGTCGTGATCGACGACGACGACGACATCCTGATGGCGTCGCGGCTGTTGCTGCGCCGGCTGTTCACCGATGTCGCGACCGTCCGCAGCCCCGACGAGGCGCTGCCGCTGGTGCAGGCGCGCACGCCCGACGTGGTGCTGCTCGACGCGAATTTCGCGCGCGGCGCGACCGACGCGGCCGAGGGGCTCGCCTGGCTCGAAAAGCTGCTCGGCATGGATCCCGAGATGGTGGTGGTGATGATCACCGCGCATGCCGGGGTGCAGGTCGCGGTGGCGGCGATGAAGCGCGGCGCGACCGATTTCGTCTCCAAGCCCTGGTCCAACGACAAATTGCTCGCGACCGTGCGTACCGCGGCCTCGCTGCGGCGATCGCGCAAGGCCGCGGTGGCGGGTGGAGCGGCGCCGGCCCCGGCTTCATCGGTGGTCGCGGGCTCGGCGCTGCTCGGCCAGTCGCCCACGATGGCGCGGGTACATTCGCTCATCTCCCGCGCGGGACCGACCGACGCCAATGTCCTCGTGCTCGGCGAGAATGGCACCGGCAAGGAACTGGTGGCGCGCGAGCTCCACCGGCAGTCGCTGCGCGCGAACGAAGTGATGCTGACGGTGGATCTCGGCGCGGTTTCCGAGGACCTGATCGATTCCGAACTGTTCGGCCATGTGAAGGGCGCCTTCACCGATGCGCGCGCCGATCGCGTCGGGCGCATCCAGGCGGCGGATGGCGGAACCCTGTTCCTCGACGAGATCGGCAATCTGCCGCTGCGGCTCCAGCCCAAATTGCTGACCGTGCTCGAGCAGCGCCAGGTCACCCTGTCGGCGCCAACAAGCCGGTGCCGGTGAATATCCGCGTGATCGCCGCGACCAATTTGCCGCCCGAAAAGCTGCGCGACGAGAGCCATTTCCGGCAGGATCTTCTGTTCCGGCTCAACACCGTCGAGATCGACCTGCCGCCGTTGCGCGAACGGCTGGAGGACGTACCCGAACTGATCGAGCATTTTCTCGATCATTACGCAAAGCGCTATGGTCGCCCTCACCCCCAGCTCAGCGCCGCCGCCCGTGCGGCTCTGCTCAGCCACGACTGGCCGGGAAATGTCCGTGCGCTGCGCCATGCGCTCGAACGCGCAGTGATCCTCGCGCGCGATGTGCCGCTCGAGCCCGAGGATTTCGCACTTGTCTCCGGCGCCCCGCGGATCGCCCCTCGGCGGTGGTCGCGCCCCGGCCGGCGGACGATCTCAACCTCGAGCGCGTCGAGCGCCGGCTGGTCGAGGAAGCACTCAAGAAGCACGGCTACAACATCTCGCTCGCCGCGCACGAGCTGGGACTGTCGCGCGCCGCCCTCTATCGGCGAATGGAGAAGCATGGGCTTTGACCGGCGCTTCACGCTCGGGCTGATCGCCTGGGTCGGGGCGCTGGTGGCGGTGCTGCTGGCGTGCATCGCCGCGTTCGTGACCCCGGCCTCGGCGCGGCGCGGATCGTCGCGATCGGAATCGCCGCCGCGACCTTTGCAGGGCTTTGGCGGCACGTGACGCGCACCAACCGCACCGTCGCGCGCTTCCTCGAAGCGCTCAAGTTCGGCGACACCGCGCTCCAGTTCGACGCGCATGGCGGCGCCGGGTTCGGCGAGTTGGGCGCATCGCTCAACGAGGTGCTGGGCCGCTTCCGTGCCGATCAGGACCGCGTCGCCGGCGAGCTGCGCTATCTCGATGCCCTGGTCGACGACATGCCGGTGGCGGTGTTGACGGTGGACGCCGGTGGCCATGTAACGCTCGCCAACAAGGCGGCGCGGCGCCTGTTTACCGGCGAGCACGGGACACTGCCCGAGGATTTCGCCGCCTATGGCGCCACCTTTGCCCGACGCCTTGCAAACAGTTCGCAGAGCGAAGAGCTATTGATACTCAATATCGCCGGACGCCCGCAGCGAATGCTGGTCCGCGCCGCGACACTCGAACGGCTCGGGCAGCGCACGCGCGCGATCAGCGTCCAGCCGATCCAGGGTACGCTCGATGCCGTCGAAATGGCGGCGCAGACCGACCTTGTCCGGGTGCTGACCCACGAGATCCTCAATTCGCTGACGCCGGTGACCTCGCTCGCGTCGACTGCGGCCGATCTGCTCGGCGATCCCGATCTCTCGGCGGACCCTCGCGTGGGCGATGCACGCGCCGCGGTCGAGACGCTGGCGCGACGCGCGCAGGGCCTGAGCAATTTCATCGAAGCCTATCGCGCAGTGGCGCAGACGCCCCAAATCAAGCGGCAGAAATTCGCGGCGCGACCCTGGGCTGAAGAGCTTGGGCGAGATCTTTACGGCGAAGGCGATCGAGGTACCGCTTTCGGTCACCGTCGCTCCCGGCGATCTCGCGCTCGACGCCGATCCCGATCTGCTCGCGCAGGTGGTGATCAACCTGATGCAGAACGCCGCACAGGCGATGCATGCGACCGATCAGCCTCGGCTCGCGCTGCGCCTGTCGGGCGACGGCATGGCGACGGTGATCGAAGTCGAGGACAACGGCCCCGGCGTTCCCGAGAGCCTGCGGCAGGATGTGTTCCTGCCCTTCTTCACCACGCGCGCCGCGGGCACCGGCGTGGGCCTCAACCTCGCCCGCCAGATCGTGATCGCGCATGGCGGCGCAATCGATGTCACCGACGCCACCGGCGGCGGCGCACTGTTCCGGATCGTGCTTTAGCCTTTCGCCAGCGGCGGCGCGCCCGGCGGCACCGCGGCGTTGCGCCAGCGCTCGACGGGCACGACTTCGACCGCGCCGTCCGGGGACCGCCGCCGCTGGATCAGGGTCGCCGCCTGCTGGCTCGTTCCTCCGATCGTCGCGCGGGTGCGCACCCAGAAGGTGTTCGAGCGGAACGAAGTGCCCCACGGCAGCGAGACATTCTGGTCGGCCAGGTCCTTGGCGGTGAGGAAGCCCTGCCGATCCCGCACTGCAACCAGCCGCTGCGCGATCAGCGGATCGCGGAACAGCAAGGCGAGCATCTCCTGATCGGCGGCGTTGAGATTGAGCGTGGTGGCCCCCGGCAGCGCAGTCACAAGCTTCTCCAGCCGATCCGCGACCTTGGGCTCGATCCCGGCCAGCCGCAGCGGCCGGAGATCGGTAACCGGCCCGCGCAAACGGACATATTCGACCGCGGCGACGACCTGCTCGGGCTTCAGGCCCACTTCGTTGCCGATCGTCTGGAACAGGATCGTCGAGGCGACTTCGCCGGTGCGCACCGAATTGATGTTGAAGCGTCCCTCGGCATCGGCGATCGCGAGATCGAAGGTGCCGCCCTCGATCGGCGCGCCGCTCTCCGAGAGCTTGGCCCAGGGCTCGCCGACATGATCGACCTCCGGTGCCTGCTCGGCGTCGCGGCGCAATGCCACCACTGCCGAGAGCTCGCCGCCGCGTACGATGGCCAGCGCGCGTGCCGCCTCCCGGGTGCGCAGGCCCCGGTCGAGCGCGAGCTCCTCACGGTTGATCATCAACAGCACGAGGCCCGCCGCGATCGCGACGAACATCAGCACGTTGACGAGGATCATCCCCTCTTCGTTTTCGCGCGACCTCATTGCTTCGGCACTTCGGGTCGCACCGGCAGCGCCACCACGCGGCGCAGCGATCCGGGCGCGCCTCCTGGGCCGGCCACCTGCATCTCCAAAGCCACCGCGCGCGGCCAGCGATCCTTGCTTTCGTCGTTGACCGGCCAGCGATCGACCCAGCCTCCGTCCCAGAAGCGCCAGCGCGCATTCGCCACACCGGCGAGCACGAGCTGCGGCGCGGGACCGACGCTGCGGACCAGCGCGCCGCCGACAACGCCGTAGCGCAGCGGCACCGCGGCGCCGCCCATGCCCGGTGCGGAGCGCGTGAAGGAGAGGTTGGCGCCGCCTCCGGAGATCGGGCCGTCCGCGATTTGCTCGACATCGCTGGAGACGACGAACATCGTCCGCTGAAGGTCGGCGAGCCGATCGAACCGCTTCTCGGTACGCCCCTGCACGTTGATGATGCCTTCGACCAGCGCCAGCCCGGCGACTGCGATCAGCGCGAACAGCCCCAGCGAGATCATCAGCTCGATCAGCGTGAAGCCGGAGTCTTTGTCAGAAGGTCGGCACCGGCCCGCTCCCCACCCGGCCTCCCCCATGATCCTGCCGCTGGGAGGCCGGGTGGGAAGCGGACCGGTGCAGCATCCCGCGAAGGGAGTTCACGACCCCGAGCTCACCGCCACCGGTTCATAGCCGCGCGGCCGGGCCACGAGGATCGCGAAGTCGCGTGCCACCGATCCATCGGTGCGGAAGCGCACCGGCCCCGTCACGCAGCGGAAGCCCTTGCTGTCGAGCAGGCCAGCGGCGTTCAGCGTATTGGCGTTGCGCAGCGCGTTGGCGATCCCCGCCGCGTCATAAGCGAGCGCCGTAATTGTCCCCGCATCGCCGCCGTTGCGCGCCGCGAACTCGCTCGCGAAGGTGCCGAACGCCGCCGGATCGGGGCTGGCGATCCATGCGCCGTCGAGCGCCTCCAGCGCTTCGGGCCGGTTGTCGATCCCCTGCAGCGTGCCGAGCAGCTGGATGCCCGTATCCTTTAGCCCGCGCGCGGCCGCGAGCACTGCCGGGCCGCTTCCGGGCAGCAACACCGCATCAGGCGCGTCCCCCGCCGCCGGCAGCGGCTGCCCCGCCTTCACTTCGAGCACGCGCAGGCGAAGCCCGAGTTCGCCTTCCATCTGTCCCGCGGCCAGCGAAGCCGCGGCGCTCCACGGCGTGCCGTCGTCGATCACCGCCACATTCTTGATTCCGCGCGAGCGGGCATAGCGCAGGATCGCGCTGGTCAATTGCCGTGCGGTGATCCCGAAAATATATGTTCCGGGCGCGCGCAGCACCGCATCGTTGCTGAACGCGATGATCGGCACGCGGCCCGCCACGCTGCTGCTCACTGCCGGAACTTCCTCGGCGGAGAGCGGGCCCAGGATCAAAGCAGGCTTCTGGCGCAGTGCCTGTCCCACCGCGGCGGCTGCCCCCGCGGCGGTGCCGCCGGTGTCGAAGGTCAGGACATATTGGCTGTTTTCCGCGAGCAAGGCCGCTTGGCGCATGCTAAGGCCCAGCCGCGCTCGCGGTCCGGTGAGCGGCACCAGCAGGGCGACGGGGCGCTTGTCCTTTTTCTCGGCTGTTGCGAGAGCATGCGAGGGAAGCACGACCGATGCCGCTGACGCGACCAGGCCTGATTGCAGCAACCTCAGCAGGGACCGCCGGTCCATTGCCGACTCCGGATATGGGGGTGTGGCACGCCGGCCTATTATCGTCTTCGCCGCGCTCGGCATAGGGGCCTATCTGCTCGCCTTGATCGTCACCCTGCCCGCCAGCGCAGTGATCAAGAACCGGCCGTGGCGCACCGGCGTGGCGGGTACGGTATGGAATGGCGAAGTCGGCGTCGCCGGCGGCGCGAAGTTCGAGTGGCACATGGCGCCGCTCCGGTCACTGACCAGCCTAGCTTATGCCGCGGACTGGAAAGCGACCGGACCGAACACCGATCTCGGCGGGCGCGTGCTCGCGCATTTCGGCGGACGTATGGTGCTCGACAAGGTCAGCGGCGCAGCCGATGGCACCTTGCTGCAGGCGCTCCAGCCCAATTTGCCCTTTACCTGCGACCTGACCCTGCAAGTCGAGATGGAGCGCATCGCGATCGGCGGCGGCGCCCGGATGATCAGCGGCACCGCGACGAGCGATCCCGGCAGCTGCCGCCCCAAGAACGCCGGCGCGGCCTCTGCGGTCCCCGCATTGATCCTCACCGCCGAGCATATCGGCAATCGCTCGCTGATCCGCATCGCTCCCATGGCGCAGCGTCGCAGGACGCTGGTGACGTTCGAGCTGGGAGAAGACGGGACGGTCGATTTGTCAGTTACCCCCGACGGCGCGACGATAATGCCGTTCCTCGGGCTGCCGGCGGGCGCACGGATCCAGGGGCAGATGTAACACGCCGTGTTCCCTCCCTGTAAGGGAGGGGCTAGGGGTGGGTAAGAAATAGCCGGGCTCGATGCCCGGCCATTTCTTTATCTCCAGTCGCATCGCCGGGCTCCCCGGCCTTCGCCGGGGTCGCACCCACCCCTACCCCTCCCTTACAGGGAGGGAGTCGCTACAGCGTCACCAGATTGTTGAGGTTGATGATCGGCAGCAGGATCGCCAGCACCATCAGCAGCACCAGCCCGCCCATCACCAGCAGCACCAGCGGCTCGACCAGCGCGACGAGCGTCGAGACCAGGGCGTCGAGCTCGCGCTCGAGCTCGTGCGCGGCGCGGCCGAGCGCGGGGGCGAGCCGGCCGCTCGATTCGCCGCTTGCGACGATCGCCACCAGCATCGACGGAAACACGCCGGCCTCCTGCATCGCGGCACGCAGCGAAATGCCCTCGCGGACGCGCTGGGCGACGCCGAGCGCCTTTTCCTGCACCCAGCGGTTGGGCGTCACCGCGGCGGCGGCGTGGAGCGCCTCGACCAAAGGCACCGCGCTTCCCACCAGGGTCGCGAGGCTGCCGGCGAAGCGCGCGGCATTGATCTGGCGGCTGAAGCGGCGGAACGGACGGCGTTCGGTGAACATGCGGTGGAGGCGCAGCCGGTTCGCGGGAACCCGCATCCAGCGCACCGCGAACAGCGCCGCGACGGCGATCGCCAGAAGCAGGTACAGTCCGAAATTCTGCAGGAACCAACTGATCGCGATCATCATCCGCGTGAGCAACGGCAGATCGGCGCCGCGCGAGACGAACACGCGGACGATATCGGGCACGACATAGACCATCAGCAGCACCATCATCCCGAAGGACACGGCGGCGAGCAGTGCGGGATAGAGCAGCGCCAGCTGGAGCTTCTGGCTATTGGCCTGCCGGTTCTCGACGAATTCGGCCAAGTGGTTGAGCACGTCGGGCAACCGGCCCGATGCCTCGCCGGCGGCGACCGAGGCGCGATAGAATTCGGGAAAGGTCTTGGGATGCTGCGCGAGCGCGGTGGCGAAGCTGCGTCCGTCGAGGATCGCGCCGCGCACGTCGAGCAACAGCGAGCTGACCTGCGTCTGCTCGGACTGGGTTGCGACGAGGCGGAGCGCTTCTTCGATCGCGATGTCCGATCCGGCGAGCGTCGCGATCTGGCGCGTGACGGTGGCGAGCGCCTTGGACGAGATGCCCGAACGGCGCAGCCTGGGCAGCTCGATGCTGCCGAACGACCGGCCCCGCTCGGCGGCCGCCTCCACCGATAGGGGCAGCAGCGCCTGCTCGCGCAGCAGCGCGCGGGCGGCGGCAGGCGACGACGCCTCGATGACGCCCTTGCGACTGGCACCGGTGCGATCGGCGGCGCGATAGGAATATGCGGGCATACTACGCCCCTTCGTCATCCCGGCGAAAGCCGGGATCCAGAGCCGCACGCCGAGTCTTTCGCCACTCTGGGCCCCGGCTTTCGCCGGGGTGACGGAACTACCCTTCACGCCTCGTCCCTCACCACGCGGGCGACTTCCTCTACCGTGGTCACACCGCCGCGCGCCTTCGCCAGCCCATCGTCCAGCAAGCTCGGATTGTCCTTCCGCGCATGCGCCTCGAGATCGGCTTCCGATGCGCCGTCATGGATCATCTTCTGGAGCCGGTCGTCGACCGCCACGACTTCGTACAATCCGGCGCGACCGCGATAGCCTTCGTTGTGGCACTCGGCGCAGCCCACAGCCCGCCACAGCTTCTCGCCCGGCCGGATCGCGCCGCCGAGCAGGATCGAATCGGCGTCGCCTGCGACATCCTCGCGCCGGCAGACCGGGCAGAGCTTCCGCACCAGCCGCTGCGCCGCCAGCCCGACCAGCATCGGCGCGAGCAGATAGCGTTCGACGCCCATGTCGATCAGCCGCGTCACCGATCCGATCGCGCTGTTGGTGTGCAGGGTCGAGAGCACGAAATGCCCGGTCATCGACGATCGCACTGCGACCTGCGCCGTCTCCTGATCGCGGATCTCGCCGACCATGATCACGTCCGGGTCCTGCCGCAGGATCGCGCGCAGGCCCCGCGCGAAGGTCAGGTCGGTGCGCGTATTGACCTGGGTCTGGCCGATCCCCGGCAGCTCATATTCGATGGGATCTTCCACCGTCATGATGTTGCGCTTGCGGTCGTTCAACCGGTTGAGCGCGGCATAGAGCGTCGTCGTCTTGCCCGAGCCGGTGGGGCCGGTGACGAGCAGCATGCCGTGCGGGCGCTCGAGCAGCCGGTTGAACACGTCGCGGTCGCGCCGGCTCATGCCGAGCACTTCCATGTCCAGCCGCAGCGAACCCTTTTCGAGCAGGCGCATCACCACCCGCTCGCCATGCTGGGTCGGGATCGTCGAGACGCGCGCGTCGACATCGTGCCCGCCGATGCGGAGCGTTACGCGCCCGTCCTGCGGCACGCGCCGCTCGGCGATGTCGAGCTTGGCCATCACCTTGATGCGGCTGACGAGAAGCGGCGCCAGCGCGCGCGGCGGCTCGATCATGTCGCGGAGCACGCCGTCGACCCGGAAGCGCACGACGAGGCGCTTCTCCTGCGTCTCGATATGGACGTCCGACGCGCCTTCCTTGACCGCTTCGAGCAGCAGCGCATTGATCAGCCGGATCACCGGGGCGTCGTCGCGCGTGTCGAGCAGATCGTCGACCGAGGCGGCGCTGTCGGCGAGCGCGGCCAGGTCCATGTCGCCAATATCGAAATCGGCGGCAGCCCCTGCCCCGCCGCTATAGGCAGTGCTGAGCGCCGCATCGAAGGCCTCGTCGCTCACCGCGACAAAGCGCGCGCCCGGCGCGATGCGCTGGACCTCGAGCAGCGCATCGAGGCCGGTGCTCGCGCGGTGGACGCATTCCACGCCGGCAGCGCCCGCGCGAAGCAACACACCGTTCTTGCGCGCGAAGCTGTACGGCAGGGTCGCAGGTATGTCGTCGACGAGGTTCATCCCCCGAAATCCACGTTCACCGAGACGCGACCCGCAGCGGGGCGGCGCTGGATCGAGAGGCGCTTCACGCGTAAGTCGCTGGAACCGCTCAAATCTGCCAGCCAGGCCATGACCGAATCATAATTGGCGTCGGGGATTGCCACGCGGATGCCGCCGGGTATCACCTCGGGGGTGACTGTCAGGCCGAAAGCGGTTGCCGAACCGGTCGCCACCTGGGCGGGTGGGCCCTGGCGACGGGCTGGCCGGACCGTGCTGAGGGTTCCCGCGGCGCGGATGCGGGCGGAGAGGGTTTCGTAGGTGCGGATGTCCGCCAGCGCATCGGCGCGCGCCGATTGCAGCGGTTTCACCACGCCATAGACCAATATTGCCGGGGAAAGGAGCACGCTCGCCGCGATGACGAGGATCCGCTCCCGCCGGCTGAGGCCGCTCCACCAATTGTCGAAGCGGATCAGGGCCGCGTCGAGCGCGGGCACGCGAGTGACGATGATTCTCATGCGTTGCTCGCCGTAATGCGAATGCTGCCGTCAGGCGAGCGAGTCACGGTTCCCCGCACCCGCGCGGCGCGGAGCGCGGCGTCGACGCGACCTGCCAGCCCGGGCTCCGTCCCATCGAGATCGAGCGTCAGGGCATTGGCCTGATAATTGATCGCGCGGACGTTGATCACGCCCGAGAGCGGACCCAGTGCACCCGAAACCCGCGTCAGCAGCGGCAGGAAAACGTCCGGCGGCCCGCTGCTGCCGGCGGGCAATAGATCGGCGACGCTCGCGGCGAGATCACCGCCGAGATTGGCGCCCGGCGCGGCGATCGCGGCGAGCGCGCGCGTATCGGCTTCGCGGCGATCGGCGATCTTCCGCAGCATCACGGTATCGGCCGTCGCGATCACGACATGCGCCGCCGCGCCCAAAGCGACGATCCAGCCGAGCCGGCGCCAGACATTGGGCAAGGCCCTGCGGCGACGGGCATAGGGGCCTTGTCGCAGATCGAGTGCAGGGGCGAGCAGCCGTTCGGAAAGCGCCCCGGGCGCCAACGTCGATCCGCCCGCCATCATCTCGACGGGAAGCGGCAAGCCATAGGACGAAACCGCAGGGCGTCCGGCCGCCTGCCATGCCGCCTGAAGCATCGTCGGAGGAACCGCGAAGCCGGTTCCGTCGCCGGCACGCACCACGGCGCGCTCGGCAGCCAGATCGACAGCCCATTCGCCTTCCGGCGGGCGCGGCAGCGCAAGCGCGTCGGGCACCATCGCGGCGTGGCCCAACCCCGCCTCTGTGGCGGCCTCGACCCAGCTCGCCATCACCTCGTGCCGCACCACGCCCACCAGATAGCGCTTCGGCGCGATCTCGGCGCCCAGCGCGAGATGCACGCTCTCGATCGGCTCGGCGATCTGGTCCTCGATCGCAAAAGGCAATGCTTCCAGACGCTTGGTGCGGCTCGCGAGCGGCAGGTCGACGGCGAGGAGGCGCACCTGTTCGGTTGGAACGAGCATGGTTGCAGGGCCTCCCACCTCCGCTATGATCAGCCGACCGCCCGCCAGCGTCCAGACACCCGCGGCGAGCGGTTCCGACGCGTCGGGCGCTCCTATGGCACGACGGGAGGCTGTCACATTTGCTTCATGGGAAGGACGCATGGGGCGGGGATGCGCATAGTTTTGAAACAGTTTAGTGACATCGCACTGCTTAGGCAGAACAGCAAGCGCCGCACAACTCCGAACGGAGAGTCCGGCTTCACCCTGCTCGAGATGATGATCGTGCTGGTGATCATCGCAGTGATCGCCGGCCTGGTCACCGTCAACGTGATGGGCCGCCCCGACGAGGCTCGGGCGACGACCACTAAATCGAACGTCACCAGCATCAACGCGGCGCTGAAGATGTATCGTCTCGACAACGGTACCTACCCGACCACCGAACAGGGGCTGAAGGCACTGGTCGAGAGGCCGACCGCCGCGCCGGTGCCCGGCAGCTGGGCGCAGGGCGGCTATCTTTCTGCGCCGCCGCTCGACGCGTGGCAGAAGCCTTATGAATATCAATCCGACGGGATGAGCTTCACGATTCGCTCGTTCGGGCGCGACGGCAAGCCGGGCGGCGAAGGCGTGGACGCCGATATCGACGGCAAGGGCTGACGCGCGTGCGGGGGAGCTGCAGGTCGATCGCGACGCGGGCTTCACTCTGCTCGAAATGATGATCGTGCTCGTCATCATCGCAGTGATGGCGGGCGCAGTGACGCTCGGCATCGGCAGCGTGACGCGCGCGCCGAGCGTCGAGACCGAGGCGCGCCGCCTCGCGACACGGCTGCAGGCTGCCGCCGACGATGCGATGCTCGGCGATCGGATGATGGCCTTCACGGTCGAGAAGCACGGCTATGGCTTCGCGGCGATCGGTGCCAACGGGCAGATGATCGCGCGTACCGACGACGCGCTGGGCTTCCATCGGCTGCCCGGCGGGATGGTGATGACGCTCAACGTGCGGCCGCCGGTGATCCTCGGCGTCGACGGCGCGGGGCGGCCGCTTTCCGCGACGGTCGAGAGCGGATCGCAGCGCTGGCTGGTAACCTATGACGGCCTGACCGCGCGCGCAGCGCCGGCACCGGCGCCGAAGGCATGATGCGCGACACGCCTATTTCTCGTCATGCCGGACTTGTTCCGGCATCCACCGCGCCTGTTCATGCTGGCTGTGAGACTCCTGCTGGAACCGCGCCCTTGTCGCTGGCCGCCCGGTGGACCCCGGAACAAGTCCGGGGTGACGAAGTGGGCACGGAGGCCGGCTTTTCCCTCATCGAAGCACTTGTCGCACTCGCAGTGCTCGCCATTGCCGCCGTCGGCCTGATGCGCACCGTCGAATCACACATCGATTCCACGCGCGGCCTCGAACGGCGCACCGCGGCGATGTGGGTTGCCGAGAACCGGCTCGCCGAACTGGAGGCAAAGCGCCCGCCGCCAATGGCGAGCAGGTAGAAATGCTTGGCCAGATATGGCGCGTCGCAGTCGCGCGCAGCGGCACCGACGATCCCGAAATCCAGCGCGTGCGGATCGACGTATTCCCGGCGCGGGAGACGGTCCCCCTTGCATCGCTCGACGGCTTCGTGGACGGACGGAGGGGATGACGCCTTCGCTCTCCCTCACGCCGCGCCAGGCACGCACTGCGCTCGATATTCTCACCGGGCTCGTCGTGATCTCGGTGGCGTTCGCGCTTGCCGGGCTGACGTGGCGACTGGCGGGACACGCCGGCACCGGCGCGATCACCGCGCCTTCGGGCCGCAGCGGGCCGGCCGTGGCACCGGACATCGCGCCCGCGATCGCACTCGCGCCCTTCGGCAAGGTCGCCGGGGCCGATGCCTCGCAGGCGACCAGCCTGCCGCTCGAACTCAAGGGCGTGATCGCCGCGATTCCCGCCGAACTCTCGACTGCGTTCATCGCGGTCGGCGGGCAGGCGGCGGCGCCTTTCCATGTCGGCGAAGGGGTGAGCGGCGCGACCATCCAGTCGATCCTGCGCGACCGCGTGATTCTCGCGATCGGCGGGCGCACCGAATTTCTTGCCTTTCCCGATCCGACGCTCTCGCCCGAACAGCGCCAAGCGGCGCAGAATGCGGCAACGCAGACGCCCCAGCCCGGCGCGCCGGCAATCGCCCCCGGCTCGGGCACGCCGCCGCCGCCGGCCGCTCCCCCGCCGCGGCAGCGGCCGGATTGCTCCAGCGTTTCGACGCGAGCCCGGTCAATGGCGGCTATCGCATCGGCGACAACGGCCCGCCGGGCATGGTCGCGGGCGACGTCATCCAGTCGGTCAACGGCACGTCGCTCGGCGATCCCAATGCCGCCAATGCAGCTTTCGCTTCCGCCCAGGCAAGCGGCACCGCCCAGATTCAGATCCTCCGCGACGGGAAGCGACTGACGCTTACCGTGCCGCTCCGATAAAGAGACCCCAGTGCACAAGATCTCGCTCCACCCTCGCCGCTCTCGCGCTCGCCGGCATCGCGCTGGACAGCGTCGCCGTCGCGCAGAATGCCGTCGAGCAGGACCAGCCGGGCGACATCGTGATCAACATGCGCGGAGTCGAGATCGCCGACGTCGCCGATCAGATCTCGCGCATCACCGGCCGCACGCTGATCCTCGATCCGTCGGTGAAGGGCGTGGTCACGGTCACCTCCGCGACGCCGCTCTCCCCTCGGGCGTTTGGGAACTGTTTCAGTCGGTGCTGCGCGCCAATGGCTTCTCGGCAGTGCGTTCGGGCCGGGCGTGGCGGATCGTCCCCGCGGCGAATGCGGTGCGCGACGGCGGCGTGCCAAGCCGCGCGGCGGGCGGACAGGAACTCGTCACCCGGATGGTCCGCCTCGCCAATGTCCCTTCCGCCGATGTCGCGCGCGTCGTCCGTCCGCTGGTCGCGACCTTCGGCAGCGTCGAGCCGCTGACCAGCCCCAACGCGATCGTCATCACCGATTATGCCGACAATGTCCGCCGCGTCGAGGCGATCGCCCACCAGCTGGACGGCGGCAGCGGCGCGACCTTCGCGACGATCACGCTGCGCAATGGCAATGCCGCCGACGTCGCCCAGTCGCTCCAGACCGTGCTGGGCGATCAGCAGGGCGGCACCGGCGCGCGCGTCGCCGCCGATGGCCGCAGCAACACGGTGATCATCCGCGGCACGCCCGCCGCAGTCGCCGAGGCGCGCCGCATCGCAGCCTCGCTCGATCAGCCGGGCGGCGCGACGCCGATCACGCGCATGTTCCGCCTCAATTATGCCGATGCCGAGACCGTGACCGAAGTGCTGCGCGGCGTGCTCGGCCAGGGCGAGAGCGCCGACAATCCGGTCGCGCGCAGCCTGTCAGGCTCCAACAGCAATCCCTTCGCGCGGCTGAGCGGATCGCCGAACATCTCCGCGCTTTCCAACAGCGCGGCCTCGACCGGCGGCGGACTGGGCAATGCGATGCAGGCGGCGAACGCGGCCACGCAGCCGGTGATGGAGAACAAGCCCGCGGAGACGCCACGGGGCTTTTCCACGCCCGATCTGACCGTCCAGCCCGCGCCCGAGCTCAACGCCGTGGTGGTCCGCGGCACCCCGAGCGCGATCGCATCGATCGAGCAGCTGATCACCGATCTCGACGTGCGGCGCCCGCAGGTGCTGATCGAGGCGGCGATCGCCGAGATCACCGGCGACGACGCCGAGGCGCTCGGCGTCCAGCTGGGCACCAGCGGCGCGGCGCTCCAGCCGCAGGGCGTGGGCACTTCGTTCGATCAGGCCGGCACGTCGCTCGGCTCGATCCTCAAGGCGCTCAACGTTCCCGCAGGGGCGCTGATCAGCAACGGGCTGACCGGCAATATCCGCATCGGCGACGATTTCTCGATCCTCGTCCAGGCGCTGGGCACGTCGACGCGCGCCAATCTGCTTTCGACGCCGCAGATCACGGTGCTCGACAATGTCGCCGGCGAGTTCGTCTCGGGCCAGAATGTGCCCTTCGTCACCGGTTCGGTGCTGACCGATTCGACTTCGGTCGCGCCCTATACGACGATCGAGCGCAAGGACGTGGGCATCACCCTGCGCGTGCTGCCGCGGATCAACGCGGGCGACACGATCCGGCTGCAAGTCAACCAGGAGGCATCGTCGATCGCCGAAGCGCAGACCCAGGCGGCATCCGACCTCGTCACCAATCGCCGCGCGATCAACACCACGGTGCTCGCCGACAACGGCCAGACGATCGTGCTCGGCGGGCTGATCACCGACGACCGGCAGGATCTGCGCCAGCAGGTGCCGATCCTCGGCGACATCCCGATCGTCGGCGAGCTGTTCAAGAGCCGTCGCGAGAGCCGGCAGAAGCGCACCCTGTTCATTTTCCTCAAGCCGACGATCCTGCGCGATCCGGCGGATGCAGCCGCGGCGGCGAAGGACAAATATGCACGGCTCCGTTCGGAAGAGATCGCCAGCACGCGGCGCTCCAGCCTGTTGCTCGCCCCGCCGACCCCGCGGCTGACGGTCGAGATCGACGGGATTTACTGAGGTCTAGCCATTCCCCTCCCTCCAAGGGAGGGAGTAAGAGAGGGTCTAGCCCGCGGGCAAAGGCACGCGGACGCGCTGTGCGCCGCGCGTGAAGAAGGCGGCGTCGATCGCGAGGCTGGCGAGCTGCCAGCCGTCGACGCTTTCTCCCACTTGCAGCGCGCGCGTCGTGCCGTCGGCAGTGCGCACCAGCGCCACCGCATCCGCGCCGAGGCGCCCGACGATGCCGACCAGCGCCGGCGCATCACCGGGCAGCGCCGCATCCTCGGCCTGCGCAGGCGCGCCGAACAACGGGCGCTCGAACGTCGCGGCGAGCGGGGGTGTCGGATTCTCCACCAAAGGGGTCATCGGTTGGGGCGCTTTGGGCGACGGGGACGATCCCGTCCCGCCCATCAGCAACAGCAGTGGCATCAGCACCGCGAACCCGCCCGCGATCCCGACGGCGATCCTGTCGCGGCGCGCGCTCATCGCACCGCCACCGCTTCGGCGGTGAGCCGCACGCCACCCGCAATCGGCTCGAGCGTCCAGCTGCGGAAGCGCATCAACGGCCGCTCGCGCTCGAACGCGTCGGCAAGCGCGAGGACTGCCTTCTCCGCCCCCGATGCCCGCACTCGCAGCGCCACCAGCCCCTCGGGCGCATCTGCTGCGCTGGTCTCCTCGACGAGCACGCCGCCGGTCTTCGCCAGCCGCTGGACGCGCGCCATCATCGCCGCCCGCCCGGCCGCGGCATCCGCGGCACCGAGCGCGGCGCCTTTTGCGAGGATCGGAGCCTGGCGCTCGGGTAGCGCCGCGGCCTGCACCAGCCGGGCCTGCTTCGCCCGCGCCGCGGCGAGGTCGCCCAGAGCGGCGCTGGTAAGCGGCCACAGCGCGAGCAACCCGATCAGACCGGCGCCGATGCCCAACAGGAGCGGAGGCAGTCTCACTCCGTCGTGCCTTCGAGCAGCACGATCATCGCGGCATCGGCTTGCCGCTGGCCGGTGTCGCGCAACCGGGCAAGCGCCGGCACGCGGCGCAGCGCGGCGCGCAGTTTGTCGGGGTCGGGCGTGGCGACCTCGAGCGCGAGCCTGCCCTGCGCGTTGCGTTCGACGCGCGCCAGGGTCGCATCAGCGGGGAGCGCGCGCGCGAGCGTTTCGATGGTGGCACCCAAGGTCCGGCGCTTGAGCACCGCACCCATTTGCGCCCGCGCCTCGGCCGCCGCCGCGGTGGAGGCGATCCGTGGCGCTACTTCGGCCTCGATCCGCGCAGTCGCCACGCGATGCCGTTCGGACAGAATGTGTGCGCCGCCGATCGTCAGCAGCGGTCCGGCGGCGATCAGCAGCGCAACGATCATGGCCACCCTGCCCTCGGGCCATTTGCCATGCTCCGAGGCGGATCCCGCCAGCAGGCGCTGGACGAGGCTCAGCTGCGGGGTTTGTCGACGTGCATCGCGTCGCCGATTAGCCGTTCGCGGCGCTGAGGGCAAAGCGTCACAATCGCGTACGCAAAGAGTCATCGTCCCGCCACGCCGCTTCCATCACGCCGTAAAGCCGCCCTTCCAAAGGCAGGGGGAACCGGGTCACACCTGACCCGCGTGCCTGGGGGTTTTCCATGAACGATCTGACGCCCGCATCCTTCGTTTACACCGATGGTGACACCGACACCAACCGCACCGACACCGTCACACTGAACGAACTCGCGGCGCAGCGCCTTTCGCGCCGCCAGACGCTGCGCGGCGGATCGGCGATCCTCGCCGCCACGCTCGGCAGCTCAATGCTCGCCGCTTGCGATTCCGCCGACGTCGAAAGCGATCCCGCGCCGACGGTGAGCGCCGGTGCCGCTACGACGACCACCGCCGGCCGCGTCGTCACGCTGACCGGCACCAGCGATGCGAGCGCAGTCGCCTGGACGCAGACCGGCGGACCGGCGGTGACGCTGAACGGCGCAGGCGGCGCGACCGCGACCTTCCTCGCTCCCAGCGTCGCGAGCGCGACAGCGCTGACCTTCCAGTTCGCGGCTGCAAACGGCAATACCGCATCGACCGCGACGACCACCGTCACCGTCAATCCCGCCACGCTCGGCTTCACCGCCGTCGCCAAGAACAAGCTCGACGTCGTCAGCGTACCCGCGGGCTACAAGGTGCAGGTGATCAACCGCACCGGCGACCCGATCGCCGCGAGCGTACCGGCCTACAAGAACGACGGCACCGACACCAATTTCGCCCAGCGCATCGGCGATCATGGCGACGCGCTCTATTGGTACGGCCTCGCCGCCACCGGCACCGCGCGCGACGAGACCAGCTCGACCCGCGGCCTGCTCGTGCAGAATCACGAGAACATCAACCAGCAATATCTCCACCCCGCCGGGGCGACCAACGTGGGCGGCGTGCGCCCCGAGGCCGAGGCGCTGAAGGAGATCGAGAATCACGGCGTCAGCGTCACCGAAGCCGTCGAAGGCGCCAATCGTGCGTGGAGCGTGGTCCAGAACAGCAGCCTGAACCGCCGTATCACGCCCAACACGCCGATGACCTTCAGCGGCCCGGCGCGGGGTTCGGACCTGCTCAAGACCGTCTTCTCGACCGCCGGCACCGACGGCCGCGGGACGATCAACAACTGCGCCAACGGCACCACGCCCTGGGGCACCGCGCTGACCTGCGAGGAGAATTGGGCGGGCTATTTCCGCCGCAGCGGCGACAATGCGGCGCGTACCGCCAAGGAACTGACGGCGCTCAGCCGCTACGGCGTGACGAGTTCCACCGGCAACTTCGGATGGTCGACCGTGACTGCGGCCGATACCGCCAACACGACCTTCCGCCGCTGGGACGCGCGGGCGACGGGCGCATCGGCCACTACCGACTTCCGCAACGAGCCCAACCAGCTCGGCTGGGTCGTCGAGATCGATCCCTACGCCCCCGCTTCGGTGCCGAAGAAGCGCACTGCCCTCGGCCGCCTCGGCCATGAAGGCTGCTGGCCGGGCGCGTTCGTCGCCGGCCGCAAGCCGGCCTGGTACATGGGCGACGATTCGCGGCGCGAATATCTCTACAAGTTCGTCTCGGCCACTGCCTGGGTGGCGGCCGATGCGACCGCGACCAACCGGCTCGCGACCGGGGACAAATATATGGACTCCGGCACGCTCTACGTGGCGAAGTTCAACGCCGACGGCTCCGGCACCTGGCTGCCATTGGTGTTCGGCCAGAACGGCATCACCGCGGCCGCGGCCATCTATCCCTTCGCCGATCAGGCCGACGTCCTCGTCAATGCCCGTCTCGCCGCCGACGTGGTCGGGGCGACGCCGATGGATCGCCCCGAATGGACCGCGGTGAACCCCGTCACCGGCGAAGTCTATCTCACCCTCACCAACAACAATGCCGCGCTGCGCCCGCTCAACGGCACCGATGCCGCGAACCCGCGCCATTACAACGACCCGTTCGGCCCGACCAACACGGCGCAATTCGGCAATCCGAACGGCCATATCATCCGGCTGCGCGAGGCAGGCGACACTACTGAGGCCACCAGCTTCACCTGGGACATCTATCTGTTCGGTGCGGGGGCGGATCTCGATCCGGCCAATATCAACATTTCCGGGCTGACCGCCGACAACGACTTCTCCAGTCCCGACGGGCTCTGGTTCAGCCGGACGAGCAACGCCGCGGGGCAGAACAAGCCGCTGCTTTGGATCGAGACCGACGACGGCGCCTACACCGACGTGACCAATTGCATGCTGCTCGCGGCGCTGCCCGGCAAGGTGGGCGACGGCGGCGCGCGCACGATCACCAATACCGGCACAGGCGGCGCGACTGCGACTCAGGCAACCCGCGTCGGTGCGGCGCCGGGCGCCAATCTCAAGCGCTTCCTCGTCGGCCCGGTCGAATGCGAGATCACCGGGATCGACACCACGCCCGACGGCCGCACCCTGTTCGTCGGCATCCAGCATCCGGGCGAAGGCGGCACACCGGCCGCCCCGACCAGCCACTGGCCCGACAGCCAGGCAACCGGCACCGCCGGCGCCACCGTGCGCCCGCGTTCAGCCGTGGTGGTGATCACCAAGGATGATGGCGGCGTGGTCGCTCTCTGAGGCTTTCCCTTGAGTAATGATGGGGAGGTCCCGCCTGGGGCCTCCCCATTTTGTTTGGAGCTTGCAATGTAGGAATTCAAATGTTCATGGTTCGTTCCACGTGACCCCTGCGTGGCCTGGATGCGCCTCTCGCGCCTCCTCGACGAACCGGAGGTAATATGCAGAACGTAGTATCTTTTTCGACCTTGGCGGAAATTCGCGCCGCATCGACCGGCACCAGCCCGGTCATCTTCCAACAGAGCATCTGGGCATGGACCGCCGGTGACTTCACCGGACGCGTCGACGACGTCAATGTGATCAAGTCGGACGCAAATGCCGTGACGGTCGGCGCATGGCTGCGAATGGCAGACACCCGAATCTCGCATACTTCGTCCATCGCGGATGCGCGCATCCGTTCGGTGTTCGACAAGCTCGACGAAACCGTGTCAGTGCTCGACTTCGGGGCCGATCCCACCGGCGCCACCGACAGTACCGACGCGTTCAATCGCGCGCTTTCGGCGGCGCTGCCGACCACCGGGAACGATGATGCTCCGAAGCGCAAGGTCACTGTTCCGCGCGGGCACTACAAGATCGGCGCCGGCAACAAGACGGTTTTCGTCCGCAAGGGTCAGCATCTCGCGGGCGAGGGTCTTGGCTGCTTCATCGATTGCCGCGACGCGATCGACAATACCAAGCCGCTGATCCGCCTGGGAGCCGGGTCGCTGTACGAGAATGCCGATGGCGGCGATCCCAACGGGCTTGGTTCGCAGATCTCGGGCTTCTGGTTCCTGGGTGGCCCCGGTGGAGCGCCGATCGTCGATACGTCGCAGCAGGCCGGGTGGTGGATCGACCATTGCTTCTTCACTGCATCCGGCATCGGCGTGCTTGCGAGCGGTGGCGACGGGCTTCTGCATGGATGCCAGTTCGACCTCGGCCTGAACGGCGTGGTCCTGAAGGAAGCCGGCAACGTCACCGTCTATGGCTGCAACTTCTACAACAACAACTACGCCGTGCGCGTGCTGGATCAGTGCCGCGACGTCGAGATCAATGGCTGTCACTTCGAGTACCAGCATTATTCGTCGATCTTCATCGGAAGCGGTACAAGTGCCGCGCTGAACAGCCGCGGCATCGTCGTGCGTGGGAACACGTTCCTCCAGAATACGCAGTGGGAGACGTTTGTCGGGTTCGTCTCGCTCGGCTGCTCCGATGGCGAGGTGGACATTCTCGGCGGGAACACCTTCCGCAACTGCTACGGCCCGGCGATCCGGGAAACGATCGGTGTCGGCAACAAAGTGACGATCATCGATGCGATCTTCGACGGCCGCAGGACCTTTACGCATCCCGTATATGGCTATGATCAGTCGACGACGATGAGCGCGGTTGACGCCTCCAACATGGATGTCGTCATCAAGTCGTCGGTCTTCCGCCGGCTGCCCGGACAACCCATCGTCTTCGGGGGACGGTCACCACAAAGCTGGCATTGGCGGATTGCCGCTTCGAGGAAAATAGCGGGGGATCGAGCGAGATCGGCATCGCTAACGCCGCTACGGGCTCGCGCATCGATCTAAGCAACATCCAGGGCGGCGGTCGTCTGCTCTTCAACCCGCAGGCTACGGTGCCGGTATATTGTCTTGGGCTGAAGGATTGGCTGGATGTGCCGGCAACGAGCGGATCGCGGCGCTTCGTAAAGGTCCCGGTCCAGCAGTCCCATGTCGTTTCGATCAGCATGAAAGCCAACACCCATCCCGCCGGCAATGCGGACTATCGGAAGGCGTCGCAGTTCAAGCTCGTCTATGGGCAGGATTACGACGGCTCGATAGCGGTCACGCAAAGCTATCTCGCTGAGACGATCGCGTTTCCGAATATCGGGGGCCGAACAAGATCGACTTGACGGCAGAAATCGGTGCCGTCGGCGGCGGTACCTCGGTCGGCGGCCATCTGGGGTCAGGTTTCCTGGCGCTCTCCTGGCCATCCAGCTACGCCAGCGAGGTGATCGACGTGCAGCTGGAGGTGTAGCCACGGTCGGTTTCTGACTTCCAGACAGTCAGGTCATTCGCCGAGAGATCGCTCCTTGCGAGCCCTCCCCTTCGAAGGGAGGGCTCTTGGCCTGCAAAGTCGCCTGGAGGCCCGTTACCGATCCGACCGGCTGACGATGTTGGCGGTGCCGTCCGGCGTGATGCCGATCATGTACGCGGCCTTGTCCGAGCAGTTGACGCGCCAGAGCGGTTTGCCGTCCTGATCGGGAAGGCGTTCGGACGACGTCACTTGCTGGCAGGCGATGTCGGCGTCCAGCAGCGCCCGGATGAAGACGACGTTGCGCTGGCGATCGGACATGCCGAGCACGGCGGCGAGCGCGTTGCCCGGCGCGGCTTCATTGCCGACGGCATTGGCCTCGACATCGGCATTGTCGGCCGCGACCGTATTCGCCGGCCCGGTGGGTCCGCATCCTGCGAGCGCCAGCGCCGCGAGCGCCGGCAAGGCAATGCGCTTGATCATCTGCACTCTCCCGTTCGCCGGCTGCCGAAAGCGGCGCCGGTCAAAGCTCTGCGGTGCAGCGCCAATGCCGCACCTGTCGTGAAGGTTCCGGGGCGCGCCCGATCAGTGCTGGTACGCCTTGGGGAGCGGGCCTTCCTTCGGATCCCAATAGCGTTCGCGCAGCCGGGTCTGGCGGCTGGTCATCGGCTGCTCGACTCCGTCGATGAACACATTCACCGCCGACGTGCCGATCTCCAGCGGATCGCCGTCCCAGATCACGACGTCGCCGCGCCGGCCCGGCTTCAGCGAGCCCAGTTCGTCGCCCAGCCCCAGTGCTTCCGCCGGCCGCGAAGTGATCGTCGCGAACGCCTCGCCCCAATTGAGCCCGCTCGCGCCGGGAATGCGGCCCAGTGCGACGAGATTGCCCGCGAACTGCTTTTCCCAGCGCGCCTGCCGCGCCTCGTCCTGGTTGATCGTGCCGATCCCGACGAGCACGCCCGCCGCCTTCATCCGGCCGATGTTGGACTGAGTCGCCGCAAGCTGTTCGAAGCTCTCCGGCAGATCGACCAGCGCCGACGCGATCACGGGGACCCCCGCCGCGGCGATCTCGCGCGCGACGGTCCAGCCCTCGCTGACGCCGACGAGCACCAGCCGGAGCGTGGGCACTTCGCGCTTCAGCCCAAGGATCGTCTGGATGTCGGAAGCACGCTCGACATGGACGAGCAGCGGCACGCGGCCCTGCACCACCGGCACCAGCGCCTCGGCGTCGGCGCGCGTCAGCAGCGCATCCTTGCCGCGATCGTTGAAGCTGGCCGGGTTGCGGACATAATCGCGCACCTCGAACAATGCGTTCTTGAGCATCGCATAGGCCGCGGGGCGACTGCCGCCCGCGGCGCGCGCGCCCGCTTCGCCATATTCCATGAACTGGAAGGCGCGCGGCTTGGCGACCGGGTCCATATCGGCGCCGAGGTCGATCACTGCCCCCTGCCCCGCGAAGATCGAGCCCTTGCTGTTGTCGGGCGCCACGACCGCGCGAGTCACGCCTTCAAGGCGGTTTATCGCGATCGGGCTGCTCTTCGGGTTGACCGCCGGTGTGACGTCGAGCGCCGCATTGAACGGTGAGGTTCCTCCTGACGTGTCGTTGGTTCCGTCGACCGCGTCGACCTCGACGATGCCCATCCGGGTGAAACCGGCGAAGATGCCAGGGGTCACCCAGCGACCGCCCGCATCGACGACGCGGGCGCCCGCGGGCGCTGCCACGCCGGCGCCGGCGGCGACGACGCGGCCGTCACGGATCACCACCGTGCCGCCTTCGGAGGGCCCGGAACCGTCCCCGATCACCAGCTTGGCGTTGGTGATCGCCACGGTCTGCGCGGCGGCGGGGGCGGCAAGTGCGAGCGTCGCGCCCGCGCAAAGAAGCAGCGTCCTGATCACTTCACATCCCCTCGCCCGGCTGGCCCAGTTCGAAATCGGAAACCGGCCGCAGCTTCGGGTTGTTCGCATCATAGAGCAAAGCGCCGTCGACCCAGACCATTTGCGGGCGGGTGTAGACGCTGAACGGATTGCCGTTCCACAGCACGACGTCGGCCATCTTGCCGGGCTTGAGGCTGCCGGTCCTGTCGGCGATGCCGAGCGCCTTGGCGGGGTTGATCGCCAGCCAGCGCCAGGCGGCGGCTTCCGATATGTCGAAGCCGGCTTTCCTGCCCGATGCACGCGCCTTGGCCACTTCCTGGTTGAGCCGCTGGATGCCGTTGCCGTCGTCCGAATGGATCATCGCGCAGGCGCCTTCCTTTTCGAGGATAGCGAGGTTCTCGGGGACCGCGTCATACGCTTCCATCTTGAAGCCGTACCAATCGGCCCACACCGCGGCGCAGGTGTTGTTGGCCTTGAGAAGATCGGCGATCTTATAGGCCTCCACTGCGTGGTGGAACGCCGTCACATGGTAGCCGAACTCCTTCGCCATATCCATGACGACGGCCATTTCGTCGGCGCGGTAGCAATGGTTCTGGACGAGGATTTCGCCCTCGAGCACGCCGCGCAACGTATCCATGGCGAGGTCGCGGGTCGGGGCCTCGCCGCCTTTGTCCTCATATTTGTCCCAGCGGCGCTTATACTCGACCGCCTTGGCCCAGGTCGCGCGATCCACCGCGATGTTGCCCATCCGGGTCGACGGAGCGCGCCCCTTTCCGCCGTAGACGCGCTTCGGATTCTCGCCGCACGCCATCTTCAGGCCGTACGGCGCGCCGGGGAACTTCATCCCCTGCATCGTCCGGGCATAGACGTTCTTCACGGTCACCGATCGGCCGCCGAACAGATTGGCCGAACCGGGCAAGATCTGCAGCGTCGTCACGCCGCCATTGGCGAGCGCGCGGCCGAAGCCGGGATCCTGCGGCCACACGCTGTGCTCGGCCCAGACCTCGGGGGTGACCGGCGAGGTCATCTCGTTGCCGTCCGAATTCGCTTCGACGCCCGGCGAGGGATAGTCGCCGAGATGGCTGTGGATGTCGATCACGCCGGGGGTCAGATATTTGCCGCGGCCGTCGATCACGGTCACGTCCGATCCTGCATTCACCGTCTGCCCCACTTCGACGATCTTGCCGTCGCGGAAGAGCGCCGAGCCATTGTCGATTCGTCCCCCTCGCCGTCGAAGATGGTGACGTTGGTCACCAGCGTCGGCGCGCCCGGATAGGCGTGATAGGTGGAGGAAAGGGATCGTGCGAATAGCCCTTCCCCTTGCCCGGGCCGCTGGCGGTCGAGCCGACGCTCTCGGGTTTGCTGTCACTGGCTGCGCAGCCCGCCAGCATGGCGGCCGCGCCGGCGATCAGGATGGAACGAGATCAACCGCGTCTCCTTCGTGCGCCCGATGATCCGCGGCGAGGATCGCCTGCCCGGGCGATGCTTGATCGCCGCCGGAAGCGGGTTTGGCAAGCGCGGCGCGCATGTCCGTGTCCGGAATGGCACTATCGCATTTGAACTTCGCACAAGGGGCGCTAGGAACATCGGAGCGAAGGCGCCTCCTTCGAGTAGCGAGTAAACGTTGCACGACAGATCACCTTCTGCCTCGGCGCCGACGACACCGCCTCCTACGGCAAGAAATGTCGCGGCGAGCCTTGTTGCGCTCGCGGCTCTGTGCAGTCTGATCGCCTTCGCCGGATGGATGTTCGATGTTCCCGCACTTCGCGGGTTCGGCTTCGACGATTTCCCGATCTGGCCGCTCACTGCGATCGGCTATTTCTGCCTCGCATGCGGCTTTCTCGCATCGATATTCGATCGGGATCGTCTCGCTTCGATGTTCTGGCTCGTGCCGCTGCTGATCGCACTGGCTTCGATCCTCCAGAATGCGCTCGCCATGGATTTCGGCACCGATCGCCTGTTTTTCTGGAATCTGGTGTCGACCTATGAAGCACCGCATCCCGGCAGACCCGGGCCCAGCCCCACCACGATCTTCGTCCTCCTCGCCACGGCCGGCTATGGCGTGCGGGTGCGCAAATGGCTGTCGGGCGACGCCAGCAGCCTGATCGCAGCGATCACGCTCGCGCTGACCGCGGCCACGGCAATGCTCGTCCTGTTCTCGAGCCCGACCAACACGGCGGTGCAGATCTTCTCGGTCTCGCTGCCCGCGGCCATCGCGACTCTGTTGCTGGCGATCGCCTTCCTCATTCTTCACAGCAGATTGCTGTGGATCCGGTCGCTGACGATGCGGAGCGGCGACTGGCGCATCATCCGTATCCTGGTGCCCGTCGCAGTGATCGTGCCGGTGGTACCGTCAATCCTGGAATTGGTGATCGGACGCTATGGTCTGCTGCCCCCGCTGGCATCAGAGGCGTTGGTCGCGCTCTGCAACATCCTGATCGTGGCGCTCGTGGCTTATTGGGCCGTCATCCGGGTCGCGCACGGACAAGCGGCGATGGGGGAATTGAGCCAGGCCCTCGATCATACGACGGTCGTCCTGACGACGCCGGAGGGACGCATCACCCACTGGTCGGCCGGATGCGAACAGCTCTACGGCTGGTCGTCGGGCGAGGCGCTCGCGCAGAACAAATACCTGTTGCTGCGTTCGCAGTGCCGCCTCGACTCCGCGACGCGCGGCAATCGCGCGGACGGGTACGAGCTGGTGGAAATCTGCCGTGACGGGCGCGAGATCTCGGTCCTCGAGCGCACGCATCAGGTCGAGAGCCCGGGAGGCCCTTCCGTCGTCCTCCTCAAAGTCACCGACATTACCCAGCGCGTTGCGGCGGTGGAAGCGTTGAAGGTCAGCCAAGAACGGCTGGCGCTGGCCACCTCCGCCCACGAACTCGGCGTCTTCGAATGGGATGTGCCGAGCGGCAGGCTGGAATGGTCGCCCGGCACCGAGCAGCGCCTTGGTCTCCTCCCCGGCACCTTGTCCGATTTCGAGAACTGGCGCACGCGGGTCGAGCCTGAGGACGTCCAGGATATTCTCGAGACGCTCGCGCGCACCGTCCGCGACCGGGCCGACAAGTTCAGTTTTCGATATCGGTTCCTGGAATCGCAGGGCGGCGTGCGCGCCGTGGAAGGCTCGTCGCGGGCCTTTTACGACGCCGAGGGCAATCTGGTGCGCGCGGTCGGCGTCATACTCGACGTAACCCAACGCGAGGAGCGCGAGTCGGCGCTCCGCCGGCGCGAGGCGCAGCTTCGCTCGGTGCTCGAGACGGTCCCGGACGCGATGGTGGTGCTCGACGAGCACGGCACGATCATGCAGTTCAGCACCGCGGCGGAAGAGCTCTGGGGATATCGCGCGGCGGACGTGCTCGGCCGATCGGCACAGATGCTCGTCCCCGCCGACCGGCGTGCGATGCACATGGCCTCATTGAACCGCTATGTGAAGACCGGCGAAGGGATCATCGGCGAGGTGCTGAACAGCATCGCCGAGGCGGCGGACGGCCGCCGCTTCCCGATCGAATTGCGCACCGGCGTCGCGCGCAGCGACGGCCAGACGCTTTTGACCGTGTTCGTGCGCAACCTTGCGAAACAGCTCGCCACCGAAGAGCGCCTGAGCGAACTCAGCGCCGAGATCGCGCATGTCTCGCGCCAGAGCGCGATGAGCGAGCTGGCGGCGGACCTGGCGCATGAACTCAATCAGCCGCTGAGCGCCACGTCCAACTTCCTCGCCGCCGCACGCATGTTGATCGAGAAGGGCGAGAGCGGCGAGCGCATCCTCGAACTGCTCCGCATGGGCTCCGAACAGACCCAGCGCGCGGGAGAAATCATCCGGCGAATGCGGGCATTCATGGCTCGTGGAGAAGTCGAGATGCGCACCGAGTCAGTCGAACGCACGGTTCGTGATGCTGTCGATCTGGTATTGGTCGGAACGGGGCAGTTCCATATCCGGGTAAGCTACGAGTTGGATGCGGAAGCGCCCTTTATCTTTGCGGACCGGATTCAAGTACAGCAGGTTCTCGTTAACCTTCTTCGCAATTCCATGGAAGCTTTGCGGACTTCGGGGCCGCAGGATCGTAACATCACGATTTCTTCCCGTAAGCTCAACGATCAGATGGTCGAAATTCTGGTCAGCGATTCTGGACCCGGAATTCCCTCTCATGTGTTGGAACAACTATTCTCACGCTTCACCTCAACCAAAGGCAGCGGAGGAGGAATGGGTATTGGGCTTTCGATCAGCAAGCGTATCATCGAGGCACATGGCGGGACACTGAGCGCGGAAAACCGGCCCGAGGGAGGAGCCAGCTTCCGTTTCACTCTGCCCGCCATAGAGGAGGGTGTAGAATAGGATGAGCAGAACGATCTACATCGTGGACGATGATGATGCCGTCCGCGCCTCGCTCCACAGCCTTTTGTCGATACGCCAGGATCTGATCGTCCGGGGGTTTCGCTCGGGCGACGCCTTCCTCCACGACGTGAACGAGCTCGATCCCGGCGTGCTGCTGCTCGATTTTCATATGCCCGGCGCCACTGGCCTCGACGTGTTGACCGCGCTCGACGGCAGCCCCCGCTTCGTGCCGATCGTCCTCACCGGCCAGGGCAATGTCGGGCTCGCCGTCCAGGCGATGAAGGCCGGCGCACTCGATTTCATCGAGAAGCCTTACGAGGCGGAGACGCTGCTCCAGCTGATCGATAACGCCTTCGCCCGGCTCGAAGAGGACAATGAAGCCGCGAACCGCATCGGTGCCGCCGAGGCGAAGATCGCCAAGCTCTCGCCGCGCGAGACCGATGTTCTCAAGGGGCTGATCGAAGGTAGATCGAACAAGATCATCGCCTATGAGCTCGACATCAGCCCCCGCACGGTGGAGATTTATCGCGCCAATCTGATGGAGAAGCTCGAAGTGCGCAGCCTCTCGGAAGCGCTGCGCATCGCGTTCGCGGCGGGGCTGTTTCCGAAGAACTGAGGCCGCCCGGTCCGTTCAGAAGCTCGCGGCGAGGTCCACATAGGCGTAGCGCGTGTCGCCCGTCGCAGGGGCATTGGGTGCATCCTCGAGGAAGTGGCCCTTGGCCAGCCAGGCGCCGCCGACCTCGAGCCGCAGCCGTTCCGGAACCAGCCAGCGGCGCGCGCGCGCCTCGATCTGCGTTCCGGCAAAGCGCCCGGAGGCGCCTTTACGATCGCGCACGCCGGTGGAGCCAAAGCTGTCGGTCGCCTGCGCCAACCACAGCCCACGCAGCGAAGTCATAAAGTCGAGCCGCTTCGAAGGCTTGGCCTCGAGCCGCAGGCCCGGCGAGACCAGGTTCGCACGACCCACCGGACCATAAAGCGCGACCGGACCGAAGTCCGCGCGACGCGCGCCGAACAGCGTGTCGAACCGGCCCCAGGTCCCGGCATCGCGGCCGTCGCCCGAGGCATAGTCGAACATCGCCGAGATGCGGGGCGTCCAGCCCTTGGCGACGGTCCATCCGCCTTCGACATGCGCGAAGCCGGCACGGACATCGAGATCGCGGATGTCACTGGCAGCACTCGTCGCACGGACGGTACCCCATTGCCACGCACCCTCGCCTTCGAAATCGAATCGGCCCCTGGCCGGCGCGCGGCGCAGGCGCATGCCGGCCGTGACGAGATGGCGGTTGCGCGTCAGCCGCGTCGTGCGATCATCCTCGGCAAGGCGGTATCCGTAAGCTTCGGCACTGACATTGCCGAACGCCTTGGCCAGCATCGCGCTGGCGCCGAAGAAGGTCAGGTTCCCGCCGGCGCGATCGAGTTCGACCGCATTGTCCTCGATCCCCGCCACATCGTCGGGAAGCGTCGAGAACGGCTTTGCCCAGAATGCGACGATCCGGTCCTTGCCCTTGCTGCGCCAGTCGACGAGGCCGCCGAGATAGGACGGAACGGTGTTGGGGAAGTCGGTGCGGCCGACGAGGCGGCTCGAACCAATGTCGAGCGACCAGCGCCCGGCCGTGACCGTCGCGGTCGCGCCCTTCGCGAGAACGTTGGAGGCGCGATAGGCGACATATGCCTGCACGGGCTCGATCGCGTCGATTTCGCCGGTCCGCACCGACGAGCCGTCGCGCTGGCCATAGCCGCGCGCATCGACGATCTCGCCCCCGATCGCGAGCGCCCCAAGCTCGGCCTTCGCCGCTATCGTGGTGCGGAACGAGACGAAAACGTCGTCGGCAGGCACGTTGGAGCGGAACTGGCCACCGATCGCCTCGAAACGCGCACGCGTGGTGGCGTCGATGCTCAGCTGGACACTATCCCCCTTCTCTCCCGCGGCCTGCCCATAAGCAGGCAGCGCCGCCATGGCGCAGAAGCCCAGAAGCGCGCCGCGCAAGGCGAGCGAAGGGAAGATCGAATTCACTGCAAGCTCCGGGAATAAAGAAGGACCGATCCCCCTTTATAGGCGTGGCGACCCCGGCCGGTGCGGCGCGGCGCCGAACTGATCCTCGCAGGCCCGCGCGAAAAGGGCCCGCGCCGAGGCGGCGCGCCTCGCCCATCCGGAAAAATCCTGAGGCATGGATCCGTCCGGCTACCGACCTCCGGGCCGGACCCATCCTCTATAAGATATTGAATCCATCCCGCACGCAGCGCGCTGCACGCGCCTGATACAGAAAAGGCTATCCTATGGCGGACCTCCTTGCCCGCATCAAAATTCCCGCCAAGATCATGGGCCTGCTGCTGATGCTCGGCCTGATCACGCTGGGCGTCGCCTTCTATGGATCACGCGCGCTCACGAAGACCGACGCCGATTATGCGGTGCTGGTCGACGTCAAGCTTCCGATCACCACCAAGCTTGCCCGCGTGAACCGCCTCGGCTCGCAGATGCTCTATGCCAGCTATCGCGTCATGACCTATCCGGGCGGGTCCGCGGCAGGACGTGCCGCCGCGGAGGAAGAGCGCGCGTCGTACGAAACGGCCGTCAAGACGCTCGACGAGGTCAAGCAGATGGATCCCGGCATCGCCGCCGAGATCACGACGATCCGCGGAACTTTCGAGGAAATCCACAAGGGCGCCGTGGAGGCGATCGGCCATGGCAACCGCGACGAGAATGATGCCGCGCGCGCGATCCTCGCGGACCTCGACACCAAGGCAGTGACGATGGCGGCGGAGCTCATCAAGGCGAACGATCAGCGCATCGCCGACGCGCAGGCCCTTTCGAACGATCTTTCGGCAAGCGCCGGCAGCACTTCGACCACCATGCTCGTCGTCAGCCTGATTGCGATCGCAGTCGCGATAGGCATCGGCCTGCTCGTGTCGCGGCTGGGCATCACTGCGCCCATCGCCAGCCTTCAGGCGCGGATGAAGACGCTCGCCGAGGGCAACAACCAGGCCGACGTGCCGGGCACGGATCGCGGCGACGAGATCGGTGCGATGGCCAAGGCGGTCCTCGTGTTCCGCGAGGCGGCGATCGAGAAGGAGAAATCCGACGCGGCCAAGCAGAATCGCCGATGCCGAGCAGCAGCGCGTGGTCGAGACGCTCGAGGCCAATCTCGGCAAGCTCGCGCAAGGCGACCTGACCAGCGAGATCAGCGAGGCATTCTCGCCGGCCTATGAATCGGTGAAGGTCAATTTCAACGGCGCCGTGGCCGAGCTCCGCGACCTGATCGGCACGGTGATGGAAAGCGCCGCGACGATCCGCACCGGCTCGGGCGAGATCGCCCAGGCATCGGAGGATCTCGCGCGGCGCACCGAGGCCAATGCCGCGAGCCTCGAGGAGACGTCGGCGGCGGTGACCCAGATGGACGGCCGCCTCAAGGCGACTGCCGCATCCGCCAGCCGCACGGTCGAGCGTGCCGACGGCGCGATCGCCACCGTGAGCGGCGGCCGCGGGATCGCCGACGAGGCCGTGCAAGCGATGACCCGCGTGGCCGACAGCGCCAAGGGCATCGACAGCGTGATCGAGGGCCTCGACAAGATTGCCTTCCAGACCCGCGTGCTCGCGATGAACGCCGCGGTGGAAGCAGGCCGGGCCGGCGAAGCAGGCCGCGGCTTCGCGGTGGTCGCAGATCTCGTCTCGGCGCTCGCGATGCGCGCCGAAGAGGAAGCCGGCCGCGCCCGCGACCAGCTGACCGCGACCCAGACCGACATCGTCGCGGCAGTCGAGATGGTCCAGAAGGTCGACGGCGCGCTCGCCGACATCTCGGGCGACGTTGCCGAAGTGCACAGCCTGCTCAACCAGATGGCGACCGACAACCAGGCGCAGTCGACGGCGATCACCCAGATCTCGGTGGCGATCGGCACGATGGACCAGACGACCCAGCAGAATGCCGCAATGGTCGAGGAGACTTCGGCGGCGGCACGCAACCTCTCGGGCGAAGTCGCAGCGCTCAGCGAGCAGGCATCGAAGTTCAACGTCGGCAACGGCGCCCGCGTCGCCGCGGTGCGGACGCAGGTGCCGGCGAGGCCTGCGAGGACAGCCAAGGCGAACACCTATGTCTCGCCGGTCAAACCGCTGCCCGCCGCCGCGATGGCGAATGGTGCGGGCTCGGACGACTGGGCTTCGTTCTAGTCCCGTTCGCCTAAAGAAAGGAGGGCGCCGTGGCAGAAGCTGCGACGCCCTTTTCCGTTTCAATACTCCCTCGCGAAGCAGGGAGGATTTCCAAGTCGTGAACCCATAAACTGGAACGGCAGCTAACGCCCCACTTGCGGTCATTGTGGTGATAAGCGAAGCTGCCCGACATGGCATTGATTGATCCGATCAAAGACCCTCTTGGCACGATACGCAAGCAGCCGCCCAGCTTCTTCCGCCGCCTTGCAAGGTGGTGGACCGCTATTGGCTTCCTTCTCCTTGTATTTGCGAGCGTTCTGGCCGTCGCGCATTACGGCTACGGCGTTCCAATTTATGATAAGAACACTGGGCAGATAAGTGATCCAACCACAGTAGCTGCTATTCTTACTATGCTTGGACTTGGCGGCCTTTTCTTCGCTATCCTCGGTATCCTCATCCTGCGGGCGTTACGGTTGAACAACCCCAACGGCAGCTAACCACCCATTTGCAGACATGCTTGCAATGTAGGATTTCGCCTGACAGCTTCATTTGGCTCTTTGACGTCGTAACGCCCCTGCTCGTGCGAAAGCGGGAGTATAATGCTGCCTGGCCCACACCATCCTGGATCGCCTGCGCAGGAACAGGCCAGAACCATGCAACCAGTGTGACCCTAGTGTGACCTTTCGCGGCTAACCACCCACTTCCGGCCATTGGAATTTCAAGTCTACGGCCTTGTTATTTTATCCGGATTGGCTGGATCGCGAGCGCGAACAGCGAGATCGGATCGCCGCTGCGCAAACAAAAGGGCGCCGCAGCCAGCCGCGACGCCCTCCAGGATCCGAGGGAATAGGCTCAGGCCGCGAGACGCTGGCCGCGCAAGCCTTCCATGATCGTACGGTTGAGCGAGATCAGCTCCCCGATCGACTCGCGCCCGGCGACGACGTCGCTGGTGAAGCGTTCGACCCACAGGCCTAGGGAAATGATCTGCGCGCGCAGCTCGCGCGGCAGGCCGTTGCCCGTCGCGCCGCAATCGGTGACGAAGGCCGACCACATCTCGCGGTTGCGATGGAGCGGCGGCATTATCATCGCGCCCTTCAATCCGGCGGTTTCGGCGTCCATCATCTCGCCGGTGATCTCGCTCATCAGCCGGAATTCGGCCGAGCGCGGCGTTTCCGCCCGGCTTCGGGCGGTCTGGTAGGCAGTGAGAGTCATGCGGGCTCCTTTGCAGACTCTTCATTCTAGGAAGATTTCGCCGAGCTGGCCCTCGCCCTCCCTATAAGAATCATGCGTCCACCGATGCAGGGCGAATTTTCAGGGAAACTGCATTGGCCGCCTGAGCAAAAACACGCCGCACCGCAACGCAGCCCGCCAATCCGTCCTATAATTCTGGAAACACCAGAGAAAGAAGTGCGGCACCGTCATGCTGAACGGCGTAGGTTTCCTCATTATCCTGAGCTGCGTCTTCGGCAGCTTCGTGATCTCGGGCGGCAAGTTCGAGATCATCGCACACGCGTTGCCGCATGAGATGATGGCGATCGCCGGCGCGGCGATCGGCGCCTTCATCGTCTCCAATTCGATGGCGACGGTGAAGAAGGCCGGCGGCGGCATCATGCGCGCATTCAGGGGCGGCCGCTGGAAGGCGCAGGACTATAAGGACCTGCTCACTTTGCTGTTCAGCGTCCTCTCCATTTTCCGCAAAAGCGGCGCCACCGCGCTGGAACCGCATCTCGACGCTCCCGAGGAGAGCGACCTCTTCAAGCCGTATCCACGGCTGCTGAAGGATCACCATCTGATCGAGTTCATCTGCGACTATCTGCGGATGATGACGGTCAATTTCGAGGATCCGCATCAGCTCGAAGCCGCGATGGACGCGGACATCGAAAGGCATCACCACGAAGAAGCCGGTCCGCAGCACGCGCTGCAGATCATGGCCGACGGCCTGCCCGCATTGGGCATCGTCGCCGCCGTGCTCGGCGTCATCAAGACGATGGGCTCGATCGATCAGCCGACCGAGATCCTCGGCGCGATGATCGGCGGCGCGCTGGTCGGCACCTTCCTCGGCGTGCTCCTCGCTTACTGCGTGGTGGGGCCGCTCGCCGCCAAGCTGATGGAAACGATCGAGGCGGACTCGAAACCCTTCTTCATCGCGAAGACCGCGATCGTCGCCTACGCCCAGAACCAGCCCGTGCAGGTCGCGATCGAGATCGCCCGGCGCATGACCCCTCGGCCTATGCGCCGAGCTTCCAGCAACTCGAAACTGCACTCGACGAGGCGAAAAATGGACTCAACCCTGCAACTGCCTGAGGTGGATGACCGCTCGCTGCGGCTGCCGGCGCACGGCACCACCATCACGGCGGAAGACCTGCGCGTCCGCTTCGTCCTCGCCGCCGATCTCGACGACACGATCGAAGTCGATGCGTCAGAGGTCGAGAGCGTCGGTCAGGCCGTGCTCCAGCTCCTCGTCGCCGCGCGCGCCGAGGCTGCGGCCAACGGCCAGGGCTTCCGCATCGCCAATCCCAGCCAAGCCTTTGTCAATCGCGTGACCAGCTGCCGTCTGGCGGACGCGATCGGCCTCGATACCGGAGACGTTCTGTGAGCAAGTTGATCCTTACCGTCGATGACTCGGCGAGCATGCGCATGCTGCTCAAGACGTCGCTGACCGCGCAGGGCTATCGCATCGAGAGCGCCAATGACGGCCAGCACGGCCTCGAGCGCATGCACGAGGTTAAGCCCGATTTGCTGATCACCGACATCAACATGCCGAAGATGGACGGTTTCGAACTGATCGAGGCGGTCCGCGCCGAGAGCCAGTTCCGCGGCACCCCGATCCTCGTCCTCTCGACCGAATTCTCGGATGAGAAGAAGGCGCGCGCCCGCTCGGCCGGCGCCACCGGCTGGATCACCAAGCCCTTCGAATCGACCAAGCTGGGAGCGGCGATCCGCCGCGTCTGCCCGTGAGCGACGAACTCGACGAAATCCAGGCGATCTTCTTCGAAGAATGCACTGAGGGTCTCACCACCGCCGAGCAGGGCCTTTCGGCGATGCAGGCCGGCGACGTCTCTGCCGAGACGATCGCCGGCGTGTTTCGTGCGGTCCACTCGATCAAGGGCGGCGCCGGCGCGTTCGGCCATGCCGATCTGACGGCGTTCGCGCACAAGTTCGAGAATGTGCTCGACGAGGTTCGCGCGGGCAAGATCGCCCCGACCCCCGGCGTCGTGAAGGTGATGCTGAGCTCGTTCGACGTGCTCTCGGATCACGTCGAGACCGCCAAGGGCCTCGCACCCCGTCCCAACGACGCCGCCGCGCTCGCCGCACTCGAAAAGGTGCTCGCCGACAAGGGTGCGGAAGGCGGCGCTCCCGCCCCGGCCGCCCCTGCGCCTGCGCCCGTCGCCGCTGCGCCTGTAGTGCCGGCCGATGACGAATTCGGCTTCACGCCCGTCGCCTTCTCGCTCGACGATTTCGATACCCCCGCCGCACCCGCAGCGGAAACGGCGAGCTGGACGATCCGCTTCAAGCCGTCGCGCGCGGCGCTCGCCAATGCCGGTGAGCCGCTGCTCCTCATCCGCGAGCTCGAGACGCTCGGCGCGACGATCGAATCGGTCGACGTCTCCGACGTGCCGCCGCTGCGCGATCTCGATCCCGAGAATGCCTATCTCACCTGGGTGCTCAGCATGCCTGGCGACGTTCCGCAGAACGACATCGACGACTGCTTCGATTTCGTCGCGCCGGATTCGTTGATCGAAGTGACACGCAACGAAGTCGCGGCCCCTGCCCCGGCTTTCGAGCCCATTCCGGCACCCGAGTTCGAGCCGATCGTCGAGGACTTCATCCCGTTCGTGCCGGTCATGGCGTCGATCGAGGATCTGACCGCGCAGGTTCAGCAGGTCGTGGCCGATCTCGCCGCGACGCCGATGACGCCGACCCCGGCACCCGTGATCCCGAGCGAGAGCGCGGCGCCCAAGCCTGCCGGCGAGGCGGCGCAGACGATCCGCGTCGACCTGTCGAAGCTCGATCTGCTGCTCAACCTCGTCGGCGAGCTGGTGATCCGCAACTCGATCCTCGCCGACCGGCTGTCGCCCGCCGACCGCCAACGCGTCGAACTGCCCGAGCTGGCGCGCCTCACGCGCCAGATCCAGGACAATGTCATGTCGCTGCGCGCGCAGCCGATCAAGCAGGCCTTCAGCCGGGTGCCGCGCATGCTGCGCGATCTCTCGGTCGAGACCGGCAAGCAGATCGAGCTCGAGACAGTCGGCGAGACCACCGAAGTCGACAAGGGCGTGATCGAGAAGATCGGTGACCCGCTCACCCACATGATCCGCAACGCCGCCGATCACGGTCTGGAAAGCACCGAAGAGCGCATCGCCGCGGGCAAGTCGCCCGCCGGCACGATCAAGCTCTCGGCCGAGCAGAAGGGCGCCCGCATCTTCGTCCGCGTCCAGGACAATGGCCGCGGCATCAACCGCGAACGCGTCAAGGCCAAGGCGATCGAAAAGGGCATCATCTCGGCCGATGCGGTCCTCTCGAATGAAGAGATCGATCAGCTGATCTGCGCGCCCGGCTTCTCGACCGCCGAGACGATCTCGAACATCTCGGGTCGTGGCGTCGGCATGGACGTGGTGCGTTCGAACGTGGAAGCGCTCGGCGGCCGCGTCGAGATCCACTCGGTCCCCGGCGAAGGCACGACCTTCACGATGATCCTGCCGCTGACGCTCGCGATCCTCGACGGCATGATCGTCCGCCTCGCCAGCCAGCGCTTCGTCCTGCCGCTCGCGCATGTGCTCGAGACCGTCCAGCCCGAGCCGGGCCAGGTCAAGCGCACCTCGCCCGACACCGAAGTGATCGACATGCGCGGCGAATATGTCCCCGTGAAGCGCGCGACCGAGATCTTCGGCCTCAACGACGATCGTCTCGTCGAGGACTCGCTGGTCGTCATCGTCGAGAGCGAACACGGCAAGGTCGGCCTCGTCGTCGATACGATCGACGACCGCCGCGAAGTGGTGATCAAGAGCCTCGACCAGAATCTCCACCCGATCCGCGGCCTCGGCGGCGCCACCATCCTCGGTGACGGCTCGATCGCGCTCATCCTCGACATCGAGGCGCTCGTCGCCTCCGCCAACCGCTACACCCCCAAAGGACTGGCCGCATGACCACCAAGACTGAAACCGCGAGCGACTGCAAGATCGTCACCTTCACGCTCGGCAAGCAGACCTTCGGGATCGACATGGGTGCGCTCATCGAGATCCGCGAATGGGACGAGCCCACGCCGCTGCCCAACGTTCCGACCTTCATCAAGGGCGTGAGCAATCTGCGCGGCAACGTCATCCCGGTCGTCGGGCTCGCCGAGCGGCTGGGCTGGGAACCGAGCGCGATTCATGCGCGCTCGTGCATCCTTGTCGTCAGCATCGCGGGCAAGCAGGCGGGCTTCCTCGTCGACGAAGTCAACGACATCGTCGGGATCACGCGCAGCGAGATCCAGCCGGCCCCCGACGTCGAGACGATCGAAGCCAGCGTGATCGACGGGCTGGTGCGCATCACCACCCGCGCCAAGGACGGCACCCGCGACGAGAACGGCACGATGGTGCTGCTGCTCGATCTCGAGGCGCTGAGCCTGACCAGGCATCTGGACATGGCAGCGTGAGCCCCGCCGGGGGCGCCGCGGCGCTCGCCGGCGGCAATGCGATGGCTGCGGCGAATGCGGAGCTGATGCCCCGCGATTTCGCCGCGATCGCCGCGATCATGCACAGCGACGCCCGGATCGAACTGAGCGAAGCCAAGACCACGCTGGTCCAGTCCCGCCTCGCGCGGCGGCTGCGCGAACATGGCCTCGCCCGCTTCTCGGAATATGTCGCACTGGTCCAGTCGGATGCGCAGGAACGGCATGCGATGGTGGTCGCGCTGACCACCAACCACACGCATTTCTTCCGCGAGCCGCATCACTTCGATCATTTCCGCGAGCACGTCCTGCCGGTGCTCAAGCGCAAACAGGGTCCGGTGCGGATCTGGTCGGCGGGCTGCTCTTCGGGGAAGAGGTCTATACGATCGCGATGTGCCTGCTGGGGCCGGACCGCACCTCGGCGACCTGGCTGCGCAGTGCCGATGTCCGCTTGCTGGCGACCGATATCGCGCCGCATGTCGTCGAATCCGTGGCGCGCGGTTTCTACGCGGAGAATGTCGCGTCGGGCGTTCCTGAACCGTATCACAGCGCCTGGATGCGGCCCGCGCCGGGCGGGTTCGTGGTGGCCGAGGAAGCCCGCCGATTGGTCACCGCGCGGGTTTTGAACCTGTTCGAGAAATGGCCGCTAAAAGCCCAGTATGACGTGATCTTCTGCCGCAACGTGATGATCTATTTCGGCGATCCCGCGAAGGAGGAGCTGGAAGAACGTTTCGTCAACCAGCTCGCGCAGGGCGGCCACCTCTATATCGGCCATTCCGAGCGGCTGATCGGTCCGGCGGCCAGCCGGATGAAGTCCTGCGGCCACACCATTTACGCCAAGCCGGAGATCCGGGGATGAGACCGGTACGTACCCTGATCGTCGACGACAGCGCGTCGATGCGAGCGACGCTGAAGCGCATGCTTTCGGCCGATCCCGAGATCGAAGTCGTCGGCATGGCGCCCGAGCCGTTCGCGGCACGCGACATGATCAAGACGCTCAACCCCGACGTGTTGACGCTCGACGTCGAGATGCCGGGGATGGATGGCCTGTCCTTCCTCGAGCGCATCATGCGCCTCCGGCCGATGCCGGTGGTGATGTGCTCGACGCTCACCGCACGCGGCGCCGAAGTGACGATCGAGGCGCTGCGTCTCGGCGCGGTTGATTATGTCACCAAGCCTTCGGGCACACCCGAGGATATCGAGCGCGACGCCACTCTGCTGTGCGAGAAGGTCAAGACCGCCGCACGCTCGATCGCCCGCGCCGGCCCGACCCGCCTGCCCCAGCAGCCCAGCGTCGCCGGCGGCGCGACCGGCAAGCTGATCGCGATCGGATCGTCGACCGGCGGCGTCGAGGCGCTGTTCTCGCTGTTGCCCGCCTTGCCCGCCGACTGCCCGCCGGTGCTGATCGTCCAGCATATGCCGTCGAGCTTCACCCGCAGCTTCGCCCAGCGGCTCGACGCCGAATGCAGCGTCAGGGTCGTGGAAGCTACGGAAGGCGCAACGGTGCAGCCGGGAACCGTCTATATTGCACCTGGGGGCGACACGCACATGGAGCTCTCCGGCGGCATCGCCGGGCGCATCAAGCTGCGTACCGGTGATCTCGTCACCGGACATCGGCCCTCGGTCGACGTGCTGTTCCGTTCGGTGGTGCCGCTGGGCGCCGCGGCGGTGGGCGCGATCCTGACCGGAATGGGTCAGGACGGTGCGGAGGGTCTGCTGGCGATGCGTCGGGCCGGTGCCCGCACGCTCGGCCAGAGCCGCGACACCTGCGTCGTGTGGGGCATGCCCCGCGCGGCGAAGGAACTCGGCGCGGTCGAGAAGGAAGTTGGTTTGTCTGCCATGCCTGAGGCGATCCTCAAGGCATGCCGTGAGAAGGTTGGGAGCGTCTGATGCCTGCTGCTGCAGCAATCAAGGTGATGGTCGTGGACGACCAGACCAGCATGCGTGCGATGATCCGTCGCGCGCTGCAGGATCTGGGCTTCAAGGACGTGCGCGACAAGCCGAGCGCGCCCGAGGCGCTGTCGGCGATCAAGGCCGATCGCGTCCACCTCGTCATCTCGGACTTCAACATGCCCGAGATGGACGGACTTCAGTTCCTCGAGGCGGTGCGCACCGATCCCGTCATCGGCAAGACCGTCTTCATCATGCTGACCGGCTCGGCCGACAAGGAGATCGTCCAGAAAGCCGCCGCGCTCGGCGTCAACAACTATGTCGTCAAACCCTTCGCGCCGGCAGCGCTCAAGGAGAAGATCGAGCGCGTGTTCGGCGAGCTGACCTGATGCGGCGCGTGTCGATCGTCCAGGGCGAGAATGCGATCGTGGTGGAGCCGGGCGTCGTCGTATCGACGCTGCTCGGCAGCTGCGTCGCCGCATGCCTCTACGATCCTGTCGCCAAAGTGGGTGGAATGAACCACTTCCTCCTCGGCGAGCCCGGCGCGGATCACCGCGTCTCGGCGGGCGACATGCAGCGCTACGGCGTCCATGCCATGGAGCTTCTGATCAACGGGATGATGGCGAAGGGCGCCCTGCGCCATCGCCTGCGCGCGCATCTTTACGGCGGTGCCAACATCGTCTCGGGCCTCGGTTCGATCGGCTCCTCGAACGCGGCGTTCGCGCACCGTTTCATGCAGACCGAAGGCATCGAGGTCGCGCACAGCGACGTCGGCGGCACTTCGGCGCGCAAGATCGAATTCCTTCCCCATGAGGGCCGCAGCCGCTGCACCAAGGTCGCGGACCGCGTCCCCGATCGCCCCCGTCCCCGTTTCGCTGCCGCCCGCCGGCGGAGACCTGGAGCTGTTCTGATGTCGTGCCTGCCCGTTCCCCAGCCTGTTTCGATCGAGCCGATGCCCGGCTACGATCCCTATTCGGCTGCGCTCCACGGTGTGATGGCGGGCGAGCTGCGCGAAATGCGCGACATGCTCGAGCGGCTGGCCGAAGTGCTCGTCGCCGACCCGCACTTCGCTGCCTGTCATATCGAGCAGCTTCAGTCGTTCGACTATCTGATCCAGCACGCCGATGAATGCATGAACCTGCTGGAGCGGATCGCCGCGGGCGAGGATCTGCTTGGTGCGATCGGCCAGGTCCGTCTGGGCGCGGTGCAGGATCGCCTACGCGTCGCGCTGCAGGGCTGCTGACATGGCGAGCATCCCCAACGGCCGTCCCATCGTCATCAAGAGGGTCAAGAAGGTCGCCGGCCGCCATCACGGCGGCGCATGGAAGGTCGCCTATGCCGATTTCGTGACCGCGATGATGGCGTTCTTCATGCTGCTCTGGCTGATCTCCAATCCCGACAAGGAGCGGCTGAAGGGCCTGGCCCAATATTTCACGCCGACCGTGGGTGAGACGTCTCCGGCGACACCGCTTCAGGGTGCGTCCGACGGCGCGGGCGGACGCTCGCGCAAGAACTCGACCGACGACAGCCAGGCACAGGGCACCCCCACCAGCGAGGCTGCCGTGGCCGGCGCCGCGCGCGGCGGCACGGCGAGCATCCCCGACGCCTCGATGCGCGTGCTCGCCTCCGAACTGCAGATCGCACTCGATCCTCCCACGCAGGATTCGGCGAAGCGCAACGTGAAGATCGATCCGAGCCGCGACGGCGTGCGCATCACGCTGATGGATACCGACCGGCAATCGATGTTCCGCTCCAACACCGCCGAGCTCAATGCCTATGCCCGCGGGATGCTGGCGAAGGTCGCGGCTAAGGTCGGCACTTCAGGCGCGCAGATCGCGATCGAGGGTCATACCGACGGCACCGGCGGCCAGAGCGACGCCAATTGGCGCCTGTCGGGCGAGCGCGCGCTCGCCGCACGCTCGGCGCTGATCCGATCGGGCCTGACACCCGATCGCTTCGCCGAGGTGGTCGCGATGGGCGCCACCCGGCCGGTCTATCCGGACCAGCCCGATCGCGCCGAGAACCGCCGCATCACGATCGTGCTCAAGGCCGAAGCCTCGGCGCTCCCCAGCGATTCCAGCTTCAAGTTCTGAGGCAGAGACAATGAAGAAGACCCTGTTTCTGCTAGCTATTCTCCTCGCAGGCCTCGGCCTCGGCGGCGGCGCCGCATACGCAACCGTGCTGCTGCTCGGCCCCAGGGCACCCGCGGCCGGCGCGCATGCCCCGGTCGAGCCGAGCTTCGTCGATGCCGGCAAGATCCTCGCACCGCTCGTCTTCGCCGACGGGCGCCTGTCGGGCTATGTCCAGTTCCAGGTCCAGCTCGTAGTGCCTGCGGACAAGGCCGAATTCGTGGCGGCCCGGCTGCCGCTGCTGCTCCACGCGATCAACATGCGCACCTATCGCACGCCGATGGCGGCGGGTCCCGACGGCCTCATCCCCGATATCGAGACCTTCCGGAAGGTCGTCATGGCCGCCGCGCCCGAAGCGTTCGGCGCCGGCGTGCTGCGGAAAGTCGCCGTCACCCAGGCCAACCCGGCATGATCCGGACGATATTCCACCACGACGAGGAGGACAGCCGTGCACCTGACCCCGATCGAGGCCGCGGCGGGCCTCGCGCTCGACCGCGCGCCGCGCACCGTGACCACCTTGCTGGTCGGCAAGCTGACGTGCCGCGGCACGATCGAGCATCTCTGCCGCGTCCGCAACATCTCGATGGGCGGCATGATGCTCGAGACGCATTATACGCTCGGCTACGGCAATTGGGTGACCGTCGAATTGCGCAGCGGCGATCGGCTGCAGGGCAGCGTCGTCTGGAGCAGCGAAGGCCGCGCGGGCGTCGAATTCGCCCGGCCGATCGACGTCGACTATATCCTCGCCCAGGCCAAGGCCGGGCTCGACCGCTTCAATGGCACGGCACCGCGCGCGCCACGCTTCGACGTCACCTGCGCCGCACGGATCAGCTGCTTCGGCCGCCATATCGACGTAGAGCTCGAGAACATCTCGCAGAGCGGCGCCCGCATCGTCCTGCCCAAGCCGCCGCGCGAGGATACCGAGATCATCCTCTCGGTCCCCGGCCTCCCTCGCGCCGCTGCACGACGCGCTGGTCGAGCGAGAACAAGGCCGGCCTGATCTTCCTCGAGCCGATCTCGTACAACGACCTCGCGCCGTGGCTCGAGCATTGCAACCTGGATAGCTGAGGTCCCAACGGATTCCCCTCCCTGCAAGGGAGGGGTTAGGGTGGGTAAGAAAAGGCCGGGCTCGATGCCCGGCCTTTTCTTTCTCCGGCCGTGGTGAAGGGCTCGCTTCGCTCGCACCCACCCCCAGCCCCTCCCTTGCAGGGAGGGGAGAAGACTAAAATATTGGACGAGCAATCTCGCTACGTCGCGAAGCTCTTCACCAGCGACCCCGCCACCAGCGCCCAGCCATCGACCAGCACGAAGAAGATCACCTTCATCGGCAGGGATATCGTCGGTGGCGGCAGCATCATCATGCCCATCGCCATCAGCACCGCGGATACCGCGAGATCGATCACGAGGAACGGCAGCAGCAACAGGAACCCGATCTCGAAGGCGCGGCGCAGCTCGGAGATCATGAACGCCGGCGCCAGCGTGGTCAGCGGCGTCTCGGCGCGGGTCGGGATCTGCTTCTGCGCCAGATCGGCGAACAGCTTGAGATCGCTGTCGCGCACCTGGCCCAGCATGAACTTGCGGAACGGCTCGGCGGTCTTCTCGAACGCGACCTGCTCGGTGATCTTGCCCTTGGTATAGGGGTCGACGCCCTCGTTCCACGCCTTCTCGAAAGTCGGCGCCATCACGAAGAAGCTCAGGAACAGCGCCAGGCTGATGATCACCGGATTGGGCGGCACGCCGGGCGCGCCGATGCCGGTGCGCAGCAGCGACAGCGCCACCACCATACGCGTAAAGCTGGTGATCGTCATCAACAGCCCCGGCGCGAGACTGAGCACGGTCAGCATCAGCACCAGCTGGATCGCCTTGGCCGAGAGCTGGCCCTCGCCCGCTGCGCCGGCGGCGCCTCCGAGATTGATGGTCGTGCCGCCGGCCGCCTGCGCGTGCGCCGCCACCGGCAGCAGCACGAGCGCGGCGCCGGCCGCGATCAGGAATTTACGCATTGAGCGCCTCGCGCACCGCGGCGCGGTTCCAGCGCTTGGTGTCGCGCGGACGGCGGGTGCGTTTGCGGGGCGTGGACGCGGGCAGCTCGACGAGCGTCGCGTCGACGGACGACGGATCGGTCGGCTCGTCGTCGAGATCATCGTCATTGGCGCCGCGGACCGCAGCGATCTTCGCGCGCGAGAGATCGACGAGCTTGCCGAAGCTGCCGGCAAAGGCCGCGAGATCGGCCTGGAAATCGGCGGGCGCCGCCTGCTCGGGCGCCTTGGCGGCGACGGGTTCGGGCGCGACGATGCCGGTCTCGAGCGTCACATGGCCTTCGGGACCGATCAGGATGAGGTGCTCGCAACCGTCGCGGCGGATCAGCGCGACCGAGCGCTTGGCGTCGACCGCCAACCGCTCGACCAGCTCGACGCGCTTACGTGCCGAGCCCGAGACGCGGCCCGGCAGCTTGATGTCGTACCGGCGGACCACCCAGAGCGCCCCGGCGAGCATGCCGAGCACGACGCCGAGCGCACCCACGGTGCGGATCATCGACAGGATATCCATCAGTTGCGCGACTTCTTCACGAGATCGGAGATTTCGAGCGACATCTGGTCGCCGTCGACGAGGATGCGGCCCTTGGCCACCAGCTCGCCGTTTACATAGACCAGGCTCGGATCGTCCTGGCCGCAATCGAGCGGGATCATCGCCCCGCGGCTCATCTTGAGCATCTGCCGGATCGGCACTTCGGCCGAGCCGAGCACGATGGACAGGTCGATCATAATATCGTCGAGTACGGACATGCGCGCCCCTTTCTGGCTTTCTTATAGGAAGCTTTGTCCGGCCCCCGGCGCATGACCCGGCAAATTTTGCCTAGGTCCATTTTTTCCGCCTCCCAAACCCGCGCCCGGCAAGAATTGCCTATTATGAGGGAAACGGCCGCTCGGCCTGCACTGGAGCTTGACCCAATGGACTTGAAGGCATCGCTCGGCGTCTCGGAATCGGGGCTTCGCGCCCAGTCGCTCCGGATGCGCGTGATCGCGGAGAACCTGGCCAACCAGGACTCGGTAGCGCAGACCCCGGGCGGCGATCCCTATCGCCGCCGCGTCGCGAGCTTCAAGGCCGAGGTCGATCGCGCCACCGGCGCCACCGGCGTCAAGGTCAACGGCATCGAGACCGACAAGTCGGATTTCACCCGCGTCTACCAGCCGGGCCATCCGGCCGCGGACAAGGAAGGCTATGTGCTCAAGCCCAACGTCAACGGCCTTGTCGAGAGCGCCGACATGAAGGCCGCGCAGCGTAGCTACGAAGCCAATCTCAATGCCATCGAGGCCGCCAAGAGCCTGACGATGCGCACCATCGACCTTCTCAAATAAGGGAAAAATCGCATGTCAATCGGAGCACTTGATGCGGCCTCTGCCTATGGCAAGGTCGCAGGGATCGGCGGCGCCCTCGGCAAATCGCCCGCCGGCAAGACCGACGGCGCTTCGGGCTTCGGCTCGATGGTCGAGGATCTCGTCACCGGTACCGCGCAGCAGATGCGCACCGCCGAACAGGCTTCGGCGATGCAGGTTGCCGGCAAGGGCGATCTGATCGACGTCGTCACTGCGATCGGCGCCGCCGAGACCGCGCTCGACACGATGGTCGCCGTCCGCGACCGCGTGGTCAGCGCCTATACCGACATCATGCGGATGCAGATCTGACGCATGTCGCCGAGTGAGGTCATCCAGCTTGCCGAGGCGGCGTTGCTGCTCGTGCTCACCGTGGTGGGCCCGCTGCTGCTGACCTCGCTGATCGTCGGCACCGTCATCGGCCTGCTCCAGGCGCTGACCCAGATCCAGGAGACCACGCTCACCTTCGTGCCGAAGCTGCTCGCGATGGGTCTCGTCTTCCTGCTGATGCTGCCGACCATGGGCCAGGCGCTGTCGGGCTTCATGGCCAAGATCAGCGACCTGATCATCACCGGATGATCCTGCCGCCCGATCTCGAACTGCAGGTCTCGGCCTTCTTCATCGTGTTCGCCCGGGTGGGCGCGGTGTTGATGCTGCTGCCGGTGTTCGGCGAGGATACGATCCCCGGCCGCATCCGGCTGATGATCGCCTTCGCCATGTCGTCCGCGCTCTACGCCGCACTCGGCGAGCCCGCGCGGATCGCGCTGCAGAACGGCGCGGTGCTTCCCGCCGTGATCGTCACCGAGCTGATGACCGGGCTCGCAATGGGCATGATCGTCAAGATCCTGTTCTTCGCGATCTCGATGGCGGGATCGATCGTCAGCATGCAGGTCGGCCTGTCCTCCGCCGTGATCTTCGATCCGGCCCAATCGGGGCAGGCCCCGTTGCTCTCCAAGTTCGTCGGCATCGCCGCCGCCTTGGTGTGCATGGGCATGCAGGTCCATCATCTCTGGCTCGGCGCGATCATCCACAGCTATCAGAGCTTCCCAATCGGCGGCCTGCCCCCGATGCAGGATTTCGCCCAGCTCGCCATCGCCGCCGTCGGCCGCTCGATGACGCTCGGCATCAGCCTCGCCGCGCCGCTGATCGTCTATGGCATCGTCTTCAACGTCGCGCTCGGCCTGTCCGCGCGCATCGCACCGGCGATCCAGGTCTTCTTCATCGCCCAGCCGCTCAACCTGCTGCTCGGGCTCAGCCTGTTCGCCGCGACCGTCGGCACCATGCTCACCGTGTTCGCTACCGCGATGGGTGACGCGATGCAGGGAGGCTGGTGATGGCGGGCGATACGGACCAGGAAGACAAGACAGAATCCCCGACAGACAAGAAGCTCGAGGACGCCCGCAAACGCGGCGAAGTGCCGATGGCCCCCGAGATGAAGCACGCCGCGATGTTCGTCGCGGCGCTCGTCGTGATGGGCGGGCTCGGTACGTACACGATGCAGAGGATGGGATCGCTGTTCGTGCGCCTGTGGGGCAGCGCCGATGATTTCCGCATGGAACCTGCCGGCGCACAGGATTTCGCCACCGGCATTTTCGGGGCGATCTTCACTACCCTCACGCCGATCCTCGTTGCCCTGTTCGGCTTCGCGTTGCTCGGCGGGTTCCTGCAGGGCCGCCCGATGCTCTCGGCCAGCCGGATCAAGCCCAAATGGTCGAAGCTCAATCCGGTGACCGGGTTCATGCGCACCTTCAGCAAGCAATCGCTGGTCGAATTCGCCAAGACGCTCGCCAAGCTCTGCCTCGTCGTCGGCATCGGCGCGTGGATCGCCTGGCCGCATGCCGCGACGATCGACCGGCTCGTCGGCGCCGACATGGTCGCGATGGGCACGGCCACGCACGACATCGTCTGGGCGATGCTGGTGCCGATCGCGATGCTGGTCGGTGCGCTGGCGGTGTTCGACTTCGCCTGGCAGCGCTTCTCGTTCCTCAAGCGGATGCGGATGACCAAGCAGGAGATCAAGGACGAGTACAAGCAGTCCGAGGGCGATCCCAAGATCAAGGGCAAGATCCGCCAGCTCCAGATGCAGCGCGCCAAGGGCCGGATGATGGCGAACGTGCCCAAGGCCAGCGTGATCATCACCAACCCGACGCACTATGCGGTCGCGCTCCAGTACGATCACGGCGCGATGAACGCCCCGGTGGTGGTCGCCAAGGGCGTCGACAATGTCGCGCTCAAGATCCGCGAGATCGCCGGCGAGCATAATATCCCGCTGGTCGAGAACCGCCCCTCGCCCGCGCGCTCTACGCCTCGGCCGAGATCGACCACCCGATCCCCGTCGAACACTATGCCGCGGTGGCCGAAGTGATCAGCTACGTGCTCAAGATCGCCAAGACGCGGCGCTAGGCCGTATCGGCACTCGGATTCCCCTCCCTGCAAGGGAGGGAGCGATCGGATCGAAATGCGCCCCGCGCATTTCTGAACCGCGCGGGGCGCGGTTCATCCGATCACTGGGTGGGTAAGGAAAGCCGGGCTCGATGCCCGGCTTTCCTTTCTCCGAGCCGCTCGATGGGCTCGCTGCGCTCGCACCCACCCCCGGCCCCTCCCTTGCAGGGAGGGGAGTTTTGCGGTTGAATGTCGATACGCTCTATCGCTGCACTGCGTCATTTATTTTGGCGTTCGTGCTGAGCGGTTTTAATCGTTACCGCCCTTCGTCGTACCGACCTACCCTGCCGGCAAGTCTCCACCGCAGGAAGGATTCGAGCCATGGACGCACCGACGACCGGCAGCCCGCTCAGCGACCCCAGCAAGGAGCCCGCCGCGCTCCGCAGATTGCTCGGACGCACCAATCGCGACTGGTGGCCCGAGGCGCTGAGCCTCGAGATCCTGACCCAGGGCGGCGTTTCGCCCGATCCGCATGATCCGGACTTCGACTATCGCGAGGCCTTCCAGAAGCTCGATTACTGGGCGCTCAAGGCGGATCTGAAGGCATTGATGACCGACAGCCAGCCCTGGTGGCCGGCCGACTATGGCCATTACGGCCCGTTCTTCATCCGCATGGCCTGGCACTCGGCGGGCACCTACCGCACCGGCGACGGCCGCGGCGGCTCGTCCTCCGGATCGCAGCGTTTCGCCCCGCTCAATTCGTGGCCGGACAACGGCAATCTCGACAAGGCGCGCCGCCTGCTCTGGCCGATCAAGAAGAAATACGGCGCCGCAATCAGTTGGGCGGATCTGTTTATCCTCACCGGCAACGTCGCGATCGAATCGATGGGCGGTCCGACCTTCGGCTTCTCCGGCGGCCGCGAGGATATCTTCGAGCCCGAGCGCGACATCTATTGGGGCACCGAGGAGCAATGGGTCGGCCACCCCGACAACAAGACCCGCATCGACGACGAAGCGGGAATGGCGCTCGAGGAGCCGCTCGCCGCGATCCAGATGGGCCTGATCTACGTCAATCCCGAAGGCCCCGGCGGCAAGCCGGACACCAAGGGCTCAGCGCGTGACCTTCGCCGGACCTTCGCCAACATGGCGATGAACGACGAGGAGACCGCGGCGCTCACCGCCGGCGGCCACACCTTCGGCAAAGCGCACGGCGCGGGCGACGCATCGAAGGTCGGAAGCGAGCCCGAGGGCGCCGACATCGCGCAGATGGGCCTCGGCTGGATCTCGACGCACGAGAGCGGCATGGGTGACCACACCATCACCTCGGGCATCGAAGGCGCGTGGACGCCGACCCCGACCAAGTGGGACATGAGCTATTTCGACATGCTGCTCGACCACGAATACGAGCTGGTGAAGAGCCCGGCGGGCGCCAAACAATGGCAACCGGTCGGCAATCCCGAGGAGACCTTGGCCCCGGCTGCGCATACGGCGGGCAAGAAGGTCCCGACGATGATGACAACCGCCGACAAGGCGTTCAAGGATGATGGCGAATACCGGAAAATCCTCGAGAAGTTCCGCAGCGATCCGGCCTATTTCGCCGACGCCTTCGCCCGCGCCTGGTTCAAGCTGACCCACCGCGACATGGGACCGAAGAGCCGCTATCTCGGCCCCGAAGCGCCGCAGGAGGATCTGATCTGGCAGGATCCGATCCCTGCAGGCACGAAGCTGAGCGACGCCGACGTCGCCACGCTCAAGGGCAAGATCGCCGGCTCCGGCCTGACCGTCCCGCAGCTGGTCAAGACTGCCTGGGCCTCCGCCTCGACCTTCCGCAATTCGGACAAGCGCGGCGGCGCCAATGGCGCACGCATCCGTCTCGCTCCGCAGAAAGATTGGGGGCAAACGAGCCGGACGAGCTCGCCAGGGTCCTCGCTGTCTATGAGGGCATCAAGGCGGACTTCGGCAATGTCAGCATCGCCGACCTGATCGTGCTCGGCGGCAATCTGGGCGTCGAGCAGGCGGCGAAGGCAGCGGGCTACGACGTGACCGTGCCGTTCACTTCGGGCCGCGGCGACGCCACCGCGGACTGGACCGACGCCGAGAGCTTCGCACCGATCGAGCCGCGGGCCGACGGTTTCCGCAACTATCTTTCGGTCAAGTTCAACGTGCCGACCGAGGAACTGCTGATCGATCGCGCCCAATTGCTCGATCTCTCAGCGCCCGAGATGACCGTGCTGGTCGGCGGCCTGCGCGTGCTCGGCGCCAACCATCCCAAGGCAGGCAAGCACGGCCAGTTCACCGACCGGCTCGGCCAGCTCACCAACGACTTCTTCGTCAACATCCTCGACATGGGCACCGCGTGGAAGCAGGTGTCCGAAGCGAGCGACGAGGAGTTCGTCGGCACCGATCGCGCCTCGGGCGCGCAGAAATGGACCGCGTCGCGCACCGATCTGGTGTTCGGCTCCAACTCGCAGCTCCGGGCGATCTCCGAAGTCTATGCCTCGAACGATGCGGGCGAGAAGTTCGTGCGCGACTTCGTGCGCGCCTGGACCAAGGTGATGGACGCCGACCGCTTCGATCTGACGAAGTGATCCCCTCGACGCCCTTCCTGCGATAATTCCGTCATCCCGGCGAAAGCCGGGATCCAGAGCCAGAAACGACATCGCTCGTGACTCCTGGATCCCGGCTTTCGCCGGGATGACGATGTTTCAGTAAAACTTGAGCGGCCGTTAAGCCCGAACGTCGATCTTGGCGAGCTCGACGCGAACGCGCAGCTCGATATCCGACAGGATACCCGCGAGCACCGGATCGTCCGAGGTCTCGAAATTCTCCGACCATTCGACGATCTCGCGGAGCCGCTCGACGCTCGGCGTGCCCGTCGCGAGTTCCTTGTGGAGTTTGTCGAGCGCATCCACGCCGCGCTCGGCGTCGATCGCCTGCTTGCGCCGGCGCTCGATCGCGGGGTCTGCCGCGGCGAGTGTCACCAGCATCGCAACCGAAGGCGCGGGCTGGTTGGTGGCCGCACCTTGCGCCGGCACCGGCCGCGCCGCAGTCTCTTCACCGGCGACGGAAAAACCGGGCGCGGCCTTGGGCAGCGCGGCCAGCAGGCTGCGCGCCATCAGCGGCGTCAGGTTGTCGATGCGCACGAAATCAGGTCCTCTCGGCCCGCATTGGCCACCTTCCCTCTATAAGAGAGTTACCGCGGTTTTTCCACTTTCCCCGAGGGTTTATGCACCGGTTCGCCGCTCCGATACTGCTCATGCTCCTCGCGCTGATCGCCAGCCCAGGTGCCCTGGCACAGACCCGGATCAAGGACATCGTCGATGTCGAGAATGTCCGTGAGAACCAGCTCGTCGGCTACGGCCTCGTCGTAGGCCTCGCCGGCACCGGCGATCGCATGCGCAATGCGCCCTTCACCGAGGAATCGATGCAGGCGATGCTCGAGCGCATGGGCGTCAACGTGCGCGGCACCAACATGCGCACCCAGAATGTCGCGGCGGTCTCGATCACCGCGACCATGCCGCCCTTCTCGCGCTCCGGCTCGCGCATCGACGTCCAGGTCGCCGCGCTCGGCGACGCATCGAGCCTGCAGGGCGGCACGCTGATCGCCTCGTCGCTCCGCGCGCTCGACGGCGAGATCTATGCCGTCGCGCAGGGCAATGTCGCGGTCTCCGGCTTCAAGGGCCAGGGCGCCGCCGCGACCGTCAGCCGCGGCGTCACCACTTCGGCGCGGATCGCCGGCGGTGCGATCGTCGAGCGCGAGGTCCCCTATTCGCTCCAGTCGGCGACGAGCCTCAAGCTCGCGCTCAAGAACCCCGATTTCGCCACTTCCGACCGCATCGCCAGCGCGATCAACGGCCGCTTTCCGGGCAGCGCGCAAGTGCTCGATCCGGGCACGGTGCAGGTCCAGCCGGCCGCCAATTTCGTCGGCAACGTCATCGACTTGGTCACCCGCATCGGCGATCTCGAGATCAAGGTCGATCAGCCCGCGCGCGTCGTGATCAACGAAGCCTCCGGCACCGTGGTGATGAACAACGACGTACGCATCACGCCCGTGGCGATCGCCCAGGGAGGCCTGACCATCACTGTCTCCGAACGGCCGCAGGTCTCGCAGCCCGCACCGTTCTCGAATGGCGAGACGACGGTCGTCCCGCGCACCCAGGTGCAGGTCGACGACGGCAACGGCGCGCATCTCGCGGTAGTCAACGGTGCCTCGCTCCAGTCTTTGGTCAGCGGGTTGAACACGCTCGGCGTGTCGCCCCGCGACCTGATCACCATCCTGCAGGCCGTGAAGAGCGCCGGCGCGCTCCAGGCCGAGATCGAGGTACAGTGATGAACGAACTCAATGCACTTTCGGCGACATCCGCCGCCGCGCCGATCCGGAAGGTCGATCCGAAGAACGCCGAGACGGCGAAGAACTTCGAAGCCGTGTTTCTCGGCCAGATGACCCAGATGATGCTCGAAAGCGTCGACAAGGGCGAATTCAATGGCGGCGCGGGCGAGGACATGTTCCGCGGCGTGCTTGCCGAGAAACTCGGCACCGAAATCGCCAATCGCGGCGGCGTCGGCCTCGCGCCGGTCGTGCTCGATCAGATCCTCAAGCTCCAGCAGGGAAAATAATGACCGCTCAGCTCATCGACGCGATGGTGTCGCTCACGGCTCTCATGGAGGAAGAGAGCGAAAAGCTCGCGCGCAAGGCCTATATGCCCGAACTGGGCGAGATCGCCGCCGCCAAGCTTCGCCTCACCGGCCGCATCGAGGCCGATTTCGCCCGCCTCAAGCGTGAATCCGCCAATTGGGCCGATCAGCTCGACGGGGAAGCGCGCAATACGCTGTCCGAAGCCAGCCGCAACCTGCGCGACGCGTCGGCGGTCAACCAGCAGATCCTGTCGCGCCAGATCGAGCTCTCGGTCGAGATGATGGGCGCGATCGCCGCCGAGGCCCAGCGCCTCACCGGCACCCGCAGCACCACCTATGGCGCTTGTGGCGGACTGGGCGGCATGGACGCCCCCGCCCCGATCTCGATCAACGCCAAACTGTAAAGCGGCGGACCTTCGCGCGGTCGCACATGCGTGCCGAAACGGTGCGTATATGCGACTAGGTGAATATTTCCAGACAATGTATGCTGCATCGCGGAACCTGCCACGGATTCCGGAGATCGGCGATGAACCTCCTGCAATTGCCATATTGTATGTTGGGAACACATCATCGGGACAGGCGCCGCGCCTGGTATGATGGCCCGGTCGTCCGCAGCCATTGCACAGGCTGCGGCAAGCCGATGGTGAAGGACGGCCATGGCTGGCATCTCGCCGCCGCCGAGGCGCAGGTCGCGAACAAATAGCTTTCCGACAATAGAGGCGGATATTTGTCGGGCACGGCCAAGTGCCTGCTTACGCCCCAGTTGCCGCCGGCGACGCGCCTCACGCCTCGCTCGAAAGCAGCCATTCGTTCAACTCAATGGAGAATGGCCGCAAAATGACCCAGAACCAGTCATTCGGATCATGCCGCGTGCTGATCATAAACCGCCCTCCGCTGAGGTTGCCTGTTTGGCGCGAGTTCGCCGTCGCTGGCTGTTGGTACGCGTCTCTCGCGAAAAGTGTTGCAATGTAGGATTTCGAATGTTCCCTGTATGTTCTAAAGAGCCATGAGGAGCTACATATGTCCGCCGTTGAAAGCTATTCGTCGCTGCCGGGCCTGAAAGCGGCCACCGCGGCCGGTGCGGCGTGTCTGGTGGGGGCAAGCGGTGTCCCGGACGGAATCTTCTTCTTCACATCCGGTGATTTCACCAACGAGGACGATAATAAGAATATCGTGAAAGCGGACAGCACGCCGCTGACCGTCGGTGCGTGGGTGCGGCAGGGGGCGGATAAAGTCACCTTTCGCCCTGGAGGCCCAGGCGCGCTGCTTCGTGATTCCGAGAGCAAGGCCCGTGAAACGAAATCGGTGCAAGATGCAGGCGCCGACCCTGACTCCCGGTATGTCGCCGAGGATGACCCTTTGCTGCCCCCAATCGGCTCGGACGGCACAGCGGCGTTCCGCATCGCCACCCGCTCCGCCGATACGTATCAGCGCATCCCGGAAATCGAAAAGACAACGCATGTCACGACGGGCCGTTATCGGCTCGATGGCGAGACTGACCCGGTTTTCGTCCGCAAGGGTGCCACGCTCATGGGCGTTGGCTACGGTTCACATCTGGACGGATCGGCAAACGGCGACACCGTTCGCGTTGTTTTGGGCGCTGGCGACGGTGGGAGAGATCCAGGCGGCTCGCCTGCCGGCATAGAGGGTTTTCGCACCACGGGCGGATCTGAATCCGAAGGCTTCATCGCCACGGACACCGCAGGTTTTTCCATTCGCAACATGTTCATGACCGCCCCTGGCATCGGGATCCGCCTCGTTGGACAGGCAAGCTCCGACCCTGCAACCGATGGCATTATTTCGGATGTGGAAATCGATCAGACGTCGCTCGCGATCGACATCGCAAATGCGCAGAACTTGTGCATCACGAACATCAATCTCTTCCAATCCCGCACGGCCTTCCGCATCGGCTCAGACACACGTGATATGGTCGTGTCGAATGTGCTGGCCGCTTATTCGGAAAGCGTCGTCTATTTTGACGACGGAGCTGATCGAATTCGGAATCTAATATTCGGCAATATCGCGCTCACGATGAACACGCAGCTCGGCAACTTCACCGCATTCACCTATAGTCGCGCGAGCAATGTGCAGGCGATGTTCCACGGCTTTTCAGTTGCCAACCATAATGGTTATGCGTTCCGCCAGGACGCCGGTTTCAATAACGATCTGTCGCTCATTGGCGGCGTGATCTCCGGCGAGCGTTCGACCACGGAATATACGCAAGGGACGTCATCAAAGGGCCTTTCGACCGGCTTCCTCGGCACATATCTGGTCGAGGGAATCAGCTTCCTCAATCTGCGTGGCGAGGCATTCGCGATCAACGGTTCGCTGGGTCGGATGACGGTGCGCGGTGGGCGGCGCGTGATGGCGGGCGATGCGCTCAACCAATTTCTCGCGCTGCCGGAAAGCAACGCGACGCAAATCAAAGCGAAATACGGCCCCCTTACCGGCATGGTTGTAAACTCGACTGATCGCGTGGTTCGTATTTCGATCAAGGGCATGGACGGTTTCGGATCTCGCTTTCCAAAACCCCACGCACAACTGCCTCGTCCTTCCCTACTGGGGCTACAATACGGAATACCGCGTGCATGTGCGTGGCAACCTCTCGAGATCAGGAAATTATGTCTATGGAGGTTGGGAAAATTTCATCGTCTCGGTGCGGACCTGCTTCGACGGGGGAGCGCTTACGCAGCTAGTCGAGAAGATCGGCGAAATGCGGCCTCCAACGCGCACCGCCCCAATCGACATAGATTGCGACATTTGTTTCGGCGTGGCGCCTGGCGGTGCAGCATCACAGACCGGCGTCGCGGTCGTTCCGACTGGCTTTATCTGCATCAGCGTAGCGGGAGATAGTGAGGATGCCGGCGACTTCGAGTGGACGGCAGAGACGCTGAATTAACTTTCGTTTCCGGAGCTCTTCGCTTGGATCGGTGTCGGTTTCGCGTTCTTTTGCTGCGATCAATGCTGGATGGTCCCAGCACACCGGCCAAGCGCGGATCCCCGAGCTCGCGGAACGGTAGCCTCTTTTCGTACCGCTTTGCTGCCGCTCAGTAGGATGTTGCGGTCAACGTTATCGTGTCATCCGACGCGAAAACCGTTGCTCCGCTCGCGCGCCCACAAGCGGACATTTCGTCTGTCTACTGCGTTGCATTGAACCTCTTCGCTCGTCAGTCTGCGCCGGTGCACAACAGGGTCTCACATCAGGCGACGAGACGCGTTCGCGAAGCGCTGGAAGCGGTCTATCGCGCGTTCGATTTGCCTCCCCCTCTGTTATCGAAGGTTGCCCATGCTGTATCGCGACGCGCGGCACTGATGTCCTGCTCACGACCCCGTTGCGACAAATCACCGGACCGGCCCTGTGGCGCTATGCATCCGGAGTCTTCCTGACGATCGGCGACCAGCGAGACTTCCGGTATCTGCTGCCGCGCATCTTGGACATATCCGTGTCTGATCCCGGAAACGCTAATGATCCTGAGGTCGTGCTGGGCAAGCTCTCGCTCGCAGGGTGGCGAACATGGGCGCAGAACGAGCAGCGCGCGATCGAAGCATTCGTTGACGCGTGGTTCGAACAGGCGCTCGCGAATGATTTAGCCGAAGCGGATGAAGGGGAGATCGGTACGGACGCTGAGAGTGTGCTGTGCGGCGCGGCGCGAGCCGGGATGCCATTGGAACGCTGGCTTTTGCGCTTGTCCGACCGGGGCGCGGCGCCGGTCTTGGCCGATATGCGAAAGCGATTCCTGAGCGAAGCGTCGGGGTTTTGGGAGTATGCACCCGTCGGTTTTCGAGAGTTGTCAGCGCTCTTAACTCAAGGGCGAGCTTAGGTCCGCTTTCCACCAAATACCCGCCATTCCCGCCGGGCGCCGCCCCGCTATCAGCCGCGGCCGCCCACCGCCGTCTTCAGCATCGACATCTGTTTGCGGTACAGGCCGGTCATCGCCTGGAAGTCGGCCTGGATCTCGCCCATCTTGAGCAATTGGTCTTCGAGCGTGACGTTGTTGCCGTCGGGCTTGGTCTCGGTGATGTCCTTGTCGAGGATCAGCCCGGTGCCCACCGGCTGGATGGCGCCGAGGCTCTTCATCCGGTCGGTCAGTTGCACGCGCGGCGCGGCGATCATGCCGCTGCCGCCGACCAAAGCGGCGAAATTCGGCTCGGAGACTTCGCGCGCCTTGTAGCCCGGGGTTTCGCTGTTCGCGATGTTGGTCGCGACGACGCGCTGCCGCTCGGACAGGTTCTGCATCCGCTCGCGGATGCCGGCGAGGATCGGGGCGTGTTCATGACGATCAGAATCCGAAGCTTGAGGGGACGCCGGAATTGAGCCGGTTCAGCGCTGCCTGATAATTGGCGAGCTGCGCGCTCTCGCGCGCGGTGGATTGGGTGCCGGTCGCGGTGTTCTTGACGCCGTCGACCATCTGGGCCTTGCCGTCGTCCCAATAAAGCGAGCGATAGGCGGTCTGCGTCATCGAGATCGCTTCCTCGACCTTCTTCATCGCGACCTTGGCATTGTCGAGCGTGGACAGGCTCAGCGCATCGCTGAGATCCATGCCGAAATTGCCGCCCGGGCGAACCTTGGGCGCGTTGCTCGACAGCGTCGCCTGCGTCGCGATCCGCTGCGGTTCGATGCCGAGCTTGGCCAGCGCATCGGTGTCGGCGGCGCCGGGGATGAGCTCGAGTTCGTGTCCGGGCTTCATCGTGATGCGGAGCTGCTGGACGCCGTTGACCACGGTCGCGGTGACCGTGCCCTTCGACGCACCGAGCATGCCCTGCATGCGCGTGGCGATCGTCTTGAGCGTGTCGCCCGCCTCGATCGTGACTTTCCGGACCGCGCCGCTATCGGCCTTGAACGAGAACGTGTCGCCCGGGCGCATCGTCGTCTGCGTGGTCAGCCTCTCGGAGGCTGCCGGGTTGATCGTGCCGCGGCCGAAACCCAGTGCCGAAATCGCATTGGAGCCGCCTTTGTCGGCGGCGATGCGGACCGGCTCGGTGCGCAGCAGCGTCTGGCCGAACTGGTTGGTATCCTCGATCGCGCCGGTGGCGGCATCGATCCGCGCGATGAAACCGTCGGTCGGGCCCAGGCGCGTGGCACCCAGGTTACCGGTGGTACGCCCGCCGGCATAGAGGTCGTCGCCCATGAAGGCGATGCTGTCGACCTGGTCGTCGGCGGCGGAGCCGAGATAGGTGACGCTGGCGCCCGACAGGTTGGAGTCGATCCGCGCGACGAAGCCGTCGCGGGCGGCGCTCTTCGCGTTGACCTGGCTTCCGGTGAGGGCGCTGCTCGTCGCGCCGCCCACGGCGATGGTGCCGTCCGCGGCCACGGCGATCGCGCGGACGTCGGCGGTGCCGAGGTCGATGCTGCCGAGATCGGTCGACAGCGCCGACGCGCTCATCTTCCGTACCGAGGCTGCGCCGCCCTGGTTGACCACCGCGAGCAGGTTGCCGTCATTGTCGATCGCCAGCGCGTTGATCGAGTCGGAGCCGGCACCTGCGAGGGTGCGGCGCTCGGCGAGCTTGCCGTTCGGATCGATGCGCGCGACGAAGGCATCGCCGTTGCCGGTCGCGCTGCGCCCGCCGACATAGACCGAGCCGTCGGCGCCGACAGTGACTGCCTTGGCCGCGTCGGCGCCGCCCGCGCGGACGACGGTGGAGAATTTCTCGTCGCCATTGGCGGCGTATTTGGCGACGACCATGTCGCTATCGGTCGAGGTCGTGCCGTTGAAACTGCCGGTCACCGTGCCCGCGACGACGATGCTGCCGTCCGCGCCGATCGACACCGCGGCGCCGGTCGAGGAGCCGCCGGCCCCGAGGCTGCGCTGCCACACGACATTGCCGGCCCCGTCCATCTTGGTCAGGAAGAGGTTGTTGTCGCCGTCCGACAAATTGGTGCCGAGATCGCCCGCGGTGGTGCCGACGATATAGCTGTTGCCCTGCGCGTCGGTGACGATCGCGGCGGCGTCGGTGCTGGCATAGGCGTTGCTGGTCTTGGTGGTGGTGGTCTTGACCTTGCCGTCCGTGTCGGTCGTCGCGGTGGTGACCGTGGTCGTCTTGCCGGCAAGCGTGTTCTGCGCGGTGGCTTCGCGGTCGAGCGCCGCGATCGTGCCCATGTTCACACGCGTATTGGCGCTGTCCAGTTCGTTCACGCGGAATATCTTGGTCGCAGTCGGCGCGTCGAGCGCGGTCTGGCCGGTCGCCACGACCAGCGAGTCCTTCGCTCCGATCTGGTCGAGGCTGACTTGCTCAAGGCTGTTCGGCGTTTCGAGCTTCATACCCCATTTGCCGTCGGCATAGACCGGCTTGAAGCGTGCGCTCCAGCGCGAGACCGGATCGCCATGGGCGTCGGTCAACGGCGTGCCGTCGGGCATGAGCACCGGCGTCGCGCTGATCGCGCTGTTGAGCTGCGACACGACCGAATCGAGCGTGGGTGGCTGGGCGCCCTGCGAAAGATCGACAGTGAAGGTCTCGGTCTGGGTCCCGCGGCTGATGTTTACGCTGAACTTCTCCTGGCCAGTCAGGCCCGGTAGCGCGTCCGAACGCAGCTTCACCAGCCCCTCGCTTTTGGTCTCGTTGGCTTGGGCAGCCGCGAGCTTGGTCGACTGGGCCGTCGAGCTGGCATTGCCGAAGGAGAGGTTCACCTTGTCGGACGGCGCCGTGGCCAGATAGCCCTGCAGATCCGCCAGGCCCTTGGCGAAGGCCTTTTCATACTGGGCGCGCTGGCCGTCGGTCGCCGTCTTGACCGTGGCGGCCTCGGCGAGGACGCGCAATTTTTCCAGCGCCTTATAGGCAGTGAAGCTGGTCTTGATATCGTCGGGAAGGATCTGGGTGCTGATGCTCGTCCTGTCGATGACCGTCTTCGAGGCGAGGATCGACATCAGCTGGCTCGACGCCGATTTGGTGGCGGTGGCTTCCTTCCAGGGCGGCGTGGTCGCGGCCAGGGTGAATTGCGCCTTGGCGGCGCGAACCGCCTTGCTGTCGAAGGCGATGGGCGTGAATGCCGTCGTGAAGACCGAGGAGTCTCCCGTCAGCAGGCTCAACCCCATCAGGCTTCCGGACAAATTAACCGTCATGACAACCGCACCTTTCGCCCACGTTCCTATAATAGGATGAGTGAACGCTTCCTTGCGTCCGCACATCATTTTTCTGCGAGGGATCCGGAATGAGCTTGATGGCGCCGATTGCCGAGCCGGTCGAACTGAAGAAGTATAGTGGGCCGCAGCGCGCGGCCGCGCTGATGCTGGCGCTCGGCAAGCAGCATGGCGCTCCGATCTGGGAGCAGTTGACCACCGACGAGATCAAGGAGCTTTCCGCGACGATCGCCGGGCTCGGCCGCATTCCGTCGCAGGTCGTCGAACACCTCCTCATCCAGTTCACCGGCGAAGTCGCGTCGATGGCCTCGCTCCACGGCAGCTACGAGACCACCGAGCGGCTGCTCGGCGGGATCCTGCCGGGCGACAAGGTCAAGGAGATCATGGAAGACATCCGCGGTCCTTCGGGCCGGACGATGTGGGACAAGCTCTCGAACGTCAGCGAGACCGTTCTCGCCGGTGCGCTCAAGCACGAATATCCGCAGACCGTCGCGGTGATCCTCTCCAAGCTGCGCCCCGATCACGCCGCGCGCGTCATCGCCGAGCTTCCGCGCGAATTCTCGGTCGACGTGGTGATGCGCATGCTGCGCATGGAGACCGTCCAGAAGGACGTGATCAACCAGGTCGAGCAGACGCTCAAGAGCGAGTTCATGACCAATCTCTCGCGCTCGCAGAAGCGCGACCCGCACGAGGCGATGGCCGAATTGTTCAACTCGCTCGATCGCTCGACCGAAGAGGCGATGCTGAACGCACTCGACAACAAGGCGCCGGAAAGCGCCGAACGCATTCGCGCGCTCATGTTCACTTTCGAGGATCTGTCGAACCTGCTGCCGGCGGCGATCTCGATCATCGTCCGCAATGCCGACAAGCGCGAGATGGCGATGGCGCTCAAGGGCGCGCCCGACAAGCTCAAGCAGATGTTCTTCGGCGCGATGACCGAGCGCGCGGCCAAGCTCATGCGCGAGGACATGGCGGCGATGGGCCCTGTCCGCGCGCGCGATTGCGAGGAAGCACAGTCCTCGCTCGTCCGCCTCGCCAAGAGCCTCGCCGATCGCGGCGAGATCCTGCTCGTCGATCCCAAGTCCGACGATGCGATGATCATCTGAGATGGGCATGGGCTTCCAGAACGTCGAGCGTTTCGCCTTCGACCGCATCTTCTCGACTCCGGCGAGCGAGAGCGCGACCGTCCCCAGCGGCGACATGCTGCTCGAAATCTCCGCGCTGCGCGCCGAACTCGCTTTGCTCCGCTTGGACGTGAACGCGCAGATCGCCCTCGCCCGCGCCGAAGGCTTCGAGGCCGGGTTGGCCCAGGCGCGCGCCGAGCGCGATGTCGCGCTGCTGAGTGCAGTCGACGCGCTCCACGCCGGGATCGAGTCACTCGACGAGCGCTTCGAAGATGTCTCGCGGCGAGTCACCGGCGAGGCTGCCGAGATCGCCCTTGCCGCCGCCGACATGATCGCCGGCCGGGCGATCGACGCCGCTCCCGTCGAGACGATCGACGCCGCGATCGGCCGCGCGCTCAGCCAGGTCGCCCGCGGCACCGAACTCGAGATCCGCGTCCATCCCGATCTGATCGAGGCGATCGAGGCGCGCATCGCCGATCGCCAGTCCAGGGATCGCCGCAAGCTCAACCTCAATGTGGTCGGCGACGTCACCATAACGGTCGGCGACGCGATGATCGGCTGGGAGCAAGGCGGCCTCGCCCTCGACGCCACCGCCCGCCGACAGGCGGTGCTCGACGAGCTCGAAACTCTGCTGCCGAGCTCTGCCGGCGCGAACTGAATTCCCCGCGCTCACCTCTTGCGCTCCCCTTCCGCTTGCGGGAGGGGCCGGGGAGGGCCTGACGTGCGTGAGTCGCGCAAACCTCCCCGTCGCCCCCTAACCCCTCCCGCAAGCGGGAGGGGAATTGCGTTTCGCACGCCTCCAACGCGTGCCCGCGTGACCACTAGGCAAAAATTCCCACCCGGCACAATCTGCCGCCTTCGCCCCTCCTATAAGTCAATGGAGAGGGGCGCTCCTGCCCCTGGCCACATCACGGGGCGGCTTTGGAAGCGATCAAGAATCTCGTCGGGCAGCTTGGCCCGAAGCGGCTGATGCTGATGGGCGGCGTGGCGTTCGCGCTGCTCGCGGCGCTCGCCTTCGTCGCGACGCGCGGCTCCGATCCGCAGATGGGCTATCTCTATACCGATCTCGATCCGTCCGCCGCCGCGACGATCACCGAGAAGCTCAAGGCGCAGAATGTCGAGTATCAGCTCTCGGCCGACGGCACTTCGGTGATGGCGCCGCAGGACAAGCTGGCCGAGCTTCGCATGAGCCTCGCCGGCGAGAAACTGGGCGGCAAGATCGGCTATGAGGTGCTCGACGAGGAGCAGCCCTTCGGCGTCTCCGCCAGCCGCGCCAAGATGAACGAGACGCGCGCCGTCGAAGGCGAGCTCTCCAAGTCGATCCAGACCATCCAGAACGTTTCCGCAGCCCGCGTCCACATCGTCATGCCCGAGCGCGCGATGTTCGCCGCCGAAAGCCGCAAGGCCACCGCCGCGGTGACGGTCAAGACCAAGGGCCGCCTCTCGTCCGAACAAATCGCCTCGATCCGCTATCTCGTTTCCTCCTCGGTTCCCGAGCTCTCGCCCGAGGCCGTGTCGGTCGTCGACCAGACCGGTGCCCTGCTCGCCCGTGCCGGCGAAGCCGGTCTGGCCGGCGGCGCCGATGCCGATGAGCGCCAGCAGGCAGTCGAGGCCAAGCTGCGCGAGGAAGTCGAGGCCTTGCTCGAGCCGATCGTCGGCCAGGGCAAGGTTCGCGCCGAAGTCTCAGCCCAGATCGACCGCGACCAGACCCGCGAGGAATCGAACCTGTTCGATCCCGACAAGCAGGTCATTTCGCGCCAGGTCAGCGTCGAGAATGGCGAGCAGAACAGCGAGCAAGATGCCGGTGCGCAGACCGCCAGCGTCGGCAACCAGCTTCCCGAGGCCCAGGGCCAGGCGCCCGGCGCCGCCACGGGCAACGGCCGCCAGTCGCGCAGCAATCAGACTTCCGAAGACACGACCTACGACAACAGCTCGACCAAGACCGTCACGCTGCGCGGCCCCGGCAAGGTCACGCGCCTCACCGTCGCGGTGATGGTCGACGGCGGCGAGAAGGGCCTGCCCCAGCCGCAGATGCAGCGCCTCCAGCGCCTCGTCGAGAACGCCGTCGGCATGGATGCCGAGCGTGGCGACAGCGTCGTGGTCGAAAGCATGCGTTTCGCCAATGACGACAGCCTCGCCGACAAGGATTCGGGTTTCTTCTCGCAGCTGCCGATGGACCGCATCTGGGGCCTGCTCCAGATCATCGTGATCGGCGCGGTCGGCCTGATCGCCCTCCGGATGCTCAAGCCGAAGATCATGCCGCAGGCACCGGTCGCCGCGCTCGAAGGACCCGAAGGCGAGATACCGCTCTCCGCCCAGTCGCCCGAGATGCTCGCACTCGCCGAACGCGCCGCCGATGGTGACGCCGACGCGATGCAGAAACTCGAAGCGATGAACGGCGACCAGCCCTTGCTCGATCAGGAGATCGCGCTCGCCCAGGTCGACGGCCGCATCAAACTCTCCGCCCTCAAGCGCATTGGCGATGCGATCCACGCGAGCCCGCCCGAAGCGGCCTCGGTGATCCGCCAATGGATGAACTCGTAAGGATTTGACGATGGATACCGAACCGCACGACATCATCCCCGCCGATTCCAGCGAAGCAAGCGGCCCCGTGTTCGAAGATTTCGAACCGTTGCCCGCCGACGAAAACGCGCCCGTAGGTGCAGAAGGCCTCGAAGCCGTCCATGACGTGCCGGTAAAGGTGCAGGCGGTTCTCGGCCGGGCGCGCATGCCCGTCGGCGAGCTGCTCCACCTCACGTCGGGCACCGTGGTCGAGCTCGACCGCCGCGTCGGCGAACCGGTCGACATCTTCGTCAACGATCGCCTGATCGCCCGCGGCGAAGTCGTGCTGATCGATAACGCGCTCGGCGTCACGCTCACCGAAATCGTTCGGCAGGACCGTTGATGCCGAACTCGATCCGCATGATCCTGGTCGGCGCGCCCGGCGGCGAGTTCCGCCGCGCGGCCGAGCTGGCTCGTGACGCGGGCGCCGCCGTGGCGATGGCCGATACCCCCGCCCAGGCGCTCGATCTGCTCCGCGAAGGCGGCGGCGACATGGTGATGATCGATGTCGATGCCGATATCGCCGGCTTCATGGCCAGCCTGCGCGCCGAGCGTTTCACCCTTCCCGTGCTCGCCTGCGGCATCCAGGCTTCGGCCGAGCGCGCAGTCGCGGCGATCCGCGCGGGCGCCGTCGACTATGTTCCCCTCCCCGCAGCGCGAGCTGATCGCCGCCGCGATCGCCTCGGTGATCGAGCGCAAGACGCCCGTCCGCATCGGCGATCACCCTGCCCTTGCCCGCGCCGTGGCGCTCGCCACCGCAGTGGCCCAGACCAGTGCTCCGGTACTCGTCACCGGCGAGAACGGTTGCGGCAAGGAAGTCATGGCGCGCGCGATCCACGAAGCCTCGGGCCGCGCCCAACCCCTATATGCGGTGGAATGCGCCGGCGTCGCCGCCGACTTGCTCGAATCCGAACTGTTCGGCCATGAAGCCGGCGCCTTTCCGGGCGCGGTCGCGCGCCGTATCGGCCGGCTCGAAAAGGCGGGCCACGGCACGATCTTCCTCCGCGAAGTCGGCCGTCTCGCCCCGGCCACCCAGGCCCGCCTCCTGGCGGCAATGCGCGATCAGCGCTTCAATCGCATCGGCGGCGACGCGGTCGTTCCTTTCCACGCGCGGCTGATCGCATCGACCAGCATGGACCTCGAAGCGGCGGTTCAGGCCGGCAGCTTCCGCGCCGACCTGCTCGTCCGCCTCGGTCTGGTCCGCGTCGAGGTTCCGCCGCTCCGCCAGCGTGGCGGCGATGTCGCCCAGCTCGCGCAGCATTTCGCGACGCGTCTCGCCGAAGCCGACGGCTTGCCGTCGCGCGCCTTCAGCGACGCCGCTCTGGTGCTGCTTTCGCGCTATGACTGGCCCGGCAATGTCCGCGAGCTTGAGGATTGCATCCACCGTGCCGTGCTGCTCGCGCAGGGCCCCGCCATCGAACCCCAGGATCTGGTCCGTTCGGACGGCACCCGCCTGCTCGATCTCGAGCTTGCCGAGCCCGGCGACCTGCAGATCGAGAGCCTCGTCGGCCGCACCGTCGAGGAAGTCGAGCGCGAGCTGATCCTCCAGACGCTGACGCGCTGCCACGGCAACCGCACCTCGGCGTCGAGCATCCTCGGCATTTCGGTCCGCACGATGCGCAACAAGCTGCGCACCTTCATCGAAGCCGGCATCGCCGTCGCCCCGGCGCCCTGACCCTATCTGGATAAGGCACCCTGTTGATGCCCCCGCAATCGCCAACATCCTCAACCGCATCGGCCTCAGCCGCGATCTCGCGCTCGCGGGCTCGGTCATCGCGATCATCGCGATGCTGATCCTGCCGATGCCCGGCTGGCTGCTCGATCTCGGGCTAGCACTGTCGATCACGATCGCGGTGATGATCCTGATGACTTCGCTGTTCATCGAAAAGCCGCTGGAACTCAGCGCTTTCCCGACGATCCTGCTGATCGCGACGATGTTCAGGCTGGGCCTCAACCTCGCCTCGACCCGGTTGATCCTGACCCATGGCCATGAGGGTCACGGCGCCGCCGGCGGCGTGATCGGGGCGTTCGGCGAGTTCCTAATGGGCGGCGAGGTCATCATCGGCCTCACCATCTTCATGATCCTGATCGTCATCAATTTCGTCGTGATCACCAAGGGCGCGGGCCGCATCGCCGAAGTCGCGGCGCGGTTCAGCCTCGACGCGATGCCCGGCAAGCAGATGGCGATCGACGCCGATCTCTCCGCCGGCATGATCAACGAGGAGCAGGCGCGCGAGCGCCGCGCCGAGATCGAGGCCGAGAGCGGCTTTTACGGCTCGATGGACGGTGCTTCCAAGTTCGTGAAGGGCGACGCGATCGCGGCGTTGCTGATCACTGCGGTCAACATCCTCGTCGGCCTCACCATCGGCGTCGTCTCGCACGGCGTGCCGATCGGCGAGGCGTTCCACACCTATACCGTGCTCACCGTGGGCGAGGGCCTGGTCAGCCAGATCCCGGCACTGATCATCTCGATCGCCGCGGGCCTGCTCGTCTCGAAGGGCGGCATCAAGGGCAAGACCGGCACGACCCTGGGCGATCAGCTCGGTCGCTATCCCAAGGCCTTCGGCATGGTCGCGTTCCTGATGGGCGCGCTGGCGTTGATGCCGGGCCTGCCCTTCCTGCCTTTCGCCTGCTTCTCCGCCGCCGCCGGCTATGCCGCGTGGAAGATGAGCCAGAACGCCCGGGCCAAGGCCGCGATGGAGCTTGCCGTCGAGGCGCAGCAACAGGCGCAGGCGGCGATCGTCGAGCAGCCCATCTCGCAGACGCTCGCGCTCGACGCGGTGCGCATCGAGATCGGCTATGCGCTGCTGCCGATGATCAACGACGAGCAGCGCGAGCCGCGCCTCGATGATCAGGTCCGTGCGCTCCGCCGCCAGATGGCGACCGATTTCGGCTTCGTCCTCCCCTCGGTCCGCATCATCGACAATATGGGCCTCAAGCCCAACGAATATGTCATCACGATCAAGGAGACCGAGGCCGCGCGCGGCGAGATCCGTCTCGAGAAGCTGCTGCTGATCAATCCGGGCGGCGGCTCCATCGGCATGCCCGGCGAAGTGACCAAGGAACCGGTGTTCGGCCTCCCCGCTTTGTGGATCGATCGCGAGCTGCGCGACGAGGCCGGCTTCCGCGGCCTCACCGTGGTCGATTGCGGCACGATCATCACCACGCACCTGACCGAACTGGTCAAGGACAACATCGCCGATCTGCTCTCCTACACCGAGACGCAGAAGCTGCTGACCGAAGTCCACAAGGACGCCGAGAAGCTCGTCGCCGACATCGTCCCCTCCAAGGTCTCGATCTCGAGCGTCCAGCGCATCCTGCAGAACCTGCTGGCGGAAGGCATCTCGATCCGCGACATCCCGACGATCCTCGAAGGCGTGGCCGAAGCCGCGCCGCTGACCGCCAATCTGACCCAGATGACGGAGCATGTCCGCGGCCGCCTCGCCCGCCAGATCAGCGCGTCGCAGGTCCGCGGCGAAGCGATCCCGGTGGTGACCTTGTCGTCCGAATGGGATCAGGCGTTCGCGGAATCGATCCTCGGCCAGGGCGACGATCGCCAGCTGGCGATGGCCCCTTCCGCGCTCCAGAAGTTCATCCAGTCGGTCCGCGAGACCTATGACCGCCTGGCGCAGGAAGGCGAGATCCCTTGCCTGCTCACCAGCCCGTCGATCCGTCCGTTCGTCCGCTCGATCATCGAGCGTGTGCGTCCCGCCACGGTGGTGCTGTCGCAGAACGAGATCCACGCCCGGGCCCGCATTCGCGCGCTCGGCACGATCGGTTGAGACCGCAGGCGCGACAACCGTCCTATAATGAAGAAGCGGCCCCTCGCGGGTCGAGCAAGAGGCGACCGGATGCAGATCAACCCCTTCGGCTTTCCGCTCGGCGCGGGCATGCAATCCGCACCGGCATTGGGTGGAACCGGCCTCGGCTTCGTTGACGCGCTCGGCGTCGCGATCGAGGGCGGCACTCCACAGGTACGGACCGGCCTGATCGTCTCGGCCACGCCGCCCGCCCATTTCGATGCGAAGCTGGCGCAGACGCTTCTCGCACAGGCGCAACTCGACACGCAGGTCAACCCGGCCGCCGTCATGCTGCCCGGCCTCCAGCAACCGACTTCGCTGTCGCAGCTGATGACTACTGCCGCCAAGCTGCCGACCGCGGAGGCGGCGCCCTTCGCCCCTCCCGCGACCGATACGTTGGTCGCCGATCCGGCAGGGCTGGTCGAGGCGCCAGAAGCCCCGTCCCCGCCCGAGACACCGATCACCTCCCAGGCGCAGGTCCAGCCCACCACGGCCAAGCCTGGCCCGCAGGCGCCAGCGCTCCCCATCGGTGCCGAAGCGCAGCCCGACGAAACGCTCGCGGCCGAAACCCCCATCGTCGCCAAGCCGACCGAAACCACCCCGACTCCGCGCAAGCCCCGGGCGGCTGTCGCCGAAGCCGACTCCGCGCAGCCGGTCGACGCCAGGGTCGCGGTGCCGGCCGAGTTGATCTCTGCCGGCATGCCCCCAGCCCGCCGTGCAGCCGCAGCAACCTGCCCCACGCGAGACGATGCAGACAACGAACGGCGCCACCCCGTCGGTCGCGCGCAAGTCGGCCCCCGCCAATGCACCCGCAGGCAATACTACCCAGCCGGCCGCGAACGCCGCCACGCCATCGACCGCCGACTTCGCCAATGCCGTCGCGGCACGCGGCGATTCCACCGGCGGCGAGACCAATGCCGACGCGCAGGGCCAGCCCGATGCGCGCCCGGCAGGGCTTGCCCGTACCGATACCTCCGCCCCGGCCTTCCAGCCGATCCATAGCGCCGCCAACAATAGCACGCCGGCGAGCGCCCCCGCCGCCGAACCGGTGATCGAGGCCCGTGCCGGCCATCTCGGCCATTCGCTCGGCGTCGAGATCGCGCGCAAGGTCGAGATGGGCGAGGAAACGCTGCGCATCCGCCTCAACCCGATCGAGCTGGGCCGCATCGAAGTGACGCTCGCCTTCGACGACAAAGGCAGCTTGCAGGCCACCGTCCGCACCGAGAGTGCGCAGGCGATGGACCTGCTCCGCCAGGACGCACCCGATCTCGCCCGCACGCTCGACCAGGCCGGTGTCCGCACCGACGCGCAGAGCTTCCGTTTCGAAAATCGCGGCGGCGACGGCGGCGGCCAGCAGGCCCAGCAGCAGGGCCAGCAGAATCGCGGCCAGTTCGCGTCGTCCGACGACGACGCGGCCATCGCCGAACCCATTTACCGCCCGATCCGCAGCGACGGGCAGGTCGACCTTCTCGCCTGAGGAAACGCCATGACCACTGTTACTTCCACGACCGCGCCCGACGCGAAAACCACCGCCGCCACGACGAAGATCAATGCCGATTTCGACATGTTCCTGAAGCTGCTCACCGCCCAGATGCAGAACCAGGACCCGCTCGATCCGATGGACACCGCGCAATATACCCAGCAGCTCGTCCAATATTCGCAGGTCGAGCAGTCGATCGAGCAGACCGCGACGCTCAAGGAGATGCTCGCGGCGTTCGGCACGCAAAACCTGATGCAAGCCTCATCGCTGGTCGGCGCGCAGGTCGAGACCAGTTCGGCGACTTCGGGCCTCAGCGCCGCCACCCCGGCGCAATGGACCTGGTCGGCGACCCGAGACGTCACGTCGATGACCGCGACGATCAAGGACGATAAGGGCAAGATCATCGATACGCTGCCGATCACTGCCACCGGCGCTGCCGGCGCCTTCACCTGGGACGGCACGACCAGCGCGGGCAAGAAGGTCGATCCGGGCCTCTACACGCTCGAGCTCGCCGGCGTGGATGCTTCCGGCGCCAAGGTCGCCGCCACCGCCCATGCCTTCGGCAAGGTCAACGACGTCGAGCTTGAGAACGGCATGGTCAAGCTGACGATCAACGGACTCACCGTCGCGACCAGCGATCTGCTCCGCATCGGTTGAGTCCCGACACACAAGTCACACGTGGCCCGAAACGACAAAAGCCAGGCTGGTCTCCACCAGCCTGGCTTTTGCGTTCGAGCCCCCGCTCGGAACGTTGGTGCGCGCCTCAGCCGTTGGCGGCAGGCATCAGCGCCGGCCGCGTATCGACGGGCAACTGGATCAGCGCGGCAGACCCGGTCACTACCGCGGGCGCGGTACGGACGCTGAAATCATCGAGCGCGCATCCGGCAATCGCGGCGGGCGCGGTCAGCATCGCGATGCAATCGGCGATCGAGGGATCCTCGCGCGGGCCAAGCGTGTCGAGCACATCGGAAAGCGTCATCCCGGGAGCCTGCTGCGCCTTTTCAGCCGCCGCGCTCCACAATGCGCGCGCATCCTCCACATTCAACGTCAGGGTCACCGTGAAGCTCTGTCCGGTGTTCGCAGGAACATGGCTGAAGTCGCGAAGATTCATGCGTGAAAGTCCCTTTTCATTTTGCCCCGAGCGTTTGGCCGTCCAATGCCTCAGCGGCGCCCCCAGCCACATTCCGGTGATGCCCCGATACGTATAGTTACCGGTATCAATGACCCCCGTATGACCTTAGTGGACCCGCGCCTCCGCGCGACGCGCGAGTTCGCGCGCATGTGCCGCAACGAGACAGAGTTCGGCATAGAGGCGGTCCCAGAAGGGCGCCGGAATCTCGAGCTTGCTTTCGCCTTCCTGGCTCAGTTCCAGCGCCGCGCGGGGCTCCAGCCCCAGTTCGAAGCGCGTCCCGAAAGTGCCGTCGACATGCTCGTCGGGAAGCCCGTGCGGCACGGCGAGGCGTGCCGACATGATATAGCCGGCCAGTATGTCGGTACCGTAGCCGTCGAGCAGGATCCGGGGCCGGTCCTTCATGTCCGGGCGTTCGAGCACGACGAGCGCGCCCGTGGGATGCTCCTCCACGCTGACGCGAAGCTTGCCGCCAAAGGCGTCGGTGATTTCTCGGATACGTGGGAACAAGCGATGATCTCCTTGCCATCATTATAGATGGATCAACCATTCGGTCGGCGGAGATGCGCGGATTTCGTTGCGCCCCTGACGGCCGCGCGCACGCAAAAGAGGCCGGGACGTTGCCGTCCCGGCCTCTCTCTGTCGTCAGGTAAGCTTCCAGGGTAAAAGCTTGACCTTAACGGAACAGCGACGTGATGCTCTGCGGCGCCTGATTGGCGATCGACAGAGCCTGCACACCGAGCTGCTGCTTGACCTGAAGGGCCTGCAGCTTCGCCGATTCCTTGGCGAGGTCGGCGTCGACGAGATTGCCGATGCCACCCTCGATGGAGTCCGACAGCTTGCTCACGAAGCCGATCTGACCATCGATCTGGCGCGAAGCCGAACCGAGGGTGCTGAGCTTCTGCGACACGACCTTGAAACCAGCCTCAAGGGTGCCCTTGAGCGTGGTCGCCGCAGCCGCGTCGGCCAGGACGATGTCGACCGACGCATCGCCGCCGACAGCCGTATCGAAAGCGGCTTCGAGGTCGATGTTCGCAACGTCCAGCGTCGAGGTGCCCGAAGTCGACATCAGCGCCGAAACCTTGCCGGTTGCGGTAGCGTCTGTCTTCAGCAGGTTCGTACCATTGAACTCCGAGGAGCCAATGATCGAGTTGACCTGCTTGCGAAGGGCATTCAGGTCGGCAGTGATCGCCGTACGGCTCTCGGTGTCGAGACCGCCGTCCGAAGCTTCCGTGACCTTCGACTTCATCTGGTTCATGAGGTCGGAGACCTGCTCGGCACCGGCAACCGCCACGTCAACCGTGCTCTTTGCACGGCTGAGCGACGAATTGACCGCCTTCAGACCACCCACGTCGCCGCGAAGCTTCTGGGCAATCGTATAGCGGGCGGAGTCGTCCTTGGTCGAGTTCACGTCCAGGCCGGTGTTGATGCGGCTCTGGGTCGTGGCCAAGCCCTTGTTCGTCTCGCTGAGGCTCTGGAGAGCCGCCATCGCGCCGATGTTGGTGTTGACAGAGAAACCCATGATATTTTCCTTCTTGGACTAGAGTCGCTTCTGCGACCCGGGTCGGAAGCGCCGACCCGCGACCTGGCGCATGCGCGCCCTGCAAGTTCATCATGGGAAGATTTCCAGGAGGACCAAAATTCATCCGCGAATTTAAATGGTTAGCAGAAGGTTAACGATGACCGGCGGTCATGGCTTCAGGCCCTGCCCCGGGAGGATGCACCGCCGATAGTCGATCCGATTACAGCCTCGCCCAACGCATCGGCCTAGTTTTCCCGGCGATCACAGCGGGAGATGACGCATGGATGTTGGAGCAGCTTCCAGTGCCGCCCAGGCCCGGAATGTTCCCGACACAGCCGGATCGGAACCGCCGCCGCAGCCGCGGCTGAACCCGATCGAGCAGGGCGATCTCGCCGCCGGCCGGCTCCGCGTTGCCGAGGGGCAGGTCTTCTCCGGCACGTCGGACAGCGCACCGGCGACCCGTGACTGGGGCGATCAGCCACGCGGCTCGGGCTATCGCGAGGCGTTCGACGGCGCCGCCGCGCGGCTCGGCACGCGCGATCCGGATACAGTGAGTGCCGAGCTCGACCGCCAGCTCTACGGCACCACGCCGCCGGCGGCGAACGACGTCGCGGCGCCGGAGGCATCGAGCGACGAAGAAGGCCTCGGGTCGTTCGTCGAGGGCGCGGTGCTCGGCAATTTCAGCGACAATCACAGCTGGTCGGCCACGGGCGGCCAGGTGGTAGTCGGCTTCATCCCGGTCGTCGGCCAGATCGCCGATGCGCGGGATACGATCGCCTCTGTCGGGCAGGTGCTGCGCGGCGAGGACGGCGGCTGGCTCAACCTCGGCGCCTCGATCGTCGGCTGGGTGCCGGGGATCGGGGATGCCGCCAAGGCGGCGATCCGCAGCGGCGGCAACCTCGCCGAAGCGGGTGTCGATGTCGGAAAGACGGTTGCCCGCAATGCCGACGAAGCCACGGAGACAGGGGCCAAAGTTGCCCGCGACATTCCGCCGAGCGCCAACGGCGTCCCCGGCGAGACGATCGCCCGCACCGCCGAGCGCACCGGCCTGCCGGAAAGCAAGGTCCGCGAGATTCTCGACGCGCCCAAGCCCACCCGGCCGGCACCCTCCACCTATCTCTCGCCCGAGCAGATCGCGGCGCATCTCAAGCCGTTCGAAGAGACCGGCGCAATCAAGTTCACGCCGAAGAAGACGCTCGACGATTATGGTACGCTGGGGCCGCCCGATGGCGGGTTCGTCGTCTCCCGCCGCGAGTTCGAGCAGCTCATCGAGGAAACCGGCGGCGATCTCGCCAAGGTCGAGGACAAGCTCCAGCTTCGTCCCGGCGAGTTGACCGACGGCAACACCGTGATCGCCTATATCGAGCCGAAGGACCTGCAGAATCTGCGCGTGCCGAGCGGCAACGAGCGCGGCGCATGGGATGGCCTGTGGGTGCCCGGCGGCTTCACCGGCAAGGGTGTGCCCGAGGCGGTCGTGGACCTGCCGGCCAGCACGCCTTATACTCCCGTCAAGCTGGGAGAATGAGGATGAAGCTCGTTTTCGGAGAGAAGATCGTCCCCGAGCCGGTGCGGCGCGAGAACGATGCCGACAATATCTGGGGCCCTGCCTGGCACGCCTCGCGCACCGCTGATGGCCATCTGCTCGAATATGCCACCGGCGACATGGCCGGAAACGACCGCCGCTTCGCGATCAGCGCGGAGGAATTCGAGCGGCTGCGCGCGGACCCGGATCAGTTCGACCCGATCATCCACGCGCACGGCGGGTGATGGCCTAGCCGAGGCCGGTGCCGCGCAGGCGGTGCTGATGCCTGTACGGTAACGAAAGAGCCCGTCCGATCGCTCGAACGGGCCCTTTTTTCCCCGAAAGGTCGAAAATCAGAACGGAAACAATGCGTCGTAGATCTGCTGGCCCCAGCGGGCCTGCTGCGCATCGGTGAGCTGACCCTTGCCGCCATAGATCACGCGCGCCTCGGCGATCTGCGAATGCTGGATCGAATTGTCGCGCGCAATGTCCTCGGGACGGATGATGCCGGTGACGATCAGTTCGCGCATCTCGAAATTGACGCGCACTTCCTGCTTGCCGCGGATCATCAGATTGCCGTTGGGCAGCACCTGGGTGACGATCGCCGCCATCGTCATGTTGATCGTCTCGGAGCGCGCGGTGGTGCCGCCGCCCGAATATTTCGAGCCGGAGTCGGTCTCGAACACCTTGCCCGCATCGGCACCGACCAGCTTGGCGACCGGCGCGATGCCGAGCAGCCCGCCGAGGCCGCCATTCTCGGATCCACCACGCGTCCGCGAGGTGTTGTTGCCGAGATCGGCCTTGTCCTGGATGTTGATCCTGATCGTCAGGATGTCGCCCATCTTGCCGGCGCGCTGATCGCGGAAGAACGCGCCCGCGCCGGTGCGGAACAGCGAGGCGCTGGGCGCCGCAGCGGGCTGCTGCATCGCCACGCTGGTCGGACGACCGCGATCCGAAGGCATCGACAGCGACGCTTCGACTTCGGGCGTCGATACCGGGTCGATCCCCGAAAGCTTGGGCGCCTTGCCGATCTGCTGGAGGCGGCCCACCGAGCCGCAGCCCGAGAGCGTGGCGCCGAGCGCTATGAGAAGAATGACCTTACGCATGTTCAAACCCTTTTACGGTGCGGCGATCCGGACGGTGCCGGAGCCTTCGATCGTTCCATCGAGCGTGCGGTTGGTGGCGTTGGTCACCACCCGCACCATTTCGCCCTGCCCGCCGCCGTTCAGCGCGCGGCCCGAGGCCGTGATCACCAGCGCGCCGCTAACGATGCGGATCGTCACCGGCTCGCCGCGCCGCACGAGCTGTGGCTTCATCAGGTCCGAGCGGCGGACGATGTTGCCGGCGGTCAGATTGCGCGCAGCTTCCATGCCCGATGCATCGTCGGCCGAAAGCGCCCCGCGGGCAGCTGCAGGCGCACGTGCCTCGCTCTCGAAGTCGCCGCGGTCGAGCCGCGTGCCCTTCTCGATCGGATGCGCGAGGACCGCGACCTGCACGTCCTCGACCGGACCGGCACCGAGCAGCGCCAGAGCGAGCAGCATGCCCATCAGCGCAGCTGGCTGGTCGTCGCCAGCATCTCGTCGGCGGTCTTCACCACGCGGCTGTTCATCTCATAAGCGCGCTGCGCAGTGATCAGCGCAGTGATTTCGGCGACTGCATTGACGTTCGAGCTTTCGATGAAGCCCTGGCTCAGCGTGCCGAGGCCCGGTTCGCCCGGGGCCGCCACGGTCGGCTGGCCCGAAGCCGAAGTCTCGAGGAACAGGTTTTCGCCCTTCGCCTCGAGGCCGGCGTCGTTCATGAAGGTGGCGAGCTCGAGCTGGCCGACGGTCTGCGGCTGCGGATCGCCTGCCACGATCACCTGGACCTCGCCGGTCTTGGAGATCGTCACGTCGACCGCCGCCTGCGGGATTGTGATGCCCGGCTGCACCGGATAGCCGTCCTGCGTCACCAGTTCGCCCTGATCCGAGATGCCGAACGAGCCGTCGCGGGTGTAGGCGGTGTCGCCCGAGGGCAAAGTGATCTGGAAATAGCCGCGCCCGGTGATCGCCACGTCGTAGCGGTTCTCGGTCTGCTGCAGCGCGCCCTGCTGCTGGATGCGATAGACGCCGCCGGTCTTCACGCCCGCGCCGATCTGGATGCCCGAGGGCGATTTGGTCTCGGGGCCGGTCGCGGTGCCGGGGCGCTCGATCTGCTCGTAGAGCAGGTCCTGGAACTCCGCGCGCTGGCGCTTGAAGCCCGTGGTGTTCATGTTGGCGATGTTGTTCGAGATGACGTCGACATTGGTCTGCTGTGCCAGCATGCCGGTCGAAGCGATGGAGAGCGAACGCATTATTGTGCCTTTCTAAAGGGGTGTCAGCCGACGCGGCCGAGCCGGTCGATCGCCTTCTTGCGAAGGTCGGACATGCTTTCGTTGAGGTTGGTGGCTGTCTGGTAGGCGCGCAGGATCTCGACCATGTCGGTGGTCTCGACGATCGCATTGACGTTCGATCCCTCGACCCCGCCCGACTTCAATCTGGTCTCGGCGGCGGTGAGCTCGCGCCCGCTATTGCCGTTGAACATCCCGTCGCCGCGCGGATCCATGGTCGCCTCGTCGAACACCGTCACGGTGATCCGGCCGAGCGGACCGTCGGGCCCCATCACGCTGCCGTCGGGGGCGATGCTCAGGCGTCCGGCGGTCTCGGGCGGAACCGTGATCGGCTTGCCGCCTTCGCCGAGGATCTTCTGCCCGCCGGCCGTCGCCAGCTCGCCGCTCTCGAGCACCTTCACATAGCCTGCGCGCGTATAAGCGGTGCCGCCGCCCGGCGCCTCGACGCTCAGATAGCCCGGACCGTCGATGAAGACGTCGAGCGGATTGTCGGTCAGCTGGAAGCCGCCCGAAGCGGCATCGTGCACCGCGCCGTAATCGAGCACGTACGACGTCTTCTTCGCGTCGGGCGTGACCGTGGTCTCGCCCTGCTCGACATATTCGCGGAACACCGGCTTTTCGCGCTTGAAGCCCACCGTGTTCATGTTGGCGAGGTTGTTCGCCGCCACGTCGAGCCGGCGCCGCAGCGCCTGTTCCTGGCTCAGCAATACATAAGACGAGATGTCCACCGGACGGTCCCTTCAGAAATTTGTCGCTAGGCAGAAATTGCCGGGTGACCATCCTATAATAGAGGCAAATCAGCCGGCGTGGTTGCCGGAGCACTGATTTCGAAAGGTGCCAGGGAAAATGTCGTCACCCGAGATCGTCGAGGAAGGTGCGGAGGGCGCGAAGCCCGCAGCGCCGAAGTCGAAGAAGAAGCTTCTTATTATAGGAGCCGCCGCAGGCGTGCTGCTGCTCAGCGGCGGCGGCGGCGCCGCGATGATGCTCTCGGGCGGATCGGCCAAGGCCGAGACCGCGCCCGAGGCCGAAAGCGGTCATGGCGGCGGCGAAGCCGAGGGCAAGGATGCTTTCGTCGATGTGCCGGCGATGGTGGTGAACCTGCGTTCGCCCGACGGCGCCTCGCGCTTCCTCAAGCTCCATTTCATGATCGTGCCCGGTGCCAAGGGCACGCCCGAGAGCATCCAGGAGAAGCTCCCGCTGATCCTCGACGCCTATCAGCCCTTCCTCCGCGAGCTGCGCCCCGAGGATCTCGCCGGCTCGGCCGCGGTCTTCCGCATCAAGGAAGAGATGCTGGTCCGCGCCACCGATGTGGCCGGCCCGGGCATGGTCAAGGACATCCTCATTCAGGATCTGGTCCAGCAATGATCGATCTCGACGATTTCGACCTTCCCGAACCGCCCGTCGCGCCGATGGGCGCCGATGGAGACGTCCGCTTCGACCAGTCCGACATCGACGCGCTGTTCGGCGATTTCGACGGTCCGGTCGCGAAGAAGAAGGGCCTCCGCGCGGTCATCGAGTCCAAGGTCATCAGCCATGAGCGTCTGCCGATGCTCGAAGTGGTCTGCGATCGCATGGTCCGCTCCTTCGCCAGCTCGATGCGCAGCCTCACTTCCGACGCGATCGACGTCAGCCTCGAGAACGTCACCTCGATCCGCTTCGGCGAGTTCATGAACCGCGTGATGCTCCCGGCGATGGTCGGGGTGTTCAAGGTCGAGGAATGGGAGAGCTTCGGCCTCGTCACGGTCGAATCGAGCCTGATCTATGCCGTGGTCGACGCGCTGCTCGGCGGCCGCGGCGGCGGCTCGCCGACGTTGATCGACGGCCGCGCCTTCACGACGATCGAGACCGGCCTCGTCTCGCGCATGCTCGAATTCGCGCTCAAGGATTTCGCCACGGCGTTCGAGCCGATCGAACCGATCAACATCAACCTCGAGCGTATCGAGAGCAATCCGCGCTTCGCCGCGATCGCCGGCACGTCGAACATCTGCGCGATCGCCACCTTCCGCGTCGACATGCTCGGCCGCGGCGGCGAATTCACGATCGTGTTCCCTTATGCGACGCTCGAACCCGTCCGCCACAAATTGCTCCAGCGCTTCATGGGCGAGAAGAGCGGCCGCGATAGCATCTGGGAGGCGCATATGGCCTCCGAGATCCGCAAGACCAATGTCAGCGTCAACGTCGTGCTCGGCGAGAAGGCCATGCCGATCGCCGAATTGAAGGCACTCGAGGTCGGCCAGACCATCGCCCTCCACAAGAGCCCCGACGATGCGCTCGACCTCGCCTGTGGCGGCGTCACCCTCGCCCAGGCCCAGATCGGCCAGCGCCGCGGCAAGGTCGCCGTGCGCCTGGTCAACGATGTTTCCAGCGGAAAGATGAAATCATGAACTTCGCGCTTCTCGCCAATGTGCTGACGATGATCTTCTGCATGGCCGTGCTCGTGCAGAGCGTGCGGATGATGCGCTCCCTGCGCACCGTGAAGGACGGCGCGCTCACCGAAGTCGTCACGGCGCTCGAAAAGGCGACCAGCGGCGCCCGTTCGGTGCTCTCCGAAATGAAGTCGACGCTCGGCACCGATTGCGCGCAGCATGCCCGCCTCGTCGAGCAGGCGCGCGATCTCCGCGACGAGCTTTCGGACATGATCGGCATCGCCGATGCCGCATGCGAGCGCGTCGTGAATGCCGTCGGCCTCGCCAATGCGGTGCGTTCGGCCGATGCCGTCGATGCAGCCGACGGCGAAGACACCGAAGCCAAGACCGAAGCCGAGCTCGCCTGATGGCCCGCCCTTCCCTCCTCCTGATGACCGCGGCCGCCTCGGCGCTCGCAGTCGTCGCCAACGCCTCGACGATCGCGTCGACCGCGACCCAGGGTGCGCCCAAGACCCGGCTCGGCAGTTCGATCGAACAGGATCTGGCCCAGCGCGACGCCGAGGCCGCGCGCCGCAAGCGCGGGCTCGACCTGCGCGAACAGGCGACCAAGGCCACGCAGGCGCGCCTCGAAGCCGATCTTGCCGCCCGCCAGAAGGAAACCGAAGTCGCAGCCGCCCCCGGCGCTCCCGTCGAACCGGCGGAGGCGCAGTTCGACGAGCTCGCCCGCATCTATCAGGCGATGAAGCCCAGAGCCGCCGCGGTGGTTCTGGAGCAGCTCGACATGGAAGTGCAGATGAAGGTCGCACAGCGCATGCGCGAACGCTCGACCGCCCTCGTCATGGCCGCGATGACCCCCAAGGGCGCCGCCGCGCTGAGCATGGCGCTGGCCCGCAAATCCGCCCGCCTGGCCGCGTCCGCGCCGCCGCAGCAGATGCCGCGCAAGGGGAAGTAGCGCCGGACCTTACAAATTGCGGGGCTTTAAGCCCCTCCCCTTCAGGGGAGGGGTTGGGGGTGGGGCCTGTCCGTCTCACCGAGCCTCCGCTTGGGGCACTGCCCCACCCCAAACCCTCCCCTGAAGGGGAGGGGCTAAGAAGGTCCGCAACTCACTCCGGAATCCGCGCGATGACCTTGATCTCGAAGTCGAACCCCGCGAGCCAGTTGACGCCGATCGCCGTCCAGTTCGGATAGGGCGCCTCGGGGAAAACTTCTCCTTTGACGGCCATGACCGTGCCGAACTGATTTTCGGGATCGGTATGGAAGGTCGTCACGTCGACGATATCGTCGAGCCCACATCCGCCCGCCTTCAGGGTCGCTTCGAGATTGGCGAAGGCCAGGCGGACCTGCGCTTCGAAATCCGGCTCGGGCGAACCGTCGCTGCGACTGCCGACCTGACCGGACACGAACAGGAGATCACCGGAGCGGATCGCTGCGGAATAGGTGTTCGACGCATAGAGGTCATGCCGACCGGCGGGAAAAACGGCGTCACGCTGGGCCATATGGATTCTCCTGTGTGGGTCGCTGGAAAGCCGTGCCGACGAATAATGCCGTCATCTGGTTTCACATACGCTCCGTATATAAATGTCATGTACGCGACGTATGTCAAGTGATATACGCCGCGTATTTGAAGAAGGATCGGTTGTGGCTGCACGGCGTCGCGTGGAAACGATGGAGGAGAACCGCGGCAAGCTGATTGCCGCCGGGCGAAAGGCATTCGCGTCGGAAGGGTTCGCTGCGGCATCGATGGACGACTTGACCGCCTCTGTCGGTTTGACCCGCGGCGCGCTCTATCACAATTTCGGCGACAAGAAGGGCCTGCTCGCGGCCGTCGTGGCGCAGGTCGACGGCGAGATGGCGGCGCGTGCCCGGGCAGCCGGCGCCGACGCGAGGGATGGCTGGGAACAGCTCCTGGCCGAAGGCGCGGCCTATATCGCGATGGCGCTGGATCCCGAGGTCCAAAGGATCGTGCTGCTCGATGGACCCGCGTTTCTCGGTGATCCCTCGCGCTGGCCCAGCCAGAACGCGTGTCTGCAGGCAACGAAGCAGGCGGTCGGGAAATTGATCGCCGACGGCGTCATGAAGAGCGCCGATGTGGAGGCCGCCGCCCGCCTCCTCTGCGGTGCCGCATTGAACGCGGCCTTGTGGGTAGCGGCCAGCGACGACCCTCAGGCCGTCCTGCCCAGGGCAGTCCATGCCTTTCGCCTCATGGCAGAGGGGTTTCTCTCGGAGAAACGCTAGGTTGAGAACCCCTGCCGTCATCCCCGCGAAAGCGGGGACCCATCTCCCAAACGAGCGGCAAAATGCACCGGCGCGCGCTGAATTCGCTGGCAATGTAGGATTTGATCCGCTTTTGTTCCGGGCATGCGCGCCAGACATTTTCCTCGCCCCGCCCGCCGACGCGCCGCCTTGTCGCTTGACTCGCAAATGCGCAAACGCGTCAAGCAACTGCCAGCCGACATCCCAGCCAGATCGTGCAGGAACGGCAGAAATCAGCCATTTTTCAAGCCAACCAAAAGGTTGGATGCGCACACCCCCGCCGCTTTCTGCCAACCTTATGGTTGGCCGGGACTGTCAACTATAGCTGGCTGCGATCTCGACGATCAGCACGCGCGCGACGCCGGGTTCGGCGGCTTTGAGCGCGGCGTTGAGATCATGATCGAGGCGCCCGGCATCGACCGCGCGCATGCCCGAGGCGTTGAGCCGGGCGAATTCGAGCGCGGCGGCAACGGTCGCTTCGCGCAATCTGGGCATCGCGCCAGCCGCCTTGGCCAGCGCCTCGACACTGGCTGCCTCGATCACGAGCTTGAAGCGCATGTTGCCGGCGATGCGATCGGCCTCGATGATCGGCACGGTCACTTCTTCCATCGGCACGAGGTTGAGCCCGCCGGCAACGGTGCCGGCACCGCCGCCGGACGCCTGTGCCCCGCTGCCCGGAAAGGGCACCAGCGCCGTCGTCAGCGCAAGCGCGGCCACGGATCTACGCACGTCAAAACTCCTCGGTCGGACGGCCGGTGTGCGCCCATGCCTCTATAATAGGATGAAATGAGCAAGAAGGTGCCGCAGTGAGTCACGATCAACGCCCGGGAAGGATGCGCGTCGTCCAGGATCCGGCCGAAGTCCAGCGCCGTCGCGGCGATGCGGCGCCGATCGCCGACCCCGATTCCTTCGAAGTCGTCGGCGGCGCCGGGTCCGGCATCGCAGCGAGTGCCGCGGTCGACAGCGCGCCGGCGGGAAGCAGCCTGCCACTGCTTCCGGCCGGGCTGTTCCTGCTCGCCTGCGCGGCCGGCGGCGTGCTCGTCGCGGTCATCCGCCCGCTCGGACTCGGCTGATGCGCACCGCGCTCATCGCCTTGCTCGCCGGCGCCACCACGGTCGCCCCCAACACGGCCGGCACCGGCACGGCGCCCGCTGCCGCATCACGCCCTGGAACCGGCGCCGCGACTGCGATATTGCCGCCCTTCGCCGCCGAACTCGCCCAGATGCCGACGATCACCGGCGCCTCGGGCTGGCATGGCGAGACTGGCGAAGCCGGCTGGGCATCGCTCGCCGCCTCGCGTCCCGAGAACCGCCAGCTGCGCCGCTGGACCTATGCGCTCGGCCTGATCGGCGAAGGCCGCGGTGCCGAGGCGCTGGGCGTGCTCGACGTGATGCAAACCCGCGATCGCGATCTCGGCCTCGTCGCCTCCTTCCTTCTCGCCCGGGGTGTCGCACTGACGCTCGTCGCGCGTGACGAGGATGCAGTTTCCACGCTCGCCACCGGTGAACTCGCCGCCAATCCCGAAGCCTGCGCGTGGCGGATGCGCGCGCTTGCCCATTCGGGCGACGCCCAGGCCGCGATCCGCCAGGTCAATTGCGCATTGCCCGCGATCAACGGCCGCAGCCCCGAGGCGCGTGCGCCGTTCGTGCTCGCCGCCGCCGGTGCCGCGATCGACGCCGGCCAGCCGAAGCCCGCGCTCGCCTGGCTCGCGCTCTTCGGCGATCAGAATCCCGAGGCCAACGTGCTGCGCGGCCGTGCGCTGATCGCTGCCGGCGATCCGCAGGCAGGCCGTATCCGGCTCAAACGCGCCGCGCGCAACGGCGACGCCGCCGTCCGGGCACAGGCAAAGCTCGGCACGATCGAGGCCGGGCTCGCCACGCACAGCCTCGCCCCCGCCGATGCGATGAAGCAGCTCGAGGCGCTCCGCTTCGGCTGGCGCGGCGGCGCTGTCGAGCAGCGCGCGCTCGAGATCGAGCTCCGCCTCGCCAATGAGGCCCACGATCTGCGCGCCCAGCTCCGCGCCGGCGCCGCGCTGATCCGCTATTTCAAGCTCGGCGCGAAGGTCGCGCCGATGCTCGCCGAGCTTCAGGCCGCACTCGCCGGGGCACTCGCCCCCGACAGCGGCGTATCGCTTCCCGAGGCCGCCGGTCTCTACTGGGACTATCGCGAGCTCGCGCCCGCCGGCGGCGAAGGCGACGCCATGGTGTTCCGCCTCGCTGGCCGCCTGCAGGATGCGGGGCTCTATGCCCGCGCCGCCGAATTGCTTCAATATCAGCTCACCCGGCGCGCGCAGGACGTGGCGCAGGGCCCGCTTTCGGTGAAGGTCGCGGCGCTCCACATCCTCGCCGGCCACCCCGATCGCGCGCTCGACGCGATCCGCTCCACCGAGCAGGCCGGCTATTCGGCCGCGATGCAGCAGGACCGCAAGCGGATCGAGGCCGTAGCGCTCCACCGCCTCGGCAGGACCGACGCCGCGATGGCCGCACTCGACGGCCTGCCCGACGCGCATGCGATCCGCGCCGAGATGCGCTGGCAGGCGAAGGACTGGGGCAGCTTCGTCGGCGAAAACACTCTCCCCGCTCCCAGGGGCCTGAGCGAACCTGCCCAGGCCGCGGTCCTCCGTCAGGCGGTCGCGCTGGCGATGCTCGGCCGCGAGGATCAGCTGGAGGTGCTCCGCAAGCGCTACGCCGCGGCGTTCAAGACGCTGCCCAGCGGCCAGGCCTTCGACCTGCTGACCCGGAACGTCGGCAGCATCGATCCCGCCGCGATCGGCGCCGCGATGACCGCGATCCCGCAAGCCAGCCCCGCCGGCGCCATCGGCGACCTGCTCGACGCGAGTTCGTAAGACGAGCCCGGCTTCCTCCACACGCAAATATCGTCATCCCGGCGAAAGCCGGGACCCAGAGTCACGGGCGATGTACCCTGCAACTCTGGATCCCGGCCTTCGCCGGGATGACGTTCATGGGGAGCAGGCCGCAGCCCCGCTCAGCGGATATAGCTGACCAGGCTCAGGTCGGAGAGCTGCGCGAACACCGAATAGCTCGCCTGCAGCATCGTCTTCTGCTGCGCGAGATCGAGCGCGACCTGCCCCAGATCCGCGTCTTCGTTGGTCTCGATCACGCCGTGGAGCAGCAGCGAACGCGCCTCACCGCGCGTCGTCAGCGTCTCGACCTGGTTCTGCTTGCGGCCATTATCGGCGTTGACCGCCTGAAGGCTGTCGATCCCGGTGCCGAACTGACTCACTGCCTGCCTGAGCGCATCGAGCTGCGCGGTCGTCGGCTTCGTGCCGATCGTGCCGGCCAAAGCGAGCGTCTGGAACGCGGCGTACAGATCCTTGCCCACTGCACTCGCAGTGATGCCATAGGTCACGTCGACCCCGTCGGCGACGCGCGCGGTCGAGCGGATGCCGTCGTCCTTGAACGCATCGGCCGCGCTGGTCGTCGCGACGTCGGCCAGCGTTCCGGGCGTGAACGGATTGCCCTCGGTCTGCGAGCCCGCGAACAGCGGCGCCCCGCCCTCGCTGCCGTTGAGCGAAGTGCGATACTGGCTGAACGCCGTCTCGATCGCTTCCTGCAGGCCGGCGCCATCGCCGGTGCCGATCGCATTGAGGATGTCGAGCTTGAGGTCGCCCACTGCCTTCTCGATGCCTTCGAGATGGCCCTGATAGATCGACAGCGTGGTGCCGACACGCTTCGCCACGGTCGATTGCGCGTCCTGGCGCGTCAGCAGGCTGTGCGCCGAGAGGTTGCGCACCGTCTCGGTGCCGAGATCGGCGAAGTCCGCCGCTCTCTTGCCGGTGGAAAGCTGCTGCTGGGTGATCGCCAGCTTCTCCTGGGAGCGCTGGATTGCGCTCGCCATGGTGCGCTGGAGCGGGATGGTGGCTACGCGAGTCATAGGGTTTCCGATCAGACCATGTTGAGCAGGGTGTCGTACATCTCCGACGCCGTGGAGATCACGCGCGCGGCGGCGGAATAGCTGTTCTGCAGCACCACCATCTGCGCCAGTTCCTCGTCGATATTGACGCCGGAGAAGCTGTCGCGGCGGTTGATCGCGTCATCGCGCCGCGCCGAGGCGTCGAGCAGATGGTCCTCCGCCTGACTCGCCTCGAGCCCGGTGCGGCCGAGCAGCAGGCTGGAGAAGCGCTCGATCGTGGTCACGCCGTCCTTGCCGAGGTCGAGCGAGCCGGCGAGCTTGTCGACGAACGCCGTCGCCCCGCGAGTATCGCCGGCACCCAGCGCCTTGGCACCCACCGCGGCACTTTCCTGAAAGCGTGCGAGCGGCAGCTTGCCCGGGCTGGCGAGCACTTCGGGACGTACCTGCGCATCGCCGAGCCCGCTCGACGCGCCGGTCAGCCCCAGCATCGCAGTGAAGCCACGCCCGGTGCCGAAGCGATCGGTCGAATCCGACGGGACCGACAGCGTCGCCCCCGACAGCGCACCCGCGGGCTCGAAGCGCATGCGGCCGCGATCGTCGAGGCTGAAGTCGCCGAAATCACCCAACGGGCTCGCATTGAGCTCGCTCACCAGGTCGCCGACCGTACCGCCGGCAGTCGGGCTGATCGTGTAGCTGGTCAGCGCCCGGCCGGTGGCGTCGCGAAGCACGATCTGCGCGGTTTCGCCGGTGGCAAAGCCATGCGCGTCGCCCGCCGTGAGGCCCGAGGGTACCAGCGAACTCGAATCGCTGCGAACCATGTCGTTGAGCCCGAAATATTGCGAGACGCCGACTCCGGCGCGCGCGCTCGGATTGGCTTCGTTCTGCGCGACGACCACGCCGTTGCCGGCGCCGTTCGCCTTGATGCTCAATTTGCCGTCGGCGAAGCTGGCAGTGGCCGCGCCGCCGAGACCGGCATTGATCGCGGTGACCATGTCGTCGATCGTCGCGCCGGCGGGCATCGCGCCGAAGTCGATGCTCGTCTTGGCGACCAAAGTCCCGTCGGCCTTGGTGACCGCGAAGGTCGCGGCGCCGGTGAAGCCCAGCCGATCGCTGCCGACGAGCCCGGTCTGGCGGCCGTCGAGGCTCGCGGGCGGCGGCACGGTGCTGCCGGCGTTGGAGACCGAATTGAGCGCCTCGGAAAGGCCAGAGAAGAGCACGCCCATCTGCTCGGAAAAGGCCGGCAGCGCGCGATCGCGCAGGTCGAGCAGCCCGCCCAATTTGCCGCCGACGGCTGCCGAATCGAGCTTCTCGCCCGTCGCCGCACCCATCGCGCCGCTGTCGTCGGCGAAGCGGATTTCGATGCTGGGATAGATAGGCTGCGAGGCGCCGAGCCCCGCATTGGGATAGGAGAGCTGGCGCAGTCGCTTGTCGAGCAGCACGCCGCCGTTCGCCGTCTCGATCGAGACGCGGCCGTCGGGCTGCTCGCGGACATTGACGGCGATCAGGCTGCTCAATTCCTCGATCGCGCTCATCCGCTGATCGGCGGCGCCGCCGACATTCTTGCCGAGCCCGGTCGCCTGCGCGACGGTGGCGTTGAGGTCGTGGATGCGCTTGAGCAGGCTGTTGATCTTGTCGACCGAATAGCCGACCTCGGATTCGACGTCGCCGCGCAGCCCGTCCACATCGGTCTGGAGCTGCTGCATCGAATCGATCGCATCCTGCACGTCGGACGTGAACACTGCGACGGTCTGGGCCGAGGATTGCGAACCCGTCATCGCCACTGCCGAGGCAGTGACCGCATCGAGCCGCGCCGGCAGGCCCGAAGCGGTGCCGGGCTGGCCGAGCAGCGACTGGAGCCGGTCGAGATAGCCTGCGGTGACGTCCGCCCGGCCATAATCGCCCGCCCGGCGATAGACATTGGCTTCGAGGAAGCGATCCGCGACGCGGGTGGGCTCGCCCACCACGACGCCGCTGACCTGGCCCGATACCACGCCGGTGGTGAGGCTGACGCGCTCGCGCGCATAACCCGACACGCCGACATTGGCGATGTTGTTGGAAACCGAGCGGAGTCCGGCCTGGGCTGCTGCCAGGCCGGAAGCCGCGGATCCGAGGATGCTGTTGAGCGACATCGCTATGGTCTCGGGGTCTGGAGGATCAACGCTTCAGGTCGCTCACTTCGCGCAGCATGTCGTCGACCGTGGTGATGATCTTCGACGACGCGCTATAGGCCCGCTGGAAGCGGATCATGTTGGTGAACTCGCCCGCCAGGTCGACGGTGGAGGCTTCCAGCGAGTTGGAGGCGATCCCGCCCGCGCCGAGCTGGCCCGGCGCGTTGAGCGTCATGCCGCCCGAGGCGCGGCTGAGGGTGTAGGCGTTGCCCGAGAGGCGCGTGAGGCCGTCCGGGTTCTGAAAGGTCGCGATCGGCAGCTGGAACACCTTACGCGTCGAACCATCGGAGAAGATCGCGTTGACCACGCCTTCCTTGCTGATCTCGACCGTGGAGAGATTGCCGAGCATGCCGCCATCGACGTTCGACGAGATCAGCGAGCTCTCGGTGCCGAACTGGGTGATGCCGTCGATGCCGTCGTCGCTGCCGAGCGCCAGCGTGATCGGAACCGAGCCGGCGCTGTTGGTCCAAGAGACGTTGAGCGGATTGAACAGGGCCGCGGTCGAACCGCTACGGTCGAGGCTGCCGTCCCCATTGAACTTGATCGTCCCGCTGGCGAGCAGGCCGCCCGCGGCGGTGACGTCACTGGCCGGGTTCGAATAGACTTCGCTCTGCCAGGTATTCGGTCCTGTCTTGATGAAGCCCATCGTCACACGGTGCGAGCCGCCCTGCGAGTCCGACACGTCGAACGAACGGATGAACTGTGGCGTGACCGTGCCCGAAGCCATGTCGCCGGCGGTATAGGCACCGGTATAGTTCGGGGTGGTGGACTGCAGGTTCATGCGCGCCTGGATGCGCGTGGTCGGCGAAGCGGTGCCGATCAGGTCGCTCACGCGCACCGGCTCGAGCGCTTCGACGCTGCCGGTGTTGGTGTAGTCGCCCGACGCATCCAGGCGCCAGCCATAGAGGTAGAGACCCGCGGGGTTGCGCAGATAGCCTTCCTCATCGGGGCGGAACGCGCCGGCGCGGGTATAAGCGACGTCGCCGGTCGAATCCGACGAGGCGCGCGTCACGAAGAAGCCGCCGCCGTCGATCGCGAGATCGGTGCTGCTGCCCGAAGCCTGGAGCAGGCCCTGCTTGGAAACCATCGAGACCGGCGCCGCGGCGACGCCGCCCGCCGAATAGTTGCTCTTGGCGCGGCCGTCGGTGACCATGGTGCGGAACTGGGCTTCGACACCCTTGTAACCGACGGTGTTGATGTTGGTGATGTTGTCGGCGACGGTCGCCATTGCGCTCGCTTGAGCGCTGAGGCCGGACACGCCGGCGTAGAGAGCGGAATAGAGGCTCAATGTATCACTCCTGACGACGCCCACGGATCGATCGCGCAGGCCACAGGTGCATTCTAGGATGAAATCCGCGGGGCGGGTGTCGGGCGGGTGAAAATGCGTGGCTGATGCGAATGACCGCTATCGTTGCGCGGTGCGCCTGATGGCAGGACCAGGTCGTATTGACATTCAATCCTCCCCCGCCAGGGGAGGTGGCGCCGAAGGCGTCGGAGGGGAGGTAAGCGACGCACTCTCCAATTGAGCGCAATGCTTCCGCCCCTCCGTCACGCTACGCGTGCCACCTCCCCCTTGCGGGGGAGGATTGAAAGCCTCGCTCGCCTGAATGTCGATACTCCTAAGGCTGCCCGGATCCGATTCATGCGTTCGGTTAGCCTCGGACGAGCATTTCAAATCCCCGTTGACTCTTAAATCTACATATGTTGTATTCACTCCATGGCTCGGAAACGGCAACCCTCGAAGCAGATGCGCGCCCTTCTCGATTCGCTGTCCGCGCAACGCCAGCAATGGCGGCATGGATATGATCTGATGAAGGAGACCGGCCTCTCGTCGGGAACGCTCTACCCCTTGCTGATGCGGATGACCGATCAGGGGCTCGTCGAAGCCGAATGGCGCGAGCCGGCGCAGCCCGGCCGCCCTGCCCGCCACGCCTATCGCCTGACCGCGGCCGGCTTCGCGCTCGCGCTGCAGATGCCCGGCGACCGCGAAAATCTTCCGCTCAAAGGATCGCTCGCATGAGTGCGGCAGTGTCGCGCGCGGTGATGGCCCTGGCAGTATGCTGCCTCGGCGAGAGCCGGCGAGAATGGTCGGCGGCGATGCAGGCGGAGTTCGAGACGGCGGTAACCGAAGGAAAACCGCTGCTGTTCGCGATCGGCTGCCTGGCGGCGGCCTGGCGCGAGATGCTGACGCGGGAGGAAGGCCGCTTCGTCCTGACCAACTATGCTTTGGTGCTCGGCCTGATGATCCCGATGGCCGCCCTACAGATCGGATGCGCGCTGCTCGGGCTCCCTTATCTCTATCCGGGACCGGACGGGCTTCGTGGCGCGCTGCTGGAAGGCGGCGCGCATGAAGCCCTTCTGCGCGGCGTCTATCAGGCCGCCATCCCTCGCTTGCGCTTCTCCAGCTGTTGATCGGGCTCGGGCATCTTCGCATCGCCTGGGCGATGCTGGAGCGCGATTGGACCCGTGTCACGCGCCTGGCCACGCTCACGCTGGCGGCCGCGGCGACACTCATCATCTTCATGAACGTGCTCTTTCTCAACGGCACCCAGGCACTGTTGCAGGGTGCCGTGCTGCTGATCGAAGTGGCAACCGTCTGGAGGGTGGCGCGGTGGCACGCCCATCTCTCGCCTGCGGCCGGGACGGAACACCCCGGATAGCGGTTCCGACCCACTGACTTGCCGGAACTTCGGGAGCACCGTCCCGAAGATCGAGGCCGTGCGCCTGCCAGCGGTGCCGCGACGCGACGCGAAGTATCGCGGGAAAATAATGGCTTAGGCCATTTCTCGAAACACGGAGACGTCACATGTCGTACGCGCATTCCTTCAGAACATTGTTCTTCCCGATCGCCGCCGCAGCTCTTGTCGCCGGCGGATCTGCCATTGCCCAGCCGGGGAATGCGCGTCCCCTGGTCGCCGAGCAATCGCCTTTCCTCGGCGAATGGCAGCTGGACCTGACACGGATGCCCGACACCTATGGCCCGCCCCCGAAGCGAGTGATCTTCACCTTCAAAGACGTCGGAGCGGGCCAGTGGCGGACGGAGGTCGACATCACCGCGCCGGACGACAGCGTCAGGCACATGGCAGCCCAGTATCGGCGCGACGGCAAGGCGGTCCCGGGCGAAGGCGATACGAGTGAAGCCGACAGCGTCGCAGTGAATGCTCCGGCTCCCAACGTGCTCGTCATGAGCTTGTCCAAGAACAAGGCCCTCGGGTCGGTGCGCATCTATGCCATTTCCGCCGATGGCAAGGAGATGACCGAATCCGCCACCAACGTCGACAATACGGGCGCGCCCTTCGTGCGCAACTTCCACTTCAAACGCGTCCGCTAAGTGTGCCCCTCCCTCTTCCTTGGGAGAGGGAGAAAGCGGCAGCTCTCGCCCCAGTTGCGGACATGGCCGATTAGTGAGAGCCTGCGGGAATGAAGGCGCAATTGCCCTTGGCGATGTTGTTGATTGGCGCGGCACTCACCGACCATCCCCGTAGCTACCTCCTGTCCATCGGGCGGATACCGCTGAACGCCACGGAGAGCATTGAGGCGTTTTCTATCAAGACTTGGGGCGTCGAGTTTAAGTCCGTTTGCAGCATCCCGGGGGCTGGCGGATCAAGGCCGGAAACAGTGCCACCCCAGATGGAGAAATCGAAGGAGAGGAAGCCACGGCGCTACGTGGTTCAATGAAAGCAACCCGAAGGAGCTTCAGGCATTTGTGCTCGTCACTCTTTACGCCCCAGTGCAGCGAGAGGGCATAGGTTCACCCAATAATGGTATCCCAGCTACCTTCAAAGGGACTGCAACGATCAGCACCGACGACGGCGACGTGAAGCGTGCCCTGACCTACAAAAACGTGACACTCACTCCGGCACGCCGCTGCCCAAGCGTTAACGTTCGCTAACCACCATTTGCAGACATGCTTGCAATGTAGGATTTCGTCTGACAGCCTCACTCAGCTCTTTGACATCGTAACACCCCTCTCATCCTGCTCGTGCGAAAGCGGGAGCATAATGCTGCTTGGTCTACATCATCCTGGATCGCCTGCGCAGGAACACGGCCGGCCAGAACCATGCAACCAGTGTGACCCTAGTGTGACCTTTCGCGGCCAACCACTCACTTCCGGCCCTGCGCGATAGATAGGCCCATACCCTGACGGGCACCCGCATCGCCGCCCACTCGGCAAAAATTGCCGGGTGCGCCACCGCGCCCGCCACGCTCGTCCTATAAGAGGAACAAACGCACACGAAAGGTTTGCTCCCATGCTCCGCATCACGCTTCGCGACGGCGAGAAGGCGATCGTCAACGGCGCCGTGCTCCGCGCGGTCGGCCGCACGCAGATCGCGGTCGAGAACCAGGTGTCGATCCTGCGCGGCCGCGAAGTCATGCAGCCCGAAGAGGCGACCACGCCCGCGCGCCAGCTCTATTTCGCGGCGATGCTCGCATATATCGATCCGGCCAATCGCGGCCAGCATCAGGACAATGTCGTCGCGCTGATCGGCGGCCTCGTCGCCACGCTCACCGCCCCCGAAGCCCGCGCCGCCTGCATCGCTTTCGCGCACGACATGGCGATCGGCGACTATTACAAGGCGCTCACCGCCGCGCGCGAGCTGATCGGCTTCGAGGACGTCGCGACCGAAGCCCAGGCCGCGTAAGGACTCCGCGCCTCTCATGCAGACTCTTGCCAGCGCCGCCCGCGCGATCCGCACGATGGTGCCCGATCGCCGCTTCGGCAGCGTCGTCGCGGTTCGCGGCGCGCTGATCGAAGTGGAGGGGCTGACCGGCGTCGCGCAGATCGGCAGCCGCGTCGAAATCCAGGGCACCAACGGCAAGGTCGAGGCCGAAGTCACGGCGCTCGATCGCAGTGTCGCGCTCTGCCTGCCCTTCACCGATCCGCAGGGCGTCGGCCTCGGCTCGCGCGCCGAACTCGCCGCGGGCCAGTTCACCGTGCGCCCTTCCGCCGCCTGGCTCGGCCGGATGATCAACGGCCTCGGCCGCCCGGTCGATGGCCTCGGCCCGCTCGCCAACGGTGCCGATCCGCAGCCGATCAAGGCCGCGCCGCCCGCCGCCGCCAATCGCGCCCGCGTCGGCCACCGCATCGAGACCGGCGTGCGCACGCTCGACATGTTCGTGCCGCTCTGCATCGGCCAGCGCCTCGGCCTGTTCGCCGGCTCGGGCGTCGGCAAGTCGGTTCTCCTGTCGATGCTCGCGCGCTGGACCCAATGCGACGTCGCCGTGATCGGCCTGATCGGCGAGCGCGGCCGCGAAGTGCAGGAATTCATCGAGGACGATCTCGGACCGGAGGGCATGGCCCGCTCGGTCGTCGTCGTCGCCACGTCGGACGAGCCCGCGCTGATGCGCCGCCAGGCCGCATGGACCACGCTCGCCGTCGCCGAGCATTTCCGCGATCAGGGCCTCAACGTCCTGTGCCTGATGGATTCGGTCACCCGCTTCGCGATGGCGCAGCGCGAGATCGGCTTGGCCTCGGGCGAGCCGCCGGCGACCAAGGGCTATACCCCCACCGTTTTCGCCGAATTGCCCCGCCTGCTCGAGCGCGCCGGCCCCGGCGAGCCCGGCAAGGGCATGATCACCGGCCTGTTCACCGTCCTCGTCGACGGCGACGATCACAACGAACCCGTCGCCGACGCGGTGCGCGGCATCCTCGACGGCCACGTCGTGATGCGCCGCGCGATCGCCGAGCGCGGCCGCTACCCCGCGATCGACGTCCTGAAGTCGGTCTCGCGCACGCTCCCCATTGCATGAACGATGCGCAGAACGAGACGCGGCTCGCCGCGCGCAAATTGCTGTCGACCTATGCCGATATGGAGGAAATGGTCCGGCTCGGCGCATACAAGGCGGGTTCGTCCGAAGAGGTCGATCGGGCCGTCGCGCTCGCGCCGCAGATCGAGACGCTGATCAACCAGGGCAAGCACGACCAGGGCAATGCCGATGCTGACTTCGCCGCGCTCGCCGCGATCGTCTTCGGCGAAGCGCTCGCCGCCGAGCCCCTCGGAGTCGCCGCATGACGCCGTTCGACACCGCGCTCCGCGTCCAGCGCCGAGAAGTCGATGCCGTCAAGGTATCGATCAGCGTCGAGGTCGAGCGGATCACCACGATCGAGACCCAGGCGCGCATCCACGACGCCCGGATGCTTCAGGAACGCGCGCTGGCGAGCTCGTTGCCGATCGCCAGCGACGCCTGGACGGCGCGGATGAAGGCCGAGCGCGCCCGCCTCGACGAAGCCGCGCATCTGGCGCAGGCGCAGCTCGGGCGGCTGCGCGCCCAGGCCGTCGAGGCCTATGGCACGATGCGGGCGATCGAAGGCGCCGCCGGACGCTATGAGGACGAGGCCGAGCGCACGGTCGCGCTCGCCGAACAGAGCGCGATCGACGACATCGCCGCCGCGCGCTTCCTGCGCGCCCGCGCCGTCGCGAAGAAGCGCTCGGCATGATCAACGCTACCCAGCTCGCCGCGCTCAGCCCGCAAAAGCGCGCGCAGGTCATCTATGCCGAAGCCCAGTCGCAGCTTTCGTCGCGCCTGTGGCGCGCCGCGCTCGGCGACGGCGAGGGCAAGGACAATCGCGACACATCGCCTTTCTCGCCCAACAATATGAAGATGGATTCGCTGCTTGGCCTGCTCGGCGGTGGCAGCGAAGGCGTAGCCGGTACGCAGGGGCATTGCGCCTGCCATTGCGCCTGCAGCTACCACCAGCCGACCGCCGGCAGCGCGAACGACGCGACGGCCGCCCCGCGCACCGGCACTACGGGCGCGGGCTTCATCGACCCCGACGAACCGCGCGCCTATGCTCCCGTCAGCCTGACGGGCACTACTACCAGCACCGCCGAAAACGGCGATCTCAAGCTCGGCCCCAATGCGCGTTACGCCACCACCTTCGCCCAGGCCGAAGCGCGGACCGGCATCCCGGCTTCCGCGCTCGCAGCGATCGTCGATGCCGAGGCGGCCAAGACCGGCGACGGCAGCTGGAACACCCATTCGCGCAATCCGCGATCGAGCGCCGCGGGCCTCGGCCAGTTCCTCAGCGGGACCTGGCAGGAACTGGCGCAGACCGACGGGACATGGCTCAACAAATATGCCGCCGAGCGCGGCTGGCTCGACGGCCGCGGCCGTCTCCAGACCGGTAACCGCGCCGAGCTTCTTGCCTTGCGCTACGATCCGCAGGCGTCGATCCTCGGTGTCGCCGATCTCGCCAAATGCAATCTCGACCGGCTCGAAAAGGCCGGCGTGCGCGTCCGCACCGATTCCGAGACGCTGGCCAAGGCCGCCTATCTCGGCCACCATCTCGGGCTCGGCGATGCGAAGAAGTTCCTGAGCGGCGGCATCGATTCCGGCCGGGCACGGATGCTGCTCTGCGCCCAGATCGGCTCGTCGGCCGCCGCGCAGCGCATCGCCAGCACCGGCGACGCCACCCAGGCGCATCGCCAGTGGCTGCTGGGCTTCATCGACCGCAGAATTCGCCCCGAAGCCTTCGCCTCGTAAAAACAATCCTATAATTAGTTGATGGAATGGTCCGTCCGCTTGGTGGTGGTAAATCAGCTGTAAACCACTGTGTGCAGCGGGTTTCCGAGGGTTTTTGCGGCCCTCCGGGGCATCCCGACTGCGTATTTATACTTATAGGAGTGGTTTCCATCCGTTAAAGGATTGGCGGCATTTTGAACCTGTGACCGGGGTGGCCTGACGGCGGCCTCACGAACCAGGGGGAATGCACATGTCGAAGATCACGATCGCGCTCGAAGCCGCCGTTGCCACCGTCATCGAAAACACGCCTGCCGACGGCAATCGCACCAACCGCCAGCGCGTCACTGTCGATCGTGCCTTCGCCCAGATCCTCAAGCTGATCGCCCCGCGCATCCGCCACTTCATCCGCCAGTACGGCCTGGTCGCCCATTGGGACGATGCCGAGCAGTGCTGCGCCATCGCCGTGCACCGCGCCATCGAGGCCTATGATCCCGCCAAGGCGCAGTTCACCACCTTCGTGAACTGGCAGATCCGCGGCGAGCTCCAGAGCCTCCGCTTCCGCCTGATGACCGACCAGCGCCCCTCGGCGAAGAAGGTCGAGGCGACCACCGTGTCGCTCAATGCGCTCGCCGTCGGCGCCGATGGCGAGGAAATGTCGCCCGAGACGCTGATCGAGGACGAGGACGCCCTCGCCCGCACCGAAGCCGCCGCTGCGGATTATCTCGCCGACGGCGCGATCGAGACGCTGGTCGATGCCTATGTCGATCATCTGCGCAAAGTCGGCATCGAGGCGCTTCGCCGCCGTCCCCGCCCGAAGCGCGAGGAAGCCGCGCTGCGCCGCGAAGGTCCGCGTTTCCGCACCGCCACCCACGGCATCGATCCCGCCGAGCTCGAGAAGCTCGAAGCCAAGCTGGCCCGCGACCGCGAGATCGTCGAGCGCCGCGTGTTCCAGGCCTCGACGCTCGACGATCTGTCGCTCGAGACCGGCGTCACCAAGGAGCGCGTCCGCCAGATCACCAAGCGCGCTGCAAAGACGATCGCCGAGATCGCCTCCGCCGATCCGCGCTTCGCTGTGATGGCCGAATATGAGCGTCCTGCGCCGACCAAGCGCCGCCAGCCGGCCCCGGTCGCAGCCTCGCTGCTCCCCGATGCCGATCAGCCGCACAACCGCCTTGCCAGCGTCCGCGCCATCCAGCCGGCCGAGCTGGGCGTCGCCCTCCCCGCCCAGGTCGAGAGCGTCGAGCGTATCGAAGCGGCTGGCCTCGCCCTCCTCGCGATCCCGTCGAACGCAGTGCGGCACTAATCGCGTCCGCCGACCCAGACATCCGTAATCTTCCTATAATGCACGCAGAAACCTGGAGGGGTCCGATGTACGGCGAAGTCGAAAGCAGCGAAGGCGTTGAAGGCTGGACGATGATGCCCCGCCCCAATCGCCGCCTGACCGCGCTTGCCCGTGAAGTGGCGCGGCGCGCACTGCCGCTGCTTCCCGAAGGCGCCGGTCTGTTCATGGGCCTCGAGATCGATGCCGCGGGCGCACTCCGCCTGATCTGGTGGCGATCCGCGGATTTCGGAATCGTCGCCCGGATCAATGCCACGCCCGATGCTTTTTGCCCCGAGAACACCGAGGAAGGTGCATTGCAGGAAGCCGCCGCCGAATTGCTCGAATATCTCGCCGGCCGCTGGCCCGCCCCGCCCTCGGGCTATGGCGTGATCACCGACGGCGTCGGCGTTGCCTTCGCCCCCGATCATCCCGCCCCTTCGGCCTCGGGCTGGCTGATCCGTCAGGCGACCGCGGAAGCGCCGCTGCTGGCGATCGTCGCGCTCGATCCGATGGGCCCCTGCGCGCTTCTGGCGCAGCGTCCGCAGCGTTCGCTCCACTAAAACGAAACATATGTACAAGTATAAGGACGCACATTCTATTCAGGATGGGGCGTTAACCTTGCATTATCCTAAATAAGCTTCAGAGTGCCGCCAGAAGTAAACATCCCTTGGAGGGGATCACATGGCGGCGGTCGAAGGAAACGGAAGGCGGACCGGGGGCGTCGATACGTCCCCCGGTGAAGTACCCGTCGATCTTTATCGCTGCTTCGTCTTCCCCAATCGCATGCGTGAGCAGCGCCGCGCCGCCGGCCATGCCAAATTGCTTCGTCTCGCTACTTCGATTCCCGAGATTCCCTATATCCGTCTGTCGAAGATCGAACGGGGCGAAGTCGTGCCGCGTGCCGACGAGCTCCGTCGCATTGCCGCGGCGCTTCAGATCACGCCAGACGACCTGCTCCTCGATATCGACGCGCCGGATTTCGACATCGCCGTCTGGGCGCAGCCGTTCATCGACGGCGTGCCCGCCGATCTGGAAGAAGAACGCTTCGCCGTCCTGCTCGGCGCGGCGCTGCGCGCGCGGCGCACCGGGGACCCCACGCTCACCATCGCAGCGATCGAGCGCGATTACGGGCTGCCGCCGGTCAATCTGTCGCGCGTCGAAAATGCACAGAAGACCTTCGATCGGTGGAATCACGCCGTTCGCGACGCGCTGTTCCGTCTCTTCGACGTGGCCGGCGAGACCGAGCTTCGCGCGCGGATAGCCGCATCGCACGCGGCGGGGGCGCTCGATGGTCTGATCGGCGCGATCGCCAATCCCGCCGCACGCCATGAGCGGAGCCGCGCCCGTATCGCCGATGTCGCGGCTGCGCTGAAGGCGACGGGCGACATACCGACGCCGATCGCCGTACCGATCCCGCTGGTGCCCGGCACGGCATCGATCCGTTTCGTCGCGGTGTTCGGCGCGCCGATGCCGCACGGCCTCATCGCCGATACCGCCACCTGCGAAAAGGCCGAGGCGCCGCACGCCGCCGGCCCGCGCGCCTTCGGCCTCAAGGTCTGCCGCGCGACGCTGGGCGGCGGACTTCCCGGTCAGGCGGTCGTGATCGTCGATCCCGATCGCTTTCCCTCGCCCGGCGGCCTCGCCGCGCTGCGCGAGGAGGGCGGCTGGCGATTATTGTCGGTCGGCTCCGATCGCGACGGGCGGATGATGGGCTATAGCAGCAATCCCGAGATGGAGATCGCGCTCGACGACTGCGCCCCCGATCGGCTCGCGGCCCTGGTCGGCGCGATCTTTCCTTAGGTTTGTACTCAACTAACGTATTGAGATTGTATTCTAACCCCTCCCCTTGATGGGAGAGGGAATGATTGGGCCGGTCATGCCCCCGGCATGACCTGAACAGCGCGGGGCGCTGTTCACCCAATCATCCCGCCGCCGAAGGCGGTGGGAGGGTGAGGGTGATCTCTCCTCCAGCGACATCGCGCGTGGAGAGGTCACCCCCACCCAACCCTCCCCCATCAAGGGGAGGGCTTTGCAGGCCTGCTCCGCTAATTGAGTCCCCAACCTCGCCCCCTCCCACCCGTGACATCACGCCCGGCCATGCTAAGGCGTGGCGCATGGACAAAGCTGCTTCGTTCTACGCGGTCGAGGGGGTGGACGGCTGCGGCAAATCGGGGATGGTGACCGCGATCGTCGCGCATCTGAACCAGGCTGCCTCGCCCGCCATCGCGACGCGGGAACCCGGCGGTACGCCGCAGGGCGAGAAGCTCCGGTCGCTCCTCCTCTCGGGCACCGATGACGCCTGGGACCAGCAATCCGAACTGCTGCTGATGACCGCCGCGCGCGTCGAGCATGTCCGCCGGGTCGTCCTGCCGACGCTCGAACGCGGCATCTCGGTGGTGTCGGACCGCTATGTCGGATCGACCATCGCCTATCAGGGCGCCGGCCGCGGCATGTCGGAAGACTATATCCGCATGCTCCACCGCGAAGCAGTCGGCGATGTCTGGCCCGATCTCGTCCTCGTCCTCGATCTGGACCCGGCGATCGGCCTTGCGCGAAGCAGGCAGCGCCTCAGCGCCGGCGCGATCGACGAGGGTCGTTTCGAGACGCTGGATCTCGATTTCCACCATCGCATCCGCCGCTCCTATCTCGATCAGGCGGCACGCGATCCGGATCGCCACCGCGTGATCGATGCACGCGGCACGCCCGAGGAGGTTCGCGAGCGCGTCATCGAGGTGATCGAAGCGTGGCGCGGGAATCGCGAAGGCCAATAACTCCCTCTCCCGTCGGGAGAGGGTTGCGCAGACTTGGGTCCGCTTCTTCAGCGGGCCCTAGTCGGAGCTGGGTGAGGGATCGCGCTATCGATGACAGGACACCCTCACCCAGCTACGCTAGGCAGCAAGCTGCCAAGCTTCGCTACCTCTCCCACCGGGAGAGGAGAGGAAGGCGCTCAACCCGCCACGAACGTCGTCGTGGTAATGCGATGCACCGCATCCACTGCTCCGCCGGGCAGCGTGGCTGCGCCTTCCTTCTGCGTGGCGGACAGCAGGTAGCGCCCCTTCTCGCGGACGGTGATTTCGACTGCGCCGCTCGCGTCGGCAGTCATCGTCTTCGACCATTTGTCAGGAGTGACCACCACCACCTTGGCGCCCGCCACCGGCTTGCCGTCGCGGATCACCACGAAGCGATTGGCATCGGCCGCCGCGGGCACGATTTCGAACGGGAGCACCGCGCGCGGATCGCTGCGGCCGGCGCGGGCATAATAGACCACGCCTTCCTTCTTCCCCTCGGCGCCCCACGGCGCGAAGACATTGTCGTCCCATGCGCTGACGTCGCCGGCCGGTGCCTCGGCCTCGAGATAGCCGGCCTTGCGCACCAGCGCCGCATCGGGCTTCGTCAGCAGCCTGGGCGCCTTTAGGTTCTTGAACTCGGGGTCGCCGCCTTCGGGAAGCACCTCGCCGGGCTCGCCGAGATAGATGCGCACCGGGCCGTTGCCGTCGCGTTCGATCCACACCTCATGCGCCTCGGCGGCACCGCACGCGCCCAACAGCAGCGCGGCCAATATCAATCGCTTCATCGCTTCCTCCCGTGATGCGAGTTCGCCATAGGAATAATGCTCTTGCGAGTCGATAGCATTAAAACGACTCTTCTTCTCTCCCGGTGGGAGAGGTAACGGAGCTTGGCAGCTTGCTGCCTAGCGTAGCTGGGTGAGGGTTTCCCGCTATCGTGAGGGTGATCCCTCACCCAGCTCCGACTAAGGCTCTTCGAGCCTAAGTCTTCACGACCCTCTCCCGACGGGAGAGGGAAATGAACGCCGACACGCCCCAGCGCTTGGGCTCACACCACCGATCAAGCACACACGCCCGGCGACATCATGCGATTTATCTGATCTAATGCGGACACGGGCCCTGCCCGGCTTGACAGCGACGCCTCGGCCACTCAATGGTAGCGCTATCAAAACAGAAATCTTCTAAGGCGAGGGATGTTGGAAGCCTCTACGGTTGAATTGCTGCCCGCCGATCATGCGCAGGCCATCCTGATCGGACGCGTCCTGCTGCCGGCAGGCCCCACTCCCGTGCTGATCTCGCGACGGCGTCGTCCACGACGTCTCGGCCACCGCCGCGACCGTCGCCGACCTGCTCGAGCGCGAAGATCTCGCCATCGTCACCGGCCCGCGGATTTGCGACGTCGAGGCGCTCGGCACCGCCGACGGTCCTCGCCTGCTCGCCCCGGTCGACCTCCAGTGCATCAAGGCGTGCGGCGTCACCTTTGCGCTCTCGGCGATCGAGCGCGTGATCGAGGAACGCGCCCGCGGCGACGCCGACAAGGCCTCCGAAATCCGCGGCGATCTCGAGGCGAAGGTCGGCTCGGGCATCCGCTCGGTCGTCCCCGGCAGCGCCGAGGCCGCCAGCCTCAAGGCCGCGCTGATCGATGCCGGCATGTGGTCGCAATATCTCGAAGTCGCGATCGGCCCCGATGCCGAAGTGTTCACCAAGGCCCCCGTTCTTTCGGTGGTCGGCTGGGGCGACGATATCGGCATCCGCTCGGACAGCGACTGGAACAATCCCGAGCCCGAAGTCGTGCTTATCGTCGACAGCAAGGGCACGCCCCGCGGCGCGACGCTCGGCAACGACGTCAATCTGCGCGATTTCGAGGGACGCAGCGCCCTCCTCCTCGGCAAGGCCAAGGACAACAACGCCTCGACGGCTTTGGGTCCCTTCATCCGCCTGTTCGACGCGAGCTTCACGATGGACGACGTCCGCTCGGCGGTGGTCGATCTCACGATCGACGGACCCGAGGGCTACAAGCTCATCGGCACCAACAAGATGAGCGAGATCAGCCGCGATCCCACCGATCTCGTCCGCCAGGCGCTGAGCGAGCACCAATATCCTGACGGCTTCGCCTTGTTTCTCGGCACGCTGTTCGCGCCCGTGCAGGATCGCGACCATCCCGGCCGCGGCTTCACGCACAAGGAAGGCGACGTGGTCCGCATCGCCACGCCCAAACTCGGCGCCTTGGTCAACCGCGTCACCACCTCCAAGGCCGCCGCGCCGTGGGAGTTCGGCATCCGCGATCTGATGCGCAATCTCGCCGCGCGTGGGCTTCTCGCGTGAAAATCGTTTTCGTTAGCGAATCCGAGCCCTATCATCCGCATATTCACGCGCCCCGCGCGCTCACAGGAACCCGCACCCTCCATGTCCGAAGCTGATCCCAAGCCCCTGCCGCTCGCGCGTGATCAGCGGGCGATTTATCCCAGCCTCAAGGGCAAGCGCGTGCTGATCACCGGCGGCGGCTCGGGCATCGGCGCGGGCATGGTCGAAGGATCTCGTCCGCCAGGGCGCGCAGGTCACTTTCTTCGACATCGCCGAGCCGGATTCGGTCGCCTTGGTCGAGAGCCTCGAGGGCGCCGACACGCCGCCGGTCTTCCAGCGTCTCGACCTCACCGACATCGCCGCGGTGCAATCCACAATCGCCGCTTTGATCGAAGAGCATGGCGCATTCGACATCCTCATCAACAACGCCGCCAACGACGATCGCCACACGATCGAACAGGTCACCCCCGAATATTGGGACAACCGCATCGCGGTGAATCTGCGGCATTTGTTCTTCGCCGCGCAATCGGTGATCCCGGGAATGAAGGCCAAGGGCGGCGGCGTAATCGTCAATCTCGGCTCGATCTCATGGCACCTCGCGCTCGAGCAGCTCACGCTCTACCAGACCTGCAAGGCCGGCATCGAAGGCCTCACCCGCAGCCTCGCGCGCGAGCTCGGGCCCGACAATATCCGCTCGGTCTGCATCGTCCCCGGCAACGTTAAGACAGTGCGCCAGATGCAATGGTACACGCCCGAGGGCGAGGCCGAGATCGTCAAGGCGCAGTGCCTCAAGGGCCGGCTCGTCCCCGACGATATCGCCGCGATGGCGTTGTTCCTTGCCTCGGACGACGCACGGCTGGTAACGGGCCACGAATATTTCGTGGACGCAGGGTGGCGATAAGATGAGCAAGGTGGCGATTTCCGGGCCGGTCAGCATCTGGCAGCTCGGGGCGCCGCTCGGCGAGGGCCCGGTCTGGGTCGATCGCGATTCCGCGCTCTGGTTCGTCGACATCAAGAGCCACAATATCCACCGCTACGATCCGGTCAGCGGCGCCACCCGGAGCTGGAGCGCGCCCGGCCAGGTAGGCTTCATCCTGCCGATCGAAAGCGGCGGCTTCGTCGCCGGCCTCCAGTCCGGCCTCAGCAGGTTCGACGAGCGCGAAGGCAGCTTCACCCATATCTGCGCGCCCGAGCCCGATCTGCCGACCAACCGCCTCAACGACGCCACCGTCGATCCGCTGGGCCGCTTGTGGTTCGGCAGCATGGACGATGGCGAGAACAATATCTCCGGCGCGATCTACCGCCTCGGCGGCGACGGCGCCTGCGTGCAGGTCAGCCCGCACGTCTCGATCACCAACGGCCCTGCGCTCTCGCCCGACGGCAAGACGCTCTACCATGTCGATACTTTGGTCGGCGTGATCTTCGCCTGCGACGTGGACGATGCCGGCATGCTGGTGAACCGCCGCGAGTTCGTCCGCATCCCGAACGAAGAGGGCTTTCCCGACGGCCCCACCGTCGACAGCGAAGGCTGTATCTGGGTCGGCCTCTATAAGGGCTGGGGCGTGCGCCGTTATTCACCGCAGGGCGAATTGCTCGAGACGATCGAATTCCCGGTCAGCGCGATCACCAAGATCGCGTTCGGCGGCCCCGACCTCAAGACCGTGTACGCCACCACCGCCAACAAGCATATCGCCCCGGGCGATCTGGCGAAGGAACCGCATGCCGGCGACCTGTTCCGCTTCGAAGTCAGCGTCCCCGGCCAGCGCGGCTTCCTGATCCGCGAAGGCGTCTGATCGCGCTCTACAGCTCGATCGCCATGAAGATCGTCCCGGCCGGCGTGGGCGCATAATAAGGCGCGATCCGCTCGAACCCCATCTCGCCGTACATCGCGATCGCGCGCGCCATCGAAGCCAGCGTGTCGAGCCGCAGCTCACGATATCCCAGCCGCCGCGCTTCCGCGACCACCGCATCGGCCAGCGTCCGCCCCAGCCCGAGCCCGCGCGCCGCCGGAAGCAGATAGAGCCGCTTCATCTCGCACACGCTTTCGGACAAGGGCCTGAGCCCCACGCATCCCAGCGCCGCCCCGTCCGCATCGCGGGCGAGCAGCAACGCGCCGCGCGGCCCCGCATATTTGCCCGGCAACTCGGCAAGCTCGTCGCCGAAACCCTGATAGCCGAGATCGACCGGAAGCGACGCCGCATAGCCGCGAAACAGCGTGGCGATTTCGTGCAAGTCTTCGTCACTCGCCGCGCGGTCGATTCGAATGTCCAGGGTCATTTCGAAGATTTGCGGGAGGCGCCGAGGTTTTGCAATGCGGCCCGCCGCATCGTGCGAATGTTTAGCAATAGCGACGAAGTCACTCCGCGGCCTTCACCGGATCCATCGTCGCCTCCAGCTTCTTGAGCAATGTGGCGAGCACCCATTGCTCCTTGTCGCCAAGGCCGGAAACGAGCCGGGCCTGGAGCGCCATCTCCTCGCGAAAACCCTGCTCTACCAGCGCCTTGCCTCTAGGCGTGAGCTCGACGAACACGCTTCTCTTGTCGTCGGTCGCGGCAGGCCGCCGGATGAGCCGCGCCGCCTCCAGCCGGTTGAGCCGCGCGGTCAGCCCGCCCGACGAGATGGCGAGCGCGCGATAAAGCTCGGTGGGCCGGAGCCGATGCGGCGACGGCGCGGAGCGCAATGCGGTCAGCACATCGAAGCCGCCGCCGTCGATCCCGTGCTTCGCCAGCACCGGCTCGACCGCGATCCGCGCGCGCAACGCAATCCGCCGGGCGCGCCCCAACACCGACAGGCCGCGCGTATCGACGTCGGGCATCGCGGCCGACCAGAGCGTGATCAGATGGTCGATCGTATCGGTTTCAGGCATGATATCTCGCCAGCAAGACAAATATCCCGGCGGCAAGCGCCTCGACGCCGAGATACATATCTCGAAGATAAGATACTTATCTCGAAGTCAAGCTATTTATCTTGGAGACAAGATATTCATATTGCCGAGCAGCGGGACGCAAAGGTGCCGAAAGCCCGTTGCAAGCCCCATAACATCCCGCTTTTCCAAATATTTGCAAGCATTTTCGCCCGCGAAACGATCGCTTAGCGGCCTCATATTCAGCGTGTCGAGAGGTTTCGGCGTCGTCAGTATGCGCCGCCACCTTCAACAACCGAGACCTGTCGATTCCTTCCTATTCCTGCAGGCTTTCATGAGGCAGGATGCGCGCCACAGCGTTCGCACGGGGAGTCGAGGCATGGCCACTTTGACAGCGGAGCCCCCGTCTTCCAGGCGCGCCAATCCCGATCGGATATTCTTCGGCGGTGCGGCCATCGCGCTGCTGCTGGTGACGCTGATCGGCTTCGCGCCGACCTATTATCTCTCCTATTTCACCACGGCGCCGGCATTGAGCCCGCTCGTCCATTTCCACGGCGTGGTATTCAGCGCGTGGATGCTGCTCTACACCGGGCAGAGCTGGCTGATCGGCTCCGGCAAAATCCGCTTGCATCGCCGCGTCGGGATCTTCGGTGCGGCTCTCGCGGTGCTGGTGTTCGTCCTCGGCGTGGTGACGGCAATCTCCCTCGCCCGCGCAAATCTCCACGCCGCGGTCCGTCACGGCCCGCCGGTGATCTTCCCGCTGGGCGCGATCACGGCCTTCGCGATCCTGTGCGGCGCGGGCATCACCCTCCGGCGCCGCGCTGCGCATCACAAGCGGCTGATGCTGCTCGCAACCGTCGCACTCGCCACCACGCCCCTCGCCCGCATCACGCGGATGGCGACCGACGCCGTAACGCCGCCCTTCGGCGGCATTCTCCTGTCCGACCTGTTCCTGCTCGCGCTCGTCGCGTTCGATCTGCGCCAGCGCGGCCGCGTCCATCCGGCAACCCTCGCAGGCGGCGGTTTCCTCGTCGCCTCGCAGCTGTTCCGCCTCACCTTCGGCCAGACCGGGCTCTGGCGAAGCTTTCTCCACGCCGTGATAGGCTGAAGCCGGCCCACCCGCGGGCTTGCGTCCTGAACGGTTTCGCATAGGCAGCAGCATGGACTTCGACGATCAGCTCCGCCGCTATTTCGGTACCGCCGACCCTGCCACGCTCAGCCCCGACGCCCTTGCCGCCGGCACCGATCGCATCCGGGTCGATCTCGGGCTCGAAAAGGACCGCAACCGCCGCTTCGCGCTCTGGGCACTGCTTCACATCCTCGGCAGCGCCCCGATCTCGACGTGGCGTTCAAGGACGAGGCCGATCGCGAAGCCGCGCGCAACTTCATGGATCTGATGGCCGACGACGAGGAGTGAGCGCGATCAGCGTAAGGGCGCGCTGCGCACCTATTCCAGATCCGTCTGGATCCATCTCGGGGAGTGGTGGATGTCGATCGTCTGGAGGCGCCCCGGCCCCAGATTCTGAAATTTGTGCGGCACGCCCGCCGGGCCAAGAACCACTTCTCCCGCGCTTGCATCCAGCGTCGTATCCCCGACGAAAAATCGCGCATGGCCCTCGATGATGATGAAGGTCTCGTCATACGGGTGCACGTGAAGGCGTGGCCCGGCACCTATTTCGTCGGTACCGTACGTAAGCACCGTCGTCGGCCCGCCTAACGCAATCCCCTCCAGAGAACCTCTCCACGGAGCCTCTTGCGCCGGATCGAAGAGCCTGGCCTTCGATGCGGGTCGCCCATCTGCCTCAACCGTTGCGGGGTCGAAATCCTTCCGCGGCATCTGTCCTCTCCTATGTGCCACTGGCGTCCGCTTACTGAACGCCGCTATCCGCAGAAAGTATCGCCTTCAGGATGCTTTCCGATCGGCGCTGGCCATAACCACGACCATAGGCGCTGGAGGTTATCGCGACCACGAGACGGCGGCTCGGGATGACATAGATCTTGTTGCCGCCATTGCCCGACGCGAACGAGACCGGAATCTGTTGCCCCCCGATGGACTGGACCTTCGCGTACCAGAAATACCCATAGCCATCGGCATAGGGGTCGCTGGCCGATATGCGCACCTTTGGCGCGAGCGCCGTGCGCAACCAGGCTGCGCTGACGATCTGGCGCCCGCGATAACGGCCTTTGTTGCGGACCATCTCTCCGATCGTCGCAAGTCCGCGCGCCGTGATCGAAAGATTGCCCTGTCCCTTCGTGTATCCGGCCGCGTCCGAGGTCCATTCCCACTTGGTGATGCCGAGGGGCCGAACAGGGCCGACCGCGCGAAGCTCGCCATCTGCTGCTTCGTCGCCTTCGCCAGGACGATGCCGGCCGCATAAGCGGTGACCGAATTGTATCGATAGACGGAGCCCGGAGGATCGGCGGCGGGCACCGCCAACAAGAAGGACGAGGGATCGGCCGCCGCATCCATCTTGTCCTCGTTGCCGGGCGAGGCGGGATTGTCATCGTCTGCCGCCAGCCCCGACCGCATCGTCAGAACCTGGTTGAGCGGCACGCTGCCGATCGCGCTCTGCCGGGCCTCCGGCCAATAGCTGGATACCGGATCGGTCACGCTCTTGATCGCGCCGCGATCCATCGCAATTCCAACCAGCAGCGACGTGACGCTCTTTCCCGCTGACCGAATGTCATGGAGTGAGTCCGCGGTCTCACCATTATAATATCGCTCCGCAACGACCCTGCCGTCCCGCAGGACCACGACGCCCTTGAGGTCCGGATGCTCGTCATGATCGCGTTCGATCAGAACCGCTTGCAGCCGTGGGTCGATGCGGGTCCCCGACGGCGCGGCTTGCAGGCTTAGTGCTGCGAAAGCCAGGCAAAGAGCTTTGAGCATCAATTCGCGGTCACTCCGTTGGTGGATCGGAAGCAGCGCCGTAGCCGAAATGAACTGCGAACGCACATGGCAATGGGCGGCGCTCTTCAGCCAGCGGAAAGCGGGCTGTGGGCCGTTAGGTCGTATCGACATTTCAAATCCTCCCCGCCAGGGGAGGTGGCACGCGCAGCGTGACGGAGGGGCGGACGCACTGCGCTCAATTGGAGAGTGCGCTGCCTACCTCCCCTCCGACGCCTTCGGCGCCACCTCCCCTGGCGGGGGAGGATCCGACACGCGCCAGCGCTCGGTCCATCCTGCCTTACAAGCCGGCCGGCTCCAGCACGGTCACCGACACCTCGCACCGCACCCGGAAGCCCAGGCTCTCGTAGAGCGCAATCGCGCCGCGATTGTCGGCATAGGCATGGAGGAACGGCGTCTCGCCGCGCGCGAGAATTCGCGCCGCCACCACGCGCATCAGCCCGCCGGCATAGCCGCGCCCGCGCCAGTCCGGGTGCGTGCAGACGCCGCTGACCTCGGTGAACCCATCGGGCTTCATCCGCTCGCCCGCCATCGCCACCAGCCGCCCTTCGTCGCGGATGCCGATGAAGTCGCCCAGCCGATGCGTCCGCGCGAAGAACGGGCCCGGCTCGGTCAGCATCGCGAGCGCCAGCATCTCGGCGGCGTCGGCGTCGCCCAGCTCGAGGAAATCGATCTCGCCGGCGCCGGACAGCGTTTCCGCCACCATCTGCACGCCCATCCGATGCTTCTCGACCCGCGTCCCCGGCACCGGCGGCAGCGCGTCCTTCTGCAGCACGATCGCCGGACCGGTGGCCGCGATCAGCGCCCCCAAAGCAGACAAGGATGCGCTGTTTCCGTCCCCAATCGCTGCAAACACGGCAAAATCGGAGTCATATCGCAGCGCCGCCCCTCGCCCCACGCCAGCGCCTGCTGGCGGGTTCGCAGCGATGTCCATGCCGGGCGATCGAGCGGATGCGTCATGCTCCGTGTCTAGCCGATCCAGGGCCGTCGGACATTCCGGATCGCGCTTCCAAAGTAGGATTTGGCGTGCAACGCTTCGCCCCGCTCTTTGAACCGTTGAGAAAGCCGCTCCCGCACACGCAACAAACGTACGCGACCGCGCAACGGAATTTCACAAACCGCAGGCAAAGTGCGAAGTTAAGCTTCGCAATCCTCCACGCAGCCGCCGACTCAGTGGTTATGCCGCGGCGTCTTCTCGCTCGTCCGCCGGTATTTCAGCGCAAAATCGAGCACGCCGCCCTCGCCCAATTGCCCCACCTTCTCGCGGTACAATTCCTCCCACGGCGTGTTGCTCTCGGAATCGGCGGTGCCGGCTCGGCCTTGCGGCGCGCGATCTCGTCGGGCTCCACCAGCGCGTCGGCGGTGCCCGCATTGAGGTCGACGCGGAGGATATCCCCGGTCCGCAGCCAGGAAAGCCCGCCCCCGCCGCGCTCTCGGGCGAGGCATTGAGGATCGACGGACTGTCCGACGTCCCCGATTGCCGCCCGTCGCCCAGGGTCGGCAGGCTCATGATGCCTTGCTGGATGATGTGATCGGGCGGCTGCATGTTGACCACTTCGGCCGAGCCCGGCCAGCCGAGCACGCCCGCGCCGCGGATCACGAGGATGCAGTTCGCGTCGATCTCCAGCGCGGGATCGTTGATCCGGTGGTGATAGTCGTCCGATCCGTCGAACACGATCGCCCGCCCCTCGAACACGCCCTCATGCCCCGGCCGCGAGAGATAGCGCGCCCGGAAATCGTCGGAGATCACGCTGGTCTTCATGATCGCCATGTCGAACAGATTGCCGGTGAGCACTAGGAAGCCGGCCTTCTCCATCAGCGGCGCATTCCAGGGCAGGATTACGTCGCGGTCCTTCGTGGGCGCACCCGCGACATTTTCGGCCAGCGTCCTGCCGGTGCAGGTCATCACCCCGCCGTCCAGTGCTCCCACCGCGAGCATCTCGGCGATCACCGCGGAATCCCCCGCGCGGTGGAAGCGCTCGGACAGATATTTGCCCGCCGGCTGCATGTTGACGATCAGCGGCAGGTCATAGCCCGAGCGCCAGTCGTCCGGCGTGATCTCGATCCCCGCGTGCCGCGCCATCGCGACCAAATGCGGCTGGGCGTTGGTCGATCCGCCGATCGCGGTGAGCAGCTTGATCGCGTTGAGGAAGCTCTCGCGGCTCAGGATCTTCGAGGGCCGCAGATCCTCATAGGCCATCTCGACGATGCGCTTGCCGGTCTCGTACGCCATCTGCCCGCGCTCGCGATACGGCGCCGGGATCATCGCGCAGCCGGGCAGGCTCATCCCCAGCCCCTCGGCGATCGAGTTCATCGTCGATGCGGTGCCCATCGTGTTGCAATGGCCCGACGAAGGCGCGCTCTCCATCGCGCGCTGGAGGAACTCCTCCTCGTCGATCTCGCCCGCCGCCATCTTCCGGCGGCTGCGCCAGATCACCGTGCCCGATCCGACCAGTTCGCCTTCGTGCCACCCGTCGAGCATCGGCCCGCCCGAGAGGACGATCGCCGGGATGTCCACGGTGGATGCCGCCATCAGCGAGCTCGGCGTGGTCTTGTCGCAGCCGGTGGTGAGGATGACCGCGTCGATCGGATAGCCGTTGAGGATCTCGACCAGCCCCAGATAGGCAAGGTTGCGATCGAGCGCCGCGGTCGGCCGGCGGCAATTCTCGAAGATCGGGTGCAGCGGAAACTCCATCGGCACGCCACCCGCCGCCAAGATGCCTTCGCGTGCCCGCTTGACCGTCTCCAGATGGATGCGGTTGCACGGCGCGATGTCGCTGCCCGATTGCGCGATGCCGATGATCGGCTTGCCCGAACGCAGCTCGTCGGGGGTGATGCCATAGTTCATGAAGCGCTCGAGATAGAGCGCCGCCATGTCGCTGCGGCCGGGCGCGGCAAACCATTCGCGCGAGCGGAACGGGCGGGCGGGCGTACGGGTCATGGCGTTCAGGCTACTCCAAAATCGTCATCCCGGCGAAGGCCGGGATCCAGGGCGGCGAAGGACAACGCCCTTGGCTCTGGATCCCGGCTTGCGCCGGGATGACGGATGCACATTCAACGACGCGGAAGGCTCAGCCTTCCATCGCCTCCAGTTCCTTGCCCTTGGTTTCCTGGATGAAACGCTGGACGAGGAAGAAGCTGATCACCGCGCAAACGGCGTAGAAGCTGTAGCTCGCGGCAAGGCCGATGCCCGCCAGCATGATCGGGAATGCCTGCGCGATCAGGTAGTTGGCGAACCACTGCGCAAAGCCGCACACCGCCAGCGCCGAGCCGCGAATCTGGTTCGGGAACATCTCGCCGAGCATCACCCACATCACCGGGCCCCAGCTGACGTTGAAGAAGATCACGTAGAGATTGGCGGCGACCACTGCGATCATCCCGTTCTGCCCCGGCAAGACAAGCTTGCCGTCGACCAGCGCACCCTGGCTGAAGGCATAGACCATCGCGAACAGCGTTATCGCCATGCCCGCCGAGCCGATCAGCAGCAGCGGCTTGCGGCCGACCTTGTCGATCACTGCGATGGTGATGAAGCACGCCGCGATCGAGACCGCACCCGAGACGATGTTGATCAGCAGCGAGTCGGCTTCGGAGAAGCCGGCGGCCTGCCACAGGGTCGAGCCGTAATAGAAGATCACGTTGATGCCGACGAGCTGCTGGAACACGGCGAGCAGCAGGCCGGCCCAGACGATCGCGCGGATGCCGAGAAAGCCGCGGCCGCCTGCGGGGTCAGCACGTCGCTCAGGCGCGGACGGTGGTCTACAGAGAAGCTCGCCTGGATCTCGGCGAGCTTGAGTCCGCCTTCGGTGGGGCCGAACAGGTCCGTGAGAACGCGAAGCGCATCGGGATTGCGCCCCTTGGAGACGAGATAGCGCGGGCTCTCCGGAATGAAGAACAAGGCGATCAGGAACACGGCGGCGGGCAGCGCCTGCATCAGGTACATCCAGCGCCACGCCTCGATCCCGCCCCAGAACGGATTGGTCGACGCGCCGGCGGCACCGGCGAGATAGTAATTGACCACGAACGCGGCGGTGAGGCCCGAGATGATCATGATCTGCTGCACCGTCGTCATCCGCCCGCGGATGTTCGCGGGGGCGACTTCGGAGATATAGGCAGGCGACAGCACCGAAGCGGCGCCCACCGCCATGCCGCCGAGGATGCGGGCGATGACGAAGATATTGTGGTCATGCGCCAGACCCTGAACCAGCGCACCGATGAGGAAGAGGACCGCGGCGAGCCGCATCACGTTGCGGCGGCCCATGCGGTCTGCGAGCGTGCCGGCGAAGAACGCGCCGATGAAACAGCCGATCAGCAGCGAGCCCACGGTGAAGCCCAGGCCGGCATCGTCGAGCGCGAACGCCGCCTTGAGGCCCGGCTGGGTGCCGTTCACGGCGCCGCTGTCATATCCGAAAAGCAATCCGCCGATCGTCGCGACCGCGACGATGGCGCTGATCAGGCCGATATTGGCCCTCTCGGCGGTCTGGTTCATCCCCACTTCCTCTCCTGGTCACCCGTGCGCGACCGGCACGGCGTGTTAGCGGTAACGGTGGCCCGGACGCCGAGGAAATGCAAGCGCCTCTAGCGCGGACCTGAGTTGGATGCCGTGCCGCCGCGACGCCCGGCTGCGGTGCCGCGGCTCGGCGACGGCGGGCGCGCGCCCTTGGGCGGGGCGGAGGATTCCGCACGATCAACTCATGGTCGAGCACCTGCTCCTCCAGCTTGTCGGCCTCGGCCGAACGGTGCGCGCGAATGCGGGCGAGGAGCAGGGTCAGCGCTTCCTCGGCCATGGTCGAGATCGGCTGGCGCACGGTGGTGAGCTCGGGCCAGACCGTGGTGGCGAGCGACGTATCGTCGAACCCGACGACGCTCAGATCCTGCGGCACGTGCAGCCCGCGGCGATGCGCCACGCCCACTGCGGCGGCGGCCATGTCGTCGTTGCTGGCGAAGATCGCGGTCGGCGGTTCGGGCCGGTCGAGCAGCCGCTCGGCCGCGACGATCCCCGAGCGGAAGGTGAAATAGCCCTGCTCCACCGGCACCGACTTGATGTCGATCCCCGCCTCTTCCAGCGCGGCGGCGAAGCCGCGATAGCGCTCGGCGCTGGAGGTCTGGTTGGGGTTGCCCCGGATGAAGCCGATCGTGCGATGCCCCAGATCGAGCAGGTGCCGGGTCATCGCCGCGGCGCCTTCGAAATCGTCGATGCGGACGTTGAGGCTGCGCGCGGGCGGCAGGCCCATCGCGACCGACACCCACGGAATACCCGCAGCCTCTAGCTCGGCGCGCACCGGCGCGGCTTCGGAGAGCGGCGGCGGCAGGATCACGCCCTCGACGCTGGTCGAGGCGAAGCTGCGGGTGGCTTCGGCCTGCTCGTCGGGACGTTCGCTTTCACACGCTTCCAGCACGAGGTGGCAGCCGGCGCGGCGTGCCGCGGCGAGTGCACCGATCAGGAATTGCGACAGATAAGCGGCGGAAGGATTCGAGTAGAGCAGCCCGATCTGCGTCGCATCGCCCGCGGCGAGGCTGCGCGCGGCGCTGTTCGGCGAATAATTGAGCTGCGCGATCGCCGCGAGCACCGCCGTGCGCGTGGTCTCGCGCACATTGGTTCCCCCGTTGACCACGCGCGACACCGTCATCGCCGACACGCCAGCGGCGCGTGCGACGTCCTGCACAGTGACTGAACCGCGGCTTCTTCGGCTAGGTTTGTTCATCCCCATCCTTTGCGCCCGAGGCATAAGGTGCGGTTTCGCGGAATGCAATCGGCATGAAACCGGTTGCGGTACAGTTGACCCCGCCTGGACTCGGAGATAGCTGATAGCGCTACCAAAAATCCACGAGACGGCGCAGCAGCGCCGCGACCGGGAGAGCCTGATGATCGTTACCCGCCGCTTGCCGGGCAAGTCCGCCCGTCTCCCCTTACTGCGCTCGCCATGCTGGCCGCAACCGCGCTCACTCCAATGCCCGCCTTCGTCGCGCACGCCCAGACCGCCCGCGCCGACAAGCCGCTCTACAAGGACGCCGCGCAGCCGATCGACGCGCGCGTCGAAGACCTGCTCAAACGGATGACGCTGGAGGAGAAGGTCCAGCAGATGGTCGCGATCTGGCTCCAGAAGGAGAAGATCCAGACGCCCGAAGGCGAATTCGACGCGCAAAAGGCAAGCCGGAACTTCCCCAACGGCCTTGGCCAGATCTCGCGCCCTTATGACCGCCGCGCGATCACCCAGGGTCCGGCTGCGGGCGCCGCCGCCGGCACCGTCAACCGCAGCGCCGAGGATACCGCACGCTACATCAACGCCGCGCAGAAATGGGCGGTCGAGAAGACCCGGCTCGGCATTCCCCTGATCATGCACGAGGAGGCGCTGCACGGTTATGTCGCCCCCGGCGCGACCAGCTTCCCGCAGGCGATCGCACTCGCCAGCACGTGGAACCCCAAACTTCAGGAACAGGTCTTCTCGGTCGCCGCACGCGAGATGCGTGCACGCGGCGCGAACCTCGCGCTCGCACCCGTCGTCGACGTCGCACGCGATCCGCGCTGGGGCCGGATCGAGGAGACCTATGGCGAGGACCCCTATCTCGTCGGCGAGATGGGCCTCGCCGCGATCCGCGGCTTCCAGGGCACGACGCTGCCGCTCGCGAAGGACAAGGTTTACGTCACGCTCAAGCACATGACCGGGCACGGCCAGCCCGAGAGCGGCACCAATATCGGCCCCGCCAACGTCTCCGAGAGGACGCTGCGCGAAGTCTTCTTCCCGCCCTTCGAGCGCGCCGTCACCGAGCTGCCGGTGATGTCGGTAATGCCCTCGTACAACGAGATCGACGGCATCCCGAGCCACGCCAATCGCTGGCTGCTCCACGATGTGCTCCGCCAGGAATGGGGCTTCAAGGGCGTGGTGCTCAGCGACTATTTCGCGATCCGCGAGCTGATGACGCGGCACAAGCTGTTCGACAATCTCGGCGATGCCGCCGTCCGCGCGCTCGACGCGACCGTCGACTTCGAGACTCCCGATGCCGAGGCCTATGCGTTGCTGCCTCAGCTGGTCCGCGAAGGCCGGGTGAGCGAGGCGCAGATCGATGAATCGGTGCGCCGTATCCTCAAGCTAAAGTTCAACGCCGGGCTGTTCGAGAACCCCTATGTCGACGTCAAGGCCGCCGCGGCCAAGACCGAAACGCCCGATGCGATCGCCCTCGCCCGCGAAGCGGCGCGCGAAGCGATCGTTCTGCTCAAGAATGACAAGGGCCTGCTTCCGCTCGATGCGAGCAAGATCAAGCGCATGGCAGTGATCGGCACGCACGCCAGCGACACGCCGATCGGCGGCTATAGCGACGTGCCGCGCCACGTGGTCAGCGTGCTCGAAGGGCTCAAGGCCGAAGGCAAGGGCAAGTTCGAAGTCGATTTCGCCGAGGGGTGAAGCTCACCAAGAGCCGCGCCTGGGCCGCCGACGCGGTCGAACTGGTCGACGACGCCACCAACGACAAGCTGCGCGCTGAAGCGATCGAGACTGCGAAGAACGCCGATGTCGTTTTGCTCGTGCTCGGCGACAATGAGCAGCTCAGCCGCGAGGCCTGGGCGGACAACCATCTCGGCGACCGCAACAGCCTCGAACTGATCGGCCCGCAAAACCAGCTCGCCAGGGAGATCTTCGCGCTAGGCAAGCCGGTGGTGGTGCTGCTGCTCAACGGCCGGCCGCTGTCGGTGAAGTATCTCTCGGAGAACGCGCCCGCGCTGATCGAGGGCTGGTATCTCGGCCAGGAGACCGGCAACGCCGTCGCCGACGTGGTTTTCGGGCGGGCCAACCCCGGCGGCAAGCTGCCGGTGACGATCGCACGCGATGTCGGCCAGCTGCCGATGTTCTACAACCACAAGCCGAGCGCGCACCGCGGCTATCTCTTCGCCGAGACCAGCCCGCTCTACCCGTTCGGCTATGGGCTTTCGTACACGACGTTCGACATCGCCGCCCCGGTGCTCGCGACGCCGACGATCGGGCGGTACAACAACGTCAAGGTCAGTGTCGACGTGACCAACACCGGCACCCGCGCGGGCGACGAAGTCGTCCAGCTCTATGTCCGCGACGACCTGGCCAGCGTCACCCGGCCGGTGAAGGAACTCAAGCGCTTCGAGCGCGTCAGCCTGAAGCCCGGTGAGAAGAAGACCGTCACTTTCGAGCTCACGCCGCGCGACCTGTCGCTGTGGAACCTCGACATGAAGCGCGTCGTCGAGCCGGGGACGTTCACGATCTCGTCGGGGCCGGATTCGGTGAAGCTCAAGAGCACCACGCTGACCGTGAAGTAACCTCCGTCACCCCGGCGAAAGCCGAGGGCCAGGGTCACGAGCGATTACGCTCCTGGCTCTGGATCCCGGCTTTCGCCGGGATGACGTTCTAATCGTCCAGCCACGCTGCGACCCAGAACAACGGCGCGTTCCAGTTGATCGCCACTTCGTTGAGCGCATAGGCATTGATGTCGTCGGCCCAGCATGTCTGCGGCGCGCACTTGCCGCGCATCGCCCCCGCCACATTATCGCTCATTGCCGTCGAATTGGGCCCGCCCGAAAGCACCCCGGGCGGTGGCCCCGGCAGCTTCGGATCGATCGAATGCGCCCAGAAGCGGTGGTGCGGGTTCATCAGCGGCCGCACGCCATAGCCGCTGACATAGGACTGGCCGAGCGGATTGCGGCCGAGGACATAGTCCATCGCCGCGACGACGCCCGCGCGGTATTTGGCGTCGCCGGTGAAGTCGTGCGCCAGTCCGAGCAGCATCGCGCGGTTGAGCAGGCTCGAATTCGATCCCCAGGGATAATCCTTCGCCACATAGGGGATGCCGTAGCCATTGCCCTTCTCATCGGCGAGGAAGCGGTCCGCCGCGGCGACGATCCCGCCGCGAAGCCGGTCGATCTCGCTCTTGGGCAGCGCATTGCGCGCGGTCGCCAGCGTGATCGTGCCCAACGTGGCGGTGCTCGGCCAGCCCGGTTCTCCCAGATCAGCGCGGAAATGCCGCGATCCCGTCACTGCATCGCGATATTCCGCCCCGCCGGTAGTGGCGAACAGCTCCGCCGCCGCCCAGTAGTATTCGTCCGAGACGTTGCCGTCGCCATAGCCGCCGCTGCCGGTGAAGCTGCTGGTGGCATAGACCTGCGGATTGCGCTTCGCCGCCTTCCACGCGCGCCCGGCGGCGGCGAGGCAGCGCGCGGCGAACGCATCATCCACGCCGCGCCACAGCCGCGCGCATTGCGCCGCGGTGGCGGCAAGGTTGAGCGTCGCCGCGGTGGTCGGCGGATAGAGCAGCCGCTCTTCCGGATCGTCCTGCGGCGGCATCGGCAATTTGGTCCAGTTGCGGTCGGCGACCTTCTGGTGCGCCATCCCCCGGCATCGATCTCGGCGAAATCGGCGGGCTCGGTTTCCCACGGCGGCCTGCCCGCTTTGGCGGGCTTCGGCGCGCCGGCTGGGACACGCGCGCGAACGCCATCGGCGATCTGCATCCGGAGCAGGAACTCCATCTCGAAACGCGCTTCGTCGAGCAGGTCGCTGACGCGATTGCCCGCCTCGGGGATCTTCAGGCTGCCATCGCCGAACGCAGCCGGCCGCCGCTCATAGGCATTGAGCAGGGTCCATAAAGAGATGCCGCCATTGACCACATATTTGCCGTGGTCGCCGGCGTCATACCAGCCTCCGGTAACGTCGAGCGCATAGCCGCATCCCGGCCATTCGATCCCGCGCTCGTCGCGTCCCGCGAAGCATTTGGCGACTTCCTTCGGATGCCCCGCCGGCCGCGCCCATGTCGCGCCGACCAGCCGCGCCTCGATCGGCACGCCGGCGCGCTGGTGATAGAAGAAAGCGACCGCATCCCGGGCGAGCGGCGCATAGATGCCTTCCCGGATCGCGAAGGCATTGCTCGGCGAACCGCCGACGACCAGGCGATAGCCTTCGCCCGGGGTGCGGAAATCGCTGAAGTCGATCCGCTGGACCTCCGCTCCCGAAGCCGCATCCTGCCCGAAAGGCTGCGCCTTGCCCTGCCGGACCGCGCGGCCAGCGGCATCGTACAGCGTCCAGGCCAGCGGCGCCGATCCCCCGCCGACGATGGCGATCTTGGCATCGCCGGGCTCGAAGCCGATCTGGTTGAGATGAACCGGCAGCGGCGGCGGCATCGCCGCGCCGAGCGTGAATGCCATGGTGGCAAGGAAGGCGGCGCGCATGAAGCGATTCTCCATCAGGGTTTTTAGACCGTCACCCCGGCCTCGTGCCGGGGTCCACCGGGAGGCCAGCATCGGACAAGCAGCTTGAGCTCTGTCGTCAAGGCTCGGTGGATCCCGGCACAAGGCCGGGATGACGATTGAAGGCTTCCACTATTTCGCACTCCCGGCGAAGACCCCGAAGGTGGAGCCGACAAAGCCGCCCGCGGTTTTGGTCGTCAGCGCATCGGTGGTGAGTTGCGTCAAAGGGCGCCAGGCCAGCATCGGCGCATCGGGATTGCCGAGCAGCCGGGCATAGGAAAAACTATAGGCATTGCCGCGGACCTCGATGCGCAGCGCCAGCGGCTGGCCTTCGACGATGCCGAAGGTGTCGGCATCGACTCCGGCGATCGTCTCGCCCTCGGCGAGTGCCTTGGGCCCCTCGCGGCGATCGACGACGACGGCGAGCTTGCCGTCCACCCGCTTCAGCCCGACGAACAGCCAGTAATCGTCGTTCTGGAACACGGCGAGGCCGGCACGGTCGCCGTCCTTTACCGGCGTGAAGCGCACCACTGTCTCGGCGGTGGCGTTCAGGTGCTGCTGACGGCGGGTGAGGAAGGAGGGATTGGCGTTGTCGCCGAGCCCCGCGTCACGCGCCTGCAGCTTGAGCGCGCCGCCTTCGAGGCGGAACCAGTCGGTGCGCGGGTTGCGCAGCATCATCCAGTACGGCGGCAGCTTCGTGCCGTCGAACTCGTCGCGCACTGCGAATGCGCCGTTGGTCGGCAGCGGCGGCGCGGGCTGCGCCGGCAAAGCGGGCCGCGCAGCCATCCACGGGATCGCCTGCCCCAGGTCGGTGATCCGCGGCCAGCCATCCTCCCAGCGCACCGGCATCAAAAAGGTCTCGCGCCCGGTCGAGTAGAAATCGCCCGCATAGGGCCTGACGGCAAGGAACGTTGCCCACCATTTGCCGTCGGGCGTGGTGACGAGCTGGGCATGCCCCGCCGAAGTGATCGGGTTCGCGCGGTCGCGCGGCAGATCGCGCTGGGTGAGGACAGGATTGGCCGGATTGGGTTCATAGGGACCCGTCACGCTTTTCGAGCGCAGGATGACCTGGCTGTGGCCCTCGGCGGTGCCGCCCTCGGCACAGCTCAGATAGTAATAGCCGTCCTTCCGGAAGATGTGCGGCCCTTCGATCCAGATCGGCTTTTTCGAGAAATCGACGCCGCCGTTCACCAGTACCTTCCGGGGGCCGATCGTCTTGAGCGCCTTGAGGTCGAACTGCTGGATCCAGATCGCGCGGTGGCCCTGATATTGCGGCTCGCCCTCGGGCGGGCCGTTGTTGAGGATCCAGGTCTTGCCGTCGTCGTCGAAGAACAGCGACGGATCGATCCCGCCCTCCAGATCAGGCAGCCACACCGGATCGGACCAGGGGCCCGCCGGATTCTTCGCAGTGATCACGAAATTGCCGCCGCAATCCACGCAGGTGTTGAGGATGTAGAAGGTTCCCGCCTTCGCCTGGATCGACGGTGCGAACACGCCGCGCGAAAGGCCGAGCTGCTTGAAATCGAGCTGGCCGGGACGATCGATCGCATTGCCGATCTGGGTCCAGCTGACCAGATCGCGGCTGCGGAAGACCGGGATGCCCGGAAAATAGCTGAAGGTCGACGTGACGAGGTAGAAATCCTTGCCGACGCGGGTGACGCTCGGATCGGGATAGAAGCCCTGCAGGATCGGGTTGCGATACTGATCGGGCGTCGGCTGATTGGCGCGATCCACCGGATCCTCGCCGCGATATTCGAACCAGTCGAAGCTCGCGACGGGCTGCGCCACCGCGGGCGCGGCGAACAGGAATGCGAAAAGCAGCAGTGCCCTCCATCCGTCACCCCGGCGAAAGCCGGGGCCCAGAGTCACGGGCGACGGAGTTCGTGGCTCTGGATCCCGGCTTCCGCCGGGATGACGATGGAAAAAACGCAGGATACTCATGCCGCACAATTCTCCCGAATGAAGTCGCGGTGTTTCGGCATGTAATCGGCCGAATTGGCGATCGCCTCGCGGATATGCGCGAGCCGCGAGCGTGTCTCTTCGAGGCTCATCACCTCGGCGACCGGATCGAAGCTCTGCGCGCCCATCAACTGGCCGTGCATCACCGCGAACCAGCTGGTGTCGTTGAACAATTCCTCGTTCTCGCGAAAGGCGCGGCCGTGGCTGCGGAAGACGCGCATCTTCTCGGCCAGCCGCTCGGGGATCTCCATCGTCCGGCAGTAATCCCAGAACGGCGAATCCTGGCGCTCGGTGGCGTGGTAATGGAGGATGATGAAGTCGCGTATTTCCTCGTAATCGGTCGTCATGATGCGGTTGTAGCGATCGATATCGGCCTGGTTGAAATGCCTGTCCGGGAACATCGTCAGGAAGCGCGAGATTCCGCTCTGGATCAGCCAGATCGCCGTCGATTCGAGCGGCTCGATGAACCCGCCGGCGAGGCCCATCGCCACGCAATTCTTGATCCACAGCTTGTTGCGGTGCCCGGTCCGGAACGGAACCGTGCGCGGGTCGGCCAGCGGCTTGCCGTCGAGATTGGCGAGCAGGATCGAGGTCGCCTCGTCGTCGGACATGTATTTGGAGCAGAAGACGTGGCCGTTGCCGGTGCGGTGCTGGAGTGGAATGCGCCATTGCCAGCCGGCCGTATGGGCGGTCGAGCGGGTATAAGGCGTCCATTCGTCGACGCTCTCGCACGGCACTGCGATGGCGCGGTCGCAGGGCAGCCAGTGCGACCAGTCGGTGAAGCCGGCCTTGAGCGCCTGCTCGATGATCAGCCCACGAAAGCCCGAGCAATCGACGAACAGATCGCCTTCCACTTCGGTACCGTCCTCCATCACCACCGACTGGACGAAGCCGTCCTCGCCGCGCAGCTTGACGTCGACGATCTTGCCCTCGCGGCGCACCACCCCGCGCTCCTCGGCATAACCGCGCAGGAAGCGGGCGTAGAGGCCGGCGTCGAAATGGAAGGCATAAGCGATGTCGGAGAGCGGCGAGCGGCCGGCATCGATCGAGCGCATGAACTTGCCCATCTGCCCGGCCCTGGCCTGGAGCGACCATTCGTCCACGTCCGGCGCCTCGCCCAGCTGATGCAGGCGCAGGAAATAAGCGTGGAACGACACCCCCTGCATATCCACGCCATATTTGCCGAAGGGGTGGAAATAGGTGTGGCCTTGCCGCCCCCAATTGACGAACTGGATGCCCAGCTTGAAGCTGCCCTGGGTGGCGCGCATGAATGCGTTCTCGTCCACGCCGAGCATGCGGTTGAACGTCGCCATCTGCGGGATCGTCGCCTCGCCGACGCCGATGATGCCGATCTCGTCGGATTCGATCAGCGTGACGCTCGCATATTCAGGACCAAGGATGCGCGCGAAGGTGGCGGCCGCCATCCAGCCGGCGGTGCCGCCACCGACGATGACGATCTTGCGGATGCGGGTGTCGGTCATGACATTCCTCTGGAGGGGCAGTGCCGTGCGAGCCAGTCGGCATGCGCGGGCATCGCCTCGGCCGTGCGGCGGAAGGTACTGCGGATGCGGTCGAGCATCTGGCGCAATTGCCCGGGATCGAGCGCGTCGGCGAGCGGATCCCAGCCCTGCGGCGCGATCCCCTGCCCCAGCATCACCGCGATCCAGCTCGTCTCGGCGAACAATTCGTCCTCGCGCCGGAAGACCCGGCCGCGATTGCGGAACAGTTCGATACGGCGCGTGAGGCTCTCGGGCACCGCCATCTCGCGAGTGTGGCGCCACAGCGGCTCGTCGCGCCCGTTCGCCTTGTAATGGAGGATCACGAAATCGCGGACCTGCTCGTACTGGGTCCGCGTGAAATCGTTATAGGTATCGCGCTCGGCATCGCCCCAGCCCTGATCCGGGAACAGCGCCAGCAGCCGCGAAATGCCCGCCTGGATCAAGTGGATGCTGGTCGATTCCAGCGGCTCGAGGAAACCGCCCGATAGTCCGATCGCGACGCAATTGCGGTTCCACGCCAGTTTCCGGCGCCCGGTGACGAAGCGAAGCGGCCGCGGATCGGCGAGCGGCTCGCCGTCCAGATTGGCGAGCAGGGTCGCCGCGGCCTCGTCGTCGGAGACGTGGGCGCTCGAATAGACATAGCCGTTGCCGGTGCGGTGCTGGAGCGGGATGCGCCATTGCCAGCCGGCGGCCCGCGCGGTGGCGCGGGTATAGGGCGCCAGCGGCCCGGCATTGGCCGTGGGCACCGCCAGCGCACGATCGCAGGGCAGCCAATGCGTCCAGTCCTCGTAACCGGTATGGAGCGCTTCCTCGATCAGCAGCCCGCGAAAGCCCGAGCAATCGATGAACAGGTCGGCCGCCAGCGCCGTCCCGTCCTCCAGCGTCACCGCCTCGACGAAGCCGTCCTCGCCGCGCAGCGCCACGTCGAGGATCTTGCCCTCGCGCCGCACGACGCCGCGCGCCTCGGCATAGTCGCGCAGGTAGCGGGCATAGAGCGCGGCATCGAAATGATAGGCCTGGACCAGCCGGGAGAGCGGCGAGCCTGCATCGCGCGCCGGCGCATCGTAGCGGCCCAGCCGGCAGGCGACGGCGCACAGGCTGTAATCGTCGAGCGCGCTCGCCTGGCGCGCGGCGTGGAGCCGGTGCCAGATCTGGTGGAACTTCACGCCTTCGATGTCGAAACCATAGTCGCCGAACGGATGCAGATAACGGTGCCCGGGCGCGTTCCAGTCGACGAACTCGATGCCGAGCTTCATCGAACCTCGGGTCCGGCTCAGGAAATCCTTTTCGTCGATGCCGAGCATCGCGTTGAAGGTCTGGATTGGCGGAATCGTCGCCTCGCCCACCCCCACTGTGCCGATCGCATCCGATTCCACCAGCGTGACCTGCACGCCGGCCTGGACCATCCGCGCCAGCGCCGCCGCGGTCATCCAGCCCGCAGTACCCCCGCCGACGATGACGACACTCCGGATCGGCGGCGCGGTCATTCCGACACGCAAACTCTGGACGCGAACAAATTTCCTCCCCTTCCACGATGTTAGCGCTCCCAGCTTCTAAACCGCAACCGCGGCGATCGGGATTTCCACGCTGCATCGCAGCAAAAAACCGTTGCAAAATCAGCACATACTTACAGCAGTGTAACTATCTCTATTGATCTTTGCCGCAAATCTCCTTTACCCTTGTCACAGAACTACAACAATTCGCGCAAAGCGATGGTAGCGCTAACAGGAGGGGGACGCTTGATGCGCAAGCATTACGCCATGCATGCATGTGACAATGCATCGAAATTGAAGTCGGGGCTGCTCAGGGCGGGCGTTTCCGCCGCGGCATTGTGCCTGTTCGGGGCCGGCACTGCCTGGGCGCAGACCGAAGGCGCGGCGGCCCAGACCACACCTGCCGCGGAGGACGCGGCTACAACGCAGGATGGACAGACCGAGGACGAGATCGTCGTCCAGGGCTATCGCCAGTCGCTGCAGAGCGCACAGCAGATCAAGCGCAACTCCGACGTGATCGTCGATTCGGTCACTGCCGAGGATATCGGCGCCCTTCCCGATCGCTCGGTCACCGAGACGCTGCAGCGTATCCCGGGCGTCGCGATCAACCGCTTCGCCGCCGGCGTCGATCCGGACCACTTCTCGGTCGAAGGATCGGGCGTCGTGGTGCGCGGCCTCACGTATGTCCGCTCCGAGTTCAACGGCCGCGAGGCGTTCAGCGCCAATAACGGCCGCGCCTTGAGCTTCGCCGACGTGCCGTCCGAGCTGATGGGCGGCGTCGACGTGTTCAAGTCGCCATCGGCGGACCGCATCGAAGGCGGCATCGCCGGCGTGGTCAATCTGCGTACCCGCAAGCCGTTCGACGCCAAGGGCTTCGTCCTCGCCGCCTCGGCCGAGATGAACTATGGCGACTTCCAGAAGGATCCGAGCGCCAACCTCAACGTCCTCATCAGCAATCGCTGGCAGACCGGGATCGGCGAGATCGGCTTCCTCGCCAGCGCTTCCTATTCGAACCTGAAGAGCCGGGCCGATCGCCTGCAGGTGTCGAGCTTCCGCATCCGCAACCTCTATTCGGACGGCGACGTCAACGCCAATGGCGGGACGACGGTAGCCGGCCGCGTTCTCTTCCCGCGCGGCGCGGCGATCGGCACCCAGGAATTCGATCGCACCCGCTACGGCTATTCGGCCGCCGCGCAGTGGCGCAGCAACGACGGATCGATGGAAGCGGTGTTCCAGTTCCTGCGCTCCGACGCGCGCCAGGCGTGGAACGAGCACACCGTCGAGATCGCGACCGACAACGTCTCCGGCAACGGCGATTCGCGCCGCGTGCCCGGCACGACGCTGCAGTTCGATGAGGACGGCCTGTTCGCCAGCGGCACGATCACCGGCCCGACCGGATGGCGCTCCGACCAGTTCACCGGCGCCGGCCGCGTGCCGATGCTGGGCCTGCAGAGCAACAACATCCAGCGCAGCCATACCGAAAAGCTGGTCACCGACGATTACGGCTTCAATTTCAAATGGGACGTCAACGAGCGGCTGGGCGTCACCGTCGACTATCAGCACGTCCAGTCGAGCAGCTATATTCTCGACAATACGCTGTGGAACTCGACCTATCAGAACGCGTCGATCCAGCTGAACGGCAGCGATTATCCGACGGTCCAGTTCCTGCCGCCACAGGTCTGCAACGGCCCGGCCGCCAATTCGCAGAACCCGCCCGGCGGCGACTTCGACTGCGCAGGCTTTGGCAGCCGCGCTGGGGAGAACGCAGCGCCGGGGCAGCAATTTGCCCCGACCTATTTCGGCGCGGGCCACACCAGCTTCACCGATCCGTACAACAGCTTCCCGCGCGCAGCGATGGACCATGTCGAGGACAGCGACGGCAATTCGGACGCGGCGCGGCTCGATCTCGAATATGCCTTCCCCGAGAGCGGGTTCCTGAAGTCGATCCGGGCGGGCGCGCGCTATGCCGATCGCCAGCAGACGGCGCGCTTCTCGACCTATAACTGGGGGCGCATCTCCGAGCAGTGGGGCAATGACGGGCCGGTCTGGCTCAGCGATAATGTCGACGGCATCACCGGCGGCAGCGGTGGTACGCCGGTGCTCGCCGGCTCCAACGTGCCTTATTATTTCGACAATTTCTTCCGGGGCCAGGCACCCAATCCGCTCGGCGGACAGGGCCGCCTCTTCTACGGACCGGACACGGTCAAGAATTATGCGCAATATGTCGCCTATGCGACACTGGCGAATCGCGAATGGGAACCGACCGTCGCCAATTGCCCGGCCGACAACCCGGCCAACGGCGTCATGCGCAACGGCGGCTGGAACCCGCTCTACAATCGCTGCGGCGTGGTCCCGGGCACCTGGTTCCTGCCGGGCGAGATCAATCCGATCCGCGAGACCAACAAGGCCGCCTACATCATGGCGCGGTTCGACACCGAATTCGGCAACGGCATACATCTGACCGGCAATGCCGGCGTCCGCTACACGTCGACCAAGCGCGATCTCGCAGGGCGTGCAGCAATATGCCTATGGCTCCACGTATCTGCCGACCGAGGCGACCTGCCTCGCGCCGCCGGCCGATGCTTCGCAGGCAGTCCAGGGCTATTGCTCCTTCCCGTTCGCGACGCGGACGGCAGTGCGGAATTTCCAGAACGGCGCGCTCATCAGAATCGCCCGGCAAGACCAAGTATGATTACTGGCTGCCGAGCGTGAACCTGAAGCTCGACGTTGGCGGCGGCCTTCAGTTCCGCGCCGCCTATTTCAAGGGCATCGCGCCGCCCGCCACCGGCCTCATCCGCAACTATGGCGCAGTCTCGGTAAACGCCGTCCAGAACACCAATGCCGACGGCACCGTCATTCCGAACAGCTACCGGCTGCAGGCGACGGTCAGTCGCGGCAATCCCTTCCTGAAGCCGGTCGAGGCAGACAATTTCGACCTGACCGCGGAATGGTATTTCTCCAGCGTCGGCCAGCTCACGGTCTCGGGCTTCTACAAGCGGCTCAAGAACGTGCTGACCAACGAGACCTACCGCACGACCTACACCAACAACGGCCAGACTTTCGACGCGGTGGTCACCAATCCGGGCAACGCACCGGAAACCGGCAAGATCAAGGGCGTCGAGGTGGCCTATCAGCAGACCTTCGACTTCCTGCCGGGCGTGCTCAAGGGCTTCGGCCTGCAGGCGAACTACACCTATATCGACTCTAGCGGCGTGCCCCAGAGCACACTGTCCGAGACCGATCCGGATGTCGGCGCCGGCCGCGTGACCACGGTGGATCTCGCCAGCCTGCCGCTGCAGGGGCTTTCGAAGCACACGGTGAACATCACGCCGTTCTTCGATGCCGGGCCGCTGTCGCTGCGCGCCACGTATTCGTGGCGCTCGGACTTCCTGCTGACCATCCGCGACGTGATCGTCCCCAACGATCCGATCATCAACAAGGCGACCGGCCAGCTCGACGCGTCGATCTTCTATTCCCTGTCGGACCATGTGAAGATCGGTCTCCAGGGATCGAACCTGCTCAACGAAGTCGTGAAGACCAAGGCCGTGCTGCAGGGCCTCGACGGCGAGAATGTCGAAGTGCCGCGCGGCTGGTACATGAACGATCGCCGGATCTCGGGCATCATGCGCTTCAGCTTCTGATCCGAATTAGAAACACCCTGCCCTGGCGTCGCGAGTTTCCTCGCGGCGCCATTTTTTGGGCGATGCCCTCTCACCGTTCGTGCTGAGCTTGTCGAAGCACCGTTCTTCCTCCACCGAGCGCTAGAAGAACAGCCCTTCGACAAGCTCAGGGCGAACGGAGTTGGGAAGTGATGACCGCGCCCGCCCCCATCCGCGAGATCGAAGTACCCACTCCCGCGGCGTTCCGGGACGAGATCGTCGGCAGCTACACCCCCGTGGTGATCCGCGGGCTCGTGCGCGATTGGCCGGTAGTCACAGCCGCCCTCCAATCGACCGAGGCAGTGGCGGAACATCTGCTGCGCTTCGATCGCGGCGCGGCGGCGGAAGCGTTCGTCGGGCCGCCCGAAATCGGCGGGCGCTTCTTCTATTCGCCTGACATGACAGGCTTCAATTTCGAGCGGCGGCGCGGCGGCTTCGGCGAATTGCTCCGCTATCTGCTGGGGATCGTCGGCAAGGAGGGCGCACCTTCGGTCTATGCCGGGGCGCTGGAGACCGCCGAGATGCTTCCGGGGTTCGCCGAGGCCAATCCCTGCCCCTGCTCGCCGAGTACGACGCGCCGCCGCGGATCTGGCTCGGCAATCGCTCGATCATCTCCAGCCATTTCGATGTCTCGGACAATGTGGCTTGCGTGGTCGCCGGGCAGCGACGCTTCACGTTGTTTCCGCCCGATCAGATCCACAATCTCTATGTCGGCCCGCTCGACCGCACGATAGCGGGGCAGCCGACGAGCATGGTCGAGCTGAACGCTCCCGATTTCAATCGCTTCCCGGGCTTTCGCAAGGCACTCGCGGCGGCGGCGACCGCGGAGCTCGAACCCGGCGACGCGATCTACATCCCGGCCTTGTGGTGGCACCAGGTCGAGGCGCTGGCGCCGTTCAATGTCCTCGTCAATTACTGGTGGAACGATTCACCCGATGCGGCGGCGCGCTTCGACGCGATGGTGCATGCGGCGCTGGCGATCGGGCACCTCCCGGCCAAGCGGCGCGCGGCGTGGGAGGCGATGTTCGACACCTTCGTCTTCAGGCATCACGGCGACCCCGTGGCGCATCTCGCACCCGAGCACCGCAGCGTGCTGGGCGAGCCGACGCCGCAGCTCAGGGCGTACATCAAGGCCTATCTCGCACGCGGCCTCCAGCGGCCGTGAGCGACCCGTGCTCCGGCGAAGGCTGGAGCGTTGGCGATCGGGTGTATCCTCTCCAGGGCTCCGGCCTTCGCCGGAGCACAGGGTGATTACTTCCCGTTCCCTGGCGCGTATGGCGTCCGGATCGCCTTGTACCAGTCGAGATCGTGCGGCGGCGCGGCGTGGCCGGCGGGGAGCGGGCGCTTCGAGACCGACTGGAAATACGCCACCGACGCATCGCGCCACCATTGCGCCTCCCGCCGCTGGATCGCCAGGAAGTCGCGGACCTCCGCCCAGCGGCGCCCGTCGACCTTGCCCTCGAGCCGGTTCCAGTCAGCCTGCATCGACGCCACGGCAGCGACGCCGCTATCGTAGCGCGTGACCAGTTCATCCCAGACATTCCGGCCCGAGGCCGTCCGGTATGTCCAGGGGACGTGGTGGAACCAGAGCAGGAACTTCTCCGGCACGCGTTTCAGGTCGCTGAATTGCGCGGCGACTTCGGGGGCATATTGCGCGACGGCGTCGGTGCCGGTCCGCGTGCGATCGAAGCCGATCCCGGCGGCGTCGGCCTTGTGGTAATAGACCGGGTTCCATTCGGGACGGGCGAGGTCGGAGACCCACGGCCCCGGGCCGTAATGGTGGCCGGTAGCCATCAGGTGGCCGAGCCCGAGCGGCGTCATGTAATCGACCACCGCTTCGCGCGAGCCCATCATCATGTTGACGATCGGACCGGTGACCGCGGGGTCGTTGCCCCAGGTCAGCGCCGCCCAATCGCGGGCGATTTCCCCGGCCCTCGCGTCGGGATCCCAGGCGAAGCGACCGAACGCGTACCAGTTCGCCTGATCGAATTGCGAGCCCGACCAGTTCACGTCGCTGCCGATATTGGCGACTCTCGCCATGCCCGTCGCCGCGCCGGGCTCCACGGGCGTGGCGAGCATTTTCGCGACGGTCGTGCCCTTGCGCGGGCGGAAAGTGTCGGCCTCGAGCGCTTCCTCCCACATCGTGCCGAGGTAAGCGAGGTGCGTCGCGAAGCCGAGATACTCCTTGGTGATCTGGAACTCCATCATCAGCGGCGTCTTCGGCATCGCCCCGAACAGCGGATGAAAGGGCTCGCGCGGCTGGAAGTCGATCGCGCCGTTCTTCACCTGGACGAGGACATTGTCGCGGAACTTGCCGTCCAGCGGCTGGAACTCGGCAAAAGCCTGTTTGTGGCGATCGTCGGGGTTCTCGGCGGCATAGACGAAGGCGCGCCACATCAGCACGCCGCCATGCGGCGCAAGCGCATCGGCGAACATGTTCGCGCCCTCGGCATGGCTGCGCTTGTAGTCGGCGGGGCCGGGCTGGCCCTCCGAATTGGCCTTGACGAGGAAGCCGCCGAAATCGGGAATGACGCGGTAGATCTCGTCGACCTTGGCCTTCCACCAGGCCGCGACCTGCGGGTCCAGCGGATCGGCGGTCCTGAGCCCGCCCAGTTCGATCGGCGCCGAGAAGCGGGCGGTCAGATAGACCTTGATGCCATAGGGCCGGAACACGTCCGCAAGCGCCTTGACCTTCTCCAGCCATTCGGGGCGAAGCACATCGGCATTGGCGTTGACGTTGGTGAGGACGGTGCCGTTGATCCCGATCGAGGCGTTGGCCCGCGCATAATCGGTATAGCGCGGATCCTTGTAGCCCGGCAGCTTCTGCCAATCCCAGATCGATTGTCCCGCATAACCCCGCTCGACATGGCGATCGAGATTGTCCCAGTGATTGAGCACGCGGACCTTGAGCTTCGGCGCATCGGAAATGTCGAGATTTTCGAGCGGCTGGTCCAACTGAACACGCTTCAGGAACGCGAAGACGCCGTAGAGCACGCCGATATCCTGATTGCCGGCGATGACGGTGATGCGGACGCCCTCGGCCGTCCGCGCGCTGCGGATCAGATAGCCTTCGGGCCCGATCGCGGCCAGCTTCAGCCCGAGCGATGCGATGATCGGCGAGTTCTGCGGCGTGCCGATGACGACGGCGCCGTCTCTGGGTGCCGAGCCCGCCACGCCGAAGCCATTCCCGCGCAGCAGGCCGCCCATCCCCCGACGGAACTCGGCCGTCGCTGCGGCGAGCGTGGGGCTGCTGCCCTGCACGACGAGGTACTGCACGGTCTTTCGAACGGCTTCTTCCGGCCGGTGCTCGAGTGGCTGATAGCGCAACCACAGGTCGTAGCCGGTCTCGCCGCGCGCCGCGGCGGGCAGCGCGGCGCTCAGCAGAAGCAACATAAAGCCAAGCAGAAGCCGCATATCCATCCTCTCACCGTCCGGATCTACGCCGAACGTTGACTTGTCCGTAGCAGCTTGACCATGGTAGCGCTACCAGCACACTCCCATCATCCCGGCCTTCGCCGGGGCGACGCTCGATAGTTGGTGACGGCCGGCAGTGGTGACGGCCGATAGTTAGCGACGCTCCGTAGCCGGCAACAGTCGGTAGTTGAGGAGAGGACAGAATGACGCGACTGACGCGCCGCGAGCTACTTGCCGTCGCCTCTGCCTGCGCAGTCGCGGCGCCTGCCTTCGCCGAGGCACCGGCATCGCTCAACGCGCTCGCCAGGGCCAAGGGCATGCGCTTCGGCTCGTGCTTCGCATGGAGCCCGCCGGGCGCCGACGCGGCATCCTTCGCCAACCCGAATTATGCGGCGCTGCTGACACGCGACTGCGGCATCCTCGTGCCCGGAAACGAGTTCAAATGGCAGCACTTACGGCCGAAAAAGCACATCATGGACCTCACGCGCTTCACGGCCATGCTCGAATATGCCGAGGCCAGGGGCATGGCGATGCGCGGCCATACCCTGCTGTGGCACAGGGCACGGTATTTCCCGAGATGGCTCAACGAATACGACTTCGGCTCGAACCCGCCCGCCGAAGCGGAGCATCTGCTGACCTTCCATATCCGCACGCTCTGCCGGCTCTATGGCGACCGCATCGTCAGCTTCGACGTCGTCAACGAGACGATCGACGAGAAGACCGGACTGCAGCGCGAGACTTCGCTCTCCAAAGCGTTCGGCGATGCCGATGCAATGGTCGACCTCGCCTTCCACACCGCGCGCGAACACGCCCCCAGGGCGCAACTGGTCTACAACGATTACATGAGCTGGGAGCCCGGCAACGAGAAGCATCGCGCGGGCGTGCTCCGGCTGCTCGAGGGCTTCCGCAAGCGCAACGTGCCGGTCGATGCGCTGGGCGTGCAATCGCATATCGGCGTCTATGGCGGCGACCTTCGCGGCGCCGTGCGCCGGCAGGAAGGCGAATGGCGCGCCTTTCTCGATGCCGTGGTGGCGATGGGCTACAAGCTGCTGATCACCGAGTTCGACGTCAACGACAAGCAACTGCCCGGCGACGTCAGGATCCGCGACGCGGCAGTCGCCGCTTATGCCGACGCCTATCTGGAAATCATGTTCGCCTATCCGCAGCTCAGGGACGTGCTCGTCTGGGGGATGTGCGACAAATATAGCTGGCTGAACGGTTTCAGCCCGCGGGCCGATCGCTCTTATCAGCGCGCCACGCCCTATGACGAGAAGTTCCGCCCCAAGCCGCTGCATGGCGTGTTCGCCAAGCGTTTCGCCGCGGCCGCGATGCGGCCGGCTTGAATGCATTGTGGCTCCCGTTCAGAAAAGCGGTGCTAGGGCGACGAAGCACGATTAAGGGGTGCGCAAGGGAGAGCCGGCAATGGCCGCGGCGCAGGCGACAGTGAGTGTTCCGTTCGAAATCCTGCTCGAGCAAGGTGGGCTCGACGCGTCCGCCTTGCATGCGTTCGCCGGTGCGCTGGCAGCCGCCCATGCGCGCGCGGCGCCGGGGGACGGTGCCGCGTTGCTGGCGCGGATCGAACGACTCGCAAAGTCGGACGCCCAGCGCCGCGAGCTGTCTCGCCAGCTTCCGCTGCTTCGCCGCCGCAACACCGCCAAACGCGTGCGGCAACTGCAAGACGGCGCGCCCGAGGATATCCTGTTCGACCTCGCCGGCCACTTGCTCCAGCTGGTGCAGCGCGGCCTCGCTACCGAAGCCAATATCCTCGCCAATCGCTATCTCGACGTCGAGCCGCAGGGCGCGACAGGCTGGGCCACGCTGCCGCTGCTGCTGTCGTTGCGCGCCACCGAAGCCGGCGATGCTGCGCTGGCGGAATCCGCTCTCGCGCCCTATCCGCCGCGCCTCGTCGCGATCGGCGGGCTCTCGGGCACGGGCAAGTCCACGCTTTCGCGATTGCTCGGCGCGCGATTGGGCCGAATGCCGGGCGCGCGCGTTCTGCGATCCGATGTGTTCCGCAAGCGCCTGGCGGGGCTGGCGCCCGAGACGCGCCTTCCGCCAGCGCATTACACGCGGCACAGCGACGAGGAGACCTATGAGGCATTGTTCGAATCCGCCGACGATCACATCGCCTGCGGCAATTCGGTGATCCTCGATGCCGTGTTCCTTAGCCGCAGCGAGCGCGACGTGGCGGAGGCGATCGCACTGCGCCGCCGCGTGCCGTTCACCGGCCTCTGGCTGGAGGCGCCCGAGCGCGATCGCATCGCCCGGGTGAGCGCGCGCGACGGCGACGCTTCGGACGCGACTGTCGAGGTGGTCCGCGAGCAATCGCGCCTTTCGGTGGGCGAGCTTGCCGGCTGGCATCGGATGCGAGTCAACCGGCCGCTGGACCTGATCGTCCCCGCGGCGCGCGCGGTGCTCGATCGGCGGCGCTGACGCATGGTCGCAATCGTAACGCTGACGCTCAATCCGGCGCTCGACGTCTTCACCGGCACCGAAAGCGTGCACCCGACGCACAAATTGCGCTGCACCCCGCCCCGCTTCGAGCCGGGCGGCGGCGGGATCAACGTGGCACGCGTGGTCCACGCTCTGGGCGGCGAAGTGACCGCGGTGTTCCCCTGCGGCGGATCGTCCGGCACGGCATTCGAAAAGCTGCTGCGCGAATCAGGCGTGCCGATCGCGCCCGTGTCCATCGCCGGCACGACGCGCGAGAGCTTCACGGTCGACGAGAAAGAAAGCGGCGAGCAATATCGCTTCGTGCTGCCCGGACCCACGCTGAGCGACGGGGAGTTGGAGCAGATCCTCGAAACGGTGGGCGGAGTCGACGGCCCGCCCGCTTATGTGATCGCGAGCGGCAGCCTGCCGCCCGATTGCGATCCCGGGATATTCCGCCGGCTCTGCGCCTTGTGCGGCAGGATCGGCGCGCGACTGGTGATCGATACCTCAGGGGACGCGCTGGCCGCAGTCGAGGGCAGCTGCGCCTTTCTGATCAAGCCCAGCCTGCGCGAAGTGCAGGAGCTGGTCGGGCGCGAACTGCCCGATGCGGCCGCGGAGTGCGAAGCGGCGCGCGAGCTGCTCGCCCGCGGCTTCGCGGATGTGATCGTGGTCTCGCTCGGCGATCGCGGCGCGTTGCTGGTGGCCGAGGATGCCGAGCTGCGGATGCCCGCGATCGAAGTGCCGGCCGGCAGCGCCGTGGGCGCGGGCGATTCGATGGTCGCGGGGATCACGCTCGCCCTCGCCTCGGGCAAGTCGCTCGAAGAGGCGCTGCGCTACGGCGTCGCCGCGGGCGCGGCGGCGCTGATCACTCCCGGTTCGGAGCTAGCCCGGCGCGAGGATGTCGAACGGCTCTACTCGGCCGCCGTGGCGAGGGGCTCGGCGGATAGCAGGTCGTGAAGCTGGTAGCCAAGCTCCGGCCTGCGCCGGAGCACGGGGCCCCCAAGGCACGCCAGCTACCCTCGGGGGTATAGACATTCAGCCTATACTTCCCTCGCCCCCTGAAAGGGGAGAGGGTTGCGCAGACTTGGGTCGCGCACTTCTGCGCGGCCTTAGTCGGAGCTGGGTGAGGGGTGCGGCCGCAAAGCGGCCGCGCGGAGCTACGCTCCGCTCTACCCTCTCCAAGCTACGCTAGGCGCTAAAGCGCCAAGCTTCGCTATCCTCTCCCCTATCAAGGGGAGAGGGAGTTTTAGGTTGAATATCGATACGACCTAGTGCTCCGGCGAAGGCCGGAGCCCTGGATGGCGCGCACATCGCTTGGTGGCCGCAGCTCCGACTCAGAGCCGGCACGAGAATGTCGAGCGGCTCTACTCGGCCGCCCTGGCGAGGGGCTCGGCGCAAAACAGGTCGTGAAGCGATTCGAGCATGCGCTTCGCCTCCGCGCTCGCCAGCGAATAGAAGATCATCTGGCCGGCGCGGCGCGCGTTGACCATGCCTTCGCGGCGAAGCAAAGCGAGCTGCTGCGAAACGGCAGTATCGCGTGCGCCGGTGAGCCTCGCCAGCTCGCCGACGGACTTCTCGCCGTCCCACAAATGGCACAACAGCAACAGGCGACTCCGACCCGACAGCGCCTTGAGGAACAGGGACGCGCGGTCAATCTCAGCAATCATTTGGTCTTTCACGGCGCGCACCGCTAAGCCCGGAAGATGTTCGTTGCAACCGCTATCGATCGGATTCGGAACGGATTTCGACAAGAAACGTCGTTGCGCCGGTCGTTGCGTTAACTGCAATCGGAAAATCTGTTTGGTTTTGAAGCCTGAACTGAAGCTCTGCCGCCCGGCCTCGACCGGGCCGAATCGGGCTTGAGACGGATGTTATAATGCCCCTTCCCGCAGCCGATCTGTTCGGCGCCCCTTTGCTGTCCGGTTTCGCTTATGCGGAAGACCTCGTCACGCCGGACGAGGAAGCGCTGCTGATCGCCGCCGTGGATGCCGCGGAGTTGAGCCCGTTCCGGTTTCAGGGCTGGCTGGGCAAGCGCCTGACGACCAGCTTCGGCTGGCGCTACGACTTCGATCATGGGGCCTTCACCATGGGCACGCCACTGCCCGAATGGCTGCTCCCGCTGCGCGAGAAGGCGGCGGACTTTGCCGGGCTCCGGGCCGGGGACTTCGCCCACGCACTGCTGATCCGCTACGATCCGGGCGCCGGGATCGGCTGGCACAGGGATCGGCCGGTATTCGAGCATGTCGTCGGCGTGTCGCTGGGCAATCCAGCGGTGATGCGGTTCCGGCGGCGACGCGCCGGCGGGTTCGATCGCTTCGCCGCGCCGGTCAGCCCCCGCTCGGTCTATCATCTCTCGGGCGAGGTGCGGCATGATTGGGAGCACAGCCTCGCCCCGATGGACGTGCCACGCTGGTCGATCACTTTCCGGAGCCTGTCCGAAAAGGGCCGCGCGCTCAGTTCTGCGTCCTGATCGTCATCGCCGCCGCACCGCCTGCCAGCACGCCGGCCGCGAGGACGAGCAGCCACGGCCCGTATCCGGCCCGATCGGGGCTGAGCGCCAGTGCGAGCAGGGGCGCGACCATCGCCGGCAGCGTGTTGGTGAGGTTGAGGATGCCGAGATCGCGGCCGCGATGCGCCGGCGAGGGCAGCAATTGCATCGCCAGCGCCGATTGCATCGCGAGGAACACCGACATGCCCGCTATCGCGACGCCGAAGCCGAGCGTCGCCACCGGCCAGCTCGACGCCGCGGCCATGATCGCCAGCCCCGCCGCCATCGTCACCGCCGACACCGCGAGGAACGGCTTCCGGCGCATCATCCGGTCCGAGAGGCGGCCCGCGGCGATCGTGAGCAACAACGCCACGATGGTGACGCCGGCGAAGATCGCCGCGACGCTTTCGCTCGCCGCTTCCGCCCTGCTCTTGTCCGGGATCTTCTCGCCCAGCACGGCAAGGAAGTAGAACAGGCCGAAGGTGCCGAGTCCGTTGCCGGCGATCTGGACGAGCATGCGCGCGATCCAGATGCGCGCGAAATCGGCGCGGCGGCGGACGCGCAGTGCGGGCGGCGGCTCGGGAAGCGGGTCGCGGCGCTCGCGAATGAATAGCAATAGCGGCAGAACGAGTATTGCGATCACTGCGCAGAGCAGCGCGTAGCGCACGCCTTCCGGGCCGAGCCCGCGGAGCGTCACGCCGACCGCGACGAGCGAGGAAAAGGGTGCGCGGCGCCCATCAGCCCGGCGACCAGTCCCTTCTGGGCGTCGGGCACCTCGTCGGCCATGATCGCGCCGACCGGGGCGAACATCATGTTGATAGCGATTTGCAACAGGGCCACTGCGGCCAGCATCGACGCGCCGTCGCCGCTCCAGTGGAACAGGCCATAAGCGAGGATCAGCAGGCCAAGCCCGGCGAGGATCCACGGCCGGCGGGTGCCGAGGCGGCGATAGGTCCGGTCGCTGAGCGCGCCGAAGACGAGATTGGCCACGCTCGCCACCGCCGCGCCGCCCAGGGCCGCGGCGCTGAGCAGCGCGACGCGGTGTTCGGGGTCGGCTACCGCAGTCACCTTCAGCGGAAGCAATACGGAGACGAACGGAATGAAGCTTGCGTACAGCCCCGCATAAGCGAGCGCATAGAGGACGATGAAGCCGCGGCCGGGGGACGATTGGGGCATCAAGTGTCAACTTCGGCGTGCACTTGTTCCCCGTTGACGCAGCGGCCGCCTCGCGCGGCATCCATCAAGCGGTCAGCTCGAACGTGATCCGCTGGCGCCCAGGATCGGCCCCAATCAGCTTCACGGAAATCGCGTCGCCGGGCTCCGCGCCGGGCATCGCCAGCCGCGCGACTATGGGGAGATCGCGCAACTGAATCCGCGCGCCGTGATCGTCCGCGTCGGTGACCACTGCCGCGAAAATCTGCCCTTCCTTGCCCTGCAGCATCACTGCCTCGGCCAGGTCGATCACGGCGCGGTCGATCTGCCCGCCGATCGCGCCCGCACGCGCCATCACCGCCGGCAGCTTCCCGAACGCCTCGGTCACTTCCGCCGGCACCGCCTGGCCGTTGGCGACGGCGAGCGTGGCGCGAATAACGTAGCGATCGGCAAGGCGGCGGAGCGGCGCGGTGGCATGGGCGTAGGTCGCGGCAACCGCCGCATGCCACGGGACGATTCCGGGCTGGAAAGGTTGATAGGAGGCGCCCTGCCCTGCCCGGCGGACCGCGAGCATGAAGGCCGCCTGTTTCGGATCGGCGCCGTCGAGCGTCGCCTCGAACTGCGCGAGCGGCGCCATGCGCGGCCAGTTCAGTCCGAAGGCGATAGCGGTCTGGCGGAGGCGCGCGACGGCAGCGTCGTCGGGCTCGGCCATCACGCGAAACAGGCCGGTCTTGTGCGCGGAGAGCAGGTCCGCGATCGCCATGTTCGCCGCGAGCGATAGCGCCGCATTGCGCTCCTCGGAGACGAGGCGTGGGCGGAACACCAGTTCGAAGCCGCCGTTCTCGCGCGCGGCGACTTCCTGCTCAGGCGGATCGACGCGGGCGGCGCCGCGACGAGCCTCGGCGTGCTGGAGACGGGAGGTGAGTTCCGCGAAACCGGCCGGCAGATCGGCGTCGCGGACGCTGTCATAAGCGAGCTTGGCATTGCTGCGGATGATGGCGCGCTCGGCACCGTCGAGACGCACCGTGCCGTCGGACGCGACGCGAACGGTGAAGATCACCGCGGGCCGTGGGCCCTCGGGCAACAGGCTGGCCGCGCCTTCGCTGAGGATCGATGGATAGAGGCCGGCCTTTCCATCGGGCAGATAGAGCGTGGTGCCGCGATGCCATGCCTCGACGTCGAGCGGGTCGCCGTCGGCGACGAACCACGCCACGTCGGCGATGGCGTAGTGAAGCAGCAGGTCGGCGCCGCTGGGCTCGATCGCGAAGGCCTGGTCGAGATCGGTCGCGCTGGCCGGATCGAGCGTGACGAAATGACGGGCCGTGCGGTCGACATGCTCGGTCGGGGCACGGCGTGCGGCGGCTTCGGCGGCGGCGAGCACCGCGGGCGGGAAGCCCTCCGGCACTTGGAAGCGCGTGCGGATCGCGGCGAGGCCGCGGGACAGGCTGTTGGCCGGATCGGCGATGGTCTTCATGCGTGTTGGGTACACGCGCGGACCCACCTTGGGAAAGCCCGCGACGCTTGATCGCTACGCACGATCGCGGCAGACGGACATGCGACGGCGGCGCCAACCTTTCCGGTGTGGAGCAGTGAATGCCGGAGCGAGTCCGGCATGACGGAGAAAGATTTTGAAGCCCCTCCCCATGAAGGCGCGCCTCGTCCTGTTCGCCTTCGGGGACTTCGCGTTCAATCTCTACTGGCAGAGCATCATGCTCTTCCTGCTGTTCTACTATACGGACGCGCTGGGACTGCCGATGACGACCGCGGCGGCGATCTACACCGCGGCGTCGATCTGGGACGGGATCGCCAATTTCATCGCGGGCGCAGTGACCGACCGGCACCAGCCGAAACGGGGCTATGGCCGCGTGCTGATCCTGGGCAGCGTGCCGCTCGGCCTGGCCTGTATCCTGACCTATGCGCCGCTGGGAACCGGTGCCGCAGGGCTGGCGCTGGTGGTGATCGGGCATCTGCTGTTCCGCACCGCTTATGCCGCATTGAACGTGCCCTATCTGGCGATGGGCGCACGGATCAGCGTCGACAGCCGGGATCGGGCGTTCGTCGCGGGCGCACGAATGCTGTTCGGGACGCTGGCCTGGGTGGTCGTGGCACGCGGGACGGTGCCGATCGGAATGTGGCTCGGTGGCGGCCCGGTGGCGGCGCAGAGCTATTTGTGGGCGGCGGTGCTGTTTGCAGTGCTGGGGACTGCGATCCTGATGCTGGTGGGGGCGACCTATCGCGAGGATGTGGTGCCCGCCGCCCCTGCACCGCCCTCGGTGCGCGTGAGCGTGGCGAGCCTGCTCGCCAACCGGGCGTTCGTGACGCTCAACCTCGCAATGATGGCAATGATCGTCGCAGTGACCGTGCTCAACAAATCAGTGCTCTATTATTTCAAATATTTCCTCGGCAGCAACGATGCCGGGCAGAGCGCATTGGCGTGGATGGGTGTGGTGAGCGCAGTGGCGGTGCCGGCGTGGATGCTGCTCCAGCGCTGGCTGGGGACACGCGCCTTGTGGTTCGTCGCGGCTATCGCATGCATGGCCGGGCTGACGCTGTTCGCCGCGGTGCATATCGACACGCCGGTGGCGATGCAGCTGTTCCTCGTCGGCATGCAGGCGCTGATCGTCGGGCTGCATTTCGCCTTCTGGGCGATGCTGCCCAACACGATCGAATATGGCGAGCAGGCGACCGGACTGCGCGTGGAAGGCGCTGTATTCGGAGCGGCGGCATTGCTCCAGCGCGTGGCAATCGGGCTGGCCACGGCGATCCTCGGGCTCGGGTTCGACAGCGCGGGCTATGTGGCGAACGTGCAGCAGAGCGCGGCGACGCTGGCCGCGATGCGGTGGACGATCGCACTGGTGCCGCTGGGGGCGCTGGCGGTGTCATGCGGGCTGATGCTGCTCAACCCGCTGGGCAAGGGCGCACATGCGCGGATCGTGAAGGGGTTGGAGCGGTGAAAACTTGTTCCTCTCCCTGTGGGAGAGGTAGCGCAGCTTGGCAGCTTGCTGCCTAGCGGAGCTAGGTGAGGATGTCCTGCCCCCGATAGGGTGATCCCCTCACCCAGCTCCGACTAGGGCCGCGAAGAAGTGCGCGACCCAAGTCTGCACAACCCTCTCCCGACGGGAGAGGGGTAGCTTAACCCTTTACCAGCTCGAACGTGCCGCGAACGCCTTCGGCCTCGGCGGACGGGGCGATCCAGACGTCGAACGTCCCCGGCTCGACGGTCGGCTTGTCGTCGCGGCCGTAGAATAGCAGCAGCGCGCGGTTGAGCTTGAAGGTCACTGTTTCCGACGCGCCGGGGGCGAGCTTGATCTTGCGGAAGGCCTTCAATTCGCGGACCGGACGGGTGATGCTCGCCGCACGATCGTGGATGTAGAGCTGCACGACCTCTTCCGCCGCCCGCGTGCCCCGGTTGCTGATCGTCGCGCTGACAGTCAGCTCGCCGTCCCATGCCAGCGTCGGCGCCACCTGCAGACCCGAATATTCGATCCGGCCATAGGTCAGGCCGTGGCCGAACGGATAGAGCGCCTTGTTCGGAATGCCGCGATAATGCGCCTTGTAGGGCTCGAGCTTGTCGTCCGACGGATTGGGTCGGCCGGTGGGCTTGTGCGCATAATAATAAGGCTGCTGCCCCGGCGAGCGCGGGAAGCTGCTCGGCAGGCGGCCCGAGGGGCTGTAGTCGCCGAACAACACATCGGCAGTGGCGTTGCCGCTCTCGGTGCCGAGGAACCAGGTCACGAGGATCGCCGGCGCATCGGCGACCGCGCCCTGCAGCGCGAGCGCGCGGCCGTTCTTGAGGACGATTACCACCGGTTTGCCGACCGCGGCGACTGCCTCGGCGAGCGCCTGTTGCGGCGCGGGCACGACGATCTCGGGACGCGACTGCGCCTCGCCCGACATGTTCTCGCTCTCGCCGATCGCAAGCAGGACCACGTCCGCGGCACGCGCAGCGGCGACGGCGGCGTCGATGCCGCCGGGAAGCGCTTCCTCGACACCTGAGCCGGCAGTGACGGTGACGCTGCTCCTGTCGACGACCGCGGCGCGTACGCCCTCGGCGAGATCGACGGCGTACTCCTGGCCGCCATAGACCACCCAGGGCCCGTTGAGGTCATGCTTGCCCGAGGCGAACGGGCCGATGATCGCGATCTTCTTGCCCGATTTGGGCAAAGGCAGCAGGTCGCCTTCGTTCTTGAGCAGGACGATCGACTTGCGCCCTGCCTCACGAGATAGCGCGATAGCGGCCCTGGTGCGCGAGCGCGCCTTTTCGCGCTTCAGGTCGATGCGGCGGAAGGGATCGTCGAACAGCCCGAGCGCGGCCTTGATCGCGAGGACCTTCCGCACCGACTCGTCGAGCCGCGCCTGCGGCACTTCGCCGGCCTCGACCAGCTCGGGAAGGTGCTTCCGGTAGAAGCCGCTGGTCATGCTCATGTCGACGCCGGCGAGGAAGGCGAGCTTGGCGGCCTCGCGCGAATCCTTGGCGAAGCCGTGGTCGATCATCTCCATGTCGCCCGTGTAATCGGAGACGACGAAGCCCTCGAAACCCCATTCGCCGCGCAGGACATCGCGCATCAGCCATTCGTTGCCGGTGGAGGGGATGCCCGAAATCTCGTTGAACGACGCCATGAACGACAGCACCCCGGCATTCACCGCGGCGCGGAACGGCGGGAAATAGATCTCACGCAGCGTGCGCTCGGAGAGGTCGACGGTGTTGTAGTCGAGCCCCGCCTCCGCGGCGCCATAGGCCGCGAAGTGCTTGGCGCAGGCCATCATCGAATCGATCGCCCTGAGATCGGGGCGCTGGAAGCCGCGGACGCGTGCCTCGGACATCAGGATGCCGAGATGCACGTCCTCGCCGGCGCCTTCCATCGTACGGCCCCAGCGCTGGTCGCGTGCGATGTCGACCATCGGCGCGAAGGTCCAGTCGAGGCCCGAGGCGGCGCCTTCATAGGAGGCCATGCGCGCGGTGCGCTCGGCGAGATCCGGCTCGAAGCTCGCGGCCTCCCCTACCGGCACCGGGAAGATCGTGCGATGGCCGTGGATCACGTCGGCGGCGAAGAGCAAGGGGATCTTGAGCCGCGATTCCTTCATCGCCACGGTCTGCATGCGGCGCGCCATCTCGGCACCGTTGCCGTTGAACACGCCGGTGAGCTGCATCTGGCGGACTTCTTCGAGCTGCTGCTCGAAGCCGGGACCGTTGGTCGGCGGATTGAGCTGCGTCGCGACGCCGCCGCCCCAAGCGCTGGGCATCAACGTGAGCTGGCCGGCTTTCTCGGCCAGGGTCATCTTCGCGATCAGCCCGTCGACGAAGGCGGGCACCGGCAGCGCCGCCGCAGCCTGAAGCAGCGCGCGGGCCGGGCTGGAGACCCAAGCCGCGACCGCGCCTGCACCCAGCAGCGCCGCGCGTCGCGAAATCTTGGTGTCGAGCATTTCGTTCCTCTCCCGGATGGCCGCGCCCCAACCCGGCGCGGCAAGCGACTCACGGGCACCACCCACGCAACTTTTATGCTTGTTGCGGTGTCCCGTAACCGGTTACATAGCTCCTGACGGGCGAGGATTGCAATCGCCCTCGCGGTCTGAAACGTAGGGGACATGCGTGAGACCGGAAGCAGGAGCAAAATGGGCGAGGCCACGATCCGCGATGTCGCACGCCGCGCCGAGGTTTCGGTCGCGTCCGTGTCGCGCGCCCTGAACGGCCTCAACAATGTCCGCGGTGAAACGCGCGAGCGGATCGTGGCCGCCGCCAAGGAGTTGGGATACGTCCCTCATGCCGGCGCACGGAGCCTGAGCCTGGCGCGCACCCGCGCGATCGGCGTGGTGCTGCCCGACCTGCACGGCGAATTCTTCTCCGAATGCGTGCGCGGCATGGACCGCGAGGCGCGCCGGCGCGGCTATCTGCTGCTGCTCTCCAACATGCATGACGACAGCGAGCAGGCCGCGGTGGCGCTGCGCGCGATGCGCGGGCGCGTCGACGGACTGCTGGTGATGGCACCGCACATCACGCTGGAATCGCTGGAGCGCGCGCTGCCGGCGGCGCTGCCCGCGGTGCTGATCAATGCGCCGGGCGAAGTCACGTCGCGGCCCTCGCTGCGGCTCGACAATCGCGCGGGCGCCGAGGCGATGGTGCGGCACCTGCTCGCCAACGGCTATCGCCACATCGTCCACATCGCCGGGCCGGAGGGCAATGTCGATGCGCGCGAGCGGCTGCAGGGATTCCGCGACGCACTGGCCGAGTTGGCGCCCGACATGCCGGTGCGGATCATCACGGGCGACTTCAACGAGGAGACCGGCGAAGCCGCGGCGCGTGACATCCTCGAGAGCGACGCGCCGTGCGACGCGGTGTTCGCCGCCAACGACATGATGGCGATCGGCTGTCTCCACACGCTGCGCCAGGCCGGCAAGCGCGTGCCCGAGGATATCGCCGTCGCCGGCTTCGACGACGTGCCGCTGGCGCGCTATCTCGCGCTCACCACGATCGAGGTGCGCATCGCCGAGATCGGCGCGCGCGCGGTCTCGCGGCTGATCGACATGCTCGAAGGCAAGGGCCCGGGTGCTCCCATCGAACTGCACGAACCCCACCTCATCGCGCGCGCCACCACCGTCGCACGCGCCGGCGTATCCGCACATGGCTGAGCGCATCTCCCTTTTCGCGTGGGCGCCGCGGGGCGCAATGGGCCTTTGGCGTGCCCGCCTTGTAACCGGTTTCACAACACCCCTCCTGGGAGGCGGCGCCTCGTGCGTCGCCTCCCGTCTTTTGGGGTAGAAGGACGAACATGATCGACAGACGCGCGCTGCTTACCCGTTCCTCGCTGCTCGCGACCGCGGGCGCCCTCCCCGCCTGCACGCCCGTGGCCCGGCCGGACGGCGCGCTTGCGGGGAACAGCCTCCCGGCCTTTTACGAGGATATCGAGGAGCGCACGTTCCGCTGCTTCTGGGACAATGTGAACCGCAAGAACGGGCTGGTACCGGATCGCTGGCCGACGCCGAGCTTCTGCTCGATCGCCTCGGTCGGCTTCGGGCTGACCGCCTATCCGATCGGCGTCGAGCGCGGCTGGTGCACCCGCGCGGAGGCACGCGACCTGACATTGACCACGCTGCGCTTCTTCTGGAACGCGCCGCAGGGACCTGAACCGACCGGCAAGACCGGGCACAAGGGCTTCTTCTACCATTTTATCGACATGGAGACCGGCGAACGCTTCCGCGATGTCGAGCTTTCCAGCGTCGACACCACCCTCCTGCTGATGGGGGTGCTGTTCGCGGGACGCTATTATGACCGCGATGATCCCGCCGAGGCCGAGATCCGCAAGCTCGCTTTGGCGATCTACGCGCGCGCCGACTGGAACTTCTTCCGTTCGGACGGGCGCAAGCCGGTGTCGATGGGCTGGCATCCCGAGCGCGGCCTGATCCCGGCAAGCTGGGTCGGCTATAATGAAGGCATGTTCGTCTATGTGCTCGGGCTCGGCGCGCCCGAGCACCCGCTGCCGGCGGACAGCTGGGAGGCGTGGACCGCGAATTACGCGCGCTGCTGGCGCGGCGAGGGACCGACGCGCCACCTCGCCTTCGCGCCGCTGTTCGGCCACCAGTACAGCCAGATCTGGATCGACTATCGCGGCATCCAGGACGCGCCGATACGCGAAGCCGGGCTCGATTATTTCGAGAACAGCCGACGCTCGACTTTTGCCAACCGCGCTTATTGCACCGCCAATCCGAGGCACTGGGACGGCTGGTCGAAAGACATATGGGGCCTCACCGCATGCGACGGGCCGGGCAATTACAAGCTGCCGTTCAAAAGCGAGACGCGCGAATTCTTCGGCTATTCGGCACGCGGTCCGCTGGGCCAGCCCGACGAGCGCGACGACGGCACGCTGGCGCCGACAGCGGCTCTGGGTAGCCTCCCTTCGCGCCCGAGATCGTCATTCCCTGTGCCCAAGCGCTGCGCCGCGAGCATGGCGACCGGCTCTATGGGAAATACGGGTTCGTCGATCTGTTCAACCCGAGCTTCCGGTACGTCGATGCTCGGCTGGAGACCGGGACAGTCGATCCGGCGCACGGCTGGTACGCGCGCGACCATCTGGGCATCGATCAGGGACCGATCCTGCTCCAGGCCGCCAACTACCGGAACGACTTCGTCTGGCGGTACATGCGTGAGGAACCGGCGATCCGCCGCGGGCTCACGCTGGCCGGGTTCAAGGGCGGCTGGCTGGGTTAGGCTCCATCGACATTCATTCCTCTCTCATCAGGAGAGGAGAAGAGCCGCTTGAATGTCGCTAAACCTAGCCCGGCTGCGCGAACAGGCTGGCCGAGGGCAGCACCTCCGCCGCGCCCGAATGACGCGTCACGGCATAAGTGAAGCCGGGGAGCAGCGCATAGGCGCCGACCCGGCCGTCATGGCCGAGCGCGAGGAAGCCGACCTGCATCCCCTTGATCGCTTCACCGCGCAGCCGGACGATGTGCTTCACTGCTTCCTCGCACGCCTTTTGCGGCGAAAGCCCGGCTCGCATCGAGGCGATCACCCGCGCGGTACCGGCGATGCGTGTCACTTCCTCGCCGACACCGGTGGAGGCGGCGGCGCCGACGCCCTTCTCGAGAAACAGGCCACTCCCCGCCTGCGGCGAATCGCCGACGCGGCCGCGCATCTTGAAGGCCATGCCCGACGTGGTGCAGGCGGCCGCGAGATGGCCGTCTAGGCCGCGCGCGAGGATGCCGATCGTGTCGTGGTTGAGGCTCGAACCCGGCGGTCCGGGCAAGCGGTTCTCGATATTGGCGACGGGCTGGTAATGCGCGGTCTTGAGCCATTCGCGCCACGCCTGCTCGGCCTCGGGCGTCAGCAATTTGGTCCGCTGCATGCCCTGAGCGAGCGCGAAACGGGTGGCGCCTTCGCCGACGAGCAGGGTGTGCGGCGTCTTTTCCATCACCAGCCGCGCGACCGAAATCGCGTGAACGACGTCCTCGAGTGCGGCGACGGCCCCCACGCGGCCGTCCTCGTCCATGATGATCGCGTCGAGCGTGACGTGACCGTCGCGGTCGGGATAGCCGCCATAGCCCACTGAATGATTGGTCGGATCGGCTTCGGGCACGCGGGCACCGGCCTCGACCGCATCGAGCGCGGAGCCACCGGCCTTGAAGCGCGCGAGCGCAGCCTCATTGGCGGCCTTGCCGAAATCCCAGGTGGAGACGACCGCGACCGGATCGGCCGGCGCCGCCTTGGTGGCGCTCGCCGCCAAAGTGGCGGCGGCGCCGAGACCCAGCGCGCCGCGTCGTGAGATGGCTTCGTTCATGCTTTCCCTCTGCGAGCGCGGCGCGCAACTGCGCCACGATCATCCTGTCGGTGTGGCGGCGCGGGCCGCTGGCGAAGCCGAGCCGCAGCGTGGCGGCATCGGGTTCGGGCCCCGGCGCGCTCGCCGATCCGTGCACCTCATCCACGCCTGTCTCGGCGACGAGGCGCGCAACATTGGCGGGCGTGACGCCAGATCCGGCGATGATCGACAGGCGCTGGCCGGCCTCGGCGACCATCGCGGCGAGCACCGGCATGCCCAGGATCGCGGTCGGGGCGCCGCCCGAGCTCAGGATATTGTCATAGCCGAGCGCCGCGGCTTCACGCACGGCCGCGACCGGGTCTGGAACCAGGTCGATCGCGCGGTGCAGGACAAGCGTCGCGCCCTGCGCGGCATCGCGGAAGCGCGCCAGCGCCTCACGGTCGAGCCCGCCATCGGGCCGGAGCGCGCCGACCACCACGCCGGCGACGCCGCGCGCGACCGCGAGGCGGATCTCCTCGATCATCAACGCCGCCTCGCCTTCAGCGAGCACGAACCCGCCCGCGCGGGGGCGGATCATCATGTGGATCGGACAGCCGGTCTGCACCGCCTGTTCCACCAATGCGGCCGAGGGCGTGAGGCCGCCGAGCTCGAGCGCGGAGCATAATTCGATCCGGTCGGCGCCGCCGGCAACGGCCGCGCGGAGCCCGGCGGAATCGTCGACGCAGATTTCGAGGAGAGCCGGCACGATGTCGCTTCTAGGCGAGTCCGCCGCCTCGTCAAACGGTCGCGCTAGGGGACCCGCACCGACCTGGAGCGCTTCGACACACCGTTCTCGTCGAACGCCTCGATTGCGACCCAATAAGCCTGCCCGACATTGAGCGCGCGCAGCTCGAGGCTGTCCCCCTGATCGGCCCAGCGCTGATAGGTGAGCGTCAGGCGATCGGGGCGGATTCCCCACAGGACGTTGTAGCCGACCGCGCCCTCGACCGGCTTCCACGTCACCCGGGCATTGCGTTCGTCGGCGCCCCGTTTCGCAGTGACGCCGGCGGGTATTGCAGGGGCTTGCCGCCGGCGGAGCCGAAGATGCGGATGTCGCTGATCGCAAGGTTGGCGGCGCCGACATGGCCGTGGACATAGCGCACATAACGCGCCTTCACCGGCGCGGGCAGCTCGAAATAGGCGTTGGGCCGGTCACGGCGCGGCGCTTCGGTCCGGGCGAGCGGCGACCAGCTCCGCCCGTCCGCCGAGGATTGCAGCGCGAACTCGGTATAGACGTCCGGTGCGTCGGCAAAGCGGTTCGATTTGTAGTCGGCGAAATTGACCTGCACGGCGCGCAGCGTCTTCACCGCGCCGAGATCGACCGTCAGCGTCTCTCCCGCCTTGTTGGCGCCCGCGACCCAGAAGGTGCGCGGATTCTCGTCGGTGACGCGGTCCGCCGCGAACTCTCCCATCGTGGTCGAGGCGCTTGCCGGCTTGCGGTAGGAAAGCAGCATCCAGCCGGTGAACAGGCTGTCGGGATCGCCGATCTTGCCGGTCGGCACGAATTGCGGGAAATCGCCGAAGCGCGTGGAGACGCGCATCTGGCCATCAGCCTCGAACGCGGCCGGCCACATGCCGATGCGGCGCTCGAACGCCCAATTATAGCCCAGCCACGGCGTGCCGGTGTTCCACCAATTGCCGTGCACATCCTCGAAGGTCGAGCCGTGGCCGGCACCCTGCACGAATCCGCCGGGCTTGTACGCGACCGGATTATACGGCGCATATTCGAACGGCCCGAGCGGACTGTCCGACACATAGGTGCCGTTCGCATAGGCGTTATATTCGGTGCCGGGCGCGCCGTACTGGAGGTAATAGCGGCCCTTGACCTTGGTCATCCACGCGCCCTCCATGAAGGGCTTGATGGGCGTGCCGTCGGGCAGCGTCCCCGAATGGTCCTGGCCGAAGCGTTCCCAGCCATGTCGATCGGGATGCAGCGCCAGCATCGGCTGCGCCTGCCCCTTGTAGATCAGCCGCCCGTCCCGGAATTCGATCTCCATCGCGTAGAGCGGGAAGACGTTCGACGAGTTCCAGTAGATGTACCATCTGCCGTCATCGTCCTTGAACAGAGCGGGATCCCATGGGCCGGGCGGGATCTCGCCCGGCTTGATCTTCTCCTCCTCGCCCGGGCGGACCTGCCCGGGCAGCCGGGGCATGCGCCGGACGAAGAAGTCGAGCTTGCCGCTGTCGGGATCGGTGGTGGAGAGGATCGAGGTCGGCTCCATCGTCGATTGCAGGATCACCAAGCGCTCGCCATCGGACCAGACCGCAGGCGCGACGATCGACTGGAACGGCCAGCGGCTGGGCGTGACGAAGGTCCAGTCGATCAGATTGCCCGAGCGCCAATAGCCGTCGGCCAACGTCTGGAACAGGTAATAGGCGCCCTTGTGCCGCACGATCGCGGGGTCGGCGCCGGTACGGTACGAGATGCCTTCGTTCAATTGCTCGAAATTGTAGCGGTAATCCAGGTCGAGCGGATTGATATAGGTCCGCTTCGCAGGCTGGGCGGCGGCAGTGCACGCGGCCAGCAGGGTCACGAGGCTGAGCACGGCGCGGATCATGCGCGATATCCCTTGATGAACAGATTGGCGGTGAGCCGGCCGCGGCGCGGATCGGCGCTGAAGTCCATGCCCTCCGGGATCAGCCCGGAATGGAGCAGCCGCCCCTGATAGATCGCCAGCCGATCCATATTGCCCTCGACCATGCCGATCTGCTCGAAATGGCCGTTGGAGCCGTTGGTATAGCCGATGAGCGACATGCTCTCGCGGCGCGCGGCGGCGATGAAGGCTTCGCGATTGGCTTCGGTGACCGCCTCGATCCCGGTCGAGCGCTGGCGGTAGAAGGCGGTGCCCGGCGTATCGGCGAGATAGTGCAGGATCGCGACATAATCGGGATCGGCGGAGTCGAAATGCGGCGCACGCTGCGCCGGAGTCAGCGTTTCGGGCGGCGCAGTGACCATCGAGAAGCTCGCCTCGAGCAAATCGAAGCGAACGAAATCGAAAGCCCCACCGAGAAACGGCGCCACGGCGTGCAACAGGGTCTCGACATAATGCCAGGCATCCAGATCACGCTCGGACAGGATGCGGCGGAGGCCGGGATAATAAGTGCCCACGCTCGACGGGAACGGCGCGAGCGCAGCGGCGGTCTCGACCACTGCCCGCGCGTCGCCGGAGAAGCCGTCGATCACCACGACCGGGCTCTGGCTGGTTCCGAAGCGGCGAAGTTCGGGCTTCATCTGACCTGATTACAAAAATCGGGGGAGGAATGTCTCCCTCCCCGAGTGGTTCGCTTCAAAGGGGGACTTAGAAGCGGTAGCTTGCGCCGACCTGGAAGCTGCGGGCGTTGCCGACCGTGCCGTTCTCTTCCCAAGTGACTGGATTGTTCCCGGCGCCCCAGCCGGAATAGTTGCGGTTGATCGAGTCGAAGACGTTGAACACCTCGCCCTTGATCTGGAGATCGTGCCCCCAGGGCAGGCGGAAGGTCTTCGTCAGCCGCAGATCGACATTGGCATAAGCGAACTCGTTCGGCGGAAAACGCACGCCGCCGAGGTTCGCGATGCAGCCGACGCCGTCGGGGGTCGGGCTGGGAGGCGTGATCGCCGCCGGCGGACAGCCGGCAAAGCCATAAGCCGGGCCGGAGGCGAAGGTGCCCGTCGCCGAGAACAGCACGTCGAGGGGCAGATTGACCATCCCCGTCATGACGAGGCGATACTGATCGACGCCCTGGACATTCTGCCAGCCGAACTGCGTGACGTCGGGACCCGCGAAGAACTCGTCCGAGCCGAGCTCGGTGCCCACGTTCGTCCGGGCGCGCTGATAGGTGCCGGAGAGCGTGAAGCCCCAGCCCGATTCCTTCGAATAGGGCTTGTCCACGGTCAGGTAGATCGCGTTGTAGACCGCCTTGCCGTCGTTCTGGCCGATATTGAGCTTGCCGTTGAAGCCCGCGAGCTGGCCGTTCTGGGCGGCGCAGATGCTGGTTGGAACGGGCGTTCCATCGCGGTTGGTCAATGAACCCGCGATATTGTCCTGGACCCAGAGGCCGCCGCCGTCGGAACAGCCGGTGACGTTTCCGTTCGCATCGCGGTTCACGATGCGTGTGTACCAGCCGTTCTCGAAGCGGTTGCCGCGGACGAACTGGAAGATGTTGTGGCTGCGGATGTGCGCGAAGGTGAGCGAGGTCTGCACCGCGCCGAAGCGCTTGCGTACGCCGAGGCTGAACTGATCCGAAAAGGGCAGTTTGGTGTCGTTGTTGAGCAGCCATACGTCGCCGCCATTGCCCTGCGCGATCGCGGCCGCGCGCAGCGCATCCGGATCGCGGTAGCTGTCGCTCCAGTTGGTGCAGCCCTGCGGCGGCGCCGGGTAGCCGGTGCCCTGGCAGAAGGACAATGTGCTGACCGACTGGTAATAGCTCTTGATCGTCTCGATGCCCGAGGTGATGAACAGCGGGCGGTCATAATAGCGCCCGGCGCCGGCGAAAAAGATCAGGTCACGATCGCCGTTGACGTCGTAGCTGATGCCGAGACGCGGCTGGATCGCGCCCCAGAACGGTTTCCGATTGTCACCCGTCGAGATGTAATCTTCAGGATCGATCCCCGCCGCCTTCCATCCCGGATAATTGCGAAGCGCCGTGGCGATCTTCTCTGGAGTGACGAAATTCTCGTTCTTGGCGTTGGTTTCGAAATCCCAGCGAAGGCCGGCATTGATCGTCCAATGATCGTCGGGCGACCAGTCGTCCTGGACGAACAGGCCGATCTGGGTGTTCTTGGCGGTCGCCGCCTCGACGGGCACGGTCGAGATACGCGCGGCCAGCGGGACCTGCACCGCGGGATCGGTGAAGGTGGCAGCGTTGTAATAATAGCTGCCGTTGTTGCGGCTGTCCTCGAGCCGCTCATAGGTGTTGAGCGTCAGCTTGGCGCCGGCCTTGATCGTGTGCGCGCCACCGAAGAAAGTGACGTTGTTCTTGAACGTCCAGGTTTCCTGATCGTCGTTCTGGATGAAGCTGTTGCCGCCGAGCAGCACCGCCTCGCCACTGTTGATGTCGGGACGGTAGTTGATGATGATCTCGGGATCGTCGCTCTCGCGCGGCGTGCCGTTCGACACGGTGTTGTAAGCAACCGTGAGCTCGTTCAGCCAATTGTCGCCGCGATGGTTCCACTCGGCCTGATACACGTTGATGTTGCTGAGCAGCCGGCGGCCGTGCTCGGGCACCGAGGCGCCGCCGTAATCGGCGAGATTGTCTTCCTTGCGGACGAACACGCTGGCGTTGATCGTATCGCGATCGGTAGCGAACAGGCTCAGCTTGCCGAAATAGAGGCGCTGCTCGAAGCTCTGCGCATAGACGCCGTTATACTGGTCCTTGAGGAACTGCGGAACGGCGTCGCCGGGGTTCGGCCCCAGATTGATCGCCGCCGAAGGGAGCTTCTGGCTGGTGCCCTCGAAAGCCGCGAAGAAGTGCAGCTTGTCCTTGATGATCGGACCGCCGAGATCGGCGCCATACTGCCAGCGGCTATAGTCGGGCTTTTCGCGATTGCGCTCGAAATAAGGCTGGCCGATGAACGCCTTGGGCTGCCACTCGCCGAACGCGCCGCCGTGGAATTCGGTGCCGCCGGTCTTGGTGACGGCAGTGATGATCGCCGATCCGGCCTGCTCATATTCGGCCTTGAAGTTCTGGGTATCGACCTTGAACTCCTGCACCGCCGATTGCGGGAAGGGATTGCCGCGCGAGAAATTCTGCCCGGCCACGCCGCCATGATTGATCGGGTTCTTGAGGCTCAACCCGTCGATGAAGACGTTGGTGTTGTCCGAGCTGACGGCACCGGCCTGCACGCGACGCGCGCCCGAGGTCGGCGACACCGAAACGCCGGGCGCGAGCGCGGCGAAGTTGAGGAAGTTGCGCTCGTTCTGCGGGAGATTCTCGATCTGCTGCTGGCTGACATTGGTCGAAACCGTGGCGGTGCGCGTCTCGGTGCGATCGCGCGTGCCGGTGACGACGATCTCGCTGCCGGTGCCCGCCGTGTCGGCGGAACTGCCGAGATCATAGGTCACCGTCTGGCCGACGGGGAGAGTCACTGTCTCCGCCTCGCCGCCGGTCGATAGCTGCACCTGATAGGTGCTCGGGCGCAGGCCGACGATGACGTAATTGCCCTCGGCATTGATCGTCGCGGTGACCTTGCGGCCCGTAACGGTATCGGTGACCGTGACCGTCGCGCCGGCCGCGGCACCTTCGACATGGCCTTGCAGCGTGGAAGTGGTCTGTGCGGACGCGGGCGACCCGATCGCCAGCGCCGCAGCGAGTGCGGCGGCGGAAATCCCACGTGCGACACTCAAGCGGATCTGTTTGGAATCCCTCACAACATTCTCCCCTAACCCTCATTGTAACCGGTTACATGTCCGTTTAGACGGCTTCTCGATCTCCGACAACGATGTCAAAACGCTTTCGCGCCATCTGTCAACAACGCCGTCGTCCGACCTTGGTTCAACCGCGACGAGCTGTGCCTATCCTGCAACAGTCAGCGGCGGCGCCTGGCAATGGCGGGCAATGAAGGCCGCGTGATCGGGCATTGCGTTGGCGACGTCGGCGATCACCTCCGCGGTGTCGCGCATGAAATCGGCGACCGTGGCCTCCGGGATCATCTCGACCATCGGGTCATGCGCGACTTTCAGTCCCTGCCCCAGCAACACCTGCACCCAGCTCTCCTCACGGAACAGCTCCTGCGCCGCGCGGCGGAAGAAGCGGCCCGAGGAGGCGAACAATTCCAGCCGTTCGGTGAGGCTGTCGGGCACCGCCATGTGCCTGAGGTAGCGCCAATACTCCGTGTCCTCGCGTTCGGTGACCTTATAGTGCGCGACGATGAAGTCGCGCACGTCGGTGAACTCGAAATCGTGCTGGCGATTATATTCGGCCACGTCCGGCGCGGCGAAGCCCTGGTGCGGGAACAGCGCCACCAGCTTGGTGATGCCGGTTTGGATCAGATGGATGCTGGTCGATTCGAGCGGCTCGAGGAAGCCCGAGGACAGGCCGATCGCGACGACGTTCTTCTCCCAGGCCTTGTGGCGCTTGCCCGGACGGAAGGCGACCGGGCGCGGATCGGCGAGCGGCTTGCCGTCGAGATTGGCGAGCAGCACCGATGCGGCCTCGTCGTCGGAGATCTGGCTGCTTGCGAACACATGGCCGTTGCCGATCCGGTGCTGGAGCGGGATGCGCCATTGCCAGCCATGATCGCGCGCCGTCACCCGCGTATAGGGCGTCAACGGCGACACGCTCTCGCACGGCACCGCGAGCGCGCGATCGTTGAGCAGCCATTGGCTCCAGTCCTCGTAACCGACGCCCAGCGCCTGCCCGATCAGCAGCCCGCGCATTCCCGAGCAATCGACGAACAGGTCGCCATCGACCGTGCGGCCGTCCGCCAGCACGACATGGTCGACATGCCCGCTCTCGCCGTCGAGCTTCACATCGACGATCCGGCCCTCGATCCGAGTGACGCCCTTGCCCACGGCGCGCACGCGCAGGAACTTCGCCAGCAGCGAGGCATCGAAATGATAGGCATAGTCGATGCCCGAGATCGGCGACGTGGGGTTTCGCGGATCGGGAAAGCAGAATTTGTTCGCCATCCCCGCGCGGCAATTGAGCGCATAATCGTCGAAATGGCCGACGGGTTTGCCGCTGGCCTTGAGCTTGAGCCAGAGCTGATGCGGGTGCAGCCACATGAAATCCTGGCCGATCCGTCCGAAGCCGTGGAAATAGCGGTCGTCGCCGGTGCGCCAGTTGACGAAGTCGATGCCGAGCTTGAACGTCGCCTGGGTGGCGCGGATCATCTCGACGAGATCGATTCCCGCGAGCGCCATATAGTCGCGGATCGCCGGGATGGTCGCCTCGCCGACGCCGATGATGCCGATCTCGTCGGATTCGATCAGCCGGATCTCGTAGCCGCGGAATAGATGCGAGAGCATCGCCGCAGTCATCCAGCCGGCGGTGCCGCCGCCGACGATGGTGACGGACTTGATCGGCACGGGGCCGCGCACGGTATCGGTCATCGCCTCTCCCCGCCGCGCTTTCGGCCACGGCTGATGCCTGTTAGGCGATGCCGGGGCGCCTCGTAAACGGTTACAACAGCGCACCCCGCCGCGCGCATGCCTCCGTATCGGACAAGCATTTCGGATGCGTCGTCTGTTGCCAGCGCGCCCGGCCCCGATAGGCTCGGGTTCAAGTCGCATCGAATCCAGCCGCGCCCGTGCAGGCGCAGCGGCGTCATCCGTTCCGCGTGGCACCTCGAGGGGGAAGATCTTGGCCCATGGTCATGATCAACGATGTTCTGTTGTCCGTCCGCAACCGGATCGAATCCGCGCTGCAGGCGACGCAGGCGCGCGACGAGGAGTGGATCCGGCTGACCAATCTGACCGGGCTCGACGGCGCGGTGCAGCCCGACCTCGCCGGGCGGATCGTAATGTCGCTCGCGGCGCTCCAGCACGACACCAGCCTCGGATCATACCAGCCGGTCCGCGCGAGCGGCGGCGACAATTATGCGATCTCGAGCGCGCCGCAATTCATCGACGCTTATGTGCTGTTCACGTCGTGCTTCGTCGAGGCGAGCTATGTGGCGGGGCTCGCGATCCTCTCACGCGTCATCGAATATCTCCAGGAATATCCGGTATTCGATGCCGCGAGTTCGCCGGAGATCGGCAGCCGGATGGGCAATCTGGCGATCGAACTGGTCAGCCTCGATCTGGGGCAGGTCAGCCATCTCGCCACGTATACCGGGCTGAAGGGGCAACCCTTCGTGCTCTATCGTCTGCGCCGCCTGCCCTTTGCCGGCGCGGCGATCACATCGGTGGCGCCGGCGGTGCAACAGGCACCCCCACCCCTGCTCCAGCCCAGGGAATGAGCCGATGACGACGATCTTCGACTCGTTCCTCGACCAGGCGCTGCGGAGCCTGCCGCTCACTGCGCTGCAGCCACCGCCCGGGCCGACGCCGCTGCCGCCGCGCGCCGCGCTGGCCGGGCGCTACGATCGCTGCATCTCGATCGATATCCGCCACCAATTCTACAATCGCAGCGACGGCGTCTGCACCGATATCGCCGTCGAGCCGACACGCCGCACGCTCGAGCGGCTGGCGCTGTACGGCTATGTCGTCCGGCGCCGCGCCGACGGGATCGACCTGTTCTGGGATACCGCAGTCAAGGCGCAGGCGAACGACATCTTCGCCAAATTGCAGAGGCGCTTCGGCCAGGTGCCGCCGGACGTCTGGGCGCGGCTCTACGAACCACCTCTGCTGTTCGCGCTGCACGTCGCCAATCCGCGCTTCGCAGTGTTCACCGAAATGCCGACCGACCACCGGATCGGCGATCCGCCTCTGCGCCTGTCGAGCCGCTCCAATGTGCCGGGCACGGTCGGCACCGCGGCGCTGACGATCGACTGGAGCACATTGCTCGACCGGCCGAGCATCGTCGACACCCGCGGGATGGAAGGCGTGGGCACCAGCGTGCCGCCCCCGCCGGAAAAGGACGGGAAGGAACCGCCGCTCGATCCCGCCAAACAGGGCCCGGCCGCGCAGGAGCGCATGCAGGTCGAGCGGCAGTCGCAGGCGCTGGCGCTGCTCGATCTCCACTTCACCCGCGTCGATCCCGCGCCGTTCGAGGGCTGGGACGGGATGCCGGTCGATCGGGCACCGAAAACGCCGCGATCGGGCAAGCCCGATTTCTTCCGCCCGGTGACCTACGCGATCCAGTTCGCCGCGCGGCAGACCCGGTGGCGCTATTTCGTCGCAGCGCGCAGCGGCACGCTCGACTCCGCCAGCCTGAGCGTAGTCGCGCCCGACGGCAGCGATGCCGGCTTCCGTCTCGACGACGCACCCCATCTCCTCCCCGACGGACGCCCCGCCGCGTGCCTGACCAGCGACGTTCCGCGCGCGATCCTCGCCAGCCCCGAGGCGCAGCTCGCGCTGACCGGGAAGCCGCTGGGCGGGCGCAGCTATCCGCGCATCCTGGTCGACCGGCTTCCCGGTCCCGCGACCGACAGCGTCATCCCAGCCGCGACCCCACGCAGCGGTCAGCCGCCGCCGGCCTGGTCCGACATCTACGTGTTCGTCTGAAAGCCCCCAAAACGGGAGATACGCGATGGCTACCCAGTACAAGACACCGGGCGTCTACATCCAGGAACCCGACAGCTTCCCGCCCTCGATCGTCGGGGTGGACACTGCGGTCCCCTGCTTCATCGGCTATACCCAACAGGCGACCGACACCGACAAGCGCGCGCTGACGCTGATCCCCAAGCGCATCGAATCCATGGCCGAGTTCGTCCAATTCTATGGCCGCGGCTATTCGCAGAAATATTATCTCGCGGCAGCCGATGCCGAAGCCGCGGCGGACGACGACGCGGCGACGACCTCTCCCGACATGAACTGGGGCAATGTCTCGCTCGACGGCAATACGTCCTTTGCGCTGATGCAGGTCGGCAAGACCGTGTTCAACCTCTACAACAGCATGCGGCTGTTCTACGCCAATGGCGGCGGCCCCTGCTACGTGATCTCGTGCGGCGCGTTCGAGACCGGCGGCAATCCCACGCCCATCTCCGCCGACGATTTCGAGGACGCGCTGGGTGTGTGCGAGAGCTTTGTCGGGCCAACGATGGTCGCGATCCCCGATGCGATCCAGCTCGCCGACAAGAACCAGTTCGCCAACGTCACCGCCCGCATGCTGCGCAGCTGCGCCAAGACCGGCGACCGCATCGCCTTGCTCGACATCTGGGGCGCGAACACGCTCCAGCCGCGCGACGACTGGAAGCCGGCGATCGCCGATTTCCGCAGCGGCGTGGCCTCGCAGGTGCCCCCCGAGATGTGGCGTTTCGGCGTGGCCTATTTCCCGCCGCTGGTGACGTCGGTGGTATCGCCGAGCGAGATCGACATCTCCAACTTCGACACCGACGGCACCAACAAGACGACGCTGCAGGCGGCGTTGCTCGGCGTGCTGAGCGCAGCCTATCCGGCCCCGCCGCCGGCACCCGCGCCGAGCCCCGCTCCAACTCCGACTCCGACTCCGAGGCCCACGCCGGGGCCCACCCCCACGCCGACCCCAACGGCGCTCACTGCGCTGAACGCCAAGGGCCAGACGATCTATGCCAGCTACGTCCAGAAGATCGGCACGTCGTTGGCGGTGCTGCCCAAGCCTGCCGACGCCAATTCGGTGGCGACCGGCATCACCCACAAGCAGCTCACCTCGGCGCTGACCGCCACCGTGCCCGGCTTCCAAAACCTGCTCGCCGCAGTGGCCGCAACGCAGGGCGTCCTGCCGACCAGCGGCGCGATCGCCGGCGTCTGGGCGACCAACGATGCATCGCGCGGCGTGTGGAATGCCCCCGCCAATGTCGGCATCGCGACGATGGTGATGCCCAAGCTGCCGATCGCCGGCGACGACCAGGACGATCTCAACGTCCCGGTCCAGGGCCTCGCGGTCAACGCGATCCGCACCTTCCAGGGCCGCGGCAGCCTGATCTGGGGCGCGCGCACGCTCGACAGCCTGTCGAACGACTGGCGCTACATCCAGGTGCGGCGGACGATGATCTATGTCGAGCAATCGGTGAAGCAGGCCCTGGACGCGATGGTCTTCCGCCCCAACACCGCCCAGACTTGGGTCACCGTGGTCTCGATGATCGAGAGCTTCCTCCACGGCCTCTGGGCCTCGGGCGGCTTGATGGGGAACAGCCCCGGGCAGGCGTACAATGTCGTCGCCGGGCTCGGCAGCACGATGACGCCCGACGACGTGCTCAACGGCGTGATGCGCGTGCAGGTGACCCTGCAGATGGTCCACCCGGCCGAGTTCATCGAACTCACCTTCAAGCAGCAGATGCTCGGCGGCGCCTGAGGCCCGCTTATCCCTATCCCTTTTCTGACAGGAGCAGATCATGGCTGACGGCAGTGCACAGGACGAAGTCTGGCCGCTTCCCAAATTCTATTTCAACATCGATCTCGGCGACGGCAAGACGCAGGGCTTTTCCGAGATCAGCGGGCTCGAGAGCGAAACGAAGGCGATCGAATATCGCCACGGAGACAGCGCGGTGTTCGCGCCGATCAAGATGCCGGGGCTGCGCAGCGTCGGCAACGTCACGCTCAAGAAGGGGTGTTCACCAAGGACTCGATCTTCTGGGCGTGGTTCAACGAGACCCAGCTCAACATCATCAAGCGCCGCACGGTGATCATCAACCTGCTCAACGAAAAGGCATCGCCGATGATGACCTGGACGCTGACCAACGCCTTCCCGGTCAAGATGCAGGCGACCGATCTCAAGTCCGACGCCAGCGAAGTCGCGATCGAGACGCTCGAGATCGCCTATGAGACGCTGGCGGTGAAGGCCGCCTGATGCCGCCGGCCGGCGCCCCTGCCGCCAAGGCTGCCGCCGACCCGCGCGAGCGGCCGCTGCGCACCGACGGCATCTATGTGCCGCCGCCGGTATTCGCTTTCCGCGTCGATATCGACGGCGCGGAAAGCGACACCAGCTTTCAGGAGGTATCGGGGCTCGAAGTGCAGTTCGAGACCGAGGATTTGGTCGAGGGCGGGCAAAACCGCTTCGTCCACCGTCTGCCGGTGCGGACCAAATATTCGAACCTGCTGCTCAAGCGCGGCGTGGTGACGCAGGCATCGGCGTTCGGCGGCTGGGTGTCGCGTGCGCTCTCGGCGGGACTCGTCCGACAGGGCGGCGGCGCGAAGACGATCGGCATCAAGCTGATCAACGAGAAGAAGCAGCCGCTGATCGCGTGGAATATATTCGGCGCCTATCCGCTGCGCTGGGAGCACACGCCGCTCAATGCGATGGGCAACGACGTGCTGATCGAGACGGTCGAGCTCAGCTACCAGTTCTTCCAGCGCCAGAATTTCCCGCAGGCCGCGTGATGCCGCTGGAGATCCGCCAGATCGCCATCCAGATGCGTGTCGCCGAAGACCCCGGCGAGCAGGAGGAAGAGAGCGGGCCGCGCTCGGTGCTCGACCTCGTCGATTGCGACTGCGACGAAGGCGACGAGGAGGAGAAAGAGGCGGCTCTGGTCGAACGCTGCGTCGAGGCGGTGCTCGCCGAACTCGCGCGCCGCCAGGAGTGGTGAAATGGCCGGCAAGGGCGGGCTCGACAAGCTGACCATCACCGGCTTCGCCGACCCCGGCTTCAACAGCCAGGCGAAGACTCGCCCCAATCCGATCAAGGCGATGATCAACCCCAACCAATATTCGCAGGCGATGGGGGTCTGCTACACCAAGCAGCAGGGCGCGGGCGGCACCGGCAAGAAAGTGGTGTTCAATCGCGACAAGGGCGAAGCGCTCGAGCTCGCGCTCGTCTTCGACGGCACCGGCACCGTGCCCGACGCGCCGACCAAATCGGTCGACGACCAACTCGCCGATCTCAAACGCCTGATCTACGAGATCAACGGCGAGATCCACTCGCCCAATTATGTCCAGCTCGCCTGGGGCAGCCTGTTGTTCAAGGGGCGGCTCAAGTCGATGGGGATCGACTATACCTTGTTCGCGCCCGACGGCACCGCGCTCCGCGCCAAGGTGAAAGCCACCTTCCTCGGCTATCACGACAATACCGACGGCCGCGCAGCACAGAAGCTCAGCTCGCCCGACATGACGCATGTCGTGACGGTGCTCGCGGGCGACACGCTGCCTTTGCTCTGCCACCGCATCTATGGCGACAGCCGCTATTATCTCGCGATCGCCGATCATAACCGGCTCGACGATTTCCGCACGCTCGAGCCGGGCCAGGCGTTGCTCTTCCCGCCGATCGCGCAGGCCGGGCGATGAACGCCGTCTCGCCTGCATCGAAGACCGGCCTGCCGGTCAAGCTGGCGCTCACCGCCGACGACACCAGGGTCGACACCGATCAGATCGCTTCGGTCGAGATCTGGTGGGAGGCCAATCGCGTGCCCCGCGCGCGGATCGTGATCTATGACGGCCAGCCCGACAGCGAGACCTTCCCGTTCAGCGACGCCGAGACCTTCGTCCCGGGCGCGAAGATCGTGCTCTCGGCCGGCTACGGCTCCGATCTCGCAGTGATCCACAAGGGCGTGGTGGTGCGCCACGGGCTGCGCATCGTCCCCGGCGCTTCGGCCCAATTGGTGGTCGATACCAGCGATCCCTTGCTCAAGATGACGCTCGCCCGGCACAGCGCCATCACGGAGAAGGCCACCGACGCGGCGCTGATCTCGGCGCTGGTCTCGGCCAATGGCGGCAGCATGCGCGGTAACGCCGCCGCTACCACACCTGTCGAGGCGATGGTGCAGGCGCATGCATCGGACTGGGATCTGATGCTGCTCCGTGCCGAGGCGAGCGGCTGCGTGGTGGTGATCGACGATAGCGAAGTCGCGGTGATCGCACCCACCGCTTCGACCAGCCCGGTGCTCACGCTCGAATATGGCGAGTCGATCCTGAGCTTCGACGCGCAGATCGATGCGGTGTCGCAGCTCGGCGACAGCGCCGTGAACAGCCGCGCATGGAGCTATTCGGACCAGGCCGTGACCGAGGCCACGCCCGCGGGTAGCACCGATGTGACCGTTCCCGGCAATTTGAAGGCCGCGGCGCTCGCCGACGTGCTGGGCGTTTCCGCCTTTGTCCAGCAGACCGCTGCCGCGCGCGGCGAGGACGAACTCGGCAAATGGTCGGCCGCGGCATTGATGCGCGCGAAGCTCTCGCAATTCACCGGCACCGTGAAGTTCCAGGGCAGCGCGTTGGCCAGGCCGGGCGCGCACGTCACGCTGGCGGGCCTCGGCGAGCGTTTCAACGGCAATGCATTCGTCAGCGGAGTCCGCCACCTGATCCGCGGCGGCGATTGGCATACCATAGCCGATCTCGGCATGCCCGCCGAACGCTTCGCCAGCCGCGACGCGAAGATCGTCGACCCGCCCGCCGCCGGTCTCGCGCCACCGCTGCGCGGGCTGCATGTCGGCCAGGTCAAGGCCGTCGCGGAGGACCCGAACGGCGATTTCCGCGTGCAGGTCACGTTGCCGCTCACCGATCCCGACAATGCGATCTGGGCACGGCTCGCCCAACCCTATGCCTCGGAAGGGTTCGGCTGGTCGTTCTTTCCCGAAATCGGCGACGAAGTCGTGCTCGGATTCATGAACGAGGATCCGGCGAGCGCCGTGATCCTCGCCAGCGTCTATTCGAGCCAGCGCGCGCCGACCCACACGCCCGAAAAGACCAACGACATCAAGGCGCTGGTCACCCGATCGAAGATGGAAGTGAACTTCAACGACAAGGACGTGATCCTCAAGATCAGCACGCCCGGCGGCCGCTATGTCGAGCTCGACGACGAGGCGGGAACGGTCACTGTCACCGATCCCAACGCCAACAAACTGGTGATGAAGAGCGACACGGTCGAGCTGATCAGCGCTGCCAATATGACGATCAAGTCGGCGACCAACATGACGATCGATTGCGGCGCAAACCTCACGATCAAGGCCGCAGCCAATTGCGACATGAGTGCGGTGCAGATCAACGCCACCGCGTCGGGTCAGCTCGCGCTGGCGAGCAACGGCATGGGCTCGCTCAAGGCGGCGGCGATCCTCGAGGTCAACGGCGCGCTGGTGAAGATCAACTGATGCCCCCGCCGCGCGCCTCACCGACATGCACGCCTGCCCGATGGTGACGCCGGGCGTGCCGCCGATCCCGCATGTGGGCGGGCCAATCTCGGGGCCGGGCGCCCCGACGGTGCTGATCGGCAACCTGCCCGCCGCTCGCGTCGGCGACATGGCGGTGTGCGTCGGCCCGCCCGACAGCATCGTGAAAGGCTCGGCCACCGTGCTGATCGCCGGCATGCCCGCCGCCCGGATCGGCGACACCTGCGCGCATGGCGGCAGCATCGTGCTCGGCCTGCCGACCGTGCTGATCGGCGGCTAGGCGATGCCCGTCCGCCCCGTCTCCTTCCTCGGCCGCGGCTGGAGCTTTCCGCCGCGCGTGTCGACGGCGACTTTGGGCACCGAGATGGAGGAAGGCGATTCCGATATCCGCCAGAGCCTGTTCATATTGCTCTCCACACCGCAGGGCGAGCGGGTGATGGTCCCGACCTATGGCTGCGACCTGCACCGTTTCGTCTTCGCCGATCTGACCGCGAGCCTGCTCAGCGAATTGCGCGAGATGGTCAGCACCGCGATCCTCCGCTGGGAGCCGCGGATCGACCTGCTCGACATCACCGCCGCCGTCGACGCCGCCGATCCGGCTCTGGTGCTGATCGGGATCGATTATCGTGTCCGCGCGACCAACACGCGCAACAACCTCGTCTTCCCCTTCTACAAGAACGAAGGCACTTTGGTGGAGGGGCCATGACCGGTCCTTCCCCGCTGATCACGCGCTGGACGACACAGGCCGGCCGCGAACCGCCCGCCTTCGCGCCCGAACGTGCACGGCTCGATCCGCGCGGGCTGCCCGAACTGCTCGCCGACATCGCCAGGCTCGCCGCGGATATCCCCTTCCACAACGATGCCGGCGCGGTGGAGGGCGACTGGCGCAGGATCCTGCTCGCCGATCGGAGCTTCGTGCTGGCCTTGCTCGCCACCGCCGATATCGACGCGCGCGCCGAGCCGCTGACCGCGCTTCTCGAACAGGCGCGCGGCATCGGCAGCCCGCGCGAGCACGAGCGACGCCTGACCGAGTTGGTCGAGGCACTGCTGCGCTTCGCCGACGATCTCGACGATTGGCTCGGTCCCGCCGACCTCGGCGAGGCGACGCAGGGGCGATCGATCCGACAGCTCGCCGAAGACGCCGTGGAGAGCGTGCTCGGGCCGCAGCTCCAGCGCCTGTTCGACGAAGTCGTCGCGGGCGAGGCCGCGCTGGGCGAGCACTTCCACCACCATCATTGGGACACGCCCCGACCATGGCGCCGCGCCGTGATCGAGGGCGAGATACACGGCGTCGCCGAAGCCGTCGAACGCGCCTGGGCCGGCCGCATGCTCGAAGCGCTCGCCGATGCCGTGGAACGCTTCCTCGACGAGATGCGCGAGTGCGAAAAGCGCGCGAATATGGCGTTCAAAACGACGTTGCACGCGGGCGATCACAGCGCGCACCCAGCGCTGGTGATAGCCTTCGCGCAAATGTCCCTCCACGCCCGCAACCTCCTGAACGCAGTGCCGCAGCACCTGATCGATTTCTACCAGCAGGAATTGCTCCACGCCGCGCCCGCGCAGAGCCAGCCCGATCATATGCTGGTGGCAGTGGAGCCGAAGCCGGGGACGCGGCCGACCTTGGCCAAGGGGACCCTGCTCCCCGCCGGCAAGGATGCGAACGGGCGCGGGATCGCCTTCGCGACCGATGCGCCGCTGGCCGTCACCGGCGCAGTGCTGCGCGAGGCGCGGCTGTGGTGGCCGGAGAATGGCGACATCACTCTGCATCGCATGACACCGGGGCCGGACGGGCGCCTCGGCGATGCGGCGACGGGGATCGCGGCACCGCCACCGGGCGAACCATTCGAGGCGAGCGCAATCTTCTCCACCTCGCTGCTCGGCCTGGCCGGCGGCACGCGACGCGTGGGGCTCGAACTCGATCTCGGCGGCGGCGTCGACATGACGGGCGCGGAACTCAGGCTCTGCGTGTCGACGGCAAAGGGATGGCTACCCGTGCTTTCGCCCGATTGTTCGTTCGATTCGGGCACGCTGACCGTGAGCTTCACGCTGCCGCCCGACTTTCCGCCGCTCGCCCCCTGCTCGGAAATCACCGACGCAGTTCTCCAACCCGCATTGCGCCTCACCCTCGTTGCCGGAGCGCTGCCGGAAGCGCGCCTCACCGACGCCCGGCTGAGCATCGCGGTCAAGGACCTGCCCGACCTCCAGATACGGACGCCCGCGGGCCTCGCCAGCGCGTCGGCTGCGGCCCCGTTCGGTGCGCCGCCCTGGCCCGGGGCTGGCTGCGCGTCGACCATCCCGTGCTGGCCGGCCCCCGCTCGATCGGCTGGTGCTGCGCTTCGACTGGGCCGGGCTGCCGCCGGGCGATGGCGGGTTCGCCGATTATTATCGCGGCTATGTCGTCGATGGGCAGGGGCAGTTGTTCGACTTCTCGCCGTTCGACAACGCGGCATTCGCAGTGACGCTCTCGGCGCCGGTGCACGGCTGGGACGTCGCCCAACGCCTCCCGCTGTTCGCGCCCGCAAGCCTCGACATCGCGCCGCCGGTGTCCGCCGCGCCTCCTCCCAACGTCTTCGCCGCCGAGTTCGAGCCGGCGCCGCCGCTGATGCCCGAACGCGGCCCGCTCGCGCCCGGTTCGTGGCTCGCCGCCAGTGCCAGCGACAGCGGCGAGCCGCTTCCCGACCATATCTGCGTGACGCTTGCTGCGCCGACATACGGTTTCGGCCACTCGCTCCACGCAGCGAACGTTCAATATGCCACCGAGGCGATCGCCCGGGGCGACGCGCCCTCCCCGCCCGGCCCGGCTTCCTCCGGCGCCTGTTCGCCGCGATCGTCGCGCTGCCCGGCAAGCTCTTCAAGAGGATCGAGGGCATCGAAGCCGAGCTCGCGGCGCCGGAGCCGGTGGTCGTGCTGCTGCCCAACCCGCCCTTCCAGCCGCTGCTGTCCGGCATCGCACTCGATTATGCGCGTACTCTGGGGGCCGACGCGCTCACGCTGCACCATGCGGCGACGCTCGACAGCCCCGCCGAACTCCCGATCGTCGGCGCGCCGCTCTTCCCCGCCGGGCCTGACGCACTGACGCTCGATTTGTACTTCGAAGGTGCGCAGCCGGACGACGTTCTGGTGCTGCTCGTCCAACTGGCGGCGAGCGACGCGGGCGACTTCAGCCCCGGCTACCGCTATCGGATCGCGGACGATTGGACACCGCTCCCTTCCCGCGCGCTGCTGGCCGACGAGACCAACGGGTTCACCACCACCGGCATTCTCCGGGTCGCGGTGCCCACGGATGCGGCGCAGCCGTTCGGGCTTCGGCTGACGTTCGCCGACGCCGCCACGGTGCCGCCGACGATCGTCGCGATCCTTCCCGACGCGGTCTCGGCGACCCGGGTGATCCATGGCACAGAGACGGCGATGCCGCCCGTGCCGACGGGCACCGTGACCAAATTGCCGGGCACGATGCGCGTAATGCAGCCGCTCGACACCGCCGGCGGCCAGCCGCCCGAGCCGCCCGCGATGCTACGCGCCCGTACGGCCGAGCGCGTCCGTCATCGCAATCGCGCGCTTGGCGCTTGGGACATCGAGCATCTGGTACTTTCCGAATTCCCCGACGTGGCGCAGGTGCGGGCATTCCCCGAAGGCGATCCCGCCCGGCAGGCGACGGCTGCCAATGTCACGGTGGTCGTCACCGCTGCGGGCGGGGCGCCCAAATTACCGCGGCAATTGCGGGCGGCCATCGCCGATCGGCTCGCGCAAATCTCCAGCCCGTTCGCCCGGATCTCGGTGGTCGATCCGATCGCGGTTCCCATCCATGTCTCGGCTCGCCTGATCCTGACCGATGCCGATCCCGGCCCGGTCGAGGCGGCCCTGGCCGGCTTTCTTTCGCCGGGTGCCGAACCGGGCCTCGATCTCGCCGACGATACCGGCATCGATCGCGTCCGCGCCGGGATCGCAGAATTCCTGCTGCACCTGCCGCAGGTACGCGCGCTCGATCGCCTGACGGTGGGATTGGGCGACGCCCCGCCCGGCTGGCACATGGCGGTGCCCGGCGCGATCGAAGTGGTCGGCGTCGCCGCGACAGCCTCGGCATCATGGTAATACCCGCGGTCATCGCCCGCGATCCGGTGGTGCCGCCCGCACAGGATTTCGACGCACTCAAGAGCGAGGCGATCGGGCTGCTCCAGCAATTATGCGCGCACTGGACCGACTATAACGCACACGATCCGGGCGTGACTTTGGTCGAGCTGCTCAGCTATGCGCTGACCGATCTCGGCTATCGCGCGACGCTTCCGGTCGCGGACCTGCTCGCCGGCGCGAAGCTGGCGACGCAGGACGGCATCTATCCCCCTGGCGCGCGCTGCCCTCACCACCCGTGACGATCGCCGATTTCCGGCGCCTGCTGCTCGATCGCGTCGACGGACTGGCCAATGTCTGGCTGACACCGCGGCGCGGCGGCGCCGATGTGGACGGGCTCTACGACATCCGCCTCCACGCCAGGCTGCCGTTGCCGGGCGTGCATCCGGAGCCGCACCCCCACTATCGCGATCTGGTCGCCCGGGCGCGGCGCGTCTTCCGGCGCAACCGGCCGCTCTGCGAGGATATCGGTTCGATCCGCGTGCTTCGGCCACTGCGGACGACCGTGAGCGCTGACGTGGCGATCGATCGCGGCGTGCGGCCCGAGGCGGTGATGGCCGAAGCATTGTTCCGGCTCGCATTGACCCTGGCGCCCGAGCCGCGACGATCGGGACTGGATCCCGCCGGTCCCCCGATTCCCGATGGCCCGCTGCTGACGAACGGCTTGTTCGCGGCGGGTGAGCTGACCGACAAGCCGGCGAGCATCGATCGCGAAGCGCTGGCCGAGATCCTGCGCGACGTGCCGGGCGTGCTGCGGGTTTCCGATGCGCGATTATGGGTGGAGGATCACGGGTGGTGCGACGGCACGGTCCAGATCGACACCGACTGCTATTGCAGTCTCGATGCCGGGATCGAAAGCGACGCGCTGCCGCTGGCGCTCAGCCTCGACGGGCGCGCATGTGCGGTCGATCGCGGCGACGTGCTGCGGCGATTGCTGCGGCGCTGGGACGCCCATCGCGCGGATCACCCACTGAAGGCCGCCTACCGGGAAACCTTCATCTTGCCCGAGGGACGCGCCCGCGCGCTCGCCCGCTTTGCGCCGCTGGGGCCGCAACTCCCGCGCGTCTATGGCCTTGCCGGCACCGGCAAGCCGGAGAGCGCCGCGGCGGCGCAGCTTCAGGGCTTTCTCGCCCTCTTCGAGGCAGTGATGCGCGGCATGTGCATCCGGCTGGACGAGGTCGCGGCGCTGCTCGGCGGCACGATCCCCGCGGACCTTCCTGCGCAGCACCGGGAGGACCTGCTGGACTTGCTGCTCGCCCTCTACGGCGTGCCGGCCGACCGCATTCCGATACCGCCGCGCCTCACAGGCTCCCGTCAGGCAGCCACGCTCCATCGCGTCACGATCAAGCAGACTTTGCTCGATCATCGCGCGACGCTGGCGAGGCGCCGTGGCCGGGGCTTCGATCCCGATGCGCGCAGCAGGATACGCCGGGAAGCCGGCGCCGCTTTCCAGGCCAATCTCCTTCTCGGAGGCGGTCCTGGCCGGCACGGCCGCGTCTGCCTGATCGAGCATATGATGCTGCGCCCGCGCACCCGCGCCCGCCGCGAGCTCGAACAAGGCCGCTTCACGTACGCCATGGCGGTCAGCGCGGGGATCGCGATGCGCGACGAAGAGCGCCACGATCCCCGCTATCGCGCAGAGATCGAAGCCGCGATCCGCGATGCGCTGCCCGCGCATATCGCGCTGCACGTCCACTTCCTCGATCCGCCACGATGGCGGCGGCTGCATGATCTCAGTCGCCTTTGGCATGCCGCGCTTGCGCTCGATGAGCGGCATGCCGCCGATCAGCTCGCCGCCGAGCTCCGCGACCTGCTGGAGCGCTGGTCGCAGCGCGAGCGTGCGCGCGAATGACGACCAACGGCGCGGTGATCGAGGCCGAGATCGCCTGGTTCCGCGAAACGGTGGACCTGCGCCTCGACCTCCATGCGCGCGAGGCTGACGGCGATCTGCTCGCCAGCGTTCCGGTCCCCGAACTGGACGATCTGCCTGTGCCCTATGCCGACGGCGTGCGCGAAGCCGGTCTCGCACCTGCGGAACGGCTCGTTCTGATGCTCGCGCTGCTGCCGCACCTCCGCCCGCAGGCGCTCGACCACTTCCTGATCCAGAACGATGCGAGCAAACGCCGCTTTACCGAATTCGGCGGAGCGGAAGGCGGCACGCAGCACGGATTTCGCCCGACCCGCGAGACCGCTTTGTTCCTTCTGGCTGGCGAGAATATGGATCAGCGGTTCGCCGCGATGCAGCTGTTCGCGCCCGAGGCGCCGCTCCAGGCGCGACGGATCCTCGAGACGTCGGAAGAGATCGGCGAGGCCGGTCCCTGGGCGCCGCTGACCGTCAGTCAACGCTGGATCGCCCGGCTGACCACGGGCACCGCCGCCGCGCCACGCTTCGGCCCGCTTTTCCCGGCGCAATTGCTCGAGACGCCTTATGCGCTGAAGGATGTCGTCGTCGGGCAGGCCGTGCGCGAGGAGCTCGACGACCTGCTCGCCTGGGTCCGCAACGAGAAATTGCTGATGGAGGATTGGGGACTGCGGAAGCACCTCAAGCCCGGCTATCGCGCGCTGTTCCACGGCCCTCCCGGCACGGGAAAGACGATGACCGCGGCGGTATTGGGCAAGGAGCTGGGGCTGCCGGTCTACCGCGTCGATCTCTCGCGCGTCGTCAGCAAATGGGTGGGCGAGACCGAGAAGAATCTCGGCGCTTTGTTCGATCAGGCGGCGGACGGCGACATGCTGCTCTTCTTCGACGAGGCCGACGCGCTGTTCGGCAGGCGCGGCGACACGCAGAGCGCGAACGATCGCCACGCCAACCAGCAGATCGCCTATCTGCTCCAGCGCATCGAGGATTGCCCCGGCGTCGTGATCCTCGCGAGCAACCTCAAGGCCAATATCGATGCGGCGTTCGCGCGGCGCTTTCAGGCCATGGTCTATTTCCCGATGCCCGATACCGCGGCCCGGCTGCGGCTCTGGCAGATGGCCTTCACCGATCCGCGCGCGAAGCTCGCCGCGGGCGTGTCGCTGGAGGGTCTCGCGCGGCGCTACGAATTGAGCGGCGGCGAGATGATCAACGTCCTGCGCCGGCTGAGCGTGCACGCTTTGATCGACGACTCCGGCTATGTTCCCGAGACGCGCATAGCCGAGGCGATCGCACGCGAGCTCACGAGCAGCGGACGGATGGCCGGCTAGGCCGATGCGGCGCGTGCGGCTCGATCATCTGGTCGAAGAGCAATTGCTGACCATCCACGTCGAACGTGATCTGGCGCAGCCCGCGCTGCTGAATCGCATCGGCGAGATCAACCGGCAGCGCTTTGTGCGGGTAATCGAACAGGTCCTCGACGAATTCGACACGCCCGGTGAGCGCGTCCGCATCGCCGCGGTGCAGATCGCGCTGGGCAGCTTCGCGCCCGACGATCTCCATCGCGCCGAAGCAAGGCTGCGCGAACGCCTGCGTGCGGCGCTGGCGGTCGCGCTACGCCAAGAGACGGCCGGTACTGCAGCGCGCGAGCGCGAAAGCCGGACGCTGGTCGCGGCCTTCGAACATTATCTCCTCCACGGCACTTGGCCGATCGGAAACGCCATCGCGTTCGACACCTCGCCGGCGGATCTGCTCGGGCAATTGATCGCCGAGGATCCGCTGGCGCTGGTCGCGATGCTGCGACGGCGGGGAACGAGCGACGCACTGCTCCGGCGGCTGGTCCAGCAGATGCCCGAGGGGCTACTCGCGGCCTTGCTGCACCGGCTGGAGCCGGTGCACGCAGCCTATGTCCTCGCCTATCTGGGTGAGGTTCGCGAGCGCCATGCAGCGGAGCGCCTGATCCCGGCTAGCCCCGCGCAACTCGCCGAGATGCTCTGGACGATCGTGCTGCGCGATGCGCTGCAGGAATCGGGGCTGCAGGCGAACCGCAAGGCATTCCTGCTGCGCCTGCTCCGGCAATTGGCGCGAAGCGGCGGCACGACCCTCGCGGCATTGATCGCCCAGTTGCGCCGGGGACTGCCGCGAATGCTGGCGCGAAGGCGGGCGCCGGGATCGCTGGTGGCAGTGCTGGGCGAATTGATCGCCGACGAGCCGGGCCTGCTCGCAGGTACGTTCGGCATTTCGGAGCTGGCGGCGTTGCTCGGCAGACACACGCTCTCCGCGCGCGAGCGACGCGAGGCGGGGCGGTTGGTGGAGCTTGCGGATCCGCGGCAACTGCGCTGGCTGCTGCGACGACTGGCCGGCGAGGACCCGGCCAGGCTCGCTTCGGCGATCGAGGGCGTGCTGCCGCTCGGCCATGCGCTCGGCGCGATCTGGAGCATCGAAGTGGCGGGCCTGCCCGCGGCTATCGAGGCACTGGCCGAAGGCCGTGCGGAACGCGCCGCTTTGCTCGCGCTCGCGGCGCGCTCGGCCGAGCGGTCCGAAACCGCGGCCCGGCTGGCAACGGCATTGATCGCCCGGATGCGCAACTCGGCAGCCGACCAGATCAGCCTTCCCGCTGCGAAGAACATGCCGGCGCAACGCGGCGAGCGACCGGGGGCGTTGGCCCGCCTGCTCGCGGCATTTGCGGAGGCAGCGGAGCACCCGTCTCCCTCCGACCTCGCCCACATCCGCGAAATGCTGGCCGTCGCGATGGCGACCGATCCGCTGGCGGCGCGGCAAATGCTGCGCAACTTCGCAGCGGCAGACCCGCAGCGATTGTGCCTGCTGCTCGACAGACCCGACGCGCCCGAGGTGATCGGCCAATTGCTGGCGCCGCATCTGCACGCGACGCTCGCAGCTCTGGCACGTGCCGCGCATTGCTCGCCGGCGGAATGGCGCGCGCTGTTCGATGTTGCGGCGGGGACTGCCGACAGCGACTTGCCCGAGATGCTGCTGGCCGAAGCGCTGGAAGCGCTCGCCCGGACCCGACGCATGCCCGCGACAACGCTGCGCGCCCGGTTGGCGGCGGAAGCGTCCGGCATGGGAATTGCCGAACGGGAGATGCTGGCCCCGCTCTGGGCGACATCCACCCGCTCGACGCAGCGACTTGCCGCGCTCGAGCAATTCGCATTCTTCTGGTCCGGCAAGAATGGGCTCGCACCCGGTGAAGCTGCGGCGATGCTCGCCCGGTTATTGCCGCACCTCTCGGGCCTGGCGCCGGGCATGCTGCGCGCGCGGTTGGCCGACGAAAACCGGCACGAGGCGAGCGCGTCGCTGCTACGGCTCCGGCCGCTGCCCCGGTCCGCACTGCTGCGGCTCGCGCTCCTTTTATCCGGTGCCAAAGCCGAATTGCACGCGATACCCCCGAAACACTGCCTTTCGCCGTGGCGACACTCCTCGACCACGGAAATCTAACATCCTTTGCAAACGATGCGCGCGGACCGGTGCAGATCGGCGGAGATCCGAATCGAAACCGAGCCCCTCCCGCGCGCGAAAATGGCGACCTGCGCCTGGCCGCACTGATCCGCGTCCGCCCCTTCACGGCCTTGCGGTCGATCGCGGAAACCAGAGACGCGCCCTCACGTCTGATGCCGCTGCTCGCGGATGCGCAAACCCTGCCTTTGCTGTTCGCATCGATGGCGCCAGCGGAGCGCGCCCGCACCGAAGCGCTCGCCCGGCTGTTGACCGGCCGGACGGGTCGGCTCGCGATCGCGCCGGCCAAATTGGCCAGGGCGCTCGCACGGACCGCCACTATGTGCGACTGGAGGAGCGATGGAGGACGCGGCTTTGCTGCGGAGTGGCTACGGCAATTGTTCGCGCTGGCGAGCCTCGCCGAGCAAGCGGCGCTGCGCCGCCTGCTCGACCGCCTCCCGGCCGAAGGGCGGATCGATGAGGCAAAAGTGACGAAACCGGTCGAGGAACAGCTTCCTCAGGACATTGCCGGCAAGGCGCGAACCGTGCTGATGCTTCGGCCCAATGCCTCGCTGAGCACACTCCGACGCGCGCTGGAGGACCCGCGCCGGCGCGGGCGATTGGCGCGCGAACTCGGCGAGGCCGAATTGGTCGAATTGCTCCTGTTGCTCGCACCGACGGCAGGCGCCGGGCTGCTGCACGCCGCCGAGCGGCTGGCGGCTGCGCGGCGGGCGGGAGGAGCGCCGCTTGCCCGCGTCGCGCAATGGGAGGGCATCCTCGCCGCAAGCGCCGGCGCGCATCCCATCCCGCGCCTGACCAGCCTGTTTCTCGACGGCGCGGAAGGAGTCCCGCCTCCACCAGCCTCGACGCGGGCGCGGATCGAAACGCTGCTTTCGGCAAGTCTCGAAGGCATGCGCGATGCGCCGCTCAAGATCGCCCTCGATCTGCGCGAACGCGACCGCCGGAATCGCGCCGCCGACGTGCGCCCGGAAAATCCGGACGCGTCGGCGTCGGCGATCCATATCGCCAATGCAGGGCTGGTGCTCGTCTCGGCCTTCCTCCCCGGCTCTTCCAGTCGCTCGACTATGTCGTGCCGGTCGAGGGCGGCGGGTTGCGCTGGAGCGACGGCGAATGCCGCGCGCGCGCCGTCCATCTGCTGCAATGGCTCGCCGATACACGCACCGACGCACCGGAGCCGCAACTCGCGCTCAACAAATTATTGTGCGGCATGACGGTCGCCGAACCGGTACCCGCCGAAATGAAGCTGGACGATCGGGAACTGCAGATGGGCGGCAAGTTGCTAGCGACGATCCTCGCCAATTGGCCCCCGCTTGCCGAAAGCGGAATCACGGCGCTGCGGGAGACCTTCTTCCGTCGCGACGGGCGATTGGCCAAAAGCGAGCACGGCTGGAGCCTCGACGTCGAGACGCGCGTGCTCGACATCCTGCTCGACCAGCTTCCCTGGGGCTTCTCGACGATCCTGCACCCCTGGATGCCCGCACCGTTGACGGTTCAATGGCGATAGCCGGACCGATCCGCACCTGCGAAACAATCGGCCGTAAATCGCGCATTTTCCTTGTCCGCGCGGCGATTTCTTGGCATTAGTCTGACTAATCAGGGCATTAGTCCCAGGGGCTCACATCACCAACATGACTCAAGATTCCAGCATAGATTCGCGCAAGCTTCGTTCCCGCGCATGGTTCGACGATCCCTCGAACGCCGACATGACCGCGCTCTATCTCGAGCGTTACATGAACTTCGGGATCAGCCTCGACGAGCTCCAGTCGGGCAGGCCGATCATCGGCATCGCACAGACCGGCAGCGACCTCTCTCCCTGCAACCGCCACCATATCGTCCTTGCCGAACGCATCCGCGAAGGCATTCGCGAGGCGGGCGGCATCGCCATCGAATTCCCCGTCCATCCGATCCAGGAGACCGGCAAGCGCCCCACCGCGGGGCTCGATCGCAACCTCGCCTATCTCGGGCTGGTCGAGACGCTCTACGGCTACCCGATCGACGGCGTGGTGTTGACCACCGGCTGCGACAAGACCACCCCGGCCTGCCTGATGGCCGCGGCGACGGTGAACATCCCCGCGATCTCGCTGTCGGTCGGCCCGATGCTCAACGGCTGGCACAAGGGCGAACGCACCGGCTCCGGCACGATCGTGTGGAAAGCACGCGAGCTGCTCGCGGCGGGCGAGATCGATTATCAGGGCTTCATCAAACTGGTCGCGACCTCGGCGCCGTCGACCGGCTTCTGCAACACGATGGGCACGGCATCGACGATGAACAGCCTCGCCGAGGCGCTGGGCATGTCGCTGCCCGGCTCGGCGGCGATCCCCGCACCTTATCGCGACCGGCAGGAATCAGCCTATCGCACCGGCCTCCAGATCATCGAGATGGTCGCGGCCGACCGCAAGCCAAGCGACGTGCTGACGCGCGAGGCGTTCCTCAACGCGATCCGGGTCAATTCGGCGATCGGCGGATCGACCAACGCGCCGATCCACTTGAACGCGATCGCCCGCCATATCGGCGTCGAACTCAGCCTCGACGACTGGCAGGCGCATGGCCGCGACGTGCCACTGCTGGTCAATCTCCAGCCGGCGGGCGAATATCTCGGCGAGGATTATTACCGCGCCGGCGGCGTCCCCGCGGTAGTCGCCGAGCTGATGCGTCAAGGGCTGATCTTCGAGGACGCACTGACCGTCAACGGCCGCAGTATCGGCGACAATTGCCGCGACGCGGTGATCGAGGACGAGAAGGTCATCCGCCGCTTCGATGCGCCGCTCAAGGAGGCCGCCGGCTTCTCGGTGCTGCGCGGCAATCTGTTCGACAGCGCGATCATGAAACTCTCGGTGATCTCGCCCGAATTCCGCGAACGCTATCTCTCCGATCCCGCCGATCCCGATGCGTTCGAGGGCCCGGTCGTAGTGTTCGACGGGCCCGAGGATTACCACGCCCGCATCGACGATCCCGCGCTCGGGATCGACGAACGCACGCTGCTGATCATGCGCGGCGCAGGACCGATCGGTTATCCGGGCGCCGCCGAGGTGGTCAACATGCGTCCACCCGTGCAACTGATCCAAAAGGGTATCCACGCGCTCCCCTGCATCGGCGACGGCCGCCAGTCTGGCACCAGCGGGAGCCCCTCGATCCTCAACGCCTCGCCCGAGGCGGCGGTGGGCGGCGGGCTCGCCTTGCTCCAGACCGGTGACCGGGTGCGGATCGACTTGCGCAAGGGCACTGCGAACATGCTGGTGTCCGACACCGAGCTGGCGCAGCGGCGGGAAGCCCTGGAGGCTGCGGGCGGGTTCAAATATCCGGCGAGCCAGACGCCCTGGCAGGAAATCCAGCGCGCGATCAACGGCCAGGCCGAGACCGGCGCGGTGCTCGAGCCCGCAGTGAAGTACCAGCGGCTGGCCCAGACCTTCGGCGTCCCGCGGCACAATCATTGAGGCCAGACCGGGCGACGGGAAATACTCGCACCCCGGCGAAGGCCGGGGCCCAGAGGAATCCGGCGAGTTGGCTCCTCCAACGTCATTGCAACTGGGCGCCGGCCTTCGCCGGGGGACAGGTGGACACTAGCGCAGCCGATACAGCCCCGAACCGTGTGGCGGCAGGGTAGCCGCGAAACGGCCCGTTTTCTTGCCCAGGTCCTTGCGCTCCCACAGATCGCGCACTCGGACGGCCGAGGTGATGCCAAGCCAGCGGAAGTCGACGCCGATCTCCCGTTCCTTGTCTGTCATATTGAACAGAGCGAGGTAGCGATCGGCACTATTCGCGTGTCGCGCCGTCCACACGCGCATCCCGTCCTCGACGAAATGCGGCTGGTTGTCCGTGCTGGCCTGATTGACCGCGATCACTTCCGGATTGGTGAGAAGCGCTAACGTCGGCGCGTCGAGGTGACGCAGGTCGCCGCCCATGATCAAAGGCGAGCGCGCGATCGACCACAGGGTCATGACCGTGCGCTGCTCGGCCGGGGTGAACTTGGTGTCCCGCTTGCCAAGCGCAAGGCGGCCGAGCGGGAGCATGTCGGCGTCGGGCCAGCCGCCGGATTGGCGGTGCGGGTTCCAATTTTCGAGCCGCGTAAACTGCGCCTCGAGCATGGACCATTCGTCCCAGAAATCATCGCTGATCCGCCACATCTGCGCATAACGACGAACGTGGTCGGCGCGCGGCACCGGAGTCTCGCCCGGTGAAAGGCTGAGGATGATGGGCCGGCGGGTCGCGACGATCGCCTTGTGCGCCGCTTCTATCTCCGGTGCGTGGGCGTCGTACGGGCGGCTCATATCGTCCATCTTGACGAAGTCGACGCCCCAGGAGGCGTAGAGGGCGAAGACACTGTCGTAATAAGCCTGGGCGCCGGGTTTGCGCATGTCGACGCCGTACATGTCCGGGTTCCACGGGCATATGCTGCTCGTGTCCGCGATATCCTGCGCCCGGTAGCGCGTGCCGAAGATCGGCAGGTTCTGCTTCACCGCCAGCCGGGGATGCCGCGCATCAGATGGATGCCGAACTTGAGGTCGAGCCTGTGCATCTCCACCGCGAGCGGCGCGAAGCCCTTGCCGCCGGCGCTTGAGGGGAAGCGGTTGGGCGCGGGTAGTAGCCGGCCGTAGCCGTCCATCACCGGTTCGGGATTGGAGTTATAGGTGTAGCTGCTGGCCTCCGGCTCGTACCACTGAATGTCGATGGTGAAGATGTCGTATCCGAAGGGCAGCAGCTTCTCGGCCATAATCCGCCCGGTCTCGAGCGCCTGTTCCTCGTTGATCGTCGTCGCGAAGCTGTTCCAGCTGTTCCACCCCATCGGCGGCGTAGGAGCGAGCGCGCGGAAATTGCGCTGGCCCCGCGCCTGCGCGGCGACCGGCACCGCGGCGAACAGGCCGAGTGTGGCGCGACGGCTCAGCCGGCTCACTTCGCCGCCTCCAGCGTCCGCGCTTCATAGACCATCGCGTCGGTGCCCCGCGTCTCGAAGCGCACCGTCACCTTGTCCTTGCCGCGGGTGAGCGCCTCGGGGATCGGATAGTCGATACCGACGAAGCGCTTGACGGGCTGCGCAGCGCGGCGCTCGTTGGCGATGCGCGTGCCTTCGATCGAGATGTCGAAATTCTTGTTCACTTCCTCGCCCCAATAAAGCGCGCTGAGCACCACCGGACCGGGCCGCACCGCGAGCGTGAATTCCATGTAATTGCCGGCGCCCCAGGGGAGCTGGCGCGCGCTGCGGCCGCCCCAGGAGAACGGGTCGCCGTGATTCGAGCGATAGTCGTGGTCGCGCTCGGGCTGCATCTCGCCGAGCTGGATCACGTCGACGGTGCGTGCGTCGAGCGCCGCCTTCTCGCGCTGGGCGATCCCATAGGCAGCCTCCTCGTCCTTCCACTGCGCTTCGGTGAAGCGCGGGAAATAGACTGCGGTGCGGCGGTCATACAGGCGAAAGAAGGGCGCCAGCGCCAGTGCCTGCGGCCGCGCGTCTGCAAGGCGGAAGCGGTGCTCGGCGGCGGTGGTCGGCACCAGAGCCGCTACCGGGTCCTCGGTCACCAATGCGGGCGCCGGACCATGGAACGGCTCGGCCGCGGGACCGAGGTCGGCGGCGAGCACGAGCGGACCACTCATATAAGCGAGCATGCGCGGATCGTCGGGCGTGGGTTCGGTGCGGACGCGCATCGGCAAGGTGAGCTCGATCCGGTCCCCTGCCCGCCAGCGACGATCGAGGCGCGCATAGCCGGTGGTGCGCTCGATCGGCTGGGGCTTGCCGTTCAGCGCCAGCGCCGGTGCGTCGCACCAGCCGGGAAGCCTGAGCGCGATCGGCATCGCGCTGCGCGGCGCTTTCGTCACCCGGAGCGTCACCTGCTCGCTGAACGGATAGCCGGTGTCGAGCGCGACCTCGAGCCCCCGCTCCTTCCACGCGGCCATGGAAGGGATGAACAGGTTGACGAAGAGGGCCGCATCGTCGTGCCAGTAGATGCTCTCGCCATGCTTGGCGTGCGTCTCCATCCCCGATCCGACGCAGCACCAGAAGCTGTCCTCGGGCGTGGAATATGTCCGCCGCGCGCCCGCGCTGAGCGGCATGAAATAGACGAACATCCCCGTCTCGGGATGCTGGTGCGCGAGCAGGTGATTGAGGTGGATCCGCTCGTAAAAGTCGAACAGCGAAGCATCGGGCTGCCAGCCATAGAGGTGCCGGGTCAGCTTCAGCATGTTGTAGCTGTTGCACGCCTCGCAGGTACGCTCGGTGATCCGCGTCGAGATCTGGTCGGGCGGGCCGAAATGCTCGCGCTCGCTATTGCCGCCGATGACATAGCTGTGATGCCCGGCGACGGTCTTGTGGAAGAAGCGCGCGGCATCGGCGTGACGCTGCTCGCCGGTCAGTTCGTAGAGCCGGGCGAGGCCGATCAGCTTGGGGATCTGGGTGTTGGCATGGAGGCCGGGAAGGTCGTCCTTGCCCGCCGCGAGCGGCGCGAGGACCTTCTGGTGATAGATGCGCTCCGAGATCCGCCGCCACCGGGGATCGCCGGTGAGCGCATAGGTCTCGGCATAGCTGTCGTTCAGCCCGCCATGCTCGGCGGCGAGCAATTTCTGCATCTGCGCATCGTCGAGCCCCTCGAGGATCGCGCCGAGATAGCCGGCCATCGCGAGCATCACCGGCATCGCCTCGGTCACGTCGCCGAAACGCACCGCGTCGATCAGCCCGGCATGGACCTTGTGCCAGGTGTAGAGCGGCACCCAGCCGCCGTTGATGTCGAAGCCGCTGCTGCGGATCTCGCTTTTGCGGATCTCTTCGAATACGATCTTGCCGTCGATCACCTTGCCGTCGCGCTCGACGGTGGTGCCGCCGACATAGCCGTCGCCCTGCGCGGCCTGGATGCGCGCCATCTCGGCCACGATGTGCCGCAGGCGATCGCGCGCCGGCACATCGCCGGTCTGGGCGTAAAGCAGCGAAAGCGCCGAGAGATAATGGCCGAGCGAATGGCCGGCGATCCCGCGTGCCTCCCAGCCGCCATAGGTCTCGCCCCGGGTCGGCAGCCCGGCGCTGGCGTAGAAATTGTGGAGCAGCCGCTCGGGCGAGAGCGACAGCAGATAGCGGCGGTTGGCCTCGACCGCGTCTAGAAAGACCGAAGGCTTCAGCCGCACCGCCGAAAGCGGCAGCGGCTTCGCCTTGATCGGCTTTTCGTCGACGACGATGCGGGCGAAAGCCGGTCCGGCGAGCGCAAGCACGCTCGCCGAACCGAGAAACAACCGCCGCGTCAGTCTCATTCGACGGCGACCACGACGATCGACTTGGCCGGCAGGTCGAAGGTCAGCTTGCCGCCCGAGCTGCGGGCCGAATAGACCGCGGGCTGGATCGTGTTCGGCTGGTCGAACGTGTTGTGCGTGTCGATCGCCGGCGCGGTGAGGATGCGCCCGCGGGCATTGCCGCTGAGGTTGGTCGTCACCCGCGCCGCCTTGTTGGGATCGGTGTTGGTGAGCGACAGGTACAGCTTGCCGTCGGCGCCGCGTGCGGCCGACACGTCGACCATCGGCAATTTGAACCCGGCCTTTTCATAGGTCGGCCCCTTCACGTCCGCGGGATAGGGCGTCGCGCCCTGGAACGGCACGTACATGTCGAAGACGTGATAGGTCGGCGTCAGCAGCATCCGGCCCTTGTCGGTCAGGATCATCGCCTGGAGCACGTTGATCATCTGCGCGATGTTGGCCATCTTCACGCGATCGGTATGCCGGTGGAAGATGTTGAGCGTAAGCGCCGCCACTTCCGCGTCGCGCAGGCTGCTCTGCTGGTAGAGGAAGCCCGGGGTCGAACCCGATTCCTGATCGTACCAGGTGCCCCATTCGTCGACGTACAAAGCGACCTTCTTCTCGGGGTCGTGCTTGTCCATCATGGCTTCGTGCTTGGTGATCAGCTCGTCCATGAAGATCGCGCGGCCGAGCGTGGAGGCCCATTCGTCCTCGGAGAAGCCCGTGGCAGCGCCCTTCTTGTCCCATTTGCCGGTGGGCAGCGTGTAATAATGGACGCTGAGCGCGTTCATCTTGTTGCCCGCTTCGCGCATCATCACGTCGGTGAAGTTATAGTCGCTGCCATTGGAGCCGCTCGCGACCTTGATGAGCTTCTTGCCCGCGGGCGGATTGACGAATTCCTGATAGCGGCGGTGGAGGTCCGCCGAATATTCCGGGCGCATGCTGCCGCCGCAGCCCCAGGTTTCGTTGCCCACGCCGAAATATTTGACCGCCCACGGCTTTTCACGGCCGTTCTTCTTGCGCTCTTCGGCGAGGCTGCCCTTCTCGGCAGTCATGTACTCCATCCACTGGCTCATGTCGCGCGGGCTCATCGAGCCCATGTTGCCCGCGACATAGGCATCGGTGCCGAGCATCTCGGAATAGTTCATGAACTCGTGCGTGCCGAAGGCGTTGTCCTCGGTCACGCCGCCCCAGTGGCGGTTGATGCGCACCGGCCGCTTCGCACTCGGGCCGATGCCGTCGCGCCAGTCATATTCGTCGGCGAAGCAGCCGCCGGGCCAGCGCACCACCGGCACCTTGAGGTGGCGGAGCGCGGCGAGAACGTCGTTGCGATAGCCGTTGGTATTGGGGATCTTCGAATCGGTTCCGACCCAAAGGCCCTCGTAGATGCCGCGCCCGAGATGCTCGGCGAACTGGCCATAGACCGCAGGCTCGATCTTCGCGCCGGGCTTGCCGGTGTCCACGGTTACGGTGACGCTCGCCGGAGCCTGCGCCAGCGCGGGCGTCGCCATCAGCGTCGCCGCGATCGGCAGCAGGCCGTACTTCAAAAGCTTCATCTCACTCTCCCTCTTGTTCCCGCGCGACGCCGGGATCTTGTCTAGTCAAAGCTGATTATGTCCGCCGGATTCAGAGCGGAACGACGCTCGCCTCTCCGCCGGGAACGGTCTGCAGCGGATTGCGCAGCGGCAGCGTGAACGGCGCCGCCGAGACCTCGAAGACGTCGCCTTCCTCCGTCTTCACGCCGTCGGCGAACGACAAGGTGGCGGTGCCGAAGAAGTGGACGTGAACGTCGCCCGGGCGGCGGAAAAGTCCATATTTGAAATGGTGATGCTCGAGATTGGCGATCGCGTGCGACATGTTCGCCTCGCCCGAAAGGAACGGCTTTTCCCAAAGGGTCTCGCCGTTGCGCACGATCTTGCTGGTACCGCGCACATCGGCGGGCAGTTCGCCGACGAGCAGCTCGGCACCGAGCGACGCATGGCGGAGCTTGGAATGGGCGAGCCACAGATAATTGCCGCGCTCGGTGATATGATCGGAGAACTCGTTGCCCAGCGCGAAGCCGAGGCGGCGGGGGCGCCCCTCGTCGTCGATCACATAGATGCCGGCGATCTCGGGTTCCTCGCTCCCGTCGAGCGCGAAATCGGGCGAAGGCAGCGGCTGGCCGGGACCGATCAGCGAAGACCCGTCGCCCTTGTAGAACCATTCGGGCTGGACGCCGGGCTTGCCGTCGGTGGGCTTGCCGCCTTCCAGGCCCATGTTGAACATCCGCATCGAATCGGTGAGCGTGCCGCCCGCCGCGGCCTTGTGCATCTGGTCGCGCCCTCGGCCGAGCCGAGATGGGTGAGGCCGGTGCCGGTGACATAGCAATGCGCGGCATCGGGATGGTCGATCGGCGCGAGCAGCCGGCCCTCGGCCTCGGCGGCGGCGAGATCGACCGCCTCCCCGCCCGCGCGCGCGCCGCATCCACGAGCGAAACGCCGTCGCGAATCGCCGCCAGCGCCAGCTCATAGGTCGTGGCCACGCCGCTCAGCCGCACTGCTGCCGCATCTTCGAGGAACGCGGCAACGCCCCGCCCACCGGCCGAGTCGCGGAACTGCACGAGCCTGAACGCCATAACCTCTGGATCCTCTACCGATTCGACTAATAGTCAGACTTATATGCGGCGAACGGCCGCGTCAGTCCAGCCGATCCGTGTGCCGCGTCGCCTGCGGATAGCGCGAAATGCGGCAGAAAAGCTACGATTCTACGCGGCTTGATCGAAACTGGAGCCAGGTTGCAACAAAGCGCTTGCGGGAATTCGCGCTGCTCGTATTTTTGTCTGACTAATCAAACCGTGCCCGTTCAAAATGGGTCTGCCCATCGGAGGGCGAGGACAGGAGAGGGAAGAGAAATGGCTCTAGAACGCAGCATTCCCAGTTCGACGTCTCGCCCCGCGGCCTCGCTCGGCTGACACGGGAAGTAGAAGCATTATCCGCATCTCCCGCCTTGGCCTCCTGCTGCCGACGCTCCTTGCCCTGATGTCAGGGGAGCAGGCACTGGCGCAGGCAAAACCCTCTGCGCTGACTTCGCTCAACGCGCGCATCGTCGGCGACGTCGCGCCGCTGCACGATCCCTCGATCATCCGCCAGGGCGACAGCTTCTACCTGTTCACGACCAGCCAGCAGCGCGCCGGCAAGGGCCTGATCCATATCCGCACGTCGAAGGATCTCGCCAGCTGGACACGCGCTCCTCGGTATTCGCCGAGATGCCGGGCTGGGTGAAGGACGCAGTTCCCGGCGCGCGCGGGATCTGGGCGCCGGACGTGAGCTTCTCCCACGGCGAGTATCGCATCTATTATTCGGTCTCGACCTTCGGCAAGAACTGCTCGGCGATCGGGCTGGTGGCCACGCCCTCGCTCGAGAAGCCGGTATGGACGGACAAGGGTCTCGTGTTCCGCTCCACGCCGGACGACGATTTCAATGCGATCGATCCGAACCTGTTCGAAGATGCCGAGGGGCGCCAGTGGCTGGCGTTCGGCAGCTTCTGGTCCGGGCTCAAGATGATCCGGCTCGATCCGAAGACCGGGCGCGCGGCGAAGGACGCCAGGATTCACGCGCTCGCCCGGCGCGGCGGCCCCGGTGCGATCGAGGCGCCGTTCGTGATCCGCCGCGGCGGCTTCTATTATCTGTTCGCCTCGGTCGACTTCTGCTGCCGCGGCGCGGCGAGCACCTATCACACCGTGGTCGGGCGGGCGAAGGAGCCCCAGGGCCCGTATCTCGACCGCGAAGGCAAGAGCATGATGGACGGCGGCGGCCTGCTCGTCCTCCATGCCGATCTCGACCCGTCGAAACGCTTCGTGGGGCCGGGACACATCGCGGTCCTGCGCGAACCCAAGCAGGATTACATCGTCTACCACGCTTATGATACGCAAGCGCGCGGCGTGCCGACGCTCCGGATCCAGCCGCTCGGCTGGACGGACGACGGCTGGCCGGTCGCACTCTAGAACAAACCTTCCCCAGGAGAAGAACAAGCCCATGCCAGCCGCTCCCGCTCAACCCCAGGCCGGTGCCCCGTCGGTCGCAGGCGTACCTTACCGCGCCGCACTCTCGATGCTGGCCACGCTCTTCTTCATGTGGGGCTTCATCAGCGTCATCAACGGCACGCTGCTGCCGCACCTGCGCAGCGTGTTCGAACTCAGCTATTTCGAGACCGGCCTCATCGAATCCGTCTGGTTCATCGGCTATCTGCTCGCGTCGATCCCCGCGGCGAAGCTGATCGAGCGGATCGGCTATCAGCGCGCGCTGACCGTCGGCCTGTCGGTCATGACCCTCGGGTCGCTCGGCATGATCCTCGCCGCGTATCTCATCTCGTATTTCGTGACCGTCGCTTCGCTGTTCGTCGTCTCGTGCGGCATCGCGCTTCTTCAGGTCGCGGCGAACCCCTATGTCGCGGTGATCGGTCCGCCCGAGAGCGCCGAGAGGCGCCTCACCCTGGTGCAGGCGTTCAACACCACCGGCGACGTGCTGGCGATCCTGTTCGGCAAATACCTGATCCTCGCACGTACCACGGCCGGCACGACCGCACACGGTACGCAGCTCACCGCTGAGCAGCGCCTGGCCGATGCGCAAGCGACCCAGCTGCCCTATCTGATCGTTGCGATCGTGCTGGCGGCCCTCGCCGTCATGATCGCCCGCGCCAAGCTCCCCGCGCTGGGATCGGCGACCTCGCGCGTTTCGAGCGAAGCGCGCCGTGGCCTCTCGCTGTTCAACCACCGCAACCTGATCCTCGGCTGCGTCGGCATCGCGCTGTGCGTGCTCGCGGAGATCGGCGTGGGCAGCTACTTCATCAACTTCGCGGCGCAGCCCGACGTCGCCAATCTGACGCAGGAGAATGCGGCGACCTATCTCACGCTATTCTGGGGCGGAATGATGGTCGGGCGGTTCGCCGGCGCGGCGCTGATGCAGAGGATCGCGCCGGAGCGGGTGCTGGCGGTGTTCGCGCTGATCGCGATCGCCGGCTCGCTGGTGGCGGTGTTCGCAACCGGACCGGCCGCAATGTACGGTCTGATCGTAGTCGGGCTGGGCCTCTCGATCATGTTCCCGGCCATCTTCGCACTGGCGATCCGCGGGCTGGGACCGCTGACCGAGGAAGGCTCGGGTCTGCTGATCATGTCGATCGCCGGCGGCGCGCTCGCTGCGTTCCAGGGCAAGATCGGTGACGCGTACGGGCTGCACTGGGGCTTCCTGGTGACGACGGCCTGCGCGCTCTACGTCCTGTTCTACGCGCTATGGGGCTGCAAGGTGACCAACCCGGTCGCCGACGCGCCGGCGAATTAACGCCACCAGCCGTCTAGGTGAGTGGAATAAAGAAAAGGCCGGGCAACGAGCCCGGCCTTTTCTCGCCCACCCCGGACTGTGCCGACATTCGCCCTTTACCTCCCTCGCCCCCTGAAAGGGGAGAGGGTTGCGCAGACTTAGGTTTTGCGCAGCAAAGCCTTAGTCGGAGCTGGGTGAGGGTGCGGCTGCGCAGCAGCCGCGCGGAGCTTCGCTCCGCTCTACCCTCACCAACCTCCGCTAGGCAGCAAGCTGCCAAGCTGCGGTATCCTCTCCCCTATCAAGGGGAGAGGGAGTTTTAGGTTGAATGTCGATACGCCCTAGTCCCCCATGAGGGACGGGAATCCGGCTAACGCACCACCGTCTCGCCGCGGGTTCCCCGTGCCATCTTGAGCTTCGGCCCCTTGCTGTGTGTCGTATCGAGGAACGCCATGTCGACAAGGTGCGCCATCGCCGCATGCGCGCCTTCGGGATCCCCGGCCGCGATTGCGTCGAAGACGCGCTGGTGATCGGGGACCGGATCGCGCCGCAGCGGGCTGTTGCGCTGCTTGAAGATCGTCGTCCACGCCACTGCGGCGCTGACGCTGGTGGTGAGCGTGGCGATGAACGGGTTCGCCGAAGCCTCCAGCAGCGCCGCGTGGAAGTCCTGATCGGCGATCCGCCCCTCCTCCACTGCCAGCGTGTGCGTCTCCATCCCCTCCAATGCCGCGGCCATGCGCTTCAATTGGGCATCGGTGCGCCGTTCGGCGGCGAGCGCCGCGGCTTCGGGCTCGAAGATCTTCCGCAGCTCGAACAGGCTGAAGAGCAGCTCATCGTCGGGCTCGAATTCGAAGATCCATGACAGCACGTCGGGATCGAGCAGATGCCATTTCTCGCGGTCGCTGACCCGGGTGCCGGTGCGCGGGCGGCTCTCGACCAGCCCCTTGGCGGCGAGGATGCGCAGCGCCTCGCGATAGGCGGTTCGGGAGACGTGGAGCCGATCGCTCGCCGCGACTTCGTTGTTGAGTATCTCGCCGGGCTTGTAGCGCCCCGACACGATCAGGATGCCGAGATCGCGCGCGATCGTGCCGTGCAGGCGCAGTGATTTGCGCCGTGCCGTGGCGTTCAGCGGCTTGGCAGTCTTGACCTTTGCAACCATAATACGACCCTAGCGCTACCGAGTGGTCCGGTACAACCTGTCGATCACTCGGCCACGATGACGAAGCGCCGTGAAGCCGACATCTCCGTTGACCCTTTCCGCATGTCCACTAGGCTGCGCAAAACATCGGGAGGACTGGCAATGGAGACGATCGCGGCACTGCTGGCGGCAGGAGCAAGCTGGATGGCGCCGGGCGCGCTACAGGCCCAGACGGCACCCGCTCCGGCTCGGACACCCGCTCCGGCCGCGGCTCAGGCCACGGGACCCGCTTGGCAGCTCGTATGCGGCCCGCCGCCGGCGGCGTCTCCCACTCCTGCCCCTGCTCCTGCCGCCAACCAACCGTGCAGCCTCGTGCAGAATCTGCTCGCCGGCGAACAGAAGCAGCGGCTGCTGACGGTGATCCTGCAGCGCACCCCCAGGCCGGCCACAACATGACGATCGCGCTGCCGCATGGCGTGCTGTTTCCGCGCGGCGTCAGCGTCCAGGTCGACGAGGCGGCGGAGAAGCCGCTGGCGGTGCAGACCAGCGACCAGAACGGCGCCTATACCGGGACGCCCGTCGACGCGGCGATGCTCGCGGCGATGCGCGGTGGCAAGACGGTCAAGATCGGGTTCACCGCCGGCAACGGCCAGCGCATCGTCGTGCCCGTGACGCTCCGCGACTTCCCGGCGGGACTTACCGCGCTCGACAAGAGCCCGCTGCCGCCGGCCCCCGCGCCGGCCCAGCCCGCGGCACCGGCGCCGCGCTGATCGGCGCTGGCTGGAGTCTGATCCAGTCAGGTTGAGCAAGTAGCTCCCCGGCGTTTGCCTTCGGCGCCGGTCTTCACCGTGACCCGATTCAGAAAACTGGATCCGGCCGGAGCCGTCGCGATCAGGGCAGCGGATTCGTCGGTGTCTGCGCGGTACCCGCACTCGGGCCGGTCGCCGTGCCGGTCAAGCTGACCGCGATATTGGCAGTGGTGGCACCCGGAGTGTTGCCGTTTGCATTCCATGTAGCCACTGCGTCGTCCTCGATCCCTGCGCCGCCCTCGACAAAGCCCTGCAGGAAGATCCGCGGATCGTGGGTGTTGTCGAGCTCGGACACGCGCAGGCGCAGCAGATTGGGAGCCGCGGTGGCGGTCAGGTTGTTGTTCGCGATATTGGCGTAGATCTGGTTGGTCTCGATGTTGGTGCCCGACGACGAACCGCTCTGAAGATTGATGTCGGCGAGCGTGTTCACATCGGTCGAGTCGATGACGTTGCCGGTCAGCGTCAGATCGAGGCGGGCGCTCCCCTCGCGGGCGATCACGTCGACCGCCGAGCTGTTGTTGCCGGCGCCCTGCGTCAGGGTGTTGCCGGTGACGGCGACGGTGAGGTGCGAATTCTCCTGCGCCAGCAAACGGACACCGCTGCCCGATGCCCCGGTCCCCGCGGGGGTCTGGCTGTAGACGTTGATATTGGTGTTGTTGGCGATCCGGCCCATCACGTTCGCGCTGATGAACGACGTGATGTTGATCGCGGCACCGCCGCTTGAGCGGATCGTCGGGTTGCCGATGATGTTGAACCGCACGGTCGAGGTATCGTTGCCATTGATGTCGATGCCGGCACCGATCCCGGTCTGGCTGTCGATGACGCTGTTGGTGATGTCCACGCTAACCACCGAATCGTCCTCGGCGATAATCTGGATACCCTGGGTGCGTATCCGCAGGAAATCGCTGTCGAGGATGTCGATATTGGTCGTCGGCGTGCCGGCTGCGCTGCTGAAGCTGCGGAACTGGAACCCGCCCTCGCCGATGCCGCTGGTCTGCGTGTCGCGGAAGATCACATTGTTCAGCGTCAGGTTGAGGTTCACGTCGGTGTTGACGATGTCGAGGCTGTTGGTCTCGGACAGCGCGATCTCGGTGTTGGTCAGCGACGAGGTGCCGGAGAGGTTGCTGAACTCGATGCCGCTCTCGTGTGCGCCGTCGCCGGCGCCGGTGATCAGGCTGTTGTTGAGCTGGAAATTGCTGACATTGATGCCCGTGATGCCGTTGTCGGCGATCGTGCCGGTGATGTTGATGTTCTCGAACACCGCAGTGGCGACGCCGCTCATGTAGATAGCGCCGTTTGCTGTCGTCAGGTCGAGATCCTGCCCGGCCGCCTGGCCCGTGGTGCTGGCGTTGGTCAGGTGGAGGTTGCTGATGTTGACCAATGCGGTGTTGAGCAGTTCGATGCCGCGCGCGGTGATGTTCTGGATCGTGCCGCCCGAACCGTCGGTAGTGCCGGTGCCGGAGATGGTGAGCCCCGCCGCCGCGCCGGTGGTGTTGAGCACGATGCCGCGAGCGCCGCCGTTCGCCGAGACCGACAGGAAGTTGAGCCCACCCGCGGCGATGTTGGTGTTGACGAGGTTGAGCGCGATGCCGCCGACCGAGTTGATCGTGTTGTTGCTGCCGGTGATCGTCAGCGAGCCCGCCCCCGCGGTGGTCGAGGTGCCGGTGATGCCGCGCCCGGTCGTGGTCGTGATGGCAAGATTGCCGCCGGTGAAGGACACTGCGGCACCGGTGGCGGCATTGTTGTCGAACTGGATCGCATTGTTCGCACCGGTCGTGAGCGTCTTGGTCGTGCCCGAGAAGGCGATGCTGCCGCCGGTGTTATTGCTCAGCAGGATGCCGTTGGCGGCGGCGCCGGTTGCGGAGAGGTTTCCGGAGAAGGTCACCGTGCCGCCGGTATGGCCACTCACTTCGACGACGTTGCCCGCGTTGGTCTTGGCGATCGATGCAGCGACGGTGACGGTCCCGCTACCGCTGGTGACGTTGACGCCGTCGCCAGTGATGCTGCCTGCACCGCCAGCCCCGATCGTGCCGCCGTTGATCGCGATCGCGCCGGTCACGCCGGCGGCCCCCACGATCGAAACGCCGTGCGCGGTGGTGTTGTCGATGTCGACGCTGGTGAAGGTCACCGTGCCGTTGCCCGACCCGTTGATCTCGATGCCGTCGCCGCTGATCGTGCCGGTGCCGATGGTGGTCGCACCGAAGCTGATATTGGCGGCCGAGCCATTCCCGATGAAGATCCCGTCATTGCCGCCGCTGGTCGCCGCGACGCTGGTCGCGCCGCCGCTGAACGCGCCGCCGCCGACGCTGTCGAGATTGTTGAGGTTGATGGCGATGCTGGCGACGATGCCGGTGCTCTGCAGCGACGCGAAGTTGATGCCGCTCGCGCCTGCGCTCACCCCGGTGAGGTTGATGACCTGGCCCGTCGCGGTCTGGATGCTGTTGCCGGCGCCGGTAACCGTGACAGTACCGCCGCCGGTCGCGCTGATCCCTGCACCGCCGGTGGTGACGATATCGAGCCCGCTGCCTCCAGCGAGAGGCGCGAAGTTGATCGTCGCGCCGCTGTTGCTGCTCAGCGTCACCGCAGTGTTCGCGCCGGTGTTCAGGCTGATCGTCTGGCCCGTGAGGTTGATCGTACCGCCGGTGTTGTTGGCGATGCTGATGCCGAGGCTGGTGTCGGTGATGTTGCCGGAGAGCGCCGCAGTGCCGCCGGTCCGGGCGGTCGCCTCGAACGAGCGCGACGCGGCGCCGCTCGTGGCGATCGTTCCGCCATAAGTGAAGTTGAGCGCGTCGCCGGTGAGCGAGACGCCGCGTGTGGTCGCGGTGATTGCGCCGCCCGCGACGTTCACCGTGCCGGTGATCGTGCCGGCGCCAACGCGCTGGACAACGATGCCGTTCGCCCCGCTGGTGTTGGCCGCCGAAGCGAAGGACAGGTCGACCGCGGTCGCCGTGCCGCCGGTATCGGTGACGCTGAGCAAAGTCCCGGTGGTCGTGGTGATCGAGTTGCCGCTGCCCTGGACGTTGACGGTGCCGCCGCCGGTGATGATCATGGCAGTGTTGGTGGTGCCGGTGATGTCGAGCCCCGACCCGCCCGCATTGAAGGTGATCGTCGAACCCTGATTGGCCGACAGGTTCACTGCCGTACCGGTGCTGGCGATGTTCATCGCGCCGTTGAAGTTGATTGCCCCGCCATTGCTGTTGATGATCGAGATCACCGTGCTGGCATTGGCGATGCTGCTGGTGATCGCGCCGTTGAACGTGGCGGTGCCGGCATCGTGCGCATCGATCTCGACGGCGACGCCGTCATTGTCGGTGATCGACCCGTCGAAAGTGACGTTGGCGCTGCTGAGCAGCGTGAAGGCGTTGCCCGCTCCATTATGCGTGAGGTTGGTGGCGGAGCCGAAGGTGAAGGTGCCGGTCGCGCCGTTATAGATGTCGATGCCGGCATTGCCGCCGTTGAGCGTGGTTATGCCGGTGAAGTTGTAGGTGCCGTCGGCATTGTTGAACTGCATGCCGCTGCCGCTGGTCGCATTGATCAGCCCGGCAAAGGCAAGGGTGCCGGTGCTGTGGTTGGCGACATTGAGCGTCAGCCCGCCCGCGGCCTGAACGATCGAGCTCGCCCCGTCGAAGTTGAAGCTCGCCGTGCCGCCGCCGATCGTGAGCGCCGATGTTGCCGCGCCGCCGATATCGACATTGGCTGCGTTGATCGTGCCGCCCGCATTGGTGAAGGACAGCCCGGTCGCGGCGCCGCTGATGGCGACGTTGGTCAATGTGGTCGTGCCGGTGGCGTTGTCGAGCGTGATCGAAGTGCCGGTCGCGCCGGTCGCGGTCACGTTGGTGATCGTGCTGCCGGCGGCGTTGAGCAGCACGTCGTTGGTATTGCCGGTGAAAGTGACATTGTCGATCGTGGTGTTGGTCGAGGGAGTGATCTCGATGCCGTAGCCGCCCGCCTGGTTGAAATTGCGGATCGTCATGAAGTCGATCACCGTGCCGGTGGCACCCGCCGCATCGACGATGCCGCGCAGCGCGCCCGCGGGCGCGCCGTTGAGGATGAAGCCCGAGATGCGGTTGCCGCTCGCGCCCAGCGTGATCACACTGGCGCCCGCCGCCGAGGTGAGCGTCGCCGCGCCCCCGGCCGTCGGATCGGCGATGTTGATGGTGCTGCTCGAAAGCAGGATCGTCGAAGGTACCACCAGCGTCAGCGCGAGCGGTCCCTGCCCGAAGCCACGCACCTGGGTATTGGCGATCAGGTTGAGCGTGTCGTTGGCATTCGAGCCGGCGGCGCTGATCGCGCTGCCGTTGTTGATCAGCACGATGACGTCGGTCGCCGCGAGCGCGAACTCGGCGGCCGCCAGCGTCATCGGATTGGCGCCGTCCGCGCCCGAGCCGTTGCCGCCGCCGATCGCTCCGTTCGAGATCGACGAACCATGTGCGGCCGATGCCGAAGCCGAGGCCGGGGCTCGCGCTGAAGATCACGTCCCTGAAGTTGTAGGTGCCGGCCACCGGAGCGGCCGCTGCGTTGATGCCGGTGACCGCCGAAATGGTGGCGTATGTGTCGATGGCCGATTCACCGTCGCCATAAATGAACGTCGCGTTGGTCGCGGCGTCCAGCCATATGCCGGTATTGACCCCGGCGATCGTAGCGACGCCAGCCGGGGCGTCGCCGAGCCGAACGGTCTGCACGCTCGTCATACCGCGCAAATCGACCGCGATGCTGGTGCCGGCCGCCGCCGCGTTGGTCACGTCGAAGGAAATCGTCTCGATGCCGGCGGTCAGTGCCGCGCCGTTCAGGTCGAAAGCGACGGCGGTCGTGCTGTTGAGGCCGATATCGAGATCGGTGATCACCAGCGCCGCGCCTAGCGCGGTGTTGACGTCGATTCCGCGGCTGGTGATCCCCTGAAGATTGACCGTGCTGAGATAGATCGTGCCGCCGCCGGTGGCGGTCACGTCGGTGAGTACGATCCCCGTCGCCGCGCCGTTCGCGCTCACGCTGTTGAAGTTGATGCCGGGCGCACCGACGGTGAGACCGCTCAACGTCATCGTCTGGCCGGTGCCGCTGGTCAGCGAATTGCCCGAACCGGCGATGCTGAGCGTGCCGCCCGAAGCATTGAGCGCCGCGCCGCCGGTGGTCACAACATCCACGCCGGTGCCGCCACCACCGAAGATGATCGTGGCGCCGGCATTGTTGGTGAGCGACAGGCCGGCACCGACCGTGTTGTTGATCGTGACCGCGCCGTTGAAGGTCGCGTCGAGCGCGTCGGTCTGGCCGGTGTTGTTCTCGACCGCGATGCCCGCGATCGTGGCGTTGGTGACGTTGACCGCGCCGGTGACGGTGAAGAAGCCTTCGACCTGATCGAGCTGGATGCCATAGGCGCCGTTGGTCGCGGTGACGCTCGACAGCGTCATGTTCACGGTCAGCGGGTCGAGATTGACTGCCGTGCCGAAGGTCGTGTCGAAGGAGCCGTCGGCGGTGGTCAGCAGGAAGCTGTTCGCCTTCGAATTGGCGACGAGCAGGCCGGTGCCGCCGGTGTTGGCGATGTCGAGATCGCTGAAGGTCAGCGAACCGGAGACGTTGATGAGGTCGAGGCCGTCGCCCTGCACGCGGGCGCCGGCGGTGCCGATCGTCAGTGCGCCGGCATTGACTGCCTGGATGCCCGCGGTGGCGAGATCGCTGTCGAAGGTAACGGTGTCGAACACCAGGCCCGCAGTCTCGCCGCCCGCCGTGCCGATCGACAGGTTCGACATGCCGGTGACCGTCAGCGTACCGCCGGCGCCATTGAGGTTGAGCAGTGCGCCCGCCTGGTTGCCTGCATTGGCGAGCGTCAGGTTCTGGAGATTGACCGCCCGCACCAGCGCGCCCGAGCGGATGTCCACCGCCGCGCCGCCGCCTGAAATCGTGCTGTTGCGGATCGTCGCGATGCCCGCGGTGCCGTTGGCAAAGATGCCCGCGCCCGCGCCGGTGTTCGAGACCACGACACCGTCGATCACGCTGGTGCCGCCGAGCTGCACCGTGCCGATGGCGTCGGCGGAGGTCAGCAGCGGAGCGCCCGAGCCGCTATTGGGGTTGGTGATCGTGCCGGTGGTGACGTTGAACACGAACACGTTCGGCGGCGCGCCGCCGCCGACATTGAAGGTGTCGGTGTCGCGGAAGCTGAGCAAGGATTGGTTGTTCGCCAGCGTCAGCGTGCCCGAGATCGTGTCGAAGCTGCCGGCCCCCGCCTGCGTGTCGAGCAGGACGATGAAACTGGCCGTCGACGCGTCTGCGGCGGCGAGGCTTCCCGGATCCGACCTGCTGCCCACGCCGGTGGCGCCGGCACGGACGAAGAAGGCGCTGACCTCGAGCGGGCTGGTGTCGCCCACCAGCGTCGCGTCGCGGAAGTCGTAGGTCCCCGTGGCGCCGTTGAGCCCCGCGATGACGATCGGCGTGGCGGCGTTGATCGTCGACGCGGCCAGATCGAAGTCGATGTTCGAACCGTCGCCGTAACGGAAGGTGCCGGTGCGCGACGCGTTGGTGAGATCGACGCCGATGCCAACACCGATGATGGTGCTGCTCTCGTTGACGGTGAAATTGCCGAGCCCGGTATTGCCGGTGAGATCAATGCCGCGCGTTCCGGTGGCCGAGGCCCCGCTGATGTCGAGCGTCTCGAAGAAGACGTTGCCGCCGCCCGTCAAACGCGCATCGACACCACGCGCGCCGGTCTGCAGCGCAGTGATGTCGATATTGCCGAAGTCGAGCAACACGGTGTTGCCCGCCCCGATCAGGATACCCGCCGTGGTCGCGCCGTCGATCGTGCCGTCGCCGACAGTCAATGTACTCGTGAGACCGCTCGCTCCGATCCCGATTGCACTCGAACTGATGTCGATGGTGCCGATGGTGATGGCGCCGCTGTTCGCGGTCAGCGCGATGCCCGTGCCGAGCGCGCCCGACACCGTGACGTTGCCAAGGTTCACCGTGGCACTCGAATCGTGGAGCGCCACCGCCGACCCGGAAGCGCCCGAGACGTTGATGCTGCCGAAGCTGAGCGTGCCGAGGCCGGCCACCGAGTCGAGGTCGATACCGGCGGCCGACGTGGCCGACGCAACGGTACCGAAGCTCAGATTGGCGCCGCCGACGACGATGTCGTCGATCGCGAGCAGCGCACCCAGGCCGCTGTGCGACACGTTGATGCCCGATCCGGCGACCGTAAGCGTGCCGGCGCCGTTTCCGGCCAGCCCCAGCGCGGTGCCGCTGCCCGAGGAGGAAACGGTCAAATTGGTCAGCGTCGCCGAAGCGGCGCCGCCGCCGTCCAGAAGCAAGAGACCGTGCCCGGGGCCTGAGATCGTCGCATTGGAGATCGTGACGCCGGACCTGCCGGAGCCGAACACCGCCGCGCTGCCGTTCACGCCCTGCACGAACACGCCGTCGACGAGACTGTTGTTGGCGAGGGTGACGGTGTTGTCGGCACCGGTAGTGGTGAGGATCGGTGCACGGTCGGTCGCGGTGAGCGCCGAAGCGGCATAGGGGTTGACCACCTGCCCGGTCGTCACCCCGGTCAGGATAATGTTCGCGGGGGCACCGCCGGGTAGCGTGATCGTGTTGCCGTCGCGGAAGCTGCGCAGGATCTGGCTGACATCGAGCGCCAGCGTATCGTTGCCGTTGGTGCCGGCGGCGTCGAGCACGTCCTGCCCGCCGGTCGGGTCGTTCAGCAGGATGATGATGTCGACCGCCGCCGCCTCGGCGCCGGCAAGGCTGCCCGGATCGCCGAGCGTGCCAGCACCGCTCGCACCGGCGAGCACGTAATAGACCGTCGCAGTGGTCGCGAGCGCGCTGTTGTCGCCGACGAGATTCACGTCGGCGAAATTGTAGGTCCCCGTTCCGCCGTTGAGGCCGGTGATGACGAGCGGCGTGGTGGCGGTGATCGTCGACGCCACGTCGATCGCGCTCTCGCCGTCGCCATATTGGAAGAGGCCGGTGCGCGACGCGTTGGTCAGGTCGACGCCGACGCCGACGCCGGTGATCGTGCTGCTGTTCGTGACGACGATGTCGCCGGTGCCGGTATTGCCGGTGAGATCGATGCCCTTGCTGCCGACGGTCGAGGTGCCGGTGATGTCGAGCGTGTTGAAGGTGACGGTGCCGGTAGCGCCGGTGAGACTCACGGCGGTCTGGTTGGCGCGCAGTCCGGTAAGGTTGACGTCGCCGAAGGTGAAGCTGCCCGCCGATCCATTGACGATCGCGATGCCGGTCGCGGGCCCGGCCAGCGCGGTATCGAGCTGGACCGCGTCGAACTGATAGGTTCCGTCGGCATTGTCGAAACGCATGCCCCCGCCGCCGCTGACCAGCACCGTAGCGGTCGAGAAATTGAGCGTGCCGGCGCTGTGATTGATCACTTCGATCGCCGGCGTGAGCAGGCCCATCACGTCGATCGTGCCCGAATAGGTCACCGACGCGGTCGAGTTGGCGATGGCGAATGCCGGCGCGCCATCCGCGCGCACGAGCGTGTTCGCCCCGAAGGTGAAGCTGCCCGCAGAGCCATTGGTGATCGCGATCCCGCTATCGAGACCGTCGAGCGTCGTGAAGCCGGTGAAGCTGTAGGTGCCGTCGGCGTTGTCGAACGTGAAGCCGGGGCTGCCGGTGCCGCTGTTGAGACCGATGAAGCCGGTGAAGTTGATCGTACCGGCGCTGTGGTTGGTGACGCTGATCGCCGCCACTGCCGGGCCGACGCCATAGTTGAGGCTTCCGCCATAGGCGACGGAGGCGGTCGAATCCTGCACGTTAAACCCGATGCCGCTGGGCTTGGTGATCGACGTGCCACCGTTGAACGAGAAGGTGCCTGCCGAACCGTTGACGATGTCGATACCGGCATCGCCGCCGTTAAGTGTCGTGGTGCCGGCAAAAACATAGGTGCCGTCGGCATTGTTGAACTGCAGCCCGGTCCCGTTGGTGATGTTCAGCGTACCGGTCTGGAACAGGATCGTGCCGACGCTGTGATTGACGATGTTCACCGCTGGCTGACCGCCGGTCGCGTAGGTCAGGTTACCGCTATACGTCACCGCCGCGCTCGAATCGGCGACATTGATCCCGGCGCCGCTCGTGCTGGTGATCGACGTGCCCGTGCCGAAGCTGAAGGTGCCGGCCGAGCCATTGACGATGCTGATGCCCCCAGCGCCGCCAAGCGTGGTGGTGCCCGTGAAATTATAGGTGCCATCCGCATTTTCGAACACCAGCCCCTGGCCGCCCGTCCCGCTCAGCGTTCCGCTGAAGGTCGCGGTCGTGATGTTGCCGTTGCTGACCCGCACCAGGGGAACCCCGGCGCGGCGCCGGAAAGGTCGCCGGCATAATTGAAGCTGCCGGCACCGGTGTTGGCCAGCCAGATGCCCAAGCCCCCGGGCACCGCGATCGACGAGCCGCTGCCGAAGTCGAAATTGCCGCTGGTAGTGCCGCGGAGCCAGATGCCGTAGCTCGGGCTGCCGGTGATCGTCAGCGTGCCGATATCGAGCGCCCGCCCGCCCGCCCCGACGCCGGTCACGTTTTCGACGAATACACCGCCATAGGCACCCGCATAATCGACGCTGGCCAGTTGAATATCGGCCGAGAGATTGGACAGGTTGAGCGCGGCTTTCGTGATGGAAGCCGGACCGGTATCGACCGTGCCGCCGGTGATGGTGAGCCTGAAGCCGGGCGCGCCGCTGGCATAGATGCCGTCGCCATTGGTGTTGAAGACCGTCGTGGCGAGGCTCAGCGCGCCGCCCGCACCGTCGAGCACCAGCCCCGACGCGCCGACCCGGCTCGATGCGCCGCCGATGTCGAGCGTGCCGGTCACGGTCTGGGCCCCGGCCGTTACCAGATCGGCATCGAACGTCACGTCCTCGCTCCACAGGCCGCTGCCCATGTTGCCGCCGCGGAGGGTGATGCCGTTGAGCGCGGTGACGGTAAGCTGGCCGCCGCCGCTGCCGATCAGCGAGAGCACGTGATTGGTGCTGCTCGAAAGATCGAGGTTGCTCAGCGCGACGTCCGCGGTGCCGCCATTGTCGATGATCTGGATCGCGTTGACGCCGCCATGGATCACGCTGTTGCGGATCATGACGCCGGTGACGCCGGCGCCGAATACGCCCTTCCAGTCGAGATTGCCGATCTGGACGCCGTCGATCAACGCGCCCGAGGCGAGGTTGACCGTGGTTGCGCCGGCCTGGCTGGTGGTGAGCAGCGGCGCGCCCGATCCCGCATAGGGATTGGCGACCGATCCGCCGACGATACCGTACAGCAGCAGATTGGCCGGCGCGCCTCCGCCGATGCTGAGCGTATCGCCGTTGAGGAAGCTCAGCAGGCTCTGATTGGCAGCGAGATCGAGCTCGCCTCCGGCCGAGGCGCCGTCGATCACGTCCTGTCCGGCACCCGCCGCATCGAGCAGGATAATGACGTCGACACCCGAGGCCTCGGCAGCCGCGAGGCTGCCCGGATCGGTGCGCGTGCCGGCGCCTGTCGCGCCCGCTTGTACCCAGAAGACAGTCTTGTTGGTCTGGAGAGTGCTGGTGTCGCCGGTGAGGACGACATCGGCAAAATCATAGGTACCGCCGGGGTTGAGCCCGGCAATGACCAGTGGCGTTACCGCGTTGATCGAGGAAGCCGCGCCGTCCGCATCCGTGCTCGAGCCGTCGCCATAGCGGAAATTGCCGGTGATCGCCGCATTGGTGAGGTCGACGCCCACGTCGACGCCGCTGATCGCGCTGCTCTCGTTGATGATGATGTCGGCGGCCGTGGTCGAGCCGGTGAGATCGATGCCGGTGCCGCCGGTGCCGGTGATGTCGAGCGTCTGGAAGGTGACGTTGCCGGTCGCGCCGGTGAGATCCACCGCGGTCTGGCCGGCGCCGAGATCGGCAATGTCGATGTCGCCGAAGGTAAATCCGCCGGCCGATCCGTTGAGGATCGCGATCCCCGAGCCGCCGGCCGTCGCGAAGCTGCCGAAGCTGTAGGTGCCGTCGGCATTGTCGAAGCGGACGGTCGTGCCGCCGTTCAGATCGAGCGTCGCGCCCGAGAAATCGATCGTGCCGACGCTGTGATCGGTGATGCTGATCCCGTTGCCGCCGAGTGCATAGGCATAGCCCAGATAGTCGATCGTCGCAGTCGAGCTGGACACGGCGAGGGCGGAGCCCCCGTTGGCGATGACTGTGGTGTTGGCGCCGAAGGTGAAGTCGCCGGCCGAACCATTGGCGATCACGATACCCGCGCTGCCCGCGTCGAGCCCGGTGGTGCCAGTGAAATTATAGGTGCCGTCGGCGTTGTCGAAATTGATGCCGGTCCCGGTGGTGATGTCGATCAGCCCGGTGAAGTCGATCGTCCCGCCCGAATGATTGACGACGTTGATCGCCGCTAATCCGGCGCTCCCATAGCTGATCGTGCCCGCATAGCCGACCGATGCCGTCGAATCCTGTATGTCGACCGCGATCCCGCCTGGGCTGACGATCGTCGTGTCGGCACCGAAGCTGAAGCTGCCCGCCGATCCGTTGAAGATGCCGATGCCGGCGGCCATGTTGGCGCTGCCGGTGAAGTTGTAAGTGCCGTCGGCGTCGTCGAAGACGAGCCCGGTGCCGCTGGTCGCGTCGATCGCTCCGGTGAAGTTCACCGTTCCGCTATGGCCACCGCTGACGCTGAGGACCGCGTCGACACCGGCATAATTGACGCTGCCGGCATAATTGAATGTGCTCGCGCCCGTATTGGACAGTGAGATCGCGGCACCCGTGGTCGTGCCGATCGATGAACCCACACCGAAGCTGAAGCTGCCGGCGGCGCTCCCGGACATCGCTATGGCGCTGGCGGCGCCGTCGGCAACGGTCAGAGTCGCCACGTCGATTGCCCGGCCTAGCGGACCCGCGCCCGTTACGTTCTGGGTCGAGACCGCCGTACCGGCTCCCGCATAGGTGATCGACGCAAGCACCACGTCCGCCGAGGCATTCGCCAAATACAGTCCGTATCCGGTGGAATTCAGCGCATCGATCGTGCCGCCGGTGATGTCGAAACGGAGCGCGCCCGGCGTCCCCTGGACCAGGACGCCCGAACCGCCGTCCGTGGCCACGTCCATATCGAAGGCCGCGGCGCCCTCGGTGTCGATCAGGAAGATGCCGGTGCTGGTCACGCGTGACCCGACCGAACCGATATCGAGCGTTCCCGAAACCGTCTGGAAACCTGCGGTGGTCAGATCGGCGTCGAAGGTCACGCCGCTGCCGTAAATACCGAAGAGCTCGCCATTGCCGCCGGCGATGGTGATCTGGTCGAGCGCAGTGAGAGTCAGGGCGCCGAGACCGGTGCCGTCAAGCTCGAGCACGGCGCCGCTGCTCGCCGCGAGTTGCAGGTTGCGCAGCGAGGCGCTGGTACCGGCGGCACCATCCGCCAGCATGATGGCGTTGCTGCCGGCGCTGATATTGCTGTTGCGGATCGTGACGTTCGCCGCGTCGGAAGCGAAGATGCCCCGTCCGTTCGGCGCATTGATGAGGATGCCGTCGACAAGGGTGTTCGACGCGAGGATGAGCGTATCGGCACCGGTCGAATTGGTGAGGACCGGCGCGCCCGAAGCCGCGAACGGATTGACGATCTGTCCCGGCGTGAGCCCGAACAGCACCAGATTGGCGGGGCCGCCTCCCGGCAGCGTGAGCGTGTCGCCGTTGAGGAAGCCGAGCAGCGATTGGCCCGCGGCGAGATCGAAGCTGCCGCCTGCGCTCGCCGCGTCGAGCGTGTCCGACCCGCCGCTCGGATCGTTGAGCAGAATGATGAACTGCGCGCCGGATGCCTCGGCGCCGGCAAGGCTGCCGGGATCGGCCATGGTCCCCACGCCGGCGGCGCCGTCGGCGACGAAATAGGTCGTCGCCGAGGTGGTCAGCCGGCTGGTGTCGCCGATCAGGTTCACGTCGGCGAAGTCATAGGTTCCCGTCGCGCCGTTGAGCCCGGTGATCTCGATCGGCACCCCGGCGCTGATCGTCGAGGCGGCGCCGTCCGCGTCAGTGTTCGAGCCGTCGCCATAGCGGAAATTGCCGGTGATCGCGGCATTGGTCAGGTCGACGCCGATCCCGACCCCGGTGATGCTGCTGCTCTCGATGACGGTGATGTTCGCCGCGGTGGTCGAGCCGCTGAGATCGATGCCCTTGCTGCCGACGGTCGAGGCGCCGGCGATATCGAGCGTCAGGAAAGTGACGTTGCCGAGCGCCCCGGTCAGATCGACTGCGGTCTGGTTGGCACCAACTCCGGTGATGTCGACATTGTCGAAGCTGATCGCCCCCGAACCCGTGATCACGATGCCCGCGCCGCCGGAAAGCTGGACGTCGCCCAGCATGCTGGTGCCGTCCGCGCCGAAGAACAGCAGTCCCGTGCCCGCGCTGGCGCTGATCGTCGCCTGCGAGAAGTCGACGACGCCGCCGGTCTGGCCGAAGACCACGAAATTGTCGGTGTTCAGCCCCTGGGCGAGGCTGCCCAGATAGGTGACGTTGGCGTCCGAATTCTGCAGCACGAAATTGGCGACCGCGCCGTTGGTGACGCTGGTATCGGCGCCGAAGAAGAAACTGCCCGAGGAGCCGCTCGCGATGTTGATCCCGGCGTCGCCGCCGTGGAGCGTGGTGGTGCCAGTGAACGAATAGGTCCCGTCGGCGTCGATGAACTGGAGGCCGGCGCCGTCGGTCACGTCGATCGTGCCGTCGTGGAAGCTGGCGGTGCCGGTATGCGATTGGAACCCCAGCGTAACCGCCGCACCGGCATTGCTGGTGATGTCGCCCGAATAATCGAGATTGACCGAATCGGCCAGGAAGACCGCAACGCCGGCGCTGTCGGTGATCGACGCGTTGGTGAACACATAATTGCCGCTGCCGGTGAGGATCAGGCCGCCGTCGGTGAGATTGAGCGAAGCCACGTTGAGCACCGCTTTGGCCGGATCGGCGGCGACGGTGTCGATCATGCCGATTCCGCCGCCGGTGGCGACGATGCTCCCGAAGTTGAGCGTCAGCGCGGCGTCGGCGCCTATCAGCGCGTAGCCTCCCGACGTATCGATCGAGCCCGCGCGGACGATCGCCGTCAGGGCGAGATTTCCACTGAGCCCGACGCCGACATCATTGGCATTCACTACGTTGAGGCTGACGAAATCGAGGCTGCCGTCGCTGGCATTGACGATCAGGCCGGTGCCGTCGACCCGTGCGCCCGCCGCGCCGATGGTCATCGAACCGATCACTGCCTGCGCGCCCGCCGTGGCGAGATCGGCGTCGAATAGCACGCCGTCGGCATAGAGGCCGCCCGTCTCGCCATTGCCGCCCTGGATGGTGATGCCGCTCAACTGCGTGACGGCCAGCGTCCCCCACCGGTCCCGTCGAGCAAGGCGACCATCCCGCCGGTCGACGAGAGCGTCAGGTTGCTCAGCGCGACGCTCGCGCTCAGGCCGGCGTCGGAAAGCGCGATCGCGCCGCCGGGCCCGGAGATATGGCTGTTGCGGATCGTGACATTGGCGACGCCGTTGCCGACCACGCCGATCCCGTTGACGCCGCTGCCGATGATCAGGCCGTCGAGAAGGTTGCTGCCGCCCAGGTTTACGGTGTTCGCGCCTGCCATCGTGGTGGTCAGGACCGGGGCGCCCGATCCGGCAAAGGGATTGCCGATCTGGCCCGACGGAATGCCGAACAGCAGCAGGTTCGCCGGAGCGCCGCCCGGCAGCATCAGCGTGTCGCCGTTCAGGAAGCTGAGCAGAGAGCGCCCGGCCGCCAGATCGAACGATCCGCCCGCGCCCGCCGCGTCGAGAACGTCCTGCCCGCCCGTCGGATCGTTGAGCAGGATGATCGTATCGGCCGCAGAGGCTTCGGCGCCCGCGAGGCTGCCCGGATCGGCGATCGTACCCACGCCGGTGGCGCCCGCCTTGACGAAATAAAGCGTGGCCGAGGTCGTCAGCGTGCTGGTGTCGCCGGTGAGCGCGACGTCGAGGAAATTGTAGCTGCCCGCCCCGACATTGATCCCGGTGATCACGATCGGCGTCACCGCGTTGATCGACGAGGCCGCGCCGTCGGCGTCGGTGTTCGAACCGTCGCCATAGCGGAAGCTGCCGGTGATCGCCGCATTGGTCAGATCGACGCCAATGCCGACGCCGGTGATGCTGCCGCTCTCGGTGGTGGTGAAATTGGTGGCGAAGGTCGCGCCGGTCAGATCGATGCCGCGCGTGCCCGCGGTCGAGCTGCCGGTGATGTCGAGCGTGTTGAACTTGACCGTGCCCGATGCATTGCGCGCGTCGACGCCGGTGGTGCCCGCGCCCAGCCCGGTAATATCGACATCGCCGAAGCTGATCGTGCCGGCGCTGCCCGCGCCGATCACGATGCCCGATGTGCCGGGATTGGAGATGCTTGTCGTGCCGGTGAACGATACCGCGCCGTCGACATCGGCGAGCGTCACGCCCGTGCCGCTGCCGGTGACCGCGAGACCGGCGATCGTCACCGCGCCGCCCGTGCCCACGCCGTTGATCGATACGCCGCTTACGCCGCCGCTGATCGACGCGCTGGCGACCGTGACATTGCCCAGAATGTTCTGGAGGTTCAGCCCCGCCCCGGCCGCGCCGCTCGAGCTGAGCGCGCCGAACGCGACCGTACCGCTATTGCCGCTCAACTCGACGGAGTCGCCGCCGCTGGCCGAGGCACTGACCGCACCCACGGAGACAGCACCGCTGTTATTGGTGATTTGCACCGCGTCGCCGGCGCTGCCCGCCACGCTGACGGCGCCGATGGAAACCGCTGCGCTGTTGCCGCTGATCGCGACGCCCGCTCCGGCACCGGTGCCGCCCACCGCGACACTGCCGATCGCGACGCCGCCGCCGGTCACGCCCTGCACGGTAAGCGCAGTGCTCGCTGAAGTTCCCGTCGAGATCGTGCCGAACGCGATCCCGCCCGAGCTCAGATCGGTCAGCGATGCCGCGGCGCTCGTCCCCGTCGCCGCGATATCGACGTCCGATGCCGAGACCGTCAGCGTTCCCGCGCCCGCTCCACTCAGGCTCAGCGTCGTGCCGGACGAGGAGGAGAGGTCGAGATGCATGAGCGTCACCGAGGCGGCCGCTCCGCCATCGCTGATCGCGATCGCGCCGGCGCTTCCGCCGATATCCGAATTGGCGATCGTCACGCCGCTGACGCCGATGCCCTCGACGCCGACATCATTGCCCGCATTGCGGATGACGAGGCCGTCGATCCGCGAATTGTTCGACAGGTTGACCGTCGCCGAACCGGCGGTGGTCGTCGTCAACACCGCGCCGCCCGAGCCGGCATAGACGTTGGTGATCCCCGCGGGCCCGATCCCGCTGACGATGAGGTTGGCCGGCAAGCCGGCACCGCTGACCGCGATGAAATCGCCGTTCAGGAAGCTGACCAGCGATTGCCCGGCAGCGAGATCGAACGATCCGCCCGCGCTCGCAGCGTCGAACACGTCCTGCCCGCCAGCCGGATCGTTGAGCAGCACGATATATTGCGCGGCGGAGGCATCGGCCCCGGCAAGGCTGCCCGGGTCGCTGCGCGTGCCCGCGCCCGTCGCCCCGACACGCGCATAATAAGCCGTGAAGCCGGCGCCGGTCAGGTTGGAGGTGTCGCCCACCAGATTGACATCGGCGAAATTATAGCTTCCGTTGGAAGCGTTCATCAGCGCGATGACGATCGGAATGTTGGCGGCGATCGTGCTGTTCAGCGGCACCGGATTGCCGTCGCCGAAGCGGAACTGGCCGGTCATGTTGGCCTGCGTCAGGTCGACGCCGATGTTCACGCCCTGGATGATGCTGCCGTTGAGGACGATCACATTGCCGGCATTGGTCGATCCGGTGACGTCGATGCCCTTGCCGCCGCCCGTGCCGGTGATGTCGAGCGTCGTGAACAGCACATTGCCGTGCGCGCCGGTCACGTCGAGACCGGTGAAGTTACCGAGCCCGGTGATATCGACATTGCCGAACGTGACGCCGCCCGGCACGTTGCCGATGACGATGCCGTTGGCGCCCGGATTGGCGATCGTCACCAGCCCGGCGAAGTTGATCGATCCCGCAAGGTTACCCAGCGTGATCGCATTGCCCGCAGTGCCGGTGAGCGTGATCGCGCCGAACGTGATCGCCGATCCGGCCAGCGTGTCCTGCACCAGAATCGGCCCGCGGCCACTGATCGGGCCAGTGAAGTTGAGCGTGCCCGACGTGTTGAAGATCGCGACGATGGCAGCGGTGCCGGTTGGATCGGTGATCGATGCGCCGAATGCCAGATTGGTGCTGCCGCCGCTGCCCGCGACGCCCTGCGTGCCGATCCGGACCGAGCTGCCGCCGCTGTTGGTGATCGCGCCGCCATTGACGCGCACCAGGCCGGTCGAGTTGAGGATGACCAGCCCGTCGCCGCCGCTGTTCGAGATCGTCAGCGTGCCGATGGTGAGCGCGTTGCCGCCGGTCCCGCCGCCCTGAACGGTGTTGAGGATCACGCCCGGCCCGGCCGCGCCGACCGAGCTGATGCTGGCGAAGTTGAGGTCGATCACCAGCGGATCGAGATCCGCCGCGGTGCCGCCGACAGTGTCGATCGTGCCGTCCAGCGTCGCCAGCGTGAAGCCGTTGACCTTGGAATTGACGACGCGCAGGCCGGTGGCGCCGCTGTTGGCGATATCGAGATCGGTGAAGCTCAGGCTGCCGATGACGTCGGTGAGGAACACACCCTGCCCGTTCACGCGCGCGGCGGTGGTGCCGACTTCCATCCGGCCCGCATTGACCGTCTGGATGCCCGCCGTGGTGGTGTTGGCGTCGAAGGTCGCCGAACGCACGCTGAGGCCGCCGGTCTCGCCGGTGCCGCCGCGGATCGTGATTCCGGAAAGTCCGGTGACGGTGACGGTGCCCGCGCCCGATCCGTCGATGTCGAGCACGTTGGCGCCGGTCGCCGAGAGCGTCAGGCCCGACAACGAGACTGCGAGGTTCGCGCCGCCGTCGTTGATGTCGACTGCGCCCGCACCGCCCGAAATCGTCGAATTGGCAAGGCTGACGCTGCTGCCGCCGTTGACCAGCACGCCCGCGCCCGCGCCGCCGCGGACGGTAAGGCCGGTGAGCGCCACCGAACCCAGGGTATTGGTCAGCGAAATGCCCGCGCCGCCGGTATTCTCGACGATCACCCGGTCGATCGCGAACCCGCCGACGCCGTTCGCGGCAATGCCCGTGCCCGCGCCGCGGACGGTAACGTCGCGAACCACGGATCCCTGGCCCAGCGTCACCGTCGCGCCCGCGGCATTGCTGCCGACGATCACGCCGTTGGTGCCGCCCAGCGCGAACTGCGCGGTGCCGCCGTTGAGCAGGCGCACATCGACTGCGCCCGCGCCGCCGAGCAGATATTGGTTGGTGGCGAGCGTCACGCCTGGCGTGGTGATGTTGCCGCCACTGCCGAGCGCCACGACCACGCCATTGGCGCCCGCGCGAGTCACGGCATCGCTGATCGTCGTCGGCGTGGCCAGCGTTCCCGCCGCCCCGGCGACGCCCGTACCGCTCGCATAATAGAAGCCGCCGAACTCGTTGCCCGTGCGCGCGTCGACTGCGAAGCGGCTGCTCGTCAGGTCCCGATAGCGGCTGCCCGAACGCGCGACATAATCGCGGCGCACGCGGTCGCCCATCTGCCGATCGAGACCGGTCGGCACGGCGCCGCGATCGCCCGAGCGGCCGCCGAACGGAACCGACAGCCGCACCGTCGCCCGCGCGTCGGTGCCGAAGCGATTGTCGTGCTCGACCGTGCCGCCGAACGTGAAGCGCGCTCCGCTGTTCCGGTCCTCGATATCCATCTCGAGCCCGCCGCGGATCCCGCGGTAGTTCCGGTCGGCATCCTTGTCCCAATAATCGAAGCCGCCCACCGAGCCGCGGATGCTGGCATTGCTGCCGACCGGCAGGCGCACGCCCGCCTCGCCGTTGAAACCCTGGAGCGGAATCGCCTCGAGCCGGAAGCCGCTGTGCCGTTCGATCAGCCGGTTGTTCTCGAGCACCAGAGCGGCCGAACTCGTGGCAGCGGGATCGATATAGCCGATCGTCCGTATCTTGCTGAGCGGCAACCGGTAATTGACCCGGACGTCGAATACCGAAGTGAAGCCCTCGAGCCCCATCGACACCGCCGCCTGATCGCGCGAGCCGATGTCCGAACGGTAGAAATCGGCACCGGCATTGACGCCGATGGCGACGTCCTCGCCCACGCGGACGCGCGCGCCGATAGTGGCCGAGCCGTTGCGGTCGAAGCGCTGGTCATAGCCGATCCGGCCGTCGACATAGACGAGGCTCGAATCGTTCTGCGCGATCGGCGCGAACAACGAGGTCGAGACGCCGATGTCCTTGCCGACCTGGGCATCGACTTCCGCGCGCGGCTTCCAGGTCGGGGCATCGCTGGTCTGTCCCCAGGCGGGCGCCGCCGCCGCGAGGATAGCTCCGGTCAGGCACGTCGAAAATAGCCGTGCCTTGCTGGACTTGCGCATCGATGTTCCCCGTCCGCCCGCTGCGATCAGCAGCAGGCGCTCCCATTAAGCGTGCGCGCTCGCACGTCCGTCTTTGCGGACGTTGTCGAACCCCTAGGCGACACCTGCATGGGAGATTAGCACAGCGGTAAATCTGCAACAAGCAAGAGGTATCAATGATTACCAAGGGGTAGAGACAAGTTCGATTACACCTGCCCTCTTTCGGGACATGCTATTGTCGAGGTTCTAGCGGGCTGGGGTGTTTATAGGATGTCGACTTGTAACCGCGTTGACACATTCATTCCTATATCAAATCTTGGCTTGCGCCCGTGGATCCCTAATAGACATCGCGAAGCAATAACCTGATCCGGTCAATTGGCATTGTTGCCAAACACTTGCTCCGAATTGAGAACACACACAGTCCGTCATCCCCGCGAAAGCGGGGACCTAGAGCCAGACAGGAACGTCGCTCTTCCCCCTCCCTGCAAGGGAGGGGTTAGGTCGTATCGACGTTCGAGATCCTCCCCCGCCAGGGGAGGTGGCGCCGAAGGCGTCGGAGGGGAGGTAAGCAGCACACTCTGCCAATTGAGTGCAGTGCGTCCGCCCCTCCGTCACGCTGCGCGTGCCACCTCCCCCTGGCGGGGGAGGATTGAAAACCCTCGCTCGCCTGAATGTCGATACGTCCCAGTGTCAGGGAAGCAGCACCGTCGATCCAATCGTCTCGCCGGCCTCCAGCGCCCGGTGCGCGGCAGCGACATCCTCGAGCGCGAAACGCTGACCGATAGCGACGCGCACCGCTTTGCTCTCCAGCATCGCGAACAGCCGCCCCGCGCCCGCCGCGCGTTCCTCGGGCGTCACATAATAATCGAACGATGTCGGGCGGCTGACGAACAGCGACCCGTGGCTCGCGAGCGTGCGGAGTTGCACGCCCTCCACTGCGCCGCTGGCATTGCCATAGCTCACGATCAGCCCGCGCCGCCTGGTCGCCGCCAGCGACGCTTCCCAGGTCGCCTTGCCGACGCCGTCGAACACCACCGCCACGCCCGCACCGCCGGTGATCTCGCGCACCCGCGCGGCGATGTCGTCCGATCGCGACAGCAGCACGTGATCCGCACCCGCGCCACGCGCCGCCGCGACCTTCGCTTCGCTGCCGACGGTGCCGATCACCTCGGCGCCGATCGCCTTGAGCCATTGGACGAGGATCTGGCCGACTCCGCCGGCCGCGGCGTGGACGAGCACCGGCCAGCCCGGCTGCACCCGCGCACAACGCTCGATCAGGAATTCGGCAGTGCATCCCTTGAGCAACGCCGCCGCCGCAGTCTCGTCGTCCACCGTATCGGGCAGCTTGAACAAGGACGACGCCGGCAGGTTGCGCTCGGTTGCATAGGCGCCGATCGGCGGCCCGAAGGTTGCCACGCGGTCGCCCGGCGCGAACCCGGTGACACCCTCGCCCACCGTCTCGATCACGCCCGCCGCTTCCTGCCCGAGCCCGCTCGGCAGCGGCACGGGGTACAGCCCCGAGCGGAAATAGGTGTCGATGAAATTGAGGCCTATCACCGTGTTGCGCATCCGCACTTCGCCCGGGCCCGGCGACGGCAGTTCGACATCGGCCCAGCCGATCACTTCGGGCCCGCCCGTCGTCTCGATTCTCGCAACCCGTGCCATGCTCGCCTCCGCTCAGTGCACCGGCCACATAGGGTCGCGCCCCGCGCGCCGCCAGCACCCACAAAGGCGGATGCGACCGGCTGCCCGGGCGCGCGTTCAACCGGCGGGCGCAAGCACCGCGAAATCGGCGCTCACGCCGCCGCCGCCGCTGATGCGGGCCGTGGACGGCACCGCCGCCACTGCGTTGCTGCGCAGGAAGAAGAAGCGCGAACTCTCGCCGGGCTTGATCGGCGCTCCGAAAGCGAAGCCGTACAGCCAGGATTTGAAGTCGGACGAGAGCCCGCCCTGAACCTTGGTCGGCGCGACGCTGCCCAGCCCGTCCTTGCGCCAGTTTGCGTCATAGACCGCCTTCGGGAAGCCGGAGATATGAAGCGCACTCACCTGCCCCTTGGACGCCGCGGCGTTGTTGATCTTCCAGTAGAAGCTGAGCTTGCCATCGGCCCCGCGCACGGTTCTGACCTGAACCGTTCCGCTGACTGGCGCCGTTGCGCTCGCGACCGAGAAGGGCACGAGCGTGTCGTTGACGACCACTCCCGCCAGCCCCGGCTCGGCGGCCGCGCTGGTGCCGGGAAGCGCAATCTCGAACGGCGTGACGCTGGTCGGTATGGCAAATACGGGCGCGGCGATCGATATTCCCGCGAGCAAGAGCATTCCACGCATGATCCGTCTCCCCCGCCTTGACCTGTACGCCGAATTACACTCCCGCGCCATTGCGGGTCAGTGCACCGCACTCAAGGGGCACGGTCGCCGATCGGCCGCCTAGTGCACCGTCCCCACGGCGCGGGGGATCGACATCAGCAGCACCAGCCGCTCTATCTGGCGCCAGCGGCAGAAATGGATGTGGTTGCCCAGATCGCGGCTGCGGTCGGCGCGTGCCGCCGCTTCGGAACCGGCATCCTGTCCGAACGAACGGATCAGTTCGTCCGCGTCGGCGACTTCGCGCGCATCTCCGAGATAGGGCAGATATTCCATGGATACTCCGGCTGCACGCGTCCTGGGACTCGATGCGCTCCTTTACATCAGCGATTCTAAAGCTTTCGCGGCTCAGCAAGGTGAAGCGCCGCTAACCATTAAGTCCGGCAGTGGCGCCGCGCCGTATGACCCGCTAAGGCCCGCCCATGGCAAATCCTCCTTCCCGCACGCCGATGGCCGGCGGTTTCCTGCTCGCGGTCAGCCTGCTCGCCGGCACCATCATCGGCGCCGGCCGGGGCGAGGCATCGATCGGCTTCGTCGCGGGGCTCGGCGTCGGGCTGGTGCTGCTGCTCGTCGTGTGGCTGATCGATCGGACGCGGACCCGCTAGGCTAAGCGCCAGCCTCCCGCCATTCCCCCGGCGCGACTCCGTCGAGCGTCCAGTCGCCGATGCTCCAGCGCACCAACCGCAGGGTCGGGTGACCGATCGCGGCGGTCATCCTGCGCACCTGCCGGTTGCGCCCTTCGCGGATCGTCAGCCTGATCCAGCAATCGGGCACGGTCTTGCGGAACCGCACCGGCGGATCGCGGGGCCAGAGCGCGGGCGGAGCGATGCGCTCGGCATCGGCGGGGCGCGTCATGCCGTCCTTCAGCCGGACGCCCTGCCGTAGCGATGCGAGCGCAGCCTCGGCCACATCGCCCTCGACCTGCACGAGATAGGATTTGGGCAATTTGAACCTGGGATCGGCGATCCGCGCCTGCAGCCTGCCGTCGTCGGTGAGCAGGAGCAGCCCCTCGCTGTCGCGATCGAGCCGCCCCGCCGGATAGACTCCCGGCACCTGGATGAAATCCGCCAGAGTCGGCCGCCCCGAGCCTTCATCGGTGAACTGGCACAGCACATCATAGGGCTTGTTGAACAGGATCAGCGTCATCGCCCGTGCAGCCTTGCGAGCGCGATCCCGGCGAGGTTCTGCGAGCGTTTGATGTAGCGCACGCGTGGCGGCGGGCCTGCCGATGCCAGCACGCGAAACCGCTCTAGATGGGCAAGCGCGGCGCCGCGACATTTCACTGCCCCATTGGCCTTGGCGACGACGTCCGCGGCGTCGCCCAGCAGGACGAAACCCGGCATGGCAAGCGATTGCGCGATCGTCAGCGCATGGATCAATGCCAGCCACTCGGCATCCGCGCTGGTGCCCTCGCCAAGGTCGCGCAGGATAGTCGTCCGCCCGCCCGCGACGACCGCGACTTCGATCGCACCCGGATTGGGCCGGCATCCCCCGTCGAAGAATATCTTCATGCCGGGCGGCTGTAGCGCGCGGCGATCCCCTGCGCCAACCGTCCTCGACACCTAGACCAGCGCCCTCCCCAGCCACGCCACTCGCCCGACGATCTCCACTTCGCTCCCGGCGCAAATCCGCACCGGCCAGACCGGGTTGTCGCTGATCACTTCGATGCCGCCCACCGCCGCGCGCAGCCGCTTGACCATCAGCACCCCGTCGAGCCGGATCACGAAGATCCCGCCTTTTCCCCGCACTTCCCGGCGGTCGCGGTCGACGAGGATCTCGTCGCCGTCGGACAAAGTCGGCTCCATCGAATCGCCCTCGACCCGGATCATCGACGCCGCGGCGGGGCGCACCCCCAATTGCCGCAGCAATGCTTGCGACAGCGCGCCCGGGGCCGCGCCGCCTCGTCCTCGGCCAGCCGTCCGGGCCCCGCCGAGGCGCTCACGTCGAGCCGCGCGATCTCCGCCAGCCCCTCCGCCTCGCGCCCGCCCAGCCGCGCCTCGGGCACGCCGAAGAAGCGCGCGAGCAATGCCCGGTCGCGCTCGGCCAGTTCGCGCGGAGATCCGCGGCGCACATATTGCTGCAGATAGGCGGCGTTGCGCCCGATCACGCGCGACAGTTCGGCGAAGCTGACGCCCTGCTCCGCCATCAGCGCCTCCAGCGCCGCCCGTTGCGCACCCGGTTCCATGCTCGTTCTCATAGCCGTAGGAATTTTCCTAGACAAGTAGGATTTGAAGAACAAAACAGGATCATAGTTCAGCGACTCGCGTAGGAGAAGGGCCCGATGTCGGTGCATCGCAAAATCGAGAAATTCCTTCGGCGGACCAACATGCCCGCCACCAAATTCGGCCGGCTGGCGATCGGCGACCCGCGGCTGGTGCGCGATCTGCGCAACGGCCGCGAGCTGCGCCCGCTCACGGAAGCGCGGCTCGAAGCGTTCCTCGCCACGCAGGGAGCCGGACGATGAGCCGCGGCCCCGACGCAGCGACCCTGCTCGAGCGCGCATTGCTCACCGCCGCCGATACCGCCGGCTGCCCCGTGGCCGTCGTCGCGAGCGACTGGACCCGCTGGGCGAGCGCAACCTTCACCGGCGCCCGGCACAGCCTGACGCTCACCGCCGCGGCGAGCCCCGGCTCGATCGCTGGCTGGTGGGTCTGGGGAAGCCGAATTCGCCCTGCGCAATTACCTGCTGGCGGACCTGGTGGTCACGCGCATGTGTCGTGACGGGGATCGAGTGACGGTCGCGCTCGAAGCGCTGACCGTGGAGGAGCGTTAGGATGGATCGGCATCCAGACAAACTTCCCTCGCCCCCTGCAAGGGGAGAGGGTTGCGCAGACTTAGGTTTTGCGAAGCAAAGCCTTAGTCGGAGCTGGGTGAGGTGCGGCTGCGCAGCAGCCGCGCGGAGCTTCGCTCCGCTCTACCCCTCACCAACCTTCGCTAGGCAGCAAGCTGCCAAGCTGCGGTATCCTCTCCCCTATCAAGGGGAGAGGGAGTTTTAGGTCGAACGGCGATCCGCCCTAAGCCCGGCGGGCCATGTTGCGCAGCGTGACCAGCGCGTCTTCGAGCCCGCGTTCCCGCGCGCGGCGCTCGACGCGGGGCGAAGGCGCTGGCGCAGGGGCCAAGCTCCTGCGGAGCACCCCGCGCTCGAGCCGTTCGAGCAGCGCGTGCACCGAAGCTTCGGTCTCGGGGCGGGTGATCGCGTCCTCGCGCGATACCAGGGATATCGGCCGGGGCTCAGGGCGGACCGGAGTCGGCAATTCGAACACTTCGAAGCGCTCGGTCTCCTCGAACACCGGCGGTTTCGGGCTGCGGCTGAGCGGCGGCAGCGCGACCGGCGCGGCGAGCGGCACTTCGGGCATCGCATCGGGATCGAATGCGGCGAGCGGCTGATCGAGGTCAACCGGCAGCGGCTGCTCGATCGGCGCGGCGGGAATCGGCTCGATGACCGGCGCCGCGATTTCCTCCGCCATTTCCACTTCGACGATTTGCACCACGTCTGCCGGCGTACGGAATGCGTCGAACGGCCGTCCCAGATCGCGCGTCGCGAGCAAGGGCGGCCTCGGCGGCGCATCGGGATGCGCGTCGGCGCGGCGGAGCACCGGGGTCGGCACTGCGTCGTAATCCAGTTCCTCGGCGTCGCCGATCGTCACGGCGCGTCCGCCGATCAGCACGAACAAGGCGAACCAGCTGAACAAGGCGACCGCGCCGCCCGCGCCCAGCGCGACGATGGCGCGCGCCGTGAAGCCGAGCGGCGGTTCGGCGGCGGAGAGGATTGCGGGCAGCCCGCTGTCCATCACCAGCGCCTCGAACACCGGCATCGGCACCGCGAGCACGCCCACCGCCACGGCACCGCCGAGCAATCCTGCGATCACGGGTGCGATCGGCAGGTTCATGCGTTCACCGTAGATGCGTGCGACCGCGAGTCCTTCATGGGATTCGACTCTGCAAGATTTTGGTAAACAGATTGATACCGGGCCACGTTGACAGCCCAGTTACGCTCCTCCTCGACGAACGCCCGCCCCCGCGCCCGCCGCGCCTCCCATTGGTCGCGATCGGCGAAAAGGCGTGACAAGGCAGTCGCGATCGCCGCCGGATCGTCGGGCTTGAACAGCGTTCCGGTGTCGCCGTCGCGGATCAGCTCGCGGTGCCCGCCCACGTCCGACGCTGCCACCAGCCGACGCTGCGCCATCGCCTCGAGCGGCTTGAGCGGCGTCACCAATTCGGTCAGCCGCATGGCCTTGCGGGGATACACCAGGATATCGACCACGCTGTAATAACGCTCGACTTCGTGGTGCGGCACGCGCCCGACGAAGCGGATTCGCTCCGCCACTGGCGAAGCCGCGGCCTGCGCCCGCAGCGCTTCCTCCATGGGTCCCCCGCCCACCAGGATCAGATGCATCCCCGGCCGCTCCGCGACCAAAGCCGGCATCGCCTCGATCAGCACGTCGAGCCCTTCATAATCGTAGAAGCTGCCGATGAACCCGATCGTCTCGCCCCCCGCCACGCCCAGCTGCTCCGCCAGCGCGGCATCATAAGGCAACGGCTCGCCGAACAAATTGAGATCAACGCCATTGGGCGAGACGAGGATCTTGCCCGGATCGATTCCGCGCGCGACGAGGTCGTCCTTCAATCCCTCGCAGATCACCGCCACTGCATCGGCCTTGCGCACCGCCCGCGTCTCCAGAGCGCGAGTAGCGCGATATTTCAGGCTGCCCTCGCGCCCGGTGCCGTTGCCGACCGCGGCATCCTCCCAGAACGCGCGAATCTCATAGACCAGAGGCAGGCCGAGCCGATCGGCGACGCGCTGCGCCGCCATCGCATCGAGCACCGGCGAATGGGCATGGAGCACGTCCGGCCGCCACGCACGCGCCACTGCCTCGATCCGCCGCGCGAACGCCGCGACTTCGCGCAGCTCGCCGATCACCGGCCGGCCCGCGGCGACCGGCGGGGTACGGTGGAACCGGATCCCGTCGACCGTCTCTTCGTCGGCATCGAACTTGCCGTGCCGCGGCCCGGTGACCGCCATTACGTCCCACCCGCGCGCGATCTGCGCCTTCAGGATCGCCCGGGTACGGAAGGTATAGCCGCTCTGGAGCGGCAGCCCGTGATCGAGGATATGGAGAATCCGCATGCGCCCGCTCTGCCACGAGAGCACTTAACGGTGCGTCAACCGGGACTCATGTCCGAGCGAAGACCGAGGCCAAAAGCGGACTGGCGGCTTCCGCCCCAAAGTCGGTCATTCGGCATCGCCGCGGCACTGCCCGAAAGCGGACGTTGGTGCAGCTTCAGAAAGAACGGCAGCAAACGCCCCAATTCCGGGCGTTTGGCGTGCGTTGTGCGCTTCTCAGAACGAGACGTCCTTGAGACTGCGGCTTTGAACGAAAGTGGAAGGTTACACCAGCAAGTACGCTGACAAAGCGTTCACTGCGAACCCCACAATCCCTGCAAGAACTACACCTGCACCGAGCAGCCGAATCATCATCTTCTTACGTTTTCGCATTCGCAGAAGGTTGGCCTTGTGACATTCGTCGCCCTTGGTCAGTAGAATTGCGCTGCGCGAACCGAGAATCCGCGCACCTTCCGAAACACTATCCGATATGATTGCCCCTACGATAGCAGCACCAATCACTAGTGCAATAACAACTAGTAGGTATCTCATGGGCGTTGTGAGCGATTTCACCGGAACTTCTAAGAAAATACCAGAAACAACAGCAGTTATCATCAATAATGGTATAATGTACCAAGACTTATCCACCAACGCATCGACAATACTGTCAGAAATTGCCTCTACATCCTGCACAGAAATGCGGCCAACCCAATCATCTATGGCTACTGAATGCTTCTAGCAACAGAAATATCAGAATATTCTATGGACGATTTTAACCAAAATTGCGTCGGAAATTTATGGATCGGACCGACTACAATGAAACTGTTGCGAACAGGTACCCTATCTGTTGATATCGATACCTTAAATCTCTGCGCCGTGTCAGACGCCACGCCATCAGAAGGGAGCATAATCAGGAAATCATACTCTAGACTTACATGACTGCATCTCGCCATCTTAGATGACCAGTTTACAGAAGAGAACATTTCCACCGAGGATAATTTATGAACTTCCCCGTTGGATAACGCGACAACCACTGCAGAGCGACTCGCCTTGACCTGATACTGCGAGACCAATTGTTGAAAATGATAGTGAAAGTCTTGGATCGCAGCCACGTCGATCTGGAATTTTGTCTCGAAATTCCGGTCTAAGACCTCGGTCTTTTTTGTAAGATTATGATAGATCGCCTGGAAGGCCGCCACCGGAACGTTCTCAATCGGGATTATGAGATCTCCTTGTGGAGCACCCTCGTCCATACTGCTGCCGCTTCCAACGCGTTTCATGTTAGTCTCCCTTTTTGAGAGCTTGGGGCAGCGCATCACGTTCATCAAGGTGTCTCAAGCAATTTGTCGTGACATTCGGAATGGCAGGTGAGACGCCTTCAGTCCCCATAAGCTGCCGGTCCGCTGACCACCCATTTGCCGACATGCTTGCAATGTAGGATTTCGCCTGACAGCCTCATCTAGCTCTTTGACATCGTAACGCCCCTCTCATCCTGCTCGTGCGAAAGCAGGAGCATAATGCTGCTTGGTCCACACCATCCTGGATTGCCTGCGCAGGAACACGGCCGGCCAGAACGATGCAATCAGTGTGACCCTAGTGTGACCTTTCGCGGCTAACCACCAATAGCAGACATATTCAGCCTCTACGTCAACGGCACCTGCGCACCGCGCCTCACCGACCCCGCGCTACTGGGAATGTAGGATTTCGTGTGCCATCCTCCGCGCCCAGCTCTTTGACATCGTCGAGATCGACTTCACGACCACGAACCAATGTTGCACAACCGCGCAACGAAGTTTCACGATCTCGCGGGCAAAGTGCGAAGTTAAGCCCGCCAGATCCCACAATCCGAGTCACCGGCGAAAAGCTCGCGCACGCCGCCGGCGCCCGCCCCTAGTTTACGCCGCGTCAACCCAACCGCACTAAACCCCGCCCGGAAGGAGCGCGCGGGCGGACATGATCGACAATCTATCGCTCGGGCTCTCGCATGGGCTGATGCTGCTCGCGGCGTTCCTGCTGCTGCGCCGTCCCGACCTCGATCACGAATCGGGGCCGGGCGATCCGCCCGCCGGCCCGAAGAAAAGCCGCTGGGGCAAGCCCGGTGCGTGATCTCGCCTTCATCGCATTCCTCGCGGCATTGCTGGCAACGGGCTTTCGCCGCCCGTTCCTGTTCGTGCTCGCCTACGCCTATATCGACATCGTCTCGCCGCAGCGGCTGACCTATCTGCTGCTCAATTCGGTCCCGATCTCGATGCTCGCGGTCGCGCTCGCGGTGGCCGGCTGGCTGGCGTTCGACGACAAGAAGGACGTTCGCGTCGCTCCGCGCCAGTTCCTGATCGTGCTGCTGCTCGGCTATTGCCTTTACACCACGCTCCACGCCGACTTCCCGATCGAGGCGAAGGACAAATGGGAATGGGTGTGGAAGGCGCTGGCCTTCGCCGCCTTCCTGCCGCTGACGCTGCGCACCCGGCTGCGCATCGAGTCGCTATTGCTGTTCATGGTGCTCTCGGCCGCCTCGATCATCATCGTCGGGGGGATCAAGACGGTCGGCTCGGGCGGCGGCTATGGCGAATTGAACCTGATGGTGACCAACAATTCGGGCCTCTATGAAGGCTCGACCATCTCCACCGTGGCGATCGCGATCATCCCGCTGATCGTCTGGTTCACCCGCCACGGCACGATCTTCGCGCCCGACTGGAAAGTGAAGACCTTCTCCTACGCGCTGATCTTCGCCTGCCTGCTGATCCCGGTCGGCACGTCGACGCGCACGGGATTGCTCTGCATCGGCCTGCTCGCCTTGCTGATGATCCGCGATACCAAGCGCAAGTTCGTCTATCTCGCCGCGCTCGGCGGCCTCGGCCTCGTCGCCGTGCCGTTCCTCCCCTCCGCTTTCACCGAGCGGATGGAGACGATCAAGACCTATCAGGCCGATGCCTCGGCCTCGACCCGGATCGCGGTGTGGAAGTGGACGATGGACTATGTGAAGACGCGCCCGTTGGGCGGTGGCTTCGAAGCCTATCGCCAGAACCAGATCCGCTATGAAAAGGTCGCGGTGCAGGAGGATGGCGGCCAGGCCAAGGTCGACCGCAGCGTCGAGGTCGACAAGGCCCGCGCCTATCACAGCGCCTATTTCGAGATGCTCGGCGAACAGGGCTATCCGGGGCTCGCCATCTGGCTGCTGATCAATGTGGCCGGGCTGTTCCGCATGGAAGTGCTCCGCCAGCGTTATCGCAAGCCCGAGCCCGGGCAGGAATGGATCGGCCCGCTCGCCTCGGCGCTGCAGAGCGCGCATATCATCTATCTGCTCGGCGCGGTGTTCATCGCGATCGCCTTCCAGCCTTTCGTCTACATGCTGATCGGCGCGCAGATCGGGCTCGACACCTATTGCGGCCGCAAGCGCGCCGAGAGTGCGTGGCGCCCGCTGCGCAAGGCCCGGGTCGCCACCGCGTGAAGACCGAACTGCGGGCGCTGACTTCGATCCGCGGCGTGGCCGCGTGGTTCGTCGTGCTCTTCCACATCCGCCTGACTATCGCGGGGCTGCCTGCGCCCGCCGCGGCAGTACTCGCCAAGGGGTATCTGGCGGTCGACTTCTTCTTCCTGCTGTCGGGCTTCGTCATCTGGATGAGCTGGTCGGAACGGCTGCGGACCGGCGGGCTCGCCGCGGTTCCCGAATTCCTCAAGCGCCGGATCGCCCGCATCTGGCCGCTGCATCTGTTCATGCTCGGCTTCGGCGCGCTGCTGGCGCTGCTGCTGGTCGCGACCGGGCGTGAGGCACCACATTTCCCTTCACGGAGCTGCCGCTCCACGTGCTGCTGCTGCAGAATTGGGGCTTCACTTCCGCGCTGTCGTGGAACGACCCCGCCTGGTCGATCTCGTGCGAACTCGCCGCCTATCTGCTGTTCCCGCTGCTCGTCCTCGCGATCGACTGGCGCCGCGTGCCCACCCCCGCGATCCTCGCCGCGATCACTGCGCTGCTCGTGCTGCTGCACACCGTCTTCACGCTGCGGGGGCCGCGGCCCTCGGGCAGGAAATCCCGCGCCTCGGCCTGCTCCGCTGCGTTCTGGAGTTCGCCTGCGGCACGGCGATCGGGGCGCTATGGCTGCGCTGGCGCGAAACCTGGCGCCTGCCCGCCATCGCCTGCACCGCGGCGGCGCTGGTCCTGCTCGCCGGCTGGATCGCCGGGCCATTTCCCGAAACGCTCGCCGTCCCCGCCGCCTTCGCCGCCCTGCTCCTCGCGCTCGCCCTCACGGCAGGCAAGCCGGGCAACCCGCTCGAAGGCCGCGCGCTCCATTATCTCGGTGAGATCAGCTACGCGACCTATCTCGGCCATTTCCTGCTCTGGTTCGCCTTCAAGCTCGCTTTCATCGACGATGCGCACGCGGTCGGCGCACCGCTGATCGCGGCGTATCTCGTGCTGGTGCTGGCCAGTTCGGCGGCGCTCTACCATTGGGTCGAGCGCCCCGCGCAGCGCCGGGTGAACGGCCTTGGCTTCAGGCGGCCGCGGCGAGCTCAGCCTGCAGGCAGTGGATCGCCGCACGGTTGAACGCGGCGATACGCAGGTTCCGGAACGAAGCGATGCTCCGCGCATTCAACGCGACAAGCGAGGAGGCCCGATGACGCTCGACGCCATCGTCTATGTCGATGATCAGGAACCCGGAATTACCCGGCGCAAGGTGCGCCACGGCTGGGGCTATTGGGATCCGGACGGCAAGCGGATCACCGATCGCGACGCGATCGACCGGCTGAACCGGATCGGCCTGCCCCCGGCGTATACCGATGCCTGGTTCTGCCCCGATCCCAATGGCCATATCCAGGCGGTCGGTTGGGACGACAAAGGCCGCAAGCAATATCGTTACCACACCGGCTTCCGCGAGGCGCAGGAGGCGGCGAAATACGATCGCTGCGCCGCCTTCGGCGACCACCTTCCCAAGCTGCGCGAGCGCGTGGAGGCGGATCTAAAACTGCGCGGGCTGTGCAAGGAGAAAGCGGTCGCCGCGGTCGTCCGCCTCCTCGATCTCGGCACGATCCGCGTCGGCAACGAGGCTTATGCGCAGGAGAATAAGAGCTTCGGCGCGACGACGCTGCGCAAGCGCCACGCGAAGGTGAAGGGCCAGACCCTCAAGCTCCAGTTCCGCGCCAAATCGGGCAAGCTGCGCGTGATGACGATCACCGATCGGACGCTCTCCGCCTTCGTCAAACGCTGTCAGGACTTGCCCGGGCAAAATCTGTTCCGCTGGATCGACGATGCCGGTGAGACGCATCCGGTCACCTCGACCGACGTAAACGCCTATATCCGCGAGGCGATGGCGGACGATTTCACCGCCAAGCATTTCCGTACTTGGGGGCGAGCGTCATCGCGTTCGCGGCGCTCGCTTCCGCCGATGAGTATCTCGGCATCAAGGCGATGCTCGATCCGGTGACCGAGGCGCTGGGCAATACGCCGGCGATCGCGCGCAAATCCTATGTCCATCCGCGGCTGATCGAACTCGCCAAAGACAAGGACGCGCAGGCTGCGTTTCGCGAACGCTTGCACCTGCCGCGAGCCACCCGCTACCTCAACCGTTACGAACGCGGACTGATCGCCCTTCTCGAGGACGTCGCCGCTCCCCGAGCCAAAGCAGCCTGAGCATCGCATGACCACCAACAAAGCCCCGATTCTCCCCGAAGTCGACCTTCAGACCCAGACCGAAGCGCTGGTTCGCGATTCCTCGGTCTGGGTTCAGTCGCACTGGCTCAACATCCTGATCGCGGCCGCCATCGCCACTGCCATCATCGTCGCGCTCTATGCGGCGCGCGGCTGGGGCATGCGGCTGTGCAGGCGCGGCGAAGGCGTAGCCAATTGGTATTCGATTCTGGGGCGCGCAGTCGCCAAGACCGGAACCTTCTTCATCATCATGGTCGCGCTGCGGCTGGTGTCGAAATATGCCGGCGCGCCGCCGATGGTCGAAGCCACCATCCAGTTCCTCTTCACCATCGCCGCGGTGTTCCAGGCGGCGATCTGGGTGCGTGAGGTCATCTTCGGGCTGGTCGAGCACCGCACGCACGGCGACGATGCCGGCACCGGCCTCGCCAGCGCCCTCGGCATCATCCGCCTGCTGGTCACGATCGTGCTGTTCGCGATCGCGCTGGTGATGGTGCTCAGCAATCTCGGCGTGAACGTCACCGGCCTCGTCGCCGGCCTCGGCATCGGCGGCATCGCCATCGGCCTCGCCGCGCAGGGCATCTTCGGGGATTTGATCGCGGCGCTGTCGATCATCTTCGATCGCCCCTTCCGCCTGGGCGACAACATCAAGTTCGGATCGAGCGAAGGCGTGGTCGAGCAGATCGGCCTCAAGTCCACCCGGCTGCGCGGCGCGGCCGGCGAGTTGCGCATCGTCTCGAACCGCAAGCTGCTCGACAACGAGATCCTCAACACCAGCGATCGCATCCGCAATCGCTTCAAGTTCATCTTCAACCTCGGCTACGATACGCCGCCCGAAGTGGTGGATACGCTCCCCGAGCTGCTCCGCGACGCCGTCGAGAGTTCGGGCTACAAGATCAATCACGGCGGGATCACCGGCTTCAGCGCGACGGGGCTCGATTACGATGTCGAGTTCGAATCGCAGGGTATCGATTTCCCGCCCGAAGCCCGCGACAAGGTCGCCGCCGCGATCCTCGCGCGCTTCCGCGATCACAAGATCACCTTCGCCTATCCGACCCAGCTCAATTTGATTGCACCCGAACGCCCCTTTCCGCCGTTGCAGGGCAAGGAGGAATGACCATGCTCTCAGACTGGAACAGCTCCGCGATCGTGCCCTGCAGCGACGTGGCCACCGCCAAACGCTTCTACACCGAGACACTGGGCCTGCCGCTCGCCGAGGATCATGGCGATGTGTTCGCCGTCCACACCGGCGGCACCCGACTCAATGTCTACAAGAGTGCCTATGCCGGCACCAATCAGGCCAATGCCGTGGTCTGGGACGCCGGCGGCGAAGTCGAGGCAATCGCCGCCGATCTGCGCGCAAAGAGCATCAAACTCGACGAATATCCCGACGGATTCGACGCAGTCCGCGACGGCGTCCACGCGAAAGGCGATTTCCGCGCGATCTGGTTCCAGGACCCCGACGGCAACATCCTCCACGTCAACGGCACCGGCTGAGGTCCCCTAAATCGTGCCTTCATCCCCGTCCTTGCGGCCGAAGAACTTCCGGAAGAAGCCCAGCGCCGCCGCGCCGAACGCCGCCAGCCCGATCAGGATCACCTTGCCGAACTTGAGGATGATCGCCAGCAGCCCGACCTTCTTGGCCACGCCCAGCGCCACCCCGCCCGCGACCAGCCCGGCGAGCCCATATTCGGCAGCCTTGTCGGTCGACGCGTTGAAGTCGGTATAGGCCGCGCCGGGCTCGAAGCGCACCGAGCGGCCGAAGCTCTGCGCCGCGGTGCGGACGTCGCCCAGATCCTTCATCGACGCGAGCATGTTGAGGCTGAGCACGCCGGTCCGCCCGAGCAGCCGCACGTCATAGTTGAGCCCGTTGACCGGATCGCCTTCCAGCGCGAGTTCGCGGGCCCAGATCAGCGCATGATTGCCGGCATCATAAGCCGGCGGCTGCGCCCATCCGACGAGGTGCATCGCCGGATAGCCGGCCTGCTTGCGCTCGGCATTCTGCGATTCGGCGCCTTCCTGCATGCCCTTGAGCACGGTGCCATAATCCTGGCTCTGCGCGTCGGTATCGGCGACGTGCCCGGTGTCCTCATAGGTGATCACCGCCCCCAGACATTGTCGAAGACCGTCGTATCCTTCGCCAGCACCATGCCCAGCACGCCGTCGGCGGTTTCGGGCGGGTTGTGCCAGCCCTCGACGAGCACCCGCTTCGCGTCGGCGGCTGGCAGGAAATAATAGCGGTCGCCCAGATGCATCACCGCCTTGGCCTCGGGAATGCGCACGTCGCCGGTCTGCGGATGCAGGCTCTTTTCCAGCGCGGCCAGCGCGGGTGGAAGCGCCCGGGCCTCGGCCTTGGGCGCATCCTTCGCCCCGCCGGCGCCGCCACGCACAACATCACCGCCAGCGCCGCCGCGCTGCTCCCCCAGTTTCGCATGCCCTGTCCCCCTCTCGGCCGTGCATTCGGCCCCCGAGAGGATTGGAACTTCAGACGCCGCCCTCGTCAAGCGAAAGCAGCGTCGCGTTGCCGCCGGCGCTGGTGGTGTCGACCGACACCGAACGCTCGGCGCAGAAGCGCTGGAGATAATGCGGCCCGCCTGCCTTGGGCCCGGTGCCCGACAGGCCTTCGCCGCCGAACGGCTGCGATCCCACCACGGCGCCGATCATCGAACGGTTGATGTAGAGATTGCCGACCCGCGCCCGTGCCTCGGCCAGTTCGCCCGATCGGGCGATGCGGCTGTGCAGCCCCATGGTCAGCCCGAAGCCCTTGGCGTTGACCCGCGCGATCGTCTCTTCCAGCTCGCCCGCTTTCCACGTCGCGACATGCAGGATCGGCCCGAACCATTCGCGGTCCAGATCGTCGATAGACTCGAGCCGGATCATCGTCGGCGGCACGAACAGTCCGCTCGCCGGCACGGTCAGCGTCTTGAGCCATTTGCCCTTCACGCCTTCGCGATAGCCCATCAGCTTTTCGTATGAGGGCCGGTCGATCACCGGCCCGACATCGGTCGCCGGATCACCGGGATCGCCGATCACCAGAGTCTCCATCGCGCCGCGCAGCATTTCGATCACCGGCTCGGCGATCTCCTCCTGCAACAGCAGCAGCCGAAGCGCCGAGCAGCGCTGACCCGCCGAGCGGAATGACGAAGTGAGCACATCGGCCACCACCTGCTCGGGCAAGGCCGTCGAATCGACGATCATCGCGTTGATCCCGCCCGTCTCGGCGATCAGCGGCACGATGGGCCGGTCGTCACCCTCCAGCAGTGATCGCGCGATCTTCTTCGCGGTCGGCGTCGATCCCGTGAAGGCGACGCCTGCGATCCGCGGATCGGCGGTGATCGCTGCGCCAACCTCTGGTCCGCCTGGAAGGAGTATCAGCGCGTCCTCGGGCACGCCCGCCGCGTGCGCCAGCCGCACCGCCGCCTGCGCGATAGCGGGCGTCTGCGGCGCGGGCTTGGCGACGACGGTGTTGCCGGTCACCAAAGCCGCCACGGTCTGACCAAGGAAGATCGCCAGCGGGAAGTTCCACGGCGCGATCGTCGCCCAGACGCCACGCCCTTCCATCCGAAGCTCGTTGCGCTCACCGGTCGGCCCGGGCAGCGTCACCGTCGCCAGATCGGCGCGCGCGCGCGCGGCGTAATAGCGGCAGAAGTCCGCCGCCTCGCGCACCTCGCCCAGCGCATCGGGAATCGTCTTGAACGCCTCCTTCACCGCAAGCGCCATCAGCTCGATGCGGTTCTCCTCGAGGCTGTCGGCAAGGCGTTCGAGGATCGCAGCGCGTTCGTCGACGCTGCGCATCGACCATTCGGGAAAGGCCGAGGCGGCACGATCGATCGCCGCTTTTGCGTCCGACGCGCTCGCGGCCGCGACGGGCTCGGGCATCGGCATGATCCCTATCGCCGTCGCTGTCTCGCGCAGCGTGCCCCGCTCCTGCAGGTCGATTCCGCCCGAATTCTTCCACGCCCCGAACAGATCGACCGGCAGCGTTATGCTCGGATGCCGCGTCCCGCCCACCGCCGCGATCTTCTCGACCGGGTCTGCCAGCAGTTCCGCCTCGCTCAGATGCTCGTCGGCGAGCTGGTGGACGAAGCTCGAATTCGCCCCGTTCTCCAGCAATCGCCGCACGAGATAGGCGAGCAGGTCGCGATGCCCGCCCACCGGCGCGTAGATCCGGCAATGATAGCCTTCCTCGCGCACCAGCCGCTCGTACAGCCCCTCGCCCATGCCGTGCAGCCGCTGAAACTCGAAGTCGCGGTCCTTGCCCGCCCAATCGAGGATCGTCGCCACGGTCAGCGCATTGTGGCTGGCGAACGCGGGCACGATGTTCTTCGCATCGAGCATGTCGCGCGCGCAGGCGAGGTACGACACGTCGGTCGCCGCCTTGCGCGTGAAAAGCGGATAGTCGGAAAGCCCCTCGACCTGCGTGCGCTTGATCTCGCTGTCCCAATAAGCGCCCTTGACCAGCCGCACATGCATCGGCCGGCCGAGCCGGTCGGCCCAGCCGATAACCGCGCGGGCACGCTTGCCATAGGCCTGCACCGCCATGCCGAAGCCGTCCCAGCCCTTGAGCTCGGGACGCTTCGCCACTGCGCCGATGATGTCGAGGCTCATCTCCAGCCGCTCACTCTCCTCGGCGTCGACGGTGAGCGGGATCCGCTGGCTGCATGCCTCGGAGGCAAGCTGCGCGAGCATGTCGGTCAGTTCGGGCACGCATTTGTCGTATTGCGCGACCTCGTAACGCGGATGCAGCGCAGAGAGCTTCACCGAGATCGAATGCCCCGCCCTGGGATCGCGGCCGACCGCCCGGATAGCTTCGAAATAGGCCTCGAAGTAACGTTCGGCGTCCGCCTTGGTCCGCGCCGCCTCACCGAGCATGTCGAAGCTCGCGGTGAAGCCCTGATGTTCGGGCTTCTTCATTCGCTTGGTCGCCTCGTCGATGGTGCGGCCCATCACGAAGACCTCGCCCATCATCTTCATCGCCGCGCCCACCGCCTGGCGGACGAACGGCTCGCCGGCCCGGCTGATCAGCCGGCGCAGCGTGCCCCTTGCTCGCCTACCACCGCGCGCCCCAGCATCAATCCCCAGGTCGCCGAATTGACCAGCGCCGAATTCGACCTGCCGGAATGCGCCTTCCAGTCGGCATCGCCCAATTTGTCGGCGATCAGCAGGTCGGCGGTCTCGGGATCGGGCACCCGCAGGAATGCCTCGGCGAGACTCAGCAGCGCGACGCCTTCGGACGAGTTCAGCCGATATTCCTGGAGGAACTGGTTCACCCAGCCGCGGTTCTGCGCCGCACGCAGATCGGCGAGCAGCGCCAGCGCATGATCCATCACCCGCCCGCGCGACTCGGGAGTGAGCCGTGCGCGCTCGAGAAGCGGCTTTAGAACATCGGGTTCGGCCGCGCGGTGCAGTTTTGCCATGATTGCGCGAGGAGAAGACGCTACGTCAGTCGACATTTTCAAATTCTCGGTCGGGTGAGGCTTGCGAGAGCCCCACCGGGGTCATTAGATGGGGCTGCGCTATGTAAGAAAATTGCGCGGGAGAATAGTGTCGGTGGCAACGATCAGCGTCCAGCAGATGGCCGAAAGCGTCGGCACCGAGCGCGTCTCCGACTGGGTCAAGGTCACGCAAGGCATGATCGACCAGTTCGCCGAAGCGACCGGCGATCACCAGTTCATCCATGTGAACCCCGAAATGGCCGCTAAGACTCCCTTCGGCGGAACGATCGCGCACGGCTTCCTGTCACTCTCACTGATGCCGATGCTTGCAGCGACGACCGATACGCCGGGGGTCGAGGGTGTGAAGATGGGTGTCAACTACGGTGGCAACAAAGTCCGCTTCCTGACGCCCGTCCGCTCGGGCAAGCGTGTTCGCGGCCGCTTCAAGCTGCTCAAATTCACCGAGCGCAAGCCCGGCGTCTGGGAACAGGTTCAGGAATACACCCTCGAGATCGAGGGCGAGGAAAAACCCGCGCTGATCGCCGAATGGATCGCGCTCATTTACGTCTGAGAGGAACAAAAATGCGCTCCGCAGTCATCGTCTCCACCGCCCGCACTCCGATCGGCCGCGCCTATCGCGGCGCGTTCAACGCGCTTCCCGCCCCCACACTCGGGGCAGCCTCGATCCGCGCCGCGGTCGAGCGCGCCGGCATCGACCCCGCCGAAGTGCAGGACGTCGTCTTCGGCGCCGCGCTCCAGCAGGGCAGCCAGGCGGCCAACATCGCGCGTACAGCGTTGCTCCGCGCCGGACTCCCCGTCTCGGTCGCCGGCATGTCGGTCGACCGCCAGTGCGCTTCGGGGCTGATGGCGATCGCCACCGCCGCCAAGGAGATCATCGTCGACAATATGGATGTTGCGATCGGCGGTGGCGTCGAATCGATCAGCCTCGTCCAGACACCGGCGATGCGCGTCGAGCCCGACCGCGAGTTGCTCGCGATGCACGGCGACATCTACATGCCGATGCTCCAGACCGCCGAAGTCGTCGCCGCGCGCTACGGCATCGGACGCGATCGCTGCGACGAATATGCCCTCCAGTCGCAGCAGCGCACCGCCGCCGCGCAGGCCGCGGGCAAGTTCGACGACGAAATCGTCCCCGTCACCGCGACGATGAACGTGACCAACAAGGAAACCAAGGAAGTCTCCCAGAAGGAAGTCACGCTCTCGAAGGACGAAGGCAACCGCGCCGACACCACGCTGGAGGGGCTCAAGGGCCTCAACCCGGTGCTGCCGAACGGCACCGTCACCGCCGGCAATGCCAGCCAGCTCTCGGACGGCAGCTCGGCCAGCGTGCTGATGGAGGAATCGCTCGCCTCGAAGCGTGGCCTCACCCCACTAGGACGCTATGTCGGCATGGCGGTCGCGGGCACCAAGCCCGACGAGATGGGCATCGGCCCGGTCTATGCGATCCCCAAATTGCTCGAGCGCTTCAACCTCAAGATGGACGATATCGGCCTGTGGGAGCTCAACGAGGCATTCGCAGTGCAGGTGCTCTATTGCCAGGACAAGCTCGGCATCCCGGGCGAGCTGCTCAACGTCAATGGCGGCGCGATCTCGATCGGCCATCCTTATGGCATGTCGGGCGCACGCATGACCGGCCACGCGCTGATCGAAGGCAAGCGCCGCGGCGCGAAATACGTCGTCGTGACGATGTGCATCGGCGGCGGCATGGGCGCGGCGGGGCTGTTCGAGGTCCTGTGACGCCCGCTTGATCGGCATCGCCGCGGCGCATCTGCGGCGATGTAACAGCCGATGTAACAAGTTCCGCTTGCTTCAAGGACGACTAGCGCCATAATCCCCTGACAACGCTGCCATTCGATAATGTTGTTGTTTCTGTAACGAGTGTTAGCGATACCAGCGTCGAAGCCTCTGCAAAAAGAGGCAATTACAGGAGGGGCCACCATGGCCGGGGACGTGGCGCTGGTGGCCGATATCGGCCGCCAATCGGTTCGATTTGGCCTGACCGGCGGAGACGCAGGGCTGATGCCGCGTGACGTCCGCAAATACATGACCGTCGAGCATCCCACCTTCACCAGCGCCCTGGTCGCCTATCTGGGCGGCGTCGGGCTGCGGGAAGCGCGCCTGCCGAGCGTACTCGCGGTGGCCGGCGCAGTGCGCGGCGACCTGATCAACCTGACGGGCAGCCGCTGGTACATCTCGCTCTCAGGCGTCGAGGCGGTCCTCCGCGTTCGCCCGCGCGCGCTCAACGAATGCGCCGCCAACGCGCTCGCGCTGACCATGCTGCCGACCGCTGCCTTCACGCCGCTTCAGGGGCCGCCCCCGCGGCTGGTCGAAACGGGCGGAAGCTATGTCGTGATCGGCACCGGGACCGGCCTCGGCGTCGCAGCTCTGGTCACCGCAAACGGCAAGCTCGCCCCGATCCAGACCGAAGCTGGCCACATGTCGTTCGCCGCGGCCACCGCCGACGAACGCACCTTCGCGCAATATTGCACGTCGAAGGGCATGACCTTCGACATCGAGACTCTGCTCAGCGCCCCGGGCCTGCTGCTCGCTTATGAAGCGCTGTCGGGCGGCAAGAAGCTCGAAAAGCCCGAGGACGTCACCCGCAACATCGGCCGCGACCCGGTGAGCACTGCGGTGGTCCGCATGTTCGTCGAGCATCTCGGCAGCTTCGCCGGCGATCTGGCGCTCGCTTACGGCGCGTGGGACGGCGTTTTCCTCACCGGCGCGATCGCTCGCGCACTCCATCCGCAGCTGATGGACCCGGGCTTCCGCCGCCGCATGGAGAGCAAGGCCGCGTTCCGCCGCCAGCTCTCCGAAGTGCCCGTCTCGCTGGTCAACCGCAACGATCTGGAGCTGCTCGGCGCCGCCGCCGCCCTGGGGAACGCCTGAACCACCGCGTCGTTACTCTCCGGAACGCAATCCGGGAGCGCATCATGGCCGATATCGCCGAACTCAAGAAGGATCTCTGGTCGAAAATGTCCGACAGCCCGTTCGTGATGATCGGGCTGATGGACGGCGGGCACAGCATCCCGCTCACCGCCCAGCTGGACAAGGATCAGGTCGACACCCTGTTCTTCTTCGTCGGCAAGGACAATCGCCTCGCCAAGGGCGGCCCGGCGATGGCGCAGTTCGTGTCCAGGGGGCATGACTATTTCGCCTGCCTTGCCGGCGCCGCGCGGGTCGACAATGATTTCGCGATGATCGACAAATTATGGAGCCGCTATGTCGAGGCATGGTTCCCCGGCGGCAAGGACGATCCCAACCTCGCTTTGCTCCGCTTCGACATCGACAGCGCCGAATTGTGGGAAACGGACATGTCGGTCTCCGGCGCGCTCAAGATGCTGTTCGGCGGCAAGATCAACGGCAGCGAGGAAGGCAGCCACGTGGTTGTCGGCACTACCGCCGAAAGCTGAGGCATTGACCGCGGGAGCCGGGCGCGCGAAGTCCCGAACCATGGGCCCCTCGCTTGCGCACCGCATCCGCACCGAAGCGCACGCCGTCTGGCTCGCGGCACGCGATCCGCGGACGCCTCTATACGCCAAGCTGTTCGGCTTGCTGATCGCCGCTTATGCGCTCTCGCCGATCGACCTGATCCCCGATTTCATCCCCGTGCTCGGGCTGGTCGACGACGTGATCCTGATCCCGATCGGGGTGTGGCTGTTCGAGAAGATGATCCCGCGCGACCAGTTCGCCGAACACCGTGCCAAAGCCGAGATCGCGACCCGCCGCCCGGTGAGCTGGGGCGGCGTGCTCATCGTGCTCACGATCTGGGGACTGATCGCGCTGCTCGCATGGAGCGCTTTGGTCACAGCCTATGATTGAGTCCGGCCCTATTGCCAGCATGCGTCATCCTGTCATGCTTCGGCTCCACGAATGGCGTTCGAGGGGCTGAGAAATATGAATTCTGATCTTCGGAACCGGCTGGCCGGGCTTCTATTCTGTGCGGCCGGCGTGGCACTGGGCTGGTGGGGCATCTGGTTGCCGCTGCAGGCGGCCCGCGCACAAATGCCGGAGGTGCGCTACCATCTCGAGATATTCGCCCTCGTGCCGCTCACGCTCGTCTTCGGCCTGTTTCTGGTCATCGCCGGCGACAAATGGGCCTATCGCGATGCCGCACGGAACAGGCTCACGCCCACGGGCTGGGTGCTTTTCGCCATAATCGCGATCTGCGCCGCCGGGTCGTTCTTCTGGCTGAAGAGCACGTTCGCCGAGCTCGGCTACCAAGGCTAGATCTCGCGGCGATCAGCCGTGCGCGGCGATCCAGCTTTCAAGCACCGGCGCGATCTTCGTCCGCCACTTCGAGCCGTTGAAGATGCCGTAATGGCCGACTTCGGGCGCCATGTGGTACTTCTTCAGCTTCGCCGGAAGCTTGTCCGCGATGGTCAGCGCCGCCTTGGTCTGGCCGAGCCCGGAGATATCGTCGCGCTCGCCCTCGATCGCGAGGATCGCGACGTCGGTGATCGCCGACGGATCGACCTTGCGGCCGCGGTGCCGCATCTCGCCTTTGGGAAGGGCATGCGCCTGGAACACCACGTCGATCGTCTGGAGATAGAATTCGGCGGTCATGTCGCAGACCGAGCGATATTCCTCGTAGAACTTCATCGTCGAATCGGCGCCCTCGCCGTCGCCATCGACGAGATGCCGGAACATCTCCCAATGGCTGACCATGTGGCTGCCGAGGTTCATCGTCATGAACCCCGCGAGCTGCAGGAAGCCCGGATAGACCCGCCGCCCCGCGCCCGCATAGGTCGCCGGGATCGTCGCGATCACATTCTGCGCGAACCAGCTGTGCGGCCGCTCGGTCGCCAGCGTGTTGACTGCAGTCGGCGCCTCGCGCGTATCGATCGGGCCGCCCATCATGGTGAGCGTCTTCGGCCGGTTGGGATGCTTGTCCGCGCTCATCAGCGCCGCGGTCGCGAATGCCGGGACCGAAGGCTGGCACACCGCCAGCACGTGCGGCCGCGGATCGCCTTCGGCGCCGATATGCTCGAGGAACGCGACGAGGTAATCGATATAATCATCGAGATCGAAGCGCCCGTCGGCCATCGGCACCAGCTTCGCGTCGCGCCAGTCGGTGATGTAGACGTCCGCCGTGGGGAGCATCCGCTCGACCGTGCCGCGCAGCAACGTGGCGTAGTGGCCCGACATCGGCGCGACGATCAGCAGCTTGGGGCCGCCTTCCACGCCCTCGCGGACGAAGCGCTTCAATTGCCCGAACGGCATCCGCAGCACGATTTCCTCGTGCACTTCGATCTGCTTGCCATGGATCGTGGTGAAATCGAGCCCGAAATCGGGCTTGCCGCGCGGCGCGGAAGCGTGTGCGAATACTTCGAGCGCCGAGGCGAGCACCGGTCCGCCGCCGAAATAGGCAAAGGGATTGGCCGGATTGTTGAGCAGGCCGGCGGAGAAGTTTGCCCATGCGCTGGCACCAGCCAGGAGCGAGCGTTGAATCTCGTAAGCGTCGTAGAGCATTCAATTCCTTCCACCGTCACCCGTTGGAACGGCGGCGACTTATCAGACTAATAGATCGCGCCGTGCTGCGGTGCAACGTTGTCATACCAGATGTTCCAAATATGAGACGAGTTGCCAGTCCCTCTCCCTTTGGGAGAGGGAGGGAGCCGACGAAGTCGGCGGAAGGGTGAGGATCGAGCTGCCCTCACCCTTCCCACCGCTTCGCGGCGGGCCCCTTCCCTCTCCCGATGGGAGAGGGTGAAAAGGGACGGTTCCCCTCTCCCGCCAATCGCGCTAGGCCGCGCGCCATGTCCGATCCCGCCCCGGCGCCCGCTCCGCAATCGCGGCGCAAGCTCAGCAACCTGCTCGTCGTCTGGAGCTTCACGCGCCGCTATCCGCTCCAGCTCGCGGTGGCGACACTGGCATTGGTCGCCTCGTCGGTCGCGACCCTATGGATCCCGCGCACCTTCAAGCAGATCGTCGACAACGGCTTCGCCAAGGGCGCCGACACGAGCACGATCAGTGTCTATTTCCAGGGCCTGCTGCTCGTGGTCCTCGTACTCGCGATCGCCACCGCGGTGCGTTTCTTCTTCGTCTCCTGGGTCGGCGAGCGCACCGTTGCCGACATCCGCATGGCGGTTCACCGCAATCTGCTGCGCCTGCCCCCCAAATGGTTCGAGGAAAACCGCCCGTCGGAGATCGCCTCACGCCTCACCTCGGACACCGCGATCGTTGAAATGGTCGTCGGCAACACCGTGTCGACGGCGCTCAGGAACCTGCTCACCGGCGTCGGCGGCATCATCTATCTGTTCACGCTCGCACCCAAGATCGCTGCCTTTCTGCTGGTCGGAATTCCGGTGATCGTGCTGCCGATCGTCTGGCTCGGCGGCCGGGTTCGCGCCCTCTCGCGCTCGAGCCAGGACCGCGTCGCCGATATCGGCTCGATCGCCTCCGAGACTCTCGGCGCGATGCGCATCGTCCAGGCTTTCGGGCAGGAAAAGCGCGAGGCCGAACGCTTCGAAGGTGCCGTCACGCGCAGCTTCGCCGCCGCCAAGCGCCGGTTCGGGCTGCGCGCAGTGATGACCGCCGCAGTGATCGGCCTGCTCTTCACTGCGATCACGTTGATCATGTGGGACGCGGTGTACGGCGTCGCCGAGGGCCGCATCTCGGGCGGTTCGATCACTGCCTTCGTGATCACCGCCGGCCTCGTCACCGGCTCGTTCGGCGCGCTGACCGAAGTCTATGGCGAGCTGCTCCGGGGCTCGGGCGCCGCCAGCCGCCTCGCCGAGCTGTTGCGCGAACAGCCCGATATCGCCGCCCCGGCCGATCCGACGCCGCTTCCGCAGCCGCCGCTGGGGGCGGTCGCTTTCGAGCATGTCACCTTCCGCTATCCGACCCGCCCCGAAGTCGCGGTGCTCAGCGATTATGCGCTCGACATCCGCCCCGGCGAGACCGTCGCGGTGGTCGGCCCCTCAGGGGCGGGCAAATCGACTCTGTTCCAGTTGCTCCAGCGCTTCTACGATCCCGAAGCAGGCATGGTTCGCGTCGACGGCGTCGATATCCGCCAGGCCGATCCGGGCGAGGTCCGCGCCCGCATGGCGATGGTGCCGCAGGAGACGGTGATCTTCGCTGCCTCGGCCCGCGACAATCTCCGCTACGGCGCATGGGACGCCGGCGACGAAGCGATCTGGGCCGCCGCCGAGGCCGCCAATGCCGGTGATTTCCTGCGCGAGCTTCCCCAGGGGCTCGACACTTTCCTCGGGGAAGGCGGCGCGCGCCTGTCCGGCGGCCAGCGCCAGCGCATCGCGATCGCCCGCGCATTGCTCCGCGACGCCCCGATCCTGCTGCTCGACGAGGCCACCTCCGCGCTCGACGCCGAAAGCGAGCGGCTCGTCCAGGACGCGCTCGAGCGATTGATGGAGAACCGCACCACGCTCGTCATCGCCCACCGCCTCGCGACGGTGCGTGCCGCTGATCGGATCATCGTGATGGACGAAGGCCGCATCGTCGAGACGGGCACGCATGCCGAACTCGTCGGCGCGAGCGGCCTCTATGCGCGGCTCGCAGCGCTGCAGTTCAACGACGCCTGATCCTCGCACCGGCTGAATTGCGCGCAGGCTGGCGTTGCCGGGCTTTTCAGAATATCGGGTATGGTCGAAGCGGCGCGCGGGCCGGATGCCGGCCTCAACCAATGCGCCTATCGGTATGGAGAGAGAAATGGCCGACCGCGAATTCGAGATCATCGTCTATGGCGCCACCGGCTTCACCGGCCGCCTCGTCGCCGAATATCTCGCGGCGAACTACCGCCAAGTGAAATGGGCGATGGCCGGCCGTTCGCTGACCAAGCTCGAGGAAGTCCGCGACGAGATCGGCGCGCCCGCGAGCACGCCCCTGCTCACCGCCAATGCCGACGATCCCGCGGCGCTGAAGGCACTCACTGCCCGCGCGCAGGTCGTCATCACCACCGTCGGTCCCTATCAGCTCTATGGCGAGCCCTTGCTCGCGGCCTGCGTCGAGACCGGCACTGCCTATGTCGATCTGTGCGGCGAGCCCAATTTCATGCACGAAATGATCGGCAAATATCAGGACGCCGCCAAGGCCAGCGGCGCGCGGATCGTCTTCTCGTGCGGCTTCGATTCGATCCCGTTCGATCTTGGCGTATGGACCGTGGAACAGGCCGCGATCGCGAAGTTCGGCAAGCCCGCGCCACGCGTGAAGGGCCGCGTCCGCGCGATGAAGGGCACCTTCTCGGGCGGTACCTTCGCCAGCGGCAAGGCAACTGCCGCCGCCGCGATGAAGGATCCCGCGGTGTTCAAGGCGCTGATCGATCCCTTCGCGCTCACGCCGGGCTTCGAGGGGCCGAGCCAGCCCAAGGGCGTGCTGCCCGAATATGACGAAGCCGTGGGCGGCTGGGTCGCGCCGTTCATGATGGCGGTGATCAACACCAAGAACGTCCACCGCACCAACTTCCTCGCCGGCCATCCCTATGGCGAGGATTTTCAATATGACGAGATGATGGTCGCGCCCGGCATCGGCGATATCGGCAAGGCCGCGGCCGAGGCGATCGCCAAGATGAACCCGATGAACTCGGACAAGGGCCCCGCCCCGGCGAAGGCCCGGGCAAGGAAGAGCGCGAGACCGGCTATTACGACATCGCCTTCATCGCGGAGATGCCGTCGGGCGAGCGCATCACCGCAAGTGTGAAGGGCGATCGCGATCCCGGCTATGGATCGACCAGCAAGATGATCGCCGAAAGCGCGCTCTGCCTGATCCGTGACGTTCAGGGCGAAGGCGGTATCTGGACTCCCGGCGCGCTGATGGCCGAGCCGCTCAGGAAGCGGCTGGAGGCACATGCGGGGCTGACTTTCGCGATCGAATGACCGCGCTTGCAATGTAGGATTTCGAGTGCTGGGATCGGGCGGTCGGCTTATTGCCGCCGCTCTTTCAACCTGGTGGATAAATGGGATTGCGCGAGAATTGCGCGCAAGAATGTTACAAAATGAATCGCGTTTCCGCCAAAGGAGTCAAGTTAAGGTCCGTCGAACGCGTTTTGCCGAGTCAGCTGCGATAGCCCAGCAGGATGACGGCGGCGATGGCGACGCACAGCACGATCACGATCGGCACCAGTTTGCGCCGCCGTGCGTCGATCTCGGCCTGATAGGCGGCGGTGTCGATCCAGTAGCGCCCGCCGCTCGCTTCGCGGATCACGCCCGTGCCCCGCATCCGCTCGAACTCGCGTTGCTCGATAGCGCTCTGGGGCAGATAGGCGACGGCGTCTTCGGCATCGATCGCGTGATGGAAGAAGAAGTGCGCGGCGATCCTGCGCCGTGCACGCGACACGAGGCCTGCGACGATCGACGGAACCGGTGACGCTGCAATCATGATCGCCCTCCCCGCATCAAGCGCGGAGGCTGACACGAAAGCCGCACGGCCTCAACCGGCTATCGCTTGCGCCCCTGATGCCGGATGTTCGCCGGGCGCCCGCGATGCTTGATCACGCGCTTGGGCCCCCGGCCGCGCTCCTCGCGCCCGCCGCCGCTCGACGCCGAACCCTTGCCGTCGGGCAGCTCGAAGCGCAGCGCGCCCGAGATCGGGTTCGCCTCGGCCAGCCGCAGCTTGAGCCGCTGGCCCATCGCGAAGAATTCGCCGGTATCCTCGCCGATCAGTCGCTGGCTCGCTTCGTCGTAGCGGAAATATTCGGTGCCGAGATCGCGTACCGGCACCAGCCCGTCGCCGCCGATCCCGTCGATCGTCGCGAAGAAGCCGAAATTCTGCACCCCGGTGATCCGCGCATCCATCACCTCACCGACATGCGCCGAGAGATAGGCGGCGACATAGCGGTCCACCGTCTCGCGCTCGGCCTCCATCGCCCGGCGTTCGAGCGTCGAAATGCTCTCGCCGATCCGCTCCATCGAGCCGGCTTCCTCGGGCGTGAGCCCGCCCGGCCCGAGCTTGTACGCATCGACCAGCGAACGGTGCACGATCAGATCGGCATAGCGCCGGATCGGCGAGGTGAAGTGCGCATAGCTGCCCAGCGAAAGCCCGAAATGCCCGGCATTCTGCGGGCCGTAATAGGCCTGGGTCTGGCTGCGCAGCACCTGCTGCATCACTTCGTCGCGGAAGTCCGCTTCGCCCACCTGTTCGAGGATGCGGTTGAACGTGGCGGGCTTGATCACCTGCCCCAGCGCGAATTCCATGTCGTAGGTCTTGAGATATTCCTTGAGCGCGACGAGCTTCTCGCGCGCCGGCGGCTCGTGGATGCGATACATCACCGGCGCCTTCTTCGCCTCGAGCGCCTTGGCCGCGGCGACGTTCGCCGCGATCATGTAATCCTCGATCAATTTGTGCGCATCGAGGCGCTCGCGCGGCGCCACCGAAAGAATGCGCCCCTTCTCGTCGAGCACGATCCGCCGCTCGGGCAGATCGAGATCAAGCGGTTCGCGCTTCTCGCGGGCCTTGTTGAGCGCGCGCCAGCAGTCCCAGAGGTGGCGCAGCGCAGGCTCGATCTCGCCGCGCTTCTCCGCGCCGGGGGCGAATCGATCGTCGAGCAAGGCGCGCGCGCTCTTCGGCCCATCGATGATCGTCTGGGCGTCGTCATAGGCGATGTTGGCCGCGAGGCTCACCACAGCCCGCGTAAAGCGCCAGCTCTTGAGTTCGCCATGCTTGCCCACCTGGAGGTGGCACGCCAGCGCCGCGCGGTCCTCGCCTTCCTTGAGCGAACACACTTCGGCCGAGAGGATCTCGGGCAGCATCGGCACGACGCGATCGGGGAAATAGACCGAATTGCCGCGCTTGCGCGCCTCGCGGTCGAGCTCCGAGCCCGGACGCACATAGAAGCTGACGTCGGCGATCGCGACCACGGCCTTCCAGCCGCCTTCGTTCTTCGGATCGTCGTCGGGTTTCGCCCAGACGGCATCGTCATGGTCGCGCGCATCGGCCGGATCGATCGCGACGATCGGCAGGTCGCGCAGATCCTCGCGTTCGCCCAGCGGCTGCTTCGAGATCCGCTCGGCCTCCGCCAGCAGATCGTCGGAGAAGACATTGGGGATGCCGTGACGATGGATCGCGATCAGCGAGAAGCTGCGCGGCGCGAAAGGGTCGCCCAGCCGCTCGGTGACGTGCGCGAAGATGCGCGGCGGCTTGCCCGCCTTGTTGGCGAGGACGAGATCGCCCGGCTCGGCGCCATTGCGCTCCGAGATCGGATAGCTGTGCCGGTCCTTCTTCTCGACGCCCTGGAGGTAGAGCCGTCCGCCCTCTTCGTGGACGACGCCGAGTATCTGCTCCTCGCTGCGCGCGAGCTTCTTCATTGGGTGCGCGATCCAGCCGTTGCCGACCTCTTCGGTCCGCGCAAGGATGCGGTCGCCCGGCCCCAGCGCGCCGCGCTTGCCGCGTTCGCGGACCCGCAGCCGTGGCACCGGAATGCCCTCGGCCTCCCAGCGCTCGGGCACTGCCCAGGTCGTGTCGCCATCGGCGTCGGTGATCCGCAGCACGGTCACCTTGGGAATCCCCCATCTTGTGGAAGGCGCGGCCGGGGGCGCTGTCGATCAGCCCCTCGTCGGCCATGTCCTTGAGCAAGGATTTGAGCGCGATCTTGTCCTGCGCGTGCAGCCCGAACGCCTTGGCGATCTCGCGCTTGCCGGCAGGGGTCTGTGATGTGGAAATGAAATCGAGGATCTGCTCCCTTGTGGGCAGACCCGTTCGTGTCTTTGATTTTGTCATTGGCCCTGAAGATAGGGACTCGCGGCGACTTGTCCAACTGCGTAACTTGGTGCCGTGCCCTATGACCTCCTCATCGTCGGCGGCGGGATCAACGGCTGCGCGATCGCCCGCGAGGCATCCCTCGCCGGGCTTTCGATCCTGCTCGTCGAGAAGGACGACCTCGCCGGCCACACGAGTTCGGCCTCGACCAAGCTGATCCATGGCGGGCTGCGTTATCTCGAGACCTGGCAGTTCCGGCTGGTGCGCGAGGGGCTCCACGAGCGCGAGCGCCTGCTCGAAGCCGCGCCGCACCTGATCCGCCCGATGACCTTCGTGCTGCCGCACGCGCATGCGGTTCGCCCCTGGTGGATGGTCCGTGCCGGGCTCTACCTCTACGATATGCTCGCCGGCCAATCCTCATTGCCGCGCTCACGGAGCCTCCATCCGGCAGACACCGCCTTCACCGATCCGCTCGCCGGCGAGCATCGCGGCTTCGTCTATTCGGACGCCTGGGTCGACGATGCCCGTCTCACGCTCGCCAATGCCCGCGACGCCGCGGCGCACGGCACCGAGATCGCGACCCGCACCGCGCTGATCTCCGCAGCCCGCATCGGCGACCTCTGGCAGGCGAAGCTCTCCGACGGCCGCACCGTCGAGGCCCGCAGCCTCGTCAATGCCGCCGGCCCGTGGGTGCGAACTTTACTCGACAGCCTCTCGATCGAGACTCGTTCGCAGGTCCGCCTGGTCAAGGGCAGCCACATCGTCGTCCCGCGCCTGTTCGAGGGCGATCATGCCTATATCCTCCAGCAGCCCGATCGCCGCATCGTCTTCGCGATCCCCTATGAAGGCGGCTTCACCGAGATCGGCACCACCGACGTGTCGGTCGAGCGCCCCGAAGACGCAATCTGCTCCCCGAGGAAGTCCAGTATCTCTGCGACGCAGTGAATCGCTATTTCACGCGCAAGACCGCCCCCGCCGATGTCGTCTGGAACTGGTCCGGCGTCCGCCCGCTCCACGACGACGGCGCGGCCAAGGCGCAGGCGGTCACCCGCGATTATGTCCTCGAACTCGACGAGCAAGGCCCTGCCTTGCTCTCGGTCTTCGGCGGCAAGATCACCACCGCACGCGCGCTCGCCGAAGAAGCGATGGAGAAGATCGGCCCGCTGCTCGGCATCGAGCCGCGCTGCCACACCCGCGCCCGCGTCTTCCCCGGCGGCGCGATCGCCGGTTTCGACCGATATCTGGCGCAGGTCCGCGCGCGTTGGCCGTTTCTCGGCGAGGATCGTTCGCGGCGAATGGCGCATGCCTATGGCAGTCAGCTCGGCGAGATGCTCCACGACGTCCATGACGAAGCGGGCATGGGCACCCCTCTCGGCGCCGGTCTCACCGAAGTGGAGGCGCGCTGGATGCACGACTGCGAATGGGCGCGCACCCCCGAGGACGTGTTGTTCCGCCGCTCCAAACTCGGCCTCCACATGACCGCCGCCGAGCGCGATGCTTTCGCCAAATATTGGGCCGCAATATTCGCTTAACCAATTGTTGATAACTCCACTCTTAGCACACTGCGGGGGCAGGAGGGTTATGGCGACGCGGCTGACGCAATTCCGGACGGTGGGACCTGCGCTGGTCGAACAGCGCAGCGAACCGCGGCATCGCATCACCGTGACCCGCGCCACCGTGCGCAAGCAAGGCAATGTCTCGATCGAGGCGATATTGCGCGATCTCTCGGTCTATGGCTGCCGCCTCGCCTGCACCAGCGAACATCCCGAGGGCGACCGCGTCTGGCTGCGCCTCAAGGACAGCCTGCCGGTCTCCGCCACGGTGATCTGGAACGACGGCAACCATATCGGCTGCCGCTTCGACGCGCCGATCGACCGCGGCCTGATGCGCGCGCTGACTCTCGTTATCTGCTGAGCCGACTCAGCTATAGGCGATCAGCCGACCCAAGGCCCCGACACCCAGCCACATCAGCAACGACACAAATGCGCTGATCCGCCCGATCAGCGGCGGCACCTCGCCGCCCGCCTCCACGCGCCGCTGCCAGATCAGCCGGAACAGCAGGGCATTGGCCAGCGCCAGCGCGATCAGCACCAGCTTGCGGTGGAAGGTCCCCGAACGCGCCAGCGCCATGCCGTCCGAAGCGAACAGGACGGTGCCGCTGAGGACCAGCAGCGCCAGTCCGCTTAGCGCCACCGGCGTCAGCGCACGCGACAGCGCCGCGGCGGGCACGTCGCGCCACAGTCCCGCGAGCCGCAGATCGACTACGCCAATCCCGCCGACGAGCATCACCAGACCCAGCAGATGCACGCTGTTGACGAGCGGATAGGCCCAGGCGCCGCCGCGCGCCCATGGTCCCACGCCCGCGGCGTCGAGCCATTGGGCAAAAGCGAGCAGCGCTGCTTCCACCCCTCAGCGCAGCTCGACCGTCTTGCCGCCCGCCTGGATGCGCTCGATCCGCATCTCCGCCGTCCCGTCCTTGCGGGCATAGCCGGTCAGCGTCACCGTCTGCCCCTTGTCGATCATCGCCGAGCTGAGCCCGCGCGCCTCCATCCGGGCGACCGGCGCGAGCACGACGTGCCACTGCTTGCCCTGCCAGCGCATCGTCGCGCTGCCGTGCGGATTGGTCCAGGCGACGCTTTGCAGCTTGCCGGTAACGGTGATCGGCTTGGTCTCGTCATACGAGCTCCAGCCATGATGTGCGAATGCCGCGGCGGGGATGGATACCGCCAGCGCCGCGGCGAACAAGGTCATGCGAGACATCGCTTCCTCCAATCGCCCCCGCCACGGAAGCTAACGCAAAGCGCGCGCCTATGCACCCCCGTCTCAGTCGCCGAGCACGTTCGCGCGGGTGAATTTCGCCGCCTCGGCCGCGCTCAGCATCCGCCGCGTCGGCGAGGCCGGCCCGGCTCCGGGCCCGCGGCTGGCATGTTCGAACAGCCGGGCTTCCTGCGGCATCAGCCGGCGCTGCGCGCCGTCCGGTCCCTTATAGCCCATCCATGTCCAGCCTTCGCGCCGGATATGCGCATCCATCCAGCAATTCAGGAACACCGACTGACCGGTCAGTGCCATGTTGCCGCCCGCGCGCCACGGGCGGCCCAGCCACACCGAACGCGGCGGCACGCCCGGCTCGTGCGTCAGCCGACATTGTGAGAGCACCAGCCCGAACGGCTGATCCAGCGGCGTGCTCGGCGCAGTGAGGAAGCCGAACTCGGTCGCCCCCGGCACAAAGCGCGTGACGATCTCGCAGCCTTCGAACCACGCCGCCGCGCCGCCGAAGATGAAGTCGACTCCGCCGACGATCCGGCAATCGGCGATCCGCGAGCGGCCCTGCACGTAGAGCGTGTCCTGATAGCCTTCGAGCCAGCAATGCTCGACCAGGGTCCCGTCCGCCTCGCGCCCGATCACCAGCGCGACCGCCTGCGCGCCGTTGCCGGCATTGTCGCGCTTGGCGCCGACATAGTCGAAGCTGTTGCGGATGGTCAGGTTGCGCAGCGTCGTTCCCGGCGCGGCGACGGTCAACGTTCCGGTGCGGAACGTGCCCCAGTTGTTACCGTCGGGATGCTTGAGCCCGGCATAGGTGCCGAAGCTGAGAACCGTGCCCTGTCCGCTGCCGACGATCGTGACGTTCGGCACGCTGATCGTCAGCTTCTCGACCAGCACGCCTTCGCGCACGAGAATTCGGAACGGTCGCCCACCCGCGGCAGCGGCCTGCTCCAGCGCTTTGCCCAGCGTGCCGGTGCGCGGATCGACAATCGCGTCCCATTGCTCTTCCGCCCGGGCCGCCGCTGGAAGCAGCAGCGCACCGGCAAGCACCGTCCGTCGGTCGATCACGTCCCCTCCCCGCTACCAGCGATAGTTGAAGCTCACGCTGATTCGCTTGCCCTTGCCCGATCCCGCCGGGACCTCGTGCCGCAGCCAGCTCTCCCACAGCAGCACCATGCCTGGCTCGGGCACCACTTCGACGAAGTTGCGCAGCGCCTCGGCCACGTCGGGACGCCGCGGCGGTGCCGCCATCATCATCGGCAGCCGCGGATCCTCGAGCCGCAGCCCGCGCGACCCCGCCGGCAGCGCGATGTAGAGCGTCCCCGAAATCACGCTGTGCGGATGGACATGCCCGCTATGCCCGCCGCCGCCGTTCAGGACATTGACCCACAGGCTGTCGAGCTTGAGCTTCTTGCCGCCCAGATCGAACCCGCACGCATCGACGAACTTCGCGACATGCCTGTCGAGCAGCCGCTTGAGATCGGCGAACGCGGGATCGCGGATCGGCAGGTCGTTCAGCGACGCGTAGGACGTATAGCCCTGATAGCCATGTTCCTTCGCCCAGCCGCGCCCCGCTTTGTCGTCCTCGGCAAGCTGGAGGCACGAGGCCTCGAGCTCCTCGATCAGCGCATCGTCGCCCAATGCCTCCTGATAGAGCAAGGAGGCGAAGAGGGACCGGACCGCCACGCGCTCAGTAGGCCCGCGCGACCAGGATACGTTCCACCGCCGGCGCGCCAGTGAAGATGCAGGCGCCTTCCGCCGCCGCGGCATCGCCCGGCACGTTGCGGAAGGTGAGCTTCAGCGCCTTCAGCCGCTCGACCACCTTGTCGAGCTCGGCGCCGCCCGGCTTCGCCCAATTGACTTCGACCCAGCCCGGTTTTTCGCCTTCGAACGCCTTTTCCATCGCCGCGAAGTCGGTCACATCGCGGCGGATATTGCTATCCATCCGCTCGCGCGCCTGGGCATGCAGCGCCTGCTGGATGCTCTCCAGCATCTGCGTCGCCTCGTCGACCAGTTGCCCGCGCGCCACCACTGCGCTGTCGAGCTTGCCGTCCTCGCGGTAGAGCCGGTCGCGGCGTATCACCGAGACGTTGCCGCCCGCGACGTCGCGCCCGCCAACCTCGATCACGATCGGCGCGCCCTTCTTCACCCAGCCCCAGCGCTTGGTCGCGGCCTTGGCCGGGCGCAGGTCGAGCAATGCGCGCACCGGCTCGCCGAAAACGCTGAACACCGCCAGCTCCTGCTGCAGCGTCTTGCAATATTCGACGATGTCCACGTCCTCAGGCTGATCGCGCAGCATCGGCACGATCACGATCTGCCACGGCGCGACCCGCGGCGGCACGCGCAGCCCGTCATCGTCGCCATGCACCATGATCACGCCGCCGATCATCCGGGTCGAGACGCCCCAGCTCGTGGTCTGCGCCAGTTCCTGCTGCCCCTCGGCATTCTGGAACTTGATGTTCTGCGCGCTCGAGAAGGTGGTGCCGAGGAAATGGCTGGTGCCTGCCTGGAGCGCCTTGCCGTCCTGCATCATCGCCTCAATGCTGTACGTCGAGACCGCGCCCGGGAAGCGCTCATTCTCGGGCTTCTCGCCTGCGACCACCGGCATCGCGAGGCAATCCTCGGCGAAGCTGCGATAGACTTCGAGCATCTTGAGCGTCTCTTCGCGCGCCTCGGCTTCGCTGGCGTGGGCGGTATGGCCCTCCTGCCAGAGGAACTCGCTGGTGCGCAGGAACATCCGCGTGCGCATCTCCCAGCGCACGACATTCGCCCATTGGTTGATCAGCACCGGCAGATCGCGCCACGACTGGATCCAGCGGCTGAACGCCGCGCCGATCACCGTCTCCGAAGTCGGCCGCACGACCAGAGGCTCCTCGAGCTTCGCGTCGGGATCGACAACCAATTTGCCATGGCCGTCGCTCTTCAGCCGGTGGTGGGTGACCACCGCCATTTCCTTGGCGAAGCCTTCGACATGCTCGGCCTCCTTCTCGAAGTACGAGAGCGGGATGAACAAGGGGAAATAGCAATTCTCGTGGCCGGTCGCCTTGATGCGATCGTCGAGCAGCCGCTGGATGCGCTCCCAGATGCCATAGCCCCATGGCCGGATGACCATGCATCCGCGCACGCCGCTCTCCTCGGCCAGATCGGCCTCCGAGATGACGGCCTGGTACCATGCGGCGAAATCGACTTCGCGGGTGACGTTGAGAGCGTGCTTGATCATGCCAGCCGATTAGCGGGGAATCGCGCGCTGGGTAGCACCTATGCAGGGTTGTGTGCCGCAGCAGCGCCCCTAACCGGACCGCGTGGCATCCTCCAGAACAGATAGCGCCTTCAAGGGCTTGGCATTGCGCCTTTTCGCGATCGCCTGCCTCTCCACCATGTCGGCGTTGATCAAGCTCGCCGAGACGCGCGGCGCTACCCTGGTCGAGACGATGTTCCACCGCCAGCTCTGGGCGGTGCCGATCGTCACGGCGTGGATCATGATGGGCCCCGGCCTCGGCTCGATCCGCACCCAGCGCTTCGGCGCGCACGTCACGCGCACCGCGATCGGGCTCACCGGCATGGTCTTCACGTTCGGCGCGGTGCTGCTGCTGCCGCTCGCCGAAGCGACCACGCTCCAATTCACTGTCCCCATCTTCGCCACCATCCTCGGCGCGCTGGTGCTGCACGAGAAGACCGGCTGGCACCGCTGGGGCGCGGTAGTGATCGGCTTTGCCGGCGTATTGATCGTCGCGCAGCCGGGGAGCGGTGAATTCCCGCTGTTCGGCGCCTTTGTCGGCCTGATGGCGGCCTTGTTCGTTGCGATCGTCGCGATCACGCTCAGGCAGATCGGCAAGACGGAGAGCGCCGGCACGACCGTCTTCTGGTTCTCGGTCCTGTCGCTGCCCCCGCTCGGCCTCGCTTATCTCTTCCAGCTCCAGTCGCATGACTGGCTGACCTGGGCGAACCTGATCGCGATCGGCCTCGTCGGCGGCGTCGCCCAGCTCGCGCTGACCGCATCGGTCCGCTTCGCGCCGGTCTCGACCGTCATCCCGATGGACTATTCGAGCCTGATCTGGGGCACCTTCTACGGCTGGCTGATCTTCGGCGCCTGGCCGACGCCCTGGACGTGGCTCGGTGCGCCGATCATCATCGCCAGCGGACTCTATATCGTCTGGCGTGAGCGCGTGCTCCACTTGCGCAACACCGACGGCGCGAGCGACGCGGCTGCCTCATGATTCGCGGCGAAACACCAGACTGAGATTGTTCGCCGGCATCGCGACGATCCGTTCGAGCAATAGACCGCACGCCGCCGCAGCGGCCGAGACGTCCTCGACATGCCGCAGCCCCCAGGCCGGGTTACGGCTCCTGAGCGAAACATCAAATGCCTCGTTCGATTCGGCGGTCGGCACATCCCGCTGGCGATAGGGCCCATAGAGGATCAGCGGTGCACCCGCCCCCAGCAAGCGCCCCGCCCCTGCCATCAGCCCGAGAGTCGCTTCCCACGGGCTGATATGGACCATGTTTACGCAGAGAATCGCGTCCGCGGCACCGATCGGCCACGCTGCTTCCGCCGCATCCAGCGCCAGCGGAGGCAGCACATTGGCCAGCCCCGCGCACCAGTCGGCGATCGAGGCGAGCGAATCTTCATCGGGATCGCTCGGCTGCCACGTCAGATCAGGGAAGCGTTCGGCGAAGAAGGCGGCATGCTCGCCGCTTCCGCTCGCCACTTCGAGCACCAGCCCGTGCGCCGGAAGTGCTTCGGCGAGCACCGCCGCGATCGGCTCGCGATTGCGCGCCGTCGCCGGTGCGTGGCGCCGCATGCTCATGCGCCGCGCGCCGCGGCGAGCAGCCTGCGCGCGCGCAGCCACATCTCGAGCCGTTGCGTCGCCAGCAGCCCCAATGCAAAGGCGACCAGTACGTCGGTCAGCAGCATCACGTCGAGCGCCATTCCGGGCGCCATTTCGCGCGCGCCCATCCGGACCAGGATCAGTACGAGGATCAGCAGCATCGCCGCGGGCGATGCGCGCTGCGACACTTCATGCGTCTCCGGATCGACGGTGATCCGCATCATCCGGCCGCGCTGCCAGCCCAGCGCCACGCCCGCCGCGAGCGCGATAAGGCACCAGAGCCAGGCGAGCCCCACTGGCGGGTGTGCCCAATAAGCGACCGCAGCCACTACGACATAGAGCGCCGGCACGATCCACAATCGCTCGATCTTGAGCGGGCGTTCGCGACTCATCCGCCGCATCCGGAAGGCCATGACGGCGACGAGAATGACGATCGGGATCGCTAGGCGAAGCCAGTCGGACTGCGGATGCGCGGCGTTCATGGCGCCCTGTTTTGGCGAGCGCGCAGCACTTGGCAAGCGAGCCGTTGCTAGCGCCGCCGGAAGCGTTCATCACGTGGACCGGAGGACGCCATGGATATCGATCAGGACAGCGCCCGCGTGAAGTTTCCGCCGCCGCTGGTGTTCCTCGGGACGCTGCTGATCGGGTTGACGCTCGGCCATGTGCTCGGCGATCCGCGCGTGCCTATCCCCTCGCACAATCTCCAGAATTTGCTCGGCTGGCTGGGAGTCGTGCTCGGCGCGGCCCTCGTATTGTCGGCGAGCAGCCTGTTTCGCCAGCGCGGCACGTATGCCCGCCCATGGAAAACGTCCAGCGCGCTCGTCACTGACGGCGTCTATCGCTTGACGCGCAACCCGATGTATCTCGGCATGGCGCTGCTCTATGCCGGGATCGCGCTGATCGTCGACAATCTGGTCGCGCTGCTGCTCCTCGTTCCGCTGGTCTTCGTGATCCAGCGGGAAGTGATCGCGCGCGAGGAAGCCTATCTCGAAGGCAAGTTCGGCGAACGCTACCGCACCTATCGCGACAGCGTTCGCCGCTGGATATGAAGGCCTACTTGCCGCCCTTGCGCGCCGGATAGCGGCTGTCGCTGCCGCGCGGAGGAAGCGTCAGCGCCGCGGCCATCTTGGCCTTGGCCGCCTCGGCCGCCGCGGCCTTCTCGGCCAGCTTGGCGGCGGCCCGCTCTTCGGCTGCGCGTATTTCGGCGAGGCGCGCCGCCTCGGCATCCGCCTTGGCCTGCTCGACGGCAGCCTTCTGCGCCTCGATCGCGGCCAGCTTCGCCTCGCGCTCCGCTTCTACCGCGGCTTCACGGGCGAGGCGCGCTGCCTTGCGCTCGGCCAGCTCTTCCTCGCTCAGCTTGGGAGCGGCCTTGAGCTTTTCGAGCAGCGCCTTCTTGGCATCGGCCGAGCGTCCGGCGCGGTCACGGAAAGTATCGTTATACGTCATTCGGTATTCAAACTCCTGCGCGGCTATTCCGCCGCTTCCGCCCGTTGGGGCTCCTTGTAGACCAACACCGGCTTGCGCGCGGCGAGCGTCTCGTCGAGTCGCCGGCGCGGTGCGAAATGCGGCGCGGTCTTGATCGCGAGATCGCCGCCCTTAGCCTTTTCGGCCACAGAACGGAAGGCACCGATGAACTGGTCCAGCGTAGCCTTGCTTTCGGTCTCGGTCGGCTCGACCAGCATGGCCCCGTGGACGACCAATGGGAAATAGACCGTCATCGGGTGGAAACCCTCGTCGATCAGTCCCTTGGCCACGTCGATCGTCGAGAATCCCTCGGGCAGGCCCTTATCGCTGAAGATCGCTTCGTGCATGCACGGACCGGACTTTGCGAAGGGTGCGTCGAGCACATCCTCCATCGAGCGCAGGATATAATTGGCGTTGAGCACCGAATCCTCGGCGACCTGCCGTAGTCCGTCCGCGCCGTGAGATAGAATGTACGTCAGAGCTCGCGTAAACATGCCCATCTGGCCATGGAACGCGACCATCCGGCCGAAGCTCGACGCATGATGCTCGCCGGCGGTCTCTTCCTCGACCAAGGCGAAATGATCGCCCTGCTTCTCGACGAACGGCAAAGGCGCGTACGGCGTGAGCGCTTCGGAGAACACCACCGGCCCCGAACCCGGCCCACCGCCGCCATGCGGAGTCGAGAAGGTCTTGTGCAAGTTGATGTGCATTGCGTCGATGCCGAGATCGCCCGGCCGCACCCGGCCGACGATCGCGTTGAAGTTGGCGCCGTCGCAATAGACATAGCCGCCCGCCGCGTGGACCGCGTCGGAGATCGCGCGCATGTCCGGCTCGAACAGGCCGCACGTGTTGGGGTTGGTGATCATCACCCCGGCCACATCGGGACCCAGCCGCGCCTTGAGCGCCTCGAGGTTCACCCGGCCGGCCTCGGTCGCCGGAATATCCTCGACCGAGAAGCCCGCGAATGCCGCGGTCGCCGGGTTGGTCCCGTGCGCGCTTTCGGGCACCAGCAGCACTTTCCGCGCCTGCTCGCCCTTGGCATCGAGCGCCGCACGGATCGCCAGCACGCCGCAGAGTTCCCCGTGTGCTCCGGCCTTGGGGCTCATCGCCACCGAATGCATGCCGGTCAACGTCACCAGCCAGTGCGCGAGCTGATGGATCACTTCGAACGCGCCCTGGCAGGCGTCGACCGGAGTCAGCGGGTGCAGATCGGCAAAGCCGGGCAACCGCGCCATCCGCTCGTTGAGCCGCGGATTGTGCTTCATCGTGCACGAGCCGAGCGGAAACAGGCCGAGGTCGATCGCGTAATTCTGCCGGCTGAGGCGGGTGTAATGCCGCACCGCCTCGGGTTCGGACAGGCCGGGAAGCCCGATCGTCTTCGAGCGCTCCAGCCCTTCGAGTCGCGACTTGCCCGAAGGCGCCTCGGCGAAATCGACGCCGGTCGTCTCGGTCGAACCGATCTCGAAGATCAACGGCTCCTCGAGCATCAGCGCGCGATTGCCGGTGAAGGTCTCGCCCGAAGCCTCGCCAGCTTGCGGGGTGGTGGGGCGCCAGCCGCTCTGGTTGATCGTCATGCCAGCGCCTCCTCGAGCGCGGAGGCAAGCGTCTCGACGTCCTCCTCGGTGGTGGTTTCGGTGACTGCGACGACGAGCCCGTTCTGCAGCTCCGCCGCATCCGGATAGAGCCGGCCCAGCGAAACGCCCGCCAGAATGCCCTTGTCCGCGAGAGCGCGGACCACGGGGCGCGCTTCCTTCGAGAGCTTCAGCGTGAACTCGTTGAAGAAGCGATCGGTGACCAGTTCGACGCCGTCGACTTCGGCCAGCCGGTCGGCCGCGGCGCTTGCCGCAACATGGTTGAGCTCGGCGAGCCGGCGCAGGCCCGCTTCGCCCAGCAGGGTCATGTGCGCCGACATCGCCAGCGCGCAGAGCACCGAGCTGGTGCAGATGTTCGACGTCGCCTTCTCGCGGCGGATATGCTGCTCGCGGGTGGAGAGCGTCAGCACGAAGCCGCGCTTGCCCTCGGCATCGACGGTTTCGCCGCAGAGGCGTCCCGGCATCTGCCGCACCAGCTTCTCCGAGCAGGCGAACAGGCCGACATACGGCCCGCCGAACTGCAGCCCGACGCCGATCGACTGCCCCTCGCCGACGACGATGTCCGCGCCCATCTCGCCCGGCGACCGAATCGCCCCCAGCGCCACCGGCTCGGTCACCACCGCGACCAGCAAAGCCTTCTTCGCGTGGCATGCCTCGGCGAGCGCACTCATGTCCTCGATCCGGCCGAGAATATCGGGATATTGAACCACGACGCAGCTGGTGTCGTCGTCGATCGAATTGATCAGGTCGAGCGTGTCGGGCTCGGGCGAGAAGGTTGGCAGCGAAGTGACCAATTGGTCGCCGGTGAACTTGGCCATCGTCTGCGCGACCGAGACGTAGTGCGGGTGCAGCCCGCCCGACAGGATCGCCTTGCCGCGCTTGGTCACCCGCCGCGCCATCGTGATCGCTTCCCAGCACGCGGTCGAGCCGTCGTACATCGACGCGTTCGCCACGTCGCAGCCGAGCAGCCGCGCCACCTGCGTCTGGAACTCGAACATCACCTGCAGCGTGCCCTGCGCGATTTCGGGCTGGTACGGCGTGTAGGCGGTGAGGAACTCGCCGCGCTGGATCAGGTGATCGACCGACGCCGGGACATGGTGCCGATACGCCCCGCAACCTAGGAAGAAGGGCACGTCACCCGCGGCGAGGTTCTTCTTCGCCAGTGCCGACATGTGCCGCTCGACCGCGAGCTCGCTCGCGTGATTGGGAAGGCCGTGGATCGGGCCGTCGAGCCGGGCGATTTCGGGTACATCGACGAAGAGGTCGTCGATCGACTTGGCACCGATCGTGGCGAGCATTGCCGTGCGGTCGGCTGGCGTAAGGGGCAAATAGCGCATCTACACGTCTCTCCCCCTCCCTTCCAGGGAGGGGTTGGGGGTGGGTAGCGGCGGCGGAGGCTCGATGCCTCCGACGGCGCTTTTCGGGGATGGTGCAGGAAGGGCTCGCTTCGCTCGCACCCACCCTCGACCCCTCCCTTGCAGGGAGGGGAGTTCAGCTCAAAGCTTGCTCACGAAATCCTGGTACGCAGTCTCGTCCATCAGGCTGTCGAGTTCGCCCGCATCGGCAAGCGTCAGCTTGAAGAACCAACCCTCGCCTTCGGGGTCCTCGTTCACCAGCGCAGGATTGTCGGCGAGCGCGGCATTTCCCTCGATGACGGTCCCGGCGACCGGCGCGTAGACGTCCGACGCCGCCTTGACGCTCTCGACCACGGCAGCGTCGTCGCCCTTGGACACGGTCTTGCCCTCTTCGAGAGTCTCGACGAACACGATGTCGCCCAGCTGGCTCTGCGCGTAATCGGTGATGCCGACAGTGGCGACATCGCCGTCAACGTCGATCCACTCGTGATCTTCCGTGAAATAACGCATGAGTCAGCTTCCCTTCCTGACATAACGATGGGGAACGAAGGGCATCTGGACGACCTCCGCGTGATGGACTTTGCCGCGCTGGGCGAGCGTGATGCGCGTGCCGGGCATGGCGAGTGCGGTGGGCACATAGGCCATGGCGATCGGCTTCTGGACGGTCGGCGCGAAACCGCCGCTGGTGACCTTGCCGACTTCGGTGCCCTCGGCATCGACCACCGCAGCGCCCTCGCGCACCGGCTGGCGGCCCTCGACGATCAGCCCGACGCGCTTGACGATCGGCCCCTGCTCCCGCTCGATCATGATCCGCGCATGGCCGGGGAAGCCGCCTTCTTCGCGGCGACGCTTCTTGAGCGCGAAGCCGAGAGCAGCGGAGACCGGCGTGGTCTCGGTATCGAGATCGTGGCCGTAGAGCGGCAGATCGGCCTCGAGCCGCAGCGAATCGCGTGCGCCCAGCCCAATGGGCTTGACCTCGGCCTGCGCAGTGAGCGCATCCGCCAGCGCCACGGCGCCCTCGACCGGAACCGAAATTTCGAAGCCGTCCTCGCCGGTATAGCCCGAGCGGCTGATCCACAGGTCATGGCCCTGCCACGCAAATGCCGCGCCCTGCATGAAGACGAGATTCTCGACGCCTGGGATCACGCGCTGGAGCGCAGTCGCTGCCTCGGGTCCCTGGAGGGCGAGGAGGGCGTGGTCCTCCATATGGTTCATGCCGATCTCGTCGGGCAGGAACTCGCGGAAATGGGCGATGTCGTCCCATTTGCAGGCGCCGTTGACGACCATGTAAACGCTGCCGTCGTCCCGGCGCGTGAGCATCAAATCGTCGAGGATGCCGCCATTCTCTGCCATCAGCAGCGAATAGACCGGGTGGGAAAGCTTCGCGGCCTGGATGTCGGCAGGCATCAGCGCCTCGAGCGCGGCCTCGACGCCCTCGCCCGAAAAGGTGAGCTGGCCCATATGACTGACGTCGAACAGCCCGGCATGCTCGCGCGTCCACAGATGCTCGGCCATGATGCCTTCATACTGGACGGGCATCTCATAGCCCGCGAACGGGACCATCCGCCCGCCCCGCGCACGGTGCCAGCTGTCGAGCGGCAGCTGCAGGAGTTCCAGCGCTTCTTCGCCGTCTTCGGTGGGGTCGTGGCTCATTCCGGATACTCCGCGCGACGCTGAACGAGATACTGAACCACGCACATTGCGCGGCAAAGTCCCTCGCCCCCTCTGTCACGGAACCTGAGAGCTTTCGCGCCACTCTCTTCAGAGAGCATCCGCTTACCCCTTCGGTGGCCGCCTCTTCGGCGGCGCTTTCCAGAGTGTCGTAGCGCGCGCGGTCCCTGGTGCCTGAGAGATTCCGGGGCGGTTGCTCCTTCGGCGGGCGGCCCTCGAAGGACCACCACTCTCCCGCGCGTGCCTATGCCGGTTGCCCGCCATCGACATACGCAGCCTTGGCCGCGCCGCCGAGGCGAGTCAATCCGAGTCAGCGCGTGACGTTGTACTTCAGCTGATCCTCGGTGAGCTGGAAGCCGACCAGCGCCTCGAAAGTGGACGAGAGCACCGCCGAGCGGATCGCCGGATCGGCCAGCGGGTCCATCGCCGCGGCCTGATCGCCCGCCTTGCGCTTCTCGGTCAGCCGCTTGCGCACCTCCTCGGGAAGCGTCGCCGCCGCGCGATCGATGCTGGCAGTGGCCTGCCCGGTGGTCTGCGCGCGAATCTGCCCGTCGGCAAAACGCACGGTCACCTGGCCTACCCGCTTGGCGGTGACCGAGGTCCCGCCGCGCACCACGGTGATGAAATAGGGCAAGGTCACATCGCGTGCCGGCCCGGGCTGGTTGCGGCGCGCGAGTATGTCGAAGGTCAGATTGGCCTGGATCTGCGGTCCGGTCTCGTCGCAGGTCGACTGGAGATTGGTGAGCACCGCAGTCACGTCGATCGCAGTCGCCTCGCGGCTGGTCGCCGGGTTGAACAAGGTGACGTCGCCGGTGCCGGCGGGAACCCCGACATGCGGGCAGGCCGAGCGGACTGCGGAGATGCCGCCCTCGGTAATCTCGCCGGTGCGGGAGCAGCCGCCGGCGGCCAGCAGGATCATGGAGGGAACGGCGAGCTTGGCGAGCGACACGGGCGATACACCTTTCAGACGGAACAACGGGCCGCGCACAAGCGAGGCCCGGAAACGGCGGCACCATAGGAACCGCCTTTCGCCCGCGCAAGCAATCGCGTAGAGCCCGCTTCGCCATGGACGCGACCGCCAAACCGCCGCTCGAACTGCTCATCGCCGCCCCGCGCGGCTTCTGCGCGGGCGTCGACCGCGCGATCCGCATCGTCGAGCTGGCGATCGAGAAATACGGCGCGCCGGTCTATGTGCGCCACGAGATCGTCCACAACAAATATGTCGTCGACAGCCTCAAGGCGAAGGGCGCGATCTTCGTCGAGGAGCTGGACCAGGTGCCTGACGACGTGCCGGTGGTATTCTCGGCGCACGGCGTGCCCAAGGCGGTTCCCGCCAAGGCGGCCGAGCGCGGCCTCTCCTATCTCGATGCCACCTGCCCGCTGGTTTCGAAGGTCCACCGCCAGGCCGAACGGCTGGTCGCGTCGGGGCGGCACATATTGTTCATCGGCCATGCCGGGCATCCGGAGGTGATCGGCACCTTCGGCCAGGTGCCCGCGGGCACGATGACCCTGGTCGAGACCGTATCGGATGCCGAAGCGGTCGCAGTCGGAGACCCCGAAAATCTCGCTTTCCTGACCCAGACGACTCTTTCCGTCGACGATACGGCAGCAGTGCTCGCAGTGCTCAAGCGGCGCTTCCCCGCGATCCTCGCGCCCGGCGCCGACGACATCTGCTATGCGACGTCGAACCGCCAGAGCGCGGTCAAGGCGCTCGCCGAGCAAGTCGACATGGTGCTGGTGATCGGATCGCCCAAATCGTCCAATTCGATGCGGCTCGTCGAAGTGGCGGTGCGCAACGGGACCCGTTCGACGCTGATCCAGCGCGCCGACGATATCGACTTCGCCTGGTTCGAGGGCGTGCGCAAAGTCGGCATCACCGCCGGCGCCTCGGCGCCCGAATTGCTGGTGCGCGAGGTCGTCGAACGGATCGGAACGCGTTTCGAGGTGTCGGAGCGCGAAGTCGAGACGGTCGCCGAGAACATCGCCTTCAAGCTGCCCCGCGGCCTCGAAGCCGCCTGATGGCCGTCTATACGCAAGTCTCCGCCGAGGCATTGGCGGACTTCCTCGCGCGCTTTGACATGGGCGAACTCGCCTCGGCCAAGGGCATTGCCGAGGGCGTGGAGAATTCGAACTATCTGGTCGACACGACCAGGAGCCGCTTCATCCTGACCCTGTACGAGAAGCGCGTCTCGGCCGACGACCTGCCCTTCTTCCTCGCCTTGCTCGATCACCTCGCCGATCGCGGACTGCCGGTCCCGCCGGCCGTGCCCGACCGCGAAGGCCGGACGATCCACGAGATCGAGGGCCGCCCGGCGTGCCTGATCCAGTTCCTGTCGGGCGTTTCGGTCTCGCACCCCACACCGAAACAGGCGCGCGCCGCCGGCGCCGCGATGGGCCGAATGCACGAGGCGCTGCGCGACTTCACGCTCGAACGCCCCAATTCGCTCGGCCCGGACGACTGGCGCCCGCTGTTCGAGCGGTGCGGCCGCGAAATGGACGCGATCCGGCCGGGCCTCTACGATCACGTGGACAAGGCTCTGGACAAATTGTTGGCAAGCTGGCCCCGCGATCTGCCGCGCGCCGCGATCCACGCCGACCTGTTTCCCGACAATGTGCTGATGCTCGGCGACCGTGTCACCGGGCTGATCGACTTCTATTTCGCCTGCACCGAAGTGCGCGCCTACGATCTGGCCGTGATGCACGGCGCCTGGGCGTTCGATGCGGCCGGCGCGCAATACGATGCCTCGGTCGGCGCGGGGCTGGTCGAAGGCTATGCGTCGAATTTCGAATTGCTGCCCGAGGAGCGCGCGGCGCTGCCGGTGCTGGCCGAAGGCGCGGCGATCCGCTTCTTCCTGACCCGCATGTGGGACTGGCTCAACACGCCCGCCGATGCGCTGGTGACGCGCAAGGATCCGCTCGCTTATCTGCGCCGGCTCGATTTCTATGCCGAGCAGGGAGCGGCGGTCTTCGCGTGACCGAGCTTCAGCATGTCGAGATCGCCACCGACGGCGCGTGCAAGGGCAATCCCGGGCGCGGCGGCTGGGGCGTCGTGCTGCGGATGGGCGGCGTCGAGAAGGAAATGTCGGGCGGCGAGCCGCACTCCACCAACAACCGCATGGAACTGATGGCAGCGATTCAGGGGTTGAAGGCGCTCAAGCGCCCATGCCGCGTCACGCTGTCGACCGACAGCCGCTACGTGATGGACGGCCTCACCAAATGGATTCACGGCTGGCTCAAGAACGGCTGGCGGACCTCTGACAAGAAGCCGGTCAAGAATGCCGATCTGTGGCAGGAACTGCTCGCGGCCTCGAAGCCGCACCGAGTCGAATGGGTGTGGGTGAAGGGCCATGCCGGCCACCCCGATAACGAGCGCGCCGACAAGCTCGCCAGCGAGGCCGCACTCGCGCAGCGCTGAAGGCTGATCGTCCGCGCGCTTCCTCCGGACACACTCATCGCCGTCGTCGCGACGTGAGCGAAGCCCAGAGCACGATGGCCAGGAGCAGGACCAAGGCCGAGGCCATCACGCCGAGTTGGGCGGAGTGCAGCTCCTGCGCGACCGAAATCGCGATCTGGATGAGGATGAGCAGGCCCACGAGCCCCAGCAACGCCCAACCGAAATATGCCCTGTGTTTCGCAGCCAAGTTCTGGGCCTTCTGCTGAGGCAAGGCTTCCGCGGCCCCCGGAGCAGTGTCCCCTCAGCCCTGAGACACCGGCGGCGGGAAATCCTCGCCGCGAACGGCGAGCGGCGGAGTTGGGGCGCCCCCGCAAGGGGAAACGGCGGCGCCCAGGGCGGCCGCTCAGAAGTTGTAGCTGAAGAACGCGATGCCATAGGGCTGCGTCTTCCGCTTGACGATCGGGCTGTCCTTGACATCGCCCAGCAGCGTCGTGACGCCGCCCACCACGCCCACGCCGATCCGGTCGGTCAGGCGATATTGGAGGCCGAGATCCGCCTTCGCATCGATGAAACCGCTTCCCGCGCGAAATTGCGGGAGCCCCGATGCCAGCGATTGCTGCGACGTTACGCCGAAATAGCGGTTATTGTGCTTCTGGTCGCCATAGGTCGTCCCGATCGACGGATTGAGCGTCAGTTTCTCGCTGATCATCACCGGATAAGACAGGCTCGCGTCGACGAGGAAGCCCTTGGTGCTGCCGGCGAGGATCTTGGTGCCGCCGAGGGTGGCCTCGAACCCGAATTGGCGGAACTTCACGAAGCCGCGCCCGCCGAGCCCCAGCGAAAGCTTGCCGATGCCCGGCGGCGCATCCTTCGCGCGATATCCGACCGCGGGCGTGAGGCCGACGCCCACCGTGACGCTCTCGCTGTCGAAGAGATTGGCGCCGATGCCGTCTTGGAAGTTGACGAAGAAACGGTCGAACTGGATGTCGATCGCCGGGAGCGGCTGGAAGCGGTATTTATCCGATCCCTGATATGCCGGCATATAGGCCCCGCCGATCCCGATCGAGATGTGATCGCCGCCTTCTCTTGGCCTTCGGCCTGGACCGGCACCGCAGCCTCCGCTTCCGCCGGAATCGTCGCTTGCGCCAACGCCGCGTCGGACCAGAAGAACAGCGGCACCGCCAGGATCGCCGCAACGCCACCGCACATCATCTTTATAAAATTCATGGATAATCCCACCAAATTGAGTGTTTCTGTGAGTTCAGTTCCAGCGAACCGCCGGGAAGCAGCTTCCATCGAAGATGAAGAGATTCCTCTCGGCCCTGGGCCGCGCGCGCCGGTGCTGCCGCGCCGGATCGACAAGGTCGTCGATCTCTTCGATTTTCCGGGGACCGAAGCCCGCTTCGCCGAGCCGCGCACGCTCGTCTTCGACTCGGGCAGCGCCGCGGACCCGGCAGAGGATTGCGTAACGCCGCAGCGCCTCGAGCCGCGGATTGGCGAGCGGCAAAGGGCCGGTCGACAATCCGAAGATCCAGCCGCGCTTGCGGCTTCCGGACCGCAGGCTCGAGACGGGATCCTTGCGCGACAAGGCGATCACCGCCCTTTCGAGCGGCGTCAGTTCTTCGGACATCAGGGCTTTCTCCTTCCTGCCCTGAGACACCGACAGGTCGAAGGACCCTCACCAAAAAATTGGCCGGGCGTTTTCGTGCCAATGCGGAAGGTAAGCGCGCCTGCCAACCAACAGGTTACGCAGCCAGCACCTTACCGGCGCTCAGAAGCGCGCGTCGAATCCCAGCCTTACGGTCCGCGGCCGCAGCGGCGTGATTTGGTTCTGACGACTTAGTCCGAAGGGATTGCCGAACGCGAAGGTGTTCGCGCGCGCATCGCCGATATTGGAGACGTCCAGTGAGATGCCGAAGCGCGGGAAATCAATCCGGGCGCCGATCGCGCTGGTGAGATACTGCCCTTGCGTCACGTTCAGGGGCGGAGTCGCTCCCAGATGCGATTGGCCGACATAATGCGCCGAAGCCTCGCTTGTCAGCGTCACGTCGCGTGCCAGCTCGAACCGCCACTGGCTGCCGATCCGCACTCCGTCCTGGGGAATGTTCGGCAGCGTGATCGAAGATGCATTCGCTACCGCCGTCTCCGTTCCAATCAGATTGGTATAATTGAAGAAGCCGGAAGCCGTCAGCGTCCACATTGGCGAGGCGCGCCAGGTGATCTCGCCGTCCAGCCCATAGATCCTGCCGCTGCCGATATTGGCAGTGGCGGGAAGACCCGAACTGTCGACGAGATCCGCCTGAACATGGTTCCAGTCGACGGCAAAGAGGGCGGCGCGGAGCGATAACCGGTCTCGCGCAGTGTCTCGCCAGCGAATGCCGAGCTCGGTCTGGCTCAGATCGTCCGCCTCGAACTGCTGGCTCTGCGTGGCCGACCCTGAGGCCACCGCGAAACCTCCGGGACGAAATCCCTGCTGATAATGGAGGAAGACCGACAGCGACGGCGACATATGCCAGTCGAGCGCGGCGCTTCCCGCGAAACGCACTCGCGCTTGCGACGATTCCTCGTCTCCGCCGCGGACGTCGTCGAGCAGCTTTCCCGCGCCGTCGGACACGGTCACTCGCCCGCCGCCGGTCAGGGTCAGTGACGAAGCGATCGGATAGGAGGCTTGCCCGAAGACGGAGAACTCCACTTGCCGATTGCGCACGCCCGCAATCTGCCCCGGATCGTCGGGAGAGCCCAGGAAACGCGAAAGGCGGCTCACGCTGTAGATCCCCGACATGCCGGCGACCCAGGAGTCCGCCGCCCACCGCCCGAAAGCCGCGTCTCGTTCGAGAGGAGCGCGATATTGTTCTTCTCTTCGAAGCGCCGGGGCGACGTCGTGCCGTCGGAGCCGGTCGCATCGAATACCGAAATCAGATCGTGCCAGACGAGCGATGTCGTCGTGACGAGTTCGCTGCTTCCGAGCACCGGGCGCCGCGCGGTGACATAAGCGAGGCGGTAATCGTTTCGGAACGGCTGCGCGAGGGCATTGCTGCGCTCGAGCGGCGGATCGCCGCGCAACGTATATTGCCCGTCGTCGGTTTTGATATTCTGGACCACCGAGCCAAGGTCGATTGTCCATCCCGCCAGGTCTTCCACACGGAACGTCAGGCGTTGGCCGAAGCTCAGGCTGTCGTTGATGTCGCGCAGATTTCGCGACGGATCGTCGATATAGCCGGGCTCGCGCATGCCATAGACGACGAGGCGCAGCGCCATCCGGCCCTTGGCGAGCGGCAGGTTGAACATCGCAGCGGCGTCGCCTCCTGTTCCGCCGAAGCGCGTCGCGCTGGCCCCGATGGACGCAGTCGCATAGGTCTCCGTGCTGTCGGGGAGATTGGGAACGAGCCGCACCACCCCTCCCAGCGAGCCGGCGCCGTACAGGGTGCCCTGCGGGCCGGCGAGTATCTCCACCCGCTTGAGGTCATAGAGATTCAGGTCGGGATCCGGCGCATTATAATTGAGCCGTGCATCACCCCAATATTGCCCCACGGTCGCCTGGGTGGGCCCATTGAAGCTGCTGTCGGAGATGCCGCGCACATAGAGTTTGTTGCGGCCGCGGCCGAGATTGGTCGAGCTGAGCGTCGGCAGCGTCTCGGTGAGAGCGGCCGTTCCTCTCGCTCCGTTGCGCGAAAGCCAGGCCGGCTCGAAATCGATTATCTTGGCCGAACCCGGATAGTTGTCGAGCAGCATGTTCTGCTTGCTGGCCGTGACGACGATCTCTTCCGGCTCGGCGCGCGGTTCGGGTATTTCGACGATGGCCGGCTTCTGCCTGACCGGGAGGGGCTTCACCCGCGCCCTGATGATCCTGACGGTGACCTTGTCGTAGAACACGGCCTCGGCGCCGGTTCCCCGCAACGCCCGCTCCAGCGCGGCGCGCACGGAAAAATTGCCGCGCACTCCGGGGAGAGGCGCCCTGCGAGCTCGGGATCGGTGACGGCGACGGTGATCCCCGCCTTCGCTCCGATCGCGGCCGCCACCTGGCCGAGCGGACCCGGCGCGATATTGAACGTCTCTGCCCGGGCGGCACCGGCCGCGCCGAGGCCGAACGCGATCGCGACGATGGCCGCCGCCCGCTTATTGCCCCGCACTGCCGACCGGTTTCATGATCCACCCGCCCGCTTCCTTCTCCAGGCGCACGTTCAGGGCAAGCTGGAGGCGCCGCAGCTGTTCGGGGCCGCTGCCATCCAGCATGATCGTTCCCGAAAAGGGCCGATCGGCGATGCCGGGCGCTGCCGTGATGGGCACCTCCATGCTACGGCTCAGATCGGCCGCGACTCGCGACAGCGGGGCGGCGGAATAGACCAGCGAGCCGGTCTTCCAAGAGCCAACGCGCTCGGCCGGAACGCGCGTTACTTCGACGCCGTCCGCGGTCTCCCGGTCGACCAGTGCCTGGCCGGCGTCGAGGGACACCGCGCCCTGTCCGGGATTGTAGAGAACCTTTCCCTCGGCCACCGCCACCCGGACTTCGCCGGTCTCATGGACGACGTTGAACACCGTTCCCGCGTCCTCGACCAAATTGTCGCCGACTTCGAGCCGGAAGGGCCTGGCGCTGTCGTGCCGGACCTGAAAAAGCGCCTCCTTTTGTCAGCGAAGCGAAACGGGGATCCTTGCGGTCGAAGGTCATGCGCGTCGCGCCGTTCAGCGTGATTTGCGTGGCCGGATCGAGCTGAACCACCTGCCGCTCGCCGGGACGCGTGGCTACTTCGTATCGGCTCGATTCCGCCTGCGGCAGCAACAGGAACGCGGCCGCGACCGAAGCTGCGAGCCCGCCGCCCGCAAGGCCCCAGCGCCACCCGCGGCGCGCCGGCTGCTCGGGTTGCTCCTCGGCATCGTTCGCGACCTCGCGGATGACGACATGCGGCAGCAGCGGCTCGATCGCGAGATCGGCCTGCTCGATCGCATCATAGGCGACCGCATGGCGCGGATCTTCCGCGAGCCATTCGGCGAATCCCTCCCAAATTGCGTCGTCGCCGTCGCGTAGCCTGATGTGCCACTCGATCGCGCGCGCCTCGATGCTGTCCGGCGACTCAGCTGGCATGGCGGCCTCTTTCCCCTGTGAGACTCCGCCGACCCGGATGATCCTCATTCAACCGAAGCTTCGCCGCCGAGATCGCTTCATAGGCGCGCGCGAGATGCTTTTCGACTGCGCTGACGCTGATGCCGAGCGCCCCGGCTATCGCCCGTTGCGGTTCTCCATCGATCCGAAAGCGACGGAAGATCATTCGCGTTCGTTCCGGCAGGCCATCCAGGATCCGCTGGAGGATTTCCAGCTGCTCCCTGGCGATGAGTTCGGTCTCGATCGACGGCTGGTCGTCCGCTTCACCGCCGCCGCCGTGCGCGCTCACCCAATCCTCCTCGCGGCGCTCACGCCGCCCGGCGGTGCGACGATGCAGCAGGAAATGGTTGTTGGTCATCTTGTAGAGATAGGCGCGCGGCTGCGCGATCGGTCCGGACCGCTCGGCCAGCAGCTTGATGTTCACATCCTGAAGCACGTCCTCCGCCTCGTCCGGCGACGCGCCGCGGGTCTGGAGGAAGCGTGCCAAGGCCGGCCGCAATTCCGCGAACAGGGGAATGAGACCGCCGCCATTCAACATTTCATGCGCACATTCGGCTTTCGGCAGCGACAGTCGATGGACGCCCGATCCTTGCCCACTCGATCGCATCGATACCCGCCGGGACATCGATGATGGCATCACGCAATGCTCTATTGCATCGCTACCGGAACAACGTCAACGCCGCCTCCCGGCCGCGGAGGCAGACGAATGAAACGTCATCGCGCGCTCCATGCGCGCCGGGTCCTAGTGCGCGGGCTTCAGCATGCCGTGCATCCCAAGCCAGCGAACGAACGCGTCGAACCACCCAGTGCTCGTGGTTTCCTTCTGATACATGCCGAACCCGTGCCCGCCCTGTTCGAACAGATGGAATTCGGCCGGCCGCTTTGCCGCACGCCAGCTGTCGATCAGCCCGATTCCGCCGTGCACGAAGAACGGATCGTCGGCGGCAAGCGCGGCGAACAACGGCGGCGCATCTTTCGGCACCGTGACCGGGGCAAGCGGCCCGTATATGTCGCCGATAAAGGCAGGCTTCGCGTCCTCGCCGGCAAGCGTGGTCGCAAGGGTCAGCATTGCGCCGGCGGAGAAGCCCACCATTCCAATCCGGTCCGGATCGACGTGCCATTCGCCCGCCCGGCGGCGGATCAGGGCGAAGGCGGCGCGCGCGTCGGCGATCTGTGGAGCCAGACCCGCCACCGCTTGCTCGGGGTCCATCCGCGGCCGGCGCGCAGTCGCCGAGAACATCTCGTGCATCGAGCGCTCGAACCCTGCCATGTCGGCAGGAGTCTGATTGAGCCGGTATTTCAGTACGAAGGCCGCCACACCCTTTGCGGCAAGCGCTTTCGCTACATCCCAGCCCTCATTCTCCATCGAGAGCGTCCGAAAACCGCCTCCGGGAGCGACGACCACCGCGGCGCCGGTTGCACGAGCGGGATCCGGCAGGAAGGGCGTCAGGGTCGCGACCGTCACGTTTCGGGCGAAGACGCTGCCATATTGGTTGTGCCACGACTCCGCCGCTTTGGCTTCCGGCAGCGGCCCTGTCCCCAGCTCGATCGCATTCGGCTGCGCCGGGATCGCGATCGGTGTCCTCTTGTCGTTCTGGGCGTGCGCCGGCAACGCGACGATGCAGGTCAAGGAAACCGCAGCCGTCAGAAGGGCGCGCGCCGACCTCGCGATGCGCCGGGGCCTCAGAATTCCAGTGGACTTCATGGCTGTTTCCTCCTCCAACATGGATCCGGTCAGTTTGTTACCCAACTCGGACTATTCATTCCTGTGATGACTCGCCGCCTCCGTGGAGCAGCCCACTTGCGAGGACCGCGACTTGCGTTCGATTGCGGACGCTCAACCTGCGCATGAGAGCGGTCATGTGTATCTTCACGGTCGCCTCGGCGATTCCCAGCTCGTGCGCGATCTCCCTCTTCGACAATCCGGACTGGACAGACTGAAATACCCGCGTCTGGGTCGGCGTAAGCTGGGGACCCCGATAGTCGTGCAGATCCCTCACGGCCTGCATCTCCTCTCCGGTCTTCTGCTTCGCAAGCCGAGATTCGCGGACCCGCGAAATAGACCGGCTACCCTATCGGGTAGCCGGCCAGTGCGCGCCTGAGGGGTGGAGATCATCGGAAATCTCCGTTTTGGCGCGATCAGAATTTGAATCGCACGCCGGCGCGGTAGATACGGCCGACGATGTCGTACAACGCCGGGTTCGCATTGACCGGCGATTTTGCCGGATCATGGTCGAAGACATTGTCGACCTTGAAATAAGCGGTCACCTGGTCGGAGAGGTTATAGGTTCCGCCCACGTCGAGGTAGAAGGCGCCGGGCATGAAGTTGCGGTCGATCGTCGGCGCGATCGCCGTCGACACCGGGCAGCTGCCGGGCGCGCAGACGACATATTGGTTGCCGTAATTGCCGTCGGTGAACCAGCGTTCCTGCACGGTGAGGCTGAGCCGATCGTTCGAATAGCTCTGCACCGCGAGCACTTTCCAGTGCGGCGTGGCGCCGGTGTTCACGCCCGCGGTGTCGTTCGGCGCGGTGCCCGGCAGGCCCGCCTCAGTGATGAACTCGCGTATATGGGTGGCCAATGCGCGCAGCGTGAAGCTGCCCGGCAAACCCAGCGGCCTGCGCCACTGATAGCTCGCTTCGATATCGAATCCGCTGGTCTTGATCGACGCCAGGTTGAACGACTGCACGTTGATGAAGTTCGGGCCGTTCGGATTGTTGAGATTATAGGCGCTGCACGTCTCGGGAAGGATGTTGCGGAAGCACAGGTCGACGATCTGGGCCGCACCGAGGCTGGAGATGACGTCCGTCACCTTGATCTTGTAATAGTCGACCGAGACGCTGAAGCCCGGCAGCCAGGACGGGTTCGCATAGACGGCGCCGATGGTGGTGTTGCGGCCGATTTCGGGAGTGAGGTTCGGATTGCCGACCACGCTCTGGATCGCGACCACGTTCACGTTCCGCACCGGATCGAGGAAGTTGGGCAGCGTGGTCGTGACCGGGGCCGCGAACAGTTCGGAGAGGTTCGGTGCACGCACGTCGCGCGAAGTGACGCCGCGTATGCGCAGCCCGTCGAGCGGCGTGTCCCAGGTGCCGCCGACCTTCCAGGCCCAGATGGTACCGGAGGTGCTGTATTCGGTGATGCGGGCGGCGGGATTGATGTTTGCCCGCCCGAAGGTGTCGCTGTTGAACAGCGGCACGTTCAGTTCGAGGAACGCTTCCTTGACGCTATATGCCCCGTTGCCGTTCTTGTAATTGCCCGCATACCAGTTGTTGCCTGTGGTCGAGAGCAAAGGATCGACCGGATAGTCGACACTGTTCGGGCTGATCGGGGCGACGCCGGCACCATAAGGGTCCGCGTGAACCTCGTAGAATTCCTTGCGATATTCGGCACCGAAGGCGACCGATACCGGCCCCACTCCCCAATCGAACAGCGAGCCCGAGAAGTTGAGGCTCGCGACATCCTGCGTCATGCGCAACCGCTGGAACGGTCCGTTCTCCGGCATGATATAGGCGCGCGCGGCAGCCGACGGCTCGGCGCCTCCCAGGATGTTGATCGGCTGACAGCCATTGGCGCGGGCGACGGGATCGGCACAGACGATGGCACCGTTCAGAAGGACCGCATTGATCGCCTGATTGTACCGCGGGTTGAGCATGATGTCCTCGACATCAACCGCGGTGTGGTTGATCCCTCGCTCGTAATAGGCGTCGTAGGTCCAGTCGGAGTTCAGGAGCCTGAACTTGCCCTTCAGGCCGCCCACGAACCGGTATTGGCGGCGATCGGTACGGACCCTGGTGTTCGGCAGCAGCGCGTTGGCCGTGCCGAAGGTGAAGCTGGTGATGCCTGCGGTAGCGCACTGCGCCTGGACTGAAGCGGGGACGAACGGATTCGCGCACTGGATCGTCAGACCCGTGCGGTTCTGACCGTTGACGGGCTGGTTGTGCGTCTTCACCTGGCCGACATTGTAGGTGAAGTAGATCTCGTTATCCTCGGCGAAGTCGTAGCCGATGCGGCCATAGCCGGTCAGGCGCTGGATGCCCGACTGCAAGGTGCGCCCGGTATCGGTGTTCCCCGACAGATCACCACCGACGCAGAAGCCGGGGAAGCAGCCATTGACCGTGCCGGCGGCGTTGCGCGCGGGCGTACCGTTCGAGCCGTAGTTGAACTGGAAGGGCCGGCCGTTCTGATCGAACGCGATGCCCTGCAGCGGGCCGGCGCTGATCAGTCCGTATTTGGTGAAATTATAGGGCTGCGCGAAGTCGCGCATGACATATTGCGGCGATCCGTCGTTGGTGACGTTGCGGTTGATCATCGTGGTTTGCTTGAACCAGTCGCGATCGCCTGCGAGATCGAGGCCGAAATCGCCAGGCCCGACGCCCGCTTCCTTGGCGAACTCGCCGCTTGCGACCACGTGCAGGCGCCCTTCGAGGAAGCTGTGGCCTGCGGCGAGCTGGATGAGCCCCTGCTCATCGTCGCCATAAGTGGTGATGCCGCCCTGGATATTGCCTTTGATACCGGTGAAACGGGTGTCGGTGATGAAGTTGACCACGCCTCCCACCGCGTCGGAGCCATAGGACGCGGAAGCGCCGCCATTCACCACGTCCACCCTGCGGATGAGCAGCTGTGGGAAGAGGCTGACGTCGGTGACGCCGGTATAATAAGCCCCCACGACGCGCTGGCCGTCGATCAACGTGAGCGTGCGGATCGTGCCCAGACCGCGCAGCGAGAACGAGCTGAGGCCTTGCTGGCCGCTCGACGTGCTGAACGTGTTTGTAGTCGACCCGCTCGATCCCTGGAGCGACGGCAATTGCGTGATGGTCGCAAAGATGTTCGGCTGCGCGTTGCTCTGGATCTGCTCCTCGCCGATCATCGTCGTCGGCGTGGGCGCGGCGAAGCCGGAAGCCTGGATTCGCGAACCGGTGACGATGATCTCGGATTCGGCCGCTTCGTTGGCCTGAGTCGCACCGTCGGACGGCTGTGGCGCCTCGGCAACCGGCGGGCGCGCAGTATCCTGCGCCATGGCGGGGCTGGCGCAAAGCGCGACCGAAGCGACAATGCTGGCGGAAAGGAGGGCCCTGGAACGCAGGCTTCCGAGCCGGGCGAACGGCACCCGCGCCCCTCCGCTTGCCGCAACGAATTCGAGCGGATTCACCCCTTCAGTCATCGTCATCCTCCTCTGGCTCGGCCTCTTCGGGCCACCGCACTCGTTCGGGCCTCGCGGCACTTACGGTAGCGTTACCATAGAAGTGGTATGTTCACCGTCGCGGAGAGTCAATGCTCAGACAAATTTCGGGCTGTATCCGGCGTTTCCGACTTGGATCACGTAGCTTATTTCCCAATAACGTCCCATATTTTGACATAGTTTGGCACGTATAGCGGAGATAACGTTATCTCGAGCGCGGCGTAAATCGGAGCAATCGGATAGAGTCACGACCGGGAGTGAGAGGCTGGAAGCTAGCCCGCGGCTTCTGGAGCGGCTGCGCCGCTAGGCGAGGGTATCGCGGTCGATTGCCGCTTCACGATCGTGTGTTCCAAAACGCGATCGGGACGCCTGTCAGGCGCTTGCTCGGCGGCATTGATCTCGGCGACGAGGAGGCGGAGCGCCTCCGACGCGAGTTCGCGAACAGGCTGATGCACGGTCGTCAGCGGCGGCCACAACATCACAGCCGCAGGCGTATCGTCGAATCCGACGACGGTTAACGCGTGCGGCACGTCGAGCTGACGCCGGTGCGCAACCGAGATAACCGCCGCCGCCATATCGTCATTGCTGGCGAAGATCGCCGAGGGCATCGGACTGGCATCGAGCAATTGCTCGGCCGCCCTCAATCCGGAGGTGAAACTGAAGTCTCCCTGCGCGACCGTGGTCTGAACATCATCCGCTTCCCGAACAGCCGCGTAGAAGCCGGCGAGCCGCTCCGCGCTTGCCGCCTGATCCGGATTGCCGACGATGAAGCCCAGGCGCCGATGCCCCAGGTCCAGCAAATGCCGAGTCATCTCATAGGCCGCGCGGCGATCGTCTATCCGAACGCAAATAGCGTCCTCCACGGCGTGCGCGCCCACCGCTGCGATCGGCAGTCCCGTTTCGCGGAGCAATTCCAGCACCGCCGGCGACTCTCCCAAGGGCGGCGTCACGATGAAGCCAGCCACGCCGGATGCGGCGAGTTGCTTCAGCCGGGCCTCTGCCGGGGTTTTCCGCTCTCACCTTTCAGGAGAACCAGGCGGACTCCCCGCGCGGAGGCCTCCTCGAACACGCCGATCAGGAAGTCACTCATGAACGCCGCACTGGGATTGGAATAGATCACGCCGATCTTGGGCTCTGCCGAGGTCACGAGGCTGCGAGCAGCCACGTTGGGTGTGTAACCCAGCGCGCGGATGGCCTCCTCGACGGCAGTGCGGGTATCGACCCCCACTCCCTTTTGCCCGTTTATCACGCGCGAGACGGTCATCGGGGACACGCCAACCTTTGCCGCGACGTCCTTGATCGTGGCGCTTCGTGGGCGCGGGTTTCGTGCCACCAGTATCCCTTCAGTGCATTGCGTTGCCCTACGAAGTAGCCAATTTCATCGGGCGCGCAACGGCGACGATTTTCCGGCCCGCCAAACGAGGCAATTGGGACGACTGCGATCCGGCAGAGGGTTCGGCAATTGTGGAGGAGGAAAGTCGGAGTGCGGCGGCGGGCTTAGGCCACCGCTATCCTTGATTATCGGACTTCACGAAAAAACGCTCGATCACGTTCTGCGCGACGCGTGCGGGGCGCAGCGTCTCGGCATCGACGCAGCACCAGCTCGACTTGACCTCGGCGAGCACTTCGGTGCCGCGTTTGATCACCGTCTCGTAGAATGCGCGTGCGCCCTGGACCTTTTCGAGCAGCACCGTCGCGACGACGTCGTCATCGAGAAAGGCGGGGCGGCGATAGGTGATCTCGTGCTTGAGCGCGACCCAGAGATGCTGGGCGACCGCCTCGGGCGGAGCGAGCCCGCGCCAGTGGCTGATCACCGCCTCCTGCACCCACTTCAGATAGCTGGCATTGTTGACATGCCCCATGAAGTCGATGTCCTCGTGAGCGACATCGATCGGAAACTGATAGGGGCGCGCAGTACCTTGCATGGCCGTGAAAGTACCACCGGACGCGATTCGCGGCGAGCGAATTCAACGGGAAACCCGCAGAAATCCTCAGCCTTGGATCAACTCGCCGTTTCCGTAACGTCAGCCCTCTTCGACGGGGGCGTCCGGACCGTTCTTGAGGATCGACTCGATCGCATTCTTCGCGGAGGCCTTGGACGTGTAACCCTCGGTCCAGAAGATCGTCTCGGCATTGTATTTGAACTTGGCGACATACTCGCCGGCCTTGTTCTGCTCGATCACGAATTTATGCGCCATGGAGCACTCCGATCCTATCGTTGCGGAGCCGCAACCATGGATCAGAACCGCTGTGGTGCGTATCGCCCTGCGTCGAGACGAGCCACTTCTGCGCCCAGCGGTTTGCCGAGCAGCAGCGCTGCCGCCAACTTTGCCGCCGCGGGCGCGGTCTGGATGCCGAAGCCGCCCTGCCCCGCGCACCAGAAAAGCCCTGGGCTGCCGGATCGAAGCCATAGACCGGCAGCCGATCGGGAGCGAAGCTGCGAAGGCCCGCCCATTTGTGCTCGAGCGCCGCGACGCGCCAGTCGACGACATGCTCGAACCGGTCGATCGCGATTGCCACGTCGAGCTCTTCGGGCGCGGCGTCGCACGGCTCGGTGGCAGTCTCGTCATGCGGGCTCAGCCATAACCGCCCGCCTGCCTCGGGCTTGAAATAGAAGCTGCCCCCGATATGCGCGACATGCGGGCAATGCTCCGGCGGTGACGGATCGGTGCGGAGCTGCAGCATCGTGCGACGATAGGGCTGGATGCCGAGTGGCCGGGCACCTGCGATCACCGCAACCGAGTCCGCCCAGGCGCCGACGGCGTTGACGAGGATATCAGCCTCGAATCTGCCGGCACGCGTATCGAGGAACCAACGGCCGTTCTCGCGCCTCGCACCCTCGAGCGCGGCCGACACGACGATCTCGCCTCCCGCACGACGAACCGCGGCGAGATATGCCCCATGCAGCCCGGCGACATCGATATATTCGCAAGTCGGTTCGTATATGCCGAGCGTCCATTCGGGACGCAGGCCCGGGAGCGTATCGTGCGGATCGACCGCATGCAGCTCGACGCCCGAGCCTTCGAACTCCGCGAGGAAAGCATCGATTGCCGGCCGCTCCTCGGTGCGGCCGATATGGAGCGAGCCCAGAGGTTCGAGGAATCCGCCCGCCGCGAGCAGCGGCCCCGAAGCCGTAGTCAGCGGCTGTATATCGGGGCCGCCATAGGTCTCGGACCAAAAGGCGGCCGAGCGTCCGGTAGCATGATAGCCGGGGCGCTCCTCTGCCTCGAGCAGCAGCACGCGGGCATGTGGTGCAACTTCCGCGGCAAGACTCGCGCCGGCGATCCCGGCACCAACGATGGCGATGTCGTACCGCCTCACCGCGGGGCGGCCCTCGCGTCGAGAAAGGCATCGATCTCGCCCAGGGCACGATCACGCACGGCATCTTTTTCGCGGAGGATCTCGTGTGCGCTCTCTTTGCCGAAGGTGATCAGGCGGACATCGGGCAGGCGCGGCACGAGTTTGAGCGCGGATTTGGCGTCGATCAGCCCGTCTTTCTCGGCAACCAGCACCAAAGTCGGCACGCGCATCGTCTCGATCCGCGGATCCGCGGCGAGCTCGCGCATCGAGCGGAAACCCTCGATCACCCAGCGCCAGCTCGGCGGGCCGGTGAGGATTTCCGGATGCTCGGTCTGCCACCAGATCTCGTCGGCATAGCGATCGGGATCGTGCGTGAGCAGCGAGGCGCGAGTCTCGGTGGTGTAGGGCTTCTCGTTCCCCTTCCAGGCGGGCCGCGCCGTGTCGCCGAGGTCGCCCAGGAAGCGTGCGGCGCGTTCGGCGAAGGGGCCAAAGATGCCCGGCTTGAACCCGAGCATCGGCGCCACGAGCACGGCGGCGTCCGCGCGGATCGCATCCTCCACCAGCGCGCGCAGCACCAGATGGCCGCCCATCGAATGCCCCATCGCCACCTGCGGACCGGGATTGGCCGGAGCCCATGCCGTCCAGAAATCCGTCAAGTCGCGGATATAATCGCCGTAATCCTCGATATGGCCGCAATTCTTCGCGGGCGTCAGCCGGCCCGACCCCCTGCCCGCGCCAGTCGAACGACGTAACGTTCCAGCCCGCGGCATGCCAGTGCGCGAAGGTTTCGAGATACTTCTCGAAGATGTCGCCGCGGCCGCCCTGGAACAGGATCGAGCCTCGGGCCGCCTGCCCCTCGGCGCGCCAGTCGAACACCCGATGTTTCCAGCCGTCCGGCGCGGTCCAGTGATCGAGGCGGGCGCCGGCGGGAATGGCGCGGCGGTCCATAAGGGAAGTTGCCATATGGGCTGGTTACGTTTTGATAAGCCATGTCGTCTAGGCCTTAGGCGGGATGGGGGATGTGTTTCTAACCTTGCTGCTGAGCGCGCTCGGCCTGCTTCTGGTCTCGGCCGGGATCGAGGACGCGCGTTCGCGCAACATCGCCAATTGGAAGAACGCCGCGATCGCACTGCTCGCGCCTGCCTGGTGGTGGGCCAACGGGCTGGCGCTGTGGCCGGACGTCGCGATGCAATTCGGGATCGCCAGCCTCGTCTTCGCCGTCTTCGTCGGCGCCTTCGCGATCGGTCAGATGGGCGGCGGCGACGTCAAGATGCTCGGCGCGCTGGCGCTGTGGCTGCCGGTGCAGCCGCTGATCTACATGCTGGTGCTGATGTCGCTGTTCGGCGGCGCGCTTACGATCGTCATGGTCGCGGACCGCTGGACGCGGCTGCGCGGCGGACTCGGCAAACTGCCCTGGCGGACGATCGCTCCCATCCTCGCTGCCGCCGCAGCCGCAGCCATCCTCGTCTATTCGAGCCGGCTCAGCATCGCGCGCGTGCTGATCGCGCAGCCCGTCACGACCGTGATCGTGGCGATGACGCTCGTCGCCGGACTGGGCGTGCTGCTGCTCGCCGGCGCCCGCGCGGCACGCAAAAGCGGCATCGTCCCGGAGACTCCGTACGGCGTGGCGATCGCCATTTCGGCCCTGCTCGTTCTTCGCGAACCGATTTTTAACCAGTTCACGTGATGCTTAACGCCGGAGCAATTCAACCGGCGATGTAATTGAAAAGGCTTGAAGCGAAATGGATGCACGCAAGCTCATTCTGCTCGTAGGCGCACTCGTGGTAGCCGCGATCACGGCGTTCATGGCACGCAACATCCTGACCGGTGCATCCGCGCCTGTCGCGAACGCCATTCCGGCCGCAGCTCCGCAGAACACCACCGAAGTGATGGTCGCCACGCGCAGCCTGCCGGTGGGCACGATTCTCGACGCCACGTCGGTGAAGTTCGTCGCCTGGCCGAAGGAGCTGATCGAAGGCGCCTATTACATCAAGGGCGAATCCGAGCTGGCCAAGCTGCAGGGCACCGTCGTCCGCTTCGCCATTCCCGCAGGTCAGCCGATCACGCAAGGCGCGCTGGTCAAGCCCGGCGATCGCGGCTTCCTCGCCGCCGCGCTCGGGCCCGGCATGCGCGCCGTCACGGTTCCCGTGTCGGCCCAGAGCGCCGTCGCCGGCTTCATCTTTCCGGGCGACCGCGTCGACCTGATGCTGACCCAGTCGGTTTCAGGCGGTGGCGACGGCCCGCCGCTCAAGGCTTCGGAAACGATCCTGCGCAACCTGCGCGTGCTCGCCACCGACCAGAAGACCGACAAGACGACCGACGACAAGGGCAACACCGTCGTCACCACCTATTCGAACGTCACTGTCGAGGCGACACCCAAGATCGCCGAGAAGATCGCCGTCGCGCAGACCGTGGGGCAGCTCTCGCTGTCGCTCCGCTCGATCGCCGACAATCAGAGCGATCTCGAGCAGGCGATCGCCAACGGCGACGTGGATGTGCCGGCTGACGGCGATCCGAAGAAGGAAAAGGAAATGATGGCGCGCGTCGCGGCGCGCCCGATGGAAGGCGCAGGCGGCTTCGCCACCGGTGCCGACGTGTCGCGCTTTCAGCGCAGCACGGTGCCGGGCAAGCCCGTCGATCACGGTACAGCTACATCGCCTGTGCCGGGCAATTATCCTGGTGGCGTGGCCGTCAGGAAGGGTTCGGTGGTCACCGTGGCCCGAGGCAACAGCGTGACCGAGACCGAGGTCGGGGGCAAGAACTAGATGCGCAACAACACACTCCTGAACCGGGCGCTCGGCGCCACGGTCATGGCGGCTCTGGCGATGAGCCTGCCCGCCGAAGTGATGGCCCAGTCGCGCCAGCAGGCGCGGGTCGGGAATCTTCCGGTCGGCGCACAGCGCCCGACCAGCGAGGTCCTTCTCTCGGTCGGCGAGGGCGAGCTCGTCACGCTTCCCGCCAACGTCGCAAACGTATGGACCTCCAATCCGGCCGTTGCCGACGTCTACGTCGCCAACCCGCGGCAGATTCACCTGTTCGGCAAGGATAATGGCGAGGCGACGATCTTCGCGACCACCGCTAACGGAACCGTGGTCTATTCGACCAACGTCCGGGTGAGCCAGAACCTCACTTCGATCGATCGCATGATGCGGGCGGCAATGCCTGATGCGGACATCAAGGTGACCACGGTCGGGCAGATCGCAGTGCTCACCGGCACCGTCGCGTCTCCGGACGACAGCGAGCAGGCCCAGCGCCTGGTGGCTTCGCTGCTCAACCCCGGCATCAACGTCTCCGATCCGGCGACGCCGCTCAAGATCGGCGTGATCAACCGCCTCAAGACGGCGACTCCGCTGCAGGTGAACCTTCAGGTGCGCTTCGCCGAAGTGAACCGCAGCTTCGCCAAGAATGTCGGCGTCAATATCACGACCCGCGACCAGACGGGCGGCTTCACCTTCGGCGTGGCCACCGGACGCAATCCCGGCTCCTTCACGCCCGGCCAGCTGGCCGGTTTCCCGATCGCGCGCATTCCGACCGCGAACGGCGGCGTCATCGAAGGCCCCTATGATCCGTCGACCGGACAGTTCATCAATCCGCGTGCCACGGACGTGACCAACATCGCCAAGGGCAACGATTTCTCCACCCTCGGGATGGCGGGCAAACTGTTCGGCATGGACGTGCTCTCCGCAATCGACATGGGCGAGACGATGGGCCAGGTGACCGTGCTGGCCACGCCGAACCTGACGGCGCTTTCGGGCGAAACCGCGACCTTCCTCGCCGGCGGCGAAATCCCCATCCCGATCTCCCAAGCGCTCGGCGCGGTGTCGATCGAATTCAAGCAATATGGCGTCAGCCTGGCCTTTACGCCGACCGTGCTGGCGGACGGCCGCATCTCGCTGCGCGTTCGTCCGGAGGTTTCGCAGCTTTCGTCGTCCGGCGCCGTTCAGTTCAACGGCACCGTCATCCCGGCGCTGAGCACGCGCCGCAGCGAGACCACGGTCGAGCTGGGTTCGGGCGAAAGCATGGTGATCGGCGGCCTGCTGCAGAACACCCACAACAACTCGATCAGCAAGATTCCCGGACTTGGCGACGTGCCGATCCTGGGAACATTGTTCCGCTCGAACGGCTTCCAGCGCAACGAGACCGAGCTGATGATCGTCATCACGCCGTATCTGGTGAAGCCGGTCAACGCGAACCAGATCGTGCTGCCGACCGACGGCTATCGCGCGCCGGACGATTTCCAGCGGATCTTCGGCGGGCAGCTGAGCGCCGGCACCACCGGCGGCGATCGGCCGAAGCCGACCATGGCACCGAGCAGCGCGACGCCCGCAGTCGGAGCCTTCGCGCCGGGGCCGGCAATGCCCGCGCCCGCCAATTCGGCTGTGCAGCCCAAGGCTGTGCCCGCCCCGTCCAAACCGAAGAAGGGTGGCTCCGCTGCCCCCGGCTTCGGCTTCTGATGTCCTGAGGAGATCGCAATGTTGTCGCGCTTCACGCCCCTCCTCCTGGCCCCGATCGCGCTGCTCAGCGCGTGCGGGACCTATAATGGCGGTGTCGACTCGGTATATCAGCCGGTAGTCGAACGGAACGATTACGTCTTCGACGTCCAGACTGCGGGCAACGGGCTCGCGTCGGGCGAAGGCCAGCGCCTCGCAGGCTGGCTCCAGTCGATGGGGCTTCGCTACGGCGATCGCGTGGCGATCGACGATGGCGGAAACGACAGCGGCGCGCGCGATGCGATCGCGGCGCAGGCGAGCCAGTACGGCCTGATATTGTCGGACCAGGCGCCGGTCACCGTCGGCCAGATCGCTCCGGGCACCGTACGTGTGGTGGTCACGCGGATGACCGCCAGCGTTCCCAATTGTCCCGATTATTCGCGCGTCTATTCGCCTGATTACTCGCAGAGCACCAGCTCCAATTATGGCTGCGCGACCAACAGCAATCTTGCCGCGATGGTTGCCGATCCGGGCGATCTGGTTCGCGGAGCCGCGGGCTCACCGGTCAGCGATCCGCTGACCGGTGCTAAGGCGATCAATGCGTTGCGGGGTGCCAAGCCTTCAGGCGGCGGCGGCACCGTGAAGACCGACGGAGGCACCAAGTGAACGCGCCCTTCAATCCCTCGCGCACCGGCCATCGCGAGCCGTTCGTCGCCTTTGTCTGCGACGAGGCGACGGCCGAGGCGCTGCGCCCGATCGCCGTCGAGCTCGGCTGGTCGCCGGAAAAGGTCAACAAGGGCGGCCTGCGCAACGCGGTCCAGACCCTGTCGGTCTCGGCGAGCCCCAACGTGCTGTTCGTCGATCTTTCGGAATCGGGCGATCCGCTCAACGACATCAATGCGCTCGCGGAAGTCTGCGAGCCGGGCACGATCGTGATCGCATCGGGCCAGGTCAACGACGTGCGCCTCTATCGCGACCTCGTCGCGAGCGGCATCCACGATTATCTGCTCAAGCCGCTCAACCCGGATGCGTTGCGCGATACCTTTGCCCAGGCGCAGGCCGCGCTGAATGCGCCCAAGCTGGCCGAACAGGGCAGCGACGTTCCGCACTGCGCGGTGGCGGTGATCGGCACGCGCGGCGGCTGCGGCGCGTCGACGATCGCCACCTCGCTCGCCTGGCTGCTGAGCGACAAGCATGCGCGCACGACCGCATTGCTGGATCTCGACGTGCATTTCGGCACCGGCGCTCTCGCGCTCGACCTCGAGCCGGGCCGCGGCCTGACCGACGCGATCGAAAATCCGAGCCGCATCGACGGGCTGTTCATCGAACGCGCGATGGTGAAGGCTTCGGAGCGTCTCGCCGTGCTCTCGGCCGAGGCGCCGATCAACGCCCCGGTTCTGACCGACGGCGCGGCATTCTATCAGCTGCAGGAAGAGATGCGCGGGGCGTATGAATGCACCGTGGTCGACTTGCCGCGCAACATGCTGGTCAACCATCCGCATCTGATCACCGACGTGCAGGTCGCGGTGCTGGTGACGGAGTTGACGCTCGCCGCCGCGCGCGACGCGATCCGCATCCTCAGCTGGTTCAAGTCGAACGCGCCGCAGACCCAGGTCATCATCGTCGCCAACAAGGTCCAGCCGCAGGCGGTGCTCGAGATCAGCCGCAAGGACTTCGAAGGTTCGATCGAGCGCAAGATCGACTTGCTCATCCCGTTCGAGCAGAAGTTCGCCGCCCAGGCCGCCAAGCTCGGCAAACCGCTCGCCGAGGCCGGCAAGTCCGCCAAGTCGCTGGCGCCGCTGACCGACCTAGCGACGCGGATCACCGTCATCACCGATTCGGGCGAGCGCGACGACAAGGCCGCACCTGCCAAGGGATCGAAGGGCAGCTCGCTGTTCGACAAGATCAAGGTCAAGATGCCGTCAAAGGCAAAGAAGTAACCAATTCGCGCCTAGGCTGCGCGGGTTAACGGGTTCGGAGGCATGTCGGCGTGGAATTGCTGCCGGTTTTGATGCTTGGTGGAGGCGCCTTCCTGGTGCTCGCGCTGATGGTGTTCGCTTTTTCCGGGCCGAACGCCGCGCGCGCCAGTGCACGGCGCCTGACCGATTTGCGCGAACGCCATTCCGGCAACGCCGGTGCCGTGGCGATGGAAGCGCAGATCCGGCGAGTCACTGCCAAGAGTGCGACGAGGATGGATCTCGCCGCCTCGCGCTTCCTGCCCAATCCCGCTTTGCTCCAGAAGCGGCTCAACATGACGGGCAAGAACTGGACGCTGAGCCAATATGGCATGATCACGCTCGGGCTGATCCTCGTGCCCGGCGGACTGCTCTATCTCAACGGCGCGCCGATCTGGCTGGCGCTGTTCCTCGGATTGTTCGTCGGCGTCGGCCTGCCGCACAAGGTGGTCAGCTTCTTCATCAAGCGCCGCATCACCAAGTTCACGTCCAAGTTTCCCGATGCGATCGAATTGCTCGTGCGCGGCCTGCGTTCGGGTCTGCCGATCACCGAGACGATGGGCGTCGTGGGTCAGGAAGTGGCCGGCCCGGTGGGCGAGGAATTCCGCTCGGTCACCGACAAGATGAAGATCGGCCGCACCCTCGATGCCGCGCTGCAGGAGACTGCCGACCGGCTCGGTACGCCCGAATTCCAGTTCTTCACCATCACCATCGCGATCCAGCGCGAGACCGGCGGCAACCTTGCCGAGACGCTTGGCAATCTGGCCGACGTGCTGCGCAAGCGCTCCCAGATGAAGCTCAAGATCAAGGCGATGTCGTCGGAATCAAAGGCCTCGGCGCTGATCGTCGGCTCGCTGCCGTTCGTCGTGTTCACCATGGTCTGGTTCATCAACAACGACTATATGTCCAACTTCTTCAAGGATGAGCGGCTGATGGTCGCCGGCGGCGGCGGGCTCATCTGGATGGCGCTGGGCGCCTTCATCATGGCCAAGATGGTCAATTTCGAGATCTGATGATGGCACCCTCCACCGGCCCCACTTTGCTCGGCGTCGACGTCCTCTGGGTCGCGACGTTCCTCAGCGCCATCGCCGCTTCCGCCGTGGTGTTCGCGATCTACACTGCGACTACGGTGCGCGATCCGATGGCGAAGCGCGTCAAGGCGCTCAACGAGCGGCGCGAGCAACTCAAGGCGGGAATCACCGCCTCGACTTCCAAGCGCCGCGCCAAATTGGTCCAGAAGAACGAGACGACCGACCGGATCCGTGCGCTGCTGTCTTCGATGAAGGTGCTGCAGGAGAGCCAGATCAAGGTCGCGCAGACCAAGCTGCTCCAGGCCGGCATCCGCCGCAAGGAATGGGCGGTCGCAGTGATCTTCGGCCGGCTGGTGCTGCCGATCGTGATCGGCGGGCCGATTCTGTACATGGTCTACGGCACCGACATGTTCGCCGACTGGAGCGCATTCAAGAAATACGGCCTCGTCGCGGCGGGATTCATCCTGAGCTACAAAGCGCCGGACATCTATCTCAAGAACAAGATCACCAAGCGCAGCCACGCGATCCGCAAGGGTCTTCCCGACGCGCTCGACCTGCTGGTGATCTGCGCCGAGGCCGGACTCACCGTCGACGCCGCCTTCGGCCGCGTTTCGCGCGAGCTGGGCAAGGCCTATCCCGAACTGGGCGAGGAATTCTCGCTCACCGCGATCGAATTGGGCTTCCTGACCGACCGGCGTCAGGCATTCGAGAACCTCGCCACCCGCATCGATCTCGATGCGATCCGCGGCGTCGTCACGACCATGATCCAGACCGAAAAATACGGCACCCCGCTGGCCTCCGCGCTGCGCGTGCTCTCGGCCGAATTCCGCAACGAGCGGATGATGCGCGCCGAGGAAAAGGCCGCGCGCCTGCCCGCGATCATGACCGTGCCGCTGATCCTGTTCATCCTGCCGGTGCTGTTCATCGTGATCCTCGGGCCCGCCGCCTGCTCGATCAAAGACTCGCTGATGCACTAATTCCCGCGTCGATCGTTACGGTGGCACGGGCGTTGCAGGCGAGCCAGCCTGCGCGCCGGCCAAGAGGAGATCGAGCGATGCCGGGATTGCCTTTCGACACTGCCACCCAGCTCGTCGCGCTGGCACTGACCCTGGTTGCAGGCTTCTTCTTCGGCCTCGCCGCCCGCTCCGGCCGCAGCAAGTGGCGCGAGCGCTATCAGGACGAAGAGCTCAGGCACCGCACCTACCGCGACGAAACCGGCACCGAACTGCGCGAGGCACAGCGGCGCCTGCGCGAACTGGAGGCGGAGAACGCCCAGCTGCGTGGATCAGTATCCCCAAGGCCGATACCCGATCCCTATTGAACGCGCAGGCGACGGGCGCGGCTGACGCCGCCGCACCGGCGATATATGCATAATGATGCATATTCCCGTTGCGGATCCCGACCTCCCCTTATTATCCAATCCGGGAACGCAAATCTCCGTCGCGACCGCTTCAGAAAGAAGGCGGCGGGACTTGGCGCGTACCTGCCCTGTGCACCTTTTCGGAGATGAGCCATGGGCAGGATCAAGCAACTTCTGATCACGATTCCGGTCATCGCCGCGACCAGCGGCGGCGGCGCACTCGCGCAAGATTTTCGGCGCATACCGACCCTGGACATTCGCCAGGCGTCGCCGCAGCAGCTACGGCAGCGTTTCCCGGCGCAGGAACAGGCGAGGCCGCGCCCCTACAAACTGCGCCCCGGCGGGGCCCGCCGGCTGGATCGACCAGCGCAGGATCCGGATCAGCGCGGAGGCAATCACGGTCTCGAAAATCGCTGACGAGATCAAGACCCGATTCACCGACAAGGCAGTGGGCTGGTCGGTGACCGTCATGGGCGCGGGCGGCGCCACTGCCAGCGTTGCGGGCGGTGCTGCCCGGCGCGCGCCCGACAGCGCGCCGCGAGCGATGAGCGACAAGGAGCGAATCAGCATCGCCAGCGTGAGCAAGACCATTACCGCCGCGACGATGATGCGGGTGATGCCGCAGAAGAACGTCAAGCTCGGCGACAAGGCCTATCTCCAGCTGCCGAGCGACTGGACGTTCGATCCCAAATTCAAGGAAGTGACGATCCAGCAGCTGATGGGGCACACCAGCGGGATTTGGGACGAGAATTGCGGCATCGACCTCGCCACGCTGAAGGCATGCGCAGCCAAGGCACCGCAGGCCGACAAGAGCTTTCACTACGCGAACACCAACTATGCGCTGCAACGCCTGATGCTGGTCCGCATGTACGGCCTGTCGGCGACCACGGCCGAGGATATGGCAACCAATATGTGACGATCGTCAATCGCCAGACATTCAACAGCGCCGGCCTGCCGTTCCTGACCTGCAAGTCACCACAGCCCGATCCCGCGCTCAGCTACAAATCCGCCAAGGATGACGGCGCGACGGACTTTCACGCCAACAATTTCGATTTCAGCACGGTGCTGCCGGGCCAGGACTGGGGCGACATGACCGCAGTCTGCGGGTCGCAGGGCTGGAACCTCAACTCACGCGAACTCGCCTGGTTCATGCACGACCTGATGCTCACCGCAAAGATCCTGCCCCAAACCGCCGTCGACGAGATGCGCGCGGCCAATCTCGGCATGTTCTACGCCGATTATGGCGGGGGCTGACCGCCTACTACCATGGCGGCTGGCATCCGGCCGGCTGGAACAAGGGCGAAATCAATACGCTGATCATCACCTACAGCAACGGGATCACCATCGGCGCAGTGATCAACTCGCGCTACAATGGCGATTACGGCGGCGACCTTGCCGCGGCGGTGAAGGCGGTGCTTCCGTAAGGCCAGGCGGCGGCGTCAGGCGGCCTTCAGCGCCGCCTGCGCCGCCGCCAGCCGCGCGATCGGCACGCGGTACGGCGAAGCCGATACGTAATCGAGCTTCGTCGCCTCGCAGAACGCGATCGACGCCGGATCGCCGCCATGTTCGCCGCAGATGCCGAGCTTGATATCGGGGCGCGTCGCCCTGCCCCGCTCCGCCGCGATGCTGATCAGCTCGCCGACGCCCTCCACATCGAGGCTGACGAACGGATCGCGGGCATAGATGCCCTTCTCGACATAGGTGGTCAGGAAACGCGCGGCGTCGTCGCGGCTCACGCCCAAAGTGGTCTGGGTCAGATCGTTGGTACCGAAGCTGAAGAAGGCGCCGACCTCGGCAATCTCGCCCGCACGCAGCGCCGCGCGCGGCAGCTCGATCATCGTGCCGACCAGATACTCGATCCTGCGGCCCTTTTCGGCGAACACCGCCTCAGCCGCCTTGTCGACGACGATCTTCATCAGCTCGAGCTCGCGCCGCGTGGCGACCAAAGGGATCATCACTTCGGGGATCGGCGCCGCGCCCGATTTCTCCGCGACCAGCACCGCCGCCTCGAAGATCGCGCGCGCCTGCATCTCGTAGATCTCGGGATAAGTCACCCCGAGGCGGCAGCCGCGATGGCCCAGCATCGGATTGAACTCGTGGAGCTCGGCAGCACGACGACGGAGCGTCTCGACGTCGATATCCGCGGCCTTGGCGACTTCCTCGAACTCCGCCTCCTCATGGGGCAGGAATTCGTGGAGCGGCGGATCGAGCAGGCGGATCGTGCAGGGCAAACCCGCCATCACTTCGAATATCTCGACGAAATCGCTGCGCTGCTCGGGAAGCAGTTTGTCGAGCGCCGCGCGGCGCCCTTCTCGTCCGAGGCGAGGATCATCTGGCGCACCGCCGTGATCCGCGAGCCTTCGAAGAACATATGCTCGGTGCGGCACAAACCGATGCCCTCGGCACCGAACTCGCGCGCGGTGCGGCAATCGAGCGGCGTCTCGGCATTGGCGCGAACCTTGAGCCGGCGCTTCGCATCGGCCCAGAGCATCAGCGTGCCGAAATCGCCCGACAGCTCCGGCTGGACGGTCGGCACTGCGCCGAACATCACTTCGCCGGTGGCGCCGTCGATCGTGATCGTGTCGCCTTCGCGGACCTCACGGCCGCCGACGCGGAACAGCTTCTCCTTCGCAACGATCGCCAACGTCCCCGCACCCGAGACGCAGGGCCGCCCCATGCCGCGCGCGACCACCGCGGCGTGACTGGTCATGCCGCCGCGCGCGGTGAGGATGCCCTTGGCCGCATGCATGCCGTGAATGTCCTCGGGCGACGTCTCGACGCGGACGAGGATCACCGCATCGCCAGCAGCGGCGCGCTTCTCGGCGGTATCGCTGTCGAACACCGCGAAGCCCGAGGCCGCGCCCGGCGAGGCCGGCAGGCCCTTGGTAAGCACGTCGCGCGTCGCCTTGGGATCGAGCGTCGGGTGGAGCAATTGATCGAGCGCCTGCGGATCGACGCGGAGGATCGCCTCTTCCTGCGTGATCAGACCCTCGTTCGCCATGTCGACTGCGATCTTGAGCGCCGCCTTGGCAGTGCGCTTGCCAGACCGCGTCTGGAGCATCCAGAGCTTGCCGCGCTCGACGGTGAATTCGATGTCCTGCATGTCGCGATAGTGGGTCTCGAGCGTCTCGAAGACGCCGGCGAGCTGGGCGTACACCTCGGGCATCGCTTCTTCCATCGAGGCGGGCTTGGCCCCGCCGCTTCGCGCGCGGCTTTGGTGAGATATTGCGGCGTGCGGATGCCGGCGACGACGTCCTCGCCCTGCGCGTTGATCAGGAACTCGCCGTAATAGGCATTGTCGCCCTTGGACGGATCGCGGGTGAAGGCGACGCCTGTTGCCGAGGTCTCGCCCATGTTGCCGAACACCATCGCCTGGACGTTGACGGCGGTGCCCCAGTCGCCCGGGATGTCGTTCAGGCGGCGATAGACCTTGGCGCGTTCGGACTGCCACGAGCCGAACACCGCGCCGATCGCGCCCCAGAGCTGGTCGTGGACGTCCTGCGGGAAGGGCTTGCCCCAGAGCTCCTGAACGATCGCCTTGTATTCGGCGACGAGCTTCTGCCAGTCCTTGGCGCTCAGCTCGGTATCGAGGCTGAAGCCGTTGTCCTCCTTGGCGATCTCCAGCGCTTCCTCGAAGCGGCCGTGATCGAGCCCCAGCACGACGTCCGAATACATCTGGATGAAGCGGCGATAACTGTCCCACGCGAAGCGATCGTCGCCCGAAGTCGCGGCGAGGCCCTGCACGGTCGCATCGTTGAGCCCGAGGTTTAGGACGGTGTCCATCATGCCGGGCATCGATACGCGCGCGCCGGAGCGGACGGAGACGAGCAAGGGATCGGCGGGGTCACCGAACTTCTTGGCCGTCACGCTCTCGATATGGGCGATGCCGGTGGCGACTTCGGCCTTGAGGCTGTCCGGGAAGGATTCGCCGGAATCGTAATAGAGTGCGCAGACCGGGGTGCTGATCGTGAAGCCGGGGGGACCGGCAGGCCGATTCCGGCCATGCCGTCGAGATTGGCGCCCTTGCCGCCGAGCAAGTTCTTGTCGCCGTTGCCGCCGTCCGAAACCCCACCGCCGAAGCGGTACACGTACTGCGTCATCCCTGATCCTTATGCTGGAGGCGCCGCCCCGGGACGAGAGGCGCCTACCGCGACTGCGAACAAGGCGGAAGCTCTGATTGCGTTGTCAGGTTCCAGACGCGCGGCGGATAGCCAAAGCCAAGTAAAGGCTGGGCGAAATCGTGCCGTTCCGCCTGCGCAATAAGTCGGATAAATCAGCCTTCGATCTTCGAGAAATCGGCGACTTTGTGCACTGCATCACGCATCCGCGCGAGCAGGTTGAGCCGGTTTTCCCGCTTTGCCGGGTCGGAATCGTTGACCGTGACCTTGTCGAAGAAGGCGTCGATCGGAGCACGGAGCGTGGCGAGTGCGGCCATTGCGGCCTCGAAATCCTCGTGCTCGATCGCGGCGGCGGCCTTGGGCTCGGCAGCGGCGAGGGCGGCGATGAGATCGGCTTCCTCGGGTTCGGGCACATAATCGTGCTCCGGCGAAGGCCGGAGCCCTGGGTTGCTCTGCCCTTCGACTTCCAAAGCTCCGGCCTTCGCCGGAGCACTGGTGGGCCAATTTTCTTTCTTGAGGAAGTTCGCGGCGCGCTTGTAGCCGGCGAGGAGATTGGTGCCGTCCCCGGTGGTGACGAACGCCTGCAGAGCTTGAACGCGGTCCAATAGGCGGACGAGATCGTCTTCGCCGCCCAGCGCAAACACCGCGTCTATCAGGTCGTGGCGGACACCCGCCTCGCGTTGCTGGACCTTGAGACGATCAATCAGGAAGCCAACAATTTCGTCAGATACGATTTCACGAACGCGCCCTTGAGCAACATCCATCTGACGCGTGAATATGCCGAAGATGCGCATACGAAGGTAGTTGCCGAAGATAAGCTGCAACAACGACAGTGCTGCGCGACGTAAAGCGAACGGGTCTTTCGAACCGGTGGGCTTCATGTCGTGAGCAAAGAACTGCGCCAGCGTATCGATGCGTTCGGCAAGAGCCAGCGCTACCGTCACCGGATCGATGGGCACATCATCGCTCTGCCCGACCGGCTTGTAGTGATCGCGGATCGCTTCGGCGACTTCGACGGGCTCGCCCTGCGCGGCGGCGTAATAGCCGCCCATCAGGCCCTGGAGTTCGGGGAACTCGCCGACCATGCCGGTGACGAGATCGGCCTTGGCGAGACGCGCGGCGCGTTCGGCGAGGGCTGCCAATAGCCCTCTCCCCTCCGGGGAGAGGGTTGGGAGAGGGGCCTGAGCCACGAGCGATGCGCTTGAGGAAGACTCCCCTCTCCCCGGCCCTCTCCCCGCGAGCGGGGAGAGGGAGAAGAAGGGACGATGCCTTCTTCGACCAGCCAGCGCGCGAGCTTGGCCACGCGATCGACCTTGTCGGCGACCGTGCCGAGCTTCTCGTGGAAGACGATCTTTTCGAGCTTCTTTGCCTGCTCCTCGAGCGGCACCTTCAGATCGGTATCGTAGAAGAAGCGCGCATCGCTCAGCCGGGCCGCCAGCACCTTCTGGTTGCCTTCGACGATCTTCGCGCCGCCGTCGCTCGCGTCGATGTTCGCGGTGCAGACGAAGGCGTTGGCGAGCTTGCCGTCGGCGTCGCGGCAGACGAAGTATTTCTGGTTCACGCGCGCCGTGAGCTGGATCACTTCGGGCGGGACCGAGAGGAATTCGGGATCGAAGCGGCCGAGCAATGGCACCGGCCATTCGGTGAGGCCGGCATTTTCGAACAGCAGCCCTTCGTCCTCGACCAGCGTCAGGCCCGCCTTGCGTGCAGCCATCGTGGCGCCGACCGCGATGATCGCGCGGCGTTCGGCGCCGTCGACGATGACGTGGCAGGCACGGAGCTTCTCGGCATAGTCGTTTGCCGACCCGATCGTGATCACGCCGGGATGGTGGAAGCGGTGGCCGACGGTCTGCGCGCCGCTCTTGATCCCCGCGATCTCGACCGGGACCAGCTTGTCGCCGAGCAAGGCGATGATGCCCTGCAAGGGGCGCACCCAGCGCAGGCTCTCGGTCGATTGCGAGGCGACGCCCCAGCGCATCGATTTGGGCCAGGGAAAGCATGGATCACATGGCTGATCGCGCTGGCGAACACCGGGCCCGCGACCATGCCCGGCCGCTCGATCACTGCGAACAGAATTTGCCCGCCCTTGCCGTCGTCGCGGGTGACGAGCTGCTCGCGGGTGAGCCCGGTGGAGCGGAGGAAGCCCTGGATCGCGGCGTCGGGCGCGTCGGCACGGGGGCCCTTGCGCTCTTCCGTCATCGCCGCGGTGGTCCCGGCGACGCCGCGGACGATCAAAGCGAGGCGGCGTGGGGTGGCGTAGCTCTCGATGGCCTCGAACGGGAGGTTCAGCGCCTTGAGCCGCGCTTCGAACAGCGACGCCAGATCGGCGCGCGCCTTTTCCTGCATCCGCGCGGGGATTTCCTCGCAGCGCAGTTCGAGAAGGAAGTCTTCGGTCATAATTGTTCACGCGAAGGCGCTGAGGCGCGAAGGGAGGAAGGTTGGTTCGCGCGACGAAGCGACGACGCGACGAAGAAGATGCGCTGCTCGGCGGCGTCAGCCGCCCCGCCCCACTCACGCCATATGGCAAACGTTGATGCTTGAGGGCCGCTCGCGCGGCATAGCGAGATCGTCGCGTCGTCGCGTTGTTGCGCGAACAACTTCTTCGCGCCTTCGCGCCTTCGCGTGAGCATCAAACTCACGCCGTCCACCCGTTCTTCGCCATCCACGCTTCGCACGAGCCCTTCGCCAGATCGCGGACGCGGCCGATATAGGCCTGGCGCTCGGCGACCGAGATCACGCCGCGGGCGTTGAGCAGGTTGAAGACGTGGCTCGCCTCGATCGCCTGCTCGTACGCCGGGATCGGCAGCTCGGCCTTGAGGCAGTTCTCGCATTCGGCAACCGCCTTGCGGAACAGGTCGAACAAGGCGTCGGTGTCGGCGATCTCGAAGTTCCACTTCGACATCTGCTTCTCGTTCTCGAGGAAGACGTCGCCATAGCTCACGCCCGCGTCGTTGAAGGCGAGATCGTACACGCTGTCCTTGTTCTGGATGTACATCGCGAGGCGCTCGAGCCCGTAGGTCAGCTCGCCCGCCACCGGCTTGCAGTCGAAGCCGCCCATCTGCTGGAAATAGGTGAACTGGGTGACTTCCATCCCGTCGCACCAGACTTCCCAGCCGAGGCCCCAGGCGCCGAGCGTCGGGCTCTCCCAATCGTCCTCGACGAAGCGGATGTCATGGCGGGTGAAGTCGATGCCGATCGCGGCGAGGCTGCCCAGATAGAGCTCCTGCAGGTCGGGCGGGCTCGGCTTCAGGATCACCTGATATTGGTAATAATGCTGCAGCCGGTTGGGGTTCTCGCCATAGCGGCCGTCGGTCGGGCGGCGGCAGGGCTGGACGAAGGCGGCGTTCCACGGATCGGGGCCGAGCGCCTTGAGCGTCGTCGCCGGATGGAAGGTGCCGGCGCCCATGCGCATATCGTAGGGCTGGAGGATCACGCAGCCCCGCTCGCTCCAGTAATCGTGGAGCTTCAGGATCATGCGCTGGAAGCTTAGGGGCTCGGACATATGCCCGGTGCTTTGGCGCGCGATGCCCACGTTGACAAGGATGCAGTGATCGCCTCCTGTCGCGCGATGTTTCGGAAATTGCTGATCGGAGCCGCGCTGCTAGCGCTGGGCGGATGCGAGGCGAAGACGCCGGAGAAGCCGGCGAACCATGCCGATCCTGCCTTGTGGGTGGTCAGGGACGCCGACACGACGATCTATCTGTTCGGCACCGTCCATATGCTCAAGCCCGGGCTGAGCTGGTTCGACGAGGGTGTGAAGTCCGCGTTCGACGCCAGCAACGAACTCGTGCTCGAATTGGTGATGCCGGGGCAGCCCGAGATGCAGGCGCTGGTAAGCGAGCTGGGCATGTCGCCCGCGGGGCCTTCCTTGCCCGATCAGCTTCCGCCCGCCGAGGCGGCGAAGTTCCGGGCTGCACTGCCCGAGATCGGGCTGGCGCCCAACGCGCTCGACCGCGCCGAGCCGTGGCTGGCCGCGACGATGCTCTCGGCGGCGCCGCTGCGCCAATTGGGCTATGACGAGAAGGACGGCGCGGAGGCGGTGCTGACCGCGGCGGCGAAATCGGCGGGCAAGCCCGTCTCCGGGCTGGAGACGGCGCGCGAGCAGCTCGGCTATTTCGATCGCCTGCCGCTGGCGGCGCAGCGCGCGCTGCTGATCGACACGATCGACGATCTGCCCAAAGCGGGCGAGACGATCGACCGGATGGTCGCGCTGTGGAGCGCGGGCGATGCCGACGGGCTGGCGCGGATGATGAACGAGGACCTCGGCCGCGCGCCCGAACTGGCCGACGCGCTGCTGGCAAGCGCAACGCCCGATGGGCGGCGTGGCTGAGCGCGCGGATGAAGCGGCCGGGCATCGTGTTCGTCGCGGTCGGCGCGGGACATCTCGCCGGACCGGCGGGCGTGCAAGCGGAGCTGGCGAAGCGCGGGCTCAAGGCGGAACGCGTCCGCTACTGAGGTCCTCGCAGCCGGTTCTCTCTTCGATCGATTTTTTGAAAATTTCGCGTGCGACGCCGCGTGGAGGCTTGACTCCTTCATTTATTTAACTGATAGGTTATCTAACTAGGAGGTTATATGAGCCCGACACCCGATGCATTGAGCGCGACATTCGCGGCTTTGGCCGATCCGACCCGGCGCGCGATCCTTGCGCGGCTGGCGCGCGGCGAGACTTCGGTCGGCGAACTCGCCCGCCCCTTCGCGATGAGCGGGCCGGCAGTGACCAAGCATCTCAAGGTGCTCGAGCGCGCCGGGCTGATCTCGCGCGGCCGCACGGCGCAGCAGCGTCCGGCAAAGCTCGAGCCGGAAGCGCTCAAGGCGGCAAGCGAATGGCTCGAGGCCTATCGCCGCTTCTGGGAGGAAAAGTTCGACGATCTCGAAGCGTATCTGAAACGACTGCAGGAAGAAGGAGAGAAGAAATGACTGTGACTGAACCCGGTGTGGGCACTGAAATGACGATCGTCCGCACCTTCGCCGCGCCGCGCGAACTGGTGTTCGACTGCCTGACCAAAGCCGAGCATCTCGCCCGCTGGTGGGGCCCGCGCGAATTCGATGCGCCGGTCTGCGAGACCGACGTCCGTCCGGGCGGCAAGATCCGCATCGATATGCGCGGTCCGGAGCCCTACGGCACCAACCCGGTCTATGGCGAGTTCCTCGAAGTCGAGCGCCCGAACCGGATGCGTTTCGTGCTGCGGGCCTTCCAGGAAGACGACGGCAGCTGGGGAATCGAGCATGAGGACACGTTCGTGTTCGAGGACGCTCCGGGCGGCGGGACGCTGATGCACATGACCACTCTCATCACGCAGGTGAGCGAGCGGATGATCCCGGCGCTCAAGGGCATGAAGGAAGGCTGGAGCCAGAGCCTCGACAAGCTCGACGAGCTGCTGCCAGAGCTGGTGTGACACCGATCCTCCCCGGGGTGCGTCCCGGGGAGGAACCGGCGACCTTGCCTTTGCCCCCCTTTCGGCTAGAGGCGCGCGCTTGCTGCGGCAGGGTCATCCCTGGAGGCCTGTCCGGCATATGAACTGAAACACTTTAGCGCATTGGAACGACACATGAGCGAATCGCTTACGCTGTCGGCCGAGACGCGCGACCGGGCTGGCAAGGGAGCCTCCCGGGCGCTTCGTCGTGAAGGCCGCGTCCCCGCCGTTATCTACGGCAACAAGGCAGACCCCGTTGGCATCCACGTCAGCGAACGCGAGCTGATGAAGCTGCTGATGACCGGCCACTTCATGAACTCGGTCGTGATGGTCAATGGCGAGCGCACCTTGCCCAAGGACGTCGCCTTCGACGTCGTGAGCGATCGTCCGATCCACGTCGACTTCCTGCGCATCTCCGAGCACGCCAGCGTGCACGTGAACGTGCCGATCGTCTTCACCGATGAGGAAGAGGCCCCCGGCATCAAGCGCGGCGGCGTGCTCAACGTCGTCCGCCACGAGCTCGAGCTGGTCTGCGACGCGGCCGAGATCCCCGACCAGATCACGATCTCGCTCAAGGGCGTCGAAGTCGGCGATTCGATCCACATCTCGGCGGTGACCCTGCCCAAGGGCGCGACCTCGGCGATCACCGACCGCGACTTCACCATCGCGACCGTGGTCGCACCGTCGGCGCTCAAGTCGAGCGAAGGCGATGGCGAGACCGCAGCCGAAACCGCGGAAGAGGCTCCGGCCGAAGGCGAAGCCGGCGAGTAATCGCTGCTTCGAACTTCGCGGTTCAAAAATCGCCTCCGCATCCTAGGTGCGGGGGCGATTTTCTTTGGGGTTTACGCGATGCAGCTCTGGGTGGGCCTCGGCAATCCGGGGCCGCAATATGCGATGCACCGGCACAATGTCGGCTTCATGGCCGTCGATGCCATCGGCGAGGTGCATGATTTCTCGACGCCGAAGAAGCAGTTCCAGGGCTGGACGCAGGAAGGGCGGATCGGCACCGACAAATTGATCCTGCTCAAGCCCGGCACCTTCATGAACGAGAGCGGCCGCGCCGTGCGCGCGGCGATGGACTTCTACAAACTGACCCCCGCCGACATCACGATCTTCCACGACGAGCTGGATCTCGTTCCCTTCAAGGTGAAGGTGAAAATGGGCGGCGGCACCGCGGGGCATAACGGGCTGCGCTCGACCGATGCGCATATCGGTCCGGACTTCCGCCGCGTGCGGATCGGCATCGGCCATCCCGGGCACAAGGACCGGGTGACCAGCTATGTGCTCGGCAACTATGCCAAGACGGAGATCGAGCCGCTCACCGACATGCTGGGCGCGATCGCCGCGGAAGCCGGCTGGCTCGCAGACGGCAACGACGCCCGGTTCATGAGCGAAATCGCGCTGCGGCTGCAGGACTGAGCCAAGAAAAGGGGCCCCGGTTTCCCGGAGCCCCTTCCGAATGCCAGGCTGTGAAGCCTTACTTCTTGCCGACAACCACACCGACGAGGCGCTGGTTGCCCCCGCCGACCGTGCCCGCGCCCGCGAAGGCGATGCCGATCTCCTTGCCCTGCGAACCGAAGAAGCTGCCGGTGAGCGTGCCCGACAGCGTCGCGCTGCCGGTGAAGCTGCCCTGGAACTGGTTCTGCCCGGTCGGAATCGCGCCCTGTGCAGTGAACGTTCCGTAAGCGGTCGTGGCGCCGCCGCCTTCCGGCGTCTGGTTGAGCGCCAGCGTGAGATCGACGAGGCCGGTGGAGAAGTTGACCGAGACCGTGACGGTGCCGCCGACGCGCGCAACCGTGGTGACACCGCCGTTGACGCCGACCAGCCGGCCGACCACGGTCGAAGTATAGGCCTGGGTGCCGGTCTTAGGCACGTCGGTCAACACGGTCTGATAGCCGAACACCGTCGTGGTGATCCGCTTGGCGCCGGTGGTCGAATCGCCACGCCACCAATTGGCGTAGCTGAGATTGGTCAGCTGCAGATTGGTGTTGCTGGTGGTGGCCGCCGTGGAAATCGTGTTGTTGAGGAATTCGAGCTGCGAGAACTTGCCCGCGGTCGCCGCGTCGGTGGTGCGGAACACGAACTCGGTCACGGCCGGCGCCGGCTGGACCGTGACGTTTGCGTTGACGAAACGCGATTCCTCGCCGTTCTCGTTGATCACATAGGTCGCCGTGGCGATCGCATTGCTGGTCGCCAGGCTGACTCGGCTCGACAGCCCCACCTCGGTGGCGGCAGCGCCGAGCACCACTGCACCCGCCGGATCGCCGGTATAGCTGGTCGAGGCGTTGATCGTGTTGAACGAGGCCGCGGCGGCGAGCGGAAACGCCGTATAGGTCGGCGATGCAGTCGGAGTCGGCGTGGGCGTCGGAGTGGGCGAAGGCGTGGGCGTCGGATCGTTGCCGCCGCAGCTTGCAAGCGCCAGCGTCGCCGCGGCGGCGCTCATGATCATGTGACGGCGAATCATTCCCTGCTCCTTGAATACTCTAAACATGCCGAAAAGGCTTGGCGCCCCTGTACCCCAGATGAACGGGGCCGCGTCAAGCAGCGATACAGTGCCATGACGTAGCCGGCCCGGCCTTTCCGCATCTCCTTGCCGTCGCAACCTGCATGGCGGCCTCAAGGGCTTGCTCCGCACTGGAAACCGCCGCGCTTTGCGCCTATCGAGCCGGCAACTCGCCGGCGACATCCGGCCCTTCAACACAGGATAAGACTTCCATGGGTTTTCGCTGCGGCATTGTCGGGCTTCCGAACGTCGGCAAGTCCACGCTCTTCAATGCGCTGACCGAGACCGCCGCGGCGCAGGCGGCGAATTATCCGTTCTGCACGATCGAGCCCAATGTCGGGAATGTCGCGGTGCCCGATCCGCGGCTCGACAAGCTCGCCGAGATCGCCGGCTCGGCCAAGATCATCGAGACCCAACTCGGCTTCGTCGACATCGCCGGGCTGGTGCGCGGCGCGAGCAAGGGCGAAGGTCTCGGCAACCAGTTCCTCGGCAACATCCGCGAGGTGGACGCGATCGTCCATGTGCTGCGCTGCTTCGAGAATGACGACATCCAGCATGTCGACAACAAGGTCGATCCGATCGCCGATGCCGAGACCGTCGAGACCGAGCTGATGCTCGCCGACCTCGAGAGCCTCGAGAAGCGGGTGCCCGCCTTTGCCAAGAAAGCAACGCAGGGCGACAAGGAAGCGAAGGTCGCCGCCTCGGTGCTCGGCCAGGCGCTCGACTTGCTCCGCGAAGGCAAGCCCGCGCGCCTCACTCAGCCCAGGGACGTCGAGGAAGCCCGCGTCTTCGCGCAGGCGCAACTGCTGACCGGCAAGCCTGTCCTCTATGTCTGCAACGTCAATGAGGAAGACGCCGCCAACGGCAACGACCTCTCCGCCAAGGTGTTCGAGAAAGCGAAGGCCGAAGGCGCTGAGGCAGTCGTCGTTTCCGCGGCGATCGAGGCGGAGATCGCGACGATGCCGCCCGAGGATCGCGGCGAGTTCCTCGCCGAGCTGGGGTTGGAGGAGACCGGCCTCGCCCGGGTGATCACCGCGGGCTATAAATTGCTCCACCTCCTCACCTTCTTCACCGTCGGCCCCAAGGAAGCGCGCGCCTGGACCGTCGAAGTCGGCGCCAGGGCACCGCAGGCAGCGGGCGAGATCCACACCGATTTCGAGCGCGGCTTCATCCGCGCCGAGACGATCGCCTATGACGATTATGTCCAGTTCAAGGGCGAGGCCGGCGCGCGCGATCACGGCAAATTGCGCTCCGAGGGCAAGGAATATGTCGTCCAGGACGGCGACGTGATGCTGTTCCGCTTCAATGTCTGAGGTCGGGGCGGCATACTGACCCGCGGCCGGTGATCGAAGTCCTGGGCAAATGCTCCGACTGCGATTGACCGCGGCTCAGAGCACTGTCCGACTTTCCGCCATGGCATGGATGGCGCGTACCAGTTCTGCGACCGCTTCTTCTCGCGTCACCGCACCCGCCACGGTCGCGTAGGACAAAGACTGGGCCGCGCCCAGCATGCTCCAAAGCGCAGAGAGAGCGATGTCGTCCGCCGGCGTGAAGGGGGCGAACAGCCGGCGGCATTTTTCCAGAAAGACGGCACGATATTCGCTTTTGATCCGCTCGAGCTCGGGTGAACCCTCGAGAGCGGCGACAATGCCGGGGATCTCGCGCCCCTGCGAGAGCACGCAATCGATATAGGTGGCCGCTATCACCTGCGCGCGGCCGGCCAGCGTCGCGGGGCTTCCGGCGAGCGCTGCGTCCATCAACGCGGTCTGGCGCGCATCGAACGCGCGATAGAGTTCTGCCAACAGGCCTGCGCGCGTGCCGAAATGATCATAGACCACCGGCTTGGTCACTCCTGCACGCGTGGCGAGATGACCGAGCGTGAGCGCATCGGTCCCGTCTTCGCGTACGATGGCCCATGCCGTTGCGATCAGCTGTGCCGAGCGGTCGCCACGCGTCATACGCTTGCGCCGCTCGGCGGTAGTGGGACTTGACATTCTATATACCATTAGTAACTTACTAAGAGTATATAGCGCCACATTGCGGGACGCCATACCTATCCGGAGACAGCGATGCACAGCCTTGTGGTGGTATCCCATCCCGATCCCAACTCACTGACGCACGCAATCGCCAACGCGGTGGCGTCGGGAATCCGCGCCATGGATCCGTCGGCATCCGTGGAGATCGCCGATCTTGCAGCCGAAGGGTTCGACCCGCGCGAGACTGCCCGCGACCTGGCCGTCCATCTCCGCACCGCGACGTCGGCGCAGGACGTGCTCGCCGAACAGGCGCGGATCGATCGGGCGGACCGGCTGGTTTTGGTCTATCCGGTCTATTGGTGGTCTTTTCCGGCGTTGCTCAAGGGCTGGATCGATCGCGTGTTCAGCAATGGCTGGGCCTATGAGTCGGGCAACACGAGTACGCGCAAGAAGCTCGGCCGGCTCGAGGTTGCGCTGGTCGCAGTCGCGGGCGCGGACGCCGGCACCTATGCGCGCCATGGCTATTTCGGCGCGATGCGTGCCCAGATCGACCACGGCATCTTCGACTATTGCGGCGCGCGCGTTACCCGGCACGAGCTGTTGCTCGAGTCGCATGCGACCAGCCAACAAGCAGAATCTCGGCGTGGCTTGCCAGCTCGGCCGCACGCTGGCGCTGCGCCGCGCGGCCTGAGAACGACAGTAATCGCCCTCCGCATCTGCGGCAGCTGCGGCCAGCCTACAGATCCGGACCTGCACGGAAACTGCACGACTTTTCAGCGATTCGAGCGTTCGACTTAAGCGAAGCACTCGCGTAAGGGACTGTCGATGGCTGACCTACCAAGCACGCCGCTGCTCGACACCGTCGACACGCCCGCCGATCTCCGCAAGCTCAAGCCCGCCGATCTCCGCCAGCTCGCCGACGAGCTGCGCGCCGAGACGATCTCGGCTGTCGGCACTACCGGCGGGCATCTCGGCTCGGGGCTCGGCGTCGTCGAGCTGACCACTGCGATCCATTATGTGTTCGATACGCCGCGCGATCGGCTGATCTGGGATGTCGGCCACCAATGCTATCCGCACAAGATCCTCACCGGACGCCGCGACCGCATCCGCACGTTGCGCATGGGTGGCGGCCTGTCGGGCTTCACCAGGCGCAACGAGAGCGAATACGACCCGTTCGGCGCGGCGCACAGCTCGACTTCGATTTCGGCCGCTTTGGGCTTCGCGATCGCCAACAAGCTGAAAGACCAGCCCGGCAAGGCGATCGCCGTGATCGGCGACGGCGCGATGAGCGCCGGCATGGCCTATGAGGCGATGAACAATGCCGAGCCGGCGGGCAACCGGCTGATCGTCATCCTCAACGACAACGATATGTCGATCGCGCCGCCGGTGGGCGGTCTTTCGGCCTATCTCGCGCGGACGGTTTCCTCTTCCAATTATCTGGGCCTGCGCAACTTCGCTAAGCGGGCCATCCGCCGCATATCGCGCCGCGCCCATAACGCCGCCGAGAAGGCCGAGGAGTTTGCGCGGGGCTGGCCACGGGCGGCACCCTCTTCGAGGAGCTCGGTTTCTATTATGTCGGCCCGATCGACGGCCATAATCTCGACCATCTGATCCCGGTGCTCGAGAATGTCCGCGACAGCGAGCACGGCCCGATCCTCGTCCATGTCGTCACCCGGAAGGGCAAGGGCTATGCCCCGGCCGAAGCGGCGGCGGACAAATATCACGGCGTCCAGAAGTTCGACGTGATCACCGGTGCGCAGGCCAAGGCACTGCCGGGGCCGCCGGCATACCAGAACGTCTTCGCCGATCAGCTGATCAAGGAAGCCGACGCGGATCCGCGAGATCGTCGCGATCACCGCCGCGATGCCCTCGGGCACCGGGCTCGACCGTTTCGGCAAGGCGCATCCGGACCGCACCTTCGATGTCGGCATCGCCGAGCAGCACGCCGTCACCTTCGCGGCAGGCCTCGCCGCGCAGGGCATGCGGCCGTTCTGCGCGATCTACTCGACCTTCCTCCAGCGCGCCTACGACCAGGTCGTCCACGACGTCGCGATCCAGAACCTGCCGGTCCGCTTCGCGATCGATCGCGCGGGCCTTGTCGGCGCCGACGGCGCGACGCACGCCGGCAGCTTCGACGTCACCTATCTGGCGACGCTTCCCAATTTTATCGTGATGGCCGCGGCCGACGAAGCCGAGCTGGTGCATATGACGCACACCGCGGCGCTTCATGACGACGGCCCGATCGCGGTGCGCTATCCGCGCGGCAACGGGGTGGGCGTCGAGCTTCCCGCGGTTCCCGAGCGACTCGAGATCGGCAAGGGCCGCATGGTGCGCGAGGGCAAGACGGTGGCGATCCTGTCGCTGGGGACAAGGCTGGCGGAAGCGCTCAAGGCGGCCGATGCACTGGAGGCCAAGGGCCTTTCAACCAGCGTCGCCGACCTGCGCTTCGCCAAGCCGCTCGACGAGGCGCTGATCCGCAAGCTGCTCACCAGCCACGAAGTGGCAGTGACGGTCGAGGAAGGTGCAGTCGGCGGCCTCGGCGCGCATGTGCTGACGATGGCGAGCGACCAGGGCCTGATCGATGCCGGTCTCAAGCTCCGCACGATGCGGCTGCCCGACATTTTCCAGGACCAGGACAAGCCCGACCTCCAATATGCCGAAGCGGGCCTGAACGCCGAGAACATCGTCGACACGGTGCTGAAGGCGCTGCGCTACAACGAAGCCGCCGTAGCGGATGGGGCGCGTGCCTAAGGCCGCGGCCGGTTGAAAATCCACCATGTGCATGTTATGTACATGCACATGGCAACACAGCTCTCCGATCCTCGCTCCAGCCGCGTCGTCGTGCTGGTATCTCCGGCGGAGAAACGCCGGATCGCAGCCAATGCCGAGGCGGCGGACATGAGCGTGAGCGACTTCATGCGCACGGCTGCCGAGCGCTATAGCGAGCCCACGCCCGCCGAACAGGCGCTGATGCGCGACTTGCTCGCGCAGCTCGAGACGGCGAATGCACGCACCGAGACAGCGATGAACGAACTCGAGGCGGCTCGCGCATCGGCGGCCGCGTTCGACGAAGAGGCTTATCGTGCGAAGGTGCGTGAGGAACTGCTGGCGCGCACCGACATCGATTGGAACGCCTTGTCCGCCATGCTCGCCGGCGGCGCGCGCCAATGAGCTTCTGGACCGACGCGCTCCGCGCGCTCCAGCAAGTCACATTGCTTCAGCACAAGGTCGAGCAGGCGCTGACTACGGCCGAGGAAGCCCGCCGCCATTCGATCGAGACGCGCGAGCGGCTGATCAGGCTCGAAACGCTGATCGACATCGCGATGAAGCGCAACGTTGCGCCGCCCCTCCAGCTTCCCGAAAACTGAGCGCCGGCGCAACGGCGATGCCTTCGGGCGCCTAGCTTTTGGGCGGGGCAGCGCCTAAACCGGCGCCGTGCTCCAGATGCCCTCGCCCCCTCCTCCGCCCGCCCCCGCGCTCTTGCCACCTGGCTCTATTTCGTCGCGGCGTTGATCGTGCTGATGGTCGTGATCGGCGGAATCACCAGGCTCACCGAATCCGGCCTCTCGATCACCCAGTGGAAGCCGATCTCGGGGATCGTGCCGCCGCTCAATGATGCGCAATGGCAGGCCGAGTTCGCCAATTACAAGCGCATCCCCGAATATCAGCAGCTCAACCAGGGCATGACGCTCGCCGGGTTCAAGGCGATCTTCTTCTGGGAATATTTCCATCGATTGCTCGGCCGGCTGATCGGCCTCGCATTCGCGGTGCCGCTCATCTGGTTCGCGGTCCGCCGACAAATCCCGCGCGGCTATGGCTGGCGGCTGGTGGCGCTGCTCGCATTGGGCGGGCTGCAGGGCGCGATCGGCTGGTGGATGGTCAAGTCGGGGCTGAGCGTCCGCACCGATGTCAGCCATGTCCGCCTCGCGGTGCACTTGCTCGTGGCGCTGTTCACACTGGCGGGCGTCGTCTGGACCGCGCTCGATCTGCGCACGCTTGCCCGAAATCCGCAGGCCCGCCCGGCGCGTTTGACCGAATTGGCCGCCATCACCGGCGCAATCCTGTTCGTCCAGTTGCTGTTCGGCGCGCTAGTTGCCGGGCTAAATGCCGGGTTGGTGACCGATCAATGGCCGCTGATGAACGGCCGCTTCTTCCCCGGTGCGACAGTCGCCGGCCGGCCATTCCTCGACGCGTTGTTCAACGATCCCGCGATCGTCCATTTCGTCCATCGCTGGTGGGCATGGGTGACGGTCGCCGCGCTGATCGTGCTGGCCCGCGCCACCCGCGCCATGGATCGCCGCGCCTCGATCGCGATCCACACCGCGTTCGGTCTCCAGATCCTGCTCGGCATCGCGACGGTGATGTCGGGCATGAACATCACGCTCGCCGCCCTCCATCAGCTCACCGGCGCATTGCTCGTCATCGCCACGACATGGGGCGCACACGCAGTCGGCCGGCGCGGATGAGCGATATCGCGCTCCTGTTCTCGACCTTTCCCAGCCGGGTCGAGGCAGCGCGCGTCGCCGAGACCGTGCTGACCGAGCGGCTTGCCGCCTGTGTGAACATCCTCGGCCCCTGTCATTCGATCTATCGCTGGCAGGGCGCCGTCGAGCGGAGCGACGAAGTCCCCGCATTGTTCAAGACGACCTCGCAGCTCGCCGGCCAATTGCGCGACCGTATCGCCGCGCTCCATCCCTATGACCTTCCGACCATCGAAGCCTGGCCGGTGAGCGCCGCCGCGGCGGTGAGCGACTGGATCGCCGCGGAGACCGGCTGAATGCTGCTCGCGGCCGTCCTGCTCCAGGCGAGCATCGCCGCGCCCGCCTTCGCGCCGCCATTGGGCACGCCGCTGCGCATCGTCACCGAACGGATCGAGACCTCACCGGCCGAGCGGCGCTATCGGCTCGAGCGGCTGGTCCGCTTCAGCAGGGAGGGTGCCGGCTATCGCGCCGAAGCGGTGTTGCTCACCAATGCCAGCGCCGCGCCGGAAGCCTTGGGCAATCTTGTCGAGCGCGGCCTTTCGGCACTCGCCGGCCGCACTATCGTACTGCACCTCGACGAACGCGGACAGGTAACGACGGTCGACGAGATGGCGGCTTTGTGGGAACGCGTCTGCCAGCGCATCGCCGAGGCCGCCGCCACCCGGCCCGGCCTTTCTGCCGACGCGGCATCCGCCAAGCTTGTCGCGCCGTTACGCGCGCTTCCGCCCGAACGGCAGCGCGCGCTCCTCGCCACGCTCGTCACCGCGGCGATCATGACCGACCCTCGGGAGCCCCCGGGCAGCTTTATCCCGGTCCGGCTGCCTGGCGCCTCCCCGTTCGGCACCCCCGTCACGCTCGAAGGCACGCGCCGTACTGCCACTGCCGATAACGGACTGATCCGGGCTTCCACCACTGCGTCGGCGACCATCGATCTGCCCGCACAGGCCGGCGCGCCGGCGCGCACCGGCTCGGTGTCGCTCGATCGGCAGCGTGCGTTCGATCCGCGGACCGGGATGCTCAGCACGGCCACCGATACCATTCGCAACGTCAACGGAACCGGGCCGGCGGCGCGCGAAACGCTGCTCGTCACGCGCATCCGCATCGAGAATGCGGACTCCGCCGCCTGGCCGGATTAATTGATGGTATTATAATACCCGTCAGCAAACGCCCCGATTTGCTTGACTTTCGGGAGCACCTCAGCCAAATGCCCGCCAGACCGCGCTGGCCGGAAGGCTGGCGCGCTTGCATTTAAACCTCGAAAGGTCACAGGCCATGAAGGCGCTGATGAAGACCACAAAGTCGGTGAAGCCGGCCGAAGTGGAGAAGAAGTGGCACATCGTCGATGCCGACGGCCTGGTGGTCGGTCGTGCAGCGACGATCATCGCCAACGTGCTGCGCGGCAAGCACAAGACGAGCTTCACCCCGCACGTCGATTGCGGCGACAATGTCGTCGTCATCAACGCCGACAAGATCCGTTTCACCGGCAAGAAGCTGGCGAACAAGGTCTATTACAAGCACACCGGCTATGCCGGCGGCATCAAGGAAATCACCGCGGGCAAGGTGCTCGAGGGTCGTTTCCCGGAGCGCGTGCTCGAAAAGGCCGTTGAGCGCATGATCCCGCGCGGCCCGCTCGGCCGCCAGCAGATGCGCAACCTGCGCATCTTCGCCGGCACCGAGCATCCGCACGCCGCGCAGAACCCCGAAGTCCTCGACATCGCGTCGATGAACCGCAAGAACAAGGTGGGCGCATAATGTCCGACAACCGCCAGTCCCTTTCCGATCTCGGCGCCATCGCCGCCGGTGAAGCGCCCGCGGGCGTTCCGGCCAGCGCCGACGACTATCTGAACGCACCGGCCGCTGCGCCCGTGTCGACCACGCCGCTGCGCGAGAAGATCATCGACAGCCTCGGCCGCGCTTATGCGACCGGCCGCCGCAAGGACGCCGTCGCCCGCGTGTGGATCAAGCCGGGCACCGGCAAGATCACGATCAACGGCCGCGATCAGGAAGTCTATTTCGCGCGTCCGACGCTGCGCCTCGTCATCAACCAGCCGTTCGGCGTCGCCGAGCGCGTGGGCCAGTATGACGTGGTTTGCACCGTCAAGGGCGGCGGGCTTTCGGGCCAGGCCGGCGCAGTCAAGCACGGCATCAGCCAGGCGCTGACCCGCTTCGAGCCGGTGCTCCGCGCGCCGGTCAAGGCCGCCGGCTTCCTGACCCGCGACAGCCGCACCGTCGAGCGCAAGAAGTACGGCCGCGCCAAGGCGCGTCGCAGCTTCCAGTTCTCGAAGCGCTAAGCTTCAAGCTCAGGCAAAACGATGGGGCGGTCCGGCAACGGGCCGCCCTTTCTCTTGCGCGCTCGCCCAGGACGAGGACCGTGTTGAAGACCAAGCCGCCCACGGCGCCGTAGCCACCGGCATAGCCGGCGAGCCGAGCGATCTCCCGAATATCATCGGCGTTCTGGGCAGTGGCGATCGTGAAGCCACCGAACAGCAGCGCGAACGGTGTCGCTCCTATCAAGAACCCCCAAATGATCGCGCTTACCCACCCAACGCGCCAGTGCGGTACCAGCGCCAGATACAAAGGCACGCCCATTAAAAGCATATGGGCGAATGCAATCGGAAGAGCGAACACAGCGACCAGCAGGAACATCGCGGGATTGAGTGGCAAAGGCGACGCGTCACCCGTGAGCGCCACCGCGACCACTACCGAACCGAGGAGCCCCGATATGAGGGACGACATCAGGAACGCCCCCAAAAGATAGCGCGGAGACTTGGTATCCGGATCCGTCATGCGAGGTGCTCCAGCCAGCCGGTGTAATTAATGACGGGGCCGATCAGCGGCAGCGCGACCTGAACCTCGAAGTGGAAGCGTCCAGCCTCGTCCCATTCGCGCGCTTCGATGCGTGGTCCGAGCACGCGCGGCATGGGGATGCTGAATGCAGTCCAGCCCCGCAACCCCATCCGCAGCCCGGTTTCATCCGCAGGGAGATCGAAGACGAAGCGCAGCGGGCCAAATCGCTCGGCGACACCTTCTCCGGCTTGCGAAAGTTCGCTGGCGAAGCGGTGCCCGCCAAAGTCCCGGTCCAGCGTTCCTTGCCGCCGCGTTCCGCAAAGCCGACATGGACCGGATAGTCCCCTCCGGTGGAAAGCGCATGATGCCGCCGATCAGCCGTGCGAGCGGATGGTTGCCGCGCTTCACCCTCCCTCGCCCGCCGCGCCGCCGTCGCCATTCACTTCATGCATCGCGCGAACCGCGGCCGGCAGCGCGTCGAAGCGTGGTCCCATCGCGCGGGCATAAAGCGGGGACACTTCGCGCTCGCGCGTCTCGTGGCGCATCGCGAGTGGTGCGAAGAGAGGTTCGAACTGGTCAAGCGTCAACAGCCCGGCTGCATCACGCGCACCGGGCGCGACGCGGCCTGCCAATATCTCCTCGGCCAGGATCAGGGCCGCAAAAATCGGGATCTCCGGCCCGTCGCCGCGGCTGGCGACCAGGGTCCACTGCCGCTCGACTCGCCCCCGCGCAGCGTGACCGACATCGCCGAGCAATCGCTGCCGATTCGCCGCGTCAGCCGCTGGAGCGGGATCAGCCAGCGTGCGGCGCGATCGAGCGAGGCGGCCCAGCCCCAGCGCGCCGGCCAGCTGGCCAGCCACAATGCCAGCATCTGAAAGCCCAGCTCGGTCCCCGCGCGAAAGGTCACCGCCGGGCGTCCGGGCAGCATCGCAGGCAGCAGGTCATGCGCCGGCACGTCGGCCAGTGCTACCCAGCGACGCAGCACCGGCTGACCCGCCACTGCGAAGCGCACCCGGCGCAGCTCCTGCCAGCCATATCCCACGCTCCAGCGCCGTCCGCGCCACAGCCGCAGCGGCTTGCCGACATAGCTCAGGATCGCACGCGCCACCGATGCGCCGCCCACCGCGCGGTTCGACGCGCTGATTACGATCTCGACCTGTGCGACCGATTCCATGCCGTCCGCCAGCCTGCGCGCCACCGCGCCGGACAGTGCCGGCTCGCTGGAAGCGCCGGCGATCACTGCGATCCCGGCCGCCTTCGCCGCCTTGTCCAGCCCGCCGATCCCCGTGACGAATCCGCGTGCGTCGGCGAGGTCGAGATAGGATATCCGCATCGCGACACAGGCTTCGGGAACGGTGTAGCCACTGTTCTGGAACGGGCCCGCAGCGTCGATCACCAGATCGGGCCGGATGCGCGCCATCGCCATCCCGATGCCGTTGGTGCGATCGGCCACCACGGCCTCGCAACCGACGAGCCCCGCGCAGAACGCGGCGCCCTTCTCCGCGCTGCGCCCGGCGACCACCACTTCGTGCCCGGCCGCGAGCAGCCGCCGCGTCAGCCGCGCGCCGAAGCCGCCATAGCCGCCGATGACGAGGATGCGGCTCACAGGATGCGGCTCCGCTGCGCCGCGTCGGGCAGCCAGCAAGTCTCGCGGCGCCCGAACAGCCGGTAGCGATGCCGCGCCACCCACCGATAGCCCGGATCGCGCCACGCCCTGGGGACGATGCCGAATACTCCTGCGGCGCGCCACGGCCAGCCCAGCGCCCGCCAGATCGCGAGGATCGCATCGCTGTCGCGCAGCGCCCGATCGCCCTCGACGAGGATCAGCGTGTCGGGGTCGGCCGGATCTATCCCGAACGAGCGATAGATCGCCACGCCAGCTTCGCTCTGCATCGAGGCGAGCAGGAAGTGTCCGGCACGATCATGGCGCAGCACGAACTGTGCATGGCCTGAGCACAATACGCACATCGCGTCGAAGACGATGACCCGCCGGGTCACGCGGCTTCCTGCGGATCGGCGAATATCGCGAGCTGGTGAACGAGTTCGCCCAGCCACGGATGGACGAGATCGAGCGTGAAGGCGAAATGGCCGCGCCCCAGATCGGTGTGGCCGACGACCAGATGCCCCAGCACCGCATTCGGGATGCGCAGCCGCACCGGGCCGAGCCGCACGAAATAATGGTCGCTGACGAACAGCAACGCACCGCCCGCTTCCTCGAGCCGCAGTGCGATGCCGAGCCCGAGCCCCAGATACTCCTCGAGCCCCGTTGGTCCTGCGAACCTTTTCGCACTGTGGATAACCTGTGGAAAACCGTGGCGCCGGCCATATTGGCGAGTCCAATACTGGTTCCAGCCGTCTTCGTCCGCAGTCACGCTGACGCTCGCCGCGACGCCGGTATCGGTGCCGAGCGGCAGCGGTGCCCCCACCAGCCGGGCGAGCTGGGCGAACAGCCAGCCCGCCCGGCTCATCCGGCACTCGGCGACTTCGCCGACATAGGTCACGCAAGCGCCCTCCCCGATCTTGCGGAGGAAACGCCGGCGCACCGCGGGCGGGAGGAACAGCCAGCGCGTGCCCAGCAACCGCGCGAACGGGCTGTCGCCCTCGGCCCGCACCGGCGCGACAGGCGGCTGCCACGCCGCATAACGCGCCATTCCTGCGACTTCGACTGCGATCCCCATTGTCAGCTCTTTCTGTAGAAACCGAAATTACCGGGCGCGACGATGCCACCCGCTTCTCGACTCAGCTCTCCTTCGAACGTCCCCCGGCAGGAACGACAGCACCCGCTTGCCCATCTTGATCAAGAGCATCAGCCGGTTCGGCGGGATCGCGATCATCTGCTGGTACCAGTCGTCGACCGTCACCACGAAATCGTGCATCGCCGAGATCCGCTCGCGTGCGACCCGGCTGATCCGCGGATCGGCCTTGGCCTCGTCGGTGCATATGCGGAGCGCGGCAACGGCAGGATCGATCTCGCGCTCCTTGCGGCCCTGCGCGATCCGGGTGAGCATCTGCATCAGGTCCACCTCGGCCTCATAATGATCGCGGCGCTCGCCCATCACCGGCACCCGCCGGATCAGCTTCCAGCCGAGCAGTTCCTTGAGGCTGTTCGAGGTGTTGCTCCGCGCGATCCGCAGCGTGTCGCTGATCTCCTCGGCATTGAGCGGACGATCGCTCAGATAGAGCAGCGCATGGATCTGCGCGACCGAGCGATTGACGCCCCATTGCCCACCCATCTCGCCCCAGTGCAGCACGAACTGCTGGACCGCCGTGGGGAGCATCGCACTTTCGTCTGTTATTTCTGTCATGACAGAAATTTACGACGAACGCGGAAGCGAGTCAATATGAGTCCGGCGCAGCCGCAACCTGCATGCCGACCACGTAGAAATGAAGCTTCGGCTAAGATTTCCTTAGGTATTTCTACATGTTGTCCGGCTAGCCGCTGCTTTCTATGCATAAGGATGCAGGCTGCGCGCGCGCAGCGGCGGGGATCCATCCGGTGTTCAGAACAAGCATATCCACTGCGCTCGGCGTAGCGCTCCTCACTGCCCTTGCCGGCTGCGACGGCGGTGGCGGCAGTAGCGCAGGCGCGCCTGCGGGCGGCGGCGTGGTCTCGGTCGCGCCTGCGCCCACGCCCGCGCCGACCTTTACCGAAGGCGATGCCGCGCGCCTCGCCAAACAGGCGAGCTTTGGCCCGACGCCGGCCTTGGTCTCGCGGATCAAGGAGCTCGGCGCCAACGGCTGGCTCGACGAGCAGTTCGCCGCCACCGGCAGCACCTATTCCGACCTCGCCGCCGAAGTCCGCCGCGATTTCTGCACCAGCGGCGACACCGTCTGCACACGCCAGCATTTCTCGCGCACGCCCATTGCCATGCGCTTCTACGCCGATGCCGTGATGGCGCCCGATCAGCTCCGCCAGCGCGTCGCCTTCGCGCTCGGCCAGATGATCGTCGCGTCGGAACAGGAAGTGAATTCGGCCGCCGGCATCGCCGTGTTCAACCAGATCTTCCTCGACAACACCTTCGGCAATTTCCGCGACATTCTCGCCCGCGTGACGATGCTGGGATATATGGGCGACTATCTCGACATGGCCGACAGCAACAAATCGGCGCCGTCGGAGAATTATGCCCGCGAGTTCCTCCAGCTCTTCTCGATGGGCCCTGACCAGCTCAACATGGACGGAACGCCGAAGCTCGACAGCACCGGCGCGCGCCAGGCCAATTACACGCCCGAGGACATTCGCGGCGTCGCCCGCGCGCTGACCGGCTGGACCTATGCCCGGGTCGGCGGCGCCGCGACCACCGACGGCAATGCCCGCGACTATTCGAGCCCGATGATTCCGGTCCCGACGCGCTACGACACCACCGCCAAGTCGTTCCTCGGCACTTCGGTCGCCGCCGGCGCGACGCAGGAGGCGAGTGTCGCCGCCGTGGTCGATGCGGCGTTCAACAACGCCTCCACCGCGCCCTTCGTCTCGAAATTCCTGATCACCCACCTCGTCACGCCCAACCCGACGCCAGCCTATGTCGGCCGCGTGGCTGCCGTGTTCGCCAACAGTGGCAACGGCGTGCGCGGCGACCTCAAGGCCGTGGTCCGCGCGATCCTGACCGACGCGGAGGCGCGTGCCGCACCCGGCGCCGCCTCGGGCAAGGTCAAGGAGCCGATCCTGCTGATGACCGGCCTCGCACGCGCGATCGGCTTCACCACCGACGGCTATGTCTTCGTCAATCGCGACACCGGCATGGGCCAGCCGGTGATGCGCGCGCCGTCGGTGTTCAATTTCTACCCGACCGATTATCCGCTGCCCGGCAGCACCACGCTGAAGAGCCCCGCGTCGAAGCTGCTCAACACTTCGAACGTGCTGCGCTGGCACAATTTCGTCTATGACTGGACGATCGGCGGCGATGCCACGCGTTCCGAGTTCACGCTCGACTCCGGCCTGCCCAATTCGTCCCTGACCCAGCCGCTGTGGAGCGGGTGGGAAGCGTTCGGCACCGATCTCGACGCGATGGTCGCGCGGATCGACCTGCTGATGTTCGCGAGCACACTGACCCAGCCGCAAAAGGACGCGCTCAAGGCCGCGGCCACTGCGATCACCCATGCCGATCCTCTGATACAGGCTCGCAAGCGCGCCCAGATGATGCTCTATGTCGCGGCGTCGAGCCCGCTCTTCCTCGTCGACCGGTAAGGAAACCAGATGACCCTTTCCCGCCGCAATTTCGTCCGCCTCGTCGCCGGCACCGGCGCGATGGCCGCCATAAGCCAGCTCGGCCGCACCAGCGCGATGGCCGCGCCCAATGGCAATTACCGCGCGATGGTCGGCGTGTTCCTGTTCGGGGGCAATGACGGCTGGAACATGGTGATCCCCACCGATGCCCGGCACGCCACCTATCTCGCTTCGCGCGGCTCGGTCGGCATCAAGGCGCCCGCGCTGACTCCGCTCACCAACGCAGCCTATGCGCTGCACCCGTCGATGGCGGCGCTGCGCCCGCTCTGGGACGAAGGCAGCCTCGCGCTGGTGCTCAACGCCGGCACCCTGTTCGCGCCGCTCACCAAGTCGACTTTTCAGTCGCGTCCCGATCTGCGCCCGACCAATCTGATGAGCCACGCCGACGAGCAGGCGCACTGGCAGGGCCTGCGCGCCCGCGACGTCAGCATCGACGGCTTCATGGGCCGCATGACCGATCGCATGGCCGCGACCGGCACGCCCTCGATGATCTCGCTCGCCGGCTCGAACCTCGCGACGATCGGCCGGACCAGCGCGGCGCTCGTTCTCCCGTCCACCGGCACGCTGGCCCGCAGCGGCTATTCCGCCGGCGGCAACGTGGCCAACCAGGCCAAGAACGCCGCAATCGACGCCCTCGCCAATGGCGCCGGTTATGGCGCGATGACCGATGCCACTGCCCGCGACATCGTGAGCTCGTACGGCCAGGCAGGGACCGCCAACGCGATCATCGGCGCGACCAGTGCGATGGACGGCTATTTCGTCAACCCGGATACCAATGCGGCGCTGACCAGCGACGTCGCCCGCCAGCTGATGCGCGTCGCCCGGATGATCGCCGCGCGCTCGACGCTCGGCCATGATCGCCAGACCTTCATGGTCAGCCAGGGCGGCTTCGACAATCATTCGGGCCAGGTCGGCGGCGGCAACAATGATACCGGCACGCACGCCAATCTGCTGCGCGACCTCGCCATGGCGCTCGCCGGCTTCCACCGCGCGATGCAGTCGATCGGCATGGCCGAGAATGTCACGGCGTTCACGATGAGCGACTTCGGCCGCACCTTCAAAGGCAATGCCCAGAACGGCACCGATCATGCCTGGGGCAGCAATCACCTCGTCGTCGGCGGCAATGTCACGCCGGGCGGCATCTTCGGCGCCTATCCGGACCCCGTGATCGGCGGCGCGCACGACGTCAGCAACGAGGGCCGCTTCGTCCCCGCGGTCGCGCAGGAGGAATATATCGGCGCGATCGCCCGCTGGCACGGCGTCGGCGATGCCGACATGCCCTATGTCTTCCCCAATTGGTCGACCTGGAGCACCGGTGGCCGCAGCCCCTTAGGGTTGTTCCGCACTTAACGGCGTTCCTCCACCTTTCCTTCCCCATCGCATCCTATCGTGCGTCGGAGGGAGCAAGGCATGGAACTTCAGTACCGCCGCATGACGGGCTCGGATATTGTCGACGCGGGAGGAACTCCGGTGTCGAATCTCTTTCGCATCACCCCGTTCATGCATGTGCCCGATATCGATGCGGCAGTGCTGTTCTTCACCGATATTCTCGGCTTTGAATGCCGCTTCCGCCAGGGCAGCTATGCCTATGTCCAGCGCGAGACCGCGGCGTTCCGCTTGAAGGAGAATGCCGGTGACGACGGCGCTCCGCCGGGCAATCGCCGCTTCTGTTATTATGTCGACGTCCGCGACGTCGACGCGATCGCCGAGGAGCTGCGGCCGAAGATCCCGCTGCTCAACGACGGCGACATCCATGGCCCAATCAACCAGATCTACGGCCAGCGCGAGCTGATGGTGGTCGCGCCCGACGGGAATTTGCTGGTATTCGGGCAGGATCTGACGCGCGGTTAGTCGTAGCCCGCGCGAGCCCGCAAAACCCGTTCGTGCTGAGCTTGTCGAAGCACGGCTTCCGGCAGCGCATCGCTCGCGGCGACGCGCCCTTCGACAGGCTCAGGGCGAACGGAGCAGAACAGGCGCACGGTAAATTAAAGCGCCACGCTCCCTCGCCCTTGAACCGCGCCACCGTCTCGAAGCTGGCCCCGTCGATCCGGATCTCGTTGAACGACGGCGGTTTCGCCCGCACGCGCTCGGACAGCGTGCCCGCCCCGATCAGCCGCATTGTACGCCCGTTCACTTCATGGGCCACGTCGAACGGATCGTGGACATGTCCCGTGAGCACGGCATGCGCGCCCGCGGTCGCCAGCGCTTCCAGCGCTTGCCGCCCGTGCCGCGTCATCGACGTCGCCATCGTCCCCGCCTCGACCAATGGATGGTGCGCGGCGACGAATATCAAATCGTCCCTGGGCGCCGCTTCGACCAGAGCGAGCGATTCCTGCAGCGCGCGCGTGCTGACATAGCCTTTCGCCCAATTGAGCCGCCACTGGAAGCGCGCGGTAGTCTTGAGCGGCACCACGCTCACGCCCTTCACGTCGAGCGGCCTCTCGATCATGTGCTCGAGCGCCCGGTAACGCTTGTACGGCGTGAAGAAGCGCGCCCACAGATTGAAATAGGGCAGATCGTGATTGCCGACCTCGACCGTTACCGGCCGCCCGAGGCTCTCCAGCCACTTCGCGGCGGCGGTGAATTCATGCGCCCGCGCGCGCATCGTCAGGTCGCCGGTCATGATCACCGCGTCGGGCTGTTCTTCCTTCACCTTGCGGCCGAACCAGTCGATCGCCTCGCGATCCTCACGCCCGAAATGGACGTCGCTGACGTGGAACAGACGCGTCATGCCGCCGGCACCTCCTCGTCCTTGCGGGTGGCGATGAACGTCTCGAGGCTCTTGCCGGCCTTGATCGGTTCGCGCGGTTCGAGCGTCACCGGTTCGCCGTCGAACAATGCCAATACCGGCCGGTGCCCTCGCACCCGCAATTCCTTCGTTGCCGCCTCGCTCACCGCATGGGCCGCGACCCAGTCGCCGTTCAGCCATTCCCAGCCGAGCTGGACGATCGACTTCCAGTCGCGGGCATCGACTGCGGCGACCTCGAGCCCGTGCAGATCGGGCGTGACGAACACCGCCTGATAATGATCGCCGAGCCCCTTGCCCCCACTACGCGGATGCCGCGCTCGCCGAAGGTCTTGCGAAGGGCACCGCGCGCCGCGGCCATGAGCCGCCGAAACCTGCCGTTGCGCACTGCCTCCCTTGCGCGGAACCACGACGCCGCCGGTCCCAGGATCAGCCCGACAAAGGCGCGATGCTCGCCCGCGATCACATAAGGCAGCGACACGCGGCGGTCGCTCGCGCGCGCCGCATGGACGATCTTGTGCGGATCGGTCTCGCTGTGCAGCCCCTTGGCGAGCAGGTTCATCGTGCCGCCGGGCAGGATCAGGAACGCGCCTTCCCATTTCTCCAGCGCACAAAGCGCCGCGTTGATCGTCCCGTCGCCTGCGAACAGCACGACGGTATCGACCCCCGCGCTATCGAGTTCCCCGGCTTCGGGCAGCTTCTGCTCGGGAAACTCGGTCCGGCCGGCGAGCTTGAGCCCGCTTTCCTCGAACACTGCTTCGAGCGCCTCGCATTTGGCGCGGGTGGCGGTGCCGGAATTGGGATTGGTGATGAACCAGAGCGTTTCCATGCCCGCCGCAACGCGCGAGCCGGCTTTTGGTCGCTTCTCAGCCGTAACGATATAGCCGCACGCGCTGGACGCCCTGCGCGTCGGGCGGCAGGCGGACATGGCGTCCCTGATGGGTCTGGTCGCCGTTGAGCAACCGCCCCGGCACCCATTTCCCGTCGACGAACCTGCCCTCCTCCACCCGGTCGAGCTCCGCCCGTCCCTTGCCGTCCGCCGGCTCGACGGTGACGGTGATCCCGGTGCCCGCGATCAGATAGTCCTCGCCGCCCAGCCACAGGATCATGCCGCCATGTTCGGCAGGCACCTGCTTGTCCTTCGGCGTCCACGGATCGACGAAGCTCACCGTGAAGCGATAATCGCCGAGCGTCCGCACCTGCGGCGCCTGGTCCACCGCTCCCTCGAACGTGACCGGCGGAGAGAAGCCGAGGATTCGCCCGGCCGCCTGCGCGCGGAGGATCTCGGGCGCCATGCTGTCCAGCAGCCCATAGAGCTCGCCCAGCTTCGCCGCGCCCGCACTGTCGATCCCCTCGATGGAGAACGGACTGAAACCGATCCCGCGATGTCTGGCGATCACGCCGAAGGCATTGGCCGCTGCGCGCGGATCGCCGGCATTGTTGGCCTCGGGAACGAACAGCGGATTGCCCGGCCGCGCATAGCCCGCAACGATGCCGGCGAAGTTCGGGAAATAGATGTCGGGCGCGAGGAAATCGATCGACGGCGCGCCCTTGCGCCACACCTCCATCAGATGCGCCAGCGGCCCGCCGCTCGGATATTCGCCCGGCAGCTTGCCCGGACGCCCCTGCGCGCCGTTGACGTACATCGGCAGCGGATATTCGCGCTTGCCCGCACGCGTTACGGCTTCGGTGAAGCGCGCATAGGCATCGGCGGTGAATGCCTCTTCCGATCCCTTGAACTTCGCGAATGCCGCATCGGCCACCGGTCCATGCTCACGCGCGGTGGGAAGAAAGCCGATCTCGTTCTCGACCTGGATCATGATCACGGTGTGTCGGGCGCCGTCGACTTGCTTAAGATGCGCCATCAGCGCCGCGAACGCTTTGGCATCGGCATCGCGGGTCGCGGTGCCGAAGGCGGAGAGGATCTCCTGCGCCTTGCCGTCCGCGCCGACCGTTCGGGGAAAGCGCCGCTCGTCGCGTTTCACCCATGCCGGCACATAGGTCGACATCGAGTTCTTCCAGCTGCCGAACCACAGGAACACTAGCCGGAGATCGTTCGCCCGGGCATCCTCGATCAGCCAGTCGACGGTCGAAAAGTCGAACCGGCCTTCCTGCGGCTCGATCAGCTCCCAGCTTACCGGCGCCAGCACGGTATTGAGGTGCATCGCCTTGAGCCGCGCCCAATGCGGCTGGAGCCATTCGCGCTCGGACGCGCTCGAATTGCCGAGTTCGCCCCCAGCACCAGAAACGGCTTGCCGTCGACGATCAACTGGCCGTCCTTCAGATGCGGTGTTTGCGCGAAGGCGGGGACTGCGGCGAACACAAGGGCGAGCGAAAGGAGCAGGCGAAGCATGTCCCTTCCATCCCGCGCAGGGAGGGAGCGCGTCAAGCGACGAAACCTGCGCGGCGGCATCGGATGTCGTCCTCGGCATTGATCTCGATCGCCGGATGCGCAACCTTCCCTGCCGGGCAAATGCAGAAGGCGACTCATCGCACGACAATCGGCCGGACGGACCAGGGAGAGGAAAGCGATGCTGAGCAGACGCGATTTCGGCCGGGGAGCGGCGACGAGTCTTGGCGCAATGGCGGTCATGTCGTCCGGGGCAGCGGGCGCTACATCGGAGCCGAAGGTGAGCCTGAACATTCTCTATCCGAACCGGGAAGGCGCGCGTTTCGACCTCGCTTATTACCGCTCCGTCCACATCCCGTTGGCCATGAAGGTCATGGGGGCCGCCGATGTCATGCTGATCGAGGGTGTACCGATGGGAAATGCCGCACCGCCCTATGTAATGATCGCGCATTTCCAGTTTGCATCGTCCGCAGCGCTGGAGAAGGGGCTCGCTAATCCCGCAATAGCCGATGTCCGGGCCGATATCGCCAAGTTCACTGATATCAAACCAACGGTCATGCGCGGGAGCTCCGCATAGGGCTGTCGGAATTCCGACTGGAACAGTGTCGGAATGCCCGCTTGACAGGAGTTAGGAAACCTAGGATTTCCGCGGCTCGCGCGGGTGTAGCTCAATGGCAGAGCAGAAGCTTCCCAAGCTTACGACGAGGGTTCGATTCCCTTCACCCGCTCCAGCCTCTTGATCGGAGCCCCCGCCTTATGCGCCACGTCGCGGTTTTCCTCGCAGTGGCGCTCGCCGCCGGTTCGGCGCAGGCGCAGAACAATCCGCAGGCCGAGGCGCAGGCGCTCGAATTGCTCAAGCGCGGCGTCGCCTTCCGCAGCGTCGCGGGCCCGGGCAACCAGACTTTCGATTATGCGACCTATCTCAAGGCCCAGCTGGTGGCGGGCGGGTTCGCCGACGCCGATGTCCGCATCGAGAAGCTCGGCGACACCGCCTTTCTGGTCGCGCGCTATCGCGGCACCGGCAAGGCGAAGAACGGCGCCAAGCCGATCCTGATCTCCGGGCATATGGACGTGGTGGAGGCGAAGCCGGCCGATTGGGAGCGCGATCCGTTCACGCCGGTGGTCGAGAACGGCTATCTGTTCGGCCGCGGGGCAAGCGATAACAAGTTCGACGTCTCGACCTTTGTCGCCTCGATGATCCAGCTCAAGCGCGAAGGCTTCAAGCCCGGCCGCGATATCGTGATGCTGTTCTCGGGCGACGAGGAGACGGCGATGAAGACCACCGCCGTGCTCGCCGGCGAGTTCCACGACGCCGAATTGCTGCTCAACATCGACGGCGGCGGCGGCGATCTCGACGAGAGCGGCAAGCCGATGATGTTCGGCGTGCAGGGTGCCGAGAAGAGCTATGCCGATTTCGAGCTGAGCGTCACCAATCCCGGCGGCCATTCGAGCGCGCCGCGCAAGCCCAATGCGATCTACCAGCTCGCCGCCGCGCTGCAGAAGATCGAGGCATACGAGTTCCCCGGCCAGGTCAACGAGATCACCAAGGCGAGCTGGGCGGCGACCGCCGCGCGCACCGCGGACCCGAAGCTCGCCGACGCAATGCGCCGCTTCGCCGCCAATCCCGAGGATGCCGGTGCCCGCGCCATCCTGCGCGCCGATCCGGGCTATGTCGGCCAGACCGGCACCACCTGCGTCGCGACGATGGCCAATGCGGGCCACGCCACCAACGCACTGCCGCAGCGCGCGACTGCCAACATCAATTGCCGGATCTTCCCCGGCACGCCGATCGCCGAAGTTCAGGCGAAGCTCGCCGAACTGGTCGCCGATCCGACGGTGAAGGTGACCAAGGTCGAGAGCGGATCGGTGCCGAGCGACGCCTCGCCACTGCGCCCCGACCTGATGAAGGTGATCACCAAAGCGGTGCACGCGCGCTTCCCCGAAGCGCCGGTGGTGCCGGTGATGTCCGCGGGCGCGACCGACAGCATGTGGTTCCGGGGCCGCGGCGTGGCGAGCTACGGCGTCAGCCCGCTGTTCATGAAGTCGAGCGACAGCTTCGCGCACGGTCTCAACGAACGGATCCCGGTGGGCGAAATCGCGCCAGCGGTGACTTTCTACAAAGCGGTGATCACCGAGCTCGCGAAATAGCCCCGACGCGGCGCCGTGATGCGCCGACCATCGGCGGCTGATCCGCGCCTTTTTTGTCTGCCAGCTACTGGCAATGTAGGATTTGCCGTGCTTCCGTCCGAACATGGGCAAGCAGGATCCTGGCGCCGTCGCAACCTGTCAGAGACCGTTGACGCTTGACACGCGAATACGAAAACGCGTCAAGCACCGGACGGCCGGCGCAGCGTGTATTTTGCGATATCAATCTGAAAAACAAAGATTTTCTGAACCAACCAAAGGCTGGAAGCCGACCGCGACGCCGCCCTTGCCAACCATCCGGTTGGCAACGAATGCCTAGATCCCGCCGTCGATCACGTCATGGCCTGCGGCGTGCAATGCGTCGATCAGCGCGGTCACGCAGCGATCCACCAGTTCCTGCCCGGTCGCCCGGACGACGAAGTTCGCGCCCGTCCGCCCGTCGCGGAAGAAGGGGTAGCTGCCGATCGCCACGCCTTCATGCGCGCGCTCGATATCGCCGAGCAGGTCGGCGATCTCGCTCTCCGCGACCCAGGCGCCGACGGTGCGCGACAGTACCGGCAGTCCTCCTTCGAGCGTGCCAGTGAGCGCGTCGAGCATGCCGGCGGTGATATGCGGCACGCCGGCGAGGATGAAGACATTGCCCCAGCGGATGCCGGGCGCGCCCGACATGCGATTGGGGATCAGATCGGCGCCTTCGGGCACCCGCGCCATGCGCAGCCGCGCATCGGTGAGACCGCCGCGTGTCTCGTAATAACGCTCGAGCACGGCCCGCGCTTCCGGATGCACGATCACCGGCACGCCCAAAGCCGCGGCGATCGCATCCACGGTGATGTCGTCGTGCGTCGGGCCGATCCCGCCGGTGGTGAACAGATAGTCGTTGCGTGCCCTGAGCGCGTTGACCGCCTCGACGATCGCGCCCTCGACATCGGGCACGATCCGCACTTCGCCCAGCCTTATGCCCTGCACGTTGAGCCAGCTGGCGAGCTGCGCGACATTCTTGTCCTGGGTGCGTCCCGAAAGGATTTCGTCGCCGATCACCACCAGCGCCGCGGTCCAGACGCGCCCGTTCACGCGGCAGTGCTCCGCTCCGCCGCGCGCCGCTCGATCAGCGCGCGGAGCCGCGCCATCCGCTCGGGCGGCAACAGCTCGGCCGGATTGTAGGTGGTATCGAAATGCGGAACCCCTTCGGGCAGAGTCACCCAGGGCATCCGGCTGGCGACGAAGATCGCCGCATCGGGCCGGACCGCGCCGGGATCGTCGAGCGTCCCTGCGCGTACTCCCGCGCCGAGTTCGCCCAGCCGCGGATAGTGGCTCCACAGCGCGGTGCCGCAGGTCGCGCATCGCACGATCACCTGATCGCCGCCGCTGCCCGTCTTGACGACATGGCGCACCGTCTCGCCCGAAAGCTGCGTGATCGCATCGGTCTCGAAGAACGCATTCACCACCGAAGTGGAGCCGGTCTGATGCTGGCACAGCCTGCAGTGGCAGTTGTTCACGTAGATCGGCTCGCCCTCGATCCGATAGCGCACCGCGCCGCAAGCGCAGCCGCCGTCCAACAGGGTCGCGCCGCTCATTCCGCCAACTCCCAAGCCATATGCCCCTCGTCACTTGGACTCGGATGCCCTATATCGCAAGCCATGACCGAATATGTCACCGTCACTGAAGACATGCCGCAGGCGCGCGACGGCGCGATCAAGCTCCATGGGCCCGCAGGCTTCGAAGGCATGCGCCAGGCCGGCCGCCTCGCCGCCGAGATCCTCGACGCGCTGGTGCCGCATGTCGTCCCCGGCGTCTCGACCGAAGAGCTCGACGACATCGTCCGCAACATGACGATCGCGGGCGGCGGCGTGCCCGCGACGCTCGGCTATCGCGGCTACACGCACAGCTGCTGCATCTCGATCAACCATGTCGTCTGCCACGGCATCCCGTCCGAGCGCACGCTCAAGGACGGCGACATCGTCAACATCGACGTCACGCCGATGCTCGGCGGCTGGCATGGCGATACCAGCCGCATGTATCTGGTCGGCGACGTGCCGATCAAGGCGCGCCGACTGGTCGATGTGACCTATGAATGCCTGATGCTCGGGCTCGAACAGGCGAAGCCGGGCAACCATCTCGGCGACATCAGCAACGCCATCCAGCGCCACGCCGAGAAGCATCGCTACGGCGTCGTCCGCGATTTCTGCGGGCACGGCCTCGGCCAGGTTTTCCACGACGCGCCCGAAGTGGTCCATGTCGGCCGCCCCGGCACCGGCCCCGAACTGCGCCCGGGCATGTTCTTCACCGTCGAGCCGATGATCAATATCGGCCGTCCCGACGTGAAATTGCTCGACGACGGCTGGACCGCCGTGACGCGCGACCGCTCGCTCTCGGCGCAGTTCGAACATTCGGTCGGCATCACCGAGACCGGCTGCGAGATCTTCACCACGAGTCCCAAGGGGCTGCACAACCCGCCTTATTGAGGCGGGTTCGCGGTTCTTGCCCTCGAATAAGGCAGCCGGGCCGCCGCTGCCCATTTGGCAGGCACTTGTTAAGCCTTGCGCAGCGTGCGACCCGAGGGGCATCCCCGACTCCGCCTCTGGCACGGATGTTGCCAGACGCGCGATAGGGGAACTGCCTCATTCCTTTGGGGGAACACGTGAAAAAGATCGAAGCGATCATCAAGCCGTTCAAGCTCGATGAAGTGAAGGAGGCGCTGCACGAGGTCGGCGTCAGCGGCATCACCGTCACCGAAGCCAAGGGCTTCGGCCGCCAGAAGGGCCATACCGAGCTCTATCGCGGTGCCGAATATGTGGTGGATTTCCTCCCCAAGGTGAAGCTCGAGGTGGTCGTCGAGGATTCGCTTGCCGACCGGGTGGTCGAGGCCATCGCCACCGCCGCGCAGACCGGCCGCATCGGCGACGGCAAGATCTTCGTGATCCCGGTGGAGACCGCGTTGCGCATCCGCACCGGCGAGCGCAACGAAAACGCGATTTGACGCAGCGCAGCAACCTTCTAGTGCTGCGCCCGTAAAAGTAATTTTATTGCCCGATTCGGCGGGCAGACGAAAGAGAGCGAAAGGGCTTTAACGATGGCGAATTCGGCCAATGATGTTCTGAAGATGGTGAAGGAGCACGAGATCGAATGGATCGACCTCCGCTTCACCGATCCCAAGGGCAAGTGGCAGCACCTCACCATGGTCGCCAAGGTGATCGGCGAGGACGAGCTTACCGACGGCCTGATGTTCGACGGTTCGTCGATCGAAGGCTGGAAGGCGATCAACGAATCGGACATGATCCTGAAGCCGGATCTGGACGCCGTGTGGATCGATCCGTTCTCGGCCACCCCGATGCTGATCCTCGTCTGCGACATCGTCGAGCCCTCGACCGGCGAGCTCTACAGCCGCGATCCGCGCAGCACTGCGAAGCGTTCCGAAGCGTATCTCAAGACGCTCGGCATCGGCGACACCGTCTATGTCGGCCCCGAGGCCGAGTTCTTCATGTTCGACGACGTCCGTTTCGAGAACAGCTATGCGACGTCGTATTACGCGATCGATGACATCGAGCTGCCGGGCAATTCGGGCAAGGAATATGAAGCCGGCAATCTCGGCCACCGCCCGCGCGCCAAGGGCGGCTATTTCCCGGTCGCCCCCGTCGACAGCGCCGTCGACATCCGCGGCGAAATGGTCGCAACGATGCTCGAAATGGGCCTGCCCTGCGACAAGCATCACCACGAAGTCGCCGCCGCGCAGCACGAGCTCGGCCTGACCTACGGCACGCTGGTCGAGACCGCCGACCGCATGCAGATCTACAAGTACGTCGTGCACCAGGTCGCGCATGCATACGGCAAGACCGCGACCTTCATGCCCAAGCCGATCAAGGAAGATAATGGCAGCGGCATGCACACCCACATTTCGATCTGGGACAAGGGCAACCCGCTGTTTGCCGGCAACGGCTATGCAGGCCTCAGCGACATGTGCCTCTACTTCATCGGCGGCGTGATCAAGCACGCCAAGGCACTCAACGCCTTCACCAACCCGTCGACCAACAGCTACAAGCGTCTGGTCCCGGGCTATGAAGCGCCGGTGCTGCTGGCCTATTCGTCGCGCAACCGTTCGGCCTCGTGCCGCATCCCTTATGGTGCGGGCAGCAAGGCCAAGCGCGTCGAGTTCCGTTTCCCGGACGCGCTCGCCAATCCGTATCTTTGCTATGCGGCCTTGCTGATGGCCGGCCTCGACGGCATCCAGAACAAGATCCACCCGGGCGATCCGATGGACAAGAACCTGTACGATCTGCCGCCGGCCGAGCTGGAGAAGGTGCCGACGGTGTGCGGGTCGCTCCGCGAAGCGCTCGACAGCCTTGAGGCGGACATGGACTTCCTGCTCAAGGGCGACGTGTTCACCAAGGATCAGATCGCGGCCTATGTCGAGATCAAGCGCGCCGACGTCGCCCGCTGGGAGATGACGCCGAGCCCGGTCGAATACGACATGTACTACAGCTCGTAAGCGCGAGCGTCAGACCGACAAAAGGGGCGTCCGGAGCGATCCGGGCGCCCTTTTCGTTCGACATCGGCGCCTTGCGTCGTGCGGCGTGGCGAACTCGTCACGCCTTCGTAATGTCATTTCCACGACGTCAAACTGTCACTGAAACCGAGCCGAACTGACATTCGGCGAGGTTACGGCGCCCTCACCATCAGGGGGATCCTTCAATGACCAGCCGATTCGTCCGCAATTTCGCGGGCGCCAGCGCTTTGCGCTCAGCTTTGCACTTGCCGCGCCGGCAATAGCACAGGATGCTCCGGCTGCGTCCCCGGACGAAGCTGAAATCATCGTCACCGGATTGCGCCCGATCGCCGAATCCGAAGCATCCGCGCTCAACGTGCAGAAGAATTCGGACTCGCTGATCACCGTCGCCGCGGCGGACGGCGTCGGCCGCCTGCCCGACCAGAACATCGCCCAGGCAACCGGTCGCCTGCCGGGTGTCGCAGTCGAACGCGATCAGGGCCAGGCCCGCTATATCTCGTTGCGCGGCGCGCCGAACTATTGGACCACGCTCTCGTTCGACGGGATCAACGTGGTCAGCCCCGAAGGCCGCGACGCGCGCTTCGATTCGATCCCCTCGGCGATCGCTTCGCAGATCGTCGTTTCGAAGGCGGTCACGCCGGAAATGCCGGGCGAGACGGTGGCGGGCAACGTCAACGTGATCACGCGCTCGGCTTTCGACTACAGCGGCTTCCACTTCGCCGGCAAGGCGGGGATCGGCATCGCCGAACTGGGCGACCGCAAGCAATATGAAGGCTCGGCTGTGGTCTCGGATCGCTTCGCCGTAGGGGGCGGCGAGATCGGCGTGCTCGTCTCGGGCAGCTATTATCAGCGCGCGATGATCACCGACAATTTCGAGACCGACTACGAGCGGGTCGCCCAGGATCAGCGCCCCGGCAACCAGACGCGCTTCTGGGCGCATGAGGCCGAGAACAAGCTCTATCGCCTCACCCGCCGCAACTGGTCGGTATCGGGCCGGCTCGATTATAAGCCGGACGCGGACAACACGATCTCGCTGCGGTCGATCTACACGATCTTCAAGGACGACGAGGCCCGCGACAATTACCGCTTCGATCTCGACGACCGCCAGAACGATCTGGTGGCGAACACCGCGGCCTGCTCGACGACGGTGAACCCCACGCCCACCACCAGCGGCTATGCCGATGTCTGCATCGGCAATACGCCGCAAAAGGGCACGATCTACGGCATCGACATCCGCCAGCGCTCGACGCTGCGCGCGTTCCGCCAGTCGATCTTCACCAACACGCTGGCCGGCGACCACGACTTCGCCGAGGGCTGGCACCTGAGCTGGCTCGGCAACTACACCGAGTCGAAGGACGACCGCTCGGTCGTCGGCGAGGTCGCCTGGGACAGCCCCTCCACGCGGACTTTGCGCCCCACGGTCAGCTATGATTTCAGCGACCGCAACTTCTCGCGCCTCGCGCTCTTCACCACCACCCAGCTGACCGGCCCGACTCGCTTCCAGGCAGGCACCCCGGTGACCAATATCGACAGCTTCACCAAGCCGCCTTCGTCGCTCACCGTGCTCGACGCGATCGATACGACCAAGGCCTATACCGGCAAGCTGGTGCTTTCGCGCGAAACCGGCTTCCTGGGCAGCGAAGCGGTTTTCAAAGCGGGCTTCCAGTTCGACCAGCGCACCAAAATCGCGGACGAGAAGCAGATCCTGCTCAACACCGCGGCGCAGTTCACCACCGTTGGCCTGCCCCAGGATTTCAACCTCTTCTCGCTCGACCAGTCGTTCCTCGGCAAGATCCCGATGGGCTACACCTTCCACTATTTCGACACTGACAAGATGCGCGCGGTGTCCGATGCGGCGCGCGCCAATTTCGCCTTCACGCCCAACACTGACAACAATTACGAGGTGCGCGAACAGGTCTATGCCGGCTTCGCGATGGCTACCCTGAAATATGGCTGGGGCTCGATCCTCGGCGGCGTCCGCGTCGAGCATCTGAAGAACAGCGGCGAAGCCATTGCCACAGTCGGCACGATCAAGGGTCCGGTGAGCGCAACGTCCAGCCAGACGCTCGCTTTCCCCAGCCTGCACGTCAATTACAATCTGGACGATACCAAGAAGCTGCGCCTATCGTTCAATTCGGGCGCGGCGCGCGCCGATTATGATCAGCTTCGCCCCAATGTCGTCGTCAACGACACCAACCAGTCGATCTCGGGCGGCAATCCCGCGGTGAAGCCCGAGCGCGCATACGGGGTCGACGGCTATTTCGAATGGTATGTCCGACCGCAGGGCTATCTGATGGCTGGCCTGTTCTACAAAAAGGTCAAGGACGTGCTCTATCGTCAGACGCGCACCTTCGGATCAGGCGCATTGGACAGCAACGGCATCGACCGCTCGTCCTATACCTTCTCGGGCATCACCAATGGCGGTGACGGGCGCGTGTTCGGCGCGGAAGCCGCGGCGCAGTTCCAGCTCGAACCCTGGACCGACGATCTCGGCCTGCCCGGCTGGATGGGCGGCTTCGGCATCACCGCGAACGTCACGTTGAACGACAGCGAAGTGACCAAGCCTGCTCTGGGCGCGGTGCTCGCACGCAAGGTGCGGCTGCCCGGCACATCGGACCTCGTCTATAATATCGGCGGCTATTACGAGAAATACGGCCTGTCGCTGCGCGTCCAGTATCAGCGCCGCAGCACCTGGCTCGACGGCATCGCCGATGATCTCACCGACGGTGGCGACACCTATTGGGCGGCCGACGACGAGATGGACATCTCCGCGCGCTACGCGGTCAATCGGAATTTCGAGATTTTCCTCGACGCGTCGAACGTGCTCAACAAACCCGGCCGCCGCTATTCGGAGCCGGGCAATTTGCTGAACGCCACCGGCGTAGCGAGCCCGCGCAGCGACATCCAGACCATCGAATGGGAGCAATTCGGCCGCCGCTATTCTGGTGGCATCCGGGTGACCTTCTGATGCGCAACACGATTCAGACGACTCTGCTCGGCCTGCTGTCTTTGGCGACGGGCTGCACCGCCGCCGAGAAGCGCCCAGCCTTCTCTCCCGCGCCCACCGCTTCGGTGCAGGCGCGCGGCGAGACGGCGGCGGTGGGCACCGCCAATGCCGATGCGGCGGACGATCCCGCGATCTGGCGCAATCCGGTCGATCCGGCCGCGAGCCTGATCGTCGGGACCGACAAGAAGGCCGGGCTCTACGTCTATGACCTGGCGGGCAAGCAGCTGTCGTTCATCGACGCGGGCCGCGTGAACAATGTCGACCTGCGCGACATGGGTGCGGCCGGGATCATTGTGGGGGCGAGCGACCGTAACGATCCGCTGCGCGCCCAGCTCGCGCTTTTCCGGCTTGATCCGGTGACCCGGAAACTGACCGCGCTCGGCAAGGTCGCCGTGGGTGCGGGCGAGGCCTATGGCGTGTGCCTCTATCGCGAGGGCGACGCGCTTCAGGCTTTCAATGTCCTCAAGGACGGCACCATCAACCAGCTGGCGCTCGATCTTTCGAGCGCGGCGCCCGCGGGCAAGATCGTCCGCACCATGAAGCTCGCCACGCAGTCCGAAGGCTGCGCGGTGGATGAACGCACCCACCGGCTCTACGTCGCCGAGGAGGATGTCGGCATGTGGCACTTTGATGCGCGCGCCACCGGCAGCACCACGCCGGCGAAGATCGCCGCGGCCGATGGGATCCAGATCGTCGCCGATACCGAAGGCGTCGCGCTGGCGACTGAAGGCGACGGGAACGGTGGCTATCTGCTGGTGTCGAGCCAGGGCGACAATGCCTATGCCGTCTATCGGCTGAGCGACGAATCCTATGTCGGCCGGTTCCGGATCGGCGCAGGCAAGTTCGGCGCGACCGAGGAGACCGACGGCATCGACGTGGTGGCGGGCGATTTCGGCGTCGACTATCCCGGCGGACTGTTCGTCGCGCAGGACGGGCACAACACCCCTCGGCGCAGAACTTCAAGCTCGTCGCCTGGGCTGACATCAAGACAGCGCTCGGGCTGAACTAGCGGGCATTGCGCCGAGGCGGTTCGGAACCTAGCCTCGGCGTCATGCTTCGTCCCCTGCTCTGCGCGCTCGCACTCACCGCCGCCCTGCCCGCCTCCGCCCAGCTCAGCAGCGCCGAGCGCAAGATCGCCGCGGCGGTCGATAGCGATGCGGAAGGCACGCTCGCCTTGCTCGAGCGAATGGTGAACCAGAATAGCGGCACGCTGAATCTCGCGGGCGTACGCGCGATGGGCGAGATGCTGCGTCCCGAATTCGAAGCGCTCGGCTTCGAGGTGACATGGATCGACCTGCCCGAAACCCAGCGCGCCGGCCACTTCGTCGCCATCCATAAAGGCAATGGCCGCGGCAAGCGGATGCTGCTGATCGCGCATATCGACACGGTGTTCGAAGCGAACTCGCCCTTCCAGAAATTCCATCGCGAGGGCGACAAGGCGATCGGCCCCGGCGTGGTCGACGACAAGGGCGGGATCGCGGTCATCCTCGCCGCGCTCCGTGCGATGGACAAGGCCGGCACGCTCAAACAGGCCGACATCCAGGTGATACTCACCGGCGACGAGGAGAAGACCGGCGATCCAATCCCGCTCGCGCGGCGCGACCTGATCGAGGCGGGCAAATGGGCCGATGTCGCGCTCGAATTCGAGAATCTCGCGCGCGAAAACGGCCAGGATTTCGGCACCGTCGCACGGCGCAGCGCCAATGGCTGGACGCTCACCACCACCGGCAAGACCGGGCATGGCGGCGGTATCTTCAACGCCGAGACCGGCTATGGCGCAATCTACGAGATTGCCCGCATCCTCGATTCGTGGCGCAGCGGATTGATCGAGGAGAACCTCACCTTCAATGTCGGCGTGATCGGCGGCGGCACGCCCGCGACGATCGACAAGGACGGCGTGCGCATCGAAGCATCGGGCAAGACCAACGTGGTGCCCGCCACCGCGATCGCGCGCGGCGACCTGCGCAGCCTCACCCCCGAGCAGGACGCAGCCGCGCGCGCGAAGATGCAGGCAATCGTCGAGAAGCATCTGCCTGGCACCACGGCCACGCTCGACTTCCAGGACAACACGCCACCGATGGCCCCCACCGAGGGCAATCGCGCATTGCTCGCCCGGCTCAACAAGGCCAACCGCGACCTCGGCCTGCCCGAGATGGCCGAATTCCCGCCCGCCAAGCGCGGCGCGGCGGATTCGAGTTTCGTCGCGGCTTATGCCGACACGCTCGCGGGCATGGGCCCGAGCGGCGGCACGCTGCACGCCGAAGGCGAGTGGCTCGACATCCCCAGCATCGCGCTCCAGGCCAAGCGCAGCGCGATCCTGATAAGCCGGCTGGCACGCGAGAGGCGCTGACCCGGAACGAACCGGGCATTTGTCGCGTTCGACGCTCGCGTCGAGAGGAGAGCGGTCATGCGTCGTGCGGTGTTCGGCTCACTCCTCTTCCTCGCCGCCTGCAGCAGCGACGGCAATGGCGACGGCGCCACCCCCACGCCAACCCCGGGCCCCAATAGCCCGCCGAGCTTTACTTCGGCCGCCACGGCCAGCGTCGCCGAAAATACGGCGCTTGCCTATCAGGCCAGCGCGACCGATCCGGAGGGCAATCCAATCACCTTCTCGATCACCGGCGGCGCCGATCAGGCGCGCTTTACGATCAGCGCCGCCGGCGCACTGAGTTTCGCCGCCAACCCCAATTTCGAGCTTCCCGCCGATGCCGACGGCAACAATATCTACGCCGTCCAGCTGCGTGCCAGCGACGGCACCGCCAACGCGACGCTGGACTTGCAGGTCACAGTCACCAACAGCCGTGAAGGCATCGCCGTCCGCCGCGTGGGCACCGGCTTCGACCAGCCGATCGACGTGGCGGCGGTGCCGGGCGACAACAGCCGTGTGCTCGTCGCGGAGAAGACCGGCGGCGTCTGGTTCCTGACTCCATCCACCGGCGCGAAGGCGCTTGCCTTCCGCGTGACGGGTCTCACCACCGAAAACGAACGGGGGCTGCTCGGAATCGCGCCGTCGCCCAACTATGCCACCACCGGCGAGGTCATGGTTCATATGACCGGTACCGCAGGCACGATCTTCATCCGCCAGTGCTTCGTGCCGGGCGGAGCGTGCAACGACGTGCTGTCGATTCCGCACCCGACCAACAGCAACCATAATGGCGGCTGGATCGCGTGGGGTCCTGACGGCAATCTCTATGTCGCGGCCGGCGACGGCGGCGGAGGGGCGATCCGAACAACAATGCGCAGAATCCCAATTCGCGGCTCGGCAAGATCCTGCGGCTGGCGCGGGGCGGCGCGGGGGCTTCGTCGCGGCGCCCGGCAATCCATTCGCAGCGGGGGGCGGCGATCCCTATGTCTTCGCGCTCGGCCTCAGGAATCCCTTCCGCAATTCGTTCGACGGCAACCGGATCATCATCGCCGATGTCGGCCAGAGCGCGATCGAAGAGCTTGATCTGGCGCGCACCGATCAGCCAGGCCTCAATTTCGGCTGGCGCTTCCTCGAAGGGACCCAGCCTTTCTCCGGCACCGCGCCGGCCGGGCTGACCGCACCGGTATCGCAATATGGCCATGGCAGCGGCCCGCGCGAAGGCGGATCGATCATCGGCGGCTATGTCTATCGCGGCCCGATCACGTCGCTGCAGGGCGCCTATGTCTTCGGCGACTTCATCAGCGGCAATATCTGGACCCTTCCCGCCGCCTCGCTCGTGCAGGGATCGCTGTTCCCCGCGTCGAGCTACGAACGCCGCAATCAGGATTTCACGCCGGACGCCGGCACGATCGATCAGCTCGTATCGTTCGGTCTCGATGGCGTGGGCAACCTCTACATCGTCGATATCGCGGGCGAGATATTCGAGGTGGTTCCGGCGTAAAGCCGCGCTTCGCGCAAATGCGTTGCAGCTTGCAACCGCTGACGCCGGCCGCCATCTAGTGCGCCATACCGGAAGTTCGAATCGGAGTCGGGATGCGCAGCTATCTGAAGCACTATATCGACGGTGCCTGGGTCGAGAGCGACGGCGGCATGCGCCACGAGGTCATCAATCCGGCGACCGAGGCACCCGTCACCGAGATCACGCTCGGCTCGACGGCCGATGTCGACAAGGCGGTCACCGCCGCCAGACGCGCCTTCGAAAGCTTCTCGCGCACCAGTGTCGACGAACGCATCGCCCTGATCGAACGGGTTCTCGAAGCCTATAAGACACGTGCTGCCGACATGGCGGAAGCGATCAGCCTCGAAATGGGCGCGCCGCTCAGCCTCGCCAAATCCGCGCAGGTCGGGTCGGGAATCGGCCACCTGCTGTCCGCCGCCCGCGCGCTCGGGGAATTCCAGTTCGAGGAGCAGATCGGCAACAGCCTCGTCGTGCACGAGCCCATCGGCGTGGTGGCCATGATCACGCCGTGGAACTGGCCGCTCAACCAGGTCCTCTCAAAGGTCGCGCCCGCGCTCGCCGCGGGCTGCACGATGGTGCTCAAGCCGTCCGAGGAGGCGCCGGGCTGCGCCGCGATCTTCGCCGAAGTGATGGATGCGGCAGGCGTGCCGGCCGGCGTGTTCAATCTCGTCAACGGCGACGGCCCCGGCGTCGGCACCGCGCTTTCGCAGCACAAAGGCGTCGACATGGTGAGCTTCACCGGCTCGACCCGCGCCGGCATCCTCGTCGCGAAGAACGCCGCCGACACCGTCAAGCGCGTCCATCAGGAGCTCGGCGGCAAATCGCCATCGCTCGTCCTCGAGGGCGCCGATCTCGGCAAGGCAGTCCCGGGCACTCTGTTCAGCGTGCTGATGAATTCGGGGCAGAGCTGCATCGCTCCCGCACGCCTGCTCGTGCCAAGGTCCCTGCAGGAGCAGGCTGCTGCGATCGCCGCCGCGAATATGAAGGCCGTTCAATGCGGCGATCCTTCCGAAGAGGGCCGCCACATCGGGCCCGTCGTCAACAAGACCCAATGGGACAAGATCCAGGGCCTGATCGCCAAGGGTCTTGAGGAAGGCGCCAAGCTCGAAATTGGTGGCCTCGGCCGCCCCGACGGGATCGAGACCGGCTATTTCGTCAAGCCGACCCTGTTCTCGAACGTCCGCAACGACATGACGATCGCGCGCGAAGAGATCTTCGGCCCCGTCGTCACGATCATCCCCTATGAGGATGAGGAAGACGCGATCCGCATCGCCAACGACACCGATTACGGACTGTCGGCAGTGGTGTTCGGCGATGCCGAAAGCGTCAAGCGCGTCGCCCCGCGGCTGCGCGCGGGCATGGTCTATGTGAATGGCGGCCAGCCCGATCCGAACCTTCCGTTCGGCGGCTACAAGCAATCGGGCAACGGCCGCGAGCATGGCAAGTTCGGACTCGCCGAGTTCCTCGAGGTCAAATCGGTGGTCGGGGTCTTCGCGTAGAAAGTCCCGGTACCGGCGATCAGGCGGCAGCCCGATTGGTCAGTGCGAAGCTTCGGCATTCGAAATGAGCACGAAACTGATATTGTCGCTGCCGTCCTTCAGGAGCGCCTCGGCGAGCAACTGATCGGCCTCGCCGGCGCGCACCGGATCCAGCGAGCGGCTGAGCCCATCCGAGCAGAGCAGAATCGCTTCGCCCGCGATGATCGGGAAGGATGTGCAGGCGATCTCAACCGTGGCATCGACGCCGAGCGCGCGGGTGATGACGTGCGCGCGCGGATGATGCACGGCGTCGCTCGCATCGATCAGGCCCTGGTCGAGCAATTCCTGGACGAGGCTGTGATCGCGGGTCACCTGTTCCCAGACACCGTGCGCTGCCCGATAGGCGCGGCTGTCTCCGGCCCAGAAGATATGCGCCTCGCCCCGCGCGATGTGCAGGGCGACGATCGTCGATCCGATGACGCCTCCCGCCACGGCGCTGCGGGCGAATATCTCGTCATTTGCGCGCGCCAGGGCCACCCGGATCGCGTCGTTCGTGATCGGGGCCGGATCGTCGGCGAGATCGTGGAGCGCGGCCACGGCGAGCTCGGCGGCGATGTCGCCCCCGCGATGCCCGCCCATGCCGTCGGCGACTGCCCAGAGCGCGCGATCGGGACGATTGAGGATCCGGTCCTCATTGACCTTGCGCACGCGCCCGACATGCGTTCGCGCCGTCGACTGGTATCCGGTGGCGGCCGGTTCTCCGTGAGCGGGAGCGGACGGCACAATAGTCGCGTTCACTTGCTCTGCTCGGCCGCGGCATAAGCCTGGACGAAAGCACGATCGAGCGTCCCTTCCTCCCCTCGAGTTGCCGCGACAGATCGGCATGCCGCGCGGCGATCTCCGCAGATTGCAGCACATGCTTGCTCTTGAGCAGCGAGCCCTTCGCCGAAACCGCCGCGTCTATTTGGGCAGGATCGAAACTGGTCACCGCCTGGCGGAGCGAGGCCTGCAGCCCGGCAAAGGTCGCGATCAGATGGCGCTTGACGTCCTGCAGCGAGCCGCTGATCGCCGCGGGCCCTGACAGGAAGCCGCCGACGCCCGAGAGCAGCAAGTCGATCGCGAGGCGCTGGGTGGGCGCCCATTTGAACGGGTTGTTGCCCGAACCGCCGATCGTCGTGCGGCTGAGATTGTAGCGGCCGCGCGCGCGGTCGCGCTCGATCATCAAATCGGCGATCCCCAGCACCATTTGGCGATAGACCGCGCCCGCGCGCTCCATCACTTCGGCGGGCTCTTCGCTCGACAGCAAGGAGGCATCGAGGCCGGCGCCGCGGCAAAACGCTTCGAGCAGTGATTCGCCGTCCGACGCGGCGATCGGTTGCGCATCGGTCCAATCGGTCAGGATCGCAGTGGAGGCGCCTAGCGGTGGCGTCAGCACCATGGTCTTGCCGGTATCGGTGTCTTCGTCGTCGAGCGGCGCGCGGCTCGCGGCGATCCGGAACCGGCCCATGCGCAGCGTGAAGGGAACGCTGATCGGCACGTCGACCAGATCGGGCAGCCGATCACCGGTCTCGTCGTCGAACACGCCGTTGGTGCCGATCGGGCGGACGATCAGGCCGTCGGCCGACGCCGCGACCTCGCAATGCTCGCGCGAGAGCGCGCGGTCGGGATCGGCGATCGGCCAGTCGCACTTGGTGTCGCGGCCGATGCTGATCGCGCCGTCGCGCAACAGCCGGGCGTCGATCGGCTGGACCGAATCGTCGACATCGAAGAGCTGGAGCATGTACATTTTACGCCGCCCGCTTCGGCGCGATCTGGATGCAGGTCGCGTCCAGCGCGGGCTCCTCGGCCGCCTGCGCGCCGTTCAGCCGCGGCTCCATCTCGCTTGCCAGCCTATTGAAACCGTCGAACAGCGCGCCGATCTCGTCGCGCCGCCGGTGCGAGATGCGGGAAGCGAAACCGTTCGCGCGCGCCTCATCGAAGCTCTGCTGCAGCCGGCGCAACGGCCGCACGACCATCGCGCCACTCATATAGCCGATCACCAGCACGACGAGCATGATGATCGAGGCGAGCACGAGCAGCCAGGTTCGCGCATTCATCATCGCCGCATCGAGCGAAGTGCGCGGCAGCAGGATGTCGACCGAACCGAAATCGGCCCCGGCGTAGCGGATCGGCCGGATGAAGCGCAGCGCGCCGCCCTTGCCGTCCGGCGCGTTGGTGACGGCCGGACCGGTCGCCGCGCTCAGCCGCTGTTCGTCCATCGGCGCGGAATAATGCCGCCCGATGCGCTCGCCATCGCTCGCCGCGCGGATCGTGCCGCTCGCGTCGGTCACGACAATCCCGCGTACGCCACCGCCCTGGCTAGCCGCCGCCACGAAGGCCTGCAAAGCCGCCCAGTCCTGCTGCTCCGGCGGAAGCCCGGCATTGTCGGCGAGCAGGACTGCCGCATTCTGGGTAACGAAGGTGGCGATCGTCTCGCCCGATGTGGTTGCCATATGCTCCAACGCGCGCTGCTGACGCGTCAGGATCGTCGAGATGCTCAGCAGCAGCGCGACGAGCGTGATCGTCACCAAAGCGAGCGGCAGCTTGACCCGGATGGAAAGGCCGCGACGGACCACTGCGTCCTCGGCGTTCAACGCCGCGCCCTCGCGCTCGAGCGCCTGCACGAGTTGCGCACCGTCGGCGAAGCGCTGATCCGGCTTCTTGGCGAGCAATTTCTCGATGATCTGACGCAGCCCCGGCGGGCAATCGGCGGCGGAGCGCTCGATCGGCGCGACCTTCTCCTGCGCGATCTGCAGCGCGAGCGTGGCGAGCCCGGTGGCGTCGAATGCGCTCTTGCCGGTGAGCATCTCGTAGAGCACCGCGCCGAGCGAAAACAGATCGGAGCGCGGGTCCACGGGCAGGCCCAGCGCCTGTTCGGGGCTCATGTAGCGCGGCGTACCGATCATCTGCCCCGCCTGCGTCCGGGCCAGTTGGCCCTCGCTCTCGCCGATGCGCGCGACGCCGAAGTCCAGCAGCTTCGCGGTCTTGCCGTCCGCGGAGAGCAGGATGTTCGACGGCTTCACGTCGCGGTGCACGATCCCCAGCGAATGGGCGTAAGCGAGCGCGCCGCTGAGCTGCACGCCCAGCGCCAACACGCGCTCGAACGGCATGCGCCCCTGCGCCTGCAGCACCGCGTCGATCGGCAGCCCCTCTATGAGCTCCATTGCGATGTACGGCACGCCATCGGCCTCGCCGACGTCGTAGATGGTGGCGATATTGGGATGATTGAGCGCGCCCGCGGCACGTGCCTCGCGCAGGAAGCGGGCGCCGAGTTCCGGATCGCGGCGATAATCAGGCTTGAGCGCCTTGATCGCCACCACGCGCCCGATGTCCGGATCATGCGCGCGAAAAACGTCCGCCATCGCGCCTTCGCCGATGCGTGCTTCGATCCTGTATCGGCCCAGCTTTTCCATAACGCCTTCCGGCTCCGCCCGACCTGTGGCTTAGCGGCGGAGACTTAAGGATTTATTGTGCGCAGCCTCATTGTCGCGCGCGCACGGTGGCGGCGATCCGCTGGGCGCGCTGGAGATCGCGCAGGATCATCGCATTGCCCGGATCCAGCGCATTAGCACGCTGAAGCTGCGTCACTGCCTCTTTCACTGCCCCCGGTTGAGCGCCGCCAGCCCCGCAGAGCGCGCGCGCTGAGCCGCAGCCGGGTTCGCGGCGGGCTTTGCAGGCACAGAGGCCGGGGCGGCAGGCTTCGACCTGGGCGCCGCGGGTGCGGACCGCGACGGCCGCTCCGGCGCCGGCTGCACCTTGGGACGCGGTGGCGTTCCCGGGATGCGGATGGCCTGCCCGGCTGCCAGCGCCGAAGGGTTGACCAAGCCATTGTAGCGCGCGAGCTGGTACGCTTTCAGGCGATTGCCGAGCAGACGCTCGGCCAATTGCTCGATCGTCTCGCCGGGCCGCACGACATAGGGATAGCTGACCGGTCCCAGTTGCTCCTGCGGATCGCCCGCGATCGAATCGCGCAGCAACAGCAGTTGCGGGTTCATCGGCTCGCGCTTCAGCAATGGCTCCAGCTGCTCCCCGGCGCCCTTGGAGTCGCCCTGCATCAGCAGCGCCTGGACGCCATCGATGTCGCTTTCCGCCACTGCAACCGGCACCGGCACCGGCGCGGTCTTTGGCGGCGGCGCTTTCGAACAGGCGGCGAGCGCGAGTGCGCCTGCCAGCGCGGCAAGGCGCAGGATCGATCGGTGCTTCATGTTGCGAGCCTCTTGGAAAGGTTCATCTGGACCTGCCGCGCATCGAGTACGAGCAATGCGCGCAAGCTGGCCGGATTACGGACGAATGCCTGGAACTCCGCCCCGGTGAGCGGCGGCGAGAAATAAAAGCCCTGGAATTCCGAACAGCCGTGGCGCCGGAGCCAGAGATATTCCTCCTGCCGCTCGACGCCCTCGGCGAGGACGCGGATGCCGAGCCCGCGCGCGAGCGCGATGATGCTCTGGCAGATCGCCTGGCTGTCGCGGCGGCGCTCGACTTCGGTCACGAACTGCCGGTCGATCTTGATCTTGTCGAACGCCAAAGCCCGCAACGCCGAAAGGCTCGAAAAGCCGGTTCCGAAATCATCGATCGCGATGTGGATGCCGAGCGCGTGAAGCGCCTCGAACAGCCGATCCGCGCGATCGATATCCGCGGCAGCGGCGCTTTCGGTGAGCTCGATCTCGAGCATTCCGGCGCGCAGCGAATGCCGTTCGAGCGTACGCTTGATCAGCGTGTGGAGATCGGCACGATCGAGCTGGTGTGCCGAAACGTTCACCGCCACCGAGAGCGGGCTCTTCGCGATCCTGTGCCACTTCTTCGCTTCACGGCACGCGGCGTTGAGCGCCCAGAGCCCAACTTCCTCGATCATGCCGGCATTTTCGAGGATCGGGATGAACAATGTGGGCGAGACCATCCCACGCGCCGGGCTGTTCCAGCGCAGCAGCGCCTCGGCGCCGATTATGCGGCCGTTCGCGGCATCGACTTGCGGCTGATATCGCAATTCGAACGCGTCGTTGTTCAGCGCACCGCGCAGATCCTGCTCCAGTGCATAGCGTTCGCGCTCCGCGGCCGCCGAAATCTCATCGATCCGCTGGACTTGCAGCGGACCTTCGGTGACCGCGCAGGCCGCCAGTACACGAGCAAGCGTCGCCTGCGAGGCTTCCTCGTCAGCCGACCAGGATGCATGGTGAACGCGAACCTCGGGCAACAGCTCGCGCCCTTCGTCGTGCATCGTTCCACTAAGCGCATAGCTGATCGCGACAAGCTGCTGCCCAACCTCTTGCGCAGTCGTCTGCGGGCCGAACCAAAGCGCGAAATGCGCGCGATCGACATGCGCTACCATCCGGTCGCCCCCGATCATCCGCGTGATCCTTTCGGCGAACTGCTTGAGCGTGCGATCGGCAAGTGCAGGATCGAAGGCGCACAATCGATCGAAGTCGCTCAGCGCGATCAGCCCCAGCGTCCCCGCGCCATCGGCTTCCATGCGCGCCAGCAGCGGTTCGCGGGTCGGCAAGCGAGTCAGCGCATGGCGCTGGTCCAGACGGTCGTCATTGCTCCGAAGTCTGTCTTCAATGCAGTCGGTCGCGGAGGCCAGGATCGTCCATGCCGAGCCCTGCTTTGGTATCCTCGCGAGCTTTGCGAGCCGATCCGCCACCGCCGCCAATCGGCTGCGCACCACGAGATGCGCGCAGAGCCCCGCTGCGGCCAGTAGGCCGATCGGCCAAAGCGGCTGCCGAAACACCGCTCCAGCGACGAGCGCAGTGCCCGCCAGCAGCAAGCTGCCGGCGCGCAAAAGGGATATCGGACCGCTCCCCCGGGCAGATAACCACGGCGCATACGCGGCTTGATACCGCTGCGACTCATACGAAGGAGTTAAGGAAACACCCTTCGCACAAGCGTTTAACATAGATTTATTTACCATCCGGAACGGTGGCGCGCCAATGGACTTTCCGCCGCAACATGCGCGTGGCAAGGATCCGCGATGCGTTCGATCTTCAAGCTCGGCCTCGCCGTTCTCGCCGCCCTCCAGACCTGCACGCTCCCGATGCCCGCCGCGGCACAGACCGCGACGACGGTCGAAACGCGCGCGCCGGTGACGATCCTCATCTCGATCGACGGGTTCCGGCCGGACTATCTCGAAAAGGGCGTGACGCCGGTGCTGTCGCGGCTCGCCGCGGAAGGCGCGTTTGCGGCGATGCGGCCGAGCTTCCCGAGCAAGACCTACCCCAATCACTGGACTTTGGTGACCGGCCTGCGCCCCGATCGCCACGGCATCGTCGCCAACAAGATGGAGGATCCGAAGCGTCCCGACGAAACCTTCAATATGGCGACCGACGACCCTTTCTGGTGGAACGCCGCCGAGCCGATCTGGCTCGATGCCGAGCATGCGGGCATCCGCACCGGAACCCAGTTCTGGCCCGGCTCGAACGTCGCGATCGGCGGCCACAAGGAAAAGCCGAAGGACTGGGAGACGATCGGCGGCGAGCGGCCCTCGGACTGGCAGCAGTTCAACCAGTCGATCACCGGCGAGCAGCGCGTCAACGGCATCCTCGACTGGCTGCGGCGCCCCGCGGCGATCCGCCCCCTGTTCCTGACGCTCTATTTCGACGTCGTCGATACGGCGGGACACAAGTTCGGTCCGGGCGACGCGAGGACGCTCGAAGCCGTGGCGCAGGTCGACAAATGGATGGGCCAGCTGGTCGACGGGCTCGGCGAACTGCGCCAGCCCGCCAATCTGGTGATCGTCTCGGATCACGGCATGGCGCCGACCCAAAGCAGCCGCGTCATCGCATTGAACCAGATCGTGCCGCTCGACGATTTGGAACTGTTCGAATCGGGTACCTATGCCAGCCTGACGCCGATGCCGGGCAAGGTGGCAGCGGTCGAAAAGGCACTGCTGGGCAAGCACGCGCATTACGAATGCTGGCGCAAGAGCGAGATTCCGGCGCGCTTCCATTACGGCACCAACCTGCGGATTCCGCCGATAGTCTGCCTCGCCGAGACCGGCTGGCTGATCAACGCGAAGCCGTCCGAGAAGCGCTTCGCTGGGGGCGAGCACGGCTATGACAATTTCGCGCCCGATATGGCGGCATTGTTCATCGGCCATGGCCCGGCCTTCCGGCCGGCAAAGCTCGCGCCGTTCGACAATGTCGACGTCTATCCACTGCTGCGCGACCTGCTGAAGCTGCCCGCCAAGCCCGACATCGACGGCACCGACGCGCCGTTCAGGGATGCGCTCCGCTAGGGCTTGCCAAGTTTCGGTTTTCATCCGAAACTCATATCATGCTGTATCTGGACGATATCGAAGTGGGCATGACGCGCAGCTTCGGCCGCTATGAAGTCACCCGCGAGGAAGTGCTGGAGTTCGCCGGGAAATACGATCCCCAGCCCTTCCATCTCTCCGACGAGGCGGCCGCGCAGACCCATTTCGGGCGGCTGGCGGCGAGCGGCTGGCACACTTGCGCGATGACCATGTCGATGTTCGTCGCCGAGATGAAGGTCCATCCGCAGGCGAGCCTCGGCGCCGCCGGCGTCGACGAGCTGCGCTGGCTCAAGCCGGTCTATCCGGGCGACGTGCTGCGTTGCGAGAGCGAAGTGCTCGAAGTGCGTCCCTCACAGAGCCGCCCGGAAATGGGCAGCGTCCGCAACCGGATGACCACCTTCAACCAGAAGGACGAACCGGTGCTGAGCTTCACTGCCCTCGCGCTGATGCGGCGGCGGCCGCCGAGCGCCTAGTTGCGCCGATAGCGACGCTCGCCGCGGTCGGGGCGACGGTTACCGCGGTCCCAGTCGCGCCGCTCGCCGCGCCGGTTACCGAAGCTGCCCCAATTCTCCCGCCGATCACCGCGCCACTCGCGGCCGCGATCATACCAATAGCGCTGCTGCCCGTTGTTCCAGCGATGCGGACGGCGGTAGCGATCATAGACGTAATAGCCGGTGCCCGGATAGTAATAGTCCCCGTACCAGCCGAAATAGGAGCTCGGCCCGTAGCTGTAATAAGGGTCGTAATCGTCGTAATAGCCGCCGCTCGAATAACCGACCGAGACGCCCGAATAGCCATAGCCGTCTTCGGTGCAGGCGGCGGCGGTCAAGCCCAGCGCGATGGCCAGGCCGGCGGCGGAAATGCGGTGAATCAGCATGTGCGTCTCTCCGGCACCGTCATGGCGCTCTGGAGACGCCTGAAGGACGGCTAACCAGTTTAGAACGTCGCGGGCGGGCCGATGTTCCGGCTCAGTGGTCGTCGAACGCCACCAGCGCGTTCACGGCGATGCCGTCGCCGCGCAGCGCGTCCGCACCGCCCAGTTCGGGCAAGTCGACCACGAATGCCGCCTGGACCACTTCGGCCCCGGCTTTATGGAGCAGCCGCACCGCGGCACGCGCAGTGCCGCCGGTGGCGATGAGGTCGTCAACCAGCAGTACCCGCGCGCCGGGCGCACAGGCATCGGCGTGGATGGCGATGCGATCGGTACCGTATTCGAGTGCATAATCCTCGGCGATCGTCGCGCCGGGCAGCTTGCCGTCCTTGCGGATCAGCAGCACCCCGGTGCCCAGCTTCACTGCCAGCGCCGCGCCGAACAGGAAGCCGCGTGCCTCCACCCCGGCGACGAGATCGACCTTCCCGCCGACCGCTTCGGCCATGCGGTCGATCGTCAGCCGCAGCCCCTCTGCGTCGAGCAGCAGCGTCGTGATGTCGCGGAACAGGATCCCCGGCTTGGGGAAATCGGGGATGGTGCGGATGCGCCGCCGGATGTCGTCATTGTCGTTCGCCATGTCGTCGGCTCTCGGTTCCCAAAGGAAATCCCGCCGGGCTGGGCCGCGGCGGGACTTCGTCAGTTCGGCGATGGGGCGGGCAGCCTCAGTGCTTCACGCCCCGCCACACGGTGAGATACGCGCCATAAGCGAGGCCCGTCGCGATCAGCAGGAAGATCACCACGGCGAGGCCGGCCGCGTGGCGACGCTCCATCGTCGGCTCGGCCGTCCAGACGAGGAACGCCGAAACGTCCTTCGCCATATTCTCCACAGTCGCCGCGGTGCCGTCCGAATAGGTGACCTGATCGGCGGCGGTCAGCGGCGGGGGCATCGCGATGTTGAGGTTGGCGAAATAGGGATTGTAGTGCGAACCGTCAGGCGTCTTGGCGCCCGGGAACTTCGCCAGCAGCTCGGCAGGCTGCTTCTCCTCATACCCCGTCAGCAGCGAGTGGACATATGCCGCGCCACCATGCCGTGCCTTGGTGATCAGGCTGAGATCGGGCGGCGTGCCCGTGCCCGGATAATAGACCTTGGGGAAGCGATCCGACGGCAGATTGTCGCGCTCGCCCCACGTGCCCGCCTTGGCATCCTGCACCGGCTGCTTGAACGGCCAGTCCTTGGCGATCTTCTTCACCTCGGCTTCGTTATAGCCGATCTGCTGAAGGTCGCGGAACGAGACGAGGTTCAGCGAGTGACAGGCCGCGCAGACCTTCTCGAAGACCAGGAAGCCGCGCTGCAGCTGCTGGTTGTCGAACTTGCCGAAGGGGCCATCCGACTTGAGCGCGAGCTCCTTGGGATGGTGATGGAATTCCTCCTCGGCGGTCGGCTGCGGCGGATCGGTGATCCAGCTCGAGACGGTACCGAACAGCGCGAGCGCCAGGACGAAGATGAAGGCGCCACCGACAAGGAATTTGATCGAGCGCAGGAACAGCGGAAGCATGTTTTCGATACCCCTTTACGCGCTCAGCGCCGTTTCGCTCATCCGCGAGCCGCTCTTGTCGCCCAGCACTGCCTCGGTGATCGAGTTGGGCAGCGGCTTTGGGCGCTCGAGGCGCGAGATGATCGGCACGATGATCAGGAAGTGCGCGAAATAATACATCGCGGTGATCTGGCTGAGCAGCACGATCCCCGGCGTCGCGGCCGAACCGCCGCAATAGCCCAGCACCAGCACGTCCACCACGAGCACCCAGAAGGCGACGCGATAGGCCGGGCGGAAGTTCGCCGAGCGCACCGGCGACTTGTCGAGCCAGGGCAGGAAGAACAGCAGCAGGATCGAGCCGAACATCGCGACCACGCCCCACAGCTTCGCCGGGATGATGAAGTCCGCGGTGAAGGCGCGCAGGATCGCGTAGAACGGCCAGAAATACCATTCGGGGACGATGTGCGCGGGGGTCGAGAGCGGGTTGGCCGGGATGTAATTGTCCGGATGGCCCAGATAATCGGGGAAGAAGAAGATCAGCGTCGCGAACACGATCATGAACACGCCGACGCCGAAGCCGTCCTTCGCGGTGTAGTAAGGATGGAACGGAACGGTGTCCTGCTCGCCCTTCACTTCCACGCCGGTCGGGTTGCCCGAGCCGGGGATGTGCAGCGCCCAGATGTGGAGGATCACGGCGCCCGCGATCACGAAGGGCAGCAGATAATGGAGCGAGAAGAAGCGGTTGAGCGCGGCGTCGTCCGGCGCATAGCCGCCGAGCAGCCAGATCCGGATCCAGTCGCCGACCACGGGAATCGCCGAGAAGAAGCCGGTGATCACCTGCGCGCCCCAGAAGCTCATCTGCCCCCAGGGAAGCACATAGCCCATGAACGCCGTGGCCATCAGCAGCAGGAAGATCACCACGCCGATCAGCCACACCATCTCGCGCGGCGCCTTGTACGATCCGTAATATAGGCCGCGGAAGATGTGGATATAGACCACGGTTAGGAACATGCTGGCGCCGTTGGCGTGCGCGAAACGCAGGAACCAGCCCGCATTCACGTCACGCATGATGCCTACGTTGACGCTCTCGAACGCGCCGGCGGCCGAGGAGTGGAAATGCATCGCGAGCACGATGCCGGTGACGATCTGGACGACCAGCGCCACGCCGGCGAGCACGCCGAAGTTCCAGAAATAATTGAGGTTGCGCGGCACCGGATAGCCGGCGCCGACCGCGTTATAGACGAAGCGCGGCAGCGGAAGACGGCTGTCGATCCACTGCGTCAGCGGGTTCTTGGGTTCGTAATGGCGTGCCCAGGGAAGCTCATCTGCGTCTATCCTCAACCGACCACGACGACAGTGTCGGACGTGAATGCATATTCGGGAACCTCGAGGTTCTTCGGCGCGGGACCCTGACGGATGCGGCCCGCGGTATCATAGGCCGAGCCGTGGCAGGGGCAGAAATAGCCGCCGAAGGGGCCGCGATTCTCGCCCTCGCCCGCACCCAGCGGCACGCAGCCGAGATGGGTGCACACGCCCAAGGTGATCAGCCAGTTGGTATGGCCTTCCTTGGTGCGCTGCTCCAGCGTCTGCGGATCGCGCAGGCTCGACACGGGGACCGCGTCGGCCGCGGCGATCTCTGCCGGCATGAGATTGCGCACGAACAAGGGCTGCTTGCGGAAGCTCGCCTTGATCGCCATTCCGGGATCGATCTTGGAGAGATCGATCTCTGTGGTCGACTGCGCGAGCACGTCGGCGGAGGGGTTCATCGAATTGATCAGCGGCAGCACGGTGACGCCCGCGCCTACGCCTGCGAACGAAACGGCGGCGATCGTGAGATAATCGCGGCGGCGCGGGTTCTCGATCACTTCGCCTGGTGGGACCACGGTCTGGGTCGGGGAAACACCGTCTTCAAGCGTTGCCATGCTTCAGCCCTTGCACTTCGAACAATCCGCGAGGAACGCGCGGCTTAAGAGGACGCAGGCGCATACGCGCCCAGAGCCGCCCGGTGCCCCCGGTGGCTTGGGCGGCCTGATAGACGCGGGGAAGCTGCTTTGCCAACAGGGATTTTGAACCGCGGGTGACTGCAAGGTGTCGGGGAGCCGATAGCCCACCGAAAGGTTGGCAGGAATCGCGATGCCAACCGTTTGGTTGGTTTCGAAAAGAGCGGATTTGCGCGGTTTCGGGCTTTTCCGGCACCGCGCAGGTTGACACTAGCTTGACTCGTTTGCGCATGTGTGAGTCAACCGACGTGCGGAGATGCGGTTCGAAATCCGGCCCAGCCGTATCGACTTCAACAAACTTACGCCCCTCCCTGCGAGGGAGGAGGAAGAGTCGAATGTCGATGCGGCTCAGGTCCATGTGCGGACGAGAGCAGAGCAAATCCTACATTACCAGTGCTCGTCGCAGATTGACCCGCTCCCCGGCTCAATCGCCCTGCACGTTCAGGATGAACTCGCACATCAGGGCGGCGCATTCCTGAGCGTGCGTCTCCAGCAGCAAGTGCGCCGCGTCGTAGATGTGCATGTCCAGGCGATCGAGCTCGCGGGCATAAGCGAGCACCTCCTCGATTTCGAAATACGGGTCGTGCCGCCCCCAGAGCAGGAGCGCGGGCGGCTGATGATCGCGATGATAGGCCGATATCTCCGGAAAGCGGGCGACGTGGCGGCCATAATCGGCGAAGATCCGGAACTGTATCTCGACCAGCCCCGGCCGGCGCATCCGTTCCCAATCGAGATGCCAGCCCTCGGGCGGGAAAAGCGGCTCGAGCCGATCCGGGATGTCACCGACATAGGTGTGCCGCACACCCTCGAAATCCAGCCATTCGGGAAGTTTCGCGCGATTCTCCGGCGTGGGATCCGCCCAATAGGCCTTGCTCGCGTCCCAGGTCGGGCCGAGGCCCTCCTGATGGGCATTGCCGTTCTGGATGACGAGTCCAAGCACCCGATCGGGCCGCGCCAGCGCCAGATAATAAGCGACCGGTGCGCCGAAATCGTGGACGTAGAGGAAGAACCGATCGAGCCCGATCTTGCGCGTCAGGGCGTCGATCGTCCGCGCCATGGCCTCGAACGTGTACGGATAGTCTTCGGGCGCCTCCGTGAAGCCGAACCCGGGCAGATCGGGCGCGACGACCCGCGCCACTTCCGCCAGCGGGCTGATCACGTCGCGGAAGCCGTACGATGAGCTGGGCTGGCCGTGGAGCAGCAGGACACCGGGCGCATCGCGCCGTCCCGCCTCGCGATAGAACAGGTTCACGCTGTCGACTTCGACCGTGCGGTGCCTGCCCTTCTGGATATTCAGCATGCCGCCTTCCTTTCGCGGCGGGGAACGCACGGGAAGGTATAAGGATCATGACAGGGTGACGCGCGCAGCCGTGGCCGCTAACTCCGGCCGACCATGCGCATCGCTTTGTTCCAGCCCGATATCGCCGGCAATGTCGGCACGATTCTCCGCCTCGGCGCGTGCGTGAACGTGCCCGTGGACCTGATCGAGCCGATGGGCTTCCCGTGGAGCGATCGCGCATTGGCACGCGCGGGCATGGACTATGCCGCGCAGGCCGAAGTCCGGCGCCATGCCGACTGGGACGCATTTGTGGCGCAGGTCCCGGGCCGAATCATCCTGCTCACCACCCGGGGCGGCACACGGCTCGACGAGGCGCGGTTCGCGCCCGGCGACACGCTCCTGCTCGGATCGGAAAGCGCGGGCGCGCCCGATTTCGTCCATGCCCGCGCCGATCTCGCGCTGCGCATTCCGCTCGCGCCGGGATTCCGCTCGCTCAACGTCGCGATCGCAGCAGGCATGGCGCTGGGCGAGGCGCTGCGCCAGACCAGCGGCTGGCCCGCCTGAGTCTCAGAAGTACAATCTGTCCACTCGACACGCTTCCCCGCCCCCGCTTACTAGGCCGGCCATGCAAGAGCTCGACCCCCAGCAGCAAGCCGCCCGAACCTGGTTCGAAAGCCTGCGCACATCGATCTGCGCAGAGTTCGAGGCGATCGAGGCTGAGGCGGGATCCGACGCGCGCTTCGAGTATCTCGCCTGGGACCGCACCGATCCCAGCGGCCAACCGGGCGGTGGCGGCGTGCGCGGCGTGATGAAGGGCAAGGTGTTCGAGAAGGTCGGCGTCAATGTCTCGACCGTCGGCGGCAGCTTCGAAGGCGATTTCGCAAAGACGATCCACGGCGCGGGCGAGGACCCCAGCTTCTTCGCCACGGGGATCAGCCTCGTCGCGCACATGGCCAATCCACACGTGCCCGCGGTCCATATGAACACGCGCTTCCTGTGCACCACGAAACGCTGGTTCGGCGGCGGCGCCGATCTCAACCCGCCGATCCCGGTGGAGGAGGACACCGCCGAGTTCCATGCGGTGCTGAAGGCGGCGTGCGACAAGCACGATCCGGACTATTATCCGCGCTTCAGGAAATGGGCCGACGACTATTTCTACATCCCGCACCGGAAAGTGCATCGCGGCGTCGGCGGGATCTTCTACGATCATGTCGAGGCCGATTGGGAGGCGGATTTCGCGTTCACCCAGGACGTCGGCCGCGCGTTCCTCGACGTATTTCCGCGCATCGTCCGCCGGCGGATGGATGCACCCTTCACCGAAGCCGACAAGGCCCGGCAGCTCGAATGGCGCGGGCGCTATGCCGAGTTCAACCTGATCTACGATCGCGGCACCCTGTTCGGGCTCAAGACCGGCGGCAATGTCGACGCGATCCTGATGAGCCTGCCCCCGATGGCGGCATGGGCCTGACGCCCGTCCCCGACGGCGAGATCGCGACGGTCGTCACCTCGCTGGAGATGCGGAAGAAGCCGCCGCTGCGGCCGGCCCCGCCCTCGCCGCTCAAGCTCACGCACTGGCCCGCGCCGGCGAGCGACAAATATCGCGCGCTGTTCCGCCGCGTCGGCGAGCCCTGGCTGTGGTTCTCGCGGCTGGTGATCCCCGAGGAGGCACTGCGCCGCATCCTCGATGACGCGCGGATCGAAGTCTATGCCGCCACCGACCGGGCCGGGATCGAGCTCGGCATGATCGAGCTCGACTTCCGTGTCGAGGGGACCTGCGAATTATCCTATTTCGGGCTGGTCCCCGAACTCACCGGCAAGGGCAATGGCGGCTGGCTGATGGCGCAGGCGCTGGGCCTGGCGTGGCGCAAAGGCGTGGAGCGCGTCTGGGTGCATACCTGCACGCTCGATCATCCGGCGGCGCTCGGCTTCTACCGCCGCCACGGCTTCGTTCCCTACAAGCGCACGGTGGAGACCTTCGCCGATCCGCGGATCGCCGGGATCCTCGTGCCCGACGCCGCGCCTCACATTCCCTGTTTGGGCCCCTGTCCGGACGCGGCCCGCAAATAAGCGGCGACGCGAAGCACCGCGAGTGTCGACCAGGCAAATCCACCGATCAAGGCCGTGACGACATAGCCGATCGCCACCACGACCTGCGCATCCCCGACCGCAGCGCCGAGCCCCGCGAGCACGCTGGTAGAGACCACCACCAGCATCATCGCGCCAAGCAGCACGAACCCCGCCGCCGCCAGCAGTACGATCCAGCCGAAGCCGGCGCTGCTCCGCCAGCCTTGCCGGAATGCCGCGATCACGCCGCGCTCGGGCGCGGCGGCAAAGGCCGGGCCGGCAAGCCAGGTCCGCCCGAAGGCGAACAGCCCGGGCAGCAGCAGGAGCGAGGAGCCGAAGCTGAACAGCAATGCCGCGATAATGTCGATCGCCAGCCAGGGCAGCAGCCGCCGGAGCGTGAGCGCCAGCACTTCGCCCAGCGTGCGTCCGCCGCCCTGCAGGTATAGGTTGAGCATGGCGAAGGTGCCGAAGTCGATCGCGAGATTGGCGAGCAGGATCGGCAGTAGATTGGCGGTGTAGAACGCCATCACCGCCTCGCGCAACTTCTCCGGCGGGACGTCGCCCGGGAAGCCGCTGCCGGCGAGCAGGAGGATGATCCCGAGCATCGGCACGACGAAGAACATGCCCGCGATCGGCAGGAGCAGTTCGCGCTCGCGGCGCCAGAGCGTTCGGGCGTCGGCGAGCACGCCGGCGAGGCTGAGCGTCATGCGTCGGCTTCGTGGCGGAAGCGCGCGGCGGTCAGCGCGAGATACAGTTTGGCGGTGAAGACCGGCGGAATGACCATGAAGGCCGATTGCACCGCCGCGACGACGATCGAGGTCATCACGCCCGACAGCGTCACCCCGTCGCCCCGCCCCGCGACCAGCGCGAAGATGCTGCCGAACACGGTCATGGCGGCAAGCATGGCCACCCAGCTCACGATCACGAAGAGGATGATCACGCCGACGATGCGCAGCCCCACGCCGCGCGTCAGCCGCCATGATTCGCCGAGCGCGCTCAGCACGCGGCTCTCGCGGACCAGCACAGGCGTAGCGACCACGAACCGCGCGATCAGCCAGACGATGAGGAACACCAATGCAAGCAGATAGAGGACGATGAATACCGCCACGCTCATGCTCAAATTGACCTCTTCGTCCCGCGCCATCGCCGCCATGTCATAGCCGTTGAACGCCAGCACGCCCGGCACCGGAAGCACCAGCGCCGAGGCGACCACGATCATCACGATCGAGACCACCAGCGCGGGGAGCAAGCGCCGCGTGGCGATGCTCGCCGCGCTGCGCTCGCCGGCGATGTCGAGCGCCATCGCAGTGATCGCCAGCGATCCCCAGACCGAAAGGATCGCGAACAGGACCTGGAGCACGGTGAGCAGGATCTTCAGTTCCTCGCTCGCTCCGGTCATCGCCGCGGTGAAATTGCCCTTGATCGACGCGGGCACGAAGAAGGTGAGCAACGCGATCGGCAGGACGGCAGCAAGGTTGTCGCTCAGGAACTCGGCCGTCCGATCCCAGACTCCAGCCATCTTCACCATGACGCGCACATCCCCTTCGCCTCCTCGAGCCTCGTGTTAGCCGTCGGCCGGAGGCTTGCCAATGGCTGCGCAAATCCCTTTATCGGCGGGACATGACATCCGAAATCGAATGGCGCGTCGAACCCGGGCGGATCGACTATGGCGCGGCACTGGCGGAAATGGAGGCGCGCGCCGCCGCCGTGACGCGCGGGGACGCACGCGAATTGGTGTGGCTGCTCGAGCATCCGCCGGTCTATACCGCGGGCACCAGCGCGACCGACGCCGCCGAATTGCTCGATCCGCGCTTCCCCGTGCACAAGACCGGCCGCGGCGGACGCTACACCTATCACGGCCCCGGCCAGCGGATCGGCTATGTCGTGCTCGATCTGCGCGAGCGCCGCCGCGACGTGCGCTGTTATGTCCATGCGCTCGAAGGCTGGGTGATCGCCGCATTGGCCGAATGCGGGATCGAGGCGTTCCGCGCCCAGGGCCGGATCGGCATCTGGACGCGCGACGCGGCCGGCCGCGAGGCGAAAATCGGCGCGATCGGCGTCCGCATCCGGCAATGGGTGACGCTCCACGGCTTCGCAGTGAACCTTTCCCCCGATCTCAGCCACTTCACCGGCATCGTACCCTGCGGCATCGCCGAATTCCCGGTGACGAGCGCCGCGGCCCTGGGCAAGCAGGTGAGCATCGAGCGCTTCGATTCCGCGCTCTCCGCCACATTCCTGCCATTTTTGACGGCTCTCTCTACTGGCGGGCAAATCGAGTCTTGAGGGCTTGCCCCAAACCGACTAATGTCCACGTCGGTTTGGGTATTAACGGCGTATCCGCTGTCCAAATCCATTATCTAGGGAGCTATTACATGCGTGCAGTCCTTTCCAAGATCGTTGCAGGTTCGATGATCGCCGGTGCGGCCCTTCTGGCCTCGGCGTGCACCAGCAACGAGTCTTCGACCAACGTCACCAACACCACCGAAGTCGTTCCGACCGAGAACGTCACCACGACCGACACGATGGTCACGAACATCGATGCGGCTGCTCCGATGGACAACATGGGCGCCGAGGCGAACACCACGGTTACCGAGAACACCGCGAACGCGATGTAATCATCGCGCGTCAGCGTGTTTGATAGGGCCGCCCGGGCAACCGGGCGGCCCTTTTCGTTGGGCCCGGGGCCGCTCCGCAAGCGGCGAAAAAAGGGCTTGGGCACGGAGTCGAAAAGCCCTAACCACGCGTGGGACCAGCAAAAAGAGGGCGTGATGCCAGTTCCGCGTTTCGTTTCCGTACTTGCCGTAGCGGCCGGCTTTCTCTCCGCCGCCCCCGCATCGGCGCAGTTTTTTCTGAAGTCCGCGGCGATGCCGAGCGGCCGCGTGACCGGCACCGAGCCGGGCATGACAGGCCCCGCGCTGCCCGACGCCAGCCCTGCCGAGCTCCGCGCCGCCCTGGTGTGGAATCTGCGAGCCGCGCTCAACGTTGCCGCGCTCCAATGCCAGTTCGAGCCGACGCTGCTGACGCTCGGCAATTACAATGCGATCCTCAAAGATCACGAAGTCGAACTGCGTGAATCCTATGGAACGCTCGAGAAATATTTTACACGCCAGAACAAGACCAAGAAGGCCGGACAAACCGAACTCGACAGGTTCGGAACTCGCGTCTATTCGGGCTTTTCAACTGTCTCTGGCCAGCTATCTTTCTGCCAGACGGCCGCCGCAATCGGCCATGAAGCGCTGTTCGCCCGGCGCGGTACTTTCGGTGAGGTCGCGCAGGAACGGATACGCGAGCTTCGCGCCAGCCTTACGCCATGGGGCGAGCAGTTGCGCCGCAGCCTGAGCTATCGGGGCCTGGCCACCGCATCGCTCCCTCCCTTCTTCAGCAACGACAAATGCTGGCGCAAGGGCACGTACCAGGTGAAGAAATGCGGCGCGCTGCTCGCGACGCGTTAGGCGCCCGGAATCTGATGCCTTCACTCTGATCCGTTCGTTTCGAGCGCAGTCGAGAAACCGAGCCAGGCGTGACGCCATGTTTCTCGACTACGCTCGAAACGAACGGAGAAGGTAAGCTAGCCATCCCGTTCTAGCGCAAGCCTAGTAGCTTGTGCGTCTGGAGCGATAGCCGCCAGCGCGGCCGCTCCATCGCCAGCACGACTGCGGCGCGGGTGTTCGCCTCGGCTTCGGCGCTGTCCATCGGCTGGACGAGGAAGTGGCGGAAGTCCCAGGTCTCCAGCGTATCGAGATCCGTCCCCGCCTGTGGCCATACCAGCTTGAGCTCGTCGCCCGAGCGCTGGATCACTTCGCTTCCGGCCTTTGGGCTGATGCACACCCAGTCGATCCCGGGATGCACGGGCAGCGTGCCATTGCTCTCGATCGCGATCCGGAAGCCGCGCATGTGGAGTGCATCGACCAGTGCATCGTCGACCTGCAGCATCGGCTCGCCACCGGTCAGGACGACGAAGCGAGCGAGCGGCTCCGCTCCCCAATGCCCGACGACCGCATCCGCCAGCGCGTCCGCGTCGGCAAACTTGCCCCCGCCCAGACCATCGGTTCCTACGAAATCGGTGTCGCAGAACCGGCAGACCGCCGTCGCGCGATCCTGCTCGCGCCCCGACCAGAGGTTGCACCCGGCGAATCGCACGAACACCGCGCGCGCGCCCGCGTTCACCCCTCGCCCTGGAGCGTGAGGAACATCTCCTTGACGGCGTAGCTCATGGAACGGTCGCGTAGCGCGTCGGATCGGGAATGCCGGCCTCCTCGAAACCTTTCGAACGCAGCCGGCAGCTGTCGCACAGCCCGCAATGCAGGCTGCCGGGCGCGGGATCGTAGCACGACCAGCTCATGCCCGCGTCGAGCCCGAGCCGTGCCGCCTCGCGGACGATGTCGGCCTTGGTCATCTCCTGCAACGGCGCGCGGATCCGGAACGGTGCGCCCTCGACGCCCGCCTTGGTCGCGATTTCGGCGAGCTTCTCGAACCCGGCGATGAATTCGGGGCGGCAATCGGGATAGCCCGAATAATCCAGCGCATTGACGCCGATATAGATGTCACGCGCGCCCGCCGCCTCCGCCCAGCCGAGCGCGAGGCTGAGGAAGATGGTGTTGCGCGCAGGCACATAGGTCACCGGGATGTCGTCGCCGACACCCTGCTTGGGAACGTCGATCTCGGCAGTCAGCGCCGATCCGCCGAACGCGCGCAGATCCAGCGGCAGTACCACGTGGCGCTCGGCGCCGAGCACCTGCGCGATGCGGCGCGCCGCGGCAAGTTCGACATGGTGGCGCTGGTTATAGTCGATCGAGAGTGCGAGCAGCCGGTGCCCGTCCTCGCGCGCGCGCGGCCGAAACCATCGAATCCAACCCGCCCGAGATCAGGGCAACTGCTACGCTGTCGGTCATGGCCCAGCCGCTAGCCGCTTTCGCGTGCTGAATCAAAACAGGCTGAATCAAAATGGGCCGCCGAAGCGGCCCAGTTAGGGATGTTGCCAGAGAGGAAAATGCTCTCGAAGGAGCAGCCCAAATCTAACCGACAAGGGTTAACGAAACGTATCCCTGGCCGGGATCAGTTGCAGACGCCTGTCCGCCGCCCCTCGAAGCGCTCGGAGAAAGGCGCACCGTCCGCAACTCCCTGGGTCTCGAGATTGATCACGCGCGGCGTGTCGATCGAGATGGCGGTGCGGCCATGACCGTGGCTGGGGCAGGTATAGCGGATGGTGGCGCCGCGCGCGCTGCTGTCCATCACGAAATGCTCGCACTGGGTATTGCCGTGCATGATCTGGAGCAAGTCGGCGGGGCTGCGCACGCAAAGCTGCCGCAAGCCGCCGTCCACGGACTTGAGCTGCCATTGGCCGCGCTCGATCCCGTTGAGCGCGTTCGGCACAGGGTCGCGCTGCGCAGTCGCGCCCGCGGCTCCGAACAGGAGCAACGCACCGGCAATCATCGGGCGCATCAAACGCTTAAGCACCATATCAACTCCCCGCCCCAGGCCGCATATTCCGGCGCCCCAATCGAGATCTGCGTCCCGGTTCGAGGAAGATATGGAAATCGGCACCACAATTACAACGGCGGCGAAACAAAATCCGCGAGCTGCACGGGAAACTTCGTGGAGCAGAAGGCACAATCCACGCTGATCACGCCTTCTTCGTCGGCCATCGCCGCGCGTTCTTCGGCGGGGAACTTGCCGAGCACCTGCGTGATGTACGCAGCGTCGCATCGGCAGCCGCGCGAGAGCTGGGTCCCGCCCAGCAGCCGCACCTCGGGCTCCTCGTTGAACAGCCGCCAGACGAGGTTCTCGAGCGGGATCGCTGCATCGGCCAGCTCATCGGCGCCCATGGTCGAGCCGAGCGCCTCGACATGCTGCCATTCGGGATGATCGAGCCGGGTGTGCAGCCGCTCGCGACCCACTTCACCCTCCGGCAGATGCTGGAGGAAGATGCCGCCCGTGATCAGCTGGCCACCGGCGTCGCGCCGGACGCCGAGCCGCACCAGGCTGGGGATCTGCTCGGATTGCAGGAAATAGCTCTCCGCCGCCGCGCTCAGCGAATCGCCGTCGAGCGGCACGATGCCCTGGTAACGCTCCTTCGTTGTCGACTGATCGAAGGTGATCGCCAGATAGCCCTGATTGAACAGCGCATAGAGCGACGGGTTCTTGCCGAGCCGGGCGAGCCGCTCGGCGTCGAACTGGACATAGCCGCGCAGCTCGCCATTCTTGTAGTCGCACACCAGCAGGCTGACGATGCCGCCCTTGGTCTGCGCCTGCAGCGTCATCTGCCCCTCGGCATTCTTGAGCGTCGCGCCCAGCAATGCAGTCAGGGTCAGCGCCTCGGCGAGCAGTTTCTCGATGACCGGCGGATAGGCATGTGCCGACAGGATCTCGTTCAGTACCGGCCCCAGCCGCGTGATGCGGCCACGGGCATGGCGGCCTGGAATGGTGAAACCGACGACGCGGTCGAGATCGGTAGTGGGGGCGGTGTTGGTCATCATATCTCTCCACCCGTTCGCCCTGAGCCTGTCGAAGGGCGCGTTGCCACGAGCGTCACGCTGGTGGCGGACGCCCTTCGACAGGCTCAGGGCGAACGGGGAATTTCGGGTTCCGGGCCTAGATAGTAACCGGAACCACCAAAGCAACTCAGCCGATCTGGCCGAAACACCAGCGCAGGATCGACTTCTGCGCGTGCAGCCGGTTCTCGGCCTCGGGCCAGATCAGCGATTGCGGGCCGTCGATCACGGCGTCGACCACTTCCTCGCCGCGGTGCGCGGGCAGGCAGTGGAGGAACGCCGCATCGGGCTTCGCCGCCGCCATCAATTCCCTGGTGACCTGAAACGGCATCATCGCCGCGAGCTTGGTCTCGGCATGCGCCTGGCCCATCGAGATCCACGTATCGGTGACGATCACGTCGGCGCCCTCGGCCGCTTCCTTGGCGGTGCCGACGACTCGGGCCCGGCCGCGCCCGCGCGCGACATCCTCGTCGCTCGGCTGGAATCCCTGCGGGCACGCCGCAACCACGTCGAACTGCATCAACCCTCCCGCTTCCATGATCGAAGCGAGGACGTTGTTGCCGTCGCCCAGCCACGCGACCTTGAGCCCGGGCAGCGCGCGGCCGCTCTCGATGATCGTCAGCAGGTCGGCCATGATCTGGCACGGATGCGAGGCGTCGGTGAGCCCGTTGATCACCGGCACGCTGGCGTGCTTCGCCATGTCGACCACCTTCGCGTGATCGTCGGTGCGGATCATGATCGCGTCGACATAGCCCGAGAGGACGCGCGCGGTATCGGCGATGCTCTCGCCGCGGCCGAGTTGCATGCTGCCGGAATCCATCACGATGGAAGTGCCGCCCAATTGGCGGATCGCCATGTCGAACGACACGCGGGTGCGCGTCGAGTTCTTCTCGAAGATCATCGCTAGCGTGTGGCCGGCAAGCGGCGCGTCGGCATCGGCCTTGCCTTTAGGCCAACCCTTGCGCGCGGCCTTGCGCTGGAGCGCGTCGCCCAGCATCGCGGCGATGCCGTCGCCGCCGGCGTCAGAGAGGTCAAGGAAGTTCCGGTAGGTCATGGAATTCACCCTCACCCCGTTCGCGTCTCGACTATGCTCGACACGAACGGAGGGTTTTAGTTCTGCCAACGCAGTGGTTCAATCATCGCTCGGCGGCGCATAGGCGCGGGCGCCCGCGCTCATCCGCTCGACGCACTCGGCGATATGGCTCTCGTCGATCACCAGCGGCGGCAGCACGCGGAACACGTTCTCGCCCGCCGCCACGGTCAGCAGCCCGTGATTGTCGCGCAGATGCGCCACGAAGTCGCGCGCCACCGCCGGCTCCTTGAGCTTGATGCCGAGCATCAGCCCCTTGCCGCGGATCTCCTCGAACAGGTGATCGTGATTGGGGATCATCTGTTCGAATGCCTGGCGCAGCCGATCGCCCATCTTGACGACATGTTCGAAAAAGCCGGGCTCGAGCATCACGTCGAGGATCGCCTGCCCTGCCGCCATGCCGAGCGGGTTGCCGCCATAGGTCGAGCCGTGCGTGCCGATCACCATTCCCTTGGCCGCCTCCTCGGTGGCGAGGCACGCGCCGAGCGGGAAACCGCCACCGATGCCCTTGGCCGCGGTCAGGATGTCGGGGGTGATGCCGTAATGCTCGTACGCCCACATCTTGCCGGTCCGGCCATAGCCGCACTGGATCTCGTCGAGAATCAGCAGCAGGCCGTGCTCGTCGCAGGCCTTGCGCAGGCCCTGGATGAACTCGGGCGTGCCGGCGGTCATCCCGCCCTCGCCCTGCACCGTCTCGACGAGGAAGCCCGCGGTCTCGTCGTCGATCGCGGCGAGCGCGCCTTCGAGATCGTTGAACTTCACATAGTCGAACCCGGGCAGCAGCGGCTCGAAGCCGTCGCGCATCTTGGGCTGGTCGGTGGCCGAGATCGCCCCGATCGAACGGCCGTGAAAGGCGTTCTTGAAGGTGATGAGCTTGTGGCGCTGCGGGTTGCCGTTGACGTAATGATAGCGGCGCGCGGTCTTGATCGCGCACTCGATCGCCTCGACTCCGGAATTGGTGAAGAACACCGTGTCGGCGAAGCTGTTGTCGACGATCCGCTGCGCCAGCGCCTCGCCCTGCGGCGAGCCGTAGAGGTTGGAGACGTGCATCAGCGTCGCCGCCTGCTCCTGGATCGCCTTGGTCAGATGCGGGTGGCCATGGCCCAGCGCGTTGACGGCGATCCCGGCGGCGAAATCGAGATACTTCTCGCCGCGCTCGCCATAGAGGTACACGCCCTCGCCTCGCACCGGCCGCACACCGCACCGCGGGTAAACGGGCATCAGCGGAGTGATAGGCATGGGAACGGTACCTCCTCGAGAAAAGCTGGGTTGAGCTCCAGAAACGCAAAAGGGCGGCCAACCGGACCGCCCGGAGCGGGTGTTTACGAGCAGCGCCACACCTGCGTCAATATTCGTTTGGGCGGAGCCCCATGCATCGCCGCCATGCGACGGGCATCTAGTTCTTGAGCTTCCAGCCCTTGCGCAGCAGCCAGTAGCACAACAACCCCAATGCGGCATCGAGCGCGAGGATGATTCCGCTGCCGGTCAGGATCGGCGAGATCCGCGACGCCGAGAAAGCCGTAGCGGAAGCCCGAGATGATGTAGAAGAACGGGTTGAGATGGCTGATCGTCTGGAACACCGGCGAGAGCCTGTCGACCGAGTAGAAGGTGCCCGACAGCAGCGACAGCGGCGCCACGACGAAGTTGCTCACCGCCGCGGCGTGATCGAACTTCTCCGCCCAGATCGAAGTGAGCACGCCGAGCAGCGACAGGAACAGTGCGCCGAGGAAACCGAACCACAGGATCGCCCAGAAATGCCGCGGCGTCACGTCGACGCCTGGCCACAACGCCATTGCCAGCCACACCGTCGCGCCGACGCAGAAGGCGCGGGTCACCGCGCCGCCGCACAGGCCCGCAAGCAGCTCGCCGGTCGAAAGCGGCGGCATCAGATAGTCGACGATCGTCCCCTGGATCTTGCCGACGAGCAATGAGAAGCTCGAATTGGCGAAGGCATTTTGCAACATGCCCATCACGATCAGCCCGGGCGCGATGAAATCGGCGAAGTGGATGCTGTGCCCCTGCAGCTCGATCGTGCGCCCGCCGCCGCCCAGTGCGACGGTGAAAATCACCAGAAACAGCAAGGTCGTGACCGCTGGTGCCCAGATCGTCTGGAGCTGCACCTTGAAGAAACGGCGCACCTCCTTGATATAGAGGGTACGCAGTCCTCCCCAATTCACGTTGCGAATCACCGGAACGCCGGGTTCGGGGAGACTATGGCTGATTTTGGGGCCGGATTCCGGGTAGCTGCTCATCGCATGTTCGCGTAAACGCTGCCCGCGCCGCCCGCAAGTTGAAGGAAGATAAGTGAGCTGGACCGAAGAGCGTATCGATACGCTGAAGAAGATGTGGGACAGCGGCCTGACCGCGACCCAGATCGCCGAGGAGCTCGGCGGCGTGTCACGCAATGCCGTGATCGGCAAGGCGCACCGGCTGGGTCTCCAGTCGCGCCCGTCGCCGGTCAAGCCCAACGAGCCGAAGGCCGAGGCCGCGCCCGCAGCGCCCAGGCCAGCCGCGCCTGTTGCTGCGCCGGCCCCCAGAGCGCCCGTAGCGCCCGCCCCCAAGGCGCCGGTCGAGGCCGCCGCTCCCGGCGCCGCGGCACCGGCTGCCGAGCCCAAGCCCGAATCGAACGCGCCCGTGCTGCGCTCGGTCGGTCCCGGCGGCTTCCTCCGCCAGAATCCCGGCGAGCAGTCCGCACCGATCACGCCGGCCCCGCCGCGCCGTCTGGTCCCGGCCAAGCCGAGCGACGCGATCGCGGGCAAGACCAGCCTGCTCGATCTCAACGACCGCATCTGCAAATGGCCGCTCGGCCATCCGGGCGAGCCCGACTTCCATTTCTGCGGCGAAAAGGTGAATCCGGGCTTCCCGTATTGCGTCGCGCATTGCGGCCACGCCTATCAGGCGCAGCTCCCCCGCCGCGATCGCCGTCCCCCGCCGCCTTTGCCCTTCGGCGGCCCGCGGGTGCGCTGATCCGATCCTGAAGTTCGCATCGCCCCGGAACCCGGTTCCGGGGCGATTGCTTTGGGATGTCGATGTTGGCTTCTATAGCCGCCGCCCCGGATATAAATGCCGGCGCGTCAGGGCCGATGGAATTGGTCGGGATATTCCCAGCGCCACGGCAGGCCCATCTCGCCGAGCACCGCCTTCACCAGCTCGGGGAACGCCGCTTCGGCGCGCACATCGTTCGACAGGAGAACGATGCAGCGCTTTCCGCGCTCGATGCACACGAGGTTGTTGCCGGTCGAGATCATTGTGTCCGCTCTTGAAGAAGCCGGGGCCCTGCGGCCCGGTAAACGCTATCACTCCCAGTCCAGCCGCGAACCCCTTCGGCCGGGAGGCCGGGGCAGATCGGGCTGCAGCGTCGGGAATTGCGAGGACGTGGTGATCGGCAATTGCCCGCGCACCATCTCGCGGCGCGCCTTCGCGCTCAGCCCGTCGCCGCGCGCCAGCCCGGCCGCGAAGCGCGCCATGTCGGCGATGGTCGTGTCCATCGAACCCGCCGCGCGGACCCGGCTGCGCTCGTCGTGCGGCTCGACCTTGCCCTCCGCGGTCCAGCCGTCCGCCAGGTTGCGCGCAAAATCGGCGCGCCATTTCATGCTGGTGTTGGTCATGCCGAAGCGATCGAACACGCGGCGCTGCATCTCGGCGCCGAGGTCGAGGTCCAAGCCCTTCTCGATTGCGAACTGGAGCAGGAGGATGCCCTCGCCCGAATAGGCGTAGCGGCTGCCGGGCTCGAAATGGATGCGCAGTTTCTCGTCGGGCTCGAGAAACGCGAAATTGGCGAAACCGGTGCTGTGGGTCAGCACCATCCGCGGCGTGATCTTGCGCCAGCGCGGATCGCCGGCGAGATCACCCCAATTCCCGTAAGCTTCGAGATTGCCATAATCGGGCAGCGGTTTCGGCAGCATGTCGGCGATCGGCTTGTCGAGGTCGATCTTCCCCTCATCGACCAATTGCATCACCGTGTAGGCGAACACGGCCTTGGTCAGCGACGCGCCGTACATCACCGTGTCGGTATCGAGCGATGCGCCCGCGGCGTTGCGCGCGCCGAAGCTTCGCACGACCACCGGCTTCCCGTCCTCGATCGTCGCTATCGCGAGCCCTTTGGCGCCGGTGCGCGCCATCGCAGCCTTGACCGCCGCATCGATCGCCGCGGCGTCCCGGGTTTGTGCCTGGCCGGCATTGGGAAGAGTCGCGGCGAGCAATGCCGCGATCGTTGCTGCCCGCTTGACGATCCGCATCATCTCTCCCCGTTCGATTCCCGGCGAGAGCGTAAAAGCGGCGCCCAAGCCACGCAACCGCGCATAAGTTCTCTTTTTGTTCTTTTCTGCCGCGATGCGTTCTGATATGCAGTCGCGCAAGCGAAGGAGATCGACGCCATGTATTTGCAGCCAGCCGAATGGTCGAACGCCGGCATCGCCCGCGCCACCGGGCCGCGCAGCATCGGCAGCATCCTGAGCGCGATGCCCGAAGTGGCCGCGCTCCGCGCCGCGAAGGACGGTCGTTTGCGCAACCTTGCCTTGCGCCGCAATTCGGCGTGACCCTATACCCTTTGCATGTCTGAAGACCTGTTTGCCGCGCCGGGCGTTCCCTCCGGCACTTATGACGCCTCCTCGATCGAAGTGCTGGAAGGGCTCGAGCCTGTCCGGCGGCGCCCCGGCATGTATATCGGTGGCACCGACGAGCGCGCGCTCCATCACCTCGCCGCCGAAGTGCTCGACAATGCGATGGACGAGGCGGTGGCGGGCCACGCCAACCGCATCGAGATCGTGCTCGAGGTCGGCAACCGGCTGACCATCGTCGACAATGGCCGCGGCATGCCGATCGATCCGCACCCCAAATTCCCCGACAAGTCGGCGCTCGAAGTGATCCTCTCGATGCTCCATTCGGGCGGCAAATTCTCGGGCAAGGCGTACGCCACCTCTGGCGGCCTCCACGGCGTCGGCATCAGCGTCGTCAACGCGCTGTCGGTCGACACGGTCGTGGAAGTGGCGCGCGACAAGCAGCTCTATCGCCAGCGCTTCAGCCAGGGCCAGACGCTCGGGCCGCTCGAGCATCTCGGCGGCACGCCCAACCGGCGCGGCACATCGGTGGCATTCACTCCCGACACCGAGATTTTCGGTGAGATGCTGTTCAAGCCCGCCCGGCTCTACAAGCTGGCGCGCTCCAAGGCGTATCTATTTGCGGGCGTCGAAATCCGCTGGAAATGCGATCCCTCGCTGATTTCCGACGAAACGCCACCTGAAGCGGTGTTCCAGTTCCCCGGCGGCCTTGCCGATCACCTCAAGGAGCAGATCGCCGGCCGCGAATGCGCCACCGCGGAGTTCTTCGTCGGGCAACAGGACTTTCCCGGCGAGGATCAGGGCCGCGTCGAATGGGCAGTCGCCTGGCCGCTGTGGAGCGACGGCAGCTACAGCTGGTATTGCAACACCATCCCGACGCCCGATGGCGGCAGCCACGAGCAGGGCCTGCGCCAGGCGCTCACGCGCGGCATCCGCGCGTTCGGCGAGCTGGTCGGCCAGAAAAAGGCCAAGGACATCACCGCCGACGACGTGATGGTCGGCTCCGAGCTGATGCTCTCGGTGTTCATCCGCGAGCCGCAATTCCAGTCGCAGACCAAGGACCGGCTGACTTCGCCCGAAGCGACCGCCTTGGTCGAACGCGCGGTGCGTGATCATTTCGACCATTTCCTCTCGGACCATATGGACCGCGGCAAGGCCTTGCTCGGCTATGTGCTCGATCGCATGGACGAGCGCCTGCGCCGCAAGCAGGAGCGCGAGGTCAAGCGCAAGACCGCGACTTCGGCGCGCAAGCTGCGCCTCCCCGGCAAGCTCACCGATTGCGCCGCCGACAGCCCGGAGGGCACCGAGCTGTTCATCGTCGAAGGCGATTCGGCCGGCGGCTCGGCCAAGCAGGCGCGCGACCGCAAGACGCAGGCAATCCTCCCCATTCGCGGCAAGATCCTCAACGTCGCATCGGCCACCGCCGCCAAGATTCTCGCCAATCAGGAGATCGCCGACCTGGTCCTCGCGATGGGCTGCGGCACGCGGAAGGACTGCATCCCCGAGAATCTGCGCTACGAACGCATCATCATCATGACCGACGCCGATGTCGACGGCGCACACATCGCGACCTTGCTGATGACCTTCTTCTTCCAGGAGATGCCCGAGCTCGTCCGGCAGGGGCATCTCTATCTCGCCCAGCCGCCGCTCTATCGCCTGACCGTGGGCTCGAAGAGCCTCTATGCCCGCGACGACGCGCACCGGCTCGAGATCGAGACCACGGCATTCAAGGGCAAGAAGGTCGAGGTCAGCCGCTTCAAGGGCCTTGGCGAGATGAACCCCAACCAGCTCAAGGAAACCACGATGGACCCGAAGACGCGCGGGCTGCTGCGCGTCACGCTGCCGCAGGAATATGAGGAGCGCGCGGGCGTGAAGGATCTGGTCGACCGGCTGATGGGCAACAATCCCGCGCACCGCTTCGCCTTCATCCAGGAAAATGCCGCGCGGCTCGACGAGGAAGTCATCGACGCCTGATTTCTCGGCGCCCCCTGTAAGAAATCCCGCCCTTCCCCGACTAAAGCTGTGAACGGGAGGGTAGCGCAGAATGCACGGCGATCGGACAAGGCAGGACGCGCTCTACGCCGAGGCCGGCGCCGCGCACGCGCCGGCGATCGCCCGCCTCGCCCGCTCGGTTGAGGCCAATCCCGATCAGGCGCGCGATCTCGAGCAGGAAATCCACCTCGCTTTGTGGCGCAGCCTCGCCGGATTCGACGGCCGCTGCGCGGTCGCGACCTGGGTCTATCGTGTCGCGCACAATGTCGCTGCCAGCCACGCCGCCCGCGGGGCGCGCGCAGCCAAGCTCGTCGCGCTCGACGACGAGGCCTTGCTCTCCGGGAACGATCCCGAGGCCGAAATCGGCCACGCCCGCACGATCGAGCGCCTCAATGCGCTGATCCGCCGGCTCCAGCCGCCCGATCGCGAAGTGATGCTGCTCTATCTGGAGGGGCTCGACGCGCGCGCGATCGCCGAAATCACCGGCCTCGCCGCGAACCACGTCGCAGTGAAGGTCCATCGCATCAAGGCGCTGCTCGCGGCGCGTTTCCAAGCCGGAGAAGCGGCATGACCGACTCCATCACCGCACTCTGGGCGCAGCAGCACACAGACGCCGCACCACTCGACGCCGAAGCGCTCGCCCTCGCCGACACGCGCTTTCGCCGCCGTATCCGCCGGCGCGATACGATCGAGTATGTCGCCGGGCTGCTCGCGTCGGGCGTGTTCGTCAACACCGCCGTGCGCACCCCGGACTGGGGCGTCCGCATCGCCTGTGCCGCGATCATCCTCGGCGCGCTGATCGTGCTGTACAATTTGTGGCGTCGTCGTCCGGCCGCACACGATGCCGCACTGGGGGCTCCCAGCCTTGCCTTTCATCGCGCGAGATCTAGTCACACAACGTGACGCGCTCACCACCGTCTGGCGCTGGTATCTCGCGCCGGTCGTCCCCGGCATGGTGCTGTTCCTGCTCGCCGTGCTGCGCGCCTCGGCCCAGCACATGCCCTTCTGGGCGGCGTTGCTCGCGATCACCGGGGTGGCCCTACCCGTCGTCGGGATCTTCTGGGGCATCCACCGCCTCAATCGTATCGGCGCGCGCCGCCTCCAGGCAATGATCGACGCGCTCGACCGCGGCGAAGTGTGACGGCTACACTCAATCCACGGGAGATTTCGAAATGCGCCTGCTGCTGTCATGTCTGCTCGCTCTCGTCCCCGTCGCGGCGCACGCGCAAACCCCGCCCGCCGCACGGGCAGCGGCGCCGACACCCGCCTCCGCCTTCGAGGCACGCGCGAAGGAGCTCGCTACGCTGCTCGCGGACGCCGCCGGCTATGACAGCTTCTTCTCGCCGGGCTTCCGCGCCGCTGTACCCCGCGACAAATTCGAGCCTACCCGTGCCAGCCTGCAGGAAGCCAATGGCCCGGTCACGGGCGTGCGCATCCGGGCGATGACCTCTCCTTGGGCGGGCACGCTCGAAGTCGATTACCGCGATGCAGTCGCGACCGTAGAGATGGTGGTCGACGCCACCGAACCGCATCAGGTCTCCGGTCTGCGCATCACCAACGTCAGCGGACGCGAGAAGAGCACGGACGAAGTCGCCGCCGCGATCCGTACGCTCCACGGCACTACCGGCTTCGCTCTCGCCAGGCTCGGCAACGGCGCACCCGAGCTGTTGATCCAACACCAGCCGGACCGCCCCTTCGCGATCGGCTCCGCATTCAAGCTGATCATCCTCGCCGAACTGGTCCGCGCCACCAATGCCGGCGAGCGCAAATGGAACGACATGGTCACGCTGGACGGCACACCGCTGCCGGGCGGCGGCTATTTCATGAAGCCCAAGGGCACGCAGGTCTCGCTGCGCGAGCTTGCGACGCAGATGATCTCGATCAGCGATAACAGCGCCACCGACATCCTGCTGCACACGCTGGGCCGCGAGAAGGTCGAGGCGATGCTCCCGGTGGTCGGCGTCAAGGACCCGGTGCGCAACCGTCCGTTCCTCGGCGCGCTTGAATTGTTCAAATTGAAGGGGATCGAGGCGAACAATCTCGCCACGCGCTATCTCGCCGAGAACGAAGCCGGCCGGCGCCGCATGCTCGACGGGGAGATCGCCGGGCTGCCGCTGCTGCTGATCAAGCCGACGCTGTTCCGCGACGGCAAGCCGGTGCTGATCGAGCAGCTCGAATGGTTCCTCTCCCCGCCGACCTGGTGCGCGTAATGGACTGGCTCCGCCGCAACACCGAAGGCCCTAAGGGCGCCGATGCCCGCGCGGTGCTGTCGAAGAATCCCGGGATCGGCCCCGTTGCCGGCAAGTGGCAATGGGTCGGCTACAAGGGCGGCTCAGAGCCCGGCGTGATGAACATGACCCTGCTGCTCCAGGCAAAGGCCGGTGGCTGGTATGCTCTCACCGGAAGCTGGAACGACCCCGCACAGGCCGTGAGCGAAGGCCGCTTCGCTGCGCTGGTCACCCGCGCGGCGGAACTGGCGGCGCCATAGCGGTACGACCACTGGCAGCTAACGCCCCACTAGCAGACATGCTTGCAATGTAGGATTTCGTCTGACAGCCTCATCTAGCTCTTTGACATCGTAACGCCCCTCTCCTCCTGGTCGTGCGAAAGCAGGAGCATAGCGCCGCTTGGTCCACACCATCCTGGATTGCCTGCGCAGGAACAGGCCAGAACCATGCAGGCAGTGTGACCCTAGTGTGACCTTTCGCGGCTAACCACCAATAGCCGACATTCGCCGCGCAAGGACTCGCGCCCTATCCCCGCATCCGCAGCCGATGATACGCCGCCCGCGTCGAGATCGCCGCGATCGTCACCAGCACGCCGATCCCGAGCACGCCCACGCCCAACCAGAGCGGCACTGTCTCCACGCCCTTGCGATGAAGCAGCACCAGCAGCGCGCCCGCCAGTGACACGCCGATGCCTGCGCGCCGCAGCCGCAGCGCCACGCCGCGCAGCTCGCGATGATAGGCCGCGCGCTCGGCCGGGTCCTTCAGGTCAGGCGGCGCCACGCCATTCGTCCCGCAGCAACCCGTAGAGCGCAGTGTCACGCACGCCGATATGCGTCTCCCATTCGCCGCGTAATATGCCCTCGAGCTTGAAGCCGAGCTTTTCGAGCAGCCCGCGCGACGCCGCGTTCTCCGGATCGGTATCGGCGAACACGCGCCGCTGTCCTTCCGCGAAAAGCCGGTCGATCACGCCGCTGACCGCCTCGGCAGCGATCCCGCCGCCCCAATGCGCGCGCAGCGGCATATAGCCGATCTCGCTGACATTGCCCTGCCGCTTCTCGCCCGCCGCGACGAAACCGATCGCGGTGTCGTCACCCTTCAGCGTGATCGCCCAGCAGCGCCATTCGGGCGCTTCCTTCGCGAGATGCGCGCGCGTCTGTTCGATCCGGTCGTGCGGACCGCTCGACCACCAGCGCATCAGTTCCGCATCGGCATAGGCCGGGTGCAGCGCCTCGGCGTCAGCGAGGATGCGCGGCCGCAACCGCAGGCGCGCGGTCTCCAGCACCATTGTTTCCCGCGCGATCACGCCGCCAGCGCGTCGACGAGCGACTTCACCTTCTTCTGCCGCCATTGCGGGAGGGGCGCGACCAGCCAATAGCCGAGCCTCGACGATTTGGGTTCACCCACCGCGACCACGCGCCCTGCGGCCAGATCGGCGCGTGCGATCAGCTCGGGCACCGTCGCGCGTCCCAGCCCCTCGGCCGCCGCATCGAGCGCGAGCCCGGCATCGGCGACGCGGACCAGCGATCCTGCATCCTCGGCGAGGCATCCGGTCCATGCGATCGGCGTGTCCATGCCCCCGCCCGGCCGCTCGACGGTGATCATCCCGTCGCTCTCCAGCGCCTCGCCCTCATTCTCGCCCGGGCCCTCGCCCCAGCGGATCGCGAGATCGAGATTGGCTTCGGTGAAATCGATCGCCTCGTCGGCGGGCACGAGCATGAAGCGCAGTTCGCCGTCGCCCCGGGCGATCTCGGCGAGCTTGGGCATCAGCCATTTGGCGGTCAGGTCGCGCGGTGCGGCGATGGTCAGCGACTTGGACGATTGCCCGGCCTGCATCGCGCGCACCGATTCCTCGAACTGGAGGAACCCCGCCCGCAGTGCGATGAGCCCGGCCTCGGCCTCGGGCGTGAGCTCGAGCCCCTTGGTCGTGCGGCGGAACAGCACCACACCCAGCGTATCCTCCAGCGCCCGGATCTGCTGCCCGACGGCTGCAGGCGTGACTGCCAACTCGTCGGCGGCGCGCGTGAACGAGAGGTGCCGCGCCGCGGCGTCGAGCACGCGCAGGCCGTTCAGGGGAGATGGGTCCGCTTCACTCCGTCACCGCCGGCGCCATCAGCGCGAATTTGGGGATCGCCACGTCGAACGCCGCGCCGTCCTCGCCGATCATATGGTAGCTGCCCTTCATATGCCCGGTCGGGGTCGAGAGCGGACAGCCCGAGACGTAATCGAAGCTCGCGCCCGGCTCGATCATCGGCTGTTCGCCGACCACGCCTTCGCCTTCCACCGAATGGCGCGCGCCCCGCCCGTCGGTGATCACCCAGTGGCGGGTGAGCAACTGCACCGTGAACGGCCCCCGATTCTCGATGCGGATATGATAGGCCCAGAACCAGCGGCCGCGTTGCGGCTCGGACTGTTCGGGCAGATAGGAGACGGAGACGCGCACCACGATGCCGCGCGTCTCGGCCTCGTCGGTGAACAGCGCCTTCATCGCCGCATCGCTCATAGGCCGACTTGCCCCAATGCCTGATCGAGATCGACGATCAGGTCCTCGGGGTCTTCGAGCCCGACATTCAACCGGAGCATGCCTTCGGTCACGCCCATCTCGATCCTCTTCTCCTCGGCCAGGCCCGCATGGGTGGTCGATGAAGGATGCGTCATCAGCGAGCGCGAGTCGCCGATATTGTTCGAGATGTCGATCAGCTCGAGTGCGTCGAGCAGTCCGTGCGCCTGGCTGCGCCCCTCGACTTCGAACGAGAAGATCGGCCCGGCATCGTCCATCTGGCGCGTGAACAGATTGTGCTGCGGATGGCTGGGCAGCGCGGGGAAATTGATCTTCGGCACGCGCTTTTCGAGGAAGCGCCCCACCTTGAGCGCATTCTCGCTCTGCCGGCGGATGCGCAGGTCAAGCGTCTCCAGCCCCTTCAGCACTACCCAGGCATTGAACGGGCTCAGCGTCGGCCCGGTGTTGCGCGTGAAGGCGAGCAAAGTCTCGTTGATGAATTTCTCGCTGCCGGTCACTGCGCCGGCGAGCACGCGCCCCTGCCCGTCCATCATCTTGGTCGCCGAGTAAGCGATGACATCAGCACCGAATTCCAGCGGTCGCTGAAGCGCGGGGGTGGCGAAGGCATTGTCGACCACGCTGGTGATGCCGCGGGCCCTGGCGATGCCGCACACCGCTTCGAGATCGACCACGTCCATCGTCGGGTTGGCCGGGGTTTCGAAGAAGAACACCTTGGTGTTCGGCCGGATCGCATCCTGAAATTGCTGCGGATCGCGCGCATCGACGATCGTCGTCTCGATGCCGAACTTCGGCAGCAGGGTATCGGTCAGCCAGCGGCACGATCCGAACGCCGCGCGTCCGCCGACCAGATGGTCGCCCTGCTCGAGCTGGCAGAGCAGGGCCGCGGTCATCGCCGCCATGCCGCTCGCCATCGTCCGGCAGGCCTCGGCGCCTTCGAGCAAGGCGATCCGCTCCTCGAGCATCTGCACCGTCGGGTTCTGGAGGCGCGAATAGGTCATGCCCTCCTGCTCGCCCGCGAACCGCGCCGCGGCGTCGCCCGCGCAATCATAGGCATAGCCCGAGGTGAGGAAGAGCGCCTCGCTGGTCTCGCCGAACTCCGAACGCATCGTGCCGCCGCGGATCGCCTGCGTTGCGGGCTTCCAGTTGCGGGTGACGTTACGGTCCTGTCCAGTACGGCGTTTCATGGGAATCGCTTTGCCGGGCGGAAGCGCCCCGCGTCAACCAAGTCCGGCATGACGGGGACGAATTGATCGTTTATCCCCCGCGCATGCTCGACCGCCTCAAGGCTCTCCAGACCCGTCCGTACCTCGTCGCCCTGCTGCTGGGGCTCGCCGCGCAAACGCTCTTCACGGTCCATCTCGACCGGCCGAGCCGGATCATGTTCGACGAGGTCCATTATGTCCCCGCCGCGCAGGCGCTGCTCGCTCTCGAAGGCCCGCGCAACATCGAGCATCCGTTGGTCGGAAAGGAGCTGATCGGGGCGGGAATCGTGCTGTTCGGCGACAATCCGTTCGGCTGGCGGGCATTCGCGACCCTTGCGGGCACCGCGACGGTGCTCGGCGCGTTCGCCTTTGTCTGGCTACTTCTCGGCTCGATGCGCGCCGCTCTGGTCGGCGCGGTCCTCACCGCATTGAACCAGAGCGTGTACGTCCAGGCCCGCACCGGGATGCTCGACGTGTTTCTCGGCGCGTTCCTGCTCTGGGCGATGGTGGTGATGCTGTGGGCGGCGAAAGGCGCGCCCGCGCAGGTCCGCCGCCGCTGGATAGGTGCCGCGGTGCTGTTCGGCCTCGCGGTCGGCACCAAATGGGCCGCGATCCCCTATGTCGCGCTCGCCGGCCTCGCCTTTCTCGTCATCCGCCTACGCGATGCGCGCGCCGGGAGACCACCCCATTGGCCCGGCCTCGGGCTCGTCTCCGGGCTGCTGATCCTCGGCGTGGTGAGCATCGTCACCTATTTCCTGACGTTCCTCCCCGCCTTCTTCTACGAACGCGATCCGCTCACGCTCGCCGGCCTGATCCCGCTCCAGCGCGACATGTACGCGCTCCAGACGCAGGTGCTGGCGAAGCACACCTACCAGTCCGACTGGTGGAGCTGGCCGCTGATGATCCGGCCGATCTGGTATTTCTACGAATGGGATCAGGAGGCTCAGCGCGGGGTGCTGCTGATCGGCAATCCGATGATCATGTGGGGCGGATTGCTCGCCGTGCTTGCCTGCCTCTGGGCGGGGCTTCGCGAAAAGGCGATCCGGCCGCTCGGCGTGGCTTTGCTCTGGATCGCCAGCCTCGGCATCTATGTCGTGATCCCCAAGTCGATCGGCTTCTATTATTACTACCACCTCTCGGGCATCTTCCTGTGCCTCGTCCTGGCAGCGGCGTTCCACCATTTCGACCGCGGCCGGGGCAAGGGCCGCGAGGAATGGTTCCTCTTCGCGGTTCTGGTCGCGTTCGTCTATTTCTACCCGATCCTCGCCGCCTCGGCGCTGCCGGATCCCCAGGGGTTCCAGAAATGGATGTGGTTGCCGACCTGGCCCTAGTAGCGGCCCCACGTAAAGCGTGACGACAGCGCGAAATTCCACACCGCCGCCACTGCGATCCCGGCCAGCGCCGACACCCGCCAGTCGCCGTGCTGGACATTGTGCAGGAACGCCGAGACTCCGACATTCGCCGCCGCACCCACCGCGCAGACAAGACAGAAGCTCACCCAGCCGCCGATCAGCTCCCTGGCGCCCTTGAGCCGTTGCTCGCGATAGGTGAGCGTGTTGTTGAGGAAGAAGTTGAAGGTCATCGCGACGATCGTGGCGACGATCGTCCCCGTGACGAAAGGCCAGTCGAGCCCGCGGAACAGCAATCCGAGCACGACGAAATGCACCGCCGCCCCCAGCGCCCCGATCGCCGAGAACATCGCGAACCGCACCGGCACGACCTTGCCGAACATCCGGTCGTACAACGCGATCAGATATTCCATCGCGACGACGTGATCGAGCTTGCTCTCGCCCTCGGTGCGGATGCGGAAGGTGTAAGGCAGTTCGCGGAACTTGAGCGGGTGCGGTGCCGCGGTCATGATGTCGAGCAGGATCTTGAAGCCGATCCCCGACAAAGTCGGCACCAGATCGCGGACGATCTGCGTGCGGATCATGAAGAAGCCGCTCATCGGATCGCTGAGATCGGCCTTGAGCACCTGCCGCGACAGCCGCGTCGCGAATGCCGATTTGGCGACACGGTCGCGGTCCCACTCGCCGGTGCCACCGCCCTCGACGAAGCGCGATCCGACCACCACTTCGAGCGCCTCGTCGCCTTCCAGCGCGTCGAGCATCCCGGGCAGGATCGTCTCGTCATGCTGCAGATCGCCGTCGATCACCGCGACGAACGGCGCGGCAGTCGCGCACATCCCCTCGATGCATGCCGAGGAGAGCCCGCGCCGGCCGATCCGCTGGATCACCCGCACGCGCTTGTCGACTCGCCCAAGCTCGCGTGCCGCCGCGGCGGTGCCGTCGGGGCTGTCGTCGTCGACGAAGATTGCCTCCCAGTTGCGGCCTGCGAGGGCCTGATCGAGCTTGGCGATCAGAACGGGCACGTTTGCACGCTCGTTGAACGTCGGAATGACGACCGCAAGCTCGAGCAGGTCGGGTGTCACGCGAGTTCGCGCAGCACGGCGTCGCCCATCTCGGTCGTGCTCAGGCTGCCGCCCAGATCGGCGGTGCGCGCACCCTTTGCCAGCGCCGTGCCCACTGCCTTCTCGATCCGCTGCGCCGAAGCCTCGTCGGTCAGGCTGTGCCGCAGCAGCATCGCCGCCGAGAGGATCGCCGCGCACGGATTGGCCTTGCCCTGTCCGGCGATGTCGGGCGCGCTGCCGTGGATCGGCTCGTACATGCCGTTGTCGCCGCTCCACGCCCGCAGCGACGCCGAGGGCAGCATCCCGATCGAGCCCGCACACATGCTCGCCTGATCGGAGAGGATGTCGCCGAACAGATTGCCGGTGACGATCACGTCGAAATCGGTGGGGCGCCGGACGAGCTGCATCGCGGCGTTATCGACATACATGTGGGTCAGTTCGATTTCGGGATAGTCCGTGCTCATCTCGTTGACCACGTCGCGCCACAGCTGCGAGGTCTCGAGCACATTGGCCTTGTCGACCGAGCACAATTTCTTCTTGCGCCGCTTCGCCATCTCGAACCCGACCCGGGCGATGCGTTCCACCTCGGCCTCGTTATAGCTCATCACGTCGAAGCCCTGGCGGAGCCCTCGACATTGGTGCGCCGGCCCTTCTCGCCGAAATAGACGTCGCCGGTCAGCTCGCGGACGATAACGATATCGAGGTTGGCGACCACTTCGGGCTTGAGCGGCGACGCGTCCTCCAGGCCGGGGAACAGCGTGGCGGGGCGAAGATTGGCGAACAGCCCCAGTTCGCGCCGGAGGCCGAGCAACGCCGCCTCGGGGCGCAATTGCCGTTCGAGCGCCTCGAAGCGCGGATCGCCGATCGCCCCGAACAGCACCGCATTGGCGCGCTTGGCGAGCGCCAGCGTGTCGGGCGGAAGCGGCCGCCCCGCCACGAGATATGCCGCACCGCCGACCGGGGCCTCTTCGAACTGCAGCCCCAGATCGAGCGCTTCGAGCACCCGGCGCGCCTGGCTAGTGACTTCGGGCCCGATCCCGTCACCGGGCAGAACAGCAATCAGCGGCATTCGATTTCCTTCTTCGCCCTCGGAGGGAGTTCCGGGACGCAATGCCGACCCCTGCCGCGTTAGGCAACCGCCCGCATCAGCCGGTCGACCAATCGCGCGCGCGCCGCGCCGATTTCGGCGCCCTTGCCGATCAGCAGGTCGCGCTGGAGGAAATGCCCCGTGAGCCGCAGCCCGTCGACGATGTCGTCCCATTCCGCCGCGCCGCCGGCAGTCAGGAAAGGCGGCAACCGCAGCAGTTTCGCTTCATAGCCTTCGGCGCCCACCCGGCTGACCGCCACACCGCTCTTCGGGCTGACGAAAGCGAGATCGTCGTTGCGGCCAGTGGCGGCGCAATGTTCGAGATCGAGTCCGAAGCCGAGTTCGGCGAGCAGCAGCAGCTCGTAGCGCACCAACGCCACGGCCCAGCCCCGCGCCGCGGGTGCCGCCTCGATCGCCGCGAGCACCCCGTCGAGCGCCGAATAGAGCCGCGGATAAGGCTGCGCGTCGGGCAGCACCGTCGCGGTCAGCGCCGTCGCCCATTGCAGCGCGGCGGCGGGCAGCGGCTCGCCGAACAAGGGCGCGCGGCTGTGGATCAGCTCGACGGTGAGCCCCGCCAGTTGCTCCTCGGTCCGCGACCGCCATTCGCCGAGCACGAGGTTCGATGGCTGTAACACCGGGCGCAGCGCGCGCGAGCGACCGCCGCGGACATAGCCCGGCTGCAGCCCGTCGCTTTCGGTCAGCGCACGCACCACCGCCCCATGCTCGCCATGCGCGCGGACGCTGAGGAGAATGGCTTCGGCGCGCAGGTGCATGGGGTGGACCTAGACGATCCTCCCCCGGAGGGGAGGGGACCGCGAAGCGGTGGAGGGGTAGTCGCCACAAAGGCAGGACCACAACTTGCGGAGACTACCTCTCCACCAGCTTCGCTGGTCCCCTCTCCGGGAGAGGATTCAGGCGCCCCGCCGCAGCCGTTTCGCCAGGCCGCCCAACCCAGCGCCTTGCACCACCCGTTTGGCCAACGCCACCGCGCCATTGAATCCCCCAGCGCCGCCATCGTCAGCCGATTCGCCAGAGTCGGCCGCAGCAGCAGCAAATCGACGCATTCCACGCCGCTGGTCGCGAACTGGCGCTTGTGCTGCCCTTCGCCCTCGGTGAAGTCGAACGCGGCGAAGCGCGCCTCGCCGAACAGATCCTGCATCGCCTCGAGCTGGAGCACTGCGCCGGGCGACCAGTCGTTGAACTTCGGATCATGCCCGACATAGGCATAGATCACCGTATCGCCGTGGATCGGGCAATAGAGATACGCCGCCGGCTCCCCCGCAATGTTGAGCAGCCACGCGCGCACCTGATCGGCCGCGGCAAGCCTCGTCATCGAGCGCAGGAAATCCGCCCCTTCGGGAAGCCCCGATCCCAGCAGCCGCTCCTGATAGGTCGTCGCCGAGATCGCCCGCGCCACGGGATGGAACGCCGCCAGCTCCTCCGGCGTGCGGAAGCGGCGAACGTCGAGCGTGCCGCCCGATGCCGCAGCGATCTTCTTCGCCTTGCGCCGCAATCCCTGCCGCGCATTGGACGACAGGCTGGCGAACCACTCGTCATAGGTCCCGGCGAAATCGAGATAGTAACGGGTATAACGCTGCCGGACGAACGGCAGCATGCCCCCGGCTTGGGCCACGAGCGCCGCCATCTGGTCCTCGGGCAGCGAAGTCACGATATACCCATCGGCAGCGCGGTCTACCGGCGGCAGTGCCGGCGCCAGTCCGCTGCGTGCCTCCGCGAGCGTCAGCGGCACCCGCACCAGCGATCGCCGCACGCTCAGCAATGTCCGCGCCCCGATCTCGAACTTGAGCCGCACCGGCTGCGCCTCGGCCCGCACGTCCTGCATCGCGTTCACGCCGCGCGCTCCTCGACCCAATTGGACCAGAGCTGCTCGGCCTGGCGCAGCCGCGTTCGCAGCACGCTCGGCGCGAGCGGGCTATCGTCCTGCCCCAGCGCCATCTTCGGCCGATCGACGAAATGCGCGGTCTCCAGCGCGCCGCGCCGTTCCGCCAGCATCCGGCACAGCGCCTCGAAGCGCCGCACATGCACTGCATTCGCCCGCGTGCCGGCGCGGTTGGCGAGTTCGAAGCCGTGGCTCACCACCGTCACCGCGGCATGATCCTCGCGCACTGCATGATCGAGCGCAGCCTTCATCTCGGCGGCCGAGAGCGCGCAGATCTGGAAATGGCGAAGATGCCCCTTCTGATCCTCGATCAACGTCACCGGCACTTCGATCACGCCGCGATGCAGGACCGGGGCGATCCGGCGCGGTTCGAGGCCGATCGCGCTCGGCCAGGGATGCTCGGAGCCGTTGTGGCTCGAATCATAGACGAATTCGAGCTGCGCCAGCGCCCCCAGCGTATCGTCGCTCGCCGAATAGGAGCCAGATCGGAAGGCAATCGGATCGGGCGCGCCCGCTGCCGCCAGCATGTCCGCCGCGCCTGAGATCAGCTCGACCTGCTCGGCGAGGCTGTAATCGATCAGCTCGAACGGCCCATAGGTGGCGCCGCGATCGCCTGCGTGCGCGCCGGTCCAGTTCGGGTGAAGGTGCAATTGCACTTCCTGCCCCGCCTCGAGGATCGATCCCACCACGCGCTTGATCGGATCGAGCCCGTAGACCAGCGCCGGCATCGGATCGACGAAGAAGCACGCCTTGAGCCCATGTTCGGCAAGCTGCGCCAGCTGCCAGCCCACCCCCACCTCCGCCGGTTCGAGCGAGCGCTGGACGATCGTCGCAGCATCCAGCCCGGCGACGTGATGGCGCCACATCAGCTCAGTATCGACAGTCAGGAAGACGCGGGTCGGCATGCTGCCTCCGTAGCGCGCACGAGTGAAGAAACTCCCAACCGCGCTACGGCTTGATCCCGTAGCGCGCATAATCCTCGCCCACCCGCGGCCAGATCATCCGCGCCGCGGCGAGATCGGCATCGGCACCCTCCGCTCCGGTCTGCTTGCGGATCACCCCGCGCATGAACAGGCTCGCGGCCAGGTCCGGCGCCTGGTCGAGCGCGGCGTCGAAATCGGCGAGCGCTTCCTCCATGCGGCCCAGCCGGAAATAGACCAGCCCGCGGCTGTCGAGCACGCCGGAGGGCTGCTCGCTCAGCTCGATCGCCTTGGTGCAGTCCTTGAGCGCAGTGTCGAGCGCGATCCTGGCGGTGCCCTTGATCCAGCACCGGCTGTTGAGAAGCGTGGGATCGCCCGGCTTCGCCGCAATCGCCGCATCCAGCGCCGTGATCGCATCGGCGGGCTTGCCGTTCTCGGCGAGCAATTCGGCCTGCAGCATCAGGAAGCGATTCTTCTCCTTGCCGCCCGCCGCGACCTTGTCCTTGACGATCGTCAGCGCCTCGTCGACCGCGCCGCCATGCGCGCGCAGCGTCGCGAACTGGGCGAGCGCGTCGGCCGAGCCGGGGTCGAGCACGCGCGCCGAGTCGATATCGCCAAGGGCCTTCTTGTCGTCGCCGAGCGCCGACCAGAGCCGCGCGCGCCACAAATGATTCTCGGTGGTCGGGGCGATCGCGATCACTTTCTCGACATCGCGCATCGCCGCCTGGCGATCATAGATGCTCTCGAGGAAAGTCGCGCGGCCGGTATAGCCCTCCGCCTTTTTCGGATCCGCGGCGATGCGTTTGGCATAGGCGGCGAGGATCGGCTCGAACACCTTGGCCTGCTTCGCCGCGGCGATCTGTTGCCAGCGCGGCGGCGCGCTCGCCGGGGCCACCGCCTTGAGCAGATGGCTGCGCGCCAGCGTCACCTGCTGGCGCGTCGCGCCGATATCGGCAGGCGCGACTTCGTTGACGCCGGTGACCGCCCGGTCCTCGACGGCGAGCCATTCGCCTTCGATCCCTGCCTTGCGCGACAGCACCGCGCCGGCGAGCGTCGCGGGAAGCGTCCGGTCGCCTTCGAACGCGAAGCCCGTGCCGCCGCCCGGCAGCCGGATCCGAGTCGCGAGGCGGCTGCTCGCCAGATCGCCGGTGGAGACGGGGATGTCCTTCCACGCGGCGCGTGCGCGATCGGGATCGAAGCTGACGCTGTCGAGGGCGGTGTCGAGACCGAGCTTGAACCGGCCCTCCTCCTTCGACCAATCGGGCCTCGCGATACCCGAAGCGGTGACGATCATCGTTCCGCTCTCTTCGTCATAGCGCAGGTCGCGATCGACGATTTCGGCATTGGCGACATATTGGCCGGCCGTATGCTCGGCCATTTCGAGCGCCTTTTCCCGGCCCAACTGGGTCTGCGCCATGCGCAGCATCATCGCCGAGCCGCCGCGCAGCGCAGCGCGCAGCTTGAACGGCGCCGGAAAGCCGATCCCGGCGCGCGCGTCGATCTCGACATCGACATCCGCATCCGGTCGCGCATTCGCATGCATCGGCATCGGCAGCAGCTCCGCACCGGCCGCGCGGAGCGGAAGCGCGTTGCGGAAGGGCGGGACGTCGCCCAGATCGGCGAGCCGCGCGCCGCCGGCGGTCCCGTCGAGCCACAAGGTCTCGCCGCCGATCGTCGCACGGACGATGACATGATCGAACGCCCCCGGCATCGGCAGCCTCTTCGGCAGCACGTCGCCCGCATTGCTGTTGACCAGTGTCGCTTCTGCCTCGATCCCCAGCTCGTGCAGGATCGCGAGGAGCAGGAGCGTCTTGGCCTTGCAATCGCCATAGCGCACCGACCAGGTGTGGGCAGGCGCCTGCGGCACATAGGCGCCGTCGTCCATCCCGCGGAACAGATACCGCACCTGATCCTGCACAAGCCGCAGCGCCGAAGCCGCGCGTATGCGCGGATCCTGCGACGCGGCGGCGATCTTCGCGACTTCGCCGGCAAGCGGACTGCCCGGAGTGATCGTTCCTTCGGTGCGGTAAAGCGGCGCCATCGTCGCGGCGACATCGCTCCAGCTGGCGAAGGTCGCCGCCTCGAACAGCGGCAGCGGCTGGAAGCGCCCCGGCGCATCCGACGGCATCTCGGCCATCTCCGGGAAGGAAGCTTGACGCTCAATTCGTTGTAGCCGGCCGGAGTTTTGGTGACGACGAAAACGTCGCTCTGAAGATGCGCCTTCCAGTTGAGCTTCATCGACGCGGGCCAGATTACCCGCAGCCGCCCGAACTTGATCGGCATCGGCTTGAACAGCAAAGGCGCCAGCGACTGGAGCTGCCCCTTCAGCACCGGGTCCTTGCGCGTCATCGAGAACGAGACCTGGAGCACGTCGCCGATGCGCAGCCCCTCAACGGGCATGGTGGCTGTGAGCATCCCGCTCAGGAACGCGCGCTCGAGCATCTGCTCGCGCTGGAGGACCGTGAAACGCTGCCCGGATTTGAGCACGTCGATCCGCTCGCCACCGCGCAGGATCTCGATCGAATGGAAGATCAAATCGCCTTTGGACGGGTCCCAGGGCAGCGAGATCGTGCCCGCCTGGGTGAGCATCTCAGGCGAAGCGATCCGCATCGCGGTCGAAGCGTAGATCCACACCTGACCGTTCTCGAGTTTCTGCTGCTGGTCCATCACCAGGATCGCGGGATCGTCGTCGGTGAGCGCCGCGGCGTCGAGCTGCGGGCCGGGAGTGACCCAGGCCGGCGCCGCTTCGTAAAGCGGTTTGTCCCCTGCATGCGCCACGCTGCCGAAGCACAGCAGCGCAAGCGCCAACACCACGCGAAAAACCATCGATACGCCCCCGTTCAACTGCCTCAAACCTAGCGCCTTTCCGCACGCGCTCAATAGCCGATGAGGCATGCTTTCCGTGCTGTTTCGATGCAGTCCGCGGGGTCTGCGGAATCAGCGCGAATGGAAATAGTCGTAGAGCTGCTGCGCCACCGCAGCCGACACGCCCGGCGCCTTGCGCAGATCCTCGAGGCTCGCCCCGCGTACCGCCCGCGCGGTGCCGAAATGCATCAGCAGCGCCTTCTTGCGCGCCGGGCCGATGCCGGGGACCTCGTCGAGCGGGCTCGCGCCGATCGCCTTGGAGCGCTTGTCGCGGTGCGCGCCGATCGCAAAGCGGTGCGCCTCGTCGCGCAGCCGCTGGATGTAGAAGAGCAACGGCGAATTGACCGGCAAGGTCAGCTCGCGTCCGTCCATCAAATGGAACACCTCGCGCCCGTCGCGGCCGTGATGCGGCCCCTTGGCGACGCCGACCATGCACACATCCTCGATCCCGAGATCCTCGAGCACACCCTTCACCGCATTGAGCTGCCCGCGCCCGCCGTCGACCAGCACCAGATCGGGCCAGGTCCCGCTCTGCCGGTCCGGATCCTCCTCCTGCGCCCGCGCGAAGCGGCGCGAGAACATCTCGCGCATCATCCCGTAATCGTCACCGGCGATCGTCTCGGCACGCTTCATGTTGAACTTGCGATACTGGCCCTTGCGGAACCCCTCGGGCCCGGCGACGACCATCGCGCCGAGCGCGCTGGTGCCCTGGATATGGCTGTTGTCGTAGATCTCGATCCGGTCGGGCGGTTCGGGAAGTTCGAAGACGTCGGCGAGTTCGGCGAGCAGCCGCGCCTGCGTCGTGCTCTCCGCCATCCGCCGGTCCAGCGCCTCGACGGCGTTGCGCTGCGCCTGTTCGAGCAGCCGGCGGCGCGGACCGCGCTGCGGCATGCCCAGCGCCACCTTGTGCCCCGCACGCGCGGCCAGCGCCTCGGCCAGCAGCTTGGCCTCTTCGAGATTGCGGTCGACGAAGATCGTCCGCGGCGGCGGCACTTCCTCGTAGAATTGCATCAGGAACTGGCTGAGCACTTCGTCCTCGGGCACGTCGTTGGTGTGCGCGGGGAAGAAGCTGCGATGCCCCCAATTCTGCCCGCCGCGGATGAAGAAGGCCTGGATCCCCATCACCCCTCCCTGCATGCCAGCGCGAAGATGTCGGCATCGCCGACCCCTCGGCGTTGATTGCCTGGCTGCCCTGGATGAAGGTCAGCGCCTTGAGCCGATCGCGCAGGATCGCCGCCAGCTCGAAATCGAGATTCTCCGCCGCGGCCTGCATCTGCGCGCCGAGCTTGGCCTGCACCTGAGTCTTCTTGCCCTGCAGGAAATCGCGCGCGTCGCTCACCAGCTCGGCATAGGCCGTCTCGTCGATCCGACCCACGCACGGCGCCGAGCAGCGGCGGATCTGGTAGAGCAGGCACGGGCGATCCCGCGTGGAGAAGAAGCCGTCGGTGCAACTGCGCAACAGAAACAATTTCTGCAGCGCGTTGAGCGTTTTCCGGACCTGCCCCGCCCCCGCAAACGGCCCGAAATAATCGCCCTTGTAGCGCCGCGCGCCGCGATGGAGCTGGACGCGCGCGAATTCGTGATCCTGCCGCAGCAGGATGAACGGGAAGCTTTTGTCGTCGCGCAGCAGCACGTTGTACGGCGGGCGATAGCGCTTGATCAGCTGCGCCTCGAGCAGCAGCGCCTCTGCCTCGTTGTTGGTGGTGACGATCGTCATCGACCGCGTCTGCGCCACCATCCGCTGCAGCCGCTTCGAGAGCCGCTGGACCTGGGTGTAGTTGTTCACCCGGTTCTTGAGCGCCCGCGCCTTGCCCACGTACAGCACATCGCCGCGCGCATCCTGCATCCGGTACACGCCGGGCCGCACCGGCAGCGTCTTCAGCACGTTGCGGATCGCCGCCACGCCGGCGTCGAGATCGGGCGCCCCCTCGCCGCGAACGGCATAGGTGGCTTTTTCCTCGTTGAAGCGATTGGGAGAATTGGGATCGGACATGCGCGATCGGGATTTAGGCGCGCGCACGACTCGCGGCAACTTGAACCGTCACATCAACGTGTCATACTGCGCTCAAACACCATGGGAGAGTCGCCGTGAAACTGCTCGTGACCACTGCCCTGCTCGCGCTCGCCGCACCGCCAGCCGCCGGCGCACAGACCGTCCCCGCATCGATCCGGACCGCGCTAGCCGATCCTGCTCGCCCCGCCGCCGACAAGGAACGCGATGCCGCGCGCCACCCCGGCGAGATCGTCTCGATGCTCAAGGTCAAGCCGGGCGGCAAGGTCGCCGATTTCGTGATGGGCGGCGGATATTGGACGCGCATCCTTTCGCCGCTCGTCGGCCCCAAGGGCCATGTCTATGGCTTCCAGCCGGCCGAATTCTCCAAGGCCAAGCCGGGTGATCCCACCCTCGCCGACGAATATAAGAACGTCTCGGTCGGCGTCGCACCCTTCGCGGACGTCAGCTTCGCCGAGCCGCTCGACGCAATCGTGACGGTCCAGAACTGGCACGACCTGCATCTGGCGCGATTCGCACCTACGCTGGGCAAGACCGTCGCCGGCAAGCTGTTCGCCGCGCTCAAGCCGGGCGGCGTGTTGCTGGTGGTCGACCATGTCGCGGCCGCCGATCCCGGATTCGCGGTGCCCGACAACCTCCACCGCATCGACCCCGCCGCCGCGCGCGCCGAGATCGAGAGCGCCGGCTTCAAGTTCGACGGCAGTCTGCCGATCCTCGCCAATCCGGCCGATCCGCACACCGCCAAGGTCTTCGACCCGTCGATCCGCGGCAAGACCGACCAGTTCGTCTATCGCTTCCGCAAGCCGGGCTAGAGCCTGCCGTCCTGGCGAGGCGGTGCTCTATTGTCCCGCCTCGCGCTCGATCCGCGCTGCTTCGGCTTCGATCCGGTTCATCTCGGCCGCGACGCGCGCCTTCACGTCCTCGGCCGAACGCCGCTCGTCGGACGCGTGTTGCCAGGCGAGCAAAACGGCCAGCACCGCCAGCACCAGCGCGACTCCGCCGCCTATGCCCAGCCAGCGGCTGGGGTCCCTGTCCGATTTCGGCTGAGCTGCCGATTTGTCCCGCTGCTTCCACGTCATTCCGTCAGCCTAGGCTTTGATGGGGCGGAAGGGCAGCAGCGTCTCGTACTGCGCCAGCGCGGGCGCCGCGGCGATGACGCAGCGCTGGCGCAGCAGAAAGGCGTGGCGGACGATCTCCGCCTGCTGCTCCAGCCCGTATTTCTCGAAGCTCTGCCCGGGCTTGAGCGCATAATCATAGCGGCAGAAGGGGTGGCGCTTGATCGGCAGGAAGATGCCCTTCTGATGCTGCCAGACATGCGTCATCTCGTGGACGAAGAGGCCCTGCACGCCGAGCGGCGCGGCACTGAAGTCCTCGTGATAGATGCCGCTCTTCGGGTGGAAGTGGATCGTCCCGCGCGGCGCCATCGTGGTGTTCGCGGGCTGGAAGAAGATCCACTTGCTGTTGGCGACGCGCGCCTTGGCATAGTCGACGGCATCGCCGAAGACCGAAGCGCACATACGGATTTCACCTTCGGTGAGCGGGCGGACGGTCATTCCGGCAGCATGAACATCAGATGCGTATTTGTCACCGGAGTTTCCGGGATCAACACGGACCGTGCCAGAAGACGCCGTCGCGCAGATGCTCGTAGCATTCGGTGAGCATCCCAAGGTTTTCCTTTCGTGGAGTGACCTCATATCCCCAGCCACCGTCGAAGAATGGGACGACGATGATCCGGACCTGCTCCCGCTGGACGAACACGTTTTCAGGATGGACGCTCGCGATCGCGGGCGGCCATTCGCTTCGCGGTAGCTCGCCCCAAGGTTGCACCGGATCGACGACATAGGCGGCCATCAGGCGAGCGGATTCGGTCCTGATCGCCTCAAGTCTCCGCGACTCGTAGATCGGCCCCGGGCAGCCGCCGAGCAACAGGAATGCCGCGAGCACGGCGAATGTGCCGATCCGCATTTTCCGCTGTCTGGCCACCGGCGCGAAGCCAGGTCAGCTGTCCTCCTTGCCGGTGCATTCGCCGACGCGCTTCGATTCCATCTTCATCGACATCGTCATGTTCGTCATCGGCTGGCCCGGCGTCCCCTCGCTCTTGCTCGTCATGGCGAGCTGCATGCTGTCGCTCGAGAAACTGCCCTTCATCGTACCCTTCATCGTCCCGCCCGGGCCCTGGTTCTTGCAGGTCATCGCGGCGTCGATCTGGCCGTTGGTCATGCTGAAATGATCATAGACGCAGCTCTCGTTGCCGCCGAAGAAATTGGCGGCGGGCTTGCTGGCTTCCTCGGGCGTGAGGCAGTTGGAGAAGCTGTGGCCCTTGGCCATCTGGGCCTTCATCTTCTCGCCCATCTCGGCGGGCATGCCGGGAATCTGCATGTCGGTGATCGTCGCAGTGCCTTCCCAGCGTCCCGGAGACATATGCGGTGCGGTGCCGGCGGCGGCCACCTTCTCCGCGACTTGCTTGGCGGTGGCGTTGGTCGCCTCGACGGAAGGACCCGAATTGCACGCAGCAAGCGCCATCGGCGCGATCAGCAGCAGGTATTTCATCGCTATTCCCCTGTTTACGCGCAGCGGCTGCGCGTGCCGGGGGCCACCATATCGGCTCGGCGGAGCGATGCAATCAGGCGGCGCGGAGCCAGACCTCCGCCTTGTCGAGCGCCGCGGGATCGTCGACGTCGATCCAGTCGAGGTCGCTGCAGTCGATGGTCAGCGCCGTGCCGTGCGCGGCGAGGACCCGCATGCCTTCGGTGAGCGAAGGCGCAGGAAGGCTGTTCAGTGCCGCGAACAGCGCAGGGCCGATCGCGAAGACGCCGGTGTCGAACGCGTCGTAATCGGCGAGGTGCTTGCCGATCGCGACGATCGCGTCGCCTTCGGTGCGCACGCAGGTGACGTCGTCGAGATCGACGAGATCGCTAGTGATGCGGCGATCGATCGCGAGGCGCGCGCCACCGCCCGTGCCCGCCTGGGCGACGCGGGCGTAGAGCGCGGGCTCGACGAGATGGTCGCACATCGCGAGCACGGCGTCTTCGCCAGCGACGGCAGCCTCGGCAGCGAGCACCGACACGCCGTTGGGCAGGCGATGATCGCTGGTGCGCACCGTCTCGACTGCGATCGGCCAGTGCCGCGCGGCAAGGTGCGCCTCGATCCGGTCGGCCTCATAGCCGAGCACCACCACTACCCGTATTAGCCCGGCCTCGGCGAGGCCCGCGATCGCGTGCTCGATCAGCGGGCGCCCGCCGACATGGCAGAGCGGCTTGGACGGCGCCGCGGAACGAAGGCGGCTGCCTTCGCCCGCGGCGAGCAGGATGGCGGTGGTGATCATTGCAGCCTCAGGCAGCGGCGATGAACGCCTCGACTGCGGTCTGTGCCAGATCGTCGGTCATCTGCGTGCGCGGATGCTTGCAGAAATAGGCCGAGGCGGCGTCGATCGGGCCGGCGATGCCGCGGTCCTTGGCGAGCTTGGCGCAGCGGATCATGTCGATCGCGACGCCGGCGCTGTTGGGCGAATCCTCGACCGACAGGCGCAGTTCGAGATTCATCGGCACGCCGCCGAACATCGAGCCTTCCATGCGCAGGAAGCAGACCTTGTTGTCGTTCTGCCACGGCACGTAATCCGACGGGCCGATATGGACGTTCTCGTCCTCGAGCCGCTCGGCGGCGACCGACTGGACCGCCTCGGTCTTCGAGATCTTCTTCGAGGCGAGGCGGCGATGGTTCGACATGTTGAGGAAGTCGGTGTTGCCGCCGGTGTTGAGCTGATAGGTGCGATCGAGCTTGACGCCGCGCTTGGCGAACAGATCGGTCAGCACGCGGTGGACGATCGTCGCGCCGAGCTGCGCCTTGATGTCGTCGCCGATGATCGGCACGCCCGCCGCGGTGAAGCGATCGGCCCATTCGGGGTTGCTGGCGATGAACACCGGGATGTTGTTGACGAAGGCGACGCCGGCTTCGAGCGCGCATTCGGCGTAGAATTCGCTGGCTTCCTGGCTACCGACGGGGAGGTAGTTCATCAGCACGTCGGTCTGGGTCTCGCGCAGGACGCGGATGACTTCCTCCTTGGTCGCTTCGCGGTCCTTGGCGACGACGAAGGTGCGGTCGTCGTTGAAGTCGGCCATGTGCTCGGCGACGCCGTCGAGGATGCGGCCCATCTGGACCGTGGTGCCGGTCGGCTCGATGCTCTCGCAGAACACCGCGGTGCAGTTGGGCTTGGCGAAGATCGCATCGGCGACGTCCTTGCCGACCTTGCGCGCATCGACGTCCCACGCCGCAACGACATGGATGTCGCTGGGGCGATAGCCGCCGAGATCCCAGTGCATCAGGCCGACCGTGTCGTTGGCGCCGTCGCGGTAATGCGAAAGCCCCTGGACGAGCGAGCTGGCGCAGTTGCCGATGCCTACGATCGCGATGTTGATGCTCTTCATTGGAGTTCAGGTCCTCTGGATATGTGATTGCGACGAATGTTCGGATGCCGTCTCCGCGTTGCGGAGAAGGCGGGACTCGACAGTGCGGTGCCAGGTGAGGCCGACGACGAGGATCGCCGTCAGCGGAATGAGTTCGAACCAGAAAAAATAGCGCGGATTGCCGGCGAGACAGGCGAAGAAGATCGCGTAGACGCGGACATTCGCGCTGAGCAGCGACATCAGCCGCATCGGCTTCGCGGCCCGCGCGCCATAGGCCTGGCCGAACGCGGCCGGATCCGCCTCGCGCTGGAGCACTGCGTCGAACACGAAGGCGATGCGATCGACGCTGCCGGCGACGCCGTCATAGAGCCGCACCAGCGGGTTGCGACTCGGCACGGGCGGCGCGGAGACCAGCCCCTTGCAGCGGCGATGGAAGCGGGCGCGCTCGCCCTCGTAGAGGCTCGACTGCACGGCGTGGAGCACACCGGCGGCGACGGCGAGGGCCCAGATTTCGAGCGTGCCGATCGAGGCGGCGATGAGGATGTAGATCAATGCGAACACGCCGTGATCGCAGATGCCGTCGAGCGTGCGGCCCAGCGCGCTGGCGGTCCCGGTCGCGCGCGCGACCATGCCGTCGAGCCCGTCGGCAATCAGCCAGCCGATCGAGAAGAGGAGGCCCAGAAACGCGAAGGGCCAGGCGTGCCAGTTCGCATAAGCGAGCGCGGCGAATCCGCCGAGCAGCAGCCCGATCACCGACACCGCATTCGCAGAGATTCCGCGCGCGACGAACCAAGGAAGCAGGGCCCGCCCTGCAGGGTGAATGATCCAGAGGTTGGTCGGATCCTCGATCCGGCGATCCCGCGATCCGTCCGGGGAGGAGATGTCATCGGCCCGTCACATACAGCGCGGGGAACACAATCATCAAGTCATTTGCGCCGAAACCGCCAGGGATTCGGAACCGTGGGAGGGAAAATGCGTTGTTCGGCGCCTCTCCCGCGCCGGTTGGCGGCTGGATTTCGCGCCTAAACCGTTATGCCGCCAGCAATTATGACACTGCGATTCGCGGGATCGGACGCCGTTACGCGGTTATCCGGTCGGTCCTGCGATGTCGCCCAGATCCTCATGGACCATGTCGATCTCGCGGACGCCGCGGCTGCGGCGGGCGGCGTTGACGAGCGTGCGCAGTTCTTCGCGCCGGGTGCGGGCGCGCTGGACGTCGCGGATGATCAGCGGCCCGTCGCGCGTCGTCTCGTCCGACGAAGTGATGCTGATCGTGCCGAGATCGGCGGTCTGGTTGATGATCGTGAAATCGATGCGCACGTCCTTGACGCGATAGAGCTCGATATCGTCGATCGACTTCACGAAGATCCCCTTGTGGAGGATCAGCCGGTCCTCGGTCACTTCATAGGTGGTCGCGAGATTCTCGAACCAGCGGGCGAGCAGGAGCAGCAGCCCCGCGGCGAGCATGATCGGGAACAGCCATGCCCAGCCGCCCACCGGCCGCTGGGCGAGCGCCCAGATCGAACCGATCAGCCCGGCGAGCATCAGCAGGATCGTCCCCCACCCCGCGAGCGTGCCGCGAAGCCAGCCCAGAGTGGACGAACGGAAACGATCGACGGCTTCAACCATGCAGGCCTCCCTTTGGGGGAGGATAGCGGATGCGCGAGGGTGGGGAAGTCGAAAAATCCTCCCCGCTGCGCGAGGGAGGACTGGATTAATTCGGCGGCGGATCGCCGGCGCCGACGACCTGGGCCTGCAGTTCCAGCTTCCTGCCGCTGGCGAAGGCCAGAGCGAGCGGAATGCGGGTGCCCGGCTTCACATTGGGGCCGAGATCGAACAGCATGACGTGGCGGCCGCCGGGGGCGAATGCGACTTCGCCCTTCGCCGGGACGGGAACGTCGCGGCTGGGCTGCATCGATTTCACGCCCTGATGATCCATCGTTTCATGGAGCTCCGAACGCAGCGCCGCGGGTGTCGAGACCGCGAGCAGGGTATCCGCCTGTGCCCCGCCGCGGATCGTGAAATAGGCCGCGCCGGGGCGTCCGGCGACCGCGGGCAAGCGGACCCAGGCCTTGTCCGCGCCGAGTTCGGCGGGCTTGCCGCATCCGGCGAGCAACAACGCCGCCGCAACGATCCCTGAAATTCCACGCATCCGCTTAACTCCCGTTTCGGGAAAGTTCCTAGAATTCCACCCTTCTTGCGGCAAGCGGAAGCGCACCTATATCGCTTTCGGACATGGCTCCCACGCCGCCTGATTCTGGGGCAAGGGCAGCCAAGGTTTTGATTTTAAACACTGAGCAATTTGAACACTGGGGGCCACGAGGGACCATGGCAAAAGTAATCGGTATCGATCTGGGCACGACCAACAGCTGCGTTGCCGTAATGGAAGGCGGCAAGCCCAAGGTCATCGAGAATGCGGAAGGCGCGCGTACTACGCCTTCCATCGTCGCCTTCGCCAAGGACGGCGAGCGACTGGTCGGCCAGCCGGCGAAGCGCCAGGCGGTGACCAATGGCGACAACACCATCTTCGCAGTCAAGCGCCTGATCGGCCGCCGCTTCGACGATCCGGTGACCAAGAAGGACACCGAACTGGTGCCCTATTCGATCGTCCGCGGCCCGAACGGCGACGCGTGGGTCAAGGCGGGCGGCGAGGAATATTCGCCGTCGCAGATCTCGGCGTTCATCCTGCAGAAGATGAAGGAAACCGCAGAGTCGTATCTCGGCGAGACCGTCAGCCAGGCGGTGATCACCGTTCCCGCCTATTTCAACGACGCCCAGCGCCAGGCGACCAAGGATGCCGGCAAGATCGCCGGCCTCGAAGTGCTGCGCATCATCAACGAGCCGACTGCGGCCGCGCTGGCGTACGGCCTCGACAAGAACGAGAACAAGACGATCGCGGTCTATGACCTTGGCGGCGGCACGTTCGACATCTCGGTGCTCGAAGTGGGCGACGGCGTGTTCGAGGTGAAGGCGACCAACGGCGATACCTTCCTCGGCGGCGAGGATTTCGACTCGAAAATCGTCCAGTTCCTCGCGGACGAGTTCCGCAAGGCCGAGGGCATCGATCTCACCAAGGACAAGCTGGCACTTCAGCGGCTCAAGGAAGCCGCCGAAAAGGCCAAGATCGAGCTGAGTTCGGCGCAGACCACCGAAGTCAACCTGCCCTTCATCACCGCCGATGCCAACGGGCCGAAGCATCTGGTGAAGGCGATCAGCCGCGCCGACCTCGAGCGCCTGGTCGACGACCTCATTCAGCGCACGCTGGAGCCGTGCCGCAAGGCGCTGGCCGATGCGGGCCTGAAGGCGAGCGCGATCGACGAAGTCGTGATGGTCGGCGGCATGACCCGCATGCCCAAGGTCCGCGAGATCGTGAAGCAGTTCTTCGGCAAGGAGCCGCACACCGGCGTGAACCCCGACGAAGTCGTGGCGATCGGCGCGGCGATCCAGGCAGGCGTGCTGCAGGGCGACGTCAAGGACGTGCTGCTGCTCGACGTGACGCCGCTGAGCCTCGGCATCGAGACGCTGGGTGGCGTGTTCACCCGGATGATCGACCGCAACACGACGATCCCGACCAAGAAGAGCCAGGTCTATTCGACTGCCGACGACAATCAGCAAGCCGTGACGATCCGCGTCTTCCAGGGCGAGCGCGAGATGGCGGCGGACAACAAGATCCTCGGCCAGTTCGATCTGGTCGGGATTCCGCCGGCGCCGCGCGGCGTGCCGCAGATCGAAGTCACCTTCGACATCGACGCCAACGGCATCGTCAACGTCAGTGCGCGCGACAAGGGCACCGGCAAGGAGCAGCAGATCCGCATCCAGGCCTCGGGTGGGCTCAGTGACGCCGACATCGAGCAGATGGTCCGCGACGCCGAGCAGTTCGCCGAAGAGGACAAGAAGCGGCGCGCGGGGGCCGAGGCGAAGAACAACGCCGAGAGCCTCGTCCACACGACGGAGCGCCAGCTCGCCGAGAATGGCGACAAGGTCGATGCCTCGCTGAAGGGTGAGATCGAGGCGGCGATCGCCGAGACCAAGACCGCGATCGAGGGCGGCGACGCCGACGACATGCAGGCCAAGGCGCAGAACCTCGCCCAGGTGGCGATGAAGCTGGGCCAGGCGATCTACGAGAAGCAGGCCGCCGAGAACGCGTCGCCGAGCGCGGACGGCGCGGCTGCCGGAAACGAGGCGGGCGACGAGGAAGTCGTCGATGCCGAGTTCTCCGAAGTGGACGACAACAAGGCGTAAGTAAAATGCGTACCAACGTCACCCCGGCGGAAGCCGGGACCCGGAGCCCCAGGCGACATCGCTTGCGACCCTGGGCCCCGGCGCTCGCTGGGGTGACGGATTGGGGCGGGGGCCGGGCATGACCACCGAAGTCGATTATTACGAACTGCTCGAATGCGAGCGCAACGCGGACGAGGCGGCGCTGAAATCGGCGTATCGCAAGCTCGCGATCAAATATCACCCCGACAAGAATGGCGGGTGCAAGGATCACGAGGCCAAGTTCAAGGCGATCAGCGAAGCCTATGAATGCCTGAAGGATCCGCAGAAGCGCGCCGCCTATGATCGCTTCGGCCATGCCGCGTTCAAGAACGGGATGGGCGGCGGCCCGGGGCACGGCGCGCAGGATTTCGGCGCGTTCAGCGACATCTTCGAAAGCGTGTTCGGCGAGTTCATGGGCGGCCGCGGCGGGCGCCCGAACCTGCGCGGCGCGGACCTGCGCTACGACATGGAGATCAGCCTCGAGGATGCCTGGCACGGCACGACCAGCGAGATCACCGTCGACGTGTCCGGCCTGTGCGACAGCTGCTCGGGCACCGGCGCAAGGCCGGGGACGCAGGCGCACCAGTGCAAGCAGTGCAACGGCCACGGCAAGGTGCGCGCGCAGCAGGGCTTCTTCATGGTCGAGCGGACCTGCCCGGTCTGCCACGGCGCCGGTGAAGTGATCGCCGATCCGTGTCGTGATTGCCGCGGCGAGGGACGCACCGACAAGACCAAGACGCTCAAGATCAACGTGCCGCCGGGCGTCGACGAAGGCACCCGGATCCGGCTCTCGGGCGAAGGCGAAGCGGGCGCGCGCGGCGCCCCGGCGGGCGACCTCTACATCTTCCTCCACGTCGCCAAGCATGCGATCTTCGAGCGGCAGGGCACGACCCTGTTCGCCAATGCGCCGATCAGTTTCACCACGGCGGCACTGGGCGGCGAAATCACTTTGCCCGGCCTCGACGGCGAGAAGCACGTGATCAAGATCGCGCCGGGCACGCAGCCGGGCCGCGAAGTCCGCCATCGCGGCGCCGGCATGCCGGTGCTGCAGGGGCGCGGACACGGCGATCTGGTCGTGCGGCTCGAAGTCGAGATGCCGACCAGGCTGACCGCGAAGCAGCGCGAACTGCTCGAGGAATTCCGCTGCACCGAAACGGGCGACGAATGCCCGCAGACGAGCGGCTTCTTCGCCAAGATCAAGTCGGCTTTGGGATGAAGATTTACCCTCCCCCGCCAGGGGAGGTGTCGCCGAAGGCGACGGAGGGAGTAAGCACGCCGCGAGGTTAGTGCTTCCTCCCCTCCGCGATGCCGCGCATGCCACCTCCCCTGGCGGGGAGGATTGACGCTCTCAGATGCGGACGCGCGTTTCGCCGAGCGCATGGAATTGCAGCGCCGCAATCGCCCCGACCGCCAGCGCCTGCACGGCGACGAACGCGATGCCGAGCCCATTGGGCTGCACCCATGCAATCACGCCGAAGCTCGCCGCGACCCATGCGAGGTTGAGCCCCGCCACGAGCTGCACCTGCCAGCCGCCCCCTGCCGCGCCGCCCACAGCACGAACAGGGCGAACGGGAACAGCAGGATCCCGGCCTCGCGGAGCAACGGCACGGGCAGTTCGGTCAGCCCGGCGATCGGACCGGCCGCGGCGACGAGAAGGCCGCCCATCGCCAGGCAGGTGGCGGCATCGAACAGCATCACCGGGCAGAGCAGTTGGTTGCGTGTCATGATCGTATCTCCCTTGCTTGAGTGTCCCCAAGCATGGCGATCGGCGGACGCAGGTCGATTACCCGACAGGTAATGGAATGCGTGCGCGCCCCGCGATACCAGCGACGCGAGGGAGAAATGCGATGAACACACAGCAGGTCCGGCCGCTGGGCGAGCAGATCAAGCATTGGCGCCAGCAGCGGCGGCTGAGCCAGATGGAGCTCGCGCTCGACGCGGAAATCTCGACCCGGCATCTGAGCTTCATCGAAACCGGGCGCGCGCAGCCGAGCCGCGAGATGGTGCTGCTGCTCGCCGAGCAGCTCGAAGTGCCGCTGCGCGAGCGCAACGCGATGCTGCTCGGCGCCGGCTATGCGCCGGTCTATTCGGAGCGGCCGCTCGACGACCCGGCATTGGCCCCGGCCCGGCGCGCGGTCGAGCTTGTGCTCAAGGGGCACGAGCCCTTTCCGGCGCTGGCGGTCGATCGCCACTGGCACATGGTCGCGGCCAATGCCGCGGTGGCGCCGCTGCTCGCAGGTGTCGCGGAACATCTGCTCGAAGGCCGCGTCAACGTGTTGCGGCTGAGCCTGCATCCCGAGGGGCTGGCGTCGCGCATCCTCAATCTGGGCGAATGGCGGGCGCATCTGCTCGAGCGGCTGCGGCGCCAGGCGTGGCTGACCAGCGATCCTACGCTGGCGGCATTGCTCGACGAGCTTTGCGGCTATCCCTCCGCGGAGGGAGCGGCGATGTGGACGGTTTCGGCGAGGTCGTGGTGCCGCTGAGGCTGGACTCGCCGCTGGGCGAATTGCGTTTCTTCAGCACCACCACGGTGTTCGGCACGCCGCGCGACGTGACGCTCGACGAACTGGCGATCGAGGCGTTCTTCCCGGCCGACGAAGCGACGCTGGAGCGCCTCACTGCAAAGTGATCAAGACGGTTCATAGTCAAGCGACTGTCTCGGAAAGATAAAATTGGCGCCTGCGCGGGGTGGCCAATCTCAGCCACGGCGTACGCCGAGATTGTCCTCCGAAATGGTTGCATCCCGTCTTGGGCGATATTGGACGGATAGTGCGCGGCGGCGTATATCGACTCCCCGGAGGCGGACGACGCCTCCGGGGGACATCGTCCATGCTGGCACGACTCATCGACGCGCTGCGGCGCCTGCTCCGCATATTCGGCTTCGGCACTCCTGCGCAGCGAGACGATTCTCCGCAGCCCGAACCGCGCTTGGCCCAGCCGGCGCCCGAGCCCGCACCCGTCGATCCCGCGGCAGCGCCACCGGTGCAGCCGGCGCTGGCGCTTTTCCAGCTCGTTGCGACCAGCGGCGAGGTTCCGATGCGCGCGGGCGACGATCCCGCCGGCTTCACGCTCGGCATGATCCAGAGCTTCGCGGGCACGGGCGCCGCTTTCGGCGCGCCGGCCGCGGACGGGCGAATGGTGCCGGTCGCGACCAACCAGCCGCTGATGGCGGTGTTCGGCTTCAGCTTTGGCGGCGACGGCATGCATCTGGGATTGCCCAATCTGACCGGGCGCACGCCGGTGGGCGGAGCGCAGCCCGGCATGTTCGGCCCGCAGACGCTGACGCTGACCTATCTGATCGCAACCGAGGCGGGCAGCGGGGCGCCATTGCTGGGAATGATCGCGGCCTTTGGCGGCAATTATGCCCCGCCGGGCTGGATGCCGGCCAGCGGACAGATGCTGCCGATCTCGGCCAATGTGCCGCTCTATCAGCTGATCGGCCAGACCTATGGCGGCAACCCGGTGGGGTTCACGCTGCCGGATCTCGACGGATTCGCGGCGATCGGCGCGGGCGCCGCGCCGGGATTGCCCGCAGTGGCGCTCGGCGGGCGCGTGGCGACGCCGGTGCCGGCGATCGGGCTCAATTATCTGATCTGCGTCACCGGCGCGGCGCCGCCCGCCGGCGGGACCGGGGCCTTCCCGCAGTCCGAAGGGTTTCTGGGCCAGGTGATCGCTTATGCCGGGCCCGAAGCGCCCGACGGCTGGATGCTGTGCGACGGATCGCTGCTCGATGCGGGGCTATATCCGGCGCTCTTCGCAGTGATCGGCACGCGGTTCGGCAGTTCGGGGCAGAATTTCGCATTGCCCGATCTTCGCGGACGGATCCTGACCGGGTTCTGACGGCCCGCGATCAGTGGCCGTTGTCGCTCCAGTGCGGCGGATCCGACACGAGCTTGATCACGCCATAGGTCTTGCCGATCGCGTGCAGGTCCTTGTTGGTGTTGCCCGAACGCGGCGTCGAGACCGTGCGCGGGCTGCCGGACTTGTCGCGGACCTTGATCGTGCCGGTCCAGCCGATCGTCATGTCGATCGCCCTGCCCTCGATATGGAGCGATGTGAGCGAGGGCTGGAAGGCGATGCCGAACAGATCGACCATCTCCTGCGCGCCCTTTTTCGATCTTGCCAGATCGCCATGATCCCATTGGATCGCGCAGCCCGCGATGGCGGGAACGTCGCGCGGGGCGACCGAGCCGTTGGCGACCCGGAAGCAGAAATGCATCAGCTGCGCGCGGCTGCGATTGCGGCGCGTCGCCGAGATCCTGACATCGGCGCCGGCGTCCCGGAGCGCCTTGACGAACGCAGTGACGTTGTCGCGGAACGGCGGCACGAGATCGCCGATCGCGGCGCTGTTGGGGAAAAGCGCCTGATTGGCATGCCACCACGCCGCGCCGCTCAGCGATGTCGGAGCGCTCGGCGGGGGTGCAGGGGTCGGCGCGGGCGCCGGAGCGGGCGATGGTGTCGGCGTTCCGGCCGCGAGCTTCTGCCACGTCCTGCCGCCGGGATCGATGCGCCCGTCGGGGCTCGCGGCGCCGAGCACCCGTGACTGGAAGGCCTTGATCGCGTCGATCGTGAGCGGTCCGCAGACCCCGGTGGTCGGGATCAGCTCCTGCCCGGTGGCTGCCAGCCAGCCATTGAGCAAATGCTGGACGACGAGCACGTCGGCGAGTTCGTTGACTCCCCTTTGCCCACCGATGCACCGATCGCCATGGCATGCCCCCTTGTGCCCGCGCCGAGGATAAACCCGATCGCGCGCAGTGGAAAGCACTCTACTTCCCTCCCTCTTGGGGAGGGGAACAAATCAGGCGAAGACGCGGGCGAAGATCGTGTCGACCTGCTTGAAGTGATAGCCGAGGTCGAACTTGTCCTCGAGTTCCTCGACCGAAAGCGCCGCAGTGACTTCGGGGTCGGCCTTAAGCAGTTCGAGCAGCGAGAGTTCGCCGTCCGATTCCCACACCTTCATCGCGTTGCGCTGGACGAGGCGGTAGCTGTCCTCGCGGCTGACTCCGGCCTGGGTGAGCGCGAGCAGGACGCGCTGCGAATGGACGAGCCCGCCCATGCGATCGAGATTCTTCTGCATGCGCGCGGGATAGACGAGCAGTTTGTCGACGACGCCGGTGAGGCGGGCGAGCGCGAAATCGAGCGTGATCGTCGCGTCGGGGCCGATATAGCGCTCGACCGAGGAGTGCGAGATGTCGCGCTCGTGCCAGAGGGCGACATTCTCCATCGCCGGGATGGTGGCGCTGCGGACCATGCGGGCGAGGCCGGTGAGATTCTCGGTCAGCACCGGGTTGCGCTTGTGCGGCATCGCCGACGAACCCTTCTGGCCGGGCGAGAAATATTCCTCGGCCTCGAGTACTTCGGTGCGCTGCAGGTGGCGGACCTCGACGGCGAGGCGCTCGATCGACGAGGCGATCACGCCGAGCGTGGCGAAGAACATCGCGTGGCGATCGCGCGGGATGACCTGAGTCGATACCGGCTCGACTGCAAGACCGAGCTTCTCCGCGACATGCGCTTCGACGCGCGGATCGATATTGGCGAAGGTGCCGACCGCGCCGGAGATCGCGCAGGTCGCGATGTCTTCGCGCGCCGCGACCAGACGCTTCCGGGCGCGCTTGAACTCGGCATAGGCCTCGGCGAGCTTGAGGCCGAAGGTCACCGGCTCGGCATGGATGCCATGGCTGCGGCCGATCGTCGGCGTGAACTTGTGCTCCTTCGCGCGCCGCTCGAGCACTTCGAGGAGCTTGTCGAGATCGGCGATCAATATGTCGCTGGCGCGCACGAGCTGGACCGCGAGGCAGGTGTCGAGCACGTCCGAGCTGGTCATGCCCTGATGCATGAAGCGCGCTTCCTCGCCGACCTGCTCGGCCACCCAGGTGAGGAAGGCAATCACGTCGTGCTTGGTCACTGCCTCGATCGCGTCGATCGCCGCGACGTCGATCGCCGGCTTGGTCGCCCACCAGTCCCACAAGGCCTTGGCCGCCGCCTTGGGCACCACGCCCAGTTCGGCCAGCGCCTCGGTCGCGTGCGCCTCGATCTCGAACCAGATCGCGAAGCGGGTTTCGGGCGACCAGATCGCGGTCATCTCGGGCCGCGAATAACGGGGGACCATGCTTATAACTCCGTGGACGGGCGTTGCGCGAACGCAACACGGCAATCGAAATGCGACGAGGCGCCACCTAGCAGGGGTGAGCTGTGGCCGCAACGCCTGAAATTGGGAACAACAGCCCCAGTTTAGAAGTTCATAAACGCGAATAGCAACAGTTTCGTGCTTTGCTGCCTCAGGTTCCGCGAAGCAAATAACAGGAGATGAAACAGATGTTGAAGGCAGTTCTTCTAGCGACGTCTATGCTTGTTGCTGCGCCCGCTTTTGCGCAGGACAAGCCCGCGACCGAAACTACGCAGCCGCAGCAGCAAACGCCGCCTGCGACACAGTCCAAACCCGAGACGCCGGCGACGACCGACGATTCCGCGCCGGGCACGCAGGGCTCGGGCACGGTCGAGGAAGCGCCGGCTGCGGCGCCTGCACCGGCGACCGAAGCCGCCCAGCCCACGCCGACCCAGCCGGCGACCCCGGCGCAGCCCGCGACGCCCGGCACTGCGCCGGCCGACTCAGCAACGCCAGCCACCCCGGCCCAGCCGGGCGCCACCCCGCCGAACGATGCGACCGCCGGAACCACGGGCGCGGGCAGCACGGCAACGCAGCCGGCGACCACGCCGGAGCAGGTCACGCAGGCAGTCGGCCGCGATTTCGGCACCTATGACAAGGATTCCAACGGCTCGCTGAGCCAGGCCGAGTTCGGTGCCTGGGTGGGCACGCTTCGCAAGGCTTCGGATCCGGCTTTCGCTCCCGGCTCGCCCGAGGCCGACGTCTGGGCCGGCCAGGCATTTGCACAGGCCGATGCGGACAAGAACAAGTCGGTCAGCCAGGCCGAAGTGGCGACGTTCCTGACGCCCAAGCCGTAAGCGTTCCGCGCCCCACGCATGGCGCACCTCCCGAACGGCCGCCGGATATCCCCCGGCGGCCGTTTTCGCATACCTAAAGGTGACTAAATCAGCCCCTGCGCGCGCAGGCTGACATGGCCCTCCGCGCCCATGATGATGTGATCGTGCAGGGCTATGCCGAGGCGCTTGCCGGCTTCGGCGACCTGGCGGGTGATGTCGATATCGGCGCGGCTGGGCGAGGGATCGCCCGAGGGGTGGTTGTGGACGAGGATGATCGCCGCCGAGCCGAGATCGATCGCGCGGCGGATCACTTCGCGGACATAGACCGGGGCCTCGTCGATCGAGCCTTCGTTCATCAATTCGTCGCGGATCAGCATGTTGCGCGCATTGAGATGGAGCACGCGGACACGCTCGATCGCGTGGTGCGCCATGTCGGCGCGGAGATAATCGAGCAATGCCTGCCAATTGGCGAGGATCGGGCGCTCGGCCACTTCCGCGCGCAGCAGCCGTAGCGCCGCGGCATGCGCGGCCTTGAGTGCGGCAACGCTGGTCTCGCCCATGCCGGGCACGCGCGCGAGCGCTTCGGCATCGGCAGTGAGCAGCCCGCCGATGCCGCCGAATTCGGTGAGCAACGCCTTGGCGAGCGGCTTGGTGTCGCGGCGGGGAATGGCGAGGGCGAGCAGATATTCGATCAGCTCGTGATCGAGCAATGCATCGGGCCCGCCTTCGAACAGCCGCCGGCGTAGCCGGGCGCGGTGTCCATTATTGTCGGGAGCATCGACGGGCATGGCGTGGTGTTCCTCAAAAGCCCCTCCCTTTCAAGGGAGAGGCTTGAGGGAGGGTTCGCAATAGTTGACTCAGCCGCCCCCCATCCTAATCGGCCCCTGCCTTGGCGGGCTCGCCGCTCGGCACATGCGTCTGGCCTGCCGGAAACGGCTTAAAGGAGAGGCAATTGGCCGAGAACGAGCCCGGACTGGACCCCTTGCCCGAGGATGTTCGCCTTAACTCGCTGGACGAGCGACTGAAGCGAGCCAAATCGGAAGAGGCGATCAGGACCGGCGCCGTGGATACCAAGGGCGATGCCAGCTATCGCCTCGGGAACCGCGTGCTGGCCGAACTGATCGGTTCCATGATCGGAGGAGCAGTGATCGGCGGTACGCTCGATTGGCTGCTGGGAACCTCCCCGTGGCTCCTGCTCGTGCTCCTGTTCCTCGGAATAGGCAGCGCTTTCAGGAACATCATCAGGATTTCGAACCAGCGCTCGAAGTAGCTCTTCGGGCGCTTTGGCTAATGAAGCGGATCAACAAGCGTGGCGGCTGAATCAGGCAAGATCGACCCGATGCACCAGTTCGAGGTGCAGACGATCTGGAACGGCTTCAACATTGCCGGACACCAGATCGCCTTCACGAACTCGGCGCTGTGGATGTGCGTCGCGGCCTTCGTCCTCTGGGCATTCATGCTCGGCGGCATGAAGCGCGCTGTGGTGCCCGGCCGCTGGCAGATGCTGGTCGAGAACTTCACCGGCTTCATCGATTCGATGCTGGCGGCGAACATCGGCAAGGAAGGGCGCAAATACCTTCCCTACGTGTTCTCGCTGTTCATGTTCATCCTGTTCGCCAATGTGCTCGGGCTGCTGCCTCTGGGCCTGGTGGGCATCCATCCGTTCACCTTCACCAGCCATTTCACCGTCACCGGCGTGCTGGCGATCATGAGCTTCTCGATCGTGCTGATCGTCGGCTTCTGGAAGCACGGGATCAAGTTCTTCAAGCTCTTCATTCCACACGGCACGCCGCTACCGATGATCATCGTGATCTTCCCGATCGAGCTGGTGTCGTTCCTGTTCCGGCCTTTCAGCCTCGGCCTGCGACTGTTCGTGGCGATGATCGCCGGACACATCCTTCTCAAGGTGCTCGCGGGCTTCGTCATCAACGCCGCCAATGCCAGCCCCGTCTGGGCGGGTGTGGTCAGCGTCCCCAGCTTCGTGCTGATGGTCGGCGTGTCCGCGCTCGAGATCCTCGTCGCCGGCATCCAGGCCTATGTCTTTGCGCTGCTCACGTCGCTGTACATCAACGACGCCGAGCATCTGCACTGAGTTTTTCCGTAAACCGTACCAACCAACAAGTTCGAAGCAGGAGTTTAGAAAAATGGATCCAGCAGCAGCCAAGCTCATCGGTGCAGGTCTCGCGGCGATCGGCGCCGGCATGGCCGCCATCGGCGTGGGCAACGTATTCGGCAGCTTCCTCGAAGGCGCGCTGCGCAATCCGGGCGCGGCCGACGGCCAGCAGGGCCGCCTGTTCATCGGCTTCGCGGCCGCCGAGCTTCTCGGTCTGCTCGCGTTCGTCGTCGCGATGATCCTGATCTTCGTCGCGTAACTTCTCCGGTACGGGCCGGGGCGCGTCCCCGGCCCGCTGGATAGGAATCCAATGCCCCAGATCTCCCAGCTCGCCGAGACCTTCGCGTCCCAGATCTTCTGGTTGCTCGTGACGTTCGGCTTCGTCTTCTTCGTCGTGGGCAAGATCATGCTGCCCAAGGTGCTGTCGACCGTCGACGCGCGCGACCAGTCGGTCGCCGGCGACCTCGCCGCCGCCGAGGCTGCGCGTGCCGCTGCCGACGATGCGGAAGAGAAGTGGCGGGCTGAAGAGAATGCCGCGCGCGAAGGTGCCCAGAAGCGCATCGCCGAGGCACGCGCGCAAGGCACTGCTGCTTCCGAGAAGCGGCTCGCCGCGGCGCATGCCGAGACCGATGCCCGCATCGCGGCAGCCGAGGCGCAGATCGCCGAAGCTAGCGTTGCGGCAGGCGCGGAAATCGAAGCAGTGGCAGCCGAAGCGGCACGCGACATCGTCGCGCGCTTCTCGGGCGCCAAGGTAACGGCCGCGGAGGCCAAGAAGGCAGTGAAGGCGGCGCTCAATGGCTGAGGCAGCACATCCCGCAGCGGTCGATCCCGCCGCCGAGCACGCCGTGACCACGGCCGAGGGCGGTGTCGCGCATCATGCCGATCCGTCGATCTTCGGGCTCGACGCGACTGTCTGGGTGTCGATCGCGATGGCGGCGTTCCTCCTGATCCTCGTCTGGAAGAAGGTCCCGGGCCTGGTCACCCGCGGGCTCGACAACCAGATCGCCGCGATCCGCAACCGGCTCGACGAGGCGAAGCAGCTTCGCGCCGAGGCCGAGGCGCTGCGCGACGAATATGCGAAGAAGATCGCCGGCGCCGAAGCGCAGGCCCAGGCGATGCTCGCCCATGCCGACGAGGAAGCCAAGGGCGTCCTCGCCAAGGCCGAGGCCGACGCCGCCGAGCTGACCGCTCGCCGCGCCAAGATGGCCGAGGACAAGATCGCCGCCGCCGAGCGCGCCGCGATCCAGGCCGTCCGCACCAAGGCCGCCGAAGCGGCGACCCGCGCCGCCGCGGCGATCATCGCCGAAAAGCACGATGCCGGCGCCGACAAGGCACTGGTCGACAAGACCATATCGGGGCTCGGCCGGCTCAACTGAGCCGCCGGCGCTGCGCGCGCCCGGCTATGCCACCAGATCGTCCTGTATCTCCGCACGGAAGCGTGCGGTGAGGAAGATGCGCGTGAGCACATATCCCTGGATCACGCCGACCGCCCAGAAATAGACGATCAGGCCGAGCGCATATGCGTGGGTCCGGCCGATATCCTGACCGAGCTGGGTCGCGAGCCCATCGACGAAGCGGCCGATCGACTGGAAATTGACCAGTCCGACGCCGACGAGGATCTTGGTCAGCCAGTCCGACACCGCCTCGACATTGGCATTGGGGATCAACCGGCTGCGGATCTTCACTTCGGGATTGATCCGCGGCACCGCGAACAGGAAGCCGATCAGCGCGCCGACCGCGATGCTCGCCATCGCCCACAACACCGCGGCGCCGGTGTCGCGGCTGGGCCAGCCCGCGGCGAGGAAACCCGCGCAATTGGCCAATAATAGCAGCAGGGCGATCATCGGCGTCCCCATGTCGCCGGATGCCCACCAGCTCGGGCGGGGCTCCTGTGCTTCGACGCGCGCGCGCGGATCGGCGAGGCCGAGATGCGGATTGCGCCATAGATAGACCGAGCAGATCGCGAGGAAGATGTTGTTGGGCACCAGCACGGCACGCAGCCAGCCGGGAACCTGGCTGGCCGGATCGAGCCCGCTCTCGAGAATGTGGTACATCGCCGGCAGCAGCAGGACGAGCAGCACAAGCGATCCCAGCGCGGCGGCCTTCCGCGTCTCGGGAATGAGGATCAGGATTCCCGCCGCCACTTCGGCGATGCCGGTGACGATGACGATCGGCACGCGGAAGGGATCGTGGAAATAACCGGGAAGCTGCAGGAGCGTGTCGGAAAGATACGAGAAATGCATCGAGCCGAAGACGATCCACTGTATCGCGAGGACGAGGATGCTGATCCTTCCGAACAGCGTATAGGCGCGCTCTTCCGACATGCGGTCGCCCCCCAGATCTTCGGCTATTGTTTCACATGCGTGAGGAATGTCCAGTCTGGGCAGGAATTGACGGTCGGGAAGCGCGCACAATCCGGCTTAGGGCGTATCGATATTCAAATCCTCCCCCGCCAGGGGAGGTGGCGCCGAAGGCGTCGGAGGGGAGGTAAGCAGCGCACTCTCCTATTGAGCGCAGTGCTTCCGCCCCCTCCGTCACGCTGCGCGTGCCACCTCCCCCTTGCGGGGGAGGATTGAGAGCCTCGCTCGCCTGAATGTCGATACAGCCTGGCCCTCCCGGCAGGGAGAGGGGTCAGGTTGAATGTCGATACGGCCTAATTGTCGCTCTCGACTCGGCTGGGCCGGCCCTTGGGTCCCGATGACGGCGCGGGACGCGGCGCCGTCGGCGGAGAAACGCGCGGTGCCGGTGGCGCAGCGCGCGGCTCGCTCGAACGCGGCGGTGCACTGCGCACGGGCCGCGGCATATCCGCCGGACGAGAGCGGTTCGGCGCAGGCGTGCCGGGCGTCCCCGCATCCGGACGACGCCAGCCCCAACCCCTGCCGCCTTCAGGCCGCGGCGGACGCGGTGTCGCGCCTTCCGTCGGCGCAGGCGCACCGGGCGTAGCCGCGCCCGCGTCCGGGCGGCGCCAGCCCCAGCCCCTGCGTTCTCCTTCAACCCGTGGCGGGCGCGGCGTGGCGCCTTCCGGCACCGGCCGCGCCGAGCCCTCGGGCCAGCGCTGGCCGCGGTCGGGACGTGGGCGTCCGCCCCAGCCGGGGCGCCTTTGCACCCCGCTCCCGGCACCGGTGTGGGAGCCGTCTGCGGCGTATCCGTCACGGGTGGTTCCGGAGCGTCCACACCCGGCTTGTTCGGCCACCGCGGACCACGCGGGATCGTCGGTGTCGCCTGGCCAGCGCCCGGACGCCCCGCCCAGGGGCGGCCCGGCCTGCCCCATTGGCCCGGCTGGCGCGGCGGTCGCGTTCCCGGCTCGCCCGGCCGGCCCGGCCTCCCCGCGCCGGGGCCATGCTCGCCCGGCCGATGGAAACGGCCTGGCGGCGGCCCCTGGAATCCGCCCTCGCGCCAGCGCCGGAACTGCTCGGCCAGCGCGCGGCGCCGCAATTGCTCGGCCTCGGACCTGCGGCGCCAGTCCGCGTCGCGCCATTGCTCGTGATGGCGCCGCCAGCCCGAATGGCGCGAGCGCCCCTCACCCCAGATCTGTATGCTGCTCCAGATCAGCGGACCCGTGTCGATCCACGCCTGGCTGTCGACTTCGCGCCATTGCCGCTGCTGCATCGCCCGCCGCAGCTGCCGGCCGCGCGCATAGAGCGCCACGCCTTCCTCGAGATTTGCCGCCCCTTCCTCGCGCGGCAGTGCACCGCCGTCGGGGCCATAAACCACCGCCACCGTCTCGCCGGAAAAGCCGAAGCTCATCCCCGGCCGCACCGCGAGGAACGGTCCCTCGCCTTCGGGGCCGAAATAATAGCTCTGGATGCCGTCGGGCGTCTCTTCGACGATGATCGAATCCCCGTCCTGCAGTTCCCACGCCCAGGGTTCGGCATCCTCGAAGGAAAAGGCGTAGTCGGGCGGTGCGTTGCCGATCACCTCCCACAGCGAGTCCGCGCGATCGATATAGGAATAGGCGTCGGGGCTCTCGTCGGCGCTGTAGACGGGCGGCGGCGCTTCGTACGGCCCGCCGTCATACGGCATCATGCATGCCGAAAGCGCCAGCGCGCCGCTCATCGTGCCCAGCCGCGTGACGCGCTTCCATTGCATGCCCGTCTCTCCCCATGTTCTCGAACAAGAACATCCGCCCCGATCGCTGAACGAAAGATGACTGTCGCTACAAGGGCAAAGTCAACGAAGCTCCTGTTCGCGCCGCGGCAACGACTTGTTCTTTTCGTTCTCCAATCCGGTTCTGCGCGCCGGGGAGGGCGCGATCCCGGGCTTGTCCGGCTTCCAGCACCCGGCAACGACTTCCGGCGATCGGAAACTGGCGCATCGAGCGATGCGTTCCTATCTCTACCTCTGGAATTTCCAGCAGAACGAAGATAGAACGACCGGCATGGCACTTACCACCATTTCCGTTCGCGGCGCGCGCGAGCATAATCTCAAGGGCGTGGACATCGACATCCCGCGCGACACGCTCACGGTGATCACCGGCCTGTCCGGCTCCGGCAAGTCGAGCCTCGCCTTCGACACCATCTATGCCGAGGGCCAACGCCGCTATGTCGAGTCGCTCTCGGCCTATGCCCGCCAGTTCCTTGAGCTGATGCAGAAGCCCGATGTCGATCATATCGAGGGCCTCTCCCCCGCCATCTCGATCGAGCAGAAGACGACGTCGCGCAATCCGCGCTCAACGGTCGCGACGGTCACCGAGATCTACGATTATATGCGCCTGCTCTGGGCGCGCGTCGGCATCCCGTACAGCCCGGCGACTGGCCTGCCGATCGCCGCGCAGACCGTCAGCCAGATGGTCGATCGCGTCCTGACGCTCCCCGAAGGCACCCGCCTGCTCCTCCTCGCCCCTGTCGTCCGCGGCCGCAAGGGCGAGTACCGGAAAGAGCTTGCCGAGTGGCAGAAGGCCGGTTTCCAGCGCGTCCGCATCGATGGCGAGACCTATCTGATCGAGGAAGCCCCGCGCTCGACAAGAAGTACAAGCACGACGTGGAAGTCGTGGTCGACCGCCTGGTCGTCGGCGGCGAAATCGCCACGCGGCTGGCGGAGTCCTTCGAGCAGGCGCTCAAGCTCGCCGAAGGCCTCGCCTATGTCGACCTGGTCGACGCCGTCGCCCCCGGCCGCGAGAACGACACGCAGGACGCCGGCGCGATGAAGAATGCCGGCATCCCCGCCAACCGCATCGTCTTCTCCGAAAAGTTCGCCTGCCCCGTCTCGGGCTTCACCATCGCCGAGATCGAGCCGCGCCTGTTCTCGTTCAACGCCCCCCAGGGCGCCTGCCCGGCATGTGACGGCCTCGGCGAGAAGCTCGTGTTCGACGAGGATCTCGTCGTCCCCAATCACGATCTCACGATCAAGAAGGGCGCGATCGTCCCCTGGGCCAAGTCCAACCCGCCGTCGCCTTATTACATGCAGGTGCTCGGCTCCCTCGCCCGCGAGCTCGGCTTCAGCCTCGACACCAAATGGGCCGACCTGCCCGAGGAGCATCGCGACGCCATCCTCTATGGCACCAAGGGCAAGCCCGTCACGCTCACCTTCGTCGACGGCAAGAAGTCCTACGACGTCCGCAAACCCTTCGAAGGCGTGATCGGCAACCTCAACCGCCGCATGCTCCAGACCGAATCCGCCTGGATGCGCGAGGAGCTCTCCAAATATCAGGCGAGCCACCCCTGCGAGACCTGCCACGGCGCCCGCCTCAAGCCCGAGGCGCTCGCGGTCAAGGTCGCGATGCGCGACATCTCCAGCGTCACCCGCCTCTCGGTGGTCGACGCGCTCGCCTTCTTCGCCACCCTCCCCGCGCAGCTCACCGACCAGCAGAACGAGATCGCCCGCGCGATCCTCAAGGAGATCGACGAGCGGCTCGGCTTCCTCAACAATGTCGGCCTCGACTATCTCAACCTCAACCGCACCAGCGGCACGCTCTCGGGCGGCGAGATCGCAGCGCATCCGCCTCGCCTCGCAGATCGGCTCCGGCCTCTCGGGCGTGCTCTACGTCCTCGACGAGCCGAGCATCGGCCTCCACCAGCGCGACAACGACATGCTGCTCGTCACCCTCAAGCGCCTCCGCGATCTCGGCAACACCGTCCTCGTCGTCGAGCATGACGAGGACGCGATCCGCACCGCCGACTATGTCATCGACATGGGCCCCGGCGCCGGCGTCCATGGCGGCGAGATCGTCGCGCACGGCAGCCTCGAGAACGTGCTCGCCTGCAAGGACAGCATCACCGCCGACTATCTCACCGGCCGCCGCGAGGTCCTGCTCCCCGCAAAGCGCCGCAAGGGCTCGGGCAAGAAGCTCACCGTCCACAATGCCACCGCGAACAACCTCACCGGCGTCACCGCCAGCATCCCGCTCGGCACCTTCACCTGCATCACCGGCGTCTCGGGCTCGGGCAAGTCGAGCTTCACGATCGACACGCTCTACGCCGCCGCCGCGCGCCAATTGAACGGCGCCCGCATCCTCGCCGGCAAGCACGACCGGATCACCGGGCTCGAGCATCTCGACAAGGTGATCGACATCGATCAGTCCCCCATCGGCCGCACGCCCCGGTCGAATCCCGCCACCTATACCGGCGCCTTCACCCAGATCCGCGACTGGTTCGCCGGCCTGCCCGAGGCGCAGGCGCGCGGCTACAAGCCCGGCCGCTTCAGCTTCAACGTCAAGGGCGGCCGCTGCGAGGCGTGCACCGGCGACGGCCTGCTCAAGATCGAGATGCACTTCCTCCCCGACGTCTACGTCACCTGCGACGTCTGCCACGGCCAGCGCTACAATCGCGAGACCCTCGAAGTGAAGTTCAAGGGCCGCTCGATCGCCGACGTGCTCGACATGACCGTCGAGGACGCGCACGAATTCTTCAAGGCCGTCCCCCGATCCGCGACAAGATGGCGATGCTCGCCGAAGTCGGCCTCGGTTACGTGAAGGTCGGCCAGCAGGCGACCACCCTCAGCGGCGGCGAGGCCCAGCGCGTCAAGCTCGCCAAGGAACTCGCCCGCCGCGCCACCGGCCAGACGCTCTACATCCTCGACGAGCCCACCACCGGCCTGCATTTCGAGGACGTCCGCAAACTCCTCGAAGTCCTCCACGCACTGGTCGAGCAAGGCAACACCGTGGTGGTGATCGAGCACAATCTCGACGTCATCAAGACCGCCGACTGGATCCTCGACCTGGGGCCGGAGGGCGGCGTCAAGGGCGGCGAGATCGTCGCGGAAGGCACCCCGGAGGCGGTCGCGAAGGAGCCGCGGAGCTTCACCGGGCGGTATCTGGCGCCGTTGCTGGAGCGGGGGAAGGTCCGGGAGACGGTGGCGGCGGAGTAAGGCATGGCGGCACAAAATCAGCACTTTGTTCCCAAATTTATTCTCCGGCAGTTCACAATAAACGAACGCGACGAACGCGTGCGGGTGTACGACAAGCACACCGGCAAGGAGTTCACTACTTCAATAAAGAATATCATGGCCGAGCGTCGATTTAACGAGTTCATGTTCGACGATGATTACATCGCATCATTTGAAGAAATAGCCGGAAGAATAGAAGATACCGTAATTCCAGTTTATCGCCATGTCATAAAAACTGGCGTTCTCGAAAACTCTCCTGAGCAGCAAGCAACGCTCGCCTTTTTCATTGCCTTCCAGTTTGTTCGGACCAAAGCAAGTCGAGACATGTGGAGGCAGATGGAAAAATTGCTCCGCGAACATGTGGAGCGCATGGGAGGAAAGGTGGAGGACATAGAAGGATACGAACCAGCCACCGAAGAAAATATTAAAAAACGGCATCTCCTTAATATGAGAGGATTTATTGAAGAGTTTACTCCTTTAATAGCTGCAAAAAACTTCATGCTGATGAGAGCGCATCCCTCAAGAGCTTTCTATATTGGCGACCATCCCGTTGTCCTCCATAATGCCGAGGATCATGGGCCCTACGGCAATCTCGGCTTAGGTGTTCATGGTATCGAAATTTACATGCCCCTTTCTTCGAATCTTGTGCTGTGCGCGATGTGCCCAAGTGTTGCCGCTCGACTCCGAAAAGAATGGAATGATGGAGTAAGCGAGCGCCAGAAAGAAATGGTCGCCGCCATTACTTCAGGGAAAATAACTATTTCAGATGCCATTAGGATTCGCGAGTCTTTGCGACCGTTAAACGATAAAGCCGAAATCGCGATAAACCAGTTTGAGGCTGGAGGAACGATCGATGGTGGCGTAGATCAAGTTGATTTTATCAATTCCTTACAAGCAATGTATGCGTCACGTTTCGTGATATGCAAGAAGGCAAATCTTGCTCTTGCCAAGAGGCATAACGAAGAATTTCCTAAGTTTCGCTCCGGAGTGTTGATGCAAACAAGTTAGCAAGCGTCTTACTCGTGGACTACATTATCTTGCTTCTACAAACAGTTCTCCTGCCTCCAGCAGCGCCTCAACCTGCTCCCATCGCGCCTCCAGCCACGCCGCCAGCGCCCGGTTCGTCGTATTCCCACACCGCAACCAAACAAACATAAACCGATCCGGCAGTCGCAGCGTCACGAAGTCTTCATCCTTGCTGACCAGCACTGCGCCATCGGCCTCGGCCCGCGCCGCAATCTCCGCATCGCTCGCCGCTACCATGCCGATCTCGAACACATGCACCGCCTGATGCCCGCGCTCGCGCAACCACCCGCACAAGGCCGGCGGCAATTGCGCGTCGATCAGGAAGTTCATTCGGCGGCGAGCACCACCGGATGGTCCGCCTGTGCCGCCGCATAGGCAAGCACTGCGCGCACATCATCCTCGCTGAGATACGGAAAGTCGCCGGCGATCTCGGCCGGGCTCGCGCCGCCTGCCAGCATTTCCAGCACGTCGGTCACGCGCACGCGGGTCCCGGCGACGACAGGCCGCCCGCCACATATAGCGGGGTCGACCGCAATCCGGGGAAGCCTGCCAGCGTCATCACATCAAGATGTGCCTAATATGCGAAAATCGCAACTTCTGGCTTCGCCCTCGAAGGATCACGCCGCGTCCTTCCTACCGGCCTCCACCGACGCTATATTCTCCGCATGGCCAAGCTCTCGCCCATTGAGTCCGAGTTCGCCACGACCGAAGACGCCGAGGCGCATGACGCGTGGTTCCGCGCCAAGGTCGAGAAGGCGATGGCGTCCAAGGAGCCCGGCATCCCGCATAACGAGGTCATGGCGATGGCGCAGGCGATCATCGACAAGCACAAGGCGAACTGACGCCGCCGCGTCTAACGGCCAGCCTCCGCGTCCTCCGCGCGAACCCACTCTTTCGCGTCTTTGCGCCTTCGCGTGAATCCATCTTCTTCTTCGTCACCCCGGACTTGTTCCGGGGCCCACTGCGCCGCCAGCGAAAGCCAAGCGCTCCAGCTTCCCGCCCAGCTGCACAGTGGATCCCGGCACAAGGCCGGGATGACGTATGTTGCTGATACGCCACGCACCTCCCGAAAAAGAACAAACACAGAACAAACCACTTTCCTACAAACCCCGCCCCGGCATATCTGGCGAGTCCTCCGAGTCGAACGCACGAAGGACCCGCCCATGAACGCCCAGACCGAGACCCAGCCTTACGCCTACGATCCCTCCACCTTCGATCACGCCGCCTTTCACGGCTTCTCCCCGCCCCCGGCGCCACGCGCCACGAAGGCTGGACGCCCGACAAGCAGCGCTGCTTCCTCGAAGCGCTGTCGGAGGGGCACAACGTCATCCGGGCCTGCGCGATCGTCGGGCTGTCGCGGCAATCGGCCTATGCGCTGCGCAATTCCCCGCGCGGGCAGAGCTTCGCGCTCGGCTGGGACGCGGCGGTGCTCAAGGCGCGTGATGCGCTCGCCGACGATCTGATGGACCGCGCCTTCAACGGCGTCCGCGACACCGTCACCCGCGACGACGGCAGCATCGTCACGCGCCATCGCCACGACAATCGCCACGCCATGGCGGTGCTCAACCGGCTCGATCGCATGGCCGATGCCGCCAAGGGGCCGGGCATCGCCGCCGCCGCGCGGCTGATCGCCGCCGATTTCGCCCAATATCTCGACCTGATCGGCCGCGACGGCGGGCCGGCGCGCGCCGGCGCGTTCCTCGCCGCGCGGAGCGAGCCCGCGAGCGAGGACGATCTCGCCCCGATCCGCGCGCTCGCCCGCGCCGACAGGTGGCTGCGCACCCATACCGACATCGCCGAGCCCCTCGACACCGCCGATCTCGATCCCGCCGAGCGCGCGCACTGGACCGCCGAGCAATGGATCCGCGCCGAGGCCTGCGGGCTGGTCGCCCTCGCCCCTGACACACGTGACAACCGCGCCCCTGACACGCGTGACAACCGCGATTCGTGTCAACCGTGTCAACCGGCGGCGGCGTTCGAGGACGCCCCCGTCTGGTGGGACGAGGACCTCGAGGAATGGCGCACCCACTTCCCGCCGCCCGCGGATTTCGACGGCCTGGAATCCGGCTATTATGGCGACCCTGATTATTCGCGCGCGCTGAGCCCGGCCGAACAAGACGTCTACGACGCCGACGACGAGGCCGAGCTCGCCGCGCGCGAGGCCGTCGAGGCCCGCCAGCGCGACCTTCATTTCGGCTTCTCCGTCGATCCCGCGGACGAAGCGCCCGCCGACGAACCCGCCGATGCGCCCGCCGAGCCCTCCGATGCCGCGTCCGGGCACATTGTTACGGGTTCGTGCGTTGAGCCGCGGTCCGCGCAACTTCGCGCCGATATGGGAGGATCAACCATGAGCATCTTCGGCAAGATCAAGGACGCCATTTTCGGCAAGGCCGCCGCCGCCGCGCCCGCCGCTCCGCAGGCCCCGGCCCCCGCCCAAAGTCCCGGTGCGGCGCAGGCCCAGCCCGCCCCGGCCGCCGCCCCCGCCGCGCCGGAACCGGTCGATGTCGAGAGCGCGCTGATCGTCTTCGAGACCGAGCGCGGCACCGCCGACCTCAACTGGCGCACGTCGATCGTCGACCTGATGAAACTGCTCGGCCTGGATTCGAGCCTCGACAACCGCAAGGAGCTCGCCACCGAGCTCGGCTATACCGGCGCGAAGGACGGGTCGGCGGAAATGAACATCTGGCTCCACAAGGCCGTGATGCAGGAGCTCGCCAAGAACGGCGGCAACGTCCCCGCCAGCCTGAAGGATTGAGGCTCTCTTCTCCTCTCTCCGCTCGCGGGGAGAGGGCCGGGGAGAGGGGAGTCTCAGCAAGCGATCCGCTCGCGGAGCACGCCCCTTCTTCGTCACCCCGGCGAAAGCCGGGGCCCAGAGCCACAAGCCACGTCGCCCATGGCTCTGGATTCCGGCCTCCGCCGGGATGACGAACAAGAAATGGTTCACGCGAAGGCGCGAAGGCGCGAAGAAAGAATGGAGCGAAAGCTATTCGGCGCGCCGTGCGTGAAACATCTTGGCCGTCTTCCGCTGGCGCGGCGGCGAACCATGCCGCTTGGGCCGTCTTCTTCGCGCCTTCGCGCCTTCGCGTGAACCCGTCACTTCTTCTTTATCGAGCCCCACGCTTGTTAAATCACGCTCGCCATCCTACATTACCCTCAGGCGCCCGCCGCATTGCGGCTGTTCTCCCCGGAAATCCGGACGGAACCGCGGCGCCCTTCGTCCTTTCCGCAGCATGGGATGCAGCAGGCCAATGGCCGCGTCGCATCTCCGCATCCGGCATCCCGCCGGTCGCTGCAGTCGGGACGATTTCGAAAACCCCAACAGGAACCAGAATGAACTTTTTACCAATATCGAAGACACCCAGATTACCCGCGGCGGGCGCAAGGCGTTCGACGCATTCATCCCCGCTCACCGTCGTCTCTTCCCGATCGAGCCGTGCCCGCGCGAAGTCGCCCGCGCCGCCGTTCGCGAAGTGCTCGGCTGAGCAAGCCTACAGGGCGCGGCTGTTGCCGTGCCCTGCATTAGGGCATGCGTGGCTTTTGCCATGCCCTGACCGGCCTGCGGGCCAAGTCGATTGGCACTCGATTTGTAATTTCGGGCCAAAGCGCCCATATGCACCTCGCTACAGTCGCAATCAGACGGTCACTTGGCGCTTTGCGGCTCCTTTTCCTTCTCCTCGCCTCCGCAGCACGAGGTCCGCCCGTACGGGGCGCGCCGATCACAGAAGGAATAAGTTATGACCCAGCAGGGCACCGTCAAATTCTTCAACGCCGACAAGGGCTATGGCTTCATCGCCAGCGACAATGGCGGCCCGGACGCGTTCGTCCACATCACCGCCGTCGAGCGCGCCGGTCTCAGCACGCTGAACCAGAACCAGCGCGTGACCTACGATCTCGAGCCCGACAAGAAGGGCAAGATGGCCGCGGTCAACCTCCAGGCCGGCGAATAAGGAACGCTGCGGCGCCCCGCCCGTTTCTCGGGCCGGGGCGCCGCGCTCCCTTTCTCGTTTCCGGAGCTTGTGATGGCCGATCTCGTCAATACCTATCGTGCCCAGGCCGAAAAGGCCCAGGCCGAAGCCGACAATGCGACGCTCGCCAATGTCCGCGAGCGCAATCTGCGCGCCGCCCAGGCGTGGACCCAGATGGCCGAGCGCCAGGAACGCACCGAGCGCGGCCGCGCCGTCCGTGAAGGCGCCGCCCAGGCCCGCGCCGCCATCGCCCTCGGCGTGGAATAGCTTCTTACCGACTCGGCAAAACCCGGCTCTCATGCTAGGGTGCGACTCACCATCGGCACGCTGACTTTCGTAAGCGCCGGTGGCTGAGAGACAGGACTGCGCTCCCGCTTACCAGCACCCCAGGAGCTTGCCATGGACCTCGACTATCTGAGTCGCCGTCACGCAGACGCAACCGCCCGCGCCGCCGCCGCCGCATCCACGCCGGCTCGCATCGCCCATCAACGCATGGCACGCGGCTATGCCGAACGCATCGCCGCCGAGAAACGCGCGCCGCCCGAATAGGCCTGCCGGGGGACCGGCTCTCGACAAGCGGCATCGCGGCGACCAGAACGGCCGGATGTCTCCGGTCCTCAACATCCATCGTTCGATCCTCGGCCAGCCCTGGCGCTGGCGCGGGCTGGCGGCGGATGCACGCGACCCGAATTTCGCGCCCGACGATCTGGTGACCCAATTGCTGCTCACCCGCGGCTGCCCCCGCGAGGCGATCGACGACCACCGGGCACCCAGCATCCGGGCATTCATGCCCGATCCGTCGATCTTCCGCGACATGGACAAGGCCGCCGAGCGCCTGGCCGACGCAGTCGAAGCGGGCGAGCAGGTCGCCATCTTCGGCGACTATGACGTCGATGGCGCCACGTCCGCGGCACTGCTCGTCCTGTTGCTCCGCGATCTCGGGCTCGAGGCGCGGCCCTATATCCCCGACCGGCTGATGGAAGGCTATGGCCCCTCCGGCGAGGCGCTGGTGCGGCTGCACCGCGAGGGCGCGGGCCTGATCGTCACCGTCGATTGCGGCGCCATGGCCTTCGAGGCGCTGGCGATGGCGCGCGACGCGGGTGCCGACGTGATCGTCTGCGACCATCACAAATGCGCCGCCGAACTCCCCGTCGCTTATGCCGTGATCAATCCGAACCGGCTCGACGAGACCGAGGGCGCGGCGCACGGGCATCTCGCGGCAGTGGGCGTCGCGTTCGTGCTCGGTGCCGCGCTGATCCGCACCCTGCGCGCTCGCGGCTATTTCAAGGCGCGCGCCGAACCGCGGCTGCTCGACCTGCTCGATCTCGTCGCGCTGGGGACCGTTGCCGATGTCGCCGCGCTGAAGGGGCTCAACCGCGCCTTCGTCGCCCAAGGGCTGAAGGTAATGGCGCAGCGCCGCAATATCGGCATGAATGCGCTGATCGAGGCATCGCGCCTCACGCGCGCGCCGACCTGCACCGATCTGGGCTTCGCGCTGGGGCCGCGCATCAACGCCGGCGGCCGCGTCGGCCGTTCGGATCTCGGCGTCCGCCTGCTCACCACGCGCGATCCCGACGAAGCCCGTGCGATCGCCGAGGAGCTCAATATCCTCAACGAGGAGCGCCGCGCGATCGAGGCACAGGTGCAGGCCGCCGCCGAGGATCTCTGCATGGCGAAGGGCAATCGCGCCGTGGTGATCGTCGCGAGCCGCGGCTGGCATCCCGGCGTGATCGGCATCGTCGCGGGCCGCCTCAAGGAGAAGCTCGGCCGCCCGGCGATCGTCATCGCGCTCGATGAGGACGGGGTCGGCAAGGGATCGGGGCGCTCGATCCCCGGCGTCGATCTCGGCGCGGCGGTGCTCGCCGCCAAGGATGCGGGCCTGCTCCACGCCGGCGGCGGCCATGCAATGGCGTGCGGCGTCACCATCGCCGAGGATCGGCTGGAGGCCTTTGCCGACTTCCTCGAGGAGCGTTTGTCGGAACGTATCACCGCGGCGATGGGCGAGCGCGCGCTGCTGCTCGACGCAGTGCTGGCGCCCGGCGGGGTCAATCCGGAACTGGTCAATGCGATGGAAGCCGGCGGCCCCTATGGCATGGGCTGGCCCGCGCCGCGCGTCGTCGCCGGGCCGATCACCGTGCTCAAGGCCGATGTCGTCGGCACGGGCGGGCACGTGCGGGTCATCGTCGCGGGCGATGACGGCCGCAGCCTCAAGGCAGTCGCCTTCCGCCAGGCCGAAACCGAACTGGGCGCGGCCCTGCTCTCCGCGCCGCGTCACCGCAAGTTATGGCTCGCCGGCCGGGCCAGGATCGACGATTGGGGCGCCCGCCCCGCGGCCGAACTTCACATCGAGGATGCGGCCTGGGCCGATTGAAGCGCTTGAGGTGCTTGACCCGCGCCCCATCCTTCCCTAACCGGCGCTTCCACGCTCCGGCATGGCCCCTTCGTCTAGCGGTTAGGACGCGGCCCTTTCACGGCTGAAGCACGGGTTCGATTCCCGTAGGGGTCACCATCGTCAAGCGGAAGTGGCGCAGTTGCGCCGTGTGAGACGGTCGGTTCAGACTCGCTCCCTCATTTCGTCCCACATATTTTCTCGGCTCCAGCGGCATATCTTGGCGCGCCTTGAACAGCCGACAGCGATTCTGAGCTCGCGAGCATCGCTGGTTTCAATCGCCTGATGACGGCTCTTGCGTTTGATCGAAGCAGGCCCAGGGGTCACTTGAATTGAATATGTCGATGCTATTAAAGCGACACAAAGCCGACGACAGGGTAAACTGCATCTCTTTGGTGCGCATGGGACAATGCGATTGATCCGTATCTTGCCTCGCGCAGTGCCCTGGGTAATCGCCGCTCTTTTCGGGCCGGTTGCGTCGAATGCGACGGCGCGTACCCTCCCGGCCTCCCACCTCGGCAAGACCTCAGGCGTCGCCAAATGTGACGCGATGCGCAATTTGCGGCTCGATCGAGCAACCGTCACATCGGCCGTGTTCACGCAGGCCGGCAAAGCGATATTGCAGGATCGGGACGGCAAGGCAGTACCCGCGCCACAGCTCCCCACCTTTTGCCGCATCAACCTGACGATGCGCCCTGAAAGCGGGTCGGCGATCGGCGTGGAGCTCTGGTTGCCTGCCGCTGGATGGAATGGGCGCTTCCTGGCGACGGGTAATGGCGGCGGCGGGGGCCGGCTTTCGCTTGGAAATCCGATGATGCAGAATCTCAGGCGCGGCTTCGCGGTTGCGAACTCCGATCTTGGGACTGCGCCGAATGTTCTCACTACGATGGGGCAGCCGGCACGATGGCGCGACTTCGGCCATCGCGCCAACCACGAGATGACCCGCGCGGCGCGAAGGTTCATCAAGGCCTTTTACGGCAAGCCGCCGCAATATTCCTATTTCATGGGGTGCTCGACGGGAGGCCAGCAGGCGCTGGTCAACGCGCAGCTTTATCCCGCCGATTATGACGGGATCCTGGTGGGAGCCCCGGCGCAGGACCGGACGCACATCCATATGTCGTTCGTCTGGAACTGGAACGCTCTCGTGGAGACGCCCGGCAGCAGGCTTTCGAACATCAAGCTGGACCTTGTCCACCGCGCGATCATCAAGGCGTGCGGGCGTGGCAAAGACGGCGGCGCGCCGAGTGACACGTACCTCACCGATCCGCGCGGGTGCAGGTTCGAGGATGTGGATGTCCCCCGCTGCAACGCCGGCGATCAAGAAGATTGCCTGACGGATGCGCAGTTCCTCGCCCTTCGCAAGGTCTATGGCGGCGCAGTCAATCCCCGCAGCGGCGAGCAGAATCTATGCGCCTGTCGCGATCGGCAGCGAGGCGACGCCGCCGGGCCTCGGGACGCAGCAGCTCGACACCTGGCCGCTCACCCAATTCTACCCCTTTACTGGGTTTTCGGCCGCGACACGTTCAAGCCGGCCTTGTTCGATTTCGACCGCGACGTCGATCGTGTCGATGGCGCGCTGGCCGGGATTCTCAATGCGAACAGCACGGATCTGGTCCCTTTCCGCCGGCACGGAGGGAAGATTCTCTGGTACCATGGCCTCAGCGACCCGGTCATTCCGTTCGACACTTCGATCGACTATTACGAGAGACTATTGCGCGCGAGCGGAGGCGATCTTGCCGATGTGCAGGATTATATGCGCCTCTTCCTCGTGCCGGGCATGGCGCATTGCGTGCGTGGGCCCGGGGCGTGGAACATCGGCCAGGATGTGGCGCCGGGTACGGAGACGTCGGCCGACCGCGACGCGCTCATCGCCCTCGTGCAATGGGTGGAGAGAAGCCGCGTGCCGGCGCAGCTGACGGGCACGCGCTTCGAGGACGACGACGTGCGCAAGCCGATCGTCGCACAGCGCCCGCTTTGCCCCTATCCCGCATTCCCATATTATGCCGGCGGCGACCCTGCCCTCGCGACCAGCTTTCGCTGCAAGGCGCGGACGCGGGGCAATGTCCACGCCAGTGCCGTACGCTATCTGAACTGAGCCCCGCCCTCGTCTCGATCGGTGCCTATTTTCGTAACGATTCTAGCAAGCATTGCTGGCGAGCGGGCCCCGAGCGCCGCTCGACATCCTGCACATAGATGCTGCCCATCATATTGTATTTCAAAAGAAATATATCAGACTTCTCCGGTTGGATCAGGCGCTTGCCACGAATATGATGGTGCTATATAAGCGACATAAATAAGCCAATTGGCAGGGAGAGGGGAAATATGCGCGCATTGGGACCAATCTGGCTCGCCGGTACATGCCTCGTCGCGCTGGCAGCGCCCGCATTCGCGCAGGAGGTGCCCCCGCGGACACCGCGAACGAGACCCTCACGCCGGAGCAGGAGATCGTCGTCACCGGCGTCCGCCAGAGCCTCGACAAGGCCCGGGCGATCAAGCGCGATTCGACCCAATTCGTCGACGCCATCGTCGCGTCGGACATCGGCAGCCTGCCGGATACCAATGTCGCGGAATCGCTGGCCCGCGTCTCCGGCGTGCAGCTCGACCGCGGCATCGGCGAAGGCACGAGCATCGCCATTCGCGGCCTGCGCCAGAACGTCACCCTCTACAACGGCCGCGAACTGTTCGACCCGACCGGTCGCGGCGGATCGGGCATCGACGAGCTGGGCGGATCCACCTACGGCCTGCTCGCCCTGATCCCGTCGGAGCTCGTTTCCAGCCTGCAGGTGACCAAGCTCGCCGGATCCGACCAGATCGCGGGGGCACTGGGCGGGATCGTCGACATCAACACCCGCAAGCCGCTCGACAATAAGGGGTTCCACGTCACGGCGAGCGGCGGCGTCATCTATGACCGCATGTCCGGGCGAAGCGGCTACGAGGCGTTCGGGCTGGTTTCAAACACGATGGCGAACGACACGTTCGGCTACCTGTTCAGCGTGTCGATGAGCGAGCGGCACATCGCCGAACAGGGGCTCAGCACCTTTTCCGGCTACACCGCCTTCACCAATGGCGGCATCCGGCGCACCGGCGATGCCGACATGCGCGCGCAGCAGATCAGCGACGACCGCAAGAAACTGGGCGCGACCGGGGTGCTGCAATGGCGCCCCGGCAACGGCCTCGAAGTGACCGCCGACGCATTCTACAGCCGCCTGACATCGGATCGCGACCGCTACTGGATCGCCTTCGTGCCGACCGCGGGCCTCTCCAATCCGATCTTCTCCCCGAATAACGTCCTGCTCGCCGGCACCTCGACCACCACGCCCAATACCAACATGTCGTTCTACGACATCGAGAACGAAGTCTGGTCGACGGCGATCACGGCGCGATATCAGGTGTCCGACGCGCTCACGCTGTCGGGCCAGGTCGCGATCGGCGATTCGGTCGCGAATTCGACGCGCAACTATGTGCGCCTGACGCTCCCCGCCTCCGCCGCCAGGCCGATCCGGTTCGATTTCCGCGAAGGCGATTTCGGATCCTTCGACTTCTCGAACTTCAACCTCAGCGACCCCGCCGGCATGACGTTCGGGCTCTATTATGACGACGGGCGAAGGGCGGCCACGAAGAACACGCAGGCCCGCGGCGACGTGGAATATGCTTTCAATTCGTCCTTCCTCTCCTCGCTCGAGATCGGCGGTCGCTACGAGCGGCTCGAATCGAGCGTGCGCCCGCACAACGCGTTGCTGCGGCCGAACCTGCCGGCATCCGCGCTGACGGGATATCTCAGACTGTTCTCGAACTCGGACTTCCTGCCCGGGCAATTCGCCGGCGTGCCGCGCTCCTATCTCGGCGCCATCGAATCGGCGGTCGGCTCCTGCCACGCCTTCACGGCTTTCCCGACGGTCTCGCAGGATCCGGCATGCCTCAACCCCTCGCAATCGGTCAGCAGCCTCGGCTCCACCTACGACATCAACGAGACCTTCTGGAACGGCTACGCCAAGCTGAACTTCAAGTCCGATCTCGGCTTCGCGCAGCTGGAGGGCAATGCCGGCGTGCGCTATATCGGCCGGAAGCTGGAATCGATCGGCAACATCCTTGCCGGCACCACCGTCACGCCGACCATTTTCCGCCGCGACGATACCGACTTCCTTCCCTCGGCCGTTGCCAAGCTCACCTTCAGCGACGATCTGGTGGTCCGCCTGGGCTATGCGAAGGTGCTCTCCTTCCCCAGCACTGCCTCGCTCAACAACGGCATCGCGCTCAACAACGATCCGGTTTTCGCGAACGGCGTGCAGATCCAGGCCGGCACGGGCAGCGGCGGGTCGCCGAATCTCGATGCCTTCTCCGCCACGCAATATGACGCGTCGATCGAATATTATTTCGGCAAGGAGAGTTTGATCTCGATCGGCGCGTTCTACAAGGACGTGGGCAGCTTCATCGTCTCGGCCCTGTCGCCCGAGCGGTACAACAATATCGACTATGTGATCGGCCGCGCGACCAACGGCCAGAACGGCACCGTGAAGGGGTTCGAAGTGCTGTATCAGCAGCCTTTCACTTTCCTGCCCGCGCCGTTCGACGGCTTCGGGGCGCTGGTCACCTATTCCTACATCGCCTCCCAGACGCCGCTGAAGGACCCCAACGGGCACAGCTTCACCTTCCCCGGGCTATCCAAGAACAACGTCAATCTCGTCGCATATTTCGACAAGGGCCCGCTCAACCTGCGCGTGGCGTACAATTGGCGCGACGCCTATTTCGTCTCGCTCAACGGATCGAGCGGCAACGGCGTGTACAATGACAGCTACCAGGATCTCGCCGTGACCTTCAAATATGGAGTCACCAAGAATCTGGAATTCCGCCTCGAAGGGATCAACCTGTTGGACAGCCAGCAGCGCTCCTATGACGGGTTCAGCGAAGCGCTCGTGACCAACGTACAGTTCGGCCGCGTCTTCAAGTTCGGCGCATCCTTGAATTTCTAGGACCCCCGGGTTGCGAATGGGGCAGGATCCGGGGGCGGCCGGGACGCAAGGAGAGGCGAATGCGATCGACTGATTTCCCGATCCCGCGGATTTCCCGGCGCGGCTTGCTCCTGCTTGCCGCGGCCCCCGCGGTTCTGTCCGCAACCACCGCAGCAGCATCGGAGCCTCGCCCTTCCCGGCTCCCGCCGCAGGACTGGACGGCACGCCATTCGCTGGACGGAGTGTGGAAGTTCCGAACCGATCCCTATTCGGAGGGCGAGGACCGCACCTGGTTCGCGCCCTCCTTCGATGCGTCCGCCTGGGAAGACGCGACCGTGCCCGGGGTCTGGGACGTGATCAACGAGCATTCCGAATATGCCGGCGCCGCCTGGTACCGCACCGGATTCGCGACCGATCCGGGCTGGTCCGGCAAGCTGGTCCGGCTGGTGTTCGAGGCGGCCTATAACGACGCGACGGTCTGGCTGAACGGCCGTTTGCTGGGCACGAACGACAATGGCTTCCTGCCCTTCCATTTCAACCTGCGGAACCTGGCGCCGCCCGGCCAGCGCAACCAGCTGACCGTCCGCGTCGACAATCGCCGCAGGCTCGGCGCGGTATGGAATTGGGGCGGCATCCGCCGGCCGGTTTGGCTGGAGATCACGGACGAAACCCGGATCGAGCGCGTGAAGATCACGGCCGAGCCCGATCTCGAAACCGGACGCGCCAAGGTCGCGGTGCGGGCGTTGGCAATCAGCCATGACGGCCCTGCGACAGACATCAGTGCGCAGGTGACGCTTCGCCGGGATGGTGTCGTTATATGGACTTCGCCGGTCCTGGCCGGCACCGGTGACTTCGCTTTCGAGACCGTATTGGAGCCCGCACAGGTCCATCTCTGGCACCTGAACTCGCCCCAACTCTACGAGGCCGAGGTCAGCCTGATGCGGGGCGGCGCGACGATCCATTCGCAGGCCAGCCGTTTCGGCATCCGCAAGGTGGAGATTGCGGGCGAGCGGCTCCTGCTCAATGGCGAGCCGATCCGGCCGGTGGGCTTCAATCTGGTCCCCGAAGACCGCCGCACCGGCTCCGTCCTGCTCCCTCACGCTACCGCGCCGATATCGACCTGATGAAGATGCTCGGCGCGACGATGAGCCGGATTTCGCACTTTCCGCTCCCCGCGGAGGTTCTCGACTATCTCGACGAGGTCGGCATCCTCAGCATCAGCGAGCTGCCGATCTGGGGCAAGAGCGAGCTGGTCGACGCACGCTCGAAGGTGGCGGCGGACTGGCTGGAACGGCTGATCGACACCCAGTTCAACCATCCCTCGATCATCGGCTGGAGCGTCGGCAACGAAATCGGCCGGTACGATCGCAACCCGGGCGCGAGGGAATATGTGCGCACCGCCATCACGCGCGCCAAGGCATTGGATCCGAGCCGCTTCGCCGTCTACGCGACGAACACCGCCGGCAATCAGCAGGACGATCCGATCGCGTTCGCCGATCTGATCACGATGAACGCCTATGGCGACCTCGCCGCCGCGGTCGAGAAGACGCGGGCGCTCCATCCCGGAAAGCCGATCTTCCTGACGGAATATGGCGGCGGTGGCGAACTCGACAGCGAGGATCCGAACCAGGCGAAGGACACGGGCGACGCCTTCCTGAACCAGTTGCGCGGCAAGCCCTATGTGATCGGCGGCTCGCGCTGGACGCTGAACGACTATCGCAGCGACTGGGCCGGCTGGCCGTTCAGCCCGCCGACCGGTCCGTCGCAGAATCGCAGCTGGGGCATATTGACCAGCGACCGCCGGCCGAAGCGGAGCTACTTCTCCTACCGCGCGGCGCATGCGCCGGTGGCGAAGATGGCGCTGCAGCGGCGCGGCGCGGATTGGTCGATCACCCTCGCCCCCGCGGCGTCGACGATTTGCCCGCTTATGCGATGCGGGGATACCGGATCCTGTGGCGCGTGCTGGACGCGGCGGGCGACCCGATCGACGCCGGCCTGATCGATCTGCCCCCGCTCGACCCCGGCGCTGCGCCGGTGACCCTAAAGGTGCCGGCGAAGCGCGGCGGAGCGACGGTCCTGGCCGATCTGATCGATCCGCTCGGTTATTCGGTGCTCACGGTGAAGAACGACCTGGCGCCTCCCGCGGCACCCGTGATCCGCCATGTCCATGCGTCGAGCAAGACCGCGCGGGTCCTGTTCGATCCCGTCGCCCGGGCCGACGGCTATCGCCTTGCCTATGACGGCCCCGGCGGCCCCAAACAGGCGGCGCCGACAATCAACGATTTCGTCGATGTCGCCGGGCTGGAGCTCGATCAGCGTTACGCGTTCCGGCTCGTGGCATTCAACGAAGCGGGCGAGAGCGCGCCCAGCGCCGCCGTCTCCGCCATGACCACCCGCGACGACCTTCCGCCGATCCTGTGGTCCATCCAGTCGGCCGACCGGGCCCTGTTCGTGAACTATTCGACCGAGGCGACCGATTATCTCTACGAGATCGAGCTGACGCTGCCCGGAACCGAACGGGTGCGCAGGATCAGCGTCACCACCCGCGGCGCCACACGAATTCCCGGGCTGGAGAACGGCAAGACCTATCAATTGCGCATGCGCCGCCGGAACGGGATCGGCTTCGACAGCGCCTGGTCCGAACCGCACGCCGCCACGCCGCACGGGCCCGGCGATCTGCCGGCGCCGGCGAGCGGCTATCTCGTGCCCGGTCCGGGCGATCTCACCCTGCTCGTCTTCGATCCGGTTCCCGATGCCGCCGGCTATGAGGCCCGCTTCGGTACGCGGACCCTACCCATAGGATCGGCTGCGTCAGGCACCGTGTTCCTGCGCGGCATCGGGCGCGCGCAAGCGGTGTCGCTGCGCGCGGTCGACGATTCCGGGCAGCCGGGCCAGGCGCTCGAACTCAGGCGCCTGCACTGATGCCAGGGATAGGAGAAAGTCACATGTTCCGAGCCGCGAAGTTGCTCTGCGCCGTATTGCTGGCCTCCGCCTCCGCCGGGCATGCCGCCCCCGCGCCGGACTTGCGCGCGCAGGTCGTGATCTATGGGTGCACGCCGGCCGGCATCACCGCCGCGATCGCCGTGAAAAGGCGCGGGCACAATGTCGTGCTCGCCTGCCGCGACGGCTGGATCGGCGGGATGAGCACCAACGGGCTCGGCTATGCCGATGCCGGCGACCACAAGGCGATCGGCGGCCTCGCGCGGCAATTCTACCGCGACGTCAAATCCTATTACGCCGAACGCCACATCACCGACATTCCCGCGCCGCAGCGCCATCCCGGCATAGCGAACGACGATCGCGACACCCAATGGGTGTTCGAGCCCCATGTCGCCGAGGCGATCTACCGGAACTGGCTGACGCGCAACGGCGTGGTTCCGGTCTACGACTTCAAACTGCGGCTCGATCGATCGGGCGTCGTCGTGCGTGGCGGCAAGGTCCGGGAAATGATCGCGGAGGACGGCCGCAGGATCGCGGGCGATCTGTTCATCGACGCCAGCTACGAAGGCGACCTGATGGCGATGGCCGGCGTGTCCTTCACCATCGGCCGCGAAGCCAATGCCCAATATGGCGAGACGCTCAACGGCAATCAGCCGCGCAACTCGGTCTCGCACAATTTCACTCGCGACGTGGATCCCCATGTCGTGCCGGGGAAACCCGAAAGCGGGCTGCTGCCGCGGATCGAGCCGGGGCCTGCCGGCGTCGAGGGCGCGGGAGACAAGCGCATCCAGGCCTATACCTATCGCCTGTGCATGACGAAGCGGCCCGATATCCGCGCGCCGTTTGTGAAGCCGGCGCACTATGATCCGCGCCAATATGAGCTGCTCGCCCGCTATTACGATACCGGCTGGCGCGATCCCTTCACCAAGTACGACGCCATTCCGAACGGCAAGACCGATACCAACAATTTCGGCGGCTTCTCCTTCGACAATATCGGGATGAACTACGGCTATCCGACCGGCTCCTATGCCGAGCGCGAGCGGATCCTCGCCGAGCATCGCGACTATCAGCAGGGCCTGTTGTGGTTCATGCAGAACGACCCGCGCGTGCCGGCCGACGTCCGCGCGGCGATGGCGCCCTGGGGGCTGTGCGCCGACGAGTTCAGGGACAATGGCAATTGGCCGCGCGAGATCTATGTGCGCGAGGGGCGCAGGATGGTCTCAGATTTCGTGATGGCCGAAAAGCACCTGCGCGGCCAGGCGCCGACCCCGCAATCGGTCGGACTGGGCTCGTACAACATGGATTCCCACAATGTTCGTCGCTACGTCGACGCCCGTGGCTTCGCCCGCAACGAGGGCAATATCGAAGTCAGCCCGGGCCGCGTCTATGAGATCAGCTACCGGTCGCTGCTGCCCCGGCGGGGCGAGGCACGCAACCTGCTGGTGCCAGCGGCGATCTCGGCATCGCACATCGCCTATGGCTCGATCCGCATGGAGCCGGTCTTCATGATCCTGGGCGAGTCCGCCGGCATCGCAGCGAGCCTGTCGCTGCGCTCGCAGGGCGACGTGCAGGATGTGCCTTACGAGGCGCTCGAACGCGAGCTGGTCGCGGCGGGCCAGGTGCTCCACCAGCCGAAATAGCCGGCGGATCAGCGTCGGGTGATCCCCGCCCCGCCGTCGATTCCCACCACCGTGCCGGTGATCCAGGCGGAGGCGTCGGAGGACAGGAAGAGGATGAGCTCGGCCACTTCTTCCGCGGTGCCGAGCCGGCCCAGCGGATGCCGGAGCACATTTGCCGCACGCGCCGCCGCCGGATCGGGCGCACGATCGAACGAGGCCTGCAGCATCGGGGTATCCACCGACGCCGGCGCGACTCCGTTGGCGCGGATGCCGCTGTCGGCGACTTCGAGCGCGAAGGTCTTTAGGAAAGTCTCGAGCCCGCCCTTGGAAGCGGCATAGGCAGCGAGCCCGGGCGCGCCCATCCGCGCGTTGATCGAGGAAACGAAGGTGAACACCCCTTCCCCGCGCGCTGCATGTCCGGCGCGAACGCCTGCACGAGCCTCAGCGCACCGCCGACGTTCACGTCATAGACGCGCAGAAATGCGGCGGGCGACGATTGCAGCGTGCCGGCGAACTCGGTCGTCGCGGCGGCATGGACGACGATCGTCGGCGCGCCGAGCCGGGCCCGGATCGCGTCGGCCGCGTTCGTCACCGCACCGTCGTCGGCGAGATCGCAGGCAAGCGCCATATCGCCGTTGGACGGCACCTGGAGGTCGAGCGCGGCGACGCGCGCGCCGGCGGCGGCGAACCGCTCGCATACCGCCGCGCCGATCCCGCCCGCGGCGCCGGTCACCACCGCAATCTCTCCGTCGAGCCGCATCTCTATCCTCTCAGCTCCACCGCCGGCTTGCCCGCGGTCGCGCGGGCGATCAGCCAGCCGATCGGGTGCAATGCCGCCATCATGAGGAAGATAGTGCCATAGTCGCGCGTCGCGGCGAAGGCGCCGACGAGCTGGGTCGAGAGGATGCCGCCGATCCCGCTGCCCGCCGCGATCAGCCCAAAGATCGTCGCCACCCGCGCCTGGGGGAAGCGATCCACCGCCAGCGTAGTGAGATTGCCGAGGAACATCATGTGCGAGAGCGCGACGAGCCCGGCGAGCGCGTAGGTGACCGGCAGCGACGGCTGGAGCGCGATCAATGCGCCGAGCGGAGCCAGGCAGGCACCCATCCCCATCACGCGCAGGCGGGCGGCGATGGGCGTGGTGCCGCGGCGGACGAAGCGACCCGAAAGGAGGCCGCCGCCGATGCTGCCAAGGTCCGCCGCAAGATAGACGACCCACGCGGTCGCGGCGATCGCGGCGAGCGGAAGCCCGCGCGCGTCGCCCAGATATTTGGGAAACCAGAAGAGATAGAAATACCAGACCGGATCGGTGATCGTTCGTGTGAGTGCGAGGCCCCAGACCGACTTGTCGGTGAGGATCGCGCCGATCGAGGGCTTTTCGGCCGCCGCGCCGGAGGCGACCTCGCTTGGCTGGCCGTGGCGCAGCGCAAGCCACGCCGCCATCCACACGAACCCCAGCGCGCCCGTCGCCACGAACGCCGAGCGCCAGCCATAAGTGAGCGCCAGCCAGCCGATCAGCGGCGGCGCGATCGTCGCTCCCACCATCGCCCCCGCGGTATAGACGCCGACCGCGAAACCCCTTTCGTGCGGCGCATAATGCTCGGAAACCACCTTGGGCGCGGCGACGTAATTGCCCGCCTCGCCGAGCCCGAGCGCGAAGCGCGCCGCGCCGAGCTGGCCGGCGCTGTGGACCAGCCCCGTCATCATATTGGCGATCGACCACCAACCGACGAACAGCGCCAACGCCAGCTTCGAGCCGAGCCGGTCGGTGAGCCAGCCGACGACGAAATAAGCGAGCGTATAGGCGATCAGGAAGAGCTGGACGACATGGGCATAGCCGATGTCGTCGATCGCCAGATCCTTCTGAATCGTGGTCGCGAGGATCGAGAGCGTCTGCCGGTCAACATAGTTGAGGACGGTCGAGAAGAACAGCAATGCGAGGATCGCCCAGCGCACGCGCGGCCGCGGCATGCTCACGGAACTCACGCAGACACCTGCTGCGCATGCGCGGTGAGCGCGGAGAGGCCGGCAAGGCTCGCGGCATGGCCGTCGACCATGTCATGGCCAACCCCGAGCCGATCGAGCACCGCGCCATACAGTGCCGAAAGCTCCGGCGCGCCGATGAGCGTCACATGGTCCACCGGCTCGCCCGCCTCACGCAGTGCTGCAATCGCGTCGCGCACCTCACACCCGATCAGCAGGCCGGAGAGATAGGACCGTGCCGTCTCCGCAGAGAGGTTCCCTTGACGAGGAGACTGCGCGCCGAGAATATCGCATGCTCGAACGCCAGCCGCGGCTCGGCGAGCACGGTATCCACGCCGCGGACGAACGCCGGGTCGTGCGCGGCGATCGGCACGCCCGGCTCGGCAGGCGCCATGCCGCGCCCGACGAGGCTGTGGGTCACGAGGATCTCGAACATCTCGCCCGTCATGCTGGTGAAGAAGCGCGTCACGCGTGCGTCCGCGACGCTGCACCATTTGGCGTGCGTGCCGGGCAGGCACAATGTTCGGCGCCCGATACTGTCCGCCCGCGCCAACCATCCGAAGACCTGCGCCTCCTCGCCGCGCATCACGTCGGGCAGGCCGAAGAGGTTGGTGCAGGAAATACCCGGCACGATCGCGACCGGCACGCCGCGCACTTCGAACCGCGTCATCCGCGCCGCGAGATCGTCGAGGTTCGCCGGGCAATCCGCATAAGGGCAGTCGACCCAGCCGACATTCGACCCCACCATCCCGGCGAGCACGACCGGCAACGGACCTTCGCGCGCGATCCATGCTCCGGCGACTTCGAAAAAGGCGGCTTCGGGATCGTCGCAGAATTTGATGCCGCGACCATTCGCCGTCTCGATCACGCGCACCGGCGCGCCGGGCTCGCAGAGATGCAGGCGCATGAAGCTCGAGCCCCAGTCCCCCGCGATGAAACGTCCACTCGCCACGCATACCTCCCCGCACGCCGACCTCAGGCCCCGGCTTGCCCAAAATGTTGCGTATTTAGCGACAAGTCAATCGACACCTGCCATAGCCGATTGCGCTCGGCAGTCGCATGGATCATGTCTGTCGCGCGAGCGACAACCGGAGGAAGCGCCCACGTGCGGCCCAAACCAAATGCCCAACCCAATCAGAGCCTGATCGACGGCATCGCCACGCTCCAGGCGCTCGCCGTGTCGCCAGAGCCGATCGGCAACCGCGAGCTTGCCCGCAAGCTCGGCTTCAATCCGACCCGCGTCAATCGCCTGCTCAAGACGCTCGCTTATCTCGGCATCGCCCGGCAGACCGCCAATCGCAAATACACCGCCGGCCCCGGCATGCATGTGCTTGCCGCGCAAAGCCTTTTCGCCTCGCGCTTCGTCCAGAATGCGATGCCCGCGCTCGAACAGCTGCGGCGCTTCGGCCTCACCATCGCGATGGGTGTGCTGTGGAACCATGACGTCAGCTATCTCTTCCACGCGCCTCCTGGGATGGAGACGGCGCAGGCGCTCGGCCGCATCGGGCTGCTTCCGGCGAGCGAGAACGGGATCGGCGTCGCATTGCTCGCGGAGCTCGACGACGGGCATATCGCCGAACTCTACGAAGGAGAAGACGTGCCCGGCTATCCCGGCGGGCTGGACGCCTTGCTCGGGGTCCTGGCCACGACGCGTGCGCAAGGTTACGCGCGCGTCCGGGTCGGCGAGAACCAGGATCGGCACACGATCGCGATCGGCGTCTCCAGTCCCGCCTTCGCGGCGATCGGCATGTCGGGCTGGATTCCGGAAGAAGCCACGCCCGAAATCGTCGCCGCCCTGCGCAAGGCCGCCGCCGAAATCGCGGAATGACGCGAGCGCTGTTGCGGTCATAGAAACATTTTTATTGCTAGTTTAGCAATGATATGATTGGACATCCCGGGTGCCCCGAGGGAGGGGTGCGCGTGACGAAGGGATGAACATGTCTGTGATCAGCGGCGCATTTCCGGTCCTGCCGACCATCTTCACCGACCAGGGTGCAGTGGACGAGAAGGGGATCTGCGCCGTTACCGACTGGGCAGTCGATTGCGGCGTCGACGGCGTCGTCTTTCCCGGGCTGGCGAGCGAATATGATCATCTCACGCTGGACGAGCGGCTCCATCTGATCGCCCTGATCGGCGGGCGCGTGGCCGGACGGGTCGCCTTCATCTGCGGAGCGGGCGGCAAGAGCGATGCGGAAAGCGAGGCAGTGATCGCCGCCGCCGCACAGGCCGGCGCCAGCGCCGCGATGGTGGTGACCCCGAGCCGCCATGCCGACGACCTGGACCGCCTCGCCGGCTTTTATCGCCGGCTTTCCGCCGCGGCGGACGTGCCGCTCATGCTCCAGAACGCCCCGAGACCGATGGGGCTCGGCCTCTCGCCCGCGGCAGTGATCGGGATCGTCCGCGCGGCGCCGGGCATCCGATATGTGAAAGAGGAAACCCTTCCCTGCGGCCAAAGGATCACCGCACTTCGTGAACAGGGCGACGGGCTGCTGGACGGCGTGTTCGGCGGCGCCGGCGGCCGCTACATCACCGACGAGCTCGCGCGCGGTGCGGTGGGCACGATGCCTGCGGTCGAGATCGCCGACCTGCATGTCCAGCTGATCGCGGCGCACCGTGCGGGCGACTGGGCCCGCGTGCGCCGGCTGTTCGAACGCACGCTGCCGCTGCTCAACATGCAGGCGATCTACCGCTGGCGCCTCACCAAGGAAGTGCTCCGGCGCCGCGGCCTGATCTCCAGCGCTTTCGTGCGCGCACCGGGGCCGGCGCTCGATGCGCATGACCAGCGCGAGCTCGACGAACTGCTCGAGGGCCTGGCGGACTTGTTGACGCCTGCTGAGCCCGTAGTTCAACGTCACACCAGCTGAACGGAGGCTGCTGCGATGGACGACCGGATCGAGCGCATCGAAGCCTTTGTGGTCACCATTCCGCGCGACACGCCCTATCTCGGGCCGCTCGGCGCGGGCGAGGAAGTCAATGCGCGCGGCTATTTCGTGCGCAAGTCCAACCGCACCCTCTATCCGACCCAGGACCGTTCGGTGGTCGTTCGCGTCACCACGCGCAATGGCGTCGTCGGCTGGGGTGAAACCTACGGCCTCACCGCGCCGCAGGTGATCGGCACCTTCATCGAGGATCTGATCGCGCCGATCGTCACCGGACGCGATCCGTTCGACGTCGCCGTGCTGTGGGAGGATCTCTACGACATATTGCGCGTCCGCGGATATGGCGGCGGCTTCTATCTCGACGCGGTCGCCGCGGTGGACATTGCATTGTGGGACATTTGCGGCCGCATCGCGGGCCTGCCCATCCGCAAGCTGCTCGGCGGCGAGCGGCGCCAGGCGATCCCCGCTTATATCTCGGGCCTTCCCTGCGCGACGCTCGACGAGCGTGTGGCGCTGGCGAAGCGCTTTGCCGACCAGGGCTTCACGGCGTTCAAGATCGCCGCGGCGGTGAGCTGGGACGGGCTCGACCGCGAGCTCGGCGCGCTGCGCGAGGCACTGGGTCCAGAGGCGCGGCTGATGGTCGACTTTCACTGGATGCACGGGCGCGGTGATGCCGCCCAGCTGATCCGCCGGCTCGAACGGCATGATCTCGCCTTCGCCGAAGCGCCGGTGAAACCCGAGGATGTGGCCGGGCTCGCGCATGTGGCGCGTTCGGTGACGACGCCGATCGCCGCGGGCGAGGAGTGGCGGACGGTCCATGATGCCGAACCCCGGCTGGCGGCGGGCGCAGTCGCAATCGTCCAGCCCGAGATGGGCCATACCGGCATCACCCAGTTCCTGCGCATCGCGCAGCTCGCCGGCGCGCACCACATCCCCACCATCCCGCATGCGACGATCGGAACGGGTATCTTCCTCGCCGCCAGCCTACAGGCATCGGCGGCGATCCTCGATTTGCCGATGCACGAATATCAGCATTCGATCTTCGACCGGAACGCCGCTTTGCTCGACGGACTACCGGCATGCGCGGCCGGCGCCTATCGCCTGCCCGAGGGTCCGGGGCTCGGCGTCATGCCCGGCGAGGACTTCTGGCGTTACGCCGAAGCGATCTGAGGGCCTCGCCCGGCGAGGCGGCGGATCGGCTCGAGCCGCTGCGCAGCAATGATGCTAGGGCGCCGTGCCGGCGCGTAGCGGCGCACCTGAAGCAAGCTGACGAAGATGAGTGGGTCCCGCCTGGCCCCGCATCCTCTACCCCTGCAATTGCGATAGAATGAAGTCAGCACGGGCAGCGACCGTGTCGCGAGGCAGCATGACGGGATGGTATCCAGCATCAAGGTACGCCCGCCGTACGCGTTCATAGTCGACCAGAGCCTTTTCGAGGCTGTGACGCCGATCGGCGTCGTTGACATAAATCTCTGGCCACGGCGGGGCGAGGAAAAGACGATCATAGCGAACGCGACCGATGATGGTGGTCGGCTGTTCACCGCCGGTTGCTGCAATCGCAACGGCTGCATCCACAACCCCGCGATCAAAGAATGTGAGTCCGCGCGCGATCTCGTAGTCCTCAATGGACATCTCGAGTGCGCGGCGAGCAAATGCACGCGCATCGACCCAGGGAAGCGCGGCCCCATCCCCCGTCCGTTCCTCAGCGATAATACGGCGTCCGGGCTCCGCAACCACCGCGTAAGCTCTCCGCGCGAGTTCGGCGAGCAGGGTAGACTTGCCCCCGCCTGAACAGCCCGAGATCATTACAAACACGAGCGTTCTCTCCGCCGAATTTCCGTCAGCATATCTTCAACTTGCATTCACGCGGACCACGCAGGCTCCGATAGCAGAAACGAGGCTGCCGTCCCGCATTCGCTGAATCTGCTCGGCTTTTTTGTTTGAGGTGACGGCAACACTCTTCGACCCACGGCGCTAATTCCCTCAACTTCACAACCCCAATAGAGCAGTTGACCAGAGGTAGCGGCTCGTGCGGATGACGGCTTTCGTAGTTCGTCAAAGGGCGGTTCTTCAAGCCCGGGATGACAAGGATAATAACGCTCGCCGGGGTCAAGCGTCTGGCGCCAAATCACGATCCACCCTAGGGGCGCGCTGAATGACCTTTGTTGCCGATCTCGCCGGGCATCTCGACAGCCTGACGCGCAGCCACCGTCGCCGCGGGCTCAAGCCGCGTGCCGGGCTCGATTTTGCATCGAACGATTATCTCGGCGTGGCCGGCGCGCCGCCTCTCGTGCAGGCGGTGCAGGATGCATTGGCGCGCGGCGTGCCGATCGGCTCAGGCGGATCCCGCCTGTTGCGCGGTAACCATGAAGAGCATGAAAGGCTGGAGATGGAGGCCGCCGAATGGGTCGGGGCCGAATCCGCCTTGTTCTTCTCCAGCGGCTATGCCGCCAACAGCACCCTGCTTTCGACCCTGCCGCAACGCGGTGACCTGATCGTTTACGACGACCTCGTCCACGCCAGCATGCACGAGGGCTTGCGCCTCGCCCGGGCAGACACGGCGCCGGTGCGCCACAATGATATGGATGCCTTCGACGCCACCATCGCAGCATGGCGCGCGCGCGGCGGCCGCGGCCGGCCGTGGATCGCGGTCGAGAGCCTGTATAGCATGGACGGCGATCAGGCGCCGCTGGCGGAACTCGCCCAAGTGGCTGCGCGATACGACGCCGTGCTGATAGTCGACGAAGCGCACGCCACCGGCGTGTTCGGCGACGGCGGCCGCGGCCTGGCGAGCGCGCTGCCACGCGGCGGAAACCTGATCACGGTGCATACCTGCGGCAAGGCGCTCGGTTGCGAGGGCGCGCTGATCTGCGCGCCGGCGCTCGTCCGGGACTTCCTCATCAACCGCGGCCGGCCGTTCATCTTCTCGACTGCGCCGTCGCCGCTGATGGCCGCCGCGGTGCGCGCCGCACTCCGCCTCGTCACCGACGAGCCCGAGCGGCGGACACGATTGCTCGCGCTCGCCGCTTATGCCGAGCGGAAGCTCGCACCACTCGGCGCCACCCGAAGCGGATCGCAGATTCTGCCGCTCATCCTCGGCGACGACGCCCGCACCATGGCGGTTGCGGAGCGATTGCAGGCGCGCGGATTCGACGTCCGCGGCATCCGTCCCCCGACAGTGCCCGCCGGTACCGCTCGGCTGCGTATCGCAATCACGCTCAATATCGACGAGGCGGCGATCGACGCGCTCGCGGCGGCACTTGAGGAGGCGCTGGAATGCGCTTGATCGTGACCGGCACCGACACCGGCGTCGGCAAGACAATATTCGCCGCCGGCCTCGCCGGTGCGCTGGGCGCGGCTTACTGGAAGCCGATCCAGGCCGGGCTCGAGGACGCGAGCGATACCGCGATGGTGGCAGCGTTGGCGCCGGCAGCGAGATGCCTGCCGGAAGCTTATCGCCTGCGCACCCCTGCTCTCCGCATCGCGCGGCCGAGATCGACGAGGTGCGGATCTCGCCCGAGGCGCTGACGCCGCCCGCACTCGATCCCCTCGTCATCGAAGGCGCCGGTGGTGCGCTCGTGCCGGTGACTCGCGACCTGCTCTATGCCGACCTGTTCGCACGCTGGAAGCTGCCGGTGGTGATCGTCGCGCGCACCGGCCTGGGCACGATCAACCATTCGCTGATGACGATCGAGGCGTTGCGCCATCGCCGGGTCGAGATCACCGGAATCGCCTTTGTCGGCGACGCGGTGGAAGACAGCGAGGCGACGATCGCTGCGATCGGCCGCGTAAAGAGGCTGGGGCGCCTGCCGCTCGCCGATTCCCTCGACCCGGCGTGGCTTCAATCTGCCTTCGCAGAGGCATTTGATCTCGGTGATTTCGCGTGAGGAGCTCGATCTGGCACCCGTTCACGCAACACGGCCTCGCCGAGCCCACCCCGCTCGTCACCCATGCCGAGGGTGCGGCGCTCTATACCGCGGACGGCCGCCGGATCATCGACGCAATCTCGTCCTGGTGGGTGAACACGCACGGCCATTGTCACCCCCGGATCATGGCCGCGATTGCCGAGCAGGCTACCAGGCTGGACCAGATCATCTTTGCGGGCTGGACCCACGAGCCGGCGGAGCAGCTCGCCAGGGGGCTGCTCGAGATAATGCCTGCGCCGCTTGCCTACGCCTTCTTCTCCGACAGTGGCTCGACGAGCGTGGAGGTCGCGCTGAAAATGGCGCTCGGCTTCTGGCTGAATCGCGGCGAGCCCCGGCAACGGATCGTAGTGATGGAAAGCAGCTATCACGGCGATACGATCGGCGCGATGTCGGTCGGTGCGCGCGGTATCTTCAATCAGGCCTACGCGCCGCTGCTGTTCGATGTCGCCACCGTTCCGTTCCCCACGGCCGGTAGCGAGCAGGTGACCCTCGACGCCCTCGAGCATTTCTGCACCCACGAGGACAAACCCGCGGCATTCATCGTCGAGCCGCTGGTGCTCGGTGCCGGCGGCATGCGGATCTACGCGCCATGGGTGCTGGCGGCGATGCGCGCGATCTGCGCCGCGCACGGTGTCCTGTTCATCGCCGATGAAGTGATGACCGGCTGGGGGCGCACCGGGACTCTCCTCGCCTGCGAACAGGCAGAGATCGTTCCCGACATCCTGTGCCTGTCCAAGGGCCTCACGGGCGGGGCAATCCCGCTCGCCGTGACTCTCGCGACCGAGCCCATCTACGAAGCCCATTTCTCCACCGACCGAAGCAGGCAATTCTTCCACTCGTCGAGCTACACCGCCAATCCGATCGCCTGCGCCGCCGCGAACGCGAACCTCGCCATCTGGCGCGAGGAACCGGTCCTGGAACGCATTGCCCGCCTCACCCGGCTTCAGGGCGAGAAGCTCTCAGGCCTCCAGGGCGTTGCCAATGCACGGCAGATCGGCACGATCACCGCGCTCGAGATCGAGGCGCCCGAGGGCGACTATCTCTCCGCCCTCGGGCCGCGGCTGCTCGCCTTCTTCCGCGAGCGGGACCTGCTTCTCCGTCCGCTGGGAAACACCGTCTACGTCATGCCTCCTTATTGCATCGGCGAGGAGGATCTCGCTGCCATCTATACGGCGATCGGCGAGGCTATCGACGCGATGCGCGGTTAAGCGGCCTCCGCGCACTCGGCTCGACCGAGTCGCTTGACCGATTGTTAACCAAGGCCGGTCATGGATAAGCGGGACATCCAGAGAGGGTCGCGTGGAACTTCGACATCGTCAATTCACGCTGACGGAAGCAGCGCCCGCACCCGACGTCACCCTTGTCATGCCGTGCCTGAACGAAGTGCAGAGTCTTCCGTATTGCATCGGCAATGCGCTCGATGCGCTTGCGCGGCTGCGCAGCGAACTGGGCCTTTCGGGCGAGATCGTGGTCGCGGACAACGGTTCGACCGATGGCAGCCAGACGCTCGCCACCCAGCTCGGCGCCCGCATCGTGCCGATCGCTTGCCGCGGCTATGGTGCAGCGCTGATCGGCGGCTGCCAGGCCGCGCTCGGGCGCTACATCCTGATGGGAGATTGTGACGGGAGCTACGATTTTACCGAAGGCGTGAAGATGATTGCCAAGCTCGAACAGGGCTACGAGCTGTGCATGGGCAGTCGCTTCAAGGGCAGCATCGCTCCGGGCGCGATGCCATGGAAGAACCGCTATATCGGCAACCCGGCGCTGACCGGCATCCTCAACCTGTTCTTCAGACCCGGCATCAGCGACGCGCATTGCGGCCTCAGGGCGATCCGCAAGGATGCCTTCGAACGGCTGCGGCTCACCGGCGAGGGGATGGAATTCGCCAGCGAAATGGTCATCAAGGGCGCGCTGTTGAAACTGAAGATCACCGAAGTGCCCGCTACCCTGTCGCGGGACCTGCGTGATCGGGCGCCGCACTTGCGGCCGTGGCGCGACGGCTGGCGGCACTTGCGCTACCTCTTCATGCTCAGCCCGACATGGGTGTTCGGTGTGCCCGGGATAGCGGCGTTCGGCGCGGGACTATTGATCCTGACTGCGGCCGCGCTGCACTCGCTCGGGCTCATCGGCGCAGTCCCGTTCGGCGAAAGCTGGATCGTGATCGGCGCCCTGCTCGCGTCTGTCGGCCACATGGCGGGACTGATGGCGACCGCCTCGCATCTTTACGGCGTGCACGCAGGCTATCGTTTGCCGAGCCCGGCGTTTCGCCGCATTCGGCACCTGCTGAACCTCGAAACCTGCGTGATCGGCGGATTTTCGCTGATCGCCGCGGCGGGAGCGGCGATGACCGGCATCGCGGTTTACTGGGGCGCGGGCAGCTTCTTCGCCCTCCCTCGATTCTGCCGGTTGCGCTGGCAGGCGTCGTCGGAACCATGGGCCTGCAGACCTTGTTCGGCGGCTTCCTGCTGGCCGTGATCGGCGGCAACGACGCACAGTTCATGTCGGCCTCGCGCGCCTGACCATGATCCACGAACCGCATCGATCCGCTTTCGACCAGAGCACACGGCGGCGCAAACCGCGCATCGTCGATTCCGACTGGCTCGTGCTGCGCGGCCTCGCCGCGGAAGTGACGCGGGCGGCCGACGGACTCGCCCGGCCAGGTGCGACTGCCATCGACGTCGGCTGCGGCGATCAGCCTTATCGGCTGCTGTTCGAAGAACGAGGCGTCATCTATCAGGGCGCGGATTTCGGCACGGCAGCCGAGATCGGCATCGCGGCGGACGGCAGTGTCGCTGCGCCCGACGCCACTGCCGACCTGGTCCTCAGCTTCCAGGTTCTCGAGCATGTCCGCGATCTCGATACCTACCTTGCCGAGATAAAACGGCTGTTGCGCCCCGGAGGTCGGCTGTTGCTCTCGACGCACGGCATGTGGCTTTATCATCCGCATCCGGAAGATCATCGCCGCTGGACCCGCGAAGGTCTCGCCAACGACCTGCAATCGCGCGGCTTCGCAATTGAGAGCTGCCGCCCCGTCGTAGGGCCGCTCGCCCTGACGACGATCATACGCCTGACCGCCTTCGCCTACGCGTTGCGGCGCATACCGTTGCTCGGCCCGGCGATGCTCGTGCCGCTCGCCATTGTCATGAATGCGCGTGCGGTGATCGAAGACTGGATTACGCCAGCTGCGGTACGCAACGACAACGCATGCGTTTACCTGGTGCAGGCCTTGGTAGTGGAATGATGCTCCGCCAGGCCGGCCCTTATACCCTCATCGCGGCGCTTTGCGCCGGGCTCAACATCGCCATTCTCATAGCCGGCGAGGCGGCCGGGCTGCACTATGTTTTCTCGACGGCGCTGTCGTTCGCCGCTTGCATATGCGTCGGCTATGCGATGCATTGCCGGTGGACCTTCGAAGCCGAGCCGACACTGGCCGGTCTGCTGCGCTACACGATGGCGATGTCGCTGAACTTCCCGATGAGCCTGGCCGCGGTCTGGTTGTTCTACAGCGCCCTTGGCTTGCCAATGATGCTTGCAGCCCCGGCATCGACCGTGATGCTGACCGGCATCAACTTCGCGCTGACCCGCTGGGCCATCCTCCCGAAGGGAGCGTAGAATGACCGATATTACCCTTGATCGCGTCAGCCATGTCTTCGCGGCGCACGCCCCGCTCTACCGGCGCAAGGCGCCGCGATACCAGGCTGCGATGCTCCGCGACCTCGCCGGTGTCTGGCAGGGATCGCACGATCGGGTGCTCGACGTCGGCGGCGGCACGGGATTGATGGCCGAGGCGATCCAGACTTTGTTGCCTGCGCGCCATGTCGTCGCCATCGACGTCGTCGACCGCTATTACCCGTCGCTTTCAGTCGAAACCCGGGTTTATGACGGCCGCACGCTTCCCTTTGGCGACGGCCATTTCGATGCGGCAACGATCAACAACGTCATGCACCATGTTCCGCGCGAGCACCGGCCGGCGCTGATGGCGGAGATCGCACGTGTCGTCTCGGGGCCGATCTACATCAAGGACCATCTCGCGGCATCTCGTCTGGACCATTGGCGCCTGACGGTGCTCGACGTGATCGGCAATATTCCGTTCGGCGGCCAGATCGAGGCGCACTATCTCTCCATGCCCGAGTGGCGCCAGCTCGCCAGCGCGATCGACGCGACGATCGGCGCGGTGCAGCCCGGCAGATACCGCGCCCCTCCGATGGCGTGGGTGTTCCCGAACCGGCTGGAAATCACCTTCCGATTCGATCGCCGCTGAGAGCCCGCGGCGGATGCGGATCCTGCTGGTCTCGGGCTTCTTCGAGAGCCATGGCGGAGGCATAGAGATCGTCGCCGGCGCGATGGCGCGCGCGCTCGGGGCTCGTGGCCACACCTGCCGCCTGGCCGCTGCGGCGTTCGATCCCGCGCCCGTGGACCCACTGATCGATCCCGTCCCGCTCACGGCGTACGACCCCGTGGAGCGCTGGACGGGCCTGCCGATGCCGTTGCCGAACGGGTCCGCACGCCGGTGCCTGAAACAGGAAGTGCAAGCAGCGGATGCCGTCATCATCCACGACGCGCTGTACGCCAGTTCGCTGCTCGCGATGCGCTATGCTAGGCGGTTCGGAAAGCCATGGCTGCTGGTGCAGCATATCGGCACCATTCCTTTCACCAACCCGATCCTGCGCGTGGCGATGACGATCGCCGATCGCCTCGTCACGCGTCCCGTGATCCGATCCGCACCGCAAGCCGTGTTCATCAGCGATCTCGTCCGCCAGTCCTTCGCCGATGATCTCGACCCGAAACAGGCCGCGCTGCTGTTCAACGGCGTCGATCACACGCTGTTCTTCCCGCCGCCGGAACGTGCCGCTTCCTCGACGGTCGCCGGCGATTGCTGTTCGTCGGCCGCTTCGTGGAGAAAAGGGCTTGGGCGCCTTGCGCGAGCTCGCGGCACGGCGCCCCGATTGGCAGCTTCTGATGGTCGGTAGCGGCCCCATCGACCCAGCGGCATGGGCACTCGCCAATGTCAGCGTGCTCGGGCGCAAATCGCGCGCCGAACTGGCGCAGCTCTATCGCGAAGTGGATGCGCTCCTTCTGCCGTCGGTCGGCGAAGGATTCCCGCTGGTGATCCAGGAAGCGATGGCCTCGGGACTGGAAGTGTTCTGCGGGCTCGACAGCGCCGCGGCGGATCCTGAAGCGACGGGCATTCTGCATGGCATCCCGGTCGACCCGCGCGATCCCGCCGGCACGGCGGCACGTTTCGCCCGCGCGATCGAAACGACCGTTCCCCGCATCGACAGCGCCGCCGCCGCACACGCCCGCCAAGCCTATGATTGGGATCGCAACGCCGAGCGCCTCGAGCATATGCTGGCCGGGCGCGGTGCGGAATCCGCTTAGCGAACCCCCGGCCGCACGCAATTGCGGCCGTCGAGAGGTGCCACTTGATGGTTGAATTGCGGGTCCCCGGCGGGCACCCGGGCCAGAAATAGCTCCCCGCTGCGCAGCACGCTTCGGCCCACCAGCGCGATCGTGCCCCGGTCGCACAATTGGGTCACCTGGGCGGGCGTGAGATGCGCGCTCGAGAAGATCAGCGGGCGATTTGAAAGATCCGGCCGGTTTCTCACCTGGTCCATCGCAAAGCCCGGGCCATTGGTATCGACGATCACGAAGTCGACATCCTGTCGCGCGATCAGCGCGCTCAGCCGGGCGTACGGCGCCACGAAGCCATGGGTCGTCGCCAACAGCCAGTCGGCGATCGGCAGGGTCGCCGCGGTGAGGAAAGCGACAAATCCCGTGGCCACCCGCTCCTCGCGCCGCGCCAGCTCGCGATAGCCATAGCCGGCGAGCAGCAGGCAATTGCCGAGCAGGCCGTGGATATAGCGGTAGCCCCAGCCATGGCCCTGATACGCCAGCAGGATCGTCATCGCGAAGATGGTCAGCAACACCCCTGCGGCGAGCGGGGTCGTCAGCCCCTCACGACGGCGAACGGCCGGAATGGCCAGCAGCACGCAGGGAAGCAGGAACGCCGCGTTCCACACGACCGCACGCACCAGATTATAGAACATCAAAGAGAGGTCGCCGCCACGATCCCTGAACAGGAGCGGGAGCACCCGGTTGGTGACGAACCCGCCGGCCCCGACGATACTGCCGCTGTGCGCCGTCATGCCGCCCGCCGCGGTCACCATCTGGGGCCAGCTCATCCAGAAGCCGAGCGCAGCAAAGTACACCGCAGCATAACCGGCAAACAGCCGCCAGCGGCGTTCGCGCAGCAGCCACAGGATGAACGGGCCTGCGAACAATGGATGGAACACCACCTGGTGCAATCCGATGGCGAGAGCGCCGACCAGGGCCGCCAGCATATGGCTCCACCATTTGTCGCGCAGAAACAGCGCCAGCCAGATCAGATTGAACGCGAGGTGCGCGGTCATCGCGTAGCTGGTCATCGCGTTCACCGCGATCTGCGCCGACAATACGTAACCGATCAGGACCAGCCACTGCGCGCCGGGAGAATCGGCGAATAAACGTCGCGCGATCCGATGCAGCGCTATCAGCCCAGCCGCTGCGAGCAGCGGATTGAGCAACGCCGGATCGGCGACAAACCCGAAGGCCGCGCGCATCGCCGAATTGACCGGACCATAAGCAGAGGCCAGCAATGCCTGCCCCGGAACGTCGAGCAGGAAATCGGGGACGAGTGCCAGGCCGTACCCTGTCCAGACCGTAGGCAGGAGCGCCGACAATCTGCCCGCGGTGAAGTTTGCCTGGTCGAAACCAGCCATCAATTCGTCGCGCGTGAGGGGATAATCGAGCATCAGCGCGTGCGCCCCCGCCCACAAGCCGAGCGCGAACACCGCCGCAGCGCCCAGCACGAATGCGAGGCGTGGCGGTTGCAGGGGCAACGCCAGAGGCAGCTTGATCCACCAGGCCAGCAACCAGCACGCGATGAGGGCGATGCCGGCTTGCAGGTCCTGGTGCAGGAACAGCCAACGCGTGATCAGCGGACCCTGGGGAATGGCGAGCACTGCCAATCCGATCGCCAGACAGATCGCCGCGCGCCGCGGGGCTGGCAACAGCGCCGATATTTCCTCCGACTTCATCACGACGGCACTAGCGACGATACGTTAACCCTGTGTGGAGGCCGTCTGCATTGATCGCGGCACCGTGAACCGGCTTTTTCCTCCAGCTCGAGCCAGAATCGCGATTGCAAAAGCGTGGATCCACCCTGGCTGCACCCATTGCCGATTGCGCCGCTACCGTTGCGCTCGTTTCTCATTTCGCTTTGCCCTGACGGGCCGACCTATAATGGTTGGTGATCGGAGCCCGCTTGCAGGGTCGCGGAGGGTGTCGAATGCCAGTGCGTCGGATATTGTTGAGCACCGTGACGGCAAGTGTCGGCGTTGTGGCGCCTGCGGTCTCGATGCCCGCGGAAGAGCGCTTCACTGTGAGCGCGACCGTCGTTTCGCCCTGCTCGATTTCAGTCCGCGGTGCAGCGCCATCGCCGACCGACGTCAAAACCGTCTCGGTGGACTGTGCCTTGCCGGGGCAATCGTTCGTTCGCGAGGATGACCGGGCGACGCCCTCACCGATCAGCTCCGCCACGGAACATCATCGCGCCCCGGAAATGGCAGGGACAGATACGATCGAGATTATCGAAGTCGTATTCTGAACTCTTCTCCGCGCGTAAGCGTACGTTCTTGGCAAGAATGCCGCGCGCTTATATCAAAAGATATATCAGACCACGTCAAATCATGGTCAAGTGTTAATTATTATTTAACTTAATTATTACAGTATCGCTGTGAGATCATCTTACTTGATCTCTATACGTAATTCTACTCATGCTTGTATGTAATACGTATGTGGGACATATAGCACATCATAATTGTTGCGATGCGATATAGTCGCACATCGCCGTAAATTCGAGTGCAATCGACTGTGCCCGAAAATCGGCAAACTCTTGGGCGCCAAATTAAAATTACGGCGTCGAGTATGGAGGCTGAAATGATTGCTCATGCCAAGATTCTTGTTCCGTGCTGGATCGCTATTGCGGGTGCGGGGCTCCTTGTCTCTCCCGCCGCGCAGGCAGACACCACCACAACGACCTTCACGGTAACGGCTACCGTCCTCAAGGCCTGTGTCGTCACGGCGAATCCGCTCGCTTTCGGAACCTATGATCCGACGGCGGCAACGCCGCTCGACGGCTCGACCACGCTGTCGGTGTTCTGCACCGTCGGCTCATCCTTCACGGTCGGTCTCAACACCGGCACGGCGAGCGGCGCCACGGTCACGACGCGCCGCATGACGAACGGCGCCAACACGCTTGGCTATGCGCTGTACCAGGAAGCGGGCCGCACCAATAACTGGGGCAATACGCCTGGTACCGACACGCCGCTGGCGACCACGGCCCTCGTCCTGCCGTCGACTTTGACGGTCTATGGCCGCATTCCCGCCAACCAGAATGTGCCCGCGGCCAGTTATGCGGACACCATCACCGTCACCGTAAACTATTGAGGCCGAGCCGATGCGCGCCGGAGCCGCCATCGTCGCGATAGTGCTGCTGCCGCTGGCGGCGCAGGCTTCCTCGCTCAAAGTATATCCCGTCCGGATCGTCCTGACCCCGAAAGAACCGGTGCAGACGATGACGATCCAGAACGGCAGTGCCGAGACTGCCCGCATCCAGCTGCGCGTCTTTTCCTGGCGCCAGGTGGACGGCGAGGACAAGCTCGAGGAAACCCGGGACGTTCTCGCCAATCCGGGCCTGTTCGAGATTGCGGGCCAGGGCGAGCAGATCGCGCGCTTCGGCTTGCGGACCAGCCCCGGCACGGTCGAGAAAAGCTACCGCGTCGTTCTGGAGGAGGTGCCGGGTTTGCGCCCGAGCGAGCCCGGACAAGTGCGAACCTTGTTGCGGATAAGCATTCCCATCTTCGTGCCGGCGCCCAACCCGGTCGGTCGCCTCTCCTGGCGCGCCTGGGCAGCGGGGGATCGAAAAATGGCCTTCGAGATCCGCAACCAGGGCACCGTCCATGTCCAGATCAATCGGCTCGCGCTGGCCGGGCGGAACGGCACGAAGCTGGGCGCCGGCGACATGTCGGTCTATCTGCTGCCCGGCGCGTCGCGGCAGGTCATGCTCGATGTCGGCGCTCCGGTTCGCGCCGGCGAGGCCCTCAAACTGAGCGCCGTGACGGATCAGGGTGATTTGGCCGCCGATCTCGTCGCCGAGGCGGCTCCCCGTGAAACCGGCCGCCCCTAGGAACATAATGGCGGCGCTCTGCCTCCTCGCCGACGCCACCGCCGCAGGCGCACAGTCTGCCGCTCCGGATCCGCCGGCGCGGCAGCAGGACTCGGATCGGTTCGAACTGCTGTTCGTCGCGATCACCGTCAACGGCGTGCCGGAGGGCGAGTATCTGGTGGCGCGGCGCGGCGGCGACTTCTTCGTCCACCCGTCCGATCTGGTGCGCTGGGGCGTCAGGGTTTCCCCGGCCGCGACGACCATGATCGAGAACGAGGCCTTCGTTCCGCTGACCGGCATCGCCGGCATGACTCTGCAATTCGACGCGGCCGGCCAACGCATCGCGTTGATCGTTTCCGCCGAACTCTTCGCTTCCAGCAATGTCTCGGCGATGGCCGTGCGCGTACGGCCGACCAAGAGCGCCTTCGCGGCCTTTCTCAATTACGATCTGTCCGTCCAATATGATCACAAGGCGCAGGCAGCGGCTTTCCTCGAGGCCGGAATATCGGACGGTTGGGGCCTGCTCGCCAGCACCGCGGCGGTCGGCCAGCAGGCGGGATCCAGCCGGGTCACGCGTCTCGACAGCTATTTCCTGCGCGATGATCCCGATACGCTGGTCCGCCTGATTGTCGGCGATACGGTGACGGACGCACGCGACTGGTCGCGCCAGATACGCTTCGGAGGCGTCCGGCTCGGCACCGAATTCAGCTTGCAGCCAAATCTCATCACCTTCTCCACGCCCGCTTTTACCGGCCGCACGGCGATCCCTTCCAATGTCGAGCTGTTGGTGAACAACGCGCAGCGCTTCCAGGCCGACGTGGCGGCGGGACCCTTCTCGATCAATCAGGTGCCGCTCGTGAACGGCGCGGGCGACGTCACGCTCGTCATCCGCGATACGCTTGGCGTCGAACGCCGGGTGACGTCCTCTTATTATGTCAGCTCGCGCCTACTCAGGCCGGGTTTGAGCGACTGGTCGCTCGAGGCGGGTGCCGAGCGCCTGGGTTACGGCATCAGGAACTTCGGCTACACCAATCCCTTCGCCGCCGGCTCCTATCGCCGCGGAGTCGCCGACTGGTTGACCCTTGAAAGCCGCGCCGAATTGAGCGGCGATGTCCAGATGATCGGCGGAGGAGCCGATATCGTCTGGCCTGCTATCGGCGAGTTCGGAATTGCCGGCGCGGTTTCGCGGGGAGACGACGGCAAAGGCGCGCTCTACCGCATCTTCTTCAGCCGGATCACGCCTGGATGGAATGTCGCGGTCAGCTATCAGCGCGCCTCGCGCAAGTTCGACCAGCTCGGCATCTATCGCGACGCGGAACGCATCACGGGCCAGCTCCAGGCCTCGGGCAGCCTCTCGCTGGGGCGCCGCGGCAATTTCGGCCTCGTCTATACCGATCTCGAATATGCCGACCGTAACCGCACCCGGCTCGCCTCGGCCAATTACAGCATCGGAATCAAGGATCGCGGCTATCTGAGCCTTTTCGCGCTGCGCAGCACGACCCGGGGCTCCGGCACACAAACGACGGCCGGTGCGGGTTTCACCATTCCCTTCGGATCGCGCAGCAGCGGCTATGTGCAGGCGGACACCCGCAATGTCCTCGCGGAACTGCGCAGGACGCCACCCCGGAAGGGGGCTGGGGCTATCGGCTGACGGCGGGTGCGGGCGAAAGCGACCGCCAGCAGGCCGAGCTTACCTGGCGCGGCGATCCGGGCGAAATCAGGGTCGAAGCCGCGCGTGTGGAGGGGAGCGCGGGTGTCAGGATGCTCGCCAGCGGCGGGTTGCTTTTCGCCGGCGGGCGCCCCTACGCCACCCGGCGCGTAGAGGACGCACTGGGCGTCATCGACGTGCCCGGCCTGGCGGATGTCCGCATCTACCAGGAAAACCGCCTCGTCGCCCGTACCGACGCCCGGGGCCGTGCGATCATACCGGATCTGCGCGCTTATGAGCAGAACCGGATCGCGATTGCGCCCGGCGACATCCCGATCGATGCGCACATGTCGAGCGACACGCTCATGATCGTGCCGCGGCATCGCGGAGCGGTCACCGCGCGCTTCGCGATCGAACGCGATCACCCCGCGACGATCCTGCTGCAGGCAATCGATGGCACGCCGGTCGATGCCGGCACCACGGTGCGGACCGATACCGGCGAGACGGCATTCGTCGGCTATGGCGGCGAGATCTTCGTGCGCGAAGCGCGGCGGAACATGATCATCGCGTTCGAGACCCGGCAGGGGCCCTGTCGAGTCATGCTTGGGGGATTGCCCGAAAATGACGTCCTGCCGCGCATCGGGCCATTACGGTGCGGCACTCCCGTGAGCGCGCCATGAACATACGGCATTTCATGTTCCTGATGACGATGCTGGCGGGCTGGTTCATGCTTGCGCCATCGCCGGCAAAGGCGGCCTGCGCCCCGCTGTCCCTCTGCAGCTGCACCGTCACGGCGACCGGCGTGAGTTTCGGCAATTACAATGTCGTCAACGCGTCGCCCACCGATTCCACCGGCAGCGTCCGGGTCCGCTGCACGCTGCTCGTTGCGCTGGCGGGGTCGTTCACGGTCGATCTCAGCACCGGATCCGGAACCTACGCACAGCGCACCCTGCACAACGGTGCGCCCGTCCTCGAGTATAATCTCTATACCGACGTGGCACGAACCCAAATTTGGGGAAATGGCTCGGGGGCTCGTTCCGCGTAACCCGAAATTTTACGGCACTGCTCAGTGTCGATCAGACGATTACGGTCTATGGCCGGATCCGCGCCGGCCAGAATGTACCTGCCGGCAGTTACAGCGACACTATCATCGTCACCGTGACCTACTGACGGGCGGCTTGCGTGGGAGCCGTCAATTGCAGGCGCCTGCACGGGCAAGCAGGAACGCCGCTTCGCGTGCGTTGCGCGTGAGCCTGGCCGCGGCCTCGAATTCGGTGCGGGCCTCGGCCAGTCGACCGGCCCGAAACAGGAAGTCGCCCCTCGCCGCCGGCAGGGGCGCATAATTGCGCAGCGCGGCGGCGTCGGCGATCTCGTCCACCAGCCGCAGGCCCGCTTCCGGCCCGAAGGCCATGCTGTGGGCGACCGCCCGATTGAGATCGACCACCGGCGAAGGCATCACCCTGCGCAACTGGTCGTAGAGCGCCGCGATGCGGGACCAGTCGGTGTCTGCTGCCTTGCGCGCCCGCGCATGGCAGGCGGCGAGCGCGGCTTGCAGCGCATAGGGGCCGTCGGCGCCGCCCAGCGCTTCGGCTTGCGCCAGCGCGTCGAGACCCCGGCGGATCAGCAACTGGTCCCAGCGTGCCCGGTCCTGTTGGGTCAGGGTCAGGAGCGCACCGTCGGGGCCGGTGCGTGCCTGCAGGCGCGATGCCTGGATTTCCATCAGCGCCAGCAGGCCGAACACTTCGGCGTCCTCGGGCATGAGCCCCGCGAGGATGCGGCCCAGTCGCTGCGCCTCGAGGCACAGGCTGGGCCGGACGAGGTCGTCGCCCGCCGTGGCGGCATAGCCTTCGTTGAAGATCAGGTAGATGACCTCCAGCACCGAGGCCAGCCGTGCCGCGCGCTCGGCGCCGCGCGGCACTTCGAAGGTGAGGCCAGCCTGTCCGATCGTCTTTTTCGCGCGGACGATGCGCTGGGCGATCGTCACTTCGCTCGACAGGAACGCCCGGGCGATCTCGTCGGTCGTCAGGCCGCCGACGACCCGCAGCGTGAGCGCCGCGCGCGCATCGGCCGAGAGTATCGGATGGCAGGCCGTGAAGATGAGCCCCAGCAACTCGTCGCCGGGATCGCCGTCGATCGCGAACGTCACGTCCATCTCGACTGCGTCGTCCGCCTCCCGTGCGATATCCGCATGCTTGCGCTCGCGCATCTTGTCGCGACGGATGGCGTCGATGGCGCGGCGCTTGGCGGCGGTCATCAGCCAGGCGCCGGGATTGGCCGGGACGCCGGTTCGGGGCCATTCGGAAAGCGCGATGACCAGGGCATCCTGCGCCAGTTCTTCCGCGCGGTCGACATCGCGCACGACCCGGGCCAGTCCCCCGATGAGCCTGGCCCGTTCGATGCGGAAAACCGCTTCTATGGCCCGGGAGTCTCGCTTGCGGTCATGCCGCCTTGTCGGCCATAGCCACAAAGGCGGCAAGCCGGCGCGTATCGGCGAGCTCAGCCAGAACCGGAGAGGATATCGATGTCGCTGCGCACTGCATTGCTTCTGCTGGCCGCCACCGGAAGCGCGCTGACCTGCGGCGCAGCCGCTTCCGCCCAGACCCCTACGGAAGCGAGTCCGCGCGCGGCGATCGAGACCGCTACGAAGCTGGCACGCTGGCAGCTCGCGAGGATGAACGATGTCAGCCATATCTCGCGCGCCGGCGGCGAGACGCGCAACCCACGGGCGTGGGAGCAGGCGGCGTTCTGGGTGGGCATGACCGCGCTCGCCGATCACGGCGCGCCGGCGGATATCGGCAAGTCGATCCTCGATATGGGCGCGGCCAACCAGTGGCTGCCCGCCCAGCGGCCCTATCATGCCGACGATCTGGCAATCACTCAGTCCTATCTGTGGTCAGCGAAGCATGGCGGCGGTGCGGCGGCGCTGGCCCCGACGAAGAAGGCATTCGACTTCATCCTCGCCCATCCGCCCAGGACCACCCTCGCCTTCGTGATCCCCGAAAAGGGCGGCTATAACGCCACCGAATGCCTGACGCGCTGGTGCTGGTGCGACGCGCTGTTCATGGCACCGCCGGCGATGCTCGAGCTTTCCAGGCAGACCGGCGATCGCCGCTATCGCGACTATGCCATCCGCGAAATCTGGGCGACGACCAACTTCCTCTACGATCCGGTCGAGCGGCTCTATTACCGCGACAGCCGCTTCTTCGAGCGGCGCGACGCCAAGGGGCGGAAGATGTTCTGGGCGCGCGGCAATGGCTGGGTGGTCGCAGGGCTGGCACTGATGATCCCGAAACTGCCCAAAGGCGATCCCGACCGGAAGAAGCTGGAAGCGCTGTTCGTCGAGATGGCGGGCAAGCTGAAGGCGACGCAGAAGCCGGACGGCTATTGGGCGCCCTCGCTGCTCGCACCTGAGGATTCGCCCCGGAATCGAGCGGGACCGGTTTCTTCACCTACGGCCTCGCCTGGGGCGTGAAGGCGGGGCTGCTGCCGCGGGCGGAATATGCGCCGGTGGTCCGGAAAGGCTGGTCGGCTCTGACGCGCTCGATCCAGCCCGACGGGCGGCTCGGCTGGGTGCAGCAGGTGAGTGATCGGCCCGAACAGGTGCTGCCGACCGACACGCAATATTATGGCGTCGGCGCGTTCCTGCTTGCCGCGACCGCAGTCGCCGACCTCAAGCTCGACTGATGCTCAGGCTGCTGGCGCCGCTCGCGCTGATCTGCGCGGCGCCCGCGGCGGCGCAGAAGATCGAGGCGGTCGATCAGGTATGGGCGGGGCACGAGGTGCCGTTCGCGCTCGTGGTGACCGAGGAGCGCATCTATGTCGGCTATTACGACGCGGCACGGCAGCTCAGCGTCGCCACCCGCCCGCGTGGCTCCTCGTGGTGGACCTACACCAGGCTGCCGAGCTGGGTCGGGTGGGACAGCCATAACCGCATCGCGATGGCAGTGGATGCGGCCGGGCAGCTGCACGTGACAGCGAATATGCACAATGATCCCCTGGTCTATTTCCGGACCAGCGTGGCGGGGGATGTGCGGACACTGACGCGGGTGCCGACGATGGTCGAACCTGCGGCCGAGCGGAGCATGACATATCCCATGTTCCTCGAGGATGCGGACGGGCGGCTGATCTTCAAATATCGCGACGGCGGCAGTGGCCGTGGGCGCGAAATCTACAATGTTCAGGACGACGCAGGCTGGAAGCGGCTGACCGACGCACCGCTGGTCGATGGCGAAGGCAGGCGTAGCGCCTATTTCGTCGGGCCGGTGCTCGGGCCCGACGGCTGGTTCCACGCGATTTGGGTCTGGCGCGACACGCCTGATGCCGCGACCAACCACGACCTCTCTTATGCGCGCAGCCGCGATCTGGTGCGCTGGGAGCGCTCGGACGGCACCCCCTGCCCCTGCCGATCCGGCTGGGCGATGCAGAGGTGGTCGATCCGGTGCCGGCGCACGGCGGGATGATCAACAACAACACTGTGCCCGGCTTCGACAGCGCAGGCCGCGTGGTGATCGCGTTCCACAAATATGATGCGGCGGGAAACACCCAGATGTTCGTCGCGCGGCGTGAAGCGAAAAGCTGGCGCGTGGTGCAGGCGAGCGACTGGAAGGGGTTTCGCTGGGACTTTGGCGGGATGGGCTCGCTCGATTTCCGGCTGCGCGTGGGAACGCCGGTCATGGACGGGAAGACGCTGCCGGTCCCGGTAGTGCGCGACGGCAAGCCGATCGACCTGCTGCTCGACGGCGAGACGCTGGCGCGGATCGGCGAGCGGCCGGGCGTGATGCTGGCGGATCGGTTGGCAGGGCGGATCGAAGTGCCGGCTGGGATGCAACTCAACACCGTGGAGGATGCATCGGGGATGGCGATCGCCTGGGCGACATTGCCACCGAACCGGGATCTGCCGCGCGAGGAAGTGCCGGAGCCCCAGACGCTGCGTCTAATAGTGCCTTAGCCACCCGTGATGGGTGGATCCGCCTTCCAATGTAGGAAAATCCATGCCAGCCTCATGCTGGCTCTTTGAATCGTCCAGCATCTCCCTACTTCCAAACGCAGCAATATTTCCTGCTCGCGCAACTTTATGAGCGAAACCGCGGGCAAAGTGTGAAGTTAAGCCGCGCTTTTCCTACAATCAGCAATCCACCTTTCGCTCGGTCGGCGTGTGCGGCTGGATGCAGGGATGCGTGGGATAGGCTTCGAGGTCGAGCTCGGTCGCCTCGCGCACCACTTCCACCCGGTCGCCGGCATCCTTCATCTCGTAGAGCTTGCCCAGCGCGAAAGTGAAGGGCCGGTGGAGCACCATCATCAGGCGGCCGTCGAACGCGCGGAACAGCATGCCGTGGCCGCTGTCGCGACGGACCAGCGGGTCGAGCTGCTCCCAGGGGCCTTCGAGCTGGCCCGATTTCGAGCGCGCGATTCCTGGATGTAGCCGCGCTCGCCATAGCTCGACCAGAGCATCACCAATGTCCCGGCGCGCGTGCGGTAGAATTCGGGGCCGTCGGTCACCCAGACGGTGTCGCCGTCCGGCTGGGGCTGGCCCTTGGCCCAGGGCGCCTCGTTCGCGCGGAACAGGATTTTCGGCGGACCGGCGGCGGCAAGGCTGTCGTCGAGCGGGATCGCCTCGATCGTGCCGATCGTGGTCTGCAGCCATTCATGCGCATAGACGAGCCACGGCTTGCCGGCTGCATCGACATGGAGCGTGCCGTCGAGCGTCATCATTTCCTTCGGCGCGACCGGCTCGCCGTTCCGGACGACGCGATACGGCCCGTCGACCTTGTCCGCCACCGCGAGGATCGTGCCGCGGCGATAAGGCTTCCTGTTGCCTGTCGGCGGCAGCGTCGCGGCTTCGTCGTGGAAGGTGGTGAAGAGATACCATTTTCCCTTCCATTGATGCACCTCGGGCGCCCAGGCGCCGGCCCTGGCCCAGATGCTCTCGGGCAGCGTGAAGACCACGCGCGGGCGGCTCCAGTGCTTCAGATCCTTGCTCGTATAGACCATCGTGCCGAGCCGGCGCTCGCCGGTCATCGCGGTCTCGTTGCGCGTGAACAGATAATAGGTCTCCGATGCCTTGTCGGCGACGATGAACGGATCGTGGAGCTGCATTTCCGGGAGCAGCAGCGGCGCCTCGGCGGGCTTTGGCTGCGCGGCGGCGGGAGTCGCGACGAGGGCGCAGAACGCCACGAACAGATGCTTGAACCGCATTCCGGTTCCCCTCACGCCCGCGCCGCCGCGATCTGCTCCAGCGACTTGCCTTCGTTGCGCGGCGCCCAGATCAGCCCGATCACGCCCGAAGCGACGAGGAAGCCGGTCAGGATCCACGCCAGCGTGGTGTAGTTGGTGCTCGCGAGCCACGGCACGAAGAAGCTCCAGATGCCGAGACCGACCCGTACGATCGCGAAGGTCAGGCCCTGCGCGGTCGAGCGGATCGCGGTCGGGAAGAGTTCGGCCGACCAGAGCTGGAAGAAGCTCTGCGCGCCGAAACCGCCGGCCACGCCCATGATCACCACATGCGCGATATATACTTCCAGCGTGAAGCCGAAGATCGCGAGGATCGCCATGCCGATCACGTGCAGTGCCGCGGAGATACCGAACAGCAGCCGCTGATTGACCTTGTCCGACAGCGTCATGAAGATGGCGAAGATCGAGATCATCCCGATCAGGAAATAGCTCGCCGGTACGATCGTCTCGACCCACCCGGGCAGATTGTGCTCCTTGACCAGGAAGGGCGTGAAAAAGCCGTTGAAGCCTGCCCACAGGTTCCAGAAGCCATACATCGAGGCCAGGAACAGCACCGCGCCGAGATAGCGCGGACTGAACAGCTCGCGCCAATTCTGGCTGAGCGCCCGGCCGGCCGAAGCAGCCTGCGCCTCTTCCCAGCGCTCGGACTCACGCATACGCGAGCGCAGGAAGGTCAGCGCGATCGCCAGCACCGCGAGATGCGCAAAGATCCAGCGGACGCCGGTGATTCCCCAGGGCTGGAGGAAGAACGCCGCGACCAGCACCGCGACCGGCCCCAGATACCATAGCAATTGCGCCACGCCCGAATGCGCGCCGCGCTTGTCGTCGGGCGCCTGCTCGGCGATCAGCGACCACGATGCGGGGATGTCGGCGCCGACTGCGAGGCCGACCAGCACGAAGCCCAGCACGATCATCCACGGCGCCGAGGCGAACACGAGGAAGAGCATGCCGAACGCGTAGAACAGCATGTCGTACTGGTAGATCTTCTTGCGCCCGAACTTGTCGCACAGGATGCCGCCGATCAGCGCGCCGATGCCGGCAGATATGGCATTGGCGCTGAACGCGCCGATCAGACCGATAAAGCCGTCCGACAGACCGTAAATCTGCTTCCACAACCCAAGCGCCACCGATCCGGCGACGATCGATCCCGCGTCGATGTAGTTGGCGAGCCCGGCGAGAATCGTGTCGCGCCACTTATGGTCCCGAGTCTCGCTCATATGTCCCCTCAGATGCCCAGCCCGAGCCGGTAGATACGATCGGCGTTGCGCCCCCAGAGCGCGCGGCGCTCGTCTTCGCTGAAATCCACGGTGATCGCGTCATACGCGTCCAGATGTTGCGCGAAGCTGCCGAAGAGCTTGTCGGTCGGGAAGTCGCTGGCGAACATCGCGCGATCGGTGCCGAACAGGTCGATCGCATCGAGGATGTACGGCCGCGCCTGCTCCAAGGTCCATGGGCGATGGGTGAAGCCCATTCCCGAGAGCTTGGTGGCGACGTTGGGCAAGGCGGCGAGCGCGGCCATGCCGGTGCGCCATTGCTCCCACTCGCCGGGAACGGCCATGCCGCTATGGTTGATGACGACCTGTATTTCGGGGTGCCGGGCGATGAGCCTCGCCAGCCCCGGGAATTGGCCGGGATAGGCCTGGAGATCGAAGCTCAGGCCATATTTGCCGAGCAACGCGAAGCCGCGGGCCCAAGCTTCGTCCTGCGTCACGTCGCGGGGCGAATACGTGCGGCGCGGATCCGGGTGCCAGTTGACGATATGGCGGATGCCGCGAACGGCATGGTGCGCGGCGTGCGCCTCGAGCAACGCCTCAACGCCCGGATCGTCGAGCGCGGCGAAGGCGATGATCGCATTGGGCATGCCGCGCGCGTCGGCGAGGCCCTGCAGCCATTCGGTCTCGGCGAGCGCGGCCGAAGCGTCTGCCCCCGCGTCGACATGGACGATGCCGCGGACATCCCAGCCCTCGGCGTCCGCAAGATAATCGTCGAGCAGATAGGTGCGCGCGATCGGCTCGACGCTGCCGTTCGGGCCATCATCGGCGAACGGCGGCGTCAGCCAGGGATAAGCGATGCGGTCGAGATCCCAGAGATGCACATGGGCATCGATAAAGGGCAGATCGCGCGCCATTTCCTCTCTCCTGGTCCTCTCTTTTTCGTCACCCCGGCGAAGGCCGGGGTCCAGAGTTTCTTTGCCGTCCCGCTCCTGGCTCTGGATCCCGGCTTTCGCCGGGATGACGGAGATTGGCTTAGTACGTCGTGCGCCCGCCCGACGTGTCGAAGGTCGAAGCCGTGGTGAAGCTGCATTCCTCGCTCGCCATGAACAGGATCATCGCGGCGCTCTCTTCGGCCTCGCCGAGGCGGCCCATCGGGATCTTCGAGCGCATGTAATCGACCTGGCTCGCGGGGAGCTGGTCGAGGATCGGGCTCTCGAACGTGGCCGGAGTCAGTGCATTGGCGATGATGCCCTTGCCCGCCAATTCCTTGCCGAGCGACTTGGTGAGGCCGATCACGCCCGCCTTGGAAGCCGAATAGGCCGAGGCGTTGGGATTGCCTTCCTTGCCCGCCACCGAGGCGACGTTGACGATGCGGCCATAGCCGTTCGCCAGCATGTGTGGGACGACCGCGCGGCAGCAATAGAACAGCCCGTGCAGGTTGATCGCGACGACGCGCTCCCAACTGTCGAGCGGATATTCGTGGACGGGCGCGGTCGCGCCGGTGATGCCCGCCGAGCAGACGAGGACGTCGACCCGGCCGAGCGCCGCGGCGGTCTCGCCGGCGGCAGCGGCGACGGCGGCGGCATCGGAGACATCGAGCGTAGCGGTGTGCGTCGCGCCGACCTTGGCCGCCGCCTCGGCGATTGCGTCAGCGTTGACATCCCACAGCGCGACCTTGCCGCCCTCGGCGACGAAGCGCCGCGCGACGGCGCGGCCGAGCCCGGAGGCGCCGCCGGTGATGATCGCGGTGCGGCCCGCGAAGCGATCGGGGTACAGCGTCATTCGGCCACCCACGCCACGAATTCCTGGCGCTGCTCGCCGAGCTTCTCGATGCCGAGAGTGACGACGTCGCCCGCCTTCAGATACCAAGGCTCGGGCTTCTGGCCGAGGCCGACGCCGGGCGGCGTGCCGGTGGTGATGACATCGCCGGGCTCGAGGATCATGAACTGCGACAGATAGGCTATGATCTGCGCGACGGTGAAGATCATCGTCTTCGTCGACCCATCCTGCTTGCGCTCGCCGTTCACGTCGAGCCACATCGACAGATTCTGCGGATCACCAACCTCGTCGGCGGTGACCAGCCACGGGCCGATCGGGCCAAAGGTCGGGAAACCCTTGCCCTTGTCCCAGGTCGCGCCGCGCTCGGTCTGCCAATGACGCTCGGAAATGTCGTCGATCACGCAATAGCCTGCGACATAGGAAAGCGCATCGGCTTCCTCGACATAGGAAGCGCGCTTGCCGATCACGACGCCGAGTTCGACTTCCCAATCGGTCTTCTTCGAATCCTTCGGGATCGTCACCGGATCGTTCGGGCCCTGGATGCAAGTCACCCACTTCTGGAACACCACCGGTTCTTCCGGAATTGGCAGGTTCGATTCGGCCGCGTGATCGGCATAGTTCAGCCCGATCGCGACGAATTGCCGCGTGCCGGTGACGCAGGCGCCGTAGCGCGGATTGCCCTCGGCCTTCGGCAGCGACGCCGGATCGATCGCGGCGAGCTTCGCCAGCCCGGCAGGCGAGATTTCGGCCGGGCCGAGATCGGCGATGACGCCGGACAAGTCGCGGATCGCGCCATCGGCATCGATCAGGCCGGGGCGTTCGCTTCCGGCGGGTCCAAATCGGCAGAGTTTCATGAGGTCAGGTCTCTCGCTCTCAGTGCGTGTAGGGGCGGTGCATCGGCAGATCGCGATTGAGCTCGACCCCGAAGCCGGGCTTGTCGAGCGCGCTCACGTGCAGGCGCCCGTTCACGGGCACCGGTTCGCCGATCAATTGCGGGTGGAACATCGGAACGACTTCGGTCGGCCCGGGATGCATCATCAGGAACTCGGCGAACGGGCTGTTATGCCGGGTGATGACGAAGTGGTAGCTGTACACCGACGAGCCGTGCGGAATCATCAGCACGCCCTTGCTGTCGGCATAATTGGCGATCTTGATCAGCTCGGTGACGCCGCCGCACCAGCCCACGTCGGGCTGGATGATGTCGCAGCATTCCATGTCCATCAGCATGCGGAAACCCCAGCGAGTCGCCTCATGCTCGCCGGTGGTGACCAGCAGGCCCTTGGGGGCGTTCTTCTTGAGTGCGGCATAGGCCCAGTAATCGTCAGGGCTCAGCGCTTCCTCGATCCATTTGAGCCCGCACTCGTCATACGCCCGGTGCGCAAGGCGCGTGGCATAGTCGAGATCGAGGCTCATCCAGCAATCGAGCATCAGCCAGAAATCGTCGCCGACGCGAGAGCGCATCTCGGCGAGCTCGGCGATGTTCTTGTGCAGGCCTTCGAGACCCTCCGCCGGGCCATGGTGCAGCGGCAGCTTGCCGCCGATGAAGCCGAGCTCCTTGGCCACATCGGGCCGCGCGCCGGTCGCGTAGAATTGCAGCTCGTCGCGCACCGCGCCGCCGAGCATCTGGTAGACCGGCTCGCCGCGCAGCTTGCCGAGCAGGTCCCAGAGCGCGAGGTCGACTCTCGAGATGGCGTTCACGACAAGGCCCTTGCGGCCGTAATATTGCGTCGAGAAGTACATCTGGTCCCAGATCTTCTCATATTCGGTCGGGCTGCGGCCTTCGAGGAAGCGCGCGAGATGCTTCTCGACGATGAACGCGGCAGGCTCGCCGCCGGTGGTCACCGCGAAGCCGATCGTGCCGTCCTCGGCCTCGATCTCGACGATCAAGGTGCCGAGCACGTTGATGCCGAAGCTCTGGCGCGACTGGCGATATTCGGGATAGCGCGCCATCGGGGTGGCGATGTGATTGTCGATCCAGTGCCCTTCGCCCTGATCGTGATAATCGGCGCCGCCGCCGCGGACGGTGTACGCACGTACCTGCTTGATCTTCGAAAGCCCGGCTGCAGCCACGTCTTCTGATCCCCTTTGCGGTGCCCATACCACATCTGGACACGGCGACTGATAATGTGAAAAATTGCGAGCGTGACATACCATCATATGATACGCCGCACCGCGTTGCCTGACTGAACGGGTCTGGCGGGTGCCGAAATGCTCCGCCGCTTCGCACCCCTCCTGATGCTTTACTTTCTCACTTTATGGGATAGGATGTTACGAGATGAGACGCGACACGTCAAACGCTGAATCGGAAACGACGAGCAAGAAAGCGGGCCCCAAGGTACAGGGCAGCCAGACGCTGATCCGTGGGCTCGACATGCTCGACAAGGTGATCGACGGCCCGATCAAGCTCGCCGAGCTGTCCGCGCGGATGTCGCTCACACGTTCGACCACGCATCGCCTCGCCAATGCGCTGATCGACCGCGGCTTCCTCACCTATCTCCCGCGCGACGGCTATCAGCTCGGCCCCAAGCTGATCCAGTTGGGCTTCCTCGCGCAGAGCCAGGCCGACATCGTCCAGATCGCCCGCCCGCGCATGGAAGAGCTCGCCGCCGCGTCCGAGGATACGGTGCATCTCGGCCGGATGGACGGCGACCTCGCGCTCTATCTGGACAAGATTCCGGGGCGCCGCCGCGTCGAGATATCGAGCCGGATCGGCGATCGCCAGCCGCTCACCTCGACCGGGCTCGGCAAGGCGTTGCTCGTCGACGGCAGCGAAGCCGAATGGACCCGGCTGTTCGAGGCCGACCAGTCGCATGGCGCGCCGCGTGCCGATCGCGAACAGTGGTTCGAACGGATGCGCGGTTATGCCGAGGCGGGCCACGCCTACGACCTCGAGGAGAATGAGGATCAGATCCGCTGCGTCGCCGCCCCGGTGCGCGACGTTTCCGGAAAGATCGTCGCGGCGATCAGCGTGTCGAGCGCGGCGCAGTACATGGACGACGAGCGGATGGCGGCGCTGAGCTCGAAGTGCGCGACACCGCGCAGCGGATCAGCACCGATCTGGGCTGGAGCCCCGATGTGCGCCCGCCGCGCCGCGCACGCAGATAGTCTTACCCAGGAGAGACCAGGTGAAGTTGTTGGAAGGCAAGACCGTGCTCGTCACGGGCGCATCGACGGGCATCGGCCGCGCGGCGGCGGTCGGCGCCGCCAGGGCCGGTGCCGATGTCGTGATCAACTATCACAGCCGCGACGCCGATGCCGCGGCCTGCGTCGCCGAGATCGAGGCGGCGGGCCAGCGCGGTCTCGCGATCAAGGGCGACGTTGCCGCACCCGAGACCGCGACCGAGTTCGTGGCGAAAGCGGTCGAGGCGTTCGGCAAGGTCGACGTGATGGTGTCGAACGCCGGCATCTGCCCCTTCCACTCCTTCCTCGACATGCCGGTCGAGACTGTCCAGCGCACGGTGCAGGTCAATCTGCTCGGCGGCTATTTCATGTGCCAGGCCGCAGCCAACCAGATGGTGAAGCAGGGCCATGGCGGCGCGCTGATCGCGGTCTCGTCGATCTCGGCGCTGGTCGGCGGCGAATACCAGACGCATTACACACCCACCAAGGCGGGGCTCCATTCGCTGATGCAATCGACGGCGATTGCGCTCGGCAAGCACAATATACGCTGCAATTCGGTGCTGCCGGGCACGATCCTCACCGAGATCAACAAGGACGACCTCGCCGACGAGGAGAAGCGCAAGTACATGGAAGGCCGCATCCCGCTCGGCCGATTGGGCCGGGCCGAGGATCTCGCCGGCCCGATCGTGTTCCTCGCTTCCGATATGGCGGCCTATGTCACCGGCGCGGCTTTGCTGGTCGACGGCGGCGCGTTCGTGAACCTGCAGTGAGAGCGCTCCTCGCCGCTGGCGCGGCCCTCCTCGCCACCGCCCTGCCCGCGCACGCGCAGCAGCGCATCCTGATCGCCAGCGATTCGACCGCGGCAAACTACGGCGCGGACAAATATCCGCAGACCGGCTGGGGCATGATGCTCAAATGCGGACTCCAGCCCGATGTGGAGGTAGTCAACCGCGCGGTTGGCGGACGCAGCACCCGCACGTTCATTTCCGAAGGCAAGTGGGACGCGCTGCTTGCCGAAGCGAAGCCCGGCGACGTGGTGCTGATCCAGTTCGGCCACAACGACGCGAGCGTTTCGCGCCCCGAACGCTATGCGCCGGCGGCGACGCTCTATCGCGACAACCTCCTCCGCATGATCTGGGAATCGCGCGGCCGCGGCCTGATCCCCGTGCTGGTCACGCCCCCGCCCGCCGCTCGTTCGACGGCGCCCGCGCCAAGGCCGATTTCGCCGCCTACTCGCAGGTCGAGCGCGAGCTGGTGGTCACCACCAATACGCCATTGATCGACCTCGAGGCGCGCTCGCTCGACCTGGTCAGCAGCGCCGGCGAGGCGGGGTCGACGAAATACTATCTCCATTATACCCCGGCGGACAAAGTCGCCGCCTTCCCGAACGGCATCGCCGACGACACCCATTTCAGCGAGCTCGGCGCACGCGCGATGGCCAATCTGGTTGCGCAGGAGTTGAAGGGACTGAAGGTCCCGGTGGCGGAAAAGGTGCTCGCCGAACGCCCCGACCTCACCCGCACCAGGCCATTGGGCAGCGCCGCCTGCCATTGAAATGACACCGCTGGACAAAAGCTGCACCGTCGCGCAGGTTGCTGCGCGACGGTGTCAGCGCCGCGCGTGGCGACGACATGTGTCTGGACTGTGACCAAAACCCCACATTGGGCGGACAAAGGGCGAAAGGGGTATTGGCGGGACGTGTTCATTGCGTCATATATTGGGAAATAAGAACAACAAATGAGACCGACCGCGCGTAAGCGCGGCGGTCGAGCAGGAACAGAGGAGGGGATCAGCATGAGGCTTGTTTCGCATTCGCGCATTCGCGGAGCCGGAGTTTCCGGCGCTGCGCTGGCCGTGGCACTGGCGTGGGCACCGGTAGCAATGGCGCAGGACGCGCCAGCCGCCGCTCCCGCCGCGCAGCAGACCCCGGAGACGACCGACGAAGGCGAAATCGTCGTCCAGGGCTTCCGCGCCTCGCTGAACAGCGCGCTCAACCAGAAGCGCGAAGAGACCGCCGCGGTCGACTCGATCGTCGCCGAGGACATCGGCAAGTTCCCCGATTCGAACCTCGCCGAATCGATGCAGCGCATCCCCGGCGTCGCGCTCTCACGCGGAGACGGCGGCGAAGGCCGCAACATCGCGGTGCGTGGCCTCGGCTCGCAGTTCACCCGTGTCCGCATCAACGGCATGGAAGGAAGCGCGCAGACCGGCTCGTCGGACATCTACGGCGCCGGCAACTCGGGCCGCAGCTTCGACTTCAACGTCTTCCCGACCGAGATCTTCTCGGCGCTGTCGGTGCGCAAGACCACATCAGCGGACGTCGAAGAAGGCTCGCTCGGCGCAACCGTCGACCTCAAGGCGCCCAAGCCGCTCGACTTCAAGAAGGACTTCACGCTCTCGGCAACCGCGCGCGGCGTCTACAACACGATCAGCAAGAAGGTCGATCCGCGCGCCTCTCTGCTCGTCTCGAAGCAATTCGCCGACGGCACCTTCGGCGTGCTCGCCTCGATCGCCTATCAGAAGCGCCACATCCGCGAAGTCGGCTATTCGGCGGTCGACGTGCTGTCCGCCAACACCAACGGCCTCGATCCGGACGGCGCCGGCGGCTCCCAGCCGGTCCTGCCTTACTGCACGCCGGTCGGCGGCTTCGTGCAGAACGGCGTCACCTATGTCAGCCCGACGCCCGGCTATCTCCAGGGCGGCTTCAACATCGGCGCCTCTGCTGCGAACTGCAGCACCGGCAATCCGCGCACCAGCACACAGGCCGCCTATGCCGCGGTCTTCAATCTGCGCCGGGCCGATTTGCCCAACGTCCCCGGCAGCGGCGCTTTCCTACCACGCCTGCCGCGCTACGTGAATTCGGAGCAGGATACGAAGCGCATCGGCGGCACGCTGACCCTGCAATTCTCGCCGGATGAAGACACCGACATCAGCATCGACGGTCTCTACTCGCGCTACGAAGTCGAGCGTCGCGACAATTATATCGCGGGCATCTCGTTCGGCCGCAGCATCACCAATCTCGGCCAGCCGGTGGTTTCGGTGCGCGAGGCCCAGTTCGATGACAAGGGCTCGCTCGTCTACGGTGTGTTCGACGGCGTCGACGTCCGTTCCGAAGGTCTGGTCGATCACTGGATCTCGACCTTCACACAGGGCGACATCAACTTCCGCCACCGCTTCACCGACAGCTTCGAGATGACCGCTTTCTTCGGCATCAACCAGTCGGTCTGGTGGGGGCCCAAGCGCTTCCAGACGTTCATGGATGCGATCGACACCGACAATTTCACCATCGATTTCCGCGATGGCGGAGCGACGCCGATCCTCGGCTTCGGCTTCGACGTCGCCAATCCCGCCAATTACGGCTACGCGCCTTCGACCGGCGGCGGCACCACGGTGCTCGGCGGGTTCAGCTTCCAGGGCAAGCCGTCCAAGAACCAGACCGACAATATCACGGCCGAGGTCAATACCGATTTCGATATCGATCAGGGGCTCAAGCTCAAGATCGGCGCCCAGTATCGGCGCAGCGACTATAATGCGTACAATTCCAGCCCCTACACCGCCGACACGATCGTCCGTAATTTGCCGGCCGGCACCAGCCTCGCCAGCATCACCCGCCAGATCAGCGGCCTAGACGACCTGTTCGGCCGCGGTGCGCCGGCGAGCTGGGCGGCGGTCGATCCCGACAAATGGGACGAGACCTTCGACTTCGATGCGGTGCGCTTCTGCCGCACCGAATGCGGCGCGGGCGCCTCGCGGATCCGCGAGGATATCAAGACCGTCTATGCCATGACCACGTTCAACACCGAGGACCAGCTCCCGGTGAAGATCCGCGGCGACATCGGCGTGCGCTATGTCCGCACCGACATGCTGGCGGCGGGCTATATCTCGGTCTCCGCGCCCGCCGGCTCGACGCCGACCAACCTGCGCGGCCAATACGCGCAGGTACTGCGCGGCTACGACGATTGGCTGCCCTCGGGCAACGTCGCGATCGAGCCTGTCGACAACCTGATCCTCCGCTTGTCGGCAGCGAAAGTGCTGTCGCGTCCGGAGCTCGGCAACCTTGCGCCGACCAGCGGCATCACCGCCACGACGCGCACGGGCAACATCAATAACCCGTATCTCGAGCCGATCCGCGCCGACACGTTCGACGCCGCGCTCGAATGGTATTTCAAGCCGGGCTCGCTGCTGTCGGTCGCCTATTTCAAGAAGGACATCAAGACCTACATCCAGCGCGTCACCAGCCAGATCCCATTCAACCAGCTCGGTCTGCCCGACGCGCTGCTCACCGGCACCAACACGACTCCGACCGAGATCTTCACGGTCGGCCAGCTCGTCAACACGCGCGGCGGACCACTGGAGGGCATCGAAGTCAACGCACAGATCCAGCTCGACTTCCTGCCCGGCTTCCTCGGCAATTTCGGCGTGCTGGCAAACTACACGCACGTCACCTCGACCATCCAATATGTGCTGGCGAGCGTGAACGGCGTGCCGACGGTGACCACCACCGCGGACCTGGTCGGGCTTTCGAAGAACACGGCCAGCGGCACGCTCTTCTACGAAGACAGCAAGTTCAGCATCCGCGGGACCGCCAGCTATCGCGATCGCTACATCCGCGGCATCCCGGCTTCGCCGGGCAGCAATCTGCAGGGGAATTCGCCGAACATGTTCGTCGACGCCTCGGCCTCCTATGCGCTCACCGACAACATCAAGGTGATCCTTGAGGCACAGAATCTCACCGACGAGCGCAACAACCTCTATATCGACAGCCAACGCAAGGACACGCTGTTCCAGACCCGGATCGGACGGACGTTCAACTTCGGTGTGAACTTCCAGTTCTGAGGCTTGCCTCTACTGCGGGCCGTCATGCGCGGCGGTCCGCATCTTTGGGATCATCCTGCAAAGGAGCGGGCCGCGATCGGGGGATCGCGGCCCGCTTTGCGTGTGGACATAATCCCGGAATGTAAATCATCGTGCCATTAGTTGGGAATCGATTGACTCCACCCGCCACCCGGAGCAGCTTCGCCGCAAAACAAATCGGGGAGAGGTTTCATGCTGACGGCACTCATCATTGCGTCCGCGGTTCCGGCACAGGCGGCGCCGATCGTCGCGGGGCGGCAGGTCGAGCGGCTCGATCGGGCGCTGGTCGCCGTGCCCGCGGGGGCGGCGGCAATCACGTCTCGTGGCGGCTGCTCGCAACCGACGCCAAGGGTGCACGCTTCACGCTGTATCGCGACGGCAAGGTGATCGCGCGAGTGAGCGGCCAGCAGGCGACGAGCTATCTCGACAGGAGCGGCACCCCCACCTCGCATTATGCACTCGCGGCGCGGGACGCGGGCGCAACCGTCTGGGCGAACGGCTATCTGCCGATCCCGCTCGACAAGCCGACAGACGGTCGCACCCCCGACGGCGAGACCTATAGCTACACCGCCAACGACGCCTCGGTCGGCGATCTCGACGGCGACGGCCGCTACGAGCTGATCGTCAAATGGTATCCCTCGATCGCCAAGGACAATGCCTTTTCGGGCTATACCGGCGCGACGCTGATCGACGCCTATACGCTCGAGGGCAAGAAGCTGTGGCGGATCAACCTCGGCCCCAACATCCGCTCGGGCGCGCATTATACCCAGTTCATGGTCTATGACCTCGACGGCGACGGCAGGGCCGAGATCGCGATGAAGACCGCCGACGGCACCGTGGACGGTACCAACCGGACGATCGGCGACCCCCACGCCAGCTGGACCAGCCGCGAGGGCGAAGTCGATATCGACGACCGCACCGGCGCCAAGGTTCTGCCCGACGGCAAGAAGGTTTCCGAGCTCAAGGGCCGCATCCTCAAGGGCCCCGAATACCTCACCGTGTTCGATGGGCTCACCGGCCGTGCGCTCGCCTCCGCGCCTTACACCCCGGCGCGCGATCCGAGCGGCGACAACCCGACCTACGACCAGATGAAAGCGACCTGGGGCGACGGATACGGCAACCGCTCCGAACGCTACCTTGCCGGGGTCGCCTATCTCGACGGGCACCGGCCGAGCCTCGTCTTCGGGCGCGGTTATTATGCCCGGTCGACCGCCGCCGCCTGGGATTACCGGAACGGCAAGCTGAGCATGCGCTGGCTGTTCGACAGCGCGACGCCCGGCAACGAGAAGTTCGGCGGACAGGGCAACCACCAGCTCTCGGTCGCCGATGTCGACGGCGACGGCCGCGACGAGGTCTTCTACGGCTCGATGGTGATCGACGACAATGGCAAGGGACTCTGGTCGTCGGGGCTCGGCCATGGCGACGCGATGCACTTGTCCGATCTCGACCCCAGCCACCCCGGACTCGAGAAGTTCGGCGTCCACGAGACCATGCGGATGAGCGGGAATCGCGGCGCGGCGATGCTCGACGCACGCACCGGCGCGATCCTGTGGTCGACTCCCGCCGACAAGGACACCGGCCGCGGCATCGCGATCGACATCGACCCGCGCCACCCCGGCGCCGAGGCATGGGCGAGCAATTCGCGCGATCTCTACGACGTGAAGGGCAATGTCATTCCCGGCGGGCATCCGCGCGCGGCGAACTTCGGCATCTGGTGGGACGGCGACCGCCTGCGCGAGCTGCTCGACGGCAAGAGGATCACCAAATGGGACTGGAACACATCGAGCGAGCAATTGCTGCTCGACCCACCGGGTGTGGTATCGAACAACGGGACGAAGGCGAACCCCTCGCTCTCCGCCGACATCTTGGGCGACTGGCGCGAGGAGCTGGTGGTGCCGAGTGCGGACAGCACCGAGCTGCGCATCTACGAAACGCCGGTCCCGACCAGCGAACGCATCGTGACGCTGATGCACGATCCGGTCTATCGCCTCGGCGTGGCATGGCAGAACACCGCGTACAACCAGCCCCCGCACACGTCGTACTTTCTGGGGGCGAAGTGACCATTCCCCGCGCCGCCGGGATGACGATTGAAAGAAGAAGGTAATGCTGCTGATCGCGCTCCAGATGGCGATGACCCAGGCCCCGCTCCGCTTCGATCTCGAGCCGCCCAGGCGCACAACCGGCCGCATCGCAGTGGCGGCGGACAAGCCGTACGAGGCTGGCGGCTTCGGCTACGAGCCGCAGCGCCGCGGCAAGGAGTTCCTGTTCTCCGCCGCAGTGCCCGAGGGCAATTACCGCGTGACCGTGCGTCTCGGCGGGCGGGTGACGGTGAAGGCCGAATCGCGCCGGCTGATGCTGCGCGACATCATTACGAAGCCCGGCCAGTACGTCACTGCCAGCTTCATCGTGAACGTCCGCAACGCACAGCTCGCCCCACCCCCGGCGAATGCGCCCGGCGGAACGCAGGTCAAGCTCAAGAGCCGCGAGGCGGGCAGCTACACCTGGGACGACAAGCTCACCCTCGAATTCCTCGGCGATCCGCACGTCGCCTCGATCGACATCGAGCCGGCCACGGTGCCGACGGTGTTCCTCGCCGGCGATTCGACGGTGACCGATCAGCGTTCGGAGCCTGCGGCGAGTTGGGGGCAGATGCTGCCGGCACTGTTCGGCCCCGATGTCGCGATCGCCAATCATGCGGAGTCGGGCGAGACGCTGAAATCGTTCGTCACCGAATTGCGCTTCGACAAATTGCTGTCGCTGATCAAGCCGGGTGACTGGCTGCTGATCCAGTTCGGGCATAACGACCAGAAGGCCAATTGGCCGCAGACCTATGCCGATCCGGAGATCACCTACCCCGCCTGGCTGCGCACCTATATCGCCGAGGCGCGGCGGCGCGGCGCGCATCCGGTGCTGGTCACCTCGCCCGAGCGGCGGAACTATGAGGGGGAAGGTACGCCGCACGCTCGCCGAATATGGCGCGGCGGTGCGCAAGGTGGCGCGCGAGGACAAGGTGCCGCTGCTCGATCTGCAGGAACGCACCGTCACGCTCTACGAAGCGCTGGGCGAGGCGAAGGCCGCACCCTGTTCAACGACGGCGGCAAGGACCGGACGCACCACAATAATCCCGGCGCCTGGTTCCTCGCCCGCGCGGTCGCCGCCGAGATCGCCGCGCAGGTGCCCGAGCTGGCAACGCACCTGAAGCCCGCAGCGCGCAGCTTCGACGCGGCGAACCCCGATCTCACCGAAGGCGCGATTGCCCCGAGCCTCGCCGAGAGCGACGTGAGGCCGGCGGGGAGCTGATGGCGCCCGTTTCCGTCACCCCGGCGAAAGCCGGGGCCCAGAGCCCCACACGACGTCGCCCGCGACTCTGGGTCCCGGCTTTCGCCGGGATGACGAAATAGTGCGCACCGGCGCCACATTCGACGTCCGCGATCACGGCGCGAAGGGCGACGGGGCCGCGCTCGATTCCCCGCGATCAACGCCGCGATCCTGGCCGCGGAGGCGGCAGGCGGCGGGATGGTGATCCTGCCGACGGGCAGATATCTCAGTTTCTCGATCCGCCTGAAGAGCCGCGTCACTCTCGTGATCGAGGACGGCGCCACGCTGATCGCCGCCGAAAAGGGCCCGCTCGGCGCCTATGACCTGCCCGAGGAACGCGGCCCCCAGCTCTATCAGGATTTCGGCCACAGCCATTGGCACAACAGCCTGATCTGGGCCGAACATGCCCAGGACATCGCGATCATCGGCAAGGGACGGATCGACGGAGTCGGCCTCACTCGCAACGGCCCCGGCACGCCGTGGAGCCGCCAAGCCGGCGAACGCCCGCTCTCGATGGCCGCGATGCCCGCCGCCGATATCGGCAAGCTCGAACGCAATCGCGGCGCGATGCAGGGCATGGGCAACAAGGCGATCGCGCTGGCGCATTGCAAGCGCGTCAAGCTCGACGGCTTCAGCATCTTCAAGGGCGGGCATTTCGCGCTGCTGGCGAGCGAGATCGACGGTCTCGACATCACGAACCTCGACATCGACACCAACCGCGACGGCCTCGACCTGGACTGCGTCCGCAATGCTCGCGTCGAGCGCTGCCGGGTCAACACGCCCAATGACGATGCGATCGTGCTCAAGACCAGTCTCGGGCTCGGCAGGCGTTCGTCGTGCGAGGACATCGCGATCCGCGACTGCCAGGTCAGCGGCTTCGATCTCGGCACGATGCTCGACGGCACCCGCCAGCGTACGCAGGAACTGTCCCCGGACCGGGACCGGGTGACCGGGCGGATCAAGATCGGCACCGAAAGCAACGGCGATTTCCGCCGCATCCGCATTGCGAACTGTCGCTTCGAGCGTAGCCGGGGGTTGGCGCTGGAAACTGTCGACGGGGGACGATCGAGGACGTACTCGCCGAGAATATCGAGATGGACGACGTCACCACCGCGCCTTTGTTCCTCCGCCTCGGCGCCCGGCTGCGCGGGCCCAAGGGCACGACAACCGGCGCGATGCGCAACATCGAGGTACGCGGGCTGAAGGCGACGGGCATCGATCCGCGCTTCGCAGCGATCCTTGCCGGGCTGCCCGACCGTCCGATCGAATGCGTACAGCTGCGCGATATCGACCTCGCCTTCCGTGGCGGCACTTCCGAGCCGGTGCCGGCGGGCCCGCTTGAGCTCGCCGATGCCTATCCCGAGCCGAGCATGTTCGGCCCCACGCCCGCCTGGGGTTTCTGGGCGCGCCACGTCACCGGGCTCGAGGTCAAGCATCTGCGGCTGTCGCGCGACGGCGGTGATCCGCGCCCGCCGGTGCTGCTCGACGACGCGCAGGTCGCCCGCGTCGAGGATGCGCAATATTGGCCCGACGAGGTTTGACGCCGCGCCCGCAGTCGACTATCCAAATGCTGCGTTACAATCCCACATAATGGGCTTCAGGAGAGGGCATGACGACCACCCACGCATTCAAGATGCAGCTGAAGCCCGGCGTCGTCGACGAATATCAGGCGCGCCACGACGCGATCTGGCCTGAGCTGGCCGAACTGCTCCACCATAGCGGCATCCGCGACTATTCGATCTTCCTCGACGAGGAGACGCTGTCGTTGCTCGCGGTCCTCAAGCTCACCGACGACAATAGCCGCGATGCACTTCCGGAGCATCCGGTGATGCGGAAATGGTGGGACTACATGGCGCCACTGATGGAAGTCGAACCCGGCAACAAGCCGAAGGAATGGCCGCTCAAGCCGGTGTTCCACCTGCCATGATCCGCGCCCGCACCCACAGCTCCGTTCGTGCTGAGCCTGTCGAAGCACGCCTCTCCACACGGCCGGTCGCTTGTGGTGAGCCGCCCTTCGACAAGCTCAGGGCGAACGGAGGGTGGGTTGGCGCTGCCCTACTCGCCGCCGCCGCCTTGATCGCCACGCCGGCCGCCGCGCAGGAAGCAAAGCCGACCGCGAACTTCAACGCGCCGGTCAAGACCTTCGGCCGCGTCTCGTACGATGCACGCTCGCTGATGATCGACGGCAAGCGCACGATCATCTGGTCGAGCGAGATGCACGCCTTCCGCCTGCCTTCGCCCGATCTGTGGCGCGACGTGCTGCAGAAGATGAAGGCGAGCGGGTTCAACACCGTCGCTTTCTATTTCGACTGGGGCTTCCACAGCCCCAAAAGGGCGTCTACGATTTCAGCGGCATTCGCGACTTGGATCGGCTCCTCACCATGGCCGAGGAAGAAGGCCTGTGGGTCATCACCCGCGCCGGCCCCTATGTGAATGCCGAGCTCACCCGCGGCGGCTTCCCCGGCTGGCTGGTCAACCAGCGCGGCCGCGCGCGCACCGACGATCCCGAATATCTCGCCGCATCGGACGAGTGGCTGACCCGGGTCAACGCGATCATCGCGCGCCACCAGGTCAACGGCGACGGCAAGGGCCACAAGGGCAACGTCATCCTCCACCAGATCGAGAACGAGCTGGCGCTGACCACCCCGGCGCAGCGCCGCTACATGGACCATCTCTACGCCAAGGCGCGCGCCGACGGCATCACGGTTCCGCTGTTCCACAACGACCAGGGCCGCAACGGCTATTGGGTGCCCGAGGACAGCAAGGTCGAGAAGACCGTTCCCGGTCCCAACGACCTGTACGCATTCGACGGCTATCCCGGCGGCACCTGCACGGTGAACGGCAAGCCGACCCGCGGATCGGCGGCGCCCGACTGGGGCTATTACGGACCGGGCGGCGCAAAGGGCGGTGCCTCGGCCTCGCCCAACACGCCCGGCTTCCTCGCCGAGTTCGGCGGCGGCTGGTTCGATTATTGGGGCTCGAACGGTGGCTATGAATGCAATGCGATCCAGCGCGGCAAGCGCTTCCAGCGGGTGTTCTACGGCACCAATCTCGCCAACGGGATCGGCATCCAGAGCTTCTACATGGGATTCGGGGGACGAGCTGGGGCTGGCTTCCCGCCCCGGTGGTGTTCACCAGCTATGATTATGGCGCGGCGTTATCCGAGGCGCGCGAAATTCGTCCCAAGGCCGAGGAACTCAAACAGCTCGGCGGACTGATCGCCGCGGTGCCGGACCTTGCGGGGATGACCCCGCGGGGCCGGTGCAGATCTCGTCGGACAAAATTCAGGTCTATCACAACAAGAGCCCCGAGACCGACGCGCGCTTCCTGCTGGTTACGCACAAGCCCTCGAACGGCCAGACCAACGACCGCTTCACCTTCACTGCCGACCTGCCCGATGGCCGCTACACGCTGCCGATGCAGCTCGACGGGTTCGACGCGAAATGGCTGGTCGCGGGGGTGAATTTGGGCGGCCAGCGGCTGGTCTATTCGACATCCGAGCTGCAGGCGCTGGTCAAGCAGGACGCGCGTGACGTCGCGCTGATCTACGGCCGCACAGGCGAAGCGGGTGAGACCGTGCTGCGCTATGCCAGCGCGCCCAAGGTCACCGTGCTCGAAGGCGGCGCGACCTCGGCGTTCGACGCGACCAAGGGCGATCTCAAGCTCAATTACGCGCATCGCGGGCTCACCCGCTTGCGGATCAGCGGTGGCGGGCGACCGGACCTGCTGCTGCTGATCGGCGACGAGGCCGAGGGTGCGAAGTTCTGGCATGTCGACGGCTCGCTTGTCCGCGGCCCTGCGCTGGTCCGCACTGCCAAGGTGAAGGGTGGCAATCTCGCCCTCACCGGCGATACCCGCGAAACTACGCCGCTCGAGGTCTGGGCACCCGCCGGCGTTCGCAGCGTGACGTGGAACGGGGCGAAAGTCGCTACCACCCGCACCTCCTCGGGCACTGTTGCGGCGACCGCGCCGCTGCCTGCGCCGATAGACTTCCCTCTGCCGGCGCTCACCGACTGGCGAGTCGCCCCGGGCTCGCCCGAGGCCGAGCCCGGCTTCGACGACCGCGACTGGGCGAAGATCGACAACCGCGCTTATGCCAGCATCACCGCGCGCGCCGACGGCCAGCCCAACATGCTGATGGACGCCTATGGCTTCCACGAAGGTGATGCCTGGTATCGCGGCCGCTTCACCGGCGGCCCGGATGCCGAGCGGCTCAAGCTCCACTACGGCGCCGGCGGCGCGGGGCTGGTGCAGGTGTTCCTCGACGGCAAGCTGATCGGCCAGGACGAAATCCCCGCCGGCCTCCCCGCCCGATCACCACCGGCGCGCCGAGCTTCACGCTCCCCGACGCCGCGCGTACGCCCGGCGAGCATGTCCTGTCCGTGATGGTGCGCAACAACGGCCATAATTGGGACCTCGACGCCGACGATTTCCACAAGGAAGCCCGCGGCCTCGTCTCCGTCTCGATCGAGCCGGTCGCCGGCCCGAGCTTCGCGGTGCCGATCGCTTGGAAGATCAACGGGCGCGGCGAGGACTTGCCCGATCCGGTGCGCGGCGTCGCCAATAATGGTGGCCTCGATGGCGAGCGGCGCGGCTGGTACCTTCCCGGCTTCGACGATCGCGGCTGGAAGCCCGCCGCCGCCCAAGCCACGCCAGGCACAAGCTGGTACCGCACCAGCTTCGACCTCGCCGTGCCCAAGGGGCAGGACGCGACGATCGGGCTCGCTTTCGGCGACACTTCGAAGCCGCGCTCGCCGGTGGCCTATCGCGTCCTCATCTTCGTCAATGGCTGGAACATGGGCCAGTTCATCGCGCATGTCGGCCCGCAGCGCGTCTTCCCGATCCCCGAGGGAATCCTCAACCATCGCGGCCGCAACAATATCGCGCTGGCAGTGACATCGGACGGGGCGCCGGGCAACGCGCTGGAGGAAGTGAAACTCGTCGCGCTGCGCAACGTCAAGGGCGGCCTGCCGGTGCGCATGGTTCCCGCTCCCGCAACGCCGGCCGAGCTGAAATGAGGCTAACCCGTCGCCAGACGATCGGCGCGGGCGGCGCAGCGCTTGCGCTCGCCGCGGTGTCAGCACGCGCCGCAAAGGGTACGCGGCCCTGGCCGTTCCTCATCGGTGCCGATATCTCGTGGGTGCCCGAGGATGAGTTCGCGGGCGCGACTTATTATCTCGACGGAGTGCGGAAGGACCCGCTCGCGATCTTTCGCGAGGCCGGGTTCAACGCGCTCAAGCTCCGGCTCTTCGTCGATCCCGCCAGGGGCTATTCGAAGGGCAAGCCCGGCGGGCCGTGGTGCGGGCTCGATCAGATCATCGACTTCTCGAAGCGGATCAAGGCGGCAGGCTTCCACCTCTCGATCACCCTCCATTATTCGGACACCTGGGCCGATCCGCAGCATCAGGAGAAACCGGCGGCATGGGCGGATCTGCCCTTCGCCAAGCTGGTCGAGACGGTCCATCGCTACACCGCCGATACCTTCGCCGCGCTCAAGGCCGCCGGCGCAGCGCCGGACCTCGCGATCCTCGGCAACGAGACCACCTTCGGCATGCTCTGGCCCGAAGGCCGCGTGCCGCTGACCATCCCGACCGGCAATCCGCAGACCGACAATGTCCATATGAACGTGACCGGCGCCGGCGGCTATGACCGGTTCGCGGCGCTCCTGAAGGCGGCAATTTCGGCCACCCGCGAGACTCTTCCCGGCGTGCCGCTCGCACTCCACAACCATCTCGGCCGTCACTGGGCAATCGTCCGCCACTGGACCGACAGCCTGATCGAACGCGGCGTGGATTTCGATGCGCTCGGCTTCTCCTGCTACCAGCAGGCCGCCGAGGGCGACTGGCAACGCACCTTCGCCGAGTTCGGCAAGCGCTATCCCGACAAGGGTTTCTTCGCGATCGAATATTCTTCGCGCAAACGCTATTTGAACGACCTCGTCCACGCGCACGCCAATGGCTGGGGCAGCTATATCTGGGAGCCGACCCGGCACCAGGAAGCGATCTTCCTCAAGGACGGCGTCAGCGCCGGCGAAGGCCCCCGGCCCAATTTGCTCTCGCAGGGGATCAACGGCGCCGAGGCACCCGGCGCAGCCCTGCCCCGCCGACGCCGCGCAAGCCGCGCGATCACGGCGGACGCTATGACGCCGATCCGAACTTCATTCGCCTCTACCAACAGATGGCGAAGGACTATGGGGTCACGAAGTGACTCGCACCTCTGTCGAATTCAGGAGACACTAATTGGCCGCCCTCACCCATGACGTTCCGCGCAGCGAGATCACGTCGAAGATCGACCTGCTCATGGACAATCTCGTCAATATCAAGGACGAGACCGGCGAGTTCCTGCTCCATCTCGAGGACGGCCGGATCATCGACACCAAGGGCTGGGCCGGCTGGGAATGGACCCACGGCGTCGGCCTGTTCGGCATGTGGCGCTATTACGAGCAGACCGGCGACGACAAGGCGCTGCACATCATCAAGCAATGGTTCGAGGACCGCTTCGCCGAGGGCACGCCGACCAAGAACATCAACACCGTCGCGCCGTTCATCACGCTGGCGTACCTCTACGAGCAGGAGCCCGACCCGCGCTACATCCCGTATCTCGATACGTGGTGCGAATGGCTGATGGCCAAGGACGGCCTGCCAAAGACCGAGGAAGGCGGCTTCCAGCACATCGTCTATAACGACGAGAATCCCGGCGAAATGTGGGACGACACGCTGATGATGTCGGTGCTGCCGCTCGCCAAGATCGGCCTGCTGCTGAACCGGCCGCATTATGTCGAGGAGGCCAAGCGCCAGTTCCTCGTCCACATCAAATATCTGTTCGATCGCAAGACCGGTTTGTGGTTCCACGGCTGGGACTTCAACGGCCGGCACAATTTCGCCGAGGCTTTGTGGGCGCGCGGGAATTGCTGGGTGACGATCGCGATCCCCGAGATCATCGAGATCCTCGATTTGCCCGAGGGCGACGCCTTCCGCACCTTCCTGATCGACACGCTCGCCGCGCAGGTGAAGACCCTCGCCGAGACGCAGGACGAGAGCGGGCTGTGGCACACGCTGGTGATGGACCCGACCAGCTATCTCGAAGCCTCGGCCACCGCGGGCTTCGCTTACGGCATCCTCAAGGGCGTGCGGAAGGGCTATCTGCCGCGGCACTATGAGCAGGTGGGGATCAAGGCCGTGAAGGGCGTCCTCGCCAATATCGATGCGACCGGCGAGCTCCAGCAGGTCAGCTTCGGCACGGCGATGGGCGACACGCTGCAATTCTACAAGGACATCCGCCTGACTTCGATGCCCTACGGCCAGAGCCTCGCGATCTGTGCGCTGGGCGAGTTCCTGCGGACCTATATCTGATGTTGCGGGCGGCGTGGTTCCTCGGGCTCGCCGCCCTGTTGTTGCCGTTTGGCTCCCAAGCAACCTACCGTCACCCCGGCGAAGGCCGGGGCCCAGAGCCACAAGCGGCGTCGCCCGTAACCCTGGGCCCCGGCCTTCGCCGGGGTGACGATTCTGGTGGGCTCGCCGACTGGATCGATACGAACCCGAATGCGCGCGGCGTCTCGCTCGCCGGAGCCAGCGTGATCGTCGAACAAGGCGACCACGAGGTCGTCAAGATCGCCGCCGACGACCTCCGCCGCGACCTCGCCACCGTAACCGGCAAAACCGCAGGCGGTGACCAGATCTGGGCCGGCACGATCGGCAAGAACCCCGCGATCGACCGCCTCGTCGTCTCCGGCAAGCTCGACGCCAAGCGGCTCAACGGCGCGTGGGAAAGCTTCGTCATCGCCACCATCGAGCGCCCCGCCCCCGGCGTGCCCCGCGCGCTGGTGATCGTCGGAAGCGACCGGCGCGGCACCGCCTTCGGAATCTACGAGCTCAGCCGTGCGATCGGCGTCTCGCCCTGGCATTGGTGGGCCGATGTCACGCCGCTCAAGCTGCCGGCGCTGCACGTCCGCCCCGGCACGCACCGCTTCGGGCCGCCTTCGGTCAGATATCGCGGCATCTTCATCAACGACGAGGATTGGGGACTCACCCCTGGTCGGCGACGGTCTTCGAGCCGGGCACTCGCGGCATGGGTCCCAAAACCTACGCCAAAGTGTTCGAGCTGCTGCTTCGGCTGAAGGCCAACACCTTGTGGCCGGCGATGCACAAGATCTCGCCTGCCTTCAACGCGAACCCCGACAATGCGAAGCTGGCCGACCGCTATGCCATCGTGATGGGCTCGTCGCATGCCGAGCCGATGCTGCGCAACAATGTCGGCGAATGGACGGCCGATACGCACGACTATGATTACGGCAAGAATCCCGACGGCGTGCGCGCTTATTGGGAGGAACGCGCGCGCACCAACGGCAAGTACGAGAGCATCTGGACGCTCGGCATGCGCGGCATCCACGACAGCGGCATGCAGGGCGCATCCGACATGCCGACGCGGAAGCGCTTCCTCGAAAGCATCATCGCCGACCAGCGCGCAATGCTTGCCCGGCACGTCTCGCCACAGATCGAGCGCGTCCCGCAGGTCTTCACGCCGTACAAGGAAGTGCTCGACATCTATCGCGCCGGGCTCGCCGTCCCCGACGATGTCACCTTGATGTGGCCCGACGACAATTTCGGCTATATCCGCCGCTTCCCCACTCCCGCGGAGCGCAGGCGCAGCGGCGGCGCGGGCATCTATTACCATTTGTCCTATCTCGGCGCGCCGCTCTCTTATCTGTGGCTGTCGACCACGCCGCCGGCGCTGATCGCCGAGGAGATGGGCCGCGCCTATGATCTCGGTGCGCGCGGCATGTGGATCGCCAATGTCGGCGACATCAAGCCCGCCGAGCTGGCGACCGATTACTTCCTGTCGCTCGCCTGGGACGTACCGGGGACACGGGCGCTCGGTGTGGATGGGTTCGTCCGCCGCTGGGCCGCGCAGAATATCGACGCGACGCAGGCGGCCGGAATTGCATCGGTACTGGCCGAGCATCACCGACTCAGTTTCGAGCGGCGCCCCGAGCATCTCCAATGGTATTTGCCCGGGCAGAAGGCGCGCATGAGCCCGTGGTCGATCGGAGAGGCCGATACCCGGCTCGCCGCGTTCGATCGCAACCTCTTCCTCCTCCATACGATCGCTGGGCGGATCCCCGAAGCGCGCCGCGAGGCATTCTTTGAATTGCTCGGCTATCCCGTCGAGGCTGCTGCCAATGCCAATCGCCGCTTCTTCGCCGCGGAGGCGCATGATCGGCTGCGCGACCTCGATCTGCCTCGTGCGCTGAGCCGCGGCGCCGAGGCGCGCGCGGCGGACGCACGGATCGCCGAATTGACGGGCGCCTATGACAAGCTCGCCGACGGCAAGTGGCGCGGCTTCATCGCAGTCGAGCCCGCGGACGGCCAATGGAAGAGCTATCGCCTGACTCCCCGGTCCTGCCCGCGCCTGCCGCGACGCCCGCGGTGACGCCGGTCCTGGTCGAGCCCGTCACAGAGCCCGAGGTGCGGCTCGATCTGCGCAAGGTTGCGGGAAGCTGGCGCGTGGTTCCCGGGCTCGGCCGGGGCGGGCTGGTGCTGGGCGCGCGCGTCGATCGCGCAGTGACGGGCGCGGCGGCACTGACTCTTCCCGCCGGCAATTGGCGCGCAGTGATCGACTTGATCCCGACCTATGCCGACGGCGACGGCGAACCGCTCCGCCTGACGCTGCGGATCGACGGCAAGGCCTATCCGCTGTCGATCGCGCGCAACACCGGCGACGCCGCGTGGGTGCAAGCCGTACTCGACAACCGGATTTCGATCGAAGTGCCCGGCGGGATCGCGGGCGGCAATCACCGCATCGAACTGCTGGCCGAAAGCGGCGGCGTGCTGATCGAAGCGGTGCGCTTCGTCCCCGCCGACCGCTAAACTTCCATCGTCACCCCGGACCTGTTCCGGGGTCCACCAAGCATCACCGGAGAAGCCGGAGCATCTTGTCTATGACCTGCCTCCCGGTGGACCCCGGCACGAGGCCGGGGTGACGGTTCAGCCTACTTCGCTTTCGCCAACTCCACCGCGTAAACATGGTTCGCGCCTTCGAAATTGGCGCGGAAGACGACCCACTTTCCGTCCGGCGTGAAGGTCATGTTGGGCTCGAGCCGGTAGTCCTGCTTGCGCATGTCGACCAATTTTTCGGCGTCGAAGGTGCCCGGAGAGATCAGGCTCTCCGCACCGGGCGCGTGGATGCCGGCGACATCCGGGATATCCTTCGGGTGGAACAGGTACAGATATTTTCCGTCCGGGGCATGCGCGACCATTTCGCTATCGCCGCCGTCGCCCGAGAACAGCTTCAGGTCGGGCGACTGGTTGTAGTGCACCGACCAGTGGTTGCGCTCGACATTGTACCAGCGGCGCTTGCCCGTCGCGAGGTCGAAGCCGGCGAGCCAGAACACTTCGCCGCGCGGGGTCTGGAGGTCGTACCAGATCGTCTTGCCGTCAGGCGAGAAGAACTCGTGGCCGGCGATCTCCATGTTCATCGTGCGGTTGTGGACGAGGCGTTTGCCGGTGCCGTCGGCGCGGATCGTCCAGATCCGGTCGACCTTGTGCCACGGGCCCTCGTGGCAATACATGATCTGCTGCGGATCGGTCGGCGAGAACTGGATGTGGTTGAGCCAGTCGGTCGAGGCAGTGACCACTTTCCGCGCGCCGGTCTTCACGTCGATCGTGAAGATCTCCATCGGGACCTTCGCCTCGAGCCGCTCGTTGAGCCGCACTTCCTTGGCTTCGGCATAGGTCATCGGGCGGCCGTCGGGCCAATTGGCGGCATATTGCGCCTGCCCGAACCTGCTGTTGTCGGCCGGCTTGGCATTCGGCTGGAGCGGCCGCTCATTCTCCGCCCATTGGCCGAGCAGCAGGGTCTCGTCGGCGTTGATCGATCCGATGAAGCCGCGGTCCACATCGGCGATTTTCCGGACCTTGCCGCTATCGATATCGACTGCGAAAATCGTCGCAGGCCCTCCGTCCGGCCCACGCCGCTGATAATAAGCGGTACGCGTCTTGCGGCCGGTGAACAGCAGGGTCGCGCCCTGCACCTTGACCAGCGGGCTGACTTCCCACGTCTTGAGGTCGACCACCGAGATCCCGCCCGGCACCGAGATCACCATCTTGTCGCCCTGCGGCGTATAGCTGTTCTGGTGGAAATAGAGCGCGGCGCTGCCCGGCTCGCGGCTGATCCGCACCACCTTGTGCCCGGTGAGCGGATCGACCCACTCAGCGGCGGGATCCGCCGCCGCCGTTCCCGCCAGCGTCAGCGAAGCAACCGCAAAGCCCTGGCAAATCGCGCGTCCCAGCCGCATCCTCAACACTCCCGCCGACTTGATGTCGTTCCACATATCATGATAGCGGTTCAGAATATGGAGTAAAGAACCGGTGTCGGCACGTTGCCGCAATCCCGGCGGCCGAACCCCCGAGAGGAAACCCCGCATGGCCAGCAGCGCCTCGGCGCCAACCGTATCCGCGCACCGTCAGCCGCGCTGGTACAATTATTGGGGCTGGGGCTCCGGCGACATGCTGGGGGCAGGCGCGCAGGCGGTCGTCACCGGCTGGCTGTTATACTTCTTCACCACCTTCTGTAATCTGTCCGCGGCGGAGGCGGGGCTGATTCTCGGCCTGCCGCGGCTGCTCGAGGCGATCACCTGCCCGCTGATCGGCTATGTGTCCGACAATCTGCGGCACACCTGGATCGGCCGGCGCATCGGGCGACGCAAGATCTTCCTCATCGCCACCATTCCGCTGCTGCCCAGCTTCGCGCTGATCTTCGTCGCCGGGCACAGCTTCACTTATTATCTGCTGACCTTCATCTTCTTCGAGTTCGTCTACACGATGTTCCTCATTCCGTGGGAGACGCTCGCCGCGGAAATGACCAACGATTATCGGAAAAAGGCGAAGTTCGCCGGCGCGCGGATGATCGTCGCGCAGAGCTCCGCCATCCTCGCATCCTATCTGCCGACGCTGATCATCAGCAGCCTCGGCGGCAAGGATTCGCCCAGCACCTTCCTGATCATGGGTGCCATATTCGGCGCGATCTTCAGCCTGGTCGTGCTGCTGGTGGTGATCTTCACCTGGGAACGCCCCTATACCGAAGCCGAGAAGCAGGTGCAGTCGGCGCCGCTCGACCTGAAGACCGCATTGCTGATCCCCGTCGTAATGTTCCGCGATCTGTTTTCGACGCTTCGCATCCGCGCCTTCCGTCAGCATCTGTCGATCTATCTCGGCGGCTACATCTCGCAGGACATCTTCAACACGGCCTTCCCGATTTTCGTCGTCACGGTGATGATGGGCGCGACGCTGATCATCTCGCAGCTGCTGACGATCATGTATGTGGCGCAGCTCATCTCGGTGATGATCGCCATCAATATCGTCATCCGCACCGGGCCCGTGGTCGCCTATCGCATCGCCATCAGCTTCTTCGGCGCCGGCCTCTTGCTGTTCCTCGCTTTCTATCATCTGAGACCCGCGGGCTTCGTCGCGGACCTGGGCGCCCTTCACGGCAACATGCTTTCGGCGCTGAATCCGGCGTCCGCGACGTTCAGTCCGGTGCTGATCTTCTGGCTGTTCGTGCCGATCCTGCTCGCCGGGCTCGGCCGCGGCACCCTGAATTTCGTGCCCTGGTCGGTCTATAATTACCTGCCCGACGTGGACGAGGCAGTCACGGCCCAGCGCCGTGAGGGCATCTTCGCCGGCGTGATGACGCTGGTGCGCAAGCTCGCCCAGTCGGCAGCGATCATTTGCACCGGCTGGATCATCGACCTCGGCGGCTATGTCTCGCCCAAAGGAGGCCCTGCCGAAGCTGTGCAACAGACCCCGCAAGCGATCGCCACCATCACCTGGCTGCTGATCCTCGGGCCGATCCTGGTCATGCTCGCCGGCCTGATCGCCTCGTGGCGCTTTCGCCTCAATGCGCAGACGCACGACGTGCTGATGGCCGAGATCGACCATTTGAGAGCCGGGGGCACCGAGCCAACCTCGCCCGAGGCACGCGCGGTCGTCGAGGATCTGTCGGGCTGGAAGTACGAGCAGCTCTGGGGCAAGAACCCCGTCTCGGGGAGCCGCTGATGCTGCTCGCCGCGCTGGCGCTGCTCGCGGCGGACCCGGTCGCCGCGGTCCCGCTGTTCCGCGATCCGGTGCACGACGGCGCGGCGGATGCCTCGACCGTGCACGATCCGAAGAGCAACGAATGGGTGATGTTCTACACCAATCGCCGCGCCGACCTGAAGCTCGCCGATCCGAAGGACGTCAGCTGGGTCCACGGCACCGCGATCGGCGTCGCGCGATCGAAGGACGGCGCGAAGTGGCGCTACTCGGGCACGGCGGCGATCCCCGTGAGCTGCACCGGCGCGACGCTCTGGGCGCCCGAGGTCCAGCGCTTCGGCGACAAATGGCACATGTGGATCACCGTGGTGCCCGGCGTGTTCAAGGACTGGAACGCCCCGCGCTTCCTCGTCCACCTGACAAGTCCCGACCTGAAGCGCTGGGATTGCGGCGAACGCGTCGAACTCGGCTCGGACCGAGTCATCGACGCGAGCGTGCTGGCGCTGCCGCAGGGCGGCTATCGGCTGTGGTTCAACGATGAGCGGATGGGCAAGGCGATCCGCTGGGCAGACAGCCCCGACCTGAAGAACTGGACGGTGCGCGGCACCGCCGTGACCACTCCCGGTGAAGGCCCCAAGGCGTTCCGCTGGCGCGGGCGCTGGTGGCTGATCAGCGACGCGTGGAAGGGCCTGCTGGTCCAGCATTCGAGCGACGGTGAGCATTGGACCGCGCAGCCCGGCCATCTCGCCGGCGAGCCGGGCGCGCGCCCGACCGATCGCGCCAAGGCCCAGCATCCGGACGTGATCGTCGCGGGCGATCGGGCATATCTCGTCTATTTCGTCCACCAGTCGGGCGAGCCCGAAGCGGCGAAGGATCCCGACTGGGGTCGCCGCAGCGTGCTGCAGGTCGCCGAGATCGCGGAAAAAGATGGCATCCTGTCGGTCGACCGCACAAAGCCGGCCACGATGCGGCTCGGCAAATAAGGGAAGAGACATGGATCGGCGGGCGTTTCTGGCAACCACGGCGCTCGCTACCGCGCTTCCCGCTTTCCCTGCCCGCGCGAAGGCGGTGGACACCTATAACGGCAGCGACGTGCCGATGCCCGCCCCGCACGACGGGCTCGATCCCCGCCCTACCCCTGAGGAATCCGGTCGGCTGCTGCTCGACCAGGGATGGCGTTTCCATCTCGGCGACGTGCCCATGCCCGAGATCAAGGGCCATCAGGCGACCTATGAGAACGCCAAGGCCGGTGCCGCGCACGGCGCCGCGGCGATGACCTTCGACGACAGCGACTGGCGCGAAGTCACCTTGCCCCACGATTGGGCGATCGAGAGCGCGGTCGATCCCCAGGCCAATGTCTCGCAAGGCTATCGCCGCCGCGGCATCGGCTGGTATCGCCGCACCATCCGGCTCGATCCCGCGCTCCAGGGCAAGTTCCTCGAGATCGACTTCGGCGGGATCGCCACGAATGCTACGATCTGGATCAACGGCACGATCGTCGACCGCAACTGGAGCGGCTTTAACGGCGTGCATGTCGATCTGACGCCCTATGCGCGCTTCGGCGACGAGCTCAATACGATTGCCATACGAGTCGACGCCGAGCCGATGGAAGGCTGGTGGTACGAAGGCGCCGGCATCTATCGCCACGTCTGGCTGGCGGTGCGCGCGCCGATCCACATCGTCACCGACGGCGTGCATTGCGATCCGCGCCGCGCCGCGGACGGCAGTTGGAGCGTGCCGGTCGAAGTGACGCTCGGCAACATCGCCACCGATGCGCGGCGCGTCACCGTCGAGGCCGAGCTGCTGGACCCGCAGGGTGCAAAGCTGGCGGGCGATAGCGCCGACGTCGAAGTCCAGCCGCTCCGCAACGACACCGCCAATCTACGCCTGCCAGTGGCCGATCCGCGCCTCTGGTCCCCGGACAGCCCGACACTGTATCCGCTGCTGGTCCGCATCCGCGATGGCGAAACCCTGCTCGACGAGCGCCGCATCCTTATCGGCTTCCGGACTTTCACGTTCGACAGCCGGACCGGCTTCCACCTCAACGGCCAGCCGCTCAAGATCAAGGGCACGTGTAATCACCAGGACCATGCCGGGGTCGGCACCGCCATCCCCGATTCGCTGTGGGACTGGCGCGTACGCCGCCTGAAGGCGCTCGGCTCGAACGCGATCCGCATGTCGCACAATGCGCCGCCCACCGAACTGCTCGACGCCTGCGACCGCCATGGCCTGCTGGTGATGAACGAGAACCGCCAGTTCAATCCGAGCCCCGATTACATGGCGCAGCTCGAATGGCTGGTGCGGCGCGACCGCAACCGGCCCTCCGTCTTCCTGTGGTCGGTGTTCAACGAGGAGCCGATGCAGGGTAGCCCGCAGGGCTATGAGATGGTCCGCCGCATGGCCGCGACGGTGAAGGCGCTGGACGACAGCCGCCCGGTCACTGCGGCGATGAACGACGGTATGTTCACGCCCTTGAACGTCAGCCAGGCGGTCGACGTGGTCGGATTCAATTACCAGATCCCGCAATACGACAAATACCACGCCGCCTTCCCGGACAAGCCGCTGACCAGCTCGGAGGATACCAGCGCCTTCTCGACCCGCGGCGAATGGGCGACCGACAAGACCCGCAACATCATGACCAGCTATGACGACGAGGGCGCGCCGTGGGCGCCACCCACGCCGCCGCGTGGAAGGCGATCGCCGAACGCCCGTTCGTCGCCGGCGGGTTCGTCTGGACCGGGTTCGATTATCATGGCGAGCCGACGCCGTTCGAATGGCCGTCCACCTCGAGCTTCTTCGGCATCATGGACATTTGCGGCTTCCCCAAGCTCGCCTTCCACCAGCACCGCGCGCAATGGATCGACGACACGCCCGTGCTCGCGCTCCAGCCGCACTGGAACTGGCCGGGCAAGGAGGAACGCCGATCCGCGTGGTGGCGCTCACCAATGCCGAACGCGTCACGCTGCTGCTCAACGGCAAGAAGGTCGGCGAGGCGACGGTCGACCGGCTCAAGCAGCCCGAATTCCAGGTACCCTATGTTCCCGGCAGGCTCGAAGCGATCGGCTATCGCGGCGGCCGCGAAGTCGCGCGCGCCGTGATCGAGACCGTCGGCGCGGCCTTGGCGCTCCGGCTCACACCCGATCGGCGGGTAATGGTGGGCGACGGTGAGGATGCCCAGCCGATCACCGTCGATGCCGTCGATTCGCGCGGGCGGCACGTACCGCTCGTCAATCTTCCCGCCGGCTTCACGATCGAAGGCGGCGAGATCATCGGCCTCGGCAATGGCAATCCCAATGATCACGATCCCGAAAAGGGCAGCGCGAGAAGATTGTTCAACGGCCTCGCGCAGGTGATCGTCCGCGCTGCCGCCGGGCGCGGCAAGCTGGTGCTGCGCGCCACTGCGCCGGGCCTCGAGCCGACGACGCTGACGATCGACCGCATCGCCGCCACGCCGCGCGCGCAGGTCGCCGATACCCGGCCCGAGATGCTGCTGAACTTCTGGGCACGCGCACCGTTCACTGCGACCCGGCCCGACCCCAATGCGAAGGTCGGCACCGACGATCGCTACGCCACTGCGCGCGGCCGCTCTGGCCGGCTCGAAGGACCGTCTGACGCAGGCCCCTGGAACGGCTATCAAATGAACTTCACGCCACCGGCAAGCGTCCGCCGGCGCGGCGGCGTGCTGACCTTCACCGAACTCGTCGGCAGCGCCGAGATCTGGCTCGACGGCAAGAAGATCGGCGAGAAGCGCGATCCCGCGCCGGCGCCGCTCGACGTCACGCTGCCCGCCGGACAGGGCGAACGATCGCTGGTGGTGCTGGTCGAGGCCGAGCCGGGCAAGGCATCGGGCTTCGGCAAGATGGTCGTGGTGCGCGAGAAGGTTGACCAATAGCCGCGGACTGTGGCAGTCGCCCCCACGGCTCGCGGGTATAGCACAATGGTAGTGCAGCAGCCTTCCAAGCTGAATACGCGGGTTCGATTCCGCTACCCGCTCCAGCCGCACCCGGTACCGCCTTCGGGCAGCCCCTTCGCGCGGACCAACCGACGTCGACCGACCGGTTCTCCAAGCTCTCGACGCGGACGTGTGCCCGCCCTTCGGGTTGAGCTGCCGCAAATTGCATGCATCGAAAGCGGACGGTCTGCAGACGCCCCAGTTGCGGTCGTTCGGAACGTCTGACAACGTTGCGTCATGAAGCGCCGTACAAAGTTTATCCTGATCCCTGGAATCATCATTTTGGCCGTAGTTGCCACCTTACCTTTCTGGGGAATGGGTCCTGCCGTCTTTCTCGATTCCGAGCGAGCGGTGATCTCGCGCGTAACCTCGCCAGACGGAAAGCGTACGGCACAGGTTGAACGAATTGTCGTTGGCGGCGAACCCTCCATCGTCGTTATGGTTAGACCAGCCTGGATGCCAGACTGGTATCTAGCCGGCTGCGCAGCAACTTCTCACCATCAGGATGCGACTGCTCGCGTTCGTTGGGTATCGAACAGCGCTATAGATATCAGGCACTCGGGCGAGCAGCGTTTCTGGAGCACCGGCTCGGCTCCCTTCCACAACGAGGCCTGCGGAGACTTGCTGGTCACCTTCGATAACAAGCGGCTCTGAGCGGACGTCCGCTTTCCACCCATTTGCAGACATGCTTGCAATGTAGGATTTCGTCTGACAGCCTCACCTAGCTCTTTGACATCGTAACGCCCCTCTCATCCTGCTCGTGCGAAAGCAGGAGTATAATGCTGCTTGGTCCACACCCTCCTGGATCGCCTGCGCAGGAACAGGCCAGAACGATGCAGGCAGTGTGACCCTAGTGTGACTTTCGCGGCCAACCACCCACTTCCTGCCGTTCGCTTGCATCCAGCTTGACACGAGACAGGCTCCCGTTACCCGCTCCGGCCCTTCAAGCGCATGACAACCGACACACCCCCGCTCGCACTATATGTGCATTGGCCGTTCTGCGTGTCGAAATGCCCCTATTGCGACTTCAACAGCCATGTCCGCGAGAGCGTCGACCAAGAGGCCTGGCGCGCGGCGATGCTCGCCGACCTGGCGCATGAGGCGGCGGCGCTGCCGGGGCGCAGGCTGGGCTCGATCTTCTTCGGCGGAGGCACGCCTTCGCTGATGCCGCCCGAGACGGTCGCCGCGGTAATCGCAGCGGCGGAGCAGCATTGGGGGTTCGAACCGGGCATCGAGATCACGCTGGAGGCCAATCCCTCCTCGGTCGAAGCCGCACGCTTTGCCGATCTCGCTGCCGCCGGGGTCAACCGCGTCTCGCTCGGCCTGCAGGCGCTCGACGACGAGGCGCTGCGCTTCCTCGGCCGCGCGCACGGCGTGGCGGAGGGGCTCGCGGCGCTGGAGACAGCACAATCCGTGTTCGATCGCGTCAGTTTCGACCTGATCTATGCCCGTCCCGATCAGGATCTCGCCGCCTGGGAAACCGAGCTCCACCGCGCGATCGGCTTCGGCACCGAGCATCTCTCGCTCTACCAGCTCACCATCGAACCCGGCACGCGCTTCGCGACCTTGTTCGAGAAGGGCCAGCTCGCCGCTTACGATCCCGATGCGGCGGCCGACCTGTTCGAGGCGACCCGCGAAATCACCGCGGCAGCCGGCCTGCCCGCCTACGAGATTTCCAACCATGCCCGGCCGGGCGCGGAGAGCCGGCACAACCTGACCTATTGGCGCTATGGCGACTATGCGGGGTGGGGCCCGGCGCGCACGGCCGGCGCGGCGGGCTTGCGACCATGCGGCACAAGAAGCCCGAGAACTGGATGGCCGCAGTGACGCGCAACGGCCATGGCCTTCAGCTCGAGGACCCGCTCACTCCGCATGAACGCGCGGTCGAGGCACTGGTGATGGGCCTGCGGATCGCCGAGGGCGTGGATTTGCCGCGCATCGACGCGCTCGCCGGCGGCGCGGCGCCGATCGAACCGCGCGCCCTCGCCCGGCTCCGCGAGCAGGGGCTCGTGGTCCGCGAAGGCGATCGGCTGCGCGTCACCGACGCGGGCATGCCGGTCCTCGAAGCGATCCTGCGCGAGCTGGTGATCGCGTAGTGCCCGGCGCTCCCGCTTTCGCAGGAGCACCGAGGCAGCTTATTTGCCCTTGAAGTTGGGCGGCGCCGGCGAGACCGTCGCGGTCGTCCCGCCCCGGATTTCCTGCACTTCGAGCGCGCGATCGGCGACGCCGTCGCGGCCGAATCGGAACGCCCCGTCCAGCCCCGCAAAGCCCTCGGGCTCGACCAGCCGGCGCTCGGGGAATTCGGTGCCGGGGCGCCAATCGCGCGCGATCCGCACGGTCAGCAGCACCGCGTCATAACCGAGCGTCGACAGGCGATACGGCGCGGTGCCGAAGCGCGCGCGGTATTTGGTGGCGTATTGGCGATAATAATTGTCGGGCACGCTGGCGAACCAGGCCCCGCTCAAAGCTGCCTTGCCGCCGATCGCCGAATCGGTGTTCCACAATTCGGTGCCGAGCAGCCGCGCGGTCTTGCCGCTCGGCGCCCGACGGATCAGCGGCGCCGCGGTGACCGCGCCATCGGCGCTTCCCGCGAGCAGGATCGCCTGGAACGGCGAACGACCGATCTTGGCCATTGCACTCGTCATCGATCCCGGACGCGCGTCATAGGTCTCGAGCGCGAGCACCTTGCCGCCGGCCTGCTCGACCGAACGGAGCAAGGCGGTCGAGGCGCGCTCGCCATAGAGTCCGGTGGGGATCAGCCCCGCGAAATCGGTGATCCCCGATTTCGCGGCATAGTTCACCACGCGTTCGATCGACTGGCCAGGCACATAGCCGAGGATGAAGGTGCCGTTGCCGGCGACGCTGGCGTCGTTCGAGAAGCTGAGCACGGGAACGCGGGCGCGCCGGGCGATCGGCGCGACTTCGCGCGCTTCCTCGGCCAGCAAAGGCCCGAGGATCAGCCGGTTGCCGTCGGCGATCGCCTGTTGCACCGCGGCGGCCGCCCCGCCGGCCGCGCCGGTATCGTAGGTGGTGATGCGCAGCACATCGCTCTTCGTGTCGAGCACGGCGAGCTGGGTGGCATTCTGAAGCGACCGCCCGACTCCGGCGTTCTGGCCGGTGAGCGGCACGAGCAACGCGATGCGGTGACGCTCGACGTCCTGCGGCAGTCCCGGCGCGATCGGACGCACGACGGGAGGCGCGGGCAGCTCGGGGGCCGTGGGGCGTTCGGCCTCCGGAACGATTCGCGGGCCGCTGGCGCAGGCTGCGAGAAACAGGGTCGCGCCGACTGCGGCTGCGCGCAGCATGTTCCACAGGCCCGGTTGCGCACTTACTCTGGCGTCTGCCATGACTCTCCCCGATGGATGATCTTGTTCTCGCCCCCGGCCTCTACATCGTCGCGACGCCGATCGGCAATCTCGGCGACCTCAGCCCGCGTGCTGCTCAAATACTGATGAAGGCCGATGTGGTTGCAGTTGAGGACTCGCGTGTGACAGCCGGGCTGTTTCGCCACCTCGGCACAAAGGGCAGGATGCTGCCCTATCACGACCACAACGCCGATGCCGTCCGGCCGGGGCTGATCGCGCGGATGGCGAGCGAAGCGGTGGCTCTGGTCTCCGACGCGGGGACGCCTTTGATCTCCGATCCGGGCTTCAAGCTGGTCCGCGACGCGCGCGCCGCCGGCCACGTGGTGACGACGATCCCCGGCCCCTGCGCCGCGATCGCCGCGCTCACCCTCGCCGGGCTGCCGACCGATCGCTTCCTGTTCCTGGGCTTCCTGCCCGCGAAGCAGCAGGCGCGCGCCGAGGCGATTGCCGAGGTCGCGGCGATCCGGGCGACATTGGTGCTGTACAGATCGGGCCCGCGCCTCTCCGCCTGCCTTGCCGCACTGGCAGAGGGACTCGGCGACCGCGAGGCCGCGGTTGCCCGCGAGATCACCAAGAGGTTCGAGGAGTGCGTGACGGGGACGCTGACCGAGCTCGCTGCGCGCTATGCCGATGCGCCGCCCAAGGGCGAGATGGTGGTGGTGGTCGCGCCGCCGGGGAAGCGGCGCCTGCCAGCGAGGAGGATGGCGATGCCGCGCTCGCCGAAGCGCTCACGCGGCTCCCGCCGGCAAAGGCAGCGGGCGAAGTCGCCAAAAGGCTCGGGCTGGACCGCAAGGCCCTCTACGCCCGCGCCCTGGCGCTCAAGGCTTAGGCGAACTCTTGCAGCCGCGCCGGATTGGCATCGAGCAGGAAGCTCTCGTCCGAACCGGTCAGTTCCGAAAGGCGACGGACATAGCTTTCGGCGAGCGATCGCCTCCGTTCCTTCGCATTCGCAGTGATCGCGTGGCGTGCCGCCACGATTTCCTGGATGGCGCGACGCCGGTAGTAGCTTTCGTTGGATTCCATAGTCCTCGGCACCCCCGGTGACGATGTGCGACCCGCCTCATATGAGTCGGAATGATGGAGACTAACCAAAGTTATCCACAGGCGCAAAGCCCTTGTGCGAGGAGTCGCAGATGAAACGACCTCGACGCGCGACGAGTGCCCGGAAAGCGGCGGAAAACCGCGGCCGTGAGGGCGAAAGGCGCGCCGCCTGGTGGCTCTGGCTGCGCGGCTGGCGAATCCTCGATCGCCGGGTGCGCACGCCGGCGGGCGAAGTCGACCTCGTCGTGCGCAAGGGCAACCTGATCGCGTTCGTCGAAGTGAAGACCCGCGCGACGGGCGCGGAGCTGGATTTCGCGATCGACGAACGGCGGCTTCGCCGGGTCGCTGCGGCGGCCGAATATCTGATGTCGCGCTACGCCGGGCCGGGCGACGACATCCGCGTCGATGTGATCCTCATTGCTCCCGGCAAGCTGCCTCGCCATATCGAGAATGCCTGGATGGGGTGACTTAGTTGAATAAGCCACTTACAGGAATTCCGAAGGAGGCCGAATGTCGCTCGTTGTTGCCGTGCAGATGGACCCGCTCGATGCGATCAACATCGCCGGCGATTCGACGTTCGCGCTGATGCTTTCCGCCCAGGCGCGCGGGCACCGGCTGTTCCATTACGCACCCGAGGACCTGAACTATTCGGACGGGCGCGTCTGGACCAGGGCACATCCGGTCAGCGTCCAGCGCGTCGCGGGCAACCATTTCCACTTCGACGATCCGGTGAGCCTCGATCTCGGCGAGGGCGCCGATGTCGTGCTGATGCGGCAGGACCCGCCCTTCGACCTCGGCTACATCACCGCGACGCATCTGCTCGAGCGCATCGCCGACCGCACATTGGTGGTGAACGACCCCGTCAGCGTCCGCAACGCGCCCGAAAAGGTGTTCGTGCTCGATTATGCCGAGTTCATGCCGCCGACCCTGGTGACACGCAGCCTCGACGAGGCGCGCAAGTTCCTCGGGAAGCACGGCGAGATCGTCGTCAAGCCGCTCCACGGCAATGGCGGCAAGGCGATCTTCAAGGTCGGCAGCGACGGCGCCAACCTTTCCGCGCTGATCGAAGTGTTCAACACCGCCTATCGCGAGCCGCACATGGTGCAGGCCTTCCTCCCCTCGGTGGCGCAGGGCGACAAGCGCATCGTGCTGGTCGATGGCGAGATCGCGGGCGCGATCAACCGCATCCCCGGCGAAGGCGAGATCCGCTCGAACCTCGCGGTCGGCGGATCGGCCGCGAAGACCGAATTGACCGAACGCGAGAAGCAGATCTGCGCCGCGCTCGGGCCCGAGCTCAAGAAGCGCGGGCTGCTGTTCGTCGGGATCGACGTGATCGGCGGCGAATGGCTGACCGAAATCAACGTCACTTCGCCCACGGGTATCGTCGCGATCGACAGGTTCAACGGCACCGACACCGCCGCATTGATCTGGCAGGCGATCGAACGCCGCGTCGCCGAACGCGCAGCCTGAGACGATGGGTGGCTGGCTGGACTGGGGATATCTCGGCGTTTTCCTGCTGATGGTGCTGGAGAATGTGATCCCACCTGTCCCGTCCGAAGTGATCATGGGCGTGGGCGGCATCGCCGCGGCGCAGGGCAAGATGAACTTCGCGCTGCTCGTGGCCGTAGGCACGCTCGGCTGCGCGATCGGCAATCTGTTCTGGTGGGAGATCGGCCGGCGCTACGGCTATGAACGGCTCAAGCCGATGGTCGACCGCTGGGGCCGCTGGCTGACGATGGAGTGGGAAGACGTCGAGAGGCTGCGCCGCTTCTTCGATCGCTGGGGCGGCGTGACGGTGTTCGTGTTCCGCTTCATGCCGCTCGGCCGGACAGTGATCTCGATTCCCGCCGGGCTGATGCACATGCCGTTCTGGCGCTTCCTTGCCTACACCACCGCCGGTAGCCTGGTGTGGAACACGATCCTCGTCGGCGTGGGCTTCTGGCTCGGCACCACCTTCGAGACCATCGATCACTGGATCGCGCCGGGTGTCACTGCGATCGTCGTGCTCGCGCTCGTCGCCTATGTCTGGCGCGTGCTCACCTGGAAGCCGCGCCAGCAGCGTTAGGCACGCGGATGGGCATTGCGATAGACGTCGAGCAGATGCGCGGCGTCGACCGCGGTGTAGATCTGGGTCGAGCTCAGGCTGGCATGGCCGAGCAATTCCTGCAGCGAACGCAGATCGGCGCCGCGCCCGAGCAGATGCGTGGCGAAGCTGTGGCGTAGGGCATGCGGCGTCGTCCGCTCGGACAGACCCAGCGAGGTGCGTGCCGAGCGCACCGCCTTGCGGATCATCCCCGGCGGCAGCGGCCCGCCCTTTGCCCCGCGGAACAAGGGCGCATCGCGCGACACGCCATAAGGGCAGAGCCTGGCATAGGCCTCGATCGCCGCGCGCACTTGCGGCAGCAGCGGCACGGTGCGCGTCTTGGCGCGCTTGCCGGTGACTCGCATCGTCGGCCCAAGCGGCAGTACCGCACCGGTCAGCCCGACCGCCTCGCCGATGCGCAGCCCCGCCCCGTAGAGGAGCAGCAGCACCGCCCAGTCGCGCGCGCCGATCCACGGCTCGCGCGCCTCCTCGGACACGGTCTCGGCGAGCGCCACTGCCTCGTGCGGCGCGATCGGGCGCGGAAGCCCCTTCTTGACGCGGGGACCCCGTAGCCGCGGCAGCTCGGTGCCGTCGCCGGCGGCAAATTTGAGAAAACCGCGCACCGCCGACAATTCGCGCGCGGCGGAGGCGTTGGACAGCCCGTCATTGCGGCGATGCGCCAGGAAGGCACGCAGGTCCGCGGTCTCGACCCGCGCCAGCCGCTCGCGCGTGATTTCCTCTCCCCAGTGCGACTGAAGGAATGCGATCAGCCGCACTGCGGTGGCCTCATAGGCACGCACCGTATGCACCGAGCGCCGCCGGTCGCGGGCAAGGTGCTGGCCGTAGAGGAGAGGCAGCGCGGGTTCGGTCACGCGATCAGCGTACACTTCCCTCTCCCCTTGTGGGAGAGGGAGGGAGCCGATGAAATCGGCGGAAGGGTGAGGGAGTGAGACTCAGTCCCCTCATCCTTCCCACCGCTGCGCGAGCGGGCCCCTTCCTTCTCCCACAAGGGAGAGGGAATATTCAGCCGATCTTCTGCCCGGTCTTCGCCCAATCGGCGAGGAAGCCCTCGATGCCCTTGTCGGTCAGCGGGTGCTTGACCAATTGGCGGATCACCGCGGGCGGCGCGGTCATCACGTCGGCGCCGATGCGCGCGGCCTCGAGCACGTGGATCGGATGCCGCACGCTGGCGACGAGGATCTCGGTGGTGAAATCGTAATTGTCGTAGATCAGCCGGATGTCGCTGATCAGCGCCATGCCGTCGAAGCCGTTGTCGTCGTGGCGGCCGACGAACGGCGAGACGAAGGTCGCGCCGGCCTTGGCGGCAAGCAATGCCTGATTCGCCGAGAAGCACAGGGTCACGTTGACCATCGTGCCGTCGTCGGTGAGCGCCTTGCAGGTCTTGAGCCCGTCGATCGTCAGCGGCACCTTGACTGCGATATTGTCGGCGATCTTCCGGACGATCTCGGCCTCGCGCATCATGCCCGCGTAGTCGAGCGCGACGACTTCGGCCGACACCGGCTTGCCGGGTACGATCTCGCAGATCTCGGCGACCACTTCGAGGAAATCGCGCCCCGCCTTGTGGATCAGCGACGGATTGGTGGTGACGCCGTCGAGCAGCCCCGCATCGGCAAGGTCGCGGATGTCGGCGGTGTCGGCGGTATCGGCGAAGAATTTCATGTGAGGCCCCTCAGGCGAGATCAGTAACGCACCAGCATCAGCCGTGCGCGGGTCGCCTTAAGCTTGTTGACCGAGACGCGATAGGTCCCCGGACGCAGCTTGTAGCGGACGATCTTGCGAATCGTCGAGCATTGGGGACCATGTCCGTGCGCTGCCGAGGCGAGCGGCTTGCCGCGGATCGGTGCGACATCGATCCAGCCCGGCTCGCTGAGCGCGACGCCGAAGGTTCCCGCCTTGCGGATGCGAATTGTTGTCTGGATGGAATCGCCGCTGCGGGAGAGCGTCACCGCATGACCGGTATCGAGGCCACGCCCCGATCGCTTCCATCCGATCAGCGGCGCGGGAAGCGCGGTATCGTAGGATCTGCACGTCTGCGTGGCGAGCGAGAGTGCGAGTGCGGTCAGCAACATGGCGAGTCCCCCTTGCGCCGACTCTCGCCGGCCGGGCGGAACATAAGCAGACCGGACGCCGTGTAGCAACCGCGGCAAATCCGACGAGACAGTGACACTGTTGCTAGTTTGTTGCTAGGAGCCGCCGGAGCAGGGTCCGCTGTTTCCGAGGATATCGATCGTGTTGCGCCTTCTCCTTCTATCGGCAGCCCTGCTGTTCGCCCCGGCTTTGGCCCATGCCCAGCAGGTCGATCACCAGCTGTGGCTGCAGACCAACGGCACGGTCACGATCGGCAGCCGCGAGAAAGTCACGCTGGAAGGAATCGGCCGCTTCAGCGATCGCGCTGAGGGCTTCTCGCACGCCGAGGCGGGCCTGTTGTTCACCCATACGATGGAAGGCGGCATCGAGCTGTCGATCGGCTATCGGCATGTCGAGGACTGGAATCGCGGCGTGGCTCTCCCGAACGAAGAGCGATTGCGGCAGATGATCCTGGTCCCGTTCGGCAGCGGCTTTTCGGGCAGGCTGCGGCTGGAAGAGCGGTTCAACAGCAGCGGCAGCGAAATCGGCGTGCGGCTGCGCCCGCGGCTCGGCTTCGATACGCCGCTGAATGACAAGGGCCTGAAGCTCTTCGTCACGCAGGAGCATTTCCTCAACCTCAACACCACGGCCTGGGGCCAAAACGGCGGCTATGAGCGAATGCGCAACGCAACCGGCCTTTCGTTCGGGCTCGGCGGCAAGTTGCGCGGCGAGGTCGGCTATCTCAATCAATACCGCTTCGGCCGCGACGGCCGCCGAGACCAGATGGATCACGCCGCCACCTTCACGCTTTCGTTTAACGTCGCGAGCATCGGCGACAGCGGCGATTAGGGCGCGACAAAGGGGATTCCGTTTCGCGCGGAAATGCCCATATGAGGGCGGCATGCGCGCCCGCATTCTCGTCCTTCACCCCGCGCTCGGCCCCTCGATTATCGCGTGCCGCAAGGCATGGTGGTCGAGCCCGGGTCGATCGTCGTCGTGCCGATCGGGCCGCGCCAATATGCCGGCGTGGTCTGGGAGCCCGAGCGGCTGCCCACCGAGGAGATCGGCGACAACCGCCTGCGCAACCTGATCGCGGTCGCCGACGCGCCGCCGATTCCCGAGCCGGTGCGCCGCCTCGTCGAATGGACCGCCGATTATTATCTGAGCCCACCCTCGGCGGTGCTCGCAATGGCGGTGCGCACCTCGGCGGCGTTCGAGAGCGCGCCGACAATCACCGAATATCGCGCGACGGGTGTGGTGCCCGACCGGCTGACCCCGCAGCGTGCGCAGGCGCTCGAACGGATCGGCGAGCGGCAAGGGCTGGTGCGCGAGCTCGCCACGATCGCCGATGTCTCCGAAGCCGTGATCCGCGGCCTGTGCAAGGTCGGCGCGATCGAGGCGGTGACAGTCGACACCGACAGTCCCTATCCGCTGCCCGATCCCGCTTTCGGCCCGCCCGATCTGAGCGCCGAGCAAGCGAAGGTGGCGGGCATCTTGCGGCGATCGGTCGAGGCGAAGCGGTTCCAGCCCTTCCTGCTCGACGGAGTCACCGGATCGGGCAAGACCGAAGTATATTTCGAGGCGATCGCGGCGGCGATTGCCGCGGGCCAGCAGGCGATCGTCTTGCTTCCCGAGATCGCGCTGACCGAGCCGTTCCTGACGCGCTTCACCCAGCGCTTCGGCTGCGAGCCCGTAGCCTGGCATTCCGGACTGCGCACCTCGCAGCGCCGCCGGGCATGGCGCGCGATCGCGAGCGGCGAGGCTCTGGTCACGGTCGGTGCGCGCTCGGCATTGTTCCTTCCTTATCCGAACCTCGGCCTGATCGTCGTCGACGAGGCGCACGAGACCAGCTTCAAGCAGGAGGAAGGCGTCCATTATCATGCGCGCGACGTCGCGGTGATGCGGGGCAAGTTCGAGGAATGCCCGGTGGTCCTCGCCTCGGCGACTCCGGCGATCGAGACGCGCCACCAGGTCGAGCTCGGCCGCTACGAGGAGCTCAAGCTGCCGGGCCGCTACGGCCTCGCCGAGCTTCCGGATATCGAGGCGATCGACCTGATCAAGGAACCGCCCGACCGCGGCCGCTGGCTAAGCCCCAGGCTGATCCTCGCGATCGACGCGGCGCTCGAGCGCGGCGAACAGTCCTTGCTGTTCCTCAATCGCCGCGGCTATGCCCCGCTCACGCTCTGCCGGCATTGCGGGCACCGCTTCCAATGCCCGAACTGCACGGCGTGGATGGTCGAGCACCGGCTGATCCGCCGCCTCGCCTGCCATCATTGCGGGCACATGATTCCCACGCCCGAGATCTGCCCCGAATGCGAGGAAGCCGACAGCCTCGTCGCCTGCGGTCCCGGCGTCGAGCGCATCGCCGACGAAGTGGCGGTGCTGTGGCCCGATGCCCGGACTGCGATCGTCACGTCGGACACGCTCTGGTCTCCCGCCAAGGCCGCCGAGTTCGTCCACCGCATGGAGCACGGCGACATCGACATCGTCGTCGGCACCCAATTGGTCACCAAGGGCTATCACTTCCCCAACCTCACCGTCGTCGGCGTGGTCGATGCCGATCTCGGGCTCGACGGCGGCGACCTGCGCGCGGCCGAACGCACCTTTCAGCAGATCATGCAGGTCTCGGGGCGCGCCGGGCGCGGCGAGAAACCGGGCCACGTCTATGTCCAGACGCATGCCCCCGAAGCGCAGGTGATGCAGGCACTGATCTCGGGCGACAGCGCCGCCTTCTACGCGGCCGAGACTGAGGCGCGGCGTGAGGCGGGCGCACCGCCTTATGGCCGCTATGCCGCGATCATCGTGTCCAGCGAGGACAAGGCCGCTGCGGAGGAAACCGCCCGGATGATCGGCCGCACCGCGCCGCGTCGCGACGAGATGCACGTCTACGGCCCCGCCCCCGCGCCGCTGGCGATGCTGCGCGGCCGCCACCGCTTCCGCCTGCTCGTCCACGCCCGCCGCGCCTTCGACGTGCAGGACATGATCCGCGACTGGCTGGGCGCGCTCGAATGGAGCGCCAAGGTGCGCGTGGCAGTGGACGTCGATCCCTACAGCTTCCTGTGAGCGGCGACCCTGATGTCGATTTTACTCTATTCGTGCCGCACGACCTGACTTAGCTTTCCTCCGGGGTAACTGGGGAAGATTCACATGTTTCGTAAGCTCCTGGTGCTGGTGTTGTCCTTCGTGGCGCCGTCTGCACATGCGACATGGCACGAAGCGAGCTCGAAGCACTTCATCGTCTATTCGGAGCAGAGACCGGAGAAGCTGCGTTCCTTTGCAGATAAGCTCGAGCGTTTCGACAAAGCGATGCGCGTGCTTTGGGCCAGACCGGATCCGGAGATCGGCCCGGCCAATCGAGTCACGGTCTACATCGTCAACGATGTCGCCGATGTCGGCCGGCTTTCGAACATTCGCAATGCCGCGGGCGCCTATCGGGGCCGCGCCACCGGCCCGATCGCCTTCGTTCCGCGCGCTGCCGGCACCGATGACACGGATCTCAGTGCAACTGCGATCCTGTTCCACGAATATGCGCATCATTTCATGTTCACGACCTGGCCACACGCCGCCTATCCGCTCTGGTTCGCCGAAGGCTTTGCCGAATTCCACGCGACGACGCGCTTCGAGAAGGACGGAAGCGTGGTCATCGGCTATCCGCCGCAATATCGGGCATCGGGAATATTCCAGGACAGCCTGCCGCTCGAGCGGATGCTCGCTCCCGATACGCGCAAGCTGCGCGAAGACCAGCAACAATCGCTCTACGGCCGCGGCTGGCTGCTCACCCACTATATCATGATCGAAGGCAGCCGCGGCGAACAGGGGATGGCCTATCTTAAGGCGATCAACGACGGCAAGCCGGCGCGCGAGGCCGCGAAAACCGCTTTCGGCGAGCTGCGAACGCTTGATCGCGAGCTTGATCGCTATGCCCGCGGCCGATTTGGCGCACGCAAGATCGCGGCGAAGGCCGTCGCGCCGGAGCCGATCACCCTGCGCCGACTGACTCCGGGCGAAGAAGCATTCATGGAAGTTCGGATCCGTTCCACCGCGGGTGTGAACCACGAGACCGCGCCGCGCGTCTATGCCGCCGCCAAGAAGGCTGCGGCTCCTTCCCCAACGACGCCCTGGCCCAGCGCTGGTTCGCCGAAACCGCCTTCGACGCGGGCGACTTCGCCGAAGCCGAAGCGGCCGCCGGGCGCGCCATCGCCGCCGATCCCAAGCTGGTCGAGGCCTATTGCTACAAAGCCCAGGCACAGATGGCGCAGGCGATCGGCAAGAAGGATTTCTCGGTCGAGACCTGGAAAGCGATTCGCAAGACGATCGTCGCCGCCAACAAGCTCGATCCCGAGGATCCCGAGCCGCTGATGCTCTATTTCCGAAGCTTCGTCGATTCTGGCGCTACCCCTCCCGCGAGTGCGCGCGAAGGGCTTTATAAGGCTTTCGAACTCGCGCCGCAGGATGAGGGGCTACGACTCAACGCCGCCCTTACCCGGCTGCGCGACGGCAAGATCGAGGATGCGCGCCTGACGATCCGGCCGCTGGCCTTCAATCCGCACGGCGGTGCAATGATGGAACATGCCTCCAAGATCCTGGCTGCGATCGACAGCGGCGACGCGGACGCGGCCCTCAAGGAAGCCGAGGGTTCGACCGAAGCGGAGAAGCCGGACGCAAAGTAGCGGTCCCGGCCCCACGCCCGTCCGGAACTTACCCGATCCGGGCCGCTCGAACCGCTGTCGCTTGCGATGCTACGCGGCCGCCACCGCTTCCGCCTGCTCGTCCACGCCCGCCGCGCCTTCGACGTGCAGGACATGATCCGCGACTGGCTGAGCGCACTCGAATGGAGCGCCAAGGTGCGGGTGGTAGTGGACGTCGATCCTTATAGTTTCATTTGATCTGTTCTTGCGATTGGCAGTTGACTTGGCAGTTGACAAGAACGACCGACTCACACAGATTTATTTTCTCGCGAATCTAGGAGGAATTTATGCCTTATGCCGTATATTGCATTGAATTCGACTACGGTTGCATAACCATGATTTGTAGCTACATGATGGCTGGATTTGATACTGTAACACTAGGCGGCTTTTGATAAACCCTTTGCTAATGTTGAAAAAATAACAAGCTTAGTCGTCTGTGGATTACTGAGCTTGTTTTATAAGTATGCCATATAAGTTTAGTCTTCAGCGCATCGGCGCGACAGATGCTGGCGCCGCTTGCCTATCAGCCGCATGGACGCGGCATCGCCGTCGTCGCCACTCAGCTGATCGCAATGATCGACAAGGGCGAGACCGAAAAGGCGCTCGCGACTCTCGATAAAAACCCGGACAGTGTCGACGACGAAAAGGACGACAAGAAATAGCGGCCGCTATCCTACCGGCGCCCCGATAACCCCTTTTCATCCGCGGGCGGCTGCGCCTATGCCGCGCTTGGCAATGATCGGTGCGGGCCGGAGAGCAGGTTGATGACGCGGTTTTGGCTGTTCCTCGCGCTGCTCGTCGCAACGATCCAGCCCGCGCGCGCCGACGACATCTCGGCCTCCGCCCGCGGGGTGGTGCGGATCGTCACCATCGCCGTGGTCGACGACGAAGTCGTCGGCTTCGGCCATGGCAGCGGCTTCGCGGTCGCGCCCAACCGCATCGTCACCAACGCGCATGTCGTCGAGCTGGCCGATCGCTACCCCGATAATGTCGTGATCGGCATCGTGCCTTCGGAAGGCGACAAGTCGTATCAGGGCAAGCTCATCGCGATCGATCAGCAGCGCGATCTGGCGTTGATCGAGTTCACCGGGGTCCGGCTGCCGCCGTTGACGCTCTACACCGGCGCGCCGGGCGACGGCGAGGCGCTGATCGCGCTCGGTTATCCCGGCAATGTCGATCTGGCCACCGCGCGCTCGGCCGCCGACTTCATCAACCCGCAATCGCCGGTCCGCTCGCAGGGCGGCTTCGCCGGCACGCGCTCGCTCCAGGGCACCAGCGTGCTGCTCCACACCGCCAGCATCGCGCGCGGCAATTCGGGTGGCCCGCTGCTCGACCGATGCGGCCGCGTGCTGGGCGTCAATTCGGCGATCACGCGCGCCGACGAAGGCGATTCGACCTTCGCGTTCGCAATCGCGGGCAATGAGCTCGCGGCGTTCCTGCAAGGCGCTAAGCAACCCTTCGCCACCGTCAGCGTGCCCTGCACCAGCGTCGAGGAGCAGCTGGCGCAGGAGCGCAATGCCGACGAAAAGGCCCGGCTCGATGCCGAGGCGCGCGCGCGGGCGGACGCCGCAAAGAGCGCGACCGAACGCGAGGACACGCTTTCGCAGGCGCGGGCGCGCAACATCGTCGCCCGCGAGAATCATATGGCGGGCGCGGGCCTGCTGCTCGTCCTCGGCGCGCTGGCGCTGGGCGGCGCCGGGCTATTGCTCTCGCGCGACCGGCGGCGCGAGGCGATCTGGATCGCGGTGGGCGGCGGCGTACTGATGCTCGGCGCAGTGGTGCTTTTCCTCACGCGTCCCGACTTCGACGAATCGCGCATGCTTTCAATGCCCAAGGCCAGTGCGGGCGCCGCTGTGCCCAATCAGGCTGCGGGGGGACGGATGACTTGCTCGCTTGTGCCGGAGCGGAGCCGGATCACGGTGTCGAACGCGGACAAAGTAGCGCTCGATGTTGGCACGGACGGGTGCATCAACGGACGCACGCAATATGCCGAATCGGGCACAACGTGGCAGCGCATCCTCGTGCCTGATGAGGACCAGACTGTCTCGATGCTGGTCTATGATCCGACAACCCGGACCTATACCAATACGCGCTATCTGCTCTCGTCCGATCAAATGGCGAAGGCCCGCCAGCTGCGCACCGGGGTCGAGCTCAAGACCTGCTCGTCCGATCAGGCCGCACGCGCCAATCTCGCCACCCGGCAGCAAGCGCTGCGCGCGGCGCTGCCGCCGGTCTATAACGAGAAGCTCGTCTATAGCTGCAGCGCTGCGCCTTCCAGCCCGTCCTCGGCAGCGGCCAAATAATCAGCCGCGATCCACCCGCGCGGCGAAGCAGCCGCGCTTGGCATTGTGGACGTGGAGGAACGCCACTGCCGGATCGGCGAACATCTTCTCGATCAACGGCTCGAGCGCATTTCCCTCCACCACCTCGGCGTCCGTCATCATCGCCTGCGCATCGAACGCCCGGACCGAGAGAAGCCGAATCGCGAGTTTCTCCGGTATCTCGTCCTCGAAGCGCGCCGGCGCATCGGCCCCTTCGCGCACGAAGATCGCATGGCGCGACCGGTAAGGGCTCGCATCGGGCAGGTGTTCGTAGTTGAGCAGCAGCAATGCTTCGCCCGGCTCGGCATCCTCCAGCGTCACCCGGCACGGAAAGCCGGGCTTGCTGTCCGCCGTCATCCGCACGACCTGCTCGGCGGCGAGCGCTTCGTCCGACAGGCCGTAGAAGCGCTGGAAGGGCGCGGGATCGAGCCCGGTGATGACGTAGCTCATTCCGTCACGCCTTCGCGTTTGCGCAGCACGCGCTTGCGATCGACGCCGTACGCGTAACCGCCCATGCTGCCGTCGGCTCGCTGGGCGCGGTGGCACGGGATCAGCACCGCGACATGATTGGCGCCGCACGCCGTCCCCGCCGCGCGCACCGCGCGTGGATTGCCCACCTCGGTGGCGAGCTGGGCATAGCTGCGCGTCTCGCCGGGCGGGATCGCGCGGAGCGCCTGCCACACTGCTTCCTGAAAGGCAGTGCCCTGCACGTCGAGCGGCAAGTCCATGTCGCGCCCCGGCGTCTCGACCTCGCGCACGACCCGCGCGGCGAGATTGGCCAGAGCCGCGCCGCCCGGCGCGATCTCGGCCGCCGGAAAGCGCCGCGCCAGCGCGAACTGGTCCTCGTCGAAGGCGACGCGGCACAGCCCCTTGTCGGTCGCCGCGATCAGCAGCGGGCCCAGGCTGGTCTCGGCCACCGTCCAGCGGATCGTCACCCCCGCGCCGCCGCGCTTCCACGCGCTGGGGGTCATGCCGAGCCGGGCGTTCGCGGTCTCGTAGAAGCGGCTGGGCGCGGCATAGCCCGCCTCGTAGATGGCGTCGGTCACGCGCTCCTCCTCGGTCAGCGCGGCGGCGGCGCGGCGCGCGCGCAGCCCGCGGGCATAAGCGGCCGGAGTCACGCCGGTTCCACGCTTGAACAGCCGCTGGAAATGATGCGGGGCATAGCCGACGCGGGCGGCGAGCTCCTCGAGCCCCATCGGCTCCTCGGCCGCCTCGATCAGCGCCACCGCCTCCGCCACCGCGATCCGATCACGCCCCACTTCGTCGGGCTTGCAGCGCAGGCAGGCGCGATAGCCGGCATTCCGAGCGGCATCGGCGTCGGGATAGAAGACGACATGCTCGCGCTTCGGCCGCCGCGCCGGGCAGGTCGGCTTGCAATAAATGCCGGTGGTGGTGACTGCGACGATGAAGCGGCCTTCATAGGCGCGGTCGCGCGCGTCGAAGGCCGCCCAGGCGGTATCGTCGCTGATGGTCTGCTGGTTGCTCATGCAGTCGATATAGGCCTGCCGGTCCCGCGCCACATCCCGCGACTTGCGCTCAAAGCGGATAGCGCTTGCCCTCCCGGTTTCCAGACGGCAACGTTAACGCTAACGGTCTCCGCACGCGCGGAAGGCGCGAGGAGAGATGATGGGCTTCTGGCAACGGACCCGCGCACTGCGCTGGTGGATCATCGCGATCGTGATGCTCGGCACGATCGTCAATTATCTCGTGCGCCAAACGCTAGGTGTGGTCGTCGCGACCGAAAGCTTCCAGGCCGACGTGCCGATGACCAAGGAGCAATATAGCTGGGTCACCGGCGTGTTCCAGGCGTTCATCATGCTCCAGCCGGTGGTCGGCTACATCCTCGATCGCATAGGCCTGCGCAACGGGATGGCAATCTTCGCCACCGCCTGGGCGCTGCTCACCTTCGCGCATGGCTGGGTGACGAGCTGGCAGGGGCTGGCGGTGTTGCGCGGCGCATTGGGATTCGCCGAGGGGACATCGCATACCGCGGGGCTCAAGGTCGTCTCCGAATGGTTTCCGGCACGCGAGCGCGGCATGGCCGGCGGCATCTACAATCTCGGCGCCTCGGCGGGAATCGCGCTGGCGGGGCCGATCGTCGCGATGGCGATCGTGTGGTGGAACTGGCGCGCCGCCTTCTACGTCGCCGGCGGGCTCGCTTTGCTCTGGGTGGTGCTGTGGCTGCTTTACTATCGCACGCCCGAGGAACACCCCACCGTCTCTCCGGAGGAACTGGCGCTGATCCGTTCCGGGCAGGAAGCGCATGTCCAGACGACCGGCGAGAAGCCGCGCGTGCTCTCATTGCTCGGGCGGCGGAATTTCTGGGGCATCGCCTTGCCGCGCTTCCTTGCAGATCCGACCTGGGCGACGCTCACCTTCTGGCTGCCGCTCTATCTCAGCGAAGTCCGCGGCTTCAATCTGGGCGAGCTGGCGATCGCAGTGGTGCTCCCCTTCGTCGCCGCCGATATCGGCTGCCTGTTCGGCCCGGCGCTGGCGCTGTGGCTCGAGCGGCGCGGCATCGCGCTGATCGATGCGCGGCGCTGGACCTTCACCATCGGCGCGCTGATGATGACGAGCATGATCTTCGTCGGCGGGGTCACCAGCCCCTATACCGCGGTGGCGCTGCTCAGCATCGGCGCCTTCGCGCACCAGATGCTTTCGGTCACGTGCCTCACCATGGCGAGCGACCTGTTCCGCAAGAACGAAGTCGGCACCGTTGCCGGGATGGCGGGCACGATGGCCAATCTCGGCGTACTGATCTTCACCTTGCTGATCGGCGCGCTCGTGGTCCGCATCGGCTATGATCCATTCTTCATCGCGCTGGGCGTGCTCGACCTCATCGCGGCCGCCCTGCTCTGGACGCTGGTCCGCAAGCCCGGCGAGGACCAGGGGCGCGAGAGCGGCTGGATCCCGATCCTGCTGGGCGCGATCCTGGCGGGCGGGCTGACGCTCTTTTACGCCACCAGCGCAGCCCCCGCGCCCTGCGCCCTGTTCACCAGCTTCAGCGCCTGCGACGTGCCGATCGCGATGCGCGGGATATGGGGCTTCGGGCTGGCGCTCGCATTGTTCGGCATCGTCATCGAAATTCGCGCACGGAGGAACCGCGCCGCATGATCCGCAATCCGATTATCCCCGGCTTCAATCCCGATCCCTCGATCTGCCGGGTGGGCGACGATTATTATATCGCCACCTCAACCTTCGAATGGTTTCCCGGTGTCCAGATCCATCATTCGCGCGATCTCGCCAACTGGCGGCTGATCTCTCGCCCGCTCGTCCGCGCGGCCCAGCTCGACATGCGCGGAGATCCCGACAGCTGCGGCGTCTGGGCCCCGGACATCAGCCATGACGGGACGCGCTTCTGGCTCACCTACACCGATGTGAAGCGCTATGGCCGCACCACTGTCGGCGGGGCATCGGGGGCGAGCCTGCGCGATTTCCACAATTATTTGGTGGCCTGCGACACCGTCGACGGAGACTGGTCCGATCCCGTCCATCTCAATTCGAGCGGGTTCGATCCCGCGCTGTTCCATGACAAGGATGGGCGGAAATATGTGGTCAACCAGCTCTGGGACCATCGCCCCGAACGCGATCGCTTCGCAGGCATCGTGCTGCAGGAATATTCGCCCGAAGAGCAACGGCTGGTCGGCGAACGGACCAACATCTTCGCGGGCACCCCGCTCGGCCTCACCGAGGCGCCGCATCTCTACAAAAGGAACGGCTGGTACTATCTGATCGTCGCGGAAGGCGGCACGGGCTGGAACCATGCCGTGACGATGGCGCGCTCGCGCGACCTGCGCGGCCCCTACGAGCTGCATCCCGACACCTATATCCTCAGCAGCCGCACTCCCGATGCGCCGCTCCAGCGCGCCGGCCATGCCGACCTGATCGAGACTCCCGACGGCCAGACCTTCATGGCCTATCTCTGCGGCCGTCCGCTGCCCAATCGCGGCCGCTGCGTGCTGGGCCGCGAGACTGCGATCCAGCCGATGCGCTGGGGCGAGGACGACTGGCTCTACACCGAAGACGGCAGCGACATGCCGGTGCTCGAAGCGCCCGCGCTTGATGTTACGCCCTCGCCATCGCGCGAGACCGAGGGCCGCGACGATTTCGACGGCGCCGAACTCCCGCTCGACCTGCAATGGCTCCGCACGCCCGAGCCCCACCGCATCTTCAGCCTGACCGCGCGGCCCGGCCATCTCCGCCTGTTCGGCCGCGAGACGATCGGCAGCCTGTTCACCCAGGCGCTGGTCGCGCGGCGCCAGCAGGATTTCTGCTACTCGGCGTCGTGCGCGATGGACTTCGCGCCCGAGCATTTCCAGCAGGCGGCGGGGTTGGTCGCTTATTACAACAGCGCCAAGTTCCATTACCTCCATGTCAGCCACGACGACGAAGTCGGCCGCCACATCCGGGTGATGTCGACGCTGCCCGATCTCGCCGCAGGCCGACGCCTTCACCGCATCGATCGCGATCCCCGAGGGCCGCATCGAGCTGCGCGTGGAAGTCGACTATGAACGTCTCCGCTTCGCCTACCGCGTCGAGGGGGTGACTGGGCGTGGCTGCCCGAGCAATTCGACGCGAGCATCCTCTCCGACGAAGCGACCAAGCCGGGCATGCCCAACTTCACCGGCGCGTTCGTGGGGATGGCGTGCCAGGATATGTCGGGTGCCGGACTAGCGGCCGATTTCGACTGGTTCGAATATCGCGAGCGACCGTATCGGGAAGATTCGACGCAGGAGTGCGCTGCCTCCACGCAATCGGAATGACCGAGATTGGTCGAAGGCAGTTGTTCCGATTGTGAGCACGCCCTCCTGAACGCCCCGGCAACGGCAAGTTGGGCCCGCCTTTTGATAAGGGCAACTCGTCGCGCTGCGATGGACAATATTATAAAGAGGCGACAACCTGTTCTGGGGAGGCCTTTGTAGTAATTGAAAGGGCTCAATATGCGCCTTCTTAAGCTCGTAACAGCATCGGTGCTGATGTTTGGCGTGACGACAGCACCCGTCGCTCAGGCGTCGGCATCAATGCTATCGCTGCAGCGCGCATCTACGATAAGCGAGAAATCGAGCAATCTCGACGGATCAGTGGCGATCATGCTCATCGCTGCTGCTGCTATCATCGGAACGGCTGTTTACGTGTCGACGAATGACGACGACGACCCTGACAGCCCCTAAGCGCACCCTCTGAACCTCCGGAGCCGGCGGTGCAGCCAATTGCGCCGTCGGCTTTCTCATTTTGGTTGCTGGATTGCTCTCGGCCCGCTCCCATTCCGGCGCAGTGTGCGGCGGGCGCGCCTCCTCGACGAGAGAGCGGTCAGAATAACGGAAGCCTAGTTGTCGAGGAACTGCCGGATCGCGTCGACGAGCTTCTGCTTGCGGTGGTGGCGCGATGGCGGGACCTCGGCCTTGGGCCGGTCCGGCGGCGTCGGTGCCGCGGGCTGGGTGCGCCCCAGACGCTCGCGAAGCGCGGCTTCGAGGTTGGCGAGCACTTCCTGATGGCCCTGGAACGCGCGCGCCATCTTCGATTGCGGCAGCGGCACGAGAAATTCGCAGCCGTGGCGGCCGCCGTCGCGCCAGATCACTTGCGCCTCGCGCGAGCCCGCGCCGGACAAGCCGATCGCGATCAGCGTCCCCGGCGGGAATTCGTCTTCCGAGACGAACAGGAAACCGGTGCGCGAGAAATTGTCGACCAGCACTTCGATCGGCTTGCCGTCGGCACCGCGCAAAATGCTCTCGCTCGCGACGTGGAAGCGGATCGCGCCGCGCGGATCGACTTCGCCAAGGACTTCCAGACGCGCGACGAGCACGGCGCATTCCCCAAAACTACAGGAGTGTCCGGGCTACGCGCCGAATGGTTAAGAGAGTCTTGCGATCTCGCGGTTCAGTGCGCGGAAACCAGCGCAAATGCGGGCGTGGATTGACTTAAGGCAGCTTTGCTACCATATAGCCGCCCAGCGAGGCATCATGCAGCGTGATCGGACGAAGCCTGTATTGGCCCCCGTCCCGGCTCTGCCTCGGTTATTTTCACGGCTTCCCTAGTCACGCGGGTCGTCAATTTTTTGACCCCGCCTTCGTGCGCCCATTTTCCGTGCGCGCCCGCTGGCCGTATTCGTAAGGTCCACAATGCAATTCAATCAACTCGGTCTCTCGCAGACCGTTCTCGCCGCGCTTGCCGCCAAGGGCTATACCGAGGCGACGCCGATCCAGGCACAGTCGATCCCGTCGTTGCTCGAAGGCCGCGACCTGCTCGGCATCGCCCAGACCGGCACCGGCAAGACCGCCGCGTTCATGCTTCCCTCGATCGATCGGCTGATCGCATCGGGCAAGCGCGCCCAGCCGCGCGGCTGCCGCATGCTCGTCCTCGCGCCGACGCGTGAGCTCGCCAGCCAGATCGCCGAGAGCGCCCGCGCTTATGCCAAGGGCACGCCGCTTTCGGTCGCCACCATCTTCGGCGGCACTTCCATTCACAAGAACAAGACCGATCTCGCCCGCGGCATCGACATCGTCGTCGCTACTCCGGGCCGCCTCGTCGACCTGATGGATCAGCATTACGCGATCCTGCTCGGCATCGAGATCCTCGTGCTCGACGAAGCCGACCAGATGATGGATCTGGGCTTCATCCACGCCTTGAAGCGGATCGTCCGCGACTTGCCGACCAAGCGCCAGACTCTGTTCTTCTCGGCGACGATGCCCAAGACGATCCGCGAGCTGGCCGGCCAGTTCATCAAGGACCCGGTCGAGGTCAAGGTCACCCCCGAGGCGACCACTGCCGAGCGCGTCGAGCAGCACGTCACGTTCGTGGCGCAGGCGGAGAAGCAGGCGCTGCTGACGATGGCGCTCAAGGATCCGAGCATCGACCGCGCGCTGATCTTCACCCGCACCAAGCACGGTGCCGACCGCGTCGTGCGGCTGCTCGCCGGCAACGGCATCGCGTCGAACGCGATCCACGGCAACAAGAGCCAGCCGCAGCGTGAGCGCGCGCTGGGCGAGTTCCGCAGCGGCAAGGTCAAGATCCTCATCGCGACCGACATCGCGGCGCGCGGCATCGACGTCTCGGGCGTCAGCCACGTGTTCAACTTCGAGCTGCCCAACGTGCCCGATCAGTACGTCCACCGCATCGGTCGCACCGCGCGCGCCGGGGCGACGGGCCTCGCGATCAGCTATTGCGCCGATGACGAGCGTCCGTACCTCAAGGACATCGAACGGCTGACTCGCCAGAAGCTGGTCATCCAGCCGCTGCCGGCCGACTTCATCAACGAAGCCAACAAGATCAAGTCGACGCGCTCGCCGATGCCGGTGAGCCGCGACGAGCAGAACGGGCGGAATGGCCGCGCGATGCAGCACGGCCGCCCCGGCGGCGGGCAGCGTCACGGCCAGGGTCAGGGCCAGCGCCGCGAGGGTCAGCCCCAGGGCGACAATCGCCGCCAGGGCCAGCCCGGCGAGCGCCAGGGCGAACAGCGCCAGGGCGGCGCCCCGCGCGGCGATCGGCCGGCCGGCGATGCCCCGCGGAATTATGCCCGTCCCAAGGGCAAGTTCCACGCCCGCCCGGCACGTCCCGCCAACGCCGGCGGCGGCCGCGGGCGCTGAGCTCGACTTAAGCAGACAGAGAGGGCGGCGACACGAACCGGTGTCGCCGCCCTTTCTCGTTTTGGCGGAGTACAGTGCCTCAAATCCGTTCGGGCTGAGCCCGTCGAAGCCCGGCCCTCCACAAGCCTGACGCTTTCCGAGAGCCGCCCTTCGACAAGCTCAGGGCGAACGGACTGGCAGAACTATCCCCGCCGGCGCTTCGCCCGCTCCTGCGCATCCTCGCGGCCGGCGATCAGCCGGGTCGCGCGCTCCACGCCCTCGCGGCCTTCGTTCGCACCGGCGCGTGCCGCGTCCTGATACAGCGCCACTGCCTTTTCGAATTCGCCGCGCTGCTCGGCGCAGAGGCCGAGGTTGAACAGCAGCGACGGATGGCTCGCCGCCTCCGCCTGCATCGACTCCCAGCCCGCGCATGCGCCTCTCGCATCGCGCTTGGTGAGCTTGACCATTTCCTTGAAGCGGTTCGCCGACTCCTTCGACAAGCCCTTGGTGTTCTCGCGCACGCGAATTTTGTAGGTGTCGACATGCGGCACGAGATCGCCGCGCAGCGATCCGGCGATATCGCCGATCGCGCTTTCGATCACGTCCTCCGCTGTGCGCGCAGGGCTACCCCCGCGGCACCATTCCACTTCCTCGCGGAACGGCTTGGGCTGCGAATAGAGAATGCGGCCGTCGGTGTTGCGGACGATGCGGATATCGGCCTTGATATCGATGATCCGGCGCTTGCACGAAACCTCGACCTGCTCCTCCTTGAGGCATTTGCCCTTGTCGTCCTTCGAGACGCACTGCTTCTCTTTCCTGCGAAAGTTGCTTTCGTCCACGCCCGAGGAGATGCTTCCCGAGATCGATCCTTCGGCGGTGTCGCGCCCGGCGCGGCCGCCGAGCAGTTCGAACTGGCTGCCGCCCAACGCCCGCTCGATCGCAATCTGCAGCGCCGATCCGTCGCTGCCGCCGAAGCGATCGACCGATACCGATTCGAGAAAGCTCGCCTCGCGATTGTTCGCGGGAAACTCGCCGGTGATTTCCAGCACTTCCGCCTGCGCGACGCCGGCCCAAGCCAGCACCGACGCCACGAGTAACGCCTTCCGCTTCATTTCTTCCCCCTGCTTGCATTCCCCGAACGCAAAGCAACATCTCTGCGGGCACTTGTCCAGAGGAGTCGGGTTGCATCCCTGTGACACCGATGCTAACCGCGCCGCGACCCATCGGGGCGCCCTCTGGCGTGCCCCTTTTTGCATGGGGCCAATTCCGAACCCTCCAAGAGGAACCGACACGCGTGGAGAATTCCGGCGGTATTCAGGCAAGTCTAAGCGGACGCTATGCAACCGCCCTGTTCGAGCTTGCGCGTGATTCGAAGGCTTTGCCCAAGGTCGAGGCCAGCCTTGCCACAGTGCAGCAGGCGCTCGACGAATCGGCTGATTTCAAGGCGCTGACCACCAGCCCGCTGATCGCCCGCGGCCCCGCCGCCAGGGCCGTCGCGGCGACCGCGGGCGTGCTCAAGCTCGATGCGACCACCACCAATTTCCTCGGCGTGCTCGCGCAGAACCGGCGTCTCAGCCAGCTGCCCGCGATCATCCGCGCGTTCCGCCAGCTGGCCGCAGCGCATCGCGGCGAGACGACCGCCGAAGTGATCTCCGCGCATCCGCTCGATGCCGAACAGGTCGATGCGCTCAAGGCGCAGCTGCGCACCCAGCTCGGCCGTGAAGTCACCGTCGACCTCTCGGTCGATCCCTCGCTCCTCGGCGGGCTGGTCGTGAAGATCGGCAGCCAGATGATCGATTCGTCGATCAAGACCCGTTTGAACTCCCTCGCGCACGCGATGAAAGGCTGAAGGCTAACACCATGGATATCCGCGCCGCAGAAATCTCCAAGGTCATCAAGGATCAGATCTCGAGCTTCGGCACCGACGCCGAGGTCTCCGAGATCGGTCAGGTGCTCAGCGTCGGTGACGGCATCGCGCGCATCCACGGGCTGGACAATGTCCAGGCCGGCGAGATGGTCGAATTCGCCAACGGCATTCAGGGCATGGCGCTCAACCTCGAGGCCGACAATGTCGGCGTCGTGATCTTCGGCTCGGACGCCGAGATCAAGGAAGGCGACATCGTCAAGCGCACCGGCACCATCGTCGACGTGCCGATCGGCAAGGGCCTGCTCGGCCGCGTCGTGGACGGCCTCGGCAATCCGATCGACGGCAAGGGCCCGATCGTCACCGATCAGCGTTCGCGAGTGGAAGTGAAGGCGCCCGGCATCATCCCGCGCCAGTCGGTCAGCGAGCCGATGCAGACCGGCCTCAAGGCGATCGACGCGCTCGTCCCCGTCGGTCGCGGCCAGCGCGAGCTGATCATCGGCGATCGCCAGACCGGTAAGTCCGCCGTCGCGATCGACACCTTCATCAACCAGCGCGAAGTCAACAAGGGCGACGACGAGAAGAAGAAGCTCTATTGCGTCTATGTCGCGGTCGGCCAGAAGCGCTCGACCGTCGCGCAGCTCGTCAAGACGCTCGAGGAGAATGGCGCGATGGAATATTCCATCGTCGTCGCTGCCACTGCGTCGGAGCCCGCCCCGCTGCAGTTCCTCGCGCCGTACACCGGCACCGCGATGGGCGAGTATTTCCGCGACAACGGTATGCACGCGCTGATCGTGTTCGACGATCTCTCGAAGCAGGCAGTCGCTTATCGCCAGATGTCGCTGCTGCTGCGCCGCCCGCCGGGCCGCGAAGCCTATCCGGGCGACGTCTTCTATCTCCACTCGCGCCTGCTCGAGCGCGCCGCCAAGATGTCGGACGCCAATGGCGGCGGATCGCTGACCGCGCTGCCGATCATCGAGACCCAGGCGGGCGACGTTTCGGCGTACATCCCGACCAATGTGATTTCGATCACCGACGGCCAGATCTTCCTCGAGACCGACCTGTTCTTCGCGGGCATCCGCCCGGCGATCAACGTCGGCCTGTCGGTGTCGCGCGTCGGCTCGGCCGCGCAGACCAAGGCGATGAAGAAGGTCGCCGGCTCGATCAAGCTCGAGCTCGCCCAGTATCGCGAGATGGCGGCGTTCGCGCAGTTCGGCTCGGACCTCGATGCCTCGACTCAGCGCCTGCTCAATCGCGGCGCGCGCCTGACGGAGCTGCTCAAGCAGCCGCAGTTCAGTCCGCTGCCGTTCGAGGAGCAGACCGTTTCCATCTTCGCGGGCACGCAGGGCTTCCTCGACTCGGTCGCGACGCAGGACGTAGTGCGCTACGAGGCGGCGATGCTCACCGAGATGCGCTCGAAGCATGCCGGCATCCTGACCGCGATCCGCGACAGCAAGGATCTCAAGGACGACGTCCGCGACCAGCTCAAGGCCGCGCTGACCGAGTTCGGCAAGACGTTCGCTTAAGGAGCCGAAGGGTGCGGTCGATGTCCTTCCAGGTCGCAATCGTAGCGCTTTTGGGCGCGGCGGTTGCGGGCTGCTCGAAGGAGCCTGCCGCACCAGCCCCCGTCGCGACGCAGGCCGTTGAGGTCGACATCGCGAACGACACGATGGGCTGCGGAAATCTGGACGGCAATGTCGCGACGCAAGTTGCGGATAGTGGCAATGCTACACGGGAATATTGTTAGACGATGGCAAGCCTCAAGGCACTCAAGGTACGGATCAACTCGGTCAAATCGACCCAGAAGATCACCAAGGCGATGAAGATGGTCGCCGCCGCCAAGCTGCGCCGCGCGCAGGAAGCGGCGGAAGCCGGCCGTCCCTATGCCCAGCGCCTCGAGAGCGTGGTCGCCAGCCTCGCCTCGAAGGTGACGGTGAGCGAGATCCTCGCATAAGCTCCTCGCCGGCTCCGGCAAGGATCAGGTCCATCTGTTCGTCGTCGCGACTTCGGACAAGGGCCTTGCCGGCGCATTCAACACCAATATCGCCCGTCTCGCCCGCCGCCGCGCGCAGGAGATGATCGCCGAGGGCAAGACAGTGAAGTTCTACACCGTCGGCCGCAAGGGCCGCGCGGTGCTCAACCGGCTGTTTCCGAAGAGCTTCGTGCATTCGATCGAGCCCGGCGATCTCGGCAAGCTGAAGTTCGCCGATGCCCGCGGCTATGCCGACGATCTGATCGCACGCTACGAAGCCGGCGAGTTCGACGTCGCGCATCTCTTTTATTCGCACTTCAAGTCGGTGCTGACCCAGGAGCCGACCGAGCAGCAGATCATCCCGGTCGCGCCGAGCTCGGTTCCCGAGGGCACGCCGGCCAGCACCGCGGCCCCCGCCGCCGTGATCTACGAGCCGGACGAGGAAGCGATCCTCGCCGATCTGCTACCGCGCAACGTCGCGATCCAGCTCTACCGGGCGATGCGCGAGAACGCCGCCTCCGAGCAGGGCAGCAAGATGACCGCGATGGACAACGCCACGCGCAATGCGGGCGATCTCATCAAGCGGCTGTCGATCCAGTATAACCGTGCCCGCCAGGCCGCGATCACTACCGAGCTGGTGGAAATCATTTCGGGCGCCGAAGCGCTCTAAGACCGATCAGAAGCAAGGAAGCAGACGATGGCAACCGCCGCACTCGACCGCCCCGCCACGGGCACCAATAACGTAGGCCGCATCTCGCAGGTCATCGGCGCCGTCGTCGACGTGTCGTTCGATGGCGGCGTTCTGCCCGCCATTCTCTCGGCGCTCGAGACCGATAACAACGGCAACCGCCTCGTCCTCGAGGTCGCGCAGCACCTCGGCGAGAACACCGTCCGTACGATCGCGATGGACGCCACCGAGGGCCTGACCCGCGGCCAGAAGGTCACCGACACCGGCTCGCAGATCCGCGTCCCCGTCGGCCCGAAGACGCTCGGCCGCATCCTCAACGTGATCGGCGAGCCGATCGACGAGCGCGGCCCGGTCAATGCCGAGATCACTTCGCCGATCCACGCGCCCGCTCCGCTCTTCGTCGACCAGTCGACCGAGAGCAGCATCCTCGTCACCGGCATCAAGGTCATCGACCTGCTCGCGCCGTATGCGAAGGGCGGCAAGATCGGCCTGTTCGGCGGCGCCGGCGTGGGCAAGACCGTGCTCATCCAGGAACTGATCAACAACATCGCCAAGGGCCATGGCGGCACTTCGGTGTTCGCGGGCGTCGGCGAGCGCACCCGTGAGGGCAACGATCTCTATCACGAGTTCCTCGACGCAGGCGTCATCGCCAAGGATGCCGACGGCAATGCGCAGTCGGAGGGCTCGAAGGTCGCATTGGTCTATGGCCAGATGAACGAGCCGCCGGGCGCCCGCGCCCGCGTCGCGCTGTCGGGCCTGACGATCGCCGAATATTTCCGCGACGTCGAAGGCCAGGACGTTCTGTTCTTCGTCGACAACATCTTCCGCTTCACCCAGGCGGGCGCCGAAGTGTCGGCACTGCTCGGCCGTATCCCTTCGGCGGTGGGCTATCAGCCGACCCTGTCGACCGACATGGGCGCGCTGCAGGAGCGCATCACGTCGACCAACAAGGGCTCGATCACGTCGGTGCAGGCCGTGTACGTCCCCGCGGACGACCTTACCGATCCGGCGCCGGCAACCTCGTTCGCCCATTTGGACGCGACGACCGTGCTCAACCGCGCGATCTCGGAGCTCGGCATCTATCCGGCGGTGGATCCGCTCGATTCGACCAGCCGCGTTCTGGAACCCCGCATCGTCGGCCAGGAGCATTACGAGACGGCGCGCGCCGTCCAGTCGATCCTCCAGAAGTACAAGTCGCTGCAGGACATCATCGCGATCCTCGGCATGGACGAGCTTTCCGAAGAGGATAAGCTGACCGTGTCGCGCGCGCGCAAGATCCAGCGCTTCCTCAGCCAGCCGTTCCACGTCGCCGAAGTGTTCACCGGCATCCCCGGCGCATTCGTGCAGATCGAAGACACCATCAAGTCGTTCAAGGCGGTGGTGAACGGCGAGTACGACCATCTGCCCGAAGCCGCCTTCTACATGGTCGGCGGCATCGACCAGGCGGTCGAAAAGGCCAAGAAGCTCGCCGGCGAGGCGTAAGACTGCCTTAAGCCCCTCCCCTTCAGGGGAGGGGTTGGGGGTGGGGCAGTGCCACAAGCACCCCGCCCGCGGATAGGCCCCACCCCAACCCCTCCCTTGAAGGGGAGGGGCTAGGAACTGAGAAAATGCTGCACTTCGAACTCGTCACCCCCGAACGTCTCGTCCGCTCCGAGGACGTGCACATGGTCGTCGTCCCCGGCACCGAGGGCGATTTCGGCGTGCTCGAAGGGCATGCCCCGCTGATGTCGACGATCCGCGACGGCAATCTCGAAATCTACAAGACCGGCGCCACCGCGCCCGAGACGATCCGCATCGAAGGCGGCTTCGCCGAGGTCAACGAGCGCGGGCTGACCGTGCTGGCCGAAAAGGCGGACTGACGGCCTACTTCACGCGGCGATAGCTCCACCGCATCGCCTTGCTGCCGTCGAGCAGCGAGATCTCGGCCATCAGCGCTTCCCCTCGCGCCAGTAGCGCACGCGCTGCGGATAATCGTGCGTGGCATCCTCGAAAACGACGGATCGCGCCGCCGGATCGAATTTGCGCATGGGGAAATCTGCGGGCTTCTGACCGGCGGGCTCGGCGTGGAAGACCGTTCCGGATTCGTTGACGATGATCGTCATCGCCTCGTTGGTCTTCACGAACGTGCCCGCGCGCGTGGTGCCGACGCCGTGCATCTTGCCCTTGTCCATCGGCTTCCAGGTCTCGCACGTCGTCGCGCCGTTTTTGGGCTCGGTGCACCATTCGCCCACCAGCCAGCCGAGATCGGGCGTTTGCGCGTCGAGCAGCAACGGGGCCAGTATCAGCAGCATGGGAACCTCGCCGAGAAGAGGAGCCGCAAGCTCCCATAAACGCCGCCCGGAGGCAATCGCCAGCGCTCGTGCCGCCCTTGGTTAGTCAATTCTAAAGCCTTGATGGCTACGCCTTCCTCCCATGCGGGGATTACAGGTTAACCGATGAGCGCTTTCGGACGACGCAACGGAATGGGTGGCGGGGCGGCCGGCGGACGACCCGCTTTCGGCGTCGCGCGTCCGATGCAGGGCCCAGGGCCCGCACCGCGTCCCGCCGACGCCATGCCGGGCGGCGGCGAACAATTCCCGCCGATCAGCAGCGTTCCCCTCCCCGGCGCAGCCGCCGATCCGATGGCCGAGCGCGATCCCGCCGCCGGCAGCATCGCCAACAGCGACGCGATGCAACGCCTCGCCGATCGTCAGGCGGCATCGGGCGATGCCGGCAATTCGCGCGTCGAAGGCTTCGAAGCCTCGATCCACCGCATCAAGGAACAGGTGCTCCCGCGCCTGCTCGAGCGTGTCGATCCCGAGGCGGCGGCGACGCTGAGCAAGGACGAACTCGCCGAGGAATTCCGCCCGATCATCGGCGAAGTGCTCGCCGAGCTGAAGCTCACGCTCAACCGCCGCGAGCAATTCGCGCTAGAGAAGGTTCTCGTCGACGAGTTGCTCGGCCTCGGGCCGTTGGAAGAACTGCTCTCCGATCCGGCCATCTCGGACATCATGGTCAACGGCCCCGAGCAGACCTTCATCGAGCGCAAGGGCAAGCTCGAGCTCGCCAACATCCAGTTCCGCGACGAAGAGCATCTGTTTCAGATCGCCCAGCGCATCTGCAACTCGGTCGGCCGCCGCGTCGACCAGACCACGCCGCTCGCCGACGCGCGCCTCAAGGACGGCAGCCGCGTCAACGTGATCGTGCCGCCGCTCTCCTTGCGCGGCACTGCGATTTCGATTCGTAAATTCTCGGCCAAACCGATCACCCTCGACATGATGGCGAACGGCGGATCGATGAGCACGAAGATGGCGACGATGCTCAAGATCGCCGGCGCCTGCCGTTTCAACATCGTCATCTCGGGCGGCACCGGCTCGGGCAAGACGACCATGCTCAACGCCCTGTCCAAGATGATCGACCCGGGCGAGCGCGTGCTGACGATCGAGGACGCCGCCGAGCTCCGCTTGCAGCAGCCGCACTGGCTGCCGCTCGAAACGCGTCCGCCCAACCTCGAAGGCCAGGGCGAGATCACGATCCGCGATCTGGTGAAGAACTCGCTGCGTATGCGCCCGGATCGCATCATCCTCGGCGAAATCCGCGGCTCCGAGTGCTTCGACTTGCTCTCGGCGATGAACACCGGCCACGACGGCTCGATGTGCACGCTCCACTCCAATTCCCCACGCGAATGCCTCGGCCGCATGGAGAACATGGTGATGATGGGCGACATCAAGATGCCCAAGGAAGCCATCAGCCGCCAGATCGCCGACTCGGTCGATCTGATCGTCCAGGTGAAGCGCCTGCGCGATGGTTCGCGCCGCGTGACCAACATCACCGAAGTGATCGGCATGGAAGGCCCGGTGATCGTCACCCAGGAGCTGTTCAAGTTCGAGTATCTGGACGAATCCGCCGAGGGCAAGATCATCGGCGAATATCGCTCGATGGGCCTGCGCCCCTATACGCTCGACAAGGCCCGGCAATATGGCTTCGATCAGGCGATGCTCGAGGCGTGCCTCTGATCGCTGCCGCGGAGCAGTGATTCCTGTTCGGGCATTTGCGCGTTAGGCTATGCCCGTGCTCGCTCTCCTCGCCCCTATCATCGCGCTCGCCGAGCCACAGGCGACGACGGCGCTCGATATCGACACCGAAGCGCGCTGGGTCGATTTCGAGCTGACGCCCTATAACCAGCTCCGCTTCCCGATCGCGCTCAACGGCCATACCAGCTGGGCCATCCTCGATACCGGACTGAGCGACACCATCGTCACCAGCCGTTTCGCGCGGACCGCGGGCCTCGTCGCCGCGCGCCGCCAGCGCGCGCTCGCGATCGGCGGCGGCGTCGAAGTGGGCTGGGCCGACACGGCTTCGATCCGTTTCGGCGGACTGACCCGCAGCCATGGCCGTGTCGGCATCGCCGATCCCGCGGGGCAGATCCGCTTCGGCGCCGATGTGCTGGTCGGCGCGGACATCCTCAGCTGCTGCGCACTCGACATCGACTATGACGCGCGTCGCTTCCGCATCCTGTCGAGCGGGCGGATGCCCTTTCCCGGCACCACCGCGCCCTTGCGGCGCAGGAGCCCCAATGGCGTCTACCAATCCGAAGTCACGATCGCCGGCAAGCTATTGCGGCCGATCATCGTCGACACCGGCGACGGCGGATCGTTGACGCTGAGCCGCACCGCCTGGGCCTCGACGGGAGTACGCGACGCGCGCGTCACCACTACGCTGGGCTGGGGCATGGGCGGACCCGTGGTCACCGACACGCTCGTGGCCCCGTCCCTTTCGCTCGCCGGGATGGCGCCGGTGGAAGCCGAATTGCGGATCGAAGGCGAGGGCGGTTTCTCGGCCTCGGTCGGCGCCGCAGGGCGGCTGGGGACCGGCATGCTGCTGCGTTACCGTTTGCTGCTCGATCCGCGCGCCGGCCGGATGATCCTCCAGCCGGGAAAGGCACGCGCCGCCAGGGTGCCCCGCTCGACCAGCGGGCTGCTCGTCGAATTCACCGGCACCGCGTTGCGAGTCGTCCACGTCATGCGCGGCTCTCCCGCCGAGGCGGGCGGCTGGAAGGCGGGCGACCTGATCTGCTCGGCCGACGGGGTGTCGGTGGCTGAAGACGTCAAGGACGGGCTGGTCGAATGGACCGTCGGCACGCCCGGCCGCACCATCCGGATCGGCCTGTGCGACGGCACCGAACGCAGCCTGACGCTCGCGGACTTCTATTAGCGCAGGTTGAGCGCCAGGCTCGCGAGGATCACCGCAGCGAGCATCGCCAGCACCTGGACCAACGTCCAGGGCATGAATCCGACCCGGTCCATGTCGCGCCGCCGCCGCCTGCGGTGCTCGCCGAAACCACTGGCCACCGCGACCAGCACGGCAGCCGCCGCACCGCCCCATAATTGTTGTTGCATCGTTTCGAAAAACTCCCACATGCGCTCTGCCATTCAGGCAAGGAAATGTCATGCGCCAGACTCTGACCGTGCTCGGCCTCCTTACCACTGCGATCGCAGTGGCCAGCGTCGCCGCGGGTGAGCCGCGGACGCAGCGCCACGCGATCCAGGACGCGGTTTCCGCCACCACCCGCACGCCGGCGAATGTCGCGCGCGATAAATATCGCCACCCGGTGGAGACGCTGAGCTTCTTCGGAGTCAAGCCGGGGCAGACCGTAGTCGAGATCTGGCCGGGCGGCGGCTGGTACACCGAGATCCTCGCGCCGCTCACTAGCGCCAAGGGTACGCTCTACGCCGGCGTCTCGCCCTGGCCCGATGGCGGCAAGGGCGTGCAGGCGCTTCAGGCCAAGAATCCCGCGGTGTTCGGCCAGGTGAAGCTCGCCGCTTTCCCTTGGGCTGAGGGCCAGCCAAAGGTTCCCGACGGCAGCGCCGATGTCGTCCTCACTTTCCGCAACGTCCATAACTGGCGGATGGGCTATCAGCGGAATGGGCAGGATTATGCGGCCGAGGCATTCGCGCAGATGTTCGCGATGCTCAAGCCCGGCGGCGTGCTCGGCATCGAAGACCACCGCCTGCCCGAAAGCGCGAGTGACGAGCGCGAGAAGAACAGCGGCTATATGAAGGTATCGACCGTCCGCCGGCTCGCCGAGCAGGCCGGGTTCAAGTTCGTCGCCGCGTCCGAAGTCAACGCCAATCCGCGCGACACTGCGGACTGGCCCAAGGGCGTCTGGACCCTTCCGCCCAGCTACACGCTCAAGGATGTGGACCGCGCCAAATATGCGGCGATCGGCGAGAGCGACCGGATGACGCTGAAGTTCAGGAAGCCCTGATATTTTTGTTGCGGCGCCGCAATAGTCCATGCTCCGTTAACCAATAAGCCGTAGCAATCGGGTCCGTGCCACGCCGGATCCGCTCCCTGCTGTCCGTCCTTCGCGACGAGGTCGATACTTTCGCCAGCACGAGCGAACAGATCGCCGCGCGCACCAATTTGCTGGCGCTCAATGCCGCGATCGAGGCCGCCCGCTCGGGCGAAGCCGGCCGCGGCTTCTCGGTCGTCGCGCAGGAAGTGAAGGCGCTCGCCCAGCAGGCGCGCCACGCCAGCCTCGCATTCCGTTCCGAAGTCCGCGAACGCCTCGCCATGGGCGCGGGCATCGCCGACGAAATGGTCGGCGAGATCGAGGGCACGCGTCTCGTCGAGCTCGCCCAGGCGCTGATCCTCAACGTCACGCGCCATCTCTACGATCGCAGCGTCGATCTGCGCGTGATGGCGTCCGATGCCGAAGTCATCGCCGCGACGCTCGATCCGACGCCGGAGAAGATCGTCGCCGCGCAGGCGCGTCTCGCGGAATTCACGCGAACCTCGCCTTATTATCTCAATGTCTTCGTCGCCGATCGCGACGGCCGCATCATCATCTGCTCGGATCCCCATGCGCGCGTCCAGCAGACCAATGTCGGCAATGCGCCCCAGTTCCTGAAGGCGATGGGCAGCACCGATCGCGATGAATGGTTTACCGACGAGGTCTGGCAGAATCCCTGGTCCGATCACCGCGCGGTGCTCGTCTTCGTCACCGGCATTCGCCCGCGCGATACCGCCGGCAGGCCCGCCGGCGTCTTCTATGTCGAATTCGACTGGGAATCGCGCGTTCCCGCGATCATCTCCGATCGCTCGCTGTTCGGCGAAAAGGAATGGGCGCGCACGCGGATCTCGATCGTCGACGAGGCCGCACGCATCGTTGCCGATTCCTCGAGCACCCGCTTCGGCGAGACGATCCCGCTACCGGCCAAAGCGGTGCGCGGCGCAGAGGCACGCGCCGACACCACGATCGCCTTCGCTACCGCCGGCAGCTATCACGGCTTCGACGGGCTGGGCCTGCGCTGCGTCATCGAGCAGAAGATGATCAGTCTGGACGAGATCCAGGCGGCGCTGGGCGGCCTGGGGAGGCGGACGAACATCTAAATTCCCTCCCTGATAGGGAGGGGCAAGGAGTGGGTATAGAAAAGGCGGGCTCGATACCCGCCTTTTCTATTCTTCTCACCCGCGGGAAGGGCTCGCTGACGCTCGCACCCACCCCGGCCCCTCCCTTGCAGGGAGGGGAGCAATAGCTACTTGCCCAATTTCTCGATCTTGTCCTGCAGCCGCGCCAGCTCTGCCTTCAGCGCTGCGACATCGTCGCCGCCTTCGCCCGCGGCAGCCGGCTTGGCCGCCGTCGGCGTGGCTACGCCTGCGACTCCCGCGGCCCCCGGCTTGAACGCCTCGGCGGCCGCTTCGAACATCGCCATGTTGCGTTTGGCGATCTCGGCGAAGGGCGAGTTGGCGAACGCGCCCTCGACCGCCGACTTGAACTGTTCCTGGTTGCGCCGAAAGCTGTCCATCGACGCTTCCAGATAGCCCGGCACCATTGCCTGCATCGAATCGCCATAAAGCGAGATCAGCTGGCGGAGGAAATTGACCGGTAGCATCGAAGTGCCCCGCGCTTCCTCTTCCATGATGATCTGGGTCAGCACATTATGGGTGATGTCCTCGTCGGTCTTGGCGTCGACGACCTTGAAGTCGCGCCCCTCGCGCGTCATCGCGGCGAGATGGTCGAGCGTGATGTAGGACGAGGTTTCGGTGTTGTAGAGTCGGCGGTTCGCGTATTTCTTGATGATGACCGGACCCGAACCAGTAGCAGCCTTCTTCATGGATACCCCCACGCGTGAATGGTGATACCCTAACATCCTTTGCCGCATCGCAACAAGGGCCTCGGCCGCTCCCTCTGTTTCTCGCGCTGCTGCGCAGCGAAACTGCAGCATCGCCCGAACGGCGCGCTGCTGCACTTGCGGGCTTGCGCGCCTATCAGCAGGCCCCCGTCCCGCCCCGCCTGCACCGATGCCCGCCGTCGCCAGCGCAGGCCGCGCCAGGCTGCGCGACTATGGTGGCGAAGGCCTGCCGGTGGTGTTCGTGCCCTCGCTGATCAATCCGCCGCTGGTGCTCGATCTCGACGAGAATTCGCTGCTCCGCTGGCTCGCGCGGCAAGGCGTGCGCCCGCTCCTCGTCGATTGGGGAGCCCCCACGCCCGATGATCGCGCGCAGGACGTAACGGCGCATGTCGAAGAACTGCTGTTGCCGCTGCTCGCCACGCTCGATCGCCCGCCGGCGTTGGCCGGCTATTGCCTCGGCGGCACCATGGCGACCGCCGCGGCGTCGGCGATTCGCACCGCCGGCCTCGTCACCATCGCCACGCCGTGGCGTTTCGAGGCCTATGGCGACACGCTTCAGCCGATCTCGGCGCTATGGGACCAGGCCCATTCGACCTGCGAGCAGCTCGGGCTGGTGCCGATGGAGGTGCTGCAGTCCGGCTTTTGGCAGCTCGATCCGAAGCGCACGGTCGCCAAGTTCGAGCGCTTCGCCCGCCTCGCGCCTGACAGCGACGAGGCCCGCGCCTTCGTCGCGCTCGAGGATTGGGCCAATGGCGGCGCCCCGCTCAGCTTCGCTGCCGGTCGCCAATTGTTCGACGATTTCTTCGTGGCGGACCTGCCCGGCAGCGGCCGCTGGCAAGTCGCCGGCCGCAGCGTCGATCCCGACGCGCTCGACGTTCCCGTGCTTTCTTTCGTCTCGACCACCGACCGGATCGTTCCGGCCGCGAGCGCCGCGCGCATCGGCACGGTGCGCGAGCTGGCGATGGGGCATGTCGGGATGATCGTCGGCGGCCGCGCGAAGGACGCGCTGTGGCAGCCGCTTGCGGACTGGCTAACCGCGCTTGCCGCCACTAGATAGCCGCCAAACATTCGACACGCGCAGGAGCCCCATTACATGACCGACATCGTCATCACCGCCGCCAAGCGCACGCCGGTCGGCAGCTTCCTCGGCGCCTTCGCCGCGACGCCCGCGCACGAATTGGGCCGGATCGCGATCGAGGCGGCGCTCGAGCAGGCCGGCGTGAGGGGCGAGGAAGTCAGCGAAGTCATCCTGGGGCAGGTGCTCACCGCCGCGCAGGGCCAGAACCCCGCGCGCCAGGCATCGATGGCCGCCGGCGTTCCCAAGGAAGTCCCCGCCTGGGGCGTCCAGCAGGTCTGCGGCTCGGGCCTTCGTGCAGTCGCGCTCGCTTACCAGGCGATCAAGACCGGTGACGCGACGATCGTCGTCGCGGGCGGGCAAGAGAGCATGTCGATGAGCACGCACGCCCAGTCGCTGCGCCCCGGCACCAAGATGGGCGATCTCAGCCTGGTCGACACGATGATCAAGGACGGCCTGACCGACGTGTTCAACGGCTATCACATGGGCATCACCGCCGAGAACCTCGCCGAGCAATATCAGGTCACGCGCGGCGAGCAGGACGCATTCGCGGTCCGCTCGCAGAACCTCGCCGAAGCCGCGCGCGCGGCGGGCAGGTTCAAGGACGAGATCGCCCCCGTCACGATCAAGGGTCGCAAGGGCGACACCGTGGTCTCGGACGACGAATATATCCGCGCCGGCGCCACGGTGGAGAGCGTGTCGGGCCTGCGCCCCGCCTTCAAGAAGGACGGCACCGTCACTGCCGCCAACGCCTCGGGCCTCAACGACGGCGCCGCCGCGCTCGTCGTGATGAGCCGCGAGGAGGCCGAGAAGCGCGGCGCGCCGATCCTCGCCACCATCAAGAGCTGGGCAAGCGTCGGCGTCGACCCGTCGATCATGGGCATCGGCCCCGTTCCCGCCTCGAGGAAGGCGCTGGAGAAGGCCGGCTGGACGATCGCCGATCTCGACCTGATCGAAGCAAACGAGGCCTTCGCCGCGCAGGCTTTGTCGGTCGGCAAGGAGCTCGGCTGGGATGCCGACAAGGTCAACGTCAACGGCGGCGCGATCGCGATCGGCCACCCGATCGGCGCCTCGGGCGCACGCGTGCTCACCACCCTGATCTACGAGATGCAGAAGCGCGACGCCAAGAAGGGCCTCGCCACTTTGTGCATCGGTGGGGGCATGGGCATTGCGATGTGCATCGAGCGGTAATCGCTGGCCGCAATAATCCGGGCATTGGTCGTAAAAGCGCCACATATTGGCGCAGTGCCGTACTATAACAGCGACGCACTCACCTTACATTATTGCGTTATGCTGCAACACAGCGCAACAACCCGAAAACTCCTGTAGCATATCTGCAACAGGCGGGTGGCTAATTAATCTGCAGTTCATAAACGGCCTTGCGCGGCAAGGCTCGAATAAGGCGTCATGGGGCAAATCGGGCATCAAGCCCGAGGGGGCCCCGAACATGAAAATCAGCCGACTTCTCGGCGCGACCGCCTTGGCGAGCGCCGCGTTCCTCTTTCCGCACGTTGCGCTCGCGCAGGCCGCGGACCCGCAATGCGTTGATTCGGATCCACAAACCGAGGGCTGTCAGGAAGAGGCGACGGGAGACACCGTCGTCGTCACCGGTTCGCGCATTCGTCGTCCGAACCTCGAATCGACGGTTCCGATCACCTCAATCGCCGGTGAGCAGTTCTTCCAGCAGGGGCAGACCAGCGTCGGCGATATGCTGAACGACCTGCCGCAGCTTCGCAGCACCTTCGCCCAGCAAAATCCAGGTCTCGGCATCGGCATCGCGGGCCTCAACCTGCTCGATCTCCGCGGCCTCGGCACGCAGCGCACGCTCGTGCTGGTCAACGGCCGTCGCCACGTGCCGGCCGACATTCTCAACAACGCAGTGTCGGTGGACGTCAATACGATCCCCAACGATCTCATCGAGCGCGTCGACATCGTCACCGGCGGCAACTCGGCGATCTACGGTTCGGACGCGATCGCGGGCGTGGTCAATTTCGTGCTGCGCCGCGATTTCGACGGCATCCAGGTGCGCGGTCAGGCCGGCATCACCGGAGAGGGCTTTGGCGCCAGCCAGTATATCTCGGCGATGGCGGGCCGAAACTTCGACGGCGGTCGTGGCAACATCACGCTGCACGGCGAATATTCGCGTGCCGATCGCGTGTTCGCATCGGATGTCGATGCGTTCCGCACCAACCAGAACTTTGCGATTATCGACGCAGACTCCGGCACCGGTGTGGTCAACGGTGGAGACGGTTTCCCCGATCGCCAGTTTTTCAACAACCTCAGCAGCACAACGATCCACTATGCTGGCCTGGTTCCGATCAACCAGCGCAACGCGCCGAACGCCGGCGCCTGCGGCAATGCGACAGCAGCCAATTTCGGCCCGCCGAACACCGCCGGTCCGGCATTCAGCTGCACCTACATCTTCACCGACGCCGGCCGGCTGGTACAACAGACGGGCACGCGCTTCGGCACCGGTCTCAACAGCGGAATCATCGGCGGCAACGGCCAGACCGGCCGCGAAGGCAAGACCGTATCGGTCCTGCCGTTCAATGAGCGCTACAACTTCAACCTGCTGGCGCACTACGAATTCTCGCCCGCGATCGAAGCGTTCGTCGAGGCCAAGTGGAATCGAGTCAACGCGGTCGGCAACAATGCCGGCCCGTCGTTCAACCAGGGCACGGGCGGCACGAGCGACTTCCGCGAGCGGCCGCGGCTGGACAACCCGTTCCTGAACCCCGCCGATCGCACCACGCTGGCCAATCTCATCCTTGCATCTAATTGCAGATCCGATTTGCAGGTGACCTGCCCCTTACGACGAACATAGGCACTGCGGCGAACCCGATCCTCATCCCGGGAAACCTCACGGCTGCAGACCAGCTTGCAATCGCAAATGGCAGCTACCGCTTCGTCAATGCCCGCAACCTGCTCGACGTCGGGTTGCGCGACGAACATTTCCAGCGCGACACGTGGCGTGTCGTCGGCGGCCTTCGCGGGACGTTCAACGACGATTGGAGCTACGAACTTTCGGTCAATTACGGCAAGTTCCGCGAGAGCGTCACCAGCAACGGCTATATCGATCGGCAGCGCTTCGCACTGGCGATGGACGCCGGCCGCAACCCCGTTACCGGCGCGATCCAGTGCCGGTCGCAATTCGATCCTGCCTCGGCGGTGAAACTGGTCGGCTTCGGCCCATCGGACCCCACAGCCTTGGCGCAGTATAATGCCGCGCAGACGGCGCGGCTGGCAGCGGACATCGCCGCCTGCGTGCCCTACAATCCGTTCGGCACGGCGGACAACGGAGCTTCGGTCGACTATTTTGCGCGGACCTTCACGGTCAAGTCGGGGCTGACCCAGTTCGTGGCCTCAGGCTTCGTATCGGGCGACTCCAGCCAGATCTTCGAACTGCCCGGCGGCCCGGTCAGCTTCGCTCTGGGTGCCGAATATCGGAGCGAGACCGCGTTCTACGAGCAGGACAAGTTCGTCACCGACGGCTTCACGAACGGCGTCTCCATTCCTTCGTTCCAACCCGATCCGTTCCGGGTGAAGGAAGCGTACGGCGAAATCCGGCTTCCGCTGCTGAAGGACGTGCCCTTCTTCCATGAACTGACTCTCAGCGGCGCCGCTCGCGTCGCGGGATATCAGGGCAGCGTCGGCACGGTCTATTCGTACAACGCTGGTGGCGACTGGGCGCCGGTCCAGGATATCCGCTTCCGCGCCAATTACGGCCGGGCGGTTCGCGCACCCAACGTCTCGGAGACCGGATTCCCGCTGGTGCCGAACTTCTTCAACAACTTCACCGATCCGTGCAATCCGTCGGTCATCGGAAGCGGGGTACGCGCCGCCAATTGCGCTGCCGATCTGGGTTCGTTGCTCAGCAACCTGAACAACATCACCCAGTCGCTGCCGATCGTCAGCGGATCGAACCCGAACCTGAATGCCGAAACCTCGGATTCCTACACTTATGGTGTCGTTCTCCAGCCACGCTGGACGCCGGGCCTGAGCCTGTCGATCGACTATTACAACATCACGGTGAACGGGATCATCGCGACCGTTTCTCCGCAGACGATCGCCAATCAATGCTATGATTCACCGACGCTCAACAACATTTTCTGTTCTCAGTTCACTCGCTGGCGTGGGCCCGGTAACGGTCCGCTCGGAGAAGTTCCGGGCCGCATTCTGGGCAATTCGCTCATCAATGCCCCACTCAACTTCGCCAAGCGCACGCGGCGGGGCATCGATGTCAACTTCGCCTATCGCCACAGCTTTGGCGAGTTCGATTTCAACACCAACCTGATCTACACGCACAATCTGGAGATCAGCAACTTCCAGGATCCCACCAATCCGAACTTCGAGACCCGGGTCCTGGGGCAGCTGGGCGATCCGGAAGACGAGTTCCGGTGGGACTTCGACTTCGGCGTGGGGCCGGTGACGTTGGGATACCGGGCGCACTATATCGGGCCGCAATACTACAATACTTACGCCACGCTGTTCGCGCTCAATGGGCAAACCCCGACGGACGTCGACGCGTTTCCGAGCACGAAGTACCAGGCGATCACGTATCATGATCTCCGCATCGACCTCGACGTCGCCAAGGACGGCAACGGTCGCGCGATCAAATTCTACGTGGGCGTAGACAATGTGCTGAATCAAGGCGTGCCGCGCGGCGCAACCACCGCAACCGGTGCCGGCAGCGCGATCTACAGCTTCCGCGGCCGCAATTTCTACTCCGGCTTCCGCGCACGGTTCTGATCCGACGTGGCAAGTGTTAATCTGAGGGGCGGAGGAAACTCCGTCCCCTTTTTGATCGGAGCGGCGGTGTCGGATCCTCTGCAGGCTGCGGCGCGAAGTGTCGAGCAAGGGCGCGTCGAAGAGGCGCTTGCCACGCTTCACCGGGCCGGCGACGCCGGCAATGCGGACGCGCTGACGCGGCTGGCGACCTGGTATCTGAGCGGGACCATCGTCGCGCGGGATCTTCCCGCTGCCCGAACCTTGCTCAGGCGAGCGGCAGAACTCGGCCATGCAGACGCCGCATTGGTCGAAATCGCCCTCACCGCCAACGGCAGCGGCGCGGAGCCGGACTGGAAAGCGGCGGTGCAACGATTGGGGCATGCCGCGCTGAGCGATCCGCTGGCCGCCCAATATCTCCAGCTGCTGGAACAAATGTCGCTTCGCGAGGACGGCACGCCTGAGGATCTGCCGCGGCCGACGATGCTCCACCCGGAACCTCGCATCCAGCGCTTTGCGCAATTCTGCACGCCGGACGAGTGCGTCCATATCGCCTCGCTGGCAGCTGCCTCGCTGCAGCCGGCGACCGTATTCGACCCTGGTTCGGGCAAGATGATCGCCCACCCCGTGCGCAATTCGGATAATGCCGTGGTCGGTCCCACGCAGGAGACGCTCGTCGTGCAGGCGATCAACCAGCGCATCGCCACCGCTACCGCCACCCGGATAGCCCAAGGCGAGCCGCTCGCCGTGCTACGCTATGGCCCGGGCCAGCAATATCGTCCCCATCTCGACACGCTGACCGGCGAGCCGAACCAGCGGATCCGCACCGCGATCCTCTATCTCAACCATAATTATACCGGGGGTGAGACCGCATTCCCGCTGCTCGGCCTCAAGATCGTGCCACGTGTCGGCGATCTCCTCGTCTTCGACAATGTCGACGCGCGCGGCGCATCCGATCCGAACAGCCGCCATGCCGGGCTACCGATAACGAGCGGTACCAAATGGATCGCGACAAGGTGGCTCCGCGCCGAGCCGACCAGCCCCTGGTTGCTTTCCGCCCAGGCCCGCGCCGCCGCACAGGCCTGACCGATCAGCCCCACACCCGGTCGAATCGATCCCCCAGCCCCGTGATCAGCTCATATTGCGACAAGCCGCTCAGTGCCGAAGTCTCGGGCAGTGCATAGTCCAGCGTCACCCAGTCGCCCTCCGCCAGCTCGGGCGCGGCGTCGACTGCGATCGCGGTGAGGTCCATCGATACCCGCCCGATCACCGGCAGCACCGCGCCGCCCGCCCGCGCGCTGCCCTTGCCCGAGAAGCAGCGCAGATATCCGTCGGCATAGCCGAGGTTGAGGATCGCGACTTCCATGTCGGCAGGCGCGGTGAAGGTGGCATTGTATCCCACGATCCCGCCCGCCGGCACGCGCCGCCGCTGGAGGATCTGCGCCTCGGGTGTCACGACCTGCCGGATGCCGTCATGCCCGGCGTGCTGGCGGCCGCCATATAGCGCGATCCCCGGCCGCGTCAGATCGAAGGCATAATCGGCGCCCAGCGCGATTCCGGCCGAATTGGCGAGGCTCATGCGGCTGGCCGAAGTCCGCCCGGCAAGCGCCGCGAACGCCCCGCGCTGCTGCTCGTTGAGCGGCACATCCTCGTCGGCGCAGGCGAGATGGCTCATCAGCGTGTCGACCGAGAGCCCGTCGAGCAGGCCGCCCGCGACATCCTCGGGCGCGATGCCGAGCCGGTTCATGCCCGTATCGACCATCACGTCGCACAGGCCCCTCCGCTGTCGCGCCAGCGCCGCACCTGCTCCACTGTGTTGAGCACCGGCCGCGCAGTTGCGGGCCGATCGGCCATGTCGGCGTCGCGCACCCCGTGCAGCACCGAAACCGAAACGCCCAGATCGGCGACCGCCCGCGCCTCGCGCCACGTCGCGACGAAGAAGTCGCGGCATCCTGCCCCGGCCAGCCGCTGCACGACCTCGCGCGCGCCCAGACCATAGCCGTCGGCCTTGATCGCGGCGCCGCACGCCGCGCCGCCGCTCATCTCGCGCAGCAGCCGCCAGTTGGCGACCAATGCGTCGCCGTCGAGCCTCAGCCTGAGGGGGAGTGCGTCATGCCGTTGCGGTTAGCGTCTGGCGGCTCCCTGCGCCACCGTCTCCTTCAGGCCCCATGCCGTAACTGCCAGCGCCATCGCCACCACGGCGAAGGTATACCAGAGCCCGGCATAGGGATCGCCGGTCCGCGCGACGATATACTGGCTGATCAGCGGCAGGAATCCGCCGAAATAGCCGGTGCCGATATGATAGGGGATCGACATCGAGCTGTAGCGGATTTTCGACGGGAACATCTCCGACAACAATGCCGCCACCGGCCCATAGGTCGCCCCCGAAAGCCCCATCAGCGCGAGGATCGCGAGCACGATGATCGCGATATTGCCCACCGGGGGCACGGTCGGCGCGAGGTTCCACCCCGCTGCCGCCAGCGCCACGTCGAGGCCCGCCGGGCTGGTGTCGGCCACCGGCTGGCCGCCGATCGACACCGTCACCGCCGGTGCCGGAACGGTCCGGTACGCCACGCCCTTTTTCGAGAAATGATCGAGCAGCTTGCCGCACTCGTCGGCCTGTTTCGCCGCGAACGGATCATAACCGCAATGCGGGCCCGACACGATCACCGGCGCCCGCCGCGCCGCCTCGGCCAGCCCGGGATTGGCCGCGCTGCCGATCACCCAGAAGAGCGGAAACATCAGCACCAGCGTCAGCGCATAGCCTGCGACGATCGGGATCTTCCGCCCGATCCGGTCGGAGAGATGTCCGAAGAACAGGAAGAAGGACAAGCCGATGATCGCCGATCCGCCGGTGATCAATTGCGCCGCGGTGGGTTCGAGCCGCATCGGGCCCTGCAGGAACGACAGCACCGAGAACATCGACGTGTACCAGATCACCGTCAGCCCGGCCGAGATGCCGAACAAGGCGACGAACAGCCTCTTGCCGTTGCCGGGATAGGTGAAGCTTTCGAGGAACGGATTGGCCGCGGTCTCGCCCGATTCCTTCATCGCCTTGAACACCGGGCTCTCGGAGAGTTTCAATCGCATCCATAGCGACACTGCGAGCAGCAGGATCGAGAACAGGAACGGCACGCGCCAGCCCCAGCTCGCCCAGACATCGGCGAGCGCGAACTTGGAGAGCAGCACCACCGCAAGGCTGAGGATGAACCCGCCGACCACGCTCGCCTGGATGAAGCTGGTATGGAAGCCCGCGCGTCCCGGCGGCGAATGTTCGGCGACATAGATCGCTGCGCCGCCATATTCGCCGCCCAGCGCGAGCCCCTGGCAGATGCGCAGCAGGATGATCAGCACCGGCGCGGCCATGCCGATCGCGGCATAGCTGGGCACGAGGCCCACGCCCGCGGTCGCCACGCCCATCAGCGTGATCGTGACGAGGAAGGTGTATTTGCGCCCCAGCTTGTCGCCGAGATAGCCGAACAGCACCGCGCCCAGCGGCCGGAACCCGAACCCCACTGCGAACCCCGCCCAGGCGAGCAGGGTCTGCAGCACTTCGTTGCCGGCGGGAAAGAAGGTCCGCCCGATGATCCCCGAAGCGGCGAGCGTTCCGTAGATGAAGAAGTCGTACCATTCGAACACGGTGCCCAGCGACGATGCGCTGATCACCAGCCGCATGTCCTTCGCGCTCGGTTCGGCCGCTGCACTGGCCATCTTGCCCTCCCTGTTTGACGGGAAGGTGTAGCGTGCCCGCGCGCCGCGGCAAGGGCGCCGGGCCAGATCGGCCGGCGCCCCCGCTTGTGTCAGCCCGCCAGCGTCGAGTTGTCGATGACGAAGCGATACTTCACGTCGCTGCGCAGCATCCGCTCATAGGCCGTGTCGATGTCCTGCGCGGCGATCATCTCGATATCCGAGACGATGCCATGCTCGGCGCAGAAATCGAGCATCTCCTGCGTCTCGGCGATCCCGCCGATCAGCGAGCCCGCGATCGCGCGCCGCTTGAAGATCAGCGCCGACACGTCGGGCGAGGGATGCGCATGCTCGGGCACCCCGACGAGGCAGAGCGTCCCGTCGCGCTTGAGCAAGGCGGTGAACGCATCGAGATCATGGCTGGCCGCGACGGTGTTCAGGATGAAGTCGAAGCTGCCGGCATGCGCCGCCATTTCGTCCGCATTGCGCGACACGACGACTTCGTCCGCGCCCAGATCGAGCGCATCCTGCCGCTTGCTCTCCGACGTGGTGAACGCGACGACGTGCGCGCCCAATGCATGCGCGAGCTTGACGCCCATATGGCCGAGCCCGCCGATGCCGACGATCTCCACCTTCTTGCCCGGGCCCACATTCCAGTGGCGCAGCGGCGACCAGGTGGTGATCCCCGCGCACAGCAGCGGCGCCACGGCGGCGAGTTGCTCGGCCTTATGGTTGATCCGCAGCACGAACTTGTCGTCGACCACGATGCGCTGCGAATAGCCGCCCAGCGTGTGCCCCGGCGCGTCCGCGGTCGGCCCGTTATAGGTGCCGACGAACCCCGATCCGGTGCAATATTGCTCCAGCCCTTCGGCACATTCCGGGCAATGCTGGCAGCTGTCGACCATGCAGCCGACGCCCACGGTGTCGCCCACCGCGAACTTCGTCACGTCGCTGCCCACCGCCGAGACGTGCCCGACGATCTCGTGCCCCGGCACGCAAGGGTACAGCGTCCCGCCCCATTCGGAGCGGACGGTGTGCAGGTCCGAATGGCAGACGCCACAATAAGCGATGTCGATCTGCACGTCGTGCGGGCCGGGCGCGCGGCGCTCGATCGCGATCGGCTCGAGCGGCTTGTCGGCGGCGTAGGCGCCATAGGCCTGGACGGTCATAGGGGTTCCTTCAAAGTAGATGGTTCAGCGGTTCACTGCGGCCTGGAGGTTCGCCGGATAGCGGTCCCCCGCGACCGGGATCGCATCCAGCGCGGCACCGATCTCGTTCAGATCGTCGGCGGTCAGTTCGATCGCAGCGCCGCCGATATTCTCCTCCAGCCGATGGAGCTTCGTGGTGCCGGGGATCGGCACGATCCACGGGCGTTGCGCGAGCAGCCAGCCGATCGCGATCTGCGCAGGTGTCGCCTGCTTCGCCGCGGCGATCTCGCCGATCCGGTCGACCAGCGCCTGGTTCGCCGCGCGTGCCTCAGCGGCGAAGCGCGGGATCTTGTTGCGGAAGTCGTCGCTAGCGAGCTCGGTGTCGGCAGTGATCGCGCCGGTCAGGAAGCCGCGCCCCAGCGGGCTGAACGGCACGAAGCCGATCCCAAGTTCCTCGAGCGCCGGCAATATCTCGCGCTCGGGCTCGCGCCACCACAGCGAATATTCGCTCTGCAGCGCCGCCACCGGCTGGACGGCATGCGCGCGGCGGATCGTGTCGACGCCCGCCTCGGACATGCCGAAATGCTTAACCTTGCCCTCCGCGATCAGCGCCGCGACGGTGCCCGCGACCTCCTCGATCGGCACGTTCGGATCGACGCGATGCTGGTAGAGCAAGTCGATGCGGTCGGTCCGCAGCCGCTTGAGCGCCGCCTCGGTCACCGCCCGGATATTCTCGGGCCGGCTGTCCAAGCCGTCCGCCGGCACGCCGCCGGCGAAGCCGAACTTGGTGGCGATCACCACCTGGTCGCGAACCGGCGCCAGCGCTTCGCCGAGCAGATCCTCATTGGCGAACGGGCCATAGGCCTCGGCCGTGTCGAAGAAGGTCACGCCGCGCTCGAACGCGCCGCGCAGCAGCCGGATCGCGTCCGCGCGCTCAGGGGCGGGACCATAAGCATAGCTCAGCCCCATGCAGCCCAAACCGATCGCCGAGACTTCGAGGCCGCTGCGGCCGAGTATGCACTTCTGCATGGGACTGCTCCGTTCATTGGGGAGCCTCCCAGATAGGCATTGGGTCCGCGCGCGATTAGGCACTAATAAGTACATGTAGTCATATCGGAGATTCATCAATGCGGCGCGAGGAACTGGCCGATCTGGCCGCCTTCATGGCGGTTGCCGAGGAGCGCAGCTTCACCCGCGCCGCCGCCAGGCTCGGCACGTCGCAATCGGCGCTGAGCCACACGGTCCGCCGGCTCGAGACGCGGCTGGGCGTCCGGCTGCTCGCCCGCACCACGCGCAGTGTCGTCGCCACGCAGGCAGGCGAGCGCCTGCTGGCGACGCTGCGTCCCGCCTTCGACGATATCGACGCCCAGCTCGCCGCGCTCACCGAATTGCGCGACAAGCCCGCCGGCACGGTCCGCATCACCTGTACGGGGCAGGCCGCCCGCGACGTCCTCTGGCCGGCGCTGGAAAAGCTGCTCCCCACCCATCCGGACGTACATGTCGAGATCAGCATCGACTCGTCACTGACCGATATCGTCAGCGAACGGTTCGATGCGGGGATCCGGATCTGGGAGCAGGTGGCGAAGGACATGATCGCAGTGCGCGTCGGGCCGGACCTGCGCATGGCCGCGGTCGGCTCGCCTTCCTATTTCGCCCGCAATCCGCCCCCGCGCACGCCGCAGGATCTCCCCGCGCACGACTGCATCAACATGCGGCTGCGCACGTCAGAGGGTCTCTACGCCTGGGAGCTCGACAAGGACGAGCGCGAGCTCAAGGTACGGGTCGAGGGGCAGCTCGTGCTCAACGACGTCGACATGATCGTCACCGCGGCGGAGGCCGGCTTCGGCATCGCCTTCCTGCCCGAGGACCATTTCCGCGAGTCGCTCAAGGCCGGCCGGCTGGTGCGCGTGCTGGAGGACTGGTGCTCGCCCTTCCCCGGCTATCACCTTTATTATCCCAGCCGCCGCCAGATGACTCCCGCCTTCGCGCTGCTGGTCGAGGCGCTGCGCTATCGGGGTTAGGCTAGAATAACACCCGTTCGTGCTGAGCCTGTCGAAGCACCGTCTTCCCTTCGTCCGAAGAAAGGACTGCCCTTCGACAAGCTCAGGGCGAACGGAGTGGGTCTAACGGCCTAGATTTCTCTACGCGTCGATGCCTTCCAGCGCTTCGCTCGCCTCCAGCCATGCAGCCTCGGCGGCATCGATCTTGTCGTTGAGCTCGGCGCGGCGCTTCATCAGCTCGGTCATGGTCAGCCTGGTGAGCGCTGCATCCGCGGCCGATGGATCGAACATCGCCAGCTCCACCGCGGCACGCTGCCCGGTCAGCTTCGCCAGCTCGGCTTCGGCCGCCTTGGCGACCTTGCGCAGCTCGGTGCCCTTCTCGCGCGCCTCGGCGGCCACGCGGCGCGCCTCCTTCTTGTCGGCCTTGGAGAGCTTGGGCCCCTGCCCGTCCTTGCTGAGCACGAAGGCGATATAGTCGTCGAGCGACCCGTCGAAGTCCTTCGCCGTCCCCTGATCGACCAGCACCAGCCGATCGGCGGTCATCTCGAGCATGTGGCGATCGTGGCTGACCAGCACTACCGTGCCGGTATATTCGTTCAGCGCCTGGATCAGCGCCTCGCGCGCGTCGACATCCAAATGGTTGGTCGGCTCGTCGAGGATCAGCATGTGCGGCGCATCGCGGGTGATCAGCGCCAGCGCCAGCCGCGCGCGCTCGCCGCCCGAAAGCTTGCCGACCTCGGTGGTGGCCTTCTGCCCCGAAAAGCCGAAGCGTCCCAGCTGGCCACGCACCGCACCCTGAGTCGCACCCTTCATGAGCGACGTCATGTGCTGAAGCGGCGTCTCCGTCCGGTCGAGCTCCTCGACCTGATATTGGGTGAAATAGCCCACGCGCATCTTGCCGCTGGCGTTCATCGCGCCTTCCATCGGCGTCAGCTGCGCCGCGAGCAGCCGTGCCAGCGTGGTCTTGCCGTTGCCGTTGCGCCCTAGCAGCGCGACCCGGTCGTCCGGATCGATGCGCAAATTGAGCCGCTTGAGGATCGGCGTCTCGCCATAACCGACGGTCGCGAGGTCGAGCGTGATCAGCGGCGGACGCAATTCGTCGGGATTGGGGAAGTCGAAGGTCAGGGTCGGATCGTCGAGCAGTTCGGCGATCGGCTGCAACTTCGCCAGCGCCTTCTGCCGGCTCTGCGCCTGCTTGGCGGTAGAGGCACGGGCCGAGTTCTTCGCGATATATTCCTGCAGGTGCTCGCGCTGCGCCTGCTGCTTCGCCCGCGCCGAGGCGATCTGCGCCTGCCGCTCGGCCCGCTGGCGCTCGAATGCATCATATCCGCCCGGATAGAGCGTCAATTTGCCGCGATCGAGGTGGAGGATGTGATCCACCACATTGTTGAGGAAGTCGCGCTCGTGGCTGACCAGCAGGATCGTCGCCGGATAGCTTTTGAGGAAGTCTTCGAGCCACAGAACCGCTTCGAGATCCAAGTGGTTCGAAGGCTCGTCGAGCAGCAGCATGTCGGGCTGCGAGAACAACAGGCTCGCCAGCGCCACGCGCATCTTCCACCCGCCCGAGAAGCTGTCGAGCGGCTGGTGCTGCATGTCTTCGTCGAAGCCGAGCCCGACCAGGATCTGCGCCGCGCGGCTCGGCGCGGTATAGGCATCGATCGCCATCAGCCGCTCATAGACTTCGCCCAGCCGATCCGGATCCTGGCTGGTCTCGCTCTCCTCGAGCAAAGCCGCGCGCTCCAGATCGGCGGCGAGCACCGTCTCGAACGGTGTGGCGTCGCCATGCGGCGCCTCCTGCGCGATATAGCCGAGCCTCGCCCCGCGCGGCATCTCGACGCTGCCGCCATCGGGCTCGAGCTGGCTGGCGATCACCTTGACCAGAGTCGATTTGCCCGCGCCGTTGCGGCCGATCAGCCCGATACGGCCCTTGGGCGGCAGCTTGGCAGTGGCGGCGTCGATGATCGTACGCCCGCCGAGGCGCACCGTGATGTCGGTCAGGTTGAGCATGATGGCTGGCCCCTACCACCGGCGAGCCCGCGGCCCAACCCCCGACAAGCCCTTATTCCGCAATGCAACAATTATCGAGGGCGGAGGAGGCTTTGGGTGTACGATGCACGCGCGGCCACTCGTCGCGGGAGAACGTCCCATGCGCATGCTGATGCCCCTGCTCGCCTTGCTCGCAATGACGCTTCCGGCACAGGCCCAGATTCCCGATTATCCCGCGACCTTCCAGACGCAGGAGATCGTCGCCAACGGCACGACGCTCCACGTCCGCATCGGGGGCAAGGGACCCGCAGTGCTCCTTCTCCACGGTTACGGCGAGACCGGCGACATGTGGGCGCCGCTCGCCGCCGCGCTGATGCGCGATCACCGGGTGATCGCCCCCGATCTGCGCGGCATGGGGCTCTCCGCGGTCGCCGCCGGCGGCTATGACAAGAAGACGCAGGCCGCCGACATGGCGGCTTTGCTCGATACGCTCAAGATCGCCAAGGCCGATGTCGTCGCGCACGATATCGGCAACATGGTCGCCTTTGCCTTCACCGTGCAGCATCCCCAGCGCGTGACGAAGCTGGTACTCATTGACGCACCCGTCCCCGGTATCGGCCCGTGGGAGGAAGTCCTCAAGAACCCGCTGCTCTGGCATTTCCGCTTCGGTGGCCCCGACATGGAGCGGCTCGTCGCGGGACGCGAGCGCATCTATCTCGATCGGTTCTGGAACGAATTCTCCGCCGACCCAACGCATTTCGACGAGGCCTCGCGCGCCCATTATGCCGCGCTCTACGCCCGCCCCGGCAACATGCACGCCGGCTTCGCGCAGTTCGCCGCCTTCGATCAGGACGCCGTCGACAATCGCGGCTTCCTTGCCGCCAACGGCAAGCTGCCGATGCCGGTGCTCGCGCTCGGCGGCGAGAAGAGCTTCGGGCCGATGATGGCGACGGTCATGCGCTTCGCCGCCACCAACGTGACCGAGGGCGTCGTGCCGGGCTCCGGCCACTGGATCATGGAAGAGAACCCCCAGGCCACGGTCAAGCTGGTCCGGGACTTTCTCGTTGCAAGTAATCCGCAGCCTTGATCAAACTGCCTTCGAATTCGCGCGCCGGCTGGCCCAGTCCAGATTGCAAGTGACACAAATAAAGTAGACCCTGTTGTCACGCGAATCGCTTCTATGCATCGCGGTCAACAATGGGGGAGATGACAAGTGGCTGGAGATAATCCTAATTTTCCGATCGGGACTGCTGCCGTGAGCTGGCTCGACAGTTCAAATCAAATCCATATCCGCGTCTATTCGACCGACGGCTACACCCTGACCGAACGCTGCTGGGACGGCGGTGGCTGGATCGCGGGCGGCTTCAACGCGCCCGGCGGCGCAGTCTCGGCGACGAGTTGGCAGGCCTCGGACGGCGTTCACATCCGCGTCTACGCCACCAATGACGACGCCACGATCGAATGGTGTTTCGATCCCGGCAGCGATTGGACGCAAGGCCAATACACCACCAGTTGAGCCACCCGGCGCCGCCGGCGCGTGTCGGCGGCGCCACGCCCTTTCAATGTAGGATTTGGTGTGAAACACTCTTCCCGCTCTTTGAAAGCGGTGAAGGAACGCGTGGCCCTGGCGCAATTTCGTTACACGAATGCGCAACGAAATTAGCGAAACCGCGGGCAAAGTGCGAAGCTAAGCCCCGCCGACTCAGTCGAGGTTCGGCCGAAGATACCGCGTCGCGAGATCGAGCGGGATCCCGCGCCGCGCCGCATATTCCGCGACCTGATCCTGCCCGATCCGCGCGACGCCGAAATATTCGGCCTGCGGGTGCCCGAAATAGAAGCCCGACACCGCCGAGGTCGGCAGCATCGCGAAGCTCTCGGTCAGCGAGATGCCGGTGCGCTTGTGTGCGTCGAGCATCTTGAACAGGATCGGCTTGAGGCTGTGCTCGGGGCAGGCGGGATAGCCCGGCGCGGGACGAATGCCGCGATACTGCTCCTTGATCAGCGCCTCGTTGGTCAGCTGCTCGCCCTCGGCATAGCCCCAGAGCGACGTGCGTACGAACAGGTGGAGCCGCTCCGCGAACGCCTCGGCAAGACGGTCCGCCAGCGCCTTGAGCAGGATGTCGCTGTAATCGTCGATCGCGTTCTTGAAGCGCGCGAGGTGCGGCTCGATCCCGTGGATGCCCACTGCGAAGCCGCCGATCCAATCGCCGTCGTGATCGATGAAGTCGGCAAGGCACATGTTCGCCCGGCCTTCGCGCTTGGCGATCTGCTGGCGCAGCATCGGCAGTGTGACATGCTCCTCATCCTGGACATGGACGATGATGTCGTCGCCCTTGCGTCGGCACGGCCACAGCCCAGCGACGCCGCGCGCGGTCAGCCACTTCTCGGCGATCAACTTGTCGAGCATCGCCTGCGCATCGGCGAACAGCGAGCTCGCGCTTTCGCCGACCACCTTGTCTTCGAGGATTGCGGGGTAGTTGCCGGCCAGCTCCCAGGCGCGGAAGAAGGGTGTCCAGTCGATGTATTTCCGCAGGTCGTTCAGATCCCAATCGAGGAACTCGTGCACGCCCGGCATGCGCGGCTTGCCCGGCTTGAGCGCCATGTCGGCCTCGAACGCATTGTCGCGCGCCTTCTCGATCGGCAGCAATTCGCTCTGCCCACGCCCCGCCCGCGCAACGCGCACCTGCTCATATTCGGCGGCGATCTTGGCGACATAATCGTCGCGGATCGTCTCGGAGACCAAGGTCGTCGCGACGCCCACTGCGCGTGATGCATCGAGCACATGAACGACCGGCCCCTTATACGCCGGCTCGATGCGCAACGCGGTATGCACCCGGCTCGTCGTCGCGCCGCCGATCAGCAGCGGCATCGTCATCTCCAGCCGCTGCATCTCCTCGGCGACAGTGACCATCTCATCGAGCGACGGCGTGATCAGCCCGGAAAGCCCGATCATGTCGGCGTCGTTCTCGTTCGCCGCCTCGATGATCTTCGACCACGGCACCATCACGCCCAGATCGACCACGTCGAAGCCGTTGCACTGCAGGACCACCCCGACGATGTTCTTGCCGATATCGTGGACGTCGCCCTTGACGGTCGCCATGATGATCTTGCCCTTGCCCTTGGCGCCGGGCTCCTTGCTCGCCTCGATGAAGGGCAGCAGATGCGCCACCGCCTTTTTCATGACGCGCGCCGACTTCACCACCTGCGGCAGAAACATCTTGCCCGATCCGAACAGGTCACCGACGACGTTCATCCCGTCCATCAGCGGACCTTCGATGACTTCGATCGGGCGCGCAAAGGCGAGGCGGCACTCCTCGGTATCCTCGACGACATGCGCGTCGATGCCCTTGACCAGGGCGTGTTCCAGCCGCTTGGCGACGGGCCAGCCGCGCCATTCGGCAGCCTGCTTCTCGGCGACCGCATCGGTGCCGCGGAAGCGCTCGGCCAGCGCCACCAGCCGCTCGCCCGCATCGGGATCGCGATTGAGGATGACATCCTCGCAGGCAGTGCGCAGCTCGGGCTCGATCTGGTCGTAGACGTCGAGTTGGCCGGCGTTGACGATCGCCATGTCCATGCCCGCGGGGATCGCATGGTAGAGGAACACCGAGTGCATCGCCTTGCGGACGACTTCGTTGCCGCGGAAGCTGAACGACAGGTTCGATAGCCCGCCCGAGATGTGGACATGCGGGCAGCGCGCCTTGATCTCCTTGCACGCCTCGATGAAATCGACGCCGTAATTGTTATGCTCCTCGATGCCCGTGGCGACGGCGAACACGTTGGGATCGAAGATGATGTCCTCGGGCGGGAAGCCGATCCCGACGAGCAGGTTATAGGCGCGAGAGCAAATCTCGACCTTGCGCTCCTTGGTGTCGGCCTGGCCGACCTCGTCGAACGCCATGACGACGACCGCGGCGCCATAGGCCATGCATTTCCGCGCATGCTCGAGAAACTGGTCGACGCCTTCCTTCATGCTGATCGAATTGACGATCGGCTTGCCCGAGACGCACTTCAGCCCCGCCTCGATCACGTCCCATTTGGACGAATCGACCATCACCGGAATCCGCGCGATGTCGGGCTCCGCCTGGATCAGCTTGAGGAAAGTGGTCATCGCCTCGTGCGCGTCGAGCAGGCCCTCGTCCATGTTGACGTCGAGCACCTGCGCGCCGGCCTCGACCTGCTGCAGCGCGACTTCGACCGCGGCGGCATAATCCCCGCCATCACCAGCTTCTTGAAGCGGGCCGATCCGGTGACGTTGGTGCGTTCGCCGATATTGACGAAGCTGGTGGAGGAGGCGGTGGTCATTATTGATCCTAATTCGTCATCCCGGCGAAAGCCGGGACCCAGGGTCACGGGCGACGCCGCTCTTGGCTCTGGGCCCCGGCTTTCGCCGGGGTGACGGCGGCTACGCGGCCATCGTGAACGGCTCGAGACCCGCCAGCCGCGTCCGCACCTCCGGCGTGGGGATCGCGCGCGGCGGCAGGTCCTTCACCGCTTCGGCGATCGCCGCGATATGCGTCGGTGTCGATCCGCAGCAGCCGCCGAGCACATTGACCTGGCCCGCATCGGCCCATTCCTTGACCAGCCCGGCAGTCGTCGCCGGCGCTTCGTCATAGGCGCCGAGCTCGTTGGGCAGGCCGGCGTTCGGATAGACCATGATCAGCGTGTCGCACAGCGCGGCGAGCGTCTTGACGTGCGGGCGAAGCTGCTCCGCGCCGAACGAGCAATTCAAGCCGATCGTCACTGGCCGCGCATGCCGCACCGCGTGCCAGAACGCCTCGACGGTGTGCCCCGAGAGGTTACGCCCTGAAAGATCGGTCAGCGTCATCGACAGCATGATCGGCAGGTCACGACCGAGATCGTTGCCCGCCTCGATCGCCGCCATGATCCCCGCCTTGGCGTTGAGCGTATCGAACACCGTCTCGATCAGGATGAAGTCCACCCCGCCCTCGACCAAAGCGTCGATCTGCTCGCGGTACACGTCCTTGAGATAATCGAAGTCGATCTCGCGATAGCCCGGATCGTTGACGTCGGGCGAGAGCGACAGCGTCTTGTTGGTCGGCCCCAGCGCGCCTGCCACGAAGCGCGGACGGCCGTCCTTCGCCTCGAACTCGTCGGCGATGCTGCGCGCCAGCTTCGCGCTCTCGACATTGATCTCGCGAACCAGATGCTCGGCGCCGTAATCGGCCTGGCTGATCCGGTTGGCCGAGAAGGTGTTGGTCTCGGCGATGTCGGCCCCGGCCTCGAAATAGGCGCGGTGGATCGACGCCGGCACCTCGGGCTTGGTCAGCGCGAGGATGTCGTTATTGCCCTTCTGGTCGTGGCTCAGCCCGAGATCGCCGGCATAGGCTTCCTCGCCCAGCTTCCAGTTCTGGATCTCGGTCCCGAACGCACCGTCGGTGATCAGGATACGCTTGGCGGCTTCGGCCAGCAGTTTCTCGCGTGCGCTCACTTCAACTTCCTTCTTCGTCATCCCGGCGAACGCCGGGACCCAGGGTCACAGGCGACGCCGCTTGTGGCTCTGGGCCCCGGCTTTCGCCGGGGTGACGTAAATCAAGCAGCCACCAGCTCCGCCCCGACCTTCGGCCGCAGCCCCAGCAGATGGCAGATCGCGTAGCTCAATTCCGCGCGGTTGAGCGTGTAGAAGTGGAACTGCCGCACATCGCCCGCATAGAGCTTCCGGCACAATTCGGCGGCCAAAGTCGCCGCGACCAGCTGCCGCGCCGCGGGATGCTCGTCGAGCCCTTCGAACAATTTGCCCATCCATGCCGGCACCGCCGTCCCGCACATCGCCGACATGCGCTGGACGCTGGCGAAGTTCATCACCGGCATGATTCCCGGCACGATCTCGGCGGTGATCCCCGCCTTGGCGGCATCGTCGCGAAAGCGGAAGAAGGTCTCCGGCTCGAAGAAGAACTGGGTGATCGCGCGGCTTGCGCCCGCATCGATCTTGGCCTTGAGATTGTCGATGTCGGCAGTCGCATTGGGCGAGATCCGGATGGCATTCGGGATAGGCCGCGACCGAAATCTCGAACGGGTGGAGCTTCTTCAGCCCCGCCACCAATGCCGCGGCATTCTCATAGCCGCCCGGGTGCGAGACGAACTTCTCGCCCGCGCGCGGCGGATCACCGCGCAGCGCGACGATGTGCCGCACGCCCGCCGCCCAATATTCCTCGGCGACCTGATCGATCTCCTCACGGGTCGCCTCGACGCAGGTCAGATGCGCCGCGGCCGGGATCGCGGTTTCGCGCGCGATCCGCGCCACCGTGTTGTGCGTCCGCTCCCGCGTCGTCCCGCCCGCGCCATAGGTCACGCTGACGAAGCGCGGCCCAAGCGGCGACAGCGTCTGGATCGACTCCCACAAGGTCTCTTCCATCTTCTCGGTCTTGGGCGGGAAGAATTCGAAGCTCACCTCGATATCGCCGGCCACGTCCGCGAAAAGCGGGGCTGCCAGCGGGTCCACGATGCTCATGCCGCCTTCACTTCCTTCGATTCCATGCCGGTCTTGCGACCGAGCCATAATTTGACGGTCAGTTCGCCGCCCTCGAGCGTCTCGATCTGCGCCGGGGCTAGCCCCGCGCCGGCGAACCAGCCGAGGATCTGCTCGTCCGAGAAACCCAGCCGGGTATGCGCGTCGCGCGAGCGCAATTCCTCACGGTCGTGCGGCGCGAAGTCGACGATCAACAGCCGCCCGCCATCGCTCAAAACCCGTGCCGCTTCACCGATCGCCGCGCCCGGCTGCTGCGCGAAATGGAGCACATGGTGCAATATCGCCGCGTCGGCGCCGCCGTCCTGCAGCGGCAGCGCATAAAGATCTGCCTGGCGGAGCTCGGCATGGGCCAGTCCGCGCTCGGAGAGCTTAGCGCGTGCCAGCCGCAACATTTCGGAGGAGCGATCGATCCCCAGCGCGTTTCGGGCAAGCGGCGCGAACAGTTCGAGCATCCGCCCGGTGCCGGTGCCGATATCGATCAGGCAGCCGAGCGGCGTATCGCCCAGCGCTTTGGCCATCGCCGCCTCGACTTCGCTCTCCGCGACGTGGAGCGACCGGATCGCGTCCCACTGGCCGGCATTGGCTTCGAACCATTCGGCCGCGGCGCTCGCCCGATCGGCGCGCACCGCCGCCAGCCGCGCCTCGTCGGCGACGGTCCAGTGATCGGCTTCGTTCCAGCTGTCGAGCGCGGCGAGGATCGGCTGGACCTTGCCGAGCGCGCCGAGCGCGACGAACACCCAGCTCCTTCCTTGCGCCGCTCGACTAGGCCGGCGTCGCACAGGATCTTCACATGTCGGCTGACGCGCGGCTGGCTCTGCCCGAGCACCTGCGCCAGCTCGCCCACCGACAGCTCCATCGAGCGCAACAATGCGACGATGCGCAGCCGGGTGGAATCGGCGAGAGCGCGGAAGATGGCGAGAGCCTGGACCATGGGGAATGTAGATATAAAGATATCTTTATATCAGGTCAACGCAGTTGCGCAGTCCGCCCCCGCTGTTTAGCCCTTTGCGAGGTTAAACAAGAGGCTCAACCAATGCGCAAGACCCTGCTCCTCCTCCCCGTCGCCCTGCTCGCGCTTTCCGCCTGCGGCGGCGCGAAGAACGAGGCCGCCGAAGCCAACGAGACCGTCACCGGCGACAGCAACACGATGGGCGAAGCGGTCAGCGACGTGAACGCCGCCAATGCCGCCACCGACGCCGCCTTCACCGAGGCCGAGAACAGCTACGCGGGCAACGCCGCCGTCGGCAACGAGATCGAGGAATGATGCGGGGCCTGCCGCTGCTGCTGATCGCGCTGGCGCTCGCCGGCTGCGGCGGGCCCGACGACGACGCACCCTCCGCCGACGAAGCGCGCCAGCTCAACGAAGCGGCCGCGGCGACCGACATCAATGCCAGCGTCGCCGACAACGGATCCATGCCGCAATGACCAGCTTGCGCGAACTCGGCACTTCCGGCCTCATGACACCACCCCTGGTGCTGGGCGGCAATGTCTTCGGCTGGACGGCGGACAAGGCCATCAGCTTCCGCATTCTCGACCGCTTCGTCGAGCGCGGCGGCGTGATGATCGACACCGCCGACGTCTATTCGAGCTGGGTCCCCGGCCACCAGGGCGGCGAGATCCGAGACGATCATCGGCGAATGGCTGCGCAATTCGGGCAAGCGCGACAAGGTCTTGATCGCCACCAAGGTCGGCATGCTCGACGGCGAAGGCGGTTCGAAACTCGCGCCCGCACGCATCGCCGCGGCGGCCGAGGCCTCGCTCCGGCGGCTCGGCGTGGACACGATCGACCTCTATTTCGCGCATCAGGATGACGAGGACGTTCCCCAGGAAGACGCGCTCGCCGCGTTCGACACGCTGATCAAGGCCGGCAAGGTCCGCGCGCTCGGGGCCTCCAACTTCCATGCCGGGCGGCTCAAATCGGCGCTCGAAGTCGCCACGCGCGAGGGGCTCCCGCACTATCGCGTGCTCCAGCCCGAATATAATCTTGTCAGCCGCCACAAATTCGAGGGCGAGCTACAGGACCTGTGCATCACCCATAATATCGGCGTCGTGCCCTATTACGGCCTCGCCTCGGGCTTTCTGACCGGCAAATATCGCAGCGAAGCCGATTTCGGCAAAAGCGTGCGCGGCGGCCGGATGGCGGCGTTGCTCGAAGGCAAAGGCAGCGCGGTGCTCGCGGCGATGGACGAAGTCGCCGCCGAGACGGGCGCCAGCCTCGCCCAGATCGCATTGGCGTGGCTCGCCGCGCAGGAGGAGTCACTGCTCCGATCGCCAGCGCCACGTCGATCGAGCAACTCGACGAGCTGGCCGGCAGCTGGGATCTCGCGCTCACCTCCGAACAACTGGGCAGGCTGACCGCCGCGGGCGCGTGAGTCCCGCCCCGGTCGCGGTCAGGTGATCCGGAAAGAAAAAGCCCGCGGAGCCGAGGGGCTCAACGCGGGCTTCCTTTAATGGTGGGCGTGGCAAGGATTGAACTTGCGACCCCTGCGATGTCAACACAGTGCTCTACCACTGAGCTACACGCCCCCAAGGAGGGCGGGCTTTAGCGAGGCTTTCGGCCGCGCGCAAGCGCCTCCGAACGCTAAATCAATTGAAGCCGGCATTCTCCGATTCGAACATGCGATCGACCTCGAGAACCAGGTCGCGCAGGTGGAAGGGCTTGGAGAGCACACGCGCCTGCGGAACCTGCTTGCCGGCCTTGAGCGTGACCGCCGCGAAGCCGGTGATGAACATCACCCGCATCTCCGGAGCCATCTCGCTCGCGCGCTGGGCGAGCTCGATCCCGTCCATCTCGGGCATGACGATATCGGTGAGGAGCAAGTCGAATCGCTCCGCCTCGAGCAGCGGTATCGCTTCGGTGCCGCGATCGACGGCGCTGACCGCATAGCCCGAACGTTCGAGCGCCCGGGTGAGGTATTCCCGCATCACGCGGTCATCCTCGGCCAGCAGAATCCGGATCATCACTACCCCAAACCAATTTCAGGGGGCCATCCTATGCGCAAAGCCTTTAAAAATTCCAGCGACATTGCATCGGGATGATTGCTGGCGAGGCGCCCCGTGCCTAGTCAGGGACAAGTGACGTCAACGCCTTCCTTTGTGCGCCATGGGCCGCTCGAACCGCTCACTCCGGTTATTCTGTCGGTGCCGCATGCGGGGCGCGACTATCCGTTGCCGCTCAGATCCTCGATCCGCGTGCCGCTGGCGGCACTCAAGGGACTCGAGGATCGCTATGCCGACGCGCTGGGCCTCGATGCCCGCGGTGCCGAGACCTTGTTCGTGGCGCAGCGTGCCCGCGCCTGGATCGACCTCAATCGCGCCGAGCACGAACGCGATCCGCGGCTGGACGACGGCGCGGTCACGATCGGCCATCCGCAATCGGCCAAATTGCGCAGCGGGCTTGGGCTCGTGCCGCGCCGAGTCGGCAATTCGGGCGATATCTGGCAGCGCCGCCTGTCCGCCGACGAGGTCCAGATGCGGATCCACACCGATCATCGGCCTTATCATGCGGCGATCGCGGCGGCGCTGGCGTCGGCGCGGGTGCGATTCGGCGTCGCGGTATTGATCGACATCCACTCGATGCCGTCGCTCGGATCGCCGGCCAGCGCGCCGCGACTCGTGCTCGGCGACCGGTTCGGCAAGTCCGCCGCGGCGCGGTTCATCGGCCGGATCGAGGGCGTGGCACGCGCCCATGGCGCGGCAACCGCGGCGAACGCTCCTTATTCGGGAGGGCATATCCTCGAGCGCCACGGCGAGCCGCGGCGCGGGGTACATGCGATCCAGCTCGAATTCGATCGCGCGCTGTATCTGGATTCGGCGCTCGACGGCCCCGGCCCCGGCCTGCCCGCCGCCACGCAATTGCTCCGCGCGATCATCGACGCAGTCACCGACGAAGCGCTCCCCACCGCGATTGCCGCCGAATAGCGGACAAGAAAAACCACCTCGTGCACTAGGCACGAGGTGGCCAAGGTTCAGGGAGGAGACACGCCCGAAGGCGTGCCGCACGGCCTCGCGAAAGGGGGACACGACGCCGTACAAGGGGAAATATAGTCGAGGGACCAAGGAGTTCAAGGCCTCGCTTCGAACGGGCGCGGAAGCGTGCCGCAGCGGCGGTCAGCCGTTGCGAGCGGCCCAGGGGAGCATCCGCTCCAGCACGCGATCGCGCAGCGCGAAATGGTGGCGCAGCGCGGCGGCAATGTGAAGGATCACCAGCCCGGCCATCAGCAGGCCGAGCAACTCATGGGCCTCATGCGCGGCAGCGGCGATGTCCCGCGTCACCGGCAGGAGAGGCAGATCGAACAACCCGAACCAGCTGACCGGGCGCGGGCGCTGGGGGTTGGACGAGAACATCCAGCCGGTCAGCGGCATCACGATCAGCAGCGCATAAAAAGCCAGTGCAGACCCCTGGCGAACGCTTTCTCCCGAGCTTTCATATTCTCCGGGAAGTGCGGCGGGCGATGCGTCAGCCGCCAGCCGAGGCGGCCGATACTGAGCACCAGCACCGTGGCGCCGATCGCCTTGTGCAGGGGCATGATGCGAAGCCCTTCCAGAAGCGATTCGTGGAAGAGCCCGATGAAGAGATTGACGAGGACCAGCGCGGCGATCGTCCAGTGGAAGGCGATCGCCCCCAATCGTAACGATCGCCGCGTGGAAGCATCAGGCCGGAGTGACGAGCTGCGGCTGCGGCATCTTGCCCATGCGGACCTGGCGACCGAAGACGTCGCGCATCAGCGCCAGCGAGAAGAGATGCGCATAGATCAGCGGCAGCATGCCGTTCTGGACGATTTTCCGTAGCTGATCGCCGCGCAGCTCGTTGAGCTTGTTCTCGTCGATCATCATGAAGCCGCGATAGACGAAGGGCTGCTCATGGCCTTCCTGCTGGATGGTCACTTCGCCGTCTATCAGCAGCGCGAGCTCCTTGAGGTCCTTCATGAACATCGCGGTGCGCGCGCCGGCCTGCTCGAACTGCTCGTTGAACTGCAGGATGTTCTTGGTGGTCTCGGTCGGCTCGCCATTCTCGAACAGCTTGTCGCCTTCCTCGAACGCGCCGATCGCGTCGGACGACGGATCGAAGCAGAGCGACAGCTCGTCGGTATCGGGACGCAGGCGCGCGAGCAGATACGGATAGCGGCGGATATAGGCCGGAACGTAGAAGTTCGGATCGATCAGCCCGCCTTCCTCGTCGAAAAAGGTGTTCACGCCCTCGTTCAGCCCCATCAGCGCGAGCGGAACGGGATCATCGCCGACCGAGAAGACGATCGGCAGGTAGCGCTGGACGAGCGGGAATTCCTCCACCGTCACCGGCACGGCGTGCTGGCTGGCAAGGAACGGCGCCTTGTCACGGACGCGGATGCGGAAATCGGCGTGCGTCTGGCTCGAAAGCGGTTCGAGTTGGTTGTAGAACAACGGAAGCGACTGTTGTGGCGCGCTGGCCATCCGAAACTCTCCTGAAAAATGCTGAATCTTGAAATTCGGAGGCAGGTCTATGGAGTCGCGGCGTCAGGTGCAAGCGTCACCAGTTTCCCCGGATTGAGAATATTCTTCGGATCCAGCGCAGACTTGATCGCTCTCAATACGGTCATCCGCGAAGGCGCGCTCAATCGTTCCAGTTCGGCACGCTTCATCTGGCCGATGCCGTGCTCCGCCGAGATAGACCCGCCCGCCGCGACGACCATGTCGTGGACGTGCCGCGAGATTCGCGGCCCCTCCTGCGCATACCAGGTGCCGGGATCTGCACCCGCGGGCGCGCGCACGTGGAAATGGACATTGCCGTCGCCGAGATGGCCATAGGCCACCGCTTCGGTTCCCGGAAAGCGCGCCTCGGCCTCGGCACCGCCCTCGACCATGAAGCGCGGCATATCCTCGACCGGCACCGAGATGTCGTGCTGGACGGCGGGCCCGCCAGCGCGTTCCGCCTCCGAGATCGAATGGCGGATGCGCCAGAAGCCCTCCGCCTGCGCCTCGCTCGCGGCGATGACCGCGTCGCCGGCAAGACTCGCCTCCAGCGCGGGAGCGAGCAGGCGCTCGAGCAGGGCCGCAGGCGATTCGGCTCCCGGATCGGTCGCCACTGCCTCGATCAGCACCTGCCAGGGGTGCGACGTCTCGAGCGGGCGACGCGTGCCCGGCACGTGCTTGAGCACGAGCGCGAGCGTCTTCTCGGGCAGGATCTCGAAGCTCTCGACTGCATCGGTGCGGCTCTCGAGCGCGCGCAACAGGTCCAGCGCCTTGGCAGGGCTGGCGAGTCCGACCCAGGCCACGGCACGCGCCGTGACTCCCGGAACCAGCCGCAACGTCGCCGCCGTGACGATGCCGAGCGTACCTTCGGCACCGATCAGCAGCTGGTTGAGATCATAACCGCGATTGTCCTTCTTGAGCGCGGCAATGCCGTTGTGGATCGATCCGTCGGGAAGCACCGCCTCGACCCCCGCGACGAGGCTGCGCATCGTCCCGAAGCGCAGCACCTGGGTGCCGCCGGCATTGGTCGAGACGAGTCCGCCGATCGTGGCACTGCCGCGCGCGCCGAGATCGAGCGGAAAGCGCCGCCCCGCTTCCTCCGCCGCGGTGCGCAGATCGGCGAGGATCACACCCGCTTCGGCGACCGCGAGGTTGCTCGACGGCGAAAGCGCGCGGATCCGGTTCATTCGGCGCAGCGACAACAACAGCGCCGATCCGTCCGCCGGCGGCGTGGCACCGCCGACCATGCCCGTGTTCCCGCCCTGCGGAACCAGCGCCACGCCGGCTTCGGCGGCCAGCGCCACGATCGCGGCGACTTCCTCGGTAGAACCGGGCGAAAGCAGCGCCGGCGCTTGCCCATGATAGCGGCCGCGCCAGTCGGTCAGCCACGGCGCGATCGACTCGGCATCGGTAGTGACGGCCTTGGGACCGAAGCGTTCACGAACGGTCTCGACAAGCTGGCGTTGTGCTGGTGTCATGGCCGCGCCGATTAGCATGTTGCCCGGCAGTTCATCCACCGTTCAAAACTTTGCCCTACAAACCCTGCCAGACATGCTGAACCCGCTGATCGCCACCTCAGGACTATTGCTGCTGTTCGCTGCCCCGGCATCCTCACCGGAGCCGCTCGGCTGGGACGTGGCCGCGGACCTGCTCCAGCAGCAGCGCATCACCATCCATGTCCCCCGCGTGACCATCCGGTCGACGACGATCATCATGCGCTCGACCCGTCCTTCGGCAGTGGTCGAGAAAAAGGCCGACGATTGCGTCAAGATGGAAAACCTGGCCGGTTTCTCGGTCAATCGCTTCGACAGCGTCGATCTGGTGCTCAAGGACGGATCGATGCTGCGTGCCAAGCTGGGCAATGACTGCCCCGCGCTCGGCTTCTACCAGGGCTTCTACGTCAAGGCGAACAAGGACAAGAAGATGTGCGCCAAGCGCGATTCGATCCGCTCGCGATCGGGCCGCCTGTGCGCCGTTCAGTCCTTCGCATCGCTGGTTCCGGCGCGCTGAACCCCTCACCCGGCTTGACATCCGCGGCCAAATCCGCAAGCGCGTGAAGGCTTTGGCGGCGTGGGTGACCGCGCCCTTTTCCGGAAAAATACATGAGCTTTGCCGATCTCGGCCTTTCTGACGAACTTCTGCGTGCGGTGACCGATTCGGGCTATACGGACCCGACTCCGATCCAGCGCCAGGCGATCCCGTCCGTCCTGATGGGCAAGGACCTGATCGGCATCGCGCAGACCGGCACCGGCAAGACCGCGGCCTTCGTCCTTCCGATGATCGACATCCTCGGCGAGGGGCGCACCCGCGCGCTGATGCCGCGCAGCCTGATCCTCGAGCCGACGCGCGAGCTCGCCGCGCAGGTCGCCGAGAATTTCGTCAAATACGGCACCAACCACAAGCTCTCGATGGCGCTGCTGATCGGCGGCGTGCAGATGGGCGATCAGGTCAAGGCGCTGGAGAAGGGCGTCGACGTGCTGATCGCGACGCCGGGCCGGCTGATGGACCTGTTCCAGCGCGGCAAGATCCTGCTCACCGGCTGCAACCTGCTGGTGATCGACGAGGCGGACCGGATGCTCGACATGGGGTTCATCCCCGATATCGAGGAAATCTGCACCAAGCTGCCCAAGCAGCGCCAGACACTGTTGTTCTCCGCGACGATGCCGCCGGTGATCAAGAAGCTGGCCGACAAGTTCCTGACCGATCCCAAGCGGGTCGAAGTCGCGCGGCCGGCCACTGCCAACGTCAACATCAAGCAATGGGTGGTCCCCGTTGCCGCCTCGGACAAGCGCGGCATGCTGCGCGACCTGCTGCGCGCGGAGGACGTGACCACCGCGATCATCTTCTGCAATCGCAAGACCACGGTCCGCGACCTCAACAAGAGCCTGCAGAAGAGCGGCTTCCGCTCGACCGAGATCCACGGCGACATGGAACAGTCGCAGCGCATCGCCGAGCTCGAACGCTTCAAGAAGGGCGACGTCAACATCCTCGTCGCCTCCGACGTCGCGGCCCGCGGGCTCGACATCAAGGGCGTGAGCCACGTCTATAATTTCGACGCGCCGTGGCATCCCGACGATTATGTCCACCGCATCGGCCGCACCGGCCGCGCGGGTGCTACGGGCATCGCCTATACGCTGGTGACGCCCGACGACGCCGAGAACATCGCCGAGATCGAGAAGCTGACCGGCATGAAGATCGAACGCGTCAAACCGGCGAGCGGCGAGACGGCGCGCGAGGAAGCACCGGCAGAGAAACGCGAGGCCGCACCGCGCCGCGGGCGTGGCCGCAAGACCGAAGCCGAACCGCGCCCCAAGGCCGAGCCCGTCGCTGCCGAGGCCGCACCCGAGCCCGAAGCCCGCGCCCCCGCGAGGCCGAACCCCGCCGCGAGCGTGGCGGACGCGGACGCAGCGAGGACCGGCCGGAACCGCGCCGCCAGTCGCGCGGCTCGCAGGACGAACCGGACGAGGGCTGGAACGGCCCGGTGCCCGACTTCCTGAAATACACGCTGGGCGCGTGACCGGTCCGGCGGACGCCGCACCGCGGCCGATCGCCTCGCCCTGCAATAATATCTGCCGGATAGACGACGTGACCGGCTGGTGCATCGGCTGCGGCCGCTCGCTCGACGAGATCGCCCGCTGGGGCACCACCAGCGACGCGGATCGCGACGCAGTGATGGCGGCGTTGCCGGAGCGGATGGCGACGCTGAGTCGCGACGGCGACCTGTAGGATTTCGCGCGCTTAACTTCGCACTTTGCCCGCGGTTTCACTCATAAAGTTGCGCGATCGAGACAGGATGTTGCGCAGCGCGATATAGGGATCGACGACGTCAAAGAGCGGGGTCGGCACGGCCGGCCCGGCACGCAGGGAAGCAGCCGAAATCCTACATTGCAAGCGGGCGGCGGTCTCCGGAAGCAGACACTCCCGGGCAAACTAGTAACCGAGTCGATAGCGCGCCATGACCATAACGACCATTCGCCGCGCATCGCGTTACCGCGGGACCTCAATGGAAGATCTTACAGCCCCGTTGACACGAGTGGTATTTTGAACTCTTCTTGTGAGAGTTTCCAAGGAGGGCTGAATGAAAGTCTTTAAATCGATGGCTTTGGCCGTTGCAATTCTGGGGCAATTATCGGCATTTCATGCGAGCGCTCAGCGTTATCAGGATGAAAGTCCTATCGGAACGATTACGAACGCAGAGGTTAAGGCTTTGGCGGCCGCCTTCTGCCAAGACAATGACTATGCAGCCCTCGGTTATAGTTCTTTGCAGGCTTGCCAAGACGGAATTTTCAGTCAAACGCACACTGAAAGCGCGTCTGAAGCCGAGTATGGAAGGATTTTGCTTCCATCCGGTGGTCAGGCATGTATTTATTATGGTTCGCCTGGGCGACTTGGCATGGGAAGTTGCTAAACTTGTCGGTCGTGAGATAAACCGAAACGCGGGTGGGTGTGAAGCTTACCTATCGAGCCCCGGCACCACAGGCGCCGGGGCTTTGCATTGCCGGATATATAGCCAGGTCGCTCGATCATTTGGATGATCGGCCCCGCTGAGACCTAAGCCAACTGCGGCATCGTCCTTCGCCGCCGCGCGCCTGAATGCCTCGCGCCGCGTCTCAGCCTGGAATGGGGCCGATCGGAAACGTTCCGAGCGCTTTCAGATCCTCGGCCTTGGAGGGGCATCGGGTGTAGAGCGTAAACACCTTCGCTCCATCGACATACCAATCGGCGCCTCGTACGTCCGGCTCGACGCCGGTCGAGTAGCAGACCGCAGTCTTCGTACCATCGCGCGAAATCAGCACGGCCCAATTGACGTCGCCGCCGCTCCGGTGATCCCAACCGGAGACGAGCAGGCGATTGTCGATCCGCCGAATCGGCGCCGTGGTCATGTCTCGATCCGCGATGAAGTTGCGAATGTCCGCGTCGGGCACCGCCTTCTGGATAGCGGCATTCACCGTCGGGTTGGTGAGGAAGGTCGTGGAGCCCACCTTCTCGTGCGGATGTTTCCCCACATATGCGTCAAGGCTGGCGACAGCGCCGAATGCGCTCAGCGAGCCGGCCGCCAGAAAGCTCAGGACTATCTTCACTTGATTTTCCTTCCACGCAGTCTTCGTGCTTCTCTCATTCCGCTCAGACCTAAGCCGGCTGCGGCATCAGCGCATCGTCCTTTTCCGCGGCGCGCTTGAACGCCTCGCGTCCGCTCAGCCGCTCGAAATAGGCCAGGAACGCGTCGCGCTTCGGCAGCGTGCCGAACAGAGTGCCCCAGCCCACTGCCGAGCCGACATAGACATCGGCGGCGGTGAAGCGGTCGCCGGCGATATAGGGGTGCGCCGACACTGCATGTTCGAGCACGTCGACCGTCGTGGCATAATTGCCATAGCCGAACCTGCGCGATTGTTCGGGCGAGGGATCGAATTCGACGGAATTGTTGGTCAGCGCCTGCTCGACCGGGCCCGCGGCGAAGAACAGCCAGCGATAATAGTCGGCACGCTCCTCGGGCCGCGGCGCGAGTCCGGCCTGGGGGAAGGCATCGGCCAGATAGGCGCAGATCGCCGCCCCCTCGGTCACCACCTTGCCGTGATGGACGATCGCGGGGACCTTCCCCATCGGATTGATCGCGAGATATTCCGCGCCCTTCATCCTGGTCGCGTAATCGACGACCTCGGCGCGATAGTCCGCGCCGGTCTCCTCGAGCATCCAGCGGGCGATACGCCCGCGGGACTGGGGGTTGGTATAGAAAACCAGATCGTCCGACATCGCCGCTCTCCCGATTCGGGTTGAGAACATTACGTGAACAAGACGACGCACTGCGTCAAGCGAGCGCCTTGTCGAACAACGCCAGCAGCCGGGCCCAGGCGCGATCGGCCTGGACCTGATTGTAGACATCGCTGTCGAGCGTGCACCAGCCGTGCATCGCGCTTTTGTAGACTTCGATCTCGGCGGGGACCTTCGCCGCGTCGAACGCCGCGCGCAACTTGTCCTTGTCGGCCGGGGCGCGGGCATCGTCATTCTCGGCGATCGCGATCAGGAAGCCCGCTTTGGTCTTGGGAATGAGCAGATGCGGGCTGTCGGCATCGTCGGTGACGAGGCCGCCGCCATGGAAGCTGCCGCCGGCGCGCACCCTGCCCGGCACCGCAGCGGCGGTGCGGATCACCAGCGGACCACCCATGCAATAGCCGGTGGTGCCGACGCCGCGCTTCGAGTCCACCTCGCGCTGCTTGTCGAGGAACGCCACCAGCGCCGTCGCATCGTGGATCGTCGCCTGGGGCGTCAGCAACTTGCGATACTCGCCGACCTTGGCGCGGATCGCGGCGCGGTCCCCGCTCGCCAGGAGCGCCGGGGCCGTCAGGGAGCGATAAAGGGATTCACCGTGAGCACGGCATAGCCCGATTCGGCGAGCCGATCGGCCATCTGGCGGAATGCGGGGCGGAGACCGTAGATATCGGGCCAGACCAGTACCGCAGGATGCTTGCCCGTGGCCGGCGCGACGAAATAGGCATCGACGGTGCCGTCCGCCGTCCGAATCGTGACGTCGCGCCCCTTGACCGCAAGCGCATTGGCGGGGCTCGGCAGCAGCAGCCCGAAGCCGGCCGCCGCAGCTGCGGTTCCGAAAGCCCGGCGGGACATGCCATCGGCCAGGAACCGCTCGTTGTCGGCCGTGGTCAGTTCGTCACACATGCAGTCTCTCCTGTGCGTGTCCTTCGGTATCCCGAATCGTACGCGAAGGAGGGTACACGCAAGCCGCCCGCAGGCCCACTCCACGGTTCCGGCTATGGGCGCCAGGCGTACGCTCTTCTCCTCTCCCGGTGGGAGAGGTAGCGCAGCTTGGCACCCCGGCCTTCGCCGGGGCTAGCGTAGCTGGGTGAGGGTTTCACGCTATCGATGGGATGAGCAGGTTCAGACTGCCCCGCAGTCTGAAGATCATGCCGGGGGCATGATCGACCTGCTCATCCTCACCCAGCTCCGACTAGGGCCCGCTGAAGAAGCGGACCCAAGTCTGCGCAACCCTCTCCCGACGGGAGAGGGAAATGAATGGCGATGCGCCCAGCCGCGGTCAGCTGCGGAACAGGGTCTCGGCGGTGTGCTCGACCGGGCCGGCTTCCTCGCCTGCTTCGCCGGCTTCGGCAGCATTGGCCGCGGCGGTGCGTTCGGCGCGGAGCTGCTCGATCAGTGCCTCGCGATCGCCCTCGAGCCGGGTGTCGGTCGGCGCCTCGATGCCGGCGGCCTTGGCGGCCTTGGCGACGAGCGCGTCGAGCTCGCGCTGCGAGGTGAGGCCGAGCGTGACCGGGTCCTTCGGGGTGATGTTGGCGATGTTCCAGTGGCTGCGGTCACGGATCGCGGCGATCGTCGTGCGCGTGGTGCCGATCAGCTTGCCGATCGCGCCGTCGGATATCTCCGGATGGTGGCGCAGGATCCAGGCGATGCCGTCGGGCTTGTCCTGGCGCTTCGAGACCGGGGTGTAGCGCGGGCCCTTGGTGCGGCGGACCTGCTCGGGCCCCTTCAGCATCTTGAGCGTGTAATCGGGATCGGCCTGGCCCTTCTCGATCTCCTCCATCGTCAGCTCGTGCGCGCGGACGGGATCGCGGCCGGTGAGCTTGGTCGCGGCGGTATCGTCGGCGATCGCCTGGATCTCGAGGATGTGGAGCCCGCAGAACTCGGCGATCTGCTCGAACGAGAGCGAAGTATTGTCGACCAGCCAGGAAGCGGTCGCGTGCGGCATCAGCGGCTGGGCCACTTTTCGTCTCCAGAAATAGAAAGGGCCGCCCATCACGGGCGGCCACGTCACCTTGACGACTTAGTGCGATGCGCGGCGAAGAGCAAGGCAAGAGGCGTTCCGGCTGTCGGCCCTAATGCGCGCTGGGCTCTTCGATCGTCACCTTGGGCGTGTTGACGTTGATTCGCAGCGCCGAATCGACCTTCGGGCTCTTGCAGAGGCTCACGACGCCGTCGGAAACGACCTCTTCGCGCGTCTTGCGATGCCTGAGCACCACTCGGGCCCCGAGCGCGCACATCGACGCGTCGCCCGCTTTGTAGGTCCAGCGGGCGAGTTTCGGGGGAGCTTCTGGTTCCGGAAGAGATTCGGGCCCCAGACCGGCGCGTCGCTGGGATCGGGCGAGCCGATATCGAGATACAGGCCGATCGCGTCGTAATCCGAAGTCTGGTTGATGATGAACAGACAGCCGGTCTCGAAGCAGCGCTTGCCCTCCAGCTTCTGCCCCTTGATCTGGAGCATCATGCCCATCGCGGCGAGTTCGCTCGATCGCCGGGCGAAGGGCAGATTGTTGGCGTCGGAAGCCGATCCGTCGAGGCCGACCGTGTCCTGCGCGGCCGCCGGCGCGGCGATGCAGGCCAAAGCGGGGAGCAATGCCCCGATCAGAAGCTTGTCGGTGAAGTTGCGCATGCCCGTCCCTGTTCCGAGGCCCAGATTATGCCGCCGCCTGGTGACCGTCCATGGGATAAAGCGCGTTGAGGAACTGGCGCGCGCTCGCTTCCCAGGTGAAGTTGCGGCCGTAAGCGGCGCAGGCCTCGCGGTCGCGCGTCAGTGCCTCGCCGATCGCTTTGGTCAGGTCGGCATCCATCGCCCCGGTTTCAGGCGTCAGCACGTCGATCGGGCCGGTGACCGGATAGCCGGCGACAGGCACGCCGCACGCCAGCGCCTCGATCATCACCAGCCCGAACGTGTCGGTCTTGCTGGGGAAGACGAACACGTCGGCCGCGGCATAGGCCGAGGCGAGCTCCTCGCCGAACATGGGGCCGAGGAACCTGGCTTCAGGGAAGCGCGCCTTGAGCGCCGTCCGGGCCGGGCCGTCGCCGACGACCACCTTCGTGCCGGGATGGGTGGTGCGCAGGAACGCCTCGAGGTTCTTCTCCACCGCGACGCGGCCGACATAGAGCTGCACCGGTCCCTCGAGCGCCGCCATCGCGGGGTGCGGCGCGAGGCCGGGGTGGAAAGCGGCGAGGTCCACGCCCCTGCCCCAATGCTTTACCTGGGTGATGCCGTGCGCGATCAGCGATTCGCGGATCGACGGCGTCGAGGCGAGGATCGCCTGGCTCGGCGCATGGAACCAGCGGATATAACGCCAGATCCACTCGGCCGGCACGCCCGAGCGCGCCGAGACATAGTCGGGAAATTGCGTGTGATATGCCGTGGTGAACGGCATGTCGTGCCTGAGGCACCAGCGCCGCGCGGCGACGCAGAGCGGGCCCTCGGTCGCCAGATGGATCGCGTTGGGGCGGAATTTCTCGAGCATCGCGCCGACGCTGCCGGTGCTGGCGAGCGCGAGGCGGATCTCGGGATAGGTCGGGCACGGGAGCGAATAGAAACGGTCGGGCGAGATCACTTCGACCTGATGGCCCTGTGCCTCGAGCACCCGGCGGACCGACTGGAGCGTGCGGACGACGCCGTTGACCTGGGGCTCCCAGGCATCGGTCACGATTGCGATGCGCACTTCGTCGACTCTCGTCGCCGCCGTCACGCCGCCTCTAGTCTGGCCTCGGACTCCGGCGCATCACGCGCCGCCATCTCATCGGCCCAATGGAGAATTTCCATGGTACCGTCGTAATGCTCGACGAGCGCGGTGCAACCCTCCACCCAATCGCCGTCATTGTAATATTCCACGCCCTGGATCGTGCGCATCTCCGCTTTGTGGATATGGCCGGCGATCACGCCCTGGATTCCGCGATGCGCCGCCTCATGCGCGACCACTTCCTCGAACTGGGAAATGAAGGAAACCGCGTTCTTGACCTTCTGCTTGGCGTATTTGCTGAGCGACCAATACGGCAGGTTGAACAGGCGGCGGACGCTGTTCAGCCAGCGGTTGAGCGCCATCATCCCCTCGTATGCGGCATCGCCGAGATGCGCGAGCCAGCGGTGCGACATGGTGATCGCGTCGAACTCGTCGCCGTGGAGCACCAACAGGCGTCGGCCGTCGGCCGTCTCGTGGATCGCCTGGCGGAGAATCTCGACGCCGCCGAAATTGAGTCCCGCGAACTGGCGGAACATCTCGTCATGGTTGCCGGGGATATAGACGATCCGGGTGCCGCGCTTGGCGCGCTTGAGCACGCGCCAGACGATGTCGTTGTGCGTCGCGGGCCAGTAGAGCCGCTTCTTCATCGCCCAGCCGTCGATCATGTCGCCGACGAGGTACATCGTCTCGCTGTCGACATGATCGAGGAAGTCGATGAGCATTTCGGCGTTGCACCCGCGCGTGCCGAGGTGGACGTCGGAAATCCACACCGTGCGATATTGCCGGCGCCCGGCGATCACCCGCTCGGGTATCGTCGGCTCGGTGGCATGGAAATCGCCGAAATGCGTTGCGTCGAACGGAAGCCTGGTGATCGTCGCCATGATCATTCCCCCGCGGGAGCCTTGTCCTGCAAGCGCCTATGCCGGGGGAATGTTACAATCGGAATCGTTGGTCAGGCGGTTATAGGAATATGTGCCGGATCTGCCGCAACCCGCGCCAGCCACGCGCGGACATTCGGGTAAGGCCGGAGGCTGAAGCCGCCCTCTTCGGCGACATGGGTATAGGCATAGAGCACGATGTCGGCGAGCGTGATCCGGTCGAGCACGAGGAAATCGCTGCGCCCGAGATGCTCGTCCATCAGCGCGAGCGCGGCCTCGCCCGCGGCGATCTTGCCGGGCAATAAAGCGCGCTGGAGATCGGTGAGGTTCGCCTCTCCCACCAGGGTCCGCCAGAAGCGCACCGTCGCGACATTGGGTTCGTGGTTATATTGCTCCCAGAACAGCCAGCGCAACAGATCGGCACGTGCGAAGCGATCGGTGGGGATCAGATCGCTGCCGTCGGCGACGTAAAAGGCGGCGGCATTGCTCTCGGGCAGGAAATCTTCGCCGATCTGGAGCACCGGGATGCGGCCATTGGCGTTGACCTCGCTCAGGAACTGCGCGGTACGCGTCTCGCCTTTGAGGATGTCGTATTCCCGCCGCTCGAGCGGCAGCCCGACATGCGCCGCGGTGAGGCGGATCTTGTAGCAATTTCCCGACAGCGCGTATTCGTGCAGCACGAACGGCATAGTTGCTCCCCCTTGGTTGGTTCAGCGCCATTCTGCGGTTCGCGGCCCATCCGTCAAACAAACAGCCGCGCGCCGACGATAAGGCGTGCTTATAACCGGCGCAGCAAGGTGAATCCCGCGGCAACTTAACAAAATCTTGCCGAGCGCCCGGGCGGAGCACTGCGCAGCGCTATAAGACTCGGCAGGAGCCCATGATGACCCTGCAAGACCTCTACGAAGAACACCGCGAACTCTTCCGCATCGGCGAGAAGCTGATCCACGTCGCGTCCTTCGATCCGCCGCACATGCAGGAACTGATCGCCGCGCGGCGCGAGATGGCGCAGGCGGTGGCGCGGCATCTCGGCAACGAGGCGCAGCTGGCATTGATGCCGCTCAGCGCGAGCACCGATCCCTATGACCGCGCGCTGGCCCGGCGCTACACCAGCGACCTCTTGTCGATGCGGCAATCCGGCATCGCGCATCTGGGGCAATGGACGATCGAGGCGATCACCGCCGATCCGCGCGAATATCGCCTCGCGGTGCGCGCCCAGATGCGCATGATGGCGGCGCGCCGCGACTGGGAAGAGGCCGAGTTCCTGCCTGCGGCGGAACGGCTGGCCTCCGGGCACAGGCCGCCGCTGCGCAAGGCGAGCTAAGCGATCGTCAGCACGATCTTGCCGATGTGATCGCCCGATTCCATCCGGCGGTGCGCGTCGGCGGCCTGTGCCAGCGGGAAAGTCGAATCGATCACCGGCTTGAGCCGCCCCTGCGCGACATGCGGCCAGACGGTGCGGGAAAGCTCGTCGGCGACCAACGTCTTGAAGCCGACGCTGCGCGGACGGAGCGTCGATCCGGTGAGGACCAGCCGCTTGCGCATCACTTCCCAGATCGGGATCGTCGCCTCGGCGCCGCGCTGGACCGCGATCGAGACGTGGCGGCCATCCTCGGCGAGGCATTTGAGGTTGCGCGGCAGATAGTCGCCGCCGATCATGTCGAGCACCACGTCGACGCCGCGACCGCCGGTGATCTCTTTCACCCGCTCGACGAAATCCTCGGTCCTGTAGTTGATCGCATCGGCGGCCCCCAGCTTGCGGGCGGCCTCGCATTTCGCGTCCGAGCCCGCAGTGACCAGCACGGTCAAATGGAACAGCCGCGCCAGCGCGATCGTCATCGTGCCGATGCCGCTGGTGCCGCCATGGACGAGGATCCAGTCGCCATCCGCGGCATAGGCGCGTTCGAAGACGTTGGTCCACACGGTGAACAAGGTCTCGGGCATCGCCGCCGCCTCGACCATCGACAAGGCAGTGGGCACGGTCAGGCACTGGCCGAGCGGCGCCACGACATACTCGGCATAGGCGCCGCCGGCGACCAACGCGCAGACCGGCTGGCCGATCATCGCGCGATCGACGTCACCACCGACGGCGACGATCTCGCCCGCGGCCTCCATGCCGAGAATCGAGGGCGCGCCGGGCGGCGGCGGATAGAGCCCCATGCGCTGCATCACTTCCGGGCGGTTGACGCCCGCGGCGGCGACCTTGATCAGCACCTCTCCTCGCCGGGTATCGGCACCGGCCGGCGCACGGGCACGAGGACTTCGGGACCTCCGGGGTTTCTGGATCGATGGCCAGCATCGTTTCGGGCACGGTCATCTTTGTCGCTCTTCGCCCTCGCCACTCGCGCGGCATCTTATTGACATCGCCTTTGCCAGGGTCAACGTTCACCACGATGGAAGCCGACGAAAACCTTCCGCGTCGCAAGGACGACCTCGCCGCCCAATTGGGCAAGCAGGACCTCGATCCGCTTTCGGTGGATGAGTTGAACGAACGCATCGCGCTGCTGGAAAGCGAAATTGCGCGGTGCAGAAGCAAAATTCAATACGCCATTAACCACCGCGCAAGCGCAGACGCTCTATTCAAGAGATGAGCGTGACGGGCACCGGATTTGGGATGATCCACCGGTGCCAGGTCGGCGATGCCCCCGGCATCGCCTGCGATATGCTGGGGGCATATCGCACCTGGAACCGGAGGATCATCGCCAATCCCTCCGGTGCCGGGCCGCTGCGCTTGATGCGGGGCCTGCCGATACCGACATTGTCGGAAACGGGCCCTCGTATCCTATCGGGCCCACTGGAGTTTAATCCGAATGCCTAGTTTCGCCTCCGCCCTCGAATCGACCCTGCACAAGGCACTGGAGGCCGCGTCCTCCCGCCGCCACGAATATGCGACGCTCGAGCATCTCCTGTTGGCGCTCGTCGATGACGAACACGCTTCCAAGGTGATGAGCGCGTGCGGCGTCGAACTGGACGACCTGCGCAACACCGTCGCGCATTATCTCGACACCGAGCTCGAGGCGCTGAAGGTCGAGCAGTCGACCGATCCCTCGCCGACCAGCGGCTTTCAGCGCGTCGTCCAGCGCGCCATTCTCCACGTCCAGTCCTCGGGCCGTGACGAAGTGACCGGCGCCAACGTGCTCGTTGCCCTGTTCAGCGAGCGCGAGAGCTATGCGGTTTATTTCCTCCAGCAGCAGGACATGAGCCGGCTCGATGCCGTGAGCTTCATCAGCCACGGCGTCGGCAAGGGTGCGACTCCGGGCGAGACTTCGACTCCCAAGGGCGCCGAGGAAGAGAAATCGCCCAAGTCCGAGACCAAATCGGGCAAGGGCGAGAGCGCGCTCAAGCAGTTCACCGTCGACCTCAACGAGAAGGCCAAGGCCGGCAAGGTCGATCCGCTGATCGGCCGCGGCCCCGAAGTCGACCGCACGATCCAGATCCTCTGCCGCCGCAGCAAGAACAACCCGCTTTATGTGGGCGATCCCGGCGTCGGCAAGACCGCGATCGCCGAGGGCCTGGCCCGGAAAATCGTCGAGGGCGACGTGCCCGACGTGCTCAAGGAAGCGGTGATCTACTCGCTCGACATGGGCGCCTTGCTCGCCGGCACGCGCTATCGCGGTGATTTCGAGGAGCGGCTCAAGCAAGTCGTCAACGAGCTCGAGAAGCTGCCCCACGCGGTCCTGTTCATCGACGAGATCCACACCGTGATCGGCGCGGGCGCGACCAGCGGCGGTGCGATGGACGCGTCGAACCTGCTCAAGCCGGCATTGTCGGGCGGCAGCATCCGTTGCATCGGCTCGACCACCTACAAGGAATTCCGCAATCACTTCGAGAAGGACCGGGCATTGCTCCGGCGCTTCCAGAAGATCGACGTCAACGAGCCGACGATCGAGGACACGATCAAGATCATCGCGGGCCTGCGGAGCGCCTTCGAAGGGCACCACCACGTCAAATACACGCCCGATGCGATCAAGTCGGCGGTGGAGCTCAGCGCGCGCTACATCAACGACCGCAAGCTGCCCGACAAGGCGATCGACGTGATCGACGAAGTCGGCGCGATGCAGATGCTGGTGGCGCCGAGCAAGCGCAAGAAAGTGATCACGCCCAAGGAAATCGAGCAGGTCATCGCGACGATGGCGCGCATTCCGGCCAAGTCGGTCTCGTCCGACGACACCCGCGTGCTCGCCAATCTCGAGACCGATCTCAAGCGCGTGGTGTTCGGGCAGGACAAGGCGATCGAGGTTCTGTCCTCGGCGATCAAGCTGTCGCGCGCCGGCTTGCGCGATCCGGACAAGCCGATCGGCAATTACCTGTTCTCGGGGCCGACCGGCGTCGGCAAGACCGAAGTCGCACGTCAGCTCGCCGAGATCCTCGGCATCCCGCTCCAGCGCTTCGACATGTCGGAGTACATGGAACGGCACAGCGTCAGCCGCCTGATCGGCGCGCCTCCGGGCTATGTCGGTTATGACCAGGGCGGGCTGCTCACCGACGCCGTCGACCAGCAGCCGCATTCGGTGCTGCTGCTCGACGAGATCGAGAAGGCGCATCCGGACCTGTTCAACATCCTGTTGCAGGTGATGGACAACGGCAAGCTCACCGATCACCACGGCAAGACGGTCGATTTCAGGAACACGATCCTGATCATGACCACCAATGCCGGCGCGTCGGACATGGCCAAGGAGTCGATCGGCTTCGGCGAAAGCACGCGCGAGGACGTCCAGGAAGAGGCCGTGAAGAAGCTCTTCACGCCCGAATTCCGCAACCGCCTCGATGCGATCGTGCCGTTCGATTATCTGCCGACCGAGGTGGTCGCGCGGGTGGTGGACAAGTTCATCCTCCAGCTCGAGCTCCAGCTGGCGGACCGCGGCGTCCACATCCAGCTCGACGACGAGTCCAAGACCTGGCTCACCGCGCGCGGCTACGACAAGCTCTATGGCGCGCGGCCGATGGGCCGCCTGATCCAGGAGAAGATCAAGCAGCCGCTCGCCGAGGAACTGCTGTTCGGCAAGCTCATCCATGGCGGCGAAGTCAATGTGAAGCTCAAGGACAATGCGCTCGTCTTCGAGACGATCCCCGCCGCGCCCAAGCCCAAGAAGGGCGGCGGCAAGAAGGCGGAGAAGGTCGCGGCGAAATAGGCTGCGGCGCGCGAAGGAAAGCGGCGGGCTCGGGGCATTCCCGGGCCCGTTTCTTTTGTGCCCCTTCCGACGCACGCGACTCGCCCCTCTTTGCCGCACCTTGTCCCGAGTGTTAGAGGGACCGCGTGGCCATGATAGACCAACCCACGGAGCGGCTGATGCCGCGGCCGACTGTCCGACCCGGCATGTTCGCGCGCCCCTTTTTCGAGGACAAGAGCCGGGCCTTCTGGATTCTCCAGGCGGCGGGGTGGAGCGGCTATCTGCTGCTGCGCACCGTCTCCTCGATCTCGAACGGCTTCTCGGTCGAAGGCATCATCAAGTCGATCATCGAGGCGATCGTCGGCTATTGCCTGACGCTGCTGCTCTCGACGCTGTACGGCTATTATCGCCGGCTGCCGCGGATCACCGGCATCCTGTTGACCCTGACCACGCTCGGCGCCGCAACCCTGATCTACGCGGTGCTCGAAGCCTTCACCTTCTCTTTCACCGCGGCCGATCCGGGCGTCACGCTCAGCCGCGTGTTCGGCTATCTCTTCCTCAACTTCACGGTGCTCGCCGGCTGGTCGGCGCTGTATTTCGGGATCAATTTCTACCTGATCGTCGAGCAGCAGATCGATCAGATGCAATTGCTCGAGAACCAGGCCTCGTCGGCGCAGCTGGCGATGCTGCGCTACCAGCTCAATCCGCATTTCCTGTTCAACACGCTCAATTCGATCTCGACCCTGGTGCTCCTCAAGCAGACCGAGCGCGCGAACGTCATGCTCAGCCGATTGTCGTCCTTCCTGCGCTACACGCTGGCGAACGAGCCGACCGCGCACGTCACGCTCAGCCAGGAGATCGAGACGCTCAAGCTCTATCTCGAGATCGAGAAGATGCGGTTCGACGAGCGGCTGCGTACCCATTTCGACATCGATCCGCGCTGTGCCAATGCGCGCCTCCCGTCGCTGCTGCTCCAGCCTTTGGTCGAAAACGCGATCAAATATGCCGTCACGCCGCAGGAGGAGGGCGCCGATATCACCGTCACGGCTCGGCTCACCGGAGAACGAGTGCAGATCGCCGTATCCGACACCGGTCCAGGATTGATCGAAAGCAAGCCACGGCCGACTCTGTCAACCGGCGTGGGGCTCGCCAATATAAGGGAGCGACTGGCGCAGGCTTTCGGGCCTGACCATCGTTTCGAAACACGAACGAAACTTGGGGAAGGTTTCAGCGTTGAGATCGAGATACCGTTCCAGCTTGAGGAACCGAACCGAGAGGCCGCATGACCATCCGTACCATCCTCGTTGACGACGAACCCTTGGCGATCCAGGGGCTCGAGCTCCGGTTGCAGGAGCATGAGGATGTCGAAATCATCGACAAATGCTCCAACGGCCGCGAGGCCATCCGCGCAATCAAGACCCACAAACCCGACCTCGTCTTCCTCGACATCCAGATGCCCGGCTTCGACGGCTTCTCCGTCGTCCAGGGGCTGATGGAAGTCGAACCGCCGCTCTTCGTGTTCGTGACTGCCTATTCGGACCACGCCATCCGCGCCTTTGAGGCGCAGGCGATGGATTATCTGATGAAGCCGGTGGAGCCTTCGCGCCTCGCCGACACGCTGGATCGCGTCCGCCAAAGGCTGACCGAGAAGCGCGGCGTCGAGGAAGTCGATCGCCTCAAGGAAGTGCTCGCCGAAGTCGCCCCCGAGACGGCCGACGAGATGGCGACCTCCGACAACACCGAGATGGCCTCGAATCGCTTCGAGAAGCTGATCAACATCAAGGATCGCGGCCAGATCTTCCGCGTCGACGTCGACACGATCGAGCGGATCGACGCCGCCGGCGATTACATGTGCATCTATACCGGCGACAACACGCTGATCCTGCGCGAGACGATGAAGGATCTCGAAAAGCGGCTCGATCCGCGGCGCTTCCAGCGCGTCCACCGCTCGACGATCGTCAATCTCGACCTCGTCCGCCAGGTCAAGCCGCACACCAACGGCGAATGCTTCCTCGTCCTCGATTCGGGCGCATCGGTGAAGGTCAGCCGCTCGTATCGCGACGTGGTGGCGCGCTTCGTTCACTAGGATTTCCCGTCATCCCGGTGAGAGCCGGGATGACGTCGAGGAGGTCTCCCCGTTCGCGCGCATTGATCGCAAGGAACGGATTGCCTGACGAGATACGCCCGACTAGAACATTTCACGAACGGAATGGGAGATCGGGAATGTCGAAGTTCGAGACTTTCGCAGCGCTGCACGTACCGGGCAACCCGCTCATCCTGTTCAACGTCTGGGATGCAGGCTCGGCCAAGGTAGCCGCGCGGGCGGGCGCGAAAGCGATCGCCACCGGCAGCGCTTCGGTCGCCACTGCGCATGGGGTGAGCGACGCCGAGGGGTTGCCGCTCGCACTGGCGCTCGCCAATGCCGAACGCATCGTAGCGGGGGTGGAAGTGCCGGTGACGATCGATTTCGAGGGCGGCTACGCCGTCGAGGAGGAAGCGCTCGCCGGCAACATGGCCGCGCTCGCCGCCACGGGTGCCGTGGGCTGCAATTTCGAGGATCAGGTGATCGGCGGCGAAGGCATCCACCCGATCCACATGCAGGCGCAGCGGATCGCGGCGGCGCGGCGCGGCGCGGGGCCGGACTTCTTCATCAATGCACGAACCGACATCTTCCTGCAGGCCAAGCCCGACACGCATGATCAGGCCAAGGCGGATGCCGCGATCGAACGCGCGCGCGCCTATGCGGAGGCCGGCGCGAGCGGCTTCTTCGTGCCGGGGCTGGCGAACCTCGAGCTGCTTGCAAAGGTCTGCGCCGCCTCGCCGCTGCCGGTGAACTTCATGGCCTTTCCGGGCGCGCCTTCCGCCAAAGCGGTCGCCGAGACCGGAATCGCGCGGATCAGCCACGGACCCTTTCCGCACATGCTCGCGCTCAAGGCCTTCGAAGACGCGGCACGGGAAGCTTTCAGCGAATAACCAATCCTCCCCGGGAACCAGGGGAGGATTTTGAAACCCATGAATTTCTCTCATGGCTCCGCCGAGATTTGATCCTTTGCGCATCTCCCTTCCACAGCGGCATCAAGTGCCGGAAGGGAGATCAACTATGGACAGACGCAAATTCCTTTGGGCCAGCGGTTGCGCAGTCGCGGCGGCTTCGGCGGCACCGGCGATCGGCAGGAATGCCCCCGGTCGCTTCGGGCCGGAGTTCCGCAAGGCCATCCTCGCCGTCGAGCAGGCGAGCGGCGGGCGTCTCGGCCTGACGGTGATCGACACCGGCTCGGGCGAGCGCTTCGATTGGCGCGCCGCCGAGCGTTTCCCGATGTGCAGCACCTTCAAGTTCGCGCTGGGGGCTGTGATCCTCAAGCAGGTCGAACACGAGAAAGAGCGGCTCGATCGCCGCATCGCCGTGGCGGCCGCCGATATCGTCAGCAACTCGCCTTTCTCCGAAAAGCATGTCGGCGGCACCGCGAGCGTCGGCGAGCTCTGTCACGCCACGATCACCGTGAGCGACAATAGCGCCGCCAACCTCCTGCTCCGCACGATCGGCGGCCCGGCGGGGTTCACGCGTCGCCTGCGCGCGTTCGGCGATCCGGCGACGCGACTCGATCGCTGGGAGACGGACATGGGCGAGGCAAAGCCCGGTGACGTCCGCGACACCACGACGCCGCAGGCGATGGCCGATCTCGCCCGGCATCTGGTGCTCGGCAAGGCGCTCGCCCCGGTCGGCCGCGCGCAGCTGACCGAATGGATGAAAGCCACCCAGACCAGTGGCACGATGCTCCGCGCGGGGCTGCCGAAGGATTGGGCGGTCGCCGACAAGACCGGCTCGGGCGGCTTCGGCACCAACAATCTGGTGGGTATCGTCTGGCCGACCGGCCGCGCGCCGCTGGTAGTGGCGGGCTATGTCACCGGCAGCACATTGGAATACGAGGAACGCCGCGCCCTCCACGCCCGCATCGGCCGCGCGATTGCGGCGGCGATCGGGTAAATCGCTCCCTCCCTGCTTGCAGGGAGGGGCAGAAGTGGGTGCACGCGTCTGCGCGCTCAAGAGACTCAAAAAGCGCCGGACGAGGCATCGAGCCTCGCCGGCGCTACCCACTCCTGACCCCTCCCTTGCAGGGAGGGGAATAACCTCAGCCCTCGGCGTCTTCCGCCGGGGCCTCTCCGGCAGGCCGCTCGAACCACGCCTCGACCGGGCCGATCAGCTTGATCGTCAGCGGCTGGCCCTTGCGGTCCATCTTCTTGCCGAGCGCGGCGCGGATCCAGCCTTCGGAGATGCTGTACTCCTCGACATCGTGACGTTCGACGCCCTTGAAGCGGATGCCGATGCCCCGCTCGAGCAGCTCACGCTGGAAAAAGGGGCTCTTCGGATTGACCGACAGGCGGTCGGGAGGAGTATCGCTCATGGCCGCGCCCTTTGCCGCTATTGCGCGACGCTTTCAAGATAACGGTGGATCGCCGAGACTACGACCGATCCTTCCCCCACCCCGGATGCGACACGTTTGACCGATCCCGAACGGACGTCGCCGACCGCGAAGATGCCGTGCGCGGAGGAGCAGAAGAAGGTCTCGCCCGAGCCTGTCTTGACGAATCCCGCCTGGTCCAGCTCGACGCAGCCGTCGAGCCAGTCGGTGTTGGGCTGGGCGCCGATCATCACGAACAGCGCCCCCACGTCGTGCCGCTGGCTCTCGCCGCTCTGGCGATGCGTCCAGGTCAGCGCCTTCAGATGCTTCTCGCCTTCGAGCTCGGTCACTTCGGTGAACGGATGCAGCGTGATCTTGTCCGAAGCCTCGATCCGCTCGATCAGATAGCGCGACATCGTCGCCGCGAGCCCCGCCCCGCGCACGAGCATGTGGACGTGGCCGGCGGTGCGCGAGAGGTAGATCGCCGCCTGCCCCGCCGAATTGCCGCCGCCGATCACCACCGCGGTCTGCGCGGCGCAGAGCCCGGCCTCCATCGCCGTCGCGGCGTAATAGATGCCGTTGCCCTCGAGCTCGGGATAAAGCGGCAGATCGAGCTTGCGGTAGCGCGCGCCGGTCGCGACCACCACGGCGTGCGCCTTCAAGGTCGCGCCGTCGTCGAGCCGGATCGTATAGGGCGTCGCGTCGCAATCGATCCCCGCGGCACTCCGCGAAACGAGCAGCCGCGCCCCGAATTTCTGCGCCTGGACCTGCGCCCGGCCGGCGAGCGCCTGCCCCGAGATGCCGGTCGGGAAGCCGAGGTAATTCTCAATCTTCGAGCTCGTCCCCGCTTGCCCGCCGGGCGCGATCGATTCGATCACGATCGTGTCGAGCCCTTCGGACGCGGCGTAAACCGCCGACGCGAGTCCGGCCGGCCCGGCGCCGACCACGGCGACGTCATGGACGTGATCGGGATCGACTGCGGAGGCGAGCCCCAGCGCGTCGGCGAGCTGGGCGTTGCTCGGATTGCGCAGCGCACGCCCTTCCGCGACCACCACCGGCAGATCGGCATCGCTCAGCGCGAAACATTCCATGAAGCCCGCGGCATCGGCATCGCGCTCGGTATCGATCCGGCGGTGCGGCAGTGCGTTCCGCGAGAGGAAGGTCTCGATCCGCGCAGTATCGGCGGCATGCGCGGGGCCGACCAGCGCCACGCCCGCGGTGCCGTGGAGCAGCATGCCCACCCGGCGCAGGATGAAGGCGCGCATGACGATCTCGCCGATATCGGGCTCGGCCGCCATCATCCGCCGGAATTCGGCACGCCCGACGCGCACCACCCGCGTCTCGCCGCGCGCGCGGCCGGTCACCAGGATGGTGCGATCATTGAACAAGTCGAGCTCGCCGGTGAACTGGCGCGGGACATGCGCGTGCACCACGCACTCGTGCCCACTCACATCGGTGTCGAAGATCTCGATCGCGCCATCGAGGCAGAGGAAGAAATCGACGCTGCGATCGCCGCGGCGGAACAGCAAGGCGCCGTCCGCCAGCGTCTCCTCCGCGCCGAACGCCGCCACCCGGGCGGACATTTCCCCGGACAGCGAGGGAAAGGTCTGCGCCTCGCGTGCATAAGGATCGGAAGGATCGGGTCGTTGCGGCAGCGAATCATGTCCCATGCCGCCAGTCTAGCGCCTTCGCCGCACATGCGAAGAGCGGCGCGGACCGAAGCCCGCGCAGCCCGTCTCACCGTTCACCCGGATCAGCGGCAGTAGCGCACGCGCACCGGCTGATCGAGATAGGGATCCCAGACCCGGCGGGTATGGCAGCGGTCCCAGCCGCGGTAACGGCGCTCATAGTCGCGATAATAATAACCATCGACCGGATAATAGCCGCGATCGCGATAGTAACGGCGGTCGTAATCATAGCGGCGATCATAGTCGTAGCGACGATCATAGCGGTCGCCGCCGGCGAGCGCCGCGCCGATCGCGAGACCGGCGATGCCCGCGACGATCGCGGTGCCGGTGTCGTCGCGATGATGATAGCGGCGGTAGCGCTGGGCTTCGGCGGTGGGGGCGACCGCAGTCAGCACACTGGCGCCGAGGACCGTACCGAGCACCGCCTTCTTGATGAGATTGGCCATGTGTTCCTCCTCCAATACGAGGCGCCGGGGCTCGAAAACACGCGATTCGCGGCGCTTGAGTCGGAGGTTTAACGCCCCGCGGCTGAACTGGTTCGGAATCGGGTGTTCAGCCGCGGTTTAGGCGGCAAGGGCCTGCCCCCGATATCTGCAATGACCGTGACGGAGCGAATTTCGGCGCACAGGGAGGAATGAGGAGGGAGCGATGCGGTGTTCATCGTGACCGACGAATGACGTGGCTGTGTGCCGAAATTCGCCCGCCGCTTCGCGGTCGTCCGGAGACGAACGCTGGTCTGCGTCAGCTCACTTGCACGGGCCACCAGCCCGCACTGCGCGAGCTTCCTTGCCAGCGCCCGTCTCCGGGCGATCCCGGTCATTGCAGATATCGGGGGCAGACCCTAACGGGTTCCGATGGCTTACTGGCTCCTCCGCTCCGAACCCGATGCCTATTCGTGGGACGACCTCGTCCGCGACGGTGCCACCGAATGGAATGGCGTGCGCAACTATACCGCGCGCAATTTCCTGAAGGACATGCAGCCCGGCGACCGCGCCTTCTTCTATCATTCGAATACCGAAAAGGCGGTGGTCGGCGTGATGGAGATCACCCGCGCCTGGCAGCCCGACGGCGATGACGGCAAATGGGCCAGCGTCGCGGTCAAGCCGGTCGAGAAGCTCAAAAAGCCGGTGCCGCTCCCCGACATCAAGACCGAACCGCGGCTCAAGGAGCTCGAGATGCTGCGCCAGTCACGGCTGTCGGTCACGCCGGTGCGCGACCGGGAGTGGAAGGCGCTGCTGGAGATGGGCGAAGGTTGAGCGCAAGCCGCGGGAAGCATCTGCCGGCCCGGTGCGGCATGGTCCTTCCAACGAAAGGACATTGCCATGACCGACAAGTTCAAGACGATCCCCTCCCCGTCGGCGCGCTCACCCTGGTGGCGAGCGATGCCGGGCTGATTGCAATCCTCTGGGAGAATGACCGCCCCGGCCGCGTGCGGCTCGGCGCGCTCGAGGAAGCGCCCGACCATCCGGTGCTCACCGAGACCGAACGGCAGCTCGATGCTTACTTCGCGGGCGAGCGGACCCGATTCGACCTGCCGCTCGATTTCCGCGGCACCGATTTCCAGAAGAGCGTATGGGCCGCATTGCTGACGATCCCGCATGGCGAGACGCGCAGCTATGGCGAGATCGCCCGCCAGATCGGCCGGCCGAGCGCGTCGCGCGCAGTAGGCGCGGCGAACGGGCGGAACCCGATCTCCATCGTCGCTCCCTGCCACCGGGTGATCGGCACCAACGGCGCATTGACCGGCTTCGCCGGCGGACTGGAAGCGAAGGAACTGCTGCTCGGGATCGAGCGAAAGGTCAGCGAAGCTTAGGGCGCGCGCGCGACGGATTGGGGATATGCTTCACCGGCCAACTCGTTACAGACGATACCAACTGAGAGATTCCGGAGAGCCCCATGACCGACGAGACCGAAGCCGAGCTGACCGGCGCCGCCCCGCGCCGCCGCCCCAAGGCGAGCGTCGAAAAGATCGGCGGCCGCAAGCTCAAGCCGTCGACGATGATGATGGGCCATGGCTATGATCCGGTGCTGTCGGAAGGGTCGCTGAAGCCGCCGATCTTCCTGACCTCGACCTTCGTCTTCCCCAGCGCCGCCGCGGGCAAGCGCCACTTCGAAGGCGTCACCGGCAAGCGCCCGGGCGGCGCCGACGGGCTCGTCTATTCGCGGTTCAACGGCCCCAATCAGGAGATCCTCGAAGACCGCCTCGGCATCTGGGAAGGCGCCGAGGACGCGCTCGCTTTCTCCAGCGGCATGTCGGCGATCGCCACTTTGTTCCTGTCGATGGTCAAGCCGGGCGACACGATCGTCCATTCGGGCCCGCTCTACGCCGCCACCGAGACGCTGATCGCACGCATCCTCGGCCGCTTCGGCGTCCATTGGCTCGATTTCCCGGCCGGGGCGACGCGCGAGGAGATCGACGCGGTGCTGTCGAAGGCCGCATCGGGCAACGTCGCCCTGATCTACCTCGAATCGCCCGCCAACCCGACCAACGCCTTGGTCGACGTCGAAGCCGTCGCCGCCAGCCGCGATGCGATCTTCAAGGGCGCGAAGCCCCCGATTGCGATCGACAACACCTTTCTCGGGCCGCTCTGGGCCCAGCCGCTCAAGCAGGGTGCCGACATCGTCGTCTATTCGCTCACCAAATATGCCGGCGGCCATTCGGACCTCGTCGCCGGCGGCGTGCTTGGCAACAAGGAGCACATCAACACGATCCGGCTGATGCGCAACACCATCGGCACGATCTGCGATCCCCACACCGCGTGGATGCTGTTGCGATCGCTGGAGACGCTCGAGCTCCGCATGAGCCGCGCGGGCGAGAACGCCGTGAAGGTCTGCGAATTCCTCCGCACGCACCCCAAGGTCGAACATGTCGGCTATCTGGGATTCCTCGAGGAAGGCTCCCGCCAGGCCGACATCTACAACCGCCACTGCACCGGCGCGGGCTCGACCTTCTCGCTCTATCTCAAGGGAGGAGAGAAGGAGGCCTTCGCCTTTCTCGACAGCCTCAAGATCGCCAAGCTCGCAGTCAGCCTCGGCGGCACCGAGACGCTCGCGAGCCACCCCGCCGGAATGACCCATCTCTCGGTGCCCGAGGCACGCAAACAGGCGCTGGGGATCACCGACAATCTCGTCCGCATCTCGATCGGCGTCGAGGATGCCGATGACCTGATCTCGGACTTCGAGGAAGCGCTGAAGGCGGTCTAGCGCGCCACGCCCCTTCCTTGCGCCTCGCCGGCCACGGGTTCATGATCCGGATGGGGCCAGAGTATCGCGGTCTCGGAGTTCCTCCAGGAGGCTTCGCGATGACCTATCTTCGTTCGGCGCTGGCCGCGCTCGCGCTCGGCGCGTGCGCGTTCTCCGCAACGGCGTCCGCTCAGGTCGGCAACATCGACAATCGCCTGAAAGCCCTTGAGAGCAGCGCGCGCGTGCAGGCGGCCTTCACCTCGGCATCGGCGATCGTGCTCGGCCGCAAACCCGCGGAAAACGACATCCTGATCTACCTCACGCTGATGGTCTCGCCCGAATATGGCATGGCACAGCAAGTCACCGACGAAGTGAAATTCATCGACGCCGTGAACTTTCTCAAGGTGGCGATCGCCAAGCCGCAAGGGGCAGCGCTTCGCGCCGAGGCGATCGACAACGCCTTTGTCGAAGTCCATGGCCGCCCTTCGACTCCGCTCGAGCAGGCAACCTGGGACGCCCAGGTCAAGTTGGGCAAAGCCTGGTTCGCGCCGATCGTGACCAAGGAACGCGCCAAACTCAACGCCGCCCCCGCCGAGCGTCAGGAAGCCATCCGCCGTGTCTACGAATTTGCCGAGGGCCGCATGCCCATGCCGGGCGACCGCGATTTCTGGGGCAAGCGCACGGAGGATTATACCGAGATGGTCGCCGCCGAACGCAAGTGGCTCCATACGCCGGCCGGCGCCAACGAACTGGTCGAAGTCGCGAAGCGTGCCTGGTTCGCCGCGCATGGCGCGGCGCCGTTGAGCTTCCAGCTCAAGGCGGCGCTGATCAAGGCGGCCGAGGGCAAATTGGTCTATGCCGAGTTGTCCAAGGCGATCTGACTCCTCAGCCCCAGAGCCTCTCCCGATACGCCTCGAAGCAGCGCGCACCACACTTCAGCCGGATCAGCGCACCCTCGGCCATCGCGGTCGCCCGCGCCGGATCCTCCTCCACCGCGGGACGGATCGCCTCCTTGTTCCATTCGATGCTGTGCTTGATGTCGAGCACCGCATGGACCGAGAAATAGCGCCGCTCCTTGGCCGAAAAGCCGAGCCGCTCAAGCCCGTCCGCCACCAGCGCCGAGCGTCCCGGCGCAGTCAGCTCGATCGCGCCCAGCGCACCCACCGAATGCCAGGCATAACGGCGGTTGGTCGCCATCGCCGTCATCGCATTGGCGAGCGCGAGGCTCTCCCACACGGTGTTCTCGATGACGGGGTTCACCTTGAGCGTTTCGACCAGCGCGTCGAGCATCGGGCCGTGCATGCCCTTGAACGTGCCGTGCCCCATCTCGTCCCAATAATTGCGCGCGAGCTCGAGCTTGGGCCGGACGGGAAGCTTGACCTGCGTCATCGCGACCAGATCGTCGAACCCGGCCTCGCCCGCCGCTTCCTGCTCGAAGAACCAGCGGAACTCGTCGATGCTCGCTTCATCGGCCAGCCAGGGGAACAGCGGGTCGCCCTGTCCCGGCCCGGAATTCTTCAGCTCCTCGAACCACGCGATAAAGCCTTCGACATCCGTCGGCGCCTGCGCCGCTTCGTCGATCACCTCGGCGCGCAGCTCTTCGACGAAGCCGCCTTCCAGCCGCTGCATCCTGATGTCGCGCTCGAAAGTACGGCTCCAGTCTTCGCTCGGGAAGCCAGGTTCCAGCCGCTCGCGATTCCAGTGCGCGAGCCCACGTTGAAAGCTGTCGGTTAGGAATTGCGAGCCCGCATGATTTGCGAAGCCGCTCGGACGTGTTGCCATGTTGCTATATTCTCCTGCCGGCGTTCCAACCGGCAGGCAGCGCGGATTGTTCCCGTCGCGGCGGTTTTCAGGCGCGCAACATGCTGGAATTTAACCCAAATCAATCACCCGACAAGCGGCTCGTCCATCGCCTCGTCCAGCCGCCGCAGATCGGCGCCGCGCGTCTCGCGCCCGAACCACGCTACCAGCCCCAGCGCGATCAGGGTCGGCACCATGATCGCGATCGCGGCCCAGCCCATCGCCGGCACCAGAGCGGTGATCGACAGCAATTGCGCGAGCACGCCGCCCCCTTGGTGCATGCCGCCACCCAGCCGGTCGCGCGGCCGCGCACGCGCAGCGGGAAGCTCTCCGCGGTATAGGGCAGCAGGATCGCGATGATCCCGTTCGATCCGACGATCAGCAGCGCCACTGGCAGCACCGGCGATCCGCTGCCGCTCAGTTCGAGCCACATCACGCCCACCAGCCCGAGCAAGGTGATGCCGATCACCGTGACGAGCGACCATTTGGTGCTCCACCGGCTGTAGATGAACGCGCAGACGAACACCGTCGGGAAGGCGATCAGCGCCGATGCCGCGAGCAGCTTGCTCGACACCGCGACCGAATAGCCCTTGCTCACCAGATCGGCGGGGAGCCAGAGCAGCAGTCCGAAATTGATCAACCCCCAGGCGATCGCGGCGATCGACAGCGCCGCCAGCTTGCCGATCAGCTTGGCGCCGGTGAGCGGCACATGCGCCTTCGCGGCCGACTCCGCCGCCTTGGGCGCCACCACCTTCTTCACGGTCGATCCGAACCGCGCCATCACCGCCGCGGCCTCGGCACGCCGCCCGCGCGCGAGCAGGAACTTGGCTGATTCGGGAATGAACACGCCGAGCACCACGAGCAGCAGCCCGGTCGGCAGGTTGAGCAGCCACAGGATCCGCCACCCGAAGATCGGCTGGAGCAATGCCGATGCGCCGCTCGCCGCGAAATAGCCGCCGACTGCGCCGAGCCCGCCGACCAGCACGAGGCTCCAGCCGCGATGCTTGCTCGGCATCATTTCGGCGAGCAGCGCGTAGGTGACCGGCAGCATGCCCCCGGCCGCCGCGCCCATCATGAAGCACATACCGATATTCCACGCCAGGCTGGGCATCGCGCCGCAGATAGACGTGCCGACGAACATCACCGCCGAGAGCAGGATCGATGCCTTGCGGCCGTAAATGTCGGCCAGGATGCCCCACACCACCGACCCCGTCACCGTGCCGAGCAAAGCGAAGAAGGGCACGAGCGACACGGTCGCTTTGGGCACGCCATATTCCACGATCATGCCCGGCACGGTGAACCCCAGTGCCGCGGGCTTCATGATGTCGATGATCAGGGCGACGACGAGCACCGCCATCAGCCCCCAATGCGCCGGCCCCAAATGTGCGTCCTCGGGCGCGGCGATCTCGAAGCTCTCGCTCGCCGCCCGGTGCGCCGCGACGTCGCGCGGGAGCAGGCCGTATGCGGCGACGAGGCAGCCGATGATGATCAGCCCCATGCCGGCGACCATGTCCCAGCCCATCGGCATGCCGGCGAGCATGAAGTGCATGCTCTTGCCCATCATGAACATCGGGATGTGCATCAGCACCCCTGCGGTGACCGCCGCGCAGCCGAGCACGAAGATCCAGGCCCCGCGCCGATCGGATAGAACACTGCTCAATTGCACGACCGCACCCCCAAGACTTCCCCCGCCCCATTTGTCTGTGTTAGCGCTAACTTATGCAAACGCCGGAGCAAATCCGGGCATAGAGGAGAGCGACGTGAAGGGCAAAATCGGGCGCCGGCTGTTGGGTGCGTGTCTTCTGGCGAGCGCAGCGGGGTTGGCGCCTCCGGCCGCCGCGCAAACCGATCTCCGGCTGAACGAGGCCGGCTATTTCGAAGCGCGCGGCGTCAACGTCCTCGTCTTCTCCAACTGGTATGACGGCCTGTTCGCCGATTCGAAGATCAGCGGCGTCGAGATCGTCCAGCAGGGCGAGCGCACCGCGACCAACGGCGATGTCCGCCTCTCCGCCACGCCGGGTCAATGGGACCCGATCGGCCGGATGGTGAAGCGCGAGGTCGATGCGAAGACCGGCGCAATCGAGGCGCTGCTCGAATATCCCGAATACAAGTTCCAGTACCGGATCCGCGCCGAGCGCCGCGCCGACGGTGTCCATGTCGCGGTGATCCTCGACCAGCCCTTGCCCGCCGCGCTCGCCGGCAAGGCCGGCTTCAACCTGGAATTCCTGCCCTCGGCCTATTTCCACAAGAGCTTCCTCGCCGACGGCAAGCCCGGTGCCTTCCCGCTCTATCCTGCCGGCGACATGGTCGCAGGCGGCGAGCGCAACGCCGCAAGCGGACGCGACATCGGGCCCGGCGCCGAACCGCTGCCGATGGCGTCTGGCCGCACTTTGGTCTTCGCTCCGGAGGATCCCGCGCGCCGCGTGACGGTACGCACCGACACCGGCAGCCTCGAACTGTTCGACGGCCGCAACCAGGCGCAGAACGGCTGGTTCGTGCTGCGCAGCCTGCTGCCCGCGAACAAGACCGGACGCGTCGTCGAATGGACGCTCAGCCCCAACAGCGTCCCCGGCTGGCTGCGTGACCCGGTGATCGGCCATTCGCAGCTCGGCTATACGCCCGCGCAGGCCAAGACCGCGGTGATCGAACTGGACGCCAATGCCAGGCCCGCCGGTCCCGCGAAGCTCTTCGGCATCGACGAGACCGGCAAAACAGCGGTGGCGCTCTCCGGCACGCCCAAAGCCTGGGGCAAATATCTCCGCTACAATTACCTGACCTTCGATTTCACCAGCGTCCGCCAGCCCGGCCTCTACAGCCTCGAATATGCCGGCAAGCGCACCGCCAGCTTCCGCATCGATCCCGCAATCTATGCTGACGCCTGGCATCCCAGCCTCGACGTCTATCTGCCCGTCCAGATGGACCATATGCTGGTCAACGAAGCCTACCGCATCTGGCACGGCGACAGCCACCGCGACGATGCGCGGCAGGCGCCGACCGACCACGAACATGTCGATCTCTACCGCCAGGGCCCCACCACCGACACGAAGTACAAGCCCGGCGGGCATATCCCCGGCCTCAATGTCGGCGGTTGGCTCGACGCCGGCGATTTCGACATCCGCACCCAGACCCAATATGCCGTCGTCCGCACGCTGGTCGGCATCTGGGAAGACCATAAGCCGACGCGCGACCAGACGCTCGTCGATCAGGATCTCCGCCGCGTCGAGATGCACGTCCCCGACGGCAAGCCGGACATTCTCCAGCAGATCGAGCACGGCGTACGCTATCTCGCCTCGATGTACGACGCGGTCGGCTATGCGGTGCACGGCGTGGTCGAGCCCGATGTCGCGCAATATACCCATCTCGGCGACGCCGCGTCGAAGACCGACGGGCTGATCTACGATCTCGACCTCAAGTTCGGCGAGCGCAAGGGCGATCGCAGCGGGACCCCCGACGATCGCTGGGTGTTCACCAGCAAGTCGAGCGCACTCAATTACGGCTCGGCCGCGGCGCTGGCGGCATCGAGCCGGGCGCTCCGCGGCTATGACGACGCGCTGGCCGACAGGGCGCTCAAGCTGGCACGCGACGTCTGGGCCGAGGAGCATAGCCACGCCCCGAACATCTTCAGCCATGGCAACACCACCGGCGGCTGGCTGCCCGGCGAGGAATTCGCCGCGGCGGTCGAGTTGCTCGCGACGACGAAGGACCCGCAATATGCCGCGCGGATCGCCGAGCTCTGGCCCGAGATCGCGCCGCGTTTCGGCCAATATGCCGAGACGGCGCTGCAGGCTCTCCCTTCATGGACGCGGCCTATCGCAGCAATGTCGAGGCCGCGGTGCGCAAGCTCAAGGCGAGCGCCACGCCCTTCACCGGCGCCAATCCCTATGGCGTCCCGATCACCACCGGCGGCTGGGCGGGCAATGGCCTGGTGATCCAGGTCGGCCTCATCGACTATGCGATCCACAAGGCCTTTCCCGCGCTGAGCGACGGCCGGCAAGTGTTCCGCGCGCTCGACTATCTCCACGGCACGCATCCGGGATCGGACATCTCGTTCGTATCCGGGGTGGGCACGCGATCGAAGGAAGTCGCCTATGGCAACAACCGCGCCGACTTCTCGTTCATCGCCGGCGGCGTCGTCCCGGGCGCCCTGATCCTCAAGCCCGATCTGCCCGAGAACAGCGAGAACTGGCCGTTCTTCTGGGGCGAGAACGAATACGTCGTGAACATGAGCCCCAGCTATATCGCGCTCGTGCAGGCCGCGATCGATCTGGGGAAGCGCTAATCCTCGTCATCCCGGCTTTCGCCGGGATGACGGTAGAAAGTCGCGCGAAGCCATGCTTTAACCCGCCCCCATGCCCAGTAGCTTTAGCCGCGCCCTCGCCGCGCTCGCCGCTTTGTCGCTCACCGCCGCACCGCTCGCCGCCCAGACCACGTACGAAAGCGTCGACCCGTTCATCGGCACCGGCGGCGAGGGCCATACCTTCCCGGAGCCGTCGCTCCATTCGGCATGGTCCAGCTGAGCCCCGACACCGACACCGGCTGCGTGATCCGCGAATGCTATGGCCATGCCGCCGGCTATCGGCATGACGATCCGACGATCCAGGGCTTCTCGCACACCCATTTCTCGGGCGCCGGCCATTCGGATCTCGGCGACTTCCTCGTCATGCCCGCGGCCGGCGAGAGCGTGCCGCTCGAACCCGGCGATCCGAAGACCCCCGGCTCGGGCTATCGCTCGCGCTTCAGCCACGACACCGAGACCGCGCAGCCCGGCTATTACGGCGTCACCCTCGCTGATCCGGGCATCCGTGCCGAGATGACCGCCGGCATCCGCGTCGGCGTGCATCGCTATGCCTTCCCCGCCGGCGCGCCCGCGCATCTGATCGTCGATCTGCGCAGCGCGCTCTACAATTATCCGGGCAAGACGCTCTGGTCGTCGATCCGCATCCGCCCCGACGGCACGATCACCGGCGCGCGCGAGACGCGCGGCTGGGCGCCCGCACGGAAACTCTTCTTCGCGATGCGCCCCTCCGCCCCCTGACGTCCCACGCCTTCCTCAACCGCGAGGAGAAGGTGGAGTATAAGGGCTTCCAGGGTCCTGGCCGCGGCCGCGACGATGTCGACCAGCTCGCGGGCCGCGCGCTCGTCGCCCGGCTCGATTTCGGCAAGCTCGACAAGCCGCTCGAACTCAAGGTCGCGCTGTCGAGCGTCGATGAGGACAATGCGATCGCCAATCTCGATACCGAGCGCGGCAATTTCGACGCCGTCCGGGCGAAGACCCGGGCCGCATGGGAACAGGCGCTCGGCGCGATCGAGATCGAGGTGCCCGCCGCGACGAAGACGATGGTCTCAACCGCGCTCTATCACGCATTGATGGCGCCGAGCGTCTTCTCGGATGCCGACGGCCGCTATCGCGGTCCAGACGATCAGGTCCACAAGGCCGAGGGTTTCACCTTCCACTCGACCTTCTCGCTCTGGGATACTTTCCGCGCCGAGCATCCTTTGCTGCTGCTCGTCCAGCCCGAACGCCGCAATGCCGACTTCGTCCAGTCGCTGCTCGCGAGCCAGAAGGAGAGCCCTTTCGGCATTCTCCCCATCTGGCAATTCCACGGCCGCGAAACCTGGACAATGATCGGCTATCACGCCGTCCCGGTGATCGCCGATGCCTATCTGAAGGGCGTGCGCGGCTTCGACGCAAACGCGGCGCTGGACGCGATGGTCAAGAGCGCGAGCTACGGCCCCTATGGCGGGCTCGACCACTATATGAAGCTCGGCTACGTCCCCATCGACAAGGAGCCCGAAGCCGCGTCGAAAACCGTCGAATACGCTTATGACGACTGGACCATCGCCCGCATGGCCCGCGCGCTCGGCAAGGACGATGTCGCCGCCGCCTTCGAGAAGCGTTCGGCAAACTGGCGCAACAGCTTCGACGCGAAAACCGGCTTCCTGCGCGCACGCAAGGCCGACGGGAGCTTCCGCGTTCCGTTCGATCCCACCGCGATCAACTACGGATCGGATTATACCGAGGGCAATGCGTGGCAATATTCATGGTTCGTGCCTCACGACCAGGCCGCGATGTTCGCCCTGCTCGGCGGCGACCAGGCGGCGGTGAAGAAACTCGACGCGATGTTCGACTTCGATAATTCGAAGATCGACTACAGCCATGCCGAGGACATTGCCGGGCTGATCGGCCAGTATATCCACGGCAACGAGCCCAGCCACCACGTCGCCTATCTCTACAATTTCGCCGGCCAGCCCTGGCGAACGCAGGAGCGGCTCAAGCAGATCGTCGAGAGCCAGTACAAGACCGGCCCCGAAGGCCTGTCGGGCAATGACGATCTCGGCCAGATGTCATCCTGGCTCGTCTTCACCTCGCTCGGCTTCTACCCGGTCGCGCCGGGATCGAACCAGTATGTGCTCGGCCGCCCCTTCGTGAACCGCGCCGCGCTCAGCCTGCCCGATGGCAAGCGCTTCGTTGTGCTGGCGGATGGCCTGTCGGACGCCAATCGCTATGTCGGCAAGGTCACGCTCAACGGGAAACCGCTGGCGCGCAGCTATATCACCCACGACGAACTCACCGCCGGGGGCGAGCTGCACTTCACGATGCAGGCAAACCCCAACAAGAGCTGGGCCACTTCCCGCGCCGCACGCCCCTTCTCGACGAGCATGGGGCGTTAAGCGACACGCGAATGGCTGATTTCCGGGCGATTTTGCTGAAGGCCGTGGCCAGAGTCAGCCAAATCGCCACCGCTGAAGGCCCGGTCCCGACAGGCTAAGGCAGGGTGTCGGAGCCGGCAGCCTCAGCGCCGGACAATACCGATCTCCCTATCGCCGCCACGTCCGATGGCGCGGCGAACAGACCTTCGATATCGCGCACCATCCGGCGGGCAACCATCACCGAACCCTGCTGGGTCAGATGGCCATAGTCGAACTGCACCGGCACGCCAGGGGCCGCCCATAGCTGGCACTCCGGTGCGCACACCGCGTGGTACATCGAGAAATAGGGGACGCCGGCAGCCTTGCTCGCCGCAGCCAATCGCGCGTCGACATTGGCGATCTCCTTCGCGCGATGCTTCTCGATCGGCTCGCCCCGATCGATCTGCATCGCCAGCAGCCGCGGCAGCGGCTGGTCATATTCGACGATCGGGCCGGAGACGAGCACGTGCGGCGCCAATCGTTGCAGCGCCTTGACGGTCTCCGCCACTTTGGACACGTCCCCGTCCAGCCAGCGTGCCGAGACGATGATGACGTCCGGCCTGACCTTGGCGATATATTCGTCGAAGGCATGATGCATCAGCGTCAGGCACTGCGCCGCGCCTCTGCTGTGGAGCAGCGGCTTGCATCCCGAAGCCGTGGCCTGGAGCACCTGCATGCCCGGCAGCGCCTGCTTCAGTCCGTAATAAAGATGTGCGGCATGACTGTCGCCGATGATCAGCACGCGCGGCTTGTCTCCACTCGCCGCCAGGCATTCGTCGGCCTGGTAATCGGCGAAGCTGTGCTTGGTGGTAAGGAAGCAGGTGCCGGTGCGCATCATCGCGGTTCGGCCGGTCCGCTCACCATAAGCGAGCACGCCGCGCGCCTCCGCCGAAATGGGATAGAAATAGGCGTTCACGGAAGCGAGCGCGAGCACCGCGGCGGCGCAGGCCGCCATCGCCGCCGTGCCGCGGGCGACGACCGCGCCGGAACTCAGCTTGAACGGCCGGCGGAAAGGCTGCTCGACGAACTTCCACGAGATCGTTGCCGCGGCGATCGAGGCGATCAGGAGCGCCGCGCGCTCCACATTGTCGAGCCGGCTGTCGAGATGACGGTAGAAGACGATGATCGGCCAGTGCCAGAGATAGAGCGAGTAGGAGATCAGGCCGATGAAGCGCATCGGCCAGAGTGACAGCACGCGCCCGGCGATCGTCGTCCAGCCGGTGCCGCACAGTAATACCAATGCGGTGCCCACGCAGGGGATCAGCGCCCACGCGCCGGGGAAGAGGGTCGCCTTGTTGAAGAAGAGGGCGGAATAGCCGATCATCGCGAGGCCCAGCACCGCGCCGGCCTCCGCCTGCCATTGCTTGCGCGGCGCGGGAATCGCTCCGATTGCCAGCAGGGAGCCGAGAGCCAGTTCCCAGGTGCGGAAGGGGATCAAATAGAATGCGCCGCTCGCGTCGCGCGAGACCATCCACACCGACGCGACGAAGCTGGCGATCGTCAGCCCCCAGACGATCTGGCGGCGGCGCGTTTCGCCGATGCTCCGGGTGAAGAAGATGAGCAACGGGAAGAAGACGTAGAACTGCTCTTCGACCGAGAGCGACCAGGTGTGAAGCAGCGGGTTGCTGTCCAGGCCACCGTCGAAATAGTCGCTCTGGCTGTAGAACAGGACGTTGGATACGAAGAAGATCGACGCGATGATCGACTGCGCCACTTCAGCGGCCTGATCCGACATCAACAGCACGCAGGCCGCTGCCATGACGGCCAGATAAAGAACGAATAGCGCCGGGAAGATGCGCTTTATTCGCCTCTTATAGAAGTCGAGCAGCGCCGCTCCCGGCGTGCCCGTCTCGCTGAGCAACGTCTGGGTGATGAGGAAACCCGAGATCACGAAGAACACGTCGACCCCGACGAAACCGCCGGAGAACAGGCTGGTGCCGAGGTGGAAGATGACGACCGGGATTACGGCTATGGTCCGCAATCCGTCGATGTCCGCGCGGTACAGCTTCGCCATTAGGTGATACGCCCCTTTTGCGCATACTGCAGCGCAGCAAGCCTAACGGAACGGACCGAGCTAGAGCAATGGCGGCTCGGCGCGGGCTTGCCCCGGCTCGCCGTGGAACGGGTCAGTGGCAGGGATCTATGGCTGTTTGACAACCGCGCTGACGGACTGGGAAGCGGTCATCCATCATGCGGCGCTGTACGCGCATAATGTTGTCAGGTCGCTCTCCGGGCCGTCAACGCGCCGATATGCTCAGTTCGCCGGCTTGTGGCTGCCCGTCACGATCGCGTCGAATTTGGCTTTGGGCATGTTGATCAGCAGCCCCTTGTTGTTCTTGGCGAGCGAGGCGAATTCCACTTCGATCTTGCCACCCGGGCTGACGATCACCGCGAACCCCATGCCCACCCTCTCGATCGAGCCGATCACGACGCCCTTCGAATCCCGCACTTCGCTGCCCGGCGTGACATCCTCCGGAGACACGGGGACCGGGCGTAGCGATCTGGTCGGGCCCGCGGCGCGGCCGGCGACGTCGTCTCGCATCCGGTTGAAGTCGGAATCGCGCGTGTCGGGGCCGCGAGTTTCGGGTGGCGGCGGAGGCGCCGACGGGGCAGGATTACCGGACACCTGGGCATGCGCTGCACCCGCAAGTGTCAGTGCGACAGTCATAGCCGCCAATTCGAGCACACGCATCCAGCCCCTCCTGTTTTTTGCGATGGTATCGCTAACAAGCGCGTGGGGCAATTGCTTCCCCGCATGACGGAACCTGGCATTGCTCCTTACCTGCCAACGGTGATGGCGGACCTTCTTAGCCTCTCCCCTTCAGGGGAGGGGTTGGGGTGGGGCAGTGCCCCAAGCGTAAGTCTCAGTGAGACGGGCAGGCCCCACCCCCAACCCCTCCCCTGAAGGGGAGGGGCTTGGCCCGTTACATCATCGGCAAATCGACGCCCGCAATCGCCCGCTTGCAATGTAGGATTTCGTCTGCTTGGCTCGCGGTGTCGGACTATGCGCCGCCGCTCTTTGACTCGTCCGCAACTTGTCTCCATCTCGCGAAAGAATCTTGCGAGATGAATCGTGTTTCCGGCAAAAGAGTCAATTTAGGCGGGGGTCGCCTCAGCCGTCGCCGACGCGCTCGATATCGGCGCCCACGCCCTGGAGCTTCTCCTCGAGCCGCTCATAGCCTCGGTCGAGGTGATAGACGCGGCTGACCTGCGTCTCGCCCTCGGCAACGAGGCCGGCAATAATCAGGCTCATCGATGCGCGCAGATCCGTCGCCATCACCGGTGCGCCGACCAATTTGGTCGGCCCGTGCACCACGGCGGTACGCCCGCGCACGTCGATATGCGCGCCCATGCGCGCCAACTCGGGCACGTGCATGTAGCGGTTCTCGAAGATCGTCTCGGTGAACACGCTGGCCCCCTCGGCGACCAGCTGCATCGCCATGAACTGCGCCTGCATGTCGGTTGCGAAGCCCGGGAAAGGCGCGGTCGACAGCGTCAGCGGCTTGAGCTTGCCCTCTGCCGCGATGCGGATGCCGCTCTTCTTTTCCTCGACCGTCACGCCGGCCTGGATGAGCGCGTCGAGGGTTGCGCGCATGTCGTTCGCCTCGGCGCCGACCAGTTCGACATCGCCGCCGGTGATCGCCGCGGCGCAGGCATAGCTGCCCGCCTCGATCCGGTCAGGCATCACGGCGTAGGTCGCGCCGTGCAGGCGATCCTTGCCTTCGATCTCCAGCCGCTCGGTGCCGATGCCGTTGATATGCGCGCCCATCGCGACGAGCAGGTTGCACAGATCGACGATCTCGGGCTCGCGCGCCGCATTGTCGAGCACGGTCGTACCCTTGCAGGTCACCGCCGCCATCAGCGCATTCTCGGTCGCCCCGACCGACACCACCGGGAAGCTGAAGCGCCCGCCCGCGAGGCGCCCGCCCGGCGCGCTGGCCTTCACATAGCCCGCCGCGACTTCGATCTCCGCGCCCATTGCCTGCAATGCCTTGAGGTGCAGGTCGATCGGCCGGTTGCCGATCGCGCAGCCGCCGGGCAGCGACACCGTCGCCTCGCCTGCCCGGCCGAGCAAAGGCCCCAGCACGAGGATCGAGGCGCGCATCTTCCGCACGATGTCGTAGGGCGCGACGGTCGAGGTCAGCCGGCCGGCACGCGCGGTCATAACCCGGCCGAAATCATTGGGCCGTGTCCCCTCGATCGCCGTCGACGCGCCCAGCTCATTCAGTAGATGTCCGAAGCTGTCGACGTCGGCGAGCCGTGGCAGGTTCCGGAGCGTGAGGGGCTCGTCGGTCAGCAATGCGCAGGGCATCAGCGTGAGCGCGGCATTCTTCGCCCCCGAAACGGCGATTTTCCCGGAAAGGCGATTTCCGCCACGGATGAGGATGCGGTCCATGGCCGAGCTTCTAGTGCCTCGGCGCGTGCGCGCAAGCGCGGCGGGCCGTGAGACTATTGATCGACTTTAATGCATTGATTCCACGGCACTGCTTTGCACGTCGGGTGGGGGAATTCAAAAGCGTGTCGGGTAGTTGTTTCGCGGATGTGCTGGGTGAACTCGTCGACCTGACCAAAGGCGAACGGGGCGCGCTCGAAAAACTGGAGGCACGCCAACGGCGCGTGCGCCGCGGAGCGGTGCTGCAGCGTGAGAACGAGCCGTGCAACGAGCTGTTCATCCTCCGCAAGGGGCTGATGATGAGCTATGTGCTGCTCGACGACGGCAGCCGGCAGATCCTGCGCTTCCTGTTTCCGGGCGACATGCTCGGCGTGTCGAGCGCAGTCTATCAGGAAGCGCCCGAGACCTTGGCGGCGCTTTCCGATTGCGTCGTCTCCCCGTTTGATCGCGCCGCTTTGTCCGAGATCATGCGCGATCATCCGCGGCTCTCGGCGCTGATCCTGGTTTATTGCCAGATCGAGCGCGTGGCGCTGACCGATCGGCTCGCCGCCCTCGGCCGCACCAGCGCCAAGGCGCGCGTCGCCGCATTGCTGATCGAGCTGCGCAACCGCCTGCGCGCGACCGACAAGAGCATCGCCAACGTCTTCGCGCTCGGCCTGACGCAGGAGGAGATCGGCGACGCCACCGGGCTCACCGCGGTCCATGTCAACCGCATGCTGCGCCAATTGGAGGAGGACGGCCTGATCCGCCGCGAGGCGGGCCGGGTCACGCTGATCGACGAACGCGCACTCGCCAGCGCGGCCAATTACGTCAACCGCTTCCAGGGCCTGGATCTGAGCTGGCTGCCGCAACCACGGAGCTAGCGGTTCACGCCTTCTCCAGCGTGCATTGCAGCGGGTGCTGGTTCTGCCGGGCGAAGTCGATGACCTGGCTGACCTTGGTCTCGGCGACTTCGTAGCTGAACACCCCGCACACCCCCACGCCGCGCTGATGGACGTGGAGCATCACGCGAGTCGCTTCCTCCATGTTCATCCGGAAGAAGCGCTGGAGGCACAGGACGACGAACTCCATCGGCGTGTAATCGTCGTTGAGCATCAGCACGCGGTACGGCGTCGGCTTCTTGGTCCGCGTGCGCGTACGCGTCGCGAGCCCGACCGACGGGTCGCGGGTCCCCGTATCGTCGTCGCCGTCTTCGGCCATCTGGATATTGAATGTGATTGGTTCGGCCATGTCGCGTTGAAAATATGGGCTCGCCGGAGTGGAGGCAAGGCCACAGCAATGCCGCACGGCTCCAAAAAAGCACGCATCGTCAAAAGAAAAGGGCGGCCGCCTTTCGGCAGCCGCCCCATTTACGCGTTTACTGGAGCGCGATGCGCTCAGGCAGCAGTCTTCACCTTCTCGGCGGCAACCGCGAAGCGGCTCGAAATCGGCTGCGCGGCGTCGCCGGCGAGCTTGAGCACGGCTTCGGTGTTCTTCGAGGCTTCGGCGACATACGAGTCGAACGCGCCGCGAACGAAGTCGCTCTGCAGCTTGAAGAATTCGGCCGGCGACTTGACGGTTGCGAACGACTTCAGCGCGGCAGTCGCGCTCTCGAACGACTTGCGGCCATATTCGGCGGCGTCCTGACCGAGCGACTCGAAGCCCTTGGCAGCGATGCGGCCCGACTCGACGACGGCTTCGAGGTTGCCCTTGGCGAACTCATTGGCCTCTTCGACGAGCTTGGTCGACTTTTCGACGGCGGCCTTGGTGCGATCGTTGAAATCGGCGAACAGGGCCTGGGCCTTGGCGGTATTGGTTTCGAAATTGGTAGCCATGGTGATGGTTTCCTTGACGATGGGTTTCGCGACCGTCTCGGCGACGATCTCGGCTTCATTGACGGTTTCCGCGGCGGCGGCTTGGGCCTGCTCTGCCGCGACTTTGACGGTTTCGACTACTTCCTGCGATACTGCTTCCACGACCGGTGCCGGCTCGGGAGCAATCACCGGGGCAACAGCCTCGGCAACGACGACCGGCGCGGACTTCTCAGCCTTGGAAACAACAGCCTCAGCCTTGGGCGCGGCCGGCTTCCTGGCGCGCGCCGCAGGCTTCGGAGCGACGGGCTTTGCCGGCGCTTTCGGTCCCTTGGTGGCCATGCGAATCGTCCCCTGACTATTGCTGCAATGCAGCATGTAGGGGGTCGTTGCGTGCGATGCAAGAGCATTTTTGTGCACTGCACAATAAAGGCATTTACGTTACGGAATGAAGGCTTTAGCGGGTGCGCACATAGCTCCCCGGCGCATCTTCGAGCGCCTTGAACTTGCCCTTTCCGGGCACGCGTGCACCTTTTGCATCCACCTTCGTGGCATCGACGCTTTCGATCCATTCCGCCCAATCCGGCCACCAGCTCCCCTTGGTTTCCCGGGCACCTGCCATGAATTCGGCGAGCGTCTCGACCTTCTGGTCGTTGACCCAATATTGGTATTTGCCCGCCGCCGGCGGGTTCACCACGCCGGCGATATGGCCCGAACCCGCCAGCACGAACTTGAGCGGTCCCTTGAAGTGGTGGGTGATCTTCCAGACGCTTGCTGCGGGCGCGATATGATCCTCGCGGCCGGCCTGGACATAGGTGGGGGTCGTGATCTTCGTCAGATCGACCGGCGTGCCTTCGATCGAGAGAAGGCCCGGCACCGCCAGTTTGTTGTCGCGGTACAGATCTGTAAGATAGCTCAGATGCCAGGTCGCGGGCAGATTGGTGACGTCCGAATTCCAGTGGAGCAGGTCGAACGGCACATAATCCTGCCCCATCAGGTAATTGTTGGTGACGTAATTCCAGATCAGGTCGCGCCCGCGCAGCAGGTTGAAGGTCGCCGCCATGTAGCGCCCGTCCAGAAAGCCCTCGGCGCCGAGGCTCTTGATCAGCGCCAGCTGGTCGTCGTCGACGAAGATGGTCAGGTCGCCGGCCTCTGAGAAATCGACCTGCGCGGTGAAGAAGGTCGCGCTCCTGACCTTCTCGCTCTGCCCGCGCACCGCCAGCACCGCGAGTGTCGCCGCCAGCGTCGTCCCTGCCACGCAATAGCCGATCGCATGGACGCTCTCGACGCCTAGCAGGTCACGCACCGTGTCGATCGCGTCGATCTGGCCGCGCTCGACGTAATCGTCCCACACGACGTCCTTCATCGTCGCATCGGCCGACTTCCACGAGACGACGAAGACGGTGAGCCCCTGCTCCACCGCCCAGCCGATGAAGCTCTTTTCGGGCGTCAGATCGAGGATGTAGAAACGGTTGATCCACGGCGGGAAGATGATCAGCGGCGTCTCGTAGACCTGCTTGGTCACCGGCGAATACTGGATCAGCTCGTAAAGCGGTGTGCGCTTGACCACCTTGCCGGGTGTCATCGCGAGGTTGCGGCCGAGCTCGAACGCGCCCTCCGCGGTCTGCGTCATCTGCCCCTTGGCGACGTCCGACAGCATGTTCTGCAAGCCTTTGAGCAGGCTCTCGCCCTTGGTCTCGACGATCTTCTCGAGCACCTGCGGATTGGTCGCCGGGAAGTTGGTCGGGCTCACCGCGTCGATGAAGCCCTTGGTCGCGAAGCGGATCTGCTCCTTCTGCTTCGGATCGACTCCATCCAGCGCGTCGACGCCCTTCAGCAGGTGATCGGCGATCACGAAATAGCTCTGGCGCAGGAAATCGAAGACCGGCTCCTCGCGCCATTGCGGCGCCTTGAAGCGCTTGTCGCGTGCCTGTTCGGGCGTCTCCTCGAACGGCGCGGCGTGCTCGGGATCGAGGAAGCGCTGCCACAATTGCATCGTGTCCGCCCAGAAATTGGCGCTCGCGCGCATCTGCGCGGCGGGATCGAACATCGCGCCGAAGGCCGGCGCGGCAGGGACCTGCTCCATCAGGTCGATGCCGTGCTCGAGCATCATCTGCTGCGCCTTGCCGAGCACCCAGGTCCAATGCTGGAGATCCTCCAGGCTGGGCAGCGGAGTCGTGGTATCGGCCATGTGTTGCTCTCCAGCGGCGCGTTCCATCGCTTTAGCGCCGACAAGCCGAGACGTCATTCCCGGACACGCAGGAATGGCGTAAGAACGCTTTACGGCGCAATGCAGCGCCCAAATTCGAGAGAGAAGTGGAAATGTCCGAAGAGTTCTACCGCATCAAGCGGCTGCCGCCCTACGTCATCGCCGAAGTCAACGGCATGCGGGCAGCGGCGCGGGCGGCGGGCGAGGACATCATCGACCTCGGCATGGGCAATCCGGACCTGCCGCCGCCGGCGCATGTGATCGAGAAGCTCTGCGAAGTGGCGTCGAAGCCCGACGCGCACGGCTATTCCCAGTCCAAGGGCATTCCGGGCCTGCGCCGCGCCCAGGCGAATTATTACGGCCGCCGCTTCGGTGTCGAGGTCGATCCCGAGACGGAGGTGGTCGTCACGATGGGATCGAAGGAAGGGCTCGCAAGCCTCGCGACCGCGATCACCGCGCCGGGCGACGTGATCCTCGCGCCCAATCCTTCCTACCCGATCCACACCTTCGGCTTCATCATCGCCGGCGCGACGATCCGCGCGGTGCCCACCACGCCGGACGAGCATTATTTCGAGAGCCTCGAGCGCGCGATGAACTTCACCGTCCCGCGGCCCTCGATCCTCGTCGTGAATTATCCGTCGAACCCGACCGCGGAGACGGTCGACCTCGCTTTCTACGAAAGGCTGGTTGCCTGGGCGAAGGAGAACAAGGTCTGGATCATCTCCGACCTTGCTTATTCCGAGCTCTATTATGACGGCAATCCGACCGTCTCGATCCTGCAGGTCAAGGGCGCCAAGGACGTGGCGATCGAATTCACTTCGCTCAGCAAGACCTATTCGATGGCAGGCTGGCGGATCGGCTTCGCAGTCGGCAACCGCGAGCTGATCGCGGCGATGACGCGGGTGAAGTCGTATCTCGACTACGGCGCCTTCACCCCGGTCCAGGCCGCGGCGTGCGCGGCGCTCAACGGCCCGCAGGACATCGTCGAGAAGAACCGCCAGCTCTATCACAAGCGCCGCGACGTGCTGGTCGAGAGCTTCGGCCGCGCCGGCTGGGACATCCCCTCCCCGCGCGCCTCGATGTTCGCCTGGGCACCACTGCCACCGGCGCTCGCGCATCTCGGCAGCCTCGAATTCTCGAAGCAGTTGCTCAGCCATGCCAAGGTCGCGGTCGCTCCGGGCGTCGGCTATGGCGAGAATGGCGAGGGGTTCGTGCGCATCGCGATGGTCGAGAACGAGCAACGCCTGCGCCAGGCGGCGCGCAACGTGCGGAAATATCTGCAGTCGATGGGCGTCAACACGCCGAGCGCGAAGGCGGGCTGAACCCCTTCACTGTCACCCCGGCCTTGTGCCGGGGTCCACTATGCAACTTGGCGAGAAGCTGGAGCCTCCAACTTCTCGCGTGCGGACGAGTGGATCCCGGCACAAGGCCGGGATGACGAAATAGAGGGGCGGTTAAGCCAGCTCGCTGTCCAGCAGCTCGCGCACGTCGAGGCCGAGCAATGCGATATGATCGCGCACCCGCGGCCAATGGCCGGTCAGGAAGCGCTCGCGCTCGGCAATGCGCAGCCGCTCGACTGCGCCGGGCAGCACGAACATGCCCACCCCGCGGCGGACCTCGACATAATCGTCGTCCTGGAAGCTCTGATAGGCCTTGGCGACGGTCAGCGGATTGGCGCCGTGCTCGGCGGCGAGCGCGCGTACCGAGGGAAGCTGGTCCCCCGCACGATATTCGCCGCGCAGGATCGCCGCAGCGATGGTGGCGCGAAGCTTGAGGTAAACGGGTGAGTCGTCGTGCTCGAGCGCTGTCATGCTGGTATAATACACTAATTAGCGCTCGGGTCCATACCCCGGATTCCATTCGTGTACGATTTCGGACAGTTCGCCGCGCGGCCGCTCGTCGAGATCGCGTCCCGGCGTGCCGATGAAGACGAATCCCGCGATACGCTGCGGCGCTTCGCCGAACAGATCGCGCACCTTGTCCGAATAGGCCGCCCAGCCGGTCAGCCACCCGCCGACGAACCCACAAGCATGCGCCGCATGCAGCAGGTTCATGCACGCCGCCCCCGCCGACAGCTCCTGCTCCCATAAGGGGATCTTGTGTCCGTGCACCGGCGCCGAGAGCACGACGACCAGAGCCGGCGCCTGCATCACGAACTGCGCCGTCGCCTCCTCGTCGCGCGCATTGCAATCAGGCTTCTCGGCGCGCTGGATCTCGATCAGCCGTTCCGCCAGCGCCTGCCGGGCATCGTCGGGCACGATCACGAACCGCCACGGCGCCAGCTTGCCGTGATCAGGCGTCCGCGCCGCAATCGCGATCATCTCGCGCAGTTGCTCGGGGCTCGGCCCCGGCGCGACCATGTCGCGCGGCTTGCCCGAACGACGGGTCTGGAGAATGCGGAGCGGCGTGGCGCGATCGTTGAAAATCATGTCGGCGATCTAGGCACCGATCCGCCGCGCGCCAACGGTGATTCGGGATCGCGTCATTTCCGGCCTTCTTCGTCATCCGCGAAAGCGGGGATGACGCATTATGGATAGGGCTTAACTTGACTCAGTTGGCGGAAACGCAATTCATCACGCAACTTTCTTTCGTGTAAACCGGCGATCTGCGTGGGGGCATCCACCGAGTCAAAGAGTGGCCGGGTCAGCGGCCCGGCGAGGCAAGCAGACGAAATCCTACATTGCAAGCACCTCGGGCAAGCGCCTCGGGCAAGCGCCCCGGTTTCGACAGCGGGACGGGCGCGTAGAGGGCCGCGCTTTACACCCGCGCCATTCGCTCTAGTCTGGCCGCCCATGCGCCGGGCAAGCCCCGGAAACCGAAATAAAAAGGTCGAATTCCCGCATGGTCGAAACCCCAACCGCCGATAGTCCGGCAGAGCCCGATATCAGCCACGTAAATCCCGCCGCGGAGAAGACGTGGTTCGGGCACCCGCGTCAGCTGGCGCGCATGTTCAGCACCGAGATGTGGGAGCGCTTCGGCTTCTACGGCATGCGGGCGCTGCTGACGCTCTACCTCACCCAGCATTTCATGTTCGGCGACCGCGAGGCGACCGGCATCTATGGCGGCTTCACGGCTTTGGTCTATCTGACGCCGCTGGTCGGCGGCTATCTCGCCGACCAGTTCCTCGGATCGAAACGCGCAGTGAAGTTCGGCGCGATCGTGATGTCGCTCGGCTATCTGATCCTCTGCTTCGGCGGCCCTACCGCCCAACCGCATGCCAAGATCGACGGCCAGCGCTACGAGGTGTCGATCGAGAAAGCCGGCGACCGTGAGGTTCGCTACGTGGTCGACGGCACCCGGAAACTCGAGATCAAGGGCAATGACGACGGCTCGATCGATCTGCTCGAAAACGGCGCGTCGGTGCGCAAGATCGCCAAGGGCGGCTTCGAATCCGACGCCGATCGCAGCCCCTTCTACGTGATGATCATGCTGATCGGCCTGTCGATGGTCTCGACCGGCAACGGCTTCTTCAAGCCGAACATCTCGACGATGGTCGGCGAGCTCTACGAGGTCGGCGACCGACGACGCGATACCGGCTTCACGATCTTCTACATGGGCATCAACATCGGATCGTTCTTCTCGCAGATCCTTTGTCCGGGCCTGGCGGTGGCGTTCGGCTGGTGGGCGGGGTTCGGCCTCGCCGCGATCGGCATGATGATCTCGTGGGCGCTGATCCAGTTCAACGGGAACACGCTGGCGGGCTATGGTGAGCCGCCCGCGCGGCCGGAGGTCGAGCGGCAGCAATGGTTCATCTATGCCGGCGCGCTGCTGATCGTGCCGGTCTTCTACTTCCTCTACGTCAATCTGATGAACTCGCCCGAGCCCGCGCCGGGATCGGGCATCATCGGCTATGTCGCCTCGCTGCCGCTGATGGGCAAGTTCCTGTTCGGCACCTTCCTGCTCTCGGTCCCCGGCATCCTGATCTGGTCGTTCGTCGCGGGCAGCCGCCAGGAATTCCAGATGATGCTCGCGGCGATGACGCTGATCGTCTTCAACGTGGTGTTCTGGACGCTGTTCGAACAAGCGGGCTCGTCGCTTACGTTGTTCGCCGATCGCAACACCGACCTGTCGGTATTCGGATTGTTCAGCATCACCGCAGGCCAGACGCAGTTCTTCAACGCCGCCTTCATCATCCTGCTCGCACCGTTCATGTCGATCATGTGGACCGCACTGGCAAGGCGCGGGCTCGAACCGTCGATTCCGGTCAAGTTCGGGATCGCGCTGATCAGCGTGGCGGCGGGCTTCCTGCTGCTCGTATGGGGCGCCACCTATGCCGATGCGGGTTTCCGTGTCGGGATCTGGTGGCTTGCGGGCCTCTATTTCGTCCACAGCTTCGCCGAGCTCTGCATCTCGCCGGTGGGCCTCTCGATGGTCACCAAGCTGTCGATCGCGCGCGTGGTTGGGCTGATGATGGGCGTATGGTTCCTGTCGATCTCGGTGGCGCAATATTTCGCCGGGATGATCGCACAGATCGCCAGCGTCGATACCGTCGGCGGTCAGGTGACCAACCTGAAGGTGAGCCTCGACACCTACCTCGATATGTTCACGCTGATCTCCTATTGGGCTATCGGGCTGGGCGTGCTCCTGCTGCTGCTGAGCTGGCCGCTCAAGCGCTGGATGCACGGGGTCACCTAAGTGGAAGCCTCGACCGCCGAAGGCGGCTGCCGGTGCGGCGCGGTGCGGTACCGCGTCACAGGCGAGCCCGCCGCCACCTCGCACTGCCATTGCAGCGACTGCCGCCGCATGACCGGCGCGCCGACGCTCGCCTGGGCGATCTTCCCGGAGGACAAGGTGGAGATCGTCGTCGGGGCGATTACGGTCCACGAGACTTCGCCGGGCGTCGAATGGGGTTTCTGTGCGCGCTGCGGCTCCACGCTCACCTATCGCCGCGCGACGCGGCCGGGATTGTTCGACGTGACCACCGCCACGCTCGACGACCCGGAGCTTTTCCCGCCGCAAAAGGAAATCTGGACGGGCGAGCGGCTGTCATGGATCCGTTCGAACCCGGAGGTCCCGCACTTTCCGAGGACCGGTGCGGGCTAGATACGAAAAGGGGAGCGTCGCCGTTCCCCTTTTTCCAACCGGAACGAGAATCGCCCCGGCATTGCTGCCGGGGCGATCGCATTTACGCCGGCATCGCGCTTACCAGATGTGCACGCGCTGCTCGGGCGCGAGATACAGCGCGTCGCCCGGCTTGACGTCGAACGCCTTGTACCAGGCATCGACGTTGCGGACGATGCCGTTGACGCGGAACATCGCCGGCGAGTGCGGATCGGTGAGCAATAGCTGGCGCTGCGCGCCCTCGCGCACCTTGGCCTGCCACGCCTGCGCATAGGACAGGAACAAGCGCTGATCGCCGGTCAGCCCGCCGATCACCTTCGCCTTGCCGTGCTTCGCCTGGTATTTCTGATAGGCCGCATAGGCCGCCTCGATCCCGCCCAGATCGCCGATATTCTCGCCCAGCGTCAGCGAACCGTTGATCTTGGTGCCGGGGATCGGCTCGAAGTTGTTGTACTGCGCCGCGAGCGCGGCGGTGCGATCCTTGAAGCCCTTTTTCGCCGCGTCGGTCCACCAATTCTCGAACTTGCCGGTGGGGCCGAACATGCTGCCCTGATCGTCGAAGCCATGGCCCATCTCGTGGCCGATGATCGCGCCGATCGCGCCATAATTGACCGCCGGATCGGCGTTGGGATCGAAATAAGGCGGCTGGAGGATCGCGGCCGGGAAGGTGATCTGGTTCGCGAGCGGGCTGTAATAGGCGTTCACTGTCTGCGGAGTCATGTTCCACAGCGTGCGATCGACCGGCTTGGGGAACCGCTGAAGCTCAAGCTGATGCTGGAATTCGCTCGAGCGCTGCGCGTTGCCGAGAAGATCGGTGCGATCGACCGCGAGTACCGAATAGTCGATATATTTCACCGGATGGCCGATCCGCGGCTCGAACGCGGCGAGCTTGGCGAGCGCCGCCTTGCGCGTGGCATCGTCCATCCATGTCGAGCCGGTGATCCGCTCCTGATAGGCGGCACGCAGGTTCTCGATCAGCTCCCCCATCTGCTTTTCGGCCGCGGGCGGGAAATATTTCGCCACGTAGATCGCGCCTACCGCCTCGCCGAGCGCGCCGTTGGTGAGCTGCACGCCGCGCTTCCAGCGATCGCGCTGCACCTGCACGCCGTTCAATGTCTTCGAATAAAAGCCGAAGCGCGTGTCGTCGAATGCCTTGGGCAGGAACTGCGCGTGATCGCTGACGAAGCGATAAGCGAGATAGTCCTTCCACGTCTGGAGCGGCGTCGCGACGAGGATCTTGCCCATCGCCGATACCGCGGTGTTCTGCGTCATCAGCACCGTCGGCGACGAATCGAGCCCGGCCGTCTTGAGCATCAGCGCCCAGTCGAACTCGGGCGCCTTCGCTTCGAGCCCGGCGAGCGGCTGCGGATCGTTCAATTTGGCGATGTCACGGCTCTGCTCGGGCGACCATTGCTGCTTCGCCATCGCGGTTTCGAGCGCGACGATCGCGTCGGCCTTCGCGCTCGCATCGGCAATGCCGGCCAGCTCCTGGATCTTCTGGACATAGGCACGATAGGCGGTGCGGAACGCGACGTATTTCTCGCCCTCCAGCAGATAATAATCGCGCGGCATGCCGAGGCCGCCCTGACCGGTGACGGCGGTGTAGCGCGTCGGATCGGCGAGGTCGGGGATCACGTCCAGCTCGACCGGCGAGGCATAGCCGACGCTCGCGAACAACACCTGCAGGCCCGCCAGATCCTTCACCGCGGCGATGCGGCCGAGATAGGGCTTGAGCGGTGCGGTGCCTCGCGCCTCGACGCCCGCCTCGTCCATCCAGCTGGCGTAGAAGTCGCCGACCTGCTTGCCGGTCGCGCCATAAGTGGCGGGGTTCTTCGCCATGTCGTCGAGGATCGCACGGACATTCGCCTCGGCCTCGACGGTCAGCAGCACCCCATAGCCCGCCGAAGCGCGGTCGGCGGCGATCTCGGTGCGCTCGTTCCAGCCGCCATTGGCGAAGGTCCAGAAGTCATCGCCCGGCTTCACGCCTGCCTTTTGCGCGGTGAGGTCGACGCCAAATGCGCCGTATTTCGCCGTGCCCTGCGTCGATTGGGTGAACGCCGGTCCTGTCATCACCACCAGCGCCGCGCCTGCGCCCAGACGCGCCAAAGCCTTGATCTTCATCAGATAATCCCCCGGTATCAGGTGTATTATGCGAGGGTAACGCCGCACCGGGGCTCGCGCAACGGGCAAATCATCACCCCACCCGGTTCGCCACCAGATCATCGACCACCGACGGATCGGCGAGCGTGCTCGTGTCCCCAAGGCTCGACACATCGCCCTCGGCGATTTTCCGGAGAATCCGCCGCATGATCTTGCCCGAGCGCGTCTTGGGCAGTCCCGGGGCGAACTGGAGGGCGTCGGGCGTGGCGATCGGTCCGATCTCGGTCCGCACCCAGTCGCGCAATTCCTTTCGCAACGCCTCGTCCGCCACGCAGCCGACGTTGAGGGTCACATAGGCGTAGATGCCCTGCCCCTTGATGTCGTGCGGCATGCCGACCACCGCGGCCTCGGCCACCTTGGGATGCAGCACCAGCGCGGACTCGACCTCGGCGGTGCCCATGCGGTGCCCCGAGACGTTGATCACATCGTCGACCCGGCCGGTGATCCAGTAATAGCCATCCTCGTCGCGGCGGCAGCCGTCGCCGGTGAAATATTTGCCGGGATAGGTCGTGAAATAGGTCTGGAAGAAGCGATCGTGGTCGCCCCAGACGGTGCGCATCTGACCCGGCCAGTTGCGTGCGATGCACAGATTGCCCTCGGTAGCCCCGTGCAGCACATTGCCCTCGGCATCGACGATCTGCGGATCGACTCCCGGCAGCGGCAATGTCGCCGAACCGGGCTTGAGCGCAGTGGCGCCGGGCAGCGGCGTGATCATCTGCCCGCCGGTCTCGGTCTGCCACCAGGTATCGACGATCGGGCAGCGCCCTTCGCCGACCACCTCGTGATACCAGCGCCACGCCTCGGGATTGATCGGCTCGCCCACCGTGCCGAGCAGCTTGAGCGATTTGCGCGAGGTCTTCGCGACGAACGCGTCGCCCTCGCGCATCAGCGCGCGCAGCGCAGTCGGCGCGGTGTAGAGGATCTCGACCTGGTGCCGGTCCACGACCTGCCAGATGCGCGAGGCATCGGGCCAGTTGGGCACGCCTTCGAACATCAGCGTCGTCCCGCCATTGGCGAGCGGACCGTAGACGATATAGCTGTGCCCGGTGACCCAGCCGATATCGGCCGCGCACCAATAGACCTGCCCAGGCCGGTAATCGAACACGAGTTCGTGCGTGTAGCTCGCCCAGAGCAGATAACCCGCACTGCTATGGAGCACGCCCTTGGGCTTGCCGGTCGAGCCCGAGGTATAGAGGATGAACAGCGGATCCTCGGCGCTCATCGGCTCGGCCGGGCATTCCGCGGAAACCGCCGCCGCCACCTCGTGATACCAGACGTCGCGGCCCGGCTGCATCGCCACGTCACCGCCCGTTGCCTTGACGACGATCACTTTCTCCATCGACCGGGCATGCGCCTGCGCCGCATCGACATTGGCCTTGAGCGGCACCCGCTTGCCGCCGCGGCGGCCCTCGTCGGCGGTGATCACCAGCTTGCTGTCGCAATCGGTGATCCGCCCCGCCAGCGCCTCGGGCGAGAAGCCGCCGAACACCACCGAATGCACCGCGCCGATGCGTGCGCAGGCGAGCAATACGAATGCCGCCTCGGGGATCATCGGCATGTAGATGGTGACGCGGTCGCCCTTGCGGACGCCCTCGGCCTTCAGCACGTTCGCGAACCTGCACACCTCTTCGTGGAGCTGGCGATAGGTGTAGCGCCGCGGCTCCTCAGTGGGATCGTCAGGTTCCCACAGGATCGCCACTGCATCGCCGCGGCTGGCAAGGTGCCGGTCGACGCAATTCGCCGCGACGTTCAGCTTGCCGTCGGCGAACCAGCTGATGTGGAAGTCCTCTTCGTCGAACGACCAGTCGCCGGCGATTTCGGGGCGCTTCACCCAATCGAGCCGCTTCGCCTGCTCGAGCCAGAAGCTTCCCGGATCGGCGAGGCTGCGGCCGTACAGCTTCGCATATCCCTCGGCGTCGACCCGCGCCTTGCGCGCCCATTCTTCGGATACGGGGTACAGGCTGTCGCTCGTCAAGGGGCCGCTCCTGGCTGATATGTCCGGCTCTCCTTGTCCCCAAGCAACCCCGCCGCGCAAGCCGCAGATTCCGTTACGACACCGCTCCGAGCCGCAGTTTTGACGGGGCTGCGACAAACTGCGACATAATTTCGGTGGAACCGATTGCCGCCGCCAGCCATCTTGCCCGAATGGCACGACGCCCAATCGCCTTCATGCTTGTCTTCGCGCTCCCGCTCGCCGCCTGCGCAGTGGGTCCCGATTATCGCCCGCGCACCGCGCCCGAGCTCGGCGTGCCCGACACCTACTCCGTGCCCGCCGACCAGCGCGCCCGCGAGGATCTGGTCCGCTGGTGGGAGAAGTTCGACGATCCGCAGCTCGCCGCGATCGTCCAGCGCGCGCAGGCCGCGAACCTCGACATCGCCCAGTCGGTGACCCGGCTTCGCCAGGCGCGCGAATCGCTGATCCAGCAGCGCGCCTCGCTGTTCCCCAGCGTCAGCGCCTCGGCCGGCGCGTCGCGCAGCGAATCGCTCCGTGGCGGCACGACCACCACCACGCTCCCCGACGGCAGCGTCACCTCCTTCTCGACCGGCGGCCGCAACAGCTTCTCGCTGGGCGCCGATGCCAATTATCAAGTCGACCTGTTCGGTGGCGTGCGTCGCGGCGTCGAATCGGCGCGTGCCGGTTATGAAGCGGCGGGCTTCGATTATGCGACGGTCCTGATCTCGATCGAGGCTGAGACCGCACGCAACTATGTCCTCGCGCGTGCCGCGCAGGCGCAGCTCGCCAATGCGCGCCAGTCGCTCGCGCTGCAGGACGACAATCTCCAGATCGCGCAATGGCGCGTGCAGGCGGGACTGGTCTCGACGATCGATCAGGAACAGGCGCGTGCGTCGCGTGCGCAGACCGCGGCGTCGATCCCCAGTCTCGAAGCCAGCTACAACGGCTTCGTCTCGCGGCTTGGCGTGCTCACCGGCCAGGCGCCGGGCGCGCTCAAGGCCGAGCTCGAAGCCGTGAAGCCGATCCCGCGCGGCCCCGCGAGCGTCGCCGCCGGCATCCCGGCCGAGACGCTGCGCCAGCGCCCCGACGTTCGCTCGGCCGAGCGCAACCTCGCCTCGGCGACGGCGCAGATCGGCGTCGCGACGGCGCAGCTTTATCCCTCGCTCGGCATCGGCGGCAGCATCGATGCCGGATCGAGCGCGCTGAGCTCGATCTTCGACGTGATCACCGGCCGGCTCTTCGGCAATATCGCCCAGACGATCTTCGATGCCGGCCGCACGCGCAGCCAGGTACGCTCGGCGCAGGCCGCCGCGGACGGCGCGTTCCTTTCGTACAAGCAGACCGTGCTCACGGCGCTGGAGGATATCGAGAATTCGATCGTCGCGCTGCAGGCGGCGCAGCGGCGCGAGGCCGAGTTCCGCATCGCGCTCGAGGCCGCGAACAACCAGGCGATCCTCGCGCGCATGCAATATCGCTCGGGCCTCACCGATTTCACGACGCTCAACCAGGCCGAGGCATCGCTGCTCTCGGCACAGAACGGCCTGGTGGGCGCGCAATCCGATCAATCGACGGCGCTGATCCAGCTCTATCTGTCGCTCGGCGGCGGCTGGGACAGCAATGTCACACCCGAGGCTCCGGCGCGGACCTCGACGACCACAGGCGGCACCGCGGATGGCAACTGATCCCAACAAGAATCTCGACGAGTTCCTCGGCACGCCCGCCCGGCCGTGGTGGCGGCGTTGGCTCAAATGGATCATCGTGGGCGCCGTCGTCCTCCTCGCCGTGCTGGCGCTGTCGCGCTTCTTCTTCGGCGGTGCGACCGCCACCCAATATTCGACCGAGGAGGCAGCACGCGGCAATCTGACCGTCACTGTCTCCGCCACCGGCAAGCTCGCCCCGACCAACCAGGTGCAAGTCGGCTCCGAGCTTTCGGGCCTCGTCGAGACGGTCAGCGTCGATGTCAACGATCGCGTCATCAAGGGCCAGCCGCTTGCAGTGCTCGACACTTCGCGCCTCGACGATTCGATCTCCCAGAGCCAGGCGGCACTCAACGCCAATCTCGCCCAGGTATCGCAGGCGCAGGCCACCGTCGCCGAATCGCGTGCGCAGCTCCAGCGGCTCGAGGAGGTCAGCCGCCTGTCGGGCGGGCGCGTTCCCGCCAAGGTCGAGATGGAGCAGGCGCGCGCCGCTGCCGCCCGCGCGGTCGCGGCGGTCAAGGTGGCCGAGGCCAATGTCGTCTCCGCTCGCGCGGCGCTGTCGTCGAACCAGACGCAGCGTTTCAAGGCAGTGATCCGCTCGCCGGTGAACGGCGTCGTGCTCGCCCGCCAGATCGACGCGGGCCAGACCGTCGCCTCCTCGTTCAACACGCCGACCTTGTTCGTGATCGCCGAAGATCTGTCGGCGATGGAATTGCAGGTCGCGATCGACGAGGCCGATGTCGGCTCGGTCAAGCAGGGCCAGCTGGCGAGCTTCACGGTCGATGCCTTCCCGGGCAAGACCTTCCCCGCGACGATCACCCGCGTCGATCTCGGCTCGAACCTCTCGGCGCAGTCGGCGACGAGCTCGAGCACGAGCAGCACGACCACCCAGTCGCAGGTCGTCTCTTATGCCGCGACGCTGAGCGTGGCCAATGCCGACCAGCAGCTTCGCCCCGGCATGACCGCGACCGCCGAGATCATCACCAAGGCCAGACCCAACGTGCTGCTCGTTCCCAATGCGGCACTGCGCTTCCGCCCCGGCGCGGGCGGCGGTCAGGGCGCGAGCGGCGGACAGGGCGGCATCGCCGGTGCGCTCGTGCCGCGCGGTCGCCGCGGGGGTGCCGGCGGCGGCGCGCAGAAATCCGCGACGATGAGCCGAGGTGCGCAGCAGACCGTCTATATCCTCGGCGCGGACGGCCAGCCCCAACCAGTGCAAGTCACCACCGGCGACACCGACGGCACCGTCACCGAAGTTACCGGCGGCGATTTGAAGCCGGGCATGAAGGTGATCACCGGCCAGCTCGCCGAAGGCGGTGCCAGCCAGCGGCGTCAGGGATCCGGACAGCGGCGCCAGGGCGGCCGCAGCGGCGGGCAAGGCGGTGCGCAGGGTGGCGCGGGAGGCCAAAGTGGCGGCCAGTGACGCGCCGATCATCCAGCTCCGCGGCGTCACCAAGGTCTATGGCGAGGGACCGACGGCGTTCCAGGCGCTGAAGGGCATCGACATCGACATCACGGGCGGCGATTTCGTCGCGGTGATGGGCCCATCGGGATCGGGCAAGTCGACGACGATGAACATCCTCGGCTGCCTCGACGTGCCGAGCGCCGGGCAATTCCTGTTCAAGGGCGTGCATGTCGAGCGGCTCGGCCGCGACCAGCGCGCGTTGCTGCGTCGGAAATATCTCGGCTTCGTGTTCCAGGGCTTCAACCTGCTCGCGCGGACCTCGGCGCTCGAGAATGTCGAACTCCCCTTGCTCTATCGCGGCGATCCCAAGAAGGAGCGGCGCGAGGCGGCGATGGCCGCGCTCGACAAGGTCGGGCTCAAGGAATGGTGGGACCATACTCCCGCCGAGCTTTCGGGCGGCCAGCAGCAGCGCGTCGCGATCGCCCGCGCGATCGTCACCAACCCCGCCGTGCTCCTCGCCGACGAGCCGACCGGCAACCTCGATTCGGAGCGCTCGATCGAGATCATGAAGCTGCTCACCGAACTGAACGCGACCAGCGGGATCACGGTGCTGATGGTGACGCACGAAGGCGACATGGCCGCGTTCGCGCGCACGATCATCCACTTCAAGGACGGGCTGGTCGAGCGCATCGACAGCCATGCGCACGAGCCCGCCTGATGTTCGGCACGACCTTCATCCTCGCGATCCGCTCGATCTTTCGCCACAAGCTCCGCTCGTTCCTGACGACGCTGGGCATCATCATCGGCGTCGCCGCGGTGGTGGCGATGGTGACTCTCGGCAAGGCGACCACCAAGGCCGCGCAGCAGCAGGTCGCGAGCCTGGGCACCAACGTCCTCCAGATCCGTCCGGGCCAGGGCTTCGGCCGGGGCGGCGGCGGGCCGCGTCCTCCGGACTTCAAGGAAGAGGATGTCGAGGCGGTCGCGCGGCAGGTCGCCGGCGTCAATGCAGTCGCCCCGCAGGCGCAATCTACTGCGACGGTGATCTATCAGGGCGCCAATTGGTCGACGTCGATCAACGGCACCACCAATGCCTTCTTCCAGGTCCAGCCCTGGCCATTGGTCTCCGGCCGCATCTTCACGCGCGCCGAGGAACAGGCCGGCAAGGCCGTGTGCATCATCGGCAATACCATCCGCACCAACCTGTTCCGCGGCGGCGAGGCGGTGGGCGACCGGCTGCGGGTCAACGGCATCTCGTGCGACGTGATCGGCGTGCTCTCGACGCGCGGCCAGGGCGGATTCGGCGATCAGGACGACGTGATCATCATGCCGATCAAGCAGGTCCAGCGCCGCTTCACCGGCAATCGCGACATCCGGCTGATGCTGGTCGGCGTCGATCCCGCTTATGACGGCGCGCAGGTCCAGGAATCGATCAAGCAGGTGCTGCGCGAACGCCGCAGCATCACCGGCGGCAAGGACGACGATTTCAACATCTTCGACACCGCCCAGATCAGCCAGACGCTGACCGGCATCACCACGTTGCTCACCCAGATCGTCACTGCGGTGGCCGCGATCAGCCTCGTGGTGGGTGGCATCGGCATCATGAACATCATGCTCGTCTCGGTCACCGAGCGGACGCGCGAGATCGGCATCCGGCTCGCGATCGGCGCGGTCGCCAGCGAAGTGCTGATGCAATTCCTGATGGAGGCGGTGGTGCTGTCCTGCCTGGGCGGGCTGGTCGGGCTGGTCGTCGCCCAATTGGTCGTGCTCGGCCTTGCGCCGCTGATGCAGGTCGAATGGATGTTCGAGCCGCAGATCAACGTCATCGCGTTCCTGGTATCGGCACTGATCGGCGTGGTGTTCGGCTACTTCCCGCACGCCGCGCCGCGAGCCTCAACCCGATCGACGCGCTGCGGCACGAATAAGCCGGCTACTTCCCGTCAGTCTCCAGTCCGTAGAGCTGGCGCAGTTCCTCCAGATCCGCCCGGGTATCGACATCGGCCAGCTCGGCCGGGCTGGTCACGACATGGTGCCCGCGCCGGATCAGCTTCCGGGCGCCTTCGTCGCCCTCGAGATCAAGCAATTGGTCGAACAAATGGCTGCCGAACAATGCCGGCGGGCAGGGCTGCGCGCCGTTGCTCGACGCAACGACCGTGTCGAGCCCGTCGGTCGCATCGAACAGGCGGTAGATATGCGCTGCGGTCACACGCGGCATGTCCGCCAGCGCCACCAGCACTGCATCGGCCCCTGCCGCCTTCGCGACCATGACTCCGTGGCACAGCGAGCGCGCCTGACCGAGCGACGGATCGGGATTCTCCTCCACGCGATAGCCCAAAGCCGCGAAATCGAGGCTGGTGTCCGAAACCACTGCGATCCGCGTCAGGAAGGGCACATTCTCGAGCGCAGTCACGACATGATAAGCGAGCGGCTTGTCGAGGAACGGCTCGGCGAGCTTGTCGCCGTCGAAGCGGCGCGAGCGCCCCGCGGCGAGCAGCACCAGGGCGGTCCGTTCAGGCGTCAGCATGGAAACTCCTCACCATTGCGGCGGCGATCGACAGCGCAATCTCGGCGGGCCCGATGCTGCCGATATCGATCCCGGCGGGGCCGTCGATCCGGGCAAGATCGGCCTCGTCCACTCCGGCAGCCGTCAGCCGCTCCAGCCGCGCCGCATGGCTTCGGCGCGAGCCCAATGCGGCGACATAGCCGGTCGGATGCGCGAGCGCGGCGATCAGTGCCGGATCGTCGATCTTGGGATCGTGGCTGAGCGTCACCACTGCTGTGGCGCGATCGGGCTTCAGCGCGGTCACGGCCTCGTCGGGCCAGCGGTCGTCGAGCGTCACGCCGGGGAAACGCTCGGGCGTCAGAAATCTCCTCGCGGATCGATTACTTGCGTAACGATTCCGAGTTCGCGCGCCAGCCCCGCCAGCCGCTGCGCGATCTGGACGGCGCCGACGATCACCAGGCGGCGCGGCGGATCGTAGCGATTGACGAAATCGCCCGCCGATCCGGGCACGCTGCGCCCCGTGGCGAAATCGGTGGCCAGGTCGAAACTGGTGCCGTTCGCGCGGGCGCCCTCGATCGCCTCGAACAGCTGCGGATCGAATCCCTCCGCCGAAACCGGCTGGACGAGCACCGAAATCTCGCCGCCGCACGGCAGCCCGACCTCCCACGCCGCGGGTCTGCGACGCCATAGGTCTTCACTGTGGCGCGCGCGCCGGCGATGACGTCCTCGGCGGTCGCCAATATGTCGTTCTCGACGCAGCCGCCCGAGACCGAGCCTTCGAAGCGGCCGTCGTCGCGCACCAGCATGTGGCTGCCGCGCGGCCGCGGCGCCGAGCCCCAGGTCGAGACCACGGTGGCGATCGCCATCCGGCTTCCCTTCCAGGCACGCGCGGCTGCCAGCACGCTGTCATTTTCCGCCATGGTCTCGCTTCCGTCACAACCGTCCGATAACGCCTGGCGCGTGGAAAGTTTCGTGGCAAGATCATTGGCGTTCGCGGCATTGCTGCTGGCGCAGGGCTGTGTCGGCGTGCAGGAAAGCGCCATGGCAAACCGGCCCATCGTCATCGCGCATCGCGGCGCCAGCGGCGAACGCCCCGAGCACACATTGCTTTCGTACAGCCTCGCGATCGAGCAAGGCGCCGATTTCATCGAGCCCGACCTGGTTCCCACGAAGGACGGCGTGCTCGTCGCGCGGCACGAGAATGAGATTTCGGGCACGACCGACGTGGCCGCGCATCCGGAATTCGCGGCACGCAAGGCGACGAAGACGATCGACGGCGCACCGGTGACCGGCTGGTTCACCGAGGATTTCACGCTCGCCGAATTGAAGACGCTCCGCGCGAAGGAACGCCTGCCCCAGCTCCGCCCCGGCAACACGCGCTATGACGGTCAGGCCGAGATCCCGACGCTCGACGAGATCATCACGCTCGCAAAGCGGGCGTCGCGCGAGTCCGGCCGCACGATCGGCATCTATCCCGAAACCAAGCATCCGAGCTATTTCGCCTCGATCGGCCTCCCGCTCGAGCAACGGCTGGTGACGAAGCTGCGCGAAGCGGGGTGGGATCGCGCCGACGCGCCAGTCTTCATCCAGTCGTTCGAAGTCGCTAATCTCAGGAAGCTGAAGGGCATGACTCGCGTGCCGCTCATCCAGTTGATGGCCGCGAGCGGCGGCCCCGCCGACGGCGCCGAGCCGAGCTATGCCGCGATGGCGACGCCCGAGGGGCTCGCGCGCGTGGCGCAATATGCCACGGGGATCGGACCCGAACGGACGATGATCCAGCCGGCATCGGGCGCCGCCACCAGCCTCGTCACCGATGCGCATGCCGCGGGGCTAAAGGTGCACCCCTGGACCTTCCGCGCCGAGAATTTTTCCTGCTCCCTGCCTGGCGGACGGCCGGCGGTCCCGCCGAACATGGTCGGCTCGCCGGGGAAATCGGGTATTTCATCGGACTTGGCGTGGACGGGATATTCAGCGATTACCCATATATAGCGGTGTCAGCGCGTGCGTCGGCTTCCGCTTCGCCCGCCAAACCAAGGTAAGACCATGCGTAAGTTGCTCCTCCCGATCGTCGCCCTGCTGCCTCTGCTCTCGGGCGGCTGCGTCGCCAAGACCGCGTGGAACGTCGCCACGCTGCCGGTCAAGGCAGGCAGCCAGGCAGTCGACTGGACCACGACCAGCCAGGAAGAATCGGACCGCAACTACGGCAAGAAGATGCGCGAGAAGGAAGCCCAGGAGGGCAAGGAGCGCCGCAAGCGCGAGAAGGAATGCAAGAAGAACCCCGACAATTGCCAGGCCTATGACGGCTATCGCGCCTCGGATCCCGACTGACCCCCAGCACTTCGGCCACCGCGCGCAGCACGTCGGGCTTCATCTGCACCCATAAGTGGCTGCTGCTGACTTCGATGGCGCGGCCGCCCGAACCCTCGGGCTCACGGCAGATCAGCCCATTCACCAACCCGTCGCTATGGCTCCAGATCGCGGTCGACGGCACGGGCAACGGCCGCGCCGCCTCCTCCAGCCGCGCGTTCAGCGCCGGATCGTCGATCTTCTCGCCGGTCAGCCACTCGAAGGGGCGCCAGACATTGGTGCAGGTCGGCGGGCCGGCGAAGGGCGAGCTGATCGTGATCACTTCGCGCACCAGCTCGGGATGCCGGTGCGCCGCGACCCGCGCCATGATCCCGCCCAGCGATATGCCGACCAACGTCACTTTCTCTCCGGTCTCCGCATGCACCGCGGCGATCCGCTCCATCAGCCGCTCGCCCTCGGGTCCGATCGCGCGCACGCCCAGATTGCGGCCGAGATCCCAGCCTTCCGCACGATAGCCGAGCCGGTTGAGATAGCGCCGCATCACGAAAGTCGAGCGATCCGAGTTGGTCAGCCCGGGGAGCACTATCACCGGGCGGCCGTCGCCGGGCGGCACGTCTTCCAGCGTCTTCCATTCGCGGATCAGCCGGCCCAGTCCCCATGCCGCGCGCGGCCCTTCGGAAAGCAGCGCCAATGCGGGCGGCGGAACGCTGTTCGAACTCGGTATCGCCAGCTTCAAAGCCATTGCATCACTCCAAAGGCGAAGGGGTCCATGCCCCCATCCGCACGCCGGCGATCCGAAGCCCGCCCGCACTCCACTCGTTACAGGTCCTCAACGCACTGTACCCGCCACGGGCTGCATAGAAAGCGTCATGCCCGCCATAGCCCCTTATCGGCGGCCCGGCCGCGAAGGTGCCGCGGATATAAGCGACGAGCCGGGTATATTCCTCCGCCCGCAACACGAGCATGCGGGTCTTCGCGGCCGGCCGCGGCTCGGGCACCGCCGAGACATGCACTACCGTCGGCCCCAGCCCGGCCAGCGCCCGCGCGACACGGAACGGATTCATGTCCCACCAGGTGGGCGTGTTGAGATAGAAATCGCGATCGCCCCAGCCGAACATCAGCATCTGCTGTGCCGCCTGCGCCGGGTCGGCGAAATGCTCGGGGAGCACCAGATCGGCGAAATCCCGCGCCGGCAGCACCAGATCGGTGTGCACGCCATTGTCGGCGACATAGATCGTCACGCCCTGTGCCGGAGGCTTCCAGTCGCGATTGGCGGCGATGGCGCTTCCCACCAGCGCCGCCGCGAGATAGCACAGGACCACCGCGCCAAAGGCGAGCGACGCCCTCTTAGTCCAGCGCGCCGCCCGTACGAGGCCGTTTCGTATCATTTGTAACAATGCTAGACCGGTTCCGATGACAAAGGATACCCACGTGCTGGAGCGCCCCCCGAAGGCGCCGCGTCCGACTGGACGATACCGCAGAACTGGCGGGCGTACACTGCGGAGGAGCACGCCACCTGGGACACGCTGTTCGAGCGTCAGGCCAAGCTCCTCCCCGGCCGCGCATCCCAGGCCTATCTCAACGGGCTCGACGCGCTGCGTCTCTCCGAATCGGGCATCCCCAATTTCGAGGAATTGTCCGAGCGGCTGATGAAGCTCACCGGCTGGCAGGTGGTCGCGGTGCCGGGACTCGTTCCCGACGAGGTGTTCTTCGATCACATGGCGAACCGGCGCTTCGTCGCCGGCAACTTCATCCGCCGTCCCGATCAGCTCGATTACCTTCAGGAGCCCGACGTCTTCCACGACGTGTTCGGCCATGTGCCGATGCTCGCCGACCCGGTCTTCGCCGATTATCTCGCAGCCTATGGCCGCGGCGGCGTCCGCGCGATGGAGCTTGGCGCACTCAAGCAGCTCGGCCGGCTCTATTGGTACACCGTCGAGTTCGGGCTGGTGCAGGAGGCCGAAGGGCTGCGCATCTATGGCGCGGGGATCGTGTCGAGTTCGGCGGAGAGCCGTTTCGCGCTCGACGATCCGAGCCCCAATCGCATCGGCTTCGATCTCCGCCGCGTGATGCGCACCGAATATCGGATCGACGATTTCCAGCAGAATTATTTCGTCATTCCCAGCTTCGACGAACTGCTGCGCGTGACGATCGAAACCGATTTTGCTCCGCTTTATGAAGAGATATTGCCGCTGCCGGACATTCCGGTCGCAGAGATCCTGCCCGAGGACGACGTGATCACGCACGGTACGCAGGAATATGCGCACTCGAAGCGCTGATCTTTGATACTCCCCGCAACGGGCGGCTCGGACAACGGCCAGCGCTCCGGCCTTCGCCGGAGCACCATAACCCATCCTCTTGTGCTCCGGCGAAGGCCGGAGCGCTGGGCGGAGGGGACATCGTTCACCCCCGCCGCCCCGCACTAGCGTCAAATCAGATATCCAGCGCCCAGCCGTCGCGGCCCTTAGGGTCGGGCGGCGAAGCGGGGATGTAGCGCGTCTCGCCGGCGGTGAGCCGCAGGATCGTCCAGTCGCCGCGGCGGTCGAACGCTTCCAGACGGCAGCCACAAGCCTCGAACGCCGCGACGACTTGCTCGCGCTGCGTCTCAAGCAGCCCCGCCAGCACGATCGTCGCGCGCGCATCGGCGATCGCCGCCAGCTCGGGCGCCATCGACACCAGGGGCCCGGCAAGGATGTTGGCGATCAGCAGGTCGTAGGGCGCGCGCGCCGTGATCGCATCGCTCAGCGCGCCGTCGGCGACGATCAGCTCCAGCCCCGCGATATCATTGTCGGCAGCGTTGATTTGCGTCACGTCGATCGCGGCGGGATCGATATCGGTGGCGACGACCTTCGCGGCCGGCCAGAGATGCGCCGCGGCGAAGGCGAGCAGCCCGGTGCCGGTGCCGACATCGATGACGTTGGCGAAATCCCGGTCCGCCATCGCGTCGAGCATCCTGAGGCATCCCGAGGTCGTCGCATGGTGCCCGGTGCCGAAGGCGCGGCCGGCATCGATCAGGAAAGCACGCCCGCCCGCCGGCGCCTCGACCGGGTGCGCGCTGGTGTGGACGACGAACCGGCCCTCGCGGATCGGCTCGAGCCCTTCCTGGCTCATCGCCACCCAATCCTCGGCGGTCAGCGCCTCGATCACCGGCGCGACATCCGCGGCGCTCGGCACGAGCGCACGCAAGGCGTCGAGCATCGCGGCGTCGGGCTCGTCCTCCATATAGGCGTCGAGCCGCCAGTGCTCGACATCGTCCTCCACCTCTTCGGTGGTCATCAGCACCGCATCGAGCGCGAATTCGCCGGCGTCGATCGCCTCGGCTTCCGCGCGGGTGCACGGCAGCGTCACCTTCCAGCTGTCGACCGGTTCAACGGACATAGCTGGCTCCGTTGATGTCGAGCACCGCGCCGGTCATCGAGGGCGGGGCTTCCAGTGCGCAGAAACGCGCGAGCTTCGCCACTTCCTCGGGATCGGCGACGCGGCCGAGCGGAATGTCGGCGAGCAACTTGTCGCCGCCGCGGCTGGCCAGATACTCCTCGGCCATCCCGGTCATGGTGAAGCCCGGACAGATCGCGAAGGCGAGGATGCCGTCGCGTGCATAGCCTCGTGCGATGCTCTTGGTCATCCCGACCATCCCGGCCTTGGATGCGGCATAATGCCAGTGCGCCGGGCTGTCGCCGCGATAGGCGGCGCGGCTGGCCACGTTGACGATCCGCCCCGGCCGGCCCTCTGCCTGCCAATGGCGCACCGCCAACCGGCACAACTCTGCGGACGCGGTCAGGTTCACCCGCATCGTCCGCTCCCAGCCCGCGACCCAATCCTGATGATCGAGATCGAGCGGATTGCTCTCGAAGACGCCGGCATTGTTGATCAGCACGTCGATGCGGCCGTCGAGCGCGTCGAGCGCCTGTTGCCACAGCTTTTGCGGCGCGGCGGGGTCGGTGAAGTCGGCGGGCATATCGCCGCGCGTGCTCTGGCCGACGAGGCGCAGCCCTTCGCCCGAGAGCGACTGCGCGATCGCCGCGCCGATCCCGCGGCTGGCACCGGTGAGGAGGATGTTGGTCATGCGCCCGGCACTAGCGACTTGGCCAATTGCCGTCATCCCCGGCCGCATGCGCTCCCCTCCCGCTTGCGGGAGGGGTCGGGGAGGGCCTGACGTGCGTGAGTCGCGCGAACCTCCCCGACAGTCCCTCCCTAATCCCTCCCGCAAGCGGGAGGGGAATAGGGTCAAGCGGCGACCGAGCTCGAAAAGCTCTCCGCGGCGGCGCGAAGTTCGTTGAGGCGATCGTCCACTTCGGCGACATCGCGCTGGAGCGTGTCGATCTCGCTGGTCACCGTCTTGGTATCCTCGCGGATCGCGCCGATCGTCGCCGACATCGAATCGGCGGCAAGCGCGGTCTCGTCGACAGCGGCGGTGATCGCGGTCACGGTCTGCGCCTGAACCTCCATCGCGGTGCGGATGCGGTTGGCGCTTTCCTGAACCTCGTTGACCGTCGAGCGGATCGAAGCGTTGGTCTCCACGGTCGATCTGGTCGCCGACTGGATCGACGCGATCTTGGCGGCGATATCGTCGGTAGCGCGCGCGGTCTGGCTGGCGAGGCTCTTCACTTCCTGCGCCACCACTGCGAAACCGCGGCCGGCGTCGCCGGCACGGGCAGCCTCGATCGTCGCATTGAGCGCGAGAAGGTTGGTCTGCCCCGCGATGTCGCGGATCAGCCCCAGGATCGATTCGATCGACTTGGCGTGATCGGAAAGCATCTCGGACATGCCGACCGCCTCACCCGCCTGCCCCGAAGCGCGGGTGGCGATATCGGCGGCCGACTCGACTTCCATACGGGCATCCTCGATCGCGCGGATCAGGCCCGCTGCGGTCTGCGCGGCCTCCCGCATCGCGACAGCCGATTGCTCGGCCGCGGCGGCGACTTCGCTGGCCTTGCCCAGCATCCCGCGCGCCGAGCTCGACGCACCCTGCGCCTGAATGCGGATGCGGTTGCCGAGCGTCGTCGCGCCTTCGATCGATTCGCTGATGCTGGCGCGGAAGCGCGCAGAACTGTCGCGGCGCTCCTCGCTGATCTGCGCCGCATCGGTGGCACCGAGATGCCCGGCCATCAGATCGGCCTCGGCCATGGCGAGGCGCTGGACCACGTCGCACAGCCTCCCCAGCCGATCGGCATCGGTCACTTTCTCGCGGAGCACGGCCATGGTGGCGCTGTGCGCATAAGCGAAGGCGGCGAGCACCGCGGGCAGCGGCACGCCGCCCTGATAGGTCTGCGCGGCATAGCCGCACGCCATCTCGACCCATTCCTCGGTGAACGGAGCGCCGAATTTCAGCTTCGCGTAACGCGCGCCGAGCTGGACCTGCTCCTCGAAAGCGCGCGGCTCCTCGAAGACGCTGCGCATCGGCGCGCTGGCGGGCATTTCGAGGAAATGCTTCCAGAAGGCGCGGGCGACATCCTCATGACGCCCGTCGAGCAACGCGCTGATCTCGGCGCAGGCCGGCAGCACCGCCCCGTCCCAGTCATAGACCTGCCGATGCTCCTCGACCGAGCGGGTACCCCCGCTCCAACGTCCCGGTTCGCGCCGTCCCACCATATATTCTCTCCTAGGCCGCGACTTTCGAAACGAAGTCGCTGGCACTGCCCTTCAGGCTGCCGAGCTGGCTATCGAGGGCGGCAAAGCCCTGGCCCACCCGGTCGATTTCGGAGGCAACCGCCTCGGTATCCTCGCGGATCGCGCCGATCGTCGCCGACATCGAATCGGCGGCGAGCGCGGTCTCGTCGACCGCAGCGGTGATCGCCGTCACGGTCTGCGCCTGAACCTCCATCGCGGTACGGATGCGATTGGCGCTTTCCTGCACTTCGCTCACCGTCTCGCGGATCGAGGCATTGGTCTCGACCGTGCTGCGCGTCGCGGACTGGATCGAGGCGATCTTGGCGGCGATGTCGTCGGTAGCGCGCGCGGTCTGGTTGGCGAGGCTCTTCACTTCCTGTGCGACGACGGCGAAGCCGCGCCCGGCATCGCCGGCACGGGCCGCCTCGATCGTGGCGTTGAGCGCGAGCAAATTGGTCTGGCCGGCAATGTCGCGGATCAGCCCGAGGATCGATTCGATCGACTTGGCATGATCCGAAAGCATCTCGGACATGCCGACAGCGGCGCCCGCCTGGCTCGAAGCGCGGTTGGCGATGTCGGCGGCGGACTCGACTTCGATGCGGGCGTCCTCGATCGCACGGATCAGGCCCGCTGCGGTCTGCGCGGCTTCGCGCATCGCCACGGCCGACTGCTCGGCCGCGGCCGCGACTTCGCTGGCCTTGCCGAGCATCCCGCGCGCCGATGCGGACGTATGCACTGCCTGGATACGGAGCTGATCGCCCTCGCGCGAGGCACTCTCGACCGTCATGCCGATCGAGATCGCGGAATTCGGCGGCGAGCCGGTCGCGCGCCTTTGCGAGCTGTGCTCGCGATACATGTTGTAGAGTTCGACGGTGATGTCGCCCTCGAGCGCGGAGAGCCGCATCAGCGTGTCGATCAGCGCGGGGAGCCGGGCATTGTCCGCGCCGAGGCGGCGCATCAGCACCTGCAGCGCGGCGCGATCGCTGGCGCTGATCATCGACAGCAGGGCCATCGGCGGCACATCGGCGTCATAAGCGGCGGCGACCGAACGCTCGATCGATTCGACCCAGGCATTGCCCTGCAGATCGAGGAAGCGGTTCTTGAGGAACACCACGCCGACATCGATCATCTTGGCGGTATCGTCGGTCGCCCAGTTGCGCTCGTCGGCGAAGCAATGGAGCCATTGCTGCCAATAGGCTTCGGACACCGAATGGATCTCGGGCTCCAGCGTTTCCCACGCTTCGCGGCTCGAACGTGCCAGCGATCCTTCGACGTCGAACACGCGCAGCCGTGCGCGAATGTCGATCCGGGCGCTCATCGTGCCGGGTGCCGGCAGGTCCTTGGTCGATGCCACTGTCAAAGAATCCCCTTGGACGGCCCGCAGACACGCGGACCAACACTCCCGATTGCTATGGCGCGAGATTGGTTAAGAGGAGTTAGGACCCGGGTCCGTCGCGCTTCCCGACTTGCATCCGTTGCATCGGGGACTAAGGAAGCGGCGTCGACCCGAAAGGAATGCCCTTGGCCAACGTCCGCAACCCCGCGCGACCGCTGTCGCCGCACCTATCGATCTGGAAATGGGGCCCCGCAATGGCGGTCTCGATCGTCCACCGCGCCACCGGTTCCGGCATGGCGACCGTGGGCACGATCCTGCTCGTCTGGTGGCTGAGCGCAATGGCATCGGGAGCGGCCGCCTATGCCGCGTTCGTCGACCTGTTCACGGTGAGCTCGGGCAAGCTCAATGTGGTGGGCTATATCGTCGGCGTCGGGCTGACCCTGTCGTTCTTCCAGCACATGGCGTCCGGCGTGCGCCACTTGTTCCTCGACACCGGCGCGGCGTTCGAACTCGGCGTCAACAAGCGCTCGGCGCTGGCGACCTTCGTGTTCGCGATCGTCGCCACCGCCATTTTCTGGGTGATCCTGCTGGAGAAGAGCAATGGGTGACGGCACCGAAATCGGACGCGTCCGCGGGCTCGGCTCCGCGCATGAGGGCGCCGATGCGTGGTGGCACCACAAGATCAGCGCGGGATCGAACCTGATCCTCGTTCTGTGGTTCCTGATCTCGCTCGCCTTGCTGCCGGCCTATGATTACGCGACGATCACCGGCTGGCTGGTCCAGCCCCTCGCCGCGGTGCCGCTGATCCTGCTCGTCGTCAGCACCTTCTATCACTTCCACCACGGCCTCACCGTCGTGATCGAGGATTATCAGCACGACCACACCCGCTTCGTACTGCTCCTCCTCCTGAAGTATTTCACCATCGCCACTGCGACTCTCGCGATCTTCTCGATCCTCAAGGTCGCCTTCACTGCCGGAGCGCCGCTCTGATGCCAGCTGCGTACAAGATCATCGATCATACCTATGACGCCGTCGTCGTCGGCGCCGGAGGCTCGGGCTTGCGCGCGACGATGGGCTGCGCCGAGGCCGGCCTGAAGACCGCGTGCATCACCAAGGTGTTCCCGACGCGCTCGCACACCGTGGCGGCGCAGGGCGGCATCGCGGCATCGCTCGGCAACAACAGCCCCGACCATTGGTCATGGCACATGTTCGATACCGTCAAGGGTTCGGACTGGCTCGGCGACCAGGACGCGATCGAATATATGGTCCGCGAGGCGCCCGCCGCGGTCTATGAGCTCGAACATGCCGGCGTGCCGTTCAGCCGCAACGACAACGGCACGATCTATCAGCGCCCGTTCGGCGGCCACATGCAGAATATGGGCGAAGGCCCGCCGGTACAGCGCACCTGCGCCGCCGCCGACCGCACCGGCCACGCGATGCTCCACGCGCTCTACCAGCAGAGCCTGAAGTATGACGCCGATTTCTACGTCGAATATTTCGCGCTCGACCTGATCATGGAGAACGGCGCCTGCCGCGGCGTGATCGCCTTGTGCATGGAAGACGGCAGCATCCACCGCTTCCGCAGCCATGCCGTGGTGCTCGCCACCGGCGGCGGCGGCCGCGTCTACCAGTCGGCGACTTCGGCCCACACCTGCACCGGCGACGGCAACGGCATGGCGCTGCGCGCCGGCATCGCACTGCAGGACATGGAGTTCGTCCAGTTCCACCCGACCGGCATCTACGGCGCCGGGGTGCTGATCACCGAAGGCGCCCGCGGCGAAGGCGGCTACCTCACCAATTCCGAGGGCGAGCGCTTCATGGAGCGCTATGCGCCGAGCGCGAAGGACCTCGCCAGCCGCGACGTCGTCGCACGCTCGATGGCGATGGAGATCCGCGAGGGCCGCGGTGTCGGCAAGGAGAAGGATCACATCTTCCTTCACCTCAACCATATCGACCCGAAGATCCTGCACGAGCGGCTTCCGGGCATTACCGAGACGGGCAAGATCTTCGCCGGCGTCGATCTGACCCGCCAGCCGCTGCCGGTGGTCCCGACCGTCCACTATAATATGGGCGGCATCCCGACCAACTATCACGGCGAAGTCGTGCATCTGAAGGACGGCAATCCGGACTCGGTCGTCCCCGGCCTGTTCGCGGTCGGCGAAGCGGCATGCGTGTCGGTTCACGGCGCCAACCGCCTCGGTTCGAACAGCCTCATCGATCTCGTCGTGTTCGGCCGCGCCACCGGCCTCCGCCTCAAGGAGATCCTCAAGCCGGGCACCAAGCACGATGCGCTGCCGGCGAATTCGGAAGAGTTTTCGCTCACCCGTCTCGACCATTTCCGCAACGCCAAGGGCGCCAAGCCCACTGCGCAGATCCGCGCCGACATGCAGAAGACGATGCAGCGCCACTGCGCCGTGTTCCGCGACAGCGCGCTGCTGGCGGAAGGCGTCACGCACATGGATGCGGTCTATCAGGGCTTCCAGGATGTCGGCATCTCGGACCGCTCGCTGATCTGGAACACCGACCTGGTCGAGACGCTCGAACTCGACAATCTGATCAGCCAGGCCGTGGTGACGATCCAATGCGCCGCCAACCGCAAGGAAAGCCGCGGCGCACACATGCACGAGGATTTCCCCAACCGCGACGACGCGAACTGGATGAAGCACACCGTCGCCACGTTTGATGGCTGGGGCGGCAAGGGCGGCGGCGTCGCGATCGACTACCGCCCGGTCCACGACTACACGCTCACCGACGAGATCGAGTACATCAAGCCGAAGAAGCGGGTGTACTAGAACGCTTTACCTAACCCGCTTGTCACCCCGGCCTTGTGCCGGGGTCCACCGGGCGGCAGGCGGGAAGCAAGAGACGATAGGACTGCGCTCTCGGCGCAGTGGACCCCGGCACAAGGCCGGGGTGACGTTTGGGAAATCAGCAGCCATTCGCCCGGATGGATCGCGAAGGTGCGCGACAATAGAACGTCGAGCCATCGCGTGTGGAGGCGATTTGGCCCTGCGCCCGCTTGACTTCCCGCCGCACCACACAAGATTGTCCCCAACAATCGGGGGCAAGCGTATGCGTTCTTCGTTCGTGTGGGTTCTGGCGATCGCAACCGCTTTGCTGACGACCGCTCCCGCAACGGCGCAAGTCCAGCATACCAAGGAATGGCCCCAGATCCTCGGCGGCGCGAACCAGCGCGAGATGGCCGAGGCGCTGGCGCAGGGCCCACAACTCGAGCGCGGGCGTTCGGCCAAATGGCTGCTCGCCGACCGCCGCAAGCTCGCCGGCGCAGTCGAAGCGCTCCAGCCGCAGCGCCCCGGCCAGATCGACGCCTATGTCGTTTCGGCGGCGCTCGACAGCGATCCGGTGTTCGGCCGCGAGGCGCGCGAGGCCGCCAAAGTGCTCTCGCGCCGCTACGATGCTGCCGGCCGCACCTTCCTCCTCGCCCGCGGCGCGGATGTGCCCGCCGGCAGTCTCGAAGCGCTGACCCTAGGCCTCGCCCGAGTCGCCGAATTGATGGACAAGCGCCAGGACGTGCTGGTCCTCTATCTCACCAGCCACGGCGCGCAGGTCGGCATCGCCTATCATGACGGCGACGAAGGCTATGGCCTGCTCTCCCCGGCCCGTCTCGCCGCGATCCTCGACGAGCTCGGCATCCGCAACCGGCTGCTGATCCTCTCGGCCTGCTATTCGGGAATCTTCGTGCCGGTGCTGTCGAACGACAACACTGCCTTGCTCACCGCCGCTTCCTCCGATCGCACGTCGTTCGGCTGCAAGGCGGAGAACGACTGGACCTTCTTCGGCGACGCCCTGATCAATCATGCGCTGCGCAAACCCCAGCCGCTCGACGATGCGCTGATAGAGGCGCGTGAGATGATCAGCGGCTGGGAGATGACGAACGAGCTGCCCTCATCGAACCCGCAAGCGACCGTCGGCGAAGGCGTCGAGGCATGGCTCGTCCCGCTCGAAGCGCGGATGCCGAAGGTGGCGACCGCGCCCGTCGGCGCCCCGGCGACCGACGCGCTCAAGCCCTGACCGCGGAACCGCCGTCGGTCGCGGTTGTTGCGCAGGCGATGACCGACACGCCCGAAAACCGCGCCACGCGCTATCCGCTGCTCAGCCAGCCGCACATCATCCTGCACGGCTCCGTGGATCACTCGATGTATGCGAGCTTTCGCCAGCAGCTCGCGGACGCACCGACCGAGGGCCCGCTCGTGGTCGCGATCTCGACGCTGGGCGGCGATCCTGAGGTGGCGCGGCTGATGGGCGACGAGCTCCGCCTGCTGCGCGACTATACCGGGCGCGAGACGCTCTTCCTCGGCAAGGTCGCGGTCTATTCGGCGGGAGCCACCTTCATGGCGAGCTTCCCCACCGACAAGCGCTTCCTCACGCACGGCACGCGGATCATGATCCACGAGCGCATCCTCACCAAGACAGTCGAGCTTTCGGGCCCGCTCAAGAGCGTGGTCGCCGGGCTCAAGGCCAATCTCCATGAGATCGAGGAATCGGTTCGCATCGAGGAGGAGGGCTTCCGCGACCTCGTCGCCGGATCGAAGATCGCCTTCAAGGAGGTGCAGAAGCGCGCGCCGTCGAACTGGTATATCGAGGCCGAGGAGGCGCGCGACCTCGGCCTCGTGCTCGACGTGATCTAGACGAAGATGCCGCCGCCCACGTCGATGGTCGCGCCGGTAATGTACGACGCGTCTTCGCTCGCCAGGAACGATGCGACGCCGGCAATCTCCTCAGGCCGGCCATAGCGCTTCAGCACGGTCAACGCCCGAATCTGATCGGCAAACTCGCCTTCATCGGGGTTCATGTCGGTACCGACCGGCCCCGGCTGGATCGCATTCACCAGGATGCCGCGGGGCGCCAGATCGTGCGCCCAGGCCTTTGCGAACATCGACGCCGCGGCCTTGCTCGCGCCGTAGACGCTGTTCCCCGCAAAGCCCGCAGTGAAGCCGCTCACCGAACTGACAAGGATCACGCGCGCGCCGTCGCTCAGATGCGGCAGCGCCGCAACTGTTCCCGCCAGCACGCCTTCGACATTGACTCCGAAAATGCGGCGATAGCTCTCGAGCGCTTCCGCACCAAGTGGCACGAATTCCGCGACGCCGGCATTGTGGACGAGGATATCGATCCCGCCCAAGGTCGCGGCAGCTTCGTCCACCGCCGCCTTCACTGCGGCTGGGTCAGCCGCATCGGCCTGGATGGCCTTGCCCCTGACGCCCTCGGCTTCGACCGCAGCCACCGTCGCCTTTGCGCCCTCATGGTTGCCGGCATAAGTGATGACGACGTCGGCGCCGTCCGCGGCCAGCCGCTTGGCGATCGCCGCGCCGATCCCGCGCGATCCGCCGGTGACCAGCGCGCGCTTGCCTGCGAGTTTCTTCGACATGTTCCAAATCTCCGGTCCCCAGCCGATCGAGGCGCCGGCTGCCGGGACGGACGCTGAATTGGGGTGTCACAAATATAGTTCAAGATTTCCGAACTATGGAAATGACGAAGAATTCCTATATCGGTGCGATGGACCGCCTCGTGCACCCCGACCTCAAGGATGTGAGCCTCGCCGCGGCGCTGCACGCGCTCGCCGATCCGCTGCGGCTGGAGATCGTCGCGCGGCTCGTCCAATGCCCCTGCCTCAACGCGAGCACTTCCTGCGTCGAAGGCACTCCCAGGAGCACGATCTCCAACCACCTGAACGTGCTCCGCGCCGCAGGCCTGGTGGAGACCTCGGCAGAGGGGCGCGAACGCATCAATCGCCTCCGCCGCGCCGATTTCGACGCACGCTTTCCCGGGCTTCTCGACTCGATTCTCGCCAACAAGGCCTGATCGCGGGAGCCTACGGGGTTGCACTCGCGAGGCGAAAGGCATAGCCGCGCTTGCGAAAACCGCGTGTAAGGACCTTCAGGAATGGCCGATTTCCGCCTGCCCAAGAACAGCCGCATCACAAAGGGCAAGGACCACAAGGCCGACGCGTCCGCCACGCGCGTCAAGAAGTTCAAGATCTACCGTTACGATCCGGATTCGGGCGAGAACCCGCGCTACGATAATTTCGAAGTCGATCTCGACGCATGCGGCCCGATGGTCCTCGACGCGCTGATCAAGATCAAGTCCGAGCAGGACAGCTCGCTGACCTTCCGCCGCTCGTGCCGCGAGGGCATCTGCGGGTCGTGCTCGATGAACATGGACGGCCGCAACGGCCTCGCCTGCACCACCGCGATCGAGGACATCAAGGGCGATATCCGCATCACGCCCTTGCCGCACATGGACGTGATCAAGGACCTCGTCCCCGATTTCACCCATTTCTACGCGCAATATGCCTCGATCAAGCCGTGGCTGCAGACGGTCTCGACCACGCCCTCGGGCAAGGAGCGTCTCCAGAGCCCCGAGCAGCGCGACAAGCTCGACGGCCTGTACGAGTGCATCCTGTGCGCCTGCTGTTCGACTTCGTGCCCGAGCTATTGGTGGAATTCGGACAAGTTCCTCGGCCCGGCGATCCTGCTCCAGGCCTATCGCTGGCTCGCCGACAGCCGCGACGAGATGACCGGCGAGCGGCTCGACGAGCTCGAGGATCCGTTCCGCCTCTATCGCTGCCACACGATCATGAACTGCGCGAACGTGTGCCCCAAGGGCCTGAACCCGGCCAAGGCGATCGCCGAGATCAAGAAGATGGAAGCCGAGCGCGCCCTTTGAGCGAGTTCGCCGAGACGCATTTCCGTTACGACGACGATCCCGATCTGCCGGGCTGGAAGCGCTGGCAGATCCTCGACCAGGGGCGCTTCAACAGCTTCATCGGCGCGCTTTCGGTCAAGCTCGACGGCAAGGTGGCGCGGGTGCGCACGACGTTCGCCCACCAGCATTCGAACCTGCGCGACCATATCCATGGCGGCGCGCTCGCCGGCTTCATCGACATGGCGCTGTTCGCCGCCGGGCGCAGCTTCGGCGTGCTGAGCGGCCCTGCATCGACGCTCGACATGTCGATCCAGTTCATCACCGGCGGCGCGATCGGCGTCCCCACCGAGGCGCATGTGGAATTGCTCCGCGAGACCGGCCGGCTGCTCTTCCTGCGCGGGGTGGTGGTGCAGGACGACGTGATGGTCGCCAGCTTCCTCGGCACGATCCGGAAGCCGTCGCAGTGAGCAAGGTCCTCGCCCGCTATCGCGAACTCGTCGCCGCGGGCGAGCTTCGCGCCGATGCTGAACAAGCGGCCGCCGCCGAGCGGCTCGATCGGCTCGCGCAGGAACTCGAAGCGGTTCCCAAAAGGGCAGCATCCTCTGGCGCGCGCTGGGCCGGGCACCGGAGCCACCGCGCGGCGTGTATCTGTGGGGCGGCGTGGGGCGCGGCAAATCGATGCTGATGGACCTGCTGTTCGACACCGTCGACATCCGCCGCAAGCGCCGCGTCCATTTCCACGAGTTCATGCTCGAAGTGCACGAACGCCTCAACGTCGAGCGCCAGAAGAACACGCAGGACCCGGTAGTGGCGGTCGCCGACGCATTGGCCGAGGATATCCGTCTGCTCGCCTTTGACGAGATGGTGGTCAACAACCCCGCCGACGCGATGATCCTTTCGCGGCTGTTCACCGAGATGATGGGCCATGGCCTCACCATGGTCGCCACGTCGAACCGCGCGCCGAACGAACTCTACAAAGACGGGCTCAATCGCCAGCTCTTCCTGCCGTTCATCGCCCTGATCGGAGCGAAGATGGACGCGCTGACGCTCAACGGTCCGGTCGATTATCGGCTCGACCGCCTCGGCAGCATGGATACCTGGCTGGTTCCCAACGGGCCCGAGGCCACTGCCCAGCTCTCCGCCGCTTTCTTCCGCCTCACCGACTATCCGGTCGAGGATGCCGCGCGCGTGCCTTCCTGCGATCTGCCGGTGCAGGGCCGCCGCGAGATCCATGTGCCGCGCTGCGTGAAGGGCGTCGCGGTCTTCTCGTTCAAGCGGCTGTGCGGCGAAGCGCGCGGCGCGCCCGATTATCTCGCGATCGCGCACCGCTTCCACACCGTCATCCTCGTCGGCATCCCGCGCCTCGGTCCCGAGAACCGCAACGAAGCGGCACGCTTCGTCACTTTGATCGACGCGCTCTACGAGAACCGAGTGAAGCTGCTCGCCGCCGCCGACGCGCAGCCAGACGATCTCTATATCGCCGGCGACGGCGCCTTCGAATTCGAGCGCACCGCCTCGCGGCTCCACGAAATGGCCTCCGACGAATATCTGGCCGAGGGCCATGGCGAGCATTAGAGTCGCGTCACGATAAGGGAGAGCAGGATGAAGCTGTTGTCGCGCGCATTGGCCTTGCTGGTGCTGTTTCTCGCTCCTCCCGCTTTCGCCCAGGTGACGCTCGCCGGCGCCGATATGCGTCCGTCGCAGAGCCTCGACGGCGCATGGCATTGGTCGATCGATCCCTATCGCGACGGCAAGTCCGGTTTCCATGGTGGCGGGCCGGGATCGAGCAGCAATCGCTGGGCGGATATCGTCCAGGCCGATGTCGCCGCGCGCCAGCCGACCGCCTTGTTCGAATTCGACATGCAGCGCTCACCGGTCGCGCACCTTCCCGGCGCGTGGATCGGGCACGCGCCCGAGATGCGCTATTATAACGGCCTCGTCTGGTACCAGCGCACCTTCGAGATGCCGGCGCTCGCCCCGGGCAAGCGCGCGTTCCTCCGCTTCGGCGCAGTCGATTATGCCGCCGACGTCCATCTGAACGGCAAGCCGGTCGGAACGCATCGCGGCGGCTTCACGCCCTTCGCCTTCGAAGTCACCGGGCTGCTCCGCGCGGGGAGCAACCAGGTCACCGTCGGCGTCGATTCCGAACGGCGCGACGCGGACGTGCCGCCCCCGGTCACCGACTGGGAGAATTATGGCGGGATCACCCGCTCGGTCCAGCTGATCACCGTTCCGGAGACCTTCGTCGACGATGCCTGGATCCGGCTCGACGCCGGGGGCCGCATCAAGGCGAACCTGAAGCTCGATGGTCCGGGCGCAGGCAATGCGCCGGTCCGCGTCCGCATCGCCGGCCTCGGCCTCACCCTCGAAGGCCGTACCGATGCCGAAGGCCGCTGGACCGGCACCGCGTCCGCGCCGCGCGGGCTGCGGCGCTGGTCGCCCGAAGCGCCGACGCTCTACGACGTCCAATTCGAGGCCGGCGCCGACACGCTGGTCGACCGAGTCGGGTTTCGCACCGTCGAAGTGCGCGGGAACGACCTCCTGCTCAACGGAAAGCCGGTCTTCCTGCGCGGCATTTCGATGCACGAGGAGGAACTCGGCAACAATCCGGTCCGCGCCATCACGCCCGCCGCGGCGCGCGCTGCTCACCGAGATCAAGCAGGGCCTGAACGGCAATTTCGTCCGGCTTGCCCATTATCCGCACAGCGAAGTGATGACCCGCATGGCCGACGAGCTCGGCCTGCTCGTGTGGAGCGAGATCCCGGTCTATTGGCGCGTCGACTGGGCGAACCCCGAGACGCTCGCTACCGCGCGAACCATGCTGCGCGAGAACATCCTGCGCGATCGCAACCGCGCCTCGATCATCCTGTGGAGCGTCGGCAACGAGACCCCGATCAACGATGCGCGCAACGCCTTCCTGCGCGCGCTGATCGGCGATGTCCGAACGCTCGATGACAGCCGGCTGGTGACCGCCGCATTGCTCAGCGGCCGCAAGGGCAATGTCAGCACGATCGACGACCCGCTCGCCGCCGATCTCGATATATTGGCGGTCAACACCTATAGCGGCTGGTACACGCCCGATGCGCTGGCCGATGTGCCGAACATCGAATGGCGCACGACCGTGGCCAAGCCGCTGATCTTCTCCGAATTCGGCGCCGACGCGCAGGCGGGCTATCACGATGCCGGCGCCCAGCCGCACAAGTTCAGCGAGGAATTCCAGGCCGAATATTATCGCCAGACGCTGGCGATGACCGCGAAGGTGCCGTTCGCCGTCGGACTGAGCCCGTGGCTGCTCAAGGATTTCCGCTCGCCGCGGCGCCAGCACCCGGTTTTTCAGCAGGGCTGGAACCGCAAGGGCCTGATCTCGGAAACCGGCGCGCGCAAACAGGCGTTCCATGTGCTCGCGGAGGAATATCGCCGCCGCGCCGGGTCCGCACGCTGACCCGCGATGGCGCGTGACCGCGCTTATTGCAGTTGCGAATTAGTTGCAAAGATAATCCCTGATCCTTGCGAGACTCGGGTTGCGGCGGCTCTATTATGGGCCTAAGCCGCCCCCGTTTTCGCAGGCGCACGACTGCGTCCGCGGCTGCTCGAATACGCTGAGGAGATTCCATGGCCCGCAAGAAGATCGCGCTGATCGGCGCCGGTAACATCGGCGGTACGCTCGCGCACCTCGCCGCACTCAAGGGCCTGGGCGACATCGTCCTCTTCGACGTGGTCGAAGGCGTGCCGCAGGGCAAGGCGCTCGATCTCAGCCAGTGCGGCCCGGTCGAAGGGTTCGACGCAAAGATCACCGGCAGCAATGATTACGCCGACATCGCCGGTGCCGACGTGATCATCGTCACTGCCGGCATCGCCCGCAAGCCGGGCATGAGCCGCGACGATCTGCTCGGGATCAACCTCAAGGTGATGAAGGCCGTCGGCGAAGGCATCGCCGCCAACGCTCCCGACGCCTTCGTGATCTGCATCACCAACCCGCTCGACGCGATGGTCTGGGCGCTGCGCGAATTCTCGGGGCTCCCCACCAGAAGGTCGTCGGCATGGCCGGCGTGCTGGACTCGGCGCGCTTCAGCCATTTCCTCGCCGAGGAATTCCAGGTCTCGGTCAAGGACGTCACCAGCTTCGTGCTCGGCGGCCACGGCGACACGATGGTCCCGGTGATCGAATATTCGACTGTCTCGGGCATCCCCGTCCCCGACCTGATCGAGATGGGCTTCTCGACCAAGGAGCGCATCGACGCGATCGTCCAGCGCACCCGCTCGGGCGGCGGCGAGATCGTCGGCCTGCTCAAGACCGGCTCGGCATTCTACGCCCCCGCCACCTCGGGCATCGCGATGGCGGAGAGCTATCTCTACGATCAGAAGCGCGTCCTGCCCGCCGCGGCGCATCTCACCGGCCAGTACGGCATCGACGACCTTTATGTCGGCGTCCCCGTGATCATCGGCGCCGGCGGCGTCGAGAAGATCGTCGAGATCAAGCTGGGCGACGACGCCAAGGCCAACCTCGCGGTCTCGGTCGACGCGGTCAAGGAACTGCTCGTCGCCTGCAAGGGCATAGATTCCTCGCTTGGCTGATTATCGGCATCTCGTCTGGCTGGTAGCGATCCCGGTCGGCGGCTGTGGCGAGATGGCCGGATTTGAAGCATTGGTCGGCTGTTCGGAACGATTGGAGGCAGTTTTCCCCGAAGCGCGCCAGATGAGTTCAGACGATACAGGTGATGCGACGAAAAAGCCTTGGGATGTTCGTTCTGATGGCACTTTTGTCTTCGACCTGCCGGCGTCCGACGGCTCCAGGCTATGGCGTTGCACGGGAAGCACCAAATCGCGGACGATTGCTGAGATCGAATATAAGGGGGTCGTGAAACGGCCCCGGCAAATGCAAGCTGGAGCTACTGAATGAGCATCCTCGTCGACAAGAACACCAAGGTCATCACCCAGGGCATGACCGGTGAAACCGGCAGCTTCCACACCAAGGCGGCGCTGGAATACGGCACGCAGATGGTCGGCGGCGTCACGCCGGGCAAGGGCGGCACCGAGCATCTCGGGCTCCCCGTGTACAACACCGTCGCCGAAGCCAAGGCGAAGACCGGCGCCACTGCGTCGGTGATCTACGTGCCGCCCCCTTCGCCGCGGATTCGATCCTCGAGGCGATCGACGCCGAAGTGCCGCTGATCGTAACAATCACTGAAGGCATCCCCGTGCTCGACATGGTCAAGGTCAAGCGCGCGCTGTCGGGCTCGAAGTCGCGGCTGATCGGCCCGAACTGCCCCGGCGTGCTCACGCCCGGCGAGTGCAAGATCGGTATCATGCCGGGCTCGATCTTCTCCAAGGGTTCGGTCGGCGTCGTCTCGCGCTCGGGCACGCTGACCTATGAGGCAGTGTTCCAGACCACCAACGCCGGGCTCGGCCAGACCACGGCGGTCGGCATCGGCGGCGATCCGGTCAACGGCACCAACTTCATCGACGTGCTCGAACTCTTCCTCGCCGACGAAGCGACCCAATCGATCATCATGATCGGCGAGATCGGCGGCGACGCCGAGGAGCAGGCCGCGCAGTTCCTGATCGACGAGGCCAAGCGCGGCCGCAAGAAGCCGATGGCCGGCTTCATCGCGGGCCGCACCGCGCCTCCGGGCCGCCGCATGGGCCATGCCGGTGCGATCGTCTCGGGCGGCAAGGGCGATGCCGAGAGCAAGATCGCGGCGATGGAAGCCGCGGGCATCCGCGTCGCGGCCAGCCCGTCGGAACTGGGATCGACCCTTGTGGAAGTGCTCAAGGGTTAACAACTAGACCGTCATCCCGGCGAAAGCCGGGATCCAGGGCGGCGAAGGATTCGCGTGGGGCTCTGGACCCCGGCCTTCGCCGGGGTGACGATTGAGGAATTGAATGATGGGCTATGAGGGCCTCGACTTCGACGACATCGCCGGCGGCGTGAGCCCCGCCTTCGTCGAGACTTTGTACCGCCGCTACAAGAGCGATCCGGATTCGATCGAGCCGAGCTGGCGGCAATGGTTCGAGGGCCTCGAGAACACGGCGCAGGGTCCGAGCTGGGCCAATCCGCGCTGGCCGCTCAGCGAGACCGATGCGCTCACCGCCGGTCTCGATCCAACCCAGATGGAACCGGCGCCCCAGCCGGCCAAGCCCGGGGCCGCGCCCAAGCCCGCCGCCGCGACACCGTCGCAGGACGACATCGTCAAGGCTGCCGGCGATTCGATCCGCGCGATGCTGCTGATCCGCACCTATCGCGTGCGCGGGCACCTCGCCGCGAATCTCGATCCCCTCGGCCTGTCGCGCCACGATCTGCCCGAGGATCTGCGCACCGAATATCACGGCTTTCCCGACAGCGATCTCGATCGCCCGATCTATCTCGGCGGCGTGCTCGGGCTGCAGTTCGCCACGGTCCGCGAGATCATCGACATCCTGCGCGCCAATTACTGCGGCAATGTCGGCCTCGAATATATGCACATCGCCGATGTCGAGGAGCGCCGCTTCCTCCAGGACCGGATGGAGGGCAAGGACAAGGAAATCCAGTTCACTCCCGACGGCAAGAAGGCGATCCTCTCCAAGGTGATCGAAGCCGAGGAGTGGGAAAAGTTCCTCGGCCGCAAATATGTCGGCACCAAGCGCTTCGGCCTCGACGGCGGCGAAGCGATGATCCCCGCGCTCGAAGCAGTGATCAAATATGGCGGCGCCACCGGCATCCGCGAGATCGTCTATGGCATGGCGCATCGCGGCCGGCTCAACGTTCTCGCCAACGTCATGGCGAAACCGTTCCGCGTGATCTTCCACGAATTCGGCGGCGGCTCGGCCAATCCCGACGACGTGGCCGGCTCGGGCGACGTGAAGTACCATCTCGGCACCAGCACCGATCGCGAATTCGACGGGATCAGCGTCCATATGTCGCTGGTCGCCAATCCCTCGCACCTCGAAGCGGTCGATCCCGTGGTCCTCGGCAAGGCCCGCGCGCTGCAGACGCTGCGCAGCGACCTCGCCGAGCACGAGCAGGTCCTCCCCGTCCTCATCCATGGCGACGCGGCGATGGCGGGCCAGGGCATCGTCTGGGAGTGCCTCGGCTTCTCCGGCATTCGCGGCTACAATACCGGCGGCTGCATCCACTTCGTCATCAACAACCAGATCGGCTTCACCACGAGCCCGCAATTCGCGCGTTCCTCGCCGTACCCGTCGGATGTCGCCAAGGGCGTCCAGGCGCCGATCCTCCACGTCAACGGCGACGATCCCGAGGCGGTCACCTTCGCGTGCAAGGTCGCGATCGAGTTCCGCCAGAAGTTCAAGCGCGACGTCGTGATCGACATGTGGTGCTATCGCCGCTTCGGCCACAATGAAGGCGACGAACCGAGCTTCACCCAGCCCTTGATGTACAAGGCGATCCGCCAGCATCCGCCGGTCAGTCAGGTCTATGCCAAGCGCCTCGCCGCCGAGGGCGTGGTCGATCAGGGCTTCGTCGACGAGAAGATCCACCAGTTCACGACCTTGCTCGAAGGCGAGTTCGAAGCGGGCAAGTCGTATCTGCCCAACAAGGCGGACTGGTTCGCCGGCCGCTGGTCGGGCCTCGGTGCGCCTGCGGATGCCGAGACTGCGCGCCGCAGCGTCGATACCGGCATCGAGAAGAAGCTGTTCGACAGCCTCGGCCGCACGCTGACCGAGGTTCCCGAGGGCCTCGAGATCCACAAGACCCTCGCGCGCGTGCTAGACGCCAAGCGCAACATGTTCAAATCGGGCGAGAATTTCGACTGGGCGACCGGCGAGGCCCTGGCGTTCGGCTCGTTGCTCTCCGAAGGTTTCGGCGTCCGCCTCTCCGGGCAGGATTCGGGTCGCGGCACTTTCAGCCAGCGTCATGCGGTGTGGGTCGATCAGAATGACGAGCACAAATATGTGCCGCTTCAGACGATCCCGCACGGCAATTTCGAAGTGCTCGACAGCCCGCTCTCCGAATATGGCGTGCTCGGCTTCGAATACGGCTATGCCTCCGCCGATCCCAAGGCGTTGGTCCTGTGGGAGGCGCAGTTCGGCGACTTCGTCAACGGCGCGCAGATCATGATCGACCAGTTCATTGCGTCGGGCGAAGCCAAGTGGCTGCGCGCCAACGGCCTCGTGATGCTGCTGCCGCACGGCTATGAAGGCCAGGGCCCCGAGCACAGCTCGGCCCGCCCCGAGCGCTTCCTCCAGCTCTGCGCGCAGGACAATATGCAGGTGGTCAACATCACCACCCCGGCGAACTATTTCCACCTGCTGCGCCGCCAGATGCACCGCAACTTCCGCAAGCCGCTGGTGCAGATGACGCCGAAGTCGCTGCTCCGCCACAAGCTGGCAGTGTCGAAGACCGAGGACTTCCTCGGCGATACGCACTTCAAGCGCATCCTCTCGGATCCCTCGGCGCCGGCGGACACGGAGGTGAAGCGCCTCGTGCTCTGCACCGGCAAGGTCGCCTATGACCTGATCGAGGCGCGCGACGCGGCGGGCGACAAGAACACCGCGATCGTCCGCATCGAGCAGCTCTACCCTTCCCGGGCGAGCCGCTCACGGCTCGCCTCAGGAAGATGGCGAATGTCGAGGAAGTGATCTGGGCGCAGGAAGAGCCGAAGAACAACGGCTATTGGTCCTTCGTCGAGCCGTTCATCGAGCAGTGCCTGGCCGAAGCCGGCGTCAAGCCGCAGCGCCCGCGTTATGCCGGCCGCGCCGCGGCGGCATCGCCGGCCACGGGCCTGATGAAGCGTCACACCGCCGAGCAAGGCGCGCTCGTCGCCGAAGCGCTCGGCCATAATGTCCGCGAAGAAATCCGCCGTACCCGGAAGGCATGATATGACCGACGTGAAAGTGCCCGTGCTGGGCGAATCGATCACCGAAGCGACTCTCGGCGAGTGGCTCAAGAAGCCCGGCGACGCCGTGAAGCTCGACGAGCCGATCGCCAGCCTCGAGACCGACAAGGTCTCGGTCGAGGTCCCCTCGCCCGTCGCGGGCGTGATGGGCGATCAGCTGGTCAAGGTCGGCGACACCGTCGCGGTCGGCGCGGTGATCGCCACCGTGGGCGAAGGCGCCGGCGCAGCCGCATCGCCCAGCCCCGCGCCTGCACCGGCCGCGGCCGAACCCGCGCCGGCCCCCGCCCCCGCCGCTGCTCCGGCACCCGCCGCGGGCGATGCCGCTGCCGCGCTCTCGCCGTCGGTTCGCCGCGCGGTGCTCGAGACCGGCGTCGATCCCTCGACCGTGCAGGGCACCGGCAAGGACGGCCGCCTGACCAAGGACGACGTCGTCGCCGCCGCAGCCGCCAAGCCCGCCGCCGCACCTGCGCCCGCCGCGACCCCGGCCCCCGTCGCCGCACCCGCCACGGGCGGCCGCAAGGAAGAGCGCGTCCGCATGACGCGCCTGCGCCAGACCGTCGCCAAGCGCCTCAAGGAAGCGCAGAACACCGCGGCGATGCTGACGACGTTCAACGACGTCGACATGACCGAAGTCATCGCCGCGCGGACCAAGTACAAGGATCTGTTCGAGAAGAAGCACGGCGTCCGCCTGGGCTTCATGGGCTTCTTCGTGAAGGCCGCCGTCCAGGCGCTGCGCGATATCCCGTCGGTCAATGCCTCGATCGACGGCGAAGAGATCGTCTATCACGATTATGCCGACATCTCGGTCGCGGTCTCCGCGCCGCAGGGCCTCGTCGTCCCCGTGATCCGCGACGCGCAAAGCCTGTCGGTCGCCGCCATCGAGAAGACGATCGGCGATTTCGGCAAGCGCGCCAAGGAAGGCACGCTCAAGATGGAAGAAATGAAGGGCGGCACCTTCACCATCTCCAACGGCGGCGTGTTCGGCTCGCTGATGTCGACGCCGATCATCAATCCGCCCCAGTCGGCAGTGCTCGGCCTTCACCGCATCGAGGACCGCCCGGTCGTCCGCGACGGCCAAATCGTCGTCCGCCCGATGATGTATCTGGCGTTGTCCTACGATCACCGCCTGATCGACGGCCGCGAAGCGGTGACCTTCCTCGTCGCGCTCAAGAACGCGATCGAGGACCCGACCCGACTGCTGATCGACCTGTGAGATAGCGGATGGGCATGGTGTTCGCGCTTCGTCGGGCGACTGACGAACAAATCGATGCGCTGCTGGCGCGACCCCTGCTCATCGAAGATTTTCTCTACAATGAGCCCCGCGTGGCCGCAGTGGCGAAGACCGGGTTGATGGAAAAACTGATATCCACCTTCGGGTTCGCGTCCCAAAACTCGACGATAAGCGGCGAGCGTGAGGAAGGCGACGAGATCGATCTCGATAAGGCGTGGCACGGATTGCATTTCGCCCTCACCGGCTCGGGTTGGGCGACCGGTGCACCGCTAAGTTTTCTGGTCGAGGAATGGCCCGAGATCGGCGATGTCGATGTGGGATATGGTCCGGCGAAAGCTATCCGCGCTGTTAATGTGGCTCGTTTCAACGATGCGCTGGCCGGCTTTACCGCCATGGACCTGCGTGCAGGGTATCACCCCCAGGCAATGCTGGAGCAGGAACTCTATCTCGCAGATTTTTTCGCCGAGAATCCCGAGGAAGGCATTGAATATATCGAGCACTGGCTAACCGAGCTTCGGACATTCATTGCTGGATGTGTCGCTCGAAATGCGGGTGTCGTTTCCTATATTTGCTGAAAAGCGGCGGTACGCCGCGTGAAGAGAGACCAGAAAATGGCTGAATACGACTTCGACGTTCTCGTGATCGGCTCCGGCCCCGGCGGCTATGTCGCCGCGATCCGTGCCGCGCAGCTTGGCCTGCGCACCGGCTGCGTCGAGAGCCGCGAGACTTTGGGCGGCACCTGCCTCAATATCGGCTGCATCCCGTCCAAGGCTTTGCTCAACGCCTCCGAGCTGTTCCACGAGGCCGCCTCGGGCGCGCTCGCCAAGCACGGCGTCAAGCTGGGCAGCGTCGAGCTCGATCTGCCCGCGATGATGGCCGACAAGGACAAGGCGGTGAAGGGTCTCACCGGAGGCATCGAGTTCCTGTTCAAGAAGAACAAGGTCGAATGGGTGAAGGGCCTCGGCACCTTCATCGACGCGCACACCGTCCAGGTTGGCGATCGCAACGTCACTGCGAAAAACGTGGTCATCGCCACCGGCTCGTCGGTCACGCCGCTCCCCGGCGTCGAGATCGACCAGAAGGTCGTCGTCGATTCGACCGGCGCGATCGCGCTGGAGAAGGTCCCCGAGCACATGGTCGTCATCGGCGGCGGCGTGATCGGGCTCGAGCTCGGCTCGGTCTGGCAGCGCCTCGGTGCGAAGGTCACCGTGGTCGAGTTCCTCGATCAATTGCTCCCCGGCATGGACGGCGAGGTCCGCAAGGAAGCCGCCAAGATCTTCAAGAAGCAAGGCATGGAGATCAAGCTCTCCACAAAGGTCACCGGTGTGCAGGTCAACGGCGGCAAGGCGACCGTCACGGTCGAGCCCGCCGCGGGTGGCACTGCAGAGACGATCGAAGCCGATGCCGTGCTCGTCTCGATCGGCCGCAAGCCCAACACCGACGGCCTCGGCCTCGACAAGATCGGGCTCGAAGTGAACAAGCGCGGCCAGGTCGAGACCGACCACAGTTTCCGCACGAAAGTCGACGGCGTCTGGGCGATCGGCGATGTCATCCCCGGCCCGATGCTCGCGCACAAGGCCGAGGACGAAGGCATCGCCGTCGCCGAGAACATCGCCGGGCTCACCGGCATCGTGAACCACGATGTGATCCCGAGCGTGGTCTATACCCATCCCGAAATCGCCGGCGTCGGCCTGACCGAAGAGCAGGCCAAGGAAAAGGGCGAGATCAAGGTCGGCAAGTTCCCGATGGCGGGCAACAGCCGCGCCAAGGCGATCGACGACACGGTCGGCTGGGTGAAGGTCATCGCCGACGCGAAGACCGATCGCGTGCTCGGCGCATGGATCATCACCAGCGTCGCCGGCACGATGATCGCGCAGGTCGCACAGGCGATGGAATTCGGCGCGACCAGCGAGGACATCGCCTACACCTGCCATGCCCACCCGACGCACAGCGAGGCGATCAAGGAAGCCGCGATGGGCGTGCTCGGCAAGCCGATCCACATCTGATGGCCATGCTCGGCGCGGCTTTGCTCTGGCTCGCCGCGCCGAACACGCTGCCTGCGTCGCAGGACGCGACGATCGCGGTGCCCACCGGGGATCCCGAAATGGCCACGGCGATCAAGGCGGCGCGCGCCGGCCTTCCCGTCTTCTTCGGCCACGCCACCGCGCCCGGCCCGGACGAGGGCGGCTACATGATCAAATACGATCTCCTCCCCGGCGCGCCGTCCGAGTTCATCTGGGCCGAAGTGGTCGCGCACAAGGGCGACATGACCACCGCGCGCCTGCTCAATGCGCCGCGCTCCGCCGGCTTCGCCAAGGGCCAGCAAGTCACCGTCCGCGACCGCGAAGTGATCGACTGGGCCTATTGGCGCGACGGCACGCTGGTCGGCGGCGCGACGATGCGGGTGCTGATCGCGCGCATGACCGCTGCCGAGGCCCGCGCGATGCGCGACCGGTTCGGCTGGTAGGCGCCACCGTTCGTCCCCTCGCGCGAATCCTTTCAGCCGGTCGCGCGAGAGACCATGGCCCTCCCCTGGGCTCTGCGCCCAACATCGGAGGCCGCGGCGTCGGTCGGCTTGCAATGTAGGATTTCGTCTGCTCGTGTCAGGCGGTCGGCAGCGCCGGCTGCTCTTTGACAATGTCGGTTCCGCACAAAGCCCGTCGCCGCGGCGCCTATCGCGTCGAAGTCCCATCCGCATCAGTGTCAGGTTAGTGTGACCTTCCGACGCGCAAGAACGAGCGGCGTGACAAGCGGGTTTCAACCGCGCCCCGTCAAATCTCGTGAAAAATGAGATATTTACCGATCTCGTATCCACCGCCGGCGCGTCGAGCGCAGTCATCTGATATCGGAGACGAAGGCCCCACCCTAGGCTTCGGGAACGGCGCGAACCTTCGGTTCGCCGAACCGCGCGATCGCCAGCGTCAGCACTGCGGCGATCAGCGCCGCCAGCCACAGCGCGTTCCATCCCCAGCGCATCTGGCTAGCCGCGCCCGACACGGCGCCGGCGAGGAAGCCGAGCCACAGCGCCAGATAGGGCACCCAGCTCCATCGATCGCGATCGCCCATCAGCGCGCCCGCCAGCTTCTGGCCGATCTTGACCAGCGATCCGGTCATGTAGGTCAGCCCGATCGTCACTTCGCCGTCGCGGTTGAACACGCCGTTCTCGGTGCCCATCGCCATGGCGAGCAGGACGAGCACCAGCGGCCCCGGCGTCACCGTGCCGACGATCGCCGCCAAGGTCAGCAGCGCAGTGACCACCGCCATCACCGCGGCCTTGTGCCGCTCTCCTGCCGCGCGGACGAGCACGCTCGACACGATCACGCCGCCGATGAAGCTCATCACCAGCGCGCCCGCGACCAGCGCGTCGCCGCCTTTCCCCGCGCCGAGCCCCACGCCCAGCCGCGTCGTATTGCCGCTCATGAACGAAGCGAAGAACCCGCCCAGGCTGGTGAAGGCGAGCGCATCGACGAAGCCCGCGAGCGCCGCCAGGCAGACGGCGACGGCGATGAGCGGCGATTCAGTCCGATGCATGCGCGCATCATGCCGCGCGGCGCCGCCCACCGCCACCCCGCGTTTGACCTCTCCGCGCCGACAGGAGAGAAAGCCGCCATGCAAATCCAGGTCGCCGTGCAGATCGGACCGATCCTCCCCTGGCTCGACATGTGCGGCATCGCCGTGTTCGCCGCGACCGGCGCGCTCTCGGCGACGCGGCGCGGACAGACCTTCGTTACTGCGGCCTTCTTCGCGCTGATCACCGGCGTCGGCGGCGGCACGGTGCGCGATCTCCTGATCGGCGCGCCGGTCTTCTGGGTGCACGACCCGAAGGTGGCGGCGCTGATCCTGGCGGTTGCGGTGGCGGTGTGGCTGACGCCGCAGCGCTGGTGGAGCGACCGCACTTTCGACTGGCTCGATGCCTTCGGGCTCGCCGCTTATGCCGCGTTCGGCGCCGCCAAGGCGATCGGCTACGGTATCCCGCCCATTCCTGCCGCTCTGATGGGCGTGATGACCGCATGTGTCGGCGGCATCATCCGCGACGTGCTGGTCGGCGAACCCTCGATCCTGATGCGCCCCGAGCTCTACGTCACCGCCGCCGCGCTCGCCTCCACGGTCTATGTCGGGCTGAGCCTCGCCGGCCTCACGCCGCTAGCCGCCGGCCTGATCGCCGCCGCCGCGGGCTTCGCGCTGCGCGCCGCCGCGATTGTATGGAAGATCCACCTGCCGGCCTATCGCGGACGGCGGTAAGGCTCAGGGCCGAACGACACCGACTTCGCTGAATTTCCGCGGCTCGACCGGCGGCACCACCGGCTCGTTGAGCTGGACCTGCCAGAAGCCGACATCGATCCACTGGCCGTGCTTGAAGCCGACCTCGCGATACACGCCCGCCCGGCGGAACCCCACCGCTTCGTGCAGCTTGATCGAGCGGTCGTTGGGCAGAGTGATCGCGCCGATCGCATGCACGAACCCCTGCGCCCGCAGCGTGGTGACCAGCGCTCCGTATAACAGGCGGCCCACGCCCGATCCGCTCGACGCGTCGGTCAAATAGATCGAGGTTTCGCAGACATAGCGATAGGCGGGGCGGTCGCGGAACTTGCTCGCATAGGCATATCCGATCACGCCGCCGTCGACATCTCCGTTGGTCGCGACCATCCACGGATAGAGCCCCTCGCTCGCCGCCATCCGCGTCCGCATCGCGCGCGCGTCGGGCGGATCGATCTCGAACGAAGCAGTGCCGGTGAGCACATGCGGCGCATAGATCGCCGCGATCGACGGCGCATCTTCGGGCGTAGCTGCGCGGATCGCGATCACAGGCCGATCCTCGCGATCAGCAGGTCGAGCAGGCTGCGGTCCTCCGCACGAACCACCGCCGGCCCCATCGCCATGCATTCGAGGCAGCGCGCCTGCACCGAACCGCCCAGCGCCAGCCGCCGGGCATCGCCCAGCGCCTGGCCGAGCAGCGCACGACGCTCGGCGGCGATCCGGCCGTAAAGGTCGGCACCCGCGGGCTGGTCCGCCCAGTCGCGATCATCGTCGTCGCCCGCCAGCACATCGCTAAAGAAGCGCGTCCACGCATCGGGCTCCTTCTCCAGATACACGGCATGGACGTTCTTCGGATCGAGCTTCGCCCGCGTCGCCGCTTCCGCGATCGCCGCGTCGATCCCGCCGAAACGATCGACCAGCTTCAACTGGTGCGCCACCCCGCCGATCCACACCCGGCCCTGCCCGATCTCGTCGACGCGCTGCGGCGTCAGCTTGCGCGATTGCGCGACCAGATTGATGAAGCGGCCATAGCCGCTCTCGATCGCCGCCTGCAGGATGCGATCGGTGGCCGGGTTGATCCCGCCCATCACGTCGGGCTGGCCGCTCAGCGGTGTCGTGCGCACGCCGTCGGTAGTCAGGCCGATCTTGGCGAGGCTGTTCTCGAACGAGGGCAGCACGCCGAAGATGCCGATCGATCCGGTGATCGTGCTCGGCTCGGCGAAGATCGTGTCGCCCGCTGTCGACACCCAATACCCACCGCTCGCCGCCAGGCTGCCCATCGAGACCACCACCGGCAGCCCCTGCGCCTTGGCCTGCAGGATCGCCTGGCGGATCTGCTCGGACGCCATCGCCGATCCGCCCGGCGAATCGACGCGCACCACCAGTGCCTTCAGTTTCTTCTCGGCCAGCCCCTTGAGCAGCAGTCCGCTCACCGTGTCGCCGGCGGCGGTGCCCGGTCCCGCCTTGCCGTCGACGATCTCGCCCGCGACGGTGATCACGCCGATCGCGTCGCCGCTCGTCGGCGCCGGATTGGCCTCGACCCAGTCGGCGAGCTTGATCGCCTTGAAATTGCCCGCCGGCTTGCCCGAGGGCGCACCGACGATCTCGGCGACGCGCTTGCCGAAGGCGAGCCGGTCACCAACTTTGTCGACCAGTCCATAAGCGAGGTTCGCCGCCGCGATGTCGCCCTTCGCGCCGACCACAACCTCGTCGGGCTTGCTCAGATAATCGGCGATCCGCGCCTTGGGGCGTGCCTTGGTCACGCCTTCCTGCCACTGGCTGAAGATCGCGCCGTACAGCGCCTGATTGGCCTCGCGCGCCTCGGGCGACATGTCGCTGCGGATATAGGGCTCGACCGCCGACTTGAACTTGCCGACCTTGTAGACGTGCGCATTGACGCCGAGCTTGTCCATCAGCCCCTTGTAATAGATCTGTGTGCCGCCCGGCCCGGCGAACAGGGTGCCGCCCAGCGGATTGACCCAGATCTCGCTGGCGTTCGCGGCGAGCGCATAGCCGTCATCGGTATAGCCGGTGGCGTAAGCGAGCACTTTCTTGCCGCTCGCTCGGACGCGGCCGACCGCGTCGGCCACTTCGGTGATCGTCGCCGGATAGCCGCCCATGAACCGGTCGAGATCGAGCACCACTGCCTTGACGCGGTCGTCGGTCCGCGCCGCGTCGAGCGCGCGCACCACGTCGCGCAGCCGGTGCTGCTTGGCCACCTCGCCGCCGCCGAAGCGCGCGAACGGATCGGGCTGTTCGGGCTGCTCGACGATCGTCCCGTCGAGCGCCATCACCAGCGCCCCGTCATGAATCGCCGCCTTGTTGGGCCGATACGACAGCGCCGCGAACAGCCCCGCGAAGAACAGCAACATCAGCATCAGGACGAGGAAGTCCTTGATGCCCACCAGAATCTTCCACGCGCCCCGAACCAGTCTCACCTGCGCCGCTCCTTCATTGTGCCTTCCTGCTACCGGATGGCACCGGGCGAGTAAACGGCGTGTGTATTATCGGCGCAATACAGGGTCGCTCAGCGCACCACAGCCCTGGTGTAGAGATGCCAGGTCGCATAGCCGAGCACCGGCAGCACCACCGCCAGCCCCACGAAGAACGGGATCGACCCGATCACCAGCAATGCCGCGACGATCACGCCCCAGCGCAGCATCACGCCCTTGTTCGCCATCACCGCCATTCGGGAGGTGTGGAGGGCGGTGCGGGCGTCAACATCGGTGTCAACCAGCATCGGCATCGACACGACGCTGATCGTCAGCACCAGAGCGGCGAAGGCGAGCCCCGCCAGGTTGCCCAGCACGATCAGCGTCCAGCCCTCGGGCGTGGTGAACAAGCGCGTCGCGAAGGCGGATATGCTCTCCGGCGCAGGCCCGATCAGCGCGGTGTAGAGGCTCATCGCGACCACCAGCCAGGCGAAGAAGATCAGCAGCAGCAGCCCCGTCACCGCCATGAACGCGTCGAACGATGGCCGCCGCACCACGTCGAAGAAATGCGACCAGCCGGAAGGCAACCCCTGCTCGCGCCGCCGCGCCAGCTCGTAGAAGCCCGATGCCGCGACCGGCCCGAGCAGGCTGAGCCCCGCCGCGAGCGGGAAAAACAGGGGAATGAGCGGCCCGCCCAATGCGATCACCGCCGCGAGAAAGCCCACCGCCGGATAAATGATGCCGACGAAGATCAGGTCGCCGCGATGCGCGACGAAATCCGCCCAGCCCTGGCGCAGCGAATCGCGCAGATCGGCGGTTTCCAGGATGCGGACGTCATACGCCTCCGCAGGGCGTTCGGCACGTTCGATACGAGCGACAGTCATGACGCGCTCCTTCGGTGTCCCCGGCACGCCGATTGTACGCCTGTCGCGGGCGATAAGCGAATCGATTACAGCCGCCCATGCCGGCACGGGCTAATGGATTGGCGCACGTCACGGAGGCCCGCATGGTCGATCCCGCCCGCTCCACCGCTGCCGACAACCCGATCGGTCCGCCGTCGCCGCAGCTTGCGACGCAAGCCCAGCTCGCGATCAGCGCAAACCGCCTGCCCGGCGGCAGCGTCGACGTGCAGGGCCTTGCCGCCAGCGTCGAACGTGCACGGCAGGACACCCCCAGACCGCCGGGTGGGTCGAGGCCGAGATCGATCGCAGCCTCACGCCCGTCGAACGCGGCGAACTCGCCCGCGCACTGGACGGCGACGCCAGCGCAGGCGCCACGCCGCCGGCGGCCGCGAACGATGCCGGCCCCAATCCGGTCGAGCTCGGGCTCGATCTCACCCAGCTCGCGCTCGACATCACCGGCATCATCGAGCCGACGCCCATTTCCGACGGCAGCAACACGTTGATCTCGGCGGGCCGCGCGATCGGCTCGCTTTTCTCCGGCGATTTCGGCGGCGCTGGCGGCCATGCGCTGAACGGCGTACTCTCGGCCGCCGGCATCCTCCCCTATCTCGGCGACGCGGCCAAGGCGGGCAAGGTCGGCAAATGGGCGCAGACGGTCAGCGACTCGGTCGCCGCGGTTGTCGCCAATCCGGCGCTGCGCGGCGCGCTCGAGCCGGCGCTGCGGCAGGTCAAGAATGCCGTCGATGCGATCCCGCAGGGCGCGATCGACGCGCTCCCCGGCAGCGCGCGCGACGCGATCAACCGCATGAAAGGCCAGCTCGACGAGTTCTTCGGCGCGGGCACAAGGCAAGCGGACGAAGGCATCTATACGGGCACCGTCCGCGGCCAGAGCGTCGAACTGCGCGGCGTCGACTCGGTCTCGGTCAATTATGTGAAGCGCGACCGCGTCGAATATGCCGCCCTCCGCCGCGACTTCGACTCGACCGTGCGCGGCGATTTCCTCCGCGATCTCGCCGGCGATCCGGCCAAGGTCGATGCGCTGCGCCGTGCGGGGCTCGACCAGGCGGCGATCGACCGCATCGCCTCGGGCCGGGTGCCGCAAGGCTGGCAGGTCCATCACAAGCTGCCGCTCGACGATGGCGGCACCAACAGCTTCGACAATCTCGTGCTGATCAAGAACGACCCGCACCATCTCGCGCTCACCAACGCCCAGCGCACCCTGGTCGGTGATCTCGCGGTCGGGCAGAGCCGGCAGATAGACTTCCCGATACCCCGCGGTTTCGTCTATCCTCCAACGCCGTGAAGGATCGCACGGGACGCTGAACGCCGATGGCCGGAGAAAATGGCATGGACGCAGTGATAGTGGCGGCGCGCGACGCGCAAGTGGCGGTCGGCGAGATCGTCCAGTCCGGCGCCGACGAAGCGCGGATCGCGGCGCTTCGCACGGCACTCCAGCGCGCGTTCGGAGCGACGCTCCCCGACGATTATGCCGCGCTGCTGCGCCGTTCGGACGGCGTGGATTTCGACGGCCTCGTGCTCTACGGCAGCTGGCAGAGCGAGGCGACGCCCGGCCCCGGCGGCTTCTGGCAGGGTCTGGTTGCCGCCAACAAGCTGTGGCGCGAAGGCCCCGCCCACGATGCGTACCTCGTCCTCGGCGAAACCGATATCGACCTGTTCACCGTCGACCTCGACGGCAGCAACCCGGTGCTCCGCGACAAGGTCTCGAGCGACGTCAACGAAACCTTCCCCAGCGTCGGCGCCGCGATCCAGCGCCTGCTCGCGACCCGCGGTTGAGGCCTACCGTGCTTCGGCGAAGGCCGGAGCGCCGAGTGTCTGAGGACGTCGCTTGCGGCTGGGTCGCTTGATCGGTCGGGCAAAAGATTCCGTCGCATCCCCGTTGACGAACGCTCCCGGGCTCCGCATATCCCCGGTCGTTAGCACTCGCCCAAAGTGAGTGCTAAACCCCGTTCAACCCAAATAGAGGATCGCAGCGCAATGAGCTTTCGTCCGTTGCATGACCGCGTGCTCGTCCGTCGTGTCGAAGCCGAGGAAAAGACCGCAGGCGGGATCATCATCCCCGACACGGCCAAGGAAAAGCCGCAGGAAGGCGAAGTCGTCTCCGTCGGCACCGGCACCAAGTCCGAGGACGGCAAGGTGACTCCGCTCGACGTCAAGGCCGGCGACCGCATCCTGTTCGGCAAATGGTCGGGCACCGAGGTCAAGGTCAATGGTGAGGACCTCCTCATCATGAAGGAATCCGACATCCTCGGGATCGTCGGCTAATTTTTCCCCGTTCGCCCTGAGCTTGTCGAAGGGCGCGCTGCCGCGAGCGTATCGCGGGTGGAGGGCTGGGCTTCGACAAGCTCAGCCCGAACGGAAATTCTATTAAAGGAGCCAAGTACATGGCAGCCAAGGACGTTAAATTCAGCCGCGACGCGCGCGAACGCATCCTGCGCGGCGTCGATATCCTCGCCGACGCAGTCAAGGTCACGCTGGGGCCGAAGGGCCGCAACGTCGTCATCGACAAGTCGTTCGGTGCGCCCCGCATCACCAAGGACGGCGTCACCGTCGCCAAGGAAATCGAACTCAAGGACAAGTTCGAGAACATGGGCGCGCAGATGCTGCGCGAAGTCGCGTCGAAGACCAACGACGTCGCCGGTGACGGCACCACCACCGCCACCGTGCTCGCCCAGGCGATCGTCCGCGAGGGCATGAAGTCGGTCGCCGCCGGCATGAACCCGATGGACCTGAAGCGCGGCATCGACATCGCCGTCCTCAAGGTCGTCGAGGACCTCAAGGCGCGCTCCAAGCCGGTCGCCGGCACCAAGGAAATCGCCCAGGTCGGCATCATCTCGGCTAACGGCGACACCATTGTCGGCGAGAAGATCGCCGAAGCGATGGAGAAGGTCGGCAAGGAAGGTGTGATCACCGTCGAGGAAGCCAAGGGTCTCGATTTCGAGCTCGACGTCGTCGAGGGCATGCAGTTCGACCGCGGCTATCTGTCGCCGTACTTCATCACCAACCCGGACAAGATGACGGTCGAGCTCAACGATCCGTACATCCTGATCCACGAGAAGAAGCTGTCGAATCTGCAGGCGATGCTCCCGATTCTGGAAGCCGTCGTCCAGTCGGGCCGTCCGCTGCTGATCATCGCCGAGGACATCGAGGGCGAGGCCCTGGCCACGCTCGTCGTCAACAAGCTGCGCGGCGGCCTCAAGGTCGCAGCGGTCAAGGCGCCGGGCTTCGGTGATCGCCGCAAGGCGATGCTCGAGGACATCGCGATCCTCACCAAGGGCGAAGTCATCTCGGAAGACCTCGGCATCAAGCTCGAGAGCGTCACGCTCGGCATGCTCGGCACCGCCAAGCGCGTCTCGATCGACAAGGACAACACCACCATCGTCGATGGCGCCGGTGATGCCGATGCGATCAAGGGCCGCACCGAGGCGATCCGCCAGCAGATCGAGAACACCACCAGCGATTACGACCGCGAGAAGCTCCAGGAGCGTCTCGCCAAGCTCGCCGGCGGTGTTGCCGTGATCAAGGTCGGCGGTTCGACCGAGGTCGAGGTCAAGGAGCGCAAGGATCGCGTCGACGACGCGCTGCACGCGACCCGCGCTGCGGTCGAGGAAGGCATCGTCCCCGGCGGCGGTACGGCTCTGCTGTACGCGACCAAGGCGATCGAAGGCCTCAAGGGCGCCAATGACGACCAGACCCGCGGCATCGACATCATCCGCAAGGCGCTCTACGCGCCGATCCGCCAGATCGCGTCGAACGCGGGTCATGACGGTGCGGTGATCTCGGGCAAGCTGCTCGACGGCAACGACGACAATCTCGGCTTCAACGCCCAGACCGACGTCTATGAGAACCTGGTTGCGGCCGGCGTGATCGATCCGACCAAGGTCGTCCGCACCGCGCTGCAGGATGCGGCCTCGGTCGCCGGCCTGCTCATCACCACCGAAGCGGCGGTGAGCGAGCTGCCGGAAGACAAGCCCGCCATGCCCATGGGCGGCGGCGGCATGGGCGGCATGGGCGGCATGGACTTCTGATCGGGAACGGCCTGAATTAGCCGCGCTAATTCGGGACTCGTTCCGATCCGGACGAGGGCACGCAGCGCAAGCTGCCGAACCCGTCCGACGTCCGGCACGGGCTTTGCCCGCGCCTGCCAGGTCGAACAAATGCGAAGGGCCGGGGAAACCCGGCCCTTCTGCTTTTCCGGGCGGTTTTTGCGACGAAGCCGGCCCGCGGGTCTTGACCCGAAGCGCCGGATCATGAACGCGCAATGACAAAATAATGAAGAGGTCGCGTACGTGTTCAATTGGTTCGCCGGACGGTTGCGTTGTGTCGGTGGCAAGCATGATCGCTCGGAAAAGCATATCGAGCGTGCCGGGAAGGACGATCGTTTCGTCAGCAAGTGCCGCTTCTGCGGAACCCCTGCGCCGCCGCGCCAAGCGCGACTGGGTGGTGATCTCGCGCGCCGAATATCGCGATGTCCGCCGTGGCGCCTCCGGCCGGGGTGTGTTGGCCCCTTAACCCAACAAAGCGCTTTCCTCGCGCCCGAAAGCACGACAGATTGCCGGCTTCCAAACCAGCGCCGAGCCTAGCGGCGCCCTCTTTCGGGGAAGCCTTTGATGACCGAACTGACTCGCCGCGATGCGCTGGCTGCAGGTGCGCTCGCGTCTCTCGCCACGTCACTGCCTGCCTGGGCGCAGAATGCCGCGCAGGCCGCCGCTGGCGCCGCGGCATGGGACCTGACCGAGATCTACCCCAACGATGCCGCCTGGGACGCGGCGCGCAAGGGTGCGCTGGCGGCGCTTCCTGCAATCGTCAAATATAAAGGCCGGCTGGGCGAGAGCGCCGCGACGCTCGCCGAAGCGCTGGCTCTCCAGTCCGATCTCGGCAAGACGATCGGCCGGGTCTACACCTATGTCAGCCTGAAGAGCGACGAGGACGTCCGCGTCGCCGCGTGGCAGGAGAAGCAGGCCCAGGCGATCGACCTGTACACGGCGTTCGGTGAAGCGACGGCGTGGTTCGCGCCCGAGATCCTGACGATCGACAAGGCGAAGATCCAGGGCTTCATCGCCGCCGATCCGGCGCTCAAGTCGCGCTTCGACTTCTATCTGGCCAATATCGTCCGCCAGGCCGAGCACACGCTTTCGCCCGAGGGCGAGGCGCTCCTCGCGAGCGCGACTGCGCCGCTGCAGGCGCCCGGCGACATTTCCGGCCAGCTCCGCTCGTCGGACATTCCGTGGCCGACGATCAAGCTGTCCGACGGCAAGCAGGTCCGGCTCGACAGCCAAGGCTATACGCTCAACCGCGACGCGCCCAACCGCGCCGATCGCAAGGCCGTGTTCGATGCCTTCTGGGGTGCGCACGGCAAGTTCCAGAACTCGTTCGGCGCCACCTACAATGCCAAGGTCAAGGGCGACATCTTCACTGCCAAGGCGCGCAAATACCCGACCTCGCTCGCCGCCGCGCTCTCCGGCAACAACGTGCCCGAGGCGGTCTATCGCACCCTGGTCGCCGAGACGAACAAGGGCCTGCCGCAGCTGCACCGCTATTTCGAGCTGCGCCGGCGGATGCTCAACCTCCCCGACATCGCTTATTACGACATCTATCCGCCTCTGGTGTCGCTCGACCGCAACTTCACGCTCGACCAGATGCGCACGCTGACGCTCGAGGCGGTCAAGCCGCTCGGCCCCGATTACCAGGCGCGCATCGCCAAGGCGACTGCGGCGAAGTGGATGGATCCATGGCCGCGCGAGGGCAAAAGGCCCGGCGCCTATATGAACCCCGGCGCGTACGAAGTGCATCCCTATCTGCTGCTCAACCTCTCCGAGAAATATGACGGACTGAGCACCTATGCGCACGAATGGGGCCATGCGCTGCACTCGCTGCTCGCCAATGCCGCGCAGCCTTATGAAAAGGCCGATTATCCGATCTTCCTCGCCGAGATCGCCTCGACCGCCAACGAGCAGTTGCTGGTCGCGTACATGCTGAAGAACGCCAAGACCAAGGAGGAGAAGCTCTTCTATCTCGGCCAGCAGATGGAGAATTTCCGCGGCACCTTCTATCGCCAGACGATGTTCGCCGAGTTCGAGCTGAAGGCGCACGACCTGGCCGAGGCGGGCGAAGGCCTGTCGGGCAAGAAATTCACGGACGTCTATTTCGACCTGCTGAAGCGCTATCACGGGCCCAAAATGGGCCTGGATCCGGCCTATGGGAACGAATGGGCGTTCATCCCGCACTTCTACAACAGCTTCTACGTCTATCAGTACGCAACCTGCATCGCGGCCGCGACCTATTTCGCCCAGGCGATCCTGAAGGGCGGCGCGAAGGAGCGCGACAATTATCTGTCGGTGCTGAAGGCGGGCGGCTCGGACTATCCGGTCGACATCCTCAAGCGCGCCGGGCTCGATATGGCGTCGCCGGCGCCGTACCAGGCGCTGGTCGCGACGTTCAAGGACACGCTCGACCAGGCCGAGGCGTTGCTGGCCTGACGAGCCGGCGAGCGCGGCCGGACGCCGCGCTCGCCCGCTCGTCACCGCTTCATCGCCTCGATGATCTTCCTGATGTCCTGGCTGCGCCCGCGCGGAAGGACGAGAACGTCGTCTCCGGCCGCCACCACGATCAGATCGCGCACCCCGACCAGCGCGATGCGCTTGCCCTTCTCGCTGCGGACGAGGCAATTCTCCGCGTCGATCAGGACGACGTCGCCGCGGCTGACATTGCCTTGCGCATCGCATTCGCTGATCGCGTGGAGCGCGTCCCAGCTGCCGACGTCGCTCCATCCCATCGCGACCGGAACCACCGCCACGCGCGGCGCCTTCTCCATCACCGCATAGTCGATCGAATCCGACGGAGATCGCGCGAATTCCTCCGCATCGGGCCAGATGCGCTTGTCCTCGCGTCGCGCTTTTTCCATTGCCCGCTGCGCCGCCACCAGCATGGCGGGCGCGTAGACGCTCAGCGCGCCCAGATACATGTCGGCGCGGAACAGGAAGATGCCGCCGTTCCAGGCGTGATCGCCCGAGGCGAGCATCGCTTCCGCCTTGTCGCGCGGCGGCTTTTCCACGAAGCGTTCGACGCGGTGCACGCCATCGCCAAGCGCCTCGCCGACCTTGATCCAGCCATAGCCGGTCTCGGGCGCGTCCGGCGCGATGCCGAAGGTGACCAGCCACCCCTCCTGCACGAGCGGCAGCGCCGCGTGGATCGCCGCGTGAAAGGCGTCCACATCGGCGATGACGTGATCCGACGGCATCACGAGAATAGGATCGCTCCCACCCCCGCGGCGATCGCCGCGAGCGCGATGGCGGGCGCGGTGTTACGCCCCATCGGCTCGAGGATCAGCGCCTGCGCCCTGGCCTCGACAGCGGCGAGTTGCTCTTCGACCTGATCGGCATGGAGGGCGTTCGCAACGACGATGGGGCGGGCGAAACGCTCGCCCGTCGTGCGCTGCGCGGTCAATTGCAGCATCGTCTCCTCGGCGGTCAGCGGCAGGAGCTGCTTGGGCTGTTCGGGACGCGACAACGGCCACAGCCGGGTCCCCGATCCTCCCGAGAGGATCACGGGAATGATCGGCTTGGCTTCCGGCATGACGAATGGCTCCCTGATTAGGCTGTAGATATAGGTACTTGCCCCGCGAACTAAACGATGTGCGCGTGAAACGGTTTCCGTGACGCTCGCCGTTTCCGACACTTTCGCACGCGCGGCAATGCGTGTCGGATTTGTTTACACTTAGCCGATAGAGCTGGGCGCACCATGATCCGCCTGTTCAAGCATTACGTGCCCAATGCCGTGCTGCTGCTCGGCCTGCTGGACGTCGTCCTGCTGGTGGCGGCGGGCGAACTCGGCTGGATCCTGCGCGCGCATCAGGTCGGCATGGCCGCCCTGCCGATGACCACGCGCGTGCCCCAATTGCTGGGCTATGCCGCCTTTATCGAAGTCGCGATGATCGCGGTCGGCGTCTATGGCGCCGATGCGCTCCAGTCGCTGCGCTACGCCATGGCGCGGCTGATCGTGGCGATCTCGCTGGGCGTGATCGGCCTGAGCGTCCTCTATTTCATGATCCCCCAGATCAGCTTCTGGCGCTCCAATTTGCTGTACGCGATGGGCCTGTCGGTCGTGCTGCTGATCTTCCTGCGCGTCCTGCTCGGCAAGACGCTGGGAAGCCAGGCGTTCAAGCGGCGCATCGTCGTGCTGGGAGCGGGTCCGCGCGCCGCGCGCCTGAAGGTGCTTTCCAAGGCGCCCGGCGCGGGCTTCGCCGTCGTCGGCTATGTCTCGATGAGCGAGGCCAATCGCGTGATCCCGGAGGCGATCGCCCGCGATGCCATCTACAATCTCGCCGATCACGTCGTCCTGCTCAACGCCAGCGAAGTCGTGCTCGCGCTCGAGGAGCGGCGCAATGCGCTGCCGCTCAAGGACCTGTTGCGGGTCAAGACCACCGGCGTCCATGTCAACGAGATCTCGACCTTCCTCGAACGCGAGACCGGCCGCGTCGACCTCGACAGCGTCAACCCCAGCTGGCTGATCTTCTCGGACGGCTTTTCCTCGGGCCGAATGGTGTCGAGCGCGTTCAAACGGCTGTTCGACATCAGCGCCAGCCTGTTGCTGCTGGTCCTGACGCTTCCGCTCGTGCTGGTCACCGCGATCGCGATACGGTTCGAGAGCAAAGGCCCGGCCTTTATCGCCAACGCCGCGTCGGGCTCTACGGCGTCGGCTTCGACGTCATCAAACTGCGTTCGATGCGCCAGGATGCCGAGGTCGGCGGCAAGGCGGTCTGGGCCGAGAAGGACGATCCGCGCATCACCCGGATCGGCCGGGTCATCCGCAAGCTGCGCATCGACGAGCTGCCGCAATGCTGGAGCGTGCTCAAGGGCGAGATGAGCTTCGTCGGCCCGCGCCCCGAACGCCCGCAATTCGTCGAGGATCTCGAGCAGAAGCTGCCTTATTATGCCGAGCGCCACATGGTGAAGCCGGGCATCACCGGATGGGCGCAGATCAACTATCCCTATGGCGCCTCGATCGAGGATTCGCGCCAGAAGCTCGAATATGACCTGTTCTACGCCAAGAATTATTCGCCCTTCCTCGATCTGCTGATCCTTCTCCAGACGATCCGCGTCATATTGTTTCCCGCGGGCGCGCGCTGATGTCTGCAACGCTGATCCTGTGGAGCCACGCGCTGGCTGCCTTGCTCTTCGGCGGCATCGCATTGTGGACGGTCCGCACCCCGACGAGCGGCTTGCCGCGCCGCCCGCTGATGCTGGCGTTGGTGCTGACATCGCTCTGGGCACTGGCGGTCGCCGGGATCGGTGCCGGCGAGATGGTGACACGGATCGTCGAGACGCTCCGGAACCTTGCCTGGCTCGGCTTCATGATCACGCTGCACCGGCGCGACGCCAACGACCGTCCGCCGCTCGCGCTCGGCACCGTCTACGGGGTGGTCGCGCTCGTCAGCATATGCGCATTGGTGTTTCACATCGCCGCGATTGCAGGCGCGTCCGCTGCCGCCGAGCAGATCGCCAGCACGGCGCTGCTGCTCCGCATGCTCGTCGCCGTTGCCGCTCTCGTTCTGGCGCAGGCGCTTTATTCGGCACTCAACCCTTCCGCGGGAGGCGGGCTGCGCTGGATCGTGACTGCGCTGGCCGGTATGTGGATCGCCGAATTCGCACTCTGCTGCACCGAATATGTCGGCGCCCAGCCGCACGCGCAATCGATCGCGGCGCGCGGCGTGGCGATGATCGCGGTTGCATTGGCGATGGTCACTGCGCTCCAGCGCAAGGGCGATCTGGATGTCCAGGTTTCGCGCACGGTTGCCTATCAATCGCTGTCGCTGGTCGCGATCGGCGCCTATTTCGCGTTGCTCGCGCTCGCGACCAGCGCGATCGCCACGATCGGCGGCGAGAATGCGCGGATATTCCAGACGGCGTTCGTGCTCGGCTCGACCGCCGCGATCCTCACTCTCGTCTCGAACGGATGGCTTCGCGCCTGGACCAAGGTCAAATTGGCGAAGCACCTTTTCCGCCATCGCTACGACTATCGCGCCGAATGGATGCGCTTCACCGAGACGCTGGGCGCTCCCGACGGCGCCGCACCGCTCGACGTGCGCATCGTCAAGGCCGTCGCCGATCTGACCGACTCCCCGCCGGCCTGTTGCTGGTGCCCGATGGTGCCGGGCTGGGCCCCGGCGCCAGCTGGAACTGGGACCGTGGACTGTTCCCCGCCACCAGCGATGCGGCGCTCGCCGACCATCTCGCCACCACCACGCGGATCATCGAACTCGACGGCGTCCGCGACGACCCGTCCCGCCCCGACGCCGCGCCGGTGCCGCGGTGGATGCTCGACATGGCCGATGCCTGGGTGCTGGTGCCGCTGCCGCATCTGGGCAGCCTCGCCGGTGCGATCCTGCTTGCCCGCCCGCCGCTCGACCGCGCGCTGGACTGGGAGGATTTCGACCTGCTCAAGGTCACCGGCCGGCAAGTGGCGAGCTATCTCGCCGAGGCGCGGGCGCAGGAGGCGCTCGCCGACGCGCAACGCTTCGACGAGTTCAACCGGCGCTTCGCGTTCATCCTCCACGACATCAAGAATCTGGTGAGCCAGCTCACCCTCACCGCGCGCAATGCCGAGCGGCATGCCGACAAGCCCGAATTCCGGGCGGACATGGTGGCGACACTCAAGGATTCGGCAGATCGGATGAACGCATTGCTCGCCCGGCTCTCGCAACATCATCGCGGGCGGAGCGAAGCGCCGCATGCGATCGAGGTTCAGGCCGTGGTGCATCGTGCGGCGACGTCCCGGGCGCGGCAGCATCCGGTGCATGTCTCAGGCGTTTCAAGCGCAATAGCGCATGCCGACCCTGCGGGCCTGGAGCAGCTGCTGAACCATCTCGTCCAGAACGCAATCGAGGCGAGCGCGGCCGACGCGCCGGTGACGATCCTGGTCGGCGCGGACGGGCTCAACGTCACGATCGACGTGACCGATCAGGGCTGCGGCATGTCCCCCGCCTTCGTGCGCGACAAATTGTTCAAGCCGTTCGTCTCGTCCAAGCCTGGCGGCTTCGGCATCGGCGCGTTCGAGGCGCGCCAGATCGCCGCGGCGATGGGCGGGCGGATCGAAGTCACGTCGCGCGAGGGGCAAGGCACGTGCTTCCGCGTGGTGCTCAAGGCCGCGCATGCCGCCGATCTCCGCGAGGAGCGCGCCGCATGACCGAGATGAAGAAGCTGCTGATCGTCGAGGACGATGCCGGTCTCCAGCGCCAGTTGCGCTGGGCCTATGAAGGCTATGAGATCCACACCGCCGCCAATCGCGAGGAGGCAGTCGCCGTCATCCGCGCCGAGGAGCCGCAGGTGGTGACGCTCGACCTCGGCCTTCCGCCCGACCCCGACGGGACCACCGAGGGCTTCGCGACGCTCGAGACGATCCTCCAGCTCCGCCCCGATACCAAGGTGATCGTCGCGTCGGGCCACGGCGCGCACGAATCGATGCTCAAGGCGATCGCGCTGGGCGCGTGGGATTTCTACCAGAAGCCGATCGACATCGACGCGCTGGGACTGATCGTCGCGCGCGCCTTCCACGTCCATGCGCTGGAAGCCGAGAACCGCCGCCTTGCCGACCGTGCCGAGGCAGGCGCGGTGCTGGGGGCATGATCACCGGCGCGCCCGAGATGCTCAAGGTGACGCGCACGATCGAGCGCGTCGCCGGCGCCGACGTATCGGTGATGCTGCTCGGCGCGAGCGGCACCGGCAAGGAACTGCTCGCCCGCGGAGTCCATGATGCGAGCCCCCGCAAGAAAGGGGCGTTCGTCGCGATCAACTGCGCGGCGATCCCCGAGACCCTGCTCGAAAGCGAGCTGTTCGGGCACGAAAAGGGCGCCTTCACCGGCGCCGTGAAGACCAATGAAGGCAAGATCGAGCTGGCGCAGGGCGGCACGCTGTTCCTCGACGAGATCGGCGACGTGCCCCTGCCCTTGCAGGTCAAGTTGCTGCGCTTCCTGCAGGAGCGCGTGATCGAGCGGATCGGCAGCCGCAAGCCCATCGCGGTCGACACCCGCGTCGTCTGCGCGACGCATCAGGATCTCGACGCGATGGTCGCCGAAGGGCGCTTCCGCGAGGACCTTTATTACCGCCTCGCCGAAATCGTCATCCGCATCCCATCGCTCGCCGAACGGCCGGGCGACGCGGGGCTGCTGGCGCGGCATTTCCTCACCAAATATGCCGCGGCGATGCAGACCGGCGCGCGCAGCTTCGCGCCCGACGCGCTCGCCGCGATCGACGCATGGAGCTGGCCGGGCAATGTCCGCGAGCTCGAGAACCGAGTGAAGCGCGCAACGATCATGGCCGAGGGCAAGATGGTCACCGCCGCCGATCTCGACCTCGAGGACAAGGCCGATCCGATCCCGATCAACCTCAAGGCCGCGCGCGAGCTGGCCGACCGCAAGGCGATCCGCCACGCGCTCGCCCGCGCCGAAGGCAATATCTCGGGCACCGCGCGACTGCTCGGGATCAGCCGCCCTACCCTCTATGACCTGATGAAGGCCTATGACCTCCAGCCGTAAGCGCTCCCGCTCCGCCCGACGCAAACCAATGTTCCGCCGCCTGATCGTGATCGGCGGCGCGCTTGGTGCGTTCGCATTGGTGCTCGCGGCGTGGTTCATGGCCGCGTCGACTCGGTTGAACCCGGCGGCCGCGCGCGAAGCCGTGGAGCGCAGCGGCAAGCTGCTCGCGGCGCATGATGCCACGGCGGCGCGCGAGGCGGCGCTCGCCGCTGTCCGTGCCGATCCGGGCAATGCCCAGGCGCATCTCGCCCTCGCCAAAGCGATGCTCGCGCTCGACGACGGCGTCGGCGCGGAAGCCGAACTGCAGCGCGCCATAGACGCCGGCTACAAGCCCGGACAGGTCGCGCACCTGCGCGCACACGCGCTGCTACTCCAGGGCCAGCAGGAAAAGGCGCTCGCCGAGACCGGCAAGGCCGCTCCGGAAAGTCAGGTTTATGCATTGCGCATCCGGGCGCGGGCGCTGGCTTTGTCGGGCAAGCTGCCGGGTGCCTTCGCGGCGATGGAAGAAGCGGCGAAGCGCGCCCCGCGCGACGCCGATGTCTGGGCCGATATGGGCCGGCTCAAGCTCAATGCCGGCGACGTGCTCGGCGCGATCCAGGCATCCGGGCAGGCAGTGAAGCTCGACGGCGGCAATCTCGACGCGCTGATGCTGCGCGGCGAAATGGTGCGCAGCCAGTTCGGCCTGATCGCGGCGCTGCCCTGGTTCGAGGCGGCGCTGAAGCGCGATCCGAACGACCATGACGCGCTGATCGAATATGCGGCGACCCTGGGCGATGCCGGACGGACGCTGGATTCGCTCGCGGCGACCCGGCGTGCATTGGCGGTACGGCCCGGCAGTGCCCAGGCGCTGTATCTGCAGGCGGTGATCGCCGCGCGGGCGGGGAATGGCGACCTGGCGCGCGGGCTGATCGAGCATGCGGGGGCGGGCTTGCCCAGGTCCCCGCGGCGTTGCTGCTCGGCGGCGCGCTCGACATCGAAGCCGCCGATTACGAGCAGGCGATGGAGAAACTGAAGCCGCTGGTCGCCAACCAGCCGATGAACATCGCGGCCCGGAAGCTGCTCGCAGTCGCATTGCTGCGCACCGACAGCGCGCGCAATGCGATCGACCTGCTGCGCCCGGTGATCGTGCGCGGCGATGCCGACAGCTACTCGCTGACCTTGGCGGCGCGCGGTTTCGAGCGGATCGGCGATCGCGCGACCGCGGCGAAACTGCTCGATCGCGCCGCCTGGCCGGAGCAGGGCGATCCGAACGCGTTCAGCGCCGACGACAGCACCGCAGTGCTTGCCGCCGAAGCGGCGCAGCGGCCGGGCGATCCCGCTGCGTTGGTCCCGCTGATCCGCGCGCTGCTCGACCAGGGCGACAAGCCGGCGGCGCTCGCCACGGCGCAGGACATCGCCGCACGCAATCCCGGAGTGCCGGCGGCGCATCTGCTCGTCGGCGACACGCTGATGCTGATGAACCGCCCGGCCGACGCGGTCGCGGCCTATCGCCGCGCGGCCGATTTGCGCTTCGACGAGCCGGCGATGCTGCGGCTGATCGAAGCGCTCGACCGCGCCGGCCAGCGCGCCGACGCCGCCAGGGTGCTGGCGTTGTTCCTGTCGCAGAACCCGGTGAACGTCGCCGCCTTGCGCCTTTCCGGCCGCTGGCAGCTCGCGGCGGGCGACCATGAGACCGCGATCGACACGTTCGAACTGCTCCGCGCCCGGATCGGCGACGGCGACGCCGCGCTCAATGCCGATCTCGCGATGGCCTATGTCGGCGCGGAGGAATTCGAGGCGGCCGAGGACTTCGGCGAGGCCGCCTATGCGCTGGCGCCGGGCAATCCGGTGGCGGCCGACGCTTATGGCTGGGCGCTGTACCGGGGCGGCGACGCACAGGCCGCAGTCGAACTACTGCAAAAAGCCGTGATGCTGGCGCCGCGTCATGCCGGGCTTCGCTGGCATCTGGCGCAGGTCTATGCCGATCTGAACCGAAAGCCCGAGGCGCGGGCGCAGGCACAGGCGGCGTTGGCCGACCCGCGGTTCGACGAACGGACCGCGGCTACGGCGATGGCGGCACAGTCCTGATTTTATTCGCGGCGAGCAGAGCCGGGCGCGGCACCGGCGACGAGCATCGCTTCATCCGCAATGCGGGTCCCCCAAAATGAGAGAGGCCGCCGGGACCCATCAGGGTACCCGGCGACCTCCGACATGGTCAGCGGCCGGAGAGTTCCAACCCGGGAGACCATGCGGGCCGCTGTTCTGATGGCTGGCGAGCGTTGCCTGGAGGAGGATACCTCCCGCTTGCCCTACGGACGGAGGACTTCCGTCCGCGCCTTCAGCTCAGCGGCGCGTCTCCCGAATGAACTGAACCGACCCCATTGCTGAACCATGAGACATCGGATCACCTCCTTTCGCAAGTTGAAGAACGAGCGTGGCTTTTGGCCACGGACGAATCTTGAATCATCCGGAGTCGCAGAACAAGTCTTGTAATGCAGAAAAGATAGTGCGATTCTCAAAGGTCTGTGGTTCGCCGCACGCGCTTCTCAGCCGCGGCAATCCTCCGCCACCCGCAGGATTTCGGCCCAGGCCGGCACCACCAGTGTCGGGACGCCGCCGCCCTGCACCACGAAACGTCCGCGGCTATAACCCATCGCATCGATCAGCGCGTCGCGGGCGGCGAGATCGGCGGCCGCGCCCGTCGTGGCGGGGCTGACGGGGAGCGTCCGGGCGATGCTGGTGGTGCGGATGGTGAGCGCCGGCGCCGAGACCAGGCCGCTACGGGTCAGGACGATGCGACTGCGGGCACGATCGCAGCGGAGCGTGAGTTCGGGTGCCAGGCCCGACATCCCGAACGACGCCGTGCCGCCCTGGGCGTCGGCGCGGTAGCTCCAGGTGCCCGGCGTCAGCGGCCAGTCGCGCCAATCGGCGCTGGCTGGCGGGGGCGGCGGTGCGGGGGCGGGCGTCGGCGCCGGAGTGGGGACGGCGACCGGGGGCGCAGGCCGGGGCGGCGGCTGGCTGGGCGCGACGCACCCCGCGAGCAACAGGGCGGCCGTAGCGGACAGGCTGGCGAACACGGACGATCGACGCATGCCGCGCCTTATGGGCGAAGTCCCCCGCCGCCTCAACCTTGGATCAGGCGGCAGACCGGCGACGCGCCATCACCCGCTCGACATGCGCATAGAGGACCTGCTCCTCGCGCTCGATGCGGTCGGCCAGTCCCGCAAGCAATGCCTCGGTCTCGGCACGGAAGCGTGCCCATTCGCGGGTGATGCGGCCGACCGGCCAGGCGGCGATGTAATTGGCGAAGGACGGCCCGAGCGTGCCGTGCTCCTGGCGATAGCGCCACGCGATGTCGGTGGCGATCGCATCGCCCGAAGACAGCAGGCGATCGTAGATCAGCCGATCCTCGCGATTGCAGTGATCGATCAGCGCCTGCGCCATCCGCCAGCGCATGGCAGCGACTGCGGCGGCATCGGGGACGGGTGCGGAAACGATCGCGAGGAGCAGCGCGGCATGAGCCTCAAGGGCTCGATGTTCTGCGCAGAACCCTGCAATCACGCCGACTATCTCCCTGATATGGACCGCGCCCAAAGCACGGCCCCATGACCGCGGTAAGTCAGTAAAGTCCCCGATCGATTGCATATTCGTGCGTTACGCTTGCTGTTCCTGCAGCTGCTCAACGCCCGCGCCCGCCGCCGAACCGGGTCTTGCTCTGCTTTCCATAGCGCGTCTTGCGCGTGCCCGGCTTGCCTTCGTTCGAGCGGCCCATGATCGGCGCCTTGTGCTCGCCGGCGGGCAGCCCGAGTTCCTCGGCTTCGAGCCCGCGGATCTCGTCGCGCAGTCGCCCGGCTTCTTCGAATTCGAGATTCGCCGCGGCGTCGCGCATCTTCTTCTCGAGCTCCTCGATATAGCCGCGCAGATTGTGGCCGACCATGTGCGGACGATCGGCATCGATCTCGACCGTCACCTGATCCTTGTTCGACACGTGCGCGATGATGTCGCCGATGTTGCGCTTGATCGTCTCGGGCGTGATCCCGTGCTCGATATTATAGGCGTGCTGCTTCTCGCGGCGGCGCCCGGTCTCGGCGAGCGCGCGCTCCATGCTGCCGGTCATGCGATCGGCATAGAGGATCACGCGGCCGTCGACGTTGCGCGCGGCGCGGCCGATCGTCTGGATCAGCGAGGTCTCGGAGCGGAGGAATCCCTCCTTGTCGGCATCGAGGATCGCGACGAGGCCGCATTCGGGAATGTCGAGCCCTTCGCGCAGCAGGTTGATGCCGACGAGCACGTCGTACACCCCCATGCGCAGATCGCGGATCAGTTCGATGCGCTCCAGCGTCTCGGTATCCGAGTGCATGTAGCGGACCTTCAATCCCGCCTCGTGCATATATTCGGTCAGATCCTCGGCCATCCGCTTGGTGAGCGTGGTCACCAGGGTGCGATAGCCCTTGGCCGCAGTCGCCTTGCATTCCTGGATCAGGTCCTGGACCTGTTCCTCGACCGGCTTGATCTCGACCGGCGGGTCGATCAGCCCGGTCGGGCGGATGACCTGCTCGACGAACACCCCGCCCGCCTGCTCCATCTCCCACGCGCCCGGCGTCGCTGACACGTATGTGGTCTGCGGGCGCATCGCTTCCCATTCGTTGAAGCGCAGCGGCCTATTGTCGATCGCCGAGGGCAAGCGGAAGCCGTATTCCGCCAGCGTGATCTTGCGCTTGTGATCGCCGCGCGACATGCCGTTGATCTGGCCGATCGTCTGGTGGCTCTCGTCGACGAAGAGCAAGGCATTCTCGGGCAGATATTCGAACAATGTGGGCGGCGGCTCGCCGGGCAGGCGCCCGGTGAGGAAGCGGCTGTAATTCTCGATGCCCGCGCAAGAGCCGGTCGCGGCGATCATCTCGAGATCGAAATTGGTGCGCTGCTCGAGCCGCTGATGCTCGAGCAACTTGCCCTCGGCCTCGAGCTCCTTGAGCCGCTCGGTGAGCTCGTGCTTGATGGCCTCCATCGCCTGCTTCATCGTCGGCCCGGGCGTCACATAATGCGAATTGGCGAAGACACGGACATAATCGAGGCTCGCGACCTTGCTGCCGGTCAGGGGATCGAACTCGGTGATCTCTTCGATCTCGTCGCCGAAGAACGACACCCGCCACGCGCTGTCCTCATAGTGCGACGGGAAGATTTCGAGGCTGTCGCCGCGCACCCGGAAATTGCCGCGCGCGAAGGCCTGATCGTTGCGCTTGTACTGCAGCGCGACGAGCTTGCGGATGATCTCGCGCTGGTCGACGACCTGGCCCTTCTTCAGGTCGAAGATCATCGCCGAATAGGTCTCGACCGAGCCGATGCCGTAGAGGCACGAGACCGAGGCGACGATGATCACGTCGTCGCGTTCGAGCAGCGAACGCGTCGCCGAGTGGCGCATCCGGTCGATCGCCTCGTTCACCGAGCTTTCCTTCTCGATGTACGTGTCCGAGCGGGGGACGTACGCCTCGGGCTGGTAGTAATCGTAATAGCTGACGAAATATTCGACGGCGTTGTCGGGGAAGAAGCTCTTGAACTCGCCGTAGAGCTGCGCGGCGAGGATCTTGTTGGGCGCGAGGATCAGTGCGGGGCGCTGGAGCTCCTCGATCACCTTGGCCATCGTATAGGTCTTGCCCGACCCGGTGACGCCGAGCAGCACCTGGTCGCGCTCGCCGGCGCGCGCCTGCTCGACCAGTTCGGGGATCGCATAGCGCTGATCGCCCGACGGCTGATAGTCGCTGACCAGCTTGAACGCCTTGCCGCCCTCGCTCTTCTCGGGGCGGTTGGGGCGATGGGGGACGAAGTTCTCCCCGTATCGGGCTCGGCGAGGGAAGTGCGGATCTGGATCGGCATGGCTGGGATATGGGACCTTTATCGGGGGACGCAATCAGCCTGTCTGGTTGACACGCTTGACACGATAGCGGGTTTTTGCCGGAAGCGGCAGGTTTGCGCCGGGAACGCGCCTGCGGCGCGGCACTGACGCGACACCCTCGCGCCTGACACGCGACACTGACGCGACGGCTTCGCGACCGCGACCGCGACCGCGATGCGACACCGAGGCGACGCGGGCAGTGAGGAAAAGGATATCGTTGCTTGCTCACCGCCGGAACAAAAGCAGATCAAATCCTATTTTACCAGTGTTTTGGTAGGGGCTGGAACGATTGCAAATGGCTGTTAGCGGATGCCCTTCTTCGCCATCCGATCGAGCCTCGCGGTCAGACGGACGGTTTTTGCTGCCGCAAGCGTTCCCGGAGGGCGACGCTATTCGGCCACCGGCTGGCCATCAAATGTATAAGCTTTGCCGTTGATTATCGTGCTGATTTGAACATTGCCTACGTGCACAAGATCGGGGTCATTTGGATCGCCTCCTGACATGAGGCCAATTTGTACGGCAGCGGACACGACCATGGCCTTGTGAACGACATCCTCGATCAGGACGAAATTTAAGGTGTTATCTGGCCGGGGGTCCTTGTCCCAGTCCGCGAGCTTGTCGATTGCCCTCCAGGCGATGTTCGCCAGCACGGTTACTGCCTGCTCTTCCGTGCAAGGCAAAGAACCAGCGATGGAATGGATACGGCGACCATGCTGTAACGTGTTTCTAATTTTGAACAGCGTCTTGGTTAGTTCGTCAACGTCAGCGGTCGTTGGCGCGACATCTCTGATCAGATCAGCGATTGCCTCGGTGCCGAATCTCCTGCGGAGCGGAGTTTCGTTGCAAGCTGGGCAGAACAGGTCACTTGAGCATTTTGGGCACGGTGGTGCGATTTTCCCGGCCTCTTTCAATTTCTCAGCGACTATCTCGATCGCAAACCAGAAGTAAGAAAATTGCTCTTCCGCGATCTGTGAGCGCATTCCGAGCCTATACCAGCGCATTACAGACTGGCTTACCTCGTCGTCGTGTACGGCGACAAGGCGTTCGACGGTATCCATCAAGGCCGAGTCCAAAGCAGAAAAGGAGAGGGTTGCCTGACTCGTGTGGTAGTATCGCGCGTCACGCATTTCGACGCCCGGCGTCCAATCAATCGCCCGTATTACAATGGCGTCCGAAATGCGGGCACCCGTCGCAAGAGAGAGAGCGTTCTGCAGCACAGCCAGATGATCGAGCGCCATTTCGCGAGCGTCGTTGAGGCTCTCGACCTCAAATTCAATTTCGATGATTAGAGAGCGTTTAGCGAAAGGGAGAGCGTCGGGGTTGTTCCTTATCGTTGCGGAAAAGTCGCCGGTCGGATGTTTAACCGTGTGGCATGCGCCCTCCTCGGTAAGACACAGATTCGAACTGGCATAAATTTCGGCGATGACGCGCATTCGCTACCCCCGGTCAATGACCCTAGCGAGGCGATTAGTGAACCGCAAAAGATCCCATTTGAACCCACCATTGCGCGCTGGATAAACAAGCAAATGTCCGCAACTGAGTCGATAGCGAACCTCGTAGCGCTCTCCCTCATCGACGCATCGTCCGCATTGCCAAGCGCAACCAATTCGGCTTTTGGGGAGCGCAGAACCGGTAGGGAATCTCACATGCGCGCTATCATCGTCCTCGCAGCCACTGCCCTTGCGCTGGCCGGCTGCCAATCGGCGGAAGAGAAGCACGCCGCCGAGACCGGCGAGATCGAAGTCACCAATGCGCAGACCGAGCAGGTCGCGAAGCTGATCAAGGCGGCTGCGCCCAAGAATGCGGTCAAGCCGGGGCTGTGGAAGGCCGAGCTTCGCATCGAAGCCGTCGATGTCGGCCCCGGGGGCGACAGCGCGAAGCAGCTCGAGCTTGCCAAGGGCCTCGAGCGCAACGCCACCGAGTGCAAGACCGCCGAGCAATTGAAACCGTTCGACGTTTCCAAGCTGGAACAGGCGGCGGGCGCATGCACGTTCGTCCGCTATGTCTCCAAGGGCGGCAAGGTCGACGCCGAAATCCAGTGCAGCAAGAAGGCCAGCGAACCGGGCACGACGCTGCTGATCAACGGCACCAATTCCGCGACCGGCTTCGACGTGGTCACCGAGCATCGCACCGGCACCAAGGGTCAGCCGGGCTATTCGCTGGTGCGGATGCGTTCAATCGGCACGCGCATCGGCGAGTGTCGGGCGCAGGCGAAGGGCTGAGCCGCGAAGCGCTGCGCCGGGCGGCTCAGCGCTCGCTCTGGCGGCGATAGGCGATCCGCCACATGATCGCGGCGATGCCGGCGGCAAGCGCAGCGAGCAACGCGCTCGACGCCAATGCGCTCAGCCAGCGAAACAGCAAGGTGCGGCTGTCGATCTCGGGCATGTCGAGCATCCCGAAGCCATAGGTCTGCGCGCCGACGAAGATCACCATCGCGGTCACTGCGCCGACCAATGCCGCATGCCAGGACCGGCGCAGCCCCGCGACGTGCATCACCAGCCAGATCGGGCCGCCCACCGCGGTGATCGCGAGTCCCGAGAAGATGCTGCCGATCAGCCAGCCGCTGAGCAGATTGAGCGGCTGGCGCTGGCCGCCGAGCAGCAGCAAGGCGAGCACGATCAGGCCGGCCAGCGCACTGCCCGCGCCGAGCGCCAGTCCCGCCCGGTCGATGCTGGTATCGTAGCGGCGCTGCACGCGGATCGTGCGTCGATTGATCTGTTCCAGGACCCTCTCCCGAGCACCGACGATACTCCTGCCGGGACGCCGCCTCAAGCGTCACCGCGACGGTTCAGCGCAAAGCGTCGAACCGGCCTTCGCGCACGCATTTTTCGACGCGCGCCATGTCGGGATGCGGCGGCGGCGCGCCGAGCGCGGGCACGTCCACCGGCACGCCGATCGCGGCGGTGGCGAAGCGCGCGGGATCGCTGCCGGCACAGGCCTGCATCGCGGCGAGCATGCGCGGCGGGGTGTCATAGCCCTCGCGCGAAAGCCGGAACGTGCCCCAGTGGATCGGCAGCGCGAACGGGCGGCCGAGCCCGTCCCACACGCGGAGGGCATCGCGCGGGCCGATATGGCTGCCGCTGGCCATCTGCCCCTCCTCGAAACGGAAGGCGCCGATCGGGATCACGGCGACGCGGATCGGGCCGAGCGCGGCGGCCTCGGCGGGCCATTTGCCGTCGCCGAGACCCGTATCGCCGGCGAAGAACATATTGCCGTGCGGGAGCTGGACCACGAAGCCCGACCAGAGCGCGCGGTTGCGGTCGCTGAACCAGCGGCTGCCCCAATGGTGGCTGCGGGTGACGGTTACCCGGACATCGGGTCGGATCGCGCGTCCCTGCCCCCAGTCGAGCGCGGTCGCGGCGATACCCGCCTGGCCGATGACGCTGTCATTGCCGAGGCTGGTGACGATGACCGGTTTGTCGCGCTGCCACAGTCGCCTGAGCGTCGTCAGGTCCATATGGTCGTAGTGATTGTGGCTGACGAGGACGAGGTCGATCTTCGGCAGATCCTCGAAGCGGATGCCGGGCGCGGCGACGCGGCGCGGGCCGAAGCCGAATGGGCCGGCGTGATCGCTCCACACCGGATCGGTGAGGATGTTGATGCCGTCGGCCTGCACGAGGACGGTCGCGTGGCCGATCCAGGTGACGCGCATCGTTTCGCCCTCGACGCGCGGCGCGGGTTTCGAAGGACGCACCGCGACATGGTCCGGCCAGGCGGGCTGGCTCGAGTCGCCGAAGATCCGCCGCGCGATCAGGCGGGTGCGGCCGGGTCCGGCGGAGAGGCGGTCGTCATCGCCGTCGGGATTGAAGAAATGCGCGCCGTCGAAATGCGCGGACACCGGCCCGCGATAGTAGATGCGGTCGAGGAAGTGCGGCAGCACGGTCAGGGCGAGACACAGGACGATAACGGTCCATAACAGCCCGGCAAGGGCAAGCTTGAGCAGGCGCATTCGCCCTTCTTGCGGGGCCGCGCGCGCAATCAAGCTTGATCGGCGGCGCCCCTCCCCTAACCGATGGCCATGACATCCGATCTGCCCCGGACCGAGGAAGAAGCCGCCGCCGAACTGGCGCGGCTCGCCGAAATGATCGCGCACCACAATCGGCTCTATCACGCCGACGACGCGCCCGAGATCAGCGACGCCGAATTCGATGCGCTGATGCGGCGGAACAATGCGATCGAGGCGGAGTTCCCCGGCCTCGTCCGCAGCGACTCGCCGTCCCGGAAAGTGGGGGCGGCGCCCACGGGGCACCTCTCCAAGGTGGCGCATGCGCGGCCGATGTTCAGCCTCGACAACGGGTTTTCGGACACGGACGTCGTGGATTTCCTCGGGCGCGTGCGGCGCTTCCTGAACCTGCCGCCGGACACGCCCGTCGCGCTCACCGCCGAGCCCAAGATCGACGGGCTCTCGTGCTCGCTGCGCTACGAGCAGGGCCGGCTGGTCCAGGCGCTCACCCGCGGCGACGGCCGGATCGGCGAGGACGTCACGGCCAATGTGCGGACGATCGCCGACATCCCGCAGGAGATTCCCGGCGCGCCCGACATCTTCGAAGTGCGCGGCGAGGTCTATATGGCGAAAAGCGACTTCGCCGAGCTCAACGCCCGGCTGCTCGCCGAGGCGGAGGAAAGCGGCAAGGAAGCGCGCCAGTTCGCCAATCCGCGCAACGCCGCCGCAGGATCGCTGCGCCAGAAGGATGCAGCGGTCACCGCGTCGCGGCCGCTGCGCTTCCTCGCCTGGGGCTGGGGCGAAGTCACCTCGCTGCCCGGCGAGACGCAGTCGGAAGTGATCGCGGCGATCAGGGCGATGCGCTTCCCGGTATCCGACCTGTTCGTCGGTCCGGTGGATCTCGACGCGGCGCTCGCGCAGTACAAGAAGATCGAGGCGCAGCGCGCCGATCTGCCCTTCGACATCGACGGCGTCGTCTACAAGGTGGACCGGCTCGACTGGCAGACCCGGCTCGGTTTCGTCGGCCGCGCGCCGCGCTGGGGGCTCGCGCACAAATTCCCCGCCGAGCGCGCGCAGACGACGCTCAACGACATCGAGATCCAGGTGGGCCGCACCGGCAAGCTGACGCCGGTCGCCAAGCTCGAGCCGGTGACGGTGGGCGGCGTGGTGGTGCGCAACGCGACGTTGCACAATGCCGACGAGATCGCGCGGCTGGGCGTGCGCCCCGGCGACCGGATAGTGCTCCAGCGCGCGGGCGACGTGATTCCGCAGATCGTCGAGAACCTGACGCGCGACGAAGAGCGCCCGGCTTTTGCGTTCCCCGACCATTGCCCGCGCTGCGGCTCCGAAGCGGTGGCGGAGGAAGGCGAAGTCGATGTCCGGTGCACCGGCGGTTTGATCTGCCCGGCGCAGCGGCTCGAGCGGCTCAAGCATTTCGTCAGCCGCGGCGCGCTCGATATCGAGGGGCTGGGCGAGAAGACTTTGGTCGAATTGCTCGACTTGGGCTGGATCACCGAGCCGGCCGACATTTTCCGGCTGGCGCCGCATCGCGAGGAATTGCTTGGGCGCGAGGGCTGGCAGGAAAAATCGGTCGATGCGCTGCTCGCCGCGATCGAAGCCAAGCGGGCGCCCGATGCCGCACGGCTGCTGTTCGGGCTGGGCATCCGCCATATCGGCGCGATCACCGCGCGCGATCTGCTCAAGCGCTACACCACGCTCCCCGCGATCCGGACGCTGGCCGAAGAGATCATTGCGCTTCGGGACGCGACTCCCCGCGATCGGCGAGAGCGAGCAGAAGCACCGCGCGCGCCTCGACAAGGCGATCACCGAGCATATCGGGGTCGAGAATGTCGGCGGCGCCGTCGGGCACGCGCTGGCCGATTTCTTCCACGAGCCGCACAATGTGGCGCTGTGGGAGGATCTGCTGGCCGAAGTCTCGCCCCCGATTTCATCGTCGAGACGCGGGCTTCCGAAGTATCGGGCATGACCCTGGTATTCACCGGCAGTCTCGAGTCGCTGAGTCGCGACGAAGCCAAGGCCCAGGCCGAATCGCTGGGCGCGCGAGTCGCCGGATCGGTGTCGGCGAAGACGAATCTGGTGATTGCGGGACCGGGTGCGGGATCGAAGCTCAAAAAGGCCGCGGAACTCGGAATTCGGGTTATTTCCGAGGAGGATTGGGCCAAAATCTTCGCCAAGGCCGAGTGACTTTTTTGCAACGCAGCAAATGATTCCACTGTTACCAACAGCTTGCCCGGCTCATGCCGATTGACTGTCATCGGTTGGACATAAATGAATTCCATGGGCAGCGGCGACGGTACACCGCACCGCGTGATTAGTGCATTCAGGGCACACCGAAGGGGACTATCTTAAAATGCGCACCAAGCTTTTTGCTGGCGTGGCTTTTGCCGCGCTCCTGATTCCGGCGAGCGCCTATGCGCAGTCGACCGGCACGATCGACTTCGAAGAAGGCAGCGAAGAGATCGTCGTCACCGGCACGCGGACGCAGAACGGCGTGAACGGCATCGTGGTTCCCGATACCACGAAGACCCGCGGCGTGCTGAACCAGGAATTCATCCAGCGCCAGGCGCCGGGCCAGTCGGTCAACGACCTGATCAACCAGCTTCCGGGCGTCAGCTACACCAATAACGATCCCTTCGGTTCGTCGGGCGGCTCGCTCAACATCCGCGGCTTCGAAGGCAGCCGCATCAGCCAGACCTTCGACGGCATTCCGCTCAACGATTCGGGCAACTACGCCATCTACGGCAACCAGCAGCTGGATCCCGAGCTGATCGAGCAGGTCAACGTCAACATGGGCACCACCGACGTGGACAGCCCCACCGCCGGCGCCACCGGATCGACGGTGAACTATCGCACGCGCAATCCGAGCGAGGATTTCGGGGTCAAGCTGATCGGCTCGGTCGGCGACTTCGACTTCTTCCGCATCTTCGGCCTGGTCGACACCGGCACCTTCACGTCGTTCGGCACTCGCGCCTGGCTCTCGGCGAGCTCGGCGCGCAACCATTCGCCGTTCAACGACCGCGCGCAGGTCGAGAAGCAGCAGTATAACGCCAAGATCTACCAGCCGCTGGGCGACAATGGCGACTTCATCGCCATCTCCGGCCACTACAACGAGAACCGCAACAACTTCCAGGGCTCGGTGCCGCTGCGCACCGATCTTCGGCAGCTGTCGGCGGCCGGTGTCGACCTCGGCGCACGCAATGTCGGCCCGAACACCAGCGATCGCTTCCCGATCACGAACGACGAGCGCGAATATTCGGTGCCGCTCTGCCAGATCAACAATACCGCCCGCGCCGGCATTCTCGATGCGGCCAATGGCTGCGGCTCGGTCTTCGACGAGCGTTTCAACCCGTCGAACACCGGCAATGTCCGCATCAATTCGCGCTTCACGCTCGCCGAAGGCCTCGTCTTCGCGGCCGATCCCTATTACCAGTACACCAAGGCCAATGGCGGCGGCACCGTCGTCGGCCAGGAAGTCCGTCGCGACGTCAATCCGACCGGCGGGGCCGCAAACTGCAACACCACTGCCAATGGCCCGGCGGTGAGCTGTCAGGTCGGCTATATCGGCGGTACGCCCTATTTCGGCCGTGACCTCAACGGCGACGGCGACCTGCTCGACACCGTCCGCTTGCTCGCGCCGAGCCAGACGCAGACCCATCGCATCGGCGTGATCTCGTCGCTGCGCTACACCGTCGCGCCGGGGCAGACCGTGCGCGTCGCCTACACCTATGATCGCGCACGCCATCGCCAGACCGGCGAGACCGGCTTCCTGCAGTATAACGGCAAGCCCTTCGACGTCTTCCCGGTCAACGATCCGATCCTCGACGTGAACGGCCGCGCCCTGCAGAAGCGCGATCGCCTGTCCTTCGCGATCCTGCATCAGTTCGCGGCGCAGTATAATGGCGAGTTCTTCGACGGCACCGTCCGCGTCGATGCGGGCATCAGCGTCAAGTTCATGCGCCGGAACCTGAACAACTATTGCGCCACGTCGAGCGCGGCGGGCTTCATCGAGTGCTTCGGCTCGGACAGCGCGGCGCAGGCCGCGTGGCTTGCGGCGAACCCGACGCAGACCGTGCCCTACGCCGCAGGCGTCGGGGGCGCGACCTGCCCGGCCAACCCGGTGCCGGCGACCAACTGCACCTTCCCGACCCAGGGACCGCAGCAGCGCATCGTCGACTATAAGCGCGCGCTGCCGAACATCGGCTATGTCGCCGACATCACCGACAAGCTCTCGCTCTACGGCAACTTCTCGCAGAGCATCCAGGTGCCGGGTACGGATAATCTGTACAACTCGTTCTTCTACCCGGTGACCGCCGAACAGGCGAACCCGAAGCCCGAGACCACCGACAATCTGGAAACCGGCGTGCGCTATCGCTCGTCGAAGATCCAGGCACAGGTCGCGGCGTGGTACACCAACTACAAGAACCGGCTCGCTTCGTCCTACGACGCCGATCTGGACAAGACGGTGTATCGCAACCTCGGCAAGGTGAAGCGCTTCGGCTTCGACGGCACGATCGCCTATCGCCCGATCAACGAGCTGAGCGTCTATGCCTTCGGTTCGTACCTCGACTCGGAGATCCAGGACGATGTGGTCGCCGGCCGCACTGCGGCGGGTGCGCCGATCTACGCTCCCACCAAGGGCAAGCGTGAATCGAACGCACCGGTCTACACCTTCGGCGGCGGCGCGCAGGCGACTCTGGGCTTCGCCGACTTCGGCTTCAACGTGAAGCGTACCGGCCCGCGCTACGTCTACGACACCAACGAGCCGGTGCGGCAGATCGTCAGCGGCAACGTGGTTCAGGTCTTCGGCGCCAAGGTCCCGGCCTATACGCTCGTCGACTTCAACGCGCGCATCCCGCTCGGCTGGGCCGGTCTCAACGACAAGACCTACTTCCAGCTGAACGTGCTCAACGCGTTCGACAAATTGTGGGTGAGCTCGCTCAACAGCGGCAACGGCGCGCTGAACCAGGGCCCGACCTTCAACCCGGGGACGGGCGCGGTCACGGCGTACGGCAACGCGCCGAACTCGCAGATCGGCTATCCGCGCACCTTCATGGGTTCGCTGGTGGTGGGCTTCTAAAAGCCCGGCTTCCGATCCGGGAACGAAAAAGCCGCCGCTCCAGCGATGGAGCGGCGGCTTTTCTTGTCCGCTGTGTCTGGTTCCTGATGACTTCACTCGAAACGAACGGGGAATGTAGGCGCTCCGACCAACTCCTGCCGCGCTAGCCCGGGATCGCGGAGACTTCCAAAATCTCGATGGCCTCTGGCCGGCCGTTGAAATCGACGCACTCGCCTTCTTCCGCGCCGAGCAGCGCGTGCGCGAGCGGGGCCGAGAAAGCGAGGCGATCGGCGTGCGGATCGGCTTCGTCATGGCCGACCAGATCGATCGTCCGCGCCTTGCCCCCAGCCGGATGCGCACCCGCGATCCGATGCCGACCACGCCTTTCTCCGGCGGAGGCGCGATCTCGGCGGTGGTGCGGCGGGTGTTCCAGTAGCGCAGCTCGCGCTTGAGGACTTCGCGCGGCTCCTCGGCGGCCTCGGCGGCGATGGCCGCCTCGAGCTCGGCAACCTTCGTCTCGATCAATGCGAGCCCGCGCGCCGTCACCAGATTGGCGCCGGCGGGCAAGGGGATTTCGAACTTCGGTTCCTTATGTTCCTCGTCGCTCTCGCGACGGAAGGCGACGCTCATCGCTGCGGCAATTCCTCTAGCGTGGATGATATCTTCCAAAGATCCACGGCGCCTTCGGTTGCATGGGTGTCGATTTCGGCGAGCTCATCGGCACTGAATCCGAGATTCTTCACTGCATCGAGCGAGATCATCGAGCTGCTGGACATTGCGCGCGCCGATCAGCGCCGAGGTCACCCGCGGATCGCGCAGCACCCAGGCGATCGCCATCTGCGCGAGCGTCTGGCCGCGGCGTTCGGCGATGGCGTTGAGCGCGCGGATGCGGGCGAGGTTCGCATCCGACAACAGCCCCTGCCCGAGCGAACCGCCCTTGGCCGCGCGCGCATCCGCGGGAACGCCGTTCAGATATTTGGACGAGAGCATCCCCTGCGCCAACGGCGAGAACGCGATGCAGCCGGTGCCGAGATCGCCCAGCGTGTCGAGCAAATCCTCCTCGATCCAGCGATTGAGCATCGAATAGCTCGGCTGGTGGATGAGCAACGGCACCTTGTATTCGGCGAGGATCGCCGCGGCCTGGCGCGTCAGCTCGGGCGAGTAAGACGAGATGCCGACATAGAGCGCCTTGCCCTGGCGGTGGATGTGCGCGAGCGCGCCCATCGTCTCCTCGAGCGGGGTCTTGGGATCGACGCGGTGCGAATAGAAGATGTCGACGTAATCGAGCCCCATCCGCTTCAGGCTCTGGTCGCACGAGGCGATCAGGTATTTCCGGCTGCCGCCGACATCGCCATAGGGGCCCGGCCACATGTCCCAGCCCGCCTTGGTCGAGACGATCAGCTCGTCGCGGTGCGCGGCGAAGTCGGCCGCCATCACGCGCCCGAAATTCTCCTCGGCCGAGCCGTAAGGCGGGCCGTAATTGTTCGCGAGATCGAAATGGGTGACGCCGCGATCGAATGCACGGCGCAGCATCGCGCGGCCGGTCTCGAACACATCGGTGCCGCCGAAATTCTGCCAGAGGCCGAGGCTGATCGCCGGGAGATCGAGCCCCGAGCGGCCGGTGCGCCGATAGGGCATGCGGCCGTCGTAACGCGCGGGATCGGCGGTCCAGGGCTGGGGATAGGGCATGGTCTCTCTCCGATGGTGTCGGACAGCGCCCTATGCGCCATGGCTCAGACGGTAAAGCTCTCGCCGCAGCCGCACGCGCCCTTGGCGTTGGGGTTCTCGAACGTGAAGCCGGCGGCGAAATCGTCCTCGACCCAGTCCATCGTCGAGCCGACGAGGTAGAGCACCGAGGCACCGTCGACATAGAAGGTCCCGCCCGGCGTCTCGATCTTCTCGTCAAAGGGCGCCGCCTCGCTGACATAGTCGACCGAATAGGCCAGCCCCGAGCAGCCGCGGCGCGGCGTCGAGAGCTTGACGCCGATCGTGCCCTCTGGCGCCTTGGCCATCAGCTCGGCGATGCGCGCGTGGGCGCGCTCGGTGAGGTTGAGCGCGGCGGGGCGCTGGCGGGTCTTGGTCTCAGTCACGGGGCTGCCTCTTGATCCCGATGCCCTGTTTCATCGCCTCGATATTGATATTGACGCCAACAGCAGTCGGCACCACGGTTTCGATTAATTTAGCAGCATTTTCTTCACCTTGCCGACGACACATCGAGGCTGCGCTAGCGGCTACGAAGTTCAACTGCTCCTCGGTCAGGGCACCTGCAACCCCCAACTGTGCCATCAAAGCCAGTTGAAGATTGAAGGCGGCCGTGGCGATTTCGTCCGGGGCTACGGATAGCTTTCCTTCAGCCATCACAGCATCCCCAGTTCGAGCTTGGCGTCGTCTGTCATCTTCTGCGGATCCCAGGGCGGATCCCAGACGAGGTTGACTTCGGCATGGCCGATCCCGGGTACCGATCCGACGCGCAGTTCGACTTCGCCGGGCATGGATTCGGCGACCGGGCAATGCGGCGTGGTGAGCGTCATCTGCACCGAGGCATGGCCGTCGCTGGTGATGTCGACGCCGTAGATCAGCCCGAGATCGTAGATGTTCACCGGAATCTCGGGATCGTAGATCTCCTTGAGCGCCTGGATCACCGATTCGTAGAGCTCGCCGCCGGGCTCGCCGGCCGGATGGGCCTCGGGCTTCTGCTGAAGGAAGCCCGTCAGGTAATCGCGCTTGCGCTCGAAAGTCTGAGCGACATCCTCGACGCGCGCCTTGGGCGGCGCATCGACGGCGTCGACTTCCTCGACTGCGATCTTGCGTTCCTCGTTCACCCGAAAATCCTCGTCACGCGTTCGATACCCTTCACCAGCGCGGCGATATCGGCCGCATTATTGTAAACCCCGAAGCTCGCCCGCGCCGTCGCCGGCACGCCCAGCGCATCCATCAGGGGCTGCGCGCAATGGTGGCCGGCGCGGATCGCGACATTGCCTTCGTCCAAGATGGTGGCGACATCGTGCGGATGCACCCCTCGACTGCGAAACTGACGATGCCGGCGCTGTCGTCCGGACCGAACAGACGGACGCTGTTGATCCGTGACAGCGCATCGCGGGCCTGACGGACCAGAGCGGTCTCGTGCGCGTGGATGCGATCCAGACCGATCGCGTCGACATAATCGACTGCGGCATGGAGCCCGACCACGCCGACGATGTGCGGCGTCCCCGCCTCGAAGCGGCCCGGCGGCGGCGCGTAGGTCGTCTTCGCAAAGGTGACGCGGTCGATCATCGATCCGCCGCCCTGATAGGGCGGCATCGCGTCGAGCAGCTCATAGCGGCCCCACAGCACGCCGATCCCGGTCGGGCCGTAGAGCTTGTGGCCCGAAAAGACGTAGAAGTCGCAGCCGATCGCGGCGACGTCGACCGCCATGCGCGGCACGGCCTGGCAGCCGTCGAGCAGGATCTTCGCGCCCACCGAATGCGCGATCTCTGTCGCACGCTTGGCGTCGAGCACCGAGCCGAGCACGTTGGAGACATGCGCGAGCGCCACCAGTTTGTGCGCCGGCGTGATCATCGCCGCCATCGCGTCGAGATCCACGCGCTGATCGGCGGTGAGCGGGATCACGTCGATCGCGGCGCCGATCTTCTCGGCGACCATCTGCCAGGGCACGATGTTCGAATGATGCTCGAGCGTCGAAAGCAGGATGCGGTCGCCGGCTTTCAGCTGCGTGCCTGCCCAGCATTGCGCGACGAGGTTGATCCCCTCGGTCGCGCCACGGACGAAGATCGTTTCCTGCGGCTTGCCGCCGATGAAGCGCGCGACCCGCTCGCGCGCGGCCTCGAACGCGAGCGTCATATCGGCCGAGCGTTGGTACACGCCGCGATGCACGGTGGCATAGGTCTCGCCATAGCCGCGGTTGATCGCGTCGAGCACCGGCTTGGGCTTTTGCGAGGTCGCGGCGGTATCGAGATACGCCCAGCCCGCCGGGATCGCCGGGAAATCGGCGAGCAGGTCGAGCGGGCGGGTGTCGGTCGTCACGCTCACAGCGCACTCTCCAGCCACTTGTCGGCGTCCGCCACGAACGCATCGCGCACCTTTTCCTCGCCGATCCGCGACATCGCGTCGGAGACGAAGGCGCGGGTGAGCATCGCTTTGGCGCGCGGCGCGGGGATGCCGCGGCTCTGCAAGTAGAAGAGCGCGCGCTGGTCGAGTTCGCCCACCGTCGCGCCGTGCGCGCACTTCACGTCGTCGGCGAAGATCTCGAGTTCGGGTTTGAGGTTCACCGTCGCGGCGCGTTCGAGCAGCAGCCCGCGCAGCGACTGCTCGCCGTCGGTCTGCTGCGCGCCGCGCGCGACTTCGACGCGGGCCGCGAGGCTCACGGTCGAGCGGTTGGCCGCCACGGCGCGCCAGAGCTGGCGCGAAGTGCCCTCTACCGCCTCATGCCGGACGACCACGGCCGCCTCCTGCTTCTGCGTCCCCGAAGTGAGCAAAGCACCGCCCATCTCGGCAAAAGCGCCCTTGCCGGTGAGCGTGAGCGCGCCGTCGATCCGGCTGCCCATTCCGCCGGCACCGAGGAAGATCGAGACCAGGCTCGCCGCCTCGCCGATCTCGGCCTCGTCGCGCAACGAGACGAAGCCATCGGCCTGGAGCAGCCGCACCGAGCGCATCAGCCGCGCGCCCTTGCCGAGCGCGATCTGCGTCAGCCGATTGGCCCAGCCGCTGCCGGCATAGGTCTCGACGACCGACGCGACCGCGTCGTCGGCCAAAGTGATGCGCGCGGGGACATGGCTCTCGCCGCCCGAGCCGAGATGGACGATCTGGATGCCGGTCACCGCCGCTTGCGGATCGAGCGACAGCACCCAGCCTTCGCCTTCGGCCATGCCGCCGAGCGGATGCGCGGTCTCGGGCGCGAAGCGCGCGACCTTGACCGGGCCCGGGCGGCTATGCGCGGGCTCAAAGACGCCGTCGACGAAGAGCAGGCGCGGACCTTCCACGTCGAGGAACAGGTCGGCGGGCTTGATTCCGGCGTCGCGCGGCTCGGCATCGGCGGCGACGCGTAGCGCCTGCATATCCGCCCAGCGCCATTCTTCAAGACGCGGGGATGGAAGTTCGAGCGTGGTCACGCGCGCACCTTCTTCGTGCCTTCGTGTCTTTGTGTGAGAAAAATTGACTCACACGAAGACACGAAGGCACGAAAGAATTGAGAGCGCCTTCGGCGCGAAGCGCGCTCATGCCGCCACCGCTCCATAGCCTTGCGCTTCGAGCTCGTGGGCCAACTCTGGCCCGCCGGTGCGCGTGATGCGCCCGGCTTCGAGGACATGGACGAAATCGGGCTGCACATAATCGAGCAGCCGCTGGTAATGGGTGATCAGCAGCACCGCCTTGTCGGGCGCGCGCATGATCCGGTTGATCCCCTCGCCCACGGCCTTGAGCGCGTCGATGTCGAGGCCGCTATCGGTCTCGTCGAGGATCGCGAGCTTCGGGCCGATGATGCCCATCTGGACCATCTCGTTGCGCTTCTTCTCGCCGCCCGAAAAGCCGACATTGACCGGGCGCTTGAGCATTTCCTGATCCATGCCGAGCGCATCGGCCTGCGCGCGAGCGAGCTTCAAGAACTCGCCGCCCGAGAGCGGCGCCTCGCCGCGCGCGCGGCGCTGCGAATTGAGCGCCTCGCGCAGGAACTGGACGTTGGAGATGCCGGGGATCTCGACCGGATATTGGAAGCCGAGGAACAGGCCGGCCGCGGCGCGCTCGTGCGCGGCCATTTCGAGCAGGTCCTCGCCGCCGAAGGTCACGCTGCCGCCGGTCGGCTCGTATCCAGGGCGTCCGCCCAGCACATAGCCGAGCGTCGACTTGCCCGCGCCGTTGGGGCCCATGATCGCGTGCACTTCGCCTGCGTTCACTTCGAGGCTGAGCCCCTTGAGGATTTCCTTGCCGTCGATTTCGGCGCGGAGATTGTCGATCTTGAGCATCATGGTCCTATTGGTTGGCATTGGCGCCGAACTGATCGTTGATGATCGCCGTCATCTGCGTCTGCGTGCAGGCCTGGATCGCCTTGCGGCTGCGGTCGGGCTCGCGCGAGCACGCGGCGACCGTTTCGCAGGTCAGCCGGTCGAAACTCTCGTCGCCGCTCGACCGGGCGATCGCGCACGCGCGGACGCGGCGCTTCGAATCGAGCTGCACGCTCACCTGGAGCGGACGCGCGCGGCCGGTGACGACGATGTCCTCGCCGATCACGTCCTGCGCGCCGAGCAAGGCGAGGCCGAGCGCGACGATCACAGCGGCACCGTCAGCAGCTTGACCGACTTCAGCGGCTCGGGCGCGTTATAGGCGTCGACCCGGCTGCCATCGGGCAACTCCCAGATGATCTTGTATTGCTTCGGCTGGACGATCGCGGTCGCGATATCCGCCTCGATCGCATCGAGCGTCCCGCGCATCCGGCCCCACCAGCGCGCATTGACCGGACGATCGCCGAGCATCACGCGGCCCTGCGTGAAATCGCCCTCGGTGAATTCGCGGCAACCTTTGGTCGCTTCCGCCACCTTGGCTGCGCGCGCTGCTGCGGCCGCGGGCGCGATGCCGACCTGCCGGACGATGCAGCGGGCATGGCGGGTGGCGATGCCGATCTGCGGCGTATCCTCGACGACCACGCCGCCCGCACTCTGGGCAGCGGCAAGCGCGAACAACATTCCGAACATCATTGCGATACTCCCGGGAGCCCGAACACCGGCCCCATCCCCATGCTTGCCCGAACCATGCTTGCGCGGCGCTGACTGCGGATCATTCGCCCAACTCCTTCGCCGGCCCGACGCGGATGATCGGGCCATCCGAGGGCGGCTTGGGCAAAGGCGGTAATTTGACGCGCTGACGCTCGGTCTCGCGGCTCGGCTCGGAGAGGCCGAGCGGGCCGGCCTGGCCCGGCGCGAGCGCCGGCTTCGGATCGGTGAACTTGGGCAGCGTGAAGGCCTGCGGCACCCCGGCGCCTGCAGGGCGCGTCTCGCCGGGGGTCGCGGCCGACGCCAGTTCGAGGAAGGTCATCTCACGGCAATCGGTGACTTCGTCAGCGGTCTTGGCATAGCAGACCGGCGTCGCCTGGCACGCATTGGTGTCGCGCCTCTGGCTGCCGCTGGAGACCATGATCCGGCAATTGCGCAGCTTGCCGTCGGCACCCTTGTCGAACAGCATCGTCGTGAGCCCGAACTGCGCGCGCACGACGATTTCCTCCTCCGCCGACTCCTCGGGAGCCGGTGCGGGTGCATCTTGCGCGAGAAACAGGAGCAGCGTCAGAATCATTAATGCGCCTCGGCGAGCTGCTTCAACTTCTCAATGAGACGCGGAACGCTTTGACGAGGGATGACAATCCAAGGTTCATCATCCTCGTAAGGGGCAGCCTCCTGGCGGATCACTACATCGTTATCCGGATTCAAATAGACGATCACTGCTCGCGTAGACCGGACGATCTCATCGCCCTTAAACTCGCTCCAATCGAATTTGTCGCTCATCCAACGCTCCCCTCCAGCGAGATCCCCAGCAGCTTTTGCGCTTCCACCGCGAATTCCATCGGCAGCTGCTTGAGCACTTCGCGCGCGAAGCCGTTGACGATCAGCGCGACCGCGGCCTCCTGATCCAACCCACGCTGCATCGCGTAGAACATCTGGTCCTCGCTGATCTTCGAGGTGGTCGCCTCGTGCTCGATCTGCGCGGTCGGGTTCTTCACCTCGATGTACGGCACGGTGTGTGCACCGCACTGGTCGCCGAGCAAAAGGCTGTCGCACTGGGTGAAGTTGCGGACATTCTCGGCGCCGGCATTGACCAGCACCTTGCCGCGATAGGTATTGTCGCTGCGGCCGGCGCTGATGCCCTTCGACACGATCGTCGAGCGCGTGTTCTTGCCGATGTGGAGCATCTTGGTGCCGGTATCGGCCTGCTGGCGGCCGTTGGTCACTGCGACCGAATAGAATTCGCCGACCGAGCCGTCGCCCTGCAGGATGCAGCTGGGATATTTCCACGTGATCGCGCTGCCGGTCTCGACCTGGGTCCAGCTGACCTTCGAGTTCGTACCCGCGCACAAGGCGCGCTTGGTGACGAAGTTGAAGATGCCCCCACCCCGTTTTCGTCGCCGGGATACCAGTTCTGGACGGTCGAATATTTGATCTCGGCATCGTCCAATGCAACCAATTCGACCACCGCGGCGTGGAGCTGGTTCTCGTCGCGCATCGGCGCGGTACAGCCTTCGAGATAGGAGACGTAGCTCCCCTTGTCGGCCACTATGAGCGTGCGCTCGAACTGGCCGGTATTCTCGGCATTGATGCGGAAATAGGTGCTCAGCTCCATCGGGCAGCGCACGCCCTCGGGCACATAGACGAAGGTGCCGTCGGAGAAGACCGCCGAGTTCAGCGCCGAGAAGAAATTGTCGCGCTGGGGCACGACCTTGCCGAGCCACTTCTTCACCAGCTCGGGATATTCGCGGATCGCTTCGCTGATCGACAGGAAGATGACGCCGGCGGCCTTCAATTCCTCGCGGAAAGTGGTCGCCACCGAGACGCTGTCGAACACTGCGTCGACCGCGATTTTCCGGGCGCCCTCGACGCCCGCGAGCACCTTCTGCTCCTCGATCGGGATACCGAGCTTCTCATAGACGCGCAGGATCTCGGGATCGAGCTCGTCGAGGCTGCCGATGGTCTTTTTCTGCTTCGGCTCGGCGTAGTAGTACGCGTCCTGATAATCGATGTGCGGGATCTGCAGCTTGGCCCATAAGGGAAGCTCCATCTCCTGCCACATGCGGAACGCCTTCAGGCGCCAGTCGAGCATCCATTCGGGCTCGTTCTTCTTGGCCGAGATGTAGCGGACCGTGTCTTCGCTCAGCCCCTTGGGGGCGAACTCCTGCTCGATATCGGAGGAGAACCCCCATTCGTACTTCTTGTTCGCGGCGGCGAGCGCCTCGGCATTCTTCGTGGCCATGTTACACCTGTTCCCCGGCAAGCGCCGGGACCCGGTCAGCGGACTCGGGATGCTGCGCCCCGGCCGGAGCCGGAGCAGCGGAAAGTTGGGATAGGGTGATACCCGCGAGCGCGCCCTTTACGGCGCCGTTGACGGCATTCCAATGCGGTTTGACGCGGCAGGTGCCCTCGACCACGCAATCATGCTTGCCGCTGTCTACGCACGTCGTGAGCGCGATCGGGCCCTCGATCGCCTCGACGATGTCGGCGACGGTGATCGCCGCAGGAGGCCGCGCGAGGCGGAAGCCTCCGCCGGTGCCGCGCGCGCTCTCGATCAGCCCGGCGGCGGAAAGCTTGCTCACCAATTTCTGCACGGTAGGAAGCGGTAGTCCCGTCTCCTCGGCGAGCAGCGTCGCGTTGAGCCGCACGCACGCGCCGCAATGGCGCGCGGCGGCGGCCATCATCACTACGGCATAATCGGCAAGGCTCGAAAGACGCATCTAATCCCACTCGCCCTTTGCGCAACGGCGCGACGGGCATCAATCAGAACGATTCTGTCCGATTGCAGATGGGCCTAGTTGCCCCGAAGGTCAACCGGCTCGGGGATGACGTCGGGCAGGAAGTGCAGTTCCTCGTTCTTCAGGGTCAGCGCCAGCGTGGGATCGCTGCTGCCGCGCAGGCTGGTCGGCGTATAGCCGGTGAAGTGCTTGATCTCGTTGATCATGTGCGACTGATCGGAGAAGGGGCCGAGCACGTCGGAAAGCGGCGCTCCCTGGAAGATCTGCATCGCCGCGCGGATCGCGCGGAACTTGCGCTTGAGCTTGGTCGGCGGCCCGCCGAAATATTCGAGGCACAGCCGCTGGACCTGGCGTTCGCCCAAGCCACTGCTCTCCTCGATCGTGGCATAAAGCGCGTCGATCGTCGGATCCTCGCTCGCGGCCCATTCGCGCACCCGGCTGAGAAAGGGGAAATGCGGATCGGGAACCGGCTTCACTTCCTCCTGGCGCATGATCAGCTGCGGCGCGATCGCCCCGATCATCTCGTCGAGCTCGGTCATACTGCGCAGCTGCTCGAGCAGCCTGGGCGCGCGCTCGCAGAACAGTTTCTCGCCGTCGATGATGTGATCGGTGACCTTGTGCGCGGGAATGCCGATCAGTGCCTTCCAGCCGATCGCGCGCAGGACGACGCCGAAGCAGAGCACCGGACCGCGCATCCGATAGCTGGCCGCGGCGGTGCCGGGACCCGCCACCATGATCGGCTTGAGCGGCTCGACATGGCCGTCGGGGAAGGTCATCTCGCCCTCGCCGCGGATCAGGAAGCGGATATGGCCGATATCGACGCGCTCGGGACCTTCGAGCTCGCCCTCGCCGGCGCGGAACAGATAATAGGATTCGACATGCGGAAGCAGCCGGCCCTTGGCCGACTTCATTTCGATCGTCACCGTCGGCGCGCGCTCTGCGCCCAGGTCGGTAACGTCGGGTTTTCTTATGGTTGCGCCCCGCATCTACGACTCGAGCCCCCATCCCGAGAATCTGTGTCTGCCGGTTACCTATAGCGGGTGCGGGGCCCAGATAAAGTGGCCCGGCCGGTTGCCCGGCCGGGCCAGTGGAAAGGGTTCCCCCGTTGAAGCGGAAACCCCTCGGGTCGCAAAGCCTGACTAGCGCCTACGTAGGCTTACGTATTGGACGGATTCGACACATCCTAAATTTTTGACGCGCGGCCCCCTCGATGCGAAGGCGGCGGGCATGGCCTATCCGCTCCGATCCGCATTGTTCGCGCTGGACCCCGAAACCGCACACCGCGCCACGATCGCCGCTTTGCGGGCGTGGGGAAGCGCCGGCACTCCCTTCGCGGCAAAATCCGTATCGGATGAATCGCTTCGGGTGCGGCTTGCCGGGATCGACTTCCCCAATCCGGTGGGGCTCGCGGCGGGACTCGACAAGAATGCCGAAGCGGTGGCCGGGCTGTTCGGGCTGGGCTTCGGGGCGGTCGAGGTGGGGACGCTGACGCCGCGTCCCCAGCCGGGCAATCCGAAGCCGCGGCTGTTCCGGCTCGTCGAGGACGAAGCGGTGATCAACCGGATGGGGTTCAACAATGACGGCGTGGACGCCGCACTCGCCCGGATCGCGACCATCGGGACGCGCCCGGGAGTGCTGGGCATCAATGTGGGCGCCAACAAGGATTCGGCCGATCGGGTCGCGGACTATGCCGAGGGTGTGCGGAAAGCGGCGCCGCATGCCGATTACATCACGATCAATGTCAGCTCGCCCAACACGCCGGGCCTGCGCGATCTCCAGTCGCGGCCGGCGCTGGATGAGCTGCTCGCGGCCTGCGATGCGGCACGCGGCGCGACTCCGTTGTTCCTCAAGATCGCACCCGATCTCGATCGCGCGGGGATCGAAGGCGCGATCCGGGCGGCGATCGACAACCGCGTGGACGCGCTGATCGTCTCGAACACGACGATCTCGCGGTCGGCGGGCCTGCGTTCCAGCTTTGCAGGCGAGAGCGGCGGCCTTTCGGGCGCCCCCTTGCGCGATCTGGCGCGCGCGAAGCTTGTCGAGGCCCGCGAGGCCAGCGGCGGCGAACTGCCTTTGATCTCCGCCGGCGGGATCGACAGCGCCGACGAGGCGAAGCGCCGCCTCGATGCCGGGGCGGTGCTGGTGCAGGTCTATAGTGCGCTGGTCTACAAGGGCCCCGGCCTGATCCGCGACATCCTCTCCGGAATGCGCTGACGTAGCGTCTTTGCCGTCCGGCCAAAGCCCGCTACGGCTGGCACAATGAAAAAGCTGGTCGCGCTGCTGATAGCCCTGTTCGTGCCCTTCGCCGCCATGGCGCAGGGGGTTGTGAGTGCCGCCGATCCGCGCGCCGCGGCGGCAGGCGTCGAGATCCTCCGCAAGGGCGGGACGGCCACCGATGCGGCGATCGCGACGATGCTGGCATTGAACGTGGTCGAGCCGCAAAGCGCAGGGATCGGCGGCGGCGCCTTCTTCGTCCAATATGACGCGAAGAAAAAGGCGACCACCACGGTCGACGGCCGCGAGGCCGCGCCGATGGCCGCCGATCCGCGCTGGTTCTACGCCGACGGCAAGCCGCTCGGCATCCGCGACGCGATCCCCGGCGGACGCAGCGTCGGCGTTCCGGGCACCCTGCGCGCGATGGCGCTGGCGCACCAGCGCGGCGGCAAGCTGCCCTGGGCAAGCCTGTTCGAGCCGGCGATCCGGCTGGCCCGCGACGGCTTCGCGGTCTCGCCGCGCTTCAGCAGCGCACTGGGCCGCTTCGCCAGCCGCGCCGACGCGAGCATCCGGACGGTCTTCTACGATGCCGAGGGCAAGCCGCTCGCGCCGGGCACCACCACGCGGAACCCCGAGCAGGCGGCGTTGCTCGAGCGCATCGCCAAATTCGGCCCCGACAGCTTCTATGTCGGCCCGCAGGCGGCGAGGCTGGTCGCCACGGTCAACAATGCCGCCCGCAATCCTTCGAAGATGACCGTCGGCGATCTCGCGGCATACGCGGCCAAGGAGCGCCCGGTGCTGTGCGGCAGCTATCGACGGCACAGGATCTGCTCGATGGGTCCGCCTTCGTCGGGCGGCGTGGCGGTGCTGATGATCCTCAAGCAGCTCGAGCGCTTCGACATGGCGAAGCTGGGCAAGGATTCGCCCGTCGCCTGGCACCTCTTCGCCGAGAGCTCGCGCCTCGCTTACGCCGATCGCGACATGTATCTCGGCGATCCCGATTATGTCCGGGTTCCGCTCAAGGGCCTGCTCGACCCGAAATACATCGCGCGCCGCTCGGCGCTGATCAGCGCGACCGGTAGCATGCAGGACGTCGCCGCCGGCACCCCGCCGGGCGCGCCGCCGCGCGTCCGCGCGCCGAACAGCGAAGTCGCCGGCACCACCTCGCTCTCGGTCGCCGACGGCGCGGGCAATGTCGCGCAGGTGACCACGACGATCGAAAGCCCGTTCGGCTCGGGACTGTCGGTCGACGGGACGATGCTCAACAACGAGCTCACCGATTTCGACATCGTTCCGGAGAAGGACGGCTATCTGGTCGCCAACCGAGTCGAGGGCGGCAAGCGCCCACGCAGCTCAATGGCACCTTCGATCGTTTACGCTCCCGACGGCACCGTCCGTCTCGCGGTGGGCGCCGCGGGCGGATCGACGATCATCGCGCAGGTCGCCAAGGCGATCATCGGGGTGGTCGACTGGAAGCTGAGCGCGCAGGATGCGATCGCGCTCGGACTGGTATATGCTCCGGGCCCGGTCGCGATGATCGAGAAAGGCACCGAACGCGAGGCGATGATCCCGGCGCTGCAGGCGTTGGGCGAGAAGGTCCAGGCCGCGCCGCTCGGGCTCAAGGCCAATGCGATCGAGCGGATCCATGGTCGCTGGGCCGGCGCGGCCGATCCGCGCAGCGAAGGCGTGGCGATGCATCAGGACGGGCGCGTGCCGGAGATCAAGCGTTTCGGCGCAGTGCCGAACCGACCGTCCGAATAACGGGAAACCGCAACAAGCGGCGCCCAAGGGGAGAATGATGCGACAGCTCGAACGGTTCGACAATCTGGTCCAGATGTTCTTCACCCGGGCACGGGAGAAGGGCGACAAGCCGTTCCTCTGGCACAAGGCCGGCGGCGCATGGCAGCCGACGAGCTGGGCCGAGGCGGCGCGCCAGGTCGCCAGCCTCGCCACTGCACTGCAGGCGCTGGGGCTGAAGAACGGCGACCGAGTGATGCTGGTTTCCGAGAACCGGCCGGAATTCTGCATCACCGATCTCGCGATCATGGCCGCGGGCTGCGTGACCGTGCCGACCTACACCACCAACACCGAGCGCGATCACCAGCACATCATCGAGAATTCGGGCGCCTGCGCGATCGTCGTCTCGAATACCAAGCTGGCGAAGACGCTGCTTCCCGCCGCGATCCGCTCCTCCTCGGCACGGATGGTGATCGGGATCGACGAGGTCCGGGTCGGGCAATCGGGGACGATGGACTTTCACGACTGGCAGGACCTGATCGCCCGCCACCCGGCCGATCCCGAGACTTTCGCCGCCAAGGTGAACTTCAAGCGCGAGGATCTGGCCTGCCTGATCTATACCAGCGGCACCGGCGGGTCCCCGCGCGGCGTGATGCAGCATCACGGTGCGATCCTGCACAATGTCGACGGCTGCTGCACGATCATCTCGGAGGATTTCGGCTGGGAGGACGAAGTGTTCCTCTCCTTCCTGCCCTCTCTCACGCCTATGAGCATACCGGCGGGCAGCATTTCCCGATCGGGCTCGGCGCCGAGATCTATTATTCCGAAGGGCTGGAGAAGCTCGCCTCGAACATCGAGGAAGTGCGCCCGACGATCATGGTGGTGGTGCCGCGGCTGTTCGAAGTGCTGCGCACGCGGATCAGCAAGGCGGTGGAGAAGCAGGGCAGGCTTTCCGCGTATCTGCTCGACCGCGCCGTGGCGATCGGCGGCAAGCGCGCGGCCGGCGGCGTGCCGATCCAGGACCAGCCGATGAACCTGATCCTCAAGGCCACATTGCTTCCCAAGATCTCGAAGCGCTTCGGCGGGCGGATGAAGGCGATGGTATCGGGCGGCGCGCCGCTCAACCCCGAGGTCGGCATCTTCTTCCAGTCGCTCGGCCTGACCTTCCTCCAGGGCTATGGCCAGACCGAGGCGGCGCCGGTGATCTCGTGCAACCGGCCGAGCGCGGGCCTCAAGATGGACACGGTCGGCCCGCCGCTGAAGGGCGTCGAAGTAAAGATCGCGGAGGACGGCGAAATTCTCGTCCGCGGCGAGCTCGTCATGCACGGCTATTGGCGCAACGAGGAGGAGAGCAAGCGCGTCCTCAAGGACGGCTGGCTCCATACCGGCGACATCGGGCTGATCGACGAGAAGGGCCGGATCCAGATCACCGACCGCAAGAAGGACATCATCGTCAACGACAAGGGCGACAATGTTGCGCCGCAAAAGGTCGAGGGGATGCTCACGCTCCAGCCCGAGATCGTCCAGGCGATGATCGCCGGCGACAAGAAGCCCTATATGACCGCAGTGATCGTCCCCGATCCCGAATGGGTCCAGGAATGGTGCGCGCGCACCGGCACCCGATGCGACTTCAAGAATCTGGCGCACGATCCCGATTTCAAGGCCGCGCTAGGGCACGCAGTCGAGCGCGTGAACAAGGATCTTTCCGTGATCGAGCGGGTGCGGAAATTCATCGTCGCCGATGAACCGTTCACGATCGAGAACGAGCAGTTGACGCCCAGCCTGAAGATCCGCCGCCACGTGCTGCGGCAAGTGTACGGCGCGCGGCTCGACGCGCTGTATTAGGCATCGATGTTCCCCTCCCTCTTAGGGAGGGGCTAGGGTGGGTAAGAAAAGGCCGGGCTCGATGCCCGGCCTTTTCTTTTGTCGAGACACTGTGGACGGGCTCGCTGACGCTCGCACCCACCCCAGCCCCTCCCTTGCAGGGAGGGGAGCAAGATGAGTTACTTCGCGCCCGCTTCCGGCACGACGATCATCGACCAGTCCTTGTCCGGGCGGAGATACTTCGCCGCAAGCGCCTGGACCTCGGCGGGCGAAGTCGTCGCGATGTCGCGTGCCAGCGTGTCGACCGCCGCGATCCGCGCGGGATCATAGGTTCCGCCCTCGACCAGCCGCATCCAGAACATGTTGCCGCTCGACTGGCGGATGAGCTGCTGCTTGATCGGCGTCAGCGCGCGATTGAGCTCGTCGGCGTCGACCGGCTTGGCGATCAGATCGGCGGCGATCCCGCGGGCGAGTTCGAAGAAGAAATCGGTCTTGTCGGGCGGGACCATGCCCAATGCGATCAACTTGCCGCCCGATGCGAGGCCGAGCGGCCACTGGCTGGCGACGTTGGGCGAATAGCTCACCCCTGCCTGGCTGCGGAGCTGATCGATCAGGCGGTCGCGGAACACCGCGGCGAGCACGTCGAGCTTGCGGCTCTCGGTGATCCCTGCGCTGCCCCCGCCGGTCGGCCAGGCGATCGCCGCGGCCGCCTGTTCGGGCTTGCCGGTGTGGGTGCGCACGACCGGCTTGTCGACATGCGCGGGGAAAGTGACGGGCGGCGGAGGCTCGGTGCCGGCGGGCCGCGGCTTCATTGCGCCGAACGTCTCCGCCACAGCCTTGACCGTCGCTTCGGAATCCATGTCGCCGAACACTTCGACTTCGATCGGGCCGCTGGCGAGCAGCGGCTCCCACAATTTGCGGAAGCTCGCCGGGGTAGTCGCCTCGATCGCCTCGCGCGAAGGGATGCCCCAGCGCGGGTCGTTCGAATGGAGCAGCCGCTCGAGGTCGCGGCCGAGCACCGCGTCGGGCGACGAGGAGAGACCGGCATAGCCGGACAGCATCGCGGTCTTGGCACGGATCACCGGGTTCGGATCCCAGGCGGGTGCCACGAGCTTGGCCGCGAACAGCCGCAGCTGATCGGGAAGATCGTCCTTGTTGGTCTGGCCGGCGAAGCGGAAGGCGTCCGAATCCACGTCGAAATCGAAGCCCATCTGGCGCCGGCCGATCAGCGCATCGAGCTCTTCCTGACCGAGCTTGCCGATGCCGCTCGCGACCAGCGCCATGTCGCCTGCCCAGGCCGGGCTCGGCCGATCGGCGGGCAGCCCGTTGAGGCCGCGCCCGAAGCGGACGTTGACATAGACCTTGCCGACTTCGGACGAATCCTTGCGCATCAGCAGATTGACGCCGTTGGCGAAGATGACCCTCTCGATCTGGAGCTCGGCCAGCGCCGGCGTGCGGCTCACGACCTTGCCCGGGGCGCCCAGCTTCGGAAGCTGCGCGAAAGTGACGTTGCCCAGCGCCTTGCGCTTCGCGCCGTTGGCGACGACGTCGGCCGCGAGCGCGGAGGTCACCTTGGTCACCAGCTGCGGATCGGGCGTGTGGGTGTTGACCAATGCGCGCACCGCAGTGCCCTGGAACACGCGCTTCGATGCCGCCTGCACGGTTGCGGGCGTGAACATCTTCGCAGTCACCGCCGACTTGAAGATGTCGTACGACGCCTCGGGCGTGGTCACCGTCTCGTTGATGTCGACTGCCTCGACCAAGTCGTCGGCGAGCTTCATCCCCGATTCGACCGGCGCTGTGGAGATGCGCTGCTTCATCGACGATTCGATCTCGGCGACTTCGCGGTCGATCTCGGCCTGGGTGGGGGCAATGGTCTGCGCGTCGGCGATCACGCCGCGCACGTCGCGCAGCGCCGTCTCCCAGTCTGCGCCGACCGGCATGACGTTGACCGTGGTGACGTTGGCCGAGCGCGCAACGTCGCTCAGATCGGCACCCGCGGCGACGAAGCTGCCGCCCGACCGCGCTTTGGTTTCGAGCCGCCGGTTGATGATCCGGATCGCGACCAGATCGATCATGCGCTTCTGGTTGAAGATCACCGTGTCCGAAAACACCGTCCATGGCCGCACGACCGCCATCATCGCCAGCGGCGGCACTGCCGGCTCGACGATGCTCGCCGCGACCGGCTGGCCCTCTACCGGCTTGCCGAAATCCGGGGCCTGCGGCGTGGGTCCTTCGCCCTTCCAATCCGCGAAATGCTTTTGCACCATCGCTTCGAGCACGGCAGGATCCATGTCGCCGATGACGATCACCACAGCCTTTTCGGGGCGGTACCAGCGATCGTGGAACGCCTTGACCGAAGCGGCGGTCGCCGCAGCCAGCGCCGCGGTGGTGCCGATCGGCTTGCGATTGGCGACCGGCTGGCCGGCGAACATCAGGCCCAGCATCGCGTCCTGCATCCGCTCCTGCGCGCCCGGCTGCTCGCGCGCCTCGGCCAGCACCACCGGCCGCTCGGCGTTGAGCGAGACCTGGGTGATCGCCGGCGCGGACATCATGCCCGCCAGGATCTTGAAGCTCTCGTCCAGCCCCTGCGGCGTCGCGGTCGGCAGATCGAGCTTGTAGACCGTCTGGGTGAAGGTGGTGCTCGCGTTCGAATCCGAGCCGAAGGTCACGCCGAGCCGCTGCCAGATCCGCTTCGATTCGCCGTCCGGAACGAAGGTCGATCCGCGGAAGGAGAGATGCTCGAGAAGGTGCGCGAAGCCGCGTTCGCTCTCCTGCTCGTTCAGCGAGCCCGCATCGATCTCGCACGCGCACCGAGACCTGGCCCGGCGGCACGCCGTTCCTGCGCACCGCATAGCGCAGGCCGTTCGGAAGCCGCCCGAATTTCCAGGCGTCGTCATGGACGAGGTCGCTGTTCTTGTAGAGCCACGGATCGTCCGCGGTCTGGACCGGCCGCGGCGCAGTCTGCGCCAGCACCGGCAGGGCCGGCGAGAGCGTGACGAGGGCAAGGGAGGCGAGGAGCGGCGACCGCAGGAAACGAAGCATGGATCCCCATCTAATGGCGAATTGCCGCGCATGCCACCTTGGACCTTTCGCCCAGGTGTACGGCTTTGCCGGACGGCCGGAGTTCCGGACTCAATTCCCCGTGTGAGGGTGGACGATTCGTCCAATCGACCGTTGAACCGGAGTCGCTACGGCACCATCTCGGCGTCAAAGGAAATCGACATGGCTACCGATACTGCCCAAGCCTGGAGCGAGTTCCGGCGGATGATGCTGTGGATCGCATTGGCCGGCGTGCTGATGGTCGCCGGCGCGCTCTGGTATCTCTCGATCAACGACGCGCTGTATCTGTCGGCGATCCTCGCGACGATCGGCGGGGTGTTCCTCTCGACCCTGCTCGGCTGCGGATTGTTCGCTGCCGCCTTCTTCAGCGACAAGAGCGGGCATGACGCGGACGTGAGCAGCGCTACCAGCCACGACGCCGACTGATTGTCCCCGCGAAACCTTTCGTTTCCCGTCCGCTGCTTGATCCGCGGGCGCCCAGGCGCCACATGACACGCATGCTGATCGAGACCGAAGCCACGCCCAACCCGGCGACGCTCAAGTTCCTCCCCGGACGCACGGTGATGGACGCAGGCACGCGCGACTTCGCGAATCCGGAGGATGCCGAGGCTTCGCCGCTCGCCGAGGCCCTGTTCGGGCTCGGCGACGTGACCGGCGTGTTCTTCGGCCGCGACTTCATTTCGGTGACCGCGGCGCCGGGCGTCGAATGGCGCGAACTGAAGCCCGACATACTCTCGATCCTGCTCGATCATTTCTCGGCCAACATGCCGCTGTTCCGCGCCGGCACCGCCGCGGGCTTCTCGGTGCCGGCCGAATCCGCCGATTTCGGCGACAATCCCGAGGATGCCGAGATCGTCGCGCAGATCCGCGAGCTGATCGAGACGCGCATCCGCCCCGCCGTCGCCAATGACGGCGGCGACATCGTCTATCGCGGGTTCGACGCGGGCAAGGTCTATCTCCAGATGCAGGGCGCCTGCGCGGGTTGCCCCTCCTCGACCGCGACGCTGAAGAACGGCATCGAGCAACTGCTCAAATATTACGTTCCCGAAGTCACCGAAGTCCGCGCGATCTAGGGTCGCGTCTCCCCGCCCGAAAGGATTTGCACATGGGCCGTCCCCTCGATGATGCGGGGCTGGATACGATCTTTCGTACCGCGCGCACCTATAACGGCTATGACGACACCCCGGTCACCGAGGCGGATATCCGGCGCATCTACGACCTGGTGAAGATGGGCCCGACTTCGGCCAACCAGCAGTCGGCGCGCTTCGTCTGGCTGACGAGCCAGGAGAGCAAGGACAAGCTCGCCGATCTTTCGAGCAACACCAACGCCGCCAAGATCCGCAAGGCGCCCGCCGCGGTGATCATCGCGATGGATCTCGCGTTCAACGAGCATCTCCCCTGGCTCTTCCCGCATGCGCCGACCGCGAAGGACTGGTTCCCCGACGACGCGGCGCGCTACGCTCAGGCTTTCCGCAACTCCTCGCTGCAGGGCGCCTATTTCATCATCGCGGCGCGCGCGCTGGGTTTCGATACGGGCCCGATGTCGGGATTCGACAACGCCAAGGTTGACGCAGCCTTTTTCAGCGACCAGCCCAATCTGAAGTCCAACTTCATTTCAACGCTGGGCCATGGCGACCCTTCCACCATCTTCGAACGACTTCCCCGTCCCGAGTTCGACCAGTTCAACCGGGTCGTCTGACGCATTGACCACGCTCGTCATCGAAACCGCGACCGCCGCCTGTTCGGTGGCGCTGCTGCGCGGCGGCGAAGTGGTAGCGAGCGCGCACGAAGTGGTCGGGCGCGGGCATGCCGAGCGGTTGGTGCCGATGATCGGCGGGCTGCCCGGGCAGGGCCGCGCAGCCCGCATCCTCGTCGATGTCGGTCCCGGCAGCTTCACCGGCGTTCGCGTCGGCCTCGCCGCGGCTTTGGGGCTCGCGATCGGCTGGCAGGCGGAGGTCTTCGGCTATTCGTCGCTCGCATTGATCGCCGCAGCCGGATTCCATGCACATCCGGAGTGGCCCACGCTTGCCGTGATCCTCGAAGGCGGGCACGGTGAAGTCTTCATGCAGTCGTTCACGGCATCGCCACTCGCCTCCGAAGGTCCGCTCAAGTCGCTGATACCCTCCGCGGCGCTCGCGGCACTCGAAGGTCGTCGGGCGATCGGCAGCGGCGTTCGCCATCTGGCGGCGCTGGACGCGGGGCTCGAGGCAATAGAGGCGCTCCCCGCGCCGAGGATGCGCGGCTGCTCCCCCGATTTCGCGAACCTGCCCGCGCGCCCGATCTATGGCCGCCCGCCCGACGCGCGGACGCTTGCGGAGCGTGGTCTCGCATGAGCAGCACGCTCAACATCACCGAATTGCGCGAGGGCGGATCGCAGGATCTGACCGAAGTCATCCGCATCATGCAGGATGCCTTCGATCCGCGCTTCGGCGAAGCATGGACCAGCGCGCAATGCCTGGGGATGCTCTCGCTTCCCGGCGTATGGCTGGTGATCGCCAGCCTCGACGGCAACGACGCGGGCTTCGCATTGGCACGCTCGACCGGCGACGAGGCCGAGTTGCTGCTGCTGGCGACGCGCCCCGCAGCGCGCCGCCGCGGCGTTGCCGGAGCGCTGCTCCGCGCCATCATCGCCGAAGCGCGGAATCGCGGAGTCCTTCAACTTCATCTTGAGGTACGCGCGGGAAACGATGCCGTCCGGCTATACCGTCGCGAAGGTTTCGAGAAGGTCGGCGAGCGCAGGAACTATTATAGGGGCAAGACGGGGCAGGCGTTTGATGCTCATACCTATGCGCGCAAGCTTGCCTGATTTTTTCGTAACTGAAGGCCAACGACCTTGCCTTTGGTTTGTAACGGCCCGATAGGGCCCTCGCAGACGGCATTAATAGTCGTCGATAATTTGGGTCGAAGGGAACACCATGGACAATTCAGCTGACATTCAGGAAACGCTCATCACGCTGACCGCGGATATTGTCGCGGCGCATGTGAGCAACAATAGCGTTGCAGTTTCGGATCTTCCCGTGCTTATTCAGAATGTTCACGGCGCATTGACCGGCCTCGGCCGCGTCGTCGCAGAACCTGAAGTGAAGCAGGAGCCGGCTGTTTCGATCCGTTCTTCGGTGAAGCCGGACTTCATCGTCTGCCTCGAAGACGGCAAGAAGCTCAAGATGCTCAAGCGTCACTTGATGACGCACTATCAGATGACCCCGGAACAGTATCGCGCGAAGTGGAATCTTCCTGCTGACTATCCCATGGTCGCTCCCAATTATGCCGAGCAGCGCCGCACGCTCGCCAAGAAGATCGGTCTCGGCACCAAGCGCCGCAAGCGCTGAGCCTTTCGCCGCCTTCCAGAGGTGGGAAAATCAAACGCCGGTCCGGGGATGCCCGGGCCGGCGTTTTGCTGCCCCTTCCCCTCGCGCGCATTGACGTTACATCGGCGCCATGCCGCGGAAAATCGATCTCGAAGCCCTGTGCCACGAAAAGGGCCTGCGCATCACCGAACAGCGAAAGGTGATCGCGCGCGTCCTCTCCGATGCCGAAGACCATCCCGATGTCGAGAAGGTCTATGAGCGCGCCTCAGCGATCGATCCGGGCATCTCGATCGCCACGGTCTATCGCACGGTGCGCCTGTTCGAAGAGGCCGGCATCCTCGACCGTCACGATTTCGGTGACGGCCGCGCACGCTACGAACCCGCGCCCGAAGCGCATCACGACCATCTGATCGACGTCGAATCGGGCAAGGTGATCGAATTCGTCGATCCCGAACTCGAACTGCTCCAGAAGCAGATCGCCGAGCGCCTCGGCTTCCGCCTCGTCGACCACCGCATGGAACTCTACGGCGTCGCGCTCGACCGGAAGAGCTGAGCGCAAACCCTTCACCGTTCGCGCTGAGCTTGTCGAAGCGCCACTATCCAGGAGTGCGTCGCTCGTGGATCACCGCCCTTCGACAAGCTCAGGGCGAACGGAGGGGGCATGTGTGGACTCGCGCCGCGCGGAGGCCGCGGAAGGCGCCACTACCCAACTGACCTTGTCGGAACAGGCCCGCATGTGGGGCCGCGTCGGACTGCTGCTGCTCGCGGTCCTCACCCATGTGCCGATGTATTATCTGTGGCGGCTGCTGCGCCTGCCCATGCCGTGGCCGCGCTGGTTCCTCGGCCGCGCCGCGCGCATCGCCGGTGCCCGCGTCGTCAAGATCGGCACGCCGCTGCGCCGCGACGTCTTCTATGTCTCCAACCATCTGAGCTGGATCGACATCCTCGCGCTCGGCGGCGCGAGCGGCACCGCGTTCGTCGCCAAGGCCGAGATCGGCGCCGCGCCGGTGGTCGGCTGGCTCGCGGGAATGAACCGCACCGTCTATGTAAAGCGCGAGAACCGGCTGGGAGTCGCCGAACAGATCAACCAGCTGCGCGAGGCGCTCGCCGATAATTGGGCGATCACGATCTTCCCCGAAGGCACCACCACCGACGGCAAGTCGCTGCTGCCGTTCAAGACCTGATGCTGCGCGTGCTCGAGCCGCCGCCCCCCGGCGTGATGGTCCAGCCGGTGCTGCTCGATTATGGCGATTTCAGCGAGGAGATCGGCTGGATCGGCCAGGAGCGCGGCCTCAACAACGCCCGCCGCATCCTCGCGCGCAAGGGAAACTTCGAACTCAAGGTCCATTTCCTCGAACCGTTCGATCCGCGCGACTATCCCGGCCGCAAGGCGATCGCCGCGGAAAGCCGGCGGCGCATCGAGGAAGCGCTGGTCGCCGCACTGGGTCATCCGCTGCGCCCGTTCCGCTATGCCGAGGAAGCGATCGGGTACAAGGCGCCGACCAACCAATGACGTCACCCCGGCGAAAGCCGGGATCCAGAGCCAAAAGCTTCACGGCCGGCCGCTCAGGACCCCGGCTTTCGCCGGGGTGACGAATTGCGTCACGCAAGCTATAGCCCCGCCCAAATGAAACCGACCCCGAAAACCTTCCACGTCAAGTCGTTCGGCTGCCAGATGAACGTCTATGACGGCGAGCGCATGGGCGAGCTGATGGCCGCCCAGGGCATGACCGCGACCGACGACGCCAATGCCGCCGACCTCGTCGTGCTCAACACCTGCCACATCCGCGAACGGGCGACCGAGAAGGTCTATTCGGACATCGGCCGAATTCGCAAGGAAGCTTTGCGGAAGCACGGCAAGGACCCGATGATCGCCGTCGCCGGCTGCGTCGCGCAGGCCGAGGGCGCCGAGATCGTCAGCCGCGCCAAGGTCGACGTAGTCGTCGGCCCGCAGGCCTATCATAACTTGCCGCAGCTCGTCGCCGACGCCGCCGCGGGCAAGTCGGCGCTCGACACCGACATGCCGGCGATGAGCAAATTCGGTGCGCTGCCCGCGCGCCGGAAAGTCGGCCCCTCTGCCTTCCTCACCGTGCAGGAGGGTTGCGACAAGTTCTGCACCTATTGCGTCGTGCCCTATACGCGTGGCGCCGAAGTCAGCCGGCCGTTCGACGCGATCGTCGACGAGGCCAGGGCCCTGGTCGATGCCGGCGCGCGCGAGATCACCCTGCTCGGGCAGAACGTCAATGCGTGGGACGACGCGGCGGGCAACGGCCTGCACGGCCTGATCCGCGCGCTCGACCGGATCGAGGGGCTGCACCGCATCCGCTACACCACCAGCCATCCCAACGACATGCGCGAAGGGCTGATCCGCGCGCATGCCGAGGTCGAGAAACTGATGCCCTATCTGCATTTGCCGGTGCAGGCGGGCAGCGACCGCATCCTCAAGGCGATGAACCGGTCGCACACCCGCGCATCCTATCTCGCCTTGCACGAGCGCGTACGCGCCGCGCGGCCCGACATCGCATTGTCCGGCGACTTCATCGTCGGCTTCCCGGGCGAAACCGACGCGGACTTCGCCGATACGCTGAGCCTGATCGACGAAGTCGGCTATGCCGCGAGCTTCAGCTTCAAATATAGTCCTCGCCCCGGCACGCCCGCGGCCGAGATGACCGACGGATTCGTGCCGGAGCCGGTGATGGATGAACGCCTCCAGCGCCTCCAGTCCGCGATCGCCCGCGATCAGGCGGCGTTCAACGCGACCACGCTCGGCAAGACATGCACGGTGCTGATCGAGCGCAAGGGCAAGCTCCCCGGCCAGATGCTCGGCAAGTCGCCCTGGCTGCAATCGGTCCATCTGATGACCGACGCACAGATCGGCGACCTGATCGAAGTCAAGATCGTCCGCGCCGATCCCAATTCGCTGGCCGGCGTGGAGCGGGTGCGGGCGGCGGCCTGAGGCCGAAAGCTGAATGTCCTAACGACCCGGCAGCGAATGCTAAGCCCCTCCCCTTCAGGGGAGGGGTTGGGGTGGGGCAGTGCCCCAAGCGCAGGCTCGGTGAGACGGACAGGCCCCACCCCCAACCCCTCCCCTGAAGGGGAGGGGCTAAGAAGGGCCGCCTTCCACCAATAGCAGATGCAGGCTGACACCGGCCCGCCCGCATCTGTCGTCGCGAGGTCACACACGCACTTTATTCGTCCCGTGCCTCGCCCGCCCCTGTCTTTGTAGGATTTCCTCTGCCATCGTCGCAGCGACTCATGCGCACGGAACCACCTGCTCCGCTCCCAGTTGGCCTATCGAGGCCCCGCATGCCCCGCGTTTCAAAGTTGACGAATGAACCGCGACTCCCGCAACTTTGCCTTACCCCCGAAAGGACCGCATGAGCCGTAAGCCCGTCCCCGCCCAATCCGGTGAACGCTCGCGGGTCGAGGTCACGTTCGACAAGCCCCAGCTCCTGCCGCAGCTCTTCGGCGAATATGATTCGAACATCCTCGCGCTGGAGGAGCGGCTGGGCGTCTATATCCACGCCCGCGGCCAGCGCGTGGTGATCGAGGGTTCGGCCGAAGCCGTCGCGCATGCCCGCGAAGTGCTCCAGGAGCTCCAGGCGCGCGTGATCCGCGGCGAGGATATCGACACCGGGCTGATCGACGCCGTGATCGCGATGTCGAGCGAGCCGATGTTCACCGGCATCGTCAAGGCGGACGTAGCCGGCGGCGGCCCGCCCCTTCGATCATGATCCGCACGCGCAAGAAGACGATCGTCCCGCGCTCGGTCGCGCAGACGCATTACATGCGCGAGCTGATCTCGAACGACATGATCTTCGCATTGGGCCCGGCGGGCACGGGCAAGACCTATCTCGCCGTGGCGCAGGCAGTGGCGCAGCTGATCACCGGCAGCGTCCAGCGGCTGATCCTGTCGCGCCCGGCGGTCGAGGCCGGCGAGCGGCTCGGCTTCCTGCCCGGCGACATGAAGGAGAAGGTCGATCCCTATCTCCGCCCGATCTACGACGCGCTCTACGATTGCCTGCCCGCCGAGCAGGTCGAGCGGCGGATCGCGTCGGGCGAGATCGAGATCGCCCCGATCGCCTTCATGCGCGGGCGTACGCTTGCCGACGCCTTCGTCATCCTCGACGAGGCGCAGAACACCACGCCCGCGCAGATGAAGATGTTCCTCACCCGCTTCGGCGCGAACAGCCGGATGGTGATCTGCGGCGATCCCAAGCAAGTCGACTTGCCCGGCGGCACGCCCGCATCGGGCCTGACCGACGCGATCGGCCGGCTCGAGGGCGTCGACGGCATCGCCTTTTCGTGGTTCACCGCCGCGGACGTGGTTCGCCACCCGATCGTCGGCCGCATCGTCCAGGCCTATGAGGGGCCGGATGCTTGATGCTTCCAACAAAGCCCCTCCCCTTCAGGGGAGGGGTTGGGGGTGGGGCCTGGCCGTCTCACCGAGACTTAAGCTTAGGGCACTGCCCCACCCCAACCCCTCCCCTGAAGGGGAGGGGCTATAGATGCTTGACGTCGCCGCCCTTCGCGAAGAGCCCTGGCCGGAAGGCGATTGGGAAGCCCTCGCCGCCCGCGCCGCCGAGGCCGCGCTCGCCGAAACCCCGTTCGGCGAGTGGCTCGACTGGCCGGCGGTGATCGAGATCGCCGTCCGGCTCGCCAGTGACGACGAGGTCCACAAGCTCAACCATCAATATCGCCAGAAGGACAAGCCGACCAACGTGCTGTCCTTCCCGATGGTCCAGCCCGATCTGCTCGAGACGGTCACGCAGAACAGCGACGACGGTGAGGTGATCCTGGGCGACATCATCCTCGCGCACGGCATCTGCGCCGCCGAGGCGGAGGAGCGCGGCATATCTGTCGAGGATCATGCCAGCCACCTGATTGTCCATGGGGTGCTGCATCTGCTAGGCTATGACCATATGGGAGACGCCGAGGCCGAGGCGATGGAGGAGATGGAGCGCGCCGCGCTCGCCAATCTCGGCCTGCACGATCCGTATCCCGTGCGCGAGGACTGAACACGAACATGCCCGAGGGCCCCAGTACCGGACACAGTACCGGCACCCATGAGTCCACCCATGAGAGCGGCGGCATATGGCGGGGAATCCGCAATTTGCTGTTCGGCGACGAGCAGGAAGAGACGCTGCGCGACCGCATCGAGGAGGCGATCGACGAGCATGAGGACGAAGGCGGCAAGTCGCCCGCCGGCGACCTCGCCCCGATCGAGCGCCAGATGCTCAAGAATTTGCTCCATTTCGGCGAGCGCGACGCCGGCGATGTCGGCGTGCCGCGCGCGGACATCATCGCCGTGGAAGAAGCCACCAGCTTCGCCGATCTCGTCCAGCTGTTCGCGGAAGCCGGGCACAGCCGCCTGCCGGTCTATCGCGAAGAGCTCGATACGATCATCGGCATGGTCCATATCAAGGACGTGTTCGCGATCCTCGCGACGGGCGCGCCGCACCCGCCGAGCATCGCCGGACTGATCCGCCAGCCGGTTTATGTCCCCCAGTCGATGGGCGTGCTCGACCTGCTCGCGCAGATGCGGGCGAACCGCACCCATCTCGCCATCGTCGTCGACGAATATTCGGGGACCGAGGGCCTGATCACCATCGAGGACCTGATCGAGGAGATCGTCGGCGAGATCGAGGACGAGCATGACGAGGCGCCGACCGCCCTGCTCGTGCCGATCGAGGGCGGCGGCTGGGACGCCGATGCCCGCGCCGAGCTCGAGGATGTCGCCGAGACGATCGACCCGCGCCTGGGCGAAGTCGACGAGGATATCGACACGCTGGGCGGCCTCGCCTTCGTGCTCGCCGGGCACGTTCCCCAGCAGGGCGAATGCCTGATCCATGACAGCGGCTGGAAACTCGAAGTGGTCGCCGCCGATTCGCGCAAAGTCACCCGGCTGCGCCTCCATCCGCCCACCAAGCTCGCCGAGACCGAGGACTGAACCTTATGCTGAAGCGCATCCTCATCGTGCTCGCATTGCTGATCGTGCTCGCGATCGGCGGCTGGTTCTGGATCAGCCAGCCCGACAAGGCACGGCTCAGCGAACAGGCCGTCACCGGCAAGGCGCCGCAGCTCAGCGGGACGCGCTCGGAAAGCTTTCCCACGGTCGGCATCGCCAAGCCCGTCGGCTGGGCCGGTGGCGCGAAGCCGATCCCGGCCGCCGGCCTCCAGGTCGCCGCCTTCGCCGACAAGCTCGAGCATCCGCGCTGGCTCTATCGCCTCCCCAATGGCGACGTGCTGGTCGCCGAGACCAATTCACCGCCGCGCGAGGGTGGCGGGATTACCGGCTGGGTAATGGGGCTGCTGCTCGGCCAGGCCGGCGCGGACGTACCTTCGCCCAACCGCATCACACTGTTGCGCGACACCAACGGAGACGGTGTCGCCGATCAGCGCTCGGTTCTGCTCACCGGGCTCAATTCGCCCACCGGCATGGCACTGGTCGGCAACTGGCTCTACGTCGCCAATACCGACGCGCTGGTCCGCTTTCCCTTCACGGCCGGCCAGACCCGGATCACGGCAAAGCCGGAGAAGATCATCGCGCTGCCGGGCGGCGGAAACCATTGGGCGCGTAACGTCGTCGCCGCACCCGACGGCAAGACGCTGTTCGTCAGCGTCGGCTCCTCGTCCAACATCGCCGAGAACGGACTCGAAGCCGAAGGCGCGATCTATTCGGGCGGATCGCGCGCCGATTTCGCCAAGGACGGGCGCGCGCTGATCCTGCAGGTGTTCCCCGACACGAAGGAGGCCCGGGTCTATGCCTGGGGACTGCGCAATCCGAACGGCATGGCGTTCGAGCCGACCACCGGTGCGCTGTGGACCGTGGTCAACGAGCGCGACATGCTCGGATCGGACATGCCGCCCGATTATCTGACCCAGGTCGATTTCGGCGCCTTCTACGGCTGGCCGTGGAATTACTGGGGCGGCTATGTCGACAAGCGCGTCACGCCCGAACGCCCCGATTTGCGCGAATATAGCAAGCGCCCCGATTTCGCGCTCGGCGCGCACGTCGCTCCGCTCGGCCTGACCTTTGCCGGCGACGCGAAACTCGGCGGCAATTGGGCGAAGGGCGCGTTCGTCGGCCTGCACGGTTCGTGGAACCGCGAACCCAAGTCCGGCTACAAGGTCGTCTATGTCCCGTTCGGCGACAACGGCTTCCCGGCCAAGGACGCCAAGCCCGTCGACCTGCTCACCGGTTTCCTCAGCGCCGACGGCAAGACCACCCGCGGCCGCCCGGTCGGCGTGATCACCGATGCGAGCGGCGGGCTGCTGGTGGCGGACGACGTGGGGAACGTGATCTGGCGGGTGAGCGCGAAGTAACGCTCATTTGAGCAGCTTGGTGCCCTTCTCGGCGAGCTTCTCGCGCACCTTAGACGCGAAGAGCGCGAGCATCGGCGGCAAGTCGACTTCGGCATGGACGCGGTTGTCGAACACCTGAAGCCTGCTCGCCACCTGCTGCCCCATCGCGCTGACGGTGAAGTGGAGCGTGTCGCCTTCCCAGCGCTGCTCGACATGGCCGCCGCCCGGCACGATCTCGGCAATCTTGCTCACCCCACCCGCGATCCGCGCGCGGGCAGCGTCGCGGCCGAGCTTGTGCGGGATATCGACGACGACCGGGTCAGCCATCAGCGTGCAAACAGATTGGCATCATCACCAAACGCCTTGAATTCGAGTGCGTTGCCGCTCGGATCGCGAAAGAACATCGTAGCCTGCTCGCCGACCTGCCCCTTGAACCGGACATGCGGCGCGATCCCGAACGGGATACCCGCCGCCTCGACGCGTGCCGCGAGCGCCTCCCAATCGGGCATCGTCAGCACCACGCCGAAATGCGGGACCGGCACATGGTGCCCATCGACTTCGTTGGCGACCGCCACCAGCTTCGCGGCGGGATCGAGATGCGCGACGATCTGGTGGCCGAACAGGTCGAAGTCGATCCATTGTTCGGAGGAGCGCCCCTCCGGGCAGCCGAGCACGCCGCCGTAGAAGGTGCGTGCCGCCGCGAGGTCGTGGACCGGGAAGGCAAGATGGAAGGGACGCAGGGTCATCTGATTGCCTCTAGCCGATCCTCCCCCGGAGCGGGAGGGGGACCAAGCGCAGCTTGGTGGAGGGGTAATCTCCACGGGCGATGTCGCTTGGGGCAACTACCCCTCCACCGCTTCGAGTTCGAGGTCGGATCGTGCCCCGCACGATCCTCGAACGCGCGGGGCGCGTTCGACCTCGAGCTCCCCTCCCCTCCGGGGGAGGATGCGCTAAGCCCCACGCCGATGCTCTCTCGCCCCTTGCTCACCGCCCTCATCGCCGGCCTCGTCTCCGCCACGGGCTTCGCGCCGCTGAACCTGTGGCCGATCGCGCTCCTCGCCTTCGCGATCCTGCTCTGGCTGAGCTGGTCCGCGCCCACGCTCAAGGCAGTGCTGCTGCGCGGCTGGGTGTTCGGCGTCGGGCACTTCACCGTCGGCAACAACTGGATCCAGCACGCCTTCGATTATCAGGACAAGATGCCGCCCGCGCTCGGCTATTTCGCCGTGGTGCTGCTGGCCTTGTACCTCGCAGTCTATCCGGCGTTCGCGATGGGGCTCGCATGGCGCTTCAGCCACGCGGTCAAGCGACGCGACGGCGGGACTGCGCCCGATGTTGCCTTCGTATTCGCCGCCGCCGCCGCCTGGATCATTACCGAATATCTGCGCGGTGTGCTTTTCACCGGTTATCCATGGAATCCGCTGGGCGTGATCTGGCTGCCGACGCCGCTGGCGCAGATCGCGGCATGGATCGGCACCTATGCGTTGTCGGGAGTCGCGGTCTTCGCCGCGGGCCTGCTCTTCCTCGCATCGCAGCGCCAATATCGCCCGCTGCTGATCGGCGCCCCGCTATTGTTCGTGCTGGCCCTGCTCAACCTGGGCTTTGCGGGAACCTCGTCTTTGCCCGATCCGACCGCATCACGCGTCCGTATCGTCCAGCCCAATGTCGGGCAGGAAGGCGTCGGCGAGCCCGATTATCCCGAGCGCGTGCTGGTCAAGCTCCTCGAATGGAGCGGTCGACCCGGTGAAGCGCCGCGGCTGCTCGTCTGGCCCGAAGGCACGGTCAATTATTATGTCGAGGACGGCTATCCCGACACGCGCTTTATGGCCGCGCCGATCCGCGCTGGGTACGCATTCGGATCGGCGCCAGGCTCGGGCCCAAGGACGTCGCATTGATCGGCGGAACCGCCCTGTTCTTCGGCAAGGACGGCAAGATCAGCGGCGCGGGCAATTCGGTGTGGTCTCTCGATTCCGCCGGCACTTTGGGCCCGCGCTACGACAAGGCGCATCTCGTCCCGTACGGCGAATATCTGCCGATGCGCACGTTACTGGCGCCGCTCGGCCTGGCGCGCCTCGTGATGGGCGAAATCGATTTCGTCCCCGGCCCGGGTCCGCGCGCGATCGAAGTGCCCGGCTTCGGCAAGGCGGGCATCCAGATCTGCTACGAGATCATCTTCTCAGGGCAAGTGGTCGATCGCCGCAATCGCCCCGACTTCATCTTCAATCCTTCGAACGATGCGTGGTTCGGCAAATGGGGGCCGCCGCAGCATCTGGCGCAGGCACGGCTGCGCGCGATCGAGGAAGGCCTGCCGATCCTGCGCTCGACGCCCACCGGCATCTCGGCAGTGATCGACGCGCGCGGCCGCGTGCTCGAATCGATTCCGCATCGCCAGGAAGGCGCGATCGAGCTCGCTATGCCCCGCCCATTGCCGCCGACCTTGTTCGCGCGCCTCGGCAATTGGCTCGCCTTTCTCGTCGCCGGCGCATTCTATCTGTTCGCGATTGCGTTCCGTCGGCTGGGCCGCTAGGGGCAGGATATAAGGAAAGCTTTATATGGGCATGGCAACGGCCCGGCTTCCTTCCCACGATTTGAGGAAAACCATGCGTTCCAATTATCTCTTCACGTCCGAATCGGTTTCGGAAGGCCATCCCGACAAGGTCTCCGACCAGATTTCCGACGCCATCGTCGATCTGTTCCTCTCGAAGGATCCCGAAGCCCGCATCGCCTGCGAGACGCTGACCACCACCCAGTTGGTGGTCCTTGCCGGCGAGATCCGCGGCAAGGGGATCATGGACGAGGCCGGCAACTGGGCGCCGGGCGTGCAGGAAGAGGTCGAGAAGACCGTCCGCGATACGGTCAAGCGCATCGGCTATGAGCAGGACGGCTTCCACTGGGAGACGCTGCGTTTCGAGAACAACCTGCATCCGCAGTCGGCGCACATCGCGCAGGGCGTCGACGCTTCGGGCAACAAGGACGAAGGCGCCGGCGACCAGGGCATCATGTTCGGCTATGCCGCCGACGACACGCCCGACCTGATGCCGGCGACGCTCTATTACAGCCACAAGATCCTCGAGCAGATGGCGGCCGATCGCCATTCGGGCGCGGCGCCGTTCCTCGAGCCCGACGCCAAGAGCCAGGTCACGCTCCGCTACGAGGGCAGCAAGCCTGTCGCGGCGACCGCGATCGTCGTCTCGACCCAGCATGGCAAGGGCTATGACGAAGGCGACAAGGAAGCCGCGCTCCACGCTTATGTGAAGAAGGTCGTCGCCGACATTCTTCCGGCCGAATTGCTTTCGGACGAGACCGTCTATCACATCAACCCGACCGGCAGCTTCGAGATCGGCGGCCCCGACGGCGACGCCGGCCTGACCGGGCGCAAGATCATCGTCGACACTTATGGTGGTGCTGCCCCGCACGGCGGCGGCGCCTTCTCGAGCAAGGATCCGACCAAGGTCGACCGTTCGGCGGCGTACATCACCCGCTATCTGGCGAAGAACATCGTCGCCGCGGGCCTCGCCCAGCGCTGCACGATCCAGCTCGCTTATGCGATCGGCGTGTCGAAGCCGTTGTCGCTCTATGTCGACACGCACGGCACCGGCACCGTGGGCGACGACAAGATCGAGGAAGCGATCCTGGGCCTGGCAAAGCTGGGCGGGCTCACCCCGCGCGGCATCCGCACCCATCTCGGCCTCAACAAGCCGATCTATCAGAAGACCGCGGCCTATGGCCATTTCGGCCGCAAGCCAGAGGGCGATTTCTTCCTTGGGAGAAGACCGACCTCGTCGACGATCTGAAGGCCGCTCTGGCCTGATCTGCAGCGCTCGACAAATTCGAAGGGCCGGGGGAGCGATCTCCCGGCCCTTTTCTGTTCGCGACCGGCACTCCGCATATTTGCGGAGCCGCCGTTAACCCCGGGGTAACTGCATTTCTTCACTAGATACGAGACGTACAGGAACCGAACGGTGGACTCGCAATCAGTGACATCCGAATTGGAGCACAAGCCCGTGTCCGACTCGGGCCTGACGATCGCCTTTCAGCCGATCGCCGATCTCTCGGGCAGCCGCGTGTACGCCTATGAAGCGATCGTGCGCGGTCGCAACGGCGAGTCCGCGGTGGAAATCTATGGATCCCTCGAAGGCGAGGCACGCACCACTTTCGGACAGCGTTGCGCGGCCGCCGCGATCCGCTTGTCGATGGCGGCGGGGCTGGGCACCAGCGGCGCGCGCCTGCTCATTCCCCTTCAGGCCGCGGGAATCGATGCGCCCTCCGAGCATCTCGAGCCGATCCTGCGCGTGGCGCGTGTATCCGGCCTCATTCCCGAGCGGCTGATCTTCGGTCTCGAAGGCTATCAGCAGCTGCGCGGCGGCGAACTCGCCGAGATCATCGAGGTGCACCGCAAGGCGGGACCGCTGACGGCATTCGTCGGCCTGGGTCAGGGCCATTCCGGCCTCGCTTTGTGCGGGCGCTATCTTCCCGAGCTGGTGAAGCTCGAATCGGATCTCGTCAGCGCGATCGCCAGCAGCTGGTCGCGCCGCCTCGTCCTCGAGGATCTCACGCCGCGCATCCGCGGTCTCGGCCTCAAGGTGATCGCCACCGGCGTCGACAGCGAGGCCGTGCTTCAGCGGCTGCGCGGTTTCGGGATCCATCTCGTCCAGGGCGAGGAAATCGCCAGCCCCGAAATCTGCGCACTCCCCAATCCGTCGCTGCGCCGCGCCGCCTGATCAGGCCGCATCGCGCGTGCTTCAGGTTGCGTAGCGCAGCAGCGGCGCTAACAGGCGACATGCCCGATCCCGTTACCATTCGCCGCCTCTATGGACGTTCCAAGGGCCATAAATTGCGCGAAGGCCAGGCCGCGCTCGTCGAGGAGATGCTGCCCAGGGTCAGCGTTCCCGAGAGCGGCCCGCTCCATGCCTCCGTCCTGTTCGGCGACGACCGCCCGCTCGAGTTCGAAATCGGCTTCGGCGGCGGCGAGCATCTTGCCGGCCAGGCAAAGATGCGCCCCGATCACGGCTTCATCGGCTGCGAGCCCTTCCTCAACGGCGTGGTCAGCGCGCTCAACCACATCCGCGACGACGCGCTCGGCAATGTCCGCCTGCACATGGGCGACGCGCTCGAAGTACTCGAACGGCTGCCCGATGCGAGCCTGAGCCGCGTCTATCTGCTCCATCCCGATCCCTGGCCCAAGGCCCGTCATGCCAAGCGGCGCATGGTCAACAATGGCCCACTCGACCTGATCGCAGCCAAGTTGAAGCCCGGCAGCGAGTTTCGCCTCGGCACCGACGATCCCACCTATTGCCGCTGGTCGATGATGGTGATGAACCAGCGCCGCGACTTTGCGTGGCAGGCGCAGAGCGCCGCCGATTTCCTCACGCGTCCTGCCGATTGGCCCGAGACGCGCTACGAACGCAAGGCACGCCGGCAGGGGCACGAAGTCTGGTACTTTATTTTCCGACGTATATAACTAACACACTTAGATCGCCGATTTACGTTAAATCAGTAGCTTAGTCCGCCCGTTGCCGCCGAGGGTATCCAGCAGTTTCCGATTTGGTGATTACCCAGTGATTACTTTTCTGGTACATGAGGTATCGGAATTGCGACCGGACGAATCACCAAACGGACCCTCGACGCGCTCCTAACGAACGGCGTTGCGGGCTTCCTGTGGGACGAGGATCTGAAGGGGTTCGGCGTCAAGACGTCGGCCAACGGCTCAGCCTCCTACATCGTTCAGTACCGGATGGGCGGCCGGGAATCTAAGACGCGCCGATATACGATCGGCGGTCATGGCTCGCCCTGGACGCCAGCGATGGCCCGGGAAGAGGCGGCGTGGATGCTGATGCTAGTGGCGCAGGGCGTCGATCCGGTCGAATCGGACAAGCAGCGCCGCCGGGAAGCGGTGGATCTCGCCTTCTCCAACTATGCCGACCGGTTTGCCGGCAGTTGCAAGGGGAAAGGCTGGAAGTTGCTCGTGAAGCGCTCGCTCACGCTCCACATCAAGCCGGTGCTGCGCGACAAACCGCTTCCGACGATCACGCGCGCCGATATCGTCGCCGCGCTCTACCGGATGCCAGACGAGCAGGTCGGGAACCGGCGGAACGTGTTCGCCGTCATGCGGCGGCTGTTCAAATGGGCGATCAGCCGCGGCGACATCACTTCCAGCCCTATGGAAGGCATGGAGACCCCGCCGCCCGTCAAACTGCGCGAGCGGTGGTTGAGGACGAGGAACTGCGCCGCGTCTGGAATCACGCCCCCAAAACACATCGCTGCTTCGGTCCGATCGTCCGGCTCCTGATCGCGACCGGCCAACGGCGCGAAGAGATCGCCGGGCTACACTGGGACGAAGTGAGTCGCGAGGCGCGCGAAATGCGCCTCTCCGGCGAGCGGACGAAGAACGGCGAGCCAACAACGATTCCGCTAAACGACCTCGCGGTCGCGGAGCTAGACCAACTCGCACGCGGTGAAACCTGGCCCAAGCGCGGGCGCGTGTTTCGGACGTCGACGGGCGCGGGATTCACCGCTTACCACAAAGGCAAGGTCAAGCTGGACAAACTGGTCGCCGGAGAGGACGATCCCTTGCCGCCCTGGCGACTTCACGACCTACGGCGGACACTCGCCACCGGCTTCCAACGCCTGGGCGTCCGGTTCGAAGTGACCGAAGCGGTTCTCAACCACGTCGGCCAGTCACGTTCCGGCGTGGCGGCCATTTACCAGCGGCATGACTGGAAACCCGAGAAACGAGCGGCTCTCGACGCCTGGAACGAGCATGTCGTGCAGATACTAGGGATGTCTCAGCGACATCCATGATCGCAGCGTCAGCGCGCCGCTCTCACCAAGGCAGTTCCTCAATGGACAGGGTCATCTCCTGAAAACCGCCGGGTTCGAAACGCAACGCCTTCCTCGCTCTCCTTGGCAACTTGTAGGCGGCCCATTTCCTTCGAGTGGGCACGGATCGGTCGAAGCGCATCGGTGGTGCCCTGATTTCATCTTTTGGGCCGGAAGCAGAATGGCCGCTTTCGGGAAGGAAGACGCAATAGCTGCCCCTCCACACAGCCAGGCGGGAAGTCTCACCGGTCAGGTCTCGCCGGACGCAGAGTCGAGAGAGGTGCTCGGATAGCGATGAGCAGCGCTCATCTTGATTGCTTTTCAGATCCGGCGCGATCACACTCCTTCAGTGCAGATCAGCCGAACCGACCTGGCGGATTTCAGCTATTTCCTCGCGATCGCCAGGCATCGCAGCTTCCGGCGCGCCGGTCTCGAGATGGGCGTCAGCGCTTCCGCGCTGAGCCATGCGTTGAAGGGCCTCGAGACCCGCCTCGGCGTTCGCCTGCTCAACCGGAGCAGCCGGAGCGTCACGCTCACGGCTGCGGGCGAGGAATTGCGTGCAGCCATCGGTGCGCCGTTCGACGCGATCGGGTCGGCGCTCGAGGTGCTAAATCGCTATCGGGAAGAGCCCGCCGGGCGCATCCGGCTGAATGTGCTGGAGCATGCCGCAACGCTTCTTCTCGCACCGGTCCTGCCGGCATTCGTCGATCGGTATCCGGACATCGAAGTCGACGTCTGTGTGTCGAACCATCTGGTAGATGTGGTAGCGGCCGGCGCCGATGCGGGAATCCGTTATGGCGGGACCGTCCCGGAGGACATGATCGCGCAGCGCCTGTCGAGAGACATTCGGTGGGTGGTGGTGGGAGCGCCGGGATATCTTGAACGTTTTGGTGTGCCGGAACACCCGCGCGATCTCATCGCGCACCGCTGCCTGCGGATTCGGCTGGGCGATGACAGCATCTATGGCTGGGAATTCGAGAAGGGCGAGGAAACGCTCGCAATAGACGTGCCTGGGGCGATCACCATCGACGAAACCCAGTTCGCACTCGCTCTTACGGCCGGGGGCGCCGCGCTGGCCTATCTGCCGGAGCCTTGCGTGACTCCGCTGGTCGAGCGCGGCGATCTCCGCCTGGTGCTGGAAGACTGGTCTTCGACGGGGTCCGGATTCCATATCTATTATTCGGGGCGCCGGCAGCTGCCGACGGGCCTTCGCCTGCTGATCGACCTGATCCGCGAGATGCGCCCGCTCGGACCATAAGAGCGCTCCAGGCTCGCGAACGATGAGCCTGGCTCATCGCTTCATCAACGACCGGGCGGGTAATCCACCGCCGTCCCACTGATTATATCGGCCTCTGTCGATCACGGTACTGCCCGTGATCCATCCAAATGACAGATGGGACCGCGATATGGCCGGTAGCGCCAGCATCGAACAGATTTTTGCACACGTCGACAGCTCGGACGCCCCGCGATCCGGCTGGGGCGCGGTGCTGGCGCTGACGCTTTGCGTGTCGACGCTCATCGCGTCGGAATTCATGCCGGTCAGCATCCTGACGCCGATTGCATCCGATCTTCATCTGACCGAGGGCACGGCCGGGCAGGCGATTTCGGTGTCCGGGCTGTTCGCGGTGTTGACGAGCCTCTCCATCGCTTCGCTGACGCGCGGAATCGATCGCCGTGTGCTGTTGCTCGGGCTCACTGTGCTCATGCTCCTATCCGGCCTGTTGGTCGCCTTCGCGCCCAATTTCGCCGTGCTGATGATCGGGCGTGCATTGCTCGGCATCGTGATCGGCGGCTTCTGGTCGATGTCGGCTGCCACGGTCATGCGTCTCGTGCCCGAAGATCAGGTGCCGCGCGCACTCGCTCTGCTCAACGGCGGCAATGCGCTGGCCACCACCGTCGCCGCCCCCTCGGCAGCTTTCTCGGCCAGTTCATCGGCTGGCGCGGTGCGTTCTTCCTCGTCGTCCCGCTCGCCGCGATCACCTTCGCGTGGCAATGGCTGACGCTCCCTCAATGCCTTCGGATCGCACGGTGCGCAGCGCCAGCGCGCTCGGCGTGCTGCGGCGGCCCGGTGCCGCGCGCGGCATGATCGCAGTCGCGTTGCTGTTCATGGGGCAATTCGCGCTGTTCACTTATCTGCGGCCCTTCCTGGAGAACACGACCGGCGTGAGCGTGTCGCTCCTCTCCCTGATTCTGCTGGTCATGGGTGGCGCGGGCCTCATCGGAACCTGGCTGATCGGCCGTGTGGTCAGCAGGAGCCTGACCGCCACGCTGGTGCTCGCTCCGCTGGCCATGGCAGTGGTGGCGCTTGCGCTGATCCCCATGGGAACGCTGCCGCTGCCCACGGCGGCACTGCTCGCGCTTTGGGGCCTGATCGGGACCGCGTTGCCGGTCGCCTGGTGGACTTGGCTGAGCCGCACGCTGCCCGACGATGCCGAGGCCGGTGGCGGACTGATGGTCGCCGTGGTCCAGCTGGCGATCACGCTGGGCGCGGCCGGCGGCGGGCTGCTGTTCGACGCCGGTGGCCATCAGGCGACCTTCCTTGCAAGCGCCGCCCTGCTCGGCGCCTCGACCCTTGTCGGTGCGTCGGGAGCGCGCCGGTCGCGCGATCCCGCGCCTGCCATCTCCTGCGGAGCGTTCAGATGAACAGCGAAAACAGCACCGAACATCGCCAGCCCGACCGAACCGCTGCCGCCGATCTGAGCCGGCGAAGCCTGCTTCGCCTCACCGGGGCAAGTGCAGCGGCGCTCGGCGCCTCGTTCCTCAATCTTTCAACCGCAGAGGCCCAAGACATGTCCAACGGAGCCAATAACTTTTACACCAGCGACCGCGTGACCTCTCGGAAGGTCATGTTCAGCGACCAATATCGCATGCAGGTCACCGGGAATCTGTTCCTGCCCCGCGACCTTGACCAAAGCGCCAGACACCCGGCGCTCGTCATCGGCCACCCGATGGGAGCGGTGAAGGAGCAGAGCGCGAACCTTTACGCAACGAAGATGGCCGAACAGGGCTTCGCGGCGATGTCGATCGACTTGCCCTTCTGGGGCGAGAGCGAGGGCCAGCCGCGCAATGCGGTAGCGCCCGACTTCTATGCCGAGGCGTTCAGCGCCGCGGTCGATTTCCTCGGAACGCAGCCGTTCGTGGACCGCAACCGGATCGGCGGTATCGGCGTTTGCGGCAGCGGCAGCTTCATCGTCAGCGCCGCCAAGATCGATCCGCGCCTGAAAGCGATCGCGACGGTCAGCATGTACGATATGGGCGCGGCCAACCGCAACGCGCTCAACCACTCGCTGTCGGTCGAGCAGCGCAAGCGGATAATCGCGGAAGCCGCCGAGCAGCGCTATGCCGAGTTCACCGGTGGCGAGACCCGATACACCGGCGGGACGACGCATGAACTGACCGCGGATACGGACCCGATCCAGCGCGAGTTCTACGACTTCTATCGCACGCCGCGCGGTGAGTTCACGCCAAAGGGCGGATCCCCGCGCACGACCACCCACCCGACGCTGACCAGCAACGTCAAGTTCATGAACTTCTACCCGTTCAACGACATCGAGACGATCAGCCCACGCCCGATACTGTTCATCTCAGGCGATCGGGCGCACTCGCGCGAGTTCAGCGAAGACGCTTTCCGGCGGGCGGCGGAGCCGAAGGAACTGGTATGGGTTCCGGGCGCGGGCCATGTCGACTTGTACGACCGGATCGATCTGATCCCGTTCGACAAACTCACCTCCTTCTTCAGGCAGCACCTCGCATAGAGGGGGACATCGCGATGAAGTCGATTGGAGCGTTCCTCCTACCGGCGTCGCTCCTCGCCTGCTCGCCGGAGCAGCAGGCGCAGGGGGCACGAGCGCAAATCAGTTCCTCCGAACAAAGAGCAGGGCAGATGGAAATCGGCCGCAGTGCGCCAGGACGCGAGTTGGACGCACGAGCTGGACCTGCAATGACACAAGAACGCAGCGGCCGCGTACCTGCGCCGGGAATTATCGTCCTCGGGCGAGTGACCGGCGATCTGTCGATCTTCGATCGCTCGGGTGCGGTCACGGTTCGGATCGAGCGCGCCGACTGAACCTTCACGGCGCACCGTCTCATTCTTCAAATCGTCGATAGGTCCGCTTTGAGGAAGATAGCCGGTAGCAATGAACGTCCGCAAGCGGGCGCATAGCGGACGCGAGTCAGTTTGGGTGGATCACCTCGGAGGTCATGTGCCTGGGCGGCCGCCCCGTTGATTGCCGTGAAGTCGTCTCCCCGCGCCGCCTTCACGTGCTGGCGCAAAACCATTGCCAAGCCCGCCCGGCACTGAGGGAATACCGGCATAGTAAAGCGTAACAGGGAGGCGCTTGTGCGGCCAGGTGGGCGACGCGGGGCGTTTGCGCGGCGGGCAAGAATCCGTTGTGGCTATCGCGCCATGCTGCTTTGCGGAGTGGGCGCCGTATTGGCATCGGGGGCGGCGCAGGCGCAGGTGGCGGAATCACCCCCGCCCGTCGCTCCCGCAGCACCCCTTCGCCCGAACCGGCTCCGTCCGCTGCTACCGACCAGATCACCGCCACGGCGCCGGCGCTTCGCTTCTGGGATGGCGGCAATCCCGTGCTGCATCAGAACGGCGTGATCGACGGCGGCTCCGGCACGTGGAGCGCGATCGCGCCGAACTGGACCGATTCCGCTGGCGCGATCAACGGCCCGATGCAGCCGGTACCCGCTTTTGCCGTGTTCCAGGGTGCTCCGGGCACCGTGACAATCGACGACAGTCAGGGCATCCTGGCGATCAGCTCGATGCTGTTCGCGACGGACGGCTACCGCCTCACCGGCGGCCGGCTGCGGCTCGATGGCGGCCCCTTCACATCGATCCGCACCGGCGACGGCATGACCGCGCGGATCGACAGCGAAATTACCGGCGCCAGCGGCCTGCTCTACAACGCGCTCGGCACGCTGATCCTCACCGGCGACAACAGCTATACCGGCGGCACGCGCGTCGATGGGGGCACGCTGATCGGCGACACGCGCTCGATCCGCGGCAATCTGGACAATGGCGGCCATGTAATCTTCGACCAGGCGTTCGACGACATTTTTCAAGGCAGCGTCAGCGGCCTGGCCAGCATCTGGGGGCTGATGACCAAGCGCGGTGCGGGCACTCTCACGCTGGCCGGGGGCAGCCAGCTCGACTGGAATGTCGAGCAAGGCGGCCTGATCGCCCGGGCCGAGGGGTTCGGCGGCAATATCCAGGTGTCCAATGGCGCCCGGCTGACGCTCAGCTCGGGCGATGTCGCCGGTGTCACTTCGACCTATCGCTACGCCTTGTCGGGCGCCGGCCGGTTCGACGCCGCCGGCAAGGGCCTGCTTGTGCTCGCCGCCAATTCGGGCGGCTTTACCGGCCACAGCCTGGTGCAGGACACAATGCTGCGCGTCGAGGGCGCGCTGGGCGGATCGCTGCATGTCGGCGCGGGTGGGCGGCTGGGCGGCAGCGGCACGGTCGGAGATGTCACCGTCGGTGCGGGCGGGCGGCTGATCGGCACGCCCGACGAGACGCTGAAGCTGGCCTCGCTCGCGTTCCATCCCAGCGCAGTGATCGACGCGCGGCTGGGCACGGTCGGCACGCCGCAGCTGTTCCAGGTCGATGGCGATCTGACGCTCGACGGCACGCTCAACATCGCCGGTATCGGTCCGATCGGCGCGGGCATCTATCGGCTGATTTCCTATTCCGGCGCGCTCACCGACAACGGCCTCGCAATCGGCAGCCTGCCCACCGGGCAGGAGCGCTCTTTGGTCTCGATCCGAACCTCGGTCCCCTGGTCGGTCGATCTGGTGTCCGAGATCGGCGGCAGCCCGATGCAATTCTGGGACGGCAGCGATCCGACGCGCTTCAACAACGGAATTGTCGATGGCGGCCCCGGCGTGTGGCGCCGCGACCTCGCCGGCTGGACCGATAGCGACGGCAGGAAGAACCAGACCAGCATCGGGACCGCCTTTTCGGTGTTCGAGGGGCACGGCGGGCAAGTGGTGATCGACGCCGGCAATGCAGGCGCGATCCAGACCGGCGGGATGCAGTTCGCCGTCACCGGCTATACGCTCTCGGGAAGCGGTCTGCGCCTCGCGGGCAACGAGCGCACGATATTCCGCGTCGGCGACGGCAGCGAATGGGCACCGACGATGGTCGCCGAGATCGCCGCGCCGATCTCCGGCCATACCCGCCTCGTCAAGGCCGATGCCGGCACGCTGATCCTCTCCGGCGCCAACAGTTACACCGGTCCGACCGAGGTCGAGGGCGGGACGCTGATCGGCAACACCGCCTCGATCCGCAACACCTTGCTCAACGCCGGCACCACGGTGTTCGACCAGCGCGAAAACGCCACTTTCGGCCATATGATCGTCGGCCTGAACGGGCGTTCGGGCGACATGATCAAGCGCGGCAGCGGTGTGCTCACCCTCGCGAAGAGAGGCCGCCTCGACTGGACCGTCGAGGAAGGCCGGCTGGTCGCCCAGGCCGATCGCTACAAGAGCGAAGTCACCACGTTGCTCGGCGGCGGCGAACTCCAGCTGGATACGCCGGCCGATGTTTCGATGGGCACCTTGTTCCGCGGCGACGGCCGGCTGACCAAGACTGGTAACGGCATGCTGGTGCTGACCGGCCATTCGCGCACCTTCGAAGGCACTACCCGGGTCGCCGGCGGCGAGCTGCTGATTGACGGCACGCTGGCCGGCGATGTCATCGTCGAGGACAAGGCAATGCTGTCCGGCGACGGCTGGGTCGGCTCGCTGATCGTGAAGCGCGGCGGAACGCTCTCGCCGCGACCGAGCCCGGGGGCGCCCGATGGCGGGCCGACCACTTCGATGAGGGTCCTCGGCGACTTGACCTTCGAACCCGGCGGGCGCTTCGAAGTCGACGCTGATCCCTCGGGCGTGCTCTCCGACCTGGTCTTCGTCGAGGGCGTCGCGCATCTCGCGGGTTCGGTCTTCCATATCGGCAGTAGCGGCAATTACCGGCCCTCCGCCACCTACACGATCCTCATCGCCGACGGCGGAATCGAGGGGCAGTTCGACGGCGTCTCGTCTTCCTATGCCTTCCTCACCCCGCGGCTCGACTACACATTGTCGGCGGTCAGGCTTACGCTCGACCGTAACGATGTCCGCTTCCAGGACGTCGCCTTGAGCGAGAACCAGCGCGCAGTGGGCGCGGCGCTGCAGACCATGGTCGCCGGGCCGCTGTACGACGCCGTCGTCGTCGCCGACGCGGAGAATGCCCGGCTCGCTTTCGACAGCGTCGCGGGCGATTTCCACGCCTCGCTGCGCACTGCCTTGGTCGAGGACAGCCGCCTGACCCGCGACACCGCGCTTGCCCGGATGCGCGCGCCGCTCGGGCAACCCGGAATATCGGCCTGGGGTCAGGCGATCGGCGACTGGGGCCATTATGGCAGCGACGGCAACGCCGCGCGGCTCGAGCGCTCGGCAGCGGGTGGGCTCGCCGGAATCGAGGCGCAAACACCCGGCGGTGACGTCCGGCTGGGCGTGTTCGGCGGCTATCACCATGCCGATCTGCGCGGTAGCGGCGACGCCGATGTCGATAGCTATCACACCGGTCTCTATGCCGGGGCACGGTTCGGCGCCTTCGCCGTGCGCACCGGCGTGGTGTTCAGCTGGCAGGACGTCGCGACCCGGCGCGGGATCGGCAGCGGCGGGCTCGCGGAACAGATGCACGCCGATTACGGCGCCACTACCGCGCAGGCCTTTGCCGAGGTCGCCTGGCGCCTCGAACTGAGCGGCGGCGCGTTCGAACCCTTCGCGAACATCGCGCATGTCGCGCTCGACGTCGAACAGGGGCAGGAGCGCGGCGGCACCGCGGCACTCGCGCTCGCCCACGGCACTATGGCCACCAATTACGCGACTCTGGGCCTGCGCGGCGAAACGGCACTGCCGGTCGGCGGCGGCAAGCTCTCGCTGCACGGCACCGTGGGCTGGCAGCACGTGTTCGGCGATCGTGTCCCCGGCATCACGATGATGCTCGACGGCGCCCGCTTCGAGAGCGTCGGCCTGCCGATCGCGGAGGACGGCTTCGTCGGCGGCCTCGGCATCGCAGCGGCGATCGGCGAACGGCTGGAAGTGAACCTCGATTATCGCGCCGCGGTCTCGCGCCGGAACCTCGACCATAGCGCCAGCGCGGCGCTGACCTTCCGGTTCTGAGGTCTCAACAACGCGTGGTCGGGGCGGCTCGCATTCGTCAATCCGCCCTTCTCCGAACTCCTGTGATGGCTGCGTCGTGCTCACCACCAGTGGTGAGCCGACAACGTCCTCAGCGTCCTGAGCGAACTGCTCAGCCGGCCTTGGCGTGTCTGCAGCAGATACGCTCCGTCTTCGTACCCTCGGACCATCCGGTACGGGCTCGCGTGTAGCCGGGACGCAAGAACTGGACGAGAGCACCGAGCGCCCCGGCGTCTCATTCGAGACGGCGTTGAAGTACACGGTCTTCAGAATTCGGCTAAGCTTTCCAGGCCATATCGATTCAGTTCATCGAAGGCTGCCTAGGGCCGGTCGTCGCCCCGGCAACGGACAGCAATTCGCGCCGGGGCGGCTACCGCCGCAATGCTTCCGTCAACGAACAATCGCTGCGGAAATCGGCGCCCGGCCCACGCCATCCTTATTTGGTATACCAGCGCATGGGCGTTGAAGAGCGGCTAACCGGGCGACCTCGACTCACCGAATGCTCTTCCGCTGGATCAGATTGAAGATTCCGAGCAGCACCACGGCGCCGACGAAGGCGATGATGAGGCCGGTCAGCGAGAATTCCTGCACACTTCCCCGCACGCCGAAGAGGGGACCGGACAGCCAATTGCCGATAACCGAGCCCACACAGCCGACGACAATGTTGAGGAAAATGCCCATAGAGGCATTGCGGCCCATCACCATGCTGGCAAGCCAGCCGGCGATACCGCCCACGATCAGTGCGATGATCCAACCCATTACAACTCTCCCTGTCTTGGACAGGAAGAGGAATCCGCAGAGATCGACTTTGTTCCGCAGCCGCAACGCTTGCCGACGCGCCGATCATCAACACATGTGTATGCGCGCTGCCTGCCCATCCGCGTAGCGGTAGCAAACAGGACTAGCGCACGCGAACCACTCGCGCCGACAAGCCACTCAGTTGCCGCCGTGCCTTCGCCGCTGCCTTTCCAACGGTGGTGCCGATCGCCGGGCGGGATGAACGACTGCTTTCGTGCTGCGGCTCGATCCCACTAAACGGCGGCAAACGGGCGCAGGGCAGTCGCCTCACCGTCGTCGTGAGTGCCGCCGGTCGACAAAAAGATAACGCTACCGGAGCCAAAAGGAGCGACCTATGACCGCGGCACCGCAAACCATTTGACGCCTGCCGGCCGGAGGAATGATCATGATCAGCTTCAGCCATATCGCAAAGTCGTGCCTCGCAGTCGCCGCGCTCCTCGCAGCGTCTGTGCCCGACATGGCGCAGGCACAGCGCGAACGCATTCGCATCAGCGAGAACTGGCGCTTCACCAAGGGCGATCCGACGGGCGTCAGGACCGATCTGCGCTATGACGTCCGGCCGAGCGTCGAAAAGAGCGCGGACGGTCGCGTCGCGGATGCGCCGCCCGAAGCAGCGGCCGAGATTGCCACCGCAGACGCGCGGGTGCTCAAGCCCTGGATCTTGCCGACCGGCAATGGCTTCATCGCCGATCCCGCTCGGCGGCACGTCCGGCCCGCAGGAGACCCGGGTAGCGACGTTTCGTTCGTGCAGCAGGGCTTCGACGACAGCAAATGGCAGCGCGTGACGCTTCCACACGACTGGGCCATCGCGGGACCGTTTCTGGAAACCGGCCCTTATGGAGGAATGGGCCGCCTGCCCAGCTGGGGCATCGGCTGGTACCGGAAGGCGCTGACGATCCCGGCCTCCGATCGCGGGCGATCGATCTTTCTCGATGTCGACGGCGCCATGTCGTACGCGACCGTCTGGCTCAATGGCCGGCTCGTCGGCGGTTGGCCCTATGGCTATAATGGCTGGCGGCTCGATCTCACGCCCTATGTGTCGTTCGGCGGGCCCAATCAGCTGGCGATCCGTCTCGACAATCCGCCGGAATCCGCCCGCTGGTATCCCGGCGGCGGGCTCTACCGGGACGTCTGGCTGGTCAAGACCAATCGAGTCCATGTCGCGCATTGGGGCAGCATTGTCACCACGCCGCTGGTGTCGAAGGCCGCGGCCACGATCATGCATCGACTGACCGTCGCTAACGATGGCGCCGCCGCCATGCCGGTTTCGGCCGCCACCGAGATCTACGTCGCCGGCGCCGACGGCCGGCGCATCGGCAGCCCCGTCGCGCGTTTCGCTCTTGGCAGCGCGACCGTGGGAGGGGCAACGCCGTGATCCTGAAGGGAGAGGGCGATGTCGCCGATCCGCGCCTGTGGGGGCCGGCGCCAACGCAGCGGCCGAACCTGTATGTCGCGGTCTCGACGGTCCGCGCCACGGGTCGCGTGGTCGACACCTACGAAACCCCGTTCGGCATCCGCACGATCATGATGAACGGCCGCGAAGGACTGGTCGTCAACGGCGAGAAGGTGAAGATACAGGGCGTCAATAATCACCACGACTTGGGCGCATTGGGCGCCGCGTTCAACGTCCGGGCGGCCGAGCGCCAGCTCGAGATCCTGCGCGAGATGGGCGTCAATGCGCTGCGCATGAGCCATAACCCTCCCGCCCCCGAGCTGCTCGATCTGGCCGACCGGATGGGGTTCGTTGTCATCGACGAAGTGTTCGACTCCTGGGAGCGCAAGAAGACGCCGCTCGATTTCCACCTAATCTTCAAGGACTGGGGGAGCAGGACCTGCGCGCCATGTTGCGCCGCGATCGCAACCATCCCTCGATCATCATGTGGAGCATCGGCAACGAAGTGGGCGAACAATATACCGGCGAGGAAGGCGCCAAGGTGGCCCGTTGGCTGGTGGCGATCGTTCGCGAGGAAGATCCCACACGCCAGACCACGACATCGATGAACTATGCCCGGCCCGAAATGCCGCTGCCGGCGACGGTCGACGCCATCGGGATCAATTATCAGGGCGCCGGCGTCCGCTCCCTGCCGCCGCAATACCGGCCTTTTGCCGAGAAATTTCCGGACAAGATCCTGTTCGAATCGGAGAGCGCTTCGACACTGAGCAGCCGCGGCGAATTTCTCTTCCCGGTATCAGGCAGCATCAGTGGCCCCGTCCGGCCCGGTTCGGGCGGCGACCCCGCACGCCAGCAGGTGAGCGCCTATGAGCTCCACGCTGCCGATTTCGGGTCCTCGCCCGATCGCGAGTTCGCCGCGATGGACCAGAACCCGACCGTCGCCGGCGAGTTCGTCTGGACGGGCTTCGACTATCTCGGCGAACCTACGCCTTATTATGGCGCGCGCAGCTCTATTCGGGCATCGTGGACCTTGCCGGGTTCCCGAAGGATCGGTTCTGGCTCTATCAGTCGCGATGGCGGCCCGATCTCAAGTTCGCACACATCCTGCCGCACTGGAGTTGGCCCGGCCGCGAGGGCCAGGTGACTCCGGTCCATGTCTTCACGTCGGCCGACGAGGCGGAGCTGTTCATCAACGGCAAGTCGCAGGGCAAGCAAAAGCGCGCCCCTTTCGCCTATCGCTTCCGCTGGGACTATACCGTCTACGAACCGGGTGAGGTGAAGGTCGTGACCTGGAAACAGGGGCAACCCTGGGCGACGCAGACCGTCACGACGACCGGCGCGGCCGCCGCGCTCTCGGTCGACACCGACCGAAGCCGGATCGCGGGCGACGGCCGTGACCTCGTATTTGTGACGGTGCGTGTTCAGGACGCCAAGGGCCGCACGACGCCAACCGCTTCGAACACCATCCGCTTCACCGTGTCCGGGCCGGGAGAATTGATCGCCACCGACAACGGCGACCCGACCAGCTTCATTCCGTTCCCGTCGGCGACAAGGCCCGCCTTCAACGGACTAGCGCTGGCGATCGTCCGCGCCCGGCCGGGTGCGAAGGGAGCGATCACCGTTGGAGCGCAATCCGACGGCCTGGCCCACGGAACGATCACGCTGACGGCTCGCTAGCCCCGCGCCTTGCGGCAGCCCTAGCGGGCTTAACTCAGACAAGATTGACATGAGACGTCATGAATCTTATGCCTGACGTTAGCGCTACCACAACTTGAGCCGTCACCTGCAAAGCAGGGACCATTGGGGAGGATTGAGAATGGTTTCTCGTATTGAATTAGTTCGCCGTGCGCTTCTGGGCGCTGCGGCGGTGTCCGGCCTCGCCCTGCCGGCCGTCGCAGCGGCGCAGACTGCAGTCCCCCGCCAGCGAGCAGCAGCACAAACGAGCCTGCAAGCCAGGCGCAGGGTGCCGGCCAGACGGCTCCGACTCAAACCGACTCCGCCGATCAGGTTCCCACCGATCCGTCCGCGACGGGCAACGACGACATCGTCGTGTCCGGTTATCGCGCTTCGCTCGAGAGCCAGACCAATGCCAAGCGCAATTCGATAGGCTTCACGGACACGATCTTCGCCGAGGATATCGGCAAGTTTCCGGACACCAATATCGCGGAATCGGTAAACCGCATTCCCGGCGTCACGATCAGTCGCGAAGTTACGGGTGAAGGCACCAATGTCGCGATCCGCGGTCTGGGTACGAACTTCACCCGGGTGCTGCTGAATGGCGCGCCGGTAGCGGTCGCCTCGGTGCGTTTCGACGCGCAGAGCACCAACCGGGAGGTGGACCTCGATCTCCTTCCCACCGAATTGTTCACCCAGCTCACCGTCAGCAAATCACCCGTTGCCAGCCAGATTGAAGGCGGCGCGGCGGGAACCGTGAACCTGCGATCGGCAAGGCCGTTCGACAATCCGAATACCTATGTGAGCTATTCGCTTCAGGGATCAAAGGTCAGTTCCGCGGATAAATGGGGCTATCGCGGCCACCTGCTGGCGAGCACCACCTTCGGCAATTTCGGTATTCTGGCGGGCGTCTCCGTTTCCAAGTCCGAATTCCGGATCGACGGCTATGAGACGATCGGCTGGACGAATCCCAATCTGTCCGCCGCCCAGCGCACCAGTGGCACGTTGAACGCCACGGGCGGTGGCAATTTCAGCATCCCGGCAACGGTTCCCGCGAACGCCGGCAACGGCCTCACCACCGGCGCCGTGATCAACCAGGCATTTCTCCTCGCCAACAATCCCGGCGCGACGATCGATCAGATCGACAACGGCCTGATCCCCCGCCTCAGCCGCCCGCGCACCGAGGTGGGCTCGCGCGAGCGCCAGAGTTATCTCGCGTCGCTCGAGTGGCGGCCCAGCGACTCCCTGCATTTCTATGTCGATGGAATGTACGGCAAGCGCGATACCGAATTCACGCGCACCGCGCTGAATTGGGTCGGCCGCAACGGCGCGGCAATTCCGCTCAACACGACCTATGACCGCACCGATTGCACCACCGGCTGCGTAGTCACGAGCGGGACCTATGCGAATGCGCAGTTCTTCCTCGAATACCGCCCGTACAAGGACACCCAGGACTATTGGGGCGTCAATCCCGGGCTGGACTTCATCGTCAATGACTGGATCAAGGGCGACATCCAGGCGAACTACACCAAGAGCAATTTCCGCCGCGAAAGCCCGACCGTTCTAGTGATCACGCCGCCGAGCAGCGGCGTGACGGCGACCTATGTCAACGATGGGCTCAGGCCCGTCGTCACTGCGAATGTCGATCTCAACAATCCCGCGAATTTCGGCTGGGCGGGCGGCGGCCGCGTCAATCTGAATGGCGAGGAACGCGAGACCGAAACCAAGGGGTGCGCGGCAGCCTGTTGTTCGGCGATGCTGCGCGATTCAGCGTCCGTGTCGGCGCGGCGTACGACGACACGCGTCGGCGGATCACGCCGTTCGACAACACCGCTGTGTGGCAGAACGCGATCTGCGGTAACGGTCCGAACGTCAGTCTGCCGGCGCCCAACACAGGCACTACGCCCTGTACCGGCCTCAACCAGCCGGGCGCCGCGACGCCCGTCGGCTTCCCCACCTTCCCCGGCTACGGCACCAATTTCACGGCGGGCAGCCCGCCGATCAGCTATGCCGGCTCTCTGATTCCCACGGCTGCGGTGCCAGGCTATCTGATGCCTGGAAGCAACGGCTTCATCACCGTCGACTGGAACAAGTTCAAGGCGGCTACCAACTATGATGCCCTGCTGGCTGACGCCGACGAGACCGGCAGCGGCAGCAGCGGCGCCAATGGCGGCCTGATCCGGGAGAAGGTAACAGGTACGTTCGCCGAAGCGAACGGCGTCGTCGATGTCGGCCCGAACACACTGCGGCTGAATGCCGGCCTTCGCTACGTCCGGACCGAGCAGATCATCGGCGGCCGGGTCAGCGTCCCCGACGGGCGCAACTCCACCATCGCGGATGGCGGTCGTTACCCCAACACCGTCACTTTCCCGACGACGACGACGCTCTATTCGAAGTTCCTGCCTTCAGCGAGCGTCGCGCTCGATTTCGGTGGCAAGGCGGTAGTGCGTGGATCGGTCTCGCGCACGATGACTCGCCCGGATCCGAACGCGATGCTTCCCGGGGCGAGCTTCGTGCAGCCATCGGCCGACACCGGCACGGTCGGCAATCCGGATCTCGATCCGTACATCTCGACCAATATCGATCTCGGTTTCGAATATTATACCGGCGGCGAAGGCGTGATTGCGTTCGCCGCATTCCGCAAGTCGATCACGGGCTTCACCGTGAATGGCCTGCGCACCGTACCGTTCTCCTTCTTCAACCAATACGGGATCACGGTCGACTCGCTCACCCAGGCGCAGAGGGATGCGCTGGCCACCCGCGCCAACGGCGGCTCCCTCAACGACGTGCCAGTAGTCGTCCAGCAACAGGTAAATTCGGACGGCAAGCTCAAGGTCAACGGCCTCGAGTTCCAGATCACCCAGCCGCTAGATTTCCTTACCAGCTGGGCGGGTGTCCGTGGCTTCGGTTTCCAGGGCAATCTCACACTCATTGACCAGAAGGGCGAAGGCGCCGGCGCGCCCGCGGTGGCGATCGGCGTGGCACCGACGACTTATACTCTGACCGGCTATTATGAAGACAACGGGCTCTCGGCCCGGCTCACCTACACCTACAATGAAGGGTCGCAAGGTTCGGGCACGAACCAGAACGGCATTCCGGCAGCCGCGATCTTCGGACGGGACTATACCCAGCTCGATTTCTCCGGGAGCGTCGATCTCGGCAAGATCTTCGGCCAGAAGTACCTGCCGACGTTGGTATTGAACGTCATCAACATCACCAAGGAAGCGCAGAGCAGCTACTTCCAGTTCGAGAATGCGACGTTCAACGAATATAATCCCGGCCGGACTGTCCTAGTGGGCATTCGTGGCCGGTTCTAGTTCCGCCTCCCCGAAGATCGGGTGAGTCCCCTCGCCTGATCTGTCCATCCTGGAGCCGCCGAAAGGCGGCTCGTTTTTAGGCGCGGCGTATCACCAAATGTGCGTGTATCGTGAAGGTTGATGAGGTCGCCCATGACATCAGCTTTTCTCGCGATAACCACCGGGCGGACCTAGGACGATTCCACAGCGGCTATCCCGGTGACCGCAAATGGGTACATAGCAGCCAGGCAATAGACCGGAAGTGGGCCGTTAGCGGAATGTCCGCTTTTGACAGCGACGGGTGCGATAGCCGCGTTCGGGGGGCGGGCGGCTTGGTGGGCGCCGATTGAGTCCTCAATCGGCTAGCGAAACGATTCTGACGGCGGCCAACCCTTATGCCGACGCCGCCTAGTCTTTCGTTGGTAGTCGCTCGTCGACCCGTATTTATCGTTCATCGTCCGCCGTAGCGATTGATAGAACGGACCCTCCTGTTGATCGAAGAGCGCGCCGCTCCTGCGGCCCGATCGAATATCCATCGGTCGTCGCCCTTCTCCAAGGGCGATTGATGGCCCGAACAGCATGGGAACAATGTGATGCGTATCGTACATTTGGGACTGTTGTCGCTCGCCTTTGTGGGTTCGTCCCATTTCGCCGAGGCGGCTACGGTCGGGATTGCCATGAAGCAATCGGACAAGACCGTTGTCTCCACGCACGACCTCGACCTTTCGACCGACGCGGGTTTCAGGACGGCACAAGCGCGTATCCGCCGCGCGGCGGAACGTGTTTGCGGCGGCTATCCGCGCGTTGGTCTATTGCCGCCAACCGAGATCGCGCGCTGCCGCACGACTGCGGCGCGCGAAGCAGATGCAAAGATTGCTACATTGGCTTCGAGCGCGCGTGATGATCGCGTTGCCTCGACCGATGCCCCGGTTCGACCGCACGCTCGAGCGTCATCGCGGTAAGGGGACTTACCGGCCGGCCAAGGCCTTTACCGTCGCGAGATAGGAACGGCCGATCCGGACATCGGCTCCATTGGCCAGGATCGCGTACCAGATCCCGAGTCCGTCGTGGCGGAGTTTGGCGATGAAGTCGCGTCTGACGATCGTCGAGCGGTGGACGCGAATGAACCTGGCCGGGTCCAGCCGGCGCTCGAGGTCGCCGAGCGTCTGGTGGAGCAGAAAACTGCGCGACCCGACCTGCAGGGACATGTAATCGCGCATCGCGTCGATGCGATCGACATCGATCGCCGCGATGCGCACCATTTCCGAACGATACGGAACCCAGAATTCCTCGATCCGATCGGACTGCACGGTGGCGCGGTGTTCGGGGTGCCGATCTTCCTGCGCGCACGCGCAATCGCTCGGACCAATCCTTCGGACGTCACCGGCTTCAGCAGATAGTCGACTGCGGCGACATCGAATGCCGCCAGGGCAAAGCCGTCGAAGGCTGTACAAAAGACGATGGCAGGCGGCTGCTCTCCGATGGAGAGCGCCTTCGCCACACCCATGCCGTCCACTTGCGGCATGGCGATATCGAGAAGAACGAGGTCGGGCGACAGCGCCTTCGCCAGTCGTAGCGCGATCTCGCCGTCGGACGCTGTTCCCACGAGCGAGAGGCTGGGGACGTGCGCGCAAAGCATGACCAGCCGCTCGATCGCGAGCGGCTCGTCGTCCACGATCAGCGTGCGCAAGGCGGGTTCAGCGTTCATCGAAGGTCAGCGGCATTGCGAGGTCGACGAGGAATCCGCCGGGATCGAGCGGGCGCACGCGGCAGTAACCGTCACTGCCAAACCGCGCAGCGATGCGATTGGCGACGTTGCGCAGGCCCAGACCGGTTCCTCCCACAGTCTCCTTGCCGGCCATTCCCGGTTCGCCGTCGTCCTGCACCGACAGAAGGAGCATGCCCTGCCGGTCGCTCGCGCGGATGCTGATCGTGACGGGCCGGCGTGATCGCGACACGCCGTATTTCACGGCGTTCTCGATCAGCGGTTGCAAGATCAATCCGGGGACGAGGGCATCGCGCAGATCGTGCGGCAGATCGATGGCGAGGCGCAGCCGGTCGGGAAACCGGACCTGTTCGATCTCGAGATAGAGGCGCTGGAGCCGAATCTCCTCCTCCAGCCGCACATCCTCGGTCGGGTCGCCGACCAGGCTGGCCCGGAAGAAGCTCGAGAGATTGATGATCATGCGTTCGGCGGGGGGACGTCTGTCGGCCATGACCAGCGAAGACAGCGAGTTGAGCGTGTTGAACAGGAAGTGCGGGTTGACCTGATACCGCAGCGCCCGCAGCTCTGCCGCCTGCGCCGCGGCGCGGAACGCGGCGTTCTTGCGCTCCAGGGCACCGACTTCCGCGGCATAGCGTAGCGCCAGATAGAGCGCTGCCCAGCCGACGAAGAAGAAATAGCTGTTGACCGCGCTGTCCGCGATCATCTTGATCACTTCGATATTGGCATCGTCGGCGTTCGTTCCCCCGACCTGCACCATCATCCGGCCGGCTGGCTGGGGCTGCTCCGTGCCGGAAGACGCATTGTCCGCACTGTCGGCGGGCACGGTCCAAGGTGACTTCAGAACCTCGAACACCACCCAATCGGCAGCCGAAAAGGCCAATGCCGCAGGCGCAGCGAGCAGGCCCGCGACGATCATACCACGCCGCAGCGAGCTCGACGCTACACTGCGCAACACCAAATAGAGCAGGTAGGTGAGCCCCATGCTGAAGACCATGAGCTCCAGGTGCCTCACCAAGATGTCGAGTTGGCCGGCCTTTCCAATGACCGCCGACCGCAAGGTGACGATGGCACAATAGAACAGCCAGAAACCGACGATCGACAGCAAGGCGACACGTGGCGAAAGGGCAGGTTCGTCGTGCAGGTCCGCAGCAAATTCGTCAGGCATGGTGGACCATAGCGCTGGGCCGACGGCGGTAGAAGATGGCGCGACGTCGCTGATCGAAGCCTATCGAACATTCATCGAAACGGATGGGCACAAGCGTTTTCGAGAAATCCTGGTTCTTGGCATTGCGGCAATTGGCAGAAGGCCCAAGCCTGTGAGCGCATTGGCTAAATACTCGGAGCAGGCCTGATCGCCGCCCGCGCGGGTGCACGTGTGGCATTGAGCGCGGATTTCTCGCCACGCCAACGAAGGATGGGAATTCGACAGAAAGCTCGCGCTCATCCCAAAGACGAACGAGGCGCGCTAAGCCGAGAACACCGGTTCGTTCGAGACGCGAACGAGGACATAAACCCGCGCTGCTTTCAGGCGTGCTCGAGATCATCACGAGCGACCGATATTGGGCGCTTAGCGGACACAGGCACCAGCGTCGGATATTGGGCCGCAAGCCGACTGGCAGCTTTCAGTTGGCCAGAGTTGCAGAGCGGACATTTATACCCGACAGCCGCTGCTCTATCGAGGCGGCTCGAAAGCCCGTCGGAGATTTCGGCCCGGCCCTTTTGGAGCGCCAATCCGATATAGGCAAAGTCGGTCATTCAGCATCGTCGCGCCGCTGCCCGAAAGCGGCACCAGTACATATTGAGAACATGGTAGAAAACCGCAGAAATCTGCGGTAAAATGGCACCTGCTGGTCCTACGATTTCTCACTATGTTCCGCTAAGGCCCCGCCAAAAGGGGCCACGAACATTAGCAGGAGGCGTGGCCCCACCATGCTTACGACCGTGGAGATTCGTGCGCTCAAGCCCGCAGCTCGCCCGTTCAAGGTTCCGGACAGCACCCACCGATGCCGAGGATCAGCTCTTGCTGACATTCTGACGAGTGACGCCGATCCTCGTCACCGCCTCCATTTCCGCGCAACCCGACCGTCATTGACGAGTACGGAACGCGCCAGCTTCACGACGACGGCCCCCGGCACAGCTCCTCACAAGTTGAGCTGCGAAAAAGCTTCTGCAAGATCAGGGCGCGGTCCGATGCGCTGGGTGGCTGGTCCGGCCAGGCCATCCTGCTGGGGTGAGCCGGTGGCACGTAAAATCGCGCGCGCGGACTCCGGTACCAATAAGCGGCCACTCCGCTTCAGCGCCCCTTGCAGACACGCAAGTGCGCCGGCGACGATCGGAGTTGCACTGGAAGTCCCGGAAAAACGCGCCGTAAATAGTTGCTCTTCGTTCGGTGCACCGAACAGGTCCCCGTAGCCGGTAGTCACCACGCTGCGGCCCCAGCCCTGACAATCCAGCCGGGAGCCGTAGTTGGAAAAGTCCAGCCGCGATCGATCGGGACCGAACAATCCATTGGGCGGCGCGCCCGCGCCTACCAAGATTGCGCCCGAGTCATGAGTGCCACCGAAGGGATTGCGCCATGTCGAAGGAAATTCCGGGTGCGGGGTATCGTAAAGCACGTCGTCGAGATTCTCGGCGCCATTACCAGCCGCCTCGATCACAATTATCCCAAGCGCAACGGCACGCCGGATCGCAATGAAAATGTCTGGCCACCATTCCATCGCAATATAGCCGCGCTGATCCAGTCGGCGCGTGAAGTCGAACCGTGGACCGGCTTCGTGCATCTCTAGCACCATCAGGTCACCTGGCGCGAGGCGCTGGGCGGCCTGCTCGATCGCGCGCGACGCACCGATCCCGCCGTGCGAGACGGCCGCGACACGTGCAGCCGGCGCGATTCCCGTGACACCGGTATTATCGTCGGTGCCTGCCATGGTGCCGAGCACAGCCGTACCATGATCGCGCCAAGCGGGCCCGGGAAGTGCGGTACCCCCAAGCAGCCCGCCGTTCGGTTGCAGGTCGACGTGGTTCAGGCACCAGCCGCCCTCGATATCAATAATGTTGACGCGCTCGCCGTCACCGCCCGGTGTTTGCCAAGCCGCGGCCGCCGCGATGCCCGCCGGCGCGGGCGCCAGATACCCTTGCAGCGCCCTGAAATCGGGGATTCCCACAGCAACAGCCAAATCGGCGGCCACTAACAGCTGATCGCGGTCATCCCAGGGCGCGACGGGATTCTCTGGCTGATGACGGAGATAGGCAGCCTCGACCTCGGGAAGCGTACGGACCCGCGCAGCGACCTCCTCGGCGGTTTCGGCATCAAGTAACGCAGAGGCATAGCGGGCTGCATCGCGGTGCTCGGCATCGCCGATCAACTCCGCTTTCTCGGCGTCCGCGAAAATTGGTGTCAAATCTCCACCGAAAACGCCCACGATTTCGGTCGCTTGTTTTCCGGGGATGGCAGGTGCCGCCGCGCCTTCGCTATAAACTACGATCAGTTCCACCATCGGCAGCTCCCGGTCAACCGAGTTTGGCGCGAAGGACACATCCCTGCAGTCGTGGCTGGATCGCGGCGACGCGCAGTTGAACCTCGTCGATCTGGTCGGCATCAGCCAATCTCGCGAGCGTGCGCACGGGCCGAAGCTTGGCGTCGGCAGCCCTCATGTCCTCGATCGTCTTGGCGATCTCCGCTTGCAACCCACCCGCGTCATACTTGCCCATCGATTTGAGGCGCGCGGCAAGCACGCGCTCGATCGAGAGTAAAGCGCCGGATACCATCTCAAAATATTGCTCGTGCGCACTTACTACAACCGGTCCGTCAGTCACGCCCGCTATTCCAAGCGGTGCTGCGGCAGCAATACGGGTGGCGGGATCGACGATCAACGCGAGCGCACTTTCCAGCTTCGTCAGCTCGTCGACCGTCGCCCTGATCGCGGCTTCGGTCGTGGTGAGTTCGGCTATCAGCGCCGTGCGCGCCGGCGATGACGCGTCGACCGTTGATGCAAGTGCTTTGAGCTGGCCAACGGCCGTCGCGCGTTTTGCCTCAAGTGCCGCAAGCGTTAGCTTCATGCCTGTGATCTGCTGCTGTGTTTGGGTCACCGCCGCGCGCACTGACTCGGCATCGCCCTGACGGGTGTCGAAGAAGGCGACACCCACCGTCTCCGTCTTGACGCACAATACGGCATCAAGTGCTGCATCTAGAGCGGGAGCTTCTCCCGTGGAGCATAATAGCTATTTGCGCGACCTAGGACAGCTGCAGAGGCTACGGCGGCGATGCGCCCATCATCACGTAGGCCGAACGTCGGCCCGAGCGCCGCTGTTATCAGCGCAAGGAACGAAGGCACCTCAAAGATCTGGCGGCCATCTGCCGCTTCGGCAACACTGCACCGATAGGCGGTGGTGAAATTGTCGATCAGGTTGCGTGCGCCTCTGAAATCATGCGTAATCTCGTCGGTCGACGCAGCCTGGGGTGCACATACGGCCTGAGATTTATTGACTTTATAGTCTGTCTGCACCGTAGGTGGCGCGAAACTAAAGGTGGTGCAGCCGCTCAGCAGCAGCAGAGAAATGGTCGACGATGCGAAGGCACGTCGCGTCCCGAATTTCATGGTTTATCCCCCGGACAAAGCGGCTCAACCTAGGCGCTTGGAAAAATTATTGCAATTACGATAATGATCTGCGCCGCATTGGATTGATAGCCTCCACCACGAGAATGTGCTTAAGGCAAGCTCACGATGCACATTCGGACTAAATGGTATAACTCTCCTACCCTATTCCGGTTTTTTGTGCGCCGAATCTCGTCAGCTTAACGTTCGCGATGGACGGTCATTTTACATCCAAAGCGGACTATTTCAAACCACGCTTGCGTTACCCTGGAGTTGGGCGTGTCTTCCGGCTTGCCGAATCACCGTTCTTGTGGTTGATTCGATATCCGAATGTGTTGTTTCCGTTCGCTTAGCCCCGTGCCGCCTGGTCCGTGCCTGTAAACTTTTGTTTCAGGATGGTGCGTATGGTGAAGCTCGGAATTCGTCGATCCAACCTGTATGTGATCCTGCAGTTCGCAGCGTTGTCTGCGCTTGTAGCGGCCATGACAGCTCCAGCGGCGGCGCGGGCTCAAAGCGGAACAGTCCTCCTTCGGCCAGAATACGCGCCCGGGCACCAATGGCCGATCGTCGACTCGCGTTGGGGCTTTGTAGCTCGATTCAACGTCGCACTTGCTGACCGGCTCGACGCTTGTGGCAAGGAAGACGAGATGCGGAACGACGATGACGGGAGTTTTGACGGGGCCCAACGGCACGATCCGAACGACGGTGGCAAATACCACTACGGGCTCGGTGACAAGCGTCACCGACGCCTTGAACCGGCAAACCGTGTACCAGCCGGACAGCTTCGGTCGAGTGACGCAGGTCACCTATCCGGAGGGTAATTACGACATTTTCACCTACGATGGCCGCGGGAACGTCACGCAGAAGACATCGGTTGCCAAGCCGGGCAGCGGTCTCGCGAATATCGTGACATCCGCCGGATGTGACGCGACCTGTACGAACGCGGTCACCTGCAATCAGCCAAACTGGACGCGGGACGCGAAGAACAATGAGACGAATTTCGCCTACGACGCGACCCATGGAGGATTGCTGACGGTCACTGCGCCAGCGGCCAGCTCAGGAGCGATACGTCCACAGACGCGCTTCAGCTACACTTCATTGCAAGCATATTACAAGGATAGCACTGGTTCGATCGTGGCCTCAGGAACGCCGATCTACCTGCAGACAGGTAGCTCGACCTGCCAGACGCTCGCGAGTTGCACCAGCACCGCCGACGAGATCAGGACAGCGGTCGATTACGGCCCTCAAACGGCCGGCGTTGCCAACAACCTGCTCCCGGTCTCGAAAACAAAGAGCGCAGGTGACAACTCGCTGAGCGCCACGGTCGCATATTCCCATGATCCGGTTGGCAATCAGATAACCGTCGATGGCCCACTCCCGGAGCGGCCGATACGACGCGCATGCGCTATGACGCCGCGCGACGCGTTGTCGGCGTCGTCAGCCCCGATCCCGATGGTTCCGGCGGACTCCTTCCTAGAGCTCAGAGGACAACATATGACGGCGACGGCAAGGTCACGGTGACTGAAGTCGGTACGGTGACCGATCAATCCGACGGCGCCTGGACCGGCTTCTCCTCGTTGCAACAATCCGTCACCACCTATGATGCCAATGCTCGCGTCGTGCAGCAGGAAGCGAAGTCGGGCGGCACGACCTATTCGCTGACCCAGACGAGCTACGACACGCTTGGCCGCGTGGATTGCGTCGCGGAACGGATGGATCCGGCGCAATGGATCTCGCAGACTGCAGCGTGCGTACCACAAACGACGGCGGCCAATGGGCCGGACCGCATTACCAAAATAACCTATGATGCCGTGGATCAGGTCACCAAGGTACAGACCGCTTATGGCACTGCGGACCAGTCGTAAAGCTCAGGCAGTTTCCAAGTCAGTCGAGGGCGCGGGCCGCCGGGCAGTCGCGATCCAGGCCGACAGCGCCGATCCGGACGCCATAACCCGCGCGGTGGAGCAAGCAGTTGCGGCGCTCGGGGGCGTCGACATCCTGGTCAACAGCGCCGCGATCGCGCTGGCCGGACTGATCGCCGATATCGACCTGGACGACTATCAGAGGCTGATGGACGTCAACGTTCGCGCGCCAGTGCTTTTCGCAAAAGCTGTGATCCCTCATCTCTCCGAGGGAGGCCGCATCGTCTCCATCGGATCGGGTCTAGGGGAGAGGGTGCCGTTCCCGGGCGCGACCGCTTACGCGATGTCCAAAGCGGCACTAACCTCCCTCACCCGAGGCCTCTCTCGCGAGCTCGGGCCGAACGGAATCACCGTGAACCTCGTTCAGCCGGGATCGACCGATACGGACGCGAACCCTGCAGATGGTGAGGGTGCCGATTTTCAGAGAGCGCTCACTTCGCTGGGTCGATTTGGTGAGCCGCGCGAAGTCGCTGCCGCCGTGGTCTTCCTGGCTAGCCCGGCGGCGAGCCTGATCACCGGCGCCGTCCTCAATGTCGATGGAGGTGCGCTCGCCTGAGCGCCCGCCACCTCAGAAAGTGGGTCTGTCGGCTGCTCAACCTGCGGCCGACAGTACGGCGAAAAGGTTAGAACCGGGCGAGGCTGCCAGGATAAGAGGCAGGATCTGGAGCTGGCGGAGGACGCGCTTCGCCCGGATGCTACTCCACATGATCGTGTGTCCCGATCTGCCGGCTGCGCTTAATGGCGTGGACAGTTCGATGGCGGGCCGACCTGGCGGGCTTTCAAGGGAAAATTGGATTGATGGCTCTGTGCGAGATCCGCTGCCTTAGGAGGGGGTCGTGGCGGAAGCGGGTAGACGATGAAATCGGCGTGCCGATCGACCATCGGCGCCGAACCCATCTTTGCAACCGCGTGCTGGAGTTCCCCGATCGCCGAGGGCGGGAGCGGGAGCGGATGCTCCGAGGGATGCGTCGCTGCCTTCATCGGATAGTCCTGCCCGGGCGTGGCGGTCATCTCGATATGTGCCCCGAGCAGCGCGCGAGATCGGATGGGTGGCCGCGAAGGCGGCGAGCCGGTCGGCGCTCGCGCGGAACTCGCCGAACTTGTCGCGCGGTACGTAGAGCCTTCCCGGGTAGAGCATGTCGCCCGAGAACAGCAGTTGCGTGCGCGCATCATAGACCATGATGTGCGCCGGCTGGTGGCCGGGGTCGGGATGATGTCGAGAACGCGCCCGCCGAGATCGAAGCGGGCGATACCGTCCGGCCAGTTCGTGATGTGAAAGAAGGCTGCGACGTCTTCCGATGCGACGCCCACGACGTCGGTGTCGGGTCGATCACGAAACTCATTGTCACCCGCATGATGATCGCCATGGCCGTGCGAGTGCGCAACGACGAGGTGAAGCGGGTGGTCGCCGTGCTTCGCCCGCCATTCGTCAATTATCCGGTCGATGGTGGGGCGGATCTTGAGTCCCCCTGCGCCGGTGTCGATCAACAGAGCGCGATCCTTGCCGAACAGTAAATAGAGGAAGGGTGCCTCGAAGTTGGTTTCGACCGACTGGCGAATGACGAACGTGTCCGCATCGACCATCTGGACCTGCATCTCGGGTTCGTTCGCCGTCACGCCGTCGATCCAGTGCGCAAACCGGGGTACCTCGAGCGCGGGAGGCGCAGCGCCAGGCAGAAATGCCGCACCGATCAGAGCAATGGAACGACGCCTGGCGGCCAGGCGGCGGGCGGTGTGAAACGAGGCGAACAGGTCCATAGGCTTGGCATATGGGGTATTACCTATTTCGGCAAACGTAACATCATGCCAATCGCCGCAGTCTCAGCAGGGTAGCGGGCCAACAGGTCGATCGCGCCCTTGGCCGCGTGCATCTTGTGCGAGCGACACTGACGGAGCTCGCCGGTCGCTTCGCGCCGCCGGGATACGAACGCTTGCAAGACAGCGCCCGAATTGACAGGCAAGGCTGGCGACGCGTCGCAGGCTGGGCCGGACGCTGATGTCGCTTTGCTCCAGTACCGGGGGACCTCGATGGCTCGCACCGCCGCTCACTTCATCGCCGAAACCCTCGAAGCGGCCGGCGTCAAGCGCGTCTACGGCGTGGCGGGCGACTCGCTCAATGGCTTCACCGATGCGCTACGCGCGCGCGACCGGATTGCGTGGACGCATGTCCGCCACGAAGAAGCTGCGGCTTTCGCTGCCGGCGCCGAAGCGCAGCTGACCGGCGCGCTCGCAGTGTGCGCGGGAAGCTGCGGTCCGGGCAACCTGCACCTGATCAACGGACTGTTCGACGCCCAGCGCAGCGGAGCGCCGGTCCTTGCGATCGCCGCCCACATTCCCAGCAGCGAGATCGGCATCGATTATTTCCAGGCCACCCATCCCGAGAGCCTGTTTCGCGACTGCAGCCATTATGTCGAGCTGGTCTCGCATGCAGCGATGCTGCCGCAGGTGCTGGAGCGGGCCATGCGGGTGGCGATCGCGCGGCGGGGCGTGGCCGTGGTCGTCATCTCGGGCGATGTCGCGCTGGAGCCGCTCGACGCGAAGCCCCCGATCTGGATTGCGCCGGCAGCCGCACGCCTGATCCCGCCGGCGAGCGAAATCGCCACGCTCGCCACCCTGCTGAACGAGATCGAGGCGCGTGACCCTGCTTTGCGGCATCGGCTGTGCGGAGGCGCGCGACGAGGTGCTGGCGCTGGCCGAGGCCCTAAAGGCGCCCATCGTCCATGCCCTGCGCGGCAAGGAATCGATCGAGCATGACAATCCCTATGACGTCGGCATGACCGGCTTTATCGGCTTTTCCTCCGGCTATGCGGCGATGAAGGACTGCGACACGCTGGTGATCCTCGGCTCGGGCTTTCCCTACCGGCAATTCTATCCCGACAAGGCGAAGGTGGTGCAGATCGACATCAGCCCCGAGGCGCTGGGCAACCGCCACCGGATCGCGCTGGGTCTGCTGGGCGATGTCGGCGAGACCCTGCGGGCACTGTTGCCGCGGCTGACTTCCAGGACCGATCGACGCTTCCTCGATGCAGCCCTGGCGCATTACGCCAAAGCGCGCGAGGGCCTGGATCAACTGGCGGCGATCCCGGACAAGAGCAGCCAGATCCATCCCCAGCAGGTTACCCGCGTCGTCAGCGAGCTGGCGTCGCCGGACGCGATCTTCACCTGCGACGTCGGCACGCCCACGGTGTGGGCGGCCCGCTACCTGCGATTGGGCGGCCGGCGCCGGTTACTGGGCTCGTTCAACCACGGCTCGATGGCCAATGCGATGTTGCAGGCGATCGGCGCGCAAGCCGCTTTTCCCGAGCGGCAGGTCGTGTCGCTCTCGGGCGATGGCGGGTTTTCGATGATGATGGGCGACTTCATCAGCCTGTCGCAGCTGGGGCTGCCGGTGAAGGTCGTCGTGCTGAACAACGGCACGCTCGGTTTCGTCGAGATGGAGATGAAGGCCAGCGGCTTTCTCGACACTGCCGTCGATCTCGCCAATCCGAACTTCGCGGCCATGGCGCAGGCGATGGGCATCAAGGGCGTCCGGGTTGAGCGCGCGCAGGATTTGCAGGCGGGCATCTCGGAAGCGTTCGCTCATGACGGACCCGCGCTGATCGACGTGGTCAGCGCGCGTCAGGAACTGGTCATTCCACCCAGGACCACGTTGGACCAGGCCCACAAGTTCGGCCTTTTCGCGCTGAAAGCGGTACTCGACGGCCGCGCGGCCGAACTGATCGACCTGGCCAGGGTCAACCTTGGCCGCTGACGGGCAGTGCCTCGTACACCCCGGCCTGATAGGCGCCCCGTGCGCCGCCACCTTGCAGCAGGGCCACGCTCTGGAAGGCGGTCGCGCTGGGCTTGAGCCTTTCCCGCGGGGCGGCTGCCTTGCGCGCAGGGCTATTCACGTTCCGGAACCGGCACGTTGAAACCGTTGAGAGTGACCGACACCAGGGCATAGAGGCCGACCAGGTAAATGAGTTCGTTGGCGCCGTGCTGACCGAAGGTCCTGACCGCCAGGGCATATAGCGGCTCGGGCAGGACGCCGCCGCCGCTGAGCGCATAGGCGACGTCGAAGGCGACGCTCTCCTCCGGGGCCAGGTCGTTGGGCTTGAGGCCGGCGACCAGGGTGGCCAGGCGCTCGGCCGGCATACCCTCGCGTTCGGCCACCGCGATGTGGGCGTAGATCTCATAGGCGGCGTCATAACGGGCGCCCACCACCAGGATGGCGATCTGCCGGGCATTGTCCGGGAGCACGGCGTTGGCGGTCATCGCCAGGGTAAAATCCCAGATCGCCTTGCCGATGGCGGGCTCGTGCAGCCAGGGGTTCCAGGGGCCCATCAGGGCGCCGTCCTCACGCTCGACCTTGAAGGCGTTGAAGTGGCCGGCAATCCCTTGTCGCATATCCTCGTAGAGGGGCTTCTGTTCAGGAGTAAGGTCTGCGGGCGAGATCAGGGGAGGCGCATCTGGATTCCTTCGACAGACGAGGAGAGACCGAAGGCCGGGCAGGCGATTACCAATTACCGGCATTGGTGCAGTGCAGCATTCATATGGCCGGATCATGTCGGTCATTCGCGCAGCAAATCGAGTTGTAGGGCGCAAACGAGCCTCACCAGGGCTATTTGCGAATGAACGCCCGTCTTCGTCCGACCGATCTTGCTGCAGTCGCGGTTCAGCCGAACCAGCCTGCATCGCGCAGCTCGGGATAGGCCGAACGGCTGACCGGGGCGATCACGCCGCCGGGAAGCGTCAACTCGGCGCGCCCGTCCCTGCGGGCGATGTCGCGGATCGCGCCGCGCGCGACCCACCAGCTGCGATGCGTGCGGGCACCCTCCTGCCCCTCCAGCTCGGGGATCGCGTCGCCCATGCGCATCAGGACCAGCTCCGAGCCCGCTTCGGTGTGGATGCGCAGATAATGGTCTTCGGCCTGCAACGCGAAGATCGGCGCGTCGCGCAGATGGCGCGGCAGGCGATCGGCTAGGCGCGGTCGTCGTTGACTGGAATCGGGGACGGGCGGCGCGGCGGGCGCGACCGGCAGCGCAGGCCGGGCAGTGGCATAGTTGATCGCAGTGACCACGCCGGTGACCGCAAGCACCATGCCGAACATCGAGGCGATTCCGGCGATGTCCGGCGCGCGGGCGCCGAAAAAGGCGGCAGTGGTCCCGAGCACGACGAGCGTGAGCGGCGCGGCGATCAACAGGCTGATCGCCGCGCCTTCGATCCAGGGGCGATGCGCGAGCCCGCCCCAGCCGCGCATACCGGTGGTGGTGCCGATACCGATCATCGCGCCGGCTTCCATGATCACCAGCCAATAGCCAAGGCGCGGCAGCAGGCCGAGCGCATCGGTGCCGAACGCGCCGGCGAGCGTCATCACGAATGCGGCGACAGTGACGACGACAAAGCCGCGGCGATGGCTGGTCGGGACGGGGGCCGCCGCTCGCGCTTCGCGAATGGCATTTCCCGGCAGCTCACGCATCCACATCCCCCGCGCACGCAAATGGCAATGACGGAGCGACCTTAGCCGGATCATCTGGCGTCAGTCGAACCGAAACCTTCCGAAACGGAGATCACCATGATCAAGTCCTCTTCGCCGCCGCGTTGCTCGTCGCATCCCTACCCGCTTTGGCCGGACCGGAGCAGGCGATGCTGACGATCCGCTTCGACCATGTGACCACGCATCAGGGCATGGTGATGATCGCGATCTATGACGAAGCCGGGTGGAGCGGCGGCAGGCCGGTGCGCGTGGCGACTGCCAGCGCCGCGGGCGACGCGGTGGAGGCGAGCCTGACCGGACTGGCGCCGGGGCGTTACGGCATCAAGGTGTTCCAGGACGTGGACGGCGATGGCAAGATGAGCGCCAATCCCTTCGGCATTCCGATCGAGCCGTTCGGCTTCTCGCGCGACGCGATGGGCGCGGGCGGACCGCCAGCCTGGGCCGATGCCGCGTTCGAGATGAGAGCCGCCGGCTCCGTCCAGACGATCACGCTGCGCTGAAGGACGGGCACCATGACGATGCAGATGAGCCGCCGCCAGCTTCTGGGAGTCGGGATCACGACGGCAGCCGCGATGCTGTTGCCACCCGAACGCGCCTTCGCCGCGATGCTGCCAACCGACTGGACGCTGGGCGTGGCCGATGTCGAGGCGGATATCGCTCCGACGGCGATGCGGCGCGTGCATGGCCGCGCACCCGCGGACCTGAAGGGCGTGCTCTATCGCAATGGGCCGGCCAAGTTCCGACGGGCGGGCGGCAACGCCACGCACTGGTTCGACGGCGACGGACTGGTGCGGCGCTTCGGCATCGAGGGCGGCCAGGCGCGCATCGCCGCGCGCTTCGTCGATACCGACAAGAGGCGGCAGGAGGCCAAGGCCGGTTCGATGCTGCTGCCCGGCTTCGGCACGCCGGCGCGATCCGGCGCAGTGGTGACGGGTCCGGATTCGGCCAATGCCGCCAATACCAGCGTGATGCTGGCCGGCGGCGAGCTCTGGGCGCTGTGGGAAGCCGGATCGGCCTATCGACTCGATCCGGACACGCTCGCGACGATCGGCCCGAAGACCTTCCGGCCAGACCTGGCGCAGATGCCGTTCCTGGCGCATCCGCGCGTCGAGCCCGACGGGACGGTGTGGAATCTGGGGCTGGCGGGCAGCCGCGCGATGGTATGGAAGCTCAACCCCGACGGTGGCCTAGCCGCGGCGACCCCGCTCAAGCTGCCGCGCGCAAGCTATATCCATGATTTCACCGCGACCGCGCGGCACCTGGTGATCGTGCTCCAGCCCTGGACACAGGGCGGCGGTCCTCCACCCTATCTCAACCTGCTCCAATGGCAGCCCGAGACAGGGACGCAGATCCTCGTCGTCGACAAGGGCGACCTTTCAAGCACGCGGCTGTTCGAAGTGCCGGCGTTCAGCTTCTTCCACCTGGGCGACGCCTGGGAGGAGAGCGACGGGACGATCCGCTTCGACGGGTGCTTCTCGGCAAATCCGAGCTTCGCGGTGGACGAGGCGCGGGACCTGCTGATCGGCAAGGTCTCGCCGATGCCCGCACCGCATCTGACGATGGTGGCGCTGCACGCCGATGGCCGGGCGGAGCTGGTGCCCACGGGCATCAAGGCCGAGTTTCCGCAGAGCGACCGGCGGCGCTCGGGCGCGAAGCGGCGGTTCACGGCGTTTACGGGACTCTATGGTGCCGGCCGGCCGCTGGCGCGGGGCGTAGGGCTGTTCGACTGGCAATCGGGCACGGCGCGAACCTATGCGTTCGGCGATCGGCAGCTGGTAGAGGAATTCCTCTTCGTGCCGCGTGGCGACGCCGAGGATGCAGGCTGGCTGATCGGCACCACGGTCAATCTCGACGCGCGGGCGACCGAGCTGCACGTGCTGGATGCACGCAATATCGAGGCGGGACCGGTGGCGAGCTGGCGCGCCGATGTGGCGCTGCCGGTGGGCTTTCATGGGACCTTCCGGCGGATGTGATGCCCACTGCCCTCAAGTCGCGAAGTTTCCCCGCGGCGGTTTGCCGTACAGCATCCAGTTCGCGGCAAGCAAACCTCCCGGCGAAGCTGCGCGCGTGTGTCGCAGGACCATCCTGGCGACGGCGGTACCTTGTCGCGATTCGGCGGCGTGCACGGTTCGAGATATCAAGAGATGTTGCCAGCCAAGGACCTTGCCGAGATCTTGGGCAAGAGGCCCAGCGCGCCACGCCAGGCTCACGGCACATTCGCGTGATCTTATGACGGACAGGCTGCGCCAGAATCGGACCCCACTTACAAGGGATCGAAAGTCCGAAGGCGTCCGCCGATCGGATGACGACAGGAGCGTCCGCTTTATCCAGGAGGGGTGCGACTTTGTGACCGGCATATGGAGGATCGGATGGATTTGGGCGCGAAGGATATCGCCGCGGCTCAGGCAAGTCATATGCTGACCCATCCCGGCGATCTCGCAATGTGGTGCGGCTGGTGGTGGGCGGGATACGATAGCCTCGCGCGGGACCCCGCCGGCTACTGGACCGCAATCGCGGAGATTAACGGCAGAATGCTCGAATCCTGTCTGCAAACCTGGGGACGGAAAACCTAGCCGGGCGACGGCGGCTTCGATCTCATTGCCCTGTGCCGGCCCCGGATTCCAGGTCAGCGTTTGGAATGGCGCAAACCAGCCTCGCCAGGGCTACTTGCGAATGAACGCCGGTCTTGTCGAAGCAACGCGAGAGCTGCGTGCGAACGGTGTTGACCGACACGCCCAGCATCAATGCCACCGCCGGATTGGTCAGGCCCGACGCAATCAGCGCCGCGATCCTCGCCTCGGCCGGGGTCAAGCCATAGGCGTCGCGGAGCGCCTCGATGCGATCGTCCAACCGCTCGGCCGGGTCGATAATCTGGATCAGCAATCGATGTTCCTCGTCAGAGGTGTCCTGCCAGGGGTTCGGTGCGCGCCTTAAAGGCGTCAGGATGAGGAGTAGCGCCGGTAAGCCCGACGGCCGCTGGAGGCTGAGGGCACGCGACAGCTTCGCTGCCCGGTCATCCGCAACCGCCAGGGCTTCCGAAATCCTCCGGGAAAGGCGCGAGACTTCGCCGGGCATGGTGGCCCGAAGCGCCGTTCCTGCCCATCCTGTCAGACCGTCGCGGCTTTTCAGCAAGACGTCAGCCGAGATGTTCGTGGCGAGCACTCGGCCGGAGCGGTCGAGCACCACGGAAGCCATTGGGAGGGCGACGAGGACAAGCCGAAGCGATTGCGCCTCGTCGCGGTGGCGCAAGGCAGTCATCGCCAGCCGGAGACTTCGCCAGAACGAAGGGCCCGGCCTGACGGGCAATTGCTGCGGGTCGAACACAGGGGCAGACGGGCGGGTTGCTGCAGCATCCACCGGAGCTGCGTTCAGCCGCATATCCGGATTCCAGGCCGGCGGTTCCGGCGATCCGCGCGCACGGCCGATCCCAAAATGCCCGGGGTTTTCCTTCACGGCAGGGAGACACTGCCTTTCGGCGCCAAAGTACGGCTGACGGCCGCAGCAAGCCGGCGTCGTGCGCGTTGCGCACTTTCGAGCACGCCGAAGGAGAGAAAAGCGTGGATGGTCTCCTCGACCCTCTCGAGATGGGCGTCCACGCCCGCTGCCTTCAATCGCTCGTAATAGGCGATTCCCTCGTCGCGGAGCGGATCGTGGCCGGCGACCATGACGTGCGTGGGTGGGAGCTTTCGCAGATCCTCGGCATAAATCGGAGAGACGCGCGGATCGTCGGCGCGGTCTCCGGATCCGAGATACCAGTCGCGCGTCGCATCGATCGCCTCGCGAGCGAGCAAATAGTCGCCGCCGCCGAATGCGATACGCGACGGATAGCTCTCATGGGGCCGGCTGACGTCGATCACCGGATAGATCAGGAACTGTGCGGCGATCTGCGGAAAGCCGAGCTCCCCGGTCGCGTAATTGGTCACGCAGGCCGCGAGATTGCCTCCGGCGCTGTCTCCCATCACCGCCAGCCGGTCCGGATCGATGCCAAGGTCGGATCCCTGGGCCGCGATCCAGCGCGTCGCCGAGATCGCATCCTCAAGGCCGGCGGGAAAGGGATTCTCTGGCGCCAGTCGGTAATCGACGCTGATGAATTGCACGCCGCTGAGCGCCACGAGCGTCCGAACCAGTTCGTCATAGCAGTCCAGATCCCCGACCGACCAGCCGCCGCCATGGAAGAAGACAACGACCGGCAGCAGCGCGTCGCCTGCTTGGGCGGGGCGATAGCTGCGCGCGGATCGCCTGCCGGCAGCGCCCTCCACTTCGATCGAAGTGCAGGTTACCGCCGCGTCGTCCACTGGTCCGGCAAAGGCCGCGAACACCGTCGCCGAATACGCACGTGCCGCTTCCATGCCCGTGAAGCGCTGGTCGGCGAGCATTTCCTCGTTGATCGACTGCAGCCGGTCGAGAAGAGCGATGGTTTCCTGGTCGAGCATCGAGCGCTTCCTCAATAGCGGTAGGTCAGGCGCAGATCGTAGGTACGCGTCGCCGAGAAGAAATTGACCTGCACGCCGGGGAAGTCGGCGAGGTTGAAGCCCTGGGTGCGGACGGCATGGTCTGTGAGATTCTGGACGCTCGCCCGCAACTCCCATCGATTGTTCGCGCTCTTGACGCCGACAAAGGCGTTGAGCAGCGCGTAGTCACCTTGGGTCAAGGCGGGCGAGGCGGTTATCTCGGTCGCGGTGCGGCTGCGATAGACGCCATCGAGATGGACCACGCCATTGAGAGTATCGCTGATCGGCACCGTATAGGTTGCGCCGAGGCTGGCATTCCATTCGGGCGAATTGACCAGCGGCCGATCGCTGACGTCCGAGGCGACGGTGCCGATCAGGATGTTGAATTCGTCATATCGAGCATGAAGCCAGCCGACCGAAGCGTTCAGCGACACCCGCTTCGTCGGCTGCGCGGCAAGCTCGAGCTCGGCGCCGTAGCTGTGTGCCGCGGCGGCATTGGTGAACAGGCTGACGAACACCCCGCTGACCGGGTCGGCGCCGAACGATGTCACCTGGATGTCGGTGTAGTTGTTGTAGAAGAAGGCGGCGTTGGCGACGAGGCGGCCATCGAACCAGCTGGTCTTGGCGCCGCCTTCGTAGCTCCAGACATATTCGGGGCGGAACGGCTGGAAGCCGAAGTCGGTGGTCGCGCGCCCGTCGAACCCGCCGCTCTTGAAGCCGCGGGCGACCGACGCATAGAGCAGCGCGTGTTCCGCCGGCTTGTACGATAGCGATACCTTGGGGGTGAACGCGTCGAAGCTCGCGTCACCGCGCACTGGAACGCCGGGCACGCCGGCCCCATCAAGGAACGGCGGCGTGTCGCGAATGACCGAGACGGATGGATCGAAGAAATTCTCGAACTGGCGGCCCGACCGGCGCTTCTCCCGAGTGTAGCGCAAACCCGCGCTGACGCTGAGCCTGGGCGAGAGCGTGAGCGTCGCATCGCCATAGGCCGCGTAGGAATCGGTCGTCTGGAGGGTATCGGCGAGGCTCGAGGTCGCGAACCCGAAATCGGTGACGGGGAATCCGAAGATCGTCGCGGCGCCATTGTCGACGCCGGAGAATGAATCGTCCCGATCGTGGAAATAATAGAGACCGGCGGTAACCGCGAGCAACCGCTTGTCGTCATAAGTGAGGCGCAGTTCCTGGCTGAACTGATGCTCCTTCTGTTTCAGCAGGATGTCGAGGATCGGCAGCGGCGAACCGTCGGTGTCGAGGTTGAGGTTGAACTCCATCGAGCGGTAAGCGGTGATCGATTCGAGCGTCAGCGCGTCGCTCGCGTACCACCGCGCGGTCAGCGAAGTGCCGAACGCGGTCAGGTCGGACAGACCGTTGGCGTTGGTATCGACCCGATACTCGTCCAAGCTCGCCGGATAGGTGACCAGGACCGGCGTCGCGCCGGTGATGGCGGTCTGCAGAACGGGGCTGCGCGACGTATCGGGCCGGTCGATCTTGCCGTCGACGCTCAGCAGCAACTCGAACCGATCGGAGGGCTCGAACGCGAGCGCGCCGCGCCCGGCGAAGGAGCGGACGTCGCCATCGTCACGGCCATCGAAGCCGTTGTGGTTGTAGCCCTCGCGCCGGGTGAAGGTGAATGCGGCCTTGGCGCGCAGCGCATCGCCGGCGATCGGCCCGCCGATCCGACCCTGCAGATTGTAATAGCCGTAATTGCCGATTCCCGCTTCGGCATAAGCCTCGAAGTCCCTGGGCGGCGGTGTCGACACGAACTTGACCGCGCCACCGATCGTGTTGCGGCCATAGAGCGTACCCTGCGGGCCCCGCAGCACCTCGACCCGATCGACATCGAACAGGTCGAGAAAGGCCGCCTGGGTGCGCGCTATGAAGACGTCGTCGACATAGACACCGACCCCGGGATCCGCGAATGCGAGCGAGTCATTCTGCCCGACGCCGCGGATGAAGATCACCGCGTTCGAGGCATCGCCCTTGTCGAGATAAAGATTGGGGACCGAATATTGCAGTCCGGACAGGTCCCTGGCCTGGAGATCGGAGATGCGATCGGCTTTGAACGCGCTGACGGCGACGGGCACGTCCTGCAGCGCTTCCTCGCGCCGCCGCGCAGTGACCAGGATCTCATCAAGGCGCCCATCGTCCTCGCTCGCCTGGCCCGTGGCGGTATGGGCCACCGTGCCATCCTGCTGCGCGAATGCGGGAGATGCGATCAGCAGCGCCGGCGGGCAGCAGACGATGGCCAGAGCCCTGCGTGCAAATGTCGGCACCTGCCTGATTGCGCGCGCCACCGATTCTCCCCCTGTTCATCGTTCAGGCCAGTCGCGGAACAATAGAGTGGCGCTCCGGGAGGAGTCGACGACAGGACGAATCAATCTGGCAGGACAAATTCGCTCAAGCGATTGGCTCTTCCGGCCGGGGATCTTGTTCGATCGCGGCGATGAACGCGGTAGGTGTGACACCCTTCCACGCCTTGAACGCGCGCGAGAAGCTTCGGGAATCGGCAAATCCCAGTGCGTCGGCGACGTCGGCGACCGGCCTGCGCTCGGCAAGAAGCGCGCATGCCGTCTCGTCGAGCACGCGCGCACGAATCGCGCGGAACGAGAGATCGCTGTCGGCGAGTCGGCGGCGCAGCGTCGCGGTGCTGACGCCGAGCTTCTGCGCGACCTCGGACTGGGCCTGCGCTCCCCGGCAATGGCCGTGCCGACCCTTGCCGGAAACCCGTTGGGCCGTAGCGAGTGTTCGCGTGCCGCGATCATCGCCACGGCATTGTCGTAAATGTCGGCCGCGCGCACGGTGACGGCAGCGTCTCCGCGCACGGGGAAGGAGGCCATCGGCAGGGCATATTCAAGCACATAGGTAGGGCTGCCGTACCGGACCGGCACGGTCCAGAAGGCGAGCAGGCCATTGGAAGGCTGCCGCGCTCTTCGCCGGGTACGAACCGTGCGCAGCGAGTCCGAGATGTCGGTACCGGCGGCGAGTGAGAGAAGCGCGTGAAGGAAGATGAGGACTCCTTCCATGAGGGCGTGCACGACGTCGGAATCGGCGTCGAACACATAGGGGAAATCGCGATCGTCGATCACATAGGCGATCCGGTCGCGACGCCGCTCGACGCGATTATAGTGGCCGCCATGCATGAGGTTGTAGGCCCGGGCGGCATGGCGCATCGCCTCTTCCAGGCTCTCCGCCGTCACCAGCGTGTCCATGACGAAATCGGTTGCGCCTGCGGCCAACGGACGTTTCGAGAAACGACAGCTCTCGTCGCGCAGTTTGACCGACACCTGCTGGACCAGCTGGAAATATTCGTCGAGCGGCATGTCGCCGCGGACCGCGTCTTCTTTGCCGTCGTCGACGACGCAGCCGGCATCCACGGCGAGACGCCACAGGGGAGCGACTTCGGAGGCGCGAACGGCGAGACGCATGAGGCGATAATGCCAGAATAAGCGAGCGATGCGCTACACTGGAGTTTCGAGCGGAAAGGCAACCGAAAGTCCGTGAGCACAGCGCGATCTTCGTCGTGCTTTCGGCAGGCCTCCCGGCACTCGGAGCCGCGATCTTCGGCATCAGGATGCAAGGCGGCTTCGGGGGTAGTGCCGAGCGCTCGAATGCGACGGCCCGGGATCTCGCGCGCATCGTCGCGGCTCTGGAGCCTTCTGACCTTGGCCTCGCACGCCAGGCGGATCCGGTCGAGGGAGCGGCCGCGGCCATGCTGCAGGACCTGCGCGAATGGCGGCTCGCCTATCAGCAGCAGCGGCGGCTCGAACTTCCTGCCTGACGAAGCATATGGCAGGTAAAGGGCTGTCATACGATCGAGTGATGCGGCGGCCGGGAGGGATGCGATAGTCTCCACCCCTGCTTCGGGAGGCACTTCGGATGATCAGGCCCTTTGCGTTTCTTTTCGCCGCGGGACTTCCGCTTCTCTTTGGCGCGTGTTCGGTGGCAGCGGAGCACGGTGGCACGGCGGAAGCGGCGAACGATACCGGCCAGGCCGCTGCAGCTTCGTCCAAAGCCCGGGACGTGTCGCCGCAAGGCGCGGTGGCATGCGCGCCGGCCGAGGCCACACGTGTCGCGGTCGCCATGGATCACGCGGCAGCCTTGGGGGTCAGGATCGCGAGCACCGGTAGCACCGAAGGCTTTGCCGAGCTCTTTCGGGAGACGCAGGATCTGAACCGGACTCTTTCGCCTTCGTGCAACGCATTCCTGACGCGACTGGGCGAGGATCTGAAGGCGGAGCAGGCCGCGGGACGAGTGACGAGCGACCGCTATGCGCCTCTCAGGAACCAGCGCATTTATCATGACCCGGCGACCGATACCTATACGGCGCCGGGTGTCGCTTCCTGCACACCGACGAGCTGCTTCGTGAACTAGCGGATCCAGGGCAGCCGCGTGCTCGCCGAGCGGACCTGCATCGAACGCCGCATCGAGGACAGTCTTGTCAAACCGCGTCGTCCCGAATGCCAGGCCGGGCGGACGGACCGTGCAACCGGGAACACCGGGGCCGAGGCGAGAAGCTGATCTCGGGGCTCATCCAATCGAGTGACGCGCAGCGTCCGACGAGCCTCCATGATGCACTCGAATTTAAAGGATGAACCATGGTGTTGAGAGCAGTTTTCCTGGGTCTCGGGGCGTTGGCGACGGCGGCCCCCGCGGCCGCGCAGCAACCGTCGCAGGCCGAGATCGGCCAAATGGCCGTCGCGCTGCTGCGGTGTAACGGTACGCTTGGCAGCTTGCCCAAGATCGCCAATCGGCAAATGAACGAGCAGACGGCCGCCTACGCGGAGTTCGCCGGCGGCATCGGCGGCATGATCGCCGACGAGGCCAAGCTGACCAAGGATCAGCGCGCCAGGGCCGTGGCGGACGGTGCGGCGATGATCCGGCCGCCGCACAGCGAGACTGAAATTCAGGCGGCGATTAAGGACTGCCTGACGCTCGTCGAGGGTCTGCGCACACAGATGAACGACGCCCGGGCGAAAAAGAAATGAAACCCTCGGACGCGTCCGGACGATCGATCTCCCCGGCGGGGCGTGAGCACCTCAGGGCCATGGCCCTCGGCTGCGCCGTGAGCGTCGCCGTCATGGCCGGGCCCGCCGACGCCCAGACGTCGAAGTCGAAGGCCGCGACGGTGACGCCGGCCGGGCGCGCGGGGTCAGCGCCGCTGCGCGCGCGGTCGCCATGGGTCGCCGGCTGCAAGAAGGACCTCGTGATGGTGATCGCCGAACGGAGGCGCGCCGGGCATAGCTACAACCTCACCGACGCCGCCCTCAACGACCTTTGCGAGAAACTCTACACGCAGGCGGGAGCGGTCGGTGACGCCGACCGTCTGCAATTGCTTCGTATGGTGTTTGAAGAAAGCGACAAGGCCAATCCCACGCCGCAAGAGCGGGCCAGCGCCGCCCCGCTCGCCGATCGACGATTCAACGGATGGCTCCCGCAGTGCCGCACGGACACCAACAGGATCGTCGCCGAAAGGCGGAAGGCGGGCTACGGCTACACGATCGGCGCCGGAGGCGTGGATCAAATCTGTGGGCAGGTTTATGGCGACGGCGCCAGGCCGGTGACGGGCGCGGCGCTCGACGGGGCCATTCGCGCCGTCTTCACCAGGATGGAGCGGGAGGCCGATCGGAAGCTGGCCACCGCCGATCCGCTTCGAGATCCCCGCTATGTCGCCTGGGCGCCTGAGTGCCGCAGCGGCGCCAACGCCATTGTCGCCGAGCGCGTCGCCAAGGGTTACAACTATCGGGTGAGCGCCTCGGCCATCGACAGGCTCTGTCTCGGAATTTTCAGCGACGGCAAGCAGCCGGCGTCCGGCGGTGGCCTGGAACGCGCCATCCGCACGCGTTTCAAGCAGATGGAAAAGGCGGCCGACAGGCAGGTCAAGGCCGATGCGAGGAGCACCGACGCCGACGTCGCCGGCGGGGGCGGTTGCTGCTGCGCCGCCAACCGGATCGTTTCCGAGCCCGCCTGGGACATGGACGGCGGCTTCGGCGCCCGGCTGTTCGTCCCCGCCTGACGTGGCGGACGAGGATGCGCCCCGGCCGTTGAAGCTGCTTGGGGTGCACGCGGCGGAGATCGCCACCGACCGGCTGCTGATCGTGCGCGGCCGAACCCGCCTGACTTTCGAGGCGCCCGAGGCCGTGGCCGCCTGGGCGCAGCTGCAGGCCCTGACCGCGAAGGGCGGGGCCGCGCTCGAGGACATCGTCACCCGCCTCGATCGGCCGCAGGACGGGGCGGCGCTCGCGCTGGCCGAACTGCTGGTCAGCCGCGGCCTGCTGGTCCAGGCGGACGCGGCAGAACGGATCGAGGGCGTCGGGCTGGACGCCGCGGAGTCGGTGTTCTGGTGGGATCAGGGGCGGCACGCCCAGGCGGCGCGCGACGGCGTTTCGACCTTTCGGGCGACAGTGCTGGGCGTCAATGCGATCGGCGAAGCGCTGTGGGCGGGCTTGCGGCGGGCGGGCTTCTCGGCGGCGAGATGGATCGATCATCCGGCGCTGCGCAATCTGCAAGGCACCGCCGAGGCGGAGGATTTCGAAGCCTTTGCCGACGCCCCCGGCGACATTGATCTGCTGGTCGTCTGCTCCGACGCGGGCGCCGTCGAGGCGTTGCGCGGCTGGAACGCCTTCTGCATCTCCGAAGCGCTGCCGTTCCTGCCGGTGCTGTTCGACGACAACCATGGTCTGGTCGGGCCCTGGGTGCAGCCTGGCCGCAGCGCCTGTTTCGAGTGCCTGTGGCGGCGGTGGTCCTCGGTCGAGGGGCCGCCGCCGCCGACGGCCGAGCGCCAGAGCCAGGCCGGTCCCTATGCCGCCGGCCACCTGCCCGCCATGGCCGGCTTGCTCGGTCAGGCCGCCGCGATCGACGTCAACCGCGCAGCCGGCGGCCTCGCCCCGCGCACGCTCAATGGCGTACTGCATTACGACCTGCACGAGACCAGCCTCGCGCGCCGGCCGCTGCTCAAGGCGCCGTTCTGCCCGGTCTGCGGTCCGGGGCGGCTGGCCCCAACCCTGCGCCAGGACGGGGACGGCTTGCCGTGAGCGACGCCCTGACCGATCCTCGCCTCGGCATCGTGCCAGGCGTCCGAGACGAGGCGCTTGCCCCGAGCGAACCGCGCTTTGTCCACATCATCGCTCCGGCCTGCGACACCCGGGCCTTTTCGGCACCCGCCAACTTCCGGTTCTGCGGCGGCGCCTCGGTCAGCCGCGAGCGGGCGCGGGCCAAGGCGATCGGCGAGGCGGTCGAGCGCTACGCCTCGGCCCTCTATGATCCGCTCGCCCTGCCAGTGACGCCTGCGGCGGCGGCGTCGTTTCCCGTCGCGAATCCGGCCGACTTCGCCCTCTTCATTCCGGCGCAGCACGCCGAACCCGATTTCCCGTTCCGGCCTTTCGACGCCGGCACGCCGATTGCCTGGACGGCTGCCGTCGATCTGGCCACCGGCGAGCCGAGTTGGCTGCCCGCGGCCTCAATATGGGCCCCTATCACGCCCAGGTAGAGCGCGGCGAAGTCCAGGTGATCCAGTCGATTTCGACCGGTCTGGCCAGTCATCGCAGCCGCGAGGCAGCCCTGGTCAACGCCCTGTGCGAGGTGATCGAGCGCGACGCTTTCATGCTCGCCTGGCTCACCCAGTGCGCACCGCCGCGCCTCGACCCTCGGCGCCTGCCGCCATCGGTGGTCGACCTGATCAGGCGCTTCGAGGCGGCGGGTTACGAAGCGAGCCTGTTCGACCTGACCCAGGACAATCATGTGCCCTGCGTCATGGCCGTCATCGAAGGCCAGGCGCCGCGACCGGTGCTGACCTTCGCCGCAGCGTCCGAGCCGCGCACCGAGCGGGCGATGGTCAAGGCGCTGGAGGAGGCGGCCCACACCCAGCGCTATCAGGCCATCTTGCTGGAGGCGCGCGGGCCGGCGCCGGCGGACTTCGATCCTCACGCCGTCTACACCCAGGCCGACCATGTCTGGCTGGCCGCCTCGCCGGCCTGGCGCCGGGTCTGCGCGCCGTTTCTCGACGGCGCGCCACAGGCCGATCCGCCACTCGACCTGATCGCGGATGCCGGGTCAGCCGGCGACGGCGACCTAGCCGAGGCGTTGGGAGCGGCGATCCGCGCCACGGGCCATGTGACCTATGCCGCCGACCTCACCCCACCTGATCTCGCCTCCCTCGGCTATTACGTGTGTCGCGCCGTCGCCCCCGGCTACCAGCCCCTGACCATCGGCGGCCAGCTGCGCCCTCTGGGCGGCGTCCGCCTGGCGCGGGCGCTTGGAGGCGGCGAGGCTTATGCACCGCCGCATCCCTTCCCATGAGCGACGAGGAGGAGGATCCGAGCGCCTGGCGGCTGTTCCATGAGAACGCCAAGCTCGAGCGTTTCACACCGCGCCCGGACGACGCCACCGTGACCGCACGTATGTCGGCCGAGCGCCCGGGCTTGCGCTTCTCGGCCTGTCCGCAACTGGATCTGCCGCCCGCGACGGCGCTGCCGGCGGCGTTGCAGGCCGTGGTGGCGCGCCGCCGCACCGCACGCGCCTTCGGGTCCGAAGCGCTCGACCTGGCCGATCTTGCGGCGCTGTTGTCGGCGTCCGCGGCCGTGACCTTGCCGGCGCAGCGGCGCCCATTACGGGCGATTCCCTCGGCGGGGGCGCTGTTTCCGCTGGAGCTGTTCATCGCCCTGCCGGCATCGGAAACGGCACCGGCACGCCTGCTGCACTTTGATCCGATCGACAGCCGGCTGGCGGTGCTCAAAGCGGGCGACGCGGCCAAAGGCCTCGCCACCTGCTTCGTCGATCCGACCCTGATTACGCAGGCAAGGGCCGTGTTCCTGATCGCCGGCATATTCGAGCGGTCGACGTTCAAATATGGCGAGCGCGGCTATCGCTTCGTTCTCCTGGAGGCGGGCCATCTGGCCCAGGCCCTGATCATCGCCGCTGAAGCGCTGGGCCTTGCCGCAGCTCCGCTCGGGGGCTTCTTCGATCGCGATCTCGACGACTGGCTCGGTCTCGACGGTCTTCAGGCGGGCGCCGTCTACGCCGTCGCCGTCGGTCGCGGCTCAACCTGCGGCGGTTAGATAGACAATCTTACAGACCACGAAAGCCGATGCGATCACGCCGGCGACCGCCCTGTTCGGCGGATACGGAGGAATCGACGATCATCGCGTTCTGGCCGCCGGTCCGCGATCAACGGGATCGGCTTGCCGTCGGCGGACAGGCGCCCGGCAAGCAGCTTCCGGATCAGGCCGGCACTGCGACCGATTTGGGCCCATGGAGCCGGCTGGCGGAGGCCGCTTCAGCCGGCTTCGCCGGATTCGTGGCATCCCGATGGCGCGTGACGTCGCTGTTCCTTTTTGCGATTTCTCCCGCGGGCATCAGCCGCACGACCAGCTCGGGCTTCCTTCTCGACCCGTACATCGCCGCCGGCTCGCGGATCGCGCGCTCCAGCCCGCGCCCGTCGAGGTTGGGAACATAATATTGGCGGCTGTTGATGACGTCGCTCACGCGGGGAACTGCGCGCAGTCGCCCAGGAAGTCCGACCATATGGCGACGATCACGGCGACCCTCACATTGCATCATATCTTGTGCATTATCGCGGTTAGTGCGTCAGCTATGATGCATAGAAAGATTCCAGGAGACTTGTCGAATTATATGTTTGCACTATAAGTTGAGCACTAAATCTGCTAATGCACGAGTTATGGTGCGACCATGAGAAGCTCCCAGTCCCAAAATGCCCTGCCGCTTGCGGTACGAAAGGCGCTGCGCAAGCTCGGCGGCGACATCCAGGTTGCGCGCAAACGCCGGCGCCTGACGATGACGATCGTCGCAGAGCGCGCCTTTATCAGCCGCAACACGCTCACCCGCGTGGAGCGAGGAGATCCCGCGGTCGCCCTCGGCATCTATGCCACCGTCCTCTTCGTGCTCGGACTGGCAGAGCGCCTCGGCGACCTGGCCGACCCACTCAGCGACGCCGTCGGGCTGTCCCTCGAGGCCGAGCGGCTGCCCCAGCGCGCGCGTAGCAGGTCCTGAGGCTGCGATGGAACGCACACTCGACGTCCATATCGACTGGCAGGGGAAACCCTGCACGTCGGCCGCCTGTGGGCGCGCTCCAGGGGCAACAAGGAAACCTCCAGCTTCGAATATGCGGATAGCTGGCGGGGACATCCTCACGCCTTCGCGCTCGATCCGATGCTGCCGCTCACGGCAGGCACCTTTCATATCGAGGCCCTGTTCAACGCCTTCACCGATCCGGCGCCCGACCGCTGGGGCCGCAACCTTTGCTGCGCCGCGAGCGCAAGCGGGCCAAGGCGGAAAGCCGGCCCGCCAGGACGCTGCTGGATATCGACTATCTCACACTGGTCGAGGACAGGAACCGCCTGGGCGCTTTGCGCTTCTCCGAAGCCGGTGAGCATTTCCTCGCGGAATCCGGGCAGGCCATCCCGCCGATCATCAATCTCGGCAGGCTCCTCTCCGCCACGACCCGCATCCTCAACGACAAGGAGAGCGACGACGATCTTCGTCTCGTCCTGGCGCCCGGAGCGTCGCTCGGCGGCGCCCGCCCCAAGGCGGCGGTGATCGACGCGGGCGGGCATTTGACGATCGCAAAGTTCCCGAGCCCGACCGACGATTGGCCGGTGCCGCGCTGGGAGGCGACGGCGATGACCCTGGCGCGAGCCGCCGGCATCGACGTGCCCGATTTCGCGCTCCACAAGGTCCAGAACCGTCCCGTCTTCGTCATGCGCCGATTCGATCGGGACGATGCCGGCCGGCGCATTCCCTTCATCTCGGCGCTGACCGCGCTTGGGGCATCCGACGGCGACGTGCGCAGCTATCTGGAACTGCTCGACGTGCTCCGCACCGATGGCGCGGCGCCCGAGCGCGACGCAGCGCAGCTCTGGCGCCGTATGGTCTTCAACGTGCTGATCTCCAACACCGACGATCACCTGCGCAACCATGGATATCTGCGCGACGCAGGCGGATGGCTCTTGGCGCCGGCCTATGATCTCAACCCGATGCCGGTCGACGTGAAGCCGCGCCATCATGCGCTGACGCTGGACGAAGCGGATGATGCGAGCTCGATCGACACCGCCATGGCGGTCGCCGGGCAGTTCGGTCTGAAGCCGGGCGCGGCACGTACCATCGCCGCCGAAGTCGGGGTGGCGGTGCTCGCCTGGCGCGACGTGGCTGCCGACAATGGCCTCACCGGCGAGCAGGTCGAGCGGATGGCCAGCGCCTTCGAGCATGAGGATTTGGCGAAGGCGATCGCCTGACCCGGCGGATGGCGAGCGGCGCGCTCGTGACCCACACCCTCTCCTTGCGGTGCGACAGCTATCTTTCAACCAACGATCGGGGGCGGTGCCCGGCATCGATCCCGTTCGCGACCAGATCGACCGCGCAATTCTCCTGCCGCAGCGCGTGCGCGATGGCGGGCCCCAGATCGGGATCGTCCTCTACGAGCAGAATGCGCATGCCGGTCGGCTACCTCTTCCGCTTAAACCGAAACTGAACACACGGGTTCAGCGGGCTGTGGGTGATGCCTCAGTAGAGATTTCTCCATCGACACGCGAAGGAGAAGATGACGATCTTGAAGGACAGAATGTCGCAGTTTTCGCAGCGCAGTAAGTTGGGTATCGGATCCGCTCTGTTGCTGACGCTGGGCGCGGCCGGTGGCGCGGGCGCAGTTTCGTCGACCCGGCCGGCGATCGAGATGGCGCCGACTGTCGCTACGGCGGTCGCCAAGCTGCCAGTCAGCAGCGGCATCGTGACGGTGCGGGGCCGGGTTGTGGAAGTCTATGGAGACAGCTTTGTGCTTCAGGATCAGACTGGACGGACGATGATCGATGCGGGCCGAGGGGCCGATGCAAGCTCCGGCGTCGGTCAGGACGTCACCGTTCAGGGACGCTTCGAGAATGGCCAGCTCCACGCGTCTTATCTGGTTGGACCGGAGGGGCGGGTGAGTGCGACGGGCCTGGTCGGCGGACCGCCGCGTGGTTCGGGTGGTCCCGGTCGGCCGCACCCCGACGGTCCACCGCCGGCCGTCGGCAGACTGGATCGCGTGGGCGCCGCGGGTTAATTGCGACATTGCAGGTGCGCATGACGAGCAAAATGCGTCGCCTCCGCCCGACGTTCCTTTGCCTAAACCGCCTGCCGAATGAGCTGCCCCGGGCCACGGCAATGCTGTGGCCCGGTTCACAAATCGACGAGCGAGTAAGCCGGGACGCGCCAGTTCGACAAACGACAGGCCACAACTTTCGACGACTGGTTTTGAGGAAAGAGACGCAGGCCTGAATGTCACAAATTGGGCGCATAGCTGCCATTCAAGGTGAGGCTTGCGAAACGGTGATTATCTCGTGATTACTTTCCAGAAAAATCGCACATTTTCTTGATATTTTATGCGTTTAAATCAAGCGTTTAATCACTTTTGCTGTTGAGGTCTGGTATTTCCGCTATTTGCGGGTCTGACGCCTATAAATCCAGTTCCACCCAGACCGGCGCGTGATCGCTGGTCTTCTCCCAGCCGCGGACATGGGCGTCGACATCCGCGGCCCTCAATTTCCTCGCGGCCGGGGCATTGAGCAGCAGATGATCGATGCGCAGCCCGGCGTTGCGCGAATAGGCGTTCCGGAAATAGTCCCAAAAGGTGTAGATCGTCTCGTCGGGGTGCCGCGTGCGCAACGCATCGGTCCAGCCTTGATCGAGCAGCCGGAAAAAGGCTGCGCGAACCTCGTGGGCGAACAGCGCGTCATCGAGCCAGCGCTCGGGTTTGTATACGTCGCGGTCGGTGGGCATGACGTTGTAGTCGCCCGCGATCACCACCGGCGCCTCCATGTCGATCAGCGTCGCGGCATGCGCGATCAGCCGCTCGAACCATCTGAGCTTATAGTCGAATTTGGGTCCCGGCTGCGGATTGCCGTTGGGCAGATAGAGTCCGCCCACCAGCACGCCGCCGATCGCCGCCTCGATATAGCGGCTGTGGCTGTCGTCGGGATCGCCGGGCAGCCCGCGTCGCGTCTCGACCGGATCGCAGCCTCGCGCGAGGATCGCCACGCCGTTCCAGCTCTTCTGCCCATGCCAGATCGCGCCATAGCCGGCGTCGCGGATCGCGCTTTCCGGGAATTTCTCGTCAGGCGCCTTGAGTTCCTGGAGACACACGATGTCGGGGGCGGTCTCCGCCAGCCAGCGCAGCAGCACGGGTAGCCGACCGTTGACGCCGTTCACATTGTAGGTCGCTATCCGCACGCCGCGTCCTCCTCGCCTCGACAAAGGCACGCGGCGTGCAAAGGGTTCCCATTACCTCGGTTGACCCGTCCGGCACCCGCGCCTAGGGGCGGCAATGTGGGTCCGTAGCTCAGTTGGTAGAGCAAGCGACTTTTAATCGAGAGGTCCCGGGTTCGAATCCCGGCGGACCCACCACTCGAAAACCGCCACTAGCCCAAGCTGGCATTGTCATTATTGGGCAAGGAGTGTCATCGACGGGAGAGTTGCTCTCGCGAATCGCCTTGGTTCAAGGTCCGCATTTTGGCACCATTGCAGTAGGCAACCGCGCTTCTCCACCGCAGGCGTCTGCACTTGGCCGTTTGCGGAACGGCCGCTTTGGAGGCGAAGGGAGCGATAGCCGCCGTTCGGAGCGCTCGGTGTGGCCGCCACATGACCAAACCGCTAACGCCCTTTACGCGTCAGGGAGCACGCCGACACTCCGGCACCAACCTTCCAGACTGCGCGCGACGGCATCCTCAACCCGGGTGCCGCGCGTGAACGCCCACCAGATGAGCGCACCCTGCCAGATGCTGGCCATTTGCCATCCCAGCCGCTGCGCCTCGGCATGTTCATTGGCAAGGCGTCGCCCGAGCGCCGTCGCGAGCGATACCCCCAAGCCGCCCCCGCGCGCGCAGCACCGTGTTGCGGAGGTCCTCGCGCAACAGCATCAGCCCGTCGCCAACCGCATAGTCCGCCTCGTCTCCGGGGAGCAGTCGCAGCAGCAGTTCGATAGCTCCCTGCGGGGTCGGCGGCAGCTCCGCATCGAGCGTCGCCGTCGTCGCGGTCAGGCTATCCCATGCATGCGACAGCACCGCGGCGATCATCGCATCGCGCGTTCCAAACCGCTGGACGAGACTTGCGGGCGACAGCCCCGCCGCGTTCGATGCCTTCGAAAAGGTCAGCCCGGCCGGCCCATCGCCCCGCAACGCCGGCAGCAACAGGTCGAGCAGTGCGACGTCCGAAACGGTCTTGCTTCTTCCCATGTCAAATTTATAAATGATCGTTCGTTTATGTGCAAGGAGATGTTGGGTGGCGAGTATCCTGGGTTATATAGCGACCAGCCTCGATGGATATATTGCGACCGCGGATGATCGCCTTGACTGGCTGTTCGCGCATGAAGGGCTGGACCTCGGCGAGCACGACTATCGCGTCTTTCTTCAGCGTATCAGGACCGTGGTCATGGGGCGCGGTACCTACGACTTCCTCGAGAATGACGATGCGCCATGGGCGTATGGAGACCAGCGTGTCCTCGTGGTTACCTCGCAACCCATCGTCACCCCGAAGGGCCCGCTCGCAGTTCGAACCGACGTGGATGCGCTTGTCGAAGAACTCCGGGCACTGAGCGACGGTGACGTCTGGATCCTCGGTGGCGGGCAGTTGCAGATGGCTTTTATCGAGCGAGGCGCGCTGGACGAGATCGAGATCTACGTCATGCCGGACCTGATCGGCGGCGGACGCCCTTTATTCCCCGCAACCGGGGTCCGCGCGCACCCGCGGCTGCTGTCCGCCGAGGCTCTCGATCGCGGCTGTGTGCGCCTCCATTATGCCTTTGATCGAAACATCGCTCCTGCGCCTCTCTGAAGGCGATGCCAAAACCTTGGGCCGTGAGCGCGATCCGCCGCGCGTCTTGGCCAAAAGCTCTCGACACGATCGTCAAGGTCGGGCGGGCGGCTCTTCAGGCTCCTTCCCGGTGGCACCGAGCGCGCGCATCACGAACAGCGCTGCCAACGCAAAGGCGATCACGACCAGGCTGAATAACCCGCTCAGGATCAGCCGTCGGTTGATCAGCTCGCTGCGCGGCCAGATCAGGCTGGTCTGGCCAGCAAAATCCTGGATGAGAGTGCTACAGTCCATGCCGGGATTCTGAGCGACGTAGCGCGCCGCGTCGGGCAACAACGTAAAGCCGATCACCATCGGATCATCGCTGTCATAGCGGCAGGTCCAATGGTCGCCGAGATACGAATATGCGCCGAACAGGACGATTGCGAGAAGCAGGAAGCTGCCGCTCGCGATTGCATAGAACCGGCGGTTTTCCCTGCTTGGCCGGCCGCTGGAGAGCGCGAAGACGACGCCGATGATAATCGCCAGCGCAAACTCGACGAACCTGCCGATCGTTGGCGGCGGCTCGCCGACCGCGAGGCGTGGCGGCGACACCACGAAGATGACGATCAGCCCGACAAGCCAAGTCGCGGCCTGTGCCGGCCATGCCCAGATTTTCTTCAATTTGGAGCGGTCCCAGAAGGCACGACCAGATCGAGGTCGATTGCATCGCTCGAGGCGATGCCGATATCGGCACGCTGCCGCGAGACGACGACATTGTCGTAGAGCAGCAGGAACTCGTAGCGCCCAGGCGGCAAGGCGCGCGAAGTCGGGCTGCTGAGCTTGGCGAAGCGGAACATGGGATTGGCCGCCCCGGCCAGCGCGACCGGGTTTGCGCCTACCACCAATCCGCGCACTTCACCGCTGGCGCGTTTGGTGTGGACGGTCACCTGGACATAGCCGCGGAGCGCATTCGCCGCCCCCAATTGCCGCGCCTGCACCTTGAGCATCAAATCGGCGTTCACATCGCGGACGATTTCGAGCGATCTTGTGTCGGATGCAGTCCTGGCGGTGGCCAGCAAATCGGCCTGCGCGATGAGCGACTTCGCATAATCGCGCCGCTCGGCCTGCGGGATGCTGGCGACGCCGCCGTCGAGCTGCTCGATCCGCGCACGAAGCTCGGATAATTCGACGACCGGGATCTTCGATCCCGAAGTCGCATCGGCTGCGAGTGAATCCGCAGTGGTCTGGAGCGAGTCGATTGCGGTACCGACCGATTGCGCGCGCGCCGCCGGCGCAGTCAACAATGCTGCAGCGAGAAAGCCAGTCGCGAATCGCATCGTCTTGTATCTCCAGCGAGCGTACAATTGGGTGGGCGATATTTGCCCTGAACCACTATGCAGCAAGCTACACGAGCATAGAATGGGCGTCGATGCTGTTGTTCATCTTGGCTTTGGGGGAACGGCATGCGCATGTTTTTCGACCCGCCTCGCAAGCGCCTTCGCACTTCCCGTCTTATTGTTACCGGCGGAGTTGCCCTTGCGGCGCTTTGTGCTTCGCCACTTCGCGCCCAATCGAGCGACGCTCAGGCCGAACCCCCGCAGCTTCGCAACTATGCGTTCGCCGACGCGGAACTGCCGGCCGCACCACTTTTTCGATCGCCGATCTCATCCTTGCGATAGATGGCTTGCAAGGCACGGCGACGGTGAAGCGCGGCCAGCCCGAAGCGGTCTGCCCAAAAGCGGTGAGCGCGCGCAGCGAGCGCTTGCGGTGCGAACTGCTCGGCCGCGCCGGCGAGCTGCTGACGGCGGCCGGTTCCAGCGCGATCCCGGGCAAGCTCGACGCGCTCGACAGTTGGATCCTTGCCGGTCGCTACGACATGGGCGGGCGGTTCTACTCGCTTGCCGAAGAGTATGGCGGAAGGCACGTCGAGGATATCCGCAAGCAGCTGGGGCTCGGTTCGATCGATTTCGTGCAGGAGGCCTTCAAGGAGCTCGATCGAGCGCGGCTAAAGGCGCCGAACAGCAAGGTCAGCTTCGTCTCGGGCGGCGGTAGCTTCACCTTCGCGCAGGGCGCGATCACGATCGACACGCTCGGCATCAAGCGCCTGATCGTCGCCGATTTCCTGTTCGTCCGTAAAGGTTTCGTGCGGCTGTCGGATTGCCTCGCGCGCCGCTGGGTCGATGCGCGGGCGGAGGTGTTTTGCAACAATGTGCTCGAGCGCACACGCGTCCTTGAGGGGATGGACAAAGCGAGCTTCAAGCCGGCCAAGCCCGGCGTCGATCTGGTCATCGGTCCTGGAGGAACGGTCGGTGACCTGATCGCAAACTGGCGCGACTGGTACGGGCTCAGTTATGCCGAAGCCTATTTCGACGAGGCCTGGAGTTATCTCTTTGCGCTATCTCGCGAAGCGACGACCCGCAGCGGGGCAAGCAGGTGTTCGGGCGCCTGCGCCGGCGATCCCGCGGCCTATGTCGGCGGCGCACGCGAGGCGCTGTTGCGCCAGATGATGTTCGTGATCGCGCACGAGCTCTCGCATCAACTACTTGGTCATGCCGACAAGCCGACGCCGTCCGGCGGAAGCGAGGACCGCTGCGAGCTGGCGCTGTCGGTCGAGACGCAGGCCGATGTCTTCGGCGTGCTTCTGACGCGCCGCGTCGCGCCAGCGCTGGCGGGTGAAGATTACTGGACATGGGGACCATTTTTCGACGGCTATGTTGCATTATTCGAATCCGCCCGCTCACGCTGCGGCTATTTCTCCGGGCAGGCGCGGCACATCATGTTCGAGGTGTTCTACACCGATCAGACCTGGAACAACTGAACGATCGGAGCGCAGGTGCCCGCTCGGGTGCTTTAGGAGTCAGGCGATGGAAGCCAGAATTGACGGTGCGACGGTGAGGCCCCTAGTCAATAGGTCGGCGGCCATAAACGCCGGCTGCGCCTCCTGGGATCGACCTCAAAGAGGATCGGGGTCTCGCGGGGTCGGCGGGTGCGTCGATCGAGCGCCAAATCCTTCGGATGAGAGATGGCCCGTCAACAGCAATATCATGGTGGCTTCCATGGCCCGAGGGGCATGGATCGCGTGCGGGTCCAGCCGGTGCCATTCACCTGGCCCGAGCCGCATCGGTGCGCCGTGGAGCGCACCGGCGAGGACGTAGATTTCTTCGCCCCGATGATGGCGGTGCGGGCGAATCCTGGTGGCGGGATCGAAGGTAACGAGCGCAACTTCGTGATCTGAGACGCGCAGATCGCACCTCCGGACACCCGGAATGATTCCTGTCCGCCAGACGCGATTCCCGGGATTGACGATGGTCCGCGACGCAGGACCCGCATGCCTTTTTCGAAAGTGAAACAGCGTCGCGCCTGCCTCACCGGCGGTAAGGTCCGAGCCGCCGTCCATGGCGACATAGGCGCCTGTTGCCAGATCGCGGCCGTCCAGCCTCAAGCCACCCGTCAGCACGAACAGATCGTGCCGGCCCTCCTCGACGGTCATCCGTTCGTTCGCGGAGAGCCTGACCAGTCGGGTGAGATGCTCCGCGGGTCCCGCGGAAAGCATGCCATCGCCGAAAGGCAACGCATTCAGTCGATCCTCAAGCCCTTGCGGACTGAAGGCCCTCGAAGGGGTCGACCAGGGTGACGAATTCGACACGTGGTCCTCCTGGAATCGTACACATGAAGTGCTTCGCAAGTCCGTCGGCACGCGGCTCGGGCGCGAACTCGATATCCGCGCCCGCATCGGCCACTCGGCCATAGACCAGATCGAGCGCCTCTATGTCTCGCACCAGTAGCGCGACATGGTGAAGGCCGACATTGCGTCGCCTGTCGAAAGGTGCGCTCGCGGCTGGATTCTCGATCTGCCAGAGGGTCATCATGGTGCTGCCGTCCGTCACCATCGCAGCCGGATAGGACGGACGCTCGCCGACCAGCCGAAATCCCAGGGCGTTCTCAAAGAAGGCGCGCGCCGAATCCAGATCCGAAACGCTCAGCCCCACATGATGAACGCCTTGAGTCAGCGCTTGCTGCGTCATTCCGTGGCCCTTTGACTGGGAGTGAACAGATCTGTTCATATCAGGTAATGGACAGATCTGTTCAGGTCAAGCTATGCCGAGTGTTCAACCGGGAGCCCATACGATCATGGCACAGCCGCGCAGGGAGCATCTCGTCTCGACCGCTTCGGAGCTGTTCAACCGACTCGGATATCATCAGTGCGGCGTGGACGAGATCATGAGGCTGTCGGGCGTTTCGAAAACCACGCTTTACAAGCATTTTCCGTCCAAGGAGGATCTGATTTTGGAGGTGCTCCGACGGCGGAGCGGATTGTTCCTCGAACAAGTCCGTACCCGCATCGAGGTGCGGCGGAGACGTGATCCGTCGGCACCGCATCATGCGCTGATCGGGGAAATCTTCGACATCCTTGACGAATGGATCGGCGGCGGCAGTTTTTTCGGCTGCAATTTCGTCAAGGCGGCCACCGAATATGGCAATGCCAAGAATCCAATTCACGCACATGCAGTCGGTCATAAAAGCCGCGTGAAAGCGATCATAGTCGAGTTGCTTTGGGAAGTACCAGGGCCGGAACGGGACAGCGTCGCTGAGCAGATCATGATTGTCATCGACGGCGCTATCAGCACCGCCCAGGTGCGTGGTCGCGACGACGCAATCCACAACGCCAGGGTGATCGTTGCCGGGATCCTGGTGCGGTTCCGACTTACGTAACGTGTGCCACTCGGGCCATCGCACCCGCAGGTTTTGGGATAGCGCGCAGCCATCTCAAAAAACGCCCGACGCCAGCGGTCGAAAACCGGCAAACAGTGCCAACATTCGAGTTAGGCTCCTTTCCTGTTCATTTTTCAGGAGCGCGGAGAATCGATGACTGAGTGTGCCGCGGGCTGAGCGCCATTTGCTGCCACAGGCGGCTACGGTGGCTTTGAAGCAATCCGGTCAATCGACAGCGATTTGCACAAGAGATTTTTACACTGCAGCTGCGACCAGCTTTTCTGTCGAGATCAGATATTTCGATGACCAGCGATATGCTGCATCACTGCGGCATCTGCGCGATTCTCGCGACGAGCTGCGCCTGACTCTTGGTCTCCGTCTTATGAAAGATATGTTTGAGGTGAAATCGCACGGCGTTGATGCTCACGCCGTTGTTGGCGGCATAGTCCTGTGGGGTTTGCCCGTCGACCAGAGCGCCGACGACGCGTGCTTCCGTTGGCGTCAGTCCGAACCATTGCGCTAATCGGTCGATCTCCAGGACAGGTCCTTCACCGACCCCGCTTCCGATGGTGATGATCATCGCGGCGTCGGCGATCGCACCGCCAATCGTCGGAACGAGCTTTGGCTTGATCAGTACTCCCAGCACCGGCCGTTCGCGGCCTGAGCGGTCGATCGCCTGGAAGGCGAGGTCGTCCCGGATCCCCCAAGCCCCATGTTCGCGAGCTTCCGCTGGCCCGCTGCATCGACAAACGCCAGCTTTCCGCCCGTGGTAGTGATCAGGCCGGTCTCTACATAGTGTTCGACGCGGTCATTGACCGAAAGGATGTTGAGATCCTTGTCGAGGCTGATCAGAGCGTAGCGCGAACGGTTTGCTGCGGCGCGCGCCGCACTCGCCACCACCTCCACGCTGGCGATGCGCTGGCTGATCCTGACCGCCCGCTGGATATGCGGACCAAGAACCCGCAGGCCGCGCCGCAGCATCGTCAGGTTGCGATCACCCGGGCCGATCAGCAACAGGCCGAGCCGCGCGCCGTCGCTCCGATCGAGCATGAGGCAAAGCGTCCGGTCCACATTCATCGCTGCGAGAAAGTTCTTGTAGAGCCCGGTCTTGCGAAGCTCCTCGCGCGGCAGGATATCGTCCGTGTCGATCAATTGCCCGTTGCGCGCCGGCCACGTCCGCCGCGACCATGGATTGCTGTAGGCGAAGACCGCGCTGTAGGTCGATTCGACCCCCGGCCCGACATTGGTGGACGCGATGAACCTGGCGCTTGGCGGGTTGCGTCGCTCCAGCATCAGGAAGGCGGTCCGCCAATCAGGCGGGCATAGCGCAAGCCGGATCTGCTCGATCGTCGCGTTCCACCGGGACGGATCGAGCGCGCACTCGTAGATCTCGCCGATCAGATGATCGAGCGTCTCCCAAGCTAGCGGCAGATCGTCAGAATGAACGGATTGGCCGGGTCCGACGACACCAACCGCTAGGTGCAGGACGATTTTGCAGCCTCCTACCCAAACAGAGAGCGTGGGGCAGCCTAGTGCTGCGGCATTAGTCAATCAACGGCTGATGTGCGGTGCACAATGAACGGCGTCATCGAGCGCCGCCGCACGAAGCGCCGTGGATACGCAACACCGCGGCGGAGGAAGTCCGCCGTCCTGACCGACAAGGGTAGTTCGATGACCAATGTATCGCAGTCGCTTTCCCGTCGCCCCGGCCACGCAGGCCGTGCCACCGCCGCAGCCGTCGCCACCGCCGCGCTCGGCCTGCTCGCCGCGCCGGCGGCGGCCCAGGTGTCCGCCGTCACCAACGGAGGCCTCAATGTCGACGGCAAGAACTCCACCTGCGTCAACGTCGACGGCCAATTGTACGTCGTCAACGGCGACGATTGCGATCCCGGCGGGCCGCTGACCGGCGTGGACCCCGACCAGTATCATTTCCTCCGGGGCATCCGCTTCGGGTCGGGTACGACCGCGACCGAGTTGAGCAACGACGGCAGCGCCACTTTCGGCGGTGGCACCACGTTCAACGGCGGCGCGCAGTTCAACGGCCAAGTCGGCTTTACGGGCGTCACCCAGATGCAACAGCTCAATTCGTCGAGCATCAACAACAGCGGCCCGCTGACGACCAACAGCATCAATGCCGGATCGCTGAACGTGAACGGCCGGGGACGCTTCACCGGCGCATTGTCGTCGGACAGCTTCTCCAGCAACTCGGCGCAGCTCACGCATCTCCAGGTCGGCCTGGAATCGGTGTTCAACACCTCGGTGACGATCAGCGGGGGTTGGCGCTCACCGCCGGCACTGCGATCGACGCGGGCGGAAACCGCATCCAAAATGTCGGGGCGCCGGTCGCCGGAACCGACGCGGCGAACAAGGACTATGTCGATACCGCGCTGACCACGGTGCAGGGCAGCGTCACGACGCTGAGCAACACCGTCGCCAGCCATGAGACGCGGATCACCGTGGTCGAGGCGCAGAACATCCAGCAGGACAACCGGCTGACCGCGGTCGAAAACACCAACACGGTGCAGGACAACAGGCTGACTTCGGTGGAGAACGTCAATGTCGCGCAGGACGGCAGGCTGACCACCGTGGAGAATACCAATATCGTGCAGGACACACGGCTGGGCGCAGTAGAGACCGAGAACGTCACCCAGAACATCCGGCTGACCTCGATCGAGAACGTCAATGCCGGCCAGGATTCGCGGATGACTGCAATCGAGGCGGTCAACACGATCCAGGCGAACCAGATCAGCACGCTGCAGGATCAGGTCGGCGACCTTCGAACCTCGGTCACCGGGCTGCGCCGGAACATCCAGGAGGCAAATGGCGGCATCGCGGCGGCGGTGGCACTGGGGGCACCATGGTCGTCCCTGACAGCGATGTATCAATGTCGTTCAACCTGGCGACCTATCGCGGGCAACAGGGCTTTTCGGGCGCCATCGTCGGACGCGTGGCACCGAAGGTCTATATCAACGCAGGGGTCGGGGGATCCACCGTGCGCGGGTCGGCCGCCGGGCGCGTCGGCATCAGCTTCGGGTTGTAAGCGATGAAGACGCTCGGAAATCTGGCGATCGCAGTGGCCGTCGCCGGCAGCCTCTTTGCGGCCCTGATCTTCGCCGAGGCGAATTCGCCGGGTGTCGACTTGGGCGCGGTCAAATTCGTCCTGCCGATGGTCCTTGGCTCTGGATTATTCACAGGGCTGAACCGACGGGCGGGCAATCGCAAGATGCCGGTGGCGAACGATGTCCGGAAGACGGAACTGCTCGCCTTTCCGCCGCGCCCCGGGAGCGGCTGGATCGTCGTGATGCGCGAGAAGAGCGCCGCTACGGCGGCACTGGGCTACGATGTCTTGGTCGACGATGTCGGGATAACACAATTGATGCCGAAGCGTTTCACCATGATGACCTTGCCGGCGGGGATGCATCGCCTCTTTATCGATGTTCCGGGTGCCCGCAGCGATTTCGCGGTCGTGCCGCTCGATATCACGGTTACGCCGGGCGCGATTCTGATCTTCGCGATCCGGTCATCGATGGGCGTGATGCGGAGCTCGCTGCGGTTCGATCCCGTCGCCGACACGCCGGCGTTGCGCGCCACACTCGCCCGGATGCAGCTGGTGGAATCCCATGGATAACGACGATGCTTGAGATGCTGGGCGCGCTGATCCCACAGTCGATTGCCGCGGCGCTGCCGCTATTGGTCTTCGCGACGACCGGCATCGTCCTGCTGCTCTGCAGGAAGACGACCCGGTCGGCTCCGCTCGCGCCGTCAGAGACCGCAGCGGACGGGACGATGATCGTGCCCGTGCGCGGGCTCTATCTGCGCCGTGGGGGCTTCGCGGGGGATTTTCGCACAACAACGTCAATCCGCGCTTCGCCATCGCGGCGGACGGTATCCGCTATCGGGTGTTCCGCGAGAACCGGCTGTCTTTTTCGGACATCGACCATGTAGAGGTTCGCGAGCGCTTAGGGTTCGTCTACCTGCTGTTCGTGAATGCCGCCGGCCCTCGCTTGCTCAGCGTCAATGTTGGGGATCGCGTCACCGCGAAGCGGGTGCTGGATGCACTACCCCCGACCCTGGCGCTCGCTCTCGAGGCTGCGACGATCCGCGATGGCGCGGCAGCCGCCGGGACACGGGGCCTGCGCCTGTATCGCGGCCGGTTTGCCTAGGGTCAGGACTCATTGATGTGAGCGTCGCGATCTGATTCAGGCTCCGTGAGGAGACTGCTGGGGTTCGTCAATATCGCTTTCGAACGTCGGCTAAGCTCGCCCGTTCCGCCAGAAACTGCCAGTCCGGTTGCGGCCCATTTGCAGTCGTTCCGACATATAGGCGCCGATCTCAAAAGCAGACATCGATTTCGCGTGCGATTTTAATCGCCGGCGTTGTCCGGTCTCGCGTGATTATCCCGTCTAGCCACCTGCCCGATCACAATCGGCTGATTTCTTGATGAAGCAGCGGTGGGCACGGGACGGCGTGCCTGGCGCAATCGTCGCGTGTCCACCGCAAATGGGGATATTCGACATGCGTAATACAATGCTGCTCGCTGCTTCGGCGCCGTTTGCGATCGCCGCCGCGTCCATGCTGCCTTCGGCGGCTCAAGCCCAGAACGTGATCTGCAAGAACACGGCGAACGCCGACGCCGGAACCATCGCGCCCGGCAAGGACAACGATGTGGCGTGCGGTAACAATGCGTCGATAACCGGCGACGGTAGCGTAGCCATCGGCGCGGAGACGACCGCTGCAACGCGTTCGACGGCGGTGGGATGGCAGGCCAGTGCCGACGATGACTCCACAGCAATCGGTCGGGCGAGCACCGCGGCGGGCACCAATGCAATAGCCATCGGCAATGGTGCCAGCACGTCGGCGCAATACACGGCTGCCATCGGCACGTCCTCTCAGGCGTCCGGCTTCATCTCAGTCGCGGTTGGCGCATTCTCCAAAGCGAATGTCACAGGCGCAACAGCACTCGGCAGCTCGGCCGAGGTGCTGGCGTTCGGTGGCGTCGCGTTGGGATCATACTCCGTTGCCGACCGTGCCAACACCGTGTCCGTGGGCACTGCGTCATCGCAGCGCCAGATCGTCAATGTTGCTGCCGGCACGCAAAGTTCCGACGCCGTGAACAAGGGCCAACTCGATGCTGCGACAGCGGATGATCGCCTGTCCGCCTTTGCCGGGAACATCAACGGCGATCGCGGAGTATCGGCCATTGCTACCGGGCTGGAATCGATTGCGATCGGTGGCGACAGCAATGCCACCGGCGGAGGGCTTGCGCTCGGGCGGCGTGCCACGACCACCGGGAATTTCGGCACCGCGATCGGTCAAGACTCACGGTCGACGGCGGACAACGCCATTGCCCTGGGGGCGTCGTCGCTCGCCGACCGCGTCAACACCTTGTCGATTGGTCGCGTGGGTGCGGAGCGTCAGATCGTCAACGTCGCGGCCGGCACCGCCGCGACCGATGCGGTGAACAAGGCACAGCTCGACGCGGTCGCCGCTTCGGCAGGTGCAGTCAAATCGGGCACTGGCGCCAACAGTCTGCAGACCGCCAGCAGCACCGCCAATGGCACTGGCGCCGTAGCGCTGGGTCAGGGGCAGACTGCGACGGGAAACGGGGCCGTGGCGATCGGCGATCCGAACACGGCGACCGGCAACGGTGCCGTCGCGATTGGAGCGGATAACATCGCCAACGGCGATGGCGCCGTCGCGTTGGGGCTGACGTCTAACGCACAGGGGACGGCAGCCATTGCGCTGGGCCTGGAAGCGAAGGCCCAGACGACCGGATCGATCGCGGCCGGATTGCGCGCGGATGCGCAGGGTGATGAAGCGCTCGCTATCGGCGCCGATACGATCGCAGGTGAATTCGGCACCGCGCTTGGCCGCGGCGCCCGGGCAACCGGCGGCAGCTCCAACGCGACTGGCGGCCTGTCGCTCGCGTCAGGTAGTTTTTCCACCGCCAGCGGTACGCAATCGCAGGCAACGCAGGCTTACTCGACGGCTACGGGCGCGCTGGCTGTGGCGACCGGTGATCGCACGACCGCTACCGGCGGGCGATCGACGGCGAGCGGCGATATGAGCGCGTCATACGGTTATGATTCGGCGGCAACGGCGACGTTCTCGACCGCAATCGGCACGACCGCGCAGGCCACCGCGTCCGGCGCGACCAGCCTGGGCTATTCCGCCAACGCAGCCACGCGCAATTCGATTGCGATCGGCAACGGAGCATCGGCAACATTGGCCCCCGGCGCTGGTGGCGGCATCGCCCTGGGCAGCGGGGCTACAACGACGGGTGGTGGCTTGGCGATTGGTGGCACGACCAGTGCTGCCACGACCGCAACCGGAGCGTTCTCGACTGCAGTCGGTAATGGTGCAACGGCCACGGGCGGCGTGGCGGTCGGCCGCAACGCGACAGCCGCCGGCGGCAGTGCCTTCGGCAACAACGCAGTGGCCAATAGTCAGGCGGCAGCGGTTGGCGACAATGCACAAGCCACCGCTTTCCTTTCAACGGCGGTCGGTCAGGGAACGGTTGCAAACAACTTGAGCGCCACGGCGCTGGGTGGCCAATCGCGCGCGACGGGCGCGGCCGCCACCGCCGTCGGTTCAAGCAGTGTCGCAAGCGGCGACTCATCGGTAACGCTGGGTCAGTTCAGCGGGGCCAGCGCGACGCGCAGTACGGCACTTGGCGCCAATGCCCAGGCAATGGCAGCGCGATCGACTGCACTTGGAAGTGGTAGCGTCGCCGACGAGATCGATACCGTGTCGGTGGGCATTTCGGCGGCTGCGGCCGCGACGTTCAACACGACCGCATCGACCAAACGGATCGTCAACGTTGCCGATGGCGTCAATGCGAACGATGCGGTGACCAAGGGACAGCTGGATGCGGCCGTGTTCACCGCCGGCGGCAATGCCGCGCTCGCGCAAGCCACCGCCGATACGGCGCTGGCCAACGGCGCGTACTTCCGCGCCAACAGCACCGGCGCGTTGCCGCAGGCGACGGGTGCCGAAGCGATTGCGGTCGGCGGCGGCAGCGTTGCCAGTGGCGCACAATCGGTTGCGATCGGCTCGGCCGCGCGTGCGGTCGGCGGCAAGGCCGTGTCGATCGGCGCGGGGAATATTGCATCGGGTGATGGCGCCGTTGCGATCGGCGATCCCAATGTCGCGACCGGAACCGGTGCCATTGCACTGGGTGCGAACAACACCGCGACCGGCACCGGAGCCGTCGCGCTCGGTAACGGGAGCAGCGCAACCGGGGACGGATCGGTAGCGATCGGCAATGGCGCGGTGGCGAGCCGCGCGGGGCAAGTCGCGCTGGGGACGTCGACATCGACCTACACGGCCGCTGGTATCGCCTCGTCGGCGAGCCGGGTCGCCCAAGCCGGGGCACTCTCGCTGATCACCACTGATGCGTTGGGCAATCTGGCCACCTCCACGCTCGATGTCACCCGGCTCGCCGGACTCGACGGGCGTGCCACGGCACTCGAGAATCGCGCGACGTTGCTGGAGGGCCGAACCGGTGCTCTGGAGAGCCGCACCAGCGTGCTCGAGAACCAGACCCGGGTGCTCGGGCGACAGGCCCGCGCCGCCAATGGCGGTATCGCCGCAGCCATGGCGCTCGGCGGCACCGTGATGCCACCGGACATGACGGTGGCGGTATCGTTCAACCTCGCCACCTATCGCAGCGAGCAGGGCTTCTCGGGTGCCATCGTCGCCAGGGTGACCGATCACGTCTGGGTGAGCGGGGGATTTGCGGGCTCCACCGTCAAGGGCTCGACCGGCGGGCGCGCCGGCATGACCTTCGGCTGGTAAGGCGGGCGCTGGCTGGCCGGGGATCTCATCCCGGTCAGCCGCAACCCCGCGTGCAGACGCTGCCCAAGTCGATTAAATGAGACCAGGCGGGCGCCCGTGATCGGGTGCCCGCTTGCCATCGGCGCGCCTTGGCCGCATGAAATGCCCGTCTTGGGGTGGGCGCAGCGTAGCAATGGACAGGATCACCGGGCCGGACGGTAAATTGCCGGTCGCCGACGAACTGATCGAAGGCCTCTACGCCGAACTTCGCGCGATCGCGCGCCGCGAGCACTTCCGCGCCGGATCGCCCCAGACGCTGCAACCGACTGCGCTGATCAACGAAGCCTATATGAAGCTGCGCTCGCGCGAGGGCTGGGACAGCCAGTCGCAATTCCTCGGCTGCGCGGCCACCGCGATCCGCCACATATTGATCGACGCCGCGCGCGCCCGGCTTGCCTCGAAGCGCAATGCGCCGACCTACAGCTTTACCCAGCAGCTCGATTCGCTTGCCGCGGCTGTGCCCGAAGACGCCGATGTCATCCGCCTCGGCGATGCGCTGAAGCTGCTGTCCCAGGTCGACGCCAATCTTGCGCAGGTGGTCGATTGCCGGTTCTTTGCCGGGATGGACGAACGCGAGACCGCGGCCGTGCTCGGCGTCAGCGACCGTACCGTCCGGCGCTGGTGGGTCCAGGCACGCGCGTGGATTCACCACGAGATGGCGACGGCCTAACCGGTCAATCGCGCCCGCAACGCCGGCAATCCCTTGATATAGCTTGCGCCGGCAGGCCCAGCGCGCGGAACAGCTTCTCGGCCTGGTCCAGCGCCGCGAGCGCCTCGACGCGCTTCCTTGCTTGAGCAGGGCGATGGTGCGGGCGCGCAGGACGATCGGATAGAAGGGGTTGGGCGGCATCGCCTTCACGATCGGTTCGATCCGGTCGAGCGTGCGCATCGCCGCTGCCGGGTCACCGGCTTCGGCCTGCGCTTCGGCCAAGGTCGCGCCCACGACGATGGTGGGCGGCGCGGCCGGGCTCAGTTTCTCGATCGACATTGCCTCCGCTTCGGCCAGCGAGCGGCTCGCTTCGGCATATTTGCGGAGCGCGAGCTGCGCGCGGCCGAGCTGGAGCAAGTCGACCGCCAGCCCCGCCGAGCGCCCGAAGCGCGCGCGCCGCTTGGCGGCAACGTCGGCGAAAACGGGTTCCGCGGGTCCGGGCTGCTCCAGCTTCAACTGGCGCACGCCCTTCAGCTGGGCGATCGCCAGGCCCTGCATGCTGGCTTCCTGGCCGGTTCGCTTGAGCACCGTATCCGCACGCGCGAACACCGCAGGCATCGCGTCGAGCTGATTGGCCTCGAGCATATAGACCAGCAAGTTGTTGTAGATCGTCAGCAGGTCGCGGTGATTCTCGACATAGACCCGGTCGGCTCTAGGGAGCGTGTCGCCGAGCAGCTTGATCGCCTCCTCGACCTTGCCCGTTCGCCGCAGCAGCTGGGCCCGCGTCACATCCACGTCCAGCAATTCGCTGGCGAAGCGTTCGGGATCGCGCCGGAACACGGGTTCCGCCGCGTCGAGCAATGGTGCGATCTCGTCCGTCCGGCCCAGGCTCGCGGCGGCGGCGGCGGCACGTGTCTTGAGCTGCGCGGTGGCCACCTCGTCGCCCTTGCCGATGCCGCGCGCGAGCGCGCGGGTGACCAGCGAATCCTCGCCCGCCACATCCTCGATGTTCGAATAGAGGTCGAACAAAGTGTTGATCAGTGCCGCCGACCGCGTGCTGGTATCGACCGAACCGACCAGCCGCTCCGCAGTCTGGTCGAGCATCTGCTTGAGCGTGGTGTTCTCGCCGGCATCCGATTCCGCAGTGTCGCGGACCATCACCGTCAGCATCTGGTTGATCGCTTCGGAGCGGCGTGCCTCGGCGAGCGCGAGATCGCGTTCGATCGCGGTCTGGCGCGCCTGCCATGCGATCCCGGCGGCACCGACCAGCAGGGCCACCAGCGCCGCCGCGGTGGCGGCAGTCGCCCAGCGATAGCGCCGGACGAACCGGCCGATGGCGTAGCGCGTCGATCCGTCGCGTGCGCGGACGGGCTTGAGCGCTTGATGCCGGGCGACATCCTCGGCAAGTTCGGTCGCGCTCCGGTAGCGGTCGCCGGGCGCGCGCCGCATCGCCTTCAGGATGATGGCGTCGAGATCGCCGCGGATGCGCGCCGCGGGGACGGGCGCGTCGTCGCGCGCCGCCGCGCGGCTCGGCAGCGCCGGATCCTCATATAGCACACGCCGGATGATCGCCGGCACAGATGCGCCTTCGCGGTGCCAGGGGCCGACGCCGGTGACCAGTTCGTACAGCAATATGCCGAGCCCGTAGACGTCGGTGGTGACCGACGCCTCGTCGCCATCGAGTTGTTCGGGCGCGGCATGTTCGGGAGTCAGCATCGCCTGGGTCACGATCGGCACCGCGGCGGTATCGTCGAGCAATTTGGCGATGCCGAAATCGAGCAGGCGCGGCCTGCCACTGGCTTCGATCACGATGTTCGACGGTTTGATATCGCGGTGGATGACCAGATGGCCGTGTGCATAGGAGACCGCTTCGCAGACGTCGCGAAACAGAGTCAGGCGCGTGTCCAGATCAGCCTTGTGGGTGCGACACCATGCATCGATCGGCTCGCCATCCACATATTCCATCGCCATGAACGGGCGTCCGTCCTCGGCAATGCCGGCGTCGATCAGGCGGGCGATGCCGGGATGCTCCAGCCGCGCGAGCAAGCGGCGCTCGCGGGCGAACATGTCGCCCCGGTCGCTGGCTTCGGCGCGAAGCATCTTGAGCGCGACGCGCTGTTCGAAATCCTCTGTCGTGCGATGCGCCAGATAGACTTCGCCCATACCGCCGCGCCCGATCAGGCGATCGATGGTGAAGCCGCCCACGATCTGCCCTTCGGAGAGCGAGCGATAGCCTGTGGGGCCGCCGGGCAGGTCGATTGAGGGCGCCGCCATGTCGAGGATTCCGTCCGCGCGGGCAGCTGCGAGCAGAGCCTTGGTCTGGCTGACGATCGCCGGAGGCTGGGTTGAGCGCTTGAGCCGGCGTTCCTGCTCGTCGGGCGCCAAATCGACCAAATCCTCGAACAATGACTGGATTGTGGCCCAATCCTTCTCGCTTACTCCATGCATGCTGCACTCCCCCGGCGTCGGTGGAGGCTATGGGAGTGCAGGACGAAGCTCCAACGAAAACGTCACCGGGAAAAACTTTTGCCAGTGTGTCCGCTCTCGCGCGCTTTCGCCGTCTTGCCATCCACAGTTTCAGGTTGGGAGAGAGTCGATGATCGCGCTTCTCAAGGCCCGTATGGGCGCAACATTGCCGATGATCGGCGCAGGACTGTTGCCAGCCGCACCCGCGCTGGCGCAGGGCGCGGCGACCGACCTGTTCCTCGTCGAGGCCGACTCCGCTGGCGACACGCGGACGGGACTGTTCCAGATGACTCCCGATAGACGCGGCTTTCGCGGCATGGTGCGCAAGAACGATCCGTCGGCACGCGACGCCTATGCCGATTACTACACGGCAGAGAAGACCAGCAACAAAGCCGACAGCTGCTGACCCTCAGGATCGGAGACAATCTCATGCGCATCACGCTCGCCGCTGCGGGGCTCCTCGCCGCCACCGCCTGCTCGCCATCACCGGCAACGCCGCCCGCCAACGACACCGCGGCCACTGCGGGGCCGGCCGAGACCGCGGCCGCTGCAAGCGGAGACGCCGCCCCCAATATCGCCGCGCCGAAGCGGCAGGCTGGCCTCTGGACCTTCAGCCACGTCGCGGCCAATGGCGACGAACTATGGACCGATAAATTGTGTGTCGGGGAGAAATCCGAAGGCGGATATTCGGCATTTCGGCAAATCGGCAATGGCGGCGACTGCACCGCGCGCAACTTCACCAGGACGCCGGACGGCTACAGGTACGTCACGGTGTGCGGGGTGCCCGGCATGAAGCCGGTGACGACCAAGGGTACGCTGACCGGTGATGTCCGGACCGGTTATACGCTGGACGAAGTCCTCGACTTGAGCGTCGAGGGCGACGACCAGAAGATTGTCGCCAGACACACCGGCGATTGCCCTGCGGAGCTAACGGACGGGCAGATGAAGGACGGCAAGATGGGCATGATCTATTCGGTGCTTATGCGCTGATCGCCACCACCGGGTTGCAAGTCCGCTGAGTATTATTGGCGTGCCTCGAAGGGAAAGAGGGAAATCCATCGCCTTCATCAAGCACGTGTCGTGTGGCGGATTTGACGGATCACTTTGCGCCGTCCCGGTAACTACCGTCCACACACTTCTGCTTGCGCTCAATTATCGCCGTTCCAACCCGCGCCGGCGGGCTCGCCGAAGGATGGCTATCCACTGCCGGCCACGCGATAGCTGCCAGTCGACTACCGGCCGCCGTTTGCCACGAACGGCAGCTATGCGCCCAACCGTCGCCGTTCCGCTGCAACACTGGCGATTCCGCAAGCCGTCGTACGTTCACGTTCGGCAGCCGCCTCGCGAAAATGGCCAATTTCGCCAATCCGAAAAGATTGTACACGTTTGGCTGGAGAACTAGTGTCACGCTAGGGTGAAATACTTCCGGCCTGGATTGTCCGGGGCTGCAAAGGCGGTGCGATACTGATCAAGCGCGAAACAACCTGCGACAGGGATGCGCAGGTTGATTTGGGCGGCGAAGGCCAGCAGTTGCCGGATGCGCGCCTCGTCTACTGCATCGGGTGCGGCGAAGAAGTAGCGGTAGATGTAGCTTCGGATCTCCAGCCCGTTCAACAGAAGGTCGAGATTGTGGAGCTCGAACGGTTCGCTTGCGAAGCCGCCATAGATCACCGCGCGTGAGCCGAACCTCAGCGTGCGCATCAACTCGCCGAGTGTTGCGCCACCGACGCAGTCGATCAGTCCGTGGGTTCCACCATCGGTGAGTTCGAGCACGGCCTGTCCGAGATCATTCACCTCATCCAGCGCGAGCACTTCGGTGGCGCCGAGCGATTTCAGATCGAGCGAGTCCCGCCGTGAGCGGACGATCGACAGGATCTTGATCCCCACCGCTTCGGCAAATTGGCTGAGGATCGTTGAGACCGTCGCATGGCCACCGGTGACCGCTAGCCATTGGCTCTTGATGACGCCTGACTGTTCGATCAGGTCCCAGGCCGTGACGAGGTTCATGAACTCGGCGCCGAGTTCATGACGATAGCCGGTTGGCAGGGGATCGCCTTGGCCGCGGGAACCGCGGCATACTCTGCCCATGAGCCTCTGTGCGTCACCGCAACGAGGGTGCCTGCGCTCAGATCGACGCCTTCGCCCACGGCCTCGACAAGACCGACGCCGTAATTCCCGGCCGTTTCGCCGGGCAAGTGGGGGCGCACCGGCTCCGGATACAGGCCTTGGGTGAAAAGCGTGTCCCCAGGGATGATCGGTGAGAGCAGCAGGCGGACGAGCACCTCGCCGCTCGCCGGTCGCGGCTGCGCAACATCGCGCAAGCTGATGACCTCAGCCGGCGAGCCGAGTCGATCGAACATCAATGCCTTCATCTGTAGCCTCCTGCGTTGAGCAGGGAGCTAGCATCAGGGCCTCGGCTGGATAATAAGGGTAAAAATCAACTCAGTTTTGCGTTTTTGACTGGAGTGAAGTTTGGTGACAGCGGCGCCTCGATTGAGCCTCGACGAGATCGACACCTTCCTCGCCGTGGCCCGAGCGGGAAGCTTCGTCGGCGCGGCACGGGAGACGGGAGCGCCGGTAAGTACCGTGAGCCGTCGGGTAGCGGCCCTGGAACGACGCCTGGGCGTACAGTTGCTCAAGCGCAGTACAAGAGCTCTCGCGCTCACCTCGGATGGGGAAGCGTTCGCTGACCGGTGCGGCGCTGCGATGAGCGAGATTCAGGCCAGTGTAAGTGCTCTTCAGGACCGTGCGCCGGAATTGCGCGGGCCCTTGCGCGTCACAGCGCCTCAATATGCATGCAATGCCGAATTCGGCCCGTTGCTGCTCGACTTTGCCTCGCGCCACCCCTTGCTGGAACTGGATCTTCGGCTGACCAATGGGACGCCCGACCTGATCGACGACAACATCGACCTGGCCTTTCAGCTGACGCCGTTGCCGGACGGTCGGCACGTCGCCAAGCGGCTCTGGACGATCGCCTATGTGCTCTGCGCGAGCCCGGCCCTGATCAATCGGCTGGGGATCGGGCGGTTCGAGCATCCGCGAGAGCTGAAGTCGGTGCCTTGTGTCTGGACCCCTCCAATCAACACCTGGCGCTTCGAACATCCGACATCGGGCGAGCTGTCCATCTCGCCGCGTACCTCGGGGGCGAGAGTCGACGATCTCGGACTTGGCCTGCACGCGGTTCTGGCTGGGCTTGGCTTCGGCTATTTGCCGCGTGGCCTTGTGGAGGCGCATCTCGGAGCTGGCATTCGAGAAGTCACGGTCGAGGGCTGGCGACCGATGCCGCGCGAACTCTACGCACTTTATCCGCCATCCCGCCAACTCTCACCCAAAGTCCGCGCGCTCATCGACTTCGCCCTGGCCGCGCGTGCGGCGCATCCCTAGGTGCTGTATCGAGACTTAGCGGCAGGAACCGAATGTCCCGGCGCGCATCGGCGTCTCTCGTCGGCAGTCTCAATCCTTTGCGCTAATCCGAACCAGCGCTTCATTGAAAGGGCGGCTTTGCGCCCGGTAGCAATCGTCTGACGGACATTTGTGCAGCCCCGAAAGCTGTCACTCTCGCGCCGGACTACGATATTTGCCCACTTGGACGACGGGCGAGTCACTACGACGAGAATACCAACTCGGTACCAACATAAGGTCGAACTACCTTCTGCGGCATCACCCGCATCGCCTCCTGGATGAACACATCGCCGGTACAGTGCATCGGCACCACATAGGTGGGATCGATCGCCTGGGACTCGGCGACGGTTCGTCTTGCCTCCTCTTCGGTGCGCGGCCGCACGTCTTTGCGCGCGATATCGAATGCGCAGGATCAGTAGAGCCGCCACTCGGTATCCGGATCGGCATCCGCGGTTTGCATGAAATAGCCGATCGCGCGCGCGGCATCTTCCGGCGCTACGAAATGGTCCGCAGGCAACATTGTTTCGTCGCCACCCCACCAGATCGTGCCGGGCCCGGGGCCGGCAGGCGCGGGATTATGAGCATAGATGCGGCTGTGATCGCGATATTCGAGCTGCAGATAATAGCCTAGGCCGGGGTCCAGCGAGACATATAGATATTGGCGGATCGGCCCGGCGGCATATTCGACGCACGACATTCCGGTCACGCCGTTCCAATATTCCGGGTCGGCGGCGATCACGGCACGTAGCAGCTCCGCGCGATCCGGCTCGTCCGCCTCTCGTTTGCCGCCATGCGAGAACCGGATCACCGCCCGCGCCCCTTGTAGATCACTGGCTGCGGCGGCGGGGCGTTGAAGAAATAGACGCGCAATTCCTTGATTCCGAAATAGCCCGCCAGCCGATCGAGATGGTTCTGGCAGGATTCGCAGGTATCCCGGTCGACGAACAGTTCGACCACTTCGGGCATCGTACCGCGCCGCAGGCTCGCGGCATAGAGCGCGGCGAATTCGGCGTGGGTGAAATGCTGCTGCGTATTCTGGCTGGCGGTGGGGTCGGCAAAGCCCAGCGCATGCATGATCGCCCGCATCGCCTGGATATCCGCCGCGGTCATCGTGGTGCGCTCGGTCGGCATGCCCGAATTGGTGCCGTAGAAATGATCGTCGCCGACATGCGCGACTGCAACCGTGCCCGTCTTGTCGCCCCGCACATATTCGGGAAGGTCGTTCTCGTCGCGGAACTGGGTGATCCGCGCCATCTCGGTATCGAGCGGACCGCCGCTCAGCAGCGGCACCAGCGGCACGTCGCCGCCACCCATCAGATGGCGCGCGGGGAACACCATGCCCCCTCTAGCGGCGTCAGCACCCGCGCATCGGGCAGCCCGTCGTAGCGGATGACGGCGATCCCGCCATGGACTTCGATCAGGGTGCCGCGGCCGTTTATCGGATGGTCGACCCGCATGCCGGGGACCAGTACGTCGCCCGGCTTGAGCGGCGTGCGGCTGGGATCGAACGGATTGAAATGCGGGCCATACGGCACGTCCCCCGAAGCGACGCGATCGCCCGGCGCATAGCCGATCTCGTCGATCATGCCCTGTCCGATTCCGGCCACCGGGATCGCCGCAGCCTTCGAACGCGACTTGCCGCTCACCAGCCAGGGAAAGAGAGCGCCGAGTCGCTGGCGCGCGTCCGGATCGAGTCCGCCGCTGCGGAACTGCTGCTCGATGAACGATTCGAACCCGGCCGACGATTTGGTCCCCGCCCTCGCCGCATATAATGCGAATTGCGCCTCGATCAGCGCGCGCTCGCTGCGCCACATGTGGAGCACCAGCGGAGATTCGAGCAGATAGGAGTGGAGTCCCGGCAGATCGGCGGGGAGTCCCGCGGCGTGCAGCGCATTGATATTGTCGAGCGTCTGGCGGAATTGCGGGCCGATCACTTCGCGCAGATAATTGAGCCGCGTCGCGACATGCTCGAATTCGGAGCTGTTGCTGCGCGCGCGGATTTCGGCGCGGAGGCGCTGGACGATCTGCTGGCGTTCGGCGAGCGTCCCCGCCGTGAGATACTCGCGGATCAGCGCCTGGTGATCGGAAGGCATCGCATCGACCAGCGCGCGGACGACCGCCGCCTGCGCCTTGTTCGGAATCATGTCGACGACCATCTCGAGTGCCTGCGCCGCGCGTCCCTGCGGGCTTTGCGCGATCGGGCCCGGATCGACGATGTGGTGGATCTCGACGCCACCGGTCGGCACCGGCGTGAGGTCGGTCGGCGTGACCGTGTCGACGACCGAAGGCTTCGGAGTCGCGGGTGTTTCATCGTCCGCAGGCTTGAGGGTGGCCGGCGGCACCTCGTCCGCAGTGCGCACGGCCAGCCCACCCTCATCCGCGTCGGCACCGACGCCGCGGCGGAAGCCCATCTGGGCGTTGAACAGGTCGGCAATGCCCTGGTTGCGCACCGCCTGCTGATCGCCGCCGCCATAGCCGCTGGTCATCGGCCCGCCCAGTTCGCCCAGCACGAGATGCGGCGCGCCCAATTCGGGCCGGCCGGTCCGCGCAGCAAGATGCTCGAGGAACGCCTCGAAGACCCGCCCGCGATTGCCGAACGCGTCGAGCATGCCGAAGGGCAGCCCGCCACCCTCGGGCATCGCCAGCGGCATGCGTGCGCCTCGGAACGGCACGACATCGCCAAACAAATGCGTGTTCGCCATCACGAACCGCTCCCACAGGATGCGATGCGTACCGCCGGGGCGCACATCGACCGTCGGCCCGAAATCGCGGCCCCGCACCATGAATGGGAAGATCTCGCCACGCGGCACGCCGCCCTTGGTGGCATAGGTCTCGGCGGCGCGCACCCGCGTGGTGAGATAGAAGCCACGGCCAAAATCGTCCTCGCCGCCGCCGGCGATTCTGGCCCATCTGCACGCCGGCTTCGCGGATCGAACCGGCGCGGCCTTGCGGAGTGCCGTGGAGGAGCAGCATCAGCGGTTCGTCATGCGCGAGCGTGCCCATCGCGATCATATGCTCGCGCGTCGCGGCGACCACCGTGTCGACGAGCATCTGGCGCGCTTCGATCGACAGGCTGAGATCGTTCATCACCAGATGCAACCGCGCCATCGAATCCGGCTCGCCGACCAGCCCGAGATCGCGGACCATCCGTCGCGACTGGGTGTCCGCCGCATCGAGCCGCGCCCCGGCGTGCGCGATCTCGGGATCGGTCGACCCCGCCGCGCGCAAGCCGGCAAGATGCATGCGCTGCTGGTCGTTGAGCCCGAGCTGCTCGCCCAGCGCACGGATCACGGGGCGATCGGCGTCGGTGAGCGCAGTCTCGGTCGAACCGCGCTCCAGCGCGCGGCGGGGACCGGCGGGATCGAGTGCGTCGCGATCGGCGGTGCGAACCGCAGTGCCGCCGGCGGCGGCACGCGTATCGTCGCCGGTCAGCTTGACCATCGCTCGATGATAGTCGCCGAGCGTGGCGAAATGCTCGGTGACCCGCACTCCGGTCACCGGATCGGGGTAATTGACCCAGAGCGGCCCCTTGGGATGGCCGGGGTGACGCCGAAATCGGTGAAATTGGGCGTGCCGTTGTCGTCGAAATGGATCCGCGACGAACGCGCGCCGAAGCCCATGATCTGGGATTCGACGAGGACCACCTGCATGTCGCCACCGAGTGCGCTGGGCATGCGCCGCGACAGCCGCGTGCCGCTTTCGCCCGGCCGGTTGGGATGGAAATGCTCCTGGAGGATCCACGGCCGCTGCCCGCGGACCAGCCCGCCTTGCCCCACCATCCGGCCCTGCGCGCCGACCCCGGTCATCTCGCCGTCGGGCCGGATAGCGGTGACCGCTCGGGGTCCCCCTGGATCACGACATATTCGTTGGTGTCGGGGTTATGGTAGATCGCCGCCTCGCGCGTCGGGTCGGCGGCGAGCAGGCGGCGGAAATTGTCCTCGGCGCCGGCATAATTGGTGGGATCGGGATGCACGATCACCGTGCCTTCGGTGACGCGGCCGATCAGGTTCGGATCGGCGGTGCTCAAGTCGATCAGGACATGCGTGGCGACGAGCGGATTGTCGTTGGCCGCGACCGCACGGCGCGGTGCCTTGCCATCGTCGTCCATGGTGCGGACGGCGAGTTCCTCCTCGGGCGCGGCGCTGCGACGGCGAGCAGGCGCGCCTTGCTGTTCCTCGGGTGGTGCGCGGCTGGGCGGGTGCATGCCCGCCTCGTCTTCCGGCGGGGCACGGCTGGGGGTGAACCCCCGCTTCCTCCGGCGGCGCGCGCGACGGCGGGCGGCCTCCAGGCATTCCCTCGGGCGGCATGCCGGACTCGCGCCAGCGCTGCAGCCGCGCGCTCGAATCGGCGGCGTGTTCGAACGTGCCTTCGAGGAAGCTCTGGATTCCGCCCTGTGCCGCCGCGCCCCAGATCTCGTCGGCAGCCTGCGCACTGGTCCCTTCGTAGCGGCCCTGACGACGGTCATAATTGATTTCGGACCAGCGCGATGCGGCATTGCCGATCCCGCCGCCCAGCGTGCGGCCAAGCAGCCGGGTGCCGAAATTCTCGCTCCACGCCTGGCCGCGCATTCCCCCGAAGCGCGTGGCGACGTCCCCCACGCGGCCGCGCCGAAGCGCCTCGCTCGTGCCCGACAGCCGCCCGAGCCCGCCTGCCCCCAAGCTCACTGCGCGCGAAGTCAGCCCCGTGGCGAGGCTGCTCATCACCCCGCCGCCGAAGCCGCGCTCGGCACCGCGCCCGATATTGGAGAGCCATTCACCGCGATCCCAGGCGCGGTCGTCGAACGCAGCGGTGCCGGCGCCGCTGAACGCACCCGCCGCGCCGCCGATCACCACTTCCTCGGCCAAGGTCACGGTGCGGAAGCCCGCGGTCGAGATCAGCCTTGAGCCCAGCGCGCCGCGGAGCGCGCCCATCCCGCCGGCGCGCGCGATGTTGAGCCCCGAGGCGAGCCCCGCAGTTGCCGCCTGCACCACCGCCAATCCGAAATCGCGCCCGGCATCCTCATAGCCATAGCGCCCGCCCTTGATCGCCCAACTTGCCGCCATGCCGAGCACGCCGGCACCCAGAGTGGTCAGCACCGGGATCCAGAACGACGCCGCCGCGCCACCGGTCAATGCGGTCGAGAGCACCGCCGCGGCGACGACCAACGCCGTGGTGATGGCGTTGGCGATATTGTCGGTAGCGGTGCGATACGCCTGGGCGTTCGACTGGTTGGTCGCCATCAGCGCGCTGAACCCGACCACGCTGTCGCCCTCGACGGGCGCGAAATTGCCGCGCTCGTCGAAGCGCCCGGCACGTACCATTACGCCCTCGCGATTGCGGAAGCGCAGATTGCCGCGCGCATCGAAGTCGCTGACATGCGCGGCATCGCCTTCGCTGACCCCCATCACGCGCATCAGCCGATTGTGCGATGCCTCGAGCCGGCGATATTCCTCGCGGGCGAGCAGTTGCCCCGCCCAGCCGGCATTGTCGAGCTGGAGCCGCGACGTCATCCGGCTGACTTCGGCACGCTCGCGCGGATTGCGCGGCTGGCCCATCGCGAGGACCTGCATCTCGATCCGGTCGTCGCCCGACAATTCGGTGAAATAGTCGTCCGAATGCTCGAACAACCCGAGCCGCTCGTACAGGCCGGGGGTGTGGGTTCGATCATATTCGGCGACTGCAGCCTGGATCTGGTCGCGGCTCATCCGCCCGAAGGTGCTGCGCAGCAGGCCCTCGTCGGTACCCCAACGGTCAATGGCGTGCTCGAAGGCGAGCGCCGCCACAGTCGGGTCGGTGAGCCCGCGGGTGACTTGCGATTCGATCAGCCGCCCCTCGCGTTCGTCGCTCGCGCCGCGCCGCAGCCGTCCGCCCAGATCGGCGCGGATCTCGGTCAGGGTCCGCCCGGTGTCGCGCCCGCCATTGCGATAGCGGTCCCATACCCGGTACATCTCGGCCTCGCGCGCCTGGGCGCGTTCGAGCCGGCTCGGTTCGGCCGCGGGATCGCGCGGATGCGACATTCGCGAATTGGGATCGTCGGGATTGCCCATATCGTCGTTGAGCTCGGGATCGTCGAGCGCGCGTTCGACTCGCTCGCGATCCGCCCCGCCCGGCCGGCTGTCCTCGACCGCAAGCTGCATTGCGCGGGTATCGGCGGTGCCTGCGCCGGTGCGCGCCAACGTCGTCAGCAAGTCGACCTGCTCGGTACGCAGCGAGGCGGTGTAGAGATAGTCGCCGTCGCTATAGGTGCGCTCGCGGCTCGCCAGTTCGCGCAGCCATGCCTCGCCTCCCGCCGCGCCGTCGGCGCGCACCGCACCGTCATTGCCGAGCCGCGAGACGGTATTCGCCCATGCGGCCCGGCGCCGCGCCTCGCCTGCCTCGGGGCTCTCGAACTCGCCGGTGGCGGTGAGGTTGAAGTCGCGTGCGCCTTCCAGCCGGCTCGTCCCCGCCTGGTGCGCGAAGCGCTCCATCGCGTCGAAGGCATTGTCGCCGCCGCGCGTGGCATTCTCGTCGAGCGCAGTCGTCACCGCTGCCTCGGTCCGCACCGCGCGCGCCGCCGCGACGCGATCGGCGGCGTTGGTCTCGTCGGCGGTGCGCAGCAGCTGGAACATCCGCTGATCGGCGCCTTCCAGGTCGTTCTCGACCGAATCCATGATCTCGCCAGCGCCGGGCAATCCGCGCATCGCCGCCATGTCGGCGGGACTCAGCGACGTCATCGCCGCCTGGACCTGATCGGCGTTGTTGGTCCATTCGGTCGCCGCCTGGATCTCGGCCAGCGCCCCCGCCGCGCGATTGCCGAGCAGGTAATTAAAGACCGCGTCGCCGCTGTATATCCGCGAGTTCACGCCGGTCAGCAGATTGCCGAAGCTCATATACGTGGCGACGTCATCCCACAGATTGCCGGGGCGGACTTCGTTGTAATATTTGATCACGGCCTGGCCGCGGCGATAGGTGAGCCCGCGCACCAGATCGAGAGTCTGCTCTGGATTCTGTCCGAGCAGGGTCATCTGGGTCATCAGCCCGTCGCCGCGGCGGGAGACGTCGCCGACCACGCTCTCGGCGATCGAGCGAGTCAGGTCGAATATCTGCTGCTCGCTCTCCGGCGCGGCGGTGTAGTCGTCGGAAAGGTCGACGAATTCCTTCGGGCTCGATCCGGTCCCGGCGGGCGGCTGCGGGCTGGTCGAGACAGGCGGCGGAGTGCTGGCATTGGCTTCGCCAGTGCTGCCGGGGCCCGGCGTCCCCATATAGGCCGCGACTGCCTGCGCCTGCGCGTCGCGCAGCGCCGACCACAAGGCATTCTCCATCGTATCGAGCTCGGCCTTGGCCGGAATCGGGAAATTGTCGATCGACTGTGCCACCGGATCGGCCATCCGCCGCAGCGACTGGTCGAGCGCGAGGATCTGGGCGAACATCTGTGCGCCCGAGCCGCGCGCCGACTCGCGCAACTGGCCGTTGAGCTGTGCGATGCCCTTGTCCGCGCCCGCCGCGATCTGTGCCCCGCGCGTCGCGAATTGGCGGCGCATCCGCTCCGCCGCGCCGCCCGACTGGCCGAGCCGTGCGTCCACGGCTTCTCGCTGGAGCCGGCGGGTCCGCTCGCCCGATTCGATCACGAAGCGCGCGAAATTGTCAGGCGGCTGGGCGCGCTGCGCCGCGATCTGCTCGTGCAATGCAAGGATCGCCGCACCCTGCCCGCTGGCGAGGCTGGTGAAACCCTTCCACTGGCTGTCGCCGGCACGGGCCATGCTCAGGCGCTGCCCCTCGGCCGCGCGCGCCGTCTGGCTGACGATCTGCTCGCGGCTGCGGCGGTGGCGGTCGACCAGCCCGATCTCGACCGAATTACGGCTGCGGCGCACGCCGTCCGCCGAGTTACGCTCGGTCGAGTCGACTTGCTTGATCGCATTGTCGCGCACTCGCGCGATCTGCGCCGGCGCCTGACCGAGCCGGTCGACATAGCTCTGAAACGGCTGGAACGCCTGCGTCGCGGCACTCTGGAAATTGGTATGCGCGGTGTTGAGGTTGTCGGCGAACACTGCAGTGCCGTCGGTGAACGCAGTCGCGCGATTGCCGGCGCGCACCGGGATCGCGACGTCGATATCCTCATTCTCCGCCGCCTGCATCTGCGGCGCCTGATCCTCGTAATCGGCGGCGGTGTTGGGTGCATGGCCGAGCGAGGGATCGGCCTGCAGCCCGCTGAACGCGGCCGAGGCAGCCGCGCCCGCGACGTCGACTGCAGTGAGATAGTCGCCGAGCGTCACTTCGACGGCCTGTGCCGCTTCGCGCGCGGCGGTCATCCGCGCCTGGATCGCCCCCGCCGCGCCGCCACCGTCCCCATCGCCCGCCGCGCTGCGACGCGAATCATCGCGCGGGCATTGTCCGCCTGCAGCCCCAGCCGGAAGACGGCATCGGACTCGGCCTGGTCGAGATCCGATCGGGCATCTGCCAGTGTGTCGCGCAACTTATCCAGCGAATCGTCGAGCTGGCGCTGCGCATCCGCCTGGAGGTCGGCATAAAGCGAGCGGAGCCGCTCATGCTCGTTGCGGCCCGCTGCGACGACCTCGTCATAGCTGCGCGCCGCCGCCGCCGCGGCTTCCTCGAACGCGATCGGATAGCGCCGCACTGCCGGCGACATATCCTTGGTCCCGCCATCGGGCACCACCGAGAGGCCGTGCGGCATCGCCAGCGGCGACGGTGTGGCGGTGCGATCGAGCGGCTGGCGGCTGATCTGGACCTGGTCGTTGGCCGGTTGGGGTATCGGCAACGGCACGAACGGCGGCTCGGCCCGCGGCTCCTGTGCATGCCCTCCCGCGCGACGACCACCGGCTGCGGCCGCGCGCGCCCCTCCGCCGCCGCGCGCGGCAGCCGCGCGCCCAGGCCCAGTGGGCGCCGCCGCGGCATCGCCCGGCGCCGTTGCGGGTGCCGTCGCGCCGTCCGCCGCAGTGCTGTCGGCAGGCGCAGTCGCAGGATCGCTTGGGGTGCCGGCACCACCGGTAGTGCTAGTGGGCGGTGCCGGCCGGGCGGCCGGCGCGGTCGACCGCGTGCCCGTCGGCGGCATGACGATCGGCGTGGCCGCCACGCTCGACATCAGCGGCGCCGGCGGCGCGACGCTCGCCAGATCGTCGGCCGAACACACCATCGCGCTGTACGAAGTGAACGCGCTCGACGCGGGATCGACATAAGCCGGACTGCTCATCGGTCCGCCGCTCATCGCCGGGCTAGTGCTGCGCGCCGCCGCGGCCCGCGCGTCACGTGCCGCGCGCCGCTCCTCGGGGTCGAGCGCGCAGAAGGCATCGCGTCGAGCCGGTGCGGCACCCGCGGCGCGGGTGGCGGGCGTACCGCCCGCGCGGTGGCCGTGGCTACCATGGCAGCGGCGGCGCCGAGCGCCCGAGCTTGCCATATTCCTCCTCGGCGGCGCGCGCGAGATCGGCCGCTGCAAGCGGACGCCCGGCTCTGCGCGCGCGCGTCGCCGCGCCAAGCACGACGTTGCGAATATGTCCCCCGGCGAGATCGATCGTCACCGAAAGCAAGTCGAGTTCTTCGGCCGTTACGCCGTGCCGGTTGCCAAGATGCGTCTCCCACAATGCACGCCGCGCCGAAGCGCTCGGCAAAGGAATTCGAGAATCGCGTCGAGCCGCCGCACGAACGCCGGATCGAAGCGATCGCGGCTATTGGTGGCGAGCACCGCGACGCCGTCGAAATCCTCGATCCGCTGGAGCAGATAGTTGGTCTGGGCATTGGCGAAGCGATCATGCGAGTCGCCGACATCGGTGCGCGCGCCGAATAGCGAATCGGCCTCGTCGAAGAACAAGACGACATCGGCGTGTTGCGCAGCGTCGAGCACGCTCGACAGGTTCTTCTCGGTCTCGCCGATCCACTTGCTGGTCATCGCGGCAAGGTCGACTCGGTAGAGCGGCAGTCCGACGCGGCGCGCGATCCAATGCACCGCGAGCGTCTTGCCGGTGCCCGATTCACCAGTGAACAGCGCGCGTACGCCTGGCCGGTAGCGCGCGCGCAGCGAGTTGCCCAGGCCTTCGGACAATTGGTCGCGCAGCCGGATACGGTCGATCAGCAATTCGAGCGCTTCACCCAGCTCGGGCGGCACCACCAGGTCTTCGCGCGCGACTCGCGCAGAGGAGCGCCGCGCCAGCGAGTCGAGTTGGCTCGCCCCGGCATCGGCGGCGGCGACGAGGTCGGCCCAGCTCAGAGCGTCGCCACCGAGCAAGGCGATGCGTTCGGCGACCTCGGCAATCCGCCCGGCGCCCTGGCGGTAAGTGACCGCCGCCTGCTCGGCGAGCGTCGCCTCGACGCCACCCGCTTGCCACAAGGCGACGCGCTCGGTGCGATCGGGCAAGGGCAAGGCCCATTCGGTCAAGGGCAAGGGCGCCTCGATCACGCCTTCCATCCCGGCGAGCAGCAGCAACGGCCCATCCCAGGCCCCAAAATCCTCGACCCGACAGCGTTCACCCGGCCCGAGCGAACGCCGTAGCACCGGCAGGCTTGCCGAAGCGGCGAGCCAGCAGACATGCTGCGCGACATGCTGCTGCTCGCCCAGCACCACCGGCGCGAGCGCCAGCGTCTCGCCGATCAGCGCGGCGATCGCCTCGCTCTCGCGCAGGCTCGGCGATCGTAAGACGAGCAACGCCGGCTCGGCGCGCGCCGCGATCCGCGCGGCGCGCGCCTGTGCCTCGGCGACGAGCGCTTCGGGCAGCGCCGTGCGTCCGATCCGCAGCGGGTGGATGCCATCGGGTTCGAGCCGCCCACCGCCCAAGGCGGCGACCAGCGCCAGCGGCATGCCGATGCTACGCTCGGCGAGCGGCGCGGGTTCGTCGCCCAAGGCGAGCAGGCCGATCCGCGCGGCCGGGCCGCTAGCCAGCGTGACGCAATCGAGCCCGAACGCCGCGAAGATCGTGGCAAGGAACCCGGCGAGCGGGCGCGCATTGCCGACCGGGTTCTGCGCCTGCGCGATCAGTCGTGCGGTCCCGGCATCGGTCTCGACTGCGAGCACCAGCGCCGCCGCGAGCAATTCGCCGTCGCTCAGGCCGAAGCGATCGGCCAGGGCGCAAAGCTTCGCGTCATTCTCTGCGGGCGTGCCCCGGATCCCCGCCAGCAGCGAGGTTTCGGAAACCGCCGGGCCCTCCGCGCCCTTCGCGCCGCATACGCTGCGTAGCATGTGCAGCGCGAGCGCGCGCAGGCTGCGCATCTCCGGAGGCAATGGCGCGGTCATGTTTCGCCCCGCTTTGCGTAGCGATATCGAATACTGAGCCCGAGCCAGTCGGTCCAGCCGGGGTCGATGTCGAGCGCGTGACGGCGCAGCCGCAGATCGACAGACTCGGGATCGAAGCGGATCACCAGCCTCTCCTCCGCCTGCCGCAGCCAGCCCTGACGGCGGACGACTTCGTGGAGGCGGATGCGCGCCCAGCGCCAGAGATGGAAGTCGAGTGCAACTCGCCAGGGTCGCGCGAAATCGGGATCGCCGGGAGCGCAATCGACGAACGGAAGCAAAACCGGATCCTCGGGATCGACACCGAAGTGCAGACCGATCGCGCGGATCAGCCGCCGCCCGCCATCGGCTGCGGCGAGGTCGGGATGATCGGTCAGCCATTCGCGAAAGCCGAGCCGGATCAGCACGGGCACCACTAGCCACAAGCCGGCGAACGGGCTTTCGGCTTCGTCGAACAAGCGCGACAGCGAAGGCGGCGCGACAAACGGTTCGCCTTCCGATGCCCGCATCTGCACCGATTCTGCCGTGGGGGCTGTGCGCGTTGGAGCATCCGCCTCGCCTGCAGGTGACACCTGCGACTGCTGCTTCGTTGCCGCCCCTACAGCCTCCGCAGCATTCCGCCCCGGGGTCCGCCGCGCGATCGTCGCCGTAGGACCCCGGCCGTTCTCGAGCAGGAGGCCATAGCTGCGCACCGCCTCCGCGAGCTGCTGTGGCGCAAGCCGCAAGGCCGGGCTCCCACGCAACAGCAGTCGCTCGAGCAGCCGAGGCGCCACTGGCGCGCCCACACCGATTTTCAGGACCAGGCGCTCGATCGCTGCCACGATCCGCTCGGGCAGGGCTTCTCGAATAGCCAGAACCAGCGCAACAACGGTGCGGTGCGCCGGCAGGGGTTCGCCTGCAGCCGCAGCGGCTTCCGCTGGCAAATCCGCATCCGCGACGGCATCGGCCTCCGCAATCGGCAGTCGGACTGGCACCCCCGTCATTTGCTCGGCCGCAGCAAGCAGCAAGTCGATCCCGCCTTCGGCGACGACCGCCTCGACCAGCGCGACGGGCTCGATCGGCCCGCGCCCAGCCACTGCCTCCCCCAGCGCCGCTGCCAGCCATTCACGCGCCGGCTCGCCTTGCCAGTCGGGTACTGCCAGTCGCCAGAACCACGCCACTGGCTGGCGCCCGGCAATCAGATCGCGCAGCAACAGCCGCCACGCCTCGCCACGACTGGCGAACCACACGCAATTGCCATCCCCCGCATTGCTCTCGCCGCCATGCCGTCGTCCTTGCGTCGCGACGTCCCAGGCCTGGCGGAACTGCGCGCTACGCCGGTCGGGCCGCTGTTCGGGCCGCGTCCGCCCCAGCGCCACGCGGCGGATCAGCACCAGCCGCTCGTCGTCGGGCCACGAGGTGCGGATCCCGTCCTCGATCGCGAACCGGGCCAAGGCCGCGTGATCGGGTGGTCCGCGGAGCCTCAGCCGTGCGATCGCGACCCCCATCGCCTCAGCCGGTCACGAGATGGAAACGCAAATCGTTGGTCAGCGAAACCAAGCCGCCCAGGTTCTGCGTCATCACTGCCATCGCATGCCCGTCGACGATATCGTCGATCACAGCGCGCGAGACGATGCGGTCGTTGCGGTCCCGGATCACCGCGATCATGCCTTTGCGGATACGCGTGATGTCGAGCGCCAGCTGGAAGCGCGTCCCGAGCACCGCCGGCGCAGGCGCGACCAGCCGGGCCGGGATGATCGCGTCGACGGGGGCGTGCGCACTCATCAGCAATGCGATTCGCACCAGCTCGTTGATCGCGTTGACCGCTTCCTGCAGCGAGCGGTCGATCCGCGCGAACAACCAGTCGACAAAACCCTGCAGCGTCCGCCGGTCGGCCAGGGGCACTTCGGGCCATCCGGGCAGCCCGGCAAGCGAAGAGAGCGGCGCGGGCCGGTCGAATTCGGACAGAATCTCGGCCCAGCCCAGCCGGATCACCGGCGCGACTTCGGCAAAAGCCGCGTGCAGGCAGGCGGCGACCTGTCCGATCGCTTCCATCTCGCTCGTCGCCATGCGCGTCAGCGTCGGCTGGCGATGCCGCCCGTCGATCAAATCGCCGAGGCTCGCCGTCTGCTGGATCTGAACATGTGTCTGCGCAAGCGAGAGAGCAGTGATCCGGCTATAGTCGATCTGCGTGATCAGCGTTCGGCGATCCTGCACCACGCGCTGCTGCGCGATGAATGCCTGTTGCACACCGAACATGATCCGCGTGGTCGGGACGAAGGTCCGCGCGAAGATCGGCAGCATCGCGCGATAACGCATCGCCTCGATGGCAGCGCGCGCCGCTTCCAGCCGGTCGATCCGCGCCACTTCGGTGGCGATCGGCGGGAACCATTTGACCGGCGCGTCGCGCAGCAGCTCGACATAATCGTCGAGCTCCTCGGGCACGTCGGGATGTTCGCGACGGCAGGCGATGACCGGATCGGGGGCCAGCCCCGACGCCATCTCCAGCACCGGCGCGGAGTCGCGGTAATCGGCTTCGCGCACCCGGCGCCACGCGATCACCGAGACATGCGTCTCGAGCACTGCGCTCCGCCGCGCGTTGACCGTGGCGACGCGCGCCAGTTCCTCGGCATAAAGCTGCTGCGCAACCGCGACGTCGTGGCGCGCTTCCTCGACTTCGACGTCGATGCTGCGTAGCCATGCGGCAGCCTGGTTGGCTTGCGCCAGAACGACGCCGCGAAGCGCCTCGATGCTGTCGCGCAGATCCTCGAACAGCGCGATCCGCCCTTCGACCATCCGCATGATTCCGATACTGTTGTCGATCGCCTTGACCGCCGCGGTAAAGTAGGACGATTCGTCCTTTTTCTCCGGCAGCGTGTCCATATCGACGACCTGCGAGATGCCGTTGCCGTTCCTGGGCGGATTCAGCACATCGTCCAGCGTGACGAAGACCGGATTATCGTCTTTGCTCGCCGCCGTCCGAAAGCCCGGCATCGGCAGGTCGCCGAGCGCGATGCCGCGCGGGCGCGAATTGGCGGCAGTCGCGATGAGCGAGGCCAGTGTCCCGATCACCGCCGCCTTGCTCGCGATCGCATAATCGAGCGCCATCGCCGAAGCCGACGGCTTGATCCGCTCGGCGACGCTGAGCGTGCGCTCGACCAGCCCCGCCACCGGCCGCGAGGCGCGGATGTCGGCGGGTTCGTAGCGATTGCTGATCAGCGCGATATTGGCAAGGCCGATGCTCGTCGGCGGGGCGATGGTCGTGGGCGCGCGGAACATCGGAGTATTGATCGGTAGCATCGAAAGCGGTGTCGAAAACGCCGTCGCCGAGGGAGAAGCCAAGGCCGACGAGGCGAGCAGGCCGGCCGCGGCACCGGTCAAGGTCCGCTCGCGCGTCTCGGCTGTCGCCTTGGCCGCTGCCGGCGTCGGCAGGGGCGATGCGATGTTGAGCGTCATGAACTGCGGCGCAAACGACGCCGCAAACAATTGGCTGTTCGCTACGGCGGGTTTCGCAGCGGCAAGCGATTCGGTCTCCGAGCCGGGCCCCGAGGGCGTCGGCGTGGCCGGCGCGAACGCCTTGATGCGATCGAGAAAATTGGCGATGCCCACACTCGTCGCGCGCGCTTTCGTCGCGAGCCGAGAGATCGGCCAAGGTCGGAGACGTCACCAGCCGCGAGGCGGAATCCGCACCCAGCATATATTGGCGGACGCGGTAGATGTCCGAACGGGCCCGGATAAAGCCGAGATCGATCGCATCATTGGTCGCGTCGAGCCGCGCGCGGATTTGGCCGAGAAACGCGTCGAGCCCCAATTCCTCGAGCTGGGCGAAATCCTGTTTCAGGAAGTCTTGCTTCCACTGATCCCGGAACGGATCGAGCGCCGCGACTTCGCGGACGCCATTGGCTTCGATCGTCCCGAAATCCCCGACAACGATATCCTCGCGTCCAGGCACTGCCTTCCATGGCCAGCCCGCGCTCGGATTGGTCTGGCCGGCCGTTCCAGAAAACAATGCTGCGCCAGCGGGCGCGTCGTCGGCGATGAAGGTCGCGAGATTGCCGCTGGCGTCGGTCGTGCCGAACGGTCCCCATTCGACCTGCCCACCGCGCTGACCGAACTCGACGCCATTGACGGCGAAGCTCTCGAGCCCGCCGCCGCTCGCGTCCCAGGCTTGCGACGCCGGGATCTCGAGCCGCGTCCAGCGGCCGACCGGCGGCAGCGCACCGCCTTTGAACAACTCGCCCAAAAACCCCTCGGCTGCGCCCCAGAACACACCTTTGCTGAAATTGGCCAGAAAGCCCGGGCTCGTCGCCTCGCCGAGCCGAAGCGACAAGCCGGTGAGATTGGCTGCCGAGTGTATCCGCACCCACACCCACACGATGTCGCTCTTGGCGACCGGCAGCGACGCCGCCCCGCCCGACATGGTGTGCAGGCGAACGGTGGCGCCGGTCTCGTCGAAGCGCCGCGTGCGCGTGCATTCGACCGGCGGCTGATCGCCTGGGTCGGGGCTGTCCTCGCCTATCGGCAAGTCGGCTGCGGGCCAACGCACCGGCTGGCCCGAAATCGCCTCGTTGAGCCGGTCGAGCCTGCGGCGGCCGATCTCGCGCGTCGCCAGCCAGCGCGCGCGATCGGTGGCGAACGCCGCCATGGTGGTGGCGAAGCGCGGGTCGGCGACTTCGATCTCGAGCAGACGCGGTTCATAGACCGTGTCGGGCACCGGCACGAGCAATTCGACTCGATCGGGCGCGCTGCGATTATAGCTGGCGAGCGCCGCTGCCTCGCGGATCGCCAGATCGAGATTGCTCTGCGGCACCGGAATCGCTGAAAGCGCGAAGCTGCCCGGGAAGAAGGTCTGGCGCCGGAGCACGGGATCGAACAAATCGCGCGGGAGCAGCCCGACCGGGGGCAGTCGCACGAACGTGTCGCGCAGCAGCACTTCGTCGAACGACGGCTGCTCGACCAATTGGCCGACGAACTGGTCGATCCGCGCCTGCCACAGCCGCGGATCGCCGGTCATCGGCACCAGAGGCGTGCGATTGCCCGGCGTGCCGCCAGTGCGCACCACGCTGAACCGGTCGACGAATGCCAGCGACCAGTCCGGATTGAAGCCGATCGTGGCGAGCGGCACGCCCCATGCGTCCCAAGGATGCATGTCGTCCTCGCCGAACAATTTCTCATTGTCGAACGTGGCATAGGCCAGGCGATTGCGCTGCGCCTTGTCGTAGCCGGGCAGCGCATAATCGGGGCTGCCGTCGGTCGCAGTGACTTCGCCCGGCCACAAGAACAAGGCGAGCTGCGCGCCATCGATGCGCTGCAAGTCGACATAGGCATCGTCGCGCGCATCGGGCGGGCAGGCATCCATCGGCCGGCCGAGGATCGTCGCGGTCACCGGCCGTGCGACGAGCACCGCGACATGCGGCAATAGCGCACTGCGCGCACTCGCGGCGAGCCCGCCCAGGTTGCGGCCGATGCGACGCGGTAGCACCGGCCGCAGCCGATCGCCCCCACCGGCGGCGAGACGGTCAGTATATCGGGATCCTCATCGTCCTCGATCGCATCGGCATGGTCGACGCGCAGGATCACCGGCAGATCGGCGAGCTTGACGCGGCGGGCGCTGCCGATGCTGATGTCCTCCCCGAAACCGCGAGCGCGATCCCGGGCGAGACGATTAATTGCGCGACTTCGGGCACCGCCCCGATCGCCCCCGGCTCGGCGGTGACCTCGAGCCCCGAGACGCTGCCGGGTGCGAGCGACAGGCCGTAAAGGCGCTGCATGCCCGAGCGCATGTCCTGCTCGGCAGTGAGCGCCTTGTCCGAGACCGCGCGCCCGGCAAAGGGATGCATGCGCCGGCGCCAGACATTGGGCAGATCGGGACGGAGCGGCGGATCGCAGCCGATGACATGTTCGTCGGCGAACGATCGATCGATGCGCTGGGTGACTTCCATGTGCCGTCCTCCGCTCAGCTCGTCGTCACGCCGGACGTGAGCGCGCGGTCGATCGCGCTCACGTCCTTGGCATCTACCGCCCGGCCGATCGCCGTCGCGAGATCGGGTAACAAGTTCGCCGCCAGCGTCCGGAACGCGCTGTCGAGAAGCAGCGCGCGCTGGCTCTCGCCGAGCCACAATGCCTGCGCCGGGTTCGGCCAGGTTTCGCTGATCTGGGTCTGGAGCCGTGCGAGCCCCTCGCCCAATCGCGGATCGCTATAGTCCTGCGCAACGTCCATCACTTCGCCGTCGCCCAGCACGATGTCGTTGCCGCCGGCGACTAGCGCGGTGAGATTGCCCGTCGCCGCGGCCAGCGCCAGCCGGTTTAGCCCGCTGCGCGCGATTGCCAGATCCGCGCTCGCCGGCTGCGCGATGCCGGCGATGGCGGGGTTGATCGTCGCGGCACGCACCGCCAGCACGTCGGCCGCAGGGACCAATGAGGGCGTGACTTCATTAACGTCGGCGGATTTCTCTGTTCTGGTCAGGCTGGGTGCCGGCGCCGCACCCATTGCCTTGGTCAGCGTCGGCGCGCCGGTGAGTACGCTCGCATTGAGTAAGGTCGGCCGCAGCAGCACGGGCGGTTGGACGATGATCGGCGGGGTCTCGCCGGGGGCGGGCTTGGGAGACGGGTCGCCGGTCGGAGTCGGGGCAGGCGTCGATGTCGGCGCCGGATCGGTCTTGGGCAGATCCGCCTTGGTCGGGATCGCCTTGATCACAGCCTCGAGGTCCGCGATCACCGAGGCAGTGAGGATGTCGGAACCCGACACCGCCCGCCCGCCGAGCAGCGCCATCACGCGGGCAGTGCCCAGCGCAGTCGCCCGCGCATTGATCGAAGCGAAGCGCTTCTCGAGCCTGAGCCGCTTGAGTGTCTGCGACACCAGACCCGCGACGATCACGTCGTCGCCGCTGATCGAAACGCCGTTGAGCGCAGCGCCGTCATAAGCGATCGCGCGGCGCCGCGTGTACCACAGCAAGGGGGACGGCCGTTGACGGTCGGCAACGCGGCGATCGCTTCCTGCCATGCGGCGTGCCACGCCTGCATGGTCAGCGCCTCCGCCTGCGCCCGCGCCTCGGCATCGGCATCGCGCACTGCGGCCTCGGCGCGCTTGACTCGCTTGGCAATCAGGCTCGAAAGCATGTCGAACGCCGGCTTGGAAGCCGCAGCCGCCGGATCGGCCAGCGCCGGAGTCCGCGTCTTGGGCAGCGCATTGTCGAAGCGCTGGAACCGCGCCCGAGTCACCGGCACCATCACCAATACGCCAGTTGCGTCGATCTCCTCGGCGGTCGCCTCCAGATCGATCGGCGGCAGCGACAGCGATTCCTCGACCAATGCACCGATCTCGTCGACCGGCACGAAGGCGATGTCGACATCCACCGTCGGCGGGAAATAGAATTGGCGGAAGCCGAAATTGTCAGGCTGGATCGCCGCGGCGGGCAATTGCCCCGCGGGTGGCAGCGCCGCGAAGGCTTGCGCCGCCGGGAAAACCGGCGGCATCGAGCGCGCGCGCAGCTCATCGAGCACGTCGCCCAGATGCGTGCGATGCTGGAGCACATGCGCCTCGGCGATCGCGCGCGGGCGGCCGCCCAGCGCGACCTGTACCCCCGAATCCGCGCCGGTCTCGCGCCGCACCATCGCCATGTCGATCCAGCGGATCGTGCCGCGATCGAGCCCGATCAGCGCGAGCGGCAGCGCGTCCTGCGAGACGCCCGCGGGCTTGCCGAGGAAGATCTGCTTGGCCACCGCGCGGCGCGCGGCGCTTAGCGTCGCGGCACCGCTATGATCGGGATAAGGGATCAAAGTGATCGCCGTCGCCTCGATGATGTCGCCATCCTCGACCGAGCGCTGTCCGGTGATGCTGCGCGGATAGGCGGCGATCGGATTGGCAGTGAACTCGACGGCGCGCAGTGCGAGCACGAACATCCCGCTGCGCCGTCCGAGCGGCACGCGCGGCTCGGCGGAAAGCCCCAGTGCGGCATCGAGCTGGCGCGTCACCGGCATGTCGAGGATCGGCACGTCCTGGCGCTTGCCGAGCATGACGACGTCGCCCGATGGAGTGAGCCCGACCCCCGCCTGGATGCGTACCGATTGGCCGCGCACGCTGGAGGCGACCGCGACCTGCAACCCGCTGATCACCCCGGCGCCGCTGGCGCGCGCCATGTCGGCCTGGCGTTGGCGAACATAATCCTGGTCGCGGGTGAGATCGGCGCCGGTCAGGAAGCGGCCGTCGAAATAGCGCGGCCGCCGCCGCAGCCCGTCGAGGATCAGCGGCCCGCCGGAGAGATCGTCTTCCAGCGAATCGCGCGACACGGTGCCGCTGCCGGCGAGGCGCGCGGCTTCGGCACTGTCCGCCACTTCGATGATCGCGCGGCCGCTTGCCTTGGCGAGTTCGGTCATGATCAGTTCCTCTCAAGGTTCGACGAGCGCCCCGGCGGCGGGGCGCGGCCGCTCCATTTGCCGGGCAGGAAGATGAAGGGGCGGACACGGTTGTCGACCGAAGGCCGCGCGGCATCGATCGCCGGGCGGACGCTCGACGGCGCGTCGGCCGCGAGCTGCACCGGGATCGCCACACGGGCGAGCAAAACCGCCGAGAGATCGGTACCGGCGACCTGCTCGGCGAGCGGGTCGAGCTCCTCGTCGCCGGCGCCGGTCAGCCCGGTATCCCAGGAGCCGAGCACTGCGTTGAGCTTGTCATCGCGGCTCGCGGCGGCATCGGGCCAGTGATTGGTCGGGCTGGGGATCGGATCGGTTTCGGCGCGCAGCACCAGCACGAGCTGAGGCTCCTCGGCGAGCCGGGCCGGGACCAAGGCGTCGAGCGCATCGAACGGACCCGAGGCGACGCTCGGCGTCATTCCGCGTGCGCAGTCCTTGGCCGAAAGAAATACGTCCGCGACGACGGCGACAGGGAAACCGATATTGGGCGCGCGGTGCACCGCGGTGCGCAGCTTGCCCGTCTCCTGCGCCGCGAACCAGTGGGCGAGACGGATGCAATAAGGTTCGCCCAATTCGATCAGCCGACCATAGCGGTCGAGCGCGACCCCAGGCTCGATACGCAGTTCCAGATCATTATCGCCGGCTTCGGGCGCACGCACGCGCAGCCCGGCGATCGTGCCGAAACCGGCGATATGGCGCAGCGCCATTGCCAGCCGACCGCGATGATAGGTCTGCTCGTCCTGAAAATCCTCCGCCTGGAGCAGCACCCCGGTCGCGTAGTTGACGCGTTCGGGTCTCAGCGGAGCTGCCAGGGGATCGGTGGCGAGGAGCGTGCTCATCGGGCGAATCCTATTTCGGTCTGATGTTGCGGAGGTTGGGGTTGCGCAGCACCGCCGGGTTGAGCGTCTCGGTGGCGCGCAGGCCGACGGGGTCGGGCGCTCGAGTCGGCGGCGTGGTGGTATCAGGTGCCGGCTTGGAGACGCTCACCACCAGATCGACCGGTGCACTGGCATTGCCGCTGTCGTCGATCACGACGAGCTGGAACACATGCCGCCCGGGATCGAACGCATTCTCCACCACAACCGAGGGTTGCGACGTGAAGAAGGTCTTGCCGGGCGCGAGCGTGACCATCGCGGTTACGCCGGATCCATCGTGAAGCGATATTCCGTGATCTTGCCGGTGGCGTCCATGGAACGCGCGGCCGACAGGATGAAGCTGGCGCCCGGCGCCACGATCGGCGTGGCGATGATGTTCCCGCTCTTGTCGACCAGGTCGAGCACCGCGGTCGGCCGGTCGGTATCCTGCACGATGATGTCGATCGACACCTTGTCGGACTCGTTGCCGCTATCGTCGACCACGGTGAGGATGAAAGTGTGCTTGCCTACTGCGAGCGGGCTCGCCGCGGTCACGTCGATGCTGACCACCGGAGCCTTCTGAACCACCGGTACATTGGGTTTGAACGTCGCCATTGTCGTTGCTCCTCAATCGTCCCACATCCAGATGTGGCGGGTAATGTTGCTGCCGGGCGCGCCCTTCGATCCGATTGCGCTCAGCACGAAGCCCTGCCCGGCACTGACCACGCTCGGTCCGCTGATCCGCGCAGTCGGACGGATCGACACCGGCCCATCGGCGCGTTGGTCGAGCCCGCCCGAACCCGCGACGAAATCGCCCTCGCCGACAATCGAGCGGCCCAGCCGCACCACTTCGAAGGGCTCGGGCTCGTCGAGCCACGAATCGATACCAACCAGGGACGCCGCGCCGACGATCAGTGGGCGGCGTGCCTGATGCATGCTCGCCTCGACATGCGCCGGAACCGCTGCTTCGATCACATCCTTCAACCGCGCCATTTCGTTCCGGTCCTTCACGCCGCGGACCAGGACGAGCACGCGGTGCGCGAGCCGTGCGTAGAATTGTTGCACTGCCTGGGTATCGCCGCTCCGCGCGCGATCGATCTCGGGCCGGAACAAAGAGAGCAGTTCCTGCCGCGCGACATCGCCGAGGATCAGTGTGTCGCCGACAAAGCTGTTGCCCGATTGAGTCAGGCCGAGCGTCAACGGATCCTCTTCCTCGTTAAGGTCGGAACCGAGGATGGTCGCAAAGGTGCGGCGCAGGCGAAAGCCCTCGACCACCACGATGCTGCCGCGCGTCACCGCGCCCCCGCGAGCATTGTGCACGAACCGCCCTGCGCCATGCCGAGCGCCAGCGCGCGCGTCGCCATGTCGCCGACGGTGGCGACAGCGAGTGCGCCCGGCGCAGGGGCACGATCACCTGGTTCGATCCGCGCGCCCTGATAGAGGCGTCCGCCCGTGCCCAACTCCAACGCGGCGAGCAGCCCGCCCAACGTGCCGTTGAGCGCCGCGGTATAGGGCGCCGCGAGCAAGGCCTGGCGCGAGCGCTCGGCGCTGTCGGCGGGATCGATCGCAACGCCGATCCACTCGCCGATCCACGGCAACGCACTCGCGGGCGCTGCGGCGGGATCGGTCAGCAGCCACGATCCGGCGATGCGCCCTTCGGCTTCGGTGAGCACGCCTTCGTAAAGATGCAGCATCCGCTCGAGAAAGTCGTTGGGGGTTGCCGGTCCCGCTGCCACTGCATCTGGACCACTGAGCGGCTCGCGATAAAAGGCCGGCAGATACTGGTCCCGCCATGACAAGCGGTTGGCATAGACGCGCAGCGCGGCGAGCTCGGGCGTCGCCTGACTGTCGCCTTCGAGTGTGACGTGCAGCCACAGATAGCGGCCGGTGACGCGGCGCACCTTGCGGCCGGTCTGTTGCAGCAGCACGGTCCACAGTCCGGCGCGATTGGGCCAGGGAGCGCAGCCCAGCGCGCTTTCGGCGAAGGGCACTTCGCTCGACTGCGACACCCAGCTCGCATTGGGAATGCCATCGACGCGCGCACGGGCGATGCGATGCGGCGCCCAGCTCGGCGCCTGCGCCTCGCCCGGAAGCTTGGGCGGCGTGCGGCCTTCGGTCGCCAGTGCGTTGATCGTGATCACGCCGCCATCGGGCACCGCCGCATCGGCATAGAATCGATGCCACACGCATCCCGGCCGTCCGGCATCGATGGGCCCGATCATCACCGATCCACTGCGCGCAAATTTGGTACCCGAGAGCGCGCGGAGCGGGCGCTCGACGGTCGCCACTCCCGCCTCTGGATCGGCTAGATAATGCGGCACGGGAGCGATGCTGTTGGCGAACTTCGCTTCGCCAGGATTGATCAGCGGATGAATCTGACCGCTCGGTGCCGTGACGACATCGGGCGTCGGCGCGCCCTCGACCGGATAGAGGAACGCCTGGCGCGCCGGTTTGCTGTTGTCGCCGGCCAGCACCGCGACACGATCCTCGCCCGCCCATGCCAGCGAATAAGGGAAGCGCAACCCCTCCAGCCTGAAGCGCCGCACAAACGCATTGCCTTCGAGGGTGAGGATGCTGGCGTCCGCGCCCGGCTCCCACGCCAGCAAGGCGAGCTTGCCCCCGCGGAAGCCGCCATCGCCACCACTTCATATTCGCTCGCCAGCGGCGCGACGCGTGCACGAATGAGCCGCGGTGGATTGCGATTGGGCTCGACCGGGTCGAATTGCGCCGGATCCGCATCGCGCAAGCCGGCGAACTGGAGCGGATAGCCGCGCGCCCGTCCCAGCCGGCGATGCAGCTTGTCGAACACCCAGGCGCCGCCGCCGGGCATCGGCGCGATCAGGTCCGCGCGGAAATCGTCGCGAAAGATTCGCGCCGGGCGCCAGCGGTCGCGCAGGTCGCGCCAGGTGAGCGCGCCGTCGCGGGCGATGTAGAGAATATCGTCGTCGCCTAGCGCCAGGTCGCTCGCGCCGATCATGCTCGGCGGCTCGTCATAAGGCGGGTCGAGATCGGGCGGGAACAGCTGCATCGCTCCCGGCGCGAAGCCCGAGCTCTGCACGGTCCTTGTGGCTCCGTCCCACCATGCAAAGCCGCCGAGCTGGTCGGTGACCGGCGAGGGCGCCGAAGCCTGCATGCGCGACCAGGTCTCGACTTCGGTCAGCGCCGGCGCGGGCTGCTTCTCCGAGAGGACGACGTGGCCGAGCGCATCCTTGAAATGGAGCCGGTCCGCGATGAAGGGCGGTTTTGCGGAAGGCGCCAGACCGAAGTCGGCGCGTCCGGAAAGCTCCCACATCGGCAGGCCGTTGACGTCCATCAGCACAGCTCCGGCACGACGGGGATGGCGAGGCCGCCGGCGCCGTTGCCCGCGCCCTCGGCGCCCGGCGGCAGGCTGGTCGACGATGTGCTGCCGATGCCCACCGAGAGCATGGCCAGCTCGGGCAATTGCCATGCCGAAAGCGTGATCAGCCCGCGACCGGTGCGGTCCTCGGCCACCGGCAGCCAGTTGCGCCCGCGCGTCGAGCGCTGGAACAGCCGCACCGGCGCAACGCTGCGCACGCCTGGAACCCGCGCGATCGCGGTTTCGATCAGCCGGTCGTCGAGCGCGCGGCCCAGCGGCCAGCCCTGGCCGTCAGGGCCGCCGGGCGCGAGCGGCCAAAGATGGCGGCGGATCACTTCGGAAACCATGTCGAGCACCGCGTCGCGCTGGCTCGAGTCGACCAGCTCGACTGCGGCGGTGACGCCCACCGGCACATATTCCGGGGCGATGACGTAGAGCTCGGTGGCAAGCGGCCGGCGCGAGATCGAGCCACGAATAGACGCTTTCGAGCATCGTCCGGTCGGCGCGGGGGCACGGTTTCGCGGTGCCCGCCCGCTGCGGTATCACCATCACCGAAACCACTCCCGGTATCTCCCCGGCGCTGCTGCGGCTTGAACCGCTCGAGCACTTCGACGCGCGCCAACGGCACCCCCGGGGTGCGCAACGCGAGTTCCTTGATGTCGCTCTTGGTCACCGCACGGCCACCGTGCCGAATCATCGCCGGGATCCGCGCCTCGGCTTCCTCGATCCGCTCGGCATCGATCCCGCCGGTCATCGGCAGCGGCTGGTTGAGCTTGAGCTTGGGCGCGCCCGCCGGAGCCGCCAGCCCCTTGAGCGCTCCTGGCGGGACATTGCCTTGCGTGCCGCCGCCAGCGCGCATCATCGCCACCTGGATCGCACGACCGGGTGCAGGCGCCGCACCGCGCACCCCGCTGCCGAAGCGGATCACCCCCGCCTCGCTGTCGAGGCTGTAGACGCGCTCACCGCGTCCCGCCGCCTCGACATCGGGGATCTGGCGCCACGCGCGCATCCCCTCTTCTTCCTCGACTTCGATGATCAGGCTCGCGGGATCGATCGAGCTGGTGCCGAGCGGGTAGCTCTGCCCCGAGCTGCCGGTGCCGCGGCCGATCTGCTGACGGCCGAGCGTCTGCATCTGCTCGACCATGCCCGCATTCGCGCCCGCCCAGGAGAGCTTGAACGAGGTCAGGCGCGCTTCTGGCAGCGGACGGAGGCGTAGCCAGGCGACGATGCGGCCCGCCGTCGCCGGATCGTCGATCCGCGGGGGACGATTGCCGACGCCGGCGTTGATGTCGGCCAGCACGTCGTTGGTCGGCACGGCGAAATCGTCGGCTCCGGGCAGCAGCACCCGCGTGGTGCCCGGGCGGACCAGTCCGCCGGTGCCGTCGGCGAGGATTTCGAGCGGGACATATTGATCGCCACCGCCCTGCCCTGTGCAGATCTCCCAGACACAGGGAATGGGCGCGCGCGCCGAGATCGCCTCGAGCGTGCCGGGCATGGTGATCGCCGGCGCCAGCCCGAGGGTCAGCGCGACACGACGATTGTCGTCGCCCCCACCCAGCGTCTTGGTCACCTTCTGGACCAAGGCGGCGTCGGGAGTCGCGGCGAGCAACGCCATCCACAGGCAGCCATCGATGCTGTCATGGACGAAATCGCGCCCGGCGGGCTCGGCCGCGCCGTCGACGAACACAGGGGTGGTGATATAGGCAGTCGGGGTGCCCGGCGCGGCGTAGAGCTGGCGCAGATCGGCAACGAGATCGGCGAGCCCGGCGCTCTCGCGCGCATCGGGCCGGCGCTTGAGATAGCAGCGCCCCGTCACCGGCTGGAGGCTGAGTTCGGCGAGCAGCTCGAAATTCACCGGTTTGGCTATCGCCGAACGCATCGGCAGTACGACCCCGGTGCTCGCCAGCGGATCGTCGATGATCACTTCGACCAACCCGCCCGCAGGCTCGGCGGCGCGCATCTGCTGGCCGAGCAGGCGCAGGAAAGCGAGCCGCTGGCGCTCGGGAATCAGATTGGCGCGATAGAGGATGGTATCCCCCAGCCAGGCGAACAGATCGACCAAGGTCCGCCCCGGATCGCCTTCGCGCGCGTCGGTCCATTCGGGGGTGTGTGCCGGGATACGGCGAACCAGATCGGCGACGAGATCGTCGAAGCTGCGATCGTCCAGGGCGGGAGGACGGATGGGCATCAGGCACTCCCCACGGGAACGCGCGCCGCGATCTGCCCGGACGAGCCGGTCGCGCGGATGCGATACGCGATGGTGACGATCAGATCGCGCGGATCGTCGGCAGCGGTCACCGAGACTCGATCGAGCAGGATACGCGGCTCCCAGGCGCCGACCGCGGCGGCGATCTGCGCCTGGGCGCGCGCGCGCACTTCGGTGGTGTTTGCCTGATGAATCAGCCCCTCGAGCCCCGCCCCGAATTCCGGCCGCATCAATTGTTCGCCCGGCGCGGTGCGCAGCACGCATTCGATGCGCTGACGGATCGACGCTTCGAGATCGGGCCAACCGAGCCGCCCGTCACCATCGGGCACCGGCATCAGCGGCCAGCCGAGGGCTGGGCGGATGTCGGCCCCGCGCGACGAAGTGAGGATCGGCCCGCTCATATGTCGCTCTCCTCGGGCGGCGCCGGCATCGGGATCGGCAGGCAGATCTTGATGAACATCATCCAGCGCAGGAACAGATCGAACAGCCCGAGGAAGATGTTGAGCACGATGAACGCGCACAAAGTGATGATCGGGATCGAGAAGCTGCAGATGAAGCCGAGCGACGGACCGCCGGTCTTGCCGTCGCCGTCGGCGAGCTTCTTCAAGTCGCCGTTGAGCATATTCGCGATCGCCGGCGGCATCTCGAACGAGACGTTGGGCTTGACCCTTTTGAGCTGCGACATGTCGGGCAGCTTGATCTTGATGCCCGGCCCGTCGCCATCCCACCAGGGCAGCACGCGGAAGCGCTCGCTGGCCGCGCTCCACACCAGTTTCTCCGCACAGCCTTCATGCCCGCGCACGCGGACAAACCCGCGCACCACGAACTGGTCGGTTCCGACCTCGAACTTGCCCGGGGAGCCGGCGAGATCGGCGTGCCGCCGCGACAGGCAATTGAGCGCTGCCTGAGTCAGCCGATTGCCGAGATCGGCATCGATCCGCGGCCATTCGAGCGGCATCTTGAGCGCGTCGTTCGCATTGGGCTCGCGATCGATCAGGATTTTCGCCGCCCTGGTGGCGAAGGTCGCGGCATCGGTGCTGCTGGTGACCCGGCTTCCGCTCTTGGTCAGCGGAAGGGGAATCGTTTTCAGCAGCGCCATCAGCGCGCGTGCCTCGGCGCTGGTACCGAACGCGTCGAGCTCGACACTCAATTGCTGGAGGAAGACGCCCAGCGCGTTGATCTGTCCCTGGTCGGCAGGCCGCGCGGTGCCGTCGGGGCGATTGCCTGCCGGCTCGAGAGCGTTCCATTTACGGCGCAGCGCCTGGCTTACGCGCGGCAAACTCGTCGGCGCGCGCGGCTGAGAAATTCGGAGAGATGCCCGACCAGATCGATGCGCGCCTGCCCCGACATGCCGGCATAATTGATCGGCGTCGGCGGCGCCGAGCTGCGCGTGCTATCGCCGACCGGGATCACTCCGAACAGGATGGTGCGGCCGAGCTTCGCGCAGATATCGGGCGGGACGAGGTGCAACGGCAGCACGTCTTCGTGGAATTGCGGCTTGCCCGGCGCGCGGCGGCCAACGAGCGCGCGGCGCGATTGGCCGCGTGGAACGCCTGATCACCGCGTACCCCGGGATCGGCATCGGGATTGGGGATCAGGGTCCAGCCGGCGATCGAACGTGGCGCCTTCATCCAGCCGTCCCAGCGGCTGCCATGGACGCGGCGGATCACCATGCCCTTGTCGGCGAGCTTCTTCGGGTCGATCCGCGGCGAGCCCGGCTGGCGGCAGAACACTTCGAACAGCACGATCTGCGCCTTGCGGTGCGTCGGCAGACCGAGTTCGAGCACGTGATCGCTCTGGCCGCGGCGCACACCGTGCATCGCCGCCAGCGTGGTCCGCCAATCGTCGGCGGAGAGCTGATCAAACAAGGCTTCGACGAAATTATCGATCGGCGCGGTGGCGATCAGCGTCGCCGCGCCGCCTCCGCCGAGCGGCCGGACCACGGTGTCGTGCGCCTGTTGCGGCGGCAGCTGGCGCGCTAGACGGCGCGCGACCGCGGGGTGTGGGCGCGTCGGCGCAGGGAGGAGCGCAGTCGTCACCATACATTCCCCGCGCCCGGCGTGTAGCTTGCCGACACCACCGAGCTGGCGATCAGCGTGTTGCACTGCACCGTGCCCGAAAAGGTCGCCATGCTGGTGTTGACGCTCACCGAACTGGCAGTGACCGTGACGGTCGACGCCTGGACCTCACATTGCGACGATGTCTGGATCGACACGCCCGACGTGCTCATCTCGAACGTGTTGCCGGCGACTTCGAGCTTGATCGAACCACCGGCCTGATCGGTCAGCGTCGCCTTGGCGCCGGCGGGCGTCTCGATCTCGACCATTTCCTGGCCGGAGGATTCCTCGACGATCGCGATGCGCGTGCCGTTCTTGCCGCAGATCGCCCAGCGATCGACGGCATTGCCCGGCAAAGTCTCCGGGATCTCGGTCGCGCCATTCCACAAGGTGCCGATCACGATCGGATTGGTGGTGTCGCCGGCGAGGAACTGGACGATCACTTCGCAGCCCACGTCGGGAATGAAGAAGGCACCGTAATTGTCCCCGGCGAAGGGCACCGCGACGCGCGCCCAGATCGGCGCCTCGCCTTCGGGATCGGCCGACAGCAACTGGACCTGCACCCGCGATTTGGACTGCGGGTCCTGCACCGAGACGACCTTGGCGATATGCGCCCCCGACAGCCACTGCGCCGGCGCGGGAAAGAGCCCGACGGGGTTCATGCCGGGTCTCCCAGATAGGCGCATTCGGCCTCGAAATCGGTACGGTAGCCGTCGCCGCGATCATAATGGTGGACTGCGCGGGTGACGGCATATTGGTTGGCGAAGCGCGGGTTGAGCCCGGCGAGTTCGACCCAGCTGCCGACGCGCAACTGGCCATTGCCCTGCGCGGTGCCGAAGGCGCGGACGAAGGCGCGGGCGCGGCGCTCGCATTCGGTCTGCGCGATCGCCTGCGCATCGCCGCTGGTCATCGGCCCGAATCGGCCGAGATGGAGGCTGACGCGCGAGAATTTGGCCGAGAGCGTGTCCGCGCCGCTTTTGCCCGCACCGGGGCCGTAGCCCCCGCCGGCTTGGTCTCGTTGACCGCATCGCCGCTCTTCGGATCGAAGCTGGCGATGCGAATTTCGCTGACTTGCTCGGAAATGTCGGCAGTGACCCGGCAGGCGAGCAAGGTCGAACCCGCCTGCAGCGGCACGAGCGTGCGGCGGTCCTTGCCCTTGCGCCCAACCTGCAGCTTGGCGGCGACGATCTGCATGTCGCAATCGAAGCGATCGAGGATGCGACGCAGGAAAGCGAGATCGGTCTCGTCGGTCTGCAGCCAGTCGCGTGCAACGGTGTCGACGCCATCGCGCACCTCAGGGGTGAGACTGTAATCGCCGGCGACTGCCTTGACGACGTCGCCCAGCGCCTGCTGCTCGAACAGCCTGGTCTTGCGCTTGCGGCGCAGCGGGAACAGCCGGTCCTCGGCGAGCACCGTCAACAAGGGCGGCGCATTTTCGCGAATCTCGGCCTCGAGCCCGGTGATCTGGCCATCGAAGATTTCCGCGGCGCCGCGTTCGGCCGGCCCGGCGAACAAGCGGATTCCGGCGCCGAGATCGAGCGGCGAGCCGCTGCCCGAGGCAAAGGTCACCGTGCCGTCGGCCGCTCCGGCCGCGTCGATCACCACCAGCTCGAGACTGGTCATCCCGCCTGGCCCCTCAACCACGCGGAACCGCTCCAGGTTCGGCGCGATCGACGGATAGTCCATCCCGCCGATTTCCAGCGTCGGTACGAAGCTCAGCAGGCTCTGGGGATCGTCGAGCGCCATGTCAGTCCGCCCACAGGCGCTCGATGCGGTGCTGCCGACGCCGCATCGCATGTTCGAGCCGATCCATATCGACATCGCGCGGCCCGGCCGCAGCGCCGCCGCTCGCGGACGCGGGTCCGGGCGCGGCGGCTGCAGCCACTTCGCTCGTCATCTCTTCCACGATCACGCCCATCTCGAACCCTTCAGAAGAATGTCACGCTGCGGCTGGAGTAGCTTTCGGCGACCACCGGCCCGCCGCCGACCAGCCGCCCGGTCACGTCGAAGCTCGAGCTCGACGTCACCATCGGCGGCGGCGGCGGGAGCAGACGCTCGGGCTGGTAACTCGAGCCCCAGCTCGTCGTCTTCGACATGCCGAGCCCGGCAAAGGCGCCCTCGTCCGCGCGCATGCCCGCCGAGGACCCGCCGAAGCTGGTCGTCGAGCTGCCGCTCGAACGCGTGGTGCCGTCGAAGCCGGTGAAGCTGCTATTGGTGTCGGTCCGGGTGACCCCATCGAAGCCGGTCACACTGGTGGTGGTCGAGCTGAACAAGCCCCCACCACCCTCGCTCGTGCCGCCAAGCCCGCCGCTCATCGACACGCCTGCGCCGCCCATGCTCGAACCCATGCCGAACGACGCGCCCGCGCCGAAACCGGCCGAGGCACCGGCCCCTGCCGAGAAGCCCGCCCCCGGAGAAGCCGGCGCCCGCCGACGCGCCTGCCGAAAAGCCAGCCCCCGCCGAGAAGCCCGCGCCGCCGCCCATCCCCGCCGCCATGCCGACTCCGACGCTCCCGCCAATCCCGGCCGAAGCGCTGAGCCCCGCCGAAGCACCCATGCCGAAGCCGATCGACGCACCCGCGCTGACTCCGCCCGACATCGAGAAGCCGGCGGCGGCGGACAGATTGACGCTGGCTCCGGCCATCGCGGTGGCCCCGCCGCCGGCGCGCATATTCTCGACCCCGTTGAACGCCGCCAGCGCACGGCCGGCTTTGGGATCGCCGGCGCGCGTGGCGGCCGCAGTCAGGCTGGCGAATTTGGGCTCGGCGGGAAGCACGATCACGTCGGGCGGGGTAAAGGCCGGATCGGAGGCGCTGAAATAGCTCGCCGTCTTGCTCTTATAGTCGAAGAAGGCCTTGCCATCGCCCTTGATGCTGAGCTGGATCGTCGCGCGTAGCGGCACACCGTCCGACGACCAATAATCGAGTGTCTCAGTCAGCGACTCGATGACGCCGGTGTAGGACGCGGTGCCCCAATGGAACGTGATCTTGGGCAGGCTGAGATTGGCCTCGTCCCCGTTTCCGCCGCTGTTCGCCGGCTTGGGCTTGCCCTTGCCGGTAGTGGCAGGGACCGCCGTGGCGAAGCCGCGCAGTTCCTTCACCTTGTCGCGCACGTCGATGCCATCTTCGGTGGTGTCGAAGATCAGTTCGACGTCGAGCTTGGCGGTGGTGGCGCGGGCATGCTGCTCGGGCGGATCCTCGCCGAACTGGTTGGTCAGCGTGACGCGTAGTGACGCGGGATTGAACTGCACGTTGATGTGCGTGTCGGATCCGGGCCCCGTGAAATAAGCGGCGTTGGCTGCCGGCGTGTCACTCATGCGAGGACTCCCGACATTTCCAGGCCTTCATGCACGAGGTGCAATTCCTCGACCGCGACATCGGTGCCCTTGGCATTGAGGTCGCCGACGCGGAACTTGACCGGCATCGCATTGCGCAGCCGCCAGCCAAAAGCGATCGCCGGCTCGGGCAATTTCTTCGAGTCCATCACTCGCTGAGTCTCGTCACCGGCGCGGACCAGCCCGATCAGGACGTGCCCACGATTGGCCTTGACCGGCCTCCCGTCGATCGGGACGCTGCCGCCGCGCGCCTCGGCATCGGCACCAGTGAACACCGACCACCAGCGCCACAGCAATTGGGTGCGGATAATGCCGCGCTTGAGCACCACCGTCCCGAAGGTCACCGGACCGGCGCGCATCGTCGTGCCGTAGTTATGGCCGCCGACCTTGATGACCTTGTGCTCCATCACTGCCTCGATTCCCGAGACTTCGGAGAAGCTGCCGACGAGCCCGGCATTGGTCGTGCCCCACGGCGCGAAGCTCGATCCCTCGACCGGGTCCACGGCGAGGTGGAACGCGAAATTGCCATAGGGGACTCGGTTTTCCTCGGCGAGATCCTTGCTCCAGCTCAAGGGCATCAGGCCGCCTCCCGCTTCGCTTCGGACGCCGCTTCAATCAATTGCAGGACCACGGTGACCCGCTCGATCGGCTGCGCCGGCAGGAAGCTCAGCGTCGCGATGACGCGGCCATTGTCGATATCGCCCTGGGTCATCGTGCTGGCGTCGCAGCTGACGGTGAAGGCCTCGTCGCGGCTGCGCCCGGCAAAGGCGCCGAGCGCGCGTAATGAATCGCACAGCGCCTCGAGCGCGGCGCGCATCCGCCCCCACAGGATCGGGCCCGACGGCTCGAACACCAGATCGTCGCCGAGCGTGCGCGACGCACGCAGCAGGATACCCATCAGCCGCGAGGTACCGCCGGGTCGCCACGCGCGCTGGGGTGCCATCGAACTGTCGCTGAGCAATTCAATTCGCCCGCGGCGCACCGCGAACAGTGACAGCCGGTCGCCGAGCCAGTCGGCCTTGCCGGGAATGCCGCGGGCGAGGTCGCTCGCGCCGATTTCAGGAACGAGCGCAGTCACGCTGCGCAACAGCTCGCCGGCGGCGCTGCGAAACGCGCCGCGCTGGATCGCGGAGCGCGCGATCACTGCCGCCAGCGCGCCTTCGGGGCTTTCCAGGCCTTCGGGCAGGTCGACCGAATCGGGTGTCGCGATCCACGGATAAGCGAGTTGCAGCCGCGCATTGCCGACCGCGCCGTCGTCGAGCAGCCGCAGCTGGGGGCCGGCGAGATCGGGCCTGTCGAGCGAGGCGAGCGGCCAGCATTCCTCGCCATCGCTGAACCCGCCTTCCGCGACAAAAGGCAAAGGCATTGCCGATACCAAGGTCAAGTCGCGGCGGTGGGCGGGCCCCTTGGCCGGCCGAGCAAGTCGAGCGCGAAGCGGATCGCCCGCGACCAGGTCGCATAGCCTTCCGCGTCGAGCCGCGGGGCGAGCAGAGCGGGCCGCGCGACGCGTGCTTCGGGGCGAGCTCGGGCGCGGCGGGGGCGCAGGGTTTGAAGATCTCGGGCGGCCCCGGCGGCTCCTGTGGTAGCGGCGCCTGATGCGGCGCACCGGCGCATAGATCGATCAGGTCGGGCAGCAGCAGCAGCGCCGCATCCTCGACGGCATAAGCGACTGCCGCGCCGGTCCAGGTTGCGGGGTCGGCGGGGTCGCTGGGGGAGCCTAGCCCGCTCAGTCCGGCGAGGAGCGGCTGGCGCAATGCGGCGTCCGCGGGCTTGGTGGTCTTCCAGGCTAGCAGCAGCCTCTTGGCCTTGGTGAACGCCTCGGGTCCGGCGGCGGCATCGTCGAGCGCGATCGGATCGCCGGTGCGCACGACATAGGCCTTGGCGCCGCCTTCAGCAAAGAAGCGCTTGACGGCGAGGCCGAGCGGGCACGGAACCATCTGGTCCGAACCAGGTCCCATCGGGCGCTGGTCCCAGGCATAAAGCGCATCGAACTCGGACCAGCTCTCGACCGGCACCGGCAGCCCCAGCAGGCTGTCCATCCGCGCCGCCGCCGCCTTGAATACCCCGGTCGGCGTCCAGCCATCGGCCTTCAGCGCCTCGCGCACCCCCGCCGGCAGCGCTGCCGCCCGCCGCGCGACGCAACCGACGAAAACGGCGACATCGGCGCGCGACGACAGCCCCGGCGCCTGCGGCCGGCTCGTGGTGAAGGTGATACCGGGCAACGGCATAAGGATGCTTCCCCTCGCTCGCTGTTATTCGGTGACGAATTCCAGGTCCTCGACCGCGACCACCAGTTCCTCCATCGCGACGTCGCTGCCTCCCTTGGCGGCGAGCGTCGGCCCGGTGAACTTCATCGGCCGCGCGTTGATCAGCTTCCACCGCAGCACGGCGTTGCGCTGCTCGTCCTGCAAGGTGATCATCACGGTGCGCTTGTGCGTGGGATCGACGCGGGTGATGCGGATCCAGTCCCAGAAATTGACCTGGCCCATGATGCCGCGCTTGAGCGTAACGTCGCCAGCCTTGTGCATCCCCGGAATCTTGCGGACCCGGTTCTCCTTGTCGTTGCCCTGGCGGTACTCCATCAGGGTGATCTCGGTGCCGATCCCCGACACGTCGGAGAAGCCGCCGAGCGCGGTATTGGCGGCTTCGTTGCCGTCGAATTCGACGATGAAATTATAAGCGCCGAACGGTGTTTCGCGTGGCATCGGGTTCACTCCTTATCCGCGGGCATCGGCCGTTTTCTGGCCGATGCGGAAGATGACGAATTCGGCGGGCTTGATAGCGGCGACGCCGACCAGACAGATCAGGCGGCCGTTATCCAGGTCGTTCTGCGTCATCGTCGTGCGATCGCAGCGGACGAAGAACGCTTCCTTGGGGCTGGTGCCGAGCAGCGCCCCCGAGACCCATTCATTGTACAGAAAGTCCGAGACCGTGGTGCGCACATTGGCCCACAGAGCCTCGCCGTTCGACTCGAACACGGCCCATTGAGAGCCACGGTCGATCGACGCCTCCAGATACAGGAAGTATCTGCGGATATTGACGTATTTCCACTCGGGGTCGGAGCTGGTGGTGCGTGCGCCCCACACCCGGATGCCACGTCCGGACAATGCCCGGATGCAGTTGATGCCAAGCGGATTGAGCACTTCCTGCTCGCCGAAGCGGACGTCGCGCTGCAGCGCCAGCGCGCCGGTCACCGTCTCGTTGGCGGGCGCTTTCCACACGCCGCGCTGGACGTCGTTGCGGGCATAGATGCCGCACACCGCGCCCGAAGGCGGCACGTCGATCAGCGAAGGCTGGCTGGGATCGGTCGCCGCGAGCGGATTGGCGATCGTGATCCACGGATAATAAAGCGCGGCATATTTGCTGTCGATCAGGCTCTTGAGCGACTTGACGCTCGGATCGGCGGTGACTTCGAGCCCCGGCGGGGTATCGAGCACCGCGATGCGATAGGCGCGGCGCGCCTCGGCGTGGCCGATCAGGCTTTGATTGACCGCGGCAGGAAGCGGCGCCGCGAAGCTCGACGCGCCAGGCGCCGCGACGATCGAGACATCCTCGAGCGCGAGCAGCGAGATCGAGCGCCGTCGCGTAATCGGCAGCGCTCGGACCGCCCGTTCCATCGCTGCCGCCGGTGAGCGGGACCACGCGCACGCCGTCGGTAGCGCCGTTCATCAGCGCCGCACGGGCTTCGGCCGCGCTTGCCCCGGTGCCGACATCGAGCGTGATCGGATTGGTCAGCGCGTCGCTTGCCGAAGCCGGCTTTGCGCCGAGCACGGCATTGAGGAAGCGCGGATGCTTGGGATGCACGCCGAGCCCGCCCGCTTCATAGACCGGGCCGGTCGGATCCTCGACCAGGACGCTATAGCTCAGGATCGAGCAGGCATCGTCGGTCGCCGCGATCACGTCCGTCGTGCCGACCACGAACACGTCGGTGCCGACAAGGACCAAGGTGCCGGCGGGCTGCTTGAGCGCGAGCTTATTGGTCGTCGGCAGTGCGCTTTCGACGATGGTCACGCGGAAATTGGCGTCGCTGCCGGCAATCTTGGCACCGGCGGCGGTGCGCGCCGAAAGCGTCAGCTTCTTGGCGGCGGCGGGCGTGCCCGAATTGAGCACGATCGCCGCGCCGGCCGCCGCCGCCGCGCCGAGGATGCGCGCGACATAGAGCCGCCCGCCGCCATTGTTGAAGAATGCCTGCGCGGCGAGCGCGAGGTAATTGCGCGCCGCATTGCCGGCGATGGTGAGGTCGTCGACTCCGCCATAATAGCGTTCATAGTCGGCGAAACTGGTCAGCAGCGGCGGCGTCGGATCGCTCGGTGCGAGGCTGACCGGGCCGCGCGCGGTCATGCCGACGAACGCGCAGGTGCTGGTCCCCACGCCTTCGATCGATTTGGCGCGGAAGCTCGTCTCTTCGACGAACACCGCTGGTGCAAGATATTCGGGCATTAGCGTGCCTCCTTCCGAGTGCGGTTCGGGCGAGATCATGGCGCCGTCCAGGTCAGCGCGAGGGAAAACTGGCGGCCTGCCGCAATGCGGAGGGCCGTGCCGCTCGGGAAATTCGCCGGCAGCGCCGCGGCAAGCGCATCGGGATCGGGATGGCCAGCGGTCCGCATCGCCGCGTCGCGCGCCGCTGCGGGCATCTCGGCCGGAGTGTGGAACAAGGCGACTGCCGGATCGGCGTCGACGATCACGCGCGCGGCGATATCGCGGTCGACCGTGGCTCCGGCGCCGGCGAAGCTCAGCGGCAGCACCGGGAACAAGAGGACCGCCTCGCCGCGAGCATCGGTGAGCGCACGCGCCGCGAACAGGCCGTTGTCGGTCTGTGCGCGGACCAGGGCGTGCTCGACTGCGCGCCCGTCGTCCGAGCGCTTGACCGAGACGCGCAACAGCACGGCGCTGCCGGTCGGTTGTGCAGCGGCGGCAGGCAGCAATTCGATCGCCACAGGCTGGAACAGCGAACCCGCTTGGTTCAAATGCGCTGGATCGGCATCGCGCGGCAGCTGCAACTTGTATCGTCGCGGCAGATAGGCGCGGTTTACCGGGGTACAATCGAGCTGGATCGGCGCGGCGGCGTGCGCCGGCGCGCTATCGAAGGTGGCGGCATAGGTCTCGAAGCCCTTGGCCGCGGTCAGCGCGTAGCGGCCGCCGCCCTTGGGCACGATCTGCACGCCGTCGCCGTGCACCTGCACCGGTCCGTCGACGGCGTGGCCATAGCCATCGACGAAGGCGAGCAAGGCGAGCCCGCGCCGGTCGAGCAGATCGGGGGCAAGCATCATCGTCACAGCGCCGGCTCCGCGATCGGATCGCCATCGGCGAACGAGAAGCGGCTCGCCGCGACCGGCGGCGCATCGACCGTCGGCCGGTAACCGATCCGGATAACGCGCGCCTTGTAGAGCGCCGACAGATGATGCTTGAGTTTGAGCGCCTCCCACAAACGGAACAGCCGCTCGGGATCCGAATCGTCCGGCACGATCTGCACGCTCTCGCCGCGCGACCAGGTCGCGCCGCCGAGCAATTGGCCCTGATCGAGAATCGGGTAGCGATCGAGTTCGAGCATCGCCCAGCTGAGCAACGCCTGCTCCTCGAGCGTCGTCGTCGACCAGCAGGCGAGTACATAGGAGAGTTCGAGCGAAATCCCTGCGCCTTGCGAGGATCGCCCATCGGGCCGCGCCCGATCACGCTGTCCGAGCGGCCGACATGATAGCAAGTGAGCGACAGTCCCCCGGTCGGCGGCGAGGCGCCAGTCAGTTTCGACAGCGGGACGTGCGCGATTTCCGCCGCCGCCGGCACCGGATCGAGTCGCCCCTCGGCCTGAAGCAACGAGCGCCGTGCGCGCAGCACTGCCACGATCGACTCGCCCACCAGATTGACGGCGCCGAGCTCAGCCATGCGCGCCGCCCTCGATCGTGCCAAATTGCTGCTGATAGCGATCGATCGCGCCGCCGATTTCGCGCTGCATCGTCAACAGATAGTCGGGGCTGCTGACCAGCCGGACCTGGTGGGTCGGCACCTGGCTCCCCGGCTGGATCTGGCTCAGATCGATGCGCACGTCGGACAGGCTGACGGCAAGCTGCAGGTGATTGACGTAGAGGCGGGCAAAGGGCGCTGTTGCCGCGAGCGCGCGGCGTGCCTCCTCATCCTTGCCCTCGCTCATCCCCAGTCTCCTGCGCTCGCTGCGCGGAGACTGTGTCGCAACGGCCGTGCCAATCGGGGAATATGTGCAGGTTCAGCGGGTTAGTGCGGCGGGCCAATGGCGCCGGCGGCAGGATGTGACGGCGCACCGTCACTTGCCGTGACAGATGTTACACCGGCGAAAGCACCGGCACATCGTCCAGACGGGCGCGCTCGAGCCGGCGATACAGCGTCATCCGCGAACAATTGAGCATGCGCGCCGCCTCGGCCTTCTTGCCATTGGCGCGCGCGAGTGCGCGCAGTAGCGTCTCGCGTTCGGTGCCCGGCGGAAAGCTGTCGCCCGGCGGCACCGGGCCGATGCCGATCGTCGGCGGAAGATCGTCGACATCGAGCCGCCCGGGATCCATCGCGACGACGACGGCGTGCTCGAGCGCATTGCGCATCTCGCGGACATTGCCCGGCCAGCCATGACCTTCGAACGCGGCGAGCAGGCTCTTGCTCAAGGCGGGCACCGCAACGCCGATCTCGGGACAGATGCGCTCGAGCAATGCGCGCGCGATCGGGATGATGTCTTCGCGCCGGTCGCGCAGCGGTGGGATCAGCAGCTGGATCACCGCCAGGCGATAATAGAGGTCGGCGCGGAAATTGCCTTTCTCGACTTCGCTGGCGAGATCGCGATTGGTCGCCGCGACGACGCGGACGTCGACCTGCACGGCCTTGGTCGATCCGAGCGGAAAGACTTCGCCCGATTCGAGCGAGCGCAGGATCTTGGCCTGCGCGGCGGCGCTGAGCTCGCCCACTTCGTCGAGGAACAACGTGCCCTTGTCGGCGAGCCGGAACTTGCCCGGATGCGCGTGATTGGCCGAGGAAAACGCGCCTTTTTCATAGCCGAACAATTCGCCCTCGATCAACGTCTCGGGGATCGCCGCGCAATTGACCGCGACAAGCGGCGCCTTGGCGCGATTGCTGCTGCGGTGGAGCATCAGCGCGACGACCTCCTTACCGGTGCCGGTCTCGCCCTGGATCAAAGTGGTGCTGCTCGGGCCCCGCAAGCGGCGGATCATGCCGCGGATATGCTCGATCGCGCGGCTTTGGCCCACAAGGTCGTGCGGCTCAGGCGCGGCGACGCACGCACCCTTTCCCACGGCGAGCGGTTCGCGAAGATCTTCCATGCCGTTCCCCAAGAACTCTGCCAGGTGCGACAACGGAGAATCGCGCGGGACTCGAATGGTCCGCGTCAGGCCCGTTACGGCGACCCTAGGTGCGAAAGTACGACTTGGCTTGGATGGACTCGACAACGAGCGGCCATCGGCAGGGAAAGTACCTCAATGGCAGGCATGATACAACGCGGCGGTCTGGAGGGGTCGTGACTGCAGATGGAATTCTATCATCATTATTAAAATATTCGTCGATTCGCCAATTAGAATATAATAACAAACCGCGCATACTCTGAGTATGATCTGACCAGATAGTTTCGACCATGTCGCTTTTTCTATTGATTAAAATGGCGAGTTCACCTGGACTTACGGCGCATTTCACACAATTTTGTTCGTTGATTTCGACGCCGACGACATGAGCGGCGGCGAGGGGCAGGATTGGCTCATCGGCGGGGACGGCGCAGATACCGTATCGGGCGACGCCGGCCATGACACGCTCAGGGGCGGCGAGGGTGACGATCTGCTCCGCGGCGGTGCGGGCGACGACACGATCATAGGCGGCGCGGGCGTAGATACGGTGACCTATGCCGATGCCCAGTCGGGCGTGGAGATCGACCTGTCGCTTCTCGAGGAGCAGCTGACGCGCAGCGCGGGCGTAGACACGCTGCTCTCGATCGAGAATCTGATCGGATCGAACTTCGCCGATGTGCTCGCGAGCGACGTGGGAGCGAACCGGCTGACCGGCGGCGGCGGCAACGATCGCTTCGTCTTCAACGGCCTGGGCGCGCGCGACACGATTGACGATTTCAACAGGGGCGACCTGATCGACCTCAGCGCCATCGATGCGAACGGTGCGCTCGCGGGGAGGGTGTTTTCGCTTTCATTGGCGCCGCGGCGTTCGGGGGCCTGTGGTTCGCAGGGAGTGATTTCCTGCTCTGAAGACCCTGAGAGACTGTCTTCGTCGTCCAGCGGCTTTGGCTGATGCTGCGCAACAGCAGGGTAGACAGACATGGACTGAAAGCGCGCGACGCGATTGAGTGAATGAGCGGCATCCCCGCGCTCTGGCGGCCCAACATGAAGAGAACGCAAGTCATCGTCCGTCGCAATATTTTTACATGTAGTCGTCCGGATATTGAGCTCGATAGTTCACTTGATCGGATGCAGTTCAGAGCGCAAAACTGCCCTCGTGCCGGCCTCCCTTCTCCCTACCTCCCTCCCGCAACTCGCATCCCTGTCCGCATACGGCTCCTCTTTGGGCGATCCATCGGGATCAGGAGCGATCGTCGCCGCGGTACAATGGCTGGAAAGCACGCTGCTCGGCACGATTGCTACAACCGTGGCCGTGATCGCTGTCGCCGGCATCGGCTTCATGGCGCTCAGCGGCCGGATCGACATCCGTCGCGCGCTCACCGTAATACTCGGTTGCTTTATCCTGTTCGGTGCCTCGAGCATCGTGGCTGGGCTTCAAAGCCTGGCTCACAACGAATCCACCGTTGCAGGGCCACCGACGATTATCGCAGCTGACGGGCCTCCGCTGAATACCCTACCGCAACGGCCAGCTGGTTACGATCCTTATGCCGGAGCGGCCGTGCCGACTCACTAACGCCGCAGCGAATGAACCCGAGCGCGAGAAAAAAGCGTAACCTCATACGGCCCAGGCCGTGCCGGCGGACATAATTTCAGGCGTATGTCGGTTTTGTGAAATCCGTTCGTCTTCCCTGTGAAAGCCGCGGCGATGGACCGTCGGCTGAACAGGGGGTCACATGACGCGATTTGGCAGTGTAATCGGCGCTTGCGCAGCAATCTTCGTCCCTGCAGTCGCCTGGGCACAAACGGCGACGTCGGAGCAGGCCGCCCCGGCAGAGGCGCCGCCCGCGGACGAAGGCGGCGAGATCATCGTCACCGGATCGCGGATCGACCGCAATTTCGATACGCCGACCCCCACGCTCACAGTGACCGCGGAAGACCTGTCAGTTGGCGCGCGTCCGAACGTCGCGGCTGCGCTCAACGACTTGCCGCAGTTCCGCGCGACCACCTCGGCACAGACCACCGGCACCAACACCGGCGCGGGCAACGCGCCGGTCGACCTGCGCGGTCTCGGTATCAACCGCACGCTGGTACTGGTCGACGGGCGCCGCATCGTCAGCGACAACGATCTCAACACCATCCCCAACGTGATGATCCGCAGCGCCCAGGTGGTGACCGGCGGTGCGTCGGCCGCCTGGGGCTCGGGTGCAGTCGCGGGCGTCGTCAACATCGGGATCGACGAGAAGTTCAGCGGCCTGCAGCTCGGCGCGGAGGCAGGCGTCTCGACCTATGGCGACGCGGCGGCGCATCGCTTCGAGGGCAAGGCCGGGTTCGGCTTCGCCGAGGGCCGCGGCCACTTCGTGATCGGCGGCGAGTATTTCAACAGCGACGGCATCGTGCCGAAGACCGCGCGCAAGGATATCGGCCGCTGGGCCTCGTTCGCCGGCGCGATGACGCCGGACGTGGGCTTCTCCACTTCGGCCTATGGAGGCCTGATCACCTCGGGCGTGCTCAAAGGCAAGGCGTTCAATCCCGACGGCTCGCTGCGTGACTTCGATTATGGCCGCGTGGCCGGCGGCTACATGACCGGCGGCGAGGGCCCGTCGAACGACGATCTGAGCCCGCTCATGACGCCCCAGCGCCGCTACAGCGCGCTCGGCCGACTGACCTATGACATCACGCCGTCGATCAAGGTCACCGCCGAGCTGCGCCACTCGCGCATGTACAACAACTATATCTGGTTCGGCGATCACGTGCAGGGCACGGCCACGTCCGGGATCCTGATCCAGTCGAGCAATGCCTTTCTGCCAGCCGCGGTGCGCACTGCGCTGGCCAATGCCGGCCAGACCAGCTTCTATATGGGCCGCTTCAACAGCGACCTTTCCTATCCGACCATCGATTTCGAACGGAAGGTGACGCAGGGCACGCTGGCGCTGGACGGCAATATCGGGTCGAGATCTGCGCTGGAGCGCCTATTACAGCCATGGCGAGTATCAGAATAACATCGACACGCCCGGCTTCCTGCTGACGCAGCAATTTGCCAATGCAGTCGATTCGGTGATTGGGCCGGGTGGAACACCGATCTGCCGGATCGCGCTGACCAATCCGGGCACCAACTGCGTGCCGGTCAACCTGTTCGGCCAGGGCGCGCCGTCGCAGCAAGCGATCGACTATGTGACCGGCACGCCGAGCCAGCGCGCGACCACCAAGCTCGATGTCGGCGGCGTCAGCCTGCGCGGCGAGCCGTTCGCACTTCCCGCCGGCGCGGTGTCGTTCGCAGTCGGCATCGAGGCGCGCAAGGAGAGCATCGGCCAGACCGTCAGTGCGCTGGACACCGCCAAGGCATTCCGCACCTTCAGCTTCTCGGCCATGTCAGGCAGCTTCGACGTGAAGGAAGCATTCGGCGAGGTGCTGGTGCCGCTGATCCACAACACGCCGCTGCTGCGCAAGCTGGAGTTCAATGGTGCGGCGCGCGTCAGCGACTACAGCACGACCGGCTCGATCTGGTCGTGGAAGCTCGGCGTCACGAACGAGTTCTTCCCCGGCTTCCGCGGCCGGGCGACGCGCTCGCGCGACATCCGCTCGGCCAATCTCAGCGAACTCTACACCCAGACCACGACCGGCTATAACACCATCTACGATCCGGTGACGAAGCAGAACGTCTATGTGCTGAGCAACGGCGGCGGCAATCCGGACCTGGAGCCGGAAAAGGCCGACACCTGGACTTTCGGCTTTACCTATTCACCGCCCGCGGTTTCGGGCCTCAACATGTCGGTCGACTATTTCGACATCGACGTGGACGACGTCATCACCACCGTCGCCGCGCAGGACCTGGTTACGCGCTGCTACAACGGCAACACCGCACTCTGCGCGCGGGTCGAGCGCGATGCGAGCGGGACGATCGTCCGCACCGTCTCCACTTTCGTGAACCTGGCCAACTACAAGACGAACGGCATCGATGCCGAGATCTCTTATGCCCTGCCGCTGAACCGCCTGTTCGGCTCATCGGACGGCAGGATGAAGTTCCGCGTGCTCGGCACCTGGGTCAACAGCCTCACCACCGACGACGGCGTGGTGAAGCTCGAATATGTCCGCTCGCAGGGCTATTCGTTCGGCCTCGGCGTGCCGGCGTGGCGCGTGAACGGCTCGATCGGCTATGAGGACCAGACGTTCTCGGGCCTGGCCCGCGCCCGCTACGTCTCACCCGGCGAGTATAACAGCCAGGTGCCGCTCACCAACAACCATATCGGCGCCTACACCTATTTCGATCTGCAGGCGCAGATGAAGGTGCCGGTATCGGATACGCGGCAGATGGAGCTGTACGCCAACGTCTCCAACCTGTTCGACAAGGCGCCGCCGCCGGGGTCGCTCTACTCGCCTTATTATGACGTGCTGGGGCGCTATTTCACGTTCGGTGCCCGCGTCCGCTTCTGATCGCCGTAACCGGCGAGCCCGCCCGGCGCATCCTGTCGGGCGGGCTCACCCATTGGAGAGTGCCTGATGTCCCTTCGTCCTGCCCTTGCCGCGGCGCTCGCGCTGCTCCCCGCCACTGCGATCGCGCAGGTCGCGAAGCCCGCCGCGATCGTGGCCGACGGCATTCCCGCCATTCCCGACGCGCTGGCCGCCGACACCCAGCCCTATCTCCAGGCGCGCAAGGCGGTCTTCCTCGGCTGGAGCCCGGCCGATCGCTCGATGCTGATCAAGACGCGCTTCGCCAACACCGACCAGGTGCACAAGGTGCGCGCGCCGAACGCCGACCGCGTGCAGTTGAGCTTCGAGGACGAACCGATCCTGACCGCCGCCGCCTCGCCCGGCGCAGGCGATGTGACGGTGGCGCAGAAGGATGTCGGCGGCGGCGAATTCTACCAGCTCTACCGGCTGGCCGAGGGGCGGCTGCATCTGCTCACCGACGGCAAGAGCCGCAACTGGTTCGGCGCGTGGAGTCCCGACGGCAAGCTGCTCGGCTATTCGTCCACCCGGCGCAACGGCGCCGATGCCGACCTTTATGTGATCGACCCGCGCGACCCCAAGTCCGATCGGCTGGTCGCGACGGTGAAGGGCGGCGGCTGGAACATCGCCGACTTCTCCGCGGACGGCGCGAAGGCAATCGTCGTCAACCGCATGTCGATCAACCGCGCCGACGTCTATGAGCTCGACCTCGAGACCGGCAAGATGCGCGCGATCAACGACCTCAAGCGCGAAGTCTCCTATATCGGCCCGCGCTATGCGGCGGACGGCGGCATCTGGGTGCTGTCGGACGTGGATTCCGATTTCGTGCGGCTGGGACGGCTCGATCCGGGGACCGGCAAGTTCACGCCCGTCTCGAAGGAGCCCAAATGGGATGTGACCGACTATGCGGTCGCGCCCGACGGCAGCTTCCTCGCCTATGCCACCAACGAGGCGGGTGTCAGCCGGCTCCACGTGCTCGACGCCGCGACCGGCTCAACCCGCGACGTGACCGGCCTGCCGGCCGGCGTGATCCCCTATTCGATCGCTCCGGCGATCCAGATCGCGCCCTGGGGAACGATCGGCCTCAGCATGTCCTCGGCGCGTGTGGCGGGGGATGCCTTCGCCGTCGATCCGAAGACGCTCGCGGTGACGCGCTGGACGGAGAGCGAGACGGGCGGCCTCGATCCCGCGAAGAACGTCGAGCCGCAGCTCGTCGAGGTGAAGAGCTTCGACGGCGAGACCGTGACGGGCTTCCTCTACCGGCCGGATCCCGCGCGCTTTCCCGGCAAACGCCCGCTGATCGTCAACATCCACGGCGGTCCGGAGGGCAAACCCGCCCCGACTTCCTCGGACCGGACAATTATTACCTCAACGCGCTCGGTATCGCGCTGTTCTTCCCCAACGTCCGCGGCTCGAGTGGCTTCGGCAAGCGCTTCGTCAACCTCGACAACGGGCCGTTCAAGCGCGAGGATTCGGTGAAGGACATCGGCGCCTTCCTCGATGCGCTGGTCAAGGACCCGACGCTCGATCCCGCCCGTTTCGCGGTCACCGGCGTCTCTTATGGCGGCTATATGTGCTACGCCACCGCCACGCATTATTCGCCGCGGCTCAAGGGTGCGAACTGCTATGTGGCGATCTCGAACTTCGTCACCTTCCTCGAGAATACCCAGTCCTATCGCCGCGACCTGCGCCGCGTCGAATATGGCGATGAGCGCGATCCGAAGCAGCGCGCCAAGCTGATCGAGATCTCTCCGCTCACCAGCGTCGACAAGATCAACCTGCCGTTGCTGATCGCGACCGGCGGCAACGATCCGCGCGTGCCGGCAAGCGAGGCCGATCAGATCATCAAGGCGGTGCGCGGCAAGGGCGGCACCGTCTGGCACCTGCTCGCGCAGAACGATGGTCACGTCTTCCGCAAGAAGGAGAATGAGGACTATTATTTCTGGGCGAGCGTGCTGTTCTGGAAGCAGATGCTGCTCGGTGGCGGCCGGTGATGGTCTTCCTGTCGAGTTTCGCCAGTTGATCCTGTAGGGAACGGCCAGGGAGCGCGATGAGCCAGTTGAACGAGATGTTGCGGCATGTCCGATCCGTCCTGCGGCGGCGTGGCGTCGCGGATCAGGATGCCGAGGATCTGGTGCATGAAGCCTTTCTGAAGGTGGAGCGCTATGAGCAGCGGCATGCGGTGCGCTCGCAGGAAGCACTTCTGGTCAGGACCGCCGTGAATCTCTCGATCGACGGGGAGCGCCGCGAGCGTCGAGCCCTTTCTCGACCGGAAACATATTCACCATTGCCGATGCGACGCCGGACCCGGAACAGGTGCTGCAATCCCAGGCACGCCTGAAACATGCCGCCGCCGGGCTGGCGCGCTTGCCCGAACGTACGCGCCGCATCCTGCTCCGCCGCCGACTGGATGGGGCCAATTACGCGACGATTGCCGAAGAAGAAGGGATGTCGATCCCCGCCGTGGAGAAGCAGGTCGCCCGAGCGACCCTGGAGATGATGAACTGGATGGAGCAATGGTGATACGGTCGAAGGAGGAGCGAACGCGGGTGAACGCCGAGGCGTCGGCGTGGCTCGCCAGGCTGCATGGCCCGCGCGGCGGCGAAGCGGAAGGGCCGCTCCAGGATTGGCTCAAGGGCGACCCCGCGCACCAGGAGGCGTTCGAGCGTGCCACCGAGCTGTGGGAGCTCCTGCCAGGTGCCGCCGAACTAGATGAGGAGCCGCGGATCCCGACGACGTCGCGGCGCTTCCTGCCGCTGGCACTCGCCGCGTCGGTGGCGGTGCTCGCCGGGGCCGGCGCGATGACGCTCTATCTCGACCAGGCACCGACCTTCGACACCGGCACCGGCGAGCAGCGCACGGCGACCCTGGACGACGGCAGCCGGATCGCGCTCAACACCGACAGCCACCTCACGGTGAAATTCGACCGCGACGAACGGCAGGTCTCGCTCGATCGCGGCGAGGCGATGTTCGACGTGGCGCACGACGCCGGGCGGCCGTTCGTCGTCAGAGCCGGCGAGGAACGGATCAAGGCGCTCGGCACCAGCTTCGTCGTGCGGCGCGATGGAGATCGCGTTCGCGTCACGCTGCTGACCGGCAAGGTCGAGGTCACGCGCCTGGGCGAACGTCCGCGCTTGCTTGCCGTGCTTGCTCCGGGCGAGCGCCTGTCGGCGTCTCCGCAGGCAGTTCCGGTGCTCGACCGGCCCGTGCTCGACGCAGTCACCGCCTGGCGCCGCGGCGAGCTCCTGTTCCGCAATACGCCGCTGTCCGAGGCCGTTGCCGAAGTGAACCGCTACGGCAAGGAGCGCGTGGTGGTGAACGATGCGCGGCTGGCCGGGCTTCCCATCTCGGGCGTGTTCGCGACCGACGATCCGGCGGAATTCGCGGCCGCCGTGGCGCAACTCCACGATCTTCGGGTACAACGCGAAGGCGATACGGTGCTTTTGACGCCTTGATCACATTTCCGTGCCATCCGCAGCGTATCGCGATCCGTCGTCATCCTCCGGCGAGGCGATCCAGCGGGACATGATACGAGGCGGCACGTTGCTATCGCTGTCCGTGTTCGCGTGCATGGCGCCGACCGCCGCCGAAGCGCAGACCGCCGCCAGGTTCCGGTTCTCGCTGCCCCGCCAGGAGCTGTCCCGGTCGCTCGAAGCCGTGGCGACCATCACGCGCACCAATGTCATCTTCGTGCCGAGCGCCGCCAGGGGCCGCGTCGCCCCGGCACTCAGCGGCACCTATAGCGCCGCGGAGGCGCTGCGCCGTCTGCTGAAGGGATCGGGGCTGGGCTTCACCGTCACCGCCGGCGGTTCCTACATCATCTCGAGGCGCGCGATCGAACAGAGCGCGCATCGTGTCGCGGTCGTGCCGAAGCCGCCGCCGGTAAAGACCGAAGAGGCCGCGGACGTCGCGGACATCGTGGTCACCGGTTCGCGCATCGACACGCCCGGCTTCGAGGCGCCAACCCCGACGTCGCACGTGACCAGACAGGAACTCGACATCGGGGCGCGTTCGAATGTCGCGGCCGCATTGAACGATCTGCCGCAATTCCGGGCAACCATCTCGCCGCAGACGAGCGGAACGAATACCAGCGCGGGAATGGCGCCGGTCGACCTGCGTGGTCTCGGGATCAATCGCACGCTCGTGCTGCTCGACGGTCGGCGCTTCTCGAGCGACAACGACCTCAACACAATACCCACCATATTGATCAAGTCCGTCGACATCGTGACCGGCGGCGCGTCCGCGGCCTGGGGCTCCGGCGCGGTTGCCGGCGTGGTCAATATCGTGCTCGACGAAGAGCTCGGCGGAATCAAGCTCGGTGCCCAGGCGGGAATTTCCTCGCGAGGCGATGCGGCCGAGCACCGTTTCGAAGCGGCTGTCGGCACGGCATTCGCCGGGGGCCGCGGTCATGTGACGTTCGGTGCCGAATATCTCGACAATGACGGCGTCATTCCAAAGACCTCCCGCCCTGCAGTGGGGCGTTGGGCCAGCGTCGCCGCGGGAAACGGCAATTTCATGCTCATGCCCGACGTCGGGTTCGCCAACGCGGCGCCCGGCGGACTGATCCTGAGCGGCGTGTTGGCCGGCCAGGTCTTCAACCCGGACGGATCGCTCCGCGACTTTCGGTACGGCACGGTCGTGGGCGCGGACATGATCGGCGGCGAAGGCCCCTCGAACGACAACATCAGCGCGCTCGTCACGCCGCAGCGACGCTACAGCGCCCTCGGCCGCGCCAGCTTCATGGCGAGCGACGCCGTGAAGCTCACCGCGGAGCTGCGCCACTCGCGCATGTGGAACGACTATATCTGGTTCGGCGACCATAATCGGGGCAACATCTCCATCTCGCGGGACAATGCCTTCCTGTCGCCGGCCGTGAGCGCGCAGTTGCTTGCGGCGGGGAAGCCGGTTTTACGATGGGCCGGTTCAATTCCGACTTCCCCTTCCCCGCATCGATTTCGAGCGGGTGACGACGCAGGGCACGATCGCGCTCGACGCGACGATCGGGCCGCGCTGGCGCTTGAGCGGCTATTACAGCCATGGCGAGTATCGCAACGATATCGACACGCCCGGTTTCGTGATCGGCGCGAATTTCAACCAGGCGGTGGATGCGGTGCGCGACCCGGCGACCGGGCAGCCGGTCTGCCGCGTCAAGCGCACCGATCCTTCGAGCGCCTGCGTGCCCATCAATCTGTTCGGCGAAGGCTCTCCCTCGGCGGAAGCGCTAGCCTATGTCACCGGGACGCCGCGTCAGCGCGCTACGACGATCTTGGATGTCGGCGGGATGAGCCTGCGCGGCGAGCCGGTCACGCTCGCGGCAGGGCCGGTCTCCATCGCTGTGGGCATCGAGGCGCGCCGCGAGGCTATCCGGCAGACGGTAAGCGAACGCGATCTCGCCCGGGCCTTCCGATCGTTCAACTTCGCGCCGATTGTCGGGGGTTTCACCGTCAAGGAGGCCTTTGGCGAAATCCTCGTCCCACTGGCGCGCGACCGGCCGCTGCTGCGCAAGCTGGAGCTGAATGCGGCGGTTCGCCTGTCCGACTATGACACCACCGGCGCGATCTGGTCATGGAAGCTGGGCGCGACCAACGAATTCTTTCCAGGCTTCCGTGCGCGGTTCACCCGCTCGCGGGACATCCGGTCAGCCAATCTCGCGGAACTCTACACGCAGCTCACCGTGGGCTACAACACTCTCACTGACCCCGTGAAGAACGCAAGCGTCTATGTACTCAACCACAGCGGCGGCAACCCCGATCTCCGGCCGGAAACCGCGACCACCCTCACCGCCGGCTTTCTCTATGCGCCCCCGGCGATCCCCGGCCTTCGCCTGTCGGCCGATTATTACCGGATCCGCATCGATGATGTGATCACCATCGTCTCGGCCCAGGATCTGGTCATTCGCTGCTTCAACGGCAACCAGGCCCTGTGCGGAAACGTCGAGCGGGACGGCAACGGCAATATCACCCGCACCCTCACCTCCTATCTGAACCTGTCGGAATACAGGACCGACGGGATCGACGCCGAGCTTTCGCAGACTCTCCCCTGCGCGGGGTCGCCGGCCTGTCCGGCAATCTCGCGCTTCGGCTGCGGGCCAACTGGGTCGACAGCCTGAAGACCAATGACGGTGTCACGACGATCGAATATGTCCGCTCTCAGGGCAACTCGTTCAGCCTCGGCGTACCCAAATGGCGGATCAACAGCAGCATCGGCTACGACAGCGAGAATTTCGGCACACAGCTCCGCGCACGGTATATTTCCGCGGGCAATTACAATTCCACGATCCGGCTGCTCAACAACCATATCCCGACATATACCTACATCGACCTCCTCGCGCGGGCACGCATCGCGACCGGCCCTCGGACCAGGATGGAGATCTATGGCAATGTGACCAATCTCCTCGACAAGCAGGCGCCCAACGGATCGCTTTATTCGCCCTTCTACGATGTGATCGGCCGCTATTTTTCCATGGGCGCAAGGCTTGCCTTCTAGCGACCTGATCGCCGGATCAAGTGACGCCATCCTGTTTCATCTGCGGCCGCCGCCGCTCGCATTCGATCAATACATTGAGAAAGGCATTCACGCGTGCGCGGCGAAAGCGGGTGGCGGGTGTGACGGCATAGATGCCCCCGCTCTCGAGGCTCCAAGCGGGCAGAATTCGCACCAGGCGCCCGCTGACCAGATCGGCCTGCACCGCGTAATCGGGCAGGATCGACATGCCCGCACCGGAGCGCACGGCCTCCAGCGCACCCAGCGTAGCGTCGATGACGAGCGTCGGGGAAAATCGCACGGACCGTTGCTGTCCATCACTGTCGGTGAAGGACCAGCCGAGCGGATCGCGCAGGACGCTGTTGGCGACGAACGGCAAGTCGGCGAGTTGGTCCGGCTGAGTCCTTCCTGCCAGGCGCGCAGCCAGATCGGGCGTTCCGACCAGGAGCTGCTGGAACCCGCCGATGCGTCGCGCCAGCAAATTGCTGTCGGTCAGCCAGCCGACCCGGATCGCCAGTTCGATATCCTTCTCGACCGGATCGAGGGTCCTGTCGCTGATCACGACGTCTGCGGTGCAATCGGGGAAGCGCCGGTGGAATTCCGCGATCGCGGGAACGACGACGGCCACGCCGTAATCGAAGGGCGCCGTCAGCCGCAGCATGCCCGTGGGCGCGCGATCGTCGGCCTCCAGGCCATCAAAGGCCTCCTGGGCCTGTGACAGGATGCGCGCGCAATGCGCGTAAAGGCGCGCCCCTCCTCGGTCGGGCGTACGCTGCGCGTGGTGCGCACCAGAAGCGTCGTCTCGAATGCTTCCTCGAGCCTGGCGACCTGCTGGCTGACCACGGCCTTGGTGATGCCCAGCCGCTCGGCCGCGGCGGTGAACGAACCGGCTTCGACGACCTCCGCGAAATAGGCCATGCGCTTGAGGTTGTTGATGCCGCGATTGACGCCGTCGGTTTGATTGTATGCCCTGGGCATACGGAATGTCTATTTTCCCGACCTGTGAATTGCAATCGAAGAGGCGCATCTAGACGGCTGATCTGGAGCCATCCTGATGACCCATCGCTTCATCTACCTATTCGATCCGCTCTGCGGCTGGTGCTACGGCGCTTCAGCCGGCGTGGATACCCTCGCCTCCCGCCCCGGCGTCTCGGTCGAGCTGCTGCCGACCGGTCTGTTTTCCGGTGCCGGCGCGCGCGCTCTGGACGCGGGTATGACCAGCCACATCTGGGCGGCCGATCAGCGTATTGCCGAGCTGACGGGGGCCGCATTCACCGAGCGCTATCGCGACCAAATCCTCGCTGGCACCAGCCTGCTCGACAGCGGGCCCGCGACACTTGCCCTCACAGCGGTATCCCTCTCGGCGCCCGCTCGCGAATACGAGGCGCTGAACGCCATCCAGAAGGCGCGATATGTCGAGGGGCGCGATATTACCAACCCCGTCATTCTGGCCGAAGTGCTTGCCAGCCTGGATCTGGCCGGCGCGGCGGCGATGATCGCCGAACCTCAGGCAACTCTTCTGAATGCCAATCAGGAACGCGTGACTCGCGCGCGGGCCCTGATGCAACGCTTTGGGTTGAACGGCGTCCCGGCCCTCGTCCGTGACGACGGCCAGGATCTGGCTTTGGCCGATGCCGGCGCTCTCTATCGCAATCCACTTTCCCTTCTCGAGAAGGCTGGCGTCGCTTGACGCCCAGACCCGCTGGTTCGCGACTGTTCCTCATGCCCAACCGGAGACAGATGATGACGATGATCGCAGGCGGCGCGGCCGCAACCCTCGCCGGCCAGAGCGATGCCCTGGCAGTCGGCGCCAGACTGGAATGGAAGGCTTTCCCGGCCGGCGAGAACGGCTTCTTCCGCGCACCGGTGCTGGTTTGGGGGCCCAAGGAGGCGGTGCTGATCGACGGCGGTTTCACGCTTCCCGACGGCCGGGCGCTGGTCGAGGCGATCAAGGCCACGGGCCGCACGCTGACCACAATCTATGTCAGCCAGAGCGACCCGGATTATTATTTCAGCCTGGGGCCGATCAAGACCGCGTTCCCCGACGCGAAGGTATTGGCCGCGTCCGACACGATCACGGCGATCCAGGCCAGCGTCGAGAAGAAGCTGGCCACCTGGGGTCCGCAACTGGGCGACAATGGTCCCGGGACCCTGGCCGATATCGTCATGCCGACCGCCTTCGACGGCGATCATCTGACCGTCGACGGGCAGGCGATCCAGATTGTCCCGGCGCAGGGCCTGGCCAACCGCCGCTATCTCTGGGCACCATCGCTGTCGGCGATCTTCGGCGGCGTGCTGGTATTTTCCGGCGTCCATGTCTGGACCGCCGACACTGCGGGTGCAGAGGCGCGCGCGGCCTGGATCCGGCAATTGGATGCAATGCTGGCCCGCAAGCCGGTCGTGGTCGTGCCCGGACACATGACGCCCGCCGCGCCGACCGGCACGGCAGCATTGATCTACACCCGAGACTATCTGCTGGCCCTCGAGGAAGAGCTGGCCAGAGCCGGGGACAGCGCCGCCCTGATCGCAGCGATGACCGCCCGCTATCCGGACGCCGGCATGGGCGTGGCCCTGCAGATCGGCGCCAAGGTGGCCACCGGCGAAATGAAGTGGGGCTGAGCGGCGGGAGCGACGGCGCACCGGAATGTCATTCCCGGCATCGAAGAGCATCGACGATCACCGCCAGAGCGGGTGATTGCTGCCGACGGCTCGGAAAATAGATATGGTAGCCGGGAAAAGGCGGACACCAATCCTCCAGCACGCGCTGAAGCTTTCCAGCTTCGATCTGCGGCCCGACATAATCCTCCGGCAGATACGCGATTCCTGACCCGCCAAGCGCTGCCGCCTTTGCAAGCGCGATGTCGTTGACCACCACTTGCCCCTCGACACGGACATTGAGGGCCCGGCTGCCCTTTTCGAACTCCCAGGCGTAGAGCCCGCCAAGGGTGGGAAAACGCAGGTTGATGCAGCAATGATCCGCAAGATCGTGCGGCGTTTGCGGGATCGACCGTGTGGCGAAATAAGCCGGCGACGCGACCGCCGCCATGCGCATGTCGGGTCCGATCCGGACGGCGATCATGTCCTGGGCCACCGTCTCGCCCATCCGCACGCCGGCGTCGAACCGCTCCTCCACGATGTCGACAAAGCCCAGATTGACGCTGATCTCGACCTGGATATCCGGATAGTCGGGCAGAAGCTTTTCCAGCGCGGGCCAGAGGATCGTCTCCGCCGCATGGTCGCCCGTCGTGATCCGGATCGTGCCCGCGGGCGTGTCGCGAAGCTCGCTGAGGCGCGCGACTTCGCTCTGGATCTCGTCGAAATGCGGGCCGATCATCCGCAACAGCCGCTCACCCGCTTCGGTCGGCGCGACGCTGCGGGTCGTGCGCGTGAGGAGCCGCACGCCGACGCGTTCCTCGAGCCCGCGGATCGCGTGGCTGAGCGCCGATGGCGAGACTCCGAGCTTGGCCGCCGCACGCGTGAAGCTGCGTTCCCGGGCGATGGCCAGAAGAGCGACAAGATCGGCCATCGTCTCGCGCGCCATTATTGAATCTCTTTCAACAGTTCATGCGGTCTTTAGCGCCTAATCGAGCAACCGGGCAGGGCCTACGTTGTTGAGGCGTGCCGGCTATCGCCTCACTCGGGGCGAGGCGGCCACAGTCCAACGGAGCAGAGGAGCGCACATATGAAGCAACTCTTCGCATTGACCGCAGGAGTAACCGCCATGACTGCATCGCCCGCCGAGGCCCAGCAGCCGAATGTCGAGGGCCGCCGCTTCTCGCCCGAGCAGGTCCGTTCCGTCGCGCCTGCACTGGAGAAATACACACAGGAGCGCCTCTACGGCACGATCTGGAATCGTCCCGGCCTCAATCGCCGCGACCGCAGCCTGGTCACCGTTGCCGCGCTGATTGCACGCGGCCAGGCGCCGGCGCTCGGTTATTATGGCGACCAGGCGCTCGAGAACGGCGTCACGCCCCGCGAAATCTCCGAGACCATCGTGCACCTCGCTTATTATTCGGGTTGGGGCGATGCGATGGCCGTGGTCGGCCCGATGGGCGAGGTATTCGCAAGGCGCCGGATCGGGCGTGACCAGCTTCCACAGGAGACGCCGCAGCCTCTGCCGCTGGACGAGGCGGCCGAAACACAGCGCGCCAGGACGGTCGGCGATCAGTTCGGCTCCGTGGCGCCGGGACTGGTCGAATACACCACCGATTATCTGTTCCGCGACCTATGGCTGCGCCCCGACCTCGCCCCGCGCGATCGCAGCCTCGTGACCGTCGCCGCGCTGATCGCCTCGGGCAAGACCGGGCAGATCCCCTTCCACCTCAACCGCGCGATGGACAACGGCCTCACTCGGGAGCAGGCGGCCGAGGTCATCACCCATCTCGCTTTCTACGCCGGCTGGCCCAATGCGATGTCGGCGTTGCCGGTCGCGAAAGAGGTGTTCGCCAAGCGCGCCGAGGCCGAAGGAGCGAAGTGATCCGGGCGATGCGGAAGCATGTTTCCGGCAAAGGCCTCGCAGTCGCAGCGTTCGGGCTCGGCGCCGTGCTGGCGATTGGCGCCACGCTGCTGGCGCTCCCCGGCGAAGGCGACGCTGCGCCGATTTCGGAGCATCCGATGATCCGCATCGCGGAGCTGGACATCGATCCCGCGCAACTCGGTGCCTATAAAGCCATCCTGGCCGAGGAGCAGGAGGCTTCGGTGCGGCTGGAACCCGGCGTGCTGATGCTCCACTCGGTGCAATTGGTCGAGGATCCGACACAGATCCGGCTGCTCGAAGTCTATGCCAGCCGGGCCGTCTATGAGGCGCACATCAAGTCTCCCCACTTCCTCAAGTACAAGACCGCGACCGAGAAAATGGTGCGGTCGCTCAGGCTGGTCGACACCACGCCGATCCTGCTTTGCGCGAAAGCGAACGGCAAAGCGGGCGGACCGGCAACCTGTATGTAAAGGCGCGGCCGGACCGACCTTGGGGCATTTCGAACCGGCCCTGCAGCGAAGGCGCGAACTGCGATCTCGGCACCTGCATCATGGTGACAGAAATTGGCACCATGGGCTCGTAAGCGTCCGGCGAACGCCCCAAATGAGGTAGGCATCGTCATGAAACGCATCCAATATTACGCCTATGGCGGTCCCGAGGTCATGCAGCTGGAAGAGTTCGCACCCGAAGCGCCCGGCACGGGAGAAGTAGCGGTCGCGGTCCGCTTTGCCGCGATCAATCCGATCGACTGGAAGCTGCGCGGCGGCGGCATGAAGATCGTGACGGGGCGGTCCTTCCCCCGCGCGATGGGCGTGGACCTTGCGGGGATCGTCACTGCGATCGGCCCCAGTGTGACGCGCTTCGCAGTCGGCGACGCAGTGTTCGGGATGGCGCGATTCAAGCAGGCCGGAGCCCTGGGCGAATCGGCGATCGCCAACGAGTCCGCGCTTGCGAAGAAGCCGGACGACCTGTCCTTCGAAGACGCCGCGTCCCTGGTCACGCCGGGCGTAACCGCATGGAACGGTCTGGTCGACAAGGCGAAGCTGAAGGCCGGGCAGAGCGTGTTCGTCAACGGCTGCGGCGGCGCGGTCGGCGAGGCGGCGGTGCAGATCGCGCGCATGCTCGGCGCTCAAGTGTCGGGCAGTTGCAGCGCGGAGGCAATGGAGCGCGCCCGCGGGTTCGGGCTGCGTGCGGTGTACGATTACCGGGTCACCGATCCGGCGATGATCCCCAACAAGTTCGATGTGGTGTTCGACGCCGCCGCTACGCTCTCGACCGCGACCGGGATCGGCATGCTGCGCAAGGGCGGCATTTTCACCACCGTCGACCCGACGCCGGCGCGGTTCGTCCGCGCCGTCTTCGATCGGCGGCTGAAGCCGATCGTCGGCACGCCGCGCGCCGACCTGCTGGATACGCTGGCGCAGGCCGCCCAGGACACGGGCTTCCGCCTGCCCATCGCCGAGGTCGTGCCGCTGGCGCAGGCGATCTCGCTGATCGCCGCGATGGAGGGCGGGCGAAAGTTGCGCGGCAAAGCCATGGTGGCGATCGGATAGGATGTCGCGCAGCCACCGCCTGTTCGATCTGCTGCAGATCCTGCGCCGGCATCGCGGTACGGTGTCGGGCGCGGTGCTGGCGCGCGAGGCGGATGTCTCGTTGCGCACCATCCGCCGCGACATTGCCACCCTGCAGGCGATGGGAGCGGACATCGATGCGGAGGCGGGCGTCGGCTATATCCTGCGGCCCGGCTTCCTGCTGCCGCCGCTGTCGTTCACGCAGGAAGAGCTGCACGCCCTCGTCGTCGGCGCGCAATGGGTCAGCCGCCAGACCGACCCCGCGCTGGCGCACGCGGTCCGCAACGCACTCGCCAAGATCGACGGCGTGCTGCCACCCGAGATGCGCGAGGCGCTCGACGACAGCAGCTTCTATGTCGGCGGCACGAAGACGCTGTCCGCCGGCCTCGATCTGGCGCAATGCCGCCGGGCGCTGCGCGAACAACGCAAGATGCGGATCGCCTATCATGAAGAGGACGGCAGCACCTCGGAGCGGATCATCTGGCCGGTCATGCTCGGGTTCGTCGAAGCCGATCGCAGTATCGCCGGCTGGTGCGAGACCCGGGGCGATTACCATTTGTTCCATAGCGATCGCATCATGCATGCCGAGGTGCTGCCAGAACGCTATGCCCGCGACCGCCGGAAACTGGTCAAGGAATGGCGTGCGAGTGCGCAGCATCCCTGCGTTCGATCGAGTTGCGAATGAGCGTCCGTGACTCCAGTAGCGGATCGTTCGTGAGGAACGTCGTCACCAGCTCGACGAAGTCTTTTGCCTGCTCCACGTTCAGCATGTGAACGCCCGGCAGGAGGGCGAGCCGGGCACCTGGAATCGTCTCCGCAATCTGCTCGCTGTGGCTGGCCAGGGTCACGGTGTCGTCGATCCCGCCGATCACCAGCGTGGGAACGGTCACGAGCGCATTCGTGCGCCGCAGATCCGAGTCCCGCACGACGGCGAAGCAGCCCGCCAGTCCTTCCGGCGAAGTCGCCATCACCATCGCCCGAAACCGTTCGACGATCTCCGGCTGGTGCGTGCGCATGTGCTGCGGGAACCAGTTGGCCATGAACATGTCCGCCAATGCCGACATGTCGCGTGCGCCCAGCACCGTGTTGATGAGCGCGTCCCATTGCGGCGCCGGACCGAGATAGGGAGACGTGTTCGAGAGAATGAGGCGGTCCAGTCGCTCGGGTGCGCGCACGCCCAGCCATTGTCCGACGAAGCCTCCGAGCGACAGGCCGCAGAAATGGAACCGCCCGATGCCGAGCGCATCCGTCAGTTCCAGCACGTCGCGCCCGAGGCGATCCAGCGACCAGGCGCCGGCGGGCGCGTCGGAAAGGCCGTGTCCCCGGGTATCGTACCGCAGCACCTGGAACGTCCGCGCGAGATCGGCGATCTGGCCGTCCCACATAAGATGAGTCGTGGCGATCGAATTCGAGAGAACCAGCACCGGGCGCCCGGCCTCTCCGTCCAGCCGATAGGCGATTGTGCACCCGTCGCCGGTGATGAACGTGCGCGTTCCGGTCATGGCCTTACCTCCAATTGCCTGCAGCGGAGGGTTTACCGGTGGCCTTTGTCGGGTAGAATTACTAAGATCATAACATGACTGTAGATATTTCGGACAGGCCTGCGCAGTTCAAGCTGCACGAGTTGCGGTGCTTCGATGCCGTGGTCCGGTTGGGCAGCTTCCAGGCGGCCGCCGAAGCGCTCGGCCGCACGCATCCGTCGGTATTCGCCGCGGTCAGCAAGCTCGAAGAGCGGCTCGGCCTGGTCCTGCTGGACCGCAGCGGATATCGCGTGACGCTCACCGAAGCCGGACGCATGTTCCACGCGCGCGCCGCCGTCTCGCTGCGGGAAATTGATAAACTCGGCGCCTATGCGCGGCAATTGGCCGGAGGCGAGGAACCGGTGATCCGCGTGGTGCTCGGCGATCTCTGCCCCCGATCCCTCGTTCTGCCGATATTGTCGTCTTTCTTCGCCGCCCGGGACCGCACCCGCTTGCACCTCGATTACGAAGCGGTCGGCGGACCCGCCGAACGCCTGCGCGAAGGAACCGCCGATCTCGCCTTTCATCGATCCGATGACTCGGACGCGGGGCTGGAGCAGATCGTGCTCGGCGAGGTCCAGCTCGTTCCGGTGGCCGCGCCGGGCTTCCTGCCTTTCGAACTCGAATCCGTTACGCCGGAGCAATTGCGGCCATTCACGCAATGCGTCATCCGCGACACCGCGCGGGATAGCGCAGAGGAGCATTTCCTCATCCATGGCGCGCATCGATGCTCGGTGGCCGATCACGCAATGAAGAAGGAGCTGATCCTGCACCGCATGGGATGGGGGCACCTTCCAGGCTTCATGATCGAGGAAGAGCTACGGACCGGCGCATTGCAGAGCCTGCAGGGCCGCCATTTGCCGGGTCGGGTGGAGCGTCTGGCCGCCCTCAGGCGACGCGATCGGCTGCATGGCCCGGTCGCGGAGGCGCTGTGGCAGCATCTGACAGGTTGCGCCGCGTGATCTGCCCTCGAACGACGGGACGAAGCTCAATGCCCTTTGATCGTCGCGGAATTTGAGTACGCGACCGGTGCCGCGCGCATTGCGGAGCCGCCGGTCGCCTTGGCACTGCCGCCGAATATCGCCGTATCGAGGATTCCCGCGCGCTTGGCGACGATCGTCGGCACGAGCGCCTGGCCCGCGACGTTGACTGCGGTCCGCCCCATGTCGAGGATGGGGTCGATCGCGAGGAGCAATCCCGCCCCTCGAGCGGCAGGCCGAGCGTCGACAGCGTCAGGGTCAGCATCACGGTTGCGCCGGTCAGCCCCGCCGTCGCCGCCGAGCCGACCACCGAGACGAAAGCGATCAGCCCATAATCCGCCAGGTGCAGCGGCACGCCGTAGAATTGGGCAACGAAGATTGCCGAGATGGCCGGGTAGATCGCCGCGCAGCCGTCCATCTTGGTGGTCGCCCCGAGCGGCACCGCGAACGCGGCATAGGCTCGCGGTACGCCCAGCCGCTCTTCCGTGATCTGCTCGGTCACCGGCAACGTGCCTACCGAGGAGCGCGACACGAAGCCGAGCTGGATCGCCGGCCACGCTGCGGAGAAGAAGCGTCGCGCGCTCAGGCCGTTCGCCGCCAGCAAGAGCGGGTAGACCGCGAACAGGACAATCCCGAGCCCGAGATAGATCGCAGTGGCAAACGCGCCGAGCGCCGAGAGCGCATCCCAGCCATAGCGGACGACCGCATCTCCGATCAGCGCCGCACTGCCGACCGGCGTCAAAGCGATCACCCAGCGCAACAGCCGGCGGAAGATCGCGAGCGCAGAGGCGTTGAAGGCGAGGAACGCCGCCCCAGGCGCTCCGACGCGCACCGCGGCGGCACCGATCGCGATCGCCGTCACGATGATCTGGAGCACGTTGAAGCTGAGCCCCGTCGTCGCCTTGCCGTCGGTGATCGCAGTCGAGGCGGAGAGGCCCAGAAAGTTCGCGGGAACGACGCCCTTGAGGAAGTCGATCCACGATCCGCTGCTCGAAGGCGCGCGGGCCGCTGACGGATCCACGCCGGCGTGCAGGCCCGGCTGAATGACAAGGCCGAGCGCGATGCCGATCCCTACCGCGATCAGCGCAGTGAGCGCGAACCACAACAAGGTGCGTGAGACCAGCCGTGCGGCATTCTCGAGATCGCGGAGCGCTGCGATCGAGGCGATGATCGCGGTAAACACCAGCGGCGGCACCAGCGTCTTGAGCAACTGCACGAAAAGCTGCCCGACGGTATGAAGCGCCTCGCCAAGCGTCGCGGCAGCACCCGCGTCGCCGGCGGAGGCACGCACCCACAATCCCAGAAGCAGACCCGCGACCAGCCCGAGGGTCACCTGAGCACCGAAGCTCAGATTCGGACGGCGGGCCTGTGGCTCGGCGGCGCGGCCCGAGCTCACGGCAATGCTCTCCCGGGAGTCCCGCCCGGCACGCGACACAGGTTCATGGTCCCGACATAGTATCTAAATCCTACTATTATGATAGGAGTTAACTACTCGGCTCTAAAGTTTTTGTGTCTTCGAGCACGGAGCAAACCGTCAGAGGATCGATGCGACCGCGCAACACGCCCGTTTGCGCGCCCCGGCCGAACTGTAAGGAGCATTCAGATGCGCAATTCCCGGCTGGCGCGATCGTTCGGCGTTGCGGTCACGCTTGTGCTGATACCGCCCATCGCCTCCGCGCAAGTGCGGCCGGACCCGGCTGCCAGCGAAGTGCACGCCGAAGCGCTGGTGCTCGACGGGCACGCCGACGTCCTCCTGCCGTCGACCCCTGCGCGCTATGCATTGCCGGGAGGCGGATCGCGCGCCGATCTGCCGCATCTGACAGCGGGCGGCATCGATGCAGTGGTGTTTTCCGTCGCCGTCGGGCCGGGCGGGCGCGACCCGGCCGCAGTGGCGGTGGCGCGCGCGGAGGCCGATGCCAAGCTCGCCAAAATCAAGGCCTTCGCCGCGACCAACGCCGATCGCGTGGCGCTTGCCTATTCGCCAGCCGATGTCGAGCGGCTGCACGGCCAGGGCAAGATCGCCGTGATCATCGGCTTCCAGAATGCCCGGTCGATCGGCAAGGACCTTTCCCAGCTCGATGCCTTCTTCGGCCAGGGCGCGCGCGTGTTTGCGCTGACCCACGCCGGCCATAATGATTTCGCCGATTCCTCCCGGCCCGGCGAAGGGCCTGCCGCCGAACATGGCGGACTGTCGGATCTCGGACGGCAGGCGATCGCGCGGCTCAACGATCTGGGCGCGCTGATCGACGTCTCGCAGCTGTCGAGCGATGCGCTCGCGCAAGTGCTCAAGCTTACGCGTGCCCCAGTCGCCGCGACGCATTCGGACGCCCGAGCCCTGATCGACAACAGCCGGAACCTCACCGACGCCGAGCTCGATGCCATCAAGGCGAATGGAGGCATCGTCCAGCTGACGCCCTTCTCCGCTTATGTGCACCACACGACGCCCGCCGAGCGTGAACGGATCGGCGCGATCCGGGTTCGTCACGGGCTGCCTGCTGCGTTTGTCGGCTATACGGATGGCGTTTCGGCCTTGCCCGAGAGCAAGCGCGATGCCGTGACCGACGCGCTGGCCGCGGGTCAGCCTCGCGGCACCCTGTCCGAATTCGTCGATCATCTCGATTATGTCGCCAAACGCATCGGCTGGCAGCATGTCGGGATCGGCACCGATTTCGATCACGGCGCCGGCGTGACCGGGTTCGACAGCGAAGCCGAAGCGCCGAACGTCACGGCCGAATTGCTCCGGCGGGGCTATAGCAAGGAGCAGGTCGCCGCGATCTGGGGCGGCAATTTCCTGCGCGTCTGGCGCGAAGCGCAAGCGGCGGCGCGGCCATAGCGGCCCGCCGGCATCCAAACGCCTTTCCGACAATCTGCAAAACATGCGCTCCGAGCGCAGGGAGATGCCCATGGCCGACGAAGTTCCCGCAATCGATTTCCCCGCGACCTGAGCGTGGTCGTCGATGGCTTGAAGCAAGCCCGGCTCGACTGGCGCGCTGCCCATGCGCGGCATGCCGAGCGCGGCATCCAGTTTCCGTCGCGCCGCGCGTTGACGCGCATCCTGCGCGAACTCGGCGCCGCCCTGTTCCCGCTCCGGCTCGGTCCGCCCGAGCTGAATACGGGCAACGAGAATGCCTGGGTCGGGGCAACGCTCGAATCGACGCTTTCGCAGCTCGGCGCCCAGATCGGCCTCGAGCTGCGCATCGCCCGGCCGGAGATCTCCAGCGCCGAGGAAGGCCGCGGCGCCGAGCATATCCTGGGCGCCTTCGCAGCAAGCCTGCCCGGCATCCGCCGCGCGCTGGATGGCGATGTCGAGGCGGGGTATGCCAATGATCCCGCCGCCCGCAGCGTCGACGAGGTGCTGCTTTCCTATCCGTCGCTGGCCGCGATCATCCATCATCGGATCGCCCACCGGCTCCATAGTCTCGGCGCGCCGCTCGTCGCGCGCATCGTCGCCGAGATCGCCCATGCGGAAACCGGCATCGATATCCATCCCGCCGCGCGGATCGGCGCCAGCTTCTTCATCGACCATGGCACGGGAATCGTGATCGGCGAGACCGCAATCCTGGGGGACCGCGTTCGGCTCTACCAAGGCGTGACTCTCGGCGGCGAGCCGGTCGCGAACGGCGCGGCGCACGCCGGTGCCGAGAATGTCCGCCGGCATCCGTCGATCGGCGACGATGTCGTCATCTTCGCGGGCGCCGTGCTGCTCGGGCCGATCACGGTCGGCGCACGCACGCAGGTCGGCGGCAATGTGTGGCTCCGAACCGACGTTCCACCCGACAGCGTGGTCGAACTCGCGGAACCCGCTATACGGAGCAGACCGTGGAGCTTTGCCCGAACAGGAGTGCCCGATGTCTGACGAGACCCTGATCCTGCGCAAGTGGACCGGCGTGATCCGCAGCGACGACGAAGAAGTCTATGTCGATTATATCGCGGGCACCGGCCTCAGCGACTATGGCGCGACGCCGGGAAATCGCGGCGTACAGATGCTGCTGCGCGCGCTCGGAGACGGGCGCAGCGAAGTGACGACGTTGAGCTGGTGGGACTCGCTCGATGCGATCCGCGGGTTCGCCGGAGACGATATCGAGACCGCCCGCTACTATCCCGAGGACGATCAATATCTCCTCGAGCGTCCCGTGCATGTCGAGCATCACCGCGTCGTGCGGCGCAGCGCCTGAGGCCCTGACCGACCCGCCCATGAAACGGGCCCGCAACCCAACGTCGCGGGCCCACTCCGTTCAGAACTTCAAACGGCCGCCCAGCGAGAACACGAATGCGTGCGCGCCCTGCAGCTCGCCCGAGGTGAGGATCGGGTCTGCGCCGCTGTGCCCGGATAGGCCGCGGTCACCCGGTCGATCGTCGCATCCTTGAAGTCGACATAATTGGCGCCGGCATCGAGCGTGAAGCCCGGGGTCAGCTGATAGGAGCCGCCGACGGCGTAGTTCCAGCGATCCGAATCGGGCACGCGCGCATCGCGCTCGCCGTCGCGGGTCGGGCTCTGGGCGTGCTGGACACCGGCGCGCAGCGTCAGCTTCGACGATGCGGCATAGTCGAAGCCCGTCGCGAGGCTCCAGCTGTCGCGGTAATTTTCGGGGATCGCGGTGTTGAGCGGCGCGCCCAGGCGGATCGCGTCGAACTTGCCCCAGCCATAATGGACGACCTGGCCGTTGAGCGTGAAGCGGTCGCTCAACCGGAAGCGCGCGCCGACGATCACTTGCGACGGCGTGTAGAATTCCGCCTCGACATCCGAGAGCGACATATTCGATGCGGCGAGCGGGCCGAGCAATCCGCTGACTTCGAGATCGCCGGTGAGCGTGTGCTTGATCGCCGACTTGTAGGCGACACCGATCGTGGCGACGTCATTGTGCATCTGGAAGCCTGCGCTCCATCCGAAATCCCAGCCATTGCCCTTCAGCTCCTGCCGCCCGTCGGGAAGCGTCGCGAGGACATTGGGAAGCGCGTTGCCCAGGCTGGCATCGGTATATTCGACGTTGAGCGCCGCACCGACGCGCAGCCAGTCGGTTACCGCCACGGCGACCGAGGGCTGGATGTCGACGGTGCGCAGCTCGGTCTTGAGCGCGCTGTAGCGCGCCCAGCTCGTCTCCGGATAATCGGTGGTGAAGCTATAGGGCGAAGTCACCGCGAGGCCGACCGCGACGCGATCGCCGAGCGGGATCGCGATCGCACCCGATGGCAGGACGCCGTTGTTGATCGGATTGCGCGTCGCTGCATCGCCGCCCACCGGCGCAAAGGCCTGGCCCGGGCGGCGGATCAGCGTGCCGGTATCGGCCACTTCGCCGCGCGGCAGGATCAGCGAGCCGCTGATCGTCGCCTCGCCTTCGGTCATCCCCGCGATCGAAGCGGGGTTCCACCACAATGAGGCCGCGCCGGTATCGGCAGCCTCGCCCGAAAAGGCGCGGCCCGCGGCGCGTGCCGCCTGTTCCTGGAGGTAGAAGGCCTGGGCATTGGCCGAAGCGGCGAAACCGATCGAGCCCGCCAACGCGGTTGCGGCGGCGAGCGAAAGCTTGAGAGTCGACATGATACGCATCCTTGTACGCGGATAGGGAAAGCAAATAGGCGGCGCCTCGGCGCACGCGGGTCCAGGTCTGGGTCTTGCAGAAGGGCTTGAACACGCAGCCGCGGACCTTGAGCTGGTCGGCGCCCGACGGCGTCACGTCCGAGCCATAGGTCTTGCCGTCCTCGGCATTGTAGATCTTGCCGCCGGTCCAGTAATTGCCGCTCTGCGTGAAGCCGCTCAGGATCTGGAGCCCGCGCAGCGGCCGATTGCGCAGCGCCGCGTCGGAATTCTTGGCGTCCTTCAGGTTCGGATTGGTCCGCAGCATATCGGACGTGAGAATCCGCCCGCAGATCGAAGCGCCGCAGCGCTGGATCTCGACGATCCCGCCGCGTGTCTCGGTCTTCCAGCGGCCGATCGCCGCGTCGGCGGATTGCGATGGAGGCGCCGCCGCGACGGCCAGTCCGATCAGGGTAAGCAACATACACATCCTCTCGACACGCCTCCTTACCGGGCAGCCCGGCGGAGGTCAGGATAGCGTCGGGACCAAAGCCCCGCGCTCAGGCACGCAACCGCGCCAGGGCGCGCTGGTTCCAGAGCAAACCGACGCAATTATGTCCTTTTATGTCCGGCAAGTTGCACCGGCGGCGGTCAATCGCTGGCGAAACCGAACGGCGTCACGCCGCTTTCGCGCTCGTTCGACAGCATCGCCCGGCCGGCAGGCGGCGCGGAACGCTGCGGGCAATCGGGGCGCGTGCACGCCCGGCAACCGAGCCCGATCGGAACTGCGCGCGCCGCCAGATCGCGCCCCGACGTTACGGCAAGCGTCGCCGCCTGGTCGGCCGCGAGTCCGATGCCCATCACGAAGCGCGCGGGGACGCTCGCCACGCGCGCACCCTGCGGATGCACTGCGCGGGCCAGCGTGAACCACCGGCTGCCGTCCTCGAGCTCGACCAGATGGCTCAGGATTTCGTCGCGGGCGAACGCCTCGAAAATATTCCACAGCGGACAGATTCCCGGCCCCTCGACCAGCGGCGAGGCGCTCGCGCCGGCATAGCGTTTCGAAACCTGCCCGGCGCAATCGACTCGCAGCAGGAAGAAAGGCAGCCCGCGCGCACCCACCCGCTGGAGCGTGGTCAGCCGATGCGCGACCTGGCTGAAGCTCGCACCGAAGCGGCGCTGGAGCAATTCCACGTCATAGCCGCTCGCCTCGCACGCGCGCAGGAAGCGGGCATAAGGCATCATCACCGCGGCGGCGAAATAGCCGGTGAGATGGCGCCGGTAGAGGCGTTCGGCGGCGCGATCCAGCGCGGCACCCTTCACCAGCGCGTCGATCTCCGCCCGCGCCTCCTCGGCCAGCCGTTCGGCCAGCGCGAAGCTGCGCGCCGACGCATCGAGCATTTCCGAGAGCTGGATCTGACGCGCATGCAAGTCGAGCCGCTTCATCCGATCGGGCATCACATCGGCGGGCAGGATGCGCACCGCGAGCTGGTGCTTGACCCGCAGCCGCTCGGCCATCGCGCCGTAAAGGTCCCCCGCGGCGATGCGGAGTTCGTCCGCCAGCGCTTCGGCGGCGGCGTCGAGATCGCCGAAATGATTGCGCCAGCGTTCGATCTCGCGGCGGACCTGGCGGCCGGCATCGTCGGGCTCGGCCGCGCCCGCCGTCCCGCCGCCGATCCGGTCATAAGCGCGCGCGAACGCCTCGGCGCCGCCGGGCGCGCCCGCCAGCCATTCCTCGAGCTGGTGCCGATCGATCTCGAGATCAGCGAACAGCGGGTCGGCGAGCCGCCGCCGGAGCGCCTCGCTGCCGCCGCCCGGCTCGCTCGCGGCGAGCCTGCGCGGATCGAAGTCATAGGTCTGGGCAAGCCGCAACATCAACGTCGCCGAGACCGGGCGCTGGTTGCGCTCGACGAGATTCAGATAGCTCGCGCTCACGCCCAGCGCCTCGGCCATTGCTGCCTGGCTCAGTCCCAGCTGGCGGCGCAGCCGGCGGATCGCATGCCCGGCGAACAATTTCGCATCTGCCATTGCCTATACGCCTTGTTCCTATTATGTTCTAATTCTCGACTCGGACTCAGTTTGTAAATATATTTACATAGTTACAAGAACGGCCTGTTTTTCGACCACGTGTCAACGCTACAATTGAACGAATTTCCGACAAAAGAGTCAATTTAGCGCGCAGATCAGCTTCCGACACCGTTCACATTGTCAAGGAAGTGACATGCCGATGACGTTCGAAGATCTCGTCCCCGCCCCCAGCGGCCGCTTCGACGGCATCGTCCGTCCCTATTCGGCCGAGGACGTGACCAGGCTGCGCGGCTCGCTGCCGATCGAGCACACCATTGCCCGCCGCGGCGCGCTCAAGCTGTGGGAGTTGCTGAAGAGCGAGGATTATATCCATGCCCTCGGCGCGCTTTCGGGCAACCAGGCAATGCAGATGGTCCGCGCCGGATTGAAGGCGATCTATCTGTCCGGCTGGCAGGTCGCGGCCGATGCCAACACCGCCGGGCAGATGTATCCCGATCAGTCGCTCTACCCCGCCAATGCCGGCCCCGAACTGGCCCGGAAAATCAACGCGACGCTCCAGCGCGCCGACCAGATCGAGCATATGGAGGGCGGCGCGACCCGCGACTGGTTCGCGCCGATCGTCGCCGATGCCGAAGCCGGCTTCGGCGGTCCGCTCAACTGCTTCGAGATCATGAAGGCCTATATCGCCGCAGGCGCCGCCGGGGTGCATTATGAAGACCAGCTCGCATCGGAAAAGAAATGCGGGCACCTCGGCGGCAAGGTGCTGATCCCGACCCAGGCGCATATCCGCAACCTGGACAGCGCCCGGCTGGCGGCGGACGTGTCCGGCGTCCCGACGGTGATCTGCGCACGCACCGATGCCGAAAGCGCCAGGCTCATTACCTCGGACGTCGACGCGCGCGACCACGAGTTTCTGACGGGCGAGCGCACCGCCGAGGGCTTCTTCCGATTGAAGGAAGGCACCGGGGTCGATCATTGCATCAAGCGCGGGCTCGCCTTCGCGTCGCATGCCGACCTGCTATGGTGGGAGACGTCGAAGCCCAATCTCGACGACGCCCGCCGCTTCGCCGAGGCGATCAAGCGCGAACACCCCGAGAAGATGCTGGCCTATAATTGCTCGCCGAGCTTCAACTGGGAGAAGAATCTCGATCGCGACGACATCGCCCGTTTCCAGCGCGAATTGGGCGCGATGGGGTACAAGTTCCAGTTCGTCACGCTCGCGGGCTTCCACCAGCTCAATTACGGGATGTTCGAGCTGGCACGCGGCTACCGGGATCGCGGCATGGCAGCCTATTCGGAGCTCCAGCAGGCCGAATTCGCCGCCGAGGCAAACGGCTACACCGCGACGCGCCACCAGCGCGAAGTCGGCACCGGCTATTTCGATGCGATCGCCCAGGCGGTGGCCGGCGGCGAGAGCTCGACCACCGCGCTCGCCGAAAGCACCGAAGCCGCCCAGTTCAACAAGCAAGCTGCCTGAAAGGAGCAACTACGATGACCGGAGAACCCCAGCGCAGCCGCGCCGTCTTCTCGACCGAGGATTTCCGCCTGATCCGCGAGGCGGTCGGCACGCATCTGACCAAGATCAAGGACCAACCTGAATCGATCAAATACGCCAATCTCTATCACCGCCTCGGCCGCGTCGCCTGAGGCGAGACTTTCCTGGGGAGGAAAGGATGTCCGCCGGAGCTCAGGCCCCGGCGGACATTTCCCGTATGACGGTGCTCCGGCGAAGGCCGGAGCGTAGGCAGCCGTCAGCCCTCGCCCTCCAACGCTCCGGCCTTCGCCGGAGCACTGCTCTCGGCCAGCCGCTCCACCCGGGCGAGGTGCTCGTCCTTGCCGAACGGGAAGCGCCGGTAGAAGAACGCCGCCGCGAAGCCGAGCGACAGATAGAGCGCGGCGAACAATATCGTCAGCCGGTCCACCGTCTCCACCGGCACACTCCCCGGCTTCGCCGCCTCGGGAAAGCCGGCGATGGCGAGGATCGATCCGGCGACGAAGATGCCGAGCCCGCTCGTGCATTTCTGGACGAAGAACGCCCCGGCAAAAAACACGCCCTCCGAACGCCGCCCGGTCTCGGCCTCCGAATGCTCGACGACATCGGCCATCATCGACGCACCGAGGATGGTCGACGAGACCGAGCAGGTCGCGTTGATCGTGAAGATCGCAAGCAACAGCGGCACCAGCACCGGATTGCCCGGCTCCGGGAACAGCCCAGCCAACCGCAGCCAATAAGGCAAAGTGAGAAGCACCGCCGCCGCGATCATGAACCCCATCCCCGCGACCGGCTTGCCGGTACGCTTGGCGACGCGCGGCGCGATCAGGAAGGCGCCCACCACTCCGAGCAGGAGGACCAGCCCCAGCCACTGGAAGTCGGCGCCGCGAAATCCCCAGACATGCGCATAGAGATAATTGGACAGCGCGTAGCTGATCCCCTGCGCCGAATAATAGCAGATGCCCGCCGCCATCAGGATCAGAAAGGCACGGTTGCGCACGCTCTCGCGCAGCTCGCGGAAATTGGCGGCGAGCGACTGGCGCTCGATCTCGGGGCGGGGAAGCTGCCCGATCTCGCGGTGCGTGCCCAAGGCCGAGACGAGGATCGCGACGAACATCGCCACTGCGCCGGCAAGCGCGAAGCCGACATAGCCCTGCCGGTTGAGCAGCCCTGTCTCCTGCCCCGGCTCGGGCGCGAGGAAATAGCTGTACGAAGCCACCAGCATCGCCATGCCGCCCGCCCAGCCGAACAGATAGCGATACGCCATGATCCGCGTCCGCTCGTCATAATCGGCGGAGAGTTCCGGGCTCAGCGCTTGCGACGGCACTTCATAGGCCGAGACCGCGGTACGTACGAGCACCGCGCTCGCGAATACCCAGACCAGCATCGCCCCGTGCGACCAGGCGGGCGGATTCCACAGCAGCAACCAGCCGAGCGCGATCGGCGCCGCCGACGCATACATCCATGGATGCCGCCGTCCCCAGCGCCCGCGCGTACGGTCCGACAGGAAGCCGATCGCCGGATCGATGAACGCATCGAGCAGCAGCGCGCACATGATCGCGAAGCCGACCTGCGCGGAGGGCAGGCCGAGCACCTGATTGTAGAAGAGCAAAAGGAAGGTGGAGAAACAGAAGTCCTTCACGCCGTAAGCGACTGCGCCGAAGCCATAGGCCAGCATGGTGCCCTGACGCACCCGGCGGACCGGCGGAATCGCGGGCGTGCCTGCGGCTTCGTTCGCGGCCATGGCCGATCCTCTCACGCTTACTCTTCGCCGCAGCATAGGTGGCGCAGTGGCTGCGTCAATCGCCCGAATTGGAAGATCGGGTATGGCTTGCCGGATGCATAAGGGCGGCTATAGCTTGCCGCTTCGAACAACAGGAACGGTTCCCCCGATGGCGCTCGACCCGGAGATCTTCGATACGCTGATCGACACGATCCGCCGCTTCGTGCGCGAAAGGCTGCGTCCGCTCGAAGGCGAGGTCGAGGCCGCCGACGCTATTCCCGATGCGGTGATCGAGGAGATGAAGGGGCTCGGCCTGTTCGGCCTGTCGATCGCCGAGGAATATGGCGGGCTCGGGCTGACGATGCTCGAGGAGTGCAAGGTCGCGATCGAGCTGGGGCGCACCACGCCCGCGTTCCGCTCGACCTTTGGCACCAATGTCGGGATCGGCAGCCAGGGACTGGTGATGGCCGGCACGCCCGCGCAAAAGGCCGAATGGTTGCCGCGCATCGCCAGCGGCGAAGTGATCACCAGCTTCGCGCTGACCGAGCCCGATGTCGGCTCGGATTCGGGCGCGGTGAAGACGCGAGCCGTTCGAGACGGCGACGTCTACCGCCTGTCGGGCACCAAACGCTTCATCACCAATGCCGACAAGGCACAATTGTTCACCGTGATGGCGCGGACCGGCGACGAGCCCGGAGGACGTGGCGTCTCGGCCTTTCTCGTGCCGCGCGACTTGCCCGGCATATCGATCGGCGAGCCGGAGAAGAAGATGGGCCAAAAGGCGCGCGCGTCGCCGATGTGGTGTTCGACGACACTCCCGTTCCCGCCGCCAACCGCCTCGGCGAGGAAGGGCAGGGCTTCAGGATCGCGATGCAGGTGCTCGATCGCGGGCGGCTGCACATCTCTGCAGTGTGCGTCGGCGTCGCCGAGCGGCTGATCGCCGATTGCGTCGCTTATGCCAGCGAACGGAAACAGTTCGGCAAGCCGATCGCCGAGCACCAATTGATCCAGGCGCTGATTGCGGACTCAAAGACCGAAGCGATGGCCGCGCGGGCACTGATGCTCGAGACCGCGGCACGCAAGGACGCCGGTGAGAACACCACGATGGAAGCCGCCGCCACCAAATATTTCGCCAGCGAGATGGTCGGCCGCGTCGCCGATCGCGCGGTGCAGATCTTCGGCGGCGCGGGCTATATCGCCGATTACGGGATCGAACGGCTCTATCGCGACGTTCGGCTGTTCCGGATCTACGAAGGCACCAGCCAGATCCAGCAGCTGATCATCGCGCGCGAGACGCTCAAGCGGGGAGGATAAGACCATGGACACCAACAGCTTGTTCCGCCTCGACGGCCGCATCGCGCTGGTCACCGGCGGATCGCGCGGGATCGGGCGGATGATCGCCGAGGGCTTCGTCGCGCAGGGCGCCAGGGTCTATGTCTCGTCGCGCAAGGCCGAGGCATGCGAGGAGACCGCCGCGGCGCTCGGCGAGAATTGCATCGCCCTGCCCCACGACATCTCCACCGTCGAAGGCTGCCGCGCGCTCGCCGAGGATCTGGCCGCGCGCGAATCCCGGCTCGACATCCTCGTCAACAATGCCGGTGCCGCCTGGGGCGAGCCGTTCGAGACCTTTCCCGAAGCGGGCTGGGACAAGGTGATGGACCTGAACGTCAAATCCCCTTCTTCCTGACCCAGGCGCTGCACGCTCTGCTCAAGGCCGGCGGCTCGGCCGACCGTCCGGCCAAGGTGATCAACATCACCTCGATCGACGGCCAGCGGCTCAATCCGTGGGAAACCTACAGCTATCACGCTTCCAAATCCGCGTTGATATATTTGACCAAGCGCATGGCCGCACGGCTGGTGCACGATCATATCAACGTCACTTCGATCGCCCCCGGCGCCTTCGCCAGCGACATGAACAAGGCTGCGCGCGATCATAAAGATGCGGTTGCCAAGGCGATCCCGGCCAAGCGCATCGGCAGCGACGAGGACATGGCCGGCACCGCGATCTACCTCGCCAGCCGCGCCGGCGACTATGTGATCGGCGACACGATCACGGTCGACGGCGGGCTGGTCAACGCCTCGCTTGGCGGCAGCATCGACGGCTAGAGCCGCCGTCCGCGAACCCCTGCCTCGCGCCGTGCCATCGCATAGGCCTTGCGGATGTCGGGCGACATCCCGCCGACAATCCACGACCGGAGCATATCGGTGCAGTAAAGGGATCCCATCGCGCCTCGTAGGGCGCAAAGGCCGCGCCCTGCGCCGTACAATAAGCGCGCGCCGTGTGCGCCACCCGTTCACGCAATGCGGCGCGACCAGCCACGATATCGAGGCGCAGCTCCGACAGGGAAACCCGTATCGGCGCTTCATGCGCCAGCCCGGGTCCTCCCGAAGCGCATGCGGCGAGCAGTATCGCACAAGCCGGAATCGTCAGGCGCATCTCAACCTCCCTTCGTTCGCCGGACAGCCGGCCCCGTGGCGCGGAACGCGCTTCTTGCTTCGATTTTCATGGTCGGCGGCGGCCTAGCCGCGCGTCATTTCCGCCGCCTCTGCCTCCAGCTTGGCCGCGCCGTCCCGAAGGCTCTGTGCCCCGGCTCGATGGCCGTTAAGGAGCGACTCCGGCTGGTCGGGCTGATCGGCGATCTGTTCGAGATTGTCTGCCTGACGGCGCAGGTCGGCCGCCGAATCGAGCATCGACCGGGCACCTTCCCGACGGCCCTGATCGGCACCACGTCGACCCTCCTCTGCACTGCGCTGGCCCTCCTCTGCCGAGAGCCGCCCCTGCACAGCGGGATCCTCAGGTGCCCCGATGATCGTGGCGCCCCCGGGCCCCACGATTACCTTGGCACCGGTTCTACCGATGATCTGGGTAACGCCCGACGCGGGTTGGATCGCCGGTATGGTGGCAGCTGGTATCGGCTTGCGATCGGGCGTAGCCGGAAGAATGCTCGGTCTCCGCCCACTTTCGGCGCGAGCAACCACGCCCGCACTGGCGATAGCGACACGAGCGGGAGTCGCTCGAGGCGATACGGATTCGAGCAGCGTAGAAGCGGGCCGCTCCTGCCCGGGTGCAACCGCATGCACCAACTCGACGGCGCCGAGGGTCGGCGCTGCTGCGATCCCGCAGCCCAGCACGAGTATCGCCAGAACTCGGCTGCTCCGCCGGTGTGATCGAAGCTCGACCACGCGTGCGATCCTGTCCCTCAGCGTGTGGGGCCACAGCGCCATTCCCGTCGCCGCGCCATGTCCGGCAGGCACGGAAGCAAAGGCGAGCAATGCCTGCGCGTAATCGAGCCGCTCGACCCGCCGTATGGCGGCCTCGTCGGCGGCGATCTCGCTCTCGCGGGCAAGCGCCCGGGCAAGCAGCCACACCAGCGGATTGAACCAGTAAAAGGCCACCGCGATCCGCGCAGCGATCAGCATCGACCAATCGAAGTTGCGTACATGCGCAGCCTCGTGCGCGGTGACCGCATCTGCGGCTGCACGCCGCGCGAGGCTGTCCGCATCGACCAGTATCCAGGCAGGCGCGACTCCCCAGCTCAGCGGACTGGTCACGTCGCGCGAAACAAGCAGCCGCACCGGCCGGCGCAACCCCGCCGTCGCGGAGCGGAGCGCGTCCTGCCAACGCGCATCGGTGACCGGCGTGGCACGGCGTGTCCAACGGGCTAGCGCCGCGACTCCGGCAGTCAGGTGCAGTAACAGCGCAGCGGAGCCGATGACGTAAAGCGCCGCCGCCAATGTCCCGATTTCCCATCCCGGCGGTTCAGGCGCCAGGCGCCACCTGCCGCACCGCTTCGCTCGTCGTGATCGCCGTCACTGCGTCGGCCGGCGCGCGTGCCGGCAATACCCCAAGTTCGATAGCGGGGAGCAAAGCCGCCGCAATCGGCAGTGCCACCAGCATCATGATCGCGACGCGCAGGAGGAACACGCGTTCCTGCGCGGGGCGCGCGCGCATCGCCTGGCTGGCGGACAACGCCAGCGCGGCGACCAGCGCCGATTTCCAGGCCAAGGCACCCAACAGTGCCAGCATCACTCCGCCTCCTTGCGGGCACGGTCGATCATACGCTGGATGGCTTCGATCTCGCCAGCGTCGAGCCTCGGCTCCATTCCCAGCAGCGCCGTCGCTGCGCTGGCGGCAGAGCCGTGGAAAAATGTCTGGACCAACCGTTGCAAAGCAGTTTGCGCCATTGCGTCGGTTTGGGGAGCAGGCGAGTAGACATAGGCTTGGTTGGCCGTGCGATGCTCGACCAGTCCCTTCGTCACCAGTCTCGAAAGCAACGTGCGCACGGCCGAATCCGTCGGCGGGTCGATCATCGCGCTCCGCACCGCCGCAGCCGTGGCCTCCTGCAGGCTACACAGGATTTCGAATACCTCGCGCTCGCGGCGCGGCAGCGACTCGATCATCACGGCCCCCGCTACTTCATCCTGCTACGTTTGCAGCATGTTACAAATGTAGCAGCAAGGGCACGAATATCAGCGCGCGATGCCTCCCGCGGCGAGCACCGCCAGCGTCACCAATTCGCTCGCGGTCGCGGTCATCGGTGCGATCTGGACCGGCTTCTCCATTCCGATCAGCATCGGCCCGATCGTCGAGTCGCCACCCAGCTCGCGGAGCAATTTGGCCGAGATATTGGCCGATTGCAGTCCCGGCATGATCAGGACATTGGCGGGCCCCGAAAGCCGCGCGAACGGATATTTCGCCATCTGCCGCGGGTTGAGCGCGACGTCGGGCGACATCTCGCCTTCATATTCGAACTCGACCGAGCGCCCGTCGAGCAGCTTGATCGCGCCGCGGACATTGTCGAGCCACTGGCCCTCGGGATTGCCGAAGTTCGAATAGCTGAGAAAGGCGACGCGCGGTTCATGTCCCATGCGGCGCGCGACTTGCGCCGTACCTTCGGCGATATCGGCCAGCTCCTCGGCATTGGGACGTTCGTTCACCGTGGTGTCGGCGATGAACACGGTGTGCGACTGGCCGACCAGCACGTGCATGCCGAACGGCGTGCGGCCCGGCTGCGGATCGATCACGCGCTTCACCTGACGCATCGATTCGGCCCAGGTGCGCGTGACGCCGGTGATCATCGCGTCGGCCTTGCCGAGCTGGAGCAGCAGACCGCCGAAGATGTTGCGGTCGCGATTGACCATGCGCTCGGCGTCGCGGCGCAGATACCCGCGGCGCTGAAGCCGGCAATAGAGGAACTCGACCATCTCGGGCACCAGCGGCGAATTGACGCTGTTGTGCAGTTCGAAATCCTCCGGGTTGGCGCCGAGCGCCTTCAGCCGGTCGTGTACCGATTCGCGGCCGACCAGCACCGGCGTGCCGTATCCGCCGTCCTTGAACGCGATCGCCGCGCGGAGCACGACTTCCTCTTCGGCTTCGGCGAAGATCACGCGCTTCGGATTGGCGCGGGCGCCCTCATAAGCAAGGGTGAGCACAGAAGTCGTCGGGTTCAGCCGCGCGCGCAGCTCCTGGCGATAGGCCGCCATATCGGTGATCGGCTTGGTCGCCACGCCCGAATCCATCGCCGCCTGGGCGACGGCCGCGGGAACGATCTCCATCAGCCGCGGATCGAACGGCGCTGGGATGATGTATTCGGGACCAAAGCTGTGCTGCACGCCGTAAGCGGCGGCGACTTCCTCGGGCACCTGCTGGCGGGCGAGTTCGGCGAGCGCCCGCGCGGCGGCGATCTTCATCGCGTCGTTTATCGTCGTCGCCCGCACGTCGAGCGCGCCGCGGAAGATGAACGGGAAGCCGAGCACGTTGTTGACCTGGTTCGGATAGTCCGAACGCCCGGTGGCGATGATCGCATCGGGCCGCGCCGCCTTGGCGAGCGGCGGGCTGATCTCGGGATCGGGATTGGCCATCGCGAAGATGATCGGATTGGGCGCCATTGCCTTCAGAAGCTCGGGCGGCAGCGAATTGGCCGAGGCGAGGCCGAAAAACACGTCGGCGCCGTCGAGCGCGTCAGCCAGCGTGCGCTTGTCGGTGGCCACGGCATGCGCCGACTTCCACTGGTTCATGCTCTCCTGGCGGCCCTGGTAGATCACGCCCTTCAGGTCGAGCATCAGCAGATTGTCGTGCGGCAGGCCCATCGCCTTGATCAGCTCGGCACAGGCGATCGCCGCCGCGCCCGCGCCCAGCATCACGCAGCGGGTGCGCTTGATGTCGCGGCCGGTGAGGTGGAGCGCGTTGATCAACCCTGCGGCGGCGATGATCGCCGTGCCGTGCTGGTCGTCATGAAACACCGGGATGTTCATGCGTTCACGGAGCGTCTGCTCGATCACGAAGCATTCGGGAGACTTGATGTCCTCGAGGTTGATGCCGCCGAAGCTCGGCTCCATCAGCTCGACTGCGTCGATGAAGCGATCGACATCCTCGGTCTTCAGCTCGATGTCGATCGAATCGACGTCGGCGAAGCGCTTGAACAGCACCGCCTTGCCTTCCATCACCGGCTTGGACGCCAGCGCGCCGAGATTGCCGAGGCCGAGGATCGCGGTGCCGTTGGAGATCACCGCCACCAGATTGCCCTTGGCGGTATAGTCATAGGCGAGCGAGGGATCCTCGGCGATGGCGCGGACGGGCACCGCGACGCCCGGCGAGTAAGCGAGCGCGAGATCGCGCTGGGTCGCCATCGGCTTCGATGCGATGATCTCGATCTTACCCGGCCGTCCCTCGGAGTGGTACAGCAGCGCCTCGCGCTCCGAAAACTGGACGTTCGATTCCTCAGACATGCATCTCTCCCATAGCGGCTCTTTAGGGACCGCATACGGGAGCCGCAACACGTCCGGGATGCCGCATGCAAGAAGAATGATAGCGCTACCAAGTGGTTTGCGCCGACTGGTTGCCCGTTGTCCCCAGGAAATCGGAAGGGCGGAGTTGATCGGCGGGCGCGTTCGGCTAACTCGGGGCCGCATGTCCAGCGCGGCCCCTACCCCGATGATGGCGCAGTATCTCGCCTTGAAGGCGGAGGCCGAGGACTGCCTATTATTCTATCGCATGGGCGATTTCTTCGAATTGTTCTTCGACGATGCGAGGATCGCCAGCGCCTGCCTCGACATCGCGCTCACTGCGCGCGGCGAGCATGACGGCGAGCGCATCCCGATGTGCGGCGTGCCGGCGCATGCGATGGACGGCTATCTCGCCCGGCTGATCAAGGCGGGCCACCGCGTCGCCATCGCCGAGCAGACCGAGACCCCGGAGCAAGCCCGGAAGCGCATGGGCTCCAAGGCACTGGTCAACCGGGCGATCGTCCGCGTGGTGACCGCGGGGACGCTGACCGAGGAAGCATTGCTCGACAGCCGCAGCGCCAATTGGTGCGTCGCGATCGGCGAGGCGGCGAGTGGAGTGGCGATCGCCTGCGCCGATATCTCGACCGGACGGTTCGAAGTGATCGAGACCGACGGTGATCGCGTCGCGGCGGAGATCGCGCGGCTGAACCCTGCCGAGACGATCGTGGGCGACGCCACTGCCTTCGCCGATCTGGCGACCGCGACGCGGCCGAGGGTGGATTTCGACAGCGCCGGGGGCGAGGCCCGGCTCAAGCGCCTGTTCGGCGTCGCGACACTGGACGGATTCGGCAACTTCTCGCGCGCGGCGCTCGCCGCAGCAGGCGGGTTGGTCGCCTATCTCGAACATACCGCCAAGGGATCGCTGCCGTTCCTGCGGCCGCCCCGCCTCAGCCGCACCGATGCGGCGATGGCGATCGATGCCGCCACGCGCGAGAGCCTCGAGCTCACCGTCAGCCAGTCGGGCGCGCGCAAGGGCAGCCTGCTCGACGCAGTCGACCGCACCGTCACCGGCGCGGGCGCGCGGTTGCTGGGGCAGGACGTGGCGGCACCGCTGATGGACCGCGGCATGGTCGAGGCGCGGCTCGACCTCGTGCAGCGTTTCCACGACGATCCCGGCCTGCGCGACATGGTGCGCGGCAGCCTGCGCGCATTGCCCGATATCGGCCGCGCGCTCGGGCGGCTCGCGGCAGGGCGCGGCAGCCCGCGCGACCTCGGCCAGCTTCGAGACGGCCTCGACGGCGCGTGGCGGCTGGGCGAGCGGCTCGACGCGATCGACACGCCGCCTCCTCTGCTCGCCGAGCTGGTCCCGCAACTGCGCGGACACGGCGCGCTGATCGACCTGCTCGCCCGCGCAATGGTCCCCGAACCGCCGATCGACGCTTCGCATGGGGGCTATATCGCCGAAGGGTATGACGCCGCGCTCGACGATCTGCGCGATGCCGGCGCGGGCGGGCGGCGCGCGATGGCGGCGCTCGAGGCCGAATATCGCGGGCGCACCGGTATCACCGCGCTCAAGGTGCGGCACAACGGCGTGCTCGGCTATCATATCGAAGTGCCCGCCCGCGTCGCCGACCCGCTGATGAAGCCGGAGAGCGGCTTCACGCATCGCCAGACGCTGGCCGGGGTGGTGCGGTTCAACGCGCCCGACCTTCACGATGTCGCGATCAAGGTGACGCAAGCGGGCGCGCACGCGCTTGCCGCGGAGGCGGCGCATCTGGAGGAACTGACCGGCCGCGCGCTCGAACGGCGCGAGGCGATCGCCGCAACCGCCGACGCGCTCGCCCGGATCGACGTCGCCGCCGCGCTTGCCGAACGCGCGGCCGAAGGCGGCTGGGCGCGCCCGGCTCTGGTCGATCATGCCTGTTTCGAGATCGAGGGCGGACGTCATCCCGTCGTCGAGGATGCGGTGGCACGCGCCGGCGGCCGCTTCGTCGCGAACGACTGCAAGCTTTCGGAAGATTCGCGGCTATGGCTGGTCACCGGGCCGAACATGGGCGGCAAATCGACCTTCCTGCGCCAGAACGCGCTGATCGCCGTACTCGCACAGGCCGGCAGTTATGTTCCCGCCGCATCGGCGACCCTGGGACTGGTCGATCGGCTGTTCAGCCGGGTCGGCGCATCGGACAATCTCGCGCGCGGGCGATCGACCTTCATGGTCGAGATGGTCGAGACCGCAGCGATCCTCGCCCAGGCGACACCGCGCAGCTTCGTCATCCTCGACGAGGTGGGGCGCGGCACCTCGACTTATGACGGGCTGGCGATCGCCTGGGCCGTGGTCGAGGCGATCCACGAGGATAACCGGTGCAGGTGTCTGTTCGCGACGCATTATCATGAGCTGACCCGGCTTGCGGAACGCTGCGAGGCGCTGACGCTGCACAATGTCCGCGCGCGCGAGTGGAAAGGCGAGCTCGTCCTGCTCCACGAAGTGGCGGAAGGGCCGGCGGATCGCAGCTACGGTCTCGCAGTGGCGCGGCTCGCGGGACTGCCACCGGTGACGATCAAACGCGCCAAGGCAGTGCTCGACAAGCTCGAGGCGGGGCGCGCGAAGACCGGCGGGATCGCGGCGGGGCTCGACGATCTGCCCCTGTTCGCAGCGGCGGCCGAGGCCGAGGAGGAGAAGGTCGACGCATTGCGGAGCGAGCTGGAGGCGATCGACATCGACGCGCTCAGCCCGCGCGAGGCGCTGGAGACCTTGTACCGGCTGAAGGGGCTGGCGGGCGAGCCAAACTAGGGGCCCACGATGGGAAGCCCGTCGCGGGCAAGGACTTTCGCAGCGGCGCGCGCCTCTTGCGAAACCAAAGGTCACACAAAGGTCACACTGCCGAGCATGTTCCAGCGGCGGTGTGGCCATGCGGAAAAATCTCGAAGTTCAGCCCGACGCGATGGGCGTTCTGGCCGGGATCGACATTGTCAAAGAGCGAGGGGTCAAAGAGCGAGGGCGAAGCGCCCGAGCATCGATCTCAGCAGGCGAAATCCTACATTTCAAGCGGTTTGTCAGGCCGCAGCCAGACGCCCCTCTGCCACAGGGAGACGGCCATCGCCCAGCCGCGCGCCCGTCGGTTCCAATCGGGCACAAATCCGGGGCCTCCCCGCTTCGCGAGGGGGATTTTGGGGTATAGCCGCCTGCGATGACCGACCCGATGATCCGTATCGCCGAGGCGCTCGAACGCCTTGCGCCGCCGCCTGCCCCGCCTGCCGACCCGCTCGCCCATCCCGCTTATGTATGGCGCGGGCACAGCCTGGCGGCAGCGCGTGCATTCGCACCATTGCCGCTCGAAATGCTCCGCGGAATGGAGCCGCAGCGCGATGCACTGCTCGCCAATCTCGAGAGGTTCGCCAGCGGGAACGCTGCACAGGACGTGCTGCTCTGGGGCGCGCGCGGGACGGGCAAGTCGGCACTGGTGAAGAGCGCAGTCGCATCCGTGCAGACCAAAGGCGGCGGCCTCGCTTTGGTCGAGGCGGTCACCCAGCATCTCGATGCCCTGCCGGAACTGTTCGCTTTGCTCGCCGCTTCGGCCCGGCCCTTCGTCGTGTTCCTCGACGATCTCGGCTTCGACGCGGCGGGCGATGCGCGGGCGCTGCGCTCATTGCTGGAAGGCGGCGCCGAGGCGCGGCCGGCCAATACGCGGCTGATCGTCACGTCGAACCGCCGCCATCTGATCCCGCGCGACATCGCCGAGCAGGCCAGTGCGATCAATCCGCGCGATTCGGTCGACGACAGTCTCGCGCTCGCGGACCGCTTCGGGCTGAGCCTCGGCTTTCACGCGATCGACCAGGACACCTATGTCGATATCGTTCGCGGCTATGCCGAGGCGCATGGTTTGAGCTTCGATCCTGCGGAGGCGATCAACTGGGCGACGCGGCGCGGCAGCCGTTCGGGACGGGTCGCCTGGCAATATGTCGTCGACCTCGCGGGACGCTCGTCCAAGTCTTTGTAAAATACAGTTGATCCAGATCAAATATAACCAAGACGAGGCTTGACAGCAGTAAGACAAGTGGGCCTTTTCAGCTCCGGATATGGGGCGAATAGGAGAGCTCGACCTGCCCGAAAGGCTGGCGCCGTACGCGCCGGCCTGGGTGACGCAGTTGCTGTTCGCGTTTCTCTGCGCCGCGGCAGGAATATTCGCGCGCGCACTCGTCGACATCTTCGCGCCGGGCGCTGGTCCGTTCGCGCTGGGCTATCCGGCGGTATTGGTCGCGGCGCTCTTCGCGCGTTGGCAGTCGGGCGCGCTCGCCGCCCTTCTGACATTGCTCCACACCTGGTATTTCCTGCTGCCGCCCGTCAATTCCTTCTACCCCAAGGGTCCCGGGGATGGGTCGCGGCTGCTTGTCATCGTGATCGCTTATGTGATCATGCTCGCCGTCGCCGAAATCTTCCGCCGGGCAGTGCGCCGCGCCAGCGCCGAGCGCGACCGCCAGATTGCCGAGCGCGACCTGTTCCTCGAAGAATTCGATCATCGGGTGAAGAACAACTTCACGCTCGTAGCGTCGCTGCTCGACATGCAGCGCCGCCGCGCGGGCGAGGGCGAGACCGCCGAGGCATTGGCGAGCGCATTGGCGCGGGTGGAAAGCATCGCCCGCGCGCACCGGCATCTGTACCGCGGTGCCTCGGCGCCGGGAACGGTCGACATGGCGACCTATATCCACGAGCTCTGCACCGCGCTGGAGGAAGCGCTGTTCCTGCGCGGCGCGATCACGCTCATGTGCGGAGCCGATCATGCCGCTCTGCCCCGCGACCGCGCCGTGTCGATCGGACTGATCCTCAACGAGCTCGTCACCAACGCCGCAAAGCACGCGTTCGGCGAGCGTGAGAGCGGCGCGATTTCGGTGCGGTTCTCGGCACGTCCGGGAGGCTGGAGGCTGATCGTTGCCGACAATGGCAACGGCATGCCGGTGGGGACCCGGAAAGGCCGTCCGGGCGGGCTCGGCCAACGGCTGATCGAAGGCTTCGTCCGGCAGGCACGAGGGGCGATCCGCACCGAGAGCAGCGGCGAGGGGACCGTAGTTACCGTGGATCTGGAGGCTTAGTCTCTCCCTGCCTCTCGGGGAGGAAGTAGTTCAGTTTACCCCAGCGCCTCGACCTGCTCGGCGAGCTCCAACCAGCGCATCTCGGCTGCGTCCTTCTCGTCGCGCAGCTTCGTGATCCCATCGCTCAAGCTGGCGAACTTGCCCGGATCGCGGGCGTAGAGATCGGGATCGGCGAGCGCGGCCTCGTCCTTCGCGATCTGCGCCTCGATCTCCTCGATCCGCCTGGGCAGCAGATCATAATCGCGCTGGTCTTTGTAGCTGAGCTTGGTCGCTTTCGCCTTGGGTGGTTCCGCCGCGACCTGCTTGGCCGCAGCCTTTTTCGGCTCGGCGCGTGGGGCACGCTGTGCCTCCCAATCGGCATAGCCGCCGGCGACGACATCGACCTTGCCGCTGCCGTCGAGCCCCAGGGTCACCGTCACCGTGCGATCGAGGAAGTCGCGGTCGTGGCTGACGATCAGCACGGTGCCTTCGTAATCGGCGATGACTTCCTGGAGCAGGTCGAGCGTCTCGAGATCGAGATCGTTGGTCGGCTCGTCGAGCACCAGCAGGTTCGACGGCCGCGCGAATTCACGTGCGAGCAGCAGCCGCGAGCGCTCACCGCCCGAAAGCGTACCGATCTTCGCATCGGCGAGGTTGGGCTCGAACAGGAACTCCTTGAGATAGCCGTGGATGTGCTTCTTGACGCCGAGCACCTCGATCCATTCGCCGCCCTGGGCGAGCACGTCGCGCACGGTCTTGGCCGGATCCATCAGGCTGCGCTGCTGATCGATGATCACTTCGTCGAGCGTCTTGGCCAGCCGCACACTGCCTTCGTCGGGGGCCAACTCGCCGGTGAGCAGCTTGAGCAAGGTGGTCTTGCCCGCGCCGTTCCGGCCGACCACCCCGACCCGGTCGCCCTTGGTGATCCTGAGCGTCAGGTCCTTGATGATCTCGCGGTCGCCGAAGCGCTTGGTGATGTGCTTCGCGTCGATCACCACCTTGGTTTGCGCCCCGTCGGATCCGATCGCCAGCTTCGCCGCACCCTGCGGCCCCATCATCGCGGCGCGTTCGGCACGCATTTCCTTGAGCTTGGTCAGCCGGCCCTGGTTGCGCCGCCGCCGCCCCGTGACGCCGCGCAGCAGCCAATGCTCCTCGATCTTGAGCTTCGCATCGAGCTTCTGCGCGTTGCGCTCCTCCTCGGCATAGACCTGTTCGGTCCACGCCTCGAAGCCGCCGAAACCGATCTCGGCACGGCGGATCGTGCCGCGGTCCAGCCACAAGGTCTGTTTCGTCAGGCGGGTGAGGAAGGTGCGATCGTGGCTGATCGCGATGAAGGCGCCGTTGTAGCGGCTCAGCCAGTTCTCCAGCCAGTCGATCGCCGCGATGTCGAGATGGTTGGTCGGCTCGTCCATCAGCAGCACGTCGGGGTTCTGTGCCAGCGCGCGGGCAATCGCGGCGCGGCGGCGCTCACCGCCCGAGGCAGTGGCGGCGTCGCGGCCGAGATCGATGCCGAGCTGGTCCGCAATCGCCTCCGCCTCGTAGCGCTCGGGAGCATCGTCTCCGGCGAGGACGAAATCGAGCAGGGTATCGAAGCCGGTGACCTGCGGGTCCTGTTCGAGCAGGACGACATGCGTACCCGGCACGATCGTGCGACGGCCCTCGTCGGAATCGATGCGGCCGGCGATCAGCCGGAGCAGAGTCGACTTGCCCGCGCCGTTGCGGCCGATCAGCGCGAGGCGGTCGCGCTCGCTGATATAGAGGTCGAGCCCGCGGAACAGCCAGCCGGAGCCCTGGACCAGTCCGAGGCCCTCATATGCAAGTACAGGTGCAGCCATGGCGGGCCACCTAGGGGGCCGCGCGCGCGCTGCAAGTTACACGCGGCTGACATGCGTGTTCAGGGGCTATTCAATGGCCGGACCCTATGCCATGCGGATGAAGATGCTGGCGAAACCGGTTTTATGCGCGTGCCTGGCAGGCCTCTCGCTCGTCGGGAGTGCCGACGCGCGCGTCCTTTCGATCGGGCAGGACAGCAATCAGGAGGCCGCCAACCAGCGCCGGCAGAGAGGCCAGAACCTTCCGGTCCGCGAGATCGAGCGCCGGGTGATCCCCGCGTTCCCGGGGCGCAATATCTCGGATTCGATTACGATCCCGGCACGGACATTTACACGCTCAAGTTCCTGCGCAATGGATCGGTGATCTGGGTGGATGCCGACGGACGGACGGGCAACATCATTCGACGCACGGGCAATTGAGCGCCGGCTACGGGCGCGAGCACAGGGATTAGAGCATGCGACTTTTGATTGTCGAGGACGAACCCAATCTCGGACAGCAGCTCCGCAACGCGCTGGAAGGCGCGGGCTATGCGGTCGATCTCGCCACCGATGGCGAGGAGGGCCATTTCCTCGGCTCTACCGAGCAATATGACGCGGTGATCCTCGACCTCGGCCTGCCCGAGATCGACGGGCTGACCGTGCTCGATCGCTGGCGCAAGGAAGGCAAGACCACGCCGGTGCTGGTATTGACCGCGCGCGACAGCTGGTCGGACAAGGTGGCCGGGCTCGACGCCGGCGCCGACGATTATGTCGCCAAGCCCTTCCAGACCGAGGAACTGATCGCCCGCCTCCGCGCGCTGATCCGCCGCGCTTCGGGCAATGCGTCCGCAGAGCTCATTGCCGGCGATATCCGGCTCGACACCCGCTCGGGCAAGGTCACCAAGGCGGGCGAGCCGGTCAAGCTGACCGCGCAGGAATATAAATTGCTCAGCTATCTGCTCCATCACAAGGGCAAGGTGGTCAGCCGCACCGAGCTGATCGAGCATATCTACGACCAGGATTTCGACCGCGATTCGAACACGATCGAAGTGTTCGTGACGCGCATCCGCAAGAAATTGGGCGCCGACGTGATCACTACCATCCGGGGGCTGGGCTACAGTCTCGAGGAACCCGCGGACGCCTGAGATGGACATATCCGGGGACAGCGTCCCGTCCCCCGTGAGCGACGAAGCGGCGATCGAGCCGCAGCCCCGCCAATATGCACGCGCCCGCGGCTCGGTGAGCCGGCGGATGATCCTGATCGCCAGCACGTGGATCTTCGTGCTGCTGGTAGGCGGCGGCGTCGCGCTCGACCGCGTGCTGACCACTGCACTCGAGCGCAATTTTAACGAACAGCTCGACTATTTGCTCAACTCGATGATCGTCACGGCCGAGCTCGGGCCCAGCGGCGAAGTGGTGAACAACCGCGAGCTCGCCGACCAGCGTTTCCTCGAGCCCGGCTCGGGCGCCTATTGGCAGATCAGCGGCGGGGGATTCGAGCCCTACAAGTCGCGCTCGCTCTGGGACCGCACGCTGCGCGTCAACCAGCGCCACGACGACCGCGACGTCCACATCTACGACAGCGACGAGTTCGTCGACAAAACCCCGCGCGCCGACCGCGACTCTGATGAGTCAAGCAACCAGCTTCTGCGGATCGCCGAGCGCGACATCAAGATGCCCGGCTCGCCGGTGCGCTGGAGGTTCCAGGTGGCGCAGAGCCGAGACGGGCTGAATGCGCAGATCGCAACGCTTCGCCGGACCCTGGTGCGCAGCTTCGTGCTGCTTGGCCTCGGGCTGATCGTGATGGTCGGGCTGCAGACCTGGTACGGCCTGCTGCCGCTGCGGAAGGTGCGCAAGGAGATCGCGCGGCTGCGCGCGGGCAAATCGAAGCGGATCGAGGACCGGATGCCCGCCGAAATCGCGCCGATGGTCGAGGAATTGAACGCTTTGGTCGAGCATAACGATCGCCAGGCCGAGGAGGCTCGGCGACATGCCGGCAATCTCGCCCACGCGCTCAAGACCCCGCTCAGCGTGATCATGAACGCCGCCGCGGCGGGTCAGGACGATCTCGGCCCGACGGTGATCCGCGAGGCGCGGACGATGCGTCGCCAGATCGACCACCACCTTGCCCGCGCCCGCGCCGTCGGCCGCCGCGGCAGCGCGCACAGCCGCGCGCAGGTCTGGCCGTCGGTCGAGGCGGTCGAGCGCGCGGTGGCACGGCTCTACCCCAATGTCCGCATCGACGTGGACGGCCAGAAGGACCTGATCGCGCATATCGAGCGGCAGGACCTCGACGAGATCCTCGGCAATCTGGTGGAGAATGCCGCCAAATATGGCGGGGGCAGCGTGTTCATCACCGCGGGCGTGCAGGCGGGGTTCGTCGAGATCATCGTCGAGGACGACGGCCGCGGCATCCCCGAGGCGGACCGCATCCGCATCTTCGACCGCGGCGTCCGTCTCGACAGCGGCAAGCCCGGCACCGGGCTCGGCCTCGCCATCGTCCGCGACGTCGCGGAGATTTACGACGGCACCGTCAGCCTTGAGGAGAGCGACGATCTCGGCGGACTGCTCGTGCGCCTGCGGCTGCCGGCGGCGAGCTGAGCGTCTGGGGAAATAAAAATCCTCCCTCGCGAAGCGGGGAGGTGGCGCGCGTAGCGTGACGGAGGGGGCGTAGCCGCAAGTACATAGCTCGCGGAGAGGCCCCTCCACCAGCTTCGCTGGTCCCCTCCCCGCTTCGCGAGGGAGGATTTAGAACGAGCGCATCGCTTCGGCGGCGATCGTGAGGCTTTTCCTGCGCGCGTCGTGATCGAACATCGCGCTGGTGAGCATCAGCTCGTCGGCGCCGGTGCGGGCGATAAAGGCAGCGAGTTGATCGCGGACCTTGTCCGGCCCACCGATCGCGCTGGCCGAGAGCACCTGATCCAGCATCACATTGCCCTGCGGGCCGAGGCTTTCGCGATAGCCGTGCACCGGTGGCGGCAGCTGGATGCCCCGCCCGGTGCGGATCGCCACGAAAGCCTGTTGCTGCGACGTCGCGAGATACGCTGCCTCCTCGTCGCTGTCGGCGGCGAAGACGTTGAAGCCGAGCATCAGATGCGGCTTTTCGAGCGCTGCCGAGGGGCGGAAGTTGCGGCGGTACATGTCGCTCGCCTCGTCGAGCAGCCCCGGCGCGAAATGCGAGGCGAAGGCATAAGGCAGTCCCAGCGCCGCCGCCAATTGCGCGCCGAACAGGCTGGAGCCGAGGATCCATAGATCGACCTTCGCCCCCGCCCCGGGCGTGGCGCGAACGCCGGTCTGGCCATCGTCGGCGAAATAGCTCTGCAGCTCGATCACGTCCTGCGGGAAGTCGTTGCCGTCGCCGCCCAGCCCACGCCGGATCGCCGCCGCGACGCGCTGGTCCGAACCCGGCGCGCGGCCCAGCCCGAGATCGACGCGGCCGGGGAAGAGCGCGTCGAGCGTGCCGAACGCCTCCGCGACCTGCAACGGCGAATGGTTGGGGAGCATGATGCCCCCGCCCCGACACGGATCGTCGCGGTTGCCGCGCCGACATGGGCGATGACCACGGCGGTGGCGGCACTGGCGATCCCCTCCATGCCGTGATGCTCGGCGACCCAATAGCGGGTGAAGCCCAGGCTTTCGGCATGGCGCGCGAGATCGGCGGCATTGGCGAGCGCCTGGCCGGCGCTCCCGCCCTGGACGATGGGAACGAGATCGAGCAGCGAATATGCGGTCATGGGAGCGGAGATGGGGCGCACCCCGCCCGAGCGCCACCCGAAGCTTTGCTTTCAGGCGGGCAAGAAGCTTCTCGGGAATACCCCGGGGTCCACCTTGCGGCACTCGCGTCCACTGCCTAGAGCCCGGGACGATGCTTCCCGCGCTCTCGCATATCCGCAACTGGATCTTCGATCTGGACAACACGCTCTATCCGGTGAGCGCGAACCTGTTCGCGATGATCGATGCACGGATCGGCGACTATGTCCGCACCCTGCTGAACTGTACGCCCGAGGAGGCGCACCGCATCCAGAAGGGCTATTTCCACGCGCACGGCACCACGCTGTCGGGACTGATGGCCGACCACGGCACCGATCCGCATCACTATCTCGCCGACGTCCACGATGTCGACATGAGCGTGCTGACACGCAACGAGGCGCTGATCGAGGCGCTGACGCGGCTGCCGGGGCGCAAACTGGTCTTCACCAACGGCGACGCGCCTTATGCGGGGAAGGTGCTCGACCGGCTGGGGCTGGGTGAGACCTTCGAGGCGATCCACGACATTCACGCGACCGAATATCGCCCCAAGCCCGATCCCTCGGCCTATCAGGGGTTGTGCGACGCCTATGGCCTGGACCCGAAAGAGTCGCTTTTCGTCGAGGACATGGCGCGCAATCTGAAGCCCGCCAAGGCGATCGGCATGACCACGGTGTGGATCGACAACGGCTCCGAGCAGGGACCCGACGAGGGCCGCAACTTCATCGACTATACCGTGACCGACCTCGGCCAATGGCTGCACGAAATTTTGGAGGATTGACGTGACCGACCTCGCCGCAACCATCGACGCCGCCTGGGAAGACCGGGCCAATCTCGGCTTCGGAACCGGAGGCGCGGTGCGCGAAGCCGTCGCCGAGGCGCTCAACCTGCTCGACCGCGGCGAAGCGCGCGTCGCCGAACCGACCGCGGACGGCGGCTGGCAGGTCAACCAGTGGCTCAAGAAGGCGGTGCTGCTCAGCTTCCGGCTCAACGACAATGTCGTGATCGAGGGTCCCGGCGGCGCCGGCTGGTTCGACAAGGTGCCGAGCAAGTTCGCGGGCTGGGGCGAGGCGGCTTTCCGTGAGGCGGGCTTCCGCGCCGTGCCCGGATCGATCGTCCGCCACGGCGCGCATGTCGCCAAGGGCGCGGTGCTGATGCCGAGCTTCGTCAATATCGGCGCCTATGTCGGCGAGGGCACGATGGTCGATACCTGGTCGACAGTGGGAAGCTGCGCGCAGATCGGCAGGAACGTCCACCTTTCGGGCGGCGTCGGCATCGGCGGCGTGCTCGAGCCGCTCCAGGCGGACCCGGTGATCATCGGCGACGGTGCGTTCATCGGCGCGCGCGCCGAAGTGGCCGAGGGCGTGCGCGTCGGCGAGGGCGCCGTGCTGTCGATGGGCGTCTATCTCGGCGCCTCGACCAAGATCATCGACCGCGCGACCGGCGAGGTCCATCGCGGGCATGTGCCGCCTTATTCGGTGGTGGTGCCGGGCAGCACCGGCGGCGGCGACGGCAAGCCCGCGCTCTATTGCGCAGTGATCGTCAAGACGGTCGACGCGCAGACGCGGAGCAAGACCGGGATCAACGAGTTGCTGCGCGATTGATGCCCTGATCGTCACCCCGGCGAAAGCCGGGGCCCAGAGCCACAAGTCGCGTCGCCCGTGACTCTGGATCCCGGCTTTCACCGGGATGACGGGATAGCGTAGAGCGTCGACATGACCGAACCCATGACCTATGGGCGCTATCTCGCGCTCGACCGGCTTCTCACTGCCCAGCATCCGCTGTCGGACCGGCACGACGAACTGCTGTTCATCATCATCCACCAGACCAAGGAGTTGTGGCTCAAGCAGATGATTGCCGAGTTGTTGCCGGCCAAGGCGCTGGTGCGCGAGGGGCGGCTGATCGAGGCGTATAAGGGGCTTGCCCGGGTGAGCCGGATCCAGGCGGTGATGACGCTGAGCTGGGACGTGCTCGCGACGATGACGCCGTCCGATTACACCCACTTCCGCGAAGTGCTGGGCCCAAGCTCGGGCTTCCAGTCGGACCAGTTCCGCGCAGTCGAGACCTTGCTCGGCGTGCGCGGCGGCGGCGTGCCGGGGCCGCTGACCACCGAATTCGCCGCGCAACCGAGCCTGTGGGACGATGCCAATGCCGCGCTCGCACGCGCCGGGTTCGACGTCCCCGCCGAAGCCCTGATGCGCAACTGGCCCGACAAATACGAGCCCAATGACCAAGTCCGCGCGGCCTGGACCGTGGTCTATCGCGATCCGACGACGCATTGGGACCTCTACCAGCTCGCCGAGAAACTGGTCGATATCGACGACGCGTTGGCGACGTGGCGGCACAAGCATGTCCTCACCGTCAGCCGGGTGATCGGCGGCAAGAAGGGCACCGGCGGCACCGCGGGCGTGCCCTATCTCGAATCGACTCTCGTCAAGCGCGCCTTTCCGGAGCTGTGGTCGCTCCGCACCGACCTGTGAAATCGTACAAGCACCTGTTCCAGCGGGCGATCGCCGCAGCGCCCGAACGGCTGCACTTCGCCGCGCATTCGCATCATTTGTGGCCCGATGCCTCTTATGTCGGCCAGCTCGCCGCATGGGAGGACGGGGTGCGCCTTGCCGACCGCAAATGGGAGCGCGTGATGGGCGAGATCTGGCCCGCGGCGCAGGGCCATGTCGCCGCCGAGCTGGAACTGCCCGACCCTTCGACGATCGTCTTCGCGCCCAACACACACGAATTGCTGCTGCGGATCGTCTCGGCGCTGCCCCGGCGACCGCTGCGCATCCTGACCAGCGACGGGGAATTCCACAGCTTCCGGCGGCAGAGCGCGCGGTGGGAAGAAGCGGGCAGCGCGGTGGTCGAACGCGTGCCGCTCGATTCGCTTGTCGAGCGGGCGGGTTCGGGCGCGCATGACCTGATCTTCGTCAGCCAGGTCCAGTTCGGCACGGGACACGTGTTCGACGGGATCGCCGAACTCGCGGCGCTGGCGCGTCCCGAGGGGCCGTGGGTGGTGATCGACGGCTATCACGGCTTCATGGCGCTCGAGACCGATCTCTCGGCAGTGGCGGACCGGGTGTTCTACCTCGCCGGCGGGTACAAATATGCGATGGCGGGCGAGGGCTGCGCGTTCCTCCATGCGCCACCGGGGTTCGGGCCGCGGCCGGAGACCACCGGCTGGTATGCCGAGTTCGACGATCTGTCGCTGCCCCCGGGCAGCGTGGGCTACGCACCCGATGCGCGGCGTTTCCTCGGCGCGACCTTCGATCCCTCGGGGATCTACCGGTTCGTCGCGGTGCGCGACATGCTGCGGCAGGAAGGACTGGGCACCGGCGACATCGCGGCGCATGCGGGCGCGCTGAAAGCGCATCTGCTGGCGGAGCTGCCGCTGAAGGCGGAGCTGCTCAATCCGGGATCGCCGGCGCGGTTCCTCGCATTGCGCTCGCCCGAGGCGGCGCGGTGGAAGGCGCGGCTCGAGGCGGAGGATGTGATCGTCGACGTGCGCGGCGACGTGCTGCGGATCGGGTTCGGGCTGTACCAGGACGCGCGCGATCTTGAGGGGCTGATCTGGGCGTTGAAGCGGGTCTGAAGGTGTCGCCACTCCACCGTTCGTGCTGAGCCTGTCGAAGCACGGTCTCAGGCAAATCGCTTGCGGATAGGCGCCCTTCGACAGGCTCAGGGCGAACGGAAGAAAGAGCGTTTGTTCAAAAACCTCAATGTGCGCCGCCGACCCGGGGCACGCCGAGCCGGGGGATCTCGATCTTGGGGCAGCGGTCCATCACTACCTCGAGCCCCGCCGCCTCGGCGCGCGCGGCCGCTTCCTCGTTGATCACGCCGATCTGGAGCCAGACCGATTTCGCCCCGGCGGCGATCGCCTCATCGACTGCCTCGCCCGCCGCGATGGAGCGGCGGAAGATGTCGACCATGTCGATGGGTTCGCCGATCTGGGCAAGGTCGCGGAACACGAATTCGCCGTGGATGTGCTCGCCGGTGATCTGCGGGTTGACCGGGATCACGCGGTAGCCGCGGCTCTGGAGATAGGCCATCACGCCGTAGCTCGGCCGATCGGGCCGGTCCGACGCGCCGATCATCGCGATCGTGCGCGTCTCCTCGAGCAACTGGCGAATGTCTTCGTCGCGGGTCAGCGGCATGGGCTTCAATCTCCGTTCGCGGCGAGCCAGTCATCCAGCCGTGCCGCCAGTGCAGCGAACGTCTCCGCCTGCGGGCCGTTCCCCGCCGCCGGCGGATCGCCTGCGTCCGAGGCGGTGCGGATCGTCAGTTCGAGGGGCACGCGGCCGAGAAACGGCAGCCCCATCTTCGCCGCCGCAGCCTCTGCACCGCCGCTGCCGAACGGATCCGAGATCTCGCCGCAATGCGGGCAGGCATAGCCGGACATGTTCTCGATCATGCCGACGATCGGCACGTTGACCTTGTTGAACAGGTCGATCGCCCGGGTCGCGTCGATCAATGCGAGATCCTGCGGCGTCGAGACGATGATCGCCCCGGCGGGCTTGTGCTTCTGGACCATCGTCAGCTGGAGATCCCCGGTGCCGGGCGGCAGATCCATGATCAACACTTCGGCATCGCCCCAATCGGCATCGACCATCTGGCCGAGCGCCCCGCCCGCCATCGATCCGCGCCACGCGATCGCCTGCCCGTCGGGCACCAGCCCGCCCATCGAAAGCAACGGCACGCCGAATTTGGTCTGCACCGGGATCAGAGTCTTTCCGCGCGCCTGCGGCCTTATGCCGTCGACGCCGAGCAGCCGGGTCTGCGAGGGCCCGTAGATATCGGCATCGACCAGTCCGACCCGCCGGCCGCGCTTCGCCAGCGCGATCGCCAGATTCGCCGCGACGGTGGACTTGCCCACGCCGCCCTTGCCGCTGGCCACGGCGATCAGCCGCCGCGTGCGCCGCTCGCTGGTGAGCAGCACGCGGACTTCCATGACTCCCGGCGCGGCCTCGGCAGTGCGCCGGACATCGGCCTCGAGCTCGTCGCGCGCCTCGGGCCCGAGCCCGGTCACGTCGAGCACGATGCTCGCTTTGCCCCTTCGAAGCGCACCGTCGCGCGGCCCGCCGCGATCGGCGCGAGCGCCGCTTTCAAGCTCTCTGAGTCAGTCATTACGCGCCAGATAGGCGCACAATCGGCGGCTGCCACTGTAAATCCGCGTATGCGTCCTTATAAAGACAGGCATGATGAACCTATCGGGCTGGCGCGGACTGGCCGGCATCTTCAAGAACGAAGCCCCCAAGAGTCCGTGGGGCAGTGGCGGCGGCGGCTCCGGCAACGGGGGCGGCTCGGGCAATGGCGGCAATGGCGGCGGCCCGCGCAATCCCTGGTCCTTCCCGCCCGACGGCAAGCGTCCGCGCCCCGGCGCGACCAGCCTCGACGAGCTGCTCAAGCGTGCGCGCGGTGGTGGCGGCGGCTTTCCCGGACTTCCGTCCGGCAGCCGGCTGTGGATGCTGGTGATCGGCGGCCTGCTGCTGATCTGGGTACTCTACACCAGCATTCATCCGATCGGCCCGCGCGAACGCGGCGTCGTGACCACGCTCGGTTCCTATTCGGCCACGCTGACCCCCGGGGTTCGGCTGACCTTGCCCGCGCCGCTTCAGCTCGTCGACGTCGTGGATGTCGCCAATATCCGCACCGAGAATTTCCCGACCGGCGGCGAGAATCTGATGCTGACCGGCGACCAGAACATCGTCGACCTCGCTTATTCGGTGCGCTGGGACATCAGCAGCGCAGTCGACTACAAATTCCAGATCGCGCGGCCCGAGGACACCGTCCGCGCGACTGCCGAGAGCGCAATGCGCCAGATCGTCGCGACGACATCGCTCAACGAAGCCATCGGCCAGGGCCGTTCGCGGATCGAAGGCCAGGTCCAGGCGACGATGCAGCAGATCCTCGACCAATATCATTCGGGCATCCGCATCCAGGGCGTCGCGATTCAGAAGGCCGCCGCGCCGCAGCAGGTGGACGAGGACTTCAAGCAGGTCACCGCCGCGCAGCAGGAAGCGCAGGCCAACAAGAACAACGCCAATGCCTATGCCCAGCAGGTGCTCGCCCAGGCGCAGGGCGAAGCGGCCGAGTTCGACAAGATCTATGAGCAGTACAAGCTCGCACCCGAGGTGACCCGACGCCGCATGTATTACGAGACGATGGAACAGGTGCTTTCGCGCACCAACAAGACGATCGTCGAGGCGCCCGGCGTGACGCCCTATCTGCCGCTGCCGGCAGTGCGCGGCGGGGCAGCACGCCTGCGGCCGAGCCCACGGTCCGGCCCCAGGCCCAGGCAGGAGCGCAACGATGACCGCCAGCTGGCTCCGCAGCCCGATCGGCATCGCCGTCGCCGTGATCCTCGTGCTCGTGGTGATCATGAGCACGATCGCGATCGTCCCCGAAAGCAAGCAGGTCGTGATCCTGCGACTCGAACAGCCGCTCCGGACAATCAACGCCTATCGGGCCGGCGAGCAGTTCGGCCGCACCCAGGCGGGGCCGATCTTCCGCATCCCGTTCATCGACCGCGTCGTGTGGGTCGACAAGCGCGTGCTCGACATCGACCTGCCCAACCAGCCGGTGCTCTCCACCGATCAGTTGCGGCTCGAAGTCGATGCCTATGCCCGGTTCCGCGTGGTCGATCCGCTCAGGATGGTCGTAACCGTGGGTTCCGAAGAACGCGTGCGCGACCAGCTTCAGCCGCTATTCGGCTCGTCGCTGCGCAACGAGCTTGGCAAGCGGCCCTCGTCCACCTTGCTCAGCCCCGAGCGTGGCGAAGTGATGGACAATATCCAGAACGCGCTGCAGCGGCTCGCCAGCCAATACGGCGTCGAGATCGTCGACGTGCGGATCAAGCAGACCGAGCTGCCGACCGGATCGCCGCTCGACAGCGCACTCAACCGCATGGCGACGGCGCGGCGGCAGGAAGCGGCGACGATCAAGGCGCAGGGCCTGAAGGAAGCGCAGATCATCCGCGCGACTGCCCAGGCGCAGGCCGCGCAGGTCTATGCCCAGGCATTCAACAAGGACCCCGCATTCTACGACTTCTACCGCGCGATGCAGTCCTATCGGGCGACCTTCCTCGCGCAGGGCGAAGGCAAGGGCGAAACGTCGATCGTGCTCTCTCCGCAGAACAGCTATCTGCGCGAGTTCATGGGGCAACGATGATCCTGCAACTTCGTTCATATTCAATCAGCGTTCAGCATTCGGGCGCGACAACCGCGCCCGAAACCTTGCCCATCCTTTGAAGGGATTCGTATCCGTGCGTTACGCCTACGCTCTTACCACTGCCCTTGCCCTGAGCGGCGCCGCCGCCGTGATGACCCTGAACACCACCGCCGGCGCGCAGACTGCGCAGAACGAGCCCGGCGCGATCCAGGCGAGCGCGCCGCGCGCCGGCGCGCCGATGAGCTTCGCCGACATGGTCGCCAAGCTCCAGCCCGCGGTGGTCAACATCTCGACCACGCAGCGCGTGCAGGTGAACACCAATCCGTTCGCGGGCACCCCGTTCGAGGGGCTGGTCCCGGGCCAGGGCGGCCAGCCGGTGACGCGCCAGGCGGAATCGCTGGGATCGGGCTTCCTGATTTCGGCCGACGGCTACATCGTGACCAACAACCATGTCGTCACCGCGGGCACCCGCGGCGCCGTGGTCGAATCGATCACCGTCACGCTGACCGACCACAAGGAATACAAGGCACGCCTCGTCGGCCGTGATGCGCAGTCGGACCTCGCCGTGCTCAAGATCGACACAACCAACCTGCCCTTCGTTCGCCTGGGCGATTCCAATCAGGCGCGCGTGGGCGATTGGGTGGTCGCGATCGGCAGTCCCTTCGGCCTGGGCGGATCGGTGACCGCCGGCATCGTGTCGGCATTGCATCGCTCCACCGTGGGCGGGGCGTTCGACCGTTTCATCCAGACCGACGCCTCGATCAACCGCGGCAATTCGGGCGGTCCGCTGTTCGACCTCAGCGGTAACGTGATCGGGATCAACTCGCAGATCCTTTCGCCGACCGGCGGCAATGTCGGCATCGGCTTCGCCATTCCTTCGACCGAAGCCAAGCCGATTCTCGACCGGCTGATGAAGGGGCAGACGATCACCCGAGGCTATCTCGGCATCCAGATGCAGGAGCTCACCGCCGATCTCGCCGAATCGTTCGGCGTGCCCAAGAACGGCGGCACGATCGTCGCCCGCGTCGAACCCGGCCGGCCGGCGGAAAAGGCGGGCCTCCGCCAGGGCGACGTGATCGTCCGCGTCAACAACCAGGACGTCACGCCGGATCAGACGCTGAGCTACATCGTCGCCAATGTGGCGCCGGGCGCGCGCATCCCGATCGAGCTGATCCGCGACGGCAAGCGCCAGACCGTCACCGTCACCGTCGGCACGCGCCCGGCCGAGGAAGAACTCGCGCAGCAGTTCGATCTCGACGACAATGACAGCGGTCCGCAGGACGGCGAGACGACCGCGGCCGCATCGCTCGGCGTCGCCGTGACGCCGCTGACGCCGCAGATCGCGCGCCAGATCGGTGCCGATGCCAATGCCCAGGGCGTCGTCGTGGTGCAGGTCGATGCGAGCAGCGATGCCGCCGGCAAGGGCCTTACCCGCGGCGACCTGATCACCACGGCCAACCGCATCCCGGTGCGCACCGCGGCGGATCTGGCGCGGATCGTGGGCCAGGCGAAGAGCGGCGGCGCCAAGCAGGTGCTGCTGTTCGTCCAGCGCCGCGGGCTCGGCCGTTATGTGACGGTGCAGATTCCCGGCTGAGCGATCACGTTCGACGGCTGACTATTGCCCGTTTCTCCCCTAGAACGATCTCCTGAAAGGGAGTTGGTCATGGCGGGAGAGACGGGCATTTTCATAGGCACGGCCGGCGAAGCCCGGCAGGAGCTGGTGCTCCGCCGCGCCAATCGCCACGGGCTGATCGCCGGCGCGACCGGCACCGGCAAGACCGTGACACTGCAGGGACTAGCTGAGGGCTTCTCGGCGGCGGGCGTTCCGGTGTTCGTAGCCGACGTGAAAGGCGACCTTTCCGGGCTGGGCATGGCCGGATCGCCGACCGCGAAGACCCATGAGATCTTCGCGAAGCGGGCGCAGGAGATCGGCGATACCGAATGGCGCTATGGTGCGCTGCCGGTGCAGCTCTGGGACCTGTTCGGCGAGCAGGGACACCCGATTCGCGCGACCATTTCGGAAATGGGGCCGCTGCTGCTCGCGCGGCTGCTCGACCTCAACGAGACGCAGGAAGGCGTGCTCAACGTCGTCTTCCACGTCGCCGACGAGGAAGGACTGCTGCTGCTCGATCTCGACGATCTGCAGTCGATGCTCGCGCATTGCGCCGATCGCGCGGGCGAGCTCTCGACCAAGTTCGGCAACATCACCAAGCCCAGCGTCGGCACGATCCAGCGCCAGCTGCTGCAGCTGCGGGCACAGGGCGCCGAACATTTCTTCGGCGAGCCCGCGCTCGACATCAGCGAGTTCATTCGCACCGACGAGAACGGGCACGGGGTGGTCAACATCCTCGCCGCCGACAAATTGATGTCCAGCCCGCGGCTCTATGGCAGCTTCCTGCTGTGGATGCTTTCCGAGCTGTTCGAGACGCTTCCCGAAGTGGGCGACCCCGACAAGCCGAAGCTCGTTTTCTTCTTCGACGAAGCGCATCTGCTGTTCGACGACGCCCCCAAGGCGCTGCTCGACAAGATCGAGCAGGTCGTGCGGCTGATCCGATCGAAGGGCGTCGGCGTCTATTTCGTCACGCAGAACCCGATCGACATCCCCGAGGACGTGGCGGGGCAGCTCGGCAACCGCGTGCAGCACGCGCTGCGGGCATTCACGCCCAAGGACGCCAAGGCAGTGCGATCGGCGGCGGAAACCTTCCGCGCCAATCCGGACGTCGATGTCGCGACGGTGATCACCGAGCTGAAAGTCGGCGAGGCGCTGGTTTCGGTGCTGCAGGAGGACGGTTCGCCCTCGCCGGTGCAGCGCACGCTGATCCGCCCGCCGGGCACGCGTGTCGGCCCGCTCGCGCCCGAGGAACGGGCAGTGCTGGTGACCACCGATGCGGTGGGCGACAAATACGACACGCCGATCGACCGCGAATCGGCCGAGGAGATCCTCGCCGCGAAAACCAACGAAGCGGTCGCCGCCGCCGCCGAGGCGCAGGCCGAGACCGAGGCCGACAAGGCCGCCGCGGCGCAGGCCAAGGAGCAGGCGCGGCTGGCGAAGGAAGCCGAACGCACCCGTATCGCCACCGAGCGCGCGCAGGCGACGGCGACTTCGCCCTGGGCCAAGATGGCGACGTCGGCCGCCCGGTCCGCTTCGTCCTCGATCGGCCGGCAGGTCGCGAACGAGATCGGACGCGAGATTTTCGGCGGTTCCAAGAAGCGCTCCGGCGGGGGCCTGGGCGCGCAGCTGATACGCGGCGTGCTGGGCGGGCTGTTCAGGGGGTGACAAGCGCGGCATAGTATCTCCCGTTACCTTGGGGAGATAAGGACTTGGCGACCGACGCCGCGGCCCGCGCGCCGCTAGAACTCACGCTTCGCGGCGTTCTGCTGGGGGCAGTGATCACTATCCTGTTCACTGCGGCGAACGTCTATGCGGGCCTCAAGGTCGGGCTGACCTTCGCGACGTCGATCCCCGCCGCGGTGGTCTCGATGGCGATCCTGCGCTTCTTCCGCGGCGCCACGATCCTCGAGAACAACATCGTCCAGACGATCGCGAGCGCGGCGGGCACTCTCGCTGCCATCGTCTTCGTGCTGCCCGGGCTGATCATGGTCGGCTGGTGGTCGGGCTTCCCTTATTGGACCACCGTCGCCGTGTGCACCACGGGCGGCGTGCTGGGCGTGATGTTCTCGGTGCCGCTGCGCCGCGCATTGGTGACCGGCTCCGACCTTCCCTATCCCGAAGGCGTCGCCGCCGCCGAAGTGCTGAAGGTCGGATCGAACAGCGGCGCGGGCGATCTCGAAAATGCCACGGGACTGCGCGTGCTGATGCTCGGTTCGCTCTTCTCGGGCGGGTTCGCGCTGATCGCCAAGATGAAACTGGTCGCCGAGGAGGCGGGCAAGAATTTCGCGATCGGCGGCACCGCCACCGGCTGGTCGACCAGCTGGTCGATGCTGCTGATCGGCGTCGGCCACCTCGTTGGCATCTCGGTGGGCGCGGCGATGTTCTTCGGGATGATCATCTCGTGGACCGTGCTCGTGCCGTGGCTGGCTTCGAGCGGCGATCTTTCGGCCGGCGTCGATGCCCTGGTCGGCGGCACCTTCCGCGGGCAGGTGCGCTTCATCGGCGCGGGCACGATCGGCATCGCGGCGATCTGGTCGCTGCTTAAGATCATCGGCCCGATCATCGCCGGCCTCCGCTCGGCGCTGGCGGCGTCGCGCGCGCGCACCGCGGGCGAGACGCTCGACCTGACCGAGCGCGACTTGCCGATCGGCATCGTCGCATTGGTCACGCTCGCCACGCTCGTCCCGATCGCGTGGCTGCTCTGGGATTTCTCCGCCGGCGGCCCGGTGCACGATTATCCGATCGCAGTGATCGGTGGCACCTTGCTCTATCTGCTCATCGTCGGCGTACTGATCGCGGCGATCTGCGGATACATGGCGGGCCTGATCGGCGCGTCGAACTCGCCGGTCTCGGGCGTGGGCATCCTCGCGGTGCTCGGCGCATCGCTGCTGCTCGTGCTGATCTTCGGGCACGAGGCCGACCCGACGCGCACCAACGCGCTGATCGCCTATGCCTTGTTCACCACGGCGATCATCTTTTCGATCGCGACGATCTCGAACGACAATCTCCAGGACCTCAAGACCGGCCAGCTCGTCGGCGCGACGCCGTGGAAGCAGCAGGTCGCTTTGGTGATGGGGGTGGTGTTCGGCAGCCTTGCGATTCCGCTGGTACTCGACCTGCTCAAGAATACCCTCGGCTTCGTCGGCATGCCCGGCGCCGGACCGAACGCTCTGTCCGCGCCGCAAGCCGCGCTGATCTCGTCGATCGCCAAGGGCGTATTGGGCGGCGACATCGACTGGGGCCTGATCGGAATCGGCGTCGCGATCGGAGCGGGCGTGATCCTGCTCGACGAAACCCTCGGCCGCGCCCGCAAGATGCGGCTGCCGCCGCTCGCCGTGGGCATGGGCATCTATCTGCCGATGGCGCTCACCTTGCTGATCCCGGTGGGAGCGCTGATCGGCAGCCTGTACGACCGCTGGGCACGGCGCAGTGCCAATCCCGAATTCGCCGAGCGGATGGGTGTGCTGGCGGCGACCGGCCTGATCGTCGGCGAGAGCCTGTTCGGCGTGGCATTCGCGGGCGTGCTCGCCTGGGCGAACCGCCATTCGCCGATCCCGCCCAACGACGCGCCGCTGGCGCTGATGGGCGAAAGCTTCGAGAGCGTGGCGATGTGGCTGGCGCCCTTGTTCTTCTTCGGGCTGATCGCGATCGCCTATGCGATGACGCGACGGATGGTGGCCAGCGTGCCGCCTGTCTCCGAACCGCCGGTCGATCAGGACATCGCGAACTATCGGTGAACTCTTAATCCTCCCTCGCTTCAGCGGGGAGGTGGCACGCGCAGCGTGACGGAGGGGCTTGGCCGCGAGCGAACCGCCTGTGGAGAGGCCCCTCCGTCGCCTTCGGCGCCACCTCCCCGGTTCCCGGGGAGGATTAAAGATGGGTCAGTCCATCTGCTCGATTAGGGATTTGATCGGCACGAAGGCGAAGGCGACCGAGCTGTCGGCCACGCCGTAGGGAATGAACAGCTTGCTGCCGTGGCGGATCGCGCCGCAGGTGTAGACGACGTTGGGGACATAGCCCTCGCGGTCCTGATCCGCCGCCGCCAGCAAAGGCTCCTTCGAGCGCGCCAGCACCTTGGACGGATCGTTCTTGTCGAGCAGAGCCGCGCCGATCGAATATTTGCGCATCGCGCCGACGCCGTGGGTGAGCACCAGCCAGCCCTCGTCCACTTCGATCGGCGGGCCGCAATTGCCCATCTGGACGAGCTCCCATGGATATTGCGGCTTGATCAGCAGCTCGCCGCCTTCCCAATGGGTGATGTCGTCGGAGGTATGGAGGAAGATGTTCTCGCCGTCCTGCCGGCCGAGCATCATGTACTTGCCTTCGATCTTGCGCGGGAACAGCGCCATGCCCTTGTTGCGCGATGCGCCGCCGCTCATCGGCACCAGATCGATCGACCGCCAGTCGCGTGTGCGCATCAGCTCGGACTGGATCACCGAGCCGTTATAGGCCGTGTAGGTGCCGATCCATTCCTCGGTGCCGTCGTCATGGGTGAAGTGGCAGATGCGCAGATCCTCGAGCCCGTTGGACTGCGCCTTGGTGATCGGGAAGATCACCGTGCCCGACAGAGTCGAATCGCGGTGGCGATAGACCGTCACCGGCCCCTCGGGAATCCGCATCTCTTCCTCTTCGCGCGCATCGGCGGCAGTGGCGAAGGGCGGCTCGGGAGCGAGAGTCAGCTCGTTCTTGTCGGTGATGATGCCTTCGCGGAACGACACCGACGAGATGTGCCCTTCCCCACTGCGCGCAGCGACATGAGGATGCGCAGCGATCCCTTGGGCATGCCCGACTGATCGTAGTGCGGCACGGCGCTGGGGTTCATCAGCGCGGCGGCGGCATAGCTGTATTCGTGGCAGAAATAGGCGCCGAGCAGCTGGCGCTTCTCGTCGCCGATATCGCCGCCGTCGAGCTTGAGCATCTCCTCGATCTCGTCATAGCGCGTCATGAACACGCGGCGGGTCTGCCAGTGGCGCGCCTCGAAATCCTTGAGCACGATCTCGAGCTGGGCGCTCGCCTCGGCGGGCGACATCGCCAGCACTTCCTGAACGATGCGCTCGGAACGGCTGGGTCCCGAGCCGTTCTGCGCCCAGGCGATGTGAAAGGGGCGAACCACAACGCGCGACGGATCTGCCCGTAGCCGCAGCGTGTGATTGAACAATTCCTGCATTAACCCCCGATACCGTCCCGGTAGCCGGCGCGCAGGGTTACGCGACAGCGGTGCGCGGGGTGCTTGCCACGTTTTCGGCGGGCTTTGAAAGGGCGGAAATGGCACAATTCGCCAATTGGAGCGCCAGAATCGACTCGGCGCCCTGATTCCGGTTCAAACCGGTTGGCATCAGCCCGTCGAAGCACCCGCCGTCCGCTGCGGTGGCAAGCGGCAGTTCGAGGTCGTTCGCGCCGAGATACCAGCGATAGGCCCGCATCGCCTCTTCGCACCAGCGCTTGTCGCCGGTCGCCTGATAGGCCGCGACGCACGCATCGACCGTCGCCTGCGCCTCCAGCGGCTGCTGATCGAACTGCAGCGGTTCGGCATAAGGACGGCCGAAGCTCTCGCTGCCCACGGCGCGGAAACGGCCCTCGGGCGAGGTCTGGCGCCCGACGATCCAGTCGAGCGTCTCGAGGCCGACCTGGAGGAAATCCGGGCGGTGCAGCGCTTCGCCGGCGCGCAGCAGCGCCTCGGGAAGCCGGGCATTGTCATACGCCAGCACGATCTCGAACCACTGCCATTCGGGGCGTCGCGCCTCGTCGAGCAAAGTGATCAGTTCCTCGCCATAGCGGGTGAGGATCGTGCGCGAGAGCGCGTGGCCGGGATGCGCCTCGATCATCGCGGCGGCGCCGAGCATCGCAAAGGCGTGGCTGCGCGGCGCCTCGAGCTCGAGCGCGATCGACGCGGTATCGTCGAACAGCACCGAGGCCCAGTCGCGATGCTTCTGCGCCCGCGCATCGCGCGCCGTGACGCCGAGCGCCCAGATCGCGCGGCCGTTCGAATCCTCCGAGCCGACATCCTCGCACCAGGTGCGATCGAAATTCATGAAATTGCGGAAGCGGCGCTCATCGGGATTCCACGCATATTGGACGAACGAGGCATAGATGCTCGTCCACTTGTCGCGCACGCTTTCGTCGATCCCGTCGATCTTCGACATCAGGATCAGCGCGCGGGCATTGTCGTCGATGCAATAGCCATGGCGGCGATCGGGCACCGAATAGATCGAATGCTGGAGCATGCCGGTCGAATCGCTCATCCGCTCGACCGCGGCGAGAGTGGGCTTCAGCGTGGCGAGCTCGGCCGGCGCCTTGTGGAAGCGGTGCGGCTTGGCGGCGACGATCGCGCCGAGCTCGACCATCGCATTCTCGGCGAGGCGCGGCCAGATCATCGTGCGGCCGCGGGCATAAGCGCGCTGCGCCAGCGCCAGCCGCTCCTGCCCGTCGGTCAGCAGCCGGTCGATCTCGCGCGCGAAGCCGGCGCTGTCGCCGAAATTGACGAGCACGCCGTGATCGTCGGCCAGGATTTCGGTGGCGTGGACATAGGGGTGGAGATCACCGGTTTGCCGACGCCGACCGCGTAGGAGAGCGTTCCCGAAGTGATCTGCGCCGGGTTGGTGTAGGGCGTGACGTACAGATCCGCCGCCTCGAGATAATCGATCAGCTCGTCATGTTCGACGAACGCGTCGATGAACTGGACATGCCCGGCGACGCCCTTTTCCTCGGCAAGCGCTGTGAGGCGATCGCGATAGGCCTCGCCTTCGTGCGCGACGAGGTTCGGATGCGTCGCACCGAGCACGACGTAGAGCGCCTGCGGGTGATTGGCGACGATCTGGGGCAGCGCCGCGATCATCGTCTCGATGCCCTTGTTGGGGGCGAGCAGGCCGAAGGTCAGCACGACTTCGCGGCCTTCCCAGCCGAACCGGGGCTTCATACTGTCCGGATCGGCAAAAGCGCGATCGGGCACACCGTGCGGGATCATCACGATGCTCTTGTCGTCGGCGCCGTGCACGCGCTTGAGGATATCGCGGCCCTTCTCGGCCATGACGATGATCCGCGACGAGCGGCGCAGCAGAGCCTCCATCACCCGGCGCTCGTCGGCGCTGGGCCGTTCGAGCACGGTGTGGAGCGTGGTGATGATGGGAATCGAGAGCCGATCGGTCAGCGCGATCAGGAACTCGCCCGCGGGGCCGCCATAGATGCCGTATTCGTGCTGGATCCACAGCGCCTGCGCGCCGCTCGCCTCGATCGCGCGGGCCGCGTCGAGATAGGCGGCGCGATCATGCTGCGGGATCGCGCGGGTGACGGCATCGGGATAATCGTAGCGGCCGGGATGATCGTCCATCGCATAGACGTCGACCTGAAGATCGGGATAGCGCTGCTGGAGCGCGTTGTAAGTGTCGGTCGTGTAGGTCGCGAGGCCGCACTTGCGCGGAAGAAAGTTGCCGAGAAGCGCGAGGCGGGTGATCCCCTGTCCGAGCATGAACGGCGCCATTCGTTTTCCTTCGCTATTGCAACCAATCAGGCCGTCGTAAGCCCGCGACACGTCTCCCAACTCTTGCTAAGCAATATGGTTTCATTCTTGTTGCAATGCAACATAAATGAATCCGACGAACCGTGCCGTAAATCTGAGGTTCAGCCTCGGCCGCGGTAACCCGGCACGTCCTGCGGCGGAATCCAGACGCCGGCGGGGGCCTCGCCCGACTGCCAGAAGACGTCGATCGGGATGCCGCCGCGCGGATACCAATAGCCGCCGATCCGCAGCCATTCGGGCTTCATCTCCGCGAACAGCCGCTCGCCGATGCCGACGGTGCAATCCTCATGGAACGCGCCGTGATTGCGGAAGCTGCCGAGGAACAGCTTGAGCGACTTGGATTCGACGATCGTCTCGCCGGGCACATAGTCGATCACGAGATGCGCGAAATCGGGCTGCCCGGTGATCGGGCAGAGCGACGTGAATTCGGGGGCGGCGAAGCGGATCATGTACCGGCTGCCGGGGCGCGGATTGGCGACGTAATCGAGCTCCGCTTCCTCCGGCGTGGCGGGGAGGCTGGAGGTCTGGCCGAGATGCTTGGGCACGCCGGAAGCTCGACGCTCCGTATTCGACGGAGAGCGCTCAAATGTAACGCAGCCCTTGAACATATTCACTTCGCACGTCCGCCACCCGGCGCTTTGCCAAACTTGCGAATGCCGATGCGTGCTGTCATCGGTTTGGTTCGCCCACCATGCTTGGTGTTCGTAGGCGCTCCTCGGGAGTGGCACCCCCACGACCTCCTCGATCTGCTTGAAGTATGCAGTCCAGCGGTCGGTCTCGAGGCTGGAGAGATGGTCTCCAAGCTTGGAAAATTTGCTCATCATCAATCCTTTGATATATACACTGTATATAACTGTATATTTCTCAGGTCAAGCGGAGTCGACGCGTCTATCCGGTGCCTCTAGAAGGCGAGCTTATGCACGCACTCGTAACGACAGAGTGGCTGGCAGGCGCATTGGGCTCGGAAGGCCTCGTGATCCTCGACGCCACCTACACCTCGACGCTGCCGGGATCGGCGAAGCAGGACCCCAAAGTCGAATATGCCGTGGGGCATATCCCAGGCGCATTACTGCTCGATCTCGATACCTTGGTCGACGCGGACGATCCGCTCCCGTCGATGCTGCCGCAGCGCGACCTGTTCGAGGCGCGGATGGCGGATCTGGGCATCACCGCGGAGAGCCGCGTCGTCCTGTACGACAACAGCCCGCACCACACGTCGTGCCGGGCATGGTGGGTGCTGGGGCGGTTCGGAATCGAGGCGGCCTTGCTCGACGGCGGCATCGCGAAGTGGACGGCGGAGGGGCGACCCGTCGAACGGGAGGTTCTGAACCCCGCTCGCAGCCGGTTCGAGGCCGGAGCGCCGCGAACGCAGGTGCGCAGCCTCGTCGAGATGCAGGCGACCGACGAGCAGATCGTCGACGCGCGTTCGGCGGCACGCTTCACCGGCGACGAGCCCGATCCGCGCAAGGAATGCGCGCCCGGCCATATCCCCGGATCGAAGAACATCCCGCAGGGCCGCTTCTTCGAGGCGGACGGCACCTGGAAGTCGCCCGAGAAGCTCCGCGCCCTGTTCGAGGAGGCGGGTCTCGATCTCGGCAAGCCGCTGGTGGCGACCTGCGGATCGGGGATCACCGCGTCGGTGATCGCCTTCGCCGCGCATCTGCTGGGCCGCGACGTGCCGGTCTATGACGGCAGCTGGTCCGAATGGGGGCGCTTGCCGCCACGCCTAAGGCGGTGGGCCCGGCATGAGCGACGAGAAGGACGCGACAAAGGTCGTCCAGGCCGGCCGGCGATCCGAGTGGACGCAGGGCATCGTCAATCCGCCGGTGTGGCGCGCCTCGACGATCCTCTACGATTCGGTCGCCGAGCTCCGCGCGCGCGGAGCGGCGGATACGCACCACAAGCTGTTCTACGGCCGGCGCGGCACCCCGACCCAATGGTCGCTCGCCGAGGCGCTGACCGAGCTCGAGCCCGGCGCCGAGGCGACTTTGCTCTATCCCTCCGGTGTCGCGGCAGTGGCGGCGGCGTTGCTCGCAGTGCTCTCGCCCGGTGACGAATTGCTGCTGGTGGACAGCGCCTATGATCCGACCCGCAACCTCGCGAACGGACTGCTCGAGCGCTTCGGCATCACCACGACCTTCTACGATCCGCTGATCGGCGCCGGGATCGCCGAACTCTGCACGGATCGGACCAGGGCGATCTTCATGGAGAGCCCAGGCAGCCTGACCTTCGAAGTGCAGGACATTCCGGCGATCGTCGCCGTGGCGAAAGAGCGCGGGATAGCGACCCTGCTCGACAATACCTGGGCGACGCCCCTGCTGCTGCCCGCGATCCAGCTCGGCGTCGATTATTCGATCCTCGCCTGCACCAAATACGTCGTCGGCCATTCGGACGTGATGCTCGGATCGGTCACTGCCGCCGAGGGCCAATATGAGCGCCTCCGCGCCGTGACCTACCAGCTCGGCCAGACCGCCAGCCCCGACGACGCCTGGCTCGGCGCGCGCGGGCTCAGGACAATGGCGGTGCGGCTCGATCAGCACGGGCGCTCGGCGCTCAAGATCGCCAAGTGGCTCGAGACCCGGCCCGAAGTCGCGCGGGTGCTGCATCCGGCGCTGCCCGGATGCCCGGGGCACGAAGCGTTCGTACGCGACTTCCGGGGCGCGTCGGGGCTGTTCTCGTTCGTGCTGGACGGCGGATCGGACAAGGCGCGCACGGCGCTGATCGACGGACTGAGGCATTTCGGCATCGGCTATAGCTGGGGCGGGTTCGAGAGCCTCGCCATCCCGGTCGACCCGCAGCGCTATCGCAGCGCGACGAAATGGGAGGCCGAGGGGCCGATGGTGCGGCTCCAGATCGGGCTGGAGGATGCGGACGATCTGATCGCCGATCTCGAAGCCGGGCTCGCGCGCTACACTGCGGCGCGCGGCTGATGGAGCGGCTCGGGGCCTGGCTGGCGGGACATAATCTGCCGGGCACCGCCGAGCTTCGGAAGCCACGATCGCGGCCGGGCTGGCGGCGATCGCGATGATCCTGGGCTGGCTCGCCGGGCGGCATATCGGCACCCGGATCGCCGCCGCCTGGGCCGAGCGCATCAACGGCAACGCCGCGACCTTCCACCTGCGCGCCTGCGCGATCGTGCGCTGGAGCTCGGCGGCGATCCTGCTCGGGCTGATCGCCGTGAGCTGGCCATGGATGCCGCTGGGCGCGCTGGTCGTCGGGCTGGTTCAGGCCTTTTCGGTGGCGATGCTCGCGGTCGCCGTACTGCGCGGACTCAATCTGCCGCGCTGGGCGGCCTGGACGCTGGCGGCGCTCGCCTTCGTCGCGGTGCTCAGCCACGCGATCGGGGGCTTCTCGGTGGTCGAGGTCACGCTCGATCGCGTCGGCATCCAGATCGGCCAGCGGCGCTTCTCCTTGCTCTCGGCGCTCACCATCGGCGTCACCGTCCTGCTGCTGTTCGCCGGCGTGCGGCTGGCGAACAAATTGCTGAGCCATTCGATCGGCAGTGTGCGCGGGTTCGATCCGACGCAGAAGCTGCTGGTCCAGAAGCTCGCCGGCATCGCAGTGGTGGTGCTCGCCTTCTTCATCGGCGTCGACCTGCTCGAAGTGGACCTCACCGCCTTCACGGTCTTCTCGGGCGCCTTCGGGCTCGCGATCGGCTTCGGCATGCAGAAGACGATCGGCAATTTGATCGCGGGGATCCTCCTGCTGATGGACCGATCGATCAAGCCGGGCGACGTGATCGTGGTGGGCGACAGCTTCGGCTGGGTGAACAAGATCGGCGTCCGCGCGGTCTCGGTGGTCACCCGGGACGGCAAGGAGCATCTGATTCCGAACGAGAATCTGATGACGCAGGAAGTGGAGAACTGGTCGTACACCGACCGCAACGTCCGCGTCCGCATTCCGGTGACCGTCGCTTATGACTGCGATCTCAAGCTCGCGCAGGAACTGATGCTGCGCGCCGCCGCCGAGAGCCCGCGCGTGCTCGACAATCCGAAATCGAACGTGTGGCTGATGGCATTCGGCCAGACCGGTGCCGAGCACGAGATCCTCGTCTGGATCAGCGATCCCGAAAGCGGCGTGGGCAATGTGAAGAGCGATTTGCTCAACCGGCTCTGGGTGCTGTTCAAGGAACATGGCATCCAGATCCCTTATCCGGTTCGCGACGTGCGCGTGCGCGAATGGCCGGGGCGGGAAAAGGCGTAGGACAACAGGCGCCTCCAAACGCCGTCATTCCGGAAGTTACGAACCTTCTTCACTCCCCTCTCCCGCTCAGCCCGTTCCACGCCTATCTTGCGCCCGTGAGTTCCCAGCCGATTACCGCCCGCATCGCCGACGGCGTCGCTTCGATCCCCTCGGCGGAGTGGGATGCCTGCGCGGGCGAAGCCAATCCGTTCGTCGGCCATGCCTTCCTGTCGATTCTCGAGCGATCGGGATCGGCGACTGCACGTACGGGCTGGCAGCCGCTGCCGATCCTGGTCGACGGCTGTGCGGGGGCCGCCGGGGCGATCGCGCCAGCCTATGTCAAATCGCACAGCCAGGGCGAATATGTCTTCGACCATGGCTGGGCCGATGCCTGGGAGCAGGCGGGCGGGCAATATTATCCCAAGCTGCAGGTGGCGGTGCCGTTCACGCCGGTGCCCGGGCCGCGGCTGCTGCTGCGCGACGAAGCGCTCGCGCCGGCGCTGATCGCGGCGATCGAGGCAGTGACCGACCAGAACCGGCTGTCCTCGGCGCATGTGACCTTTATCGAAGACGCGCAGCTGCGCTGGTTCGAGAGCGCCGGGTGGCTGGTACGCGCCGGCACCCAGTTCCACTGGCAGAACCAGGATTATGCCGGCTTCGACGATTTCCTCGCCGCCCTCTCCAGCCGCAAGCGCAAGGCGATCCGCAAGGAGCGCGCCGCGGCGCTGGAGGGCCTGACCGTCCGGCATCTGACCGGCGCCGAGATCACCGAGGCGCATTGGGACGCGTTCTGGGAATTCTATCAGGACACCGGATCGCGCAAATGGGGGCGGCCTTATCTGACCCGCGCCTTCTTCTCGATGCTCGGCGCGGAGATGGCGGACAAGGTGCTGCTGATCTTCGCCGAGCGCGACAATGTGCCGATCGCGGGAGCGCTCAACCTGATCGGTGGGGACGCGCTGTACGGGCGCTATTGGGGTGCAGTCGAGGAAGTGCCGTTCCTCCATTTCGAGCTTTGCTACTATCAGGCGATAGACGCCGCGATCGCGCGCGGTCTGGCGCGGGTCGAGGCGGGCGCACAAGGCGAGCACAAGCTCGCGCGCGGCTATGCCCCGGTCACCACCTGGTCCGCGCACTATATCCCGGATCCCGGCTTCCGCCGCGCAGTGGCGGACTTCCTGCGGCGGGAGCGCGAGGCGATAGAGCGCGAGCAGGAATGGCTGGGGAAATGACGCCGTTCAGGCGCGGGGGATGATGCTCCCGCTCTCTGCAAGCACCTGTGGGAACGGCAAGTAGCATCCTCGTGCTCCGGCGAAGGCCGGAGCGTTGGCGGTCGAAGGAAAGGCTCTCCAGCGCTCCGGCCTTCGCCGGAGCACGTATATGCTCAAGGACAGCAATCTGACTAAGGCAGAGGCGAAGGCGATGCCTCGGGCTCGGGCAGGTTGCTGGTGAACTGGCGACCGTCGTTGAGGATAAGGTCGCGCTCCCATTTGGGGAGCGGCAGCTCGCCGGGGCGGATGACCGGCGCAGGAACATTGTGATCGACGCGGTAGAGCCCGCTATGGCTGTGATCGTCGACATAGATGGGCACCAGCCCCTGCAGGAAGCGCTGGTCGAACTGCGGCGGGCGGATCATCCAGACATAATCGAACGCATCGCGCGGGAAGCGAGTCAGCGCCCAGGCCACCGGGCGCCACCATTCGCGCGGGCACTGGATGTCGGTGACGATCTGCGAGGGATCGTGCGCGAAGCGTTGGGCGTCGGCATAGCGCACCGTCAGCAGCTGGGCGCCGGGCATCGACCATTGATCGTTGGTGTAAGCGAGCTTGCGTTCGAGCGCGAGCGCGGGGACGTGCTGGAGGCGCGTCATCTTCCACTCGTTGTAGCAGGTCTCGCCGACGAAGCTGACCAGCCGGGCGCCTTCGGGCAGATGCTCGAGCGCCTTCAGCTCGCGATCATAGGATTTGTCGTAGAGGAAGAAGCTCCACGTCGTCGCGGCGATGCGCGCAGTGAAGAACGCCATGCCGATCGCCGCCACCACTGCCGCGCCGCGCATCGACATGCCCGGCTTGGGGCGGATCGCGATGATTCCGATCGCCATCAGGAACGGCACCAGCCGCATATCGGCATAGGCCGATCCGAACACGATCCGCGGCAACAAGACATAGACTGCCGCGAGGAACAGGAACGACAGGCTCAGATTGCGCGAATACTGGAGGTTGGGGTCGCGGATCGCCTTGAACAGCAGCAGGAACAGCACGCCGACCGAGGCGATGTCGAACAGCTGCCAGCGATCGCGGAAGACCTGGACGATCCACAGCATCTTGGCGCGCCAGTTGAACCAGTCCGCGGTCTGCCCGGTGACATGGCCGCCGCTGCGCCACATCAGCATCAGCAAGGCGGGCGGCGCCAGCACGAGGCACTGGATGCCCGCCTTGAACCAGGGAAGCAGCCACTCGCGGGCGAAGCCCTGTCCGCGATGCGCATCGTGGTGGCGGACCAGTTCGGCCGAGAAAGCGAGTACGCCGAGCACGCCCCAGCCGAATGTGTGCGTGATCCAGATCAGCACCGAGATCGGCAGGAACACGAGGCTGCGGAAGTGGAACTTGCCGAGTCGCCCCAGCCGCAGCCACCAGCCGAAGGCGAGCAGCGCCATGCCCATCGACAATGCGAAATTGACGAAGCCGAAATGGAAGGGGAAGGCATAAGCCAGCGGCAGCGCGAACAGGGCCGTGGCGGGAATGCGGCCATGGACCTCGCGCGCGATCATCAGCAGCCCGGCGACGGTCATCGCAGGGATCGTGATGACGATCAATTTGACCGCGAGTTCGAGCCCGAACACCTTGGACATGGGGATGACGAGCAGGTCGACTCCCAGATTGCCCATCAGGCTCCAGCTGAAATTATACCAGTCGTGCAGGTGTGGATATTGCGCGTAATCGAGCTGGACGCGGTACCGCCCCATATGACCGGGCAGGTCGACCAGCGGCGGAATGTCCGGCCACAGCAGAGGCACGATCGCCATGAACGTGGCGAGCGCCACGAACCATCGTGTCTGCCACCAATGCAGCCTTTCGCCCCGATCCATCGCGCGGCTTTAGTCGCGCATATGGGCTTGCCGCAAGCGGGCGTTAGCTACGCACGCGCCACACGAGGACAGGCGAATCCGCAATCGGGACCGGCTGCAGCCAGTCGAACCGTTCCCCCGCTCGAGGCGCGGGCCGAATCCGGCCGGGTTCCACTCGCGATAGACCTCCGGCTCGTTGAGGCCGGGACAGATCACGACATAGTCCGCCCCGGAACGGCGGATCAGCGCGTGCGCGGCTTCGGGCGTGCCGGTGAAGGCGGAAATGACGTCGCGCATCATCGCCATGTTCCGATGGTGGCCGCTGGCCATCGCCCGATGGTGCGTGGCCACGACGATATCGGGCGCGATGTCGAGCGGCGCGAACAACAGGGCCGGCGGCAATTGGGCGACGGCGCGGGCCTGGGTGCCGTCGATGCAGGCGGGATGCCCCGCCTCGGCGTAACGTTGCTGTGTCTCCCGGGCCGCCTGCGCCTGCGGGAAGCCGAGCAGTGAAAACGCGACGAGCCCCGGCGAGGCGGCGAGCAGCGCTCCGGCCGTGGCCAGCGTGCGCTTGAGTACGGAAGATATCGCCCGTGCCCGCGTCAGCATCGCGTGAAGTGCCCAGGCGGCGCCGGGAAGCGCGAATGCGCTGGCCGTAGCGCCCGCGCGCGCCACCAGCAACGCGAGCAGGAATGCGGGCAATTGCGCGGCGATCAGGAGGATCCATCGCGTCCGCGTTTCGCCTTCGCTGCCGCGGAGCGCGAGGACGGAACCGATCAGGCCGACGATCGGCAGGCCGATCGTCATGATCGCCCAGCTGGGATATTGCTCCCAGAAGGGAGCCCTTCGGAGACTTTCTGATACCACAAGGCGCGCGTCAGCGGATCGAGCTGGGCGAACGGGCCGGCGACGCATTCGGGTGCCGTAGCGAGCAGCAGCCCGAGCGGAACGCAGCCGGCCAGGCCGAGCGCCCCGAGCCGCAGCGCGAGCGGCGCCCGCCCGGCAAGCGTGGCGAAGCTCACCGCGACTGCGGCCGCTCCGGCCACCGCGACCCAGTCGAACGTCACCGCATCGCATAACGGCGCCGCGTAATGGAGCCCGCGCGTGGCCAGCTGAAGCGTCGCGAGGCTAGCGAAAAGCGACCAGGCGATGCCGAGGAGCACGAAGCGGCGGGAGGGCTCGAACGCCCATGCAATCGCTGCGATGCCGCACAAGGCGGCGGCGATCGGCAATCCCTCGAGCGAGATCATGATCAGCACCGCGAGGCAGAGCCCGATCGCCGCGCCGTTTCGCAGCGTCGGCTTGCCGAGCAGCAGGAACAGCGCCGCGAGCGCGAGCACCACTTGCCACCCGTGATGGTCGATCCGCATCGGACGCAGCTGGTACAACAAAGGAACCGAGAGCGGCGCAATCAGCACCGCGAGCCGGGCGCGTTCGGTGTCGAGGACTCGGCGCGTCAGCCCGGCGCCCAGCGCGAGCACTGCGAGCAGAGTGGCGAGCGGGACTATGACGAGCGCGATACGCTCCGCGCCCGCCTGACCGAATAGCGGCGCGGTCAGCAGCATGACCGCCGCCAGCGGCAGATCGACGAGCCGCGACCAGTGCATGTCTCCCGCGACGAGACGGTACTGGGTCACGTCCCACCAGCTCTGTCCCGCCAGCCAGTCGCGCACTTCCATGAGGCGCATGGCATCGTCGGGATCGGGAAACGCCAGCGTGTAGATGCTGCCGGCGCTGACAGCGAGAAGCACTGCGGACGCCAGCAGCCAGCCGGTCAGCACCGCCAGCCAGGGCGAGCGTTCGCTCATGCCGCCTTCAAGCGGCCCGGGACGAGGCGCTCGGAAGCGAGCGCGGCCTGTTCGCCTTCGGTGCCCGATTCGTGATATTCGGCATCCTCGTTGACGTTCCAGACGTCGTAGACCCGGCTGCCCGCCGCGATATTGCGGACGGTGAGCATCGCCGTCATCATCGCATGGTCCTGGTTGTTGTAGCGATGCATGCCGTTGCGGCCGACCATGTGAAGCGTGGGATAACGGCTCTCGAGCTCGCGGCGGAGCGTGTCGACATTGTCGCGATAGCTGTCGTCATAGACGGGATAGGCCTTTTCCTGACGCACCACCGCACCGCCGACGACCGTCGCGGGATCGGCCAGCCCGAGCTGCGCCAGCTCGCGCGTTGCGAGTGCGACCAGTTCGTCGTCGCTGGAGGTCCACAGGCCATCGCCTTCGAAGCAGAAATATTCGAGGCCGACACAGGCAATGCTCTCGTCGGGCACCATTTCGGGCGACCAGCTGCGGAAGTTCTGAACGCGGCCGACCTGGACCCCTCCTCATGGATGTAGATCCAGTTGTCAGGGAAGAGATCCTCGGAGCGGATCATCAGCGCGACGGTGAGGAAGTCGCGGTAATGAAGGTCCATCGCCGCCGGAATGCTCGCAGGGAGCGGCTGGATGCGACCGGCGAGCTCGCGCATCGGTGCCGAGGAAATCACGTGCGCGGCGTTGATCACGACCATCCGGTCGCCCTGCATGGCCTGCACGGTCCAGCGCTGCGTGGCATGGTTGAACGCCAGCGCCTTGAGCGCATGATCCATCAGGACGCGGTTGCCGCCCTCGACGACACGGTCGCGCGCGGCCTCCCACATCATCCCCGGACCTTTGCGCGGATAGCGGAAGGTCTCGAGCAGGGTCTTGGTGGCCATGCCGTCATTGGGCTTTTTGTTCAGCCCGAGCGAACGCTTGAGGCCGTCGATCACGGCCTTGCCGAGGCTGAGCCCCTTGATGCGCTGCGCCGCCCAATCGGCCGACATCTCGTCGCACGGCATGCCCCACACCTTCTCGGTATAGGTCTTGAAGAAGATCGAATAGAGCTTGTGGCCGAACTGGTTGACCACCCAGTCCTCGAAGCTCTTCACGTCCTTCTTCGGAAACAGCTTCGCCCTGGCATAGCTCGCCATGCACAGAGTCGAGGTCCACACGCCCAGGTTCATCAGCGCTTCGAAGGCACGCAGCGGATAGCTGTAGAATTTGCCGCCATAATAGATGCGGCTCATCCGCGGCCGCTCGATGAAATCGTCGGGAAGGATCTCGTTCCAGAGATCGACGACTTCCTTCGATTTGGAAAAGAAGCGGTGGCCGCCGATGTCGAAGCGGAAGCCTTCATGCTCGACCGTGCGGCTGATGCCGCCGACATAGACCGGATCCTTCTCGATGACCGTCACCGAATAACCCGCCTTGGTGAGCAGATAGGCGGCAGTCAGCCCGGCCGGGCCGGCACCGATGATGGCGACATCAACGGCGTTGGTGGATTCAGGCATTACTGGTCGTCCCCCGGTGCGAGTGCACGAGGAGGTACGGTCAAGGCGATAAAGTTAGGTTAACGCGAAGTGAAATCCGGCCTCAGCCGTCGCGCCGCCCGAGCAGCCGCAAGCGCAGCGCATTGAGCTTGATGAAGCCCGCGGCGTCGCGCTGGTCGTAGGCGCCCTGATCGTCCTCGAAGGTCACGACTTTCTCGCTGTACAGGCTGTTGGGCGAGCGGCGGCCGGTGACGGTGACATTGCCCTTGTAGAGCTTGAGGCGGACGGTGCCGGTCACCTTCTCCTGGCTGTGATCGATCGCCGCCTGGAGCATCTCGCGCTCGGGGGCGAACCAGAAGCCGTTATAGATCAGCTCGGCGTAGCGCGGCATCAGCTCGTCCTTGAGATGCGCGGCGCCGCGGTCGAGCGTGATCTGCTCGATCCCGCGATGGGCGAGATGATAGATGGTGCCGCCCGGCGTCTCGTACATCCCGCGCGACTTCATGCCGACGAAGCGGTTCTCGACCAGATCGAGCCGGCCGATGCCGTGCTTGCGGCCGAGTTCGTTGAGCGCGGTCAGCAAGGTCGCGGGCGACATCGCCTCGCCGTTCAGCGCAACGCCGTCGCCGCGCTCGAAATCCACCGTGATCGTCTCGGGCTTGTCGGGCGCGTCCTCGGGATTGACCGTGCGCGAATAGACATAATCGGGGACTTCGTCCCACGGATCCTCGAGCACCTTGCCCTCGGACGAAGTGTGGAGGAGGTTCGCGTCGGTCGAGAACGGCGCCTCGCCGCGCTTGTCCTTGGCGACCTGGATCTGGTGCTGCTCGGCGAATTCGATCAGCCGGGTGCGGCTGGTCAGATCCCATTCGCGCCACGGCGCGATGACCTTGATGTCGGGCGCGAGCGCGTAATAGCCGAGCTCGAAGCGGACCTGGTCGTTGCCCTTGCCGGTCGCGCCGTGGCTGACCGCGTCGGCGTTGACCAGCCGTGCGATCTCGATCTGGCGCTTGGCGATCAGCGGGCGCGCGATCGAGGTGCCGAGGAGATAGAGGCCCTCGTACAGCGCATTGGCGCGCATCATCGGGAATACGAAGTCCTTGACGAACTCCTCCTTCAGATCGTCGATGAAGATGTGCTCGCGCTTGACGCCCGCTTGCTCGGCCTTGCGCCGCGCGGGCTCCAATTCCTCGCCCTGGCCGAGATCGGCGGTGAAGGTCACCACTTCGCACTGATATTCCTGCTGGAGCCATTTCAGGATCACGCTCGTGTCCAGCCCGCCCGAATAAGCGAGGACCACCCGTTTGATGCCGGCATCGCCGGCGGGGCGGTTGATCTTGTCGGACATGAGGCAGGCGACTCCTGAGATGTGCGGGAAAACCGGGGGCGCTCTAGGGTTCCTGCACTCGCGGCGCAACCATGGTAAGAGCCGGGACGGAGGAGAGGATGGCCGAAACCAGGACCAAGCCGACCCAGATGCAGGTCGCCGACTTCATCCATGCCGCCCCGGACACGGTGCGCCGCGAAGATGCGAGGACGCTCCTCGCGCTGATGACGCGGATTTCCGACGAGGAACCGGTGATGTGGGGACCCTCGATCATCGGCTTCGGCAGCTATCATTACCGCTATGAGAGCGGGCACGAGGGCGACGCGTGCCGGCTGGGCTTCAGCCCGCGCAAGGCGGAGCTGGTGCTCTATGTCCTGAACGGCAGCCCCGAGCAGGAAGCCCAGCTCGCGCGGCTGGGCAGACACAGGACCGGCAAGGCGTGCCTCTACATCCGGAAGCTGGCCGATGTGGACATGGCCGCGCTCGAGGAGATTATTCGCGGGGCACTCGCCTCGATGGACGCGCGCTATCCGCGCTGACGCCTGTCCCACACGCCGTCATCCGGCGAAAGCCGGGATCCAGAGCCCCACAGACCATCACTTGTGACTCTGGTACTTGTGACTCTGGGCCCCGGCCTTCGCCGGGGTGACGAAAAGGGATTAGCCCGCCTCGCGCATCGCCTCGGGGGTGGCTTCGCGCAACGCCGTCTCCGCTTCCATCATATAGTCCCGGGTGATCGGCAGTGCCGTGCGCGAGCGCGAGAACTGGAGCTGGTAATTGACCAGCCCGCCATTGACGAAGGCGACATAGGACCCGGCGAGATAGAAGGTCCACATCCGGAAGAAGCGTTCGTCATAGAGCGCGACGATCTCGTCCTTCGCGGCGACAGTGCGGTCGTACCAGGCCTTGAGCGTGTGGGCGTAATGCAGCCGCAGCACCTCGATGTCGGTCGGGAACATGCGCAGGCCTTCATAGCCGCGCGCGATCTCCGACAGCGCCGGGATATAGCCGCCGGGGAAGATGTATTTCAGCGTGAACGCATCGGTGACGCCGGGGCCGCCCGCCCGCCCGATCGTGTGGAGCAGCATCACGCCTTCGGGGGTGAGCAATTCGCGGCACTTGTGGAAGAAGGTCCGGTATTGCGGCGTGCCGACATGTTCGAACATGCCGACCGACACGATCCGGTCGAACTGGCCGGTCATCTCGCGATAATCGATCAGCTCGAAGCGCACCTTGCCGTGCACCCCGCGCTCGGCGGCACGCTCGCGGGCGACCTTGAGCTGCTCTTCGGACAGCGTGATGCCGACGACTTCGGCGCCGGTCTTCTCGTGGAGATAGAGCGCCATCCCGCCCCAGCCGCAGCCGATATCGAGCACGCGCATGCCGGGCTCGATCGCCAGCTTGGCGGCGATATGCGCCTTCTTGTCGAGCTGGGCCTGTTCGAGGTTGTTCGCCGGATCGGTGTAGTAAGCGCAGCTATATTGGCGGTCGGCGTCGAGGAAGAGATCGTAGAGCCGCCGCGACAGATCGTAATGATGCGCGACGTTGCGCTTCGCCCGCCGCGCCATGTTGTAGCGGCCGATGCGGTGCATGACGGTGTTCGCCAGTCGGGCAAGCGGCTTGGGATCGAGCGCGGCGGTCGCGTCTTCCCAGCGATTGTTGCTCGTCATCAGCACGAGCAGGTCGAAGATGTCGCCCTGCTCGATCGCGAGACGGCCGTCCATGAAGCATTCGGCGGCGCCCAAGCTGGGATCGCGCACGATCGCCGCGGCTGCACCGGGGCCGAACCGTACCGTGACTGGCTTGATGTCCGGATCCGGCGCCCCGAAGCTGCGGCTGGTGCCGTCCGCATGGATCACTGTCAGCTGCCCGCGCTTCACTGCGCGCGTAAAAACGTATCGATCAACGCCATTGGCCGTACTCGTCAACAGCCCCCACCAGACCCTTAAATTAGATGCGTAACGAGTTTCCGCAATGCGGAAAAAACACAGGGACGCGCAAGAGCGCGGCGTCAGATGCCGGCATACCATTCATAGCCGTTCGAATCCTCCCAATAGCCCCCTTGCCCGCGCCGATTCCGGCCAGGCTGGCCACGGCTTCAATCCGCATGACGTACTTCGCCTGTTTGTAGCCGAGCTGGCGCTCGACCCGCAGCCGCACGGGCGCGCCGTGACCGACCGAAAGCGTTGCGTCGTTCATCGCCCAGGCGAGGATCGTCTGGGGGTGGAAGGCGTCGACCAAATCGATCGATTCGTAGAAGGGCGTGCCGCCGAAGCGGTCGGCGCAGTGGAAGACGATATAGCGCGCGGTGTCGCGGATGCCGGCGAGCTGGAGCAAGGTCTCGAGCCGCGGCCCCTGCCATTTGCCGATCGCGCTCCAGCCCTCGACGCAATCGTGCCGGGTGATCTGCGCGCGCTGGGGCAATGCCTGGATCTGCGCGAGGCTGAGACGGAGCGGGCGCGCGACGAGACCGTCGACCGTCAACCGCCAGTCGGCGAAGCGGTTGGCGGCGAGGGCATTGTACGCGGGCGTGTTCGGGCTCGCGGTGCCGTTGACCCGGAAGATCGGGCTGCGTTGTTCGGCGCGGAACTCGCGGGCGAGCGCGGCGCGCCCGTTGATCGAACGCTGAAGGAAACGATGCGCGTCCTCCGCGCGCATCAGCACCGGACTGTCGGTGAGCGAGATCGCAGCCGGCCAGCAGGCTGGCGCCGGTGCCGACGAGCAGGGTCCGCCGCGTGATCACGAATGATCCTCCTCGGGCACGCGCCACCAGCCGGTGATCATCGAGCGCACTTCGTTGATCGGGCCGGCGAGGATCACCAGCGTCAGGTGGATGACGACGAACAAGGTCATACACGCCATCGCGATGAAGTGGACCGAGCGCGCTGACTGGCGCCCGCCGAACAGGTCCGCCAGCCACGGCCACATGCCCGGCGAGATCGCGAGGCCCGATGCGATCAGCAGCGGGAGCAGCACGAAGATCACGCCGGCGTAGCTCGCCTTCTGGAAGATGTTATAGGCGCCCGGCTTGGCGGGATCGTGAAAGCGTAGCGCGAGATGCGCCCTGAGATCGGCGGCGAGGTGGCTTGGCGCCAGCTCTGCGCGGCGGATGCGCAGGTCGCGCTGGAAGTGGCGGTTGATCAGGCTGGCGATCATGTACGCCAGTAGCCCGAAGCCGAGCACCAATGCGAAGAACAGATGCCAGTGGCGCGCACCGGCGAGGCTGTAATGGCTGGGGATCGTCGCCCAGCCGGGGAAGCGCGGCAGCTCGAGCCAGGCGTGGTCGAAATTGGCGCCGTAATGCCCCCAATAGAGCCGGGGGTGCGCGTTGAAGATCATCAGCCCGCTGGGGATCAGGATCAGGATCGCGAGCGCGTTGATCCAGTGCCAGAGGCGCGTGAACAGCCGGTGCCGATAGACCGTGCGGGGCTCGGGAGGCGCATCCATTCCAGCCCCTTAGCCTATCCGCCGTATGCGCGCACGAAGAAGACGAGCGTGGTGGCGCCGGTGACCAGCAGCGTCCATGCGCGCACCATGCCGGGCGACAGCTTCTTGCCAATCACTGCACCGAGCCAGCCGCCAAGGATCGAGCCGATCAGCATCGGCAGGCACGCCCACCACCAGACCATCGCGAAGCCGATGAAGATGAACGCCGCGGCGAAATTGGCCACCGCCAGCATCAGGGTGCGGATCGCGAACAGCTCGCGCGGGCGGATATTGGCGAGGAGGCCATAGACCGCCGTGGTGATCAGCCCCACGCCGCCGCCGAAATAGCCGCCATAGATGCCGAGAAACGCCTGCGTGATCAGCAAGGTCGGGCGACCGATCGTGACGCGGGCATGAAGCCAGTCGGCCGCGCTTTTGCCGAACACCATCACCGCGAAGGCGAAGAGGAGCAGCCATGGGATGAGCAGATCGAACACCGCAGTCGGAGTGAGCACGAGCAACAGGCTGCCGACCAGCCCGAACGCAAAGGTGATCGCAGCCAGCAGCCGCACCGACAGACCCGCAACGGGCGCCAGCTCGTCGCGATACGCCCAGGCGCTGGTGCCGGCGCCGGGCAGCAAGGCGACATTTGAGGTGGCATTGGCGATATTGGCGGGAAGCCCGAGTGCGATCAGCGCGGGCAGCGTCGCGAAGGTGCCGCCGCCCGCCAGCGCGTTCATTGCACCGCCAAGCACGCCGGCTCCGGCGGCCAATGCTATCGAGAAGAAGTCCACCGTAAATCCGTTCGCCTTGAGCCTGTCGAAGGGCCGTACTTCTTTTCCGGCGGTGAAAAGAAGAACGGTGCTTCGACAAGCTCAGCACGAACGGGTTAGGGTCATCCGACCTGTTTCCATGCGGGAGAAAAGCGGATGAACGATGTGCTGGCCGATTATGCCGCAGCGGCGACTCCGGAGCTGATCGCCGGCTACGACGCGCTTCCTCCCGAGCAGATCTATGCGGCGGTGCTCGATCTCCTGCCGCGGGGCCCGCCCGGATCGCCGATATCGGCGCGGGGACGGGCCGCGACGCGGCGTGGCTCGCCGAACAGGGGCATCGCGTGCTGGCGGTCGAGCCGGTGCAGGCGTTCCGCGAGGCAGGGATTGCGCTCCATGGCGACCGGATCGAGTGGCTGGACGACCAGCTTCCCGAGCTTTCGAAGCTGCAGCAGCACGGCCCCTTCGATCTGGTGATGCTGTGCGCCGTATGGCACCATCTCGATACCGCCGGCCGCGCGCGCGCCATCCCCGGCCTCGCGCAAGCCACAGCGCCGGGAGGCCAATTGATCCTGTCGCTGCGCCACGACCCGACACCCGACCGCGGCACCTTCCCTGCACCGCCGGAAGAAGCGATCGAACTGGCATCTGCGGCAGGATTCGATCTGACTCGCCGGGCGGAAACGGAGTCGGTGCACCCCGTAAGCCGGGCGAACGGAGTCAGCTGGACCTGGCTCGTCCTGACGAAGGCCGAGCGCCCTTAGCCCAGAGCCGCGAGCTTTTCCTCGGCCTGCCGGTCGAGCTCGGCGCGGCTCTTCTTCTCGGAGGCGGTCTTCAATTGGCCGCAGGCGGCGTCGATATCGCGCCCACGAGGCGTGCGCACCGGCGCCGAATAGCCCGCTTCGAACAGGATGTTCGAGAAGGTGCGGATCCGCTCCGGCGTCGAGCATTCGTACGGCGCGCCCGGCCAAGGGTTGAACGGAATCAAATTCACCTTCGCTGGCAGCTTGTACTTCTTGATCAGCCGGACGAGTTCGTGCGCCTCTGCATCGCTGTCGTTCTTGTCCTTGAGCATGACGTACTCGAAGGTGATCCGCCGGGCATTGTTGGCGCCGGGATAATCGGCACAGGCCTGGAGCAGCTCCTCGATGCCATATTTCCGGTTCAAGGGCACGATCTCGTCGCGGACTTCCTTGGTCACGGCGTGGAGCGACACCGCAAGGTTGACGCCGATCTCCTCGCCCGCGCGCGCCATCATCGGCACCACGCCCGAAGTGCTCAGCGTGATCCGGCGCTTCGACAGCGCAAGGCCGTCGCCGTCCATCACCAGCTTCAATGCATCGCGGACATTCTCGAAATTGTAGAGCGGCTCGCCCATGCCCATCATCACGATGTTGGTGAGCATGCGCCCCTCGGGCTGGCTCGGCCATTCGCCCAACGCGTCGCGCGCGAGCATCACCTGGCCAACAATCTCGGCGGGGTTGAGGTTACGCACCAGCCGCATCGTGCCGGTGTGGCAGAAGCGGCAATTGAGCGTGCAGCCGACCTGCGACGAGACGCACAAAGTTCCCCGATCCGCATCGGGGATGAAGACCATCTCATAGTCCTGTCCGTCATCCGAGCGCAGCAGCCATTTCCGGGTGCCGTCGGTCGAGACCTGCGCCTCGACGACTTCGGGGCGCGAGATCACGAAGCGCTGCTCGAGCCAGGGCTGCATCGCCTTCGAGATGTCGGTCATCAGCGCGAATTCGGTGACGCCGCGATTGTAGATCCAGTGCCACAGCTGCTTGGCGCGGAGCTTGGCCTGTTTCGGCTCGAGCTGCGCGGTCTCCAGCGCCATGCGCAGATCGGCCTTCGAAAGGCCGAGCAAGTCGATGCGGCCGTCCGCGCGCGGCTTGAATTCCCGGGGCACGGGCACGGGATCGATGTGCCCCGGAATGGGCATGAGGGCGGCCGACTCTGTCTGCATGACGGCGCATCTAGTCGATTTCGCGCGCGAATTCCACTCCCGGTGGCGAATCCCGCCGCAAAAGGCTGCTCCATCCCGCTTCTGCCACGCCGCGTCGCGGAGCGGTTGCCCCGGCGGGACCCCGCCGTCCAGCTTGGCGTTGGGGGCGTACCCAATTCGGAGCGTAATATGAAGTTTCGTACCTCGATGATCCTCTCCGCGGCGCTGATCTGCGCGCCGGCGGCGATGGCACAGACTGCCCAGACCTCGCCTGCGCCCGCCGAGCCGGCACCCGCCGCGCCGGCACAGGAAGGCACCACCGGTGCCGGCACCGCCTCTACCGCTACTGCGGTGAGCGATGCCGAAGTGACTCAATTCGCTACCGCGGCGCTCGCCGTCGCCAAGGTCCGCCAGGACGCGACCGTTCCCGATGCGGAAAAGAACGCCAAGATGGTCGAGGCGATCACCGCGACGGGGCTTCCGGCACAGCGCTTCAACGAGATCGCGCAGGCGATGCAATCGGATACGGCGCTGAACAAGAAGATCCAGGACGCCGCAGCGGCACAGCAGCCCGCCGCGGCGGCAGCCCCGACGCCGAAGTAACCGACCAACGGGCGGCGGTGCGATCGCCGCCCGCATCGGCTCAGGCAATGCCTAGCGCGGCAAAGCTGGCCGCCAGCGATTGCGCCAGCGGCGTATGCGGCTCCTCGCCCAGAAAGGCGACGAGTTCGCGATTGTCGGGCCGCACCGGATGCCGCCAATAAGGCCGCATCTCGATCATCTCGCGCATCGTCGGATTGAACGGCGCGATCAGCGGCAATGCCCACCACGGCATGCCGCGCACAGGCAATTTCCTGCCGAGCACTTCCTGAATCGAGCGCGTCAGGCGCGTGCCGTCGGCATCCCAGAGCCCGGCGAAATGGAAGCGCGCAAAGTGCGGCAGCTCAGGCTCGCGATCCAGCAGCCGCGCGAAGGTCTCGGCGATATCGGGCAGATAGGCCCAGGCATGGCCGACGCCCTTGCCGCCCGGATACAGGATCGAGCGCACTCGCCCCGGCTTCACCATCCCCTGCGACAGCCAGCTATTGCCCGGCCGCGGGCCGTAGAAATCGCCGGCGCGCAGGATCAGCGCGCGGACCCCGAAGCTTCGATGCTCCGCTCCATCTCGACGCGGATCCGTCCCTTGCGCGTCGCCGAATCCTGCGGCGAATCCGCCTGCGCCACCGGCGTGGCGACGGGATCGTAATTATAGATCGTGCCCGGCAGCACCAGCCGCGCGTCGTTCGCCCGCGCTGCGGCGATGCTGTTGGCGAGCATCGCCGGCACGAGCCGCGCCCAGTCGCGATAGCCCGGTGGATTGACGGCATGGACGATCGCCGCGACGCCCTGCGCGGCGCCCGATACCGCGGCGGCATCCATCGCATCGCCTTCAATCCATTCGATCACGGCGTCGAGCCCCGGCCGCGTATTGCGCACCAGCCCTCGCACCTTCCAGCCGTGCCGCACCAGCGCACGCGCCGTTTCGCCGCCCACGCCCCCGGTCGCACCGAGCACCAATGCCGTCTTCTCCATGATCGTCTCCATTGCTTGACGGACAGGAGATGGACGCGGAGCAGCTCAAAGAAAATTGCCGGACCTTTGCAGCTCGCCTATACAAATTTGATGAGCTCACTCGAAGCCGGGATCGATTGGGAACGCCAGCGCGCGTTCCTTGCGGTGATGACCGAAGGCAGCCTGTCGGCCGCCGCCCGGCGGATCGGCATCGCGCAGCCGACGGTCCGCCGGCGCATCGAAGAGCTCGAGGCCGAGATCGGCACGCCTTTGTTCACGCGCAGCCCCAGTGGCCTGCTGCCTACGGAGCAAGCGCGCGCACTCGCCGAACATGCCCGCGCGATGGCGCTCGCCGCCGATGCGTTCGGGCGCACCGCCTCTGCCGAAGCCGCCGAGATCGCGGGGCGCGTGCGGATCTCGGCGAGCGACGTGATCGCCATCGAGGTGCTGCCGCCGATCCTCGCACGCCTCGCGGCAAGGCACCCGGCGCTGGTGATCGAGCTCAGCCCCAGCAACCGCAACGAGGACATGCTGCGCCGCGAGGCCGATGTCGCGGTGCGGATGGTCGCTCCGATGCAGGAGGCGCTGGTCGCGCAGCGTATCGGCGCGGTACGGCTCGGGCTCCACGGCCATCCCGACTATCTCGCCGCGGCGGGGACGCCGCACACGCTCGAGGCGGTGCGCGACCATCGGCTGATCGGAGTCGAGCGCGATACGCCGATACTCCGCGCGCTCCAGGCGCAGGGATTTCCGGGGCGCCTTGCCGACTTCGCCTTCCGCAGCGACAGCGATCTCGCCCAGCTCGCCGCGATCCGCGCGGCGCTCGGCATCGGCGTGTGCCAGGTGCCGCTGGCGGCGCGCGACGGGCTGGTACGGCTGGTGCCCGAAGGCTTCGGCTTCGATCTGGAGACCTGGGTCGTCTGTCACGAGGATCTGCGCGGCGTGGCACGGGTGCGCGCAGTGTTCGACGCGCTGGTGACGGGGCTGCGGGAGTATCTCGGTCCGTCCAATCCTCCCCCGCCAGGGGGAGGTGGCATGCGCAGCATGACGGAGGGGAGGAAGCACTTCGCTAAATCAGCGTTTCCTCCCCTCCGTCGCCTTCGGCGACACCTCCCCTGGCGGGGAGGATTGAAACCAGCGCCCGGCGCACCCCAGAGCCGCTGCATCGATCGCAGTCGCGGCGCCCTTCAGCGCATAGGTATCCGCAAATGCAGCGCCGTTGGCCGAAACCGTCTCGACGCTCATGCTGCGACCGTCACGGATCGCCGCCACCACCGCGGCATCGGTGCGCGGATCGGGGCCCCAGGCGTCCATATCGCCCGCGCGCAGCTCGAAGCGACGCTCGCCGATCGCCAGCGTCACCCGGGCGTTGGCCGCCCGCGTACGGCTGAGGCGGATATGAAGCTGGTTGCGCGCGCCTTGCCCCGGCCAGGTCGCGATGCTGGCGAAGGGCTGGCTCCGGCCGCGCTCGACCGGCCTGGCGATCGCGAAGCAGCGCAGCGGCGAAGAGTCGCGAAACGCCCCCAGCTCCCGAAAACCCCCAGCGCATCGCGCGGCTGGAGCAGCAGCAGCGCCAGAGCGAGCGCGATCATGCCGGCGCCGCGCCGCGTCCGGTGCCGAGATGGACGACACGCTCGACACCCTGCTCGATCAGCACGATCGAGCCTTGCGGCAGATCGGGCGCCACCGGCGCGTCGAACTGCGGCATCACGTCGGCGCCGGTCATCACCCCGCGCAGGATGCGGCTCGACATGCCGTGCATGATCACCAGTCGGTCGCCCGGATCCTGGTCGGTATCGGCGAGCCAGCCCGAAACCCGCGTGGCGATCGCATCATACCATTCGCCGCCTTCGGGCGGCCGCGTATAGAGCCCGTGCTCGAGATCGAGGAAGGTCCCGACCTCCTTCTGCAGATCGGCGTAATAGCGCCCGCTCCAGCTCCCCATGCCGATCTCGACGAGGCGATCGTCGGTCTTCGCCTGATGCCAGTCGAGCTCGAGATGCTCGGCGATGATCGCCAGCGTCTGCAGCGCCCGCCCCGCGCTCGACGACCACAGGGTCAGCTTCGGCTTCGCGCCGAGCAATTCGCGCAGCGCCGCACCCATCGCATCGGCCTGGGCGAAACCGGCGCGGGTGAGCGGCGTATGCGGGTGATCGCCCTGCATCCGGCGTGCGATGTTGAACACCGTCTCGCCGTGACGGGCGATGAAATCGCGGCCCTTCCTGGTGCTGACGGGGCAGTTGCTGGCTGGCATGTGTCCTTCCTCAGCGCCTCCCGGCGCCAAAGGCAATGGCGGAATTGCGGCATGCCCCGATTCCGCCTCGTTTCGTTCATGCAACAAACAGGTGGCTTACGGCATCAGCACACCGGCTCCGTCATCGGAGCTCAGTACAGTAAATGGAGTATCTCATGCGTAAGCTTATCCTCGCCGCGCTCGCCGCATCCGCCGCAGCCACTCCCGCCTTCGCGCAGGACGCGACTTTCACCGGCCCGCGCGCCGAAGCGATCGTCGGCTGGGATCATGTCGGCGACGATTCGATCAGCAACGGATCGCGCGACGGCGTCGTCTATGGCGGCCAGCTCGGCTATGACTATCAGGCCGGCAAGGCCGTGTTCGGCGTCGAAGGCGAAGTCACCGGTTCGACCACCAAGGACACCGCCAACGGCGTGCTCGTCGCCGGAGACCGGCTGAAGACCTCGGCCGGCCGCGACCTCTATGTCGGCGCCCGCGCCGGTTTCGTCGTCGGCGAACGCGCGCTGATCTATGCCAAGGGCGGCTACACCAATGCCCGCTTCAACTCCGAATATACCTCCACCACGGGCACGATCGAGGACCATGACACGGTCGGCGGCTTCCGCGTCGGCGCGGGTGCCGAGGTCAAGCTCAACGACAAGGTCTATCTGAAGGGCGAGTACCGCTATTCGAAGTACGATTCGGACAGCACGGGCATCGACGCCAAGCGCCATCAGGTGCTCGGCGGCGTCGGCGTCCGCTTCTAGAAAATATTCCTCCCTCGCTTCAGCGGGGAGGTGGCGTGCGCAGCACGACGGAGGGGCCTGGTCGCGAGCGATGTGCTCGTGGCCAAGCCCCGCCACCCGCTTCATAGTCCCCTCCCCGCTTCGCGAGGGAGGCTTCAGGCGCTTCAACACCCGCCCCGGTGTTGCTCAAATATCACGATTTTTTCTGTTTATCTGAGGTTCATGCAACTGCGGACTCGCATCCCCAGTTAGGGCCCGGCTCGCTCGAACAAGCGGGCCGATTACCCAAGGAGTAGTTATGCGTAAGCTTGTATTCGTCGCCGCCCTCGTCGCTTCGTCGGCACTCGCCGCCCCCGCCTTCGCGCAGGATGCGGCCCCCGGCGGTTTCCGTGTCGGCGTGGTCGGCGGTCTCGATATCGTCCGTCCGGGCGACAGCGAGGATTCGCGCGTCCGTGGCGACGATCAGAGCATCGAGGGTGTCCAGTACGGCGTCGAGGCCGGTTATGACATTCCGGTCGGTGGCGTGGTTCTCGGCCTCGAAGGTGAATTGAGCGGTTCGACGGCCAAGGTCACGACCGACACCAGCGATCCCAATTTCTTCGGCTATGGCCGCGTCAAGGCGGGCCGCGACATCTATGTCGGCGCACGCGTCGGCGTTCCGGTCGGCACGGGCACGTTGCTCTATGCCAAGGGCGGCTACACCAATGCCCGGCTGGACGTGACCGCCGACAACGGCACGACCACGCAGGACGAGAATTTCCAGCTCGATGGCTGGCGTGTCGGTGCGGGCGTCGAGCGGTCGATCGGCCGCAACACCTATGCCAAGGTCGAGTATCGCTACTCGAACTACACCAATGCCGATTTCCAGTTCGCGAACGGCACGGTGACCGACACGTTCAACGTCGACACCGACCGGCATCAGGTGGTGGCGGGCGTCGGCTTCCGCTTCTGAAGCCGTCTTACGCCAATTTTGGTGTGCATGAGAGGGTCGGGGCGCTTGCCCCGGCCCTTTTGGCGTTAGAGATTAAGGTCGAGCCAATCGTCAGCGCCCGGATTCGAGCGCGGCACCGGGGGTTTTGAGTGATGAAGGCGACGATCGAACGCGCAACTCTGTTGAGGGGCCTCAGCCACGTCCAGTCCGTGGTCGAGCGGCGCAACACGATCCCCATTCTGTCCAACGTGCTGATCGAGGCGCAGGCGGGCGGGACGATGCGGCTGATGGCGACCGATCTCGACCTGCAGATCGACGAGACGATCGCCGCCGCGGTCGACCAGCCGGGCGCGATCACCGTCTCGGCGCACACCTTGTTCGACATCGTCCGGAAACTGCCCGAAGGCTCGCAGGTCGAACTCGCCGCCGCCGAGGGCAGAATCACCGTCAACGCCGGCCGCGCCAAGTTCACCCTGGCGACCTTGCCGCGCGACGATTTCCCGATGATCGCCGAGGGCGAACTGCCCACGACGTTCGAGCTGCCGGCCGAGACGCTCAAGCAGATCATCGACAAGACTCGCTTCGCGATCTCGACCGAAGAGACACGCTATTATCTCAACGGCATCTTCCTCCACGTGACCGACGACGCCCAGCCGTTGCTGCGCGCCGCCGCGACCGACGGCCACCGTCTCGCGCGCGTCACCGTGGCGCGCCCCGACGGTGCCGAGGGCATGCCCGACGTGATCGTGCCGCGTAAGTGCATCGCCGAGCTGCGCAAACTGCTCGACGATGTCGATGGTTCGGTCGGCGTGTCGCTGTCGGGCTCGAAGATCCGCTTCGATCTGGGCCAGGCGATCCTCACCTCGAAGCTGATCGACGGCACCTTCCCCGATTACAGCCGCGTCATCCCGACCGCGAACGACAAGATCCTCAAGATCGACCCGAAGAGCTTCATGCAGGGCGTCGATCGCGTCTCGACGATCGCCACCGAGAAAACGCGCGCCGTGAAGATGGCGCTCGATCGCGACAAGATCATCCTCTCGGTCACCAGCCCCGAAAACGGCGCGGCGGCGGAAGAGGTGCCGGGCGAATATGCCGCGATGCCGTTCGAGATCGGCTTCAACAGCCGCTATTTGATGGACATCCTCGCGCAGATCGAAGGCGACCTCGTCGAGGTCCATCTCGCCGACGCCGCGGCACCGACGCTGATTCGCGAGAATGACAGCTCGCCGGCACTGTATGTGCTGATGCCGATGCGGGTCTGAATCGCGACGAATCGAGGCCGGTTATCCACGTATTTCCGCGAGTCGCATCAATACGTAGGATTTTGTTTTCACCCGCGATGCTACAGCGTTGTCATGCACGCACTCGAGGCTTTGGTATCGTTCAATTGGCGTCGCGCACGCGAAGAGCGCGAGCGGGCTGAACGCGCGGCCAATGCGCGCGACCGTGCGCTCCACCTCGAAATGGCGTCGATTTTCGAGCGCCGGGCCGAGGTTCGCCAGCGCCTGCTCCAGTAATTCTCAGCGTGCCTTGAGGGCACTCACATCGGCGCGGGCGCGATCGCGGACCGCGCGAGATCTGCGCATCGGCATGACGCTCGACGATCTTGGCCTCCTTGCGGAGTGCCTCGGCGCGGGTCTCGAGCCGCTCGGCATCGAAGCTGTTGGCGATCTCGGCCTGGCTGGCGATCGTATCGGCCTCGGCACGAATCGCCGCGGCCTCGTTCCCGGACGCGGACTTGATCGCATCGGCCTCGGCCTCGGCCGCCTGCTGGATATTGTCGATCCGGGCCTGCTCGGGAGTCTGCGGGCCGCAACCCGCGAGCAGCAAGCCGATGAATGCGGCGGGCACGATCCAGCTTCGCATCTTTTTCTCCCTGTTCGCCGATCAGGATGGACCGAATTGAACTTTCCGACAATGTTTGCTATTTACACTATTGTCAGTAGTTGAGCAGGCAGATCATGGCGACCCAGGCACCCGAGCCCTTCAATCCCGGCATCCCGATGAAGCGCGAATGGGGCACTGCGCTCTCGGCGCTGCGCCGGCTGCTGTCGAACGGCGACGATACCGAGCAGGTGTTCCGCATCATGCGCGCGCTGAACGGCGACGTTACCCAGAAGAATTACCGCAAGCTGCTCACCGTTCCCGGCGGCGGCAAGCTCGCTTATCACCGGCTCGAGCTGGCCGAGCGGCTGACGGACCGCAGCTGGATCAACGGCTTCGCCGAGGGCACCGTGGGTGCCACCTATCGCGCGTTTCTCGATGCCACCGGCTATTCGGCGAAAGGACTGGCGGAAGTCAGCATGAACGCGATCGGTGCCGACGCGCTGGAGATCGAACATCCGTACGCGTGGATGGGCCGCCGCGAGCGCGACATCCACGATCTCTGGCACGTCCTCACCGGCTACAAGGCCGACGAGCATCTCGGCGAGGCGTGCCTCGTCGCCTTTTCCTACGCGCAGACCGGCGGGCTCGGCTGGGCATTCATCGCCGCCGGCGCCGCGCTCAAGAGCATCCGCATCACCGGCAAGCTCGATTTCCTCCGCGCCGTGATCGAGGGATACCAGCACGGCAAGCAGGCCGGCTGGCTCCACGGCGAGGATTATGAGGCACTGCTCGCCGAGCCGATCGACGTGGCGCGGCGCCGGCTCGATATCGCCGAGCCGCAGGCCTATCGCGTCGCGCAGGCGAGCCTCGCCGAAGCGGGGCTCACCGGGATCTGAGACTCAGGGCTTGGCGGGCGGCTGCGTCGGTTCGCCGAGCGCGGCATCGAATGCCGCCGAGTCGAGCAGTTCCGTGGGACTCGCGAAACGCCCGGCATCGATCTCGTCGCCGTTCACATTTTGCAGCACGATGCTTTCGGGGCCGGCGATGCGCAATACCGCCCCCTTGGCCAATACGGCAGTGATCTGATCGCGGAAGCCCGTATTGTTCTCGAAGGCCGACGCGAACGCATCGAGTGCGCGCACGATGGTCCGATGGAACACGCCGCCGACCGGCACGAGTTGCGCGTCGGTGCTCATCACCATCACCAGCGCGCCGGGGCCCTGCGCCTCCGGCGCGATCTGCCAGTTGCTGCCCTTGCGGCCGGCGACGACCTCGTCCTTTCCCTGCGTCGTGACGAAACGCATCGTCGCACCCGGCCCGTCGGCCGAAGGCCCTTTCGCCGTCTTCGTCTTGAGAAGCGCGAAGAATATGTCGCTGCGCGTTGCGCGCACCTTGCCATTGTGGGTGATCATGATGAATTCGTCGCCGCCGTGGCGGACCAGCGCGAACTTGCCCGGTATCTCGGCACGATAGTCGCCGCTGTCGTCGACCTCGATGGTGAGCTGCGACTTGCCGACCGAATAGGTCGCGGTGACGTCGGCCGCAGCTGGCAGCGGCGCCAGCGCAAGCGCGAATCCAAGAACGAATGCCCGGCGCATCACTTCGCCTTGGGTGCAGGCGTCGGCGCGGGCGCAGGTCCCGATCCCGGCTTCTCCACCGGCGGCGTACCCGATGCGGCGCGGGCGCGGGCGCGTTCGGCGTTGAGCCGCGCCTTGAGCGCCGTCTTGTCGATCACCGCCGGCAGCGCGAAGACCTTGGTGTCGATCGGCGCCTTCTCGATCTTGTCGAGCTTGAGGGCGTCGCCGAAGCGCAGCACCATGCCCTTGTCGAGCATTTCCTCGACGCGCTTCTCGAGATTGCCCTGCCCGCCCTGGACCTGCTGCATGCCCGCGGTGCTGAGGCGCGTCTGCATCGACAGCGCCTTGCCGACATTGGCAAGCGCCGGATCGCCGCTGATCACTGCCTCGATCGTCTCGGTCGGTGGGGCGGCCTTGGCGTCCTTGGCCGGCTTCGCGCGCACGTTCCACACATCGCCTGCGATGCCGGTCACGGTCTCGGTGCCTTTCTTGACGAGCTCATAGTCGCTCTGCGGCCCCAGCCCGCTGGGCTTCATCCCTTCCTCGCGCATCATCTCGCCCATCGCCGCGATGAAATCGCTCACCTTTGCCGCGAACCGGCCCTTGCCGTCGGTCAGCACGAGATATTCGGTTCCGCCGTTGCGGACGAGGACCTGCTGGCCGGCCTCGACCCGCGCATCGCCATTGGCGGCCGCCTGGACGGTGATCGTCCCCACGCCGCCGCCCAGCGTGTAGCGGGCAGTGGTGTCTTCGGGCGCCTTCGAACAGGCGGCAAGGGCTAAAACCGCGAACGCGGCAACGCAGATACGGATCATGATGTCTCCTTTGCGCCTTCATCGGCGAAGCGCTGTCCGGCGGCAAGTGGCTGCGCTAGAGGAACGGTCAAATGGCCGTCACGCGACTTGTCCTCACCGATTTCCGCAACCATCGCGACGCCGTCCTCGTGGCCGGTCCGGGATTCGTCGTGCTCACCGGCGAAAACGGCGCGGGCAAGACCAATGTGCTCGAGGCGCTGTCGCTGCTCGCCCCCGGCCGCGGGCTCCGGCGCGCACCGCTGTCGGAAATGGTGCGGCAGGGTGCCGCCGGCGGTTTCGGCGTGGCGGCGACGCTCGGCGATGTCGAGATCGGCACCGGCACCCAGCCCGACGCCCCCGAGCGGCGGCTGGTGCGGATCAACGGCGCGGGTGCCGCAGCCGCCGTGCTCGCCGAATGGGTGACGATGCTCTGGCTCACACCCGCGATGGACCGGCTGTTCGTCGAGGGGCCGGGCGAACGCCGCCGCTTCCTCGACCGCCTCACCCTCGCCCTCGCCCCTGGCCATGCGCACCACTCGACGCGCTACGAAGCCGCGATGCGCCAGCGCAACCGCCTCCTCGCCGAGGAGGCGCCCGCCGACCCCGAATGGCTGACGGCGCTGGAAGCGCGGATGGCCGAGCACGGTGCCACGATCCACGCCGCCCGGCGCGATGCCGTCACAGCGTTGGCCGAACGGCTGGCGGCGCAGCCCGAGGGCGTCTTCGCCCGGGCGGGCCTCGCGATCGAGGGCTGGGAGGGCGATGCCGAAACGCTCGCCCGCGAATTGCGCGAAGGCCGCCGCCGCGACGCCGCCGCCGGGCGCACGCTCGCCGGCCCGCACCGCACCGACCTGCTCGTCACCCATCTCGGCAAGTCCCAGCCCGCGCATCTCTGCTCGACCGGCGAGCAGAAGGCGCTGCTGCTCGGCCTCGTCCTCGCCCATGCCGAACTGGTCGCCGACCGCGTCGGCCGCGCGCCGATCCTCCTCCTCGACGAAGTCGCCGCGCACCTCGATCCGGGCAGGCGGGCGGCATTGTTCGAACGCCTCGCCGGCCGCGGCCAGGTCTGGATGACCGGCACCGAAGCCACCTTGTTCGATGCCGTGCCGGTCGACGCGACGCGCTATGTCGTGGCCCACGGAACGATCGACCTCAGCTAGCGGCGATGGCGCTCGAACCTGTGTGGAGAAAATGATGACGGATCCGCCAAAGGCCTGGGATGCAGAACTGGTCGGCAAATGGCTCGAGCGCCGGTTGGCAGCCGCGCGACACGATCAGGCGGCGGCGGACCGGCGCGGCTACGAAGCCCAGGACGATTACGACAAGGCGGCGGCCGAGGAATGGGTTTGCCGCGCGCTGCAGTCGCCCGACTGCACCGGGGACCAGGTCGCGCTCGCCCGCCGCATCAAGGAACTGATCGGTCAGGACGACTATCGGGCGACGGGCATCTACGACGACATACGGTTCGAACGCCATGTTCGCGGCCACCTCAGGAAACTGGCGAAGATGACCAAGGCGAATGAGGGCTTCGAGAAGACGCTGCGCTATCAGTGAGCGGGGTGGAGGGCTTCTTCCTGGACCGGAGCGAGTGGCAGCTAACGCCCCAATCTCGGACGTTCAGGTCTGATTCCCCGCTTCCCAGAACCGGACGTTGGTTCATGTCCCGAGCTTCGGCCTCGTCTGGGCCGGTAGCGGACTGGCAGCTTTTGGGGAGATAGACGGTCAAGCTGACATAGGTGAACTGCGAGACGGTCGCGGCATTGTTCACTGCCGCAACTTTGCACGCCGTCATCCGTTTATACTTTTACGCGACCACGCCCAAGGGTGTCGATCCACGCCCGCTCTGACCCTCGCGACTTCCCGGCCACTGGCTTTCGCTCCGCGAGCCTCCGGTTTTCCGAAGGCTGATTATGTCTGCCGACAAACATAGCCCTGAAGACGTAGCGCTCAGCCTGACCTTGGCTATAGTCACGTCCTCGCCCACGCCGCTGTTGCTGTTGGACGGTCAACTCACCGTCATCGCGGCGAGCGCGTCATTCTGCTCGGTTTTCGAAGTCAGCGCGGCGCAGTTGACGGGCCAACAGCTCTACGCCCTGGATGACGGCAAATGGGACAGTCCCCAACTGCAATCCTTGATCACCGCAACGATGTCGGGTGACGGGGCGCCCGACTCCCGCGATATAGACCTCCAACGGTCGCGGCTGCCCGTTCGGCACCTGATCGTCCAGGCCAAGCGGTTGGTCTACCTCGATCTTGAACAGACGCGCATTCTCGTGGCCGTGTCGGATGTCACGGATGCGCAGGCCGACGCAACATTGAAGGAAGAAGCGGCCCGCGGAAATCGTATCCTGCTGCAAGAGGTTCGCCACCGGGTCGCCAATAGTTTACAGATCATCGCCAGCGTATTGCTGCGCAATGCGCGAACGACCACGTCGGAAGAGACACGCGGCCATCTCCAGGACGCCCATCATCGGGTGATGTCCGTGGCGGCCCTCGAACGATTGCTGTCCACTTCCGAAGACGGCGACATCGAAGTGCATGCCTATTTCACCCGGCTTTGCGAAAGTATCTCGGCTTCGATGATTGGCGAAGTCGATCCGATCTCCTTGATTGTTGAAGGTGGAGACGGCGTGGTCGAAGCAAGGGTGTCGGTGAGCCTGGGCTTGATCGTGACCGAGCTGGTGATCAACGCGCTGAAGCATGCCTTTCCCGATGGAAGGCCGGGAAAGATCACGGTCGACTATAATTTCCACGGGCCGAACTGGATCCTGTGCGTGCGCGACGACGGGGTCGGCATGCCGCTGACTGGGCCTGCGCGAACCGGTCTGGGCACCAGCATCGTCGCGGCGCTGGCCGGACAGTTGAATGCTTCGGTCGAAGCAACACCGAAGCACCCGGGGACCCAAGTTTCCATCAAGCATACCCAGATCGCTCTGGTCGAGGATGCGCCGGATTTCGAAAGCGAGCCGCACACGGCGGCACGCCCGGCGAGCAGCGCGATCGGCAGCTGACAAATAGAGGAATTGATCATGACCGCACCGCAAGATCGAAAGCCAACCCAGACTCTGATGATTGTCGAGGACGAAGCGCTGGTAGCGACGCTTCTCCGGGATGAACTGCGGGAGGCGGGATACAAGGTCCTCGACCTGACGGACCGTCATGCCGAGGCGCTGGAAGTCGCCAAAGCTGAAAAACCGCATCTGGCGTTGGTCAATATCCGGCTCGCCGGGGGTGACGATGGCATCCAACTCTCAGAGCATCTGAAGGCTCTGGATATTCCGGTCCTGCTCATCAGCGGACAGGTCAGCCGGGCCAGTTCGGCAAAGACCGTAGCGATAGGCTCGATGCCCAAGCCCTATGACGCTGCGGAGATGGTGCTCGCCGTGACCTATCTCCTCGCGCGCCTGAGAGGCGACGCTTCGCTGCCAAGGCCGGACCAACTCGAAGTATTTGACGAAGAGGGCTTTGATCTCGCGCCGGCCGCCTAGCGCGGCGCCTGTGGTCTGAGAAGGGTGTGGGCCGGCCCGGTCAGGCCTACTACGCAACTCTCCGCAGGTAGGGCAATAATCGCAAAAGGCGGCTTTTGGAAAGTTGCTTCGCGACACTGAACGACCGGGATCGGGCGCGTAGCTGCCGTTGCGCTCCAGCTGAATGAACGGCCGGAATCGTCGGATTGCCGCCCGAAAGCAGCCAGGTTGCCATCCAACAATAGCCACCCGCCTCCGTCCACCGAATCCGCTGGAAATGTAGGATTTGTTCTGCTTTCGTTCACTCATGAGCGAACCACAGAACCCCCGCGCCACCGCCCCTCGATCGGCCTTGTCGCTTGACTCGCAAACACGCAAACGCGTCAAGCAAGACTCCCCGGTCCGACCGCCACATCCGGCAAGACCCGCGGAAATCCGCCATTTTCCGAGCCAACCAAAAGGTTGGATCCCGCCGGCGCGGCCGTGCTTGCCAACCTTATGGTTGGCTATCGGCTTGACGCGACGTTCCGCGCGCTCGCCGATCCCACGCGCCGCGCCCTGCTCGCACGGCTTGCCGGGGGCGAGAAGCGCGTGACCGAGCTCATCCGCGGCTTCGCGATGAGCGAGACCGCCGCCGCCAAGCATCTCGCATTGCTCGAAGCCGCCGGGCTGGTCCGCCGGCGCCGCGACGGCCGCCACAGCTTCTGCACGCTCGCCGCCGATCCGCTGACCGAGGCGGCGTTGTGGCTGCGTCGCTGGCAGCGGTTCGAGAGCAAGCGCGCCGCCGGGCTTCGCCGGCTGTTCGATGTCCCGCAAGGCGCCGAATGACGCCCGCCGCCGTCCACCTTGCTTCTCCTGAAGCCCCTCCCCTTCAGGGGAGGGGTTGGGGGTGGGGCCTGGCCGTCTCACCGAGACTTTCGCTTGGGGCACTGCCCCACCCCAACCCCTCCCCTGAAGGGGAGGGGCTACTTCCACCCATTTTGCTTCCGTTTCGCAGGGAGCGACCCTATATGCTCGGCATGGCAAATACCGACGATCAGACTCCCGAAAACCTCCCCAACGCAAATGCCTACGGCGCAGACTCGATCAAGGTCCTCAAGGGCCTCGACGCAGTGCGCAAGCGCCCCGGCATGTATATCGGCGACACCGACGACGGCTCGGGCCTTCACCACATGGTGTTCGAGGTTTCGGACAATGCGATCGACGAGGCGCTCGCCGGGCATTGCGACAAGATCATCATCCAGCTGAACGCCGACGGATCGGTCTCGGTCGAGGATAACGGCCGCGGCATCCCGACCGGCATCCACTCGGAAGAAGGCGTCTCGGCAGCCGAAGTCATCATGACCCAGCTCCACGCCGGCGGGAAGTTCGAGAACACGTCGGACGACAATGCCTATAAGGTGTCGGGCGGCCTGCACGGTGTCGGCGTCTCGGTGGTCAACGCGCTTTCCGAATGGCTCGATCTCAACATCTGGCGCGACGGCGAGGAGCATTACATGCGCTTCGCGTTCGGGGATGCGGTCGCCCCGCTCAAGGTCCTCGGCCCCGCGCCGGAAGGCAAGAAGGGGACGCGCGTCACGTTCCTCGCGAGCCCCGCGACCTTCAAGATCACCGAATATGATTTCGAGAAGCTCGAGCATCGCTATCGCGAGCTCGCCTTCCTCAACTCGGGCGTCCGCCTGTTCCTGCGCGACGCGCGGCACGAGGAAGTGAAAGAAGTCGAGCTCTATTACGAGGGCGGCATTGCCGCGTTCGTGAAGTATCTCGATCGCAACAAGATCCCGCTGATGCCCGATCCGGTGGCGATTGCCGGCACCCGCGACGACGTGACGATCGACGTCGCGCTCGAGTGGAACGACTCTTATTACGAGAACGTCCTCTGCTTCACCAACAACATCCCGCAGCGTGACGGCGGTACCCACCTCGCCGCGTTCCGCGCCGCGCTGACCCGCACGCTCAACAACTATGCCGACAAGTCGGGCATGCTGAAGAAGGAGAAGGTCACCCTCACCGGCGACGACATGCGTGAGGGGCTAACCGCGATCGTCTCGGTCAAACTGCCCGATCCCAAGTTCAGCTCGCAGACCAAGGATAAATTGGTCTCGTCCGAAGTCCGCCAGCCGCTCGAAAGCCTGATGGCCGACAAGCTCGTCGAATGGCTCGAGGAGAACCCCGCCCATGCCCGTTCGATCATCGGCAAGGTGATCGACGCCGCCGCCGCGCGCGAAGCCGCCAAGAAGGCGCGCGAGCTCACCCGGCGCAAGGGCGTAATGGACATCGCGTCGCTGCCCGGCAAGCTCGCCGACTGCCAGGAGCGCGATCCCGCCAAGTCCGAACTCTTCCTCGTCGAGGGTGACTCGGCCGGCGGATCGGCCAAGCAGGGCCGCGACCGCCATTTCCAGGCGATCCTTCCGCTGCGCGGCAAGATCCTCAACGTCGAGCGCGCGCGCTTCGACCGGATGCTGGGCAGCCGCGAGATCGGTACGCTCATCCAGGCGATGGGCACCGGCATCGGCCGCGACGACTTCAACGTCGAGAAGCTCCGCTACCACAAGATCGTCATCATGACCGACGCAGACGTCGACGGCGCGCACATCCGCACGCTGCTGCTGACCTTCTTCTACCGCCAGATGCCCGAGATCATCACCAACGGGCACCTCTACATCGCCCAGCCGCCGCTCTACAAAGCGAGCAAGGGCCGCAGCGAAGTCTATCTCAAGGACGATTCGGCGCTCGATCAATATCTGGTCGATGCCGGCGTCGGCGGGAACGTGCTCGAAGGCCCCGGCGGCGCACGCAGCGGCGAGGATCTGCGCAGCCTCGTCGAGCATGCCCGCCGGATGCGCACGCTCATGCGCTATGTCCCGCGGCGCTACGATCCGATGATCATCGAGGCGCTGGCGCTCGGCAACGGGCTCGATCCCGCCGCGACCCGCGAGCAGCGTGCCGCGAGCCTCACCAGTGTCGTCACCCGGCTCGACGCCGCCGATGCCGAGGCGCGCTGGTCGGCGCGCGTGACCGAGGATGGCGGCTATCATTTCGAGCGGCGCTGGCGCGGCGTGACCGATCACCACATCGTCGAGGCGGCGTTCCTCGTCTCGGCCGAAGCGCGCAAGCTCCATTCGCTCGCCACCGAACAGGCCGAGAGCTATCTGCTGCCGTCGAAGCTGGTGCCGTCCAAGGCGATCCCCGCCACCGAGATCGAGGCCGCGGCCGCGCTCGAGGGCGAAGAGGGCGAGGAGCCGGTGACGGTCGCCAAGGGCGAGGCTCTGGTGTCCCGCCCGAGCCAGCTGCTCGACGCGATCCTCGCCGCGGGCCGCAAGGGCCTGTCGATCCAGCGCTACAAGGGTCTCGGCGAGATGAACGCCGAGCAGCTCTGGGAGACCACGCTCGATCCGCAGAACCGCTCGATGCTGGTGGTGCAGGTCGATCAGGCCGATGTCGCCGACGCGATCTTCACCCAATTGATGGGCGACGTGGTCGAACCGCGCCGCGAGTTCATCCAGGAAAATGCGCTGAGCGTCGCGAACCTCGACGTCTGAGGACTTGGTGTGAGTAGACCCAAATACGGCGTATCTGGCCTTACTCACGCAGTAGATGGAGATGGCCATAATTGAACGGGAACGGCCTGCAGGCACTCAGCAGGCTGTTGGCGTGTTCCTGTCAGTGACTCCCGTGTCGCCGTGTGAGCACGGTGAGCGCCTTTACGCCCCCGGTGACGCGTCACAGCTGCTCCGTTCTCGTAGCATGCCTCTTCCAACAGCAGGGCGACCGATCCAGAGCGCGACGCCCATCGAACCCGTTGCCAAGGCAAAGGTCGTGAGTGCCAGGGCAAGGGGCCCCGTTCGATCGCAAGGCCGCCTGCAAGGGCACCGATCGCGATGCCAATATTGGCGGCGGAGATGTTGAGGGCTCCTGCAAAGCCCGGCGCCTCCGGTGCCACCGCCATCACGCGCACCTGGCAGAAGACGAAGCCCGCCGAATGCGCCAGTCCCCAGAGCAGGATCACCAGGCCGATGGCGAAGGCGTCCGGCCGGGCAATCAACGACAGCCACGCCGTCACGGCGACGACGGCCAGCGCCACGCCATGGGTAGCCGTCAATGCCCGTCGGGCCAGCAGGCCGGCGAGCCAATTGCCGACAAGTCCCGCGCCGCCGAAGCCGAGCAGCGCGACAGTGACTGCATCGGGATCGAGCCCGGCGCGTTTTAGCAACAATGCGATGTAACTATAGCCCGAGAACATCGCCGCGAAGATCAAGGCCGAGAGCAGAAGATGTGCCGGCATCGGGGCGCGGCCGAGCAGTCGCCACGAAATGCCGCGATCGTCGCTGGGCTCGCGTTCCGAGAGCAGGAGGCACGCTGCAGCCGCAATCAGAGCGAATGCGCCAAGCGCCGCCAGCGGCACTTCCCAGCCGAGCCGTGCAGCGGCAAATGCCCCGGCCGGCGGCGCCAGCGTGCCACCAATTGTCACGCCGACATACAGCAGGGCGATGCCCGCTCCCGCGCCTCGCCCCATTGCAAGCTGGGCGCCGGCCAGGCTCATGAACAGCGGCAGGGCGGCGCCTTGCAGCACGCGCAGGACGACCGCCACCGCGAAGCTCGGGAACGGGAAAAGCAACAGGCTCGCCGCGAACGGCACAAGCGCGGCCGCCAGTATCGGCGCCGGGCGAAGACGTGCGGTCATCGCGACCAGCACCGGGCCGAGCAGCGCCGAGGCGAGCGCGAACACCGTTACGAGAGAGCCGGCCTGGGCAGGCGAAAGCGCGAGTTCGTCCGTCATCGCCGGTGCCACCCCGATGACGACGAACTCCGCCGCGACCACGACCGCCGCACCGAAGCCCAGCAGCGTGGCCGCCCCCGCCCTCATGCGTTGGCGCCGCTATCGACGAGGATCGAGGTGCCCGTCACGGCCCCTGCCTCGGGCGCGGCGAGATAGGCCACTGCGGCGGCGATATCGTCGGGCGTTCCGAAGCGCTTGAGCGCGGTACGGGCAACCTGACCAGCGGCGTGAGCTCCGTCCGCGGGGTTCATGTCGGTGTCGGTCGATCCGGGATGGATGGTATTCACGGTGATGCCGCGCGGCGCCAGATCGCGCGCCAGCGCTTGGGTCATCATCGCGAGACCTGCCTTGCTGGCCGAATAAGCAGCGAGACCCGCATCCGGCGCCTGGATCGCGAGATTGCTGCCGATCGCGATGATCCGGCCGCCCTCCCCCATATGCGGCAATACCGCGCGGACCGCGACGAACGCCGCGCGCAGGTTCACCGCGATGGTCGCATCGAAATCCTCGAGCGTGAGCGAGTCCACCGGTGCGGCGATGAAGATACCGGCATTGTTGACGAGGATGTCGATGCCGCCAAAAGCGCGCGCGGCTGTTTCGACCGCCGCTTCGATCGCCCCTGCGTCGCGATTATCCGCTTTGATCGCCAACGCCCTGCGGCCCTGGCGCTCGAGTTCACCCACTATCCGGGCGGCCGCGTCGGCCGATGCGGCGTAGGTAATGGCCACATCCGCGCCTTCGGCCGCGAGCCGGCGTGCGATGGCGGCGCCGATACCCCGGCTTCCGCCGGTTACCAATGCGCGCTTGCCAGTCAGTCTCGTCATTGCCTTTCTCCATATCTGTAGTGATTGATACAGATATGGTAGACTTGGCGGATCCGTCAATATGAATATATAATGATCGCTACAGAAAGGAGGATATATGGTGGAGCGTGGACGGCGGCGCGGGTTCGATCGCGCGGAAGCGCTCGGGCAAGCGATGCGGCTGTTCTGGCGCAAGACCTATGAGGGCACCTCGCTCGCCGATTTGACCGAGGTGATGGGCATCAATCCGCCGAGCCTCTATGCCGCCTTCGGGAGCAAGGAGGAGCTGTTCCGGGAGGCGGTGGCGCTCTATGCCGAGCATCAGGGTGTCGAAATCTGGCGCGCGCTGGAGGAAGCTCCGACGGCACGCGAAGCAGTCGAATCTTTCCTGCTGGTGACCGCCCATGCCTATTCGGAGCCGGACGATCCGCCCGGCTGCCTCATCGTGCTCGGGGCACAGCATGGCCTCGACGAGGACAACGCCGCGCGTCGCGAGCTTAGGACCCGGCGCCGCAACAATCTCACTCAGATCGCCGACCGCTTTGCGCGCGCGGTGCTTGAAGGCGAATTGCCGCCGGCATTCCCGGTCGAGGATGCCGCGGCATTTTATCTCAGTGTCCAGAGCGGCATGTCGGTGCTCGCGCGCGATGGTGCCGATCGCGCCACACTGGAAGCTGTAGCGCGGGGGCGATGCTCGGTTGGGATCGCTGGTGCGTCGACGGAGCGTCTCACTGAGACGTCGCAGCGGTCGACGAATGTCTGCCGAAAAGCTGTTCGTCGAGCGGGAGTGAGCTGACGCGAGCCTGAAGCGGCCCTTTCAAGTCAGTTCGTGGTGCCTGACAGGCGGCCGCCGGTCGTCCGACGAAGCGATACCCGCCACGTTGATCCGGCGCCCAACTCCAACCCCAGCATGATGCCAATTGCAGACGAGACCCGATCCAGCCTTGCTATGTTGGATTTCAAATGTTCCTGAAATGTTCTCGGCAACGCGGTTGCGGAGATAATGATAATAGGAGCACCAGATATGTATACCATCAGGGCCGAAGCCTCCGGCGCCTTTTTCGACGGTGTGACCGACGATACGGACGCGCTCAAGCGGGCAATCTCCGCTGCCGGCGCGGTCTACAACGGCGTCCTCGAATTGCCCGCCGGCATTGCCATCATCAGCGGCACGCTCGATCTTCGGGGGCAATACATCACCATCCGCGGGGCAGGCTATGCCAAGACGAAGCTGCTCGCCAGGGGTGCGCTGACCATCATGCTCGACGCGGGCGACGGTTGGGACGATCAAGAAGGCACCAGCGATGTCATCTATTCGCCGCTTGTGCTCGACGGATTTACGATCGACGGCAACAACAGTATAGTCGCTCCGGTCGGCACTGCGGAGACTGGCGTCCGCATCAGTCATCGCCACAACAGCGTTTTTTCCAATCTCGTCGTCCAGAATTGTGCGACGGGCGTGCTCGAGCGCGATACTTGGCTCTCGCGTCGCTATAACTGTCGCTCCGAATCGTGCGGGGTTGGTTGGCACCTGCTGGGATCGAATCATGCCAGCATCTTCGAGGGTTGCAGCTTCAACGGCGCGAGCCACACCCACCTGCTGATCGACAGCCAAGGCACGGCGATCGACGGCAATCAGGCGCTCACCTTTCAGACGTGCGATGTCGAGTTCAGCCGCGCCGGGAGCACTGCGCGGGGCGTTGTCATCGCCGAAGGGGCGCTCGCCCGGTTCGAGGGCTGCTATCTCGGTGAAAACGTCACAGGCCCGATCCTGACCAACAGCGGGCACACCCAAATCGAGGGGGCGTAATCTACTTTGGCAACCAGCCGGCCAGCAAAGGCATCACCTGTCTGGAGGGGCGCGTCGTCGTCAACGGGAGCGGCCTTTACGGCAATGACACGGCCGGTGCAGCGAGCTTTGGCACGCTGGTAGCGGGCAATGCCGTTTCAGATAAGAACCGCGGCCGCGTCAAGTTTTACTGACGTCCGCAGCCAATTTCCCATCGCTTCCGAGAACGCGATCGAGGGCGATCCGCTCGACTATGGCCCGGCCGCACATGTCTTTGCGCCGCGTCTCGGTCGAATGTACCAGCCGTTCTTCTTCAATGCGACCGGCACGTCCAGTCTGGGTACCGACGCCACCGCGAACTCGCTCACCGTTGCTTGTACCAGCTCGTCGGCGACCAATCGGTCATCGGAATGTCGGCTCCCCTGACGGGTACCGACTGGCGCCGTGGCGAGCCCTTCTATCTGGTCGTGGTCTACGAGGCGACGCAGGATGTGGTTGTGCGCTTGTCCGCCGGGGCGGGTGGCACATTGCCACTCGCGCCGTTGGCCGTTCTGCCTGCGACTGCGACCGCCAAAACCTATGTCCGGGTCGATATCGATGCGACCGACGAAGCCGTCAGCGTCATCGAGTTGTTCGTACAGCTCGCCCCCGATGCGGATGAAGCAGGCCAGAGCCTGACGCTGCACGAGCTATTCCTCGCCGACAGTTCAGTCGTAGGCCATCACGCTCAAAGTTCGAGCGCCTCGAGCGCGGGTGCCGTCGCGAACCTTCTGAAGTGCTGACGGCCGCACGCGTCCAATCGACTGCGGTCTCGGTGGAATACCCGGCGCCGTTGTGAAGTTGGCGGCCGGTGGGACGGGAAGCTCTCGTTCTGCCGGCCCCCAATCAATAAGATTACGCGTCCTTTACGATCATGCCACTCGGCGTCCAGCGCAACTGCGCCAACAATTGTCAGCGAACGACGAGAATCAGGATTGGAGACCGGCAGCTGCAGGGAGCCCAAGGCGTGATAGCCGTTACACGGTGGCGGGTGCGGGCCACCAGCGAATGCCTCAGCCTGGGACCGCGCGAAAGCGGATCGCCGTACCGCCGCCGGGTTGCAACGCCAGATCGAGCACATCCTTGCTGGTAACGCTGCGCCTTTCGATGCGCAGGGCCTGCGGATTGGTGCGGTAGTCCGCACCCGGTGCGTCGGCATAGATCTGCGCCTCATAGCTCTTGCCTGGCGCCAGGAAATCAAGCGGCAGGTGCAGCGTGCGCGCGTTCTCGTCGGTGATGGCGCCGAGATACCAGTCCGCGCCGCCGCGCTGCTGGCGCGCCACGACGACGAAGTCGCCGATCTCGGACTGCAATGTGCGCGACTGCTCCCAGTCGGTGGGCACATCCTTGATGAACTGGAAGGCTTCGGGGCGCGCCTCGTAATTCTCGGGCAGGTCCGCCGCCATCTGCACCGGCGAATAGAGCACCACATATTCGGCCAGCTGCGTCGCGAGCGTCGACTGGACCCGGCGGGTCAGCTCGGTCTGGCCATGGGCGAGATCGAAGATGCCGGGAGTGAAGTCCATCGGCCCCGCGAGCATCCGCGTGAACGGGAGGATGGTGAGGTGCTCGGGCGGGTTGGTCGGCACGCCCCAGGCATTGAACTCCTGCCCACGCGCGCCTTCGCGGCTGACCATGTTGGGCCAGGTGCGCCTGAGCCCGGTATCCTTGACCGGCTCGTGCGCGTCGATCGCGATATGGTGCTTCGCCGCGACCTCGGCGACGCGGAGATGGTGGCGGACCATATATTGGCCGGCGAACCATTGCTTGCCGCCTGCCGCATCCACGATCTCGCCGCTGTGGCGGACATAGCCGGTCTTGACCAGGCCGACGCCGAGCCTAGCGTACATGGCCATCGCGTCTTCCAGCTGCGCCTCGTAATTCTCGACTGCGCCGGCGGTCTCGTGGTGGCCGATCAGCCGCACGCCCTTTTCGCGCGCATAAGCCGCGAGCGCCGGCGCGTCGAAATCGGGATAAGCGTGCGTGAAGCTGAACTTCTCGCCATTGGCGATCCAGTCGCCGTCCCAGCCCTGGTTCCAGCCTTCGACCAGCACGCCATCGAAGCCGTTCTTCGCGGCGAAATCCACGTAACGCTTGACGTTGGCGGTATTGGCGCCGTGACGCCAGCCGCTGCCCCAGGTCGAGTGGTTGAGGTGCATCTCCCACCAGATCCCGACATATTTCCCGGGCTTGAACCATGAGACGTCGCCCAGTTTGTTGGGCGCGTTGAGATTGAGCTCGATCCGACTATCCGCGAGGGCGGCGGGGGAATCGCCGATCAGCACAGTGCGCCACGGTGTGGTGAACGGTCCGGTCTTGTCGGCCGCGCTCCCGTCGGGCGCAGGCATCAGCGACGCGGTGAGCGTTCCCGTGCCGTTGCCGGCGAGCAGCATACTGGGGAAATCGATCAGCGCGGCTTCGTGGAAGGCGAGATAGACGCCATTGTCGCCCTTGAGCGTGAGCGGCGTTTCGGCCAGCGTGATCCGGCGCGCATCGGTCTGGGTATAGAGATATTCGTCGCGTTCCTGGCCGAGCGCCTGATACCACCACGCCTGATTGCGGCCGATCGGGCGAAACTGGGTATTATCGGCGGTTACCTTGACCCGCTGTCCGGCGGGGATCGCGCCATAGCCGTAGCGCAGCCCGATGCCGTCGTCGAACAGACGGAAGGTGACGTCCACCGCACGGCTGAGCGGCGTGTCGCCTGCCAGCGTGACGATCAGTTCGTCGTGGCGGTCGCGGATCACCCGTTGCTCGCCCCAGGGCTGCTCCCAGCTGGTATCCACCGAGCTGCGCCGCGGATCGAGGAGCGCAGTGAAACGCGCGGCAGGCTCGCCCCGGAAGCTCAGGCCCAGCGCGCCCGGCGCGAGCACCGGCACGCCGCGGCGACTGACTTCGTACACCGCCTTGCCTTCGCGTACCTCGACGCACAGCTCGATCACCTTGCCCGGCGACTGCGCGCACTCGCGCGCCTCGGCCGCGGCGATGCCCTGCGCGAGGACGGCGAGCGAGACGAAGGCACGGCGAACATGCATGGTGAAATCCTTTGCTGAGCCCTGAAAAATACGCGCCGCCGCAGGGGTTTTTGCGGCGGCGCGAAGGAGGGTCTTCAGAACTTGGCGCGGACGCCGAACTGGAAGCGGCGGTCGACGCGGCTCCACGCGGAGTCGAGATAAACCGGCCGGGCATCCGGGGTCTGCGGCGAGTCGCCGAAGATCTGCTGCTGATACACACTGGTCGTGTTGAGCAGGTTCGATGCGTCGACCGACAATTCGAGGAAGCGATTGACCGAGAGACGCAGCGATCCGTCGAGGAAGCCCGAAGCCTTTTGGAACACCGGCAAGCCGATGCAGCAATCGAGATTCTGCGTCAGATAGCGTGAGCGCCAGTTATAGGCGAGGCGGAAGCCCACCGGCCCCTTCTCGTACAGCGCGACCGCGTTGAACGTGTGATCGGAGATGCCGGCAAGCCGATGCGAGTCGAGCACCGATCCAGTGCCGCCCAGCGATTGCTGGCCCGCGCCGAACGCACCGACATCGCCGCTCGACGAGGCCGTGAACAGGTTCGAGTTGTTGATTCCCGACTGGTGGACATAGGTGTAGTTGAGCTGCGCGCCGAGCCCGCTCAGCACCCCGGGCAGGAAGTCGAAGAACGACTGGAAGGCCGCTTCGAACCCCATCAGCTCGCCACCATCGTCCGTATTCGCCGGCCCGAGGATACGCACCGCCTGGGCGGAGCCGTTGTTGGTCAGCGTGCGATCGAACTGACCGAAGCTGATCGAATTCTTGAGCTTCTTGTAGAAGCCGGTGAGCGTCAGCGACGAGCTGCGGCCCATATAGCGTTCCAGCGACAGATCGAACTGGTCGGCGATGACAGGCTTGAGCGCCGCATTCCCCGAATTGGCCTGGAACACGAAATTATAGCCGGTGACGTTGGCCGCAGTGTGCGCCGCGGTCGGCGAGTTATAGACGATATAGGGCGAATCCGGTCCGGTGTTGATCACCGGCGCGTTGATCGCCAGCGTGTTGCGCAGATAGCCGAATTCGGGCCGCGACATCGCGCGCGAATAGGCGAAGCGGAGGAAGTCCTTGTCGCTGAGCCCGAAGCGGATGTTGAAGCTCGGCAGCCACTGGGTGTGCGACCCCTTGTAGCTGTCGACCGTCGCGGCGCCGTTGGCGAAGGCGCGCACCGCCGGCGTCAGGTAGCAGGAAGGATTGACGATCGCAGTGCCCGAGAGTGGCGTGCCGCATGCCGGCAGATTGTTGAAGATGGTTGCCACGGGGAAAGCGAGGCTGCCGTCGCTGGTCTCGCGGGTATTGACCACGCGGAGACCGATATTGCCGACCACGCTCATCCCGCCGATCGTCTTGTCGTCGCCGCCGAAGCGCATCATCAGATACGCCGCCTTGGTCTGCTCGCGCACCTTGAGGATCTCGCCCGGCGTGAAGCAGTCGTCGACCGTGGCTTCGGCGCGGTCGCAGATCGCCGTATAGCCCGACGGGACCGGCGAGTTGGTGGCAGCGCCGCTCAACGAACCGATCAGCTTGCTGAAGTCCTTGAGCGTGTCGCGGTTGAGGAAGACGAGCGGTCCGTTGGGGAAGACCTTCCCGTCATAGAAATCCCCCATCGCATAGGATTCCCAGATCCCCGCGCCATAGCCCTTGAAGGGCGCATGCCCGGCATTGCCGCCACAATTGCCGGTGTTTGTGGGATAGGCGCCGCCGGTAGTGTTGTCGGCATTGAAGCCCGGGCCGTTGCAATACCAGGGGGCCGCGATCGGGGTCCAGTTGAAGGTCGAATAGCGGACGTTCTGCTTGCGGTCGGCGTAACGGACACCGCCCTTGATCGAATCGAACCAGCCGTCGTCGCCAAATTCATATTCGAGGTCGCCGCGCAGCGCGACTTCGGTCGCGTCATTGTCCTCGACATGGCCCTGGATGAACGGGATCCAGTAATTATGCGCATTGGCGAGCCCGCCGGTCGCGTAATTCACGTTCGAGCCGGGCAGATACGCGATCTGGGGGTTCCGTTCTCGTTGGTGCTGTACTGGAAATTCGCCATCGAGCCCGAGGCGACGAGGATGTCGTTATTGTAGGTCGACGCATCGATATATTGCCCGTCGAGATTGGCGTGCAGCCGGTCCGAAATGTCCCATTTGAGATTGGCCGAGTAATCGCGCGTCCCTTCGCGGTGGGCGAAGTTGCGCGCCTCGTTCTCGAGATAGAGGCCGTCGCGGAGCGTGGTGCACACAGAAGGCGCGGCGCAATTGTTGACGAAGGGCATGCCGGGGATCGCCGAGCCGGCATTGATCGCCGCCTGGGTGCTCTCCCACGTGCCGCTGAAGCTGCCATGCCCCTGCGTCAGAATGCCCGACTGCAGCATGCCGTTGGCGCCGAACACCAATGCCCCAGTGCCGTCGGCTGGTCCCAGCACCGTCCCGGTGCGCGGATTGAAAGCGGGCGTGCCGAAATAGCCGCCCTCGAGCTTGGCGTGGCTGGCGCGCTCGAACCACGCATTGCGATAGTGCGAGTCGACATATTGCAGCGTCGCGCGGACCGTGCCGGCATTGTTTTCATATTGCGCGGCAAGCGCGATGCCGCGGCGCTTGCGATCGTAATCGACTTCCGAAAAGCGGACGCCGTCCGGTGCATAGCGGAAGCCCGAGCCGCCGAACGGATTGGCGGTGCAATTGATGCTGCCGTCCGAAGTCACCGTGCCCGCGGCCGGAGTGCCGAAGCCGGCACCGCAATAGGTGTCGATCTTGTCCATGATCACGCTCTCGGTGCGCGTGACGACCTTGCTCTCGGCATAGCTGGCGAGCAGGCCGAACCGGCCGATCGGGGTTTCGAAGGTGTTGCTGATCAGCCCTGAGAATTCGGGGTCCAGCGATCCGAACGATCGCCATAATTCATCCGGAAGTTGCCGGTGACGGTCAGCCCCTTCTGATCGAAGGGCAGGCGGGTGCGCAGATTGACCGTGCCGGCAATGCCGCCCTCGATCATCTCCGCGGTCTGGTTCTTGTACGCATCGACGCCGGCGAGCAACTCGGGCGAGACGTCGTTGAACTGGAGCCCGCGCGCCGAATCCGCCGAGAAGCTGTCGCGCCCGTTGAATTCGGTGCGCACCTGCGTGAGGCCGCGGATCAGCACGCCGGTAGGCTCGCCCGAGGGTGCGTGCTGTCGTCGGCCGACTGGAGGCGGCTGACGGTGATGCCCGGCACGCGGGCCAGCGCCTCGGCCGCCGACTTGTCGGGGAAGGCGCCGATGTCGGTCGCGGTGATCGAGATCGACGAAGGTATCGGCGTTCCGCTTGATGTTCTGCGACGTATCCAGCGCGGCGCGCACACCGACCACGACGATGTCGGGCCCGGCCTCGCCTTCCGCTTCCGTCGGGCCCTGTTGTGCCTGCGCCTGGGCATCGGTCTGCGCCCGTGCGGCGGATGCCGTGCCGATCGCGATCAGCGCGCAGAGCGAAACACCGCCGTGCAGCGCGCGAAACCGACGCGTGGAATTGAAACCCGTCATGCATACCTCCCCATGTGCTCCGCTTTTCGCGGATGCGGTTCGGGTACGGCTATGCGCCGCCCCTCTCGGTTGCATTGAATTGCGTAAATTTGCACAACTTGCAAGTGGCTTTTTTACTAGCGTTGCTCGCTTATATTGTCTCTCCTACCAGAATATTTATGCAAATTTGCATTACGCGGGTGCCTTGGGAATGGTCAATGCCAGGCACGCGCCGATCCCCAGCGCGAGTGCGGCGCTCGTCATTGCTCCGGCAGGAGCACCGTCGAACGGGATGCGCACCAGCGCCCCGAGCGTCGCCGCGGCGACGAGTTGGGGCAGCACGATGAAGATGTTGTGGATGCCCATATACACCCCCATCTTTCGTGCCGGCACGCCGTCCGACAGCATCGCATAAGGCAATGAGAGGATCGCTGCCCAGGCGATCCCGATGCCGATCGCGGGCAGCCAGAGGTCCGTCGCCCGCCCGAAGGTGGCGAAGCCGAGCAGCCCGAGCGCGCCACAGCCGAGACAAAGGGCATGGCAAGCGCGTCGCCCCACCCGACGGGCGGCCGCGGGTAAAACCAGCGCCACGAGCGCCGCCACGGCATTATATTCGGCGAACAGCATGCCGACCCAGTCGGCGCTGCGGCCATAGCCCGCCGAGGCGGGATCGCGGCTGGCGGGATCGAGCGCGGCGACCGCGGGAATCGCATAGACCCAGAGCGCGAACATCCCGAACCAGGTGAAAAACTGGACCAGCGCCAGCCGCTTGAGCACCAGCGGCATGTGAAGGATGTCCTCGACGATCACCACCATGCCGATCGACCTGCGCCCGCGCCGGCGCAGCGCCACCGCCGCGAGCTGGAGCAGCCCGAACACCGCGGCGATGCCGGCCATAAGATAGAGCTCGCGCGGCGCCCGCAGTGCCGCGGTCAGCCCGGCGAGCAGCGCTCCGCCCAGCGCCCATGCGCCGCCGCTGAACGCCAGCGCCGCCGCCCCGCTCGCGGTCGGCACGTCGGGATGCGCGATATCGCCGGGACCGGCGAGCTGCCCGGGCGGGCGCTCGCGCGTGGTCGCGACCGACCAGACGACGGTCACCACTAGCACCACCGCACCCACCGCGTAAGCGGCGGCAACCGTATCGCCCCTGCCCCCCACGCCGAACCAGTTGGTCAGCATCCAGGGCAGCGCCGAGGCGAATACCGCGCCTGCGCCGATGAAGAACACCTGCAGCGCGAATGCCGAAGTCCGTTGCGGCTCGGGCAAGGTATCGGCGACCAACGCGCGAAACGGTTCCATCGCGATGTTGATCGACGCAGTGAGCACCCACAGCATCAGGCAGGCCGACCAGAGCGTCGTGACGCTCGGCATCGCCAGCAGCGCCAGCGCAGTGAGCAAGGCACCGGCGAGGATATAGGGCCTGCGCCGCCCGAGCCGGCCCCAGGTGCGATCGCTCAGATGCCCGACGACCGGCTGGACGAGCAGCCCGGTGATCGGCGCCGCGATCCACAGCAAGGCCAGCTCGTCGACATTCGCGCCGAGCGTCTGGAAGATGCGGCTGGTGTTGACGTTCTGCAGGCCCCAGACGATCTGGACGCCGAACAGGCCGAGGCACATATTCCATAAATGCCATGCGGCACCGCGCGGCGCGGCGGCGCGACCGGGACCCCGGCTTCTGCCGACCGCCTCCTGATCGCTTGCAAAGCCCCCTCCCGATGCGCTACTATGCCGCATTCGGCGTTGCCGTAAGTCTGGGTCCGATGGGTAGCAATAGCAACAACAATACCACCCTGCAGGATCTGGCGACGCTGGCGGGCGTGTCGGTGTCTACGGTGTCGCGTGCGCTCAACGACCACCCGTTGATCAGCACCCGGACCAAGCAGCGCGTCTGGGCACTGGCGCGCGATCACGACTATCCGTTCAAGCCCACCATGCCCTCGGGCCCGATCGGGGCAGTGGGATCGATCGCGATCGTCACGCCGGTGATGCGCGGCCGGCCGCTGCCGCTGTCGCACCCTTTCTTCCTCGAGCTGCTCGCCAATATCGGCGAGGCGGCGCGCGAGCGCGACTGCGACTTCACCGTCAGCCATACCGCGCCGACCAGCTTCGACGATCTGATCGTCGCGACGACGACCAGCCGCGCGGACGGCGTGATCTTCCTCGGCCAGTCCGTGCTCCACGACGAGTTCAATCGTCTTGCCGGGACCAATGCGCGCTTCGTGGTCTGGGGTGCGCAACTTCCCGGCCAGCTCTACTGTTCGATCGGGTCGGACAATCTCCTCGGTGGCGGGCGCGCGACGCGGCACCTGGTGCGGCTCGGGCGGCGCCGGATCCTGTTCCTCGGCGGCAGCGACCCCGAGGCGATGCAGCGCCGCCGCGGCTATATGGAAGCGCTCACCGAGAGCGGGCTCGAAACGGACCCGGAACTGATCGTCTCGGTCGAGTTCGAGCTCGAATCGGCCTTTTCGGCGGTGAGCGGGTTGCTCAAGCGCGGCGTCGTGTTCGACGGCGTCGTAGCGGCAAGCGACCTGATCGCGCTCGGCGCGATCCAGGCGTTGCGGCACGGGGGCAGATCAGTGCCGCAGGACGTCTCGGTGGTCGGCTATGACGACATGCTGCTCAGCCGGCTGAGCACGCCGACGCTCAGCACGGTGCGGCAAGACACGTTCGCCGCGGGCCGCCTGCTCGTCTCGCGGATCATGGACAAGGACGATCACCAGGAAAGCAAGCGGCTGCCCACCGAACTGATCATCCGCGAGTCTTGCGGCGGGTAGCGCGCGAAAACGCCCGTCTCTCGAACACGCACTCGAGTTGCTCAGTACGATGCAGAGCGACTTAGGTGGCAAGACGCCCGGACAAAGCGCGGAACATCTGCTGGAGTCTCTCCATTTCGCGCGTTCCCCGATCTCTTTATGGGCCTATTCACACTTGGCGTGGCGTCACTGCGCCGCGCCGCCCATGATCTGCACCAGCTTCTTCGGATCCTGGTTCGAGGGTAATGGCGAGCGGCTGGTCAGCGTTCGATTGGCGTCGTTCCAGATCAGTTCGGCCTTGACGCCCTTGCCGCTGCGATAGCCGTTGGTGGTGCCGTCGTCGTCATAGAGCGTGAAGCGCGCGTCGCGGCCCGGATATACCCGGATCGCCTCCAGCGCCTGCTTCTCCGAGGTATTGGCCACCGGCGACCCGACCGGAAGGATCGAGCCGGCGCGGACGAACAGCGGAATCCGGTCGATCGGCGCCGCGGCCTCGATCGTCTGACCGCCGCTGTAGCGCCGGTTGGTCCAGTAATCGTACCAGTCGGCGCCGGCCGGCAGATAGACCGGGCGGGTGGTCCGTCCCTGCTCGGTGACCGGCGCGACGAGGAACGCCGGGCCGAACATATATTGGTCGCCGACGGTCGCGGCCTTGGGATCGTCCGGAAAGTCCATGAACAGCGCCCGCATGAACGGCGCACCTGTGTCGTAGGTCTGCCGGCCGAGCGAATAGAGATAGGGAATGAGCGCGTAGCGAAGCTTGAGATAGCTCGCGAGGATCGGTTCCGCCGCCGGGCCATATTCCCAGATCGCCGTGGCCGGACGCTGCCCGTGGATGCGCAAGGTCGGCGTAAACGTGTTGTACTGGAACCAGCGGACGAAGAGTTCGGGATAGTCGGCATAATCCGGCCCCATTGCAGTCGCACCCGCCGGCGCGACCAGCACCGGCCGTTCGGCCTTGGGTCCGTTGGGCCACATCCAGCCGCCCGTGTCGCTGCTCCAATAGGCGATCCCGCTCGCCGTGAAATTGAGCCCGGCGGGAACCTGTCGCCGCAGCGCCTCCCATGTCGAAGCGACGTCGGAAGACCAAAACAGCCCGCCGTTGCGCTGCGCGCCCAGATAGGCGGCGCGGGCGAGGATCAGATTGCGCTTGTCGGGCCGGTCGCGCGCCGAACCGTCGGCGACGATGCTCGTATGCACCAGCGGATAGACATTATAATAGCGGTCGCCCGAGCCGATCGAGAAGAAATAGCCGCTCGGCACCAGATCGGGCTCGGTCTCGTCCAGCCAGAACCAGTCGAAGCCTTCGCTCGCGATATTGTCGCGGATCCTGTTCCAGAACCACTCCCGCGCCTGCGGGTTGGTGCTGTCGAGGAGCGCGCCTGCGCGGTCCGACCGGACGGCGAGACCGTCCGCGACTTGGCCCTCGGCGTCCTTGAGGAACCAGCCCTTGGCCGACAATGTATTGTAGTAGCGTGATTCGCGTTCGAAGCGCGGCCAGACGCTGATGATCGAGTGCATGCCCCAATCGTGAAGCTGGCGGTTCATGCCGGCGGGGTCCGGAAAGGCGTTCCGATCGATGTCGAGCTGCCCCATCCGCGTCCAGTGGAACCAGTCGAGCACCATGACGTCGAGCGGATAATGGCGGCTGCGATACCCTTCCGCGATCCGCATCAGTTCGTCGCGGCTCTCATAGCGTGCCTTGCTCTGGATGAGGCCGAACGCGGCCTTGGGCGGCAGCGGGGTTTCGCCGGTCAGCTTGGCATAGCCCGCGTAGATCTCGTCGGATGTCTTGCCGGTGATGATGAAGAACGACACGCGTTCGCCGACTTGGGACTGGAAGCGCGTGGCATTGTGCAGGCCCGGCGATACGGTCGTCGCCGACGCATTGTCCCAGATGATCCCATAGCCTTTGTTGGTGACGAGGAAGGGCACGCAGACCGACTCGCCTGCCGGCGCATCGTAATTGTGCCGGCAGTCGATCGTCCTGCCGCGTAGATCGAGCGCGCCCTCCTGATTCTGCCCGAGGCCGTAATAATGCGTGTCGGCAGTGTCGGCGAAGCTTGCGCCCACCTTGAACGTCTTCTCGCCATTCACGGTCTGGGGCGCCATCTCCCAGCCGTTCATGCGCGTGATCTCCCTGCCGTCGGGCGTGCCGATCGTGATCGAAACCGGAGGGAGCGACGGCGCGAAATAGCGCTGCATCTGGGTCGGTGGCTTGGGCCAGGGCTGGGCGTTGACCGTCACGCGCAATGCCGAAGACGTGAACAGATCGCCCGAAGCGCCGCCGCTATGCGTCCAGCCGCTCGCATCCGGCTTGGCGCTGATACCGTATCCCGGCCCTTCCTCGACCTCCTTGCGGTCGAGCGACAGCGTCACGCGAACGATGTTGGGGCCATAGGCCTCAACCGAAACCAGGCTGCCGTTGCGATCCATGGTCGCGAGCGACTGGGCGGCGGCCGGACCAGCGGCGAGCGCCGCGCTCGCGAGCAGAATGTGACGCAAAATCATGAAGTCTCTCCATCGATTCTCTGGCTTTCGCCGTGACTGGTGTTCTCGCAGGTCGCGCGTCAGGCCCCGTACGGGCGCGCGCGATATGTCACTTGCCGCGCACCGGCTTCACCGGCTCGAGCAGAGCCAGCACGACATCGTTGCTCCGCATCGGCACCCGCAAAACATAGTTTCCGTCGCTACCGATACGGACGGTCATGTTCTTCTCCGGCGCATCGCTTGTGAGAGACTGCAGCTCGGTGAGCTGCGTGCGGGACAGCGAAGCGGGCGAACCCATTTCGAGATAGCGCGTATGGGCGTCGTTGGCCTTGAAGCCGGTACGGCGGACCGTCAGCCGATAGCTTCCGCGTGCCAGTCCGCGGAAACGCACTTCCGCGCTGCGCGCTGCCTGCGCAGGCAGCACCCTGGTGAAGAACGGCCGGTTGCTCAGTTCCTGCTTCGGCAGTTGCCAATCCCAGAACAGCACGCCGGTCCTGCCCTTGTCGGTCGTGATCCACGTCTGCGGGTCCGCCGACGGCACTTCACGGCCGTTCAACGCATTCAGATATTTGTACGCGAAGAATGCGGGTTTGCGGATGCCTTCGCGATTGATGAGGCCGAAACCGCCGTGGAAAGGCGTGGGCGGGGGCCAGCCTCTTCGAACAGGTCGCTGAAGGTCCAATAGCTCATTCCCTGCGCGAACGTGCGCGTCGCGCGCAGCTTGGTCAGGATATAGGCGGCGCTGATATAGGAATCGTGGACCGGATCGCGCGGGTTGTAGCTCGCGCTCCATTCGGTGAAGAACAACGGCAGCGAGGGAAATTTCGACGCCGCGATCTGCTCCCGCACACGCCGCACATCGCCGACGACCGCGTCGGGATTGGTCGAAAGCCTGTTGTCGTCCTGCCCCTTTTCATCGAGGAAGCCGCCATCGACACCATAGGTATGCGTCGCGACGAAATCGACGGGGATGCCCCGGCTCGCGGCATAATCCAGGAACTCGGGAACCCAGGCTGCTCCCGCCGTGGCCGGACCGCCTACCCGCAAGCCCGGATCGATCGCCTTGATCGCACGCGCGCTCGCCTCATAGAGTTCGAAATACGCTTTCTGATCCGCGCCCTCCCAGAAACCGCCGAGATTGGGCTCGTTCCATACCTCGAAATACCAGCTGCGGACCTCGGCCTCGCCATATCGGCTGCGCAGATGGTGCACGAACGCGTCGACAAGCGCACTCCACGCCTTCGGATCCGGATGCGACGTGTTGCCCTTCCAGTAGAAGATCGTCTGCGGCGAGCTCGCCATCGCCTCGGGCGTGAAGCCCAATTCGACGAAAGGCTTGATCCCCATGCCGAGCAGCGCGTCATACAATTGGTCGATCTTCGTCCAGTCGTAGATCGTCTTGCCGTTCTCGACCCGAACGGTCCGGAAGACATCGTGGAAGATCGCGTGGAACCGGACATAGCGGAAGCCCAGCTCGTCGACGGCGAGCTTGAGCTGCGCCAGACTCTCGGGACGGATCAGCGTGCCGGGATAATCCGATCCGACCGAGAAATTGAACGAGCGGTCCAGCGGTCCGGCGGCCTTGCGCAGGTCCACTTCGATGTGCCGCGGCTGCGCCTCGGCGGCAACCTGCGGTTGCGCGGCCGAAGCCGGCGCCATCACGCAGGCGGCCGCCGCCGCGAATGCCATGCCGAGTCTCTTGAAATTCATTGCGCCGCCTGGCGCGCCATGGCGCAGTTCATAGCAATATAGTCCTCGTGGGTCGGCATCGCCTCGGCGGTGCGCGCGACGATCTCGCGCATATGGTTCATGAACTGGACGGTCTCTCCGACCGGCAGCATCGCCACCAAAGGATCGGCGGCCCGCGGGACGATGTTCTGGCCGAGAAGGACGGCGATCCAGCTCTCCTCGGTGAAGAGCGAATTATGCGCCCTGAAGATTCGCCCCTTTTCGCGCCACAATTCGATCCGCGCGGCGAGGCTGTCTGGGACATCCATCGTGCGGCAATGGTTCCAGAAGTCGGAATCGGCGCGCTCGGTGGCGTGATAATGCAGGATGATGAAATCGCGGATGTGCTCGTATTCCTCGATCAGCCAGCGATTATATTCGTCGATCTCGATTCCGCTGAAGCCGCGATCCGGGAACAGCGACATCAGGCGGAAGATGCCGGACTGGATCAGATGGATGCTCGTCGATTCGAGCGGCTCGATGAACCCGCCGGCGAGGCCGATCGCCACGCAGTTCTTCTCCCACAGCTTCTCCCGCCGCCCGGCGGTGAAGCGAAGCAGCCGCGGATCGGCGATCGTCGGCGCGTCAAGCCCGTCGAGCAGCCGCTGCAGCGCAGTCTCCTCGTCGGTATGCGCGCTCGAGAAGACGTGGCCGTTGCCCACGCGGTGCTGCAGCGGAATGCGCCAGCGCCATCCGCCCTGCTCCGCATTCGCGCGCGTATAGGGGACGGGCGGTGCGACGTTCGCAGTGGGCACTGCGATGGCGCTGTCGCAGGGCAGCCAATGCTGCCAGCTGCGATAGGGAACGCCCAAGGTCTGCCCGAGCAGCAACGCGCGGAATCCGCTGCAATCGACGAAAAAGTCGCCTTCGATCCGCCGGCCGTCTTCGAGGACGACCGCAGTGATATGCCCGTCGAGCGGCGCCTGCTCGACGTTCGCGATCTTGCCCTCGACGCGCTTCACGCCGCGCGCTTCCGCATGCCCGCGCAGGAATTTGGCATAGAGGCCGGCATCGAAATGATAGGCGTAAGCGAGGCCGGACAGCACCGCGTCGGGATTGCTGGCGGGCTTGGCGAAGCGCCTCCGCCGGGCCGCCGCAATCGAGATGGCATAATCGTCCACCGGACCCGGATCCGCATCGCCGCCCAGCAGATGCTGGCGCAGCCAGATCTGGTGGAAATTGATGCCCAGCATCGAACGGCCATATTTGCCGAAGGGATGGATGTACCTGTCCCCCGCCTGCCCCAGTCGACGAATTCGATCCCGAGCTTGAACGTGCCCTGCGTCGCGGCGACGAATTCGTTCTCGTCGATGCCGAGCGCGGCATTGAAATCCAGCAAGGGCGGGATCGTCGCCTCGCCCACCCCGACTGTGCCGATCTCGTCCGATTCGACCAGGGTCACGGCGACGCCCGCAGCGACCAGGCGCGACACCGCGGCCGCCGTCATCCAGCCGGCCGAACCGCCGCCGACAATCACCAGCCTGGTGACCGGCGCTTCCGTCGGCGGCCGCGTCATGCTGCGTTCGCGCCTGGACCGAAGCCGGACTTCTGCGCGAAGCGGACCAGTTCGCGGTTCGACGGCAGCTGGCGGAGCGCGAATTCGGCCTGCTGCCGGATCTTGGCAAAAGCCGCCTTGGCGTCCTCCTCGAACCGGAAAACGCCAGCCTTGGCCGACAGATCGGTTTTCCAGCCCATCCCGTACAGCACATATTGCCAGCTGGATTCGGTGAAGATGTCCACGTTCCGGTCGACGTCCATCTCGTTTGGCGGCCGGAACCGCCAGCGATCGAGCAATTCCTTCAGGCTGTCGGGAACCGAGGCCGGATCGACATTATCACGCCAGAATTGGCTGTCGCGCCGTTCGCTGAGGCAATAATGCAGCTTGATGAAATCGAGCGTGCGCTCGTAGCGACGGCGCATATTGGCATTGAACTGGCGCGCCGAAGTCTCGAAATCGCCCGCCCAGGGAAAGAGATTGGCGATCACGCCCGCGGCGATTTCGGAGAAGACGATTCCCGTCGCCTCAAGCGGTTCGAAGAACCCGCTGGAGAGGCCTACCGCCACGCAGTTCTTGTACCAGTTCACTTCGCGATATCCGGCGTCGAAGCGGAACCTGCGCGCCTCCAGCTTTGCACCGGCGGGGCCGATATACTCGCGCAAAACCCGTTCCGCCTCGTCCGCGTCGCCATGCGCGGACGAATAGACGTGGCCGATGCCGCGCCGGGCCTCGAGCCCGATGTCCCAGATCCATCCCGCCTGCTGGGCAGTCGAGATGGTGTAGGAAGCGATCGGATCGTCGGGCCGTGCATAAGGGACCTGGATCGCCACCGCGCCGTCGCAGAAAAGCACGTCGCGGCAGGACTTCCATGGCTGGCCGAGCGCCTTGCCGATCAGCTCGGCACGAAAGCCCGTGCAATCGATATAGAGATCCGCCGTCAGGACGCCGCGTTCGGCGCAGCGGACCCCGGCGATCGCCCCGTCTTCGCCGAGCAACACTTCCTGCACGGTATCGACCAGATGCGTCACGCCATTGGCGATGCCCTGCTCGCGGAGCAGCACGGCGAGCGATACCGCATCGAAGTGAAAAGCGTAGTTCAGCGGCCCGACAAAATCGGGATGGCTCGGCAATTTGGGCGCACGGTGCGCGTCGGCCGCGCGCTTCTGCGGCGTGTTGACTTCATCCCAATTGGCATCGCCGGCGAGACCGAGCAGCCAGTAGGGGAGGAGCTCCGGACCGTCGCGGTCGTCGGTTTCCTGAAAGGCGTGAAGATAGTGATCGTGCCCCGGCGTGCCGGGCGTGTGCCGCCAGTGGACGAATTTGGCACCTTGCTTGAACGTGGCGCCGCAGCGACGGACCAGTTCGGCCTCGTCGATTCCGATCCGCGCCAGCGTCCTGCGGATCGTCGGGAAAGTGCCCTCGCCGACGCCGAGAATGCCGATATCGTGCGATTCCACCAAAGTGATCGCAACGCCGCCGGGAAGATCGGCACCCAGCATCCGCGCGAGATACCCTGCCGTGATCCAGCCGGCAGTCCCGCCTCCCACGACCAGGATTCGCCGGCATTCGGAAACCATCGATGCACTCCGAACAAAATTGGTGGCGGGCCCGGCCCGCCACCAGGAGGGTATCAGAATGCCAGGTTCGCGCCGAGACTCACGCGCCGATCGCTCTGAAACCAGCTGCGCGTATAGATGGCGTCGTTCTTGTAGCCGCCCATCAGCGTGCGTTGTGTCGCGTTGAGCACGTTCGTGCCCCTGATGGTGAACGACAGATTGTCGGTCACCTTATAAGTCAGGCCAACGTCCACCTGACCATAGGCATCACCATAGACCGGCAGCGCGATCTGCACACTCTGCCCGGCCGCCCCCGGCGCCGAGACAAAGGTATAGGTCGGGGTGGTGCCGTTCGCGTTGGTCGACTGAAGATATTTCGACCGCCACGAATAAGCCACGCGCGCCGAGAGCTGGCTGCGTTCGTAGAGCAGGGTGAGGTTGTAATTGTGCTTCGAAAGCCCCTGGAGCGGCGCATCGTTGCGGATCGCACCGAAGATGTCGCGATAGAGGTCGCCCGGATTCTTGCTGTCGATGTAAGTGTAGTTGGCTTCGATACCGAAGCCGGCGAGAGCACCCGGCAGCATATCGAGGAAGGCGCGGCCGCCCACTTCCACGCCCTTCACCGTGGCGGCTTCCGTGGCGGTGATCACGTCCGAAGCCGCCGCGCTGGCGAGCTCCGTGGTTCCGTTTTGATACCGGATCGTCACGTCACGCTGGGTCAGCGAGAAGATCGGCAGATCCGTGATGCGCTTGTAGAAGCCGTTCAGATAGAACATCGTTCCCGGCTTGGCATACCATTCCAGCGACACGTCGACATTGTTCGACATGGCGGGCTTGAGGAAGGGGTTGCCGGTCGAGGCCGTGAAGTTGGTGAAAATGCCCGGCTGGCCCGAAATCGGATTCGAGGTCGTCGCGACACCGATGTTGCCGCCGCCGCGCGTCGCGTTGAAGTTCGGCAGGTCCATCGTGATGTTGTAGGCGGCGCGCAGCTTGACGTCCTCGGCCGGCTGCAACTGCAGGTTCACCGAAGGCAGGAACCGTGTGAAGCTCGCGCTGCCTCCGCGCGGATCGACCCGCTGCGCCAGGCTTACCGTCTGGCCATTGCGGATATAGCTAAAGGCGTCCTGGACGATGAAGCCCTGGGACTCGTTCTTCACGTGCACCACGCGTCCGCCGATGTTGCCCGAGAATCCGAGCTTGCCGGCCTCATAGTCCCGCCCGAAGCGGACCTGCGCATAAGCGGCGGAAGTTTCGGTCTTCCACAGGCCCAGGTCCTGCGGCAGGAACGAAGCTGGCCGCGACCGCGCACCGCCATATCCCAGGGGTGCAGGGCGGTGCAGTTCGTCGGCGGTCACCCCCTCGAGGAGCGCGATGGATGGCCACAGCGTATTCGCCGGGACACCGATATCGCCGTGGAAGAAATTGTCGAAGGCGTAATATTCCACATCCCCCGGCCGGGCGTCGGCGAAGGTCAATTGCGGATCGCCGTTCCAGCCGCGGCCCAGCGCCGTCCAGGTGAAGCCGTTGTTGAGATCGCGCTCCCTGCGCTCCGACACGCGCCCGCCGACCTTCACGGCACGGAAGAAGCTGTCCTCGAACGTGTATTCCGCATCGAGGTTGAACGAATCCATCGTTCCGCGATTGCGCTCATTATGCGGCATCGCCGCCGACCAGCTATAGTTTGCCGGATTGGCGAGCGTGGTCGCGACCGATGCCGGTACGGTGACCTGGGGGAAGTCACCGGTCAGATCGAAGCCGAACGTCGAGGGAAGGGGACGTCGCGGAATATCGCGAGGCGATCGAGCCGGGATGTCGACAGGGTATTCTGGTAGGCGCCCGAAATTTTGAGCGGGCCCTGTCCCGGCTGCCAGCTGAATTGGGCCGAGATATCCCGGGTCATCGAGTTCGAGCGCGTGCCCTCGGTGCCGCCGCCGCCATTGATGGTGCCGCCGGTGGGCAGAAAGGTGTTCGCATCGCGCAGGAACATCGAGCTTGTCGACAACAGCGCGCCGTTATCGTCGAACGTGCTCCCGGTTCGATTGACGGCCAGATCCTGCGAGGTCTGCATCGCGAAGTGCGACTGGTTGTGGTTCTTGTAGCGTGACTGGAAGTAGATGCCGGTCAGCGTCAGATCGTCACTCGGCGCCCATTGTGCTGCGGCGTAGATGCCGCTCCGGTTGCGCTTGAATTCCTCATCGCCATAGTCATAGCCGCCGGGGAGGAACACGTCCTGGGTTTCTCCCAGCAGCCGCCGGCGAAAATAGGGCTCGGTGCGGAAGAAGTTGGACCGCGAGGTGAGCTGGCTGGTCGCCAGATCGACGAGGATGCCGATATCGCCGATCCCGGTGTGCCAGCGATTCGAGAGGAGCATCGATCCGGAATAATCCGTCTTTTGCGTCAAATCACCGTAGCTGACTTCCGCGCTGCCGGCGGCATGCCAGCCGGGCGAGAAATCGAACGGCAGCTTGGTGCGCAGATCGATCTGGCCGCCAGTCCCGCCTTCGATCAGGTCGGCCGTCGCCGATTTGTAGACGTCGACCGCCGACATCAGCTCCGGAGTGACGTCACCCCAGACGAGTCCGCGTCCGCCATTGGCACTGAAAATCTCGCGGCCGTTCAGGCGCGAGGCGACGCCGCTGAGGCCGCGCACCTGAATGCCCGACCCTTCGACCGAGAAATGGTCCGGATCGCCCAGCGCGCCGAAACGAACGATGCTCACGCCCGAGACGCGTTGGAGGACTTCGGTGATGGAATTGTCGGGCAGCTTGCCCGCTTCATCGGCCACGACCGAATTGATGATGCTTTCCGACGCCTTCTTGCGCTCGTCGGCCGCCTGCAGCGCGGCGCGGCGGCCCGTCACGACGATGGTCTGTTCCTCGCCCTCGGTAGGAGCTTGCGCCTGTGCGCCTTGCGCGTCCTGCGCACCAGCGGCGGCCGGCTCGTTCTGCGCAAGCGCCGGATGCGCCGCTCCTGCCAGTGCCAGCAAAGAGACGCCGGTGCGCACAGCCCAACCACGTCCGTTCCGCCCAGACTTTCCGATCGCCATTCAATCCTCCCCAAGGGTGAACCTCCGCACGCATCATTGCCGTGCCGAAGTCGCAAACCGCGCTTTCTGAGCGTCGGTAGCGCTAACATGATTATTCCGATTAATGTTTCTCGTCCAGCAATAATAATATCATTATGACGCAAAACGCTATGTGGGCGCCGGGGTGTGCCGATCTTGCAACAGCATAAATTGGTCGGCGGAATGCGTTAGCGTTAACATATTTTTGCCGCGCACTCTGACCATCCCCGACGCGCCTTATCGCTTCGAATTACGCCTACTCTACTCGGTGTCTCACGCTGCGCGGGGCGCAGCGCTAAAGCAGATTGCCTTCTGTTTTCAGTTACATACCGAGAATCAATATGCCTGCCGCTCTAACGGCGGTAGATTTTATATATGCAGGATAAATTCACCCATGAGAAGTCATTAAAATACGGTCAAATTGTTGCCGCTCGCACGCGCATTGCGTATGTGAGCGGTAACGTTCTCATGTGAGAGAATGCCGTTCTGCGGCGGCGGGCGCGTCAGCAGAAATGCGCACTAAGTAGAGGATTTTCGCGATTTTCCCGGTACGGGCGAGTATCGCGCATGGGGAAAAGGCACGACAGCGATGTTCAGCAGTCGGGATGTGGGACGCGCTGGGCGAAATGTCGGCCATGATGAGATAGCGGCGATTCTGGGATGCGAGATTCTCTCGGGATCACGTCCTCCCGGTTCGCGCATGCCCGGCGCGCCCGAGCTCTTCGAGCGATTCGGCGCGTCCCGGGTGTTGATGCGCGAAGTGACCAAGACCCTCGTCGCCAAAGGCATGATCAGCGCAAAGGCTCGCGTCGGCACGCAGGTGTTGCCGCCGGACCAGTGGAACTGGTTCGACCCCGACGTGCTGGCATGGCGCGCGCGGGTCGGCCTCGACGCCAGCTTCGTCCGACATCTCGGCCAGATGCGCCGGGCAGTGGAGCCGGCGATTGCCGCCCTCGCCGCGACCGAGCGCACGCCGGATCATCTCGATCGGATGCGGGCGGCACTTGCGGCGATGCGGTTGGCCGGCATCAACCGGCACGCATTCGCCAAGGCGGATCTCGAATTTCACGTCGCGGTCGCGATTGCTTCCGGGAACCCGATGTTCCGCTCCTTCGCCAGCGTCATCGAAATCGCCTTGGGGGCTTTATTCTCCTTGAGCAGCCCGGATCGGCCGGACGCGATTGCTGAAAATGTCGCCCGGCACGCAGCGATCGCCGACGCCATCGAACGCGGGGATGCCGAGGCCGCAGCCGCCGCGATGCTGGCGGTCATCCACATGGGCTCCGATTATATGACAGGCAGCGGCAACCATGAACTGAGCTCGGTCCGCCCCCAGGAAGCAGTCAAGACCGCCTAGCCTCCCGAACCGGCGGGCCTCAAGCCTGGCCGAACGCCCAGCGCAGGGTGCCGGCCACACCGCGTGTGCCCATCCGCACTGCCGGCGTCGCCAGTCCCGGTCCCTGCAGTCCGTGCATCGCACGCGCCCAGCCCGGCAGCAGGTCCACGGCCGCGCCGAAGGTCAACGCCTGAAAGGGCTTCACTGCAAGGCTCGGCGCGGGCTGATCGAGCACCATCCGCGCGACTTCGCGCGTCCGCGCATCGGCAACCAGTTCGCCGCGCATCTCTGCGATCAACGCATTGGCCTCGGCGCGGCTGCGCGGGATCGGATCTGCGCCCAGTGCCTCGGCGATGTGCGCGAAATCGGCGAAATAGCGGTCCTGATCGGCGAGCGGCATGTGCGGCTCGGCATAGCGAATCCATGCGTCGAGGAAGCTCACCGCCTCGGTCACGTGCACCCAGGCGAGCAGCCGCGGATCGTCCGCCGTATAGGGCGTGCCATCGGGCAGAATGCCCTTCACGCGCGTGTGCACGTCGCGCACCTTCTCGATCATCGCCTCGGCCTCTTGCGCCGAACCATAGGTCGTGACGGCGATGAACCGCGCGGTGCGTCGCAGGCGCCCGAGCATGTCGCCGCGGAAGCTCGAATGGTCCCAGACGCCCGCGAGCACCGCCGGGTGGAGCATCTGGAGCAGTAACGCCGCGACTCCGCCCACCATCATCGTGGTGACATCGCCATGCACCCGCCACACCACGGATCGCGGCCCGAACAGGCTCTCCTCGGGCTTGCGCTGGACCGGCTTCTCGCCTCTCGACTGATCGTTGAACACCGCGCGCACCTGCCCAATCAGGGCGCGTCTGAGCGTGCGGGCGACGGGAGCGGCTGGAGTCATCGGCTCCCAAGCTAGGGGTTCACGGCGCGGCCGCAACCCGCCCGTGCACAGTTCCGTCTCCGCGCTTTCGCTGATAGGCTCGCATTAACCATATCGGGGGACTCGCGGACTTGCCGAACCTCAGGCCCGCCTGCGTATTGCTGCTCGCCGCGACATTGCTCGCCACGGCCGGACGTGCCGTCGGCACTGATCCCGCGATCGAGAGCCTGCCGCAGCCCGCCATCGAAGGTGTGGCTCCGATGCTGGTGGTCGTCGACCTCGCGAGCCAGCGCCTCGTCGCCTATCGCGGCGGTGAACCGATCGCGACCTCCCCGTCTCCACCGGCAAGCCCGGCCACGGTACCCCACGCGGCGTGTTCACGATCCTTCAGAAGAAGAGCTTCCACCGCTCGAATCTCTACAGCGACGCGCCGATGCCGTTCATGCAGCGCCTCACCTGGAGCGGCGTCGCGCTGCACGCCGGCACTCTGCCCGGCTATCCCGCCTCGCACGGCTGCATTCGGCTGCCGCACGATTTCGCGCGGAAACTGTTCGGCGAGACGCGCACCGGAATGACAGTCATGGTCGTCGGCCAGCGATCCTCCGTGCGGGTCCGCCCGATGACCGGGCCGGCCTGGTGGCGGCCCGGCCTCGCCACGCGCGGTCCGGTGACGATCGTGGTCAGCGGCGCCGACCGTCGGATGATCGTGCTGCGCGACGGCATGCAGATCGGCTCGGCACCCGCCGCATTCGACGGGGTCGTCGAGCGTCCCCAGGCCTATGTGCTCCGCGCGGACACCGGCTGGACCCGCGTCACGCTGCCGGGTGAGCGCGTGACGCCGCGCATTCCCTTCGCAGTTGCCGATAGCGATGATTCGCAAGCGCGTGACCCCTTCCAGCGCGGGCTCGCCACGGTGGTCGGGCCGGGCGCGACGATGGTGGTCGTGCCCGAAAGTCTTGCCTCCGGGGTCGGCGCATTGCCGCCGCCGCGCCAGTTGTCCGGCGACGAGGAGATGGTCGACCAATGGCTTGCCGATGACGGGGTGAGCGGAGGGCGTTGACCGCGCGCCTTTTGCAGTGCAGCAACCGCTGCCATGGCTAGCCTGGCGATCGCAAACAACCCGGACATCCGTTTTCTGGGTCGGCTCCTCGGCGACGTGATCCGCGCTTATGGCGGCGAGGAGCTGTTCAAGCGCATCGAATATATCCGCGCCACTTCAGTCGACCGGCATCGCGGCGTCGCCGGTGCGGGGGCGATCGATTCGGGACTCGATCGGCTGACGCTCGACGAGACGCTCGATTTCGTCCGCGGCTTCATGCTGTTCTCGATGCTCGCCAACCTCGCTGAGGATCGGCAGGGCGTCGAGACCGAGCCGCATGCCGACATCGCCTCGGCGCTCGCGCGATTGAAGGAACACGGCATCGGCCACGACGCCGTGATGGCGCTGCTCGATCACGCTTTGGTCGCCCCGGTGCTGACCGCGCACCCGACCGAAGTGCGCCGCAAATCGATGATCGACCACAAGAACCGGATCGCCGAGCTGATGTCGCTCAAGGATCGCGGGGTCGAGGAGACCGAGGACGGCGACAAAGTCGACGAGGCGATCCTGCGCCAGATCGCTTTGCTCTGGCAGACGCGGGTGTTGCGCCGCGAGAAGCTCGGCGTCGCCGACGAAGTCGAAACCGCGCTCTCTTATCTGCGCGACGTATTCCTGCCGGTGCTCCCGGCGCTCTACGCCCGCTGGGATCGCGCACTCGGCGAACGCGCGCCCTCGTTTCTGCGCGCGGGGAGCTGGATCGGCGGCGATCGCGACGGCAATCCGTTCGTCACGGCCGACTCGATGAAGCTCGCACTCGCGCGTTCGGCCGAGGCGGTGCTCGCTTATTATATGGACGCGGTCCACGCGCTCGGTGCCGAACTGTCGATCTCGACCGAGCATGCCAGCGTCAGCGAGGCAGTGCTCAAGCTCGCCGAAGCGAGCCACGATACCGGCCGCAGCCGCGAGGACGAACCCTATCGCCGCGCGCTCACCGGAATCTATGCGCGGCTGTCGGCGACGCACGAGAAGCTCACCGGCAAGCGCCCCGGCCGCCCGGCGCCGCTTCAGGGTGAACCCTATGCCGAACCTGCGCAGCTTCGCGAAGAGCTCGCCGCCATCGCACGCGGGCTGGCGGCAGAGGGTGCCGGCCCGCTCGCCAGCGGCGGCGCGCTCGGCCGGCTGATCCGCGCCGTCGAGACCTTCGGCTTCCACCTCGCCACGCTCGACATGCGCCAGAACAGCGCGGTCCACGAACGCGTGATCGCCGAATTGCTCAAGGCCGGCGGCGTCTGCGACGATTATGCCGCGCTCGACGAGGATGCGCGCATCGCATTGCTCCGCCGCGAGCTGGAAAGCGTGCGGCCGCTGACCAGCCCCTATGCCGACTATTCGGAAGAGACCGCCTCCGAGCTGGCGATCGTCCGCGCCGCGGCCGACGCGCACGCCAGATACGGGCGCGAGTGCATCACGCATTACATTGTCTCGATGGCACAATCGGTATCGGACCTGCTCGAGGTCCATGTGCTGCTCAAGGAAGCCGGCCTCTACATTCCCGGCGAACGGCCGCAGGCGCACATCATGGCGATCCCCTTGTTCGAGACGATCGCCGATCTCGAAGGCGCGCCGGCGATCATGGAAGCCTGGCTGAGTCTCCCCGAAGTCGCGGCGATCGCCGCCGGGCGCGGCCATCAGGAAGTAATGATCGGCTATTCGGATTCGAACAAGGACGGCGGGTACCTCACTTCGACCTGGCAGCTTTCGCGCGGCTCGACTGCGTTGAAGCCGGTATTCGAAAAGGCCGATCTCGCGATGCAGCTGTTCCATGGCCGCGGCGGCGCGGTCGGGCGCGGCGGCGGATCGAGCTTCTCGGCGATCCTCGCCCAGCCGCCAGGCACGGTGCAGGGCCGGATCCGCATCACCGAACAGGGCGAAGTGATCGCCGCCAAATACGGCACGCGGGCGAGCGCGATGACCAATCTCGAGGCAATGGCTTCGGCGACTCTGCTCGCCAGCCTCGAGCCCGAACAGCTCGCCCCCGCCGATGCCGAGCGCTTCGCCGCCGCGATGGACGAACTCTCGGCGACGGCGTTCAAGGCCTATCGCGGGCTGGTCTATGGGACCCAGGGCTTCACCACTTTCTTCCGGCAGGCCACGCCGATCGCCGAGATCGCCGGCCTCAAGATCGGTTCGCGCCCGGCGAGCCGCAAGAAATCGGACGCGATCGAGGATTTGCGCGCCATCCCCTGGGTGTTCAGCTGGGCGCAGGCGCGCGTGATGCTGCCGGGCTGGTACGGCGTCGGCGCGGCGATCGAGGCGTTCGAGGACAAGGGCCTGCTGCGCGAGATGGCCACCGGCTGGCCGCTCTTCGCCTCGACGCTGGCGAACATGGAGATGGTGCTCGCCAAGTCGGATATGGACGTGGCCCGGCATTATGCCGCCCTTGTCGAGGACAAGGCACTGCGCGACGGGATTTTCGGCCGAATCCGCCACGGCTGGAAGGCCACGCATGACGGGCTGCTGACGGTGACGCGCCAGACCCGATTGCTGGAGAAGCATCCCGGCCTCGAAACCTCGATCCGGCTGCGCACGCCCTATATCGAGCCGCTGAACCTCCTGCAGATCGAATTGCTCAAGCGCCACCGCGCCGGCGAGGAAGACGCCCGGATCGGCGAAGGCATCCTGCTCTCGATCAACGCGATCGCCACGGCGCTCCGCAACAGCGGCTAGTTCGTCAGGCCAGAAAAGGCGCCGCCACTTCCGGCGGCACGCGCACCAGCCGGCCGGTGGCGCGGTCGAGGATCGCCCAGGTCGTCTTCGCCTCGACGCGCACCTTTCCATCGGCGCCGGTGAACTTCATGTACCGGTTGAACCGCGCACCCTTCGGCGGTTCGGGGACCCAGGTCTCGGCGGTCACGGTCTCGCCTGCGGAGACATTGCCGCGATAGTCGATCTCGTGGCGGGTCACGACCCAGATATAGGCGTCGTGATGCTCGGGAGCGGCGATCGCGTGCCAATGCGCCACCGCGACATCCTGGATCCACTTGACCCACACCGCATTGTTGACGTGGCCGAGAATGTCCTCGTCCTCGGGACCCGCGATGATCGTGGCGATGTAGGGCGTCATGGCCGACCCTTAGCGCAACTGATCGCCGAAGGTCAGCCTCAGGCCGCGCTCAGCGAATGGCCGTGCACGCGATCGGCGGCGTGCCGGGTGCCGTAAAGGTCATGTCGCCGCCCTTGCCGCGCAGTTCATACCCCTTGGCCGTGTAGCGAATCCCCGAGGCGACGCGCTGTCCGTTCAATGTCGCGAGGGCCTTGCCGCCGCGCGAGACGGTGACGCGGTCATTGTCGGGATCGAAGCGGGCGACGAGGCGCGATCCGTCCATGCAGCGATAGCGCGCAGTCGAGCGATTATCCTCGGTCGGCACCGGCGAAGGCATCGCCTCGCCCGGACTCGGTTTGATGTCGGTGCTGCGGATGCGCCAGCGGCGCTGCTCCGCCGTCGCGCCGTCGATATCGCCGGCACGGTGCAGCGTCACCGATCCGCGCATGTTGAACGGCCGCGCACCCTGCTTCAGCCGGCCATAGACCTGCACCGGCACCGTCACATAACGCTGCCCCGCGCCCGCATCGATCCTGCCCGGCGCACCGATATTGGCGTGATATTCGGAATAGCGGGCGAAGCTCGCCGCGAAGACCTTTGCGTCCATCCCCGCCGCGCCCGGCTCCCACAGCCGATACGCCTGGCCGTATTTCCCCTGCTCCAGCAGCGCATAATAGGTCTGCACGACATTGGCCGCGCCCTGTGCGCTGTCCTCGGTGAACGGCGCCTCGCTGACCGGCGTCCTGTCATCATCGAGCCCTCCCGGCTCGCCGGGCGCCGGCGGATTGAGCGGCGCGGGCGTCGCCGCCACCGGCGGAGACGCGGGGCTCGGCGTAGCTTCGTCCGGAAGTACCGCGACCTGGTTCGCGGGCACCGCGACATTCTCGGCAGGTTGGGAAGAGCAGGCGGCAAGCGTCAGAAGCAACGGCAGGGACAGGCGCATGAAATTGATCCGTGTTAAGCGGCGGGCGACGAACGCACCCGCCGCCGCGCCAGTTCCTCAATTCGGGAAAGGACGGTTCCCGATAAAGCCGAGCCGATCGACGCCGGCACGCTTCACTACCGCAAGAACGCTGTCGAACCGGTCATAGCGCGCATCGGGATCGGTGTTCATGTGAAGCACCGCCGCGGTATCACGCTGCATCGCCTCCAGCAAAGCCGGCAGCTCGGCATCGGCGATGCGGCGCCCGTCCCAGAACAGCGCGCCGCCGCGATCGATCGCCAGCTGGTGCGGCCGTTCGATCGGCGGATCGCCAATACCGGTGGGCAAGTCGATCGGCACCTTGTGCGTGGCGAGGGGAATGCTGAGGATCATCACGATCAGCAGCACCAGCATCACGTCGATGAACGGCGTGACGTTGATCGCGCTGAACGGAACGGGCTCGGGGACACGCGCGGCCTTGACCATGGCACCTCTCCTCATCGTTGATGATGTAACATATCATGATGAGGAGAGGCCACAATAGTTCTTTCAAATCCTCCCTCGCGCAGCGGGGGAGGTGGCGCCGAAGGCGACGGAGGGGCCTCTCCACAGGCGGTCGCTCGCGGCCAGGCCCCCACCACCAGCTTCGCTGGTCCCCTCCCCGCTGCGCGAGGGAGGATTTTGGCCCTCAGCAATTCTCGTATTTCCAGTTGCGCCGCTTGCCCTCGCGCATCCACTCCACCGCTTCGGCGACGCGCTTCGCCTTGGTCTCGGGCCGCTTGGCCTCGGCGATCCATTCGCAATATTCGCGGCGGCAGCTCGGCGGAAAGCCGGTGAAGGTCTCCGCCGCCTTCGCATCGCCCGCGAGCGCCTCGGCGAGCTCGGCCGGCACTTCGGCCTCAGGCTTGGGCGCCTTTGCCGCGCGCACCGGCTTGTGCCCGGCATCGATCCGCGTGACCGCATCGCGGACCTGCGCTTCGAATATCTCCGCAGAAGGCAAACCGTCGAGGCTCTCGATCCGGCCATACTGGCCCATCGCCTCGCCTTCCTTGCCCGTCGCCAGCGCCTGGCGATCCCAGAAGCCGAAAGTCGCATGCGCCTTGAACGCAGCCACGTTGGCCAGCGGCTTACCCTTATAGGTGAAGGCCGGCATCGACCATTTGATCGACTCCTCCACCTCCGGACACGCCGCATGGACGCGCTCGCGCATCCAGCCGAGGATCGGCTGCGCGAACTCCGCCCTGCTGGCGATATAGGTATCGACGCGCGTGTCCCGCGGCATGGCGCCCCTCCGATTGACCGGCGGCATGCTGGGTTCGCGCCGCCGCCCCGTCAAGCAGGGTCAGGGCTCGAGCGCGATGTCGTCGCCGTCGTCGAGCTCTTCGTCGAGATCCGCCTCGTCGACATCGTCGTCGTCGAGATCGGCCTGGATCTCGTCCTCGCGGACATCTTCGTCGTCCTGGTCGACATCGTCGTCCTCCTCGCCGAGCTCGTCGTCGATCATATCGAGCTCGTCGGTATCGTCCTCATCGCCATCGTCGCCGAGGTCGATCGGGATGTCGGTCAGGATGTTGCCGTCGCTGGGCGCGTCGTTGGTCGCCTCGATGATCTCGGCGCGCTGGCTTTCGTCATAGCCGTCCTCGTCGAAACCGTCGTCGTTGGGGCCCTGTGCCGGAACCTGATGACCACCCATCGCCTGTCCTTTTCGCTTCGGGGACATAGGAATGTCCCCCATCACCGGTCGAACGGGGATCATGCCACATCCGTTCCGTGATAGCGGAAGGAACCGTTCAGCTCGGGCGGAAAAGCCTGCCCTTCTCGGCGATCGCGATCGCCACGAAGGCAAGCACGCCCAACACGAGGAAACCCAAATAGAGCGGCACGGTGGTACCATCGAACGACTGGCCGATCTGCGCGCCGATCAGTGCCCCGCCCAAGGTCGCGACGAAGCCCTGCAGGCTCGAGGCGGTCCCGGCGATCTCGCCCATCCGCTCCATCGCCATCGCCGAGAAATTCGAAGTGGCGAGGCCGAAGCTCGCCATCATCAGCGCCTGGAGGATCGCAAAGGTCCAGAGGTTCTCATGCCCCGAAAAGGCGATCACGAGGTGGATCGCGGCGAACAGGATCAGCGCCGAGAGCGCGGTGTGGGAGATCCGCCGCGTGCCGATCTTCATCACGATCCGCGAATTGAGGAACGATCCGATCGCCATCGTGCTCGCCACCGTCGCGAACACCACGGTCAGCAGCTCGGGGCGACCGAACACGTCCTGCATGATCTGCTGGACCGACCCGATGAAGCCGAATAGCCCACCCGAAAGCAGCGCGGCGGCGATCGTGTAGCCCACTGCGCAGCGATCCCGCAGCACCAGCCCGTAATCGGCAAGGATCCGGCTCGGCTGAAGGCTCTGGCGCGAATCCGGGTTGAGCGTCTCCGGCATGCGCAGCCAGAACCACGCCACCACCAGCGCCGAAACCGCGCCGACGCCCCAGAAGATCATCCGCCACGATCCGCCCGCCGCGAGCACGCCCTGGCCGAAGGCGGGGGCGAAGATCGGCGCGGCCATGAAGACGATGAACGCGAGGCTCATCACGCGCGCCATCGCCCGGCCGGCGAAGCAATCGCGCACAAGCGCTACCGTCACCACCCGCGCGCCCGCCGCCGACGCGCCCATCGCCGCCCGCGCGATCAGCAGCAGGACGAAGCTGCCCGAGATCGCCGCGAGCGCGCTGGTGAGCACATAGCTGGTCAGCGCGATGATCAGCACCGGCCGCCGCCCGAACCGGTCCGAGAGCGGACCGTAGACGAGCTGCGCGAAAGCGAAGCCGAGCAGGAACGCTGTGATCACGAACTGACGGTGATTGGGCTCGGTCACGCCGAGGCTGTCGCCGATCGCCGGGAGCGCCGGCAGCATCGAATCGATGCCGAGCGCGGTCAGCGCCATCATCGACGCGATCAGCGCCACGAACTCGCCGAACCGGAGCGGCGCGCGATTGGCGGATTCGGTGGAGAGATGCGGCGCGGACATGACTGGAGCCAATGGCGGATCGCCGCGCGGGCGTCACCCCTTGTTGACGCTCGGGCGACCGATCCCTAGTGTGTTGTGACAATAATACGCATGCGGAGATCCGGAATGCATCGTGCCTTGCTGCTGTTGACGCTCCTGCCTCTCGCCGCCTGCGGCGGATCGGGGACGGGCACCAGCTTCTCGATCAACGCCACGTCCGACGAGGACGGCAATTCCACGATCACCACCGACAGCAACGGCCAGATGGCGATCAAGGCTCCCGGCTTCGAAGGCGCGATCAAGCTGCCCAAGTTCCATGTCAACGCCGAGAATTTCGATTTCAACGGCGTCAAGCTCTACCCCAATTCGCAGGTCAGCGAGCTCAACGTCGATGCCGACGACAACAAGACCGGCGAGGGTAGGGGCAAGGTCCGCGTCGCATTCGAAAGCCCGGCGGCACTGGCGAAGGTGCAAGGCTGGTTCCGCGAAAAGATGACTGCGCGCGGCTTCAAGATCGAAGCCGATGGCGACGGGCTCAAGGGCACCACCAACGACGGCGACCCCTTCAGGCTCGTGCTCGGCGCCGACGGCGACCAGAAGACCAAGGGCAAGCTCGAGATCGGCAGCTGAGCCTTGAACAGATAGCAAGGCGGACCCGCTTGTTCCGCAGCGGGTTGCGGGTCTAGGTGGAGCATAACCCGGAGACTCGCATGCTCGACACTCTCGCTGAAATCCCGGCGCTTTCGCTCGCTGATCAGCAATCCGATCCCGACGGCTTCGCTCAGGAGTTCGGCCGTTCCTTCCAGCGCTTCGGCTTCGCCGTGGTGCGCGAACACGGCATTCCCGCCGATCTGATCGAGCGCGCCTGGGCGATGACCAAGGCGTTCTTCGACCTGCCGGAGGCGGAGAAAAGCAGCTATTTCGTCGAGGGCGGCGGCGGCGCGCGCGGCTATACGCCGTTCAAGACCGAAATCGCCAAGGGCGCGACTCATGTCGACCTCAAGGAATTCTGGCATGTCGGCCGCGAGATCGCGCGAAGCCATCGCTTCGCCGAACAGATGCCGGCGAACATCTGGCCCGACCGGCCCGAGGGTTTCCGCGAGACCTTTCTCGAGCTATTCCAGGCGTTCGACGATGCCGGCGACAAATTGCTCTCGGCGATCGCGCGCTATCTGGGGCTGACGCCGAACTGGTTCGACCCGGCGGTCAAAGACGGCAATTCGGTGCTCCGCCTGCTCCATTATCCGCCGGTCGACGCAAATGCGCCCGAAGTCCGCGCCGGCGCGCATGAGGACATCAATTTGATCACCCTGCTGCTCGGCGCCGAGGAGGCCGGGCTCGAATTGCTCGACCGCGACGGCAAGTGGCTGCCGGTCAAGCCGCCCGAAGGCGCGATGGTGGTCAATGTCGGCGACATGCTCCAGCGGCTGACCAACCATGTCCTGCCCTCGACCACGCACCGCGTGGTCAATCCGCCGCCCGAACGCCGCGGCCATGCGCGCTATTCGATGCCCTTCTTCCTGCATCCCGCGCCCGATTTCCTGATCGAGACCCTGCCCGGCTGCATCAGCGCGGAGCGGCCCAACCGCTATCCCGAGCCGATCAGCTCGCACGACTATCTCCACGAACGGCTCGTCGAGATCGGCCTGATCAAGAAGTAAGTGCTAGAGCCCCTTGCGCCCGAAGCCCGGGCGCTCGGGTGTGCGCGGCGCCGCCATCAGCGAGTCCCGCCGCTCGGCGAGATAGCGCGCCATGATCGCATCCGCGTCGAAGCTGGCGCTGGCCGGCTCGTTTGGCGCGGGCGCGGCACCACAGGGCGGCGCCGAGGCGGCGATTGGCGTCGAAACATCGCGCGCGGCACTGAGTTCGGCGGCGAAGGCTGCGGCGGCCTTGCTCCCGCCCGTGACATTGCCGAGCGTGATCGCGAGCTTGCGCACCCCGGTCATGCGGGCGAACAGGCCGTCGCTCTCCTGCGCCCGGAACGAAAAGATCATGTGGCGGCTCGTCGGGATGAAATTGACCCAGAGCGTCCGCTTCTCGATGCCGATCAGGTCGGCGATGCACGCCGTCCTGCTGCCGATGCGGACATGCGCCCCTTCGATCCGCGCGACCACGCGGGTAGGCAACTGCCAGCCGAGGAACGGTGATCCCAGGATCACCAGCGGGTACAGGCGATCGCCGAACAAAGGTGCGCCGAACAGGCCGGTGGTGATCATCGGCCACACCACGAGGGCGAGTCCCAAGGCGAGCAGCGCATTGTGCCAGCGTGCGGATCTGAGTTCCATGCAGCGAGCCTCCCGGCCCCGAATAACCCAGGCGGCTTAACGCAATCTCTACTGCGGGGCAGATTTGCTTGGCTTGCGGCGCGGGGGAAGTTCCTCTAGGCGAGGCGCATGCCTGAAACACCGCCTCTCCGCATCGCACTCGCCGGCCTCGGCACCGTAGGCGCGGGCGTGATTCGCCTGCTCGATGCCAATGGCGAGCTGATCGCCCGGCGCGCGGGGCGGCCAATCGTGGTGACGGCGGTCTCGGCACGCGACCGCACCAAAGATCGCGGCGTCGATATCGGCCGCTTCGAGTGGGTCGATGATCCCACCGAGCTGGCGCGGCATCCGGAAGCCGATGTGGTGGTCGAACTGGTCGGCGGATCTGACGGCCCTGCCCTCGCACTCGCCCGCGCGACGCTCGCCGCGGGCAAGAGCCTCGTCACCGCCAACAAGGCGATGATCGCGCATCACGGGCTCGAACTCGCGCGTGCCGCCGAAGGGGCGAACCTCGCGCTCAAGTTCGAAGCCGCGGTCGCCGGCGGCGTACCGGTGATCAAGGGCCTGCGCGAAGGCGCCGCCGCCAACGTGATCGCCCGCGTCTACGGCATCCTCAACGGCACCTGCAATTTCATCCTCTCCAAGATGGAGGCCGAAGGCCGCGACTTCGCCGAGATCCTCAGCGAAGCCCAGGCATTGGGCTATGCCGAAGCCGACCCCAGCTTCGACATCGACGGCGTCGATGCCGCGCACAAGCTCTCGATCCTCGCCAGCGTCGCGTTCGGCACGCAGCCCGGCTTCGACGATGTCGCGATCACCGGCGTGCGCCACATCCTCGCCGCCGACATCGCCGAGGCCGCGGCGCTCGGCTATCGCATCCGCCTGCTCGGCGTGGCGGATGCAGGGCCGCACGGCCTGTTCCAGCGCGTCCACCCGCACCTCGTTCCGCTCAGCCACCCGCTCGCGCACGTCATCGGCTCGACCAACGCCGTCGTCGCCGAAGGCAATTTCGTCGGCCGATTGCTGTTCCAGGGCGCCGGCGCGGGCGACGGGCCGACCGCTTCGGCCGTCGTCGCCGATCTGATCGACATTGCCCGCGGCGAATTCGGCCATCCTTATGCGATGCCCGCCGATGCGCTCGCCGCGCAGCACGCCGCCGAAAGCGGCGACCGCCGCGCCCGCGCTTATGTGCGCCTGACCGTCACCGACAAGGTCGGCGTGCTCGCCGAGATCGCCGCGGCGATGCGCGATGCCGGCGTCTCGATCGAGAGCCTGATCCAGCGCGGCGCCAATCCCGACGGCAGCGTCCTCGTCGCGATCGTCACCCACGAAGGCCCCGAGCGCAGCGTCGCCCAGGCGCTCGAGAAATTGCGCGGATCGCAGAGCCTCGTCGGCGAGCCGATGTGGATGCACATCCTCGGCGAATAGGCGCGAGTGGCTTCGATTTCCCCGTTCGTGCTGAGCCTGTCGAAGCACTGTTCTTTTGCGGTAGGAAGAACGGCCCTTCGACAAGCTCAGGGCGAACGGGGCTATGCGGACCAGCATCAGCAGCCGCGAAATCCTTGATCCTTGCGACGAAGCGAGGCTGCCGCGCGGTTGTGATGAGAGTGCAAACCGTCTGACAGCGCTAGCAGCCTCGACAGTGCAATATGCACCCCTATCGCGACCGGACATCTGTAAGGGGATTACCAGCCGATGACGACCGCCAGCCACGTTCTCGATCGTGTCCTCGTGCTCGAAATGGTGCGCGTCACCGAAGCGGCGGCGATCGCCGCGTCGAGCCTGGTCGGGCGGGGCGACGAGAAGGCGGCCGATCACGTCGCGGTCGAGGCGATGCGCGAGGCGCTCAATTCGCTCTATATGGACGGCACCGTGGTGATCGGCGAAGGCGAGCGCGACGAGGCGCCGATGCTCTATATCGGCGAAAAGGTGGGTTCCGCGATCGGTACCGGCCCCAAGATCGACATCGCGCTCGATCCGCTCGAGGGCACGACGATCTGCGCCAAGGCCGGCCCCAATGCGCTGGCGGTGCTCGCAGTCGCCGAGCATGGCGGTCTGCTCAACGCTCCCGACGTCTATATGGACAAGATCGCGGTCGGTCCCGGCTATCCCGACAATATCATCGACCTCGCCAAATCGCCGACCGACAACGTCAAGGCGCTCGCCGCCGCCAAGGGCGTCGAGCCCAACGAGATCATCGTCTGCGTGCTCGATCGCCCGCGCCACGAGAAGATGATCGCCGAATTGCGGTCGATCGGCTGCGGCATCGTGCTGATCGGCGACGGCGATGTCGCGGGCGTGATCGCCACCACCAATCCGGACACCACGATCGACATATACATGGGCTCGGGCGGCGCTCCCGAGGGCGTTCTCGCCTGCGCGGCTTTGCGCTGCGTCGGCGGCCAGTTCAAAGGCCGGCTGGTATTCCGCAACGACGACGAGCGTGCCCGCGCGCGCAAATGGGGCATCGAGGATCTCGACAAGATCTACGACCTCACCGAACTCGCCAAGGGCGACTGCATCTTCGCCGCGACCGGCGTCACCGACGGCTCGCTGCTCGAAGGCGTCAAGCGCGTCCGCGGCAAGATGACCACCGAGAGCGTGGTGATGCGCGCAAGCTCGGGCACGGTGCGCTGGGTGAAAGGCGAGCACCGGCTCGATTGACAGCCGCGCGGAGCGTCCCTTTAGTCCGGCCAGAACCGGACGGGGATCGCACATGAACAAGCTGATGTTGTTGCTCGCGGCTGGCGTTGCCGCGCTTCCGATGGCAGCGGCGCCCGCGCGTCAGCAGACGTCCGCATCCGTCGCGGACTTTCCCTTCACTTACGAAGAAGTGATGGTGCCGATGCGCGACGGCGCCAAGCTCCAGACCGTCATCATCCGCCCCAGCGGCAAGACCGGCAAGCTGCCGATCCTGCTCCAGCGCACGCCCTATGGCGTCCCCGGCCAGCCGCCGTCGAGCGTGCCCGCATCGATGCGCTTCCTGATGGAGGACGGCTATGTCCTCGTCTTCCAGAACATGCGCGGCCAGTTCAAGTCGGACGGCGATTTCACCATGTCGATGGCGCTCGACGCGAAGGGAAAGAATCAGGTCGACGAGGCGACCGACGCATATGACACGATCGACTGGCTGGTGAAGAACGTGCCCGACAATAACGGCAAGGTCGGGATGTGGGGCGTCTCCTATCCCGGCTATGCGTCGGCGGTGGCGCTCGCCCGCCCGCACCCGGCGCTCAAGGCGGTCAGCCCGCAAGCGGCGTGGAACGACTGGTGGATCAACGACGACCTCCATCGCTACGGCGCGATGCGGCTCTCCTACGCCACCGACTGGCTGTTCAGCCTCCAGAACAACGACAAGGGCGACGATTTCGACTATGGCGGCAAGACGCCAGTCGACACCTATGACTGGTTCTTGAAGCTCGGCCCGGTCGCCAATCTCGACAAGCTCTATTTCAAGGGAGCGTGCCCCAACTCACCGCGATGATCGAGCATCCTGATTACGACGATTTCTGGAAGCGCCAGCGCTGGACCGAGAAGCTCGGCCGCACGACGGTACCGACGCTCCACGTCGCCGGCTTCTGGGATCAGGAGGATCCGCTCGGCACGTGGAAGATCTACGAGAAGATGGAGACGCAGGACCCCGACGGCCTCAACATGATCGTCGCCGGCCCCTGGGCGCACGGCACCTGGCGTTCGCCGGGCAGCGATGTCGGCTATATCAAGCACGGCAAGGAGAGCGGCACCGAGTTCATGCGCGACATCGAGGCGCCGTTCTTCGCCTATTGGCTCCACGGCAAGGGGACCAAGCCCGCCTTCGAGGCGCGCATGTTCCAGAGCGGATCGTGGGAGTGGAAGTCGTATCCCAAATGGCCCGCCCCCGGCGCGACCCTGACCAACCTCTATCTGCAGAGCGACGGCACGCTTTCCTTCACTGCCCCCGCCGATGCCGGCCAGTGCCGCGAGTACGTCTCCGATCCCGCCAATCCGGTGCCGTTCCGCGAACGCCCGATCTCGCGCACTTATCCCTCGCAGGAATGGCGCTGGTGGGAAGCGGCGGACCAGCGCTTCGTCGATCACCGGCCCGATGTGCTGAGCTACACCAGCACCCCGCTCGAGGCGGACCTGACCGTCACCGGCGAAGTCGCGGCGAAGCTGATGGCCTCCACCTCGGGCACCGACAGCGACTTCGTGGTCAAGCTGATCGATGTGCTGCCCGACGATTACGAGCCCTTCCGCCCCGGCGCGCTCGGCGAATACCCGCGCACGATGAACGGCTATCAATTCCCGATCGCAATGGAGGTCCGCCGCGGCCGCTATCTCCAGAGCTTCGAGAAGGCGACGCCGCTCACCCCGAATCAGGTGATCGCATGGGGCGTGCCGCTGCGCAGCCACGACCATGTCTTCAAGAAGGGCCACCGGATCATGGTGCAGGTCCAGTCGAGCTGGTTCCCGGTGATCGACCGCAACCCGCAGAAGTTCGTGCCCAACATCTACAAGGCGGCGCCCGAGGATTTCGTGAAGGCGACCCAGCGCGTGTGCGGCGGATCGCTGATAGCGCTGCCGGTCGTCAAATAGCGACCGGCATCCGCATCAGATGCGCGCCCGCGCCGTAGGAGGGGTCGGCCTCGCGCGGGACAGTGTCGAAGCCCTGCGCGGCCCAGTAAGGATCGGCGCCGCCAACCGCTATCAGCGTGATGTCGGTGAAACCGAGCGCGCGGGCGTCGCCGACGACGAGGTCCAGCGCCGTCTTGCCGGCGCCGGTACCGCGCGCCGAGGGCAGCAGCGCAATGTCGTGGAGGTAGAAGGTGTCGGCATCCGCAGGGATCGCACCGAGCAGCGCCCCCAGCTTTGGTGGGCTCTGGCGATGCCACGGGTGGCTGATCAGATAACCGACGGCTTCGCCCTCGCACTCGAACACCCGACATCCGGCAGGATGCAGCGCCAGCCGTTCGGCATAGACTGCCACCGGCTCGGTATAGCGCCCGTGCACCGCATCCGAGATCGCCGACACCGCCGCGAGGTCACCGGCGCGCATCGATCGCCAGAACCCCGCCACTGACTAGCTCTTCAGCCGGTATCCGGTCCGGAAGATCGTGACGATCAGGCCGAGGCACAAAACGAGGAACAGCCCGGTCACGCCGAGGCTCCAGCCCACGCTGACATCGCCCGCGCCGAAGAAGCTCCAGCGGAAGCCGCTCACCAGATACACCACCGGGTTGAACAGGCTCACCGTGCGCCACGGCTCGGGCAGCATGTCGATCGAATAAAAGGCACCGCCGAGGAAGGTCAGCGGCGTGACCAGCAATGCCGGCACCACGTTCAGTTGCTCGAAGCCCTTGGCCCAGATGCCGATGATGAAGCCGAACATGCTGAAGGTTACGGAAGTGAGCACCAGAAACGCCAGCATCGCCGCCGGATGATCGATCCGCAGCGGCACGAAGAACGCCGAAGTGATCAGGATGATCAGCCCGATCACGATCGACTTGGTCGCCGCCGCGCCGACGAACCCGATCACCATCTCCACTGCAGAGATCGGCGCGGAGAGCAGTTCGAACACCGTGCCGGTGAATTTGGGGAAATAGATGCCGATCGATGCATTGGCGATGCTCTGCGTCAACAGCGAGAGCATGATCAACCCGGGCACGAGGAAGCTGCCGTAATTGACGTCGCCGATCGACTGGATCCGGCTGCCGATCGCTCCGCCGAAGACGATGAAATAGAGCGACGTGGTGATCACCGGCGTCGCCACGCTCTGCCAGAGCGTGCGCAAGGTGCGCGCCATCTCGAACCGGTAGATCGCCCAGATGCCATGGAAGTTGACGCCGGTCATGCCACAGCTCCTTCGTTCGACGCGTGCTTCGCCTCGACCAGATCGACGAAGATGTCCTCGAGGCTCGACTTGCTCGTGTCGAGATCCTTGAACGCGATCCCCATGTCCGAGAGCTTGCGCAGCAGCGAGGGAATGCCGGTGCGCTCGGCCTGCGCGTCGAACACGTAGCGCAGCCGGTGCCCCTCGTCCTCGAGGCTGAGATGCCATTCCTCCAGCCCCGCCGGAACCGCCGTCATCTGCTCGACCAACGCGATGTCCATCTCGCGCTTGCCGAGCTTCTTCATCAGCGCGGCCTTCTCCTCGACCAGCAGCAGCTGCCCCTTGTTGATCACGCCCACCCGATCGGCCATCTCCTCGGCCTCTTCGATATAATGGGTGGTGAGGATGATCGTCGTGCCGCGCTCGCGCAGCTTTCCGATCATCTTCCACATGTCGCGACGCAGCGACACGTCGACACCCGCGGTGGGCTCGTCGAGGAACAGGATGTCGGGCTCGTGGCTGAGTGCCTTGGCGATCATCACACGGCGTTTCATGCCGCCCGACAATTCCATGATCTTCGCGTCGCGCTTGTCCCATAGCGACAGGTCCTTGAGCACCTGATCAAGATGCGCCTGGTCGGGCTTCTTGCCGAACAGCCCGCGCGAGAAACGCAGGGTCGAGCCCACGGTGGAGAACATGTCGACTGCGATTTCCTGCGGCACCAGCCCGATCCGCGAGCGCGCCTCGCGCGGGTGGCGGATCGCGTCATTCCCGTCGACGAGGATCGTCCCCGAGCTCGGCGTGACGATGCCGCAGATGATGCTGATCAGCGTGGTCTTGCCCGCGCCATTGGGGCCGAGCAGTGCGAAGATCTCGCCGCGGCGGATCTCCAGATCGACATGCTCGAGCGCCTTTTGGCCCGAACCATAGGTCTTGCTGACCTGAGAAACCGTCAGAATGGATTGCATGGGGGACCCCGGACCGGAACGGACCCGTTACGTAGGGGCGGGGCCGGGAGAGGACAAGCGGTGCGAAAAAATCCTCCCCCGCCTGGGGGAGGATCGAAACCTACTTCCCCGCCCGCGCCTCGGCGACGGCCGCGGCCAGTCCGGCATAATCGCGCGCGCCGGAGAGCAGTTTGCCGCCGATCACCCAGGCCGGCGTTCCGGTCATCGCCAGCTTTTCGCCAAGCTTATGATTGGCGAGAATCTCCTGCTCGACGGCTTTGGACCGTACCGCCTTGTTCACCAATTCCTTGTCGAGCCCGGCCTTGCCCGCGGCCAGCGTGATGTTCTCCACGTTCGGCGATCCCGCCGCATAGAGCGCGTCGTGGAATGCCCGGAACTTGCCCTGCTCGGCTGCCGCCAGCGCCCAGCGCGCCGCGACCACGCTCTCGGGCCCGAGCACCGGGAATTCGCGATAGACCACGCGAACATTCGGATCCTTGGCGAGCAGTTCCTCAATCCCGGGCAGGCTCGCCCGGCAATAGCCGCAGGCATAGTCCATGAACGCGACGACGGTGACGTCGCCGTTCGGATTGCCCGCCCAGGCGCCGGCATAGGGCTTTTGCAGCTGCGCGAGATGCTGCGGCACGGCCGCCTGTGCGCCCTGCTGCGCCTTTTCGTAGCGCGCGGTCTCGCGCGCCTGAAGCCGGTCCATCGCCTCGGGCAGCACTTCGGGATGCTCGAGCAGATAACCGCGGATCGCCGGCCCGGCGATCCCGGGCACCAGTTCAGGATCAGCGCGAACAGGCCCGCGCCGAGCAAGGCGGACACGAGCATCGCGCTGGCGAGCGCCAGCGGGCTGCGCAACAGTCTTTCGGTCATCGCCGCCGCCGTTTCTCTTCGTCCATCGCGGTCTGCGATACCATCGAAATGTCCTGCGCGCGGATCCAGTCCGCCGAGCCCTGCGGCAGGTTCGCCATCGCCGATCGCGCGCTCACCAGAGCGGTGCGCGCATCGCCCATCAGGTTCGCGCGCTCGGCAGTGGCGAGCGCGGTGCGCGGCTCGTCGCCCTTGCGCTCATAGACGGTGCCGAGCTGCATCCAGGCGAAGGGGTTCTCCTTGTCGCGCGCGACTGCGGTGCGCAGCACGCCCTCAGCTTCGGCGAGATTGGCCTTGTCCTCGGTCGCGAGCAGCGCGTGGCCGAAGGTCGCGGCGATCAGCGGCTGGTTGTTCGAACGCTTCGTCGCCTCGCGCAGCGGGGCGATCGCTTCGGCCGGCTTGCCCGATTCGAGCAGGATCTGTCCTTCGAGCTCGAGAAAATAGGGATCGTCGGGCGCGGTCTTCACCAATGCGGTCGTCTCCGCCGCCGCCTGCTCGGGATAGCCCGATTTATGATAGGCATAGGCACGCGCATAATGCGCGGGCGCCGACTGGTCGGTCGCCGGATAGATGCGCAGCGTCGCCTCGGGCTCGTTGACGAACCCGCGCAATTTGGCCTGCACCCGCTTGAAGCGCGCTTCCAGCTTCGGATCGATCGACTTGTTCCATGCCGGCGACGATTCCAGGTCGGCCCGGAGATTCTCGACGCGATCGGCCGACATCGGGTGAGTCTGCGCGAACGGATCGACTTCGGGATTGGCCTGGGTCGCGTAATAGCCGTAGCGATGCATCTGCGCGGTCAGCTTGTTGAAGAAAGTCAGCATCCCCTTGCCGGTGACGCCGGCGGTGTTGAGGAAGCGCGCGCCCGCGGCGTCGGCCGAGGATTCCTGGATGCGGCTGAAGGCGAGATATTTCCCGATCGCGGCGCGCTGGCCCATCATCAATATGCCGGTGCCCGCCTCGCCCGCGCCCGCCGCCATCGCCGCGGCGCCGAGCAACAGGCTGAGGATCGAGATCTTGGTATAGCCGCCGTCGTTCTGGAACACCGCGTGCCCGCCGACGATATGGCCGATCTCGTGCGCGATGACGCCCTGGACTTCATTGGCGTTGTCGGCGGCGTCGATCAGCCCCGAATGGATATAGACGATCTGCCCGCCGGCGACGAAGGCGTTGATCGACGGATCGTTGACCAAAACCACGCGGACATTGTTGGGCGAGAGCCCCGCCGCCTGGATGATCGGCCGGGTCATGTCGGCGAGCATCGCCTCGGTCTCGGCATCGCGCAGGATCGATTGCGCCATTGCCGGGCGCGCCGCGAACAGGCTCAGGCAGAGCAGGGCGATCAGGGCCGCAAAACGCTTCATGCGCGGCATCATCGGGGCAAACTCCTCTGGCGGCAACGCTGTTGGATATGCGCGATGAACATGTCGTGAAGCCTCTCGGGAGCGCGCGGACCCACCGGCCCGCGCGCTCCCCTGAAGTCAGGCGCCGAAGGTCCGCTGCCACCAGCCGCGGCGCGGGCCCGATTCGCCGTCGGCGTCGCCCTCGGCACCGAGATCCTGCGCCAACGCCTCGGCTTCGGCAGGTGCCTCGACACTGGCGTCGGCGGGCGCCGGAGCGGCCTGCGCGGCAGCCTTGCGGCGCGCCCGCTTGGGCTTTTCGGCCGGAACCTCGGCAAGTTCGGCGACCGGTGCGGCTTCGACCGCGACCGGTGCTGCCTCGGCATCGGTATCGGCCTTTTGCGACGCGCACGCTTCGGCTTTTCGGCCGGAGCCTCTGCCTCGGGAGCGGCGACGACAGCAGCCTCGGCCACACTCTCGGCAGGCGCTTCGGCATCGGCCTTCTTGCGGCGCGAACGCTTGGGCTTCTCGGCCGGAGCCTCGGGCTCGGGAGCCACCTCGGCCAGTGCCTCGACGTCACCCACAGGCTCCGCGGCGTCGCCAGCCTCGACGACATTGTCCTCGGCATGACCCCGACGGCCGCCACGGCGACCGCGACGACGGCGCTTGCGACCGGCCTCACCCTCGCCGCCTTCCTGCTCGGCACGCTCGGAAGAGCCTGCCTCAGCAGTGACGTCCTCGGCGTCCTCGGACTCTTCGCCCTCGCCCTTGGCCTCGTGCTCGCCTTCGGTGCCTTCGCCGGCCTCGTTCTCACGACCACGGCGACCGCGGCCACGGCGGCGGCGGCGGCGCTTGCCGCGGCCTTCGCCTTCGCCCTCGTCGCGCTCGCGCGCTTCGCGGGGCTGGCGGTCGCGCGGCGCTTCGGCCTCGACTTGCTCTTCCTCTTCTTCCTCGTCGATCTCCTCGACGTAATCGTCCTCGTCCTCGGCGACATCGATGAGCCGCTCGATCTTGGGTGCGTGCGCCGGCGGCGGACCGCCCGCCTCGACCGACATGCGGGCGCCCTCGACCTCGCCGTCCGACACGACTTCGACGAGGACGCCGTAGCGATCCTCGATCTCGGCGAGCTCGCCGCGCTTGCGGTTGAGCAGATAGAAAGCCGCTTCCTGGCTGGCACGCAGCGTGATCTGCGATCCGCGGCCGCGCGCGGCCTCGTCCTCGATCAGGCGCAGCGCCGAGAGGCCTGCCGACGAAGCGGTGCGGACCAGCCCGGTGCCTTCGCAATGCGGGCACTGGCGAGTCGATGCCTCAAGCACGCCGGTGCGCAGGCGCTGGCGGCTCATCTCCATCAGGCCGAAGGCCGAGATGCGGCCGACCTGGATGCGGGCGCGATCGTTCTTGAGCGCCTCCTTCATCGCCTTCTCGACCTTACGGACATTGGATCCGTGATCCATGTCGATGAAGTCGATGACGACGAGGCCGGCCATGTCGCGCAGCCGCAGCTGGCGCGCGATTTCCTGCGCGGCTTCGAGGTTGGTCTGGGTCGCGGTCTGCTCGATCGAATGCTCGCGCGTCGAACGGCCCGAGTTGATGTCGATCGAGACCAGAGCCTCGGTCGGATTGATCACGAGATAACCGCCGGACTTCAGCTGCACCACTGGATGGTACATCGCCGACAATTGCTCCTCGACGCCGGCGCGCTGGAACAGCGGCACCGCATCGGCATATTGCTTCACCTTGCGGGCATGGCTCGGCATCAGGAGCCGCATGAACTCCTTGGCTTGGCGATAGCCGTCCTCGCCCTCGACGATGACCTCGTCGATGTCCTTGTTGTAGATATCGCGGATCGCGCGCTTGAGCAGGTCGCTGTCGCCATAGACCAGGGCCGGCGCCGACGACTGCAATGTCGTCTCGCGGATCCCGTCCCACAGTCGCGCGAGATAGTCGAAGTCGCGCTTGATCTCGGTCTTGGTGCGCTGGAGTCCGGCGGTGCGGACGATGCAGCCCATCGTCGGCGGCAGCTTCAGGTCCGACATGATCGTCTTGAGGCGCTTGCGATCGGCGGCCGAGCTGATTTTCCGGGAGATGCCGCCGCCATGCGCGGTGTTGGGCATCAGCACGCAATAGCGGCCGGCGAGGCTCAGATAGGTGGTCAGCGCCGCGCCCTTGTTGCCGCGCTCTTCCTTGACGACCTGGACCAGCAGCACCTGACGGCGGCGGATCACGTCCTGGATCTTGTAGCGGCGGCGCAAGTTCATGCGGCGCTGGCGCAGCGCCTCGGCCTCGTCTTCCTTGCCGCCACGCCCGCGGCGACGGCCACGACCGCGTCCGCGACCGCCTTCGCTGCTTTCCTCGCCCTCGGCGCTCTCGCCTTCGGAATCCTCGTCGTGCTCCTCGTCGTCGTGGGGACGCTCGAGAACTTCTACGCCGTCCTCGCCTTCGTGATCCTCGTCGTCGCCGTCATCCTGCGCGCGCAATGCGGCTTCCTCGGCGGCGTGCTCGGCCTCCTCACGGAGCAGCGCGTCGCGGTCCTCCTTGGGGATCTGGTAGTAATCGGGGTGGATTTCCGAGAAAGCGAGGAAGCCGTGGCGGTTGCCGCCGTAATCGACGAACGCAGCCTGGAGCGACGGCTCCACCCGCGTGACCTTGGCCAGATAGATATTCCCCTTGAGCTGCTTTCGCTCGGCAGACTCGAAGTCAAACTCCTCGATTCGGTTCCCTTTGACGACGGCAACCCGGGTTTCCTCCCGGTGCCGCGCGTCGATCAGCATACGCATGGTCATTTATTGTTCTCCGGGCGCGCCGGCCTGGACCCCTGAGGGTAATGTTCCTGAAGGGCTGGGGCGCGTGCGCGCGATACAGAATGCGGCCTTGGCCGGTGTCGCCGGCTGCGGTCTCGCAGGTTTCGAAAACTGCTGCTGCTCGAAGGGCACGCCCGGACGCGTGGTCCGGAAGCTTCGCCATCGTCACGCGGCCGGCCGAAAGGGCCTGGCGGGTGGGACGATGGGAAAATTGCCTCATGCGAGCGTCAACCTGAACTGTCGCGACGAATTTGGTCGCGAATACGGCCCGATGCAAGGATCGGAGCGAACTCCTGCTAGCACCCCCGCGCCATGCGGCAACCGCGGGCGGCCGGTTAAATGCGCGGCGCCGCGGCGGCAACCGCCTGCCGGTCTCCGGCAGATTTATGCCGGTTAACCAAGCTGTTTCACTTCGATTTGAAGGTCCCCGGCTACCACGCTCCCGTCAGGGAAGACGCGTTCAAGAGTTGATCAATATGCATTTGGGCTGGACCCCCGAGTTCCTGCGCGGCATAGCGTGCGGGTGCTATTCCTGCTTGCCCTGATCTCCGGCTGGTTGACCGGGGTGCCGAGCTGGGCAGGCGTCGTGCAGGAAGTGCGCGTGCACGGTGACCGCGTCGTCGTGAAATTCGACGCGCCGGTCACCCAGGCGAGCGCTTTCCTGCTCTCCGGGCCGCAGCGCATAGCGCTCGACATCGCCGGTGCCGAACCGGGCCGCAGCGCCGCCGCCGGCGGCGTGGTCGCGAAGATCCGCCAGGGCGCGCAGGGCGACGGCGCGCGCATCGTCTTCGATCTCGCACGTCCGGCGATCGTGAGCGAAGGCAGCTTCGGCAAGGACGGCCGCACGCTGACGCTCCAGCTCCGGACCGTCGACGACGAGCGCTTCGCGCGCGCCGCGGCCGAGCGGCGGATGAGTTTCCTGCCGCCCTTCACCTATCTCCAGCCGGCCAGCCGGCATCCGTACAGCGTGTCGATGGCGCTGCCGAAGCGCATGCCCGCCGCGCCGCTGCCCCGCGTCTATGGCGATGCGCGCCGTCCGCTGGTAGTGATCGACGCCGGGCATGGCGGGCACGATCCCGGCGCGCTCTCCGGCGACGGCAGCCTGCGCGAGAAGGACGTCACGCTCGAAGTCGCCAAGGCGATCAAGGCCGCCCTGCTCGCCTCCGGCCGCGTCCGCGTCGCGCTCACCCGGGAGGATGACCGCTTCCTCGTGCTCCAGGAGCGCTACGGACTCGCGCGGCGATTGAAGGCCGACCTGTTCATTTCAGTCCATTGCGACAGCGCCGGCAACGCCGACGCCACCGGCGCGACCGTCTACACCCTTTCCGAAGTCGCCTCCGACAAGGAAGCCGCGCGGCTCGCCGCGCGCGAGAACAAGGCCGATATCCTCGCCGGCGTCGATCTCGGCGCCGCCAGCCCGGACATCTCGTCGATCCTGATCGATCTCACGCAGCGCGAGACGATGAACGCCAGTGCCAATTTCGCCCGATTGCTCGGCCGCGAGGCGCAGCCGCTGATGCCGATCAAGCCGAACTATCACCGAATGGCGTCGCTGATGGTGCTCAAGGCGCCCGACATGCCGTCGGTGCTGTTCGAGACCGGTTATATCTCCAACGCCGCCGATGCCGCATTCCTCGCGTCGAACGAGGGGCAGCGCAAGGTCGCGCAGGGCGTGCGCAAGGCCGTGGAGATCCACTTCGCCACTCGCATGGCCGCGCGCTGATGCTGCTGTTCCGATAGTCCCCACCCCGTCCTTATAGAGCGGAATGCGACGGGTTGGTTTCGGGCGCGTTTTGATCGGGTTTCATCGCCCGAGAAAGTTGCTACACCGCACCCCGCATGGCGGACGGCAGCATTTCCAGCGAAAAGGTGACGATCAAGCGCGGGGCGGGCGGAGTCCGCGGCTGGTATGACCGCGTGCATCGTCGCTGGTGGTTCCGGATCCTCGCCTGGCTGGCGCTGCTTTCGGGCCTTTTCTGGTTCCTGATCTGGGCGCTGATCGCGCGCAACCTGCCCTCGGTCGATAGCTTGCGCGCCTATGAGCCGCCGTTGCCGACCAATGTCCGTTCGGTCGACGGGGTGCCGATCCACAGCTATGCCCGCGAGCGCCGCGTCCAGCTGAGCTACGCCGAATATCCCAAGCAGCTCGTCGAGGCCTTCATCTCCGCCGAGGACAAGACCTTCTTCAGCCATCACGGTGTCGATTTTCCCGGGCTGGCGCGCGCCGCCTTTCAGGGAATCGTGAGCGGCGAGACTCCCCGCGGCACTTCGACGATCACCCAGCAGGTCGCCAAGAACCTGCTGATCGGCAACGAAGTCAGCTATCTGCGCAAGGGCAAGGAAGCGATCCTCGCCTGGAAGATCGAGAATGCGCTTCCCAAGGAGCAGATCCTCGAACTCTATCTCAATTCGATTGAGCTCGGCCGCAATGCCGGCGGCGTCGAGGCGGCGAGCCAGGCCTATTTCGGCAAGGCGCTGAGCGAACTCAGCCTGCCGCAAATGACCTATCTCGCGATCCTGCCCAAGGGCCCCGCCAATTACGCTCCCGAACGCTACGAGGCCCGCGCGCTCGAGCGGCGCAACTGGGTGCTCGGGCAGATGCTCGCCAACGGCTTCATCACCGAGGCGCAGCATGCCGAGGCGGTTGCGGCGCCACTGGGCACGATTCCGCGACAGACCCCCGATATGAGCGCGTCGGCGGCTATTTCGTCGAAGAGGTTCGCCGCCAGCTGATCGACAAGTTCGGCGAGCAGGCCGCGGACGGCCCGAACAGCGTCTATGGCGGCGGCCTGTGGGTGCGCACGTCGCTCGATCCCCGGCTTCAGGAATATGCGCAAAAGGCATTGCGCGACGGCCTGCTGCGTTACGATCGCGGGCGCGGCTGGTCCGGACCGATCAACCATGTCGACGTGTCGAAGGGCTGGCTGCAGCCGTTCCTCAACACCAATATCGGCGTCGACTATGAGGATTGGCGCGCCGCTGTCGCGATCGAGCGCAATGCCGGCGGCTGGCAGATCGGTTTCGACAACGGCCAGACCGGCACGCTCCTCGCGACCTCGCGACGATGCCGGTGCGCGGCCAAGGCGGCGAGGCATATGGTGCGATCAAGCCCGGTGACATCCTCGCCGTTGCGCCCGAAGGCAACAGTTGGTCGCTCCGCTCAGTGCCCAAGGTCTCGGGCGGCATGGTGGTCGAGAATCCCCGCACCGGCCAGATCTACGCGATGCAGGGCGGGTTCGATTCGCGCATCCAGTCGTTCAACCGCGCGACGCAGGCGCAGCGCCAGCCGGGCTCGACGATCAAGCCGCTGGTCTATGCCGCGGCGATGGAGCAGGGGCTGACTCCGCGACGATCGTCGTCGATGGCCCGTTCTGCGTGTGGCAGGGCGCCAATCTCGGCCAGAAATGCTTCCGGAATTTCGGCAATCAGCGCGGCGCCGGCCCCAAGACGCTGCGCTGGGGCGTCGAGCAGTCGCGCAACCTGATGACCGTGCAGGTCGCCAACCAGATCGGCATGGAGCACGTCGTCGACCTGATCCAGCGCGTCGGCGTCTCGAAGCAGAAATTCCCAAACTACCTCAGCTACGCGCTGGGCGCCGGCGAGACGACCGTGCTGCGCATGGTCAATGCCTATTCGATCCTCGTGAACCACGGTCGCGCGCTCAACCCGACGGTGATCGACTTCGTCCAGAACCGCCGGGGCCAGGTGATCTGGCCCGAGAATTGGCGCGCCTGCGACCGCTGCAACGCGCGCGACTATGACGGCGGCGCCATGCCGCGACCGATCACCCGCGCCCGCCAAGTCGTCGAGCCGATGAGCGCCTATCAGATCGTCCACATCACCGAAGGCGTGATCCAGCGGGGCACCGCCACGACGCTGCGTGAGCTCGGCCGGCCGATGATGGGCAAGACCGGCACCACGTCGGGACCGACCGACGTGTGGTTCGTCGGAGGCACGCCGCAGCTGATCGGCGGGCTCTATCTCGGCTATGACAGCCCGACCAATCTGGGCGGCTATGCCCAGGGCGGATCGATCGCCGCGCCGATCTTCAAGCAGTTCGCCATCCCCGCCTTCAAGGGCATGGAAGTGCTGCCCTTCACTGCCCCCGCCGGCATCCGCATGGTCCGCATCGATCGCGCGAGCGGCCGCAAGGTCGCCGGCGGCTGGCCGACCAGCGATCCGCTGGCCGGCGTGATCTGGGAAGCCTTCAAACCCGAGAGCGAGCCGCAGCGCCGCCGCCGCACCCCGGCGGAGGAAGCGGCCGAAAGGAAGACCGTCGAGAAGAAGGCCGCGCCCGCCACCAAGGCGCCCTCCGACAGCGACTTCTTGCAACGTCAGGGCGGAATCTACTAGCGCCGCCAAAGCACCCTATATGCGTCATCCCGGCGAAGGCCGGGATCCAGAACCACCGGCGAGGTGGCTTGTGGCTCTGGGCCCGGCTTTCGCCGGGGTGACGGCAAGTTTCGAAAGGTTACTCCCAATGCGCGCCGAAGCGCAGGCTCATGTCGACAAGATCAAGGCGGCGCTGGCGCTGCTGCGCCGGTTCCTCGATTGGGACCGCGCGTTGCGCCGGCTCGACGAGCTCAACGCGCGCGTCGAGGATCCGACTCTCTGGAACGATGCCAAGGCCGCCCAGGACGTGATGCGCGAACGCCGCCGCCTCGACGAGGCGGTCAGCGCGACGCGCGCGATCGAGACCGAGCTCAACGACACTGCCGAGCTGATCGAGATGGCCGAGGCCGAAGGCGACGAAGAGATGGCGAACGAAGGCACCGCCGCGCTCGCCGCCCTCGCCAACCGCGCCGAGATCGACAAGGTGAAGGCCCTGCTCTCGGGCGAGGCCGATCCAAACGATACCTATATCGAGATCAATTCGGGCGCCGGCGGAACCGAGAGCCAGGACTGGGCGGGCATGCTCCAGCGCATGTACACGCGCTGGGCCGAGCGCCACGGGCTCAAGGTCGAGTTGATCGATTATCATGCCGGCGAGCAGGCCGGGATCAAATCGGCCACTCTGCTGATCAAGGGCGAGAACGCGTACGGCTATGCCAAGACCGAGAGCGGCGTGCACCGGCTCGTGCGCATCTCGCCCTATGACAGCGCCGCGCGGCGCCACACCAGCTTCTCGAGCGTGTGGGTCTATCCAGTGATCGATGACGACATCAACGTCGAGTATAACGAGAGCGATCTGCGCATCGACACCTATCGCGCCTCGGGCGCGGGCGGGCAGCACATCAACACGACCGATTCGGCGGTGCGCATCACGCACATCCCCACCGGCATCGTCGTCCAGTGCCAGAACCAGCGCAGCCAGCACAAGAACAAGGCCGAAGCCTATAACCAGCTCCGCGCCCGCCTCTACGAGCGCGAGCTGCAGATCCGCGAGCAGGCCGCCAATGCCGAGAACGCCACCAAGACCGATATCGGCTGGGGCCACCAGATCCGCAGCTACGTGCTCCAGCCCTATCAGCTGGTGAAGGACCTGCGCACCGGCGTGACATCGAGTGCGCCGGGCGACGTGCTCGACGGAGACCTCGACGCGTTCATGGCGGCTGCGCTATCGCAGCGGGTGACCGGCGAAACGGTCGAAGTGGAGGATGTCGATTGAGGCCAGCGCTCGCCCTGGGCACCGCTCTGCTGCTGCTCGCCGGGTGCGACGGCGGCAAGCCGGTCCTGCGCGAGCAGAAGGCGCAGACCAAGAATACCGGCTTCCCCGCCGCCGACCGTCCTGTGGCGACGATCGTCTCGGCACGCTGGTCCACCGAAGAGGCGCGCGACCGGCTCAACGAAGCGGGCCAGGTGATGAACCTCGCCGGGATCAAGCCCGGCATGACCGTCGCCGATATCGGGGCGGGCGAAGGCTATTACACGATCCGCCTCGGCCAGCGCGTCGGCAAGGAGGGCCGCGTCGTTGCCGAGGACATCGTGCCCGAAGTTCGCGACGCGCTGGCGACGCGCGTGGTGCGCGAGCGGCTCGACAATGTCAGCGTCCGGCTCGGCCTGCCCGCCGATCCGCGGCTGCCCGAAGCGAGCTTCCACCGCGTGCTGATGGTGCACATGTACCACGAGATCGAATCGCCCTACGAATTCCTGTGGCGCCTGCGCCCATCGCTGACGCCCGACGGCCAGGTGATCGTCGTCGATGCCGATCGCCCCACCGAGCATCACGGCACGCCCCCGAACTGCTCAAATGCGAATTCGCCGCGGTCGGCTACGAACTGGTCTCGATGCGTCCCATGCCTTCGGCCGGCGGCTATCTGGCGATCTTCCGAGCCGCCGGCGAACGTCCCGAGCCCGGCATGATCAAGGCGTGCAAGAGCGGCGCGCGCGCTACTCCGGCGGCAATGCAACCGGGCGAAGGCTCAGAGTAATCCCAGGCTGCGGAAGCTGACGATTCCTCCGGTCGCCACGATCAGATGGTCGACCAGCCGGATCTCCAGCGTTTCCAGCGCCCGCGCCAGCAGACGCGTCGCCTCGCGATCGGCGATGCTCGGATTCGGGTCCCCGCTCGGATGATTGTGCGCCATCACCACCGCCGCCGCGCCGAAGGCGAGCGCGTCGGCCGCGATCTCGCGGATCGGCAATACGAGCCGGCTGGCCGAACCCGAACGCGCATGGCGCAGCCCCAGCACCCGCTGCTCGGCATCCAGATAGACGAACGCCATCACTTCGACCGATTCGTCCGCAAGGCAGGCGAACAGCGCACCGGCGGCATTGGCATCCGCGAGACGGCGCGGCGCGTCGAGGGCTTCGAGGGCCATCGCCGAAAGCTGCCAGCGCCGCGGAGCGCACCGAAGCGCAGACCGCTCCACTTCGGCGTGACCGGCTTATTCCTCCCCGCTTCGCGAGAGAAGAATTAGATGCGGCGCGATCTTGCCGCCTCGACCCGCTTGGCGCGCGCGCGCGGCCCGGCTAGGCTGCCGCGATGCGTCAATATCTCGACCTGATGGAACGCGCGCTGGAGCACGGCGCCGAGACGATGGACCGCACCGGCACGGGCACGCGCTCGGTGTTCGGCCACCAGATGCGCTTCGATCTCGCGGCGGGCTTTCCTTGCTCACCACCAAGAAGCTCCATATCCGATCGATCATCATCGAATTGCTGTGGTTCCTGCGCGGCGACACCAATGTCCGCTGGCTGCAGGAACGCAAGGTGAGCATCTGGAACGAATGGGCCGACGAGGCCGGCGATCTCGGCCCGGTCTACGGCAAACAATGGCGCCGGTGGGAAACCGCCGACGGCCGTGAGATCGATCAGATCGCCGAATTGCTCGACCAGATCCGCAACAATCCCGGTTCGCGCCGCCAGATCGTCAGCGCATGGAATCCCGGCGAGCTCCAGGCGATGGCGCTGGCGCCGTGCCACTGCCTGTTCCAGACCTATGTCGCGAACGGCAGGCTCAGCCTGCAGCTCTATCAGCGCTCGGCCGACATCTTCCTTGGCGTGCCGTTCAACATCGCCAGCTATGCTTTGCTCACCCATCTGCTCGCCCAGCAAGCGGGGCTCGAAGTGGGCGAGTTCGTCTGGACCGGCGGCGATTGCCATCTCTATTCGAACCACCTGGAGCAGGCTCGCGAGCAGTTGACCCGCGAACCGGGGCCGCTCCCCCGGCTCGAGATCCTGCGCAAGGCGCCTTCGATCGACTCCTATGACTATGAGGATTTCGTGATCCACGATTATGCGGCGCAGCCGCACATCAAGGCGGCGGTGGCGGTTTGATGCGCAAATCGATCATGTCCGGGCTGCTGGTCCTGGCCGGCTGCGGTGCGCAAGACGAGATGCCCAGGGTGCAGGCCGTCGAGGTAGTGAAGAGCTACCCGCACGACACGCAGGCATTCACCGAGGGACTGTTCCTCGACGGCGGCACCTTGTTCGAGAGCACCGGCGAGGAAGGCACTTCGGGCATCCGCAAGATCAATCTCGACAGCGGCGAAGTCGTCGCGCAGGCACCCCTGTCGCCGCCTTATTTCGGCGAGGGGATCATCGGCTGGAAGGACAAGATCTACCAGCTGACGTGGAAGGACCAGAAGGGGTTCATCTACAGCAAGGCCGACTTCAAGCCGCTCGGCGAATTCGCGTACAAGGGCGAAGGCTGGGGGATGACGCATAACGGCAAGTCGCTGATCATGAGCGACGGCACCGCGACGCTGCGCTTCCTCGATCCCGAGACGATGGCGCAGCAATCCACGCTCGACGTCACTGCCAATGGCTGCGCGGTCAAGGAATTGAACGAGCTCGAATGGATCCAGGGTGAGATCTGGGCGAACATCTGGCGCACCGATCTGATCGCGCGGATCGATCCGGCCAGCGGCAAGGTGAAGAGCTTCGTCGACGTCTCCGCGCTCGGCCCGCCCACGCCGAGCGAGGACGAAGTGCCCAACGGCATCGCCTATGACGCGAGCGGCAAGCGCATCTTCGTCACTGGAAAGATGTGGCCGCAGCTCTACGAAGTGAAGCTGAGCGACGCCCCGCCCAACGGATCGGCGCAGGACCAGGCTGCGGCGCTGATGCGCTGCCAGCCCTGAGCCGCATGGCGCGCATCACCTTCCACCTCGCCCGCGCCGATAACGGCGTGATCGGCAAGGACGGTAAACTGCCCTGGCACCTGCCCGCCGACCTCAAACGCTTCAAGGCGCAGACGATGGGCAAGCCGATGGTGATGGGGCGGAAAACCTTCGAGAGCTTCCCCAGTCCCCTGCCCGGCCGCCGCCACATCGTACTGACCCGCGATGCGGGCTGGCATGCCGAAGGCGCCGAAGTTGCGCATTCGCCCGCGGCGGCGCTGGCACTGGCGGGCGACGGCGAAGTCGCGGTGATCGGCGGCGGCGAAGTGTTCGCGCTTTTCCTCGACCGCGCCGATTGCGTCGAACTGACCGAAGTACATGTCGATGCTGAGGGCGACGCGACCGTCCCGGAATTCGGCGAAGGCTGGCGCGAAACCGCGCGCGAGGATCATGCGAGCGAAGCCGGGCGCCCCGCCTACAGCTTCGTAACCCTGGAGCGCGTGCGATGAGAAAATGGCTCTGGGGTCCGGCGGCGGTCCTCGCGCTCGCCGCAATCGGCTTTTCGGCTTCGCGCCGGCGATGGTCGAATCGGATATGAACAAGGTCGCACCGGTCGCGCTCCCCAGGGTGACCGACCAGACCCGCGCGCTGCACGCTTCGCTCCAGATCGTCGATATGCACGGCGACACCCTGCTCTGGCGCCGCAGCCTGCTCGACCGGGCGAATCGCGGCCAGGTCGATCTGCCGCGGCTGATCCAGGGCAATGTCGCGCTGCAGATCTTCTCGTCGGTGACCAAGACGCCCAAGAACCAGAATTACGATTCGAACGGCGCCGATACCGACAACATCACCATGCTGACGGTGGCGCAGCTCCAGCCACCCAAGACCTGGTCCTCGCTGCTCGAGCGCTCGCTGTGGCACGCCCGCAAACTCGATCGCGCCGCGGCCGGATCGGACGGCAAGCTGCGCGTGATCCGCGCGCCCGCCGAACTCGACCGGCTGCTCGCCGATCGAGCGGGCGGCAAGAAGATCGTCGGCGGCATGCTCTCGATCGAGGGGCTGCAGGATATGGAGGGCCAGCTCGCAAATCTCGACAAGCTCCACGCCGCGGGCTTCCGCATGGCCGGCCTCGCCCACTTCTTCGACAACGAAGTCGCCGGATCGATGCACGGCGTGAACAAAGGCGGGCTCACCCCGCTCGGCGTCCAGACCGTGCGGCGGATGGAACGGATCGGGATGATCGTCGATATCGCCCATTCGAGCCACAAGACGGTGGCCGAAGTGCTCGCGATGGCGAAGCGCCCGGTGGTCTCCAGCCATGGCGGCGTGCAGGCGACCTGCAAGGTCAATCGCAACCTCACCGACGAAGAGATTCGCGGCGTGGCGAAGACCGGCGGCGTGATCGGCATCGGCTATTGGGACGCGGCGATCTGCTCGACCGCGCCCGCGGCGATCGTCAACGCGATCGCGCATGTCCGCGATCTGGTGGGGATCGATCATGTCGGGCTCGGCTCCGACTTCGACGGCGCGGTTACGACCGGGTTCGACACGTCGCAACTCGCGGCAGTGACACAGGCGCTGGTGGACCGCGGGTTCACGCCGGAGGATATCCGCAAGGTGATGGGCGGCAATGTCCTGCGCGTGCTCAGGGCGGGGATCGTTCCCCAATAAATTCCTCCCTCGCTTCAGCGGGGGAGAGGGCGACGGAGAGGGCCGGGCCTGAAGGGGCATCGCCTGCGGAGTGCGGGGTCGAACATGCGGGGCATGTTCGACCCCGCGCTCCCCTCCACCACTTCATGGTCCCCTCCCCGCTTCGCGAGGGAGGAATTGCTAGGCCCAGCCCCTCTCCCTATAGCCACCCCGATGGAGCGACTGGACAACGGCTCGCCGGTGCCGGCGCGGCTTCGCGGCGGGATCGTCGCACTGGGCAATTTCGACGGGTTTCACCTCGGGCATCAGGCCGTGATCGGCCGTGCTGTCGCACACGCGCGGGCCGAGGGGCGGCCAGCGATCGTCGCCACCTTCGATCCGCATCCCCAACGCTATTTCCAGCCGCAATCGGGGCATTTCCGTCTCACCACGCTCGACCAGCGCGAACGCCTGTTCGCTGCGGCGGGCGCCGACGCGATGCTGGTCTTCCACTTCGACGCGGCGCTGGCCGGGCTGAGCGCGCGCCAATTCGCCGAGCAGCAACTGGTCGAGATCATCGGCGCGGGCGGCGTGGTGACGGGCGGCGACTTCACCTTCGGCAAGGGCCGCGAAGGTGACGTCATGACGCTGGCCGCATTGGGCGAGGAACTCGGTTATTCGGCGGGGGTGGTCGCGCCGGTGACGCTCGACGGCGAGACCGTCTCGTCGAGCCGCATCCGCCAGTATCTGCGCGAGGGCGATCCGCGCGGCGCCGCGAAGCTGCTCACCCGGCCGTTTGCGATCCGGGGACCGGTGCAACACGGCGCCAAGCTCGGCCGTGAGCTGGGCTATCCGACCGCGAACATGGACATGGCCAATTATCTGCGCCCGGCATACGGCATCTATGCAGTGCGCGGTCGGCTGGCCGACGGGCGCGTGCTCGACGGAGTCGCCAATCTCGGCATCCGCCCGAGCATCGATCCGCCCGAGGAATTGCTCGAAAGCTATTTCTTCGATTTTCAGGGCGATCTCTACGATCAGGTCATCGAAATCTCGCTGATCGAATATCTGCGCCCCGAGGCGAAGTTCGATTCGATGGACGCGCTCAAGGTCCAGATGGACGCAGATGCGGCGAAGGCACGCGCGGTGCTGGCCTGATTTCCCTGTCACCCCGGCACGAAGCCGGCGTGGAGGGGATGAAATGGGGTGCAGCAACATCGGCTTTGCAACTATCGGGCCCATCCTCTAATCGGCGCGGACCCATGACCGACGCAACCGATTCCACGCGCGACTGGCGCGACACCGTCTTCCTGCCGAAGACCGATTTCCCGATGAAGGCCGGCCTTGCCGCCAAGGAACCGGCGATCCTCGAACGCTGGGCGAAGATCGGGCTCTACCAGAAGCTGCGCGAGGCGCGCGCGGGCCGTGAGACCTTCCTACTCCATGACGGCCCACCCTATGCGAATGGCGACATTCACATGGGCCATGCGATGAACAAGATCCTCAAGGACATCGTGGTGCGCAGCCAGACCCTGCTCGGCAAGGACGCGCCCTACGTCCCCGGCTGGGACTGCCACGGCCTGCCGATCGAGTGGAAAGTCGAGGAAACGTACCGCGCCAAGAAGCTCAACAAGGACGAAGTCGACCCAGTCGCCTTCCGCGCCGAATGCCGGGCCTATGCCGAAAAATGGGTGGCGGTACAGCGCGGCCAGTTCGAGCGGCTCGGGGTGATGGGCGATTGGGCCACGCCGTATCTCACGATGAACTATCAGAGCGAGGCGATCATTGCCGGCGAGCTGCTCAAGTTCGCCGAGAGCGGCCAACTCTATCGCGGCGCCAAGCCGGTGATGTGGTCCCCGGTCGAGAAGACGGCATTGGCCGAGGCAGAGGTCGAATATGAGGACGTCGTGTCGACGCAGATCGACGTGGCGTTCGAGATCGCGGAGGCGCCGAACGCGCCCGAGCTGGTCGGCGCGCATGCGGTGATCTGGACGACCACGCCGTGGACGATCCCCGTGAACCAGGCTTTGGCTTATGGGCCTGAGGTTGAGTACACTGCCGTCCGTGCTGCTGGCCGAGTATTACTCTTCGCCGGCGACCTCCTTGTGGAGTCAATGGGCCGCTATGGGCGCGCTCTTTCGCCTTGGCTTTCAGAGGGTGAAGGCTGGACGATCGTTTGGACCGGCAAGGGCTCTGATCTTGCCGGCGCAGTAGCGCGCCACCCAATGCGCCATCTCGGCGGGTTCTTCGCCAAGCCGCGCCCGTTCCTGCCCGGCGACTTCGTCACCACCGATGCCGGCACCGGCCTCGTCCATATGTCGCCCGATCATGGCGAGGACGACTTCCTGCTCTGCAAGGCGCACGGGATCGATCCGGTGTTCGCAGTCGATGGTGCAGGCATGTACCGCGCCGACTGGCTGTGGCTCGGCGGCCAGGGTTCGGTGATCAACAAGAAGTTCGTCGCGTCGGACGGCCCGATCTGCACCGATCTGCGCGCGGCCGGCGCCCTGCTCGCGGCCTCGGACGATTTCGCGCACAGCTATCCGCACAGCTGGCGGAGCAAGGCCAAGATCATCTTCCGGGCGACGCCGCAGTGGTTCATTCCGATGGATACTCCTTCTCCCTCTCTCCGGATGCGGGGAGAGGGCCGGGGAGAGGGGCTATCGATAGTTCGTCGCACTCATCCCTCTCCTCGACCCTCTCCCCTGAAGGGGAGAGGGAGACGAATGGTGCCACCCTCCGCGGCATTGCCCTCGATGCGATCGAGACCACCCGCTGGGTGCCCGAGCGCTCGATCAACCGCATCCGCTCGATGGTCGAAGGCCGCCCCGATTGGGTGATCAGCCGCCAGCGCGCCTGGGGCGTGCCGATCGCGCTCTACGTCAACCGTGCGACCGGCGACTATCTCCGCGATCCCGAGGTCAACGCGCGCATCCTGCAGGCCTTCACCACTGGCGGCGCCGATGCGTGGTTCCAGGCCGATCACCAGTCCCTGCTCGGCGAGAAATACAACCTCGCCGACTATGAGGTGATCACCGACATCCTCGACGTGTGGTTCGACAGCGGCTCGACCCACGCCTTCGTGGTCGAGGCGCGCTACGGCGAAGGCGTCCGCACCGACCTCTATCTCGAAGGCTCGGACCAGCATCGCGGCTGGTTCCAGTCGTCTTTGCTCGAAAGCTGCGGCACGCGCGGGCATGCACCCTATGGCGCCGTCCTCACCCACGGTTTCGCGCTCGACGGCAATGGCCGGAAGATGTCGAAGTCGCTCGGCAACGTCGTCGATCCGCTCAAGATCATCGGCGAGAGCGGTGCCGACATCCTGCGCCTGTGGGTCGCGCAGACCGATTATTTCGAGGACGTCCGCATCGGCAAGGAAGTCCTCGCCGGCACCGGCGACACCTACCGGAAACTGCGCAACACCTTCCGCTACCTGCTCGGCGCGCTCGACGGGTTCGACGAGAGCGAGAAGGTCGCGGTATCGGAGATGCCCGAGCTCGAGCGCTACGTGCTCGCCAAGCTCGCCGAGCTGGATGCCGAGTTGAAGGCGGCGGCGAACGATTTCGAGTTCAACCGCTACAGCCGCGCGCTGACCGACTTCGCCAATGAGGACCTGTCGGCCTTCTTCTTCGATATCCGCAAGGACTGCCTCTATTGCGACGCGGCCACGGATCCGAAGCGGCGCGCGTACCGCACCGTGCTCGACACGCTGTTCCATGCACTGGTGCGCTACGCCGCGCCGATCCTGAGCTTCACTGCCGAGGAAGTATGGCAGGCGCGCTTTCCGAGCGAGGACGGATCGGTCCATCTGCTCGACTGGCCGGTGCTGCCCGAAGGCGCGGCCACGACCGCCGACTGGACCGGCATTCTTTTCCTGCGCGGTCTCGTCACTGAAGCAATCGAGCCGAAGCGCCGGGAGAAGATCATCCGCTCAAGCTTGGAAGCCGAAGTCACAGTTCCGGATCTGCCTGCATCAAGCGAACTTCTGACGGAGCTCTTCATTGTCTCGAAAGTCGAGCAGGGGTCGGCCATCACGGTAACGCCCACCCAGCGCCATAAATGCGGCCGGTGCTGGCGGCATCTTCCCGAGGTTGCGGAGGACGGCTTGCTGTGCGACCGCTGCGCCAAGGTGGTGGGTTGATGAAGAATTGGCATATCGGGCTGCTCGTCGCAGCGGGCGTGTTCCTGATCGATCAGGCCGCCAAATATTATGTGACGGGCCCGCTCGGGCTCGACGTGCAGGACGCGTCGTTGACCGTGCTGCCGGTCTTCGACCTGCGCTTCGTCAAGAATGTCGGCGTGTCGCTGGGGCTGCTGCCGGCTAGCGGGGCGACGATGCGCTGGCTGCTGGTGCTGCTGACCGCGGGAATCGCGGCGGGCGTGCTCTGGTGGATGTTGCGCGAGAAGAAGCGGCCCGACGTGATCGCTCTGGGCCTCGTGCTCGGCGGCGCGCTGGGAAATATCCTCGATCGGACGCGGCTCGGCTATGTCGTCGACTTCGCCGATTTGCATTTCGGGAACTGGCGCCCTTTTTGGTCTTCAATGTGGCCGATGCGGCGATTACCATCGGCGTGCTGATCCTGTTGATCCGCGCCCTGTTCGTGCGCGATAAGGCCGGGCAAGCGCCCGCTGTGGAGAATGAAGTCAATGCGTAAGTTGATCACCGTCGCTGCGGGCATCGCGCTCGCGGGCTCGCTCTCCGCCTGCGGCAAGAGCGGGATGGACCGCAGCCGTCCCGATGAATTCGCCGTCGCGCGCGCCGCTCCTTTGGTGATCCCGCCCGATTTCTCCCTGGTGCCGCCGCGGCCGGGTGCGCCGCGCCCGCAGGACGCCAATCCCTCCAGCCAGGCGCTCGACGCGCTGTTCGGCGGATCGCAGGCGCGCAGCGCTTCGGAGAACGCCACGCTCGATGCCGCCGGCCGCACCTCGGCCGAAATCGGCACGCGGAGCAGCGCCGGCAGCCCGACCACCAACGTGGTCGACAAGGGCAGCACGACCCGCGACATCATCGCCGCGCCGCAGGGCGACGGCCAGGCCGCCCGCGCCAGCACGCCGCAACCCGCCGCGCCGCAGACCGCCGCACCGCAGCCCGCTACGCCGCAGCCCGCTACGCCGCAATAACGCGGTACCAGACATGAAAAAGGGCCGGTCGCTCGACGAGCAACCGGCCCTTTGTTCGTTCCGCGCCTTTAGAAGGCGAAGGTCAGATAGCCGAGCACGGTCTGCTTGCCGCCGACGAGCCTGTTGAACTGTTCGCCGCCGAGACGGGTCGAAGTGATGTCGGTATCGACATATTGAACGCCCAGGGTGAAGCCCTTCTGCGAAACCTCGGCACCGAGCGACCAATCGAGATAGGAATCATCGTTGGGATCGAGGTTGAACGCCCCGAGCGCCCCCTTCGAGCGCCCGACATGGCCGAGCAGCTTGATCGGGGTCGTCGGAATGCTGGCGCTGACATTGCCGTACAGATAGAGGCTGTCATCGTCGCCGAGGCCCGACTGGCCGCTCCACGCATAATTGCCGCCGACCTTCACGTTCACCGGCCCGAGCGTGTAGTTCACCGATGCATAGGGCTCGAAGAAGTCGGTGTCGTTGTCGGCACCGCCGAGACGGTTGGGCGCGCTGGCGTAGAAGTAATAGAGTAACCCCACGTCGAAGCCGACGCCGCTCTCGAGCGTTTTGGTGTAGCCGCCGTACAGATCGACCTCGACATCGCCATAACCGGGAAGCGACGTCTGATCGTCGATCGTCGACGTCCAGACCCCGGCATAGAGCCCGGATTCGTGGTTGACGTTGACGGTCGATTGCGCAGCCACTTTCTTATCGGACTGGCTGAGACCGCGGAAGCGGTAGTCGGTCGTGAGCGTGATGCTGCCGGTAATGGTGACGGGGCTCGCCGGCTCGGTCTCGGTCGCATCCTGCGCCATTGCAGGCGCGGCCGCGGCGAGCATGAGCGCGCCGAGGCTGATCATCGAATAGCGCATGGAAATCCCTTTCAATTCAAACGCAAGGGTCCCCACCTGCTGTCGCCGGCGCCGTATCTATTGAGCATCAAGTGCCCGCACGGCTTTCGGTCGACACAAGATCATTGCCGGATGACGCTGCAGCGCACAACATTATTTGCGGTTTTGTTGCTCGATCGTGACGAACTGTTGCTGTACCGCCACAGCGATCAGCTGCGGATCGCCACCACTGCGTCGACTTCGACCGCCGCGCCGAGCGGCAGCGCCGGCACGCCCACCGCGCTGCGCGCGTGCCGGCCGGCCTCGCCGAACAGCGCCTGCATCAGCTCCGACGCGCCATTGGCGACCTTGGGCTGATCGGTGAAATCGGCAGCCGAATTGACGAACACGCCGAGCTTCACGACGCGCTCGACCCGGCCGAGATCGCCGCCCAAGGTCTTCTTGATCTGGGCGACGAGCATCAGCCCGCACCGCTCCGCAGCCTGCCGGCCATAATCCAAGTCGCGATCCTCGCCGAGCCGGCCGGTCATCAATTGGCCGTCGAGAAACGGGAGCTGCCCGGAAACATATAGGAGGCCGCCCGCCTCGACCGCTGGAACATAAGCCGCGACCGGAGCCGCTGCTTCGGGGAGGAAAGGCCGAGCTCGGCCAGCTTCGCGTCGATTGCGTCAGTCATGACAGGTGCTCAACCATTCGCGGCATCGGCGGTCAAGCCCGCCGCGAACCGCGCCGCGATCCAGTCGCGCGCCTCGCGCCAATCGTCGATCCGGGCATGTGCGTGCGGCGCGGGCGGGACATCTGGGGCAAGGCTCGGCTCGGCGATCATGTGGAGGCGGTGGACCTGCGGCGCGTGCCTGGCGACCGATTCGTGATGGACCGCAAGATCATCGACGAACACCGCGACCGGCGCGCTGAGCTCGGCGACCAGCCTCGCCACCGGCGGCCCTTTCGGCCCCTGATTGCATTCGACGCGGTGCGCGATGCCATGGGTGGCGAGCTGGGCGATGCGGTGCTCGCGGCAATGATCGCCGAGATTGGTGAGGACGACAATATCGGCGTGCTCGGCAAGCGCAGCCAAAGCCTCGCGGGCATACGGCACGAGTGTCTGGCGATCCATCTCGGCGGGGAAGAAGCCGTCGAGCAATGCCCACATCTGCGTACGCTCGACCAGCGCCTGATCGGCGCGACGGCGCATCGAAGTGGCGAAATCGCCGCCATTGGGGGTGAAATCGATATCATGCGCCTCGTCGAGCCAAACGCCGAAATGGCGGACCATGTGGAGCAGGACTTCGTCGCAATCGGTGATCAGCAGCGGTTTCATGCGCGTTCGAGCTCTGCACGGGCGGCGACGAGTTCCGCCGGCTTGACCGACAGTGCCTCGGCACAGGCGACGAGATCGGGCTCGTGCGCCTCGAGAAAACCGAGCGTCGCCGCGAGCAATGCGGGCTCGCCGGCCCGGGCGCGCAGCCCCTCGGGATCGAGCCCGGTGAGATCGAGCAGCCGCGACGCGCGCCCGGGATCGCCGAGCGTCCAGACCAATGCCTGGAGCGCAATTGCGTCTGCGTTTGTTTCCATTCGCGGCATCGCCTAAACCGTCTCCAACTGCATGAGGTCTGCGCGTGGCAAAAGGGTTCTCGTTGTCGAGGATAACGAACTCAATCTGAAGCTGTTCTGCGATCTGCTCCGCGCGCATGACTTCGCCGCGGAGCCGGTGGTCGACGGGCGCGAGGCGGTGGCCAAAGCGCGCGAGTTCGAACCCCATCTGATCGTGATGGACATCCAGATGCCGCATGTCACCGGATTCGACCTGATCCGCGAGATGAAGCAGGACGCCGGCCTGCGCGCTATCCCGATCATGGCAGTAACCGCCTATGCAGGCCGGGAAGATGAGGATCGCATACGCGCTGTGGGTGCGAATGCCTATGTCTCCAAGCCGATCAGCCTTGCGCGCTTCATGGAGGAAGTGCGGGCGCTGGTGCCGGGCGGCGGCAAGGCGGTCGAGGAAACGGAGATCGACGAGCCAAAGGCCGACGACGAGACATCGCGCAGTAGCGAAAACTAATTCCTCCCTCGGCGCAGCCGGGGAGGGGACCGCCAGCGTAGCTAGTGGTGGAGGGGCTGGCCGCGAGCGGCGTCGCTTGCGGAGATGCCCCCTCCGTCGCCTTCGGCGCCACCTCCCCGCTCCGCGAGGGAGGATTTCGTTTAGAACGCCCCGGGAACCTCCCGCTGGACGGTGCTCGGCCGTTCGGGGGTGAGCAGTTCGCGGGCCGTGTCGGTCGTGGTGGCGGTGGTGCGGAGCGCGAGCGTGGTTGGACCGCTCGATGTGATCGCAGTGCAGCTGCGGCCCGCGAGGAAATCGAGCGCTGCCTTGGTCGAGGCCTCGCGCGGATCGCCGAGCGGCAAGGAAATGTCGTCGCCGGCGCGGCAGCTCGCTTCGACGGTGCTCGCCAGACCACTAAAGTAATTGCCCTGATGCGCGGCGTTCTGCGTGGCGAACGCGATCACGCGGAGGCGATCGTCGCACGCGGCGCGATCGACTGCGATCTGGCCGACCGGCTTGCCATAGGTGTTCGTGCCGATCAGCCCCGCATTGGCGTGGAGATACGGAATGAAGGCATTGACCACGAGCTCGCTCGCCGATGCCGTGCCGCCGGTGCCGATGAAGGCGATGCGCGTCGGCGCGATCGATTCGGTCTTCGGCTGGAAGAAGCGCGTCTCGTTGTTCTCCACCGATTTCTCGGGGCGGAAGACCATATAGTCGAACACATCGGTCGCTGCGCGATTAGCGCCCATCAGATCGCCCATCAGCTGGGCGATCGAAACGAGACCGCCGCCATTGTAGCGCAGATCGACGATCACTTGCGTGATTCCCGCGGCCTTGAACTGCGCGAAAGCCGCGCGCAGTGCGGGGTCGGCAGTGGAAATGAAGGTGCGCAGATTCACATAGCCGACCTTGCGGCCGCCATCGTCCAGGACCTTGGCGCCGTAACGCGACGACACCGGCGTCAACGCAAAATCAGCCATGGCGACGGTCAGGTCGCGGGTGCCGGCGGCGTCGCTGATGCGCAGCACGCGCGTCGTGCCGACCGCCGAGGGACCCAGCGCCTCGGTCACGCCAGCCGTGCCCTGGCTCGCCAGGATTGAACTGACCGTGCGCAATGTAGCCGTGCTGGTGCCGATCGCGACGATCTGGGCCCCACGATCGATCCCGGCATTCAGCGCCGGTGCGCCCTCGAACGCTTCGGCGACGAATATGCGCCCGCCCGCCGAATCATAAGCAAGGCGGAAGCCGTATCCCGCGCTGGAGCCCGAGGAATAATAGGCATTCTCCTCGGCGATCGAGGTCAGATAGGTGAAATAGCGATCGCGGCCCTGCGCCCGCGCGGTGGCAGTGAGCGCGTCGATATAATCGTCGACATTGCCATAAGCGGCGGGGCTCAAGCCGGCCGGCAGCGTCTCGGGGAAGAGGTACCATTCATTGAGCTGCGCCGCCGCCCAATCCTGCCGCTCCCGGAGCGAGCAGCCCGCGACCGCAGTAGGAGTCGGGGTCGGGGTCGCGCCCGTTGGGGGCGGCGTGACCACCGATCCGCTGCCGCCGCCACCTCCGCCGCAGGCGGACAGGACCATCGCGAAGCTCAACACGGACGCAACGGGCTTACGCATCATCGGGTCTTTCTAAATATTCTAGATGCTTACCAGCGTGGCGACCCCATGTCACGGCAGCGCCCAGTCGATCGGCTTCTGCCCGCGGCTCACAAGGAATTGGTTCGCCTTCGAGAAGTGCTTGCAGCCGAAAAACCCGAATGGGCGGAGAGCGGCGACGGATGCGGCGCCTTGAGCACCAGGTGCCGCCCGCCTTTGTCGATCGAATCGACGAATGCCGCCTTTTTCTGCGCGTGGCTGCCCCAGAGCAGGAACACCACCGGCTCCTGCTTGGCATTGACCAGCCGGATCACCGCATCGGTGAAACGCTCCCAGCCGCGCCCCTGATGCGATGCCGCCATGCTCATCTGGACCGTGAGCACTGCATTGAGCAGCAGCACGCCCTGCTCCGCCCAATGCTCGAGAAAGCCGTGGCGCGCCCGGGGAATGCCGAGATCGGCCTCCATCTCCTTGTAGATGTTGACGAGGCTGGGCGGGATGCGCGTTCCCGGCCGCACCGAAAAGCACAGGCCATGCGCCTGCCCTTCGCCGTGATAGGGATCCTGCCCGAGGATAACGACGCGGACATCCTGGAGCGGCGTCAGATCGAGCGCGCGGAACCATTCGCCGCCGGCGGGGAAGATGCGCTTGCCCGCGGCCTTCTCGGCAACGAGGAATTCGCGCAATGCCGCCATGTACGGCGACGCGAACTCGCTTTGCAGCGGTTCGAGCCAACTCGGGTGCAGCTTTACGTCCGCCATGGACATCAATTGCGGTATGCAGCGCTACTCCGTCAACCGCTTCGCGCAAGCGGCGGAGAGTGGACAGGCATCGCATTGCGGTGCGATCGGGCGACACCAAATCTGCCCCACCAGCTTGAGCGCGACATGGAGATCGAGGAAGTTCCTGCCCTGCCAATCGGGCAAGGCGGCAGTGGCGGTTTCGCTTGCGACGCGACCGTCGGCATGCCCGCCGACGAAGCCGAGACGCTGAAGCACGCGCAGCACATGGCTATCGACGATCAGCACGGGGCGCGAAAGCGTGCTGGCATTGAGCGTCGACGCCGCGACCTTGCGGCCGACTCCCGGCAGACGCTCGAGCCAGGCGAGCGCATCGTCGAGCGGAAGATCGGCGAGGAAATCGAGATCGAAGCTTCGGCGCTCCACCGCGATCCGGCGCAGCGCGACCACGAGGTGCGTCGCCTTGACCTCGGCGAAAGTGACGCCCCGGATCACGCGCTGCACGTTTCGCGCATCGGCGGTGGCGACCGATCGCGGCGAGCCGAACGTCGCGACCAACCGGTCATAGGCGACCTGCGACACCGCATCCCGGGTGCGGCCGCTGATCATCGATTTGACCAATTGACCGACTGGCCGCCGTGCCGGGTGGGGCCGGACCCGCTCCAGCAGCGGAGTCAGCCTCCGATGCCAGAGAAGCAGATCGTCGCGGCCTCGAAACGCGAAGCTCGATTGCATTGCCCAAGTCTAGAACATATCAGGAACATTTGCAATGGTCCTCACGGCAAATCCGGGGTATCGGATCGCCCGACGCGCGAAGACGTTCACAAGCCAGGAGACAGGACATGCCGTTCACCGGAAGCTGCCATTGCGGCGCGATCAGCTACACCGTCGACGAGGAACCGCCAACCAGCGCATTGGCTTGCAATTGCTCGATCTGCCGGCGCAAGGCGCCGCTCCATCACTTCACCACCCCGGACAAGTTCACGCTGCACGGATCGCGCGGCGCCGTCGGCACCTACAAGTTCAACCATCATGTGATCGGCCATCATTTCTGCAAGACGTGCGGAACCGCGCCCTTCGCCGAGGGCACGGGTCCCGACGGCAAGGCGATGGTCGAGATCAACCTGCGCTGCGCCGACGGAGTCGATCTCGAAGCGCTCGAGATCCAGCATTATGACGGGGCCAGCAGCTGAAACTCGCCGGCATCGAGCCCATGGAGGCCCGGCTCGTCGAGGCCCTGCCCGACGAGCCGGGCTGGCAGTTCGAACCCAAATGGGACGGGTTCCGCTGCCTCGCCTTCAAGCGGCGCGGCGGAGTCGAGCTCCAGTCCAAATCGGGCAAACCGCTCGCGCGCTATTTCCCCGAAGTGGCGGCGGTGATCGCGGCACTGCCGGTGGAGCAGGTGGTCCTCGACGGCGAGCTGCTGATTCCAATGGGGCCGACTCTGTCGTTCGAAGCATTGCAGATGCGGCTGCATCCGGCGGAGAGCCGGATCCGGAAACTCTCCGTCGAAACGCCGGCGCGGCTGATGCTGTTCGATTGCCTGTGGTCGCCCGAACGGGGCGCGCTCGCCGATCGACCGCTGGCGGAGCGCCGGGCGGTGCTGGAAGCCTTTCATGCGGAGCATCGCTCGGAGACGTTGCGCCTGTCGCCGCTGACCGAGGACCGAGCAGTCGCGCAACGCTGGCTCGACGCGGCGGGCGGGGCACTCGACGGCGTGATCGCCAAGCGGCGCGACGAGGCCTATCAGCCCGGCGAGCGCGCGATGCTCAAGGTCAAAAGGCTGCGCACCGCCGATTGCGTGGTCGGCGGCTTCCGCTACGCCAGCAAGAAGCGCGAGGTCGGCTCGCTTCTGCTCGGGCTCTATGACGATGCCGGCCTGCTCCATCATGTCGGCTTCACCTCGGCGATTGCCGCGGCCGAGCGTCCGGCGCTGACCAAGCGGCTGGAAGCATTGGTCGAGGCGCCCGGCTTCACCGGCGACGCCCCCGGCGGGCCGAGCCGCTGGTCCACCGAACGCTCGGCCGAGTGGCAGCCGTTGCGGCCCGAATTGGTCGTCGAAGTGCGCTACGACCATGTCACCGGCCGCCGCTTCCGCCACGGCACCGGCTTCCTGCGCTGGCGGCCGGACAAGGCACCCCGGCAATGCACGATGGCGCAACTGGGCGAGGAGGCGCGGCCGGCGTTGGTCGAAGCGGCCTTGGCGGAGGCGGAGTCGGCGCGATAAAGGGCCGGCCATGCACGTCACCCACGATCCCGCCGCCCTCCCCGCCGAGACGATCGGCTTCGACCAGTTCCTCGCCGTCGACATCCGCGTCGGCACGATCGTCGAGGCGTTGCCGTTTCCGGAGGCGCGCAAGCCCGCCTACAAGCTGTTGATCGATTTCGGGCCGGTGATCGGGCGCAGGCGCTCGTCCGCGCAGATCACCGAGCATTATCGCCTCGAGGAGCTGCCCGGAATGCAGGTCGCCGCCGTGGTCAACTTCCCGCCGCGGCAGATCGGGCCGGTGATGTCCGAAGTGCTGACGCTCGGCTTTCCGGACGAAGCGGGCAAGGTCGTGCTGGTCCGGCCGAGCACCGCTGTGCCGAACGGGGGCAGGCTGTTCTGATCGCTGCGTTGGCCCGCCCGATTTGCCGTTGACGGCGGCGCGGCGCGGCATAGTCTCTCCCTCAAAGACATAAGGAGGGGAATCATGAACTTGCGGATCGCACTCGCGCTGGGGGCCGCCGTGCCTGCCTTGCTCGCAATGCCCGGCGTCGCGCAGGATGCCAAATCGGCCGACGACGCGCTCGCGGAGAAGGTGATCACCAACACCAACCCCGCGAGCTTCCAGGCCTATGGCTTCACTCCCGCGCCCAAGCTGGTGAACGACAAGGCGGTGCAGGGTGGTAAGGCGCTTCGCCTGCCGCTGACCGGCACGGGCGACCCGTGGAGCATGGGAGTCAACGTGCCACTGCTCAAGCCGGTCAAAGCGGGCGACAAACTGGTCGTCGCTTTCTATGCCCGGCTGAACAAAAGCGACGCGCCGACCGCCAAGATCAATGCGCAGATCCAGCTTACGACCGCGCCCTACACCGCATTGTTCGGCAAGCCGTTCGACGTCACGCCCGAATGGAAGCTGCTCCAGTTCTCGGGCAAGGTCGACAAGGACTATGCCGTCGGGACGATCGGCGCGGCGTTCCACCTCAATACCGGCAAGCAGGTGATCGACATGGGGCCGGTCGCAGTGCTCGACATGGGGCAATAGGGACGCTCAGGCACGGCGCGCGGTGACCAGATAATCGAGGCTGGTATCGTCGCGGAGGACGAAGCCGCGCGCGGGCGAGAAACCGAGACCGCGCAGGTCGCCGACCTTCAGCCCTGCGCCCTCGAGCAACGCCGTCAGCTCGTCGGGCGTGAGGAATTGGTTCCAGTCGTGCGTGCCCCTGGGAATCGCGCCGGTGCCTTCGCCGAGCGTGATCATCGCCAGCCGCGACAACGCGGTGCGATTGGGCGTCGACAGGATCATCAGCCCGCCGGGCGCGAGCGCATCGGCGAGGCCGGCGACGAAGGCGGCGGGATTCGTGACATGCTCGATCACTTCCATCGAGGTGACGAGATCGAAGCGGCGGCCGGGCAAATCCTCGATCCCGCCGGCGATATATTCCACCGCGACTCCGGCAGCAGCGGCGTGCGCGCGGGCGGCGCCGATATTCTCGGGCGCGGCGTCGAGGCCGGTAACTTTCGCACCGAGCCGGGCGAGCGGCTCGGCGAGCAGGCCGGCACCGCAGCCGACATCGAGCGCGGTCTTGCCGGCGAGCGGCGTGAACGACATGCCGTCGCCCTGGAAATGCGCGTCGGTGACTTCGCGGATATAAGCGAGGCGCGCGGGGTTGAGGCGGTGGAGCATCGCCGACGAACCCTTCGGGTTCCACCAGTCCGCGGCGAGCCTGCCGAAATGCTCAGCTTCTCGGCGGTCAATAGTTGCTTTGGTTGCGTTCGCCATGGCCGCCTCCTATCAGGCCGCCTCATCCTTCCCAAGGCCCGGAAAACAAGCACCCGACATGGCACGCATCGTGATGAAGTTCGGCGGCACCTCGATGGCCGGCATCGAGCGCATCCGCAATGTGGCCGCCCGCGTCAAACGCGAATGGGAAGCGGGCAACCAGGTCGCAGTGGTCGTCTCGGCGATGGCCGGCGACACCGATCGGCTGGTCAATTTCTGCCGCGAGGCGAGCTCGCTCTACGATCCGCGCGAATATGACGTGGTGGTCTCGAGCGGCGAGCAGGTCACTTCGGGGCTGCTTTCGGTCGCGCTGCAGGCGCTCGGCGTGCCCGCGCGCTCGTGGCTCGGCTCGCAAGTGGCGATCCACACCGACAGCGCCCACGCCAAGGCGCGCATCCAGTCGATCGATGCCACCGGCCTCGAGGAAGGCTGGAGCCGTGGCGAAGTCGCGGTGATCCCGGGTTTCCAGGGCGTGACGAGCGACGGCAGCAACCGCGTCACCACGCTCGGCCGCGGTGGATCGGACACGTCCGCCGTCGCCGTGGCGGCGGCGGTCAAGGCCGATCGCTGCGACATCTACACCGATGTCGACGGCGTCTACACCACCGATCCGCGGATCGTGCCGCGGGCGCGCAAGCTCAAGAAAGTGACGTACGAGGAGATGCTGGAGCTCGCCAGCGTCGGGGCCAAGGTGCTCCAGACGCGTTCGGTGGGACTGGCGATGAAGGAACAGGTCCGCGTCCAGGTGCTGTCGTCGTTCACCGGCGACACGGCGCCGATGGCGGACACATTGCCCGGCACGATGATCGTGGGCGAAGAGGAGATTCAGGACGTGGAAAGCCAGCTCATCACCGGCATCGCGCACGACAAGAACGAAGCCAAGATCACGCTGACCGCAGTGCCGGACAAGCCCGGCGCAGTGGCGTCGATCTTCGACCCGCTGGCCGAGGCCAACATCAACGTCGACATGATCATCCAGAACATCGCGCACCAGAGCTCGGGTTCGGCGAGCGCGACCGACGTGACCTTCACGGTGCCCGCGGCCGACCTCGCCCGATCGATCGAGACGCTCAACCAGTCCAAGGCCGATATCGGTTTCGCCGAACTGCTCCAGGACACGCGCGTCGCCAAGATCTCGGTGGTCGGCGTGGGCATGCGCAGCCATGCCGGCGTCGCCGCGACGATGTTCAAGACGCTGGGTGCGCGCGGGATCAACATCCAGGCGATCACCACCAGCGAGATCAAGGTCTCGGTGCTGATCAACGAGGACGAGACCGAGCTCGCGGTGCGCGTGCTGCACACGGCTTATGGTCTCGACGCGGAAGACGCCGCGGCCTGATTGCCAACCGGATGGTGGTTGACTCGGTTGACTCGAAACGCGGTTTTCCGCGGAACTTGGCACACGGTTGACACTGTCGCCGGTTTGCGCGCGGCGTGTCAACGAGGCGGGGCTGGTCTCCATCGATCAGGATACAGCAGGCGAAATCCTACATTACCAGCACCGATTGGAGCGCGACTGACATCTTTCCGCCGCCTTCGGAACGCATCGCTCGCACCGCCTTGTCCGTAGCCGATTCCATCGAAACGCGCCCCAGCGCTACCGTCCGGCTGCGCGCCTCGCTCGGCCAGCGCGGCATCGCGTTCGTCCTCGCGCTGCTGATCGAATTGCTGGTGGCGCTGCTGCTTTGGTTCATGACGCCGGTGATCCCGGGCAAGGAAAAGGGCGATGTGCCGAGCGTCTTCGGCATCGAGGGACCACGCAGCGACAGCGAGGAAGCGGACAAGACACCGGAGAAAAAGGCCGTCGAGCGCAAGACGGAAAGCGGCAAGCCCCGCCCCGTGCCGCCCAGGCCGGTGGAGCCGCCGCCCGTGCCCAAGCCGCCGACGCCGCCGCTCCCGCCCACCTTCGTCCGGATGACGCGCCCCGAATACAAGGCCGCGGACATTGCCGACAGGGGCTCGGCACCAGCGCCGGCGCCGGAGGGCGAAACGGCAGCCGCGGTGGAATCGGGGAGCCGGCCGGGCGACAGCGCCGTGGTGGGCAAGGCGCCCAATGGCGAGCCGCTCTACGCCGCCGAATGGTTTCGCCGTCCGCGGGACGTGGAGCTTTCGCCCTATATCTCCAGCCGCGCCCGCGGGCCGGGCTGGGGGCTGATCGCGTGCCGCACCGTCGCCGATCACAGGGTCGAGGATTGCCAGGAGCTCGGCGAGGGACCGCGCGGCTCGGGCTATGCCGGATCGGTGCGGCAGGCGGCATGGCAGTTTCGCGTGCGTGCGCCGCGCGTCGGCGGCAAGGAGCTGACCGGCACCTGGGTCAGCATCCGCATCACTTATGGCACTTTAGCGGACGAGTGAGCCGCGTTCCGCGCTTGCCCCAAAGCCTTCGCCCCGGCTAGGCCCTGCCGCCATGACCACTGACAGCAGTATCGGCGCCGAGCGCCTGGCCCGCCGCATGGCGCGCGGATGCGAATTCCTGGGCAGCGAGGTCGCGATCATGTGCGGCGCGATGTCATGGGTGAGCGAGCGCAATCTCGTCGCGGCTATGTCCAACGCCGGCGGGTTCGGGCTGATCGCGTGTGGGGCGATGAACCCCGAGCAGCTCGACAAGGAAATTGCGGGCACCAAGGCGCTGACGGACAAGCCGTTCGGCGTCAATCTGATCACGATGCATCCTCAGCTGCTCGAGCTGATCGCAGTGTGCAAGAAGCACGAGGTCACCCATGTCGTGCTCGCGGGCGGCCTGCCCCCGCCGGCAGCCTCGACGCGATCAAGGAATTCGGCGCAAAGCTGATCTGCTTCGCGCCGGCGCTCAGCCTCGCGAAGAAGCTGATCCGCTCGGGCGTCGATGCATTGGTGGTCGAGGGCATGGAGGCCGGCGGGCATATCGGCCCGGTTTCGACCAGCGTGCTGGCGCAGGAGATCCTGCCCGAGGTGGCGACCCAGGTCCCCGTGTTCGTCGCCGGCGGGATCGGCCGCGGCGAGGCGATCGCCGGCTATCTCGACATGGGCGCGGCGGGCGTCCAGCTCGGCACGCGCTTCGTCTGCGCGACCGAGAGCATCGCGCACGCCAATTTCAAGAAGGCGTTCATCCGCGCATCGGCACGCGATGCCACTGCCAGCGTCCAGATCGATCCGCGGCTTCCCGTGATCCCGGTGCGCGCGCTCAAGAACGCCGCCGGCGAATTGTTCACTGCCAAGCAGCGCGAAGTCGCCCAGTTGCTCGACGAGGGCAAGGTCGAGATGATGGAGGCCCAGCTCCAGATCGAGCATTATTGGGCGGGGCGCTGCGCCGCGCAGTGATCGACGGCGATGTCGAGCATGGCAGCGTGATGGCCGGCCAGTCGGTCGGCATGGTCACCAAGGAAGAGCCCGTCGCCGAGATCATCGCCACGCTGATGGCAGAGGCCGCACACGCACTGGAGAAGCGCGCGGCCTGAGCCGCCCTCCCGGCTTTCGCCGGGAGGAGGTTTCAACGAACCGGGCGCTCCCGATAGATCTGCCAGAGCTCCGCTGCGCATTGCCAGACGGAGACCAGCGCAACCGCTACGACCGCCACCCCTAGCCCGGTATCGAGACCGTGCTGGATCTCTGCTGCCTTGGCGGCGTCGGTGGCGATCGGCGTGACGAGGACGATGCGTCCCGCCTGATGGAGCACCGCCGCGATGGCGAGGGTGCCGGCGGTACCGCCGATGGAAAGTGCGGCACGCAGCGGCTTCCATCCCGGCCGGAACAGCGTGACCAGTCCCTGGAGCATGCGCAGCGAGACCAAAGCCGCGACCGGCCAGAACAAGCTCGCCCAGACTGACGCTGCATGGATCGCGACATCGGAATCGTGCGGAAGGAACGGCACCCGGATCGCACCGAACCACCAGGCGAGGAAAGCCGCACCGAACGCGATGCTGGCCACCGCTTCCCAGACCCGGTTCCACGGCGTGCGCTTCGGGTGATGAATCCGCAGCGCCGGCAGATCGGGCAATTCCTCGGGCTTCCAGCGCGCGAGATAGGCGGCGAGCAAGCCCGTCCGCTCGACCACCGCGAAGCCGAGCGTGACCCACGCGGCATTGACGAGCAGCGAAGTGATCATCCCGCCCCCGCCGTGGGCCAGTGCGGCGCCAAAGGCCTCGCTGCCGGTCACGAACCGCCCCGCGACCTGGATCGCCTCGATCACGAACACGATGGCGAGGACGATCTTCAGCACGAACCAGTAAAGGAAACAATTCGGGTCCGATGAGCGCGCGCTGATCGTGATATTGCCCGGCGACGGCGATCGGATGGCCGAATTCCCGGAGCAGCGCGCTCACTTCGTTCCGCGTCAGCGCGCGGCCGAGCGTTTCTTCGCGATCCTCGATCCGGGCAGCGATCAGGTCGCCGAGCTCGGCGAGGATGTCGTCGGCCTTGGCGGCGGGAAGGTTCCAGCGCACCGCGCCGAGATAGCGTTCGATCAGGTCCATTATCTGTCTCCCTCGGTCAGGCGGACAATCGATTCGGAAATGGCGTTCCATTCGCCGAGCAACTGGGCGAGGATCTCGAGGCCTTCGGGCGAGAGGCGGTAGAAGCGCTTGTTGCGCTTCGCCTCTTCGCGCCATTCGCTGGTGAGCAGGCCCTGCGTCTCGAGCCGGCGCAGCAGCGGATAGAGCGCGCCTTCGTCGATCGGCAGCCCGGCCTCTTCGAGGCTGGTGCGCAATGTGTAGCCATAGCGCTCCTCGCGCAGCGCCCCGAGCACCGCCAGCACCAGCGAGCCGCGCCGGAGCTCGACGCGCAACTTTTCGAACAGGTCCTCTTCGATGGGCATTGCCGTGTCTCACATGGTATGTGTCATACACTGTATGATATACAGTAATGGCAAATGCAATAGGGAAATTGCACGCAAGGATGCCGGCCGCGACCCGGCTCCTCAGTGGTTCGGCGCGCCGGTTCGCCGAGGCGCGCTTTGTCTTGCGGGACAATGGCGCGCGCCGGGACAATCTGTTAGCCGAGGAGCATGGCCCTCACTGCCGCCGCTTCCGCCCGCGAGATCCTCACCCGCCTTCACGACGTGATGGCCAAGCGGCTGCCTGCGCAGTCCAAGCTCAATTCGGTGGCGGAGATCATCGGCACCACGCTGGATAGCGAGGTCTGCTCGATCTACCTGCTGCGCGAAGGCGTGCTCGAACTGTTCGCGACGCGCGGCTTGGCGCAGGAAGCGGTGCACGTCACCAAGCTCGCATTGGGCGAGGGTCTGGTCGGCACCATCGCGGCCAATGTCGAGACGTTGAACCTCGACGAGGCGGCGACGCATCCCGACTTCGCCTATCGCCCCGAAACGGGCGAGGAGCGCTTCCACAGCTTCGCCGGCGTGCCGATCATCCGGCGCGAGCGCGCGGTGGGCGTGCTCGCGGTCCAGCATGCCGAGCCGCGGCGCTATGCGGATGTCGAAATCGAGGCGCTGCAGACCGTCGCGATGGTGCTGTCCGAGCTGATCGCCAACGCCGATCTGGTCGACCAGACCGGCGGCGCCACCACGCGCCCGCAATCGACCGCGGCGACGCGATCGACGGGATTCAAGCTGGTCGAGGGCATGGCCGCGGGAGTCGCGGTGTTCCACCAGCCGCGCATCACCATCGAGCATACCGTCGCCGAGGACATCGAGGTCGAGCGCCACCGCGTCTATGCCGCGTTCGACAAGATGCGCGACCAGATCGAGCGCATGGCCAGCCAGGCCGAATTCGGCGGCGGCGGCGAGCATGACGAGGTCCTCGCGACCTACAAAATGTTCGCCTATGACGAAGGCTGGAGCCGGCGGATCAACGAGGCGATCGACTCGGGGCTGACCGCCGAGGCGGCGATCGAACGCGTCCAGCAACGCACCCGGATGCGGATGCGCGAGATCGACGATGCGCTGCTGCGCGACCGGATGCACGATCTGGAGGACCTTTCCAACCGACTGCTCCGCATCGTCTCGGGCCAGCTGGGCACTGCGGCGCAGATGGGCCTGCGGCAGGATTCGATCCTGATCGCGCGCAATCTCGGCCCGGCCGAATTGCTCGAATATGACCGGCGGCGCCTGAAGGGCGTGGTGCTGGAGGAAGGATCGCTGACCGCGCACGTCACCATCGTCGCGCGGGCGATGGGCGTGCCCGTGCTCGGCCGCGTGCGCGACGTGCGGCGGCTGATCGCCGAGGGCGACATGCTGCTGCTCGACACCGCCGAAGAGAGCCTGTTCGTCCGCCCGACCACGGCGATGCAGGAGGCGTTCGAGGCCAAATTGGCGCTCAGCCAGAAGCGCCGCGCCGCCTTCGCGCAGTTGCGCGGCGAAATCCCGATAACCAGTGACGGGCACCGCATCACGGTGATGGTCAATGCCGGCCTGCGCGACGATCTCGCCGCACTGGACCTGACCGGCGCCGACGGGATCGGGCTGTTCCGCACCGAATTCCAGTTCCTCGTCTCGGCGACCCTGCCGCAGCGCGAAGCGCAGAAGCGGTTGTACAAGGACGTGCTGGAGGCCGCAGGCGAGCGCCCGGTGACCTTCCGCACCGTCGATATCGGCGGCGACAAGGCCCTGCCTTATCTCAACCACGACGAGGACGGCAACGAGGAGAACCCGGCGATGGGCTGGCGCGCGCTGCGGCTCGCGCTCGATCGCGACGGCCTGATGAAGGCGCAGGCGCGCGCGCTGATCGAGGCGGGCGCGGGCAAGACGCTCAACATCATGTTCCCGATGGTCTCAGAGCCTTGGGAGTTCGACGCCGCGCGTGACCTGTTCGAGGCGCAGCGCGCATGGCTGGCGGCGCGCGGGCGGAAAATGCCGACCGAGATCCGTTATGGCGCGATGCTCGAAGTACCGGCGCTCGCCGAGGTGCTCGACATCTTGCTGCCGAAGATCGACTTCCTGTCGATCGGCACCAACGATCTCACCCAATTCCTGTTCGCCGCCGATCGCGCGCATCCCAAGCTGGCGCTGCGTTACGACTGGCTGAGCCCGTCGATCCTGCGCTTCCTCAAGCGCGTGGTCGATCACGCGCACGCCGCCGACGTGCCGGTGGCGGTATGCGGCGAGATGGGGGGCGTCCGCTGGAGGCGATGGCGCTGATCGGGCTCGGCATCGACCGGCTTTCGATCACGCCGGCGGCAGTGGGACCGATCAAGGCGATGGTCCGCTCGCTCGACCGCGGCGCGCTGATCGACGTGATGACGCCGTGGCTCGCCGACCCGCGCGCGCCGCTGCGCGACGTGCTCACGGGCTGGGCGAGTGAGCATTCGGTCGAACTCGCCTGATCTTTCGCCAGATTTGCTGCGGCAGCGTTGACAGGCGCAGCGGCGTGAGGGACACCCGCGCAAAGGCGGGAGCACCCAGGGCCGCGAACCCTTCCGCCGGAGGTGAGAATGGAAGGCGAAAACGCCGACAACCCGACGCTTTTCCCCGCCACCGTGGGCGAGAAACTGCGTGCGGCGCGCGAGGCGCAGAAGCTCGAATTGAGCGAGATTGCGAGCCGCACGCGCATTCCGCTACGCCATCTCGAGGCGATCGAGCAGTCGAACTTCTCCAGCCTGCCCTCGTCCACCTATGCGCTCGGTTTCGCCAAGGCCTATGCCCGGGCGATCGGCGCCGACGAAGTCGAACTCGCCCGCGAATTGCGGCTCGAGATCGGCGAGCGGCCGGAGCGCCCCGCGCCGCCCCCGGCCTATGATTTCAACGAGCGCTCGCGCACGCCGCCGAGCGGCATCGTCATCGTCGGCGTGATCGTCGCCGTGCTGGTGCTGATCGGCGTCGGGCTCTGGTATGGCACCGATCTGTTCCGCGGCGGCGCGCCGGACGAGAATGTGATCCCCATTGAAAATACGATCGCCGCCGATCCGGGCAATGCCACGGCACCCGCACCAGCGCCGGTCACCGGCGGGCAAGTGACTTTGGTGGCGACCGACAGTGCGTGGATCCGCGTGACCGATGCGAGCGGCAAACGGCTGTTCGAGAAGGAAATGGCGCCGAACGAGCGCTATGACGTACCGGCCGATGCCGATCGCCCGCGGGTTCGCACCGCCCGGCCCGACCGGATCCAGGTGCTGCTCAACGGCTCGAACGTGCCGCCGCTGGGCACCGGCGTGACGACTGTCGAAGTCGAGGTGAGTGCCGCGGCGCTACAGGCGCGCGGGCAATCCGGCGCGCCAGCGACCCCATCTGCCGCACCCGTGGACGCGCCTGCTGGCAACGCCGCCGCCACGCTTTAAGGCTGGCGACAAGGCACGGCGTGTCGACTATATCATCTGGTTAATTCCCGAAATCAGCACCGGGGGTGTGACGAATGCGTTTTCTGATTGTCGCGGCAGGCCTGACCGCCGCCATTGCAGGGCCGGTCTCCGCCCAGGCCCAGACCACAGCGGTCGAGGGCCGCGTCGACCGGCTCGAGCGCGAGATGCGCGCCGTGCAGCGCAAGGTGTTCCCGGGCGGCGCGGGCCAGACGATCGAACCGCAGATCGTGCCCGACGCCGCCACCACCGAGATGCCAGGCGTCCTTCGGGGAGCCCGGTCGCCGACTTGACCCAGCGCGTCGCCGCGCTCGAGAATCAGGTGCAGTCGCTCACCGGACAGGTCGAGCAGGACGGATATCGGCTCCGCCAGATCGAGGACGGGTTCAGCGCCTATAAGCGCGCGACCGACGCGCGGCTGAAGGCGCTGGAAGACGGCGGCGCGCAGATCGGCGCATCGGGCGCCCCGGTAATCGCACCGGTCGATCTCGGTGAAACCTCCACGCGGCCCACCCGGCCCGCGACCCGCCCGCCCGCCGAAGAGACGCCCGCCGCCAAGCCGACGGGCACCCGCGCGCAGCAGGTCGCGGCGATCCAGAAGCCCAATTCGGGCGATCCGGCCGAGGACGGCTATACCTATGGCTATCGCCTGTGGCAGGCCAAGCTCTATCCCGAGGCGCGCCGCGAACTCGAGGCGGTGGCGACCAAATATCCGGAGCATCGCCGTGCGAGTTTTTCGCAGAACCTGCTCGGCCGCGCCTATCTCGATGCCGGTGCGCCGAGCCTCGCGGCGGTCGCCTTTTACGAGAATTACAAGAAGAACCCGAACGGCGAGCGCGCGCCGGACAGCCTCTATTATCTGGCGCAGGCGCTCACCAAGCTGAAGAAGCCCGCGAGCGAAGTGTGCAAGGTCTATACCGAGCTCGACCAGCTTTACGGCGCGCGGCTGTCGGCGGAGATGAAGAACGGCATCGCCGAGGGACGTGTCGCGCAAAAGTGCAAATGAGCTGACGCCTCCGGCGGAGCTCATCGCGCGCTTCCGGCGCGACCTGGAGGCGATCATCGGACATGCGCCGGATGCGGAGCATAAGCTCGGCGTGGCCGTTTCCGGTGGAGCGGATAGCCTTGCGCTGCTGTTGCTCGCCGCCGCCGCCTATCCGGGACACGTAGTCGCAGCCACAGTCGACCATGGCCTGCGGCCCGAAGCCGCGGAGGAAACGGCATTCGTGCATCGTCTCTGCGAACGCCTCGGCGTACCTCACGACATTCTGACGCGCCCGGACGGCACTCCGCCTGTCGGCAATTTGCAGGAATGGGCGCGCTGGCTACGCTATTTCCTCCTTCAATTCTGGGGCGCATCCGGAACGTTCCGGTCGGACCGGCCATGGCGCGCCGAGTGGGTGGCGGTCGCGCACCAGCAGGATGACGTCGCGGAAACCTTCCTGATGCGGGCGCGGCGGGGCGCCGGCGTGCGCGGGCTGGCGGCAATGCGTCGCACGCGTCCGCTGTGTGAAGGCATTCCGGGGCCCGCACTCGTGCGGCCGCTTCTCGGCTGGAGCCGGACCGAGCTGGCGGATATCGTGGCGACGGCGGGATTGAGCGCGGTTGAAGATGCGTCGAATAGCGATGCCCGCTATGACCGGGCCCGCATGCGCGCGCTCCTTGCGGAAAGCGACGAATTGCCGGCCGCGCGCCTGGCGCTGGCAGCATCCAACCTGCGGCACGCAGAGGATGCACTGAAATGGATTGCCGAACGCGAATGGTCCGCGCGCAGCCGAATCGAGAATCATGAAGTCGTCTGGCTCGACCCGACCGATCTGCCCCACGAACTCCGGCGCCGACTGGCAGAAGAGCGATCGACTACATCCGGTTCGAGTTCGAGCTGGAGACGGAAATCCGCGGCGACAGCCTCGATCGCATCGTCGCCACACTCAACTCCGGAGGCACCGGTACGATTGCGGGGGTGAAAGCCGAGGCCAAACGTGCTGAATGGCGTTTCAGCAAAGCTCCGGCGCGCCGATCACACTGATCGACGTTGTTCCATTGCCATTAACCCGGCGGTGCCTATCTATGACGGGCGAAAGGTATCGAGCTCGATGAACGACAACAACAAGCCGCAGGGTCCCGAAAACGGCGGCGGCAATCCCTGGATGAAGAGCCTCCTGATCTGGGTGGGCATTCTCGCAGCGCTGGCGCTATTCGTGACGATGTTCGATCGTCCGGGCGCGCAGACCGCGGGCGACGCGATGTCCTATTCGGCCTTCCTCGACAAGGTTCAGGCCGGCGAGGTCAAGTCGGTCAACATCGCCGCGGGTTCGGCGGGCACGAGCATGGTCTCGGGCACGCTCTCCAGCGACGCCAAGTTCCGCACCAACGCGCCCAACGATCCGCAACTGATCTCGACGCTGCGCGAGAAGGGCGTCGCGATCAATGCGCGCCCCGAGGAGCAGCCATCGATCTGGTTCTACATCCTCTACCAGTCGCTGCCCTTCCTGCTCTTCCTCGGCATCGCCTTCTTCGTGCTGCGCCAGATGCAGAAGAATTCGGGCTCCGGTGCGATGGGCTTCGGCAAGAGCCGCGCCCGACTGCTGACCCAGAAGGAAGGCAAGGTCACCTTCGACGACGTCGCCGGCATCGACGAGGCGCGCGAGGAACTGCAGGAGATCGTCGAGTTCCTGCGCGATCCGACCAAGTTCGCTCGCCTCGGCGGCAAGATCCCCAAGGGCGCGTTGCTGGTCGGTTCGCCCGGCACCGGCAAGACCCTGCTCGCCCGCGCGATCGCGGGTGAGGCGGGCGTGCCGTTCTTCACCATCTCGGGTTCGGACTTCGTCGAGATGTTCGTCGGCGTCGGCGCGAGCCGTGTCCGCGACATGTTCGAACAGGCCAAGAAATCGGCGCCGTGCATCCTCTTCATCGATGAGATCGACGCGGTCGGCCGTTCGCGCGGCGCGGGCCTGGGCAACCAGAATGACGAGCGCGAGCAGACGCTCAACCAGCTGCTGGTCGAGATGGACGGCTTCGAGGCGAACGAAGGCATCATCATCATCGCGGCGACCAACCGCCCCGACGTGCTCGATCCAGCGCTGCTGCGTCCGGGCCGCTTCGATCGCCAGGTCGTGGTGCCGCGTCCGGACATCGAAGGCCGCGTGAAGATCCTCTCGGTCCACATGAAGAAGGTGCCGCTGGCGCCCGACGTCGATCCCCGCGTCATCGCGCGCGGCACGCCGGGCTTCTCGGGTGCCGACCTGGCGAACCTCGTCAACGAAGCGGCACTGCTGGCGGCACGCCGCGGCAAGCGCCTCGTCGCGATGAGCGAGTTCGAGGACGCCAAGGACAAGGTCATGATGGGCGCCGAGCGCAAGTCGATGCTGATGACCGAGGACGAGAAGCGGATGACCGCCTATCACGAGGCCGGTCACGCCATCGTCGCGATGCACGAGCCGGCTTCGGATCCGATCCACAAGGCGACGATCATCCCGCGCGGCCGCGCGCTGGGCATGGTGATGCGCCTGCCCGAGCGCGACCAGAACTCGATGCACCGCGACCAGATGTATGCGCATCTCTCGATCGCGATGGGCGGCCGCGTCGCCGAGGAGCTGATCTTCGGCTATGACCGCGTGTCTTCCGGTGCTTCGTCGGACATCCAGTCGGCGACGCGTCTCGCGCGCTCGATGGTCACCCGCTGGGGCATGTCCGAGGCGGTCGGTCCGCTCGAATATGCCGAGGATGACCAGAATTATCTGGGCTACGGCATGGCGCGCCCGGCGCAGATGTCGAACGAGACCGCGCAGCTGATCGATGCCGAGATCAAGAAACTGGTCGAGGGCGGGCTCAATCGCGCCAAGCAGGTGCTGACCGACCATGTCGACCAGCTTCACAGCCTCGCCCAGGCGCTGCTCGAATATGAGACGCTGACCGGCGAGGAGATCAAGCGGCTGATCGCCGGCGAGGACATGGGCCGCGAGGATGCCGGTTCGAAGGCGGCGCCGGTCGCCACCGCGGGCACTTCGATCCCCAAGATCCGCAAGCCCAAGGGCCCGTTCGGCAATCCTGCCCCGCAAGGTGCGTGAATTCAGTCGGCGTTAAACCCGTTGCGACTAGCCCTCCCCGAGAAATCGCGGGAGGGCTTTTCATATGCGGCGTCTGACGGCTGTGGTTGCCGTGTTGGTACTGGTATTGCCGAATGCGGCGCAGGCGATGACCGTCGCGCAATTCCTCGCCAAGGCGAAAGCGCTGCAGGCACAGGGGCGCTGGCGTTGCTCTCGCCCGATGCCGAGCTGCTCAAGCGTGAAGTCACCGCGATCCGGACTGCCTATACCGCCGACCTGCGTGCCGCGCGCGCCACCGGCAAGCCCCCGCACAGCTGCCCGCCGGAGACCGGCAAGCCGAAGCTGACACCGAAGCAGATGCTCGCCGAGCTCGAGAAGATCCCGCCGGCGAAGCGGGGATGAGCATGAAGGCAGCGGTCTACGCCTATATGAAGCGGACTTATCCGTGCCGGTGAGGCATCGGCTGCTTCCGGCTGCGGCGATCAGCCTGTTCGCGGCTCCCGTGCAGGCAATGCCGGTCCGCGAATTCATCGCGCGATGGACTGCGGTGGGGAAGCTCGGCGAGATGGCGAAGCTCGATCCCGAGCTGCGGCGGCTCACGAACGAGCTGGAAGCGATCCTCGAGGCCTGGCGTGCCGATGTCGACAAGGCGAAGGCGACGGGGAAACCCATCGCGTGTCCGCCGCCTCCCGGACAGGCAACATTCGATAGCGACAAGCTCATGGCCTATTTCAAGGCGCTGTCGCCGGCCGAGCAGGAAGTCGAACTCAAGGACGGCCTCTACGCCTATCTCAACAAGACCTACCCCTGCCCGATGGTATAGCCACTCAGCCCGTCATCCCCATCGCCACCAGGATCAGCAGGAAGAGCACCAGCACGATCGTGATGAACCAGGTGAGCACCATCGCGCGCAGCACCGCCGACCACCAGCGCAGCTGATAGGCCTGCTTGAGCTGCCGGGTGATGTGGAGGAACGGGATAAACACGCCCGCCGTGCCCAGCCAGCCCGAGGGCACTCCCAATTGCGCCGCCAGCGTGATCACGATGAACAGCAGCGACATGAACGCGATCGAATAGATGATGAAGACCGCGTGGTCGTAGAGCTTGTACTGGCGCTTCCAGAAGAACAGCAGCCAGAGGAACGGCAGCGACAACGGGATCAGCAGCCACGAGAATTTGTAGACGCTCGACTGGAGCTTGTAGATCATCAGCGCGGGGTTTTGCTGCCACTTCTCGATGCCGTGATCGAGCGCGTACCAGCCGGTATGCGCGACATTGACCTCGACCGGATCTTCCTTGAGTGCCTTGGCGGCGCTGTCGAGGTCTTTCAGCCGCGCATCGGCTTCGGCGAGGTCCTTGACCGCGTCCGCGCGGTCATCGGCATCGAGATCGGCGTCCCGGGTCTGGCGCAACGCCTTCTCCCGCTGCTTCTCGACCTGGCCCCGCTCGGTCTTGATCGCCGCGAGCGGATAGGTGTTGACGCCGCGCATGTCGGTCGGGGGTGAAATCCCCGCGAACGAGAACACCGCGAACATCGCGAAGATCGAGAAGAGGAAGATCGCCATCGGCGAGACGAAGCGCGCGCGCTCCCCGCGACATAGCGCCGGGTGAGATCGCCCGGGCGCCATGCGAGCAGCGGCAGCGTACGCCAGAACTTGCCTTCGAAGTGGAACACGCCGTGGACGATCTCGTGCCCGACCGCGCCGAGCGAACGATGGACGTGGCCCGATTGTCCGCAATGATGGCAATGCGCACCGATCAGCGCGGTGCCGCAATTGAGGCACATCCGGTGCCCATGTGGTTGCCCCTCGCCGGCCCGCGGCTCCAGCGCGCGGCCCAGCAATCCTCCGGTGACGATTTCGCCGGCTGCTTCGAATTCCCCATGTGCGACGCCTACCAGCTTGCACCAAGTCGTGCTAGCGGGTGCAGCATGGCCGATGCCGATATCCAGATGCTGATCGCAGACATAGCCGCGCGGGCCCGCACCGCCTCGCGCCGGCTTGCCGCGATGACCAGCGACCAGAAGAGCCGCGCATTGCTCGCGGCCGCAGCAGCGATCCGCGAGGCGAGCGACGCGATCGTCGCGGCCAATGCCGAGGACATGGCCGCGGCCGAAGCCTCGGGGCTGTCGGGTGCGCTGCTCGATCGGCTCCGGCTCGATGCCGGACGCGTCGAGGCGACCGCAGCAGGCGTCGAGGCCGTCGCCCGACTCGACGATCCGGTCGGCAAGGTGATCGAACGCGTCGAGCGCCCCAACGGGCTGGTGCTGACCCGCGTGCGCATCCCGATCGGCGTGATCGGCATCATCTATGAGAGCCGCCCCAACGTCACCGCCGATGCCGGCGCACTCTGTGCGATGTCCGGCAATGCCGCGATCCTGCGCGGCGGCTCGGAAGCGATTCGCAGCAATCGCGCGATCCATGCCGCCCTGGCCAAGGGCCTCGAGGCCGGCGGGATGCCCGCCGATGCGGTCCAGCTCGTCCCGGTCACCGATCGCGCCGCAGTGGGCGCGATACTGACTGCCGAGGGCGCGATCGACATGGTCGTGCCGCGCGGCGGCAAGGGCCTCGTCGCGCGCGTCCAGGCCGAAGCGCGCGTGCCCGTGCTCGCGCATCTCGACGGGCTCAACCACACCTTTATCGACCGTGCCGCCGATCCCGCGATGGCCCGGGAGCTGGCGCTCAACGCCAAGATGCGCCGCACCGGTATCTGCGGCGCGACCGAGACGCTGCTGATCGACCGCGGCTTCGGCGATCCCGCGCCGGTCCTCGCCGCGCTCGCCGATGCCGGCTGCGAGCTGCGCGGCGATGCCGAAATCCAGGCGATCGAGCCGCGGGCGCTGCCGGTGGAATGCGGCGACTGGGACACCGAATATCTCGACGCGATCCTCTCGGTGAAGCTGGTCGACGGCGCCGACGAAGCGATGGCGCATATCGCCGCGCACGGATCGCACCACACCGACGCGATCGTCACCGGGGATGCGGGCACTGCCGAACGCTTCCTCGCGCAAGTCGACAGCGCGATCGTGATGTGGAACGCCTCGACGCAATTCGCCGACGGCGGCGAGTTCGGCCTCGGCGCCGAGATCGGCATCTCCACCGGCCGCCTCCACGCCCGCGGCCCGGTCGCGCTCGAGGGGCTGACGACGTATAAATGGGTGGTGCGCGGGACCGGCCAGGCGCGGCCTTGAACGCGACGTATCACTTGTATACATTCGTTGCATGAAGACTTCGGTTGTCACTGCCCGCCTCGACCCGGAGACGCTCGCCGCCCTGGATCAGCTCGCCGAACATCATGAGCGCTCGCGCGCCTGGCTCGTCGCCAAGGCGGTCACGCGATATGTGAAGGAAGAGAGCGAATTCCTCGCGTTCCTCCAGGAGGGTGAAGACGCCATCGATCGCGGTGACTATGTCACGCACGAAGAGCTCGTCGCGGAAATTCAGGGAATGCGGCAGCGCAAGGACGCTGCTTGAAACGCCTGATCTGGGCGGGGCCGGCGCGCCGCGATCTCTTTCGCATCGCCGCCGACGCGGGTGAACTGGACCGTGATCTCCCGCTCATTCTGCTGGAACGCGTCGAGAAGGCACCGCTGAAGTTGCTTGACTATCCCGGGATGGGAACCCCGCTCGGCAGCACGCGACTGCGCAAATGGCCGGTCCGGAAGACGCCCTTCATCCTCATTTATGCCGAACGTGGCGATACGGTGGAGATTCGACGCGTGCTTCACGCCGCCTCGGACTGGCTTGCGCTCTTTTCATGAAACGCATCGGCCTGCTCGGCGGCTCGTTCAATCCCGCCCATCGCGGACACCGCAAGCTCTCGCTCCATGCAATCCGCGCGCTCGGGCTCGACGAGGTGTGGTGGCTGGTCTCCCCGGCAATCCGCTCAAGGACAAAGCGGGAATGGCGCCGTTCAAGGCGCGCATGGCCTCGGCACAGAGGATGGCGCGCCACGCACCGATCCGCGTCACGGATATCGAGAAGCGGCTCAGGACGCGCTATACCGCCGATACGCTGGATCGGCTGCCGCGCATCTTCCCCAAACATCGCTTCATCTGGCTGATGGGCGCCGACAATCTTGCCCAATTCGATCAATGGGAGCGGTGGCGCGACATTGCGCGACAGGTTCCGATTGCGGTGATTGCACGTCCAGGCTATGATGCACGCGCTCACGCTAGTCCCGCGATGAGTTGGCTGCGGCGCGCTGTGCGGCCCGCAGGCCAGGCGAAGAAATGGACGAGTTGGAGATTGCCGGCCCTCGTGCTGCTGCGCTTTCGCCCCGATCCGACTTCGGCGACCCGCATCCGCGCCGCCGACCCTGCCTGGCACCGGCACTTTCCGAACGCGCGTTCGATATCCATATCGGCGCCGTCCGTGCCGTCTCCACCGTCGCGCACAGACATGTCGCAACCCTGAGGAATTAACTTGGCCACTTCCCCCAATGTGCAGCGCGTCCCCGGTGCCGATGGCGTCGAGGCATTGCATGCACTCGTGATGACTTCGCTCGACGACGATCAGGCGGTCGAAACCGTCTCGATCCCGCTCGCCGGCAAGAGCAGCATCGCCGACTATATGGTCGTCGCCTCCGGGCGCTCGACGCGCCAGGTGGCATCGATGGCGACCAAGCTCGCCGAGAAGATCAAGGCCGAGTTCGGCCGGAGCCCACGCGTCGAAGGCCTGCCCACCGCCGATTGGGTGCTGATCGACGCGGGCGACGTGATCGTCCATCTGTTCCGCCCCGAAGTGCGCACCTTCTACAATCTCGAGCGGATGTGGTCGTTCGGGGAAAACGCAGGGCAGGCGTAGTTTGCGGTTGAAGGCCCGTCCTGCGACCGAAGTCTAATGCTGCTCCACATCGTCGCGCGCGGGCGCATCGGGCGCGGGCCCGAGGCCGAGCTGGTCGAGCGCTATCTGAAGCGCGTCGCGTGGCCGACCAGGATCACCGAGCTTCCCGACACCAGCGGCAGGATGCCCGAACAGGCGCCGGGCACGCGGATCGTCATGCTCGACGAGACCGGTGAAAACCTGCCTTCGCGCGTGCTGGCGGAGAAACTCGGGCGCTGGCGCGACGACGGGGTGCGCGAGACGCGGTTCCTGATCGGCGCGGCGGACGGCTTCGACGATGCCCAGCGCGCGCAGGCCGACCTGCTCGTCTCGTTCGGGCGCGCGACCTGGCCGCATCTGATGGCGCGCGCGATGCTCGCCGAGCAATTGTGGCGCGCCACCTCGATCCTTGCCAATCATCCCTATCACCGCGAAGGGTGAGCCATGGGACCCGCGCGGAGCACCGCCACCGCTGTCGCACTGCTGGCGATGCTCGCCGCGGGAAGCATGGCGGGCGCGCAGCAGTTGCGCGAGCAGCAGGTTCGGCTGACATCGGCGAAAGCGGCCTCCAATGCCGCGCAGGCGCGCGCACAGGCGCTCGAGGCCGCCGCCGCCAACGAGCGCGATCAGGCCCTACAGGCACGCGCGCAGGAAGCCGCAGCCGCCGAACGCATCAAGGCCGCCGAGGCCGACATCATCGCCGCCGAGGCGCGAGATCGCGATCGTCGATCGGCTGCTCGCGGGGCAGCGCAGCCAGGTCGCCGAGCGGCAGGGCCCGGTGGTGCGGCTGATCGCGGCGCTGCAGTCGATGGCGCGCCGCCCCGCGGTGCTCGGGCTCATCCAGCCCGGCTCGACCGAAGACATGGTCCATGTCCGCGCCGTTTTGGGCACCACCATGCCGGTGGTCGAGCGGCGCACCGCCGAAGTCCGCGCCGAACTTGCCCGCGTCCAACAGCTTCGCGCCAATGCCGGGACGGCGGTAAAGAGCCTGCGCGACGGCCGGGCGCGGCTCGAGGCGGAGCGTATCGGGCTGGTCCGGCTCGAGGCCGAGCATCGCGCACGCTCGCAGGAACTGGGCCGGAGCGCGCTGGTCGAATCGGACCGCGCGCTCGCGCTCGGCGAACGTGCGCGCGAGATCGTCGACCAGATGGAGACGCAAGGCGAGGCCGAGCAGATACAGGGGGCATTGCTCGCCCTCCCGGCCCGCTGCCGCGCCCCGATGCCCAATCCTCGCCGACGGCTGCGAAGCGGGTGGCGGCCTATCGCCTGCCGGTGACCGGGCAACTCGTCACCGGCCTTGGCGAGCTCTCCGCCACCGGCGTCCGCGCCCGCGGCCTCACGCTGGCCACCGTTCCCAATGCCCGCGCCATCGCGCCTGCCGGGGGACGCATCGTCTATGCCGGGCCGTTTCGCGCCTATCGCGGCGTGATCATCATCGATCACGGCAATGGCTGGACCTCGCTGATCGCGGGGCTCGGTGGGCTGGCAGTGCGGGTCGGCGATCAGGTTTCGCCGGGTCAGTTGATCGGGCGGGCGCCCGGCGCGGGCGATCCCCGGGTGACGATCGAGCTGCGCCGTCGCGGGCAGCCGATGGACCTCACGCAATTGCTCGACTGACAGGCCGTGGAAATGCCGTTATCCTGCACTAGATTACCACGCTTGTTTCCGTCGAAGGTAGTATGATGCTTCGTCCGCTTCTCCAGGTCACTGCCGCAGTCAGCGCGCTCGCACTCGTCCCCATCGCCTCCGGCGCGATGGCGGGTGTCGACACCAACAGCTACCGCGAGCTCGACACCTTCATGGAAGTCTTCAACCAGGTGAAGGCGAACTATGTCGAGAAGGTCGACGATCAGACACTGATCAAGGGCGCGATCCAGGGCATGCTCGCCGCGCTCGACCCGCATTCAAGCTATGCCGACGGGCTCGATTTCGACAATCTCAAGATCCAGACCGACGGCAATTACGGCGGTCTCGGCCTCACCGTGACGCAGGAAGACGGCGCGGTGAAGGTGATCGCGCCCACCGAGGATACCCCCGCCGCACGCGCGGGCATCAAGTCGGGCGACTTCATCACCCATCTCGACGGCAAGTTCATCGTCGGCGGTAGCCTCGACGAGGCAATCGAGCAGATGCGCGGCCAGCCCGGCACCAAGATCAACCTGACGGTCGTCCGCCCCGGCGCCGACAAGCCGCTCCAGTTCAGCCTCGTGCGCGAGATCATCGTGCAGAAGCCGGTGAAGTGGGAGGTCAAGAACGGCGTCGGCTATATCAACATCAACACCTTCACCGCGCAGACCGGCGCCGACACGATCAAGGCGATCCAGGAATCGACAAGCAGCTCGGCCACAAACCGCTCGGCTATGTCGTCGACCTGCGCGAAAATGGCGGCGGGCTGCTGAGCGAGGCGATCGCGGTCTCCGACGTGTTCCTCGGCCATGGCGAGATCGTCTCGCAGCGCGGCCGCGAGAAGAACGACATCGAGCGTTATTACGCCGAATCGATGGTCCCGGGCGATCTCGCCAAGGGATTGCCGGTGATCGTATTGGTCGATTCGGGCACCGCTTCGGCTTCCGAGATCGTCGCCGGCGCGCTGCAGGATCATCATCGCGGGCTGGTGATGGGCGTACGCAGCTTCGGCAAGGGATCGGTGCAGACCATCCTGCCGATGGGCCAGCGCGCCGCGCTGCGGCTCACCACCGCACGCTATTTCACGCCCTCGGGCCATTCGGTGCAGGAAGGCGGGATCAAGCCCGATCTGCTCGTGCCGCAGATCTCCGATCCCGATTACAAGGATCGCACGGTGATTCGCGAGGCGGACCTTCGGAAGCATTTGATCAACGCCGAGAAGGTCGACGACGCGACGCTCGAGGACGACGCGCGCACCGATCCGCGCTTCGCCCAGACCGCCGAGCAGCTCAAGAAGCAGGGCATCGAGGACTTCCAGCTCCATTATGCGCTGCAGACGATCGCCCGCTCGGGCGGCAAGCCCCAGGTCGCAGTCAAGGGCCGCTGAGGCGTGCGCAAGGACGGGCTCCGCACCGCGCGGCTGATCGCGCTCCTGCTGCCGGCCGCATTGCTGGCCGGGGCGTGGGGATCGCAATTGTTCGGGCTGGTGCCGTGCGAGATGTGCCACTGGCAGCGCTGGCCGCATTATGCCGCGGTGGGTGTCGCGGTGCTGGCCTTCGTGCCGTTGCCGCGTCCGGTGCAGATGCTGCTCGTGCTGTTCGCCGCGGTGCTGATCGCAGTCAGCGGTGCGATCGGCGTGTTCCACGCCGGAGTCGAATATCATTGGTGGCAGGGTATCACCGCGTGCAGCGCGCCGGTGGTCCATGGCGACGCGATGGACATCCTCAACCAGGCACTTCGCCGACCGCTCGTGCGTTGTGACGTACCGCAATGGACACTGTTCGGGATCAGCCTCGCGGGCTTCAACGCGATCCTCTCGCTGGGCGGAGCGGTGACGATCTTCGCGCTGGCGCCGCGAAAGGCGCGGCGATGAGCTGGAAGCCGGGCGATCGCCGCGAGGGCCATGACGCGATGGTCCGCGTCGATCAGGCCGGCGAATATGGCGCGACGCGCATCTATGCGGGGCAACTCGCGGTGATGGGCGATCGCACGCCGATGGCGCGCATGATCAACGGCATGGCCAATCAGGAAGAGCGCCACCGCGCGTTCTTCGACGCGATGATCGCGCGCCGCGGTGTTCGCCCCACCGCGCTGCAACCTTTCTGGAACGTCGCCGGTTTCGCATTGGGTGCCGTTACCGCAGCGATCGGTCCGTCCGCCGCAATGGCCTGTACCGCGGCGATCGAAACCGAGATCGACCTGCATTACCAGCGCCAGCTCGCGGAGTTGGGCGACGGCGATCCCGAATTGCGCGATGCCGTGGCGCAGTTTCGCGACGAGGAGATCGAGCATCGCGACACTGCGATCGCATCGGGCGCCGAGAATGCAGTGGCCTATCCCTTGCTCTCGGGATTGATCCGGATGGGCTGCCGCGCGGCCATTGCAGTATCGAAACGGATATGACAGGCCGGGTCAGGCGTTGAGGCGCCAGGACAGGCGCGAGGAGACAGCATGATGCTCAAGCGGATCGTGATCGTGGCGGGGCTCGCCGCAGCGCCCCTGCTGGTACCGGCCGCGCAGGCGCAGAATGCCGTGCAGAACGGCGTGCTGGTCATCTATGGCGACGACAAATGCCCGACCAACGACAATGGCGACGAGATCGTCGTGTGCCAGCGGCTCGACGAGGGCGAGCGCTTCCGCATTCCGCAAACGCTGCGCGACCAATCGGTCCGCCCGCAGATACGCGAGAGCTGGGCCGTACGTTCGGAGGACGCGCTGGATACGGGCCGGACGGGCGGCGTCGGCAGCTGTTCGACGGTGGGCCCCGGCGGCTCCACCGGATGCTTCGTGCGCCAGGCCACCCGCGCGCGCGCCGAGACGCGGGCGCGTCGGGAAGAAGCCTCGAACCTGCCGCTGCCCTGAACGGGCTCAGGCCCTGCGCACCAGCCATGCCGGCGGATCGCGGACCACGCACTCGCCGATGATCCACAGCATCGCCGCGGCGCGGAAACTCGCGGCGATCGCGATGTGGAGCGGGGTGGTCGCCGGCCAGCCATGCTCCATCCCCGCGAACCACCAGAATTCGGCGAAATAGGCGGCCACGTCGCCCAGCACGAACAATGCGACCGGCCATAATCGCGGCGCGGTCATCAGCAGCAGCGGATAGAGCCACAGGTCGAATTGCGGTGAATAGACCTTGTTGGTCAGCATGAACCAGGCGAGCACCGGAGTGAACAGCACCCACAAATGCGTCCGATGCTTGCGCCAGCCAAAGCCCAGGATCAGCACGAAGCCGATGACGAAGGCGATCGCCGCGTAGCGATTGCGCTCCTCGATCAAGGTGAACCACCAGCCCATATTGGCCAGCACGTCCCATGTCGCCGCCGCCGTCCCCGACCGCCCCTGCGAGAAGCGGTAGAATTCGCTCCAGTTCTCGAACGCGAAGAGGGCGACCGGCAGGTTCACCAGCGCCCAGGCACCGATCGCCGCCGCCGACAGCGCGGCGGCGCGGAGCAGACGCTGCGCCCACGGCCGATCGTCGCCAAACAGCGCGCTCAGCCCGATCAGCGGCAGCGCGAGCACCGGAAACAGCTTCGCGGCGGTGCCGAGCCCGGCCGCGGCGGCCGCGGGCACCAGCCGCCCTTCGCGCGCGAGCAACATCGCACCGATCGCGAATACGGCCGCGGCCATGTCCCAATTATGCCCGACATAGAGGACGAGCGGCGGCGCCAGCGCCCACGCCCACAGCCTGCGCCGATCCATCCCGGCCTGCAGGAACAGCTTCAGCACCAAAGCCGCGAGCAGTCCGTTGGCGACCACCACCACGCCGAGGAAATGCCAGTCGCGCGCTCTCTCCGAACAGCAATCGCGCCGCGCCGCCTTCGACCCAGATCTGCGCGCCGGTGAGCACCGGATATTCCATCCGCGATTGGAAATAAGGCACCTTGCCCTCGGCGACCGCGCGGCCGTGCCAGAAGGGCATCACGTCGTTGTAGCAGCCGGTGGTATATTGCTCGGCATCGGTCCAGCCGCCGGGCACGCAATGCCCCTTGAACAGCCAGCCCGCGCCGATGGTGAGGGTCAGCGCGATCCACAGCCACGCCACGCGCCAGTTCACATCGCGTGGAAGAGCCCAACCCATGGCCCGGCTGCTTATCGCGCGCGACGAACGGCGTCCATGCCGCTGGACCGCTTGTCGAATGCCGATAAGCCTCAGTCCTCAAGCTCTACGGGCACGAACAGGCTGCGCTTGCCCACGCCGAGCGCGACATTGGTGGTGAAGCGGCGGACGTTCGGATTGTCGCCCATCAGCCGGCTCATCAGCGTGTCGTACGCACCGACATCGGGTGCGACCACCACCAGCACGAAATCGGCGGTGCCGGTGACGTAATAGACCTGCTGGATCCACGGCTCGGCCACGAGCCATTGGCGCAGGCGCGCGATCAGCTCGGGCCGCTCGCGCTCGATCTCGAGCGCGGCGAGGAAGAAATTCGGTTTTCCCACCTTCAGCGGATCGACCACCGCGGCGGTGGCGACGATGACACCGTCGTCGCGCAGTCGCTTGAGCCGGCGCAGCACGGCGGAGGGCGAGAGCCCGACTTCCTCGGCGAGCGCATCTGCGGTGCGCGCCGCGTCGCGCTGGACGAGGGTGAGGAGCTTGCGGTCGAACGCGTCGAGGTCGGAACGGGCCATCGCCGTCACTCTAGCGCCGATCTTCGCCGAAATCCGCCATTTCTATACGTCATTTCGCCGGAATCCGGCGCGCGCCGCCCTTATCTCTCTCCGTGCATTCTTCAAGGAGACCCCGATGATCGACCATATCGAGATCCGCACGTCGCGCATGGCGGAAAGCCTGTCCTTCTATGCCAAGGCGCTCGGCCCGCTTGGCTACACCCAGAAGGTCGATGGCGACGCCAAGGGTTTCGGCAATGACGATGCGCTCGACCTGTTCCTCGTCGAGGGTACGCCGTCGGACGTGCATTTCGCCTTCGCCGCGCCCGATCGCGCGATGGTGGACCGGATCTACGACGCCGGCCGCGCGGCTGGGCTGACGCTGGATCGGGCACCCGCGCTCGCCCCGCACATCCACCCGAATTACTATGCCGGCTATCTCCGCGATCCCGACGGGCGGTTGGTCGAGTTCGTCTGCCACGCCGCCGAACCAAGCTAATTAACAAGGGTGTCAATTCGCTTCGCTCTGATTATCATGCCCCAAAAATGAAGAGGGAGAGCAGGATGAAGCGATACTGGACGCTCGCGGCCGTGCTGGCTGCCAGTCCCGCAGCGGCGCAGACCGTGACCGTGGAGGCCGGCGCAAATGCCCAGGAGCGGCTGCAGGCCGCACTGATTGAAGCCAAGCCCGGCAGCATCGTGCGGATCGGCGCGGGCCGCTTCGAGCTCACCGACGGGCTCAGCCTCGATGTCGACCGCGTGACCGTGCGCGGCGCGGGGCCGGACAAGACCGTGCTGAGCTTCAAGGGGCAGCTCGGCGCGGGCGAAGGCTTGCTCGTCACGTCGGACGATGTGGTGCTGCGCGGCTTCGCGGTTGAGGACAGCAAGGGCGACGGGATCAAGTCCAAGGGCGCCGACCGGATCGTCTACAAGGACATCCGCGTCGAATGGACCGGCGGACCCAAGGCGACCAACGGCGCCTATGGCGTCTATCCGGTCGAGAGCAGCGACGTGCTGATCGACGGGGTCCTGGTGAAGGGCGCGTCGGATGCGGGCATCTATGTCGGCCAGTCCGACCGGATCATCGTCCGCAATTCGATCGCGACGCACAATGTCGCGGGGATCGAGATCGAGAATAGCGGCCACGCCGACGTGACCGGCAACATCGTCACGCACAATACCGGCGGCATCCTGGTGTTCGACTTGCCGGCGCTGCCCCGGCGCGGCGCGGGATGGGTGACGGTGAGCGGCAACAAGGTGGTCGACAACGACACGCCCAATTTCGCGCCCAAGGGCAACATCGTCGCGACCGTGCCCACCGGCACCGGCGTGCTGATCATGGCTGCCAACAACGTCACCGTCACCGGCAACGATCTCGCCGGCAACGGCACTGCCAACATCATGGTCATCGCCTATCGCCAGCCCTTCGACGACAAGGGCTACAACCCGCTCCCGCGCCATATCCACCTCGCCGCCAACAGGCATGGCCGCGCCGGCTTCGCACCGGCGATGCCGGGCGGCGCCGAGCTCGCCAAGGCATTGGGAGGCACCTTGCCGCCGATCTTCTGGGACGGCACCGGCGGCGACGCAGTGGACCTGACCGGCGACAATCAGGTGCCGGTACTGTCGCTCGGCCTCGCGCTCGGCGCGGGGATCGAGACCGCCAAGCCGCAGCCGGTCAAGCTTCGCGAAGAAATCCCGCCGCCGCTCGGCGTGGTGACCTTGCCCCCGGCGATGGAGGCCGCGGCCAAGTGAAGGCGCTGCTGAGCGCCGCGGCACTGCTGCTCGCGGCGCTGTTCGCGCGGGGCCACGGCGTCAACCATGCGGCGATCACCGGCGACGCCTTCCCCGCGCATCTCTCCGATTTCGGGCTGTTCGGTGATCTTCGGGCGCGCACTCCCGCGGCACGCCTGGTGCGCTACGATCTCGAGACCGCGCTCTTCTCCGATTACGCCGAGAAGGAGCGTTACCTCTATCTGCCCGAGGGCGCGCAGGCCCGATACGATCCCGACAAGGCGTTCGACCTCCCGGTGGGCGCGGCGCTGGTCAAGACCTTTGGTTATCGCGCGGGCGGCGTGTTCAAGCCGCTCGAGACGAGGCTGCTGCTCCACCGCGCGAGCGGCTGGGTGGCGCTTCCCTATGTCTGGAACGCCGCAGGCACTGATGCGGACCTGAAGCGCGCCGGCACGCGAATCCCCGTGACCTTCACCGATCCCGCGGGCACGCAGCGGAGCATCAGCTATGCCGTGCCCAACCAGAATCAGTGCAAGGATTGCCACGCGCTGAGCGGTCGGGTGACACCGATCGGGGTCAAGGCGCGCTACCTCAACCATAACGGCCAGCTCGAAAAGCTGCTCGCCGCCGGCATGCTCGACCGGCTGCCGCCCGACGCGCCGCGCATCGCCCGCTGGGATGACCGCGCCGCATCGATCGAGGACCGCGCCCGGGCCTATCTCGAGATCAATTGCGCGCATTGCCACAATCCCGCGGGTGCCGCGTCGAACTCGGGGCTGTTCCTCGACTGGCGCCAGCGGGACCCCGGCGCGCTCGGCATCCTCAAGCGCCCGGTCGCGGCGGGACGCGGCAGCGGCGATCGCGACTTCGCCATCCAGCCGGGTGCCCCCGACGCGTCGATCCTGGTCTATCGGATGGAAAGCACCGATCCGGGGATCGCCATGCCCGAGCTCGGCCGCGCCACCGTCCACAAGGAAGGCCTCGCACTCGTCCGCGAGTGGATCGCGGAGATGCCGAAATCCGGCCCCGTGCGTTAGGAGCGGATGCCCGGATATGGGAGGCAAGGATGGTGCGGACAGCGCGAAACTCGATCGGCGGCAATATCGAGACGGCCTGGGAAGCGCTGCGTGATGAAGCGACAGGCTGCACGCGCTGCCATCTGTACAAGCATGCGACGCAGACCGTGTTCGGCGAAGGCCCGGTCGACGCGCGGATGATGTTCGTCGGCGAGCAGCCCGGCGATCAGGAGGATCTGGCCGGGCTGCCGTTCGTGGGACCCGCCGGGCAAAAGTTCGACAAGGCGATCGGCGCGGCGGGGATCGATCGCGCGGGCGTCTACGTCACCAATGCGGTCAAGCATTTCAAGTTCGAGCCGCGCGGCAAGAGGCGGATCCATTCGAAGCCCGATGCCGGCGAGATCCAGGCGTGCCGCTGGTGGTACGAGCAGGAACGGCTGCTGGTGAAGCCGGAGATGACCGTCGCGCTGGGCGCCACTGCGGCGCGGCAGATGCTGGGCAAGGTCGTGACGATCAGCGGCACGCGCGGCCAGGCGATCGAACTGGCCGAAGGCGGGCTCGGCTGGGTGACGATCCACCCCAGCTTCCTGTTGCGCATGCCCGACAAGAGCCGCGCCGAGGACGAATTCGCCGCTTTCGTTGAGGATCTGAAAGGGGCGGCGAAAGTCGTCGGCTAGAGCTTGGCGGGGTCCGGGCCGAGCCGGCCGGCGGGATCGTCGAGCGTGTCGATCGCAGCCATATCCTCCGGTTCGAGCGTCACGCTGCCCGCCGCGAGATTGGCGGCGAGCCGTTCGCGCGCCGAAGCCTTGGGAATCACCGCGAGCCCGTGATGGAGATGCCAGGCGAGGATCGCCTGCGCGGGCGTGCAGCCCCGTGCTTCGGCGATGCGGACGATCTCGGGACGTCCGAGCATCGTCCCCTGCCCCAGCGGCGCCCAGCTCTGGGTCAGGATGCCGTGCGCGACGTGGAATTCGCGCAGGACGCGCTGCTGGAAGCCCGGATGAAGCTCCACCTGGTTGAGCGCCGGCGCCACGCCGGTCGCGTCGATGATCGCGCGCAGATTGTCGGCACCGAAATTCGACACGCCGATCGACTTCGCCCGCCCCTCTTCGCGCAGCCGGACGAGCGCCTTCCACGTCTCGACATAGTTGCCGAGCGAGGGCATCGGCCAGTGGATCAGGTACAGATCGACATCATCGCGGCCGAGCTGTTCGAGGCTCCGGTCGAACGCCCGCAGCGCCGAATCGAAGCCCATGTCGCTGCGCCACAGCTTGGTCGTGACGAAGATGTCGCCGCGCCCACTCAGGCCCTCGGCCACGCCCGTTTCGTTGCCGTAAAAAGCGGCGGTGTCGACCAGCTTGTAGCCAACTTCGAGTCCTTCACGGGTGATCCGCGCGGCATCGTCATTGGGGACCAGATAAGTGCCGAAGCCGATCGCGGGGATCGTGCGGCCATCGTTCATCGTCAGCGAATCGGGCATGCCCGCCGCTTAGCCTTGCGGACCGCCTTGTGCCAGCCGCGCGGCGATGGCGCGGACCTTCTCTTCGCGACCGCGGTGACGCCACCCCGGTGGTAGGGTACTTACCCGCCGCTATTCCGCGATCAGCGCGGCGAAGGGCGGCAGCAGTTCGGGGGTGGCGCCGTTGATCGCCTGAACCACGCGCCGGCCGTGCACCGCCGCGGGTGCCGGCAACGCGCTGTCGCCGAGGTTGAACGCGCAGAGCAGGGTCTGGCCTCCGGCCTCGCGCTCGAACAGCAGCAGTGCTTCGTCCGCCTGCCGGATCGTGATCGATCCGGTCATCAGCGCCGGGCTCGAATGGCGCAATGCGATGAGGCGGCGCGTGAGGTTGAGCAGGGATTCCGGATCGGCCTCCTGCCGATCGACTGCCAGCGCGGCATGATCGGGGCCGAGCGGGAGCCAGGGGCGGCCCTGCGTGAAGCCGAGCTGGGGCGCATCGGCCTTCCACGGCATCGGCGTGCGCGCGCCATCGCGGCTCAGGGTCAGCGGCCAATTGGTGATCGCCTCGGGATCACGGAGATGCTCGAAGCCGATCTCGACCTGGGTGAGCCCCAATTCCTCGCCATAATAAAGGATCGCATTGCCGCGCAGCGACAGCAGCAGCAGCATCTTCAGCCGCGCGAAGGCGGCCGCATGTTCGGGTGCGATCCAGCGCGAGATCGCGCGGGGTGCATCGTGATTCTCGAAAGCCCAGCTCGGCCAGCCGATCCCCGGGGCATGCGGCCAGCCCGCCACCGCACCCTGCACCAGAGCGGGAGTCAGGCGATCGGCGTAGAGGAAGTTGAAGCCATAGGCGCTGTTGAGCCGGATCTCGCCTTCGGTAAACAGGTGCATCTCGGGCTCGGGAGCGGGCCCGCCGACTTCGGCCACGGTGAAGCGGCCGCCGAAATCGTCCGCCAGCGCGCGCAGCTTTTCGAGGAAGCGCGGGATATCGGTGTGGCTCTGGTTGTAGATATGCTGCTGGAAATCGAACGAGCGGGTGCGCGGCGCGCCGGTATCGGGCGCGGGCGGGTTATCGCGCAGTTCGGGATCGTGCATCGTGAAGTTGATCGCATCGAGCCGGAAGCCGTCGACCCCGCGTTCGAACCAGAAGCGCGCGACGCCGAGCGCGGCTTCCTGCACCGCCGGATTGTGGAAGTTGAGATCGGGCTGCTCGCGCAGGAAATTGTGGAGATAATATTGGCCGCGGCGCGCGTCCCATGTCCAGGCCGGGCCGCCGAACACCGATTGCCAGTTATTGGGGGGCGAGCCGTCGGGGCGGGCGTCGGCCCAGACATACCAGTCGGCCTTGGGATTATCGCGGCTGGCGCGGCTTTCCTGAAACCACGGATGCTGATCCGAACTGTGCGAATAAACCTGATCGATCAGCACGCGCAGCCCCAGCTGGTGCGCGCGCGCGATCAGTGCGTCGAAATCGGCGAGCGTGCCGAATACCGGGTCCACGCCGCAGAAATCGCTGATGTCATATCCGAAATCGCGCATCGGCGACGTGAAGAAAGGCGACAGCCACACCGCATCGACGCCCAAGGAGGCGACGTGATCGAGATGCGCGGTCACGCCCGCCAGATCGCCGACGCCGTCACCGTTCGAATCGGCGAAGCTGCGCGGATAGATCTGGTAGATCACCGATCCGCGCCACCATTCGCGCGTATCGGTGTCGGGTTGCGGGGCAAGCACTCGGTTCATTGCGACTTTCCGGCGGCGCAGACGGCATAGCCGAAGGCGGGTAGGGTCAAAGTGACGCTGCCGGGGGCGGCGGCGGTTGCGGGGCAGACGCCGGCGAGCGACGCGAAGGTCGTCGAGCCGGCCTCCACCTGAACGTTGCCGGTCCAGGGCTGCGGGCTCGAATTGAAGGCGATCAGGATCTCCCCGCCGGTGACAGGATCGAAGCGCGAGACCGCGAACAGGCCGGGCTTTTCGCCGGCGAAGCGCAGGACCTGCCGGCCGCGGGTGAGCGCGGGGTGCGCGCGGCGCAGCTTCGCCAGTGTGGCGATCTCGCGGAACAACGGGTGATCGGTGTCGAAATTGGCGACGGCGTTGGTGCGGGTCGTGCCGAGCAGCTTGTTGTCGTTATAGACCGCCACCTTGCTGGCGAACATGTCTTCGCGCGCATTCTGATCGTCGCCGTCGCCGACGAAGCCCTGCTCATCGCCCGAATAGATCGTCGGCACGCCGCGCAGCAGGAGCAGCATCGCGTGGGCGAGCCGGTCGCGGGCGAGCAGTTCTTCCGCGCTCGCATTCGGATTGGCCTTGCGGATGAAGAAGGCGGCGCGGCCCTGATCGTGATTGCCGATGAAGGTGGGGAGCCTTCGCGCCGTCGCCTCGCCGCCTTCGTAGAGCGGATCGGCGGCGAAGACGGCGGCGAGCTTGTCGGTGCCGACCTCGCCTGCGCTCACGGCGTTGACGGTGCGTGCGAAGGCGAAATCGAGGACGGTCGGCAATTTGTCGACGCGGGTGTGCCGGGCGAGTGCCGACGTGTCGGGATCGGCGACTTCGCCGAAGATGTGGAAGTTCGGGATGCCCTTCGCCTTGGCGCGTGCCTGTATCGCGGGGACGAAGGCGGCCCAGAATTCGGGGTTCACGTGGCGCGCGGTATCGATGCGGAAGCCGTCGATCCCGAAGCGGTCGATCCAGCTCGCGAAGATCTCGATCATGCCCGCGATCACCCGCGGATGCTCGGTGAACACATCGTCGAGCCCGACGAAATCGCCCATCGTCGAGCTCTCGCCCGCGAAGGTCGAGTTGCCGCGATTATGGTAATAGATCGGATCGTTGAGCCAGGCGGGAACCTTCACGTGCCGCTCGGCCGCGGGCACGAACGGCGTGTAGGCGTAATCGGGCCGGGTCAGTTTCGCGAAATTTTCGGGCGTCCGGATGTCGTCGCCGGCGAAGCCGTTGTTGATCGCCGCACCAGCGACGCCGCCTTTGCGCCCGTACGGAAACTCGGCGCGGCTACGATAGGCGCAGTCGCCGCACTCGCGATACTGGATCACGTCCGCGGTGTGATTGACGATGATGTCCATATAGACCTTGATCCCGCGGGCATGCGCCGCGTCGACCAGGGCCTTGAAGTCCGCATCGGTGCCGAGATGCGGATCGACAGTGGTGAAATCGGTCACCCAATAGCCGTGATAGCCGGCGGATTCCTGCCCCTTCGGGCCCTGCACCGGCTTGTTCTTGAAGATCGGGCCGACCCAGATCGCCGTGGCGCCGAGCGCCTCGACATAATCGAGCCGCGCGCGCAGGCCCTTGAGGTCGCCGCCATGGTAGAAACCCTTGGCCGCGGGATCGAAGCCGGTGACGAGCCGGCCGCCCTTCAGCCCGCCGCGATCATCGGTGGTGTCGCCATTCTCGAACCGGTCCGGGAGCAGAAAATAGAGAACCTCGTCCTCGGGCAGGCGATCGCGATAGCCCTGCGCGGCGGCGGGCATGGCGGCGAGCATGGCAAGGAAGAACGCGGCGAGCTTCATGCGGCGATCTCCTCACGCGCGGCGCAATGCTGGCGGATGAAAGCCGCGTGATCGGACATCTGGGCGACCTCGCGCGCAGTGAGCTTGGCGAGCAGATCGAGATATTCGGCGAGCTCCGCGCTGCCCGGCTGATCGGCGAGCGGGTGGTGCCCTCGGCGGCGATCCCCTGCCCGACGAGCACCTGCAGCCACGCGACTTCGCTGAACAGGTCGCTCTCCTCGCGGACGATCTGGCCCGAGGCGCGCCACAGTTCGATCTTGTGCGCGAGACTCTCCGGCAGCGGCGTCTCGCGGCGCGCGCGCCAGAAAGGCTCGTCGCGATCATTGGCCGCGTAATGGAGGATCAGGAAGTCGCGGATGCGATCATATTCCCGATCAGCCTGACGGTTATATTCTGCGCGCTGGGCCTCGCCGATGCGCCGTCCGGGAAGGAGCTTGAGGATGCGCTCCACCGCCGACTGGATCATGTGGATGCTTGTCGATTCGAGCGGTTCGAGAAAGCCGCTCGCGAGGCCGACTGCAATGACATTGGCCTGCCAGAAGGCACGGCGCTTGCCCGGCGTGAAGCGCAGCGGACGCGGATCGGCGAGCGCGGGTCCGTCGAGATTGGCGAGAAGCTGCGCCGCCGCTTCGTCGTCGGACAATGCGTCGCTCGAATAGACGATGCCGTTGCCGGTGCGATGCTGGAGCGGGATGCGCCATTGCCAGCCTGCCTTGTGCGCAGTGGCGCGGGTATAGGGCGTGAAGTCCTCCGCCCGCGCACTCGGCACCGCGAGTGCGCGGTCGCAGGGCAGCCAGTGCGACCAGTCTTCGTAACCGACGCCCAGCGCGTCGGCGATCAGCACGCCGCGAAAGCCGGTGCAATCGATGAACAGGTCGCCGGGAATGCTGCGTTCGCCGTCGAGCCGCAGCGCAGTGACGTCGCCGGTCCCGGAATCGCGCTGCACCTCGACGATCCGCCCCTCGTGCCGCGTGACGCCGGCCTGCTCGGCATAGCTCCGCAGGAAGCGCGCATAGAGGCCCGCGTCGAAATGGAATGCGTACGGCATTTCGGGAAGCATCGCCGCGGTGCGCGCGGGGCCACGCTGCATCCGGTTGGCGAGCGCGGCGGCGTTGTTGAGCGAATAATCGGCGAGCGGGCCGGCCACGCCCTCGGCCCTGCCGCGCAGCCAGCTGTGCTGGAAGGCGACGCCTCCATTGGGCCGGCCGACATCGCCGAACGCGTGCATATAGCGCCCGCCCTTCGTCCAGCCGACGAATTCGATCGCGAGCTTGAACGTCGCCTGCGTCGCAGCGATGAACGCGTTCTCGTCCACGCCCAGCCCGGCATTGAACATGCGGATCTGCGGGATGGTCGCCTCGCCCACCCCGACCGTGCCGATCTCTTCGGATTCGACCAGAGTCACGCTGAAGCCGGGGCCGAGGAAGCGGACCAGCGCGGCGGCGGTCATCCACCCTGCGGTGCCGCCCCCGGCCACGACGATGCGATAGGGCTGTTCGGACGACACGCTACGCTCCCGGAAAGGCCATGGCCCGGGCTCCGCGGAGCCCGGGCAGGGTACGCATCAGAACTTGTACGAGAGGCCGAGATAATAATCGCGGCCGTAGCGCTGATATTCGCGCGTGAGCCGCGTATCGCCCGCCTCGGTGGTGATGAACGGCGCGTCGGTGAGGTTCTTCGCCTGGGCGAGGATCGAGAGGCCGGTGAGCGGACCGCTCTGGAACTCGTAGCCGATCTGGGCATCGAGCACGCCTTCGGCCTTGCCCGTGCGATATTCGGGATTGGCCGAGAGACCCGCCAGCTCGGCGAGGAACTCGTCGCGCCAGCGATAGGTCGCGCGGGCCTGGAAGCCGTTCTTCTCGAAATAGGCCGTGCCGGTGCCGATCCACTTCGACTGGCCCGGCAGCGTCACCGGGCTATTGTCGGCATAGACGATCTTGCTGTCGACATAGCTGCCGGTGGCGAAGATGCCGAAGCCGTCGAGCGCCTGGCTGAACACGCTGAACGGCAAGGACGCAGTCGCCTCGACGCCGAGGATCTCGCCGCGGCCGGTATTGGCCGGCGCCTTGACGAGGCCGAACTGCGCGTTCTGCGCCACCACGATCGCGCGCTGCGGCGCTGGCAGCACCGAGAGCAATGCCGAGAAATCATAGAGCACGCTGTTGTTCGGATCGACGAAGTCGGTGAGGTGCTTGAAGAAGCCGGTCAGCGCCAGATAGCCACCGCCGTGGAAGTATTTCTCGAACGAGACGTCGATATTGTCCGACTTGTAGGGCTTGAGCTCGAAATTGCCGCCGTTCGAGCTGAACGGGCTGTTCTGCGGCGAACCGCCGAGGCCGATCTTCGAGAAATCGACGCTGACCGCCTGGGTGATGCGCTCCTGGTCGAGGCGCGGGCGCACCATCGTCTGCGCGGCGCCGAGCTTGATGTAGAAGCCGTCGTCGAGCTCGACGCTGAACGTCGCCGAGGGCAGGAAGTTGGTGTAGCTGATCTCGCCGTCAACCGGCGCGGTGATGACGGCGCCGGCCTGGAGCGCGGCGATCTGCCCCGACGAACCCTGCTTGGTGTGCACCACCTGGAAGCCGAGCGAACCCTTCAATGCCTTGCCGCCGACGGTGCCGTCGATCGCGAGCTTGGCATAGCCGGTGAGCACCTTCTCGGTGATGATATTGTCGCGGACCAGCGAGTCCGGGCGGTTGTCGAACACCGAATTGAGCAGGCCGTAGACCTTCATCGGATCGTAGGTCAGCATCTTCGGCACGCCGAGATAGTCGAGCGAGACCTGCTCATCGAGCAGCGCGTCGGCCGGGACGGCGAAGCTCGTGGGCGTGCCGCTGGCGACGGTGCAGTTGGTGCCGCCGCCCGGCGGGCAGAGGAAATACGACGTGTAGCGGCTCTGCTTCTCGCGGCGGCTGTAGTTCGCGCCCACTTCCCAGCTCTTGACGATCGAGTTGCTGAACTCGCCGTTGAAGCTGGCGCGCAGCGACTTGAGATCGTCGGTGAAGTCCGGGCGGTTGAGGAAGCCGGCCTGGACCACGGTCTGGGTGCCGTTGAAGCCCCAGCCGCGCGGATCGGTCAGGCTGATGATGCCGGTATTGGTGTAATCGAGCGTGGGCACGATGTCGTAGGTGCCGTCGCTGTTGTGCGAGATGTGGATCGTGTCCTTGGCGCCCGACGAATTATAGCCGGTGCCCGAATAGGTCTCGAGCAGGAAATCGGTGCGGGTCGCGCGGCTCCAGCTGGCGTCGACGACGAAGTGGACCGAATCGCTGAGGCGGAAATCGTTGTTCCAGCCGAGCGAGAGATTGTCGGCGGAGCGCTTGTTGAAATCGTTGCGCTGGACGCCGACGACATTGGTCAAAGTCGCTTCGGTGACCAGCCCGTCCTCGACCGTGTAGCCCGGCTGGATGATTGCGTTCGAGCCCCAGTTCGGCGCGATCGGGAATTCGATGCCGCGCAGCCGCTGCGTCTCCTCGAAATTCGAATAGAGCGCGTCGAAGGTCGAATGGAAATTCTCGCTCGGCTCCCACTCGACCGTGGCGACGCCGCCATAGCGCTTGAGCACGTTCGACTGGACGTACGGCTTGGCACCGCCGAGGAAGAGGTTGCCGCCGGCGAGCGGCTCGGTCGGGAAACCCCAGGCGGCGTAGCGCTCGATCTGGGTCGGCGTGCTCTGCGCCGACAGGCCGATCGCGATGCCCAGCGTGTCGCCCGCGAACTTGCCGACATAGGTCGCCGAGGCGCGATAGCCGTAGCGGCTGCCGTCGGGATTGAGCTTGTCCTTCTCGTTCATCTGCCCGCGCGCCGATACGACGAAGGCGGTCTTGGAATCGAGCGGACGCAGCATGCGCAGGTCGACCGTGCCGGCGATGCCCGCGGCGACCAGCGAGGCGTCGGCCGATTTGTAGACATTGACCGTCTTGAAGAATTCCGAGGGGTATTGGTCGTATTCGACGCCGCGATTGTCGCCCACGGTCACCTGCTCGCGGCCGTTGAGCAACGTGGTCGAGAAATCGGGGCCGAGGCCGCGGATCGACAGGCGCTGGTCGCGGCCCTCGAGGCGCTGTGCGGTCACGCCGGGGAGGCGGGCGAGCGAATCGGCGATCGAGACATCGGGCAGCTTGCCGACGTCTTCTGCCGAGATCGAATCGACGATCATCGACTGATCGCGCTTGATCGCGGCCGACGAGGCGAGCGAGGCGCGGATGCCGGTGATGACGATCTCTTCGCCCTGGGTGTCGGCGCTCTGCGCCGGATCGGCGGCGGGCGCGTCCTGCGCCATGGCCGGCGCCGCGAAGGCCGCGAGCGCGAGCGCGACGCCAAGTGCGTGGCTGCTTGCCCCAAGAGCCATGCGAGTGGCCGAACGGCCACGGTTATTGCTGATCAAAGTCCATCTCCCCTAAACCGCGCAACGTTCCGGCTCTTGGCGGCCGGTTCATTTCGAATGCGCAACATGTGGCCCGCAAGGAACTGCGTGCCGTTGGGCCGCACTTCTTCCGAAACACCCCTCCCCGACCAGCCAGTCACATACGTATTCAATGCCGTTCTCCGCCCAGAGTGGCCCGTTTGCATCACCCCTGTCGTTGACCTGGGAGGCGATCTGCGCGCATTGCATATTATGCGAAGCGGCACAGACCGCCTGCGGGGAAGGACAGCCAGAGGCATGCAGCGCAAGCCGACCTCATTCGATATCGCGCAACTGGCGGGCGTCTCGCAGCCCACCGTCTCGCGTGCGCTGCGCGGCGAGCTGGGGGTGAACCCGGCGACGCGGCTGCGCATCGAATCGATCGCCAAGCAGCTCAACTACCGCGTCGACAAGGCTGCTTCGAACCTGCGCACGCGCCATTCGCAGACGCTGGCACTGCTGATCTTCGAGGATCCGACCGCGGATGATTCGCTGATCAATCCCTTCTTCCATTCGATGCTGGGCTCGATCATCCGCGCCTGCGCCGAGCACGATCACGATCTACTGATCAGCTTCCAGCAGCTCTCCAGCGACTGGCACACCGATTACGAGGATTCGCGCAAGGCCGACGGGATCATCCTGCTCGGCTATGGCGATTACGAGCTGTATCGCTCGCGGCTGCGCGCGCTCGAGGATGCCGGCACGCATTTCGTGCGCTGGGGCTCGGTCCAGTCCGAAGCGTACGGCCTCACCGTCGGCTGCGACAATCATGGCGGCGGCAAGGAAGCGACGCGGCACCTGCTCGATCTCGGACGGCGCAGCATCGCCTTTCTCGGCAGCGCATCGAGCCATTATCCCGAATTCCACGATCGCTATCGCGGCCACGTCGCCGCGCTCAAGCAAGCGGGGATCATTCCCCGCCCCGGCCTCCAGTTCGACGCGATCACCACCGAGGAAGCCGGCGCCGCAGCGGCGAACGCGTTGCTCGCAAGCGGCGAGAAGTTCGACGCGATCCTCGCGGCCAGCGACTTGATCGCGATCGGCGCGATGCGCGCGCTGCAGGCGGCGGGGCTGGGCGTGCCGGACGAGGTGGCGATGGTCGGCTTCGACGATATCCCCGCCGCCAGCTCCGCCAGCCCCCGCTCACCACGGTGATGCAGGACCCGCGGCTCGCTGGGCGCAAGCTGGTCGAGACGCTGATCGGCCGCATCCGCGAGCAGCCGATGGGTTCGGCGCTGCTGCCGACCAGATTGGTGGTGCGCCGCTCGTGCGGTGCGCCCGAGCAGCCTATTGCAAAGTAGGATTTGTTCTGTTTTTGTTCGTACCGGGGAAGCCCGGATCGGACGGGGATTCCGTGAAATATAATTACGAGATGAATCGCGTTTCGGCGAATTGAGTCAATTTAGTGCCGGTCACGGGCTGCGGCGCCAGCGGGAAGATGAGCAAATGATCGAAAAGCCGCGCCAGTCTCTTGCCGGCCTGTGGAACATCAGTTTCGGCTTTTTCGGCATCCAGATCGGCTTCGCGCTGCAGAACGCCAATATGAGCCGGATCTTCCAGACCTTCGGCGCGAACATCGACGATCTGCCGTGGCTATGGGTGGCGGCGCCGTTGACCGGATTGCTCGTCCAGCCGGTGATCGGGCATATGAGCGATCGGACGTGGCTCGGCCGGCTGGGTCGGCGGCGGCCCTATTTCTTCGCCGGCGCGCTGCTCGCGGCGCTGTCGCTGTTCGCGATGCCGCTGGCGCCCGCCTTGCTGTTCGCCGCCGTGATGCTGTGGGTGCTCGATGCCTCGCTCAACGTCTCGATGGAGCCGTTCCGCGCGTTCGTCGGCGATATGCTGCGCAAGGACCAGCACGCCGCGGGTTATGCGGTGCAGACCGCGTTCATCGGCACAGGCGCGGTGGTGGGATCGATCTTCCCTGGGCACTGGAGCATCTCGGCGTGTCCAATGCGGCGGCGGACGGCGGCATCCCGGATACCGTGCGCTTCGCTTTCTGGTTCGGCGGAGCGGCCTTGTTCCTCTCGGTGCTGTGGACGGTGGTGACGACGCGCGAATATGCGCCCGACGCCATGGCGGCATTCGATAGCCCTGCCGAGCAGGATGCAGGCGACGGCAACACGCTTGCCGGGCGCGGCTATGGCGCCAGCGCGGCCTGGCTGGCCGCGGGTGCGCTGGTCGTCTGGGCGGTGGGGCAGTTCGGGCTGGAAAAGGAAGTCTATCTGCTCGGCGCATTGCTGCTCGGCTATGGCCTCTCCAGCGCCGTTGCGATCGCGCTGGCAAAAGCGGGTCGGCGACCAACATGCTGAGCAGCATCGTCGGCGACTTTTCGGGCATGCCCTTGCTGATGAAGCGGCTGGCGGTGGCGCAGTTCTTCAGCTGGTCGGCCTTGTTCATCATGTGGATCAACACCACGCCGATCGTGACACAGGTCTTTTACGGCGCCGCCGACGCGAGCGACCCGCTCTATCAAAAGGGCGCGAACTGGGTCGATGCGCTGTTCGCCACCTATAACGGCGTCGCCGCCATCGCCGCGCTGACGCTCCTGCCCTTCCTTGCCGCGCGGATCGGCCAGGCGCGAACGCATATCGTCGGGCTGCTGTGCGGCGCGGCGGGCTATGCGAGCTTCTTCGTGATGCCCGACCGGCACTGGCTGCTCTTGAGCGAAGTCGGGATCGGCATTGCCTGGGCGTCGATCCTCGCAATGCCCTATGCGATCCTCGCCTCGAGCCTGCCGCAGAAGAAGCTCGGCATCTATATGGGGCTGTTCAACGTCTTCGTGGTGGTGCCGCAATTGCTGGTCGCGACCGCCATGGGATCGATCATGAAGCGTTTCTTCCCCGGCGAGCCGATCTGGACGATGGCCTTCGCGAGCGCGACGCTGGTGCTGGCGGCGCTGGCGATGCTGCGAGTCGCTCGACTGACGCGGGGGTAATGCTGCCCTTCGTTCGTGCTCCGGCGAAGGCCGGAGCCTTGGCCGAAGCCACCGCTCGCCTCCAACGCTCCGGCCTTCGCCGGAGCACGGGGTCATTCCGCCGCCTGGATCGCCGGCCCGAAATCGAGTTCGGCCTGGGCGACGGGCGCGAAGCTGCGGCGGTGGTGCGGCGTCGGGCCGAGCCGACGCAGCGCTTCCTGGTGGACCTTGGCGGCGTACCCCTTGTTGCTCGCCCAGCCATAGCCGGGAAACGCTACATCAAGCTCGGTCATCATGCAGTCGCGGCGATGCTTGGCGACGATCGAGGCCGCCGCGATCGACAGGCACAAGGCGTCGCCGCCGACCACCGCGTGGCTCTGATGGTTCCAATCGGGGCAGCGATTGCCGTCGACCAGCACGAACGCCGGCACGAAGCCGAGCGCATCGACCGCGCGGGTCATAGCCAGCATCGTCGCCCAGAAGATGTTGAGCGTGTCGATCTCCTCGACGCTCGCCATCCCGACGCCGACCTTGGCGCACTCGAGGAGGCGGGCGCAGAGATCGGCGCGCTTCGCCGCAGTCAGCACCTTCGAATCATCGATGCCATCCGGAATGCATTTGGGATCGAGCACCACCGCGGCCGCGACCACCGGACCCGCCAGTGGACCGCGCCCCGCCTCGTCGACACCGGCGACAAAGCCCTTATGCAGACGCTGATAGCGGCGCTCGAACTTCAAATCAGGCATCGTCGAGCCGCCATGGCGGAAAGCGGCGCATCTCGCCAGCCTGATAGAGACGGATCGCATTGCCCGCCGGATCGCGCAGCCGCGCCTCGCGCCAGCCCCAGGGCTCGTCCTTGGGTTCCTGTTCGAACGTGAACCCCTGTTGCTGGAGATAGGCGACGGTCACGTCGAGATCGCCGCATTCGAAATAGACCACCGGCGCGGTGTAATCCTTGTCGGTGGCGACCGAGAAGGTCGCGCCGCCCTCGGTCTCGAAACGGGCGTAACGCGGGCTAGCCCGGACGACCTGCCGAAGGCCCAGCAGGCGATAGAAACGCTCGGACGCGGCGAGATCCCGCGCGGGCACCGTCACCTGGTTCAGCATCGGCTCGAAGAAGCTCATGTTGAGATCGAGCCGCACCGCCTGCTGCCCCATCGGGCCGTGGCCGCGCCCGAGATCGGGTGCCTCGCGCATCGCGATCCGTACGAAACGGCGCGCGCGGTTGACGGCTTCGGGCAGGTCCCATTCGGCCGCGAGGCCGCAGGCGATCGCCGAAGAGAGCGTACAGCCAGTGCCGTGCGTCGCCTCGCTCTCGATCCGCGGATCGCTCCATTCGATCATCGGCGGATCATCGGGATTGGCCGAGTGCAGCCGATCGGTGACTTGCGGCGTATCGCCATGCCCGCCCTTGACCAGCACCGCGCAGCCATGCGCCGCCACCAACGCCGCGGGATCGCCGCCCAGTGCTTCGAGCTCGGGGAGATTGGGCGTGACGATCGTCGCGCGGGTCATCAGCCGCTCGAACGCGGCGACCGTCGCCTCGTCCGCCAGCGTCGCGCCGCTGCTCGCGACCATGACGGGATCGAACACCACCGGCACCCCGGGAGCTCGGCGAGCTTGTCGGCAAGCGCAAGCGCAGTGCGCGCCGATCCGATCATCCCGATCTTGATCGCATCGACGCCGATATCGCGCACCACTGCGTCGATCTGCGCGATCACCATGTCGGTGGGCACCGGATGCACGGCGCCGACGCCGAGCGTGTTCTGCGCGGTGATCGCAGTGATCGCGGTCATCGCATGGCCGCCGAGCATGGTGACGGTCTTGATATCGGCCTGGATGCCCGCGCCGCCACCCGAATCGGAACCGGCAATGATCAGGATACGCGGCGTCACTGGTCTATCCCTTGAACTTGCGCTCCGCCGACGCGGGGTGGCGCTCGAGCGCCTTACCAGTTCGCGTCGGCCGGTCCATCAGTTCGCCGCCGCAATTGGGGCAATTCTCGTCCATCGCCTCGGCGCATTCGGCGCAGAAAGTGCATTCGAACGAGCAGATGAACGCGCCGGGATCGTCGGCGGGGAGATCCGTGCCGCAGCGTTCGCAATCGGGGCGCATTTCCAGCATCGTCACACACCTCCGTTCGCCCTGAGCTTGTCGAAGGGCTGTACTTCTTCTTGTGCCGCGGATGAAGAAAGAACGGTGCTTCGACAAGCTCAGCACGAACGGATTGGGTCAGGCGGCCGCCTCGCGCACTGCGTCGCATACCCGGTCGACCACCGCCTCGACCTGACCGCGATCGTCGCCCTCGGCCATCACCCGGATCACCGGCTCGGTGCCTGAGGCGCGGATCACCAGCCGGCCATTGCCGTCCAGCTCGGCTTCGGCGGCCGCGATGGCGTCCTTCACCCGCGCATCGTCGAGCGGCTTGCCGCCCTTGAAGCGGACATTCTTGAGTATCTGCGGCAGCGGATCGAAGCGGTGGAGCACTTCGCTGGCCGGCGCGCCGGCGCGGACCAGTTCGGCGAGGACCTGCAGCGCCGCGACGAGGCCGTCGCCGGTGGTGGCATAGTCCGAGAGGATGATGTGCCCCGATTGCTCGCCCCCGACATTGTAACCGGAGGATCGCATCTTCTCGAGGACGTAGCGGTCGCCCACCGCGGTCCGCACCATGCCGAGGCCCTGTGCGGCAAGATGCCGTTCGAGCCCGAGATTGGACATCACCGTCGTCACCAGCCCGCCCCCGCGAGGCGGCCCTGCCGCGCCCAGCCGCCGGCGATCAGGGCCATCAATTGGTCGCCGTCGATCACCCGGCCGGTCTCGTCGGCGACGATCAGCCGGTCGGCGTCGCCGTCCAACGCGATGCCGATCTGCGCGCCGCTCGCGACCACCGTCTCGCACAGCGTGTCCGGCGCGGTCGAGCCGACGCCGTCGTTGATGTTCTTGCCGTTGGGGGTGACTCCGATCGCGATCACTTCGGCGCCGAGTTCCCAGAGCGCCGAGGGCGCGACCTGATAGGCCGCGCCATTGGCGCAATCGACCACGATCTTGAGCCCGTCGAGCGTCAGATCGCCCGGAAAGGTGGACTTGGCGGCGTGGATATAGCGTCCCCGCGCATCCTCGACGCGCCGCGCCCGGCCGATATTGGCGGCGGGCGCCAGCGGGACCTCGCCGTCGATCAGCGCCTCGATCGCGAGCTCGTCTTCGTCGGAGAGCTTGTAGCCGTCGGGGCCGAACAGCTTGATGCCGTTATCGGCATAGGGATTGTGGCTGGCCGAGATCATCACGCCCATGTCGGCGCGCATCGATTGGGTGAGCAGCGCCACCGCCGGCGTCGGCATCGGCCCGACGAGCACCACGTCCATGCCCACGCTGGTGAACCCCGCCACCATCGCGTTCTCGAGCATATAGCCCGAAAGCCGGGTGTCCTTGCCGATCACGACGCGGTGCCGGTGATCGCCGCGCGCGAAATGCGCACCGGCCGCCATCCCCACCTTCATCGCCATCGCCGCGGTCATCGTCGAGACGTTGGTCGTGCCCCGAATTCCGTCGGTACCGAAATATTTTCTTGCCATGCCCTGCCTGTTCGCGCCCTTGTGGCGTTTCGTGCCCGCAGAGATAGCGGCGAAAACTACAAAGGGCGAGCATGTCGCAACCTACCCGTATCCTCCTCGCATTGATCGCGGGGCTCGTCATCGGCGTGATCGCCGCCAACTGGTCCCCGAATGTCGCGCTGCAGGTCGCAGACTGGGTTCAGCCGATCGGCACGATCTGGCTCCACGCATTGCAGATGACGATCGTGCCCCTGGTCACTTCGCTGCTGATCACGGGAATCGCCGCAACCGCCGAGCGGGCCAAAGCGAGCCGCCTCGCGACGCGCGCCTTCGTCACCTTCATCGTCCTGCTCTGGGTTTCCTCGGCATTGGGAGGCGCGCTGACGCTCGGCTTCCTCGACCTCTGGCCGCTCGATCCGGGCGCCGCCGCCGCGCTGAAGGGCGCGCTTGCGCAGGAAGCGCCCAAGATCGGCGAGGTACCGCCGTTCTCCGACTTCCTCATCGCGATGGTGCCGTCGAACCCGGTCACTTCCGCCGCGAGCGACGCCTTCCTGCCGCTGATTCTGTTCACTACCGTCTTCGCCTTCGCAGTGACCCGCCTGCCCGCCGAGGAGCGCCAGCGCCTGACCGGCTTCTTCGAGGCTTTGGGCAATGCGATGCTGGTGGTGATCAACTGGGTGCTGTGGCTCGGACCGATCGGCGTCGGCGCCCTGGCCTATGTCGTCGGCGCGCGCGCGGGCACCTCGGCGTTCGGCGCGCTGCTCCATTATGTCGCGGTGATCTCGGCCGTCGGCATCGTATTGTGGCTGCTCGCGGCACCCTTCGCCTGGATCGCCGGCCGGGTATCGCTGCTCCGCTATCTGCGCGCGGTCGGCCCCTCGCAGGCAGTCGCGCTCAGCACCCAATCGTCACTGGCGAGCCTGCCGGCGATGCTCAAGGCGACCGAGAAGCTCGACGTGCCCGTCGCGCATTCGGGCGTGACGCTGCCGATCGGCGTCGCGATCTTCCGATGGACCGGCCCGGCGATGAACTTCGCAGTCGCGATCTATGTCGCGCACTGGTTCGGCATCCCGCTCGGGCCCGGTCAGCTCGCCGCGGGGCTCGCCGCAGGGGCGATCACGACGATGGGCGCGGTCGGGCTGCCGGGCACGGTGAGCTTCGTCAGCTCGATCGCGCCGATCGCCATTGCCATGGGCGTGCCGATCCTGCCGCTCGGGCTGCTTGTCGCGGTCGAGACGATCCCCGACATCTTCCGCACGCTCGGCAATGTCGCGATGCAGGTGTCCACCACGCGTGCGGTCAGCATCCGCTCGGGCGACGTCGACGAGTCCGCTAGCGAGGCCGACGCGCTGCTGAGCGAATAAGGATCACTCGACCCAGTCGAGCCCGATCTCGCGATAGAGCGAGCGGTCTTCCTCCCATTTCGGGTTGACCTTGACGTGCAGGTACAGGTGCACCGGCACGCCCATGATCCGCGAGAGTTCGGCGCGGGCACGGGCGCCGATCTCCTTGATCCGCGCGCCGCCCTTGCCGAGCACGATCGCGCGCTGGGTCTCGCGTGCGACGAGGATCTGCTGGTGAATCTCGACCGAACCGTCGGGCCGCTCGGAATATTTCTCGGTCTCGACTGCGCTCGCATAAGGCAGCTCGGCATGGAGCTGGAGATAGAGCTGCTCGCGCGTGACTTCGGCGGCGATCATCCGCTCGGTCGCATCGGACACCTGGTCCTCGGGAAAGTGCCAAGCGCTCTCGGGCATCGCCGCGGCGAGCGCGGTCTTGAGCTCGGGGATACCGTCACCGGTCTGCGCGCTGACGAAATAGGTCTCGTGGAACGGCAGCATCTCGTTGAGCCTCGCGGCGTGGCCGAGCAGGCGCGGCTTGTCGGCGATGTCGACCTTGTTGAGGATCAGGATTTTCCGCTCGGGGCGGCCCGCGAGACTCTCGACCACCTGCTGGACCTTTAGCCCCGTCCCGCCCTTGCCGTCGACCACCAACGCGATCAGGTCGGCGCCTTCCGCGCCTTCCCACGCCGCGGCGACCATTGCGCGATCGAGCCGGCGTTCGGGCGTGAAGATGCCCGGCGTGTCGACGAGGATCAGCTGGGCGTCCCCTCGATCGCGATCCCCATCAGCCGCGCGCGCGTGGTCTGCGCCTTGGGACTGACGATCGCGACCTTCTGGCCGACGAGCGCATTGACGAGCGTCGACTTGCCCGCATTGGGCGCGCCGACCACGGCGATCACGCCGCAATGTGTGGTGGGGGTGGGTTCGGTCATTGTTCTCGCGGTTCGGGCTAGCGCCCTTCGACAAGCTCAGGGCGAACGGTATTTAGCTTGCGCCCGGGTTCACAACAGCCGTTCGCCCTGAGCTTGTCGAAGGGCGGCCATCGTCCTGGCGATTTCGCGCCAGTATAGACAATCGCTCCCAATCGCCAGCGATCAGCGCTTCCTTCTTCGCGCGGCTCCAGCCTTTGATCCGGCGTTCGGTTACGATCGCTTCGTACCGGGTCGGAAACTCTGCGCACCACACCAGTTTCACCGGCAACCGGCTCGAAGTGAATCCTTTGATCACGCCGGATTGATGCTGCGTTACGCGCGCTTCCACGTCTTCGGCGTGGCCGGCATAATAGGCGCCATCCCGACAGCGGAGCAGATAGACCCAGAAGCCCATCGCTTGAGACTGCGGCAGGGACGGCGCTTCGACAAGCTCAGCGCGAACGGAGAGAGGACGTATCTACCCACCGTTCGCCCTGAGCTTGTCGAAGGGCGCGTTTTTACTTCGCCAGCTTCTCCAGCAGCGCCGCCGCTGCCGCGGTCTCGGCTTCCTGCTTGCTCGTCCCGTCGCCCGTCGCCTCGGCGAGCTTGCCGATCGCGACCTTCACCTTGAAGCGTGGCGAATGGTTGGGGCCCGAGCGATCGACGATCTCATATTCGGGCGGGCGGCGGCTGTGCGCGGCGGCCCATTCCTGGAGCGCCGACTTGGGATGCCTGGGTGCCTGCACCTGCAAATCGATGCGCTTCGCCCAGGTTTTCCGGATGAAGTCGCGCGCGGGCTCGATGCCGAATTCGAGATAGAGCGCGCCGATCAGCGCCTCCATCACGTCGCCGAGGACATTGTCGCTGTCCGCGGCGCCGTCCTCGCGTGCCTGTTTGCCGAGACGCAAATGCGGGACCACGCCCACTTCACGCGCGACATCGGCGCAGACCGGGCCGGTCACCAGCGCGTTGAGCCGGCGCGACAGCGCGCCTTCGGGTTCCTCGGGAAAGCGCTCGAACAGCCATTCGGCAATCACGAGGCCGAGCACCCGATCGCCGAGGAATTCCATCCGCTCGTAATTGGCGGCGGCCTGGCTGCCATGGGTCAGCGCGCGGGTATAGGCAGTGAGGTCGGCGGGCTTGCGGCCGAACGTCTCGGCGATCCATCCCCCCAGCGCCGCGGTCAGAAGCCTTCTCCGATGCGGTCCCAACGCGCCGCGGTGAACCAGGTCCAGGGCAGGAACCAGTTGGCGCTGCCGTCGGTCGACCAGAAATTCACCACTGCCTTGCCCTCGAGATTCTCCAGCGGCACGAACTCGATGCCCCCATCGGCGTGGCTGAATCGGCTGTCGGTCGAATTGTCGCGGTTATCGCCCATCAGGAAGACATGGCCGGCGGGCACGGTGTAGATGCCGGTATTGTCCTTGGGATAGGTGCCCTGATCGAGCACCTCATAGGTCTTGCCGTTGGGCAGGGTCTCGCGGAAACGCGGGATGCTGCACACCTGATTGCCCGTCGCATCGATGTTCTGGAACTGCGGCTGGCAGCGCTGGAAATTGGGAGTGATTGGCAGCACGAACTTGGCCACCTCGTCCTTGGGGATCGGCTTGCCGTTGAGGATCAGCTGGCCGTTGACCATCTGCACGCTATCGCCCGGCAGGCCGATGACGCGCTTGATCCAGTCGGTATCGTTGCCGGGGGCGCCTTGAACACCACCACGTCGCCGCGCGCGGGCGTGCCGCCGAAGATGCGGCCCGGGATCAGCGGCAGGCTCCACGGTAGCGAATGCTTCGAATAGCCGTAATTCCATTTGGTGATGAACAGATAGTCGCCGATCAGCAGCCGCGGCAGCATCGATTCGGACGGAATCGAAAAGGGCGAGAAGATGAAGCTCCGCACCACGAACACGATCAGCGCGAGCTTGAGCAGGAAACTGCCCAGATCGCGCCATTCGGACTTGGGTTTCTCCGTCGCGGTCCCCACCGAATAAGGCTTCGGGGCTTCGGCTGCCGGCTTTTCGGGCTCGGTAGAGGGCACATTATCCATATGGCGTGCTCTGCTTGGGCTAAGCGGGGAGGTCAAGCGGCTGAATCCGGCTGGAAGCGACCGGTGCGGGACGTTAGGGGCAGCCTGCATCCAAGGAGATGAACATGGCATTGCCCGACTGGTCGACGATCCGCGCCCTGAAATCCGCCCCGTTGCAGCAGCTTTTCGATGCCGATCCGGGCCGTGTCGCCACGCTTTCGGCCGATGTCGCGGGCATTCACTTCGACTGGTCGAAGACGCATTTGACTGCCGAGGCAGTGCAGGCATTCGCGGGCCTGGCGGACTCGATGGGGCTCGCCGCCAGCCGCGACTCGCTGTTCGGCGGCCATGCGATCAACGTCACCGAGGGCCGCGCCGCCGAGCACAGCGCCGAGCGGGGCGAAGGCGCGCCCGAGAGCGTGGCGCGGGCGCGCGGTTTCCACAGCCGGATGCGGGCGCTGATCGATGCGATCGAAGCCGAGGCGCTGGGGCCGGTGCGGCACATCCTGCATATCGGAATCGGCGGATCGGCGCTGGGCCCCGATCTGCTGGTCGACGCGCTGGGCCGCGATGCTGACCGCTACGATGTTGCAGTGGTCTCGAACGTCGACGGGCTGGCGCTCGACGAGGCTCTCGACCGCTTCGATCCGCAGGCGACGATCATCGCGGTCGCGTCGAAGACCTTCACCACCACCGAGACGATGCTCAACGCCGACAGCGCACTCGCCTGGCTCGAAGGGAACGGCGTCGAGGACCCCTATGGCCGCGTCATCGCGCTCACCGCCGCGCCCGAAAAGGCGATCGAGTGGGAGTCGACGAGACTCGCGTGCTGCCTTTCGCCGAGAGCGTCGGCGGGCGCTATTCGCTCTGGTCGTCGATCGGTTTCCCCGCGGCGCTGGCGCTCGGCTGGGACGCGTTCGAGGAGATGCTCGAAGGCGCCGCCGAGATGGACCGGCACTTCCGCCTGACTCCGCTGGAGAGAAACGCCCCCGCCCTCGCCGCATTCGCCGACCTCTATTACACCCAGGCACGCGGCTGCGAGACGCGCGGCGTGTTCGCCTATGACGAAAGGCTGCGGCTGCTGCCGAGCTACCTCCAGCAGCTCGAGATGGAATCGAACGGCAAGAGCGTCACTGCCAAGGGCCAACCGGTTGAATGGCCGACCGCGCCGATCACCTGGGGCGGCGTCGGCACCGACGCGCAGCACGCGGTGTTCCAGCTGCTCCATCAGGGCACGCGGCTGGTGCCTGTCGAGTTCGTCGGCGTGATCGAGCCGGGCGACGGCCAGGCCGACGCGCATCACAACCAGCTGCTGCTCAACATGTTCGCCCAGGGCGCTGCGCTGATGGCGGGCAAGGCGCATGACGATCTGGCGCGCGCCTATCCGGGCGACCGGCCAAGCTCGACCCTGCTGCTCGACACGCTCGATCCGCGCACCTTGGGTGCGCTGCTGGCCTTTACGAGCAGCGCACCTTCGTCAACGCGGTGCTGCTCGGCATCAATCCGTTCGATCAGTTCGGAGTCGAGCTCGGCAAGGAAATGGCCAAAGCGGCAGGAGCCGGCGGCGGCGACTTCGATCCCTCGACCACCGATCTGATCGCGCGCGCCTTTCCCTGAAGCGCGCTCGTCAGGCGGGCACTGCCGCCTGCTCGACCAGCGTGGCGATATAGTCTTCGAGGCGCACGGCTCCGCGAACCGGATCGTTAGGAACCTCGAGATCATCGACGGTCGCCGCAGTCATTCGCGCATAGCTTTCGGCGGCGGGGCTCGAGAAGCCGATCGCCTTGAACGCGGGCGTCCACTGGTCGCGCGGAATGGTCTCGACCCGCACCGTGCGGTCGAGCGCCGCCGCAAAGGCATTGGCGACGTCCTGCGGCGTATAGAGACGCGGCCCCTCGACGAAGAAAATGCCGGTGCGGTCGTCGGTCATCAGCGCGGCGGCATGCGCGCCAAGGTCCTCGGGCGCGACCATCGGCAGTTCGAAATCAGCGTCGAACATCGTTCGCAGCACGCCTTCGTCGCGCGCTTCCGCCAAACTCGCCGCCCAATTGGTGTAGTAATAGGCGCCGCGATTGACGGCGTAGGGAATCGGCTGGGCCGCGAGGCCGTGCTCAAGCTCCCATAATGTGTTCAGATCACCGCGCCGCTCGCCCGGTTGCGCGCCGTAGGTCGATTCCGCCACCAGCTTCTCCAGCCCGGAATCCGCGACCGCGGCAAGGATCGCGGCGACCGTGCCCTTTTCCTCCGCATCCGTGTCGGTGTGCGGCGCCGCGGGCGGGTTGAGCAGGAAGGCGCGTCGTCCGCTTTGAAACACGAAACGCAATGCTTCGACGTCATGGACGTCTGCGATCGCGATCTTCGCGCCCTTCGCCTTCCATGCTTCGCCTTTCACCGGGTCGTGGCTGACGATCGTGACCGGCTCGTTTCTGGCGAGCAGCGCATTGGCGACTGCCGACCCGACGTGGCCGGTACCGCCGAGGATGATGTGCATGGTCCTTCTCCTAACCCGTATCGCAACCCCCGTCGCGCGCGCCCGTTCCGTTGGCATTCGGCGCAGGCGCGCCTATCTGCGGCTCCAGCGCGACGAAGCGGGAGCATTGCATGGCCGACTATGATTACGACCTCTTCGTCATCGGCGCGGGGTCCGGCGGCGTGCGCGCTTCCCGCGTTTCCTCGGCCTATGGCGCGAAAGTGGCAGTGGCCGAGGAATATCGCGTCGGCGGGACCTGCGTGATCCGGGGCTGTGTGCCCAAGAAGCTGCTCGTCTACGGCGCGCATTTCGCCGAGGACCTGAAGGATGCGCGGCGCTTCGGCTGGAACGTGCCCGATTGCAGCTTCGACTGGGCGACACTGCGCGACAATGTCCTCGCCGATGTCGATCGGTTGAATGGCCTCTACACCCAGGGGCTGGAGAATGCCGGCGCCGAGATCATCCTCGAACGCGCCACGGTCACCGGTCCGCACGAAGTGACGCTGGCGAGCGGCAAGAAGGTCACCGCCAAATACATCCTGATCGCCACCGGCGCGCACCCGCACATTCCCGAATTTCCCGGCAACGAGCATGGCATCACGTCGAACGAAGCCTTCCACCTCGAAACCCTGCCCAGGCGCATCATGATCGCGGGCGGCGGCTATATCGCCAACGAGTTCGCCGGCATCTTCAACGAATTCGGCAGCCATGTGACCGTGGTCAACCGCACCGACGTGATCCTGCGCGGCTATGATCACTCGGTTCGCGACCGATTGCTCCAGATCTCGCTGACCAAGGGCATCGACTTTCGCTTCCACGCCGAATTCGAGCGGATCGAGAAGCTGGAGAATGGCTGCCTCAAGGTGTTCCTCACCGGACAGGAGCCGGTCGAGGTCGACGTCGTCCTGTTCGCCACCGGCCGCGTTCCCAATTCCACGGGCCTGGGGCTCGAAGAGCTCGGCGTGGAGATCGACGCCAAGGGCGCGATCAAGGTCGATGCGCAGAACCGCTCGAACATGGACAGCATCTATGCCGTCGGCGACGTGACCAACCGCATCCAGCTCACGCCGATCGCGATCCGCGAAGGCCAGGCGTTCGCCGACACCGTGTTCGGCGACAAGCCCAGGACGGTCGACTACAACAGCGTCCCCAGCGCGGTGTTCAGCCATCCGCCGATCGCCGCGGTGGGCATGACCGAGGGCGAGGCGCGCAACAAGCTCGGCTCGGTGAAGGTCTATACCTCCGATTTCCGGGCGATGAAGAACGTCCTCGCCAACCGCAACGAGCGCGCGCTGTACAAGATGGTGTGCGACGGGATGACGGGACGCGTGGTCGGCATCCACATGATCGGCCCCGACGCACCCGAGATCCTCCAGGCCGCGGCAGTGGCAGTGAAGGCGGGGCTCACCAAGGAAGCGTTCGACGATACCGTCGCGCTCCATCCGAGCATGGCGGAGGAGCTGGTGCTGCTGAAGTGATCAGGCCCGGTTAGGCGCCGAGAAGCGAGATCGACCCAGGCCGGCACCAGCGCGCCAGCCGGCCCCATCCGGCTCTCGCCGAACCAGGCGCTGCCCTCGGAGCGATCGAGGTTGAGCTCCAGCGTCGCGGCGCCGTGATGGCGCGCGGTCTGGACGAAGCCCGCCGCCGGATAGACTGCGCCCGAGGTGCCGATCGAGACGAACAGGTCGGCGCGGGCGAGCGCGCGCTCGATCACGTCCATCTGGTACGGCATCTCTCCGAAGAAGACGATGTCGGGCCGCAGCGCCGGCGTCCCGCAATCGGGGCATTCGGTTTCGGGCGGCAGCGCGTCCTCCCAGTCGCTACGGTTGCCGCACGCCGCACAGAGCGCCGATTTCAGCTCGCCATGCATGTGCACCAGCCGCTGCGATCCGGCGCGCTCGTGCAGATCGTCGACATTCTGCGTCACCAGCAGCAGCTCGCCCGGCCATTCCAGATCGAGCCGCGCCAGCGCGCGATGCGCGGCATTGGGCTCGACGCTGGCGAGCTTCGCACGCCGTTCGTCGTAGAAACGGTGGACCAGCTCCGGATCGCGGAACAGCGCCTGCGGCGTGCAGACATCCTCGACCCGATGCCCTTCCCACAGCCCGCCCGGCCCGCGAAAGGTGGCGACGCCGCTCTCCGCGGAGACGCCGGCGCCGGTCAGGATCACGATGTTGCGAATGTCAGCCATCGCACGAACCTTTTCGCGCGGAGGCCCAGTGGTCAAGGGCCGTCTACCGACGTGGCGGTCGTAGCGAAATTGTGCTGGAACCGCCGCATGAACTTCATGCAGTTCCTCAAGTCGCTCGACGACTTGCTCTACGAGATCATGACGTGGGCGGTTTTCTATCCGGTCACGATGTGGCGGACGCTGCGGCGTCCATGGACGATGATGGAATATGCCGATTCCGAACTCGAAGACAGCGCCGAGCAGCAATTCACCGACACGTTGAGCCCGCCCTTGTTTCTGCTGCTCACCTTGCTGCTGTCGCACACGATCGAGCTGGCGGTGCTCGGGCAGAACCCGCTGGTGGCCTCGCGCGACGGACTGGCGAGCCTGATCACCGACAATACCTCGCTGCTCGTCATGCGGCTGCTGGTGTTCAGCAGCTTCCCACTGATCATGGCGGTGCGGATGGTGCGCAAGCAGAAGATGGCGCTCACCCGCGACACGCTGAAACAGCCTTTCTACAGCCAATGCTATCTCGCCGCGCCGTTCGCGCTGCTGATCGGGCTGGGTGCGATCGGCACGCAATTGCCCTGGATCGGGCTACAGCTTGCCGGCCTTGCGCTGATGGGGGTCGCATTGCTCTGGTATGGCGGACTCCAGTCGCGCTGGTTCGCGCGCAAGCTGGGTGTATCGCCGTTACATGCGTTCTGGATCGCCTCGGTCGGCATGGTCGAATGCGTGGTGGCGATCGCCTTGCTGGCGCCGCTGATCGTCTGAACTGGCGTATGAGCGCGCGGCAAGATGCACCGGCGATGTTTCGATAAATGAACCGGCCAACTGGCCGAGGCCGAAACGGTGTCGTCAAAGCTGCCAATAAGGGTCACCAAGGCCTGCAGCGGGAGAATCATTGCGATGTATGCGGAATTCAAACCGGGGGATCGAGCCGGCCTTGGTGCGGAGAGTGTCTGCGTGCCGCCGCGCGGGCCCGACCTGCTCAGTGAGGTGCTGCAGGATCTCCGGCTGTCGAACGCCACGTACGGCCGGAGCGAATTGACGGCCCCATGGGGCATCCAGATTCCGTTCAAGGAAGGCGTTCGCTTCCATTTCGTGGCCGAGGGACGCTGCCTGATGCGCAGCGACGGTCTGAAACCGGTGATGATGAACGAGGGGGACGTGGTTCTCCTGCCGCATGGCTCGGCGCATGAAATCGCGAACGATCCCACATGCGCCACGCGGCCGCTCGCGGAACTCGAGCCTGCGCTGGTCGGTAACGGAACCTATCGCCTGGCAGCCGGCGGAGGGGGCGAGCGAAGTCTGATCGTCTGCTGCACGATCGGCTTTGAAGGGCCAACCGCCAATCCCCTGCTCGAAATGCTTCCCTCGGTCATCCATGTCCGTCGGGACGAGATAAGGGATTCCTACATCGCGACCGTTCTTGGGCTCATGGCGGAAGAAGTCCGGACGCCGCGGATCGGAGGCGCGACGGTCATGGCGCGGCTGGCCGACATCATCCTCACGCATATCGTTCGCACATGGGTGGAGAGCGCGGACGCGCAGCTCACCGGATGGCTTGCCGCCATCCAGGATCCGCAGGTGGGGCGGGCATTGGCCGTCATCCACCGCGACCCGGGCGTGGCCTGGACCCTCGACTCGCTGGCGGAAATTGCGGGGATGTCGCGGTCGCAGTTTTCACGGCGGTTCGGCAAGCTCCTGAAAATCTCTCCCACGCGCTATCTCGCGCTGTGGCGCATGCGCCTCGCCACTGCCTGGATCCGCAACAACTTCATGACCGTGGCCGAAGCCGCGTCGCGGCTTGGCTATGAATCGGAAGCGTCGTTCAGCCGGGCGTTCAAGCGCGCGATGGGCATTCCCCGAGCTTCGTGAAGCGGCCCGCCGCATAGGCGCCGGGGATACAGCAGGCCGCTGAGAAGCGCACAAATGGCCAAGCGAATGATATTTTCGGCAATGGGAAAGGCGTCTGCGTCTTCCTATTCCTGGCCCATCGATCGTCATGGCGACCCGGAGCGCGGCGCACCTTTCAAATGCTCGCCGATCCTGCCGCGATGACTGAATAATATCTTCGAGGGCCCTTCCATCAGGAGACATGTATGGCGCTGACGTTGCCTGATCTGCCCGGGCCGGCCGCCGGCGAAGACACGCCCTACTGCGTCATCGCGAAGCATCGCGCCGCTCCCGGTCAGGGCGATGCGCTGGTTGCGCGGATGCTCGAGGATCTCGAAGCGACGCGATCGGAAACCGGATGTCTGCAATTCCACATCCATCGCGATCGATCCGACCCGGATCTCCTGATAATCTACGAGATCTGGCGCAGCATCGATGCACTCAAAACGCACTTTGCCGAGGACTATGTCCAGAGGTTCGTCGCGGCCGCCGGCAAATATGAGCCCGGCGACATGGAGACGCAGTGGCTCGAGATGCTGAGCCCGTATGCCAGCGGCAGGGATTCCGGATGATCGGTGACGCGCAGCCTATGCGTTGCAGCAACTTGTTGGAGACGGTGAACGATGAATAGAAAAGTGATCGGGGCGCTGCAGGGCTCCTTGTGCTTCATTGCAACTGCTCTCTCCTTTTCCTCCGGCGCCTTGGCGCAAAGTGGCTCTGCCGAAACCGGACTCCCGCCTCAGTCGGAGATGCCCAAATGGTTTAGTCGTGGATTGCCGGGCCCAGGGCATGCGGTTCTGGCGCCGCTGGTCGGCACCTGGCGCGTCCAGATGAGCTTCTATGGCACGCTCGGCCGCAGCCCCGATCAGCCGCCGCTGGTCACGGAAGACCTGGTCAGCCGCCGGCAGTGGGTGGCGGGCGGGCGCTACATCGAAGACACGATGGAGGGGACGCTGAACGGATCGCCGGTGTGGCGCAAGGGATGGCTCGGCTTCAGCACCATGGACCGACGTTACGAATGGGTCACGATCGATCCGGTCAACACCACCATGATGTACTTCACCGGCGCCCCCAATTCGGAGGGGCAAACGCCGATCACCATGTCCGGCGTCTTCACCGATCAGGGAGTGGCCGGCGAAGAAACCGTCGGCAAGAGCGTGGGAATGCGTACGGTAATCAGGATCGAGAATGCAGACCGCAATGTCTTTGAACTCTATTTCACCCGTCCGGGGCAGAAAGAGACGTTAGCAACGCGGGCCATCTACACGCGGCTGAAGGAGTGAGCGCCGGCGGCCCCGCGCCCGGATTATCGCCTGCTCAACGTGGCCCGCTCCGCGCGCCGAACCTAATCGAGGGGGAATGCAACTCTCAATAACTGGAACGCATCTTTACATTGCGGGATAATCCTTTCTATCCTCCGGCGCCCGCCGCCAGAGCGGAAAAGGAGAGACCCATGCCTGTTGCCCTGGTCGCGCGTGTCGCGCTCGTCCTGCTCGCCGCGTTCCTCTGGGGCGTGCCTGCGCATGCGCAGGTCACCGGAGCGACACCGGTCGACGCCGACTGGCGCTTTTCGAAGGGCGACGTCGCGGGGGCCGAAGCGGCGGGTTTCGCCGACGCGGCGTGGCAGCATGTCGATCTTCCGCACGACTGGGCGATCGCGGGCCCGTTCGATGAGCATGCACCGGCCACCGGATCGGGCGGCTTCCTGCCGAGCGGCGTCGCCTGGTATCGCAAGCATTTCACAATGCCCGCACGCGACGCCGGCAAGCGCGTGTTCGTCGAGTTCGACGGCGCGATGGAGCGATCGGGCGTGTGGATCAACGGCCACCATGTCGGGCATCGCCCCAATGGTTATGCCAGCTTCCGCTATGAGCTGACGCCGCACCTCAATCCGGCGGGTCAGGACAATGTCATCGCGGTGCGCACCGACACCTCGGCGCAGCCGGCATCGCGCTGGTATGCAGGCTCGGGCATCTACCGCCACGTCCGGCTGATAATGCTGGGCGACGTCTATGCCGATGCGTGGCGGACCGCGGTGCGCATCGACAGGCTGGATGGTGAGAGCGCGCAGCTTTCGATCACGAGCGACGTGACCAACCGCACCGCCGCACCGGTCGACGCCCAATTGGAAGCGACGATCCTCGCGCCGGACGGGAAAACGATCGCGACCTTCGTCGGAACGCGGGCGCAACTCGCGGCCGGCCGGGCGACGCCGCTCACGCTCGGAGGCAGCCTCGCGAAGCCGCGGCGCTGGGATTTGGACGATCCCGCACTCCATGTCGCATTGGTCCGCGTGCGCGGCGCGGATGGCACCTTGCTCTATGAGGAGCGCATCCCCTTCGGCATCCGCGAGGCGAAGTTCGAGGCGGCATCCGGTTTCTGGCTCAACGGGCGCAATATCAAGCTCAAGGGCGTTGCGATCCACGCCGATGGCGGGCCGTTCGGAATGGCGGTGCCGCTCGCTTTCTACGAGCGTCGGCTGAAGGGGCTCAAGGCGCTCGGCGTCAATGCGATCCGCACTGCGCACCATCCTTTCGCCCCCGAATTCCTCGATCTGTGCGACCGGCTCGGCCTGGTTGTCATGAACGAGGCGTTCGACATGTGGACCGTCGCCAAGAACCCCAACGACTATCACTTGTTCTTCACCGACTGGTCATCGATCGACGCGCGCGATTTCGTCCGGCGCGATCGCAATCATCCCAGTGTGGTGATCTGGTCGATAGGCAACGAGATCCACGACACGCCCTATCCCTTGGTGGCGCAGTCGATCATCCAGCGTCTCCAGAAGATCTTCCACGAAGAGGATCCGACGCGCCCGGTGACGATGGCTTTGTTCCGCCCCAACACCACGAAAGACTATGAGAACGGCACCGCCGACCTGCTCGACGTGGTCGGCCAGAATTACCGCGAGAACGAGCTCGCCAAAGCACATGCCGACAGACCGACGCGGAAGATCATCGGCACCGAGAACAGCAAGAACCGCGCGAGCTGGCTCGTGGTGCGCGACGATCCGGCCTATGCCGGCATGTTCCTGTGGACCGGCGTCGATTATCTGGGCGAGGCCGATCGCGCGGGCTGGCCGGCGATCAGCAACCCCTCAGGGCTCGTCGACCGCATCGACGGCGTCAAGCCGATCGGCTGGGAGCGGGCGAGCTGGTGGTCCAACAAGCCGGTGGTCAGGCTCGCGCGGCGCGTGACGCCGGTGATCGACACCAGCGAATTGCCGACGATGGTCGGCGTGGCGATGCCGCAGCCGCGCGGACCCGGCGCGCTTGCCGATTGGACGCCCGAGAGCCTCGCCGCGCATGACGAGAAGGTCGAAGTCTATTCCAATGCCGACGAAGTCGAGCTCCTGCTCAACGGGCGTTCGCTCGGCCGCAAGCCGCGCAATGCCGACGACAGTGCGATCGCCTGGACCGTCGGCTTCGTTCCGGGCGAGTTGCGCGCGATCGGCTATCGCGGCGGCAGGAAAGTCGCGGAGGACGTGCTGCGTACCGCGGGTGCCCCTGCGGCGATCCGCGCCGTCGCCGAAAGCCCGAAGGTCGGCACCGGCTTCGACGATGTCGCGGCGGTCCGGTTCGAGATAGTCGATGCCAAAGGCGTGCTCGTGCCGAATGCCCGCGACGTGCTGACGGTCGCAGTGACCGGCCCCGCCACGCTCGCCGCGTTCGATAATGGCAGCGTCACCGATCACACTGCCTTCGCCTCGCCGGAGCGCGCCGCGGCGGGCGGCAAGGCGGTCGCGTTCGTGCGCGGCACCGGTTCGGGCCAGGTGACCGTGCTCGCCACCGCGCCGGGCCTGAAGGCCGGCCGTATTACGCTTCAGGCCAAGGAGGACTGACCGCCTTCGCGACTGCAAGGTGCGGAGTTTGCATTTTCCGCGCAGCATTTCGCGCCTAGGGAGGGACCGTGAGCCACTGGCGATCAGACCAGGTGCCGCAGCAGGAGAGAATGCCATGACCAACGCGATGCTGCTCGCCGCAGCAACGGCCTGTGCCGCGCTGATTCAGCCCGCCCTCGCCACTCCCGAACCCGAAACTACCGTTGTCGTTTCCGCTGCATCCTATGACCTCGGGACCGCCGAAGGCCGCGCCGCACTGGAGACGCAGGTGGCGCATGCGGTGGATGCCGTGTGCGGCAAGGTCTCGGACCCGCAGGAAAGCCGCAAGCACGAGGCATTTAGCTGCCGCCGCGAGACCGTGCCGAATGTGCGGGCACAGCTCGCCCGGCTCTTTCATCCCGGTGCCGGCAAGGTCACGATCGATCGCTCCGCTTCCGGGCGCTGATCCGACGCGGAAACGAAGCAGCAACGTAATTTTCCCGTAATACCCATTGCGCTGCAGCATATGATGTGATTGTTTTGCTCACGGGCGAGCACTTTTGGGCAAGGAAAGTGCGCATTTGATTCCATAAAGGACACAAACGAACGGAGAGGTTTGAAACGGCTGCGCGCCGCAAAGATGCGTGCGCAGCTCCTGAAGGCGTTGTTTCCCGTTGAGGGTGCCTGTGCGGTGAAAACCGAACACAGGGGGAAACGATGGTCGATTACGGGTCGAAAACAGGCGGCAAAAAAGTCGCATACCGAATTCGTTTGATTGCATTGACTGCTACCGCCACCGCCGCGCTGATCGCCGGGTCCGCCGCTTATGCGCAGGACGTGCCGGCGGTCGAAACCGATCCCGCCGTCGAGCTTGCCTCTACGGAGGGGCAGACTGCCGAAGCGCCTGCCGATCCGACGCAGGAAATCAGGGTAACCGGTTCGCGCATCGTGCGTGACGGCTATAGCGCGCCGACTCCGGTGAGCGTGATCAGCGCCGAGGAAATCCGGAGCGAGGCGCCGGCCAATATCACCGATTTCGTCAATACGCTGCCGGCGGTGCGCGGCAGCGGGACCGCGGCGACCTCCAACGGTTCGCTGAGCAACGGCGCGGCGGGCATCAATACCGTGAACCTGCGCAATCTGGGTGCGGCGCGCACGCTGGTGCTCTTCGACGGCCAGCGCTCGGTCGCCTCCGCGACGACCGGCGTGGTCGACGTCAACACGTTCCCGCAGGCGCTGATCGAGCGCGTCGAAGTGGTGACCGGCGGCGCCTCCTCGGCCTATGGATCGGACGCGGTGTCGGGCGTGGTGAACTTCATCCTCGACAAGAATTTCACCGGCTTCAAGATGGATTACGAGTTCGGCATCACCACTTATGGTGACGGCCAGAACCACAAGGTTTCGGCGACGGCAGGCCAGAGCTTCGCCGACGGCCGCGGCCATCTTCTCCTGAGCGGCGAGTATTTCTCGCAGAACGGCATCCAGTCGATCGATCGAGACTGGAACGACGGCGGCTTCTTCCAGATCGACAATCCGGCCTATAATGCCGCGGCCTGTTCGGACGGCAATTCGGCGACGCCCTGCGTCCCCGCCCGCCTGATCCAGGGCGGCATCGGCACCGGCCAGTTCACGCCGGGCGGGCTGATCAGCACGGGCGCATTCCGCGGCGTCTATTTCGGCGCGATCGACCCGGCGACCGGGCGGGCGACGACAAACCAACTCGCCTTCGGCCCCACCAGCGGCCAATGGATGGTCGGCGGCGATTACGACATCACCAGCCAGGGCCACCGCAGCAGCGCGACGCTGCTTCCCGCCGAGAAGCGCGGCAGCCTGTTCGGGCGTCTCAGCTACGAATTCGCCGACGCCTTCAAGCTGTTCGGCCAGGTATCGTACAGCTACTATCGCGGGCAGAGTTATTATCAGCAGACGCCGACCACCGGCGTGGCCGTTCAGGTCGCGGCTTCGGCAGCCAATGGCGGGCTGATCAACCCCTTCCTGCCCCAGGCGTTCGTCGATCGGGTGAGCGCCTATAATCTCGCCAATCCCGGCGCGCGGGTCACCAGCGTGCAGATCGGTACCAGCAATATCGGCATCCCGCCGCAGGGCAGCGACAATACCCGCGAAGTGTATCGCTATGTGGTCGGCGCGAACGGCGACTTCGGCGCGGTGGGCATCGACTGGAGCTGGGACGCTTATTACCAGCGCGGCGAGACGCGGACGAGCGAACTGCTCACCAATGCGTGGAACCTCGCCCGGATGGCCGCGGCGACGGACGCGGTGGCGGCGCCGGCCGGCAATGTCGGCGGCTATGCCCCGGGATCGATCGTCTGCCGGATAAACATCGACGCGAACGCCGCCAATGACGACCGTTCCTGCGTGCCGCTCAACCGCATCGGCGTGGGCGGCATGTCGCAGGAGGCAGTCAATTACGTGCTCTATAACGGCCTGCAGCCGCTGCGCGACCAGACGCTGACCCAGGACGTCGCCGCGTTCAACCTGTCGACCAACAACCTCTTCGACCTCTGGGCCGGCCCGGTCAGCATCGCGGTCGGTGCCGAATGGCGGCGCGAGACCGTCACCGGCAGCGTCGATCCGCTATTCCGCCCGGTCGTTTCGGCAGGCGTCACCAGCGGGACCTGGATCTACGGCAATTATCTGCCCACGATCGGTGCCTATGATGTGAAGGAGGCGTATCTCGAGACCCTGATCCCGCTGTTCGAAGGCGCGGACCTCAACGGCGCGGTGCGAGTCACCGATTATTCGACATCGGGCACGGTCACCACCTGGAAGGGCGGAGTCACCTGGCAGGTGATCCCCGACATCAAGCTGCGCGGCACCATCTCGCGCGACATCCGCGCGCCGAACCTCGGCGAGCTGTTCGCGCCGGGCGTGGGCCGCACCAACACGGTCAACGTGCCGTCGGGCGGAGGCTTCCGCACCGATCAGTTCAACGAATCGACCGTCGGCAATGCCGCGCTCGCGCCCGAAGTGGCCAAGACATACGGCATCGGCGTGATCGCGACGCCCTCCTTCGTGCCGGGCCTCGCCTTGTCGGTCGACTATTTCGATCTCCAGCTGGACGGCGCGATTTCGTCGCTTACCGCCCAGACGCTGATCGACCAATGCTATATCCAGGCGATCGCCGACGCCTGCACCTTCGTCTCGACGACCGGCGGGCGCGGCGTCACGACGCCCGGGCTGGCGGTGACCAGCATCGAGATCAAGCCGACCAACTTCGTCGGCATCGAAGCCAAGGGCCTCGACATCGAGGCGAGCTATCGGCGCACGCTCGGCCCCGGCAACCTGACGCTGCGTGCGCTCGCGTCGCATGCGATCAGCCTCTACACCAATAACGGCGTCGACGTGCCGACCGAGGGTGCGGGCCAGAATTCGGGCAGCCTTCCCGATTGGACCTATCGCCTGTCGGCCGGATACGATGTCGACGGCTTCAACGCGCAATTGGTCGGGCGCGGCGTGAGCGGCGGCGTCTATGACAACAGCTATATCGTCTGCTCGACCGATTGCCCGGTCTCGACCGTGGCGAACCGGACGGTGAACCGCAACGACATCGCCGGCGCCTTCTACCTCGATTTCAACACCAGCTACGAATTCGAGGCCGGCGGCGGCAAGTTCGAGGCGTTCCTGTCGATCCGCAACCTGCTCGACACCGATCCGGTGCTGGTCGGCAACGGGCCGACCGGCAACAACACCCCTGCTTACCCGCAGACCAACCGCGCCCTCTACGACGTGCTCGGCCGCGTCTTCCGCCTCGGCATGCGCATCCGGATCTGACCGTCCCGGCCGGCGCGAATTTCCTCGCGCCGGCACTTCCTCAAATTCGTCACCAGGAGAGCTCCCATGAACATCAAGCTTCGTACTGCGCTTTCGTTCGGCGCCGCGCTCGTGCTCGTTCCCGCCACTGCCCATGCGCAGGCCTCCGCCGGGCTGAAGGCGGAGGCGGCCGCCAGCGTCGACGCCAAGGCCAAATTGGTCCAGGAAATGGTGGATTCGGTGTTCAGCTTCGCCGAGCCCGGCTTTCAGGAGTTCAAGACCTCCGAATATCTGACCGGCATTCTCGAGAAGAACGGGTTCAAGATCACCCGCGGCGTGGCCGGCATTCCCACGGCATGGACGGCGACCTGGGGCGAAGGCGGTCCGCTGATCGCGTTGGGCAGCGACATCGACGGCCTGCTCGGCCTCTCGCAAACGCCCGGCCTGCCCTATCTCAAGCCGCAGGTGCCCGGCGCGCCCGGGCATGGCGAGGGGCATAATTCGGGCATGCCGCTGATCGTCGCGGCGGCGCTCTCGGCCAAGGAAGTGATGATCAAGCACGGCATCAAAGGCCGGCTGATGCTCTGGCCCGGCGTCGCCGAGGAACTGCTCGCCACCAAGGCCTATTATGTCCGCGCCGGCCTGTTCAAGGACGTCGACGCATCGATCTTCACGCATGTCGGATCGGGCTTCGGCACCGGCTGGGGCGACATGGGCAATAACGGGATGGTCTCGGTCGAATACAACTTCAAGGGCAAGACCTCGCATGCCGCGGGCGCGCCCTGGGCGGGACGCAGCGCGCTCGACGGCGTCGAGCTGATGGACATCGCGTGGAACATGCGGCGCGAGCACCTGCCGCTCACGCAGCGCTCGCATTACGTGATCACCAATGGCGGCGGCCAGCCGAACATCGTGCCGGGCGACGCGACCGTCTGGTATTATTTCCGCGAACAGAAGTTCGACACGATCCGCGAGCTCTACGAGACCGGCAACACGATCTCCGAGGCCGCGGCCAAGGCGACGGGAACCAGCGTGACGCACCGCGTGCTCGGCTATGCCGCGCCCAATTACGGCAACCGCCCGCTCGCCGAGGCAGCGCAGAAGAATATCGAGCTGGTCGGCATGCCGAAATGGACCAGCGACGACCAGGCCTTCGCCAAGGCCGCGCAGACCGCGAACGGCCTCAAGCTGAAGCCGCTCGAGGCGACCGTCGGCAAGATCTCCACTCCCGATTCGCGCGGTGAATCGATGGGCGGCGGCTCGGACGATATCGGCGACATCATGTGGACGGTGCCGACCATCACCATCCGCTTTCCGTCCAATATCCCCAGCATGATCGGCCACAACGTCACCGCGGCGATCGCGATGGCGACTCCGATCGCGCACAAGGGCGCGGTGGCGGGTGCCAAGGCGGTGGCGATGACCGTGCTCGATCTCGCCACCACGCCCAAGCTGATCGCCGAGGCCAAGACCTATTTCACCGACGTCCAGACCAAGGAGGTGAAATACGATCCGGCACTGACCGCCGAGGACAAGCCTGCGATCTGGCTCAACGAGAAGCTCATGAAGGAGATGCGGCCGGAGATGGAGAAATATTACTACGATCCCGCCAAATATCCGACCTATCTCGAACAGCTCGGCATCAAATACCCGACGCTGACGACCACCGCGCCTTGATCGTTCCATAGCGCCCGTCTCTTGATGCTGGCCGCCGAGGAGCATGATGCTTCACCTTCGGCGGCCAGCGGATGCGTGTCCCGCGCTCCGATCCGCACGAAACAGGGAACGGGACCACGGGGCCCGTCTTCAAGATGCAATCTTGCGGGGGCAGGTCGATGCTTCGAAGCCCGCTTACCCGCAGGACGCGATGTACCTTATTCTTCCTCTCCTGCTCGCTTCCGCCAACGTGGCACCGGTCCAGCTGGCCAGCCCTGCCGCGATTGCCGGCCTGCCGCGCACGCAGAATGGCGGCACCTGGGATTCCGGTCATGTGCAGGGCATCGCCGTCGACGTGCAGGGCGGCTACATCTATTATTCCTTCACCAACCTCCTCGCGAAATATGATTTCAGCGGGAAGCTCGTCGGCACGCTGGTCGGCTGGACGGGACATCTCGGCGATCTCGACTTCAACCCCGCCGACGGGAAGCTCTACGGCTCGCTCGAATATAAGAAGGACAAGGCCTTCTATATCGCCGTGATCGACGTGCGCGGGCTCGACCGGATCGGCGTCGAGGCGAGCCGGACCGCGATCTTCCGCACGGTCTATCTGCCCGAAGTCGCCCGGGACTATTCGGCGGACCTTGATGGCGACGGCAAATTCGACGGCGACGTCGCCGCGACGCCCGATCATCGCTACGGATGTTCCGGCATAGACGGCGTGGCGTTCGGTCCGGCATTCGGACGCAGCGACGGCAAACGCTATCTGACTGTCGCCTATGGCATCTACGGCAACACCGGCCGGGCCGACAACGACCACCAGGTGCTGCTCCAGTACGACGTGGCCGATTGGGGCCGCTACGCCAGCCCGCTCACCGAGGCGGCTCCGCATCGCCGCGGCCCCGCCACGGCGCGCGGCAAATATTTCGTCCGCACCGGCAATACGCAATACGGCGTGCAGAACCTCTCTTATGACGAGACGCTGCAGCGCTGGTTCCTCGGCGTCTATCCGGGGAAGAAGCCGTCCTTCCCCAATTACCTGCTGTTCGCCGTCGACGCGCGCGAAAAGCCCGTGCGCGCCGATCTCGTCGGAGTGCCGGGACCCGGCGGCAAAGGCTGGGAGCAGGGCATGCTGCTCGGCCTCGCCCAGGACGGGCTCAAGGACCCGGCCACCGGAATCCGCGGATGGAACCAGAAGGCCGATGTCGGCTCGCAGCCCGTCGGCCAGGGGCTGTTCTACTTCTCCGTCAATTCCGGCGGCAAGGGACGGCAGAGCGCCGATCTCACGCTGATGCGCTGGACCGGCAACCCGGAAAAGCCGTTCGTGCCGATGACGGCGGAAGAGCGGCAACGGCCGGCAAGGGCTCCGGCCGGCCGTTGAGCGGGCGCGTCCGAAGCCTGAGTGTCACAATCGCGGGCTAGGCATCGTCTCGAATCAAGCGGTGCCGTCCGGTCGTCCTGGCCGGGTGCTCCGCAAGCGGACGAACGTCCGGTCAGCGGGTCAGGAATGAACGGCACCGACAGGGAAAGAGCACGCTGGCTGCTGCGCAATATCCTGCCACACGAGCCTGCGCTTCGCGGCTGGCTGGTCCGGCGCCCGTTGCCCGGCCTCGATGCCGACGACATCATCCAGGAAGCCTATACCATCCTCGCCGAGCTCGAGACCGTCGACACCATATATTATCCGCGGGCCTATCTGTTCCAGGTCGCGCGATCGGTCATCACTCGCCATGTCCGCCGCACGCGGATCGTCCCGATCCACGCAGTCGACGATCTCGAACGATTCGACCCTCCCGACGATGCGGCCTCGCCCGAACAGCATGCGATCGACCGGGACGAATTGCGCCAGCTCGCCCGCGCGATCGCGGCGATGCCGGCCAAGACGCGTGAGGCTTTCATCCTTCGCCGCGTCGAAGGCTTGCCACAGCGCGAGATCGCGGCGCAGATGGGCATATCGGAGAATACGGTCGAAACGCATATTTCACGAGGCATCCGATTCTTGATTGATTGGTTCGGGCGTGGCGGAAAGGCATCGTCCCAAACCTCTAGGCAGATGGAACCGGAGATTGCCGCGTTAGATGGCCGAGCGAGAAACCAGTCGAGACATTGATCAGGCGGCGTCCGAATGGACGGCGCGGCTGGATCGTGGGCCGCTGACCCCGGGACAAGACGAAGCATTCCAGGCCTGGCTGCAGGGCGATCCCCGCAGAAAGGGCGCGCTGCTGCGCGCGCAGGCGCTGTCGATGAGGAGCGAGTCCGCGCAGGCGCTCGGGCCGGATTTCGATCCCGCCGCGTTCGAGGAGCCCCGGCAGTCGCCCCCGGGCATCTCCCGCCGCAAGACTTTGATCTGGGCGGGCGGGGCAGTGGCTGCGACCACTCTGGTGGCGCTGGGGCTGAACATCCCTCCGGCGGGGGCAGTGATCAGCACCGGGCGCGGCGAGATCTCGTCTGGTGCCGCTCAAGGACGGCTCGACCGTGCTGCTGAACACCGCGAGCCGCATCCGGATCAAGGAGGATGCGGAAGCGCGCCGCGTCACGTTGCTCGAGGGCGAAGCCTATTTCTCGGTGGCGCGCGATCCGCGGCCCTTCACCGTCGAAGTCGACGGACGCCGGCTGCGAACGACGCAGGCGGGGTTCCGCGTCCGCAAGCTCGGCGGAAGCCCCGTCGACGTGCTGGTGGATCGGGGCCGGGTCGACCTTGCGGCGCCGAACCAGGCCGATGTGGCGCTCGGCGCCAACACACGGCTGCTGCTGTCCGACGATCGGTCCGAGCAGCCGCAATTGATCGCGCCGGAGATCGTCTCGCGCGAGCTTTCTTGGCGCGAGGGGAAGCTGGCTTTCGAGGGCGAAACGCTGAGCCAAGCGGCGGAAACCTTCGCGCGCTACAGCGACATCCGCATCCAGATCCGCGATCCCGAGCTCGCGCGCGAACCGGTGACCGGACTGTTCGCCGCCAACGATCCCGTCGGGTTCAGCCGTGCCATTGCACGCGTATTCGATGCCACGCTCGAACAGCAGGGCGACGAGGTCGTCCTCGCCCGCAATGGTGCAGCGCATTAAAAATTTCTGGTTCCGATAGCGGAACCGGCCGGCTGACGGCTCTCAATCCCGAACGTCGCGACCAACGCGATGCCATTGGGGGTCGGCCAAATGCATTCTCGTCATTTCCTCCGCTGCGGAGCTGCCGTCGTCGCGCTTGCGATCGCTGCGCCTGCCGCTGCGCAGGAGCGCATCTTCGATATTCCGGCGCAGCCGGCGGTTCGCGCCATTCCGGAACTCGCCCGCCAGGCGCAGGTGCAGATCGTCGCGCCGGCGCGCGACCTGCAGGGAATTTCGACGCCGGCGGTCAAAGGCCGGATGGACGTCCGCACGGCGCTTCGCCGCCTGATCGCCGGCACGCCGCTGCGGATCGATACCGACGACGGCCAGATCATCACGCTGCGATCCTCGACGGGCGCATCGACCGCGGGACAGGTGCAGAGCGCCGGCACCGGCAGTGTGCGCGGCCGTGTCTTCAACACCGCGACCGGCGAATATGTCCGCAACGCCGAGGTCCGTGTCGAAGGCACGACGATCGGCGCGCTTTCCGATGACGATGGCGATTTTCGGCTGACGGGCGTGCCCGCAGGCGAAATGACCGTCGTGGTGCGATATACCGGCCTGCAGGAGGCACGTGCCGTCGCCAATGTCGTCGCCGGCGAGGTCGCCATGCTCGACGTCCAGCTGCAGGCATTCTCCGACACGGCTAGCGTGGCGGACGACAATGAACTGGTGGTCACTGCGATCCGTTCGGGCCAGGCCAGCGCGATCATGGAGCGCCGCGCCGCGCCGAACGCCAAGAACGTCGTCGCCGCCGACAATTTCGGCGCGCTCACCATGGGCGATGTCGGCGAGTTCATGAAGAACATGCCGGGCATTTCGCTCGACTATACCGAGGTGGACGCCACCGCGGTGCGCATTGGCGGGCTCGACCCCAAATATTCGACCTTCACCACCGACGGCGCCCGCATGGCGACCGCAACCTCGAACAACAATAACGGCCGCCAGAATTCGTTCGAGCAGATGTCGATCACCGGCGTGGATTCGATCGAGCTCAACAACACGCTCACCGCGAGCATGGATGCCGACTCCCCAGGCGGCAATATCAACCTGCGCAGCAAATACGCCTTCCAGCGCAAGGGCCGGCTGCTGCGTTTCCAGCTGGGCGGCGTCGGGACCTCGGATTCAGGCCTGTCCTCGGCCTATTTCCCGGACGACAAGAAGCATGCGCGGATCTATCCCTCGGCGCAGATCGGTTACGCCGACGTCTTCCTCGACGGCACGCTCGGCGTGGCGTTCAACGCCAGCTACAACGCCAATTACGTCCAGCAGGACCGTATCCAGACCGACTGGTCGTATCTCGCGAACGGCCGGGTGATTCCCTATCAGGTGATGTGGCGCCCGGGCCCGAAATTCACCCACCGCGAGGCCGCCAACCTCAGCGTCGACTATAAGGCGAGCGACAAGCTCACCCTGTCGTTGCGCAGCAACTATTCGTTCTACGACGTCGAATATTTCAACCAGTACACCTTCCTGATATTCGGCACGACGACGTCGACGCGCGCCACTGCGGATTCCACGCCGACCCATATCGTGGTCAATCCCAACGGAACGACCGCCACCCGGCTGCACACCCAATATTCGCACCGTTATGCCGGCACCCCGGCATGGCTGGTCGCGCCCAAGATCGAGTATAAGGACGACAGCTTCGAGGCGGTGCTGCGCGGCAGCTATTCGAGCTCCGAGTTCAACTTCCGAGACAATAGCAAGGGCTTCTTCCAGCGCACCGACAGCTGGCTGACCCGGATCGGCTTCACGATGGACCGCCCCTCGGTAGATTCCAACGAATGGACGCTGACCCAGACCGCGGGCCGCCCCTGGGGCGATCCCGCGAACTTCAACCGCGACGACGATATCGGCAACAATATCCGCACGTCCGAATCCAATGCCGTGAACGAGATGTACGGCGGCAATCTGGACCTGAAGAAGAAGTTCGACGTCGCCGGCGTGCCGTTCACGCTGCTGGGCGGCGGGGGCTGCGTCGCAACGACTGGCGCACCAATGAAGGGTCGTTCAACCAGTTCCAATATGTCGGCCCCACCGGCGACCTGACCCAGCGCGCGCCCGAAGCGGTGATCCCGTGGACGCAGAACTACCAGTTCCAGATGCTCGGCTTCGATGCCGGCAACATGAACGCACAGAACTGGCGCGCCGACAGCAATTACGCGACCTACGATATCTTCAAGGCGCATCCGGAATATTTCGTGCCCGACACCGTCGGCAATCTGAAGCGCGACCTCGACAACAACAAGCGCGTCACGGAAGACGTCTTCGCCGGCTATTTCGAGGTTCAGGCGCGCACGGGCCGGGCGCGGTTCGATCTCGGGCTGCGCTACGAGAAGACCAAGACCGGCGCGAAGGTCGCCAATATCCGCCCGGTCAAGGACGTCACTGCGGCCGGCCTGTCGGTCAGCACGGTCGAGGGCCTGCTCTACCAGTATAACGGCGGCAGCTATTCGACGCGGCACGGCGAATATGACGACTGGTTCCTGAGCGGCGGGATCAAATACGATTTCACCGACAATCTCGTCGGCCAGTTCGCCTACAGCCAATCGATCCTCCGGCCGGATTACGGTAATCTCGGCGGCGTCGTATCGGTCAATGACGACACCCAGATCGTCAACGTGCCCAACACGCTGCTCAAGCCCGAGCATTCGACCAAATATTTCGCCGGCCTCCAATATTTCCTCGAGCCCTCCGGCGTGGTCGGCGTCTCTTATTACCGGCTCGACATCAAGGACATGCAGGTCACCGGCATCACCGTCGATCCCGAGGATGTCGGCTATAGTTCGGGCGACTATCCCGGCTACATCTTCCGCAGCGCGCAGAACGCGCCGGGGATCAGCACCAACGAAGGGGTGATCTTCGAATATGACCAGCAGTTCAGCTTCCTGCCCGGCGCGCTCAAGGGCTTCGGCATGCGCGCCTCGCTGACGATGATCGACCCCGATGGCGAGCGGGTGAACATGCCCAAAAAGGCGGCGAACTGGGGCTTCCGTTACAGCTATAGCGGGTTCGACCTCCAGCTCACCGGCAACTGGCAGGACAAATACCGCACCAGCGCGCTGAGCAACACGTCCACCACCGCGAACAACGGCATCCTCTACCACGCCCCGCGCGAGCTGTGGAACCTCAGCGCCAGCTACAAGATCGACAAGAATTTCGAAGTGATGCTGGCGGGGCGCAACATCTTCAACGCGCCGGACGTGATCTATTCGAACGTCCCCGGCCGGGTGCAGCAATACACGATCTACGGCTCGATGTGGAACCTCGGGATCAAGGGCACTTTCTGATGGCACTCAATATCGATCGTCGCAGCCTGATCGTCGGCGCGGGTCTCGGCCTTGGCGCGCTCGTACTGCCCGCCGGCCGGGGCCTCGCGCAGCAGCTCCTCGCCTCGAAAGGCTTCACGCACAATGTGGCGAGCGGCGAGCCCGGCCCGGATTCGATGCTGCTATGGACGCGCTACGTGCCGGCAGCGGGCGACAATGCGATCCGGCTCGATGCCGAGGTCGCGCTCGATCCGGACTTCACCAGGCCAGTATCGGGCGGCAGCGTGCAAACCGGTCCGTGGCGCGACTGGACCGCGAAGATCACCGTGGACGGGCTGAAGCCGGGAACCCTCTATTGGTACCGCTTCGTCGCACCGGACGGCAGCAAGTCTCCGGTCGGGCGCACCAAGACGCTGCCGGTGGGCGATGCCGGCCGCTTCGGGCTGGGCGTGTTCTCGTGCTCGAACCTGCCCTACGGCTGGTTCAATGCCTATGGCCATGCCGCCGCGCGGTCCGATCTCGACCTCTGGCTCCATGTCGGCGATTACCTCTACGAATATGGCACGCCGGCAGCGACCGACGTACGGGTGCTGAACGATCGGGCACTCGCACCGGAACATGAGATCCTCGCCATCGCCGATTACCGCATGCGCTACGCCTGTTACCGCGCGGACCCCGATCTCCAGCGGCTGCACCAGATGGCGCCGATGGTGGCGTTCTGGGACGATCACGAATCGAGCAACGACAGCTGGGAAGGCGGCGCGCAGAACCACCAGCCGGCGAAGGAGGGCGACTGGAACCTGCGCCGCGCCGCCGCGATGCAAGTCTATCGCGAATGGATGCCGGTCTCGGACGAGCCGTGGAAGGCCTATCCGATCGGGACGCTCGCCACGCTATACCGGACCGAATCCCGCCTGCTCGCGCGCACAAGGCAGGCCGATATCGGCGCTACGTTCAACGCGGCCGATCCCGATGCCGCGCTCAAGACGTTCCGCGACGGGATCTGGCACGATCCCTCGGCGACGATGCTCGGCTCGACACAGGAAAGCTGGCTGGCGCATGCACTGAAGGCCAATGCGCGCTCTACTGCCTGGCAGCTGGTCGGCATGGGGACGATACTCGGGCGGACGGTGATGCCGCAGGAAGCGGTGAGCTGGCTTCGTCCCGATGCCACCGAGAAGAGTGTGGCGAGCTTCCGGAACAATGCGCGCGCAGCGAAGCTCGGCCTGCCGATGTGGATGGATCGCTGGGACGGCTATCCCGCGGCGCGTTCGCGATTGCTCAAGGCCGCGCAGGCGGCGGATGCGGATCTGGTGATGCTCTCCGGCGACAGCCACAATGCCTGGGCTTATGCGCTGGTCGAGGACGGCCGGCCGGCCGGCGTCGAGTTCGCCGGCCACGCCGTCACCTCTCAGGGAATGGAAGGCAGCATGGCCGCCGATCCCGCAATCGTCGCCCGCGGCTTCATCGCCGCCAATCCCGAGCTCAAATGGGCGGACACCAGCCGGCGCGGCTATATGATGCTCGAAGTCACGCCCGAGCGCGTCACCGGCGAGTGGCTGTTCCTGCAGACGATCAAGGCGAGAAACACGGCCATGGCGGGCACGCACCGGATGCACGTCCGACGCGGGCGGAGAGTCTTTGCGGACTGAGTCGCGGCAATCTTTGCCATGGGCCTGGCGGCAACGCGACGCCGGCGATTTTCGGGCGCCGGAGACCAATCCGCCAGGTGCCTCGGGCTTCAGCAACGCTCATTTCGCGCCAAAGGCCGCCTTTGCGCCGTCACGCGCTCAATCGGCAGGCAGCCGATGCGCGGCAAACAGCGCAATGCTCTCGGCCGCGCCGGGATCGCGATTGGCCAATACGATCACCGTGACGCCGCGCTTCAGGAAGTGGTGCAAGGAACCGCTCATTCCCGGCGCACCGCCGCCGTGTCCGATGAAGCGTCCGGTTCCCGCCATCGATCCGCCGAAATCGAAGGGGGCGAACTGCCCGTTCTTCGTTCGTATTCCGCCGTCGATCAGCTTCTGAAGCGTGTCGCTCCGCAAAAGCCGATGGGACGTCAGGCCGTTGACGAACCTGTTGAAGTCGCCGACCGTCGAATAGCCGCCGCCCGCGGCCGTGCCGTTGAGCGGCAGCGTCTCATCGGCGCGCTTGAGCCGAGCCCCGGACCCCATATAGCTGACGGCCCGGCGTGACAGCACCGCTCTCTCCGGCTGGTTTCCCGTCGAGGCCATGCCCACGGGATCGAAGATCTTCCGCTGAATGTACGCGTCGTAACTGAGGCCAGAGACCTCCTCCACGATCCGTCCCAGCAGGATAAAGCCATAGTTGCTGTAGGAAGAGCGACTTCCCGGTGCGAAATCCAGAGCGCGCGCGCCATACAGATCCACATAATCCTTCGTACTGCGCAGCGATGCCTTGTGCGCGTCGAACTCGGGTCCGAAAATGTCGCCGGTTCCGCCCGTATGGGTGAGAAGGTTGCCGACGGTCACCTTGGTCGCGACGTCCTGGTTCGGATAATCGGCCAGATAGCGTCCGATCGGCGCCTCCAGGTCGATCTTGCCGTCCTGGGCCAGCTGCATGATCGCGATGGCCGTGAACATCTTGCCCATCGATCCGAACCGAAACTGCGTGTCGAGCGTGTTAGGCTTGCGGTTCTCGCGGTCCGCCAGCCCATAGGCCTTCTGGAGCAGCACGCGCCCGTTCTGCGCCAGCAGGATCGCGCCCGAGAACTGATCCTTCGCCGTCCGGCTCGCCGCGCGCGTTTCGACGGCCTTGATCAGCATGGGCAGCGCGAGCTTCGCCGGCCTGGCGGCGCCGGGCGGAACGTCCTCGCTCCCTCCCAGGAAGACGAACTCGATCTTGTCGGCGGGCGTCGCGCCCAGCTTGAGATGCATGATGCCATACGAATCCCAGTTCGGATCGTAGCTCCACAGCTGCACGCTGCCGGCATCGGCGGATTTGACCCCGCACAGCTGAATGCCGCGCAGATTGTCCCGCAATTCCAGCCACCGCTCCGGACCATCCCGCAGCACGGGGCCACGATCCCTTACGAAGCGGACATAGGTGGCGTCATCCGCCGTGTTGATCACATTGATCCAGTCCCCGGCCAGGCGCACCGCCGTCACCGTCGACGGCAATTGCGATCCCTCCGCCGGCGGAACCTGTCCGCAAACAGTAGATTCCGAGAATGACCCGGGACTTGCAGCGGCAAGCAACATTGTGAGCGCAAGCGAAAGCATGGGGATCTCCTTCGGTCGGATCCGAGTAAACCATTCATGCGGCGAGGTTGCTACGGCGGAGGCGCGACCGATACGCGGCTCGCGAGGAGAAGCGCGCCGAACGGACCCGCGTCACTTCCGGCCTCGAGGTCGACCTGAGGCCAGCGCAGCGACAGGATCGAGCCCGGCCGGGCGCCGGTGTAAAGCCAATCAGGACGTAGAGGGGAGATACAGGCGCACGTCGCCGCGGTTGGTGCGCGCGGCATTCAGCTGCATCGCGGCTTCATGGTGCGTCAGCCAGCGACCCTCCTCATCGGTACCGCTTTAGCAGTAATGCCGCGGCCAGCGCGAGGCCGATCCGGCCATCGGCGACGCCACTTTGCACCGGACTTACATCGGGCTATCAGAGCCGCGCTTTTTGCGCGCGGCCATCTTCGCAACGGCCCATTCGGCCTGGTGTGTTGCAGCGAGAGAAGGGGACTCACTCAAGGCTTCTCGCGCCGCGGTCAATAGGTCAGCATGCGCGGAGCCCAGACTGGGGCGCTCCAGGTACGCGTCCAAGGCGCTTCGGTGGACCAAGCTTGGCAGATCACTGAGGGAGACGACCGCGCGCTCCACTCTCGCCATTCGTTCATCGAAGGCCGCCAGTACTTCATCACGTGGGTCCTGACGTTTGCCGAGCTCGAACAACGCCTTGGATTGCGTCACCGGATTGCTGACCGAATAATCGGACTCCAACGTCCTCGCCGCAGCGTTCTCTAGCCGCGTCTTAGCGCAGACGATGCTGTTATAATCGCCCAAGTCGACAAAAATCGTACGCTGATCCTTATTGTCGAAGGGTAGAGCGACCTGTTCGGTGGTTATGTGAATGGTGGGAAGCTGCGCGCCGTGCCGAATGCCCAGTTCGTAAAATGCATTCGGATTAAACCCCGATAAATCGGCGACCACCAACGGTGCTTCGAGCACGTCCTTGATGAGTGCCGCCGTGATTGAGCCGGGCTCCGCGTCGTCATCGGCTCGCTTGATCGGATCGAAGCCCAAGGGTGCCAACACTGGCCGAAGAACGAGCTCGAGAAGTAAATCCGCCTTTTTGCGGGTTTCGCTTCCCGCTTCGCCAATCGGACCAATGACGAAGCACCAATTATTGGACACGGCTCGACCCTCCTAACCTGCAGTTCTCTTGTGCCCGGAATAATGTGCCGCGCAAGCCTCCTGCCTTCGGAGCACAACGACTGAGCCTCAAAGCCGCAGAAAACCGCGCTAGCCGCAAACCTGTCGGAAGAAACAGGCCGAGAACAAGCACGGAAACGAGCAGATTTGCGCCGGACTCCGAAATGGGACGCGCGATTCGTGCGTTACTCGCACATAACTTGCACGCTGGCCGTCTCGGCCCGCGTGATTTGTCACTAAGTTGTTGAAGGCTGGCGCACCCGACAGGATTCGAACCTGTGGCCTCTGCCTTCGGAGGGCAGCGCTCTATCCAGCTGAGCTACGGGTGCCTTGGAAGCCGCGCCTAGCAAAGCAGAACGGAGCGCGCCAGCCGTTTCCTCGTCGGCGCGTTGCCGGCTTCACTGGCTGGAACCTCGAGTGCCGGGCTTGCGCGCGGACGGCGCGGGGGTCTTGGGCTTGAACGCGCAAAGATCGGCGACGACGCAACGCCAGCATTCGGGCGTCCGTGCCTTGCAGGTGTAGCGGCCGTGCAGGATCAGCCAGTGATGCGCGTGGAGCCGGAAGGGCTGGGGCACGCGCTTTTCGAGCTTGCGCTCCACATCGAGCGGCGTCTTCCCGCGCGCCAGCCCGGTGCGGTTGCCGACGCGGAAGATGTGGGTGTCGACCGCGAAAGTCTCCTGCCCGAAGGCGCTGTTGAGCACGACATTGGCGGTCTTGCGGCCGACCCCGGGCAGCGCCTCCAGCGCCTCGCGGTCGGCGGGAACCTCGCCATCATGCTGCTCGATCAGCGCGCGGCTGAGCGCGAGGACGTTCTTCGCCTTGGTGTTGTAGAAGTTGATCGTGCGCAGCCGCTCCTTGAGCGTCTCCTCGCCGAGCGCGAGCATCTTCTCGGGCGTGTCGGCCTCGGCGAACAGTTTCCGCGTCGCCTTGTTGACCCCGACATCGGTCATCTGCGCCGAGAGCACCACCGCGACGAGCAACGTGAACGGGTTCGAATATTCGAGCTCGGTCTCCGGGTGCGGATTGTCCGCCGCCAGCCGCGCGAAGAATTCGACGATCTCCGCCTTGTTCAAATGCCGAGCACCTGGTCCATCGTGTAGCGGCCCGGCTGCTGGTTCCTGAGCCAGAGCGCCGCCTGGACCGCGCCGCGCGCGAAGATCGCGCGATCGTCGGCGCGGTGGGTGAGTTCGATACGCTCGCCCGCGGTGGCGAAGATCACGCTATGGTCGCCGACCACCGATCCGCCGCGCAGCGAGGCCATGCCGATCGTGCCCTCGGCGCGCGGGCCGGTGAGCCCGGCGCGATCGGTCACGCCGGCTTCGGCGAGCGTGGTGCCGAGGCCGTGCGCGGCGGCATTGCCGAGCATCAGCGCAGTGCCTGAGGGTGCATCGGCCTTGTTGCGATGGTGCGTCTCGACGATCTCGATGTCCCAATCGGGCCCGAGCCGTGCCGCGGCTTCGCGTACCAGCCGGGCGAGCAGGCCCACGCCCATCGAAGTGTTGCCGGTCTGCAGCACCGGGATTTCGGCAGCGGCGGCGTCGATCAGCGCGTGATGGTGCGCGCCAAGACCGGTGGTGCCGATCATGATCGGCGTCCAGGCGGCACGCGCGGCGCCGAGATGTGCCTCGAGCGCGGCCGGCGCGGAGAAATCGACCAGCACATCGGCCTTGCGCGCGAGATCGGCGGGATTGTCGCCGACGTCCGAACCGCCCGCCAGTTGCGCGCCGAGGCTTGGGGCGACCGCGGCGATCGCCTGCCCCATCCGGCCCATGCTCCCGAAGATTCCGATGCTCGTCATGCCGTCTGCTGTGGCACAATCGGGGGCAGCGCGACAGGGGCTATTTCTTGCCCTTGCCCAGCGGAATGCGGAATCGCACCATCGCGGCGGGGCCGCCGGCGCCCGGAAGCGTGCGCTGCTCCGCTTCGACCGAAACTTCGCCGGGTCCCAGTCGGGTGGCTGCGCGCACCGGCTGCTCGACAAAGCGGGGCCCGATTTTGGGCAGCCGATACCGGTTCGGATCATTCTCGCCGCAGACCACGATCTCGTCGGGATCGGTGCCGCAGCTTCGTGCTTCGCTTTTGACGATGTCGAGATCCTCGCCGCCGGGGACGAGGGTCGGGCGGTCCTGCGCGGCCATGGCGAACAGCATCAGCGTTGCGAATCCGGCCAAGGCGTTCCTCCCGCCGCGCGAACACAATCGAACATTGCGGCAGCGGCAAGGCCGGCTTTGACCCGCTCCCTCACCGCTGCAGCATCGCCACCAGCGCATCCGCCGCCGCGCGGACCTGGTCCCACACCGCGTCGAAATCCGCGTCCCCGCCATAATAGGGATCGTGCACCGCCTGCCCCGCGCGGCCGGGCACGTGGTCCATCAGCAGCGCGATCCGCGCGCTGCTCCGCGCCGGCGCCATCGCGCGCAGGTCGCGCAGATTCTGCGGATCGAGCGCGAGGATGTAATCGAAGCCGGTAAAGTCCGCATCGCGCACCGCCCGCGCGCGCAGGCCCGAAATGTCGATCCCGTGGCGGAGCGCCACTGCCCGGCTGCGCGGATCGGGTGCATGGCCCGCGTGCCATCCGCCGGTCCCCGCCGAATCCGCCACCGCCTCCAGCCCCGCGCGCGCCGCCGCATCGCGAAACGCCGCCTCGGCCAAAGGCGAACGGCAGATATTGCCGAGGCACACGAACAACAAAGACGGCGGACGCAGCGGAAATCCCCTCTTTCGTAAACGCGGTATGCTCGCTAGCCTGTACGAAAGACATATAAGGGAGAGAGTGGATGGCCAGTTCGAACGCGGCCGAAGCCGATCGCAAGGCGGGGCCCTATGCCTGGTATGTTCTGGTCATCCTGTTTTTCGTCTATGCGCTGAACTTCATCGATCGCCAGATCCTGACGATCCTCGCTCCGCATATCCGCCGCGATCTCGGGCTCAGCCACGCCGATATCGGCTTTCTCTACGGCACGGCGTTCGGCGTGTTCTACGCCCTGTTCGGCATCCCGCTCGGCCGCCTTGCCGACAGCTGGCACCGCGTCCGTCTGATGACGGTCGGCCTCGCTTTGTGGTCGACGATGACGGCGGTCTCGGGCCTGTCGCGCAGCGGCTTCCAGCTCGCCGCCGCCCGCATCGGCGTCGGCGTGGGCGAGGCGACTGCAAGCCCCTCGGCCTATTCGCTGATCTCGGACTGGTTCCCCAAGCGCCAGCGCGCCACCGCGCTCGCAATCTATTCGGCCGGCATCTATTTCGGCGGCGGCTTCTCGCTGTTCCTCGGCGGCGCGATCGTCGACTGGTGGAATGCGGCCTACCCCGTCGACCCGCCCTTCGGGCTGGTCGGCTGGCAGGCGGCGTTCATGGCGGTGGGCCTGCCCGGCCTCGTCCTCGCGCTCCTGGTGCTGACCTTGCGCGAGCCGATGCGGGGCCAGTCCGAAGGGCTGACGGCGGCGCCGCACCCCGCGCCGTTCAAGAGCTTCCTCGAGGATCTGCTGACGATCATCCCGCCGCTCACCTTGCTCGGCGCCGCCCGCAACGGCGCCAATGCGCTGCTTCGCAACCTCGTCATGCTCGCGCTCGTCGCCGCCGCGATCTACGCTTTGGTCCGGCTCGGCGAGCCGCTGCCGCAATGGCTCGCGGTCGGGATCGGCGTCTATGCGGTCTACAGCTGGTCGGCCGCGCTCCGCCACCGCGACGCGCCCACCTCCAGGTTGATCCTCGGCACCCCGGCCTTCCTCGCGGTCGTGCTGGCCTACGGCCTCAACGCCTTCCTCGCTTACGCCGTCGCCGGTCTCGCCCCCAGCTATGCCGTGCAGGTCTTCGGCATCACCAGCCGCGAGGCCGGGCTGTGGATCGGCGGCCCCGCTATCCTCGGCGGGTTCCTGGGCGTGACTCTGGGTGGGATCGCAGCCGATCGCCTGCGCCGCCGCTGGGCCTCGGGGCGGATCATGGTGATCCTGTTCGGCAGCCTCGCGCCGATCCCCTCGCTGATCATCGCCTTCACTACTGCCGACAAGGCGCTGTTCTACGCGATGCTGCCGCTCACCCAGATATTCTCGAGCTGCGCCCTGGGCGCAGCAGCCGCCGCGACGCAGGACCTCGTCCTCCCCGCATGCGCGGCACCGCCACCGCGGCCTTCTTCATCGGCACCACCCTGATCGGTCTCGCAATGGGCCCCTATCTGGCCGGCCGCGTCGCCGATCTGACCGGCAGCCTGTCGACCGGAATCCTCTCGCTGCTGGTCACGTTGCCGCTGGCGGTGGCCGCCGCGATCACTGCCCTCCGCCTCGTTCCCGCCGCCGAGGCGAGCCGCGAAGCGCGGGCAAGGGAAGCGGGCGAGCCGCTCTAGCCCCGCACACGCAGCCGCAGCCGCGCCATCATCATCCGCACATTCTCCAGCGGCCGCTCGAGCGCCTCGGCAATGTCCTCGGGCAAGCCACCCAGTTCGAGGCGGCTCCGCAGCTCGGTGATGTGGCTCTGGGTCCAGCGCTGATGTGCAATCATCCCGCGCCTATGCACCATACCAGGCGGCGAGGCGCGTTCAATCGGCGCGCAGGGCGGAACGGCGGCTTCCGACGGGAGAGAAGTGAACGCCGATACGTCCTGGACGGACCCGCATTTCCCGTCTTGCGCCGCCTCCGCCGACGCGACATTCTCGCATCCGGGGAGAAGATTCATGGCGAAATACATGCGATGCGCGGGCTTGCTGCTGGCGGCCGCGATGCTGGCCGTGCCGGTCGTCGCGCAGGCCCAGCGGTCGCGCACGATCGAGGTTCCGGCAGGCACGAAATGGCGGCACGCCGGCACCGGCATCATCGTCCCGCAATCGCTGGCGGGACTTCCCGGACCGGCATCACCGACAGCACTGCCGACGAAACCGACATCTTCCTCCAGTTCGGCGATCCGGAAACCACGTCGCTCACGGTGTATCTCTTCCGCCCCACGCTCGCCGACGTGCCCGTCTGGTTCGATCGGGTCGAGCCGCAGATCCTCGGCCGGGACGTCTATGGCAAGGCGACTCCGAACAGCGACCCGGTCGCCTTCGCCCCGCCGGGCGGCGGCACCACTGCCGGCGCGCTCCGCCGCGTCTATGTCCCGGGCAAGCGCCCCTATACCGCCACCGGCGCGGCGATGCTGCCGCTCGGCGAATGGCTGGTCGCGGCGCGGTTGAGCTCGACCACGCTCGATCCCGCCGCGCTCGATGCCAGGCTACTCGAAGCGGTCACCGGCCTCGGCTGGCCGGCGCCTGCCGCGGACGCGAAGCCGGTGCCCGCCGCGGCGCCGATCCAGCCTTGCGCCACGCCGCTGGGCTTCTCGAAAAAGGCGAAGCTCAAGAAACCCGATATGAGCACCTCGCTGCTCGGCGCGCTGGTGGCGATGGCGGCGCAGGATCCCGGCATCAAGAAGACCTGGTCGAGGGGCCGACCGGCTTCTGCCGCGAAGGCGCGCCCGCGCTCGAATCGGCAACCTATCGGGCGCTGAACGGCAGCGAAGGCTATACGATCGCGATGGGCGATGCCGGGCGGACGATCAGCGTCTATCGCGAAGTGAAGCTCGACAAAGGCGAGCCGGGCTATGCGGTGGCGCTCAACGACCTGTCGGTCACCTATGTCTTCCCGTCGTTCGACAAGCTGCCCGCGCCCGACAAGGTGATCGAGATGATCCGGAAGACAGCTCCGATCTCGTCCAACGCCCGCGGCTCGAAGGCCCTGAACATCAACCTGAAATAGGCGCCGCAGTCACCGCTCAGCGCTCGCCAACCGCCACCACGAACCGTGCATGGTCCGCGCGGTCGGAGCGCGCGCCCGGGCTGGTCGCGGAGACTTGCCCGCTCGCCGGATCGACGGTCAGATAGCGGTTGGTCGCCAGCGACATCAGCATCGGCTCGCCATAGATCGTTTCCATCCACTGGAAGGTCTCGCCGACGCCTGCTTCGCCCGGCTTGACCCATGCGTCGCCGGTCGCGTTGATCGAGAGGTGCCCGCCGCCGAGCGCCAGCGCCACGCGCCCGGCTCCCATGCCGACGATCCGGAACCGCGCCGCCTCACCGCCGTCCTGCGCCAGAATTGAAGTCTCGTGCTCGGCCAGCGCCAGTTTCGTGCCCTGCAGCGTCAGCGTCACGGTCTTGTCCAGCGGGATCGGATGCATCAGCCCCTTCGCATTGGGCTCGGCCACCGTGAAACTGTCGAAATCGGCATAGCCCCCGCGCGTCCCGCCGCGTTGAACGCGAACAGCGCGTAGCGGATGCCCTGGAAGGTCTTGAGCTGGAACGCCATCGCGAACGGCTCGCCGATCGGCGTGAAGCTCCGCCCGTCGAGGCTGTAGGCGAAGCGCGCCTGCTCGGTCAGATAATCGGCATCCGCGCGCAGCCAGATCCGCTTGCCCGTGAACGGCACGCACACGCGCCTGTCGCCCAGCTGATCATGGAACTCGATCGCCAGCCCGCCACCTTCGCGCTTCACGCCGAGCGTCCGATACGGCAGCCCGAGCAGCGCCAGCCCCGCGACATCGCCGTCGCGCAATCCCCCGGTCTCGAGCACCGCCGTCGGCACCGAGCGCGGCCCGATCGCCCGCTGGGTCAGCGAATTGTGCGCCGCCATGAAATCCGTGGCCGGCAGCGTGTGCAGCCGCAGATACCCGCGCCGCTCCTTCAGCGACCAGCGCGAATCGTCGGGCACATGGTTCCACTGCCACACCCGCCCCAGCGCCGGCCCTGAGAACGCATCGTCGCGCACATAAGGCGCGAACGGCTTCTGCTTCACGCCGGTCGCCGGCTTCAGCCATGTCCGCGGCGTCCGCCCCAGATTGCCCGGCAGCCCGAAATACGGCCAGCCGTCCTGCCACGTCACCGGCGACAGCCCGGTCAGCCGCCCCAGCGAATTGAAGTCGGTCATCAAGAAGCCCCAATACGCTCCTTGCGCCGTCTGGACCAACCCGCCCTGGTGGAGGACGTTGCGCCCCAGCGTCGTGGTCGGCGGCGCGATGTCGAACGGCGGTTTCGCCGCGCCGCGGTGGCGATAGCCGACCTCGCTCCCCAGCCCTCGTCGAGGCTGACCGCATGGTTCACTTCATAGGGTCCGTACGGCTTGTCGGCGCGCGCCATCGGCATGCGCATCCGCCCCGAATACCACGCGCTGGTGATGAAATAGCGCCCCTCGATCTTGTAGAGATGCGCGCCCTCGCCCATCCCCTGATCGGCGCGGATGATCACCCGCTCGCTCCCCGGCACCAGATCGTCGAGCGCCTGGTTGAGCTGCGCCATCCGCACTTCGCGATAGCCCCAGACGACATAGACCTTGCCGTCGTCGTCGAACAAAACGCCGAGGTCGTGGAGCGATCGCTTCATCGGCGTGCGCGTCCACGGCCCCGCCGGGTTGGTCGCGCGGAAGACCTGGGTGGTGTGCCCGTTGACGTTCGAGAAGATGTAGAACGTGCCGTCGTGATAGCGGAAGCTCGGCGCCCAGATCCCCTGCCCGTACATCTCCTTGCCGCCTTCGAGCCGCATGTCGGGGCCCAGATCCATCCGGTCGAAGGCGTAGCCGAGCAGCTCCCAGTTCACGAGATCGCGCGAATGGAGGATCGGCAGCCCCGGCATCGTGTGCATCGTGGTGCCGGTGAGATAATAGTCGTCGCCCACCCGGATCATGTCGGGGTCGGAGAACTCGTCGTAGAACAGGGGATTGGTGAAGGTGCCGTCGCCGCTGTCGGCGGTCCAGGTCCTGCCGGGCGTCTGCGCCGCCGCGGGCAAGCCGGCCAGGCACAGCAGCAATGCGATCCATAGCCGCGAAGCCCGAGCCATATTCCCCTCCTGCATGGTAGCACAGCGCTATTGAGGGTGCCGCGAAACTGTCAATCGAATTATCAGACTATTGGCAATCAAGGGGAGAGACACGATGTCCCAGCGTCTGACGCGCCGGCAGCTGATCGGCGGAGCCGCGGCGGCCGGCGGTCTTGCGAGCCTTCCCGGCCGTGCCGCGGCTCGCGCTCCGGCCTCGACATTGTTCCGCGAAGTCCTGCTCGTCGACGGCACCGGCGCCGCCCCGCGCCTGGCCGACGTGCTCGTCACCGGCGATCGGATTGCGCGGATTACTGCGCCCGCCACCGCGACGCGCGTCACCGCCACCCGCATCGTCGCGGGCGAGGGCCGCGTCCTCGCGCCCGGCTTCATCGACACCCACAGCCACGGCGATCCGCTCGACGATCTGTATGAGAGCTTCCTCGCAATGGGCGTCACCACGATCGTCCTGGGCCAGGACGGCAGCGGCCCGCGCATCGGCAAGGACCTCGACCTGCGCAGCTGGATGCACGCGGTCGATCGCGCCCGCATCGACGTCAACGTCGCCGCGCTCGCCAGCCACGGCACGCTCCGCCGCGCGGTCAAGATCCCCGACGCGGTCCGCCGCCCCGACGATGCTGCGCTCGCCCGCATGGCGGCCCAGCTCGAGGCCGAGCTCCGCGCCGGCGCGTTCGGCCTGTCCTATGGCCTCGAATATGTCCCCGGCATCTATTCGCAGACGCCGGAGCTGACCAATCTCGGCCGCGTCGTCGCGCGCCACGACGGGGTGGTGATGAGCCATATGCGATCGGAGAATGACGAGGAGATCGAAGCCTCGATCGACGAGCTGATCGCCTCCTCGCTCCCCGCCCGCCCGCACATCTCGCATCTGAAGGTCGTGTTCGGCAAAGGCGAGGCCCGCGCCCGCGCCCTGCTCGATTTCCTCGCCGCCAAGCGCGCGCAGGGCATCGGCCTCACTGCCGACGAATATCCCTATACCGCCGGCTATACCGGCATCGCGATCCTCTTCCCCGAATGGGCGCTGCCGCCCACCGATTATGCCGGAATCGTCGCGGCACGCCGGCAGGAATTGCGCGACTATCTCGAGAAGCGCATGCTCCGCCGCGGCGGTCCCGAGGCATTGCTGCTCGGCACCGCGCCCTATGCCGGCAAGACCCTCGCCCAGGCGGCGCAGGAGGCAGGCCTTCCCTTCCCCGATTTCCTCGTCAAGCTCGGCCCCCAGGCGGGGTCGGGTGCGCATTTCACGATGGACGAAGTGCTGCAGGACACGCTGATCGTCGATCCCCATGTCGCGATTTCGACCGATGGCGGCCCCGGCATGCGCCATCCCCGCGCCACCGGCACCTATGCCAAATGGATCGAGCAATATGTCGTCCGCGACAGGAAGCTCCCGATCGAGGAAGCGGTCCGCAAGGCGACCGGCTTCCCCGCCGCCATCCTCCGCCTCGCCGATCGCGGCGTGATCCGCGAAGGCGCGCAAGCCGATTGCATCCTGTTCGATCCCGCAAAGGTGAAGGCGCGCTCCACCTACGTGAATCCCTTCGCGATGGCCGAGGGCTTCGATCTGGTGATGGTCAACGGCCAGCCCGCGTTCGAAGGCGGCCAGCGCATCGCCACCGCTGGACGCCTGTTGCGGGCGCGTTAGGTGCCGCGCGTATCGAAGAACGCGAACACCTTGAGCGCCCGGAACAGTCCCTCGAAGACAGGCTTTTCGAGGCCGAAGACCGGGGATTCGAGCGCGCTCGCAATCGCCCGATGCTCGATCTGCGGCACCGCGCATAACGGGCTGGCCCGCACCATCCCGAGCAGATAGTCCCGATTCTCCTCGATGCCGCGCCGCGCGACGGCACCGAAGCTCTCCTTCTTGTAATCGGTCTCGTAGACCGGGTTGCCGAGCGCCCGGGTCAGCGCTTTTCGCAGCAATGTCCGGTCGCGCCGATATGCATAAGGCAGGCACGAGACGAAGCGCGCCAGGGACGTGTTGATATAGGGATAGACCGGCCAGAGCCCGAAGCGAAGGACGCGCTGCGATCGTGCCGCGGCGCTCTGCCAGCAGGAGGGCTGCAGCCACGACATGGGATAGTCGCTCGCGAGCAGGTGCGCCCGCTGCAGGCCCTCCTCCGAAAGGAACGGCGATGCCCCGTCCGGCTGCGCGCTTTCTTCCTCGCCTTCGTAGACGGTGTACAATTCGTCGCCCCCGAAGCCGGAGATGAGCGTGTCCATCCCGGCCGAACGCAGTGCGGCGAACAGGATTTCGAAGAGCTCCGGATAATTCTCGTCGTCCGGCAGCACGTTGAAGCCCAGCCGGCGGGCGGTGCCGGGCGCGAAGGGGCGAACCGGTCGGCGGGCACGACCAGATCGTCGAAACCGGCGCGGTCGATGATGAGGCGGCGGCGCGCGTCCTGCGCGCGGCCCATGTCGCCGCGAAAGCGTGCCCCGGCACTCAGCAGGGTGCCTCCGATCGCCTCGGCGGCGGCGAGCGCGGTGAGCGCCGAATCCATCCCGCCGCTCACTTCGACCGCTACGTTCGCGGACGACAGCGGCCGCGCCGCGATTATCGCCGAGACGGTGTCGAACAATGCCGTTTCCAGATCGGCTCCCTGCACGATCTCCTGCGGTCCTTCATACGCGATGGCCGCCGGATAGCGCACCTCCAGGCCCGCCGGGCTGACGGTGATCGTGGAATCGGCCGTCACGCGGTGCAGGCCCTCGACCACGGTGCGCGTGTCGTAGACCGATCGCCCGGCAATCTGGGCAAGCACGATATCGAGCGCCGGGCGGACCGATATCCTGCCGAGCAGGCGGGCATAGTCCCAGTCGATCAGGACCGTGCCGCCGCTGGCGTGGACATAAGCAGGCACCGACACGAGCGGCGAAGCGCTGTACCGGACGAGCGATCCACGCCGATCGAGGAGCAGGACGGCGAAATCGAGCGGATAGTCGCGCATCGCCGCAAGCGCGGCGTCGATCTCCGCATCCTCTGCCTGACGATATTCGCCCGACGCCGCTTCGCCGTCACAGGAGCGTTCGGACGCGAGGACGACCACGCGGCCGGGGCTGGCCAGCACGCGCCAAACTACCATCCGATGATCGAGCGGGCGGACGAACGAGCTGCCAAAAACAAGCGCCCCGTCTGCGATCTCGCAGGGGGCGCTTAGGTCACGAAAGTCGAGATCGGCCTGGAACATGCCGACCGAGCCCGTTTGTCTGTATCAGCCGCGGGACCCGAAAACGGCGTCTTCACCTTCGAAGACCTTGGCCGGGATCGGACGCGCGTTCGAACGAACGCCGCCACGGGCCAGCATCTGATCCAGATTGTTCAGGCGGACGCGCAGCTCATTGGACTTGACGGGAACATTCATGACTTTCTCCAATCGCTAGACGCCGGTTCCTCACATCTTTCGGCGCAAGTCAAAGGCTGAGCCGCACGGAACAGGGGCGCAAGGAGAAGAAGTCGAAGCGTTCCTTTTTGTAGACCAGTTGCCCAGTCAGGCATTCCGCCAAAATTTATTCTCGTCCGAGCTGCTTACCGTTGTTTAGTGTGGGATCAGCGCCTTGTCCTCAGCTTCACTGACCGTTGCGCATGTCTTTGTCGCTGAGTTTCGCGTCGCCGCCCCGCAACCGCTGAATCTTGGTGATTTTTCCGTCAGCCACGTCGTAAGCAACCGCGTCATAGGACCAGCAGCAGTCTGGAGGGGGCGTTCGGCCCCAGCTCGCGAGAGAACTGAAATACTCGATGAACAACAGTCGCCCGGTCGAGGAATAGCCGGATACCATTTTAAATTGGACACCCGGCGCCACGAGTTTCTTTCCGAATGAAGCCATCCATTCACGTTTGCTGGAGGCAACCCGCCGCCCTTCCTCATATACCTGAAGATCGTCAGCCAGCAGGCCAGCATAGGCGACGGCGTCTTTTCGCAATAAGGCATTTGCCAGTTTGGTGCCCAGATCCGATTGACCGGGCAGCGAGGGCGGTGGTGGAACCTGCGCATGAGCAGTGGTCGCTCCTGCCGAGGCTACAGAAACGATCGCGGCCAGACAGAGCGTTCGCGCATATTCACGTACAGCAATTAGTCTGTTACGAGGCATAAAAGAACCCTCCGAAGCATGATGGAAAAGAGCAGATACGCCATTCTGTCCGAACAGCGTATCATTCGCGTTCAGCAAACCTGATAACCGTATGTCGGCGTGAACCCGCTTGCAGATCTATTCATTAATGCCTGGATGGCTCGGCCAACCGTATTGGCGCGTGCCTCGTTCTCCTTGAATTGATCGCTGTTAGGGTACTGTGCGACTTGCTGCTCGTAGGTGAGCCCTGCACCGGCGCCAGTAACATATGCCTCCCATAGCTGCTTGTTGTAGGTTTGCATTGCGTTCAGAGTATGAGCTATTTCATGCGCGACCAAATAGGAGATGCCGTTCGGTAAACTTGCACCTGCATAGGCCTTAACCGCTGTCGCATTGAGACTCACCGGAACACTGTTTCCGTCAGTCGTCCCATGGTAGTTGGCGCCTGCTCGGCCCTCCCCAAAATTCTGGGTCGTGATCGAGAATTTGAGGTTATTGATAATGCTATAGAGTTCCCGCCCTGTCACGTTTCCAATGCAGGGGATGCTATGCGTCCCAGTCAGAATCGGAATGGCTGCTCCCGTGTGATATAGGGCTATAAGTTCCTGTTTGAACTTTTGAGCTACAACCACGATTTCATCGTCTGACGCAGCCGGTTCAACTGTCACGCTCGCATTCGCTTTAGCCTGAGATCTCTGTGCGAACTGGAGTGCACCACCGTCGGTAGACGGACCGGGGGTCGGATTGGTTTGATTGCCGATTGTGACCACATCGGGCTTTGCAATTACAATGATTTCGTTCGAATCTGGCATTTTCATGTTCTCCTCAAGGTTCGCACCGATCTGATGCGGAACGTCTACGGGCCTCGATTCGTGTAGGAACGCTTTTGTTCACTATATGTTCCACAGAAAGCATCGCCTAGTTAGGCGTGTATGATAATAAGTGGCAATAGCAATCCGCCGCGAGAAATTCGGGTATCGCACGATTTTTCGGATTTTTACCCACCCGAATGGCTAAAAAGCCACGTTTTATCAAAGATTTGTGAGCCGATCACTGACACCCAACACAGAATATCGCCAAGAACACCAACGCGCGCGAGGCCGACCTGTGGATAACTTTCGGGACGGGAGCTGAACGAAGAAGAAGCGCAACCTGGGTCTTGGGGAGGACAACGGTTGCTCCGGGTATTGTACCAGCATCGACAGAATGCCCCATTCCAGAGAGTGCCCGAGGGGCTCAGCCGCCTCGCAGATTCACCCCTCACCCCGCCTTGCAAAGCCGGTCGGTCGCCAGCGCGATCCGCGATTCCGCGGTGGTCCGGTTCGAAGGGTCGTTCTCCACGCCGCGCGTCTCGGTGTTGAACGCCAGCAGGCTGCCGATCCCCTGATCGGGGCACAGGCTCAGATAGGCGCGGAAGCCGTTCTGGTCGCCATTATGGCCCACGATCCGCACGCCGTCGCTCCGGTCGAGGAAGAAGGAAAGCCCGCTCCACGTCGTCTTCGCCATCCGCCCCTGGGTGAAGTCCTCGCCCGCCGCGATCTGCGGCCGCCACATCTCCTCGAGCGACGCCCGCTTGAGCACCCCGTCATATTCCGCCGCGCGCCCCGGATCGCCGAGCAGGAACGCGACATATTTCGCCATGTCGGGCAAAGGCGCGTTGAGCCCGCCGTTCGACACCGTCACGCCGGTATCGACGTCGAACGGCGCGGCGGTCCGCTTGCCGCCGCGCACATAATAACTGTGCGACCGGTGCGGCTGCAGGAACGGCGGCGTGCGGTCGAAATAACTCGCATGCATGCCGAGCGGGCGCAGGATGTTCTTGTCGACATAGACTTCGAAATCCTCGCCCGAGAGCCGCTCGATAACCTGGCCGAGATAGACGATCCCCGGATTGGAATAGCTGAACCGGCTGCCCGGCCGGAACTTGACGTCGGTATAAGGCAGCATCGCCGCCAGCTGCGCCCAGCTCTTGGGCTCGAACGGCTGCCAGTCGCGATCGCGCCAGCGCCAGGTGCCGCCGCCGAAGCCGGCGCTGTGGCTCATCAGCTGGCGCAGCGTGATCGCGCCCGTGTCGCCGAACGGATTATGCACCGCCGCCAGCTCGGGCACGTAGCGGACGATCGGGTCGTCGAGCGTCAGCAGCCCGCGGTCGCGCAGCTGCAGGATCGCGATCCCGGTCATCGTCTTGGTGATCGACGCCCAGTGATAGATCGTCTGCGCGTCCACCGGCACATGCGCCTCGGCATCCTGCTCGCCGAGATGATCGGCGATGATCGTCCGCCCGCCGCGCACCACATAGAAGCTGCTCCCGACGATCCCCGCCTTGCGCATCTCGGCGCGGTGCAGCGCGCGGAACTCGGCCACTGCCTTGTCGAACGCCCGCTCGTCGGCCTTTGCCGGCCCCGCGGCCAGCGACGATGCGAGCAGCAGGCAGGCGGCGAGCCGGCGGAACATAGGCAACCTTCCTCAGGGGATGAGCGGTCGCCGATTGTGCGGGCTGGCGGGCGGCTGCGCAACCGGAATACCGGCGCCGACGGCCGCCCCCTGCCTCACATCGCCTGGAACACCCCGCAGGCGATCCGCCCGCCCGAATTGCCCGAGGGATCGGTCTTGTAGTCGTCGGGATCGGCGTGGATCACGATCGCCGCGCCGTCCTGGTCGAGCAATTGCTGATAGGTGCCGCCCGGCAGCGTGAAGATCGTCCGGTCGCGGCCGGTGCCGCCCTCGCCGATGTCGAGATTGGGCATGTCGCCGGCATGCGGCCCCGCGGGGTTCTCCTTGCCATGCTGGTGCGTGGTCGGGTTCCAGTGCGGCCCCGCGCTCGCGAAGCTGGGCCCTCGCACTTGCCGATCGCGTGGATATGCGTGCCGTGCGGCCCCGGCGGAAGCTTGCCCGCCTCGACCATCACCCGGATCGAACCGTCGACTTCCTCGGCGATCGCCGTGCCGATCGACTCGCCCGCGGCGTTCTTGATGTCGGCTTGCGCGCGATAATGCCCCGCCATGTAGCGGGCATTCTCCTGGGGCGTCGCGCACCCGCTCAGGCCCACCACTGCCGCAACCGCCACCATCGCACCGCGCTTCATGACTCACTCCTGCCGGTCATTGTCCGGCTCTAATGGACCCGCATCGCGCAGGTTCCAATCCCCTCAGCCGGTTCCCAGGCAATCTCCGTCGCGCTTACCGCTCACGCTGCCGATGCCGAGCACGATCTTGCCCCGCCGCGAGAAGGTCAGCGCCTGCCAGCGCCCGCTATTCCCCACTGCGGTGCGGCTGCGGATAAAGGTCAGGTGGAGCATCTCATATTGCTCGGGATCGATCATTCCCCTGTCGATCATGCAGCGCCACTGCGCGACGTTCCACGCATAATCGCGCGCCACCCCGTCCTGGTCGATGGTCCGGCTCAGTGCTTCATACCAGGCGAAGATCGCGCGCAGCCGGTCCCAGCGCTCGGCCTCGGGCATCGCCGCCAATTTGCCCCGCAGCCGCGCCAGGTCCTCGTCCGCCGGAAAGAAGCCCTGCTGAATTTTGGTGTCGATCGCCCAGCGCACTTTCCGCATCGTGATCGGCTGCCCCGCGAACACGCGGAGCAAGTCCGCCCGCACGTCCATCAGCAATGCGACATAAGCGTCGGTCTGCACCTGCAGCATCGCATCGCTCTCGAAGATCGCGGTCAATTCGGCGAGGATCACCGGGTTGAGCTTCCCGTCCGCGCCATGCGCCGCGAGGATCCCTTCCCGGCATTTGTCCTTCACCGGCACCTTCAGGCAGGCCTTCGAGAACAGCAATTTGCCGTATACCGGCGCCAGCATTTTGCGCGTCCGCCCGAACCTGCCGCCCAGCCGCTTCTTCCACGCCGCGAGCACCGGCTGCAGGCTGCCCGTGCCGTAATTCCACTGGCTCATCCCCACCGAGACGAGCTGGCTGTCGAAATTGCCCACCGGCATCGCCCAGCAGCCCATCGTCTCGGGGATCGCGGTCTCGGCCATCCGCTCGAAGATCGCCGCGCGGTCCAGCCCGATCTCCGCCAGCCGCGCCGCCGCCTCGGGATCGACTCGCAGAAACGCCTCCTCGCGCACCCGCCGGCACCCCGGCGCGGGCAGCGGCACCGGCGCAACCTGCGGCACCGCCTGGATCATCACGGCAAGCGCCAGCCCCAGCATCCCCATCCCCTCTCCCTCCGTTCGGCCCTGAGCAAGGCGTATCGGCGTTCAAATCCTCCCCGCCAGGGGAGGTGGCGCCGAAGGCGACGGAGGGGAAGTAAGCAGCGCACTTTCCAATCGAGCGCAGTGATTCCGCCCCTCCGTCACGCTATGCGTGCCACCTCCCCCTGGCGGGGGAGGATTTGAAAGCCTCGCTCGCCTGAATGCCACACACGCCAGCACCCCGCCCCTCAGCCGCCGGACCCCGGCGTCCCGCCCCAGCACGCCTGCCAGCGCGCCCAGTCCTGCGCCTGCGCCGTCTCGGCTTCGTTCGCCAGCCTCCGCTTCGCCGCGGCGATCGCCTTGGCCAGAGCGGCGTTGGTCTCCTCGCGCGTCGCCACCGGCTTGCGGAAGACCTTCCCGCCCCGCGCCTGCGCCGGATTCGCCGCACCGGCCCTTGCTCCGCCCGCCGCCGCATCGCGCTGCCCGCGCAGCACCAGCGTGCGCAGCAGCGATTCCGAGAAGCGCCAGCGGTGCCCCACGATCTGTCCGCCGTGCACGATCGGCTCTTCCCAGCCATGCACCGCGCGCTCGAACGCGACTTGCTCCACCGTCACTGCCTGGGTTTCGAGCGCAATGTCCCAGTCCTTGGCGAACCGCGCGCATTGCTCGCGCAGCCGATAGGCCGAAGTCGACGAGATCCGCGCCCGCGCACAGGCATCGCGGACGCTCCCGGTCTCGGAAAGCGCGCGCAGGAACAGCTTCCGCCGCGCCTCGCCCCAGCCGTCGCGCCGCTGCCGCAGGTCGCCCAGCGGCTCCTCGGCCGGCGCCCGCGCCGCCTTGCCCTGCTCGGCGATCCACGCCGTCTGCTGCTCGGCGAGCACCGCCGCCCAGCGCGCCGCGAAGTCCGGACAGCGCCGCCGCCGTCTATAGGCGACCGATTGCGACCGCCCGATCGCCGCCGCCGCATCGCGCACTCGCCCGGTGAAGCGCAGCGCGAGCAGGAACGCCTGCTCGGTATCCACGCTCCACCGCGCGAACGGCTTGGGCGCGGTCCGCGGCGCCCAATGCGGCGGCGACATATCGGTCATCGAAGCGGCTCCCCATCTCAGCGAGCCGAACCAGTTATCGCATCTTTTCCAACATTGAAAGAACCAAATAGGAACAAACCATCACGCCGGCGCAGCTTCCTGCTCCGCCGCCGCGGCCGCCGTGGCAGCCGCGACTGCCTCGCCGACCCCGCTCACGCCCAGCACCAAAGGCAGCAGCGGCGGCTGGATCCAGCTCTGCACTTCGGCCGGGTCGAACAATGCGGTCACCCCGAATTCCTCGTTATAGGCCACGGTGTGCTGGAACAGTATCTCCTTCGCCAGCGTCGCGCTGTCGGTGATCTGGCCATATTGGCGCGCGCCGGTGAACAGCGCATTGTTGTTGGTGGCGACATAGGGATTGGACGATCCGCCCGCGAAGGTCTCCGCCATCGTGCGCAGCGCCGCCACCTCCCCGCTCATCTTGACGCCGGTATAATACATCGCCGTCGTCCACGAGAAGATCCCGGTGGTGACCTGCGCCAGCCCCGGCCCGGTGCTCGCGCCGGCCCAGGCATTGGGCACCAGGTCGTGCGCATTATACTGGTTGGCGTTCCACATCTGATAGCCGCTGCCCGAAACGACCGGATAGGCGGCATTGAACGCAGTCGCGAACGCCGCGTCCGCCGTGGTCGGCCCCGCGGTCGGAAAGGTATAGACGTTCTGCCAGCCGCTGCCCGACGTGCCGTTCGGATAGAGCGTGTAGGCGAGCAGGGGCGTCAGCCCGCCGCCCAGGCTGTGCCCGCAGAACACCAGATCGTCGGACGCATTCGCCGTGCCGCTCAGGAAATCCTGCAGCGATGTCCCGCCCGCCTGGAGGCCCAGCAGCGCCTGCAGCCCGGCGAAATTGCCGACCGTGACGTTCCCCGCATTGGTCCCCGGCACCGGCACCATGTAGAGCGGCACCGCGGCGAGATCCTCGAAGAACACATTGTACGGCGAATGCGGATTGGTCGCCGAGACCGGCACGACATAGACGTTCTGGCTGCTGTTGTAGCAGACCGCCGCGGCCTGATCGGAAAAGTCGCTGAACGGCGCCTGCCACATGGCCGGGCCCCACACGATCTGCCAGTCGTCGCCATTGGTGAAGTCGGGATTGGTGATCAGGGCCTGCAATTCGCCCTGCAGATAGGTCGCCAGCGTCGCCGCATCGCCCGTCTGCGTCGCCGCCGCGCAAATTTCGATGGCCAGACAATATACTTGCTGCTGAATGGTCGTGCAAACAGACATCGCCATACTCCTTCGGTTGGGAACGAAGAGACGCAGGGAATTCTATTGAATACCTGCAAGGAGTCCAGACGATATCTTGCCTAACCGCCATCTCACCATTTCTTCAAGGTGCGCGATTGTTTAATTTACATGAAACCACGGTTTAATTTACATGAAACCGCCGGGTACTCTCCGACATGCCCGATTGAAGGTCACTGGCGACGGCTTCACCGGCATCAAGGTCAACCGCTACCCGGCCGGCGAGGGCCGCACCCTCGAGGTCAAGGACTATACCGGCTATGTCGATAACCCCTCGGCCCAGGGGCGGCGGGACATGGAGATGATCGTGAAGGCGTGCCGGGGGTGACCCCAGACTCCCTCCCTGCAAGGGAGGGGCAGGAGGTGGGTGCGCGCGTCTGCGCGCCCAAAAGAATCGTCAGACCCACGCTTCGCCCGACCCTTACAGGCAAGCGAATGGCTGGAGCCAATACGCCCCACCCGAAAATTCCTCCCCAAGCCAAGCGTGAACGGGAGAGTTACCGCACAATCACATGCGCATCGATCGCCGCCAGATACTCCTCTTCGGAAATCTGGTGATCCACCACGGCGATCATCAGCTCGGCCAGTTCGAGGTCGTCGGGATCGCGGAAAGTGTAGCCGTTGATCCAGAGGAACCGAAACAGCGCCGCCTGCGCCGTCCGCTTGTTGCCTTGGCGAAAACAGTGATTCTGCGCGACCGACACGGCAAGCGCCACGCCTAGCCGCACCACGTCCTCGTCCTTTTCGTAGTGCCGTATCTGCCGGGGCCGATGCACCGAGCTGTCGAGCAGCCCGGCATCGATCAGCCCGAAAGGCTCGCCGCTATCCTCGACCGCGAGCCGATTGAACTCGATCAGCTCGTCAGCTTCGATCCAGCTCGGCGCGCTCACTCAGCGAGCTTGGCCATCACTTTCGGATAAAGCTCTTTGGCCTGCTCCAGCGCAGCCGCCGGATCGAACTTCTCGCCCGTCGGGCGCGCCTTGCGAACAGGGCGCTGATCGGGCTTGCGCAACGCAACCATGCTGTCCTCCTGCTCAATCGCATATGGATATCGGTAGTATCAGGGGTTGAGTCAATGTGAGGTGAACGGTCCGCCTGCTGCATGCCACGAGCAACGGCCATACCAATCTGATTGGCATCTAATCCACTCAGGGGAGTCTGCAAATAATTGCCCCTGCTCAGGAAATCGCAAAAGACCCTTGGCATCTTCCGAAACCATCCCATCAGCTATGCCCTTCATCAATACATAAGGAAGCATCGCAGGATCTCTGAAACGGTATCGATAGCCCCGCTCTTCACCCTTCCTCTGCAGGATCGATCCACGCTTTTCCGTAATGAAATCTGCGAGATGATTGCGGTATTGCGCGATCGTCATTGGCTTTCCACGGATCTTTTCGAAGGGTGTCAGAACTGCCGCAGGGGCAAAATAGCCTGCATCATCAGCAGGCGCCAATGCACAAGAAAGAAGTATTTCTTTAAATAAACTTCCTGGCTGATTGCTATAAATAGCTCTTTCATATCCAACTCGGAGAGATTCTAGGGAACCCCTAAGAACTTCCTCAATGGAATAGTCGACATCCTCTTCATTTATACGCCTTCTCAAGTCGCTTACAGCTCGTCCCGCCGCGTGCTTACCTAAGCGGTGCACATATGTTGGCAGGCCTCGCGCCAAGATAATAATCTTCCATCGAGCGTCTGGCTCTATGTTCAAACCCAATGCCTTCAAACGGGTGTCAATAATCTCACCAAGTTCATCGCGAGACATTCTCGGCATGGGCACTTCTTCAGTGCAGCGCTGTATGGATTCATGTCCAGCGAATAATTGCGAAACACTGTCGCCGACACCAACAATAACTATAGTAGCCGGAACGCCATCGTCTGACAAAGCTTTAATAGTATTCGCGAACAATTTGGCGGTCTCGCCCGCATCCTCTATTTCATTAAATTCATCTACAACGAAAATGGGGATATCATTTGCTGAAAATGTTTTCATTTCACGCAAAATATCGTCCGGTTCAAGCTCGCGACCAGTATAAACATCATTTAACGATGCTACGCGCTGCTCGCCATCTTCAACATGAGTGAATTGCATGTCTTTGAAGAATTTTCGCCAGATCGTTTCGTAAGTGTCCCCTGGGGCGCATGCCTTGCGGGCATGAACTACCGTTTGACGTCCAGCGGGGACGAATAACGCCAGAACCTGAGAGAGCGAGGTTTTGCCTACACCACGCTCTCCGTAGAGAATGGCATGTCGTCCGGGTTCAGCGACCGCATTGAGCAGCTGACCGATCTGCCTCCTTCTTCCAGCAAATAGGTCAGCCAATCTGATGGGCGTTGATGGGGTGAAAAGTTGCCCGATCTCAAAGAGAAGCGAAGGGACATCGTCGCTCGTCAATCTCGGCAAGGGCGCAGGCTTTATACTCATACTCAAACTGATATCACTAAACCCGATAGTGATACAACTTCGGCCGATACTAAAACCCTTTTTGGTTGAAAGCAGGGCATTTTTGACGTCATGAATGCTTGCCGATCATAGCCTTGTGGCGTGAGGATGGCTCACTGTCGGACATCAATGTGCTGTTGCTCGACAGACGCTTCCCCTCCCGCCCCCTCCGCGCTAAGGCCCGGCCCGAATCTCGCATTCGCAGCACCCTCCGGCGCGCCCGCGCGTTCCTCCCAAGGATCGCGTCCCCCGAGCGCCCGGGCCGGACAGTAGAAAGGATCCCGCGCCCCATGACCGCCATCGGCAACGATACGCTCGGCACTCGCGACACGCTCACCGTCGGCACCGCCACCTACAGCTTCTATTCGCTGCCCAAGGCCGCGAAGAAGCTCGGCGACATCAGCCGCCTGCCGTTCAGCATGAAGGTGCTGCTCGAGAACATGCTGCGCTTCGAGGACGGCAAGACCGTCACGAAGGACGATGCCCAGGCGATCGTCGACTGGCAGAAGGATGCCCGCTCGAACCGCGAGATCCAGTATCGCCCGGCGCGCGTGCTGATGCAGGATTTCACCGGCGTGCCCTGCGTGGTCGATCTGGCGGCGATGCGCGACGCGATCACCAAGCTGGGCGGCGATGCGGCCAAGATCAATCCGCAGGTCCCCGTCCATCTCGTCATCGATCACTCGGTGATGGTCGACGAGTTCGGCACCCCGCAGTCGTTCGGCCAGAATGTCGAGCTCGAATACGAGCGCAACCTCGAGCGCTACGAGTTCCTGAAATGGGGCTCGAAGGCGCTCGACAATTTCCAGGTCGTGCCCCCGGGCACCGGCATCTGCCACCAGGTCAATCTCGAATATATCGCCCGCTCGGTCTGGTCGTCGCAGGCGCCGGACGGCTCCACGATCGCCTATCCCGACACGCTCGTCGGCACCGACAGCCACACCACGATGGTCAACGGCCTCGGCGTGCTCGGCTGGGGCGTCGGCGGGATCGAGGCGGAGGCGGCGATGCTCGGCCAGCCGGTGTCGATGCTGATCCCCGAAGTCGTCGGCTTCAAGCTGACCGGCGCGCTGGGCGAGGGCATCACCGCCACCGATCTGGTGCTCACCGTCACCCAGATGCTGCGCGCCAAGGGCGTGGTCGGCCGCTTCGTCGAATTCTTCGGCCCCGGTCTCCACTCGATGACGCTGGCGGACCGCGCGACGATCGCCAACATGGCCCCTGAATATGGCGCGACCTGCGGCTTCTTCCCGATCGACGAGAAGACCATGGACTATATGCGCCTCACCGGCCGTCCGGACGAGACGATCGCTCTGGTCGAGGCCTATGCCAGGGCGCAGGGCATGTGGCACGATTTGGACAGCCCCGAGCCGATCTTCACCGACAGCCTCGAGCTCGACATGTCGAGCGTCCGCCCGTCGCTCGCCGGCCCCAAGCGCCCGCAGGACCGGGTGAGCCTCGACGCCGTCGACGAAGTGTTCAACGCCGACCTTCAGAAGGTCTATCACAAGGACCGTCCCGAGCGCGTCGCGGTCGAGGGTGCCGAGCATGACATCGGCGACGGCGACGTGGTGATCGCCGCGATCACCAGCTGCACCAACACCTCGAACCCCTCGGTGCTGATCGCCGCCGGCCTCGTCGCCCGGAAAGCGCGGGCGCTGGGCCTGACGCGGAAACCCTGGGTCAAGACTTCGCTCGCCCCCGGCAGCCAGGTCGTGACGGACTATCTCAACAAGGCCGGCCTCAGCGAGGATCTCGACGCGATCGGCTTCAACCTCGTCGGCTATGGCTGCACGACCTGCATCGGCAATTCGGGCCCGCTGGCCGAGCCGATCAGCGCCGCGATCAACGGCAACGACATCGTCGCCGCCTCGGTCCTGTCGGGCAACCGCAATTTCGAGGGTCGCGTGAGCCCCGACGTCCGCGCCAACTTCCTCGCCTCGCCCCCGCTCGTCGTCGCTTATGCCCTCAAGGGCACCGTGACGGAGGACATGTACGAGACGCCGATCGGCGAGGGGACCAACGGTCCGGTCTTCCTGAAGGACATCTGGCCCTCGAACGAGGAGATCGCCGGGCTGATCGCTGCCAACATCGACGATGAAATGTTCCGTACCCGATATTCGAATGTCTATCTGGGCGATCGTCACTGGCAGGGCATCACCGTCGCCGGTTCGGACACCTATTCCTGGCGCGCCGGCAGCACCTACATCCATAATCCGCCTTATTTCGAGGGGCTTACGATGACCCCGGCACCGGTGCAGGACATCATCGAGGCCAAGCCGCTGGCGATCCTCGGCGATTCGATCACCACCGATCACATTTCGCCCGCGGGCAGCATCAAGGCGGACAGCCCGGCCGGAAGTTTCCTTCAGGAACATCAGGTTAGCCGGAAGGACTTCAACAGCTACGGCGCCCGCCGCGGCAATGACGAAGTGATGGTCCGCGGCACCTTCGCCAATATCCGCATCAAGAACGAAATGGTCCCCGGCATCGAAGGCGGCATGACCAAGTATCACGATCAGGTTATGCCGATCTACGACGCCGCGATGCGCCACAAGGCCGACGGCACGCCGCTGGTGATCGTCGCCGGCAAGGAATACGGCACCGGCTCGTCGCGTGACTGGGCGGCGAAGGGCACCAACCTGCTCGGCGTCCGCGCAGTCATCACCGAAAGCTTCGAGCGCATCCACCGCTCGAACCTGGTGGGCATGGGCGTGGTCCCGCTCCAGTTCGCCGAGGGCGTCACCCGCGAGACGCTGCGGCTCGACGGTTCGGAGACCTTCACGATCACCGGCGTCGCCAGCCTGCGCCCACGTCAGGACGTCGAAGTCACGCTCACCCGCAAGGACGGCAAGACCGAGACCTTCCAGACCCGCTGCCGCATCGATACGGTCAACGAGCTCGAATATTTCCTCAACGGCGGCATCCTGCAATACGTGCTGCGCAACCTCGCGGCGTAAGCCGTTCGGAACAGACAAAAGGCCGCGGCGGAGCGATCCGCCGCGGCCTTTTGCTGCGCCTATGCCGCGAGTGCCACGCCGCGGGAAATTTCGGGCTTGCAATGTAGGATTTCGCATGGAACAAACCAGAAACATCGTTTCCGGTTTGAACAGCACTGACACACCGTGCGGAAATTTTTTCGGCGAAGGAAGAAAAAACGAAGCGGCTTATTCCTGGATGCCGAGCAATTCGATCTTGAACAGCAGGGTCGCGCCGCCCGGGATCGGGCCCTTGCTCACCGGGCCATATGCCAGGTCGGACGGCGTGGCGATTTCGATCGTGTCGCCCACGCCCATCATCGGCACGGCCAGCTGCCACGCCGGGATCAGCGCGCCGAGCGGGAAGGTCGCCGGTTCGCCGCGGGTGTAGGAGCTGTCGAACTCGGTCCCGTCGACCAGCGTGCCGGCATAATGGATCCTGACCGTGTCGCGCACGGTCGGATGCTTGCCCGATCCGTCGCCCTTGATCCGCCGCCAGCGCAGTCCGCCCTGAAGCGACTGCCACCCGTCGCTGCCCTTCAATTGCGCGAGCGCCAGCATCTGGCGGTTGTGCCACGCGGTATCCTGCGAATGGTCTTCGCCGCCGGCCTGCATCGCCACTGCCGCAGTGCCGAGCAGCACCACCGCGAGCCCGACACCGACGAGTTTCGCGTTCTTCAAGCCAATCACTCCTGTCCCCGAGACGTTACGAGGCAGCGCCATAGCGTGGCGAAGGGCTAGTTGAACAGCGCGAGCACGACGGCCTTGCCGCGCTTGTCGGCGCCGCGGCCCAGGAACAGATTGATCGCGCCCTTCGCCGGATGCGCCACGGTATAGGTCCGCTGGCCCGCGGGCGCGAGGCGCGTGTCCATCTCGAACCAGGCAGTGAAGGGCTGCAGGCGCGCCAGCCCCGCCGGCCGCTTCGGATCGAATGCCGGCCGCTCGACCGCGGCGAGCTTCGCCACCGCCTTGCCTGCCTCGCCGCCGATCAGGAAGCTCGCGCCCACCAGGCTCTCCCATTCGGCGACTTCGCTGCGGGTCGCAGTCGGCGCCGTGGTGCCCCCGGATGTCGCCAGCGACGTGCGCGTAAGCTGTGCCGCGGCAAGTGGCCCCATGCACGCGGCAGCGGCGGTGCCGCCCAGAACGAACGCGCGCCGCGAACTACGACTCGTGGTTTCCATGATTTTCACCCCCGGTTACGCGAAGCGTACTCCAGTGGATTGCAACGCGCCAGAAACATATCCGATATGGAGGTTCCCGATACCGGACAGTGTTCAGCGCAGCGCCCGGCCCGCCACGGCGTCGAGCGCCGCCACCAATGCGGGATCACGCGCCGAAGGCGCGGTGATCAGCGCCGTGTCGAAGCACGTGTCGATCGGCGATGCCGGCCGCGCTTCGGGCAGGTTGCGGAGCAGATGCATCACCAGCCTGCGCGCCTTGGCGGCGTTGGCCGAGAGCTGCGCGATCACCTGCGCGACATCGACCGCATCTTCGCCCTCGCGCCAGCAATCATAATCGGTGACCATCCCCACCAGCGCGTAAGGCAGCTCCGCCTCCCGGGCGAGCTTCGCCTCGGGCATCCCGGTCATGCCGATGACGTGGCAGCCCCAATTGCGATAGAGATGGCTCTCCGCCCGGGTCGAGAATTGCGGCCCCTCCATCGCCAGGTACGTGCCGCCGACATGCGTCTCCGCCCCCGCCGCCCGCGAGGCATCGACCGCCAATGCCGAGAGCCGCGGACACACCGGGTCCGCCATCGAGACATGCGCGACCAGCCCGGTGCCGAAGAAGCTCGACGGCCGGCTTTTGGTGCGATCGATGAACTGGTCGGTCACGGTGAAGCTGCCCGGCGGCCGATCCTCGACCAGGCTGCCGACCGAAGAGATGGCGAGCACGTCGGTCACGCCCAGCCGCTTGAGCACATCGATATTCGCGCGGGCGTTGAGCTCGGACGGGCTGATCCGGTGTCCCCGCCCGTGCCGCGGCAGAAACACCACCCGCACAGGACCGACCCGACCGACGAAGCACGCGTCGGAAGGCTGCCCCACGGGCTCGCCGTCTCGACCCATTCGCCGTCTTCGATCCCCTCGACGTCGTAGAGCCCGGAGCCGCCGATGACTCCGATCGTCCAGCCGCTCACACTGCCCCCTTGTCCACGTTGCGGCGCGCCCAGGCGAAATAGAGCAGCAGCCCGATCACGTTCCACACGCCGAACAACAATTGCGTCTGATGCGGCAGGCTTATGAAAAGATAGAGACAGCCGAACGCCGCGCCGAGCCCGACCAGCCACGCCGCCGGGGTGCGGAACGGGCGCACTGCGTCGGGCGCGCGGCGGCGCATCACCAGCATGCAGATGCCCACCGCCGCGAATGCCGTCAGCGTGCCGGCATTGGCGAGCGCCGCGATCTGGTCGATCGGGAAGAATGCCGCGAAGAACGTCACCACCGCGGCCGTGAAGATCGTGATCCGCACCGGCGTCCCGCGCCGCGACACGGTCGCCAGGCTCTCGGGCAGCATGCGATCGCGTGCCATCACGAAGAAGATGCGGCTCTGTCCGTAGAGGAAGGCAAGGATCACCGTCGGCAATGCGATCACCGCCGAGGCGGCGAGGAAGGTCGCGGTCTTCGGCTGGCCGATCTCGCGCAGGATCAGCGCCAGCGGCTCGGGGCTGTCGGCGAAGCGCGTATAGCTGAGCGCACCCACCGCAGTGACCGCGACGATCATGTAGATCGCCACGCACGCCACCATCGATCCGACGATGCCGATCGCGAGATCGCGGCTCGGATTCTTGGCCTCCTCCGCCGCGGTCGAGATCGCGTCGAAGCCGTAGAATGCGAAGAAGATGATCGCCGCCGCCGCCATCACGCCGCGCTCGACGCCGTCCGGGCTCATGTGCTTGGCGAAGCCGAACGGCGCGAAGGGCTCGAGATTGGCGCCGTCGAAATAGGGCAAAGCCACAGCCACGAACACGGCGAGCGCGATCAGCTTCACCACCACCAGGATGGCGTTGAGCGTCGCACTTTCCCGCGTGCCGACGATCAGCAGCCCGGCTACCACCGCGACAATGAACAAGGCCGGCACGTTGACGCCCCATTCGACGATCTGCCAGCCCGACATCACCGGACCGTGCGTCAGCGCCGCCGGCAGGTGTACGCCGAGCCCATCGAGGAACCCGACGGAGTAGCCCGACCAGCCGACCGCGACGGTCGCCACCACCAAGGTATATTCGGCGAGCAGGCTCCACCCGACCACCCAGGCGATGATCTCGCCGAGCACGACATAGCTATAGGTATAGGCGCTGCCCGAGGCGGGGATCATCGTCGCCATCTCGGCATAGGCAAGCGCGGCGCAGGCGCAGATCGCCCCGGCGACGGCGAACGACAGGATCACCGCCGGACCCGCGCGATCGGCGCCCACGCCGATCAGCGTCAGGATACCCGTGCCGACGATCGCGCCGACGCCGAGCGCGACGAGATGCGGCCAGGAGAGCGTGCGCTGGAGGCGGTGCGCCTGCGGGCGATCCTCCTCCGCGACGATCTGCTTCAGGCGGAACAGGCTGGCCATGGATACTCCCTGGATGGTCTGCGCATCGTGATAGCGCGGACGGGCACGCGCGCAATCGCGTTCATCGCCGGTGCAGCGGGCATGGCGGATCGTTACGGCTATAGATCGATGGAGGCTTCCATGCTGCTCCCCGCGCTCGCCTTGCTGTTGCTCACCGTTCCCGACGATCCGGCGCCCAACCCGCAGATCGACTATGCCGGCTTCGCCACGCTCACCGGCGATGTCCGCGCTTCGCGTGCGAAGCGACTGCTCGGCTTCGACGCGTTCAAGGCGAAAGCGGCGGAGAAGGGTGCGCTGATCCTCGACGCCCGCTCGGCGGACAAGTTCGCGGAAGGGCATATCGCCGGCGCGGTCAACCTGCCGCTCACCGACTTCACTGCCGAGGCGCTGGCCGAAGCGATCGGGCCGAACCGCGACCGCCCCATCCTGATCTACTGCAACAACAATTTCTCGAACCACCGCGCCCCGGTGATGCTCAAGAAGGCGGCGCTCGCGCTCAACATCCAGACCTTCATCAATCTCGTCGGCTATGGCTATCCGAACGTCTGGGAGCTGCGCGACGTGGTGGATTTCAACGATCCACGGGTTGGCTGGACAGCCGGCGCCGCCGCGAAAGCAGGAGCCTGAAGACCGCTTGCGGTGACTTGTCGTCGTGCGTCAGGGCTAAGGCAATGGTTGGGAAATGTAGCGCGAGGTGAAGCTTGCCTTGGTCACCATGGTCTGCAGCCCCACCGCCTGGCCGCCGATCTCGACCGTGGCGCCAAGCTGCTTCGACAGCGCCTTGACGATGGTAGTGCCCAAACCGGTTTCGCCCGCTATTCTCGCAGCGCCGGCCAGCCCTACGCCGTTGTCCGACACCGTCAGCTTCCAATCATCGTCGTCGCGCTCGTATTGGACACGGATCCGCGCATCCGGCTTGTGGTCGGGAAAGGCGTATTTGATGGCGTTGATGACCAATTCGGTGATGATCAGTCCGAGGCTGACCGCCGTCGCGGATTCCGTCACGCCGGGATCGGCGTGAACCTCGATCGAGACGGGGCTGTCTTCCCCGATCATAGACGAACTCAGTCCTGCGCACAGCTTTGCGAGATATGCCGCGACATCGATCTCGGCGACGCCGTCCTGCAGATGCAGGTGATGCTGAACGGTCGCGACCGACATCACACGCAGATGGGCATCCTTCAGATGGTTGCGCGTCTCTTCTGAAACCACCGCCCGCGCTTTCAACAGCAGGATGCTGGCAATGATCTGCAGGCTATTGGCGACGCGGTGCCGCATTTCCTCGAGCAGCATCTGCTTTTGTTCGAGGAGTTGTTCGGTCTGCGCGAGGAGGACCGCCAGATCGGCCGCGATCAGCCGGCTCGCGGTCACGTCACGGAACGCCAACAGGATCGTGATCGCCGGGCTCTCTTCGTAGACCACCTTACGTGCATTCAGCAGCATGGTGCGACTGCCCAGGCCGGGGAAGTCATGTGCGACCTCGAAGCCGTCCATCGCCACGCGATCGGGAATGATGGTCTCCAGCAGATGGCGCAGCGCCGGGATGTTCCACTGGCCGTCGCCAAGTGCGAACAGGGAGCGCCCTTGCGTAGCCGCGGCATCGACCTGGAACACCTCGTAAAAGGCGCGGCTGGCCGCCAGGACATGGAACTTCTCGTCGAGGATCAGGAATGGATCCGGGATGGTATTGACGATGGCGAGCGCAAGGACCTGCGCGTCCTGCAGGCTGTTGAGCGCGTCTGGCAGGAGGGCGGAGGGCGAGCTGGGGATCACGGCGGACTCTGCTTGCAGGCGAGAGCACGATGTCTCCCGGTCACTTTTGCCTGCGCGACGGATCGGTGATGGCTCATATTAGCATCCGATGGCCGGGATAGCCATCCGCAGCTTCGGAACGCACCGATCAGCACGCAGGCAATGCGAACGCCCTTAGCCCGTCGGACACTTCGCCCCGCTCGCCACCCAGGCCCGGGTCAGCTCGCCGAACTGCGCCTGCGTGCCCGGAACCGGGGTGCGCCCGGGTCCCGGGTTCCAGCCCCAGCCGACCAATGTGTCGTGCGCATTATGCTCGATCAGCTGCTCCAGCGTCTTGCCGCCGTTGCGCTTGCGGTCCTTGATCTGCGCGCAGATCTGGCCGAGCGTCTTGCCTTCCCACGCCATCCCGATCGGCGCGACATGCCATTCGGGATGTCCGGGAATGCTGCCGGTGCCGTTAGTGAAGGCGACATTGCGCGGCCCGTGGCAGGTGCTGCATTCGAGCCCCGCCATGCCGCGATCGGCCGGCCCGCGCGAGACCGGCGGGTTGTGCGGCTGCTGCGCGTCGCCCTGCAGCGGACGATCGGTGCGCGGATGGCAGTTCACGCAGCGCGGATGCTGGATCACCTTGCCCATCTCGGCGAAGATCGCGAGCGAGCGCGCATTCGGATCGGCGATGCCGGCGAAAGCACTGACCGGCTTCAACCCTTCCACCTTCTGCTCGCGCGCCTGGCCGGCGATGGCGAGCCCGAGGGTCAGCGCCGCGGCGCCGAGTGCATATGCGCCCAGCTTCATGCCTTGCCTCCCACCACGAACGGAAGCCGCCGCACGGATTTCCCGGTGAGCTTGCGCCACGCATTGGCGACCGCGGGGGCGATCGGCGGCAGCCCCGGCTCGCCGACCCCGTCGGGTTTTCGCTCGACGCGATGATCGCGACTTCGACCTCCGGCATCTCGCCGATCCGCAGCGAGCGATAGCTGTCGAAATTGCTCTGCTTGACGATTCCGCCCTCGCCCAGCTCGACTTCCGAATAGAGCGCGTGGCCGAGGCCGTAGCCGATGCAGCCCTCCATCTGCGCACGGATCACGTTCGGGTTGACTGCGATCCCGCAATCCACCGCGCACCACACCTTATGCACCTTGGGCAGTCCATCGGGCCCCTTAGACACCTCGGCGACCTGCGCGACATAGGAGCCGAAGCTCTTCCACGCCGCCACGCCCCGGGCGCGGCCGGCAGGCGGCTTCCTGCCCCAGCCGGCGATCTCGGCCGCCCTGGCGAGCACCGCTCTGGTCCGCGCATCCTCCATCAGCGCCAGCCGTCCCGCGACCGGATCCTTGCCGCCCATTTCGAGCAGCTCGTCGATAAAGGTCTCGACCGCATAGGCCGTATGCGTATTCCCCACCGATCGCCACCACAGGGTCGGCACGCCGCCGTCCATGATGTGCTGCCCGATATATTGGTTGGTGAACTTGTAGCTCTCGGCGATGCCCTCGGTCAGCGCGTCGTCGATACCGTTCTTCATGCCCATCCCCTCCATCGGGGAATTCTTGAAGAAGCTCTGCGCGGCGACGACCTGGTCCCAGGCGACGATCTTGCCCGCAGGATCGAGCCCGCCGCGGATCGTGTGCACTGCGAGCGGGCGATAGCGGCCACCGCGAATGTCGTTCTCGCGGGTCCAGACATGCTTGACCGGGCCCTTGCCCCACGCCTTGAACGCCGCTGCCGCCTCGATCGCGAACTCCATCGCCGGCGTCGCGCGGCGCCCGAAGCTGCCGCCGGCGAATTGTTCGTGCAGCGATGCCTTCTCGAACGGCACGCCGAGCGTCGCGCAGATCGCACGAAGCTCGCCGACCTGGAACTGGCTGCCCATCCACACGTCGAGCCTGTCCCCGTTCATCTCGATCACGGCGTCCAGCGGCTCCATCGGCGCATGCGCGAGATAGGGGAATTGGTACACCGCCTCGAGCTTCTTCGCCGCGCCCTTCAGGGCGGCCGCGGTATCGCCGGTCTTCTCGACCTGCTTGCCCGGCGCCTCGCTCGCCTCGGCATATTGCGCATAGAGCTCGTCGCTCGTGCGCTTCTCGGCTTTGGAGAGATCCCAGGTCACGTCCAGCGCCGCGGCGCCCTTGCGCGCGGCATAGCCATCCTGCGCATAGACCACGACGCCTTGCGGGATCGTCTTGACGGCGAGCACGCCGGGCACTGCCAGCGCCGCGGTGTCGATCACGGCCTTGACCGTCCCGCCGAACGCCGGCGGATGCGCGATCGCGGTGTGCACCATCCCCGGCCGCTGGATGTCCATCGTGAACATCGCGGTGCCGTTGGTCTTGGCGACGCTGTCGACCTTGGGCGTATCCTTGCCGATCAAAGTGAACTGGTCGGGCGATTTGAGCACGGGTTTTTCGGGCGGCTTGAGCGAAGCCGCGTCCGCCGCCAGCTCGCCGAAGCTCGCCTTGCGCGCGCCGCTGGAAACCATGCCTTTCGATACCTTCACCGACGCGGCCGGCACGCCCCAGCGCTTCGCCGCCGCCTCGACCAGCATCGCCCGCGCCGAAGCCCCGGCGTTGCGCATCTGCATCCAGCTGTTCGAGATCGCCGACGAGCCGCCGGTGCCCATCGTCCCGAAAGCGAGATTCTTGTAGAGCGGGTCATTGGCCGGGGCCATCTCGACACGGACCTGGCCCCAATCGGCGTCCATCTCCTCGGCCACCAAGGTGGCGAGCCCGGTCGCGGGACCCTGCCCGAACTCGACATGCTTGATGATCACGGTGACGAGATTGTCGGTGCCGACGCGAACGAAGGCATTGGGCGCGAAGGGCAGGCCGGTCGTCTGGCCCGGCGCGGCCTTCGCCGCATTGCCGATCGGCAATGCCATGCCGAGCACGAGCCCGGTCGACTGGAGGAAGCCGCGGCGGGTTGGCGTGATGGCGTTCATCGCTCAGGCCTCCATCGCTTTGGCGGCGTCATGAATCGCCTGCCGGATCCGGACATAAGTGGCGCAGCGGCAGATATTGCCCGCCATCGCCGCGTCTATGTCGGCATCGCTCGGCTTCTTCTTCAGCTTCAGCAGGCCCACCGCCGACATCACCTGCCCCGACTGGCAGAAACCGCATTGCGGCACGTCGATGGCGACCCAGGCGCTCTGGACCGCCTCGGCCTCCCTGCCCGCGACGCCCTCGATCGTAGTGACCTGCTTGCCCGAGACCATCGATACCGGTGTGACGCACGAACGCCGGTTCTTGCCGTCGAGATGCACGGTGCAGGCGCCGCACTGGGCGATCCCGCAGCCATATTTGGTGCCGGTCAGCCCGAGATGGTCGCGCAGCACATAGAGAAGCGGCGTCTCGGGATCGCCGTCGAAGCTCGCCGGCTTGCCGTTGAGCGTGAAATCGGTGGTCATGATCCCTCCGTTGCCGCTGGCCCGACCGGATCATAGACACGTTTCCCAAACGGAATCTACCGCCAGTCCATCGGAGCACATTGAAGCAGAGATGGATTGTCCCAACACATTGGCATCCCCGGCCCGAATGAGGCACACAGCGCGCAATGGCGGAAGGGGAGAAGATTCGGACGCCAGGCTGATCGCCGCGGCGGCAAGCGGCGACCGGGACGCGTTCGGCGCGCTGCTTCAGCGCCACTATAACCGCATCCACGGCCTGGCCTGGCAGTTCACCGGATCGCGCGCCGATGCCGACGACATCGCACAGGACGTCTGCTGCGTCCTCGTCGAAAAGCTCGCGACCTTCCGTGGCGAGGCGAAGTTCAGCACCTGGCTCTGCGGCATCGTCGTCAATGCCTGCCGCGACCTGCAGCGCCGGCGCCGCTCGTTCCGTGGGCTGACCGAACGGTTCGCAGTCGTCGCCGGCCTCGCGCGCGGCCCCGACGGGCGCGATCTTCACGACACGATCTGGGTGCAGAGTGCGATCGCGCGGCTGAAGCCCGCTTATCGCGACGCAGTGGTGCTGGTGGCGGGCCAGCAGCTCAGCCATGCCGAGGCGGCGGAGATATTGGGCGTCGCCGAGGCGACGATATCGTGGCGGATGCACGAGGTGCGGCGGATGCTCGGCTCGGGCGGTGACGGCGCCTGAAAAATTTTCGCAGGCGGTCCCAAGGAAATCCGGCGGAGCGGCGTCCCAGTGACAGGCGGGCAATCGTGCACCGCTTTCGTCAGGGAGTGTCTCATGTCCCGATATTATCTTCTGATCGCCGGTGGCCTCTCCGCCGTGCTGCTCGCCTCGTGCACCGGGTCCGCCGTCGAAGAGGCGGCCGCGCCGCCCGCACCGGCGGAGGAAGTCGTCGTCACGGGGTACAAGGCAAACGGAATCGCTTCCGAGCAACGCGCCCGCACCGCCGACATGGCCCAATACGCCCCGGCTCCGGAGCCGGTGTCCGCTCCGGCACCGCCCCCGCCTTCAATCGTCGTGACCGGCAGCAAGATGTCCGCAGGTGCCTACGCGCCTTCGCTCGAACGCCGCCCGTTCCCCGGCACCTACCAGGATGTCGGCCGCGACAAATTCACCAGCGTCGCCGAGAACCCGTTCAAGGTTGCGCGCGAAGAGCCGGTCTCGACCTTCTCGATCGATGTCGACACTGCTTCCTATTCGTTCGTGCGTGCCTCACTCAACGGCAACGTCCTGCCCCAGCCGGCGGCGGTGCGGACCGAGGAAATGATCAACTATTTCCCCTATGATTATGTCGGCGCGCGCTCGGCCGATCAGCCGTTCAGCACCAATGTCGCGGTGTTCCCGAGTCCCTGGACCCAGGGCCGCAAGCTCGTCCGCATCGGCATCCGCGGCTACGAGATCCAGCGCGCCACGCGGCCGCGCGCCAATCTCGTCTTCCTGATCGACACGTCGGGATCGATGAACGCACCCAACAAGCTGCCGCTCGTCAAGCAATCGCTGTCGATGTTGCTCGATCAGCTGAGCGGCGACGACCGTGTCGCGATCGTCACTTATGCCGGCAGTGCCGGCACCGCCCTCGAACCGACGCGCGCCAGCGAGAAGGGCAAGATCCTCGCGGTGCTCGACCGGCTCGGCGCCGGGGGCAGCACCGCGGGCGCCGAGGGCATCCGCCAGGCCTATGCGCTGGCCGAGCAGAATCTCGATCCGCAGGGCGTCAACCGCGTGATCCTCGCGACGGATGGCGACTTCAACGTCGGGATCACCAACCAGGAGGAACTCAAGGGCTTTGTCGAGCGCGAGCGCGGCAAGGGCGTGTTCCTCTCGGTGCTCGGCTTCGGCATGGGCAATTACAACGACGCGCTGATGCAGACGCTTGCCCAGAACGGCAACGGCGCCGCGGCCTATATCGACACGGTGAGCGAGGCACGGAAGACTTTGGTCGATGAAGCCACCTCTACCCTGTTCCCGATCGCCAAGGACGTGAAGATCCAGGTCGAGTTCAACCCGGCCACCGTCGCCGAATATCGGCTGATCGGATATGAGACGCGGATGCTCGCGCGCGAGGATTTCGACAATGACAAGGTCGATGCCGGCGATGTGGGATCTGGGCAGACGGTGACCGCACTCTACGAAGTCGTGCCTGTCGGCGGCCCGCGGGCGATCGGCGACCTGCGCTATTCCACACCCGCCGCGCAGCCCCGCGTCGCTATCGCTGGCGAATACGGCTTCGTGAAGATCCGCTACAAGACGCCCAAGGCGAACACGAGCCGGCTGATCTCGACGCCGATCAGTCGTGCGGTCGAAGTCGCCCGCTTCGAGGATGCCCCGCGGGACGCGCGCTTCGCCACCGGCGTGGCAGGCTTCGCCGAACTGCTGCGCGGCGGCAAATATAGCGGCACGATGAGCTATGACGACGTGCTGCGGATCGCGCTGGCGGCGCGCGGCGACGACGGCTTCGGCTATCGCTCGGAGTTCGTCCAGCTCGTCCGTCAGGCCAAGACCGCCGCATCTTTGGCGCGGGTCGGCCGATAAAGGATACGGGCGCGTGCGGCGATCTGCGTCGCCGCACGCGCCGCATTCGACCCGCCCGCAATTGCAGCTATAAGGCCGGCAAATGCCGTTTTCCGTTCCCTGCCGCCGATCTTTCGATTCCCGCATGTTCGCGGGCAGGGGCTTCTGAATGCCGAGCGACGAAGACCTCTCGGCGCTGCTGCCCGAGCCGCCACCACCCCGCAACACGCGACGCGATGCCGCCATCGAGGCGGCGATGCTGCGCTTCGACGGCAAGGAACCGGCCCCTGCCGCGGCGCCACCACGCCCGGTTAGACCCGCATCGCGCTGGCCGCTGCTCGGCCGACCGCAATTCGGCGCGCTGCTCACTGCCGTCCTGGTCGGCGTGATCGCGGTACCGGTCTGGCTGTCGAACGGCGACCAGCTCACCCCCAAAAGTCAGCCGACCCAACCGGCAGCGCCGCCAGCCACGCCGTCACCGGCTGCGCAGCCCTCCGCCACGCAAATCGCCCGGGCGGATACGCCGCCCGCCAATCCCTCGTCGCCCCCGCATGAAGGCAGCAGCCGCGCGGCGAAACCAGTGGCCATGGGCCAGGTCGCCGAGATGGCGGCGGAGTCCCTGCCACCGCCACCGGCTGAGCCCATGCCGGCCTTTGCCCCGGCCGCGCCCCCACCCCCGCCCGAACCCGCACCCGCGCCGACCCAGATGGCGGCACGCAGCGCAGAGGTGCAGGACGAAGCCGAGGCCGTCGTCGTCACGGGCTCGCGAATGGCCCCGCGCGGCTTCGCCCAGCGCGCGGAAGCCAAGCGCGTCCGCTCGGTCGCCAGGGCAGCCGAGAATGGCGCGTGGGATGCCTGTACGGTGCGCGATTCCGCGCAAAACCTCTCCGCCTGCAAGAAGTTGGTCGATCCCTCGGCCAGCGGCCGCAAGGGCGCGCCGCGGCGCAAGTCGCCGATGGCCTGTCGGCAGCGTGGCGCGGCGACAGTGACGCCGCGATCGCCGCGTTCGACCGCGCGATCGACCAGTCGCCGGGACTCGCTCTCGCGTGGCTCAACCGCGGCCTCGTCCAGGAGCAGAAAGGCGACACTGACCGGGCGCTTGCCGATCTGGACAAGGCAGTGCGCCTCGCCCCCAATGTGGCGCGCAATTACTACCAGCGCAGCCTGTTTCACAGCCGGCAAGGCGAAACCCGACGCGCACGCGAAGACTGGGAGCGCGCGACCAGGATCGATCCGCGCCTCGAGGATGGCGACGAATAATAGCGCGATCGTAACCTGGCCGAACCGTCGCATAAAAACGACAAAAGATATTGATACTTTATATCATCGCCGTTACCGCAGCGCAGCACATCCTGGAGTTCGGGGATCTTTCATGCTGCGTAGCCTTCTGCTTGCCACCGCCACCTTCATCGCGCTGCCGGCACATGCCGAAGAGAAGCCATCGAGCCCCGTGACTTCGGACACGCCCGCCGATGCGCCGGATCCCGATGCGCAGGACCATGATCAGCCCAATCAGGAGATCGTCGTCACCGGCACGCGCGCCCGCGCCACTGCCGATGTGCTCGGCGGCACTGCGATCCTCGCGGCGGAGGAACTGACCCGCGAGATGCGCCCGACCATCGGCGAGACGCTGGCAAAGCAGCCTGGCGTCTCCGCGACTTCGTTCGGCCCCAACGCCTCGCGCCCGGTGCTGCGCGGCTTCACCGGCGATCGCGCACGGCTGCTGATCGACGGGATCGGCAGCATCGACGTGTCGAATACCTCGGCCGATCACGCCGCGATCATCAATCCGCTCACCGCCGATCGCATCGAGGTCCTGCGCGGCCCCTCTGCCTTGCTGTTCAGTCCCTCGTCGATCGGCGGCGTGGTCAACGTCATCGACAGCCGCATCCCGCGCCGCATGCCCGAAAGCCCGCTCCACGCCGACGGAATCGCGACCTATGGCAGCGCGTCCGACGAGCGCTCGGCCTCGGGCGCCGTCGACGTGCCCGTCGCGGGCAAGCTCGTCATCCATGCCGATGGCAGCTACACCAAAACCGGCGACATGCGCAGCGGCGGCTATGTGCTGACCCCCGAACTGCGCGCGCAGGCCGCGGCGAGCGCCGATCCCGCGATCCAGGAACTGGCCGGTCTCAAGGGCGAAGTGCCCAACACCGCGGCACGCACCTGGGACATTGCCGGCGGCGCGGCGATCATCGACGACCGCGGCAGCCTCGGCTTCTCGGTCTCGCGCTACGACAGCCTGTACGGCGTACCGATCCGCTATTCGCTCGATCCGGCGATCGACGCCGAAGCGGTCCGGCTGCATGCGAAGCAGACCCGCCTCGACGTGCGCGGCGACATCCTCACCGAGACCGCAGGCATCCACCAGATCCGCATGCGCCTCGCCGCCGCCGACTATCAGCACAGCGAGATCGAGGACACCGGCGAGGTCGGCACGACCTTCTACAGTCAGGGCTTCGAAGGCCGGCTCGAACTGGTCCAGGAGACCCATGGCGAGTGGGAAGGCGTGACCGGCGGTCAGTTCTCGACGCGCAACACCCGCATCGTCGGCGAGGAGAAATTCCTGCCGCGGACCGAGAGCAACCAGTTCGGGCTGTTCACGCTCCAGTCGCTCGATTTCGGCGCGCTCAAGGCCGAGGCGGCGCTGCGCTACGAGCATAACAGCCTGCGCGCCCAAGCCGATGCCGATATCGGCAATCCACTGCTCGATCGCGGCTTCGACAGCCTCTCGGCCTCGCTCGGTGCCAGCTATGCGCTCGCCGACCATCTGCGGCTCGGCATCAACGTCTCGCGCAGCGAGCGAGCGCCGACGCAGGAGGAATTGTTCGCCAACGGCCCGCATGCCGGCACCCAGGCGTTCGAGATCGGCAACCCTGACTTCACCACCGAAAAGGCGTGGGAGTCGAAGGCACGCTCAAGGGCTCGGGCGACGGCTGGAGCCTGTCGGCCGCCGCCTATTACAGCCGCTTCAGCGACTATATCTACGACGCCCCCACCGGCGCGATCGAGGACGATCTGCCGGTGTTCCAGTACAACCAGGCCGACGCCCGCTATTACGGCTTCGAGATCGAGGGATCGGCGCGGCTGGCGCAGCTCGGCAATTTCGCGATCAATGCCGATGCGCTCGCCGATTACGTCCATGCCGACATCGTCGATCAGGGGCCGGTGCCGCGCATTCCGCCGCTGCGCGTGATGGGCGGGCTCGAGGCGCAGTCGGATGCGCTGACCGGCCGGGTCGAAGTCGAGCACAGCTTCGAGCAGGATCGCGTCACCGATTTCGAGACCCCGACCAGCGGCTTCACGCTCGTCAACGCATCCGTCTCGTGGAAGCCGTTCGGCGCGGGCTCGCACACCAGCCTGATGCTCTCGGCGAACAACATCTTCGACGTCGAGGCGCGCCGCCACACCAGCGTGCTCAAGGACTATGCCCCGCTCGCCGGTCGCGACCTGCGCGCGACACTCAGGGTGCAACTCTGATCCTGATCCGGCATTAGGGGCGGATGGCGAGTCCGTCCCCCGAACCGGTCGTTGAACTGAAGTCCGAGGCCGCGGCATCGCGCCGCATCCCCTGGCCGATCTTCGCGCTGGGCGCGGTGGCGCTGTTGCTGCTGGGCCTGATCGGGTTCGGCCGCGAAGTGATGGAAGGCGACGTCGCGGAACTCGACCGCGCGATCATGCTCGCGATGCGCGTGCCCGGACATCCCCAACAGCCGCTCGGCCCGCATTGGCTGCCCTCGGCGGTGCGCGACGTGACCGCACTCGGCAGCTCGACCGTGCTGACGATGGTGGTGCTGGTCACCGCTGCCTTCCTTGCTTTGAAAGGGCGGTTCCGCTCGGCCGTGCTCGTGATCGCAGCGACGACGCTGGGCGCGCTCGCCGTGACCTTGGTCAAGGTGCTGATCGCCCGCGCACGCCCCGATCTCGTCCAGCAACTGATGCAGGAAGCGTCGAGCAGCTTTCCAAGCGGCCACGCCGCCAACAGCGCGATCGTCTATCTGACGCTCGCCACGCTGCTCTTCCCGGTGGTGCGCGGCTGGCGGATGCGTGGCTTCGTACTCGCCGTCGCGATGCTGCTGGTCGGCCTGATCGGCATCAGCCGAGTCTATCTCGGCGTCCACTGGCCCAGCGACGTCCTCGCCGGCTGGGCGTTCGGCAGCTGCTGGGCGCTGCTCTGGTGGGGCGTGGAACTCCGGATGTTCCGCAAATCATAATCCTCCCTCGCTTCAGCGGGGGAGGTGGCGCCGAAGGCGACGGAGGGGCTCTGGCCACGAGCGAATCGCCCGCGGAGATGCCCCTCCACCACTTCGTGGTTCCCTCCCCGCTTCGCGAGGGAGGATTGAGTCAGGATCGCTCGCCCAGCTTGCGCTCCCAGGCGAGCGCGTCCTTGACGATCCCCTCGAGATCGTCGTGCTTCGGCCGCCATGGCAAGGTGCTCAGGATCTTGCTGTTGTCGGCGACCAATGCGTCGGGATCGCCGGCGCGACGCCCCTCCAGCCGGCGGTCGATCTTGCGGTTGGTTACGCGATCAACTGCGTCGAGCACCTGCAGCACCGAGAATCCGCGGCCATAGCCGCAGTTCATCGTATGGCTCTCCTCGGGCCGCGCGATCAGCAGGTCGAGCGCGTCGACATGCGCCGCGGCGAGATCGCTGACATGGATATAGTCGCGCACGCCGGTGCCGTCCTCGGTCGCGAAGTCGGTCCCGAACACCGACACCGCCGCGCGCTTGCCCGTCGCCGCCTCGGCCGCGATCTTGATCAGGTGCGTCGCCCCCGCAGTCGACTGGCCGCTGCGGCCCTGCGGATCGGCGCCGGCGACGTTGAAGTAACGCAGCGCGCAATAGTTGATCGGATGCGCCGCGGCGACGTCGCGCAGCATGAACTCGGTCATCAGCTTGGACATGCCATAGGGATTGATCGGCACCTTCGGGCTGTCCTCGGAGACCGGCACCTTCTCGGGAATGCCATAGGTCGCGGCAGTCGAGGAGAAGATGAAGTGCTTCACCCCGAAGCGACCGCGCTCTCGATCAGCGAGCGGCTCGCGACGGTGTTGTTGCGATAATATTTGAGCGGATCGGACACCGACTCCGGCACCACCACCGATCCGGCGAAATGCATCACCGCGATCACGCCTTCGCCCTGCATCGTCGCGCGAATGGTCGCTTCGTCCTCGATGTTCGCGACCACGAGCTTGGCGCGCTTGTCGACCGCCCAGTCGAAACCGGTGACGAGATTGTCGACCACGACGACTTTCCAGCCCGCATCGAGCAGCGCCAGCACCGCATGGCTGCCGATATAGCCCGCACCGCCCGTCACCAGCACCGTACCGTCGCGCATGCCCGTCTCCCTTGTCGCGCCTCGCCTAGGGCCGCGATTGCGCTCCGCCAAGCCCCACCTATCTTGGGCGCGACAAGGAGAATGAAATGACAGTCGAAACCGCGACGCTCGCCGGCGGATGCTTCTGGTGCACCGAGGCGGTGTTCAACGACGTGATCGGCGTGAGCAAGGTCGAGAGCGGCTATATCGGCGGCACCGTCCCCAACCCCACCTACAAGCAGGTGTGCGGCGGCGACACCGGCCATGCCGAGGCGATCCGGGTGACCTTCGACACCGATCAGATCAGCACTGGCGAGTTGCTCGACGTCTTCCTCGGGACGCACGACCCGACCCAGCTCAACCGCCAGGGCAACGATATCGGCACCCAGTATCGCTCGGCGATCTTCCCGCATTCCGCGGAGCAGGAGGCCGAAGCCTATGCGGCGATCGAACGCGCCCGGCCCGATTGGCCTCAGCCGATCGTCACCACGATCGAGCCGCTCTCCGACTGGTACCCCGCCGAGGATTATCACCAGGAATATTGGCAGGGCGAGGGCCAGCGTAATCCCTATTGCCTCGCAGTGATCCCGCCCAAGCTGCGCAAGCTCCGGAAAAGCTTCGCCAATCGCCTGAAGGAAGGCGCGACGGCGTAACCCAAATCCTCCCCGCGAAGCGGGGAGGAACCGGATTACCCTGGAAGCGCCTCGCCTGCGATGGGCGGGCGCTTCGCGGCCTCGGCGCCGAGCAGCTTGTAGGCGATCCCGCCGAGTATGCCCCCGGCGATCGGCGCGACCCAGAACAGCCAGAGCTGGTGGAGCGCGATCCCGCCCTCGAGCAGCGCCGGTCCGGTCGAACGCGCAGGGTTCACCGAGGTGTTGGTCACCGGAATCGAGATCAGGTGAATCAGCGTGAGCCCCAGCCCGATCGCGATCGGCGCGAAGCCGGCGGGCGCGCGGCTGTCGGTCGATCCCATGATGATCAGCAGGAAGACGAAAGTGAGCACCACTTCGATCGTCGCAGCTGCGACCAGCGAATAGCCGTGCGGCGAATGCTCGGCGAAGCCGTTCGACGCCAGCCCCCGGTGAAGCCGGGCGCACCGCTGGCGATCTCGTAGAGCAGCACCGCCGCGATCACCGCACCGACCACTTGCGCGATGACGTAGAGTGGAATGTCGCGCGCCTCGAAGCGCCCGCCCGCCCATAGCCCGATCGTCACCGCCGGATTGAGATGGCAGCCCGAGATATGGCCGATCGAATACGCCATGGTGAGCACGGTGAGCCCAAATGCGAGCGACACACCGGCGTAAGCGATGCCGAGCTCGGGAATCCCCGCGGCCAGCACGGCGCTGCCGCAGCCGCCGAACACCAGCCAGAAAGTGCCGATCATCTCGGCGAGTCCGCGTTGTACGTTGGTCATGCTGATCCTCCCTGTGACACCGGCATATCATGGCTTGCGCGTCGGCGGGAAGCCGTCAGGACCGGGGATGCGCCGCCCGCCGCAGCCGATCGTTGATCGCCACGCCGATCCCGGTCTCGGGGATCGGCGCCACCGCAATTTCCGGCGCGGAGGACGCATCGGCGCGGTGGAGGGCGTCGAACAGATTTGCGGCGGCTTCGACGAGGTCGCCGCTGGCGGAGAGCGTGTCGTCGCCGGCGACATCGCCGAAACCGATCAGCCATTCGCCTTCGTGGCGCTCGGCGGCATCGAGGCGCAACAGCTTGCCCGGCGCATAGTGGCTGGCGAGCTGCCCCGGGGCGACCGGCTTGTGCTCCGGCGAAGGCCGGAGCGCTGGATCACCGGGTACTTCGCTCTGCAATCCACGACTCCGGCCTTTGTCGGAGAACAAGTCGGCCTGGCTTAGCGGCCCCGGCCGCAGGATCGTGCGGCCCATGACGATGGTAGACTCGATCCCCGCGCTCGTCGGCCCATCATCGATCACCAGCGGAATGCGCCCGGCAAGGCTCGCCGCGACATGCGCCGCGCGCGTCGGCGAGATCGAGCCGCTGGCATTGGCCGAAGGCGCCGCGAGCGGCTTGCCTGTAGCCGCGAGCAGCGCCTGCATCGCGCGATGATCGGGCACGCGGATCGCGATTGTGTCGAGCCCGGCGGTGACCAAAGCGGCGATCCCCGCATCGGCGCGGACCGGCAGCACCAGGGTCAGCGGCCCGGGCCAGAAGCGCGTCGCCAGATCGCGTGCAACGGCATCGAACAGCGCAATCCGCTCCGCCGCCGCCAGATCGGGGACATGTACGATCAGCGGATTGAAGCTCGGCCGGCCCTTGGCTTCGTAGATCCCCGCCACCGCGCGCGAATCGGTGGCGTCGGCTGCGAGACCATAGACCGTCTCGGTGGGCATTGCGACGCAGCCGCCGGCGCGAATCACTTCCGCGGCTTCGGCGATCGCAGCCGTGCCGTAGAGTAAGATGCGGGGATTTGTCGGGCTCACCCGGGCGGGGCTATAGCGCGGGAAACAAGACGACAAGAGAGGCCCCCGGAAGACCATGAGCTTCACCCCCGCCATCGCCGAGCAGCGGTTCGTCCTCGAGCATATCGTCGGCCTCGCCGAGATCAGTCCCGAGGCGGCTGAAATGGCCGATGCGGTGCTCGAAGGCGCGGGCCAGTTCGCCGCAGGCGAATGGGCGCCGCTCGACCGCCTCGGCGACACCGACGGGCCGAAATGGAGCGAGGACGGCGTGACGATGCCGGCAGGCTTCGCCGCAGCGTACAAGGCCTATGTCGAGGGCGGCTGGGGCACGATCGGCTCGCCCGAGGCATATGGCGGACAGGGATTGCCGGTCAGCCTGTCTATCGCCGTGCTCGAGACGCTCGGCACCGCGAACATGGGCTTCGCGCTCGCCCCGATCCTCACCGTCGGCGCGATCGAGGCGCTGACGCATCACGGCACGCCCGAGCAGCAGGCGCTCTATTTGCCGAAGCTCGCGACCGGCGAATGGACCGGCACGATGAACCTCACCGAGCCACAGGCGGGTTCGGACGTCGGCGCACTCAAGTCGAAGGCCGAGCCGGTCGGTGACGGCACGTACCGGATCAAGGGCACTAAGATCTTCATTTCATTCGGCGATCACGACATGGCCGACAACATCGTCCACCTCGTCCTCGCCCGCACCCCCGATGCGCCCGCCGGCACCAAAGGCCTGTCGTTGTTCCTCGTGCCCAAATATCGGCTCGATGCCGAAGGCACTCCCGGCGACTTCAACGACGTCCGCGTCGTCTCGATCGAACACAAGATGGGGCTCCATGCCTCGCCCACCTGCGTGCTCAGCTTCGGCGATCACGACGATTGCATCGGCACGGCTGTAGGCGGCGAGATGGGTGGCATCCGCGCGATGTTCACGATGATGAACAACGCCCGGTTGAATGTCGGCCTGCAGGGCGTCCAGGTCGCCGAGCGCGCGACCCAGCGCGCGGTGAGCTACGCCCGCGAGCGCGTGCAGGGCGTCCGCGCCGGCGCGCCCGCCGCGATCGTCGAGCATCCCGATGTCCGTCGCATGCTGCTGCGCATGAAGGCGCAGACCCAGGCGGCGCGCGCGCTCGTCTATTACGCCTTCGGCCAGCTCGACCGCGGCCGCGCTGGTGACAAGGCCGCGCAAGCCCGCGTCGAATTGCTCACCCCGCTCGCCAAGGCGCACGGCACCGATCTCGGCAACGAAGTCGCCAGCCTCGGCATTCAGGTCCATGGCGGCATGGGCTATATCGAGGAGACCGGCGCCGCCCAGCATTTCCGCGATGCGCGGATCACCTCGATCTACGAAGGCACCAACGGCATCCAGGCCGCCGACCTTGTCGGCCGCAAGCTGAGCATGGACAATGGCGGCACGCTGCTGGCGCTGCTCGCCGAGATGCGCGGCGATGCCGAGGATGCCGAGCTGCTCCGCCTGATCGACGCATGCGAGGAAGTCGCGCGCAATTTGCTCGCGTCGGAGACCGACGATCGGCTGGCGGCGAGCTACCCGTTCCTGACGATGCTCTCGGTCGCAGTGTGCGGCTGGCTGCTGGAGCAAAGCGGCCGCATCGCCGGGCGTTCGGAGGGCGATCCCGCCTTCCTCAAGATGAAGGCGGCGACTGCGCACTTCTATGTCGCGCAGATCGTTCCCGAGGCGATGGGTCTCAAGGCCGCCGCGATGGCGCCGGCGGATGTCCTCTATTCGATCGACGCGGAGGCGTTCGCGGCCTGAACCTTGGGTTCTGCGTGCCCGCTGCGCCGCCACAGCCCGCGCAGCAGCTTGCCGACGAGCGCGGGAAAGCCGGGCCGCACGAATAGCCAGTCGCGAATCGCCGGGCCGCGCTCGGCGCCGATCACGCGCTTGTAGCCGCTGTCTCCGGCGCCCCAGTCCACGCAGGTGATGCCGTCCTCGATCCCGCGGACGAGGTTGCGATAGTAAAGCAGCTTGCCGGGCGAATGTTTCCCGTAAGCGGGGTCATAGCTGTTGGCGATCGCGTATTTGAGCGCGCCGGCGTTGAGATCGAACGAGAAGGCCGCGGGCGCTCCGTCGACACGAAGCACCGCCGCCCACATCATCTCCGCTATCACCGGATCCGCCGAAGCCGCGCGCCAGAAGCTGCCATGGCCTTCCATAGTGAATTTGGCGTCCGATCCGTCGGTCCGCGCGGCGATCCAGCTCTTCGTCTCGACCTCGGCCAGCGCGTCGAAGGCGGCCTCGTCCCAGCCCGCACCCGAGACGAAGTCCCAGTCGAGCACGCCATGGCTGCCGAGATGCTTTTCGTGGAAGCGGTTCTTGCGCAGCGTCGAATTGCGCGGCCAGGTGCCTTCGGCCTGCAGCGCAGCGACATCGAGCAGGAAGCTCTCCGCGACGAACCGGTCGAGCACTGCCCAGCCGCGCGCCGCCGCCGCCTGCTTGAGCAATTCGAGCGCGGGATCGCCGTCATAGACCGGCCCCAGCCGCAATGCATTGGCCTCGCGCCCGAGCCGTGCCAACAGCGCCTCGCCCACCTCGACTCCGGCATCGTCGCGCACCGGGAAGCTGCGGAACGGCCAGTAGCAGCCGGGAACGCTCGCCAGCTTGAGCCACGCAGGCCCCGCCGCCACGATCGGCAGCGCCACAGCGGGCTCGCCTTCGCGCGCGACGGTCAGCGTCCGCGCCGCGCCGCCATAGGCGCGCAAAGCCGCGGCGAACCAGCCATAGCGCAGGAAACGATGCGACGGCGCGGCGCGCGCGGCGACTTCGTCGATCCCGGCGGCCAGCCCGTCGACACAGTCGGCCGCCAGCGTCGGCGGCAGGCGCGTGAATTCATCGAGCGGCATAGGCTTGGTCATCGCGAGGATAGTAGCCGCCCATCGGTTACCAACCGGTGAGCCTGTTCATAGCGTCTTCACGCGCACGCAGGAGCAGGTAATAACAGGCCGGATGATGTCAGGCCCCTATCTCTCCACCGTCGCCGATACGATCCAGAGTGCGATCGCACCGGTGTTCCTGCTCGCCGGCATCGGCGCGATCCTCAACGTGATGGTGGGCCGCCTCGCGCGCATCGTCGATCGCGCGCGAAATCTCGAGGAAATCCATCCGCGCTCGACCGGGCCCGAGCATGACCGCCATGTCTGGGAACTGCGACTGATCGACCGGCGCATCTCGGTGATCAACATGGCGATCTTCCTGTGCGTCTCCAGCGCGCTGGCGACCTGCTTCGTGGTGGCGCTGATGTTCGTCTCGCGGCTGTTCGGCCTCCATGTCGGCGCGATCGTCGCGGTCGCCTTCGTCGTCTCGATGCTGCTGCTGATGACTGGCCTCGTCTATTTCCTGATCGAAGTGCGGATGTCGCTCGGCGCGATCCATGTCCGCGAGGAACTGCTCGAGCTCGACGGCCAATAGACGCGGCTCACCTGAGCCTCTGCGGCCCCAGATCGGCGGGCGCGCTCGGCAGGTAGCGTGGCGCCACCCGGGCATGCGTCGCCTGCTCGTACGCATAGCCCGCCCTGAGCAGCAACCCGTCGGAATCGGCAGTGCCGATGAACGACAGCCCCGCCGGCAGGCCACCGACGAGCCCCATCGGCACGGTCAGATGCGGATAGCCCGACACCGCGGGGAGCTCGCTCGCCGAGGGACCGCTGAACTGGTCGCCATGTGCGGGGTCGCTCAGCCACGGCGTGCCATAGGTCGGCGTCACGAGAATCTGCGCATCCGCCGCCTCGAGCATCGCGCCGATTCCTCCATGCCCGCCAGCCGCGCCGATTTGGCCCGGGCGCCGAGATATTCGGGATCCTGCGTTCCGCGAGTCTTCTCGGCCTTGAGGAAGCTCTCCTGCCCGAAAAGGGCATCTCGGCCGCCTTGTTCGCCTCGTTGAAGGCGATGACGTCGGCGAGCGTGCGCACCTTCACCGAAGCCGGCGTGGTGGCGAGATAGGCGGCGAGATCGTCCCTGAGCTCGGTATAGAGCACTTCGCTCTCGGCATCGCCGAGGCCCTTCAGCTCGGGCATCTTGACCTCGACGGGGATCGCGCCCGCAGCGCGGAGCTCGTCGAGCGCCTTGTCGAATCGGGCGGCGAGATCGGCACTCATCTCGGGCTTCCAATAGCCGACGCGAATACCCTTGAGCGCATCCGCCGACAGCTCGGCGGCATAATCGGCCAGATAATTGTTCGCATCGATGGTCGCCGGATCATCGGGATCCTTGCCGACCATCGCCGAGTACAGGATCGCGACATCCTTGACGCTGCGCCCCATCGGCCCCGGCGTGTCCTGGCTATGGCTGATCGGCACGACATGGGTGCGGCTGACCATGCCAAGGGTCGGCTTCAATCCGACCAGCCCGTTCATCGCCGAGGGGCAGACTACCGAACCGTCGGTCTCTGTCCCGACCGCCACCGCGGCGAGGCTCGCCGCCACTGCCGCGCCCGATCCGCTCGACGAACCGCAGGCGGAGCGATCGAGCGCATAGGGATTGCGCACCAGTCCCCCGACCGCGCTCCACCCGCTCATCGAATTGTTCGAGCGGATGTTCGCCCATTCGCTCAAGTTGGTCTTGCCGAGGATCACCGCGCCCTGCCTCCGCAGCTGCGCCACAACCTGCGCGTCCCGGCCGGTATGGTTGTCGGCCAGCGCGAGGCTGCCGGCGGTCGTCGGCAGCTCCAGCGTCTCGATATTGTCCTTGATCAGCACCGGAATGCCGTCGAGCGGCCCGAGGCGCTTGCCCGCCTTGCGCCGCGCGTCGCTCGCCCGTGCCTGTTCGAGCGCGTTGGGTGCAATCGCGATCACCGATCGCAGCGTCGGCCCCTTGCGGTCGATCGCCTCGATCCGGTCGAGATAGGCCTGGGTCAGCCGTGCGCTGGTCCATTTTCCCGACGCCAGCATCGCCTGGAGCTCGTCGATCGACTTCTCGACCACCGCCGCACCGGCCGCGGACGATCCGGAAGGCCCGGCATCCTGCGCGGCCACCGGAGCCGCCGAAATCAAAGCCGCAACCGCCAACCATTGCCGCATCTTCGCCCCCGGGATCACTGATTCCGAGGGGAAGCTAGGCGAACGCCATACCGAGCGCCAGCCCGCCCAGCGCGGATGCCGCGAGGAGCTTGAACACACCCAGCCGGAGGCGAAACAACAGCAGGATCGCAAGCAATGCGAGCACACCTGCGCGCCAGTCGAAGCTCGACCAATCGGGCGCGATGACGCGCACCGGACCCCATGCGACCTCCCCGTCCTGGCGAACAGCACGTGGACTGCGAACCACACCGAAAGATTGGCGATCACGCCGACCACCGCGGCGGTCAGCGCGGCGAGACCGCCCTTCAGCCGCTGTGCCGATTCGAGCCGCTCGATCCACGGTGCGAAGGCGAAGATCCACAGGAAGCAGGGCGCAAAGGTCACCCAGGTGGTGAGTGCCGCCGCGGCGATGCCGCCGCCGAGCGAGCCGAGCACGCCGCCCCCGCGCCAGCCGGCCATGAAACCGACGAACTGAGTCACCAGGATCAGCGGCCCGGGCGTGGTCTCGGCCAGCCCCAGCCCGTCGGCCATCTCGCCGGCCGAGAGCCATTGGTGGGTCTGCACGGCTTCCTGCGCCATATAAGCGAGCACGGCATAAGCGCCGCCGAAGGTCACCACCGCGAGCCTGGAGAAGAACAGGCCCACTTCCCACAATACATGCCCGCGCCCCAGCGTCACCAATACCAGCACCATCGGCGCCGCCCACACTGCCGCCCAGCCCAAAACGGTCGCGACCGTCTTCCACAGCCGCGGCCGCGGGCCAGGAGCTGTCGACGCATTTTGCTTGATTCCCACCCATTCGGCGGGCGCCAGCGCGCCCAGCAGTCCGGCGCCGAGTACGACGAACGGGAACGGCGCGGAGAACAGGAACAATGCGAGGAACGCCGCCAATGCGATCCCGCGCTTGAAGCGCGTCGTCAGCGCGCGGCCGCCGACCCGGATCAGGGCCTGCAGCACGATCGCGATCACCGCGGCCTTCACGCCCAGAAACAATGCGGCGAACCAGTCGAGCTGTGCTGCGCTGACATAAGCCAGCGCCAGCCCGAGCATCACCAGCGCACCGGGCAGTACGAACAGCAAACCCGCCGCCAGTCCCCCTTTCACACCATGCAGCCGCCAGCCGATATAGGTGGCGAGCTGCTGTGCCTCGGGCCCGGGGAGCAAATGGCAGAAGTTGAGCGCATGGAGGAAATGCGCCTCGTCGATCCACTTGCGCTCGTCGACCAGCTCGCGGTGCATCAGGGCGATCTGGCCGACCGGCCCGCCGAAGCTCAGCCAGCCGATCCGCGCGGAGACCCGGACCAATTCGCCGAAGCTCGGTCTGTCGCGGTCGCGAATATCCGGCGACGTGTCCACATCATTGTCACCGGAGCTATCGATGGAAATGCCGGTCATGCGTCCTCCTTGTCGGCCAAAGCCTCGGAAGCAACGCTTGGGCATGACGCCTCGCCGGGAGGTTGCGGGTCCCGGTAGCCCATGTGTAACCGGCCGAATCGAGCGCGACAAGGCGGCGACGCCTGCGCCCTACCGCACCAGCTCCACTTCGGCCTCGACCGACATTCCCGGCCGCAACCGCGCCGCCGCCGCCTGACCGGAATCGATCCGGATCCGCACTGCGATCCGCTGCGGCACCTTGACGAAATTGCCGCTCGCATTGTCGGGCCGGATCACTGCGAACTCCGATCCCGCCGCCGGTGCGAGCTGCTCGACGCGGCCGGTCAGCCGCTCGCCGCCCAGCGCATCGACCTTGAAGCGCGCCACTGCGCCGGGGCGGATCTTCGCGGTCTGCGCTTCCTTGAAATTCGCGATCACCCACAGATCGTGCGGCACCAGCGACATGAGCTGGGTTCCCGCAGTGACATATTGTCCCTGCCGCACGCCGATCTCGCCGAGCTGCCCGGCGACCGGCGCACGGATCACGGTGTTGCCGAGATCGATCTCGGCAAGCCTCAGCGCCGCCTGGGCACCCTCGACGCTCGCCTGCAATCCGCCGCGGTCGACTTCGACGCTCTGGATGCCCTCCTCGGCGATCGTCCGCGCCGCCTCGGCCTGACGCAGATCGGCCTGCGCCTGGCGCAGCGCCGCGCGCGATGCGTCGCGCTCGCGATTGGCGACGAAACCCTGCCCCGCCAGCGCCTCGATCCGGGCATTGTCCGCCTGGGTGCGGGTCAGTTGCGCCCGGGCCGCGTCGATCGCCGCCTGCTGCGATCGCAGGGTCGCCGCGCGCGTCGCCGCCTGCTGGGGGTTGTCGGCAAGCGCGGCGCTCGCATTGGCGACATTGGCGCGCGCCTGCGCGACTCGCTGGCGATAGATGCGGTCGTCGATCCGCGCGAGCACGTCGCCCGCCTGCACCGTCGCGAAATCCTTGACCGGCACTTGTGTGACATAGCCGCTCACCTGCGGGCTCACGATCGTCACCTGCCCGCGCACATAGGCATTCTCGGTCGATTCGACTCCGCCGGCGAACGGCCCCACGCGCCACGCCATCAGGATCGCGACCAATGCGGCGATGACGAGGATCACGATCACCACCAGCCCCGCCCGCCCCGGCCGCGGCGGGCTCCAGCGCCGCGCCTCGGGCGCCGGGACAGCATCGGCGCCCTCGCGCGTCTGCGGCGGCACCGGCTCGGCGGGCTCGGCCTCCAGCGGCGGAGGGTGCGGTCAGCCATTTTGCGCTCCTGCCCGTTCGGCGGCGATGCGAGCGAGATTCTCGCGGCGCACGCGGAAGATGTGGAACGACGCCCAGACGATCGTGCCCAATGCGATCGCCGCGATCAGCAGGAACACGTCGTTATAAGCGAGGATATTCGCCTCGCGGCTTGCCTGTTGCGCCAATATCGCCGCGCCCTCCGCCTGGCGCAGCGCCGGATCGGTGAGCACCCGGCCATAGGCACTCGCATTCTGCTGGATGCGCTGCGCTACCAGCGGGTCGGCGAGGTTGAACCCCGCGGTGATCTCGGCGCTGTGCGCGCGCTCCCGCACCACCTGGAAAGTACCGAGCATCGCCGCGCCGAACAGCCCGCCCAGATTCTGGGTGATCCCGAACAAGGCCGAGAAGCTGACGAAATGAGTCGGCCCCTGCTGGAGCGCGCGGGTCAGCCCGACCAGCATCGCCGGCCCCATGAACAAAGCCCCGGCAAAACCGAGCAAGGCCTGGCTCCAATACATGTCGTGCGGCCGCGTGAGGTTGGTCGAGCTCGAATCGAGCCATGCGCCCAATGCGATCAGCGCCAATGCGATCAGGATCGGCCGGCCCAGAAAGGTCGGGTCGATCGTCAGTGCGCTCACCACCCCACCCGCGAAGGTCGCGAGCAGCACCACCAGGAAGAGCATCCGCATCTGGTCCTGCCCCATGCCCAATACGGTCAGCAGCCCGCTCGCGCCCACGCCCTGTTCGGAGAGCACGACGCGAACGAGGATCGCCACCAATGCGAACCGCAATATGTCGCCGCTCCCCAGCCAGCGGGTGTTGAGCAAGGGGTTCTTGCGATAATGCTCGATCACCAGAGCGGCAGGGATCAGCACCGCCGCGCCGAGCAGTGCCGGCCCGATCCACGGCGCCTCGAACCACCACAGGGTTCGCCCCATGCCGAGCACCGCGCAGAGCAGTCCCATGCCGATCGCGAACAACGGGAAAGTGACGAAGTCCATCGGCTCGAATGCCTTGACTCGCTCGACCGGGGGCAGCGCCAGCAGCCGGACGCCCGCAAGGCACAGAAGCGCCAGTCCCAGCTCGAACAGATACAGGGTCTGCCAGCGGTCCGCCTCGAAAGCGCTCGACGGGAACAGCCGCGCCAGTGGCACCGCCAGCTGCGGCAGCGTGATCGCCGTGACGATCCCCTTCAGCCGATGCTTCGCCGACCAGGCCTGGACCATGTAGAGGAACCCGACCGTGCTCAGCGCGGCCCCGGCGATCCCCGAAAACGCCCGCACGAGAATCGCCGACCAGAAGCTGTGCACCAGCAGGTGCGCGCCCGTGGTCAGCACGAAGCCGATCAGGAAGATCTGCGTGAACAGCCGGATGCCGAATTGCTGGCGGAACTTGATCAGCACCATGTTGGCGCAGACATTGGTCATCACATAGACCGTCGGCAGCCATTGCAGCTCGGCCTGATACAGTCCCAGCGAACCCTGCAGATTGGTGAGATTGGCCGTGACGATGCCGTTGCCCAGCGCGCCCGCCATCACCACGAGGGTGGCCAGTGCTCCATAAGCAAAGCGGCGATGCGGCGGATGCCAGGGTGTCGGCGGCGAGCCCGGGATCGGCGAGCGCTCGTGCGGCGCGGGCTGCCATTGCTGCTCCTCGGATCCGCCGCTCGTTGCCATAGCGATATAAAGCGGAAGCGGGACGAACGATCCCGCTTCCGAAACGAGGCGCGGCCGCTCAGTCGCCGCGTACGATCGTCAAATGCACGGCATTCTCGCCCGCTTCCTGGCTGGCGACGCGATAGCCGAGCGCATCGAGGTCGAGCCCGGCGAACAATGCCTCGCCCTTGCCGAGCAGCACCGGCGTCACCGGGATGTGCAGCTCGTCGATCGCCCGCGCGGCCAGATATTCGCGGACCGTTTCCACGCCGCCGCCGATCTCGGATGTCGCGCTCGCCCGCGGCGGCCCGCGCCTGCTCCAGCGCGCTCTCGATGCCGTCGGTGACGAAGTGGAACACCGTGCCGCCCGCCATCTCGAGCGGCGGCCGTTCGTGGTGGGTCAGCACGAACACCGGGCAGTGATAGGGCGGATTGTCGCCCCACCAGCCCTTCCAGTCATGGTCGGGCCATTCGCCGCGCACCGGGCCGAACATGTTGCGGCCCATGATCCATGCGCCGAGCCCCGCCATGCCGCGCGCTGCATAGCCTTCATCCATGCCGTCCGATCCGCCATCATTGCCATACATCTTCCGGAAGGTTCGGGTGCCGAATACCCATTCGTGCAACTCCTCGCCTCGCCGCCCGAGCGGATCCTCGAGGCTCTGATCGGTCCCGGCACCATATCCATCTGCCGAGATGCTGAATGCGTTCACGCGAACCTTCGACATTGCCTTTCTCCATCTGCTTGCATTTTGCAACTAGTTGCGAGTTACGTAAACTGATTGTATATTGCAAGCGGTTTTTGGAGGCCGTGATGGAAGAGCCGCGTTCGGGCTGCCCGATCAATCTCGCGCTGGAAGTGCTCGGCGATCGCTGGAGCCTCGTGATCATCCGCGACATGATGTTCGGCAATCATCGCCATTTCCGCGTGCTGCTGCGCGGATCGATCGAGGGGATCGCCTCGAACATCCTCGCCGATCGGCTCAAGCGGCTCGAGGCGGCGGGGTTGATCAGTCGCGCCGATGATCCCAGCCACAAGCAGAAGACGCTTTACAGCCTCACCGAAAAGGCGATCCAGCTCGTGCCCGTGCTGGTGGCGATGGGCGCCTGGGGCCGCGCGCATCTGCCCGTCACGCCCGAGCTCGCGATCCGCAGCCGGCTGCTCGAGGAAGGCGGCCCGGCAATGTGGGAGCAGTTCATGGACGAACTCCGTGCGGCGCATCTCGGCGCTGCGCCCCGGCCGGGTCCCTCGGTCGCCGAGCGGCTTGGGGCGGCATATCGCGAACTGGCGGGCGCAGAGTGAGCACCGGGTCGTATCGGTATTCAATCCTCCCCCGCCAGGGGAGGTGGCAGGCGCAGCCTGACGGAGGGGAGGAAGCACGCCGCGAATTTGGTGCTTCCTCCCCTCCGTCGCCTTCGGCGACACCTCCCCTGGCGGGGGAGGATGGGGACTGCCCAAAATACCACCCCCGAAATACCACCCATTGTGTCCACCGATTCCTCCCCGGAATATTTTTTCGGTTCGCGCTGTGTTCTCTTGCCTTTGCGGGACCCGAGGATTGACCATGCGTCGCGGCCCGCCACGCGCGTCAGCCGTCCGTGAGTCGAGTCATTTTAGCGACGAACCGTTTGGTTAACCGATGATTTAACCCCTTGTGCCGGGACTCGGTTTGGCACAATCTGTAGTGGTAGGACTGAGGGGCAGGCTCAACTACTGGTAGAACCGCCACCGCATACCCATATGCGGGACAGGCTCTATCGTGCCCGGCAGACCGCGCGAGGATCACTTTTTGTTCTCGCGCGGAGCCGTGGCGATGGTACCATCGCCGTGCCGCCCCCGAGTCGCACCGAGGCCTCCCGGAAGGAGGCGCGTGCAAGGGTATAAGGGGTCGGATGACATGGAATTCAGGGACACGGAAAACAGCGTGAACGACACCGTCGCCGAAGCCACGATTGCCGCCGGGACCAAGGCGAAGCCGCGCAAGTCCGCCAAGGACCAGGACACACGCGCCGTCGCGCCGCAGCTCTACACGCTCGAAGTCGATCATTCGCGCGATGCCCTGCTCACAGAATTCGGCAAGGAGACGCTGAAGGACCGCTATCTCCTTCCCGGCGAGACCTATCAGGATCTCTTCGTCCGCGTCGCTTCGGCCTATTCGGACGACGCCGCGCACGCCCAGCGCATCTACGATTATATCTCGAAGCTCTGGTTCATGCCCGCCACGCCGGTTCTCTCGAACGGCGGCACCGGGCGCGGCCTGCCGATCTCGTGCTTCCTCAATTCGGTGCCCGACAGCCTCGGCGGCATCGTCGATACGTGGAACGAGAATGTCTGGCTCGCCTCGCGCGGCGGCGGCATCGGCACCTATTGGGGCAATGTCCGCGGCATCGGCGAGCCGGTCGGCCTCAACGGCAAGACCAGCGGCATCATCCCGTTCGTCCGCGTGATGGATTCGCTGACCCTCGCGATCTCGCAGGGGTCGCTGCGCCGCGGTTCGGCCGCCTGCTATCTCGACATCTCGCACCCCGAGATCGAGGAGTTCCTCGAGATCCGCAAACCCTCGGGCGATTTCAACCGCAAGGCGCTGAACCTCCACCACGGCGTGCTGATCCCCGATGCTTTCATGGAAGCGGTGCGGAACGGCGAGGAATGGACGCTGCGTTCGCCGAAGGACCAGTCCGAGCGCGGCAAGGTCGATGCCCGCGCGCTCTTCCAGAAGCTGGTCGAGACACGCCTGGCGACCGGCGAGCCGTACATCATCTTCGCCGATCACGTGAACTCGAACATGCCCAAGCATCACCGCGATCTGGGCCTCAAGGTCTCGACCTCGAACCTGTGCTCGGAGATCACGCTCCCCACCGGCAAGGACCATCTCGGCAACGAGCGCACCGCGGTCTGCTGCCTCTCGTCGCTCAACCTCGAGAATTGGGACGAGTGGAAGGACACCAAGGGCTTCATCGAGGACGTGATGCGCTTCCTCGACAACGTGCTGCAGGATTATATCGACCGCGCCGAGCCGGGCATGGAAAAGGCCGCTTATTCGGCCAGCCGCGAGCGTTCGGTCGGCCTCGGCGTGATGGGCTATCACAGCTTCCTCCAGGCGCGCGGCCTCGCTTTCGAAGGCGCGATGGCGAAGTCGTGGAACCTCAAGATGTTCAAGCACATCAAGGCGCAGGTGGATGAGGCTTCGATGCAGCTCGCGGCCGAGCGGGGGCCGTGCCCCGACGCCGCCGAGATGGGCGTGATGGAGCGCTTCAGCTGCAAGATGGCGATCGCGCCGACCGCGAGCATCTCGATCATCTGCGGCGGCACCAGCGCGTGCATCGAGCCGATTCCGGCGAACATCTACACCCACAAGACGCTGTCGGGCTCGTTCTCGGTCAAGAACCCCTATCTGGAGAAGCTCCTCAGCGAGAAGAGCAAGAATTCCGAAGGCGTATGGAGCTCGATCCTCGAGCAGGGCGGCAGCGTCCAGCACCTCGACTTCCTGAGCCAGGAAGAGAAGGACTGCTACAAGACCAGCTTCGAGATCGACCAGCGCTGGCTGCTCGAGCTCGCCGCCGATCGCACGCCCTATATCGATCAGTCGGCGTCGCTGAACCTGTTCATCCCGGCCGATGTCGAGAAATGGGACCTGCTGATGCTCCACTTCCGCGCATGGGAGCTCGGCATCAAGTCGCTTTACTATCTCCGCTCCAAATCGGTGCAGCGCGCCGGCTTCGCGGGCGGCGTCGAGGCCGACAACACGATCGACCTGCGCGAGATCCAGGTCGAATCGAAGGATTACGACGAATGTCTGGCGTGCCAGTGAGGTGGCAGGGGTAAATCACCCTCACCCTCCCACGTCGCTTTGCGACGCGGGCCCCTCCCTCTCCCGAAGGGAGAGGGGTGAAATGGCGCGCCTTACTGTCCCTCTCCCTTTGGGAGAGGGAAGGAGCCGCGCAGCGGCGGAAGGGTGAGGGTGATGCGCCTGTACCAGAGCCAGCCTTCCGGAACGGTGTCCCGCGCAAAGCAACTCCGTCGTGACGCCTCCCCGCCCGAACGGCGATTGTTGCGAGCACTTCGCGAAGCACTTCCGACACACAAATGGCGGCATCAGGCACCGGTCGGCCCATTCTATGCCGACATTCTTTGTTTTTCCGAGGCGCTGGTGATCGAAGTCGATGGCGATACGCATGCCGATGCAATGGAACGCGACACCGCGCGGACCGCAGTGATTGTGGCCGAAGGCTATCGCGTGGTCCGGTTCACCAACGGCGACGTGATGGGCAATCTGGAGGGCGTGCTCTCGAGCGTTGCCTCGATGCTCGCGGACAAGGCAAAGGGCAGCACCGCATGAACGCCGCTGCCCTCACCCTTCCGGCGCTGCGCGCCTCCTCCCTCTCCCAAAGGGAGAGGGATTCAGTTCACCCCTCGGACTCTTCCTCGAACAGCACTGCGTTCGCCGCGGTGGCGCTGAGCCGCACCTGGTCGCCCTCGACATCGGCGACGAGGCCGATCGAGATGTAATGGTGATGCCCGGCATGGCTGCCCTCGGCGCCCTCGATCTCGGCGCCCGAATCCTTCTTGGTCAGCTTGATCCGGTCGCCCTCGACATGATCGACGGTGCCGACATGGACGCCGTCTGCGCCGATCACTTCCATATGTTCCCTGATTGCACTCGCGTCGGCCATGGAAAAGCTCCTCTGGTTGGTTCGGCTCGGCAACGCATGAACGCTGCGAACGATGCAGGAGATAGGAAATGATCCGTCTGCGTAACAGTGCCGCGCTCGCCGCGCTGATGCTGCTCGCCGGATGCGCGACACAAGTGAGCGCCGGCGTGTCCCCGCAGGCGCCCGGCTTCCTGCTCGGACTGTGGCACGGCTTCATCTTCCCGGTCGCCTGGTTCCTGTCGCTGATCATGCCCGACGTCGCGGTCTATGCCGTGCCCAATAACGGCGGCTGGTATGATTTCGGCTATTTCCTCGGTATCGTGGTGTTCGGCGTCGGCGCCAATCGCGGCCGGAAAATCGTCTATCGCGACCGCGTGATCCGCGAGAAGCGCACCACGATCATCGACCACGAATGACGCGCAGTCTCGCCTTGATGGCCGGGCTGGCCGGAGCGGCAGGCGCCGCGGGGCTGACGACGCTCGTCCGCCCGTCGCTCGCCCGCCGCGCCCTGCGCCTGCCCGATGCGGAGGCGACCGGCTACGCCCTACGCATCGCCGGCATGATGCTGTTCGCGCTCGGCTTGTTCCTCGGCGGCTTTGCGGCGGTCGCGACGATGACGGGGGTGGCATGAAGATCCTCCCGATCCTCGGCGCCACGCTCATCGTTGCGCAAGGCCTGCTGATGCTCTTCGCGCCGCAGCGTTTCGCCGCAATCACGCGTTGGAATTACCGCCTGATCGGCGCCCGCCCCGCCGAGCCGGGCCGCGGCACCTTCCTCTTCTATCGCATCCTCGGCGCTGCGCTGTGTGCGCTCATCGCCTTCATCCTCATCACCAAGTTCGTCCCGGAGTAATCCCATGCCTCTTCTCGAAGCCCGCAAGACCTACAAGCCGTTCGAATATCCGTGGGCCTATGAGTTCTGGAAGCGCCAGCAGCAGATCCACTGGATGCCCGAGGAAGTGCCGCTCGGCGAGGATTGCCGCGACTGGGCGCAGAAGCTCACCGATCACGAGCGCAACCTGCTCACCCAGATCTTCCGCTTCTTCACTCAGGCCGATATCGAGGTGCAGGATTGCTACCACGAGAAATACGGCCGCGTGTTCAAGCCGGTCGAGGTCAAGATGATGCTCGCCGCCTTCTCCAACATGGAGACGGTGCACATCGCCGCGTACAGCCATCTGCTCGACACGATCGGCATGCCCGAGAGCGAATACGGCATGTTCCTCGAATATAGCGAGATGAAGGACAAGCACGACTATCTGCAGAAGTTCGGCGTCGACAGCGACGAGGACATCGCCAAGACGCTCGCGATGTTCGGCGGCTTCACCGAGGGGCTCCAGCTCTTCGCCAGCTTCGCGATGCTGATGAACTTCCCGCGCTTCAACAAGATGAAGGGAATGGGCCAGATCGTCTCCTGGTCGGTGCGCGACGAGAGCCTCCACTGCGAGGGCATCATCCGCCTGTTCCACGCCTTCACCCGCGAGCGCGACTGCCTGACCAAGGCGGTCAAGTCCGACATCATGGACATGTGCCAGACCACCGTCCGCCTCGAGGACGCGTTCATCGACCTGGCGTTCGAGCACGGCCCGGTCACCGGCATGACGCCCAAGGAGATCAAGAAGTACATCCGCTACATCGCCGACTGGCGGCTGGGCCAGCTCGGCCTCAAGCCCATCTACATGATCGACGAACACCCCTCCCCTGGCTCGCCCCTTTGCTCAACGGCGTCGAGCACGCCAATTTCTTCGAACAGCGCGCGACGGAATATTCCAAGGGCGCGACGCGCGGGGCATGGAACGAAGTGTGGGACTCGTTCGACAAGCGCCAAAAGGCGAAGGCCGTGCCCGCGGCGAACGAGGATGCGTCCGGTGAGGGCGGGGATATGTTCAAGCAGGCGGGGATTGCGGCGGAGTGAGCTATGGGGCTCTCTGAAGCGCAGTTTAATGAGGCGGCCCTTCTGCAGCTCTGCGTAGACCGAGCTCCGGAATCTCTTACCCTTGAATTCAAGCGAAGCCTCCCTGGTCGTAGCGATCGAGATCGAGCCGAGTTTCTCAAGGATGTTTCCGCGTTGGCCAACGCCGCTGGAGGGCAGCTAGTTTACGGCGTTGAAGAGAAAGACGGTACGGCCGCTGCGTTGATTCCAACCAGTGATGAAGTCATCGACGATATTGTCAGAAGACTGAGTCAAGTTTTGGACGCGGGAATTGAGCCACGATTGGCAAACGTCAGCTTCCACCCCGTCTCGTTAGAAGGGGTTACGCATTAATTATAGATGTTAAACCGTCCAGAAACGGACCACACCGTTACTTATATAACGGGAATAGTCGATTTGTGATTAGGAACGGCACTCACACGTCCGAATTAAATTACGACCAATTGAGAAGCGCTTTTGATAAAAGCGCTTCTTTGGCTGCCGCCGCTCGAATGCTATCGCGAGAGAGATACAACGCTCTAGCTAATAGACAAACGTGGCGCCCATTGCCCGATGGCCCTATATGTGTTGCGCAGTTTATTCCTATCCTCTCCATGGATCCTCGATCAAAAATTGACATAAATTGGGTCCATGAAAATTTCACAATGCTCATGTTTAACGATTGGGGAGGGGCGTCCCGAGCTTTTAATCTGGACGGCGTCGTTGCCTATTCAGGATCTCCAGAACGAGTTGGGGCATACACTCAGGTTTACCGTAACGGAATGATGGAAGCTGTTCGGATGGGAGGACATTCTTTCATGGAACGGCCAGTAGTTCCATCAACTACTGTTTCAACATTCTATCGAGATGCCATTTCAAAATATGTTCATTTCGCCAAACAAGCCTATCTTGCTGGGCCGATAATGGTAACTGCTGCGCTTATAGGTGTTGATGGCCATGAATTTGGCATAGGTGGAAACTTTTTTCTCGCTCCACTCCGATTTCAGATCGCTCTAACATGATATTGCCAGAAATTATGATTGAGGACATTCAATCTGCAGATAATGTGGATGATGTAGCGAGACCGCTACTCGACATACTTTGGCAATCCTTCGGATTACTTAACTGCGCCGAATATACGGAAGAAGGAGTGTGGCAACCTCGTACTTAGAGGGTAAGCACTTGCCACAACCGTCACCCCGGCCTTGTGCCGGGGTCCACCGCGCCGCGCGTCACACCGCCAGCGGCTCCAGCCCCAGCCCCACCGCAAGGTCGTTCCACGCCGGGTTCTCCCGCTCGATCAGATTGCGCTTCCAGTCGCGCCGCCAGCGCTTGAGCTGCTTCTCGCGCGCGATCGCGCCTTCCATCGATTCCCCGGTCTCGAAATAGACCAGCCGGTAGATGCGGTGCTTCTTGGTGTGCCCGTCGAACGTGCCTTCGCGGTGCTGGAGAATGCGGGCGATCAGGTTTGAAGTCACGCCGACATACAGCGCGCCGTTGTAGCGGTTTGCGAGGATGTAGACGCAGGGCGTGCCAAGGATCATCGGCTGTGCAGCCTGTCGCCCGGTGGACCCCGGCACAAGGCCGGGGTGACGGAGCTGGACGGAAACCACACCGATCCGGACACACTTGCCGCGCAACGCCCGCCCACGCATAGTTCGGCAAGTCGACGGATTGGGGATCACGATGCGGCGCATCTTGGGAATAGCAGTGGCCGTGCTGCTCATCGCCGGCGCGGGCGTTTACGCGTTCCACGACCAGATCTGGCCCGACACCAGCGGCCCGCATCGCGGCGCCGGGGGCACCGCCGGGGACAATCTCGGCAAGAAGCGGGGTGGCGGCTGAGCGCGCCGCCCTCGACCCCGCTAGACCCAGATCCCCACTTCCACCAAATCCCCTCACCCACGCCGGCCTTGCGCCGCACCTCGGCCTTGACCGGCAGCAGATAGCCCCCGCTTTCCTTGTGCGGGAATACCGAGCTGTCGAACGCCACGCCGTCGACGCTCGCGCGGACCCGCACCGATCCGAACCCCCGCGCTCCGCCCATCGCGCGCAGCTCGAAAGCCCGCGCGCGGATCGCGTCCGCCGCCTCCCCCACAATCGTCACGAAATACCAGCTCGCCTTGGCCGGCGGCTCGGGCGTCCAGCGCCACAGCTCGGTCTCGAGCACCAAGGGCGCATCGTCGGTCATCGCCGCCCCAGCCGCGCCGCCAATTGCCGCACGCTGAGCCCGCTCACCGGATCGCGCCACTCGGGCACCACCGCCAGCAGCGGCCGCAGCACGAAATCGCGTTCCCGGAACGCGGCATGCGGCACGGTGAGGCGCTTCTCGCCCCAGGCGCCTTCGGACCAAAGGATGATGTCGAGATCGATCACCCGCGCCGCCCAGCTCCGCCCGCGCCGCCGACCGAACGCCCGCTCGATTGCCTTCAGCCGCGCGAGCAACGCCGGCGGTTCCTCGTCGCTCTCGATCAGCGCGGCGGCATTGGCGAAGCGGCGCTTCGAGGGCCGAGCGGCGGCGTGCGCAACACCGGCGACACTGCGACCACGCCGCCCAAAGCCGCGAGCGCCGCGGCCACTTCGGCCTCGGGACTGCCATGGCGCCCCCGGCGATTGGAGCCCAGCGCGATGACATAACTTGTTGTCGGCACGTCCCCGGGACTATCGCGGCTCCATGCCCGCGCCAAGCCCTTTGCCCGATCACGATTGCCCGCTCTGCCCGCGGCTGGCGGCGCTGCGCACCAGCCTCCGCACCGAGCATCCCGACTGGTGGAACGCCCCGGTCCCCGCGCTCGGCGATCCGGATCCCTGGCTGGTGATCATCGGCCTCGCCCCCGGCAAAAACGGCGCCAACCGCACCGGCCGCGCCTTCACCGGCGACGCCTCGGGCGACCTGCTGTTCGCGACGCTGGCGAAGTTCGGCCTGGCCGATCAAGGTGAGCCGCAGGGCGTATTGATCCTCAACGCCGTCAAATGCCTGCCACCCGACAACAAGCCGGTACCCGCCGAAATCCACGCCTGCCGCGACTTCCTCACCGCCGAGATCGCCGCTCTGCCCTCGTCCCGGATCTTCGTCGCATTGGGCGAGATCGCGCACCAGTCGGCGGTCAAGGCATTGGGCGGGCGCCTGCCCAAGGCACGCTTCGGCCATCTCGCCGAGCATCGCCTGCCCGGCGGGCGGGTGCTGATCGATAGCTATCACTGCTCGCGCTACAACCAGAATACCGGCCGCCTGACGCCCGGGATGTTCGAGGCAGTGTTCGCCCGCGCGCTGGCGATCCACGAGAGCATCGGCGACGATGCCGGGAATCAGCGCTAGCGGCTATCGACATTCACTTCCCTCTCCCGTCGGGAGAGGGTTGCGCAGACTTGGGTCTTGCGCAGCAAGGCCTTAGTCGGAGCTGGATGAGGGGATCGCCTTCTCGATAGCAGGACACCCTCACCCAGCTCCGCTAGGCAGCGAGCTGCCAAGCTTCGCTACCTCTCCCACCGGGAGAGGAGAAGAGCTGCCGAATGCCCACGCCACCCAAGGCTTCCAATGTAGGAAATGCTGTGCTGTGGTCTCCCGGCTCTTTGAATCGGTCAGGCTAAGCGGCGGCTTTTCGCGCAACATGCTTTCCCGAACGCGCAATTTTCGTTCGAGAACGATGCGACTTCCGCAAACCGAGTCAATTTAGATGTCTTCCACCAGCCGCCCATAGAGCTCCGGCCGGCGATCGCGGAAGAAGCCGAACGCGGCGCGGTGGCGCTTGATTCGCTCGAGATCGAGCTTGGCGACGATCACGCCGGTCTCCTCGCGGTCGAGCTCCGCCAGGATGTCGCCGCGCTCGTCGGTGATGAAGCTGGTGCCGTAGAAAGTCTGCCCGTGCTCCGTGCCGACGCGATTGGCGGCGACCGCGGGGACGACGTTCGACACGGCATGCCCCACCATCGCCCGGCGCCACAGCCGCGCGGTATCGAGGCTGTCGTCATGCGGCTCGGATCCGATCGCGGTCGGATAGAACAAAACCTCGGCGCCCATCAGCATCATCGCCCGCGCGGTCTCGGGATACCATTGGTCCCAGCACACCCCCACGCCGATCTTGGCGCCCGGGCCGTTCCACACCTTGAACCCGGTATTGCCGGGGCGGAAATAGAATTTCTCCTCATAGCCGGGGCCGTCGGGGATGTGGCTCTTGCGATAGACGCCCTCGATCCGCCCGTCGGGGCCGATCATCGCGAGGCTGTTGTAGAAATGCGGTCCGTCGGCCTCGAAGAAGCTGGTCGGGATGTGGATGCCGAGATCGGCGGCGAGATGCTGCATCGCCAGCACCGCCTTGTGCTCGTGCGCGGGCCGCGCATTGGCGAACAGGCCCTCATCCTCCACCCGGCAGAAATACTCGCCTTCGAACAATTCGGGCGGCAGCACGACCTGCGCGCCTCGGCTCGCTGCCTCGCGGACGAGTTCGGACACGGCCTTGATATTGGCATCGATATCGTTGGTGAAGGCGAGCTGGAGCGCCGCGACGGTGATCTCGGTCATGGTCAGCGCATTTAGTCGATGTCGGCCCGGTTGCCACCCTGCGCGGGCAGAATATCGAAGTGGTGAACCCGGCGCCCCTCGCCGAACCGCGCGTAGAGCGCCTGCGCCGCCGCGTCGTCGTCATCGGCCTGGACGAAGATCGCGGATGCGCCGAGCTTCGTAGCGAGCCCGCCGAGCGCCTCGATCAGTGCGCTCGCCACGCCGCGGCGCCGATGCGCTTCGGCGACGGCAAGGTCATAGAGGTACAGCTCGTCACGCGCCGGATCCACGTGCGGAAGCGCATAGGCGAGCAGCCCGCCGACCAGTTCGCCGCCGTCCTCCGCGACCAGCAGGATCACCTCGGCGCGCGCGAGAAGCCGTTCGAACCCGGCATCTGCCGCCATGCGCCCGGGCTGCTCGAAGGCTTCGTCGAACAACGCCTTCAGCCGGCCCAGCACGGCGGCATCACCCGCACCGAGCCGGCGGACGCCGATCACAGCCGCGGGAGCTGCTGGCTGATGCAGTGGAAGCTCCCGCCGCCGGTCAGGATATGGTCGGCACGCTGGCCGACAACCTGACGGCCCGGGAAAAGCTCCGCGAGCGCGGCGATTGCCGCGTCGTCATTCGCCTGGCCATAGACCGGCACCACGATCGCGGCGTTGCCGATATAGAAGTTCATGTAGCTCGCGGGCACGATCTCCTCCTCGGGGCTGAGCACCCGGCCCGGCGAGGGGAAGCGGACGACTTCAACTCCGAAGCCCCGCGCGCGCTGCGCGGCGTCCTGATAGACGCGCCAGTTCGGATCGTTGTCGGTCGCCTCGGGGATCAGCAGCCGGTTCTCGCCCACGAAGCGCGCGAGATTGTCGACATGGCCGTCGGTATGATCGTTGACCAGCCCGTCACCGAGCCACAGCACCCGGGTATAGCCGAGATCGGCGGCGAGCAGCGCCTCGACATCGGCCTTGCTCAGGCTCGGATTGCGATTGGGGTTGAGCAGGCATTGCTCGGTGGTGACGCACAGCCCGGTGCCGTCGCCGTCGACCGCACCGCCCTCGAGGATCCAGGGATGCGCCTCGACGCCCAGCTGCGCGCGCTTCGCCAGCCGCAGGCCGACATCCGAATCGCCCTCGAGATCGTATTTCCCGCCCCAGCCGTTGAAGCGGAAGTCATGCGCCCGGCCCGCGCCGTCGACGATCGGCCCGGTATCGCGCAGCCAGATGTCGCCGAACGGTTCGATCACGATATGCGCACTGCCGCCGGCATAGCTGATCGCCGCAGCGGCCGCCTCTTCGTCGGCGGCGACGAGGATCACCTTCTCGCCGCGCCCGTCGGCATGGACCGCCCGGGCGAAGGCGGCGACTTCCTTGCGCGCGGGCTCGAGGTCTTCGAGCCACAATTCGGGGTGGCTGGGAAAGCCGATCCAGACGGCGTCGTGCAAAGCCCATTCGGGCGGAGGCGGCTGAGTCATGCGCGCGCTCTTACTTCCCCGCGCGGCTCTTGTCTCGGATCGCGCGGAATTCGGCGGTGGGATACCAATTGGGCCATGCCGACCCCTCGGCGAGCTGGCGCCCGAGGCCATAGAAGATCGTCAGATCCTCGATCGCGCCGTCCCAGTTCCAGTTCGGATCATATTGGTCCTGCGGCTTGTGGTAGCGGTGCTCGGTATAGTCGTCGGAAGCCTTCTTGCCCGCTTCCTTGCCGCCGACGCGCAGATCCTCGCCGCTCTCGCCATAGAGCATCGGCACGCCCAATTTGGCGAAGCTGAAATGGTCCGAGCGGTAATAATAGCCGCGCTCGGGCGTGGGCTCGGGGACGATGATCCGGTCCTGCGCGGCCACGAAGGGCTTCACCAGATCCTCGAGTTCGGACTTGCCGACGCCGACCAGCACGAAGTCCTTAGCCCGGCCGACATTGTTGACGCCGTCCATGTTCACCCCGCCCACCGTCTGGCTGAGCGGAAACACCGGGTTCTCGGCATAGAATTTGGAACCGAGCAGCCCCGATTCCTCGGCAGTCACCGCCAGGAAGACGAGGCTGCGCTTGGCCGGCCCGGCCTTCACATGCGCCTCGGCGAGCGCGACCAGCGCGGCGGTGCCCGAGGCATTGTCGAGCGCGCCGTTGCAGATGTCGTCGCCGTTCACTGCATCGCAGCGGCCGAGATGGTCCCAATGCGCCGAGTAGAGCACGACTTCGTTCGGCCGCTCGCTGCCGGGGAGAATACCGACGACGTTCTTCGATGCCTGGCGCCGGATCGTGTTGTCGAACGACACGTTCGCCTTCACCCCCAGCGGTACCGCCTTGAAGCCCTTGTGCTTCGCCGCTTCGACAAGCGCCGCATAATCCTTGCCGGCGCTGGCGAAGAGTGCCTTGGCGGAGTCCTGCTGGATCCAGCCGATCGCCTTGGACTGGTCCATATGGTCGCCCGGTGTGTCCTGCTCGAGCTGCGGGCCGGTCCACGAGGATTGCACCACGCCCCAGCCATAGGCGGCGGGCTCGGTATCGTGGACGATGATCGCGGCGGCCGCACCCTGCCGTGCAGCTTCCTCGAACTTGTAGGTCCAGCGGCCGTAATAGGTCATCGCCCGGCCGCCGAATTCGCCCTGCAGTCCCGGCGTCTGCCAGTCGGGGTCGTTGACGAGGATGATCACCGTCTTCCCCTTCACGTCCACGCCGGCATAGTCGTTCCAGCCGCGCTCGGGGGCATTGATGCCATAGCCGACGAACACGACGTCGCTGTCCTTCACCGCGGTCTTCGGCGTGACCTGATACGTCGCGATCACCATATCCTTGCGATAATCGAGACTGACCGGCGCCTTGCCCCCGGTGAAGCTGAGCGCGGAAACGTTCTGCCCGGTAATCTCGACCAGCGGCACGTCCTGGAACCAGCTGCCCTTGTTGCCGGGCTTGAGCCCCGCTTTCCGGAAGCGCTCGACGAGGTAGGCGAGCGTCTTCTCCTCGCCGGCGGTGGCCGGGGCGCGGCCCTCGAATTCGTCGGACGAAAGCCGCTCGGTCACTTGCCTGAGCGTGTCGATCGAAATCTGCGGTGCGGTCTGCGCGGCCGCGGACGTGCCGGCGAGCAAGAGCATGGCGGAAAGAGCAAGGCGCATGGAGAACTCCTGGGATGGGATTGTCGCGAGTGTGGCAGCGCGCTGGAGCACCGGCAAGCATTGCAGCTGGCGCGGGCGGGCCCTCAAACATGCCGGTCGCTGACCGAACACGATCTGTCGATCGACTCGCATATGCTGATCACCCTCGCCGTGCCGCGTCCGATATTTATCGGCGCAAGCACGATCGATACGGGTGACGGCTGGGTCGATCCGAAAGGCAGCTTTCTCGCGGCCGCCGCGGCATCGCCGGCCTGGTCGTTGCTGGGACGGCGCGGGCTGTCGACCTCCGATTTTCCGTCAGTATTGACGGCAGTTATCGAAAGTAGGGTCGGTTTTCGACAGCATCATGGCGGCCACAGCGCTCGCGACAACTGGCCCGTCTTCATCGACTTCGCGTCGAAGCATCTTTTCGGGCAAGAACATTGACTTGCAGTACCCCCGTCGCGCTGGTTCCGGGGGTCTGAATAATAAGACTTGCCCAAGTTCGTTTCATGAGTACATTATTGCTCATCGGGGGAGATGCAGGCATGTCTGAGCCGTTTCTATCGGAGCTGAGGCTTTTTCCTTTGCCTTCGCGCCAAAAGGCTGGGCGCTATGCAATGGCCAGCTGCTGCCGATCAATCAGAATCAAGCACTGTTCTCGCTGTTGGGCACCACCTATGGCGGCAATGGCCAAACCAATTTCGCGCTTCCGGATATGCGTGGCCGCGTGCCGATGCATGTCGGCAGCGGGCACACGCTCGGCGAGCACGGCGGCGAACAGGCGCACACGCTCACGATCAACGAGCTGCCCACGCATACGCACGTATTGCAGGCGACCACGACGGTGGCGACCACCAACATCCCCAACAATACGATGCTTCTGGGTTCCACCGCCCCGAACGACTTTTACACCGGACCGGCGGCGCTGACCCCCACCGCTCCGGGCTCGGTCGCCAGTGTCGGCGGGAGCCAGGCGCATCTCAACATGCAGCCGTTTCTGACCTTGTCCTGGTGCATCGCGCTCCAGGGCATCTTCCCTCGCAGAACTGAGGAAACGAGCCGATGGCACAACCTTATGTCGGTGAGATCCGGATGTTCGCGGGCAATTTCCCGCCCGCCGGCTGGATGTTCTGTGAAGGGGCGCTCCTGCCCATCTCCGAGAACGAGACGCTCTTCCAGCTGATCGGTACCACTTATGGCGGAGACGGTCAGTCGACCTTCGCACTGCCCGATCTGCGCGGCCGCGTTCCGCTGCACCAGGGTAACGGCTTTATCCTCGCCGAAACCGGCGGAGCCGAGGAAATCACGCTTACCGTCAACCAGATTCCTCGCACACCCACACGTTGATGGCGTCCCTCAACGTGACGAGCTCGGCGACGCCGACCAACACCGTGATCGGCAAGTCCGGCTCGATCGACGCCTTCATCAACGCCCAGCCGACTGACCCGCTGAACGCGCTCTCGGTAACGTCGATCGGCAACAATCAGCCGCACACCAACATGCAGCCCTATCTCTGCATCGACTTCATCATCTCGCTGTTCGGGATCTTCCCGAGCCCAACCTGAGGAGCCCCTCCAGTGGCCGATCCGTTCGTCGCCGAAATCCGGGTCTTCCCGTTCAACTTCGCGCCCAGAGGATGGGCGTGGTGCGATGGCCAGTTATTGCCGCTGTCGCAGAATACCGCACTCTTCTCGCTGCTGGGCACAGTCTATGGCGGCGACGGCAAGAGTAATTTCGCGCTTCCCGATCTGCAGGGCTCGGTACCGTTTCATCCGGGACAGGGCCCCGGCCTCTCGCTCTACGATCTCGGTCAGGTGGGCGGCTCGGAAAGCGAGACCTTGCTCCAAACGGAGATTCCGTCGCACACGCACGCCCTTCGCGTCTCGACGAGCGACGATGCGGAGACGAATATACCGACCAACAATGCCCTCTCGCGGGCCAAATCGAACATTTACTCGAGCAACACCACCGTCACGCCGATGGCGCCCGAGGCGCTCGCTCTCGCCGGCGGCGGCCTGCCGCACAACAACATGATGCCGTATCTGACCCTTTATTTCTGCATCGCACTTCAGGGCGTGTTTCCACCACGCCCCTGATGACGAGCGTGCCGTTGCCGTTGCGCGAGGCCGCTGCGCTCGACGTCGCGCTGCGCCCCATGTCGGATGCGGACCTGGCCTTTACCGCCGCACTCTATGCCTCGACGCGTGCAGAGGAGCTGGCGCCGGTGCCGTGGCCCGCCGAGGTCAAACAGGCATTCCTCGCGCAGCAGCACGCAGCGCAGCACGCCCATTACCGGCAACATTATCAAGGCATGCACGCGATGATCATCGAGCGCAGCAGCGCGGCGATAGGACGGCTCTATCTCTATGCCATGCCCGCCGAGATCCGGATCGTCGACATCTCCCTGATGCCCGAGGCGCGACGCCAGGGGATCGGCGCGGCGTTGCTGCGCGACGTGCTCGCTCAGGCCGCCTCCTTCGGCAGGAATGTCACGATCCATGTCGAGAAGAACAATCCCGCACGCACGCTCTATGAACGCCTGGGTTTCTCGATCACCGACGACGATCGGGGCGCGTATGACCTGTGGGAATGGCGCCCTGCGGCCTAGTAGAAGATCGCTTCATACCGTGTGCCACCGGCGTCGCGGGCAATCGGCACGATGAAGATGTCGTGATCTGTCCCCTCGCCGACGAAGCGATAGGTCGCCTGTGGCAGGATCGGATCGGCAGGCCCGACGAATTCGAGCCGGAATGCCCCACCCTCGCGCCCTGAATCCGACAGGTCCTGGCCCTTGTCGAGCGTGAGCGGATAGGTCGCGTCGGTCGCGGATACTTCATAGACGGTGCCGGCCACGAAGTCGGAGAGCCGCGGGCCGCTCATGCGATTTTCCCAATCGGCGAAGGAACGGCAATCGAAGCGAAACGCATGCGGCATCCTGACGAACGTGACCGGAGCCGAGTGTGGCAGTGCGATCACACGGCGGCAAGCCCGAGCGGAAGGCCGGCCACCGAACCTGCCCGCATCTCCCAAAGAAAAGGGCAGCCCCGAAGGACCGCCCTTGTTCGTTCCCGAGTGGGAAGCCGGGTCAGCGCGAGTAGAACTCGACGACCAGGTTCGGCTCCATGCGCACCGGATAGGGCACTTCGTCGAGCGTGGGCACGCGCGTGAAGGTGATCTTCGACGCGCCTTCCGGAACGACATAATCGGGGATGTCGCGCTCGGAGAGGCTCTGCGCTTCCATCACCAGCGCCATTTCCTGCGCCTTGGACGAAAGCGACACGATCTGGCCCGGCTTGATGCGGCGCGAACCGATGTTGCACTTCTCGCCGTCGACGCGGACATGGCCGTGGTTGACGAGCTGGCGCGCGGCGAAGATCGTCGGCGCGAACTTGGCGCGATAGACGATCATGTCGAGGCGCATCTCGAGCAGGCCGATCAGATTCTGACCGGTGTCGCCCTTCATGCGCGACGCATCTTCGTACGACTTCTTGAACTGCTTCTCGGTGATGTCGCCGTAATAGCCCTTGAGCTTCTGCTTGGCGCGCAGCTGGATGCCGAAGTCCGACATCTTGCCCTTGCGGCGCTGGCCGTGCTGGCCGGGGCCGTACTCGCGCTTGTTGACCGGGCTCTTCGGGCGACCCCAGATGTTCTCGCCCATCCGGCGGTCGAGCTTGTGCTTGGCGCTGGAGCGCTTCGACATATCTAATCCTTTGCAATCACAGAACAACGTAATCCGCTCTCCCTGTCGGGAATGCGGGGTTAGTCCCGGTATCCGCCTGCTGGTTCCTTGTGGGGAGGGCAGGGCCACCGCTTCACCGGGGTGCGGGGCCATTGCGAATGGCGCGCGGTTAGCCGCCATGCGTCGGCGAGTCAAGCTGGACAGGCGCGCGGGCACCCGCCAAGGGGCTGCCATGCAAGACATTCTCGATCCCGAAGCCTGCACGACGATGGCCGAGGTCCGGGCCGGCGTCGACGCGGTCGATCGCGCCCTGGTCGCCCTGCTCGCGCGCCGCTTCGGCTATATGGATGCCGCCGCCCGCATCAAGCCCGAACGCGGCCAGGTCCGCGACGAGGCGCGCAAGGCACAGGTCATCGCAAACGCGCGTGCCCATGCCGAAGCGGCGGGCATCCCGGAGACGTCCGTCGCGGAGATCTGGGAATTATTGATCGAGGCGTCGATTGCCTATGAGCTTGAGGCGTTCGACCGCCGCTGAAGCTGGCAAAACGCCGGCTCAGTGGAGGCGCGAATCGCGCTCGACCCGCTCCTGCTGCTCTTTCATCTCGCGCTCGGTGCGGCAGATGCGCTTGCGGGCGAGCCGCGAGTAAGAGGATTGCTCGACGACGCAAATCTTCTTCTCTTCGGCCGGTTTGGCGGCTTCCGGCGCAGGGGCATTCTGAAGCGCGGCGGCGAGGGTCAGCGCGAAAAAGCTCGTGAACATTCAATAACTCTCCGGAAGCACCTCAGAATCGGCGCATGCACCACTTCTAGACGCGCAGACGCGCTTCTGCAAAGCTGGAGAGTTCATCGGTCGCGATACAGCTTTCGCCCGGCGAGCGCCGACAGCACGCCCCGCATCGTGCGGACTTCCTGCGACGTCCAGCCCGGCTTGGTCAGCAGCGTGCGAAGCGTCCGTCGTGTGGTGGGCGCGCGCGCGGGCGGGAAATAATAGCCCGATCCCTCGAGCATGGCCTCGAGCTGGCTGATCATCCCTTCCAGCTCGTCCTGCGGCGCCGGCGGATCGAGATCGGTGGCCGGCGGGCTGGCGAGATTTGCTCCTTCGACCATTCGTACGCGATGAGGATCACCGCCTGGGCGAGGTTCAACGAACCGAATTCGGGATTGATCGGCACGGTGATGATCGTCCGGGCGAGCGCGACATCGTCGGTCTCGAGGCCGGAGCGCTCAGGTCCGAACAGAATCGCCGAACGCTCTGGAGCGGAACGGATCTCGCTGGCGGCAAGCTCGGGCGTGACCACCGGCTTGGTGACGCCGCGCTTGCGCACCGTGGTGGCATAGACCTGTCCGCAATCGGCCACCGCATCGGCGACGCTGCCGAACACCTGCGCCTTTTCCAGGACGATGTCGGCACCGCTGGCCGCCGGTCCGGCCGACGGATTGGGCCAGCCATCCCGCGGGGCCACGAGGCGCATCTCGGTCAGCCCGAAATTGAGCATCGCGCGTGCCGCTTTGCCGATATTCTCGCCCAATTGCGGACGCACGAGAACGATGACGGGGTTCACCCTTCCCCGCCTCGCTGACATTGCCGGCGAATTCCTCGAAATCCTTCGCCTCGCGGAAGTCCTTATAGACGCTGGCAAAGCGGATATAAGCGACTGAATCCAGGCCCTTCAGACCGTCCATCACCATCTCGCCGATCCGCTGCGAGGGGATTTCGCTGTCGCCCAGCGTCTCGAGCTGGCGCTGGATGCCCGATACGAGCCGCTCGATCTGTGCCGAAGTGACCGGACGCTTGCGCGCGGCGAGCGTCACCGAACGGATGAGCTTGTCGCGCTCGAACGGCTCGCGGCGGTCTTGGTTCTTCATCACGGTCAGGTCGCGAAGCTGAATCCGCTCGAACGTCGTGAAGCGCGCGGCGCATGCCTCGCACTGCCGCCGCCGCCGGATCGCCGCCCCGTCTTCGGTGGGGCGGCTGTCCTTCACCTGGCTGTCTTCATTTCCGCAGAACGGGCAGCGCAATTACAGCTCCGGATAGATGGGGAAGCGTTCGCACAGCGCACGGACACGCTCGCGAACGTTCGCTTCGATCTGCGCGTCGCCCTGTTCGCCATTCTTGCGCAGCCCTTCGAGCACGTCGGCGACCATGTTGCCGATCTCGCGGAACTCGGCGGGGCCGAAGCCGCGCGTCGTGCCGGCGGGCGAGCCGACCCGGATGCCGCTGGTCTTCACCGGCGGCAGCGGATCGTTGGGTATGCCGTTCTTGTTGCAGGTGATCGCGGCGCGTTCGAGTGCCTCGTCGGCATCCTTGCCGGTGACGCCCAGCGGCGTGAGGTCGACCAATGCGAGATGCGTGTCGGTGCCGCCCGAGACGAGGTTGGCGCCGCGCTCGTTGAGCGTCGCCGCGAGCACCTTGGCGTTCTCGACGATTGCCGCGGCATAGCTCTTGAAGTCGGGGCGCAGCGCCTCGCCGAACGCAACGGCCTTGGCGGCGATCACGTGCATCAGCGGGCCGCCCTGCAAGCCGGGGAACACTGCCGAATTGATTTTCTTGGCGATCGCTTCGTCATTGGTGAACACCGCGCCGCCACGCGGGCCGCGCAGCGTCTTGTGCGTGGTGGTCGTGACGACATGCGCATGGCCGAACGGCGTCGGGTGCACGCCGCCGGCCACCAGGCCCGCGAAGTGCGCCATGTCGACCATGAAGATCGCGCCCACTTCATCGGCGATCGCGCGGAATTTGGCGAAGTCGATGATCCGCGGATAGGCCGAGCCGCCCGCGATGATCAGCTTGGGCTTGTGCTCTTTGGCCTTCGCCTCGACCTCGTCGAAGTCGATCAGGTGCGTGGTCGGATCGACCCCGTACTGGATCGCGTTGAACCACTTGCCGCTCATCGCCGCACGCGCACCGTGGGTGAGGTGCCCGCCCGAATCGAGGCTGAGCCCCATGATCGTGTCACCCGGCTTGGTCAGCGCCAGCATCACCGCGCCGTTCGCCTGTGCCCCCGAATGCGGCTGGACGTTGGCGAACTCGCAGCCGAACAATTGCTTCGCCCGATCGATCGCCAGCTGCTCGACTTCGTCCGAAGGGTGGCAGCCCTGATAGTAACGCTTGCCGGGATAGCCCTCGGCGTACTTGTTGGTGAACACCGATCCCTGCGCCTCGAGCACCGCCTTGGAGACGATGTTCTCGGATGCGATCAGCTCGATCTGGTGCTGCTCGCGGTCGAGCTCGTGGCGGACGCCGGCGAAGACCGCGGGATCGACTTCGGAGAGGCTCTTGGTGAAGAAGCCGTCGGGCTGCAGCCCTGCCATCTGGGGGTTGGTGCTCATACGGGGCTCCTTTCAGGATGGCTGAGTTTGTCGACTCGACGCTGGTGGCGATCGCCGAGGAATTCGGATTCGAGGAAGGCGGTGACGCAGGCCTTCGCCATTTCGAGGCCGATCAGCCGGGCGCCCAGGGCCACGACATTGGCGTCGTTATGCTGGCGCGCAAGACTCGCCGAGAGCGGCTCGGAGACCAAGGCGCAACGCGCGGCGGGATTGCGATTGACGGCGATCGAGATGCCGATCCCCGATCCGCACAGCGCCACCCCGACCTCGGCTTCGCCCTGCTCGATCGCACGGGCGAGCGCATAGCCATAATCGGGATAATCGACGCTGTCGGCATTGGCGGGGCCGAGATCGAGCAGTTCGTGGCCCTCGCCACGCAACCATTCGGCGAGTTCCGATTTCATGACGAAGGCGGCATGATCCGAGGCGATGGCGATACGGCGCGGCATGCGGCGCTCCCTACGCCCTCGGGCCTGTGCTGGCTAGACCGAGACAACCTTTGGGAGACCGAAATGCGTAAATCAATTCTGGCTTGGACGCCCGCGCTCGCTTTTGGCCTGGCCCTGGGCGCATGCTCGCCAAGCGCACAGGACAATCTGACCAGCGCCGTCGATCAGACCGGCGACAGCCTGGAGAACGCCGCCGACAAGACCGGCGACATGATCGAGAATGGTGCCGATCGCGCCGGCCGGGCCATCGAGAACACGGCGGACGATGTCGGCGACACGGTCGCACAGGGCGCCCGCGACACCGGCAACGCGATCGACAATACGACTCGCTAGTCTCCCGCGCGCGGCGGCGGGCGGAGCCATTGCCGCCGCCGTGCTTCCGCCGCGTAGGTGGCGCTGACCGATATCGCCGCTCCGCCGGCGAGCCGCAGCCGCCAGCGCCGGCCGTCGCGCTCGGCGCCTTCGACCGCATCGGCCGCGACCCAGGCGCCGCGATGCACCTGCGCGCCGTCGACTCCTCCAGCTCGGCGAGCGCGTCGCCGAAGCGGTAGTGGATGAGCGCGCTTTGTCCGTCGCGGCGCCGGACTCGGCAATAATGATCCTCGGCCTCCACCGCGGCGAGCGCCTCGGGCGCCACCCGCGCGCGGCCGAGCAAGCCATCGGCCGGAACCGCGGCGGGCTCGGCTTTCCGGCTCAGCACCACCCAGGCGACCAGCGACGCAACGACTATGATCAGCGCGGAGATCGCCAGCGCGCTCACCCAGGTCTCGAACGGGTTGAGCACGAACGGCGCGCCAACCGCACTGGCGCACAGCGCAATCTCGAGCGGAAGCGGCAAGTTCAACAGCGGCGCCCCGATCAGCGATGCTCGCGGCCAGTCGGCCGGCTTGCGGACGAGCCAGGCGAACCAGAGCTGCCACTTGAGCGCGCTCCAGCCCATCAGCAGCAGCCAGAAGCCGATGCGCGGCCCCAGCGACAGGTTTCCGGTGCCGAAGCCGCCGGTCACCACCATCAGTGCCGCCGCGCCGAAACACGCGATCCACAATATCGGAAAGCCGGGCGGGAAATCGCGCCATGCACGTTTCGCGAAGCCGCGAACGCGGTTCGCGAAACGCGGCTTGCCGGTCGCCGTGTCGCGGCGGCTTCGATGTGCGGTCCGGACTGCAGCCATATGCGCAGGCTGCCATGCGCCGGACGACACGACAATTGGAGATTCCAGATGCGGAAGTTGATGCTCTTCGGACTGACGGCATTGTTCGCCGCACTGCTCGCGCCATCGGCGCAGGCGCAACCGACGGACACCGCAGCGATCGCCGCGCAGCGTGAGGCGATGAAGAAGCTCGACTGGATGCACGGCGTCTGGCGCGGCCCCGCCGTCAGCCAGTCGCCCCAGGGTGAGCACCGTGTGATTCAGACCGAGCGGATCGGCGGATTTCTGGGCGGCACGCTCACGGTGATGGAGGGCAAGAGCTACAATTCGGACGGCAGCGTCGGCTTCAATGCGCTCGGCGTTGTCTCGTACGACGCACAGGCCAAATCCTATTGGCTGACGAGCTGGGCGCTGGGCCGCGGCGGCAAGTTTCCGATGCAGGTGACCGACACCGGCTATATCTGGGAAATCCCGGCCGGCGCGATGACGATCCGCTATACCGCCACCGTAACCAATGGCAGCTGGACCGAAGTGGGCGACTATATCGCGCCCGGCCAGCCGCCCCGCCGATTCTTCACGATGACGCTCACCCGCGTCGGCGACAGCGACTGGCCGGGGGCCGGCGGCGTCACGAAACAGTGACCTGACTGACCGGCAGCTGTCACATGCCCGGGCTAGCAGGGCGCGACACCGCCCGGCAGTCCGGGTGGCGCGCATCTGGAGTCCGGCCATGGGAACTCTCGTCAAGGCGCCGAAGAACGGCGCCGTCCGCGGTGCAGTGCATCGTCACGAACATCTGAGCAAGGAGGGCCTGCTCGAACGCGCCTTCACCTTCGCTTTTCGCGGGCTGGTTTATGCGCAAATCTGGGAAGACCCGGTGGTCGACATGGAGGCGCTGGAGATCACGCCCGATTGCCATGTCGTGACGATCGCTTCGGGCGGCTGCAACGTCTTCTCCTACCTCACCGCCGATCCAAAGCGAATCACTGCGGTGGACCTCAATCCCGCGCATATCGCGCTCAACCGGCTCAAACAGGCGGCGGCGCTGCATCTGCCCGATTATGCCAGCTTCCGCGCTTTCTTCGCCGATGCCGACCGCGCCGAGAATATCGCTTTGTACGAGCGCCATCTGCGCCCGCATCTCGACGCGGCGACGCGGAGCTATTGGGAAGGCCGCGACATCAGCGGCCGCCGCCGGATCTCGGGTTTCGCGACGGGCTTCTATCGCCGCGGGCTGCTCGGCAATCTGATCGGCTTCGTCCATTTCCTCGGACGGCTCTATCGGATCGATCCGCGCGAGATCCTGAAGGCGCAGACGATCGAGGAGCAGCGTGCGATCTTCGAGACGCGCTATGCCCCTTCTTCGAGAAGAAGTTCCTGCGCTGGTTGGTCGATCAACCCGCTGCCCTGTTCGGCTTCGGCATTCCGCCGGCGCAATACGACCTGCTCAAGGCCGACGACGCGCAGGGCATCACCGGCGCGCTCAAGAGCCGGCTGCGCAAGCTCGCCTGCGATTTCGACATCAGGGACAATTTCTACGCATGGCAGGCGTTCGGCCGCGGCTATGGCAAGCATGACGCCGCGCCGCTGCCGCCCTATCTGCAGAAGGCGCATTACGATCAGGTTCGGGAGCGCGCCGATCGGGTGGAGATCCGGCACACCAACTATGCCGATTATCTGGAGAGCATGCCGGCGCAGTCGCTCGACCGCTACATATTGCTCGACGCGCAGGACTGGATGACCGACGCGCAGCTCACCCGGATCTGGAGCGAGATCACCCGCACCGCGAAACCCGGCGCCCGCGTGCTCTATCGCACCGCGGCCGCGCCCGACGTGGTCGCCGGTCACGTTCCCGCGATGATCCTCGACCAGTGGGAATATGCCGATGCGGCGAAGCGCGACGACTGGACGCGGCGCGATCGATCGTCGGTCTACGGCGCGACGCATCTCTGGACGCTGAAGCCGCACGCATGACCACGGCCACGCACGACCAGAAGGTGCTGATGGACGACGTCTATTCGCTCCATCGCCATTTCTACGACTTCACCCGGCGGTTCTATCTGTTCGGTCGCGACCGGCTAGTCCGGAGCCTCGCCCCGCCGCCGGGAGGGACGGTGCTGGAAGTGGGCTGCGGCACCGCGCGCAATCTGGTCGTGGCGGCGAAGTGCTGGCCCGAGGCGCGCTTTCACGGCTTCGACATCAGCGAGGCGATGCTCGAGACCGCGCGCAAGTCGGTCGTGAAGCAGGGGCTGGCCGGGAAGATCAGCCTCGCTCAGGGCGACGCAGGCAATTTCGACACGCGCGCGCTGTTCGGGCTGGAAAAGGTCGACCGGATCTTCATGAGCTACACGCTGTCGATGATCCCGCTTTGGCAGGAAGCGATCGAGCGCGGCGCGGCGAGCCTCGCTTCCGGCGGCAGCCTGCACATCGTCGATTTCGGCCAATATGAGCGGCTGCCGGGTTTCCTGAAGCGGCTCCACTTCAAGTCGCTCAACGACTTCCACGTCTTCCCACGCCGCGAATTGCCCGCGGTGCTCCGCCGCGTCGCCGAAGAGCAGGGGCTCAGCCTCGAATTCACGCCGCTCTATCGTGGCTATGCCTGGAGCGCGGTGCTCGGCCGGCCTTAACCACGCCCCGGATCGTACACGCGGATGATCCACGACACGTAATAGATGAGATAGAGCAATGCGAAGAACAGGTGGAAACGCGCGTTGCGCGTGCGCATCGCCACCAGTGCGAGCGCGATGGTGACGATGATCCGCGCCGGATATTCGAGGCCGAAGCTCGCCAGATAATCATGCCCCTTGATCGCGGTGTCGAACCAGTCGGTGAGCATCGACACGATCAGCAAGCCGAAGAACCAGCCCCGCCGCGACTGAAAATAGTCCTGATAGCCTTCATATTCCTCGAGTTCGTCGGGGAAGAGGATGTTCGCCATCAGCGCGAACAGGAAGGCGTAGAACAGGACAAACAGGAACAGTTCGAACCGCCAGGTCGTGACCGCGGTCAGCCCGAACTCCCACCACCAGAAATGGATCGACGCGATCAGGACGATCAGCGCCCACAGGATGTGGACCGGATAGACCTTGAGCTTGCCCGGATGCTGGACGAACCGCGCAAGACCGGCGAGCACGCGGGTGATCGCGATCCCCAGCACGATGCTGATGATCACGCGGATATGAAGGTAGAGGTCGTGAGTGAGTTCGGGGCTGGGCGCGCGCACAGCCAAGGCTTCAGGCCGCGAGCCGGAGTTCCAAGCGGCCCCATATCTCGACCAGCGCTTGCGTGAGCTCGCGCATCATCGCCTCGTCATGCGCGGGGCCGGGGGTGAAGCGCAGCCGCTCGGTGCCACGCGGCACCGTGGGGTAATTGATCGGCTGGACGTAGACGCCGTATTCGGCGAGCAGCACGTCGCTGATCTTCTTCGCCTTGACCGGATCGCCGACCATCAGCGGCACGATGTGCGTGGTCGAGGAAGTACCGGCAGCCCGGCATCGGTCATCAACGCCTTGAGCTTCGCGGCTGATTCCTGCTGCCCTTCGCGCTCGACAGTCGATTGCTTGAGGTGCTTCACGCTCGCCAGCGCCCCCGCGACGAGGACAGGCGACAGCGAGGTGGTGAAGATGAAGCCCGGCGCATAGCTGCGGATCACGTCGACGATCACCTGATCGGCAGCGATGTATCCGCCCATCACGCCGAAAGCCTTGCCCAGCGTGCCCTCGATGATCGTGATCCGCTCCGCCACGCCGTCGCGCTCGGAGATGCCGCCGCCGCGCGCGCCGTACATGCCCACGGCATGGACCTCGTCGAGATAGGTCAGCGCGTTATACTTGTCGGCGAGGTCGCAGATCGCGGCGATCGGCGCGATATCGGCGTCCATCGAATAGACGCTCTCGAATGCGATCAGCTTGGGCGCGCCGGGATCGTCGGCGGCGAGCAGCTCCTCGAGATGCGCGAGATCATTGTGGCGGAACACCCGCTTCTCGCAGCCCGAATTGCGGATGCCGGCGATCATCGACGCGTGGTTCAATTCGTCCGAATAGACGATGCAGCCCGGCATCAGCCTGGCGAGCGTCGAGAGCGTCGCCTCGTTCGAGACATAGCCCGACGTGAAGAGCAAAGCGCCTTCCTTGCCGTGCAAATCGGCCAGCTCGCGCTCCAGCTCGATATGGTAATGGGTATTGCCGCCGATGTTGCGCGTGCCGCCCGATCCGGCGCCGACATCATGGAGAGCTTCCTCCATCGCCGCGATCACCTTGGGATGCTGGCCCATCGCCAGATAATCGTTCGAGCACCACACGACGATCGGCTTGGGGCCGTTATGGCCCGCGAAGCAGCGCGCATTGGGATAGGCGCCCTTGTTGCGCAGGACGTCGATGAACACGCGGTAGCGGCCCTCGGCGTGCAGGCGATCGATCGCCTGGTTGAAGACCCGCGAATAGTCGATGGCGGGTGCAGGGCTGTCCTTCGTGTGCATGGGCCTGCTCCCTACCCCCAAAATCCGTGCATTTCCAGCCATCCGGCACAAGCGAATATCGCATGGACCATGCGCAGTCGCCATGCCGCTTCGAGGGCCGAAGCGATAGAAAAGTTCGAGAATCACCGCGTAAAGCCCGAATCCTGATCCGGATCAGCACAGGACGCCCTGCGAAATGATAGGGATTCGAACATCGTGGGCGACTCGAAGCTTCAAGCGAGCCCGCGGCAGAGAGACAGTTCGTGCTCCCGCTTGTGCAACGGAGCGGCAATATGAACAGCCGAGATCTTGAATATTACCAGCAGCGCGAACGGCAGGAGCGCGAGCGGGCCGCGCGCGCCGACGACACGACCGCGCGGCGAGTCCATCTCGAACTGGCGGAGCGTTATTTGACCCTGGCGCAGAGCCCTGCGTCGTTGGGAGCGGTGCAGGCCTAGAGCCCCTCGATTTCGGTCAGGCCGAAACGCGCCAGCGCGGGCGCGAGCTTTCCGGTACGCGCATTCCTCGCAGTGAAGACGGCGCGGCCGGGCCCAGAGGCCTCCGGCCATTGCTGTCCCTCGGTCAAATGCGCGACGCGCCGCGCGATTCCGGGCCGCCGTCGATAAAGCGGATGTTCCCCCGGTGGCGGCGACCAGCTCGTCCTCCAGCAGCGGAAAATGGGTGCAGGCGTTGACGATCACATCGATCTCATCGCCGCGATCCTGCGTCAGGAGGCCATCGAGCGCGGCACGCACCGAAGCCAATGAAGGCCGCTCTCCGCCCAACGCTGCCTCGGCCATTTCGACCAGATCGGCAGAACCGTGGCGGAGCACGATGCAATCGGCGGCGAAGCGCGCGGCGAGATCCGCGACATAGGGCTGGCGCACCGTCGCCTCGGTGCCGAGCACGCCGATGACGCGGGTGCGGCTCATTTCGGCGGCCGGCTTGATCGCGGGGACGGTGCCCACAATCGGCACGTCGAGCGCGGCACGGACATGCTGGAGCGCGATCGTCGAGGCGGTGTTGCACGCGATCACGATCAGTCGCGGATCGTAGCGCTCCGCCAGCCGCCCCAGCAGCGCGGGCACGCGCGCGGCAATCTCCGCCTCGCTGCGGGTGCCATAAGGAAATCCGGCCGAATCGGCGACATAGACGAGCGGCGCGCGGGGCAACAGTTTCGCGGTCGGCGCCAGCACCGAAAGCCCGCCCACGCCGGAATCGAAGAACAGGATCGGGCGGCGATCGGCCATGCCCGCGAATGGCTTGCCGCCCGGCGCGCGTCAACCACGCCGCGGTTGCGCCGTGCCGGACAGCGATTATGTTGGCAACATCAGGGGAAGCCGTTGCCGACCGAAATAATCTGGATGCCTCCTGCTGCCGCGATCCTGCTCGGCTATCTGCTGGGCTCGATTCCGTTCGGCGTGCTGCTCACGCGCATGGCTGGCGCGGGCGATCTGCGCCAGATCGGCTCGGGCAATATCGGCGCCACCAACGTGCTGCGCACCGGACGCAAGGGTCTGGCGGCGGCGACTTTGCTGCTCGATCTGGCCAAGGGTGCGGCGGCGGTTTTGCTCGCCGAACGGCTGTTCCCCGGAACCGGCGTGCTCGCCGGGCTGGGCGCCTTTTTCGGCCATTGCTATCCGGTCTGGCTGCGTTTCAGGGGCGGCAAAGGCGTCGCCACATTGATGGGGATCGTCGTCGCGCTGCATTGGCCCTCCGGGATGGTCTATGCCGCGGTGTGGCTGGGCTTGCTCGCGGCGTTGCGCATCTCGTCACTAGCCGGGATCACCGCTGCGATCAGCGCGCCCGTCAGCGCCGCCTTCTGGGGGCGCATCGACTTGGTATTGTTGTTCCTAGCGCTCGCGCTGGTCGTGCTGTGGAAGCACCGCGACAATATCGATCGGCTGTTGAGCGGCACCGAGCCACGCATCGGCAAGAAGCGTGACTGACAGCCGCGAAGCGCGGCTGCGGCTGCTGCGCTCGGCGAATATCGGCCCGATAACCTGGCGTCAGCTCATCGCGCGCTTCGGCACCGCCGAAATGGCGCTTGAAGCGCTGCCGATGCTCGCCGCGCGTGGCGGCGGGCGCGTCCCGAGGATCGCGGACCTCGCATCCGTCCGGCGCGAAATCGCCGCGGTCGAGAAGCTCGGCGCCCGCTATCTGTTCCTCGACGACCCCGGCTACCCGGCGCTGCTCGCGGAGCTGGAGAGCGCCCCGCCTGCGCTGATCCTGCGCGGCAGGCTCGACCTGCTCGACCGCACGTGCGTCGCCATGGTGGGCGCGCGCAACGCCTCGGCCGCCGCCTGCCGTTTCGCACGCCAGCTCGCGATCGGTTTGAGCGAGGCGGGCGCGACGATCGTCTCCGGCCTCGCCCGCGGAATCGATACCGCCGCGCATGTCGGATCGCTCCAGGCCGGAACGGTGGGCGTGATCGCCAGCGGGATCGACATCGCCTTTCCGCCCGAAAATGCCGAACTCCAGGAGCGCGTCGCCCGCGAAGGGCTCCTGATCGCCGAGCAGCCGCCCGGCACCGAGCCGCTCGCCCGTTTCTTCCCCTCGCGCAATCGCATCATCGCCGGCCTCGCGCTCGGCACCGTGGTGGTCGAGGCCGCGCCACGTTCGGGCAGCCTGATCACCGCGCGGATCGCCGCCGAGGCCGGGCGCGAGGTCATGGCGGTCCCCGGCTCGCCGCTCGATCCGCGCGCGCAGGGCTGCAACCTGCTGATCCGTGAAGGCGCGACTCTGGTGCAATCGGTCGACGACATCCTCGAGATGCTCCGCCCGATCGACGCGCGCGCGGTCCGCTCGCCCGCACATCCGTTCGGCGGCCCGCCCCCGCTCGACGCCAGCGACGCCGATCGCCGCAGGATCACGGAACTGCTCGGCCCCGTTCCGGTCGCGGTCGACGAGCTGGTCCGCCAGTCCGGCCTCGCGCCAGCCCTGGTACAGACGGTGCTGCTCGAACTCGAGCTCGCCGGGCGGCTCGAACGTCATGCCGGAGGCAGAACGAGTTTGATCTAATAAACCAAAACCATCACCCACCGGTCTGGCAGGTCGGTGGCCGACGCCTACATCGTCACCACCGATGGTCCTGCTTTCCAGGGAGACTTCACATGGCCGATGCCCCCGACCCCGCCAGCAACCAGCCTGCCGGGTATGTGCCTCCCAAGGTCTGGACGTGGGAGCAGCCCAGTGGCGGCCAGTTCGCCAATATCAACCGGCCGGTTTCGGGTGCGACGCACGACAAGGAACTGCCGGTCGGCAAGCATTCGATCCAGCTCTATTCGCTCGGCACGCCCAACGGGCAGAAGGTGACGATCCTGCTCGAGGAGCTGCTCGCCGCCGGCCACGCAGGGGCCGAATATGACGCATGGAAGATCGACATAGGCGAAGGCGATCAATTCGGCAGCGGCTTCGTTGCGATCAATCCCAATTCGAAAATCCCCGCTCTGGTCGATCGCTCGGTCGATCCCGCGCTCAGCGTGTTCGAGAGCGGCGCGATCCTGATCTATCTCGCCGAGAAGTTCGGCGCCTTCCTCCCCACCGATCCGGCGAAGCGCGCCGCGACGTTGAGCTGGCTGATGTGGCAGATGGGCTCCGCGCCGTTCCTCGGCGGCGGTTTCGGCCATTTCTACGTCTATGCGCCGTTCAAGATCGAATATGCGATCAATCGCTATGCGATGGAAGCGAAGCGTCAGTACCACGTGCTCGATACCCATCTGGCCGAGCACCGCTATCTGGCAGGCGACGACTATACGATCGCCGACATGGCGGTCTGGCCCTGGTATGGCGGCGTGGCGCGCGGCGACGGCTATACCGGTGCGGCCGAGTTCCTGAACACTGCCGAGTACAGGCATTTCAACCGCTGGGCCGAGGAAGTCGCCGCACGCGAGCCGGTGCAGCGCGGCCGGCTGGTCAATCGCGGCTCGGGCCCCGAGGAGTTCCGCCTCGCCGAGCGCCACACCGCCGCCGACATCGACGTGATCCGCGCGCGGATGAAGGCGGCTGCGACCTAAGGCGTATCGACACTCATTCCCTCTCCCATCGGGAGAGGGTTGCGCAGACTTGGGTCCGCTTCTTCAGCATGAAGCCAGAACTTGCCAGCCGGCATGCCGTTCCCCGGCTTGACGGGGTCGGTCCAACCTCCCCACCTTACACGCGTACACGTGAGGAACGCTTAACCCCCATGCAGCTTGTCATCGTAGAATCGCCCGCCAAGGCGAAGACCATCGAGAAGTATCTCGGCAAGGATTACCGCGTCCTCGCCTCCTATGGCCATGTCCGCGACCTGCCGGCGCGCGACGGATCGGTGAACCCCGATGAGGGGTTCGCGATGGATTGGGAGACCTATGCCGACAAGTCGAAGCAGCTCAAGGCGATCACCGATCTCGCCAAGACCGCCGACCGCTTGATCCTCGCGACCGACCCCGATCGCGAAGGCGAGGCGATCAGCTGGCACGTCCAGGAAGTGCTGCGGAACAAGAAGGCGCTTCCGAAGGAAGTCGAGCGCGTCACTTTCAACGCGATCACCAAGCCGGCGATCCTCGAGGCGATGAAAGCGCCGCGCGAACTCGATACCGACCTGATCGACGCTTATCGCGCCCGCCGCGCGCTCGATTATCTCGTCGGCTTCACGCTCTCGCCGGTGCTGTGGCGCAAGCTTCCCGGCGCCAAGTCGGCCGGCCGCGTCCAGTCGGTCGCGCTGCGCATCATCGTCGATCGCGAGCGCGAGATCGAAAGCTTCCGCCCCCAGGAATATTGGTCGGTCACTGCCGATATGGAGCAGGACGGCACGTCGTTCCTGACGCGCCTCGTCAAATATAAGGGCGATAAGCTCGATCGCCTGTCGATCGGCGACGAAGGTACCGCGCTCGCCGCGAAAAAGGCTGTCGAGGAAGGCCGCTTCTCGGTCGCCTCGGTCGAGACGAAGCCGGCGATGCGCAATCCGCCGCCGCCCTTCACCACTTCGACGCTCCAGCAGGAGGCGGCGCGCAAGCTCGGCTTCTCGGCGAGCCACACGATGCGGATCGCGCAGGGCCTCTACGAGGACGGCGCGATCACCTATATGCGTACCGACGGCGTCCAGATGGATGGCGGCGCGATCCAGGAAGCGCGCAAGGCGATCGCGACGCGCTATGACGGGTCGTACGTTCCCGACAAGCCGCGCCAGTACACCGCGAAGGCCAAGAACGCGCAGGAAGCGCACGAAGCGATCCGCCCGACCGACTTCTCCAAGGACAAGGCCGGCAGCGGCGATCACGGCCGCCTCTACGACCTGATCTGGAAGCGCGCGCTCGCCAGCCAGATGGCGTCGGCGCGCATGGAGCGCACCACGATCGATCTCGAGGACGGCACCGGCCAGCACGGCCTGCGCGCCACCGGCCAGGTCGTGCTCTTCCCCGGCTATCTCGCGCTCTACGAGGAAGGCCGCGACGATGAGGGTGACGAGGAATCGCGCCGCCTGCCGCGCATGTCCGCAGGCGATGCCCCCGCCAAGAAGGCAGTCAACGCCGAGCAGCATTTCACCCAGCCGCCGCCGCGCTTCTCGGAAGCCTCGCTGGTCAAGCGGCTGGAGGAACTCGGCATCGGCCGCCCGTCGACCTATGCCTCGATCATCCAGACGCTCAAGGACCGCGCTTACGTAAAGATCGAGAAGAACCGCTTCTTCGCCGAGGAAAGCGGCCGGCTGGTGACGGCGTTCCTCGAACGCTTCTTCGAGAAATATGTCGGCTATGATTTCACCGCCGAACTGGAGGAAGAGCTCGACGACGTCTCCGGCGGCCGCGCCGAATGGCAAGCGGTGCTCGAATCCTTCTGGAAGGACTTCAAGCCGCGCACCAGCGAAGTGATGGAGCAGAAGCCGAGCGAGGTCACTGCCGCGCTAGACCTGTTCCTCGAACCCTATCTCTTCCCGGCCAAGGCCGACGGCAGCGACCCACGGCTGTGCCCGAACTGCGGAAACGGCCGACTCGCGTTGCGCGGCGGCAAGTTCGGCGCTTTCGTGGCGTGCTCGAACTATCCCGAATGCAAATTCACCCGCCGCTTCGGTCAGCCGGGCGGCGAGGGCGGCGAGGATTCGGGCCCTGAAGTGCTGGGCCAGGATCCCGAGACCGGGCTCAACGTCGAGCGCAAGTCGGGGCGTTTCGGTCCGTACATCCAGCTCGGCGAAGGCAAGGAGGCCGCGCGCGCCTCGATCCCGAAGGACGTCGATCTCGACCTCGAATGGGCGCTGAAGCTACTGAAGCTGCCGCGCACGATCGGCAACCATCCCGAGACCGGGAATCCGATCACCGCGTCGATCGGGCGCTATGGGCCGTATCTCGCGCATGACGGCAAATACGCCCGGCTCCAATCGACCGCCGAAGTGTTCGAGACAGGCATGAACGCCGCGGTGGTGAAGCTCGCCGAAGCCGCCGCCAATGGTGGCCGCCCGGCGCGCGGCGCATCACGCGAGCCGCTGAAGGTGCTCGGCAAGCATCCGCGCACCGAGGCCGAGATCAAGCTGATGGAAGGGCGCTACGGCGCCTATGTCACCGATGGCGAGACCAATGCGACCTTGCCCAAGTCGATCGACAAGGACCAGCTGACGCTCGAGGAGGCCGCGCAATTGATCGACGCGCGCGCCGCAGCGGGGCCCGCCAAGGGCAAGGGGAAGAAAAAGGCCGCGCCGAAGAAGAAGGCAGCGCCCAAAAAGGCAGCGGCGAAGAAGTAACCGTCCTCCCGGCGAAAGCCGGGATCTCAGGCGGCAATCAGGCCGCCCGCATCTCCAGCCCGCGCAGCCATGCGCGCGCCGCCTTTTGCGCCTCGATGATCTCGCGCGCGGTCATGTCCTCGGCGATCTCGGCACGGCATTCCTGCGCGCGCTCGCTGCCCGAGACGGCGGCGATGTTGAACCACTTATGCGCCTCGACGAGATCGACGTCGATTCCCTCGGCGCCGCTCGAATAGACGATACCCAAATCGAAACAGGCCTTTGCGTCGCCGCGCGCGGCGTCGTGCAGACGACTTTCGACGAGGAAACGTGCGCTCTTGAGACTGTTGCCCATTGCTGCCCACCCCATTGCTTATCCCAACGTTTGCAAGGATTGGCAGGTAAGCGGAAAACAAAAGGTTAACGGGGTTAACCGTATTCGTTCGTATTCACCGGGATATTGTCGATCAACCGCGTACCGCCGATCCGTGCAGCGGCGAGCAGGCGCATCGGCTGGCCCTCGACCGGATCGCCCAAAGTCTCGGCATCGGCGAGCGTCACATAGTCGATCTCGAACCCCGCGGCGGTCAGCATCTCGCGCGCCTGCGCCAACGCGGCCTCGGGATCGCCGCCCTTGGCGATCGCGCGTTCGGCGATGCCCAGCGCGCGCGGCAGCGCCACGGCGCGGGCGCGATCCTCGGGCACCAGATAGACGTTGCGTGACGACAGCGCGAGCCCGTCATCCTCGCGCTGAGTCAGCACGCCCTGGATCTCGATGTCGAGATCGAGGTCCACGACCATCCGGCGGATCACTGCGAGCTGCTGCCAGTCCTTCTCGCCGAACAAGGCGATATCCGGGTGCACCTGATTGAACAGCTTGGTCACCACCGTCGCCACCCCGTCGAAATGGCCCGGGCGATGCGCGCCGTCGAGCACGTCGCTGACGCCGCGCACCGAAATGTTGGTCGCGAAGCCCTCGGGATACATCACCTCCGCCGGTGGCATCCACAGCAGGTCGACTCCCGCCGCCGCCAGCATTCGGGAATCCGCCAGTTCCTTGCGCGGATATTTGGCCAGGTCCTCGTTCGGACCGAACTGCTTGGGATTGACGAAGATCGACACGACGACGCGCCCGCCCGCCCGCTTCGCGGCCTCGACCAGCGCCATATGCCCGTCATGCAGCGCGCCCATGGTCGGCACCAGCGCGACGCGCTCTCCGGCGGCGCGCCATGTGGCGATCGCCTCCCGCAGGAGATCGAGCTGACGGACGGTTTGCACGCTTGGACACTTTCGATAAGACAGGAGCGCGGCCTTCTATGGGGCTGGGGCGGCTGGATCAATAAAGGAAGTTGTGGGCTTGACCGACGGAGCTAAGCGCTTGCACGTGCTCGTTTTTGCCAATGAGAAGGGCGGCACCGGCAAGTCGACGACTGCGGTTCACGCTGCGATCGCCCTGTCCGCCAAGGGCGCGCGGGTCGCATGCTTCGACTTGGACCACCGCCAACGCACGATGGGCCGCTATCTCGACAACCGCCTCGCGACGGTGAAGCGCACCGGCCGCGACCTGCCGACGCCGGTCTATGAGACGCATGACGGCGAGAGCATGGACTATTTCGGCGAGACGCTCGAGCGGCTCGGCGCCGACGCCGACTTCCTCGTGATCGACACGCCCGGCCGCGACGACAAGTTCGCGCGCATCGCCGTCACCAATGCCGACACGCTGGTCACGCCGATGAACGACAGCTTCGTCGATTTCGACCTGATCGGCCATGTCGACCCCGACACCTACAAGGTCACTCGGCCGAGCTTCTATTCCGAACTGATCTGGGAATCGCGCAAGCGCCGCGCCAAGGCCGATGGCGAGACGATCGACTGGGTGGTCCTGCGCAACCGCATGCAGCACATCGAGGCGCGCAACATGCGCCGCGTCTCCGAGGCGATCGACCAGCTTTCGAAGCGCGTCGGCTTCCGCGTGATCTCGGGACTGTCCGAGCGGGTGATCTATCGTGAATTGTTCCCGCAGGGGCTGACGATGCTCGACAGCCGCGAGTTCGGCGAGATGGGCCTCAGCCACGTCGCCGCGCGGCAGGAACTGCGCGAGATGATGGCGGGGCTTGCGCTTCCCGAAGCCGCAATGCCGCTGTTCGCCTGATGACCAAGGCGCTCCTCGCCGCGCTGATCATCGCGGCGGTCTATTATCTGTTCCTCAAGCCGCGGCCCAAGCCCCGCGCGCCCAGAATGCCGCAGGACGAGGCGCGCGCGATCCTCGGCGTGAGCGCCAATGCCGACGAAGAGGCGATCCGCAGTGCGCATCGCCGATTGGTGAGCGCCGTGCATCCCGACAAAGGGGTTCGGCCGAATTGACGCGGCGCATCAATGCCGCGCGTGATACACTGCTTCGCCGTAGCGCATAGCAGACACAGACCGCCGCTTCGGTCTTGTTGCGCTGCGGCAATTGAACTTTCGCGGCGCTCGCGGTTTGGGGCCTGTACTCAGTACCCGCAACGGCCATGACGGAGCGGAGTTTGGCGCTGGGCAAGAAATGAGGAGGGAGCGATGCGATGCCATCGTGACCGACGAATGACGCCGCCCGGCGCCAAACTCCGCCCGCCGCTTGCGGTCGCCCGGAGACGAACGCTGGACTGCGTCAGCGCACTTGCACGGGCCGCCAGCCCGCGCTGCGCGAGCTTCCTTGCCAGCGCCCGTCTCCGGACGATCCTGGCCATTGCGGGTACTGAGTACAGGCCCTAGGCCGGCAACACCCTTTCCCGGAGGCATCATGACGCACCGTTTCGACCCCACTTCGCTGCGCGAATACGACATTCGCGGGATCGTGGGGAAGCGCTTGGCCCCGACGACGCACGCGCGATCGGGCGCGGTTTCGCAACCCTGCTCCGCCGCGCCGGCGGGCACCGTGTGGCGGTGGGCCGCGACGGCCGCGTCTCGTCGCCCGAACTCGAGGCGGCGCTGGTCGAGGGGCTGACCGCATCGGGCTGCGACGTGGTGCGAATCGGCCTGGGGCCCACGCCGATGCTATATTATGCCGAAGCCACGCTGGAGGTGGATGGCGGCATCCAGATAACCGGCAGCCATAATCCCGGCAATTACAACGGCTTCAAGATGGTGTTCCAGCATCTGCCGTTCTTCGGCGAGGACATTCAGAAACTCGGCCGGATGGCCGCCGAGGGCGATTGGGAATCGGTCGAGCCCGGCGACGAAGGCAGTGTCAGCGACTATGACATCCTCGACGATTATGTCGGGCGCCTGATGGCGGGCTATGCCGGCGGCGCCTATCGCGTCGGATGGGATACGGGCAACGGCGCCGCCGGCCCGGTGATCGAGAAGCTGGTCAAGCTGCTGCCGGGTGAGCACCACACGTTGTTCACCGAAGTGGACGGTCATTTCCCCAACCATCATCCCGATCCTACCGACGAGAAGAACCTCGCGGACCTGAAGCGGCTTGTCGCGGAGAAGAACCTCGATTTCGGACTGGCCTTCGACGGCGACGGCGACCGGCTGGGCGCGATCGACGGGCAGGGCCGCGTCGTCTGGGGCGATCAGCTTCTATCCATTCTGGCCGAACCTGTGCTGCGCGAGGTCCCCGGCGCGACGATCATCGCCGACGTCAAGGCGAGCCAGGCGCTGTACGACCGCGTCGCCGAATTGGGCGGCGTGCCGCTGATGTGGAAGACCGGCCATAGCCTGATCAAGACCAAGATGAAGGAGACCGGCGCGCCGCTTGCGGGCGAGATGAGCGGTCACATCTTCTTCGCGCACAATTATTACGGCTTCGACGATGCGCAATATGCCGCCCTGCGGCTGATCCAGGCGGTGCATGTGATCGGCAAGTCGCTGACCCAGCTCAAGGACGAGATGCCGGCGATGGTCAATACGCCGGAGATGCGCTTCCAAGTCGACGAATCGCGCAAATTCGCAGTGATCGACGAAGTGCTCGATCGGCTCGAGGCCGAGGGCGCCGACGTCAACCGCACCGACGGCGCGCGGGTGAATACGCCTGATGGCTGGTGGCTCCTCCGTGCATCGAACACGCAGGACGTGCTCGTCGCGCGCGCCGAGGCGAAGAGCCAGGAGGGGCTCGACCGGCTGATGGCGATGATCGACGCCCAGCTCGCCGCGAGCGGCCTCGAGCGCGGTCCGCAAGCCGCCCACTAAATACGTCGAACCGTTCGGGCGGGTGGAACCCTTGATTTGGATCAAGGGTTTATCCGCCTGAGTGGGATCGGGTTGTGACTGACAAAAACATCAACGACATCGCTGAAATCGAGAACGCGCAGGCCGGACTGCGCGAGAGCATCGAGGCTACCAAGCAATTGTCCGAGCGCGCCGAGCACCTTTTGCAGAGATGCAAGGCGCGGACCGCGCGGGATGCTCCGTCGTCAGGCGAGCGGCCGCGAATCCGGCATTGACCCCGGCAACTGCAAGTTTCGGCTGGCATTTCGCACACTTCCGCCCCACCTAGGCGCGCATGGCCTCACCCGCCCCTTCCATCATTCGCGTCATCGATCTCGAAACCACCGGCCAGGCACCGCCTGCGCATGGCGTGTGCGAGATCGGCTGGCAGGACGTCGCGCTCCAGCGCGACGGCCGCTGGGAGATCGAGGGCGAAGGCGGCAGCCGGATGGTCAATCCGGGCCGGCAGATCCCGCCGCTGACCATGGCGGTCCACCATATCCGCGACGAGGACGTCGCCGACGCGCCGTGGTGGCATGACGTCGCTCGCCCGGTGCTCGATCCGTGGCCGCGCCGCGTGGCGCTCGCCGCGCATCGTGCCGATTTCGAGCAGCAATTCTGCACTGCATCGCTGACCCGCGGGAACGACTGGATCTGCACCTGGAAGTGCGCGATGCGGCTCTGGCCGAGCTCGCCGGGCTTCTCGAACCAGATGCTGCGTTACTGGCGCAAGCCCGAGGGGCTGGTGCACGAGCGCGGCCTGCCCGCGCACCGCGCATTTCCCGATGCCTATGTGACTGCGTTCCATCTGCGCGACATGCTCAACGAGGCCAGTGTCGAGCAGCTGATCCAATGGTCGAAGGAGCCGGGGCTGCTGCCGCGCGTCCGCTACGGCCCCGACCGCGGCAAGGAATGGAGCGAGATCGACGACGAATCGCTGGCCGTATTTCTCAACGACCGCGACGTCGATGTCCGCCACACCGCGCAGCAGGAGCATATCCGCCGCACCGGCGGGGGCTCCGTGGGCCGCAACTCGGCGACCCAGGATTTGCTGCTCTAGCGCCGCCCGGCGATCAGCGCCCGGATGCCTTCGAGCACCCAGCCATAAACGAGATGCGACGCCGCGCCGTAAGCGTGGGCGGCGAGCGGCGTATCCTCCGGCGCAGGCGCCAGTCCCACCGCCGGCACCGCCGCCTCGTCGAGCAACGCCGCCGTCGCGATGCCATAGGCGCCGCCGAAGCCCGAGCGCGCTTCGGGCCGATATTCGGTGAGCACGCCGTAGATGCCGCCGATCACCGCGCCGGCGACATAATGGACCATCTGTCCGGCCGGCTCACGATACGGCTCGGGGACGGGATCGCCGATCACCGCCTCGCTCGCCACATCCGCGGCCTTGACGGTAGCCGGATCGCCCTCGCCCGGATCCGGCAGCAGCTTCTGCGCCTGCGCCTGGAACACCGCCATCGCCGCCGACGCGACCAGCCCGGCGGCGACGCCGGCGAGCAATCCGACAAAGGGTCGCGGGCGCGCCATCAATAAGCGACGCGCGTGGCGGTGAGCTTGTGCTTCGCGAGCTGCACCTGGACGCTCTCGGCACCCGCGAGATGCCCTGCGCCCACTGCGACGAACACGGTGCCCGGCTTCTGCAGGCGCGCTTCGATCCAGTCGGCCCAGCGCGCATTGCGATCGGCGAGCAGCACCTTGGCGAGCTCGGGCGTGTCGGCCAGCTCCTCGTTCATCGTCTTGCCCAGCGTCTCGGGATCGCCGGCCGACCAGCTCGCGATCATCTTGTCGAGCTCGGCCGCCATTTTCGGATAATCGTCGACAGTGGAGACGAGGAATTTGACCTGGAGCGGTTCGGGCAGATTATCGAAATAGCCGAGCTGCTGCTCCGCGGTCTCCAGCCCGACGATCCGCTTGTTGGCGGCCTTGGCGGCAGTGGTGAGCGTGCGCTCCGCGCCGCTCTCCGGATCATAGCCGAGCTTGGGGAGACCGGCGAGGCTCAGCGTCACCGCGGCGAACCACGGATCGAAACGATCCAGCGCCGCGGCCGGAACGCCGACATCGGTCATCGCCTTGGCATAGGCTTCGCGCTTGTCGGCGGGGAGCTTCTCGGTGAGCGTCGGGCCCGCAGGATTGAGCGCGGTCTTCATGATCAGGCCCTGCATCGTCGCGGTGTCGGGCTCGAGCATCTCGAGCACCAGTTCGTCGCTCTTGTCGAACGCCGCCTTCACGGCCTCGTCGAACCAGCTGAGGCCGGGCTTGAGGACGTGGACGGTGCCGAACAGATAGATGGTGGTGTCGGCGTCCTTGACCACCCACAAAGCGGGATCGGCGTCCTTGACCGCCTGCGCCTGGACCGCGGGGGCGAAGAGCAGCGCGAGCGCGGCGAGGGTCTGCTTCAGCATCTGGTTCATACTCCGACGTGAGACTTTCGATTATTCAACTGCTCGGCAAATCCTTGAGCGGCGTGGCCGGATCGGCCAGCCGCGCCGGATCGATCGTCGCGGCCTCGAGGACTAGCTTGCGTCCCTGAACATAATCCTTCGTGGCGTTGACGCAGTCGAGCGCGATGACGCGGCCCGCGCGCAGATAGATCACCGAGAAGCTCCGCGTCGCCGGATCGCCGCGCACTACTGCCGCGTCGTACCCCGTGGAGATACCGACGGTCTGGAGCTTGAGGTCGTACTGGTTCGACCAGAACCATGGGACGGCATCATAACTCGCATCGATCCCGAGAATCGTCTTCGCGGCGACGGTCGCCTGATCGTTGGCGTTCTGGACCGATTCGAGCCGGATCAGGCGATCCCCGGCGAAACGATTGGCATGGAGCGCGCAATCGCCCACCGCGAACACGTCGGGCAGCGACGTGCGGCATTGATCGTCGATCGCGACGCCGTTTCCACCGTTCGCGCCTGCATCGAGCAGCGGTGCGACCGCCGGTTCGATGCCGATGCCCACGATTGCCATTTCGGCAGGCACGGTTTCGCCGCCGGCCAGCTGAACACCGGTGACACGGTCTTCGCCGAGTATGGCATCGACCGAGACGCCGAGCCGCAATTCGACGCCATGCGCGCGATGCTCGTCCTCGAAGAAGCGCGAGAGCGGTTCGCCGGCGACGCGGGCAAGGACGCGGTCCTGTGCTTCGAGCACTGTGACTTGCCGCCCGAGCTTGGTCAGCACCGCCGCGGCCTCGAGACCGATATAGCCGCCGCCGATCACCGCCACGCGACGCACGTCGGGCAATTCGGCAATCATCCGGTCGACATCAACGCGGGTGCGAACGGTGTGGACGCCGACAAGGTCGCCCCCGCGCAGGCGAGCCGGCGGGGCTTGCCGCCTGCGGCCCAGATCAGGCTGCCATAGCCGATCGTCTCTCCATCCATGGTGGTCACGCTGTGGCCGACCGGGTCGACTCGCACCACCGAACGCCCGGCGAGCATCGTCACCTCGCGCTCTTGCCAGAAGGCAGCATTGCGGATCAGCAGCCGCTCGAACGATTTGTCGCCGGCGAGATATTCCTTGGAGAGCGGCGGGCGCTCATAGGGAAGCTCGGGCTCGTCGCCGAGCAGGCCGATCGAGCCCGAGAACTTGTTCTGGCGCAGCGCGATCGCGGCCTGCGCGCCGGCATGGCCCGCACCGACGATCAGGACATCGTAGCGGCTCATGCGCGCAGCCGCTCGGCGTGCCAGGCGACATGTTCGGCCAGGAAACTGGAGACGAAATAATAGCTGTGATCATAGCCCGGCTGAATGCGCAGCGTCAGCGGAATGCCCGCGGCGTCGCACGCCGTGCGGAGCAGTTCAGGGCGGAGCTGTTCGTGGAGAAACTGGTCGGCATCGCCGACATCGACGAGCAATTCGGGCACGCGCGCGCCGTCGAGGATCAGCGCGCAGGCATCGTACGGGCGCCAGCCGTCGCGATCCTCGCCGAGATAGCCGGCGAGCGCCTTTTCGCCCCAGGGTACGACGCTGGGCGCGACGATCGGAGCGAAGGCGGAGACGCTGCGGAAGCGATCGGGGTTGCGGAGCGCGACGGTGAGCGCGCCATGGCCACCCATCGAATGGCCGGTGATGCCCTGCCGTGCCATGTCGGCGGGGAATTCGGCGGCGATCAGCGCGGGCAGCTCCTGCTCGACATAGGCACGCATGTGGAAATGCGAGGCCCAGGGCGCCTGAGTCGCGTCGACATAGAAGCCCGCGCTCTGGCCGAAATCATAAGCGGGATCATCGGCGACGCCCTCGCCGCGCGGCGAGGTATCGGGGGCAACGAAGATCACGCCGTTCTCGGCACAGGCGCGGCGATACTCGCCCTTGTCGGTGACGTTGGCGTGGGTGCAGGTGAGCCCGGAGAGATACCAGAGCACCGGCAGCTTCGCGCCCGCTTCGTGCGGCGGGACATAGACCGAGAAGGTCATGTCGGTGCCGGTGGCCAGCGAGGCGTGGCGATACACGCCCTGCACGCCCCCGTGCGATTTGTTGGTGGAGACGGTCTCCATCAGATCGCCACGGCGCGCGTTGCGGTCGCGGAGTCGCCGGTATTGTCGGTGCCGGCGGGCTCGATCACGATCATCCGAACCTCGCCGTGGCGCGCGACCGGACGATGCTCGACGCCGCGCGGGACGACGAACAATTCGCCGGGACCCACCGTCACAATACGGTCGCGCAACTCGATATCGAGGACGCCGTCGAGGACGAGGAAGAAATCGTCGGTTTCGTCATGCTTGTGCCAGACGAACTCGCCCGCGACCTTCACGATGCGGATGTCGTTGTCGTTATAGGTCGCGACGATCCGCGGCGCCCAATGCTCGGAGAAAGTGGCGAACTTCTCCGCCAGGTTGACGGCGCCGTTCATGCCGGCACGCGCCATAGGGCACAGAGCTTGTTGCCATCGGGATCGCGCAAATAAGCGAGGTACATCGATCCCAGCGAGCCGCCCTCGCGCACGCCCGGCGGATCCTCGATAGCGGTGCCGCCATGCGCGACACCCGCCGCGTGGAATGCCGCCGCCTGCTCGGGTGAGCTGCACTTGAAGCCGATCGTCGCGCCATTGGCGCAGGTCGCGGGCTCGCCATCGATCGGCTCGCTGATGCAGAAGCTGCCGCCGTCATGCCGATAGAACAGCCGGACCTTGCCGGTAGCGTTCACATGGCGATACGGTTCACCGACGCCGAGCGTGCCGAGCACGGCGTCGTAAAAGACCTTGGATCGGGCGATATCGTTGCTGCCGACCATGATATGGCTGAACATGTGCCGTCCCCTTTGCCTAATATACCACGACGCTGCGGATGCTCTCGCCGGCATGCATCAGATCGAAGCCCCTGTTGATCTCGTCCAGCGTGAGGACGTGGGTGATCATCGGGTCGATCTGGATCTTGCCGTTCATGTACCAGTCGACGATCTTGGGCACATCCGTCCGCCCCTTGGCACCGCCGAACGCTGTGCCGCGCCAGTTGCGCCCGGTGACGAGCTGGAACGGGCGTGTGGCGATCTCCTTGCCCGCTTCGGCCACACCGATGATGATGCTGGTGCCCCAGCCGCGGTGACACGCCTCCAGCGCAGTGCGCATCACTTCGGTGTTGCCGGTGCAATCGAAGGTGAAGTCGGCGCCGCCATCGGTGAGCGCGAGAATCTCGGCGATCGTCGCTTCGCGCGACTTGCCGCGCCCATCGATGAAGTCGGTCATGCCGAATTTGCGGCCCCATTCCTCGCGGTCCGGATTGATGTCGACGCCGATGATCCGGTTCGCACCCGCCATCCTCGCGCCTTGCAGCACGTTGAGCCCGATCCCGCCGAGGCCGAACACGACGATGTTGTCGCCGACCTGGACCTTGGCGGTGTTGACCACCGCGCCGACCCCGGTGGTGACGCCGCAGCCGATATAGCAGCTGGTCTGGAACGGCGCGTCCTTGCGGATCTTCGCCACCGCGATTTCGGGCAGCACGGCGAAATTCGAGAAGGTCGAGCAGCCCATGTAATGGAAGATGGTCTGGCCCTTGTAGCTGAACCGCGAGGTGCCGTCAGGCATCAGTCCCTTGCCCTGCGTGGCGCGGATCGCGGTGCACAGGTTGGTCTTGCCACTGAGGCACGACTTACACTGGCGGCATTCGGGGGTGTAGAGCGGGATGACGTGGTCGCCGGGCTTCACGCTGGTGACGCCTGCCCCCACTTCGCGGACCACGCCGGCGCCTTCATGGCCGAGCACGCTGGGGAACAGTCCCTCGCTGTCGAGCCCGTCGAGTGTATAGGCATCGGTGTGGCAGATGCCGGTGGCCATGATCTCGACCAGCACTTCGCCGGCCTTCGGCCCTTCGAGATCGAGCTCGACGATCTCGAGCGGCTGTTTCGCCTCGAACGCGACGGCGGCGCGGGTCTTCATCGGCAATCTCCTTGCTTCCGCGCCTGATCGAAGATGCGAGAGACGCTGGCAAGGCGCTTAAATTGACTCACTTGGCGAAAACGCAATGGATCTCGCAACAATATTGCGCAGCCGGCGCGTCACCGCTCCCCGCAGGGGAAGCGGAGATTATCCTACATTGCAAGAAGGAAAAATGGTGCTGCCGGTGAGGATTGAACTCACGACCTCAGCCTTACCAAGGATGCGCTCTACCACTGAGCTACGGCAGCACTCGCCGGTCCGGGACCGGGCGGGAGGGGCCTATGTGCTTGGGGCCGACCGATTGTCAACCCGAAGCAGACCGGTTTATCGACTGTCCGCATGAACGATGCAGAGAAGAAGGCGCGACTCGCCGAGGCGCTGAGGGCGAATCTGCGGAAACGCAAGGCACAGGCGCGCGAGCAGCACGCCGAACCTGCGCCTCAGAGCGAATTCACCCAGGCAGCGGCGAACGCAGCGAAGTCATAGGCCTTGTCCACGATCGCGTGCGGACCCTTCATGTACATCGCCATGGTGACGGCGCCCGCCAGGAACCACATCATCCGATTGGCGCGACCTTCGCTTCCAACCATTGCCGTTCATCCTCAACCAGCTGCGGGCCAACCACTTCGAGCACCCGCGCGTGATAGGCATTAAGCCACTGAAGTTCCTTTGAGGTTAACAGCGACGGCGCGATCAGCGTGCGCTCGATCGGCGCGAAAGTGAGCGTCTCGAAGCTCAGCATCGGCTGCTCGGCGCCGGGGATCGAGGCCTCGGTCACCAGCACCAGATTCTCGATGCGGATGCCGTATTCGCCGGCCTTGTAATAACCGGGCTCGTTCGAGAGGAACATGCCCGCGCGCAGCGGCTCGAGGCTCTGGCCGCCGGGATAGAAAGGCTGTGCGATGCGCTGCGGGCCCTCGTGCACCGAGAGATAGGCGCCGACGCCGTGGCCGGTGCCATGGCCGTAATCCATCCCGACTTCCCAGAGCGGCGCGCGGGCGAAGCTGTCGAGCTGGGCACCGGTGGTGCCTTGGGGAAGATTGCCGTTGCAATGCCGATATGGCCCTTGAGCACGCGGGTGAAGCGATCCTTCATCTCGGAGTCGGCTCCCCGACGGGCATGACGCGCGTCACATCGGTGGTGCCGTCAGCATATTGGCCGCCCGAATCGACGAGGTAGAGCTGGCCGGATTCGATCGGCAGGCTCGATTCGTCGGTGACCTTGTAGTGCGGGATCGCGCCGTTGGGGCCGGTGGCGGAGATGGTATCGAAGCTGAGGTCCTTGAGCACGCCGGTCTGGTCGCGGAATTCGCGGAGCTTGTCGGCGGCCGACATTTCGGTGAGCTGGCCGGCGGGCGCGGTTTCCTCGAACCATTTGAGGAAGCGGACCAGGGCGGCGCCGTCGCGGGCCTGCGCGGACTTGTGGCCGGCTATCTCGGCAGGATTCTTGAGCGCCTTGGCGAGGACGACCGGGTCGCGCAGGCTGAGGATCTTCGCGCCGCCCGCGTCGAGCGAATCGAAGATCGCGGCGACCGCGCGCTCGGGATCGGCGGCGACGCGCTTGCCGGCGAACCCCTTGAGCGCGGGAGCGAAGGCGGCGCGGTCATGCAACCGGATCGCGTTGCCGAGATGCTGGCGGACGGCGTCGGTGATCTTTTCGGGGCTCACGAACAGGTCGGCGGTGCCGTCCGCATTGACGATGGCATAAGCGAGCGCGACCGGCGTGTGGCTGACGTCGTTGCCGCGGACGTTGAACGCCCAGGCGATCGAATCGAGCGCGGAGAGCACCACCGCGTCGGCCTTGCGCGCGGAAAGCCACTCGGCGATCTCGGCGCGCTTGGCGGCCGAGGTGCGGCCAGCGGCGGCATCGTCCTGCACGCTCAGCGTCGCATCCGAGGGCGCGGGGCGATCGGGCCAGACCGAATCGACCGGATTGGTGTCCACCGCAACCAGCTCGGCACCTTTTTCGGCGAGCGCCTTCTTCGCTTCCTCGACCCAGGCGCGCGTGTGCAGCCAGGCGTCGTAGCCGATGCGGCCGCCATCAGGGGCGTGTTCGCCCAACCACGAGGCCATGCTGGTGCCGGGCACCGAGACATATTGCCACTGATCGGCCGAGACCTGCTGGCGGACCTGCAGCGTGTAGCGCCCGTCGGTGAAGATCGCCGCTTCGCTCGACAGCACCACCGCGCTGCCGGCGCTGCCCTGAAAACCGGTCAGCCAGGCGAGGCGCTGGGCATAAGCGCCGACATATTCGGACATGTGCTCGTCGGTGAGCGGCACGACGAAGCCGTCGAGGCGGTCGCGCTTCAATTGCTCGCGAAGGGCGGAGAGGCGATCGGCGTAGCTGGACATGGCGGTTCCTCGAACATCGGATGCCGCGGACTTCGGACGCGCGCGAGTCGAGCGGCTGATTGCCCGACCGTTTGGCCGATGGAATCGCGATTGGGAAGCGCTATGCCCTGGCGCATGACCACGCCCTCCCCCGCCGCGACCTGCCCACGCCCGCCTTACTGATCGATCGCGCCGCGCTGGAGCGCAACATCGCCGCGATGGCGGCCTTTGCCGAGGCGCAGGGCATCACGCTCCGGCCACACGCCAAGACGCACAAGAGCGGCGAGATCGCGCGGCGGCAGATCGCGGCGGGCGCGGCGGGATCTGCTGCGCCAAGCTCGGCGAGGCCGAGGTGCTGGCCGCGGACGGCGTGGGGAATATCCATCTCACCTCGCCGGTGGTGACTCCGGCGGCGATCGGGAGGCTGGCGGCGCTCAACGAGCAGATCGCGCTGTCGGTGGTGGTCGACCATCCCGGCAATGCGCGGGCGCTCGGCGCGGTGGAGGGGCTCACCGTGTTCATCGATCTGGATCCGGGGAGCCACCGCACCGGCGTGACTTCGGCGGAAGCGGCCGTCGCGCTGGCGCGGGCGATCGCTGCGACGGGCACGCTGAAGCTGGGCGGCGTGCAATATTATTGCGGCTCGCATCAGCACATCCGGAGCCTCGCCGAGCGGCGCGCCGCGATCGTCGAGCGGACCGACTATCTGCGCGGCGTGCTGGGCGCGCTGGCCGATGCCGGATTCGCCATCCCGGTGGTGACCGGCGGCGGCACGGGCACTTTCGCAATCGACGCTTCGCTGGGGGTGTTCACCGAGCTTCAGGTAGGATCGTACATCTTCCTCGATCGCGAATATCTGGATTGCGAGCTGGCCGGGCCGGATTTCGAGCCGGCTTTGTTCGTCGACGCCACGGTGGTGAGCGCCAACACGCCGGGGATGGTGACGATCGATGCTGGGCTGAAGGCCTTCGCGACCGATGCCGGTGTGCCGGTGGTGCTCGGTGGCGCGCCGGAAGGGACGCGCTACGCCTTTACCGGCGACGAGCACGGCGCCTTGCTCGGCGACGGGCTCCCCGGACTCGGCGCGCGCGTGACGCTGATGCCGCCGCACTGCGATCCGACGGTCAATCTCTACGACCTTTACCATGTGCTCGACGGCGACATGGTGACCGGGAGCTGGCCGGTGACTGCGCGCGGCCGATCGACCTGAGCGGATGATTCGCCTGCGTTAAGCTTTACCGTTTCGAATATTTTGACGGCCATGATGGAGAGAGGATCGCTGCAGCCACGAGCGTGAAGGGATCCATGCGCTTTTATTTCGCCACTTCGCCCGCGTTTCCCCGCGCCCTTCGATTGCGGCTGGCCGCGGTCTGCGCCGCGGCGACGAACCTGCCGTTGCTCGTCTGGCTCGGCGGGAGCGTGGCGACCGACGGCGTAGCGCCGGGTCCGTTCGTGGCACTGACGCTGGCGAGCCTGATGGGCACGGCAATCGCATTGTTCGGATCGGGCGCGGTGCTGGCGGGGCTTCCCTGGCGCAGGAACGGCGCGCCTCGGTGACGCCGCTGCCGCAACGCAACGAGGATCCGATCGGCGCCCTTCTCGCCGGGGTCAATCGCCCGGCGAGTGCCGCCGAGAACCGCCGGCGCGAACTCGATCTCGCGGCGAAGGAAGACCTGCTCACCGGAGCGCGCAACCGCCGCGGCTTCCTGGCCGATATCGAAGATTTCCTGCCCGCCGAGCGGCGCGGCACGGTTGCGCTGATCGATCTCGACCGGTTCCGCCAGATCAACGATCAGTTCGGGCACGAAGTCGGCGACCGCGTGCTGCGCGATTTCGCGGGACGGCTCTCGTCCGAGCTGCGCCGCGGCGATCTGGTTGCGCGCTGGGACGGCGAGGAATTCGCGGTCCTGTTCCGCGGCGCCACCGAAGACGAAGCCGCGGGCGTGCTGGGCCGGGTGACCCGGCGGCTGATCGCCAATCCGCTGATCGTGCTCGACGGAGAGGCGCTGACCTTCTCCGCCGGAGTCTGCCGTTTCGGCGGCGAGGCGATCGACGCGACGGTCCTCGGCGCGGAGAAGGCGCTCCACGAGGCGAAACGCGCAGGCCGGGCCCGCGTCGCCTGCGCGAGCCGCCCCGGACAGATATTGTTGCCGCTCGCCTGAACGGCGCGATAAGGCGGGGAATGACCGACCTTCCCAAGCCGCCCGTCGCGGCCACTCGCCCGCACAGTTTCTCCATCCATGGCGTCACCATCGACGATCCCTGGGCGTGGCTGAAGGATCCCGGCTATCCGGAGGTCACCGACAAGGACGTGCTCGCCTATCTCGAGGAGGAGAACGCGTATTTCGAGAAGGTGATCGCGCCCTTGAAACCGCTCAGCGAGCGGCTGTTCAAGGAGATGCGCGGCCGGATCAAGGAAGACGAATCGACCGTGCCGCAAAAGGACGGCGACTGGCTCTACTGGACCGATTTCGAGACCGGCGGCGAATATCCGCGCTGGTGGCGCAAGCCGGTGAGCGGCGGTGAGGACCAATTGATCCTCGACGAGCCGGCGCTGGCCGCGGGCAAGGAATATTTCCGGCTTGGCGCGTTCAGCGTCAGCCCCGACGGGCGCTGGCTCGCCTACGCCGTCGACGATAACGGTTCGGAGCGGTTCGAAGTGCGGGTCAAGGATCTCGAGAGCGGCGAACTGCTGCCAGACACGATCCCGGGCATGCTTTCCGAGATCGTCTGGACCGCGGACTCGAAGGGCTTTCTCTACGGCGTCGCCAACGAGAATTGGCGCACCGACAATGCCCGCTGGCACAAGCTGGGCGAACCGGTGGAACGCGACGTCGAGCTCTTCAAGGAGGCCGATGAAGGCTATCGTGTCGCAGTAGGCGAGACGAGCTCGCGCAAATGGCTGGTGGTCGCGACCGGCGATCACCTGACCAGCGAAGCCTATCTGCTGCCGGCCGACGACCCTTCCGCACCATTGCTGTGCGTATCGCCACGCAAAGTCGGTCGTGAGTATGACGTCGACGAGCATGACGGGACATTGTTCATCCACACCAACGACGTGGATCCGCAATTCCGGCTGGTGACCGCCAGCATCGACAATCCCGGCGAATGGGCCGAACGGATCGGCCCTTCGAAACACTTTTACATGACCGGGGTGAACTGCTTCGCCGACTTCTTCATCGTCGAGGGGCGCGACGACGGGCTCGATCAGGTCGAATTGCACCGTTACGATCCTGCCATCCCACCGGTGCGGCTGCGCTTCCCCGAGGCGAGCTATGTCGCGGGGCTGGGCGACAATCCGGAATACGCTGTCGACACGCTGCGGCTGAGCTACGAATCGATGGTCACCCCGGGGACGGTGCAGGATTACGACGTCGCCACCGGCGCGATCACCACGCTCAAGGTCCAGGAGATACCGAGCGGCTACGACGCGTCGAAATACGGCACCGAGCGGCTGACCATCGCGGCGCGCGACGGGACGCAAGTACCGGTCTCGATCGTCTATCCGAAGGACTTCCCGCGCGACGGCAGCGGCAAGCTGTATCTCTATGCCTATGGCGCGTACGGCTATGCGATCCCGCCCGGCTTCTCGACCAGCCGGATGTCGTTCCTCGACCGCGGCATGGCGTTCGCGGTCGCGCATATCCGCGGCGGCGACGATCTCGGCCAGCAATGGTATCTCGACGGCAAGCTCGACAAGCGCGAGAACACTTTCAACGATTTCGTCGACGTGGCGAAGGGGCTGATCGAGTACGGCTATACCCACAAGGGCGGGATCGCGATCGCCGGGCGCAGCGCCGGCGGCGAGCTGATGGGCGCGGTGGTCAATTCGGACCCGGACCTGTGGGGCGCAGTGGTCGCCGACGTGCCGTTCGTCGACGTGCTCAACACGATGCTCGACGAGAGCCTGCCGCTAACCCCGGGCGAATGGCCCGAATGGGGCAATCCGGTGGAGGATCCCAAGGCATTCGAGCTGATCCGTTCCTACTCGCCCTACGACAATGTGAAGCCGCACGCCTATCCGCCGATGTTCATCTCGGGCGGGCTCAACGATCCGCGCGTTACCTATTGGGAACCGGCCAAATGGGCGGCGAAGCTGCGCGCGACCAGGACCGACGACAATGTGCTGGTGCTCAAGACCAACATGGGTGCGGGGCACGGCGGCAAATCGGGCCGCTGGGAGAGTTTGAAGGAAGCCGCCGACGAGATGGCGTTCGTGCTCTGGCAGCTGGGAGTGGAGGAATAGCGGGCCTGGGGCTGAGGAACCTCTTGCGGACTCGATACCGAGGGGCATTCCTCAGTCTTTCCTCACCTTCCGCTCATGCCGCGCGTTGCCGCCCATGCCACGATATGCCTTCAATTCCGCAGGAGGCGCCCAATGACCGGATCGAAGGAGCAAGCGAGCGGTAGCAGGAACTATGGTGCGGGAGTCGCAATCGCGGTCGTGACATCGTTTCTGACGGTGTGGACCACCGTGGTTCGCGACGATGGCCATGGCATCGGCTTTTTCCTGCTGGTCCTGGCCGCGGGCACAGGCGGGTTCGCCGCCTGGTTTCAGCCCGTAGGCATGGCGCGGACCATGGTTGGCGTCGCGATCATGCAGGCATTGCTCGGGCTGGCCATCGCAACCGCTCCGTCGACCGCGAACATGCCGGGCGGCCCGTTCAAGATCCTGCTGTTCAGTGGGGTCTTCATGATGCTGTGGCTGATATCGGCGGCTTTTTCCGCGCCGCCGGGAAAGCCTGAAGGAAGCCGCCGACGAGTTGGCGTTCGCGCCGTGGCAGCTAGGGGTGGGGGAGTAGCGCGCCCTCAATCCTCCCCCGGAGGGGAGGATTTGATATCGTCCGGCTACCGCCGCGCCCGTTCGATCAGCCGGCTCTCGCGGTGGCAGGTGTGGCAGAAGGCGAAGTCGAATATTTCGCTGAGCATCCAGGCCTGGCTTTCCAGATTCCATTCCGCCCACGCGTCGCGCGTCACCGCCACGCTGCCGCAGCGTTCGCACGCATATTCTACCCGAGGAGTTCTGCCTTCTGCCACGCGCGCATGGTGGCACGGTTCGGGTCCGCTTCGGAGCGAAGTGCCTCCGAAACGGAGAAGTCTGCGCCGATGATTGCCGTGGCGCCGATGCCGCGATAGCCTCGCCCCGGATCAGCGGGAGAATGGATATGCGGCGTACGACAATGGGGCTGGCGGCAGCGGCCCTGATGCTGGCGGGATCGGTCGCGGCATCGGCAGGCGGCCGTGCGGCGGCGCCCGACTCGCAGTCGGACGTCATTGCCGGGCGTCAGGCGGCATTCCGGATGTCCGGGGCATTGATGGGCAGCATGGGCGCGGTCGCGAAGAGCGGCGGCGACGTGAAGACGCAGGCGTTCGCGGCGCGCGCGCTCGCCAGCTGGGCCAAGGCGCTTCCCGGCATGTTCCCCGCCGGCAGCACGGCCGCCAATTCGGCCGCGCTGCCCGCCATATGGAGCGACCGGGCGACATTCGAGGCGCGTGCTGCGGACTATGCCGCGGCCGCCGACAAACTCGCCGAGTTGGCCAAAGCGGGCGACAATGCCGGCTTCGCGGCGCAGCTGGGTGCCGTCGGCAAGACCTGCGGCGCGTGCCATGACGGCTATCGCAAGCCCGAGGAGCGGCGTCCGGGCTGAGGATCAGCCGCGCGGCTGCTGGTCGGCGGGGACGGGAGTGAGCTCGTAGATGTCGAGCTGGCGCGCGTCGGCACCCGCCACCGCGAGGCGCCAGCGGAAGCCGCCGACGCGCTCGACCACGCCGACCATGTCGCGCGCGGGCTCGTTGCCATAGCCGAGCGAATTCTCACCGGCGCGGCGCTGGCGCGCGCCGAGAAAGACGTAGCGCTTGCCATCGGGGTAGAAATAGCCCGCCGCGGGATCGCTGCCGGTCTGCTTGACGAAAGCGACGCCTTCGTCGGTGGCCGAGACGAAGCAATAATCGTTCGTCGAACTGCGGGCGCTCGCCGCACCGCGCGGCGTAGTGCGCAGCCGGACGATGCGGCAGCGATAGGAACCGGGCGTGAGCGACGGCAGGTCGAGGCCGGCACCGGGATCGACCAGCTTGCCCTGGGCGGTGCGCACTCGGGCGGGCAGCCTGGCGTGGAGCTTGCCCCAATCCTCTCCCAGCCGATCGAGCCGGGCGTCATCCTCCGGGGTGATCGACTTGCGCCACTCGGGAACCTCCTCGATCGGCACGGGGGTCACCAGCACGACGCGCGGCGGCTTCTCCTGCGCCGCGCAGGCCGCGAGCAGGGAACACAAAACAATAGTGACGATGCGCCGGTACATTGGCCACCCTCCGATCAACGTCCGGATTGTCGAAAACTGTTATCGAAAAATGAACGTCGGGGGTTAACGAAAGGTAAACGGCGCGGGGCTTTGTTTGCAGCGCAGCGCAGAATGCGGAGGAAACTCCCGATGCCGCAACCCGGATACGCTGGGCATATGCGGCATCGGTGCGGGCAGAATCGACGAGCGCTGCGTTTGTTGCATCGCAACGGAGAAAAACCGCCGCTGGGGGAAAACTGTGGCGCGAAGGCCACGCTTCCTGGACCTCACATAGCCGAAGCTATTCGGCAGCGCGCGCCTCGGGCTCGTCCTCGTCCTCGGCGACATCTTCGGGCAGCGCCCAGACGAGATCGCCTTTCTGGAGCACGCGACCGTCGTGCGACTGGACAGTGACCTGCGCGATCGGCTTGCGGTCGCGCGTGTCGACCAGCACCGGGAAAGCGGGAACGCAGGTCTCCCAGCGCTCGCCCCATTGGCGGAGTGCGATCATCGTCGGGAGCAGCGCATAGCCCTTGTCGGTGAGGCGATATTCGATCTTCCGGCGATCCTCGGGGCACGGCCGCCGCTCGAGGATGTCCTTGTCGACCAGCCGCGCAAGGCGATTGGCGAGGATGTTGCGCGCGATGCCGAGTTCGGACTGGAACTCCTCGAAATGATAGAGTCCGTTGAACGAGCCGCGCAGGATCAGGAACGACCAGCGCTCGCCCATCGCTTCCAGCGCCGCCGGAAGGCTGCACTCTTTCGCCAGCTCGCGCAGCGACTCTCCGGACCGCACCACCCATGACTGAACACCTTACTCCAAATCGCCGATCCAGGGAAACGGCATAACGTATTGCAACGCAGCAAGAGTTTCTGCTTGCAACTTACTTCTATGTCAATTAGGTATTGATTCGCAACTGATGTTGCGAACAGAGGTTCCCCAGGAGGAAAACATGAACCGTTATCTTGCCGTCGCGGCAGCTGCCGCGGCCACGCTGGCGCTCACCCCTGCGGCCAGCTTCGCCCAGACCGCCCGCGGCTATTACGCCGCCACCCCGGTGACTTCGCCCGAGAAGACCAGCCTCGTCACGCGTTCGACGATCTGGAAGTGCGGCGAAGGCGTGTGCGTGGCGTCCAAGGCCAATGCCCGCGACAACATCGTCTGCGAACTCGTCGCCCGCGAAGTGGGCCAGCTCTCGGCCTTCCGCGTGAACGGCGCCGACTTCGACGCCGACGCGCTTGCCAAGTGCAACACGAAGGCACGTTGATCTGAGCGGTGCCAGCCCGCTCCCCATCCGGCCACCCAGAATATACTGCCGTTGGGTGGCCGGGTGGGAGCGGGCCGGCGCCGAACAATGAAGGCACGCTAAAACAACTATTTCGTTGCAATGCCGCAGCACGGGACGCCATCTAGGCCCCGTGCTGCGTCAATATGAACTTGTAGACCGGGTCCTCTCCTACGACCCACAGGCCGACGAGGCGCTGCTCAACCGCGCCTATGTGTTTTCGGTCAACGCGCATGGCAGCCAGAAGCGCGCCAGCGGCGACCCCTATTTCAGCCATCCGATCGAAGTCGCGGGCATCCTGACCGACCTGCATCTCGATGCGGAGACGATCGCCACGGCGATCCTCCACGACACGATCGAGGATACGGTCGCCACCCCCGAGGAGATCCACCGGCTGTTCGGCGACAATGTCGCGCGGATGGTCGACGGGGTGACCAAGCTCTCCAAGATCGAGGCGCAGACCGAGAGCGAGCGCGCCGCCGAGAACCTCCGCAAATTCCTGCTGGCGATGTCCGACGACATCCGCGTGCTGCTGGTCAAATTGGCCGACCGGCTGCACAACATGCGCACGCTCCATCACATCAAGAATCCGGACAAGCGCAAGCGCATCGCCCGCGAGACGATGGATATCTATGCCCCGCTCGCCGAGCGGATCGGCATGTACGAGTTCATGAAGGAGATGCAGACGCTCGCCTTCAAGGAACTCGAGCCCGAGGCTTATGAGAGCATCAGCAAGAGGCTCGACAGCCTGTCGGTCGAAGGCGAGGACCGGATCGCCAAGATCGCGTCGGGGCTCAAGCTGCTGCTCGCGCGCGGCGGCGTCGATGCCGAGATATCGGGGCGCGAGAAGCATCCTTATTCGATCTGGAAGAAGATGTCCGAGCGCCACGTCTCGCTCGAGCGGCTCAGCGATATCATGGCGTTCCGCGCGATCGTCGAGACCGAAGAGGAATGCTATCGCGCGCTCGGCGTGATCCACCGCCGCTGGCCGATGGTGCCGGGGCGGTTCAAGGATTACATCTCGACGCCCAAGCGCAACGGCTATCGATCGCTCCACACGACGATCATGCACGCCGGCGACACGCGCGTGGAGATCCAGATCCGCACCCGCGACATGCACGCCCAGGCCGAGTTCGGGCTCGCCGCGCATTGGGCGTACAAGCAGGATTCGGTGCGGCCGGACACGCAGGTGAGCTGGATCCGGGACCTGATCGAGATCCTCGAACATGCCGAAAGCCCCGAGGAGCTGCTCGAGCATACCCGGATGGCGATGTACCAGGACCGGATCTTCGCCTTCACGCCGAAGGGCGAGCTGATCCAGCTGCCCAAGGGCGCCACGCCGATCGACTTCGCTTATGCCGTACACACCGATCTCGGCGACCAGGCCGTGGGTGCCAAGGTCAACGGCAAGGTCGTGCCGCTGCGCACCGAGATCCAGCAGGGCGACCAGGTCGCGATCCTGCGCTCCAAGGCGCAGGAACCGCAGGCAAACTGGCTCAACTTCGCGATCACCGGCAAGGCGCGCGCGGCGATCCGCCGCCACATCCGCCACAAGGAGCGCGACGAGACCGTGGCGCTGGGGCGCAAGCTCTATGACGACATCGTCCGGCGGCTGCCGACGCCGCCCGGCGAGAGCGCGCTGACCGACGCGCTCAAGCGCTTGAAACTGGCCGACGAAGAAACGCTGATGGAGGCCATCGCGCGGCGCAAGCTGACCGACAGCCAGGTTCTCGAAGCCGTGATGCCCGGATCGACCGAGGGCGCCGAGCATGAATTGCCGACCCAGGCACAGGCGATCGAGATCAAGGGACTGACCCCCGGCGTCGCCTTCCATTTCTCCGAGGACTGCCGCCCGGTCCCCGGCGACCGGATCGTCGGCGTGCGCCGCGCCGGCGAGCCGATCGAAGTGCACCGCATCGATTGCGCGAGCCTCGCCGACACCGACGAGGAGGATTGGGTCGACCTGACCTGGGGCGACAAGGCCGAGGGCGGGACCGCGCGCATCGCAGTGACGCTGAAGAACGAGCCCGGCGCACTGGGCGCGGTGGCGACGCTGATCGGCCAGCAAAAGGCCAACATCCTCGGGCTCAGGATGGACAATCGCGACACCACTTTCCACACCAACACGATCGATCTCGAGGTCCGCAACGCGGCGCATCTGATGAAGCTGCTCGCGGCACTGCGCGCGGCAGACGTAGTGAATTCGGCCGAGCGGATTTGACCACCCCGTTTGGATTTTCATGTGACGCAGACCCCATGCGGCGTTACAGCGGCCGGTCATGAAGAGGCCCAAGCTTTCCATCGTCGTCCCCTGCTACAATGAAGAGGCGTGCCTCGAGATGCTCCACGCGCGCATCTCGGCCGCGGCGCAGGCGAGCGTGGGCCAGGATTACGAGATCGTGCTGATCAACGACGGCTCGCGCGATGCGAGCTGGAAGGTGATGCAGCGGCTTTCCGAAAGCGATCCGCGCCTCGTCGCGATCAACCTTTCGCGCAACCACGGGCACCAGCTTGCGCTCACCGCCGGGCTCGATCTGTGCGCGGGCGAGGAAATATTGATCATCGACGCCGATCTGCAGGACCCGCCCGAATTGCTGACCGACATGCGCGCGGCGATGAAGAGCCAGGGCGCCGATGTCGTCTATGCCGTTCGCCGCAAGCGCGACGGCGAGACGATCTTCAAGAAGATCACCGCCGCCTTTTTCTATCGCATGCTCGACCGGATCACCGACACGCCGATCCCGCTCGACACCGGCGATTTCCGGCTGATGACCCGGCGCGCGCTCGACGCCTTCCTGTCGCTGCCCGAGCAGGCGCGGTTCATCCGCGGGATGGTGGCGTGGATCGGGTTCAAGCAAGTGCCCTTTCCCTATGACCGCCATGAGCGGCATGCCGGCGAGAGCAAATATCCGCTGGGCAAGATGATCCGGTTTGCGCTCGACGCGATCACCGGCTTCTCGACCGCACCTTTGCGCTTCGCCAGCCATGTCGGGCTGCTGCTGACCGGCGCCTCGGCACTGCTCGTGCTTTACATCCTGGTCGGATGGCTGTTCGGCCGGGCGATCCCGGGCTGGACCTCGCTGATGCTGGTCGTGGTGGTGCTCGGCGCGGTGCAGATGTTCGTGCTGGGGATGATCGGCGAATATCTCGGACGGCTCTATGTCGAATCCAAGCGGCGGCCCTTGTATCTGGTCGCCGATGTCGCCGGACCGGTGCGCGGGCATGCCTCGCTCGGCTACCGCTTCGAGGATTCGGGCGAAGTCAGCGTCTCGCCGCAGACGGTGCGAAGCGAGGCGGCGGAGTAGTCCATCCCGTCATCCCGGCGAAGGCCGGGATCCAGAGCCCAGCAGGACTGTCGGGACAGAGTAAGGATCTAGGCATGCGATTGCCGGAGACCGCCACACTTGCCGCCACGGTCGGCGCGGCCCATGAGGCCGCCATGGATCCCTGGTCGCAGCCCTTCACGGTGGACGGTAACCGGCTGACGATGCTGCCCAAGGGGCCCGAACGGATGGAAGCGCTGCTTGCGCTGATCCGCTCGTCGGAACGGACGCTGCGGGTTCTGTACTATATCTACGTCGACGACGCCGCTGGTGCCGCGATCCGCGACGCACTGATCGCGGCCGCGAAGCGCGGTGTGAAGGTGCACCTCATCGTCGACGGGCTGGGCAGCGAGCATGCCGCCGCTCGCCACTTCTTCGATCCGTTGCACGCGGCGGGGGTAGACGTGTGCCGCTTCGTGCCGCGCTGGGGGCGACGCTATCTGCTGCGCAACCACCAGAAGCTTGCCTTGGCCGACGAATCACGCGTGATCATTGGCGGATTCAACATCGAGGACAGCTATTTCGGCACCCCCGAGCAGAACGCCTGGCGCGACCTGGGGCTGATCGTCGAAGGACCGGCGGCCGCCCGGCTGGTCGGCTATTTCGATGCGCTCTCGCGCTGGGCGAAGCGGCCCCGCGCATCGATGCGCTCGCTTGCGCGCATGCTCAATTCGTGGAGCGAGCCCGAAGGCGCGGCCCGCTGGCTGCTGGGCGGCCCGATGCGGCGGCTCTCGCCCTGGGCGCGAGTGGTCAAGCGCGACATGCAGCGGGCGCGGGCGATCGACCTGATCACTTCCTATTTCACGCCCAATCCGGCGATGCTCCGCCGGCTCGACAAAGCGGGGAAGCGCGGGCGGGTGCGGCTGGTGCTGCCGTCCAAAGTCGATCACACCGCTTCGCTCTGGGCCGCGCACTTCACTTATGCCGGCCTGCTGCGCAAGGGCGTGCAGATCTACGAATACCAGCCGTGCAAGCTGCACACCAAGCTGTTCGTCATCGACGACGTCGTCTACATCGGCTCGGCCAATTTCGATATCCGCAGCATGTTCCTGAACCTCGAACTGATGCTCAGGATCGAGGACAGGAAGTTCGCGGCGCATGTCCGGCGCTTCGTGGAGGGCGAGATCGCCCAGTCCGAGCTGATAACCGCCGAAATCCACAAGGCGCGCACGGGGGCATGGACGCGGGTCAAGCAATTCGCCGCTTATTTCGTGATGACCGTGCTCGACTATAACGTCACGCGACGGCTCAATTTCGGCACTCCGCAACGGCGGCGGCGCGGCTAGCTCCGCGCGATGTCGAAAGCGCGGGCGAAGATGTCGGCGGCGTAGCGCGCTTCCTTCTCGACATCGGCCGGAGTCGGCTCGACGATTCCCCACAGCACACGCTGGTGGAGTCCGCCGATGCAGAGGCTGGCGAGCACGCTGGCGGCGGCGAGCGGATCGTCTTCGCGCATGTGCCCCGCCGCCATCTCGTGCAGGAAGAAATCGGCGAGCATCCGCTGGGTCGGCTGCGGCGCGCGGCGGAAGAAGATCTCGCCGACCTCGGGGAAGCGGCCCGCTTCGGCCGCGATCAGCCGGTGCAGCCGGATGCCGTCCTCCATCGTGATCTTGCCGATGAAGCTGTGGCAGAAGGTGACGATCGTCGCATAAAGATCGGCCGAAGGCTGGAGCACGCTGCTCAGCTGCTGACGATAGGCCACCGTCGCGTGATCGAGCACCGCGGCGAACAATTCTTCCTTCGAGGGAAAATAGCTCCATAGCGTGCCCTTCGAGCCGCCGAGCTCGGCCGAGATCGCCGACATCGACGTTCCCGAATAGCCGCTCTCGAGGAAACTGCGCTTGGCAACCTCCAGGATCGCCAGCCGCCGCTCTTCCTTGCGCGCCTCGCGCTTGCCGGGCGCCTTATCCGTTAGAGTTTCCATAACCGTACTATAGGGTACGATTTTCTATTGACAAGGCGCGAGGCCGAGACCATTTGCGCAGCCGTACCCTCCAGTACGGTATATAAATTCATGATCGCTTCCCGTTTCCGGCCTGCCCTTCTCTCGACGCTGGCCCTTCCTCTCCTGTTTTCCGCCTGCGCGCCGGTGCCGCAGCTCGGCGCGCGGCCCGAAGTCCGCACCGGCGACAGCTATGCCGCAAGCCAGACGCTCGCCCCTGCCGTCACGGCCTCGGCCTGGCCGGCCACCACTTGGTGGACCGATTATGGCGACGCGCAGCTGACCGCATTGATCGAAGAGGGCCTGACGGACGCGCCCGATCTCGCCGCCGCCGCCGCGCGGCTGCGCTCGGCCCAGGCTTTCGCCCAACAGGCCGGTGCCGCCCGGCTGCCCTCGATCGGACTCGATGCGAGCGCGACCGAGGCCAAGCAGAGCTACAACAACGGCATCCCCGCCGCGTTCGTGCCGCAGGGCTGGAACGACAGCGGGCGCGTCGCTGCCAGCCTGAGCTTCGACCTGGATCTGTGGGGCAAGAACCGCGCCGCGCTCGCCGCCGCGACATCGGACGCCGAAGCGGCACGGATCGAGCTCGAGCAATCGCGGCTCGTCCTCTCGACCAATATCGCCGGCGCCTATGCCGATCTCGCACGCCTCGCCGCCGAGCGCCGGGTGCAGGAGAATGCGCTGAGCATGCGCACCCAGACGCAGAAGCTGGTCTCGGACCGCGTCGCCGCCGGCCTCGATACCCGCGCCGAGCTCAAACAGGCCGATTCGGCCGTCCCCGCCGCGCGCGCCGACCTTGCCGCGACCGACGAGGCGATCGGCCTCACCCGCAACCGCATCGCCGCCCTGCTCGGCAAGGGTCCCGATCGCGGCCTGACCATCGCCCTGCCCGCCGCGCCCGCCGAAGCGCGTTCGCTGCCCGCCGGCGTGACCACCGACCTGATCGGCCGCCGCCCCGACGTCGCCGCCGCGCGCGCCCGGGTCGAGGCGGCGGCCAGCCGGATCAAGGTGGCGCGGGCCGATTTCTACCCGTCGGTCAATCTCAGTGCGCTGATCGGATTCCAGTCGCTCGGCCTTTCCAACCTGTTCGACAGCGGATCGACCTTCGGCCAGGCGGGCCCGGCGATCAGCCTGCCGATCTTCCGCGGCGGGCAATTGGCCGGCCAGTATAAGGGCGCGCGCGCCAGCTATGACGAAGCGGTCGCCAATTACGACGGCATTGTCGCCACGGCGTTCCACGAAGTCGCCGATGCCGTGACCAGCCAGCGCGCGCTGGGCACGCGACTGTCCGAAAGCCGGCAGGCGCTGGCCGATTCGGAAGCCGCCTATTCGATCGCCAGGCAACGTTATGAAGGCGGCCTGTCGACCTTCCTCGATGTTCTGACTGCCGAAGAGAGGGTGCTGCAGAACCGCCAGATCGTCGTCGACCTCGAGGCGCGGGCGTTCACGCTCGACGTCCAATTGGTCCGCGCGCTCGGCGGAGGCTTTTCCAACAACATCGCGGCTAGCCCCGCACGCAAGGATTCGACCAATGGCTGACGCAGATCCCGCAGGCCTCCAGTTGCGCACCGACGAGGAAGCGCCGAAGCCCAACACGCTCCGCAAGAAGCTGCTCGGCGGCATCGCCGCCGCGGTCCTGCTCGCCGGCGCCGGCTATGGCGGCTGGTATGTTCTGGTCGGCAGCCACCATGTGAGCACCGACAATGCCTATGTCGGCGCCGATACCGCGAGCGTGACTCCGATGGTCGCCGCGCAGGTACTGAATGTCCGCGTTTCGGACACCCAGGCGGTGCGCAGGGGCGACGTGCTGGTCCAGCTCGACGACAGCGATGCGCAGATCGCCCTCGCGCAGGCCGAGGCCGAACTCGCGCGGACCCGCCGCCAATATGGCCAGACTTCGGCGACCAGCACGGCGCTCGCCGCGCAGGTCGACGCCCGCAATGCCGATATCGCGCGTGCCCGCGCCCAACTCGTCTCCGCACAGGCGGATTACGAGCGGGCACGCGTCGACCTCGCCCGGCGCCAGCGCCTCGCCCCCAATGGCGCGGTGTCGGGCGAGGAACTCTCGTCCGCGACCAATGCCTTCGCTTCGGCAAGGGCAGCGCTCGAACTGGCCCGCGCGGGCATCGCACAGGCCAGCTCGACCAAAGGCGCGGCGAGCGGCGAACTGGCCGCCAACAACGCGCTGATCAGCGGCACCACGGCCAACAACGCGCCCGAAGTGCTCGCCGCACAGGCTAAGGTGGCACAGGCGAAGCTCGATCTGGAGCGCACCGTGATCCGCGCGCCGATCGACGGCGTGATCACCCGGCGCAACGTCCAGATCGGCCAGCGCGTCGCTCCCGGCACTGCGCTGATGCTGATCGTCCCGGTCGCCCAGCTCTATGTCGACGCCAATTTCAAGGAAGGCCAGCTTACCCAAGTCAAGGTCGGCCAGGCGGTGACGCTCACTTCCGACCTCTATGGCGGCGATGTCGAATATCACGGCAAGGTCGTCGGGCTTTCAGGCGGCACGGGATCGTCGTTCGCGCTGATCCCGGCGCAGAACGCGACGGGCAACTGGATCAAGGTGGTCCAGCGCCTGCCCGTCCGCGTCGCGCTCGATCCGAAGGAATTGCAGGCGCACCCGCTGCGGGTCGGCCTCTCCATGGACGCCGAGATCGACGTCTCCGCCAAGTAAGGACGGTTCGAAATGAACGCCAAGGCCGAGGCAGCGGCGCCGCTCACCGGGTTCCGCCTCATCCTCGCGGGCGCAGTGCTCGCGCTCACCAACTTCATGGTGGTGCTCGACACCACGATCGCCAACGTCTCGGTGCCGCACATCGCCGGCAGCCTCGGCATTTCGAGCAGCCAGGGGACGTGGATCATCACCTCCTATGCGGTCGCCGAGGCCGTGTGCGTGCCGCTGACAGGCTGGCTTGCCACCCGGTTCGGCACGGTCCGCACCTTCGCTTTCGGGATGATCGGGTTCGGCATCTTCTCCTTGCTGTGCGGCATGTCGACGTCGCTCGGCATGCTCGTCGCCTGCCGGATCGGGCAGGGGCTGTGCGGCGGCCCGCTGATGCCGCTCAGCCAGACGCTGCTGATGCGCATCTTCAAGCCCGAGCAGCGCGCCCAGGCGATGGGCGTGTGGGCGATGACTACGGTTACCGCGCCGATCCTCGGCCCGATCCTTGGCGGCACCATCTCTGATTCCTGGTCCTGGCACTGGATCTTCTTCATCAACTTGCCCGTGGCGGCACTCTGCGCGTTCGGCGCGATGCGGCTGCTGCGCTCGTCGGAGACCAAGACCGAGAAGATGCGAAGCGACGGCGTCGGCCTCGCACTGATGCTGCTGTGGATCGGCGCGCTGCAAATCATGCTCGATCTCGGCCGCGAGCATGACTGGTTCAGCGATCCGACGATCGTCGCGCTGGCCGTGATCGCCGCCGTGGGACTGGTCGTATTCCTCGCCTGGGAGCTTACCGAGGGCCAGCCGATCGTCGACCTGCGGGTGTTCCGGCATCGGGGATTCACGGTGGCGGTGGCGTCTTTGTCCTTCGCCTTCGCGACGTTCTTCGCATCGGCGGTGATCATCCCGCAATGGCTGCAGACCAGCATGGGCTACACCGCCACTTATGCGGGCTATGCCACCGCGTTCACCGGCGTGGCGGCGGTGATCATGTCGCCGATCGTCGCCAAGCTATCGACGAAGGTCGATCCCCGCGCGCTGGTGTGCTTCGGCATCCTCTGGCTCGGCATGACCTCGCTGCTGCGCGTCCACTGGAACAGCGGGGCGGATTTCTGGACGCTCGCCTTCCCGCAATTGCTCCAGGGCTTCGGCATGCCGTTCTTCTTCATCCCGCTGACGACCCTCGCGCTCGCCGCGGTGGAACCGGAGGAGACCGCCTCGGCGGCGGGCGTGATGAGCTTCCTGCGCACCATGGCGGGCGCGATCGGCACGTCGGTCTCGGCGACGATGTGGGACGACAGCAGCCGGGTTGCCCGCAGCGAGATCGTCTCCAGCCTGAACACCCAGGGCACCAGCGACGCACTCGCGGCGCAGGGCTTTTCGGTGGATCAGATCCGGGCGGTGATCGCGCAGCTCGTCGACAAGGAAGCCCTGGCAGTGGCGACCACGCACATCTTCCTGATCTCGGCAGTGGTGTTCGCCTTCGCGGCGATGATCATCTGGCTCACGCCGCGGCCTTCACGGACGGTCGAGATGGGGGCGGCGCACTAACCGCCCCCGCCGTCATCCCGGCGGAAGCCGGGATCCGGAGTCAAATCGGACAGCATTCGTGGGCTCTGGATCCCGGCTTTCGCCGGGATGACGATTCAAATCACAGGCAGCGGGGATCCCGCACGGGTGCCCCGGCACCGCGCGTGAGCCAACGGCCGTCGGGTGCCTGGTATTTCTCGCCCGGCGCAGTGCGCAGGATCAGGTTGCAGCCGGTGACGAATGCCATCTGCTGCACCGTCGAGCCGGCGGCCGCCTGATCGGTATATTGCTTCTTGCGCTGGATATTGAGGTTGTTGACCAGCGCGCGGAGCTCCGGAGTCGCCGTGCCGACGATCCCGAGATAACCGTCGGGCTGCTCGCCGACCTGGCCCGCGGCGCGCGCCGCCGCATAAGCCGGATCGCGTTGCGCGAGCGCGGGCGTGGCCAAAACGGCTGCCGCGAGCGCGGCGGTGAAGAGCATGTGGCGCATCAGAATATCCCCGGATTTTCCTGGATCAGTGTCTTCGCCTTGTTGTCGAGGCGATACACCACTTCCTGGGTGATCGATATGTTGAGGTTGATGACGATCGGCTTGTCGGGCGCCGTCACGTTGACGCAGCCGCCGGCCATCATCACCGGCAGTGCCGCCGCCAAAAGGCCTTGTGTTCGATTCAACCGCATCACGGCTCCCTTCATCGCAGCTTGTCGCTTTCGCGCGGCTGAACCGGCTTCGCGCCGCTTTCGCCGCCAGATCGTTCCTGTTCTTCGAGCAACGAGGGCAGATTGCGCTCGATCAGCCGGTTCGGATCGTACCAGGATTGCACCGAATCGAGCAGTTGCTTGAAGGGGGCGCTGACCCGGACGTTGAACACGAAGGGCAACTTGGCCAGCCGCCGCAGCAGGAAATGGACTTCGTCCCCTTGCCCTGGCTCACCCCGGCGAAGCGGATTTCGGTGACCATGTCGCCGGCGAGCGGACCGTTCATGTCGATCGTCAGGCTGCGATAGTCGAGCGCCTTGAGCGCCTGGAACGCCATATTGCCCCAGAAACCCACGTCGCGTTGCGAGATCTCGCCGACATAGGCGATCGAGCCGCCGGCGCGGGCGCGCAGCGATCCGCCTTCGATCCGGCCGCCTTTCTCGTCGAAGACCATCGGCAGCGTTCCGTCGAACGTGCCGGTGGCGTCGAGATTCTCGAACGCCATCTCCTTCAGGAACAGCGCCGCGTCTGCGCCGATCACGCGGAAGGTCATGCGCCGCTCGCGGCTCTGGCTGAAATCGAGGATCGTCGGTTCGAGCACGAGCTCGCCGCCGGCAAAGGGCCAGCGCCCGCCTTCCACTTCGACGCGCTGGCTGTCGAGCAGGCGGAAGCGGATCGTGCCGCTGGTGACCGGGGCCCCCGGGTTTACCTCCGCGATCGTCGCGACCTGGCCGGGTTCGGTGCGCATGTTGAGCAAGTCGCTGAACCGCACTTCGGTGGCGAGGCCGCGCACCGATCCGAACGCCGCGGCGAGATCGGTGGCGCGGGTGCCGAAGCGGCCGGTGCTGGTCACGGCTTCGGGCGACCATTGGATCCGGCCCTCGCCTTCCACCGATCCGCCGACATCGGCGATGACGCCGAAAGTGAGCGGCGTGAGGTCGCTCGGCTGCAACCCGCCTTCGGCGAAGCGCAGGCCCGGCACTGCGATCGTCGCGACGCCCTTGCCGGTGGAGAGATCGTGCCGGATTTCGACGCGCCCCACCGGCACGCCCGCCGCCGGCGTCTTCAGTCCCGCTGTCGCGACGATGTCGTTGCCCACCAGCCGCAGCATCGCGTCGTCGCTGGCGAGCGGATGGAAGCGCACCGGCGCTGCGGTGTCGGCGACTTGCAGCTTGCCCGCGAGCGACAGGCCGGCGTCATCGGCTTTCCACGTGCCTGCGCCGCCGGAGATTACCAGCGGCACGGTGCCGATCTGCCCGCCGAGATCGGCAAAGTCACCGCCGATGACCTGGCCGAAGCGCCCGGAGAGCGTGCCGATATCGAGGCGCGTGACGCTCTCCGTGCCAAGGCGCACCGCCGCCTCGGTCACGCCGAACCGGCGCGTGCCCAGATCGAGCCGCGCCTCCGCGGCACGCAAGGTCAGCGGGCTGGATCCGACCTGGCCGGAGAGATCGGGGCGCACGAGGCGAATGCCGCCGCCGACACCATCTGGCCCGGTGTGCAGCATCGCACTTCCCAGCGGACAGGCCGTTACACCGCCCGGCGCCAGCACTGCCCCCGCCGCGGCGATCCGCTCGAAACGGACCGGAACGCAGCCGGGATTCAGGGTGATGCTCCCGCCGCGCCAGCGTGCATCGAGCGGGAGCGCGAGGCGATCGATCCGGCCGCCCGCGAATGGGCCCGAGAGGGTGGCGAATGTCCGCATCGTGCCGCTGCTTTCACCGAGCACGAAAACCACGTTCGACAGTGCGAGGCTCGAACCTCCTGCGGCATAAGGCTGGACGAAACCGACGCCGTAGAGCCGCGCGTCGCCTGGTTTCTGGGACAGGCGGACCAGCGCCTCGGGCATTCCGCCACCGCGCAGCGCGAGCGAGCCGTCGATCCGCGGCGCCGTGCCGCTGCCGTCGCCGCGCACGCCGCTCCCGCGGTCGAAGGAGAATCGGGCACCATTTGCCGCGGCGACTTCGAGGCGGGGCAGGCGGTAGTGCATTCCGGTCGGCGAGACGGCGAGGACGAGATCGGCACTCGCATCGAAGGCAGCGGCCGCCGTGGCGGCGGCTCCGGCGATCTGCGCGACGACGGGTCCGAGCGGCGTGCCGTGCGCCGCCGCGGCGGTACCCCGGACCTTGTCGAGCAACGCCTGCGAGAGACCCGCCGAGCCGGCGGCGACTCTCCCGCGATATTCGAAGCCGCCGCTACGCTGGGCATAGTCGCCGCGGAGCTGCAATTGCCCTCCCGCAGCCTCGGGCATGGCGAAGCGCCCCGTGCCGAGAGCGATCTTGCCGTGCGTTCCCGAAACGCCACCGGCGAAGGAGACGTCCCCCGTCACATCGGAAACCCGCCGCTGTGGCATCGAAAGCGCGGCGAGGTTCACCCGCGCCGTGCCGTTCCAGCTGTCCAGCCCCTCGCTCAATATCGCCTTGAGCGCGACCTGCGGCCGATCGGCGCGGATCGTGCCGCAGTCGAGGCGCGCTGCGGCCAGCGGGCCAGCCAGATCGGGCCGGGCCCGGCGGATGTGCAGCTTTACCGTGCCCGACAGGCCAAGCATCGCGCAGCCGGCGAGATCGAGCCTGGACGCGGCAACGCGCGCAGTGCCCGCGAAGCCATTGTCGAGCATCCCCTTGCCCGCGAAACCGAGATCGACGAAGCCGTGGCCGCTGTCGAGCCGCATCGCCAGATCGGCGACATCGAGTTCGACATGCGGCAGCGTGAAAGGCTTTCCGGAAGGGGCGGCATCAGCCGGTCGATCTCCCCCAACGACAAATGTCCCTGCACCAGCCGCGCCTTGATGCGGACCCGGCCGGCGCGCAGGGCCAGCACCCTGGCGCCCCATGGCGACAGCGTAGTGCCCAGCTCGATCCAGTCGGCCACCAGATCGGGATTGCGCGGATCGCCGATCACGACGTTGGTGAGCCTCTGGCGCCAGGAGAGAGCTGGTCGATCTGATACTGCGCGCGGACGCCCCGACGGCTCAGTTCCTGATCGACGAATTCGCGCGCGATGGTTCGCCGCTGCAACCATGCGACGAGCAGCACGGTCAGCAGCAGCACGAACAATGCGAAAAAAGCCGCCGCCAGCGGGCACGGCGAGGGCGCACTCCCGCAATCACTTCGTCCGGCGCTTCATCCAGGCTTGTCGTCACGCCGTAGCAACTCCCGCGCGACCACTATGGCTGCGTTCGAACCTGGTGTCGATTGCGGGCCCGTCTATGTCGCGGCGCGGGCGAGCGGCAAGAGTATCCGGAAACGCGAGCCGCTTTCGACGGGATGATCCAGCGCGAGCCGCCCGCCGCCCGCCCGGAGCAAGGACACCGAGATCGCCAGCCCGAGTCCGGTGCCGCCGGCAGCGCGCCGGGTGGTGAAGAAGGGTTCGAACACGCGTTCGGCATCGGCCGGCGCTATCCCGCGGCCATTGTCGGCCACTGCGATCTCGAGAACGCCGACCCGACGATGCACTTCGATCGCCACGCGATCGGCGCCTGCCTGGCGGGCATTGTCGAGCAATGTGTTGAGTACCGCCTCCACCGTCGACGCCGGCACCCCTACCGGCGGCGCGCCCTCCGACGTGATCGTCACGCGGAAAGCCGGGCCGTCATGGGCATCGGCGATCTGGCGGATCACGGCGACGGCGTCGATCGCCGCATCGGGATCGGGCTGCGCCATGTCGGCGCGCGCCAGATCGAGCAGGCGCGTGACGAGCTGGGACAAGCGCGCCGCATCCGCCTTGATATTGCCGAGAAAACGCTCGCGTTCGGCGGGCGTCATCGCGGCGCCATGATCTTCGAACAGCTCGATCGCGCCCGATATCCCGGCCAGCGGCGTCTTGAATTCGTGGCTCACCGAAGCCGCGAAGTCGCGCAGATAATGCGAGCGTCGGTCGATGGTGGCCGCCATCGTGCGGAAATTCTCGAACAAGGCGCGGATCTCGATCGCGGCGGTCACCGGCGTATCGGGCACCTTGCCCGTGCCGTTGGCGACGCCGTGCGATGCTTCGCCGAGCGCCTCGATCGGCCGGGCAATGCCGCGCGAGAGCAATCCGGTCAGCACCAGGAGCACGAGGAAGATCAACCCGATGCCGAGCAGGATCTTGCCGCGATCCTCATAGAGCCCGCGGAACAATGCGCGCGGCGAGCGCGACAGCAGCAATGCCCCGACCACCCGCCCGTCGACGACGATCGGGCGGACATGATGGATGCGCAGCGACGACGCCCGGCTGAGCCATTCGAACGCGTAGCGCTGGCGATAAGCGCCGTTCTGGCGCAGCACGGTGCCGACCCGCCCCTCGAGCGCAGCCGCCACTTCGGGCACTGCGGCATAGGAACCGCCTGAGTCGTGTCCGAGCAGCACAATGCCGTTGCGATCGATCAGCTGGAGCGATGCCAGCGTCGTGCGCGCAGTAGTGGCGAGGATCGGGGCCAGCCGCCGCGTCATGTCGAGCGCAACCGCGTCTGGCACGCCGGTCCGCGGCTGCGCCGGCGGCCGCTCGCCGAGTACAAGCGTGGTTCTCAGGTCGATCGTCGAGGCTTCGGGGCGGAAAGGTCGCGGATCGCTCGAGTCCGGCGCCGCGTGCGGCCAGATCGCCTGCGCCGCGGCGGCCAGCGCAGCACCCTGCGCGATCAGTTCCGCCTCGGTCTGGCGGACCAAGGTGTTCTCGTACACGCGCAGGAACAATGCACCGACGCCGGGCAGCGCTGCCGTGAACAGCAAGGTGCCGAACAGGATCGTCCGCAGCCGGAGTGCCGGCCAGTGCCGCTTGAGCCGTGCTTTCAGCGCTGCGATCAAACGCGTGCGCCCGTGCAGCTCCCGAGCCGGTAGCCCACCCCCGCGCGCGTCTCGATCACATCGGTGCCGCCGACGCCTGCGAACTTGCCGCGCAGATTGCGGATATGGCTGTCGATCGTCCGGTCGGTCACTGCGAAGCCGGGGCCGTGCAGCCGATCGATGATCGCGTCGCGGCTGAACACCTTGCTCGGCATCACCGCCAAAGTGCGCAGGATCGAGAATTCGGTGACCGTCAGCGCAACCTGGGTGCCTGCCCAGCTGGCGCTCCAGCCCTCGATATCGATCGCGAGCTGGCCGTGATCGATGCGCCGCCCTTCGTCGATCGTGGGGGCCTGGCGCTGGCGCGCCGCAGGATCGCCATCGACCGCGCGACGACTTCACGAGGCGAGAAAGGCTTCACGACATAATCGTCGGCGCCCAGCTCGATCCCCAGCACGCGATCGATCTCGTCGTCGCGCGACGACAGGAACAGGATCGGCAGATCGCCCGCCGCGCGGATCCTGCGGCACGTCTCCAGCCCGTCCAGCCGCGGCATGTTGATGTCGAGGACGACCAGGTCGACACGCCGGCTTTCGAGCAGCGCGAGCGCCGCCTCGCCATCATCGGCCTCGACCGTGTCGAGCCCCGCTTTGGCGAACGCGAACGCCAGAAGCTGGCGGATGTGCGGATCGTCGTCGGCGATCAGGATGGTGCGCGGCATGGGACACATGATCATTGCGCAGCCTCGTTCGTCAATGCCGCGGCAGCCTCGTTCGTCAATGCCGCGGCGGTCGCGTTGGCGGGGTCGAGGGGAGCGGCGAGCCGGTGGCCGGCGCCGATGGCACCGCGCGTGCTTCGCTTTCGACCGGCTGCCGCATCGTGCCGTCGCAGTCCCGCCAGCCCGGCCCCGCCGGCGGCCGTGCAGGCAGGGCCTTCCCGCCCAGCATCCGATCGACCTCTGCCAGCCGCCGCGCGTTGCGCCAGGTCCATTCGCCGCTGTTCTGGCGCGCGACGGTTTCGTCCAGCACGTTGCTGCGCACCCAGGCGAGCCGCTCGGCAAAACCGGGTTCGAGCTCGTGGCCGTGCTCGAGCGCGACCAGGGAGGTCAGCGACGAGGGTCCGAGACGGGCGAGATAGCAAAGGTCGAGCGCCGCGCCCCTGCCTCCGCTTCGCGCGCGTGGCGGACGTTCCAGCTGGCGGCGATCGATCCCAGATCCACCATCGTGCATCCGGCCAGCACGATCAGCGCGGCCGCGGCGTTGGCATTGATCAGCCAGGCGGCGCTGCGCCCCTTGAGCATCCGCCAGACGATCAGGACCAGCCCGACCGCGACGAGCGCCATCCAGACCAAGGCCGCGATGCGCAGCCGGGTCAGCGAATAAGCGTCGATATAATCGAGCGTGCGCAGGATGCTCGAGGCGACGAGGAAGACGTTCTGCGCGATCCAGAGCACCACCAGCCGGCGGATCGCAGGCACCGCCGCAGTATCGGAGCCCGGCCGCAGCGCGACCAATACGAACAGCCCCGCAAGCAGCGCAGTGGCGATCAGCGGATAGGCGCCGCGATGCGCATAGGTGGCGAGCGTCATCCCCTCGGGCAGCGGGGCCCCGCTCCAGAGAAAAGCGATATCGAGGCCGTTCTGCAATGCGAACAGCCCGTTGAAGGTCAGCAGCGCGAGCGTCACCGACCCGACCGTAACTCCCGGCAGGATCTTCTCCGGAGCCACCGACGGCTGCGCCGCGCGGATCGACGTCTTGCGTGGGCGCAGCGTCGCCCAGACCGTGGTCAGCAACACTATCCAGAACAGGAACCGCGCAACCGCAATCCCATCGAGCCGAGGCAGGCCGATATCGTAGAGCGCGTTGCCGATCATCGGATTGGCTGCGGCGAACAGCGCGAGGAACACCGCGCCGCCGAGGAGCGGCAACGGCAGCAGCGGCAGGATGCTCTGCACCCGCATGCGATCGCCTAGCCGGCGCCGCATCCGGAGCAGATCGCGCCAGGGGCCGACGACGCTGACCACGCCATGGACCGCAAGGCGAAGCGCCCAACGCCCGGCGTGATCGAAGCCGGCGGCGCGCGGCAGCAGCACCGCCACCGTCAACCCTGTCCAGAACAGCATGAAGGCGAGCAGGCCTGGGCTGTCGGCGAGCGGCACCGCGAACAGCAGCGCACCCGCGGCGGCGATCCAGCTCCGCCAGTCGCGCCTGATCGCCGGAGTCAGCAGCAGCGTCACTCCCGCCCAGGCCAGCGCGAACAATCCGAGATTGGATCCCACGCCGCCGCCGCGCCAGAACAGCCAATCGCCGGTTCCGACCAGCGCCGCCGCGGCGATGACCTTGGCAACGAAACTTGACCTGATCCGCATCGCGACACTCCCCAATGACGGGAGCTTCTTCGCGGCTCGATATGCCGATCGGTCGGCGGAAGGCGACTGCGCCCGGGGTGATTCCGTGCAGATCCGATGCAGGCGGCGGGCCCCGCTTCGCCGAAGCCGCGCAGCGCGAACCGGCCAAAATGATTTGCTATGGACTCGAAGTCACCGGCGAGTAACCTATGCCTGTTCCGATATGAAATAATGTCGAGTCGCACGGGGCAAAGGTTCGTTCGAGATTTCGAGCGCTGCGATCGGACGGGGGATTGGGACTACCACAACAATTTCTGGAATGCGCGCGCCCATCGTGGCGAGCTTTCTAATTGTTATTCCATATTCTTTTCATCGTGAATCGCCTGTTTTCTGCAATGCAACAATAGGAGACGGATGTGCCCATCTACACCGGCAATAATGGTAACAACACCATCAACGGCTCCAACGGCGACGACACGATCTACGGTCTCGGCGGCAACGACCATCTCTACGGGCGTGGCGGCAACGACACGATCTATGGCGGTACGGGCAACGACGATATCGAAGGAAACGACGGCAACGACACGCTTTACGGCGAAGACGGCAATGACGTTATGTCGGGAGGCAATGGCAACGACGTCATGAGCGGCGGTACGGGCAATGACGACATGTCCGGCGACGCCAATGACGACACGCTGACCGGCGGGACCGGCAACGACGTGCTGCACGGCGGCACGGGCAACGACATCCTCTATGGCGAAGCCGATAGCGACACGCTGTATGGCGATGACGGCAACGATTATCTCCACGGCGGCGCGGGCCTCGACCATCTGTACGGCGGCACCGGCGCCGATACGCTGGATGGCGGCACCGAGGATGACGAATTGTGGGGCGGCACCGGCAACGACATATTGATCGGCGGCGACGGCAACGATCAGCTTTCCGGCGACGACAATGACGACACGCTGTCGGGCGGCAACGGCAATGACAGCCTGTCCGGCGGCAATGGCAACGACACGCTCACCGGCGGTGGCGGAATCGACTTTATCGACGGCGGCGCGGGCACCGATACCGCGGTCTATTCCGGCTCGCTGGCCGATTACACGATCTACCGGCTCGGACCGATCGCGGGGGTGGTCCATAACGGGCCCGGCGGGCCGGGTTCGGGCGCGGACGGCGCGGACCTGCTGGTCTCGGTCGAGCGGCTGCAATTCGCCGATGTCACTATCGACCTCACTGCGAACAACGCGCCGTTCGCGGCCAATGACGCGGCCGCGCTCACCGAGGATGCCGGCAACTACAACAGCGGCACCGCGAGCGTGCTGGACAACGACTTCGATTTCGAAGGCGATACGCTGACCGCCACGCCCGGCGTGTTCAACGGCACCTATGGCACGCTGACGCTCAACGCGAACGGCACCTATAATTACGTGCTCAACGCGACCGCGCAGACGCTGGCGCAGGGGCAGGTAGTCCAGGACAGCTTCACCTACACCGCGTCGGACGGCAGCGCCTCGGACACCGCCAATCTGGTCTTCACGATCACCGGCGTGAACGACGCACCCGTCGCCCATCCCGACAATGCGGCGACGAGCGAAAATGCGAGCGTGCTGATCAACGTCCTCGCCAACGACACCGATGTCGACAATAGCGCGGTGCTCACCGTCACCACCGCTTCCGCCCCGGCGGGCCAGGGCAGCGCCGCAGTGGTCGGCAACCAGGTCCAGTTCAATCCGGGCAGCAATTTCGATCATCTCGCGGTGGGCGCCACCGCCAGCGTCACGGTCAGCTACACGATCCAGGACCAGTTCGGCGCGGCCTCGGCCTCGACCGTGACGGTCATCGTCACCGGCACCAACGACGGCCCCGTCGCCAATCCGGACGCCGCCGCGACGACCGAGAATGCGACGATTCTCGTCAACGTCCTCACCAACGATACCGATGTGGATGACGGCGCGGTGCTCACCGTCAGTTCGGCCTCCGCGCCGGCGGGGCAAGGCACCGCATCGGTGGTCGGCAATCAGGTGCAGTTCGCGCCCGGCAGCGACTTCGACTATCTCGCCGTCGGCGAAAGCACCGTCGTCACGGTCGGCTATTCGATCACCGACGAACATGGCGCCACCGCCGCCTCGACGATCGCCCTCACCGTCACCGGCACGAACGACGCGCCGGTGATCGATGCCGGCGGCACCGATGCGACGGGCAGCGTCACCGAACTGCCCAACGGCGATCCGAACGAGAATGCCTTCACGCATCAGGACAGCGGCACGATCGCGTTCGACGATGCGGATCTCAGCGATACCCACAGCGCGGGCTTCGCGCCCCAGGCCGGCGGCTATGTCGGCACCTTCACGCTCGATGCGGTAAATCAGGGCACCGACAGCGTCGGCTGGCATTTCGCAGTCGACGACAGTGCGATCGACTTCCTCGATGAAGGCGAGACCTTGACGCAGGTCTACACCGTCACCGTCGCCGACGGGCATGGCGGCACCACGACGCAGGATGTCACCGTCACCATCACCGGCGAATCCGACAATCTGCCGCCCGACGCGGTCGACGACGCCTATTCGGTGGCAGGCAACGTCACGCTCACCGTCGATGCGAATGACGGCGTGCTCGCCAACGATACCGACGACGGCGGCGTCGGCGCGGGGCCGGGCGAGGCTTCGGTGACCGCCTTCGACGCTACATCGGCGAACGGCGGCAGCGTGACCGTCAATCCGGACGGCTCGTTCAGCTACGAACCGCCGGTCGGCTTCAGCGGCGCCGACAGTTTCACCTACACGCTCACCGACGCCGAGGGTGAAACCGACATCGCAACGGTGACCGTCAATGTCGGCGCCAACCAGGTCTGGTTCATCGACAATGCCGCGACCGACAGTGCCAATCTCGGTACGCAGGCCGATCCGTTCACGTCGCTCGCGGCGTTCAACGCGGCGCAAGGGTCGCCGAGCGGTCCCGGCACCGGCGATACGATCTATCTGCGCGAGGGCACCGGCACCTATTCCGAGGCGGACGGCATCAACCTGCTGAACGGCCAGACCTTGGTCGGCGGTGGCCAGGATCTCGTGATCGGCGCCGAGACGATCGAGCAAGGCACCGGCCGCCCGACGATCGTCGTCACCGGCGGTGCCAATAACGGCGTCGATCTCGCCCAGAACAACCATGTGTCGGGCTTCGACATCGGCGACACCACCGGCGCGGGCATCGCCGATGGCGGCGGCAGCGTCGGCAGCCTGACGATCAGCGACGTCGGCAAATCGGGTGCCGGCCAGATCGTCGACGTGGATCAGGGCGGCACGCTCAACGTCACGCTCAACAGCGCCGCCTCGTCGGGCTCGAGCGGCGGTGCGATCGACCTCGCCGGAGTGGCGGGCAGCTTCACCGTCACCGGCGCGACCTCGATCACCGGCACGCATAGCGGCGGCGGCATCGACATCACCGGCTCCTCGCTCAGCGCGAGCTTCGCCGGCGGCGGCACCGTGGCGACCTCCACGACCACCGCAGTGAATTTCGTCGGCAATAGCGGCGCGCTCGCGCTCGGCGGCGGGCTCGACATCGTCACCACCAGCGGCGCAGGCCTCAATGCCAGCGGCGGCGGTTCGGTGACCGCGACCGGGGCGGGCAACAGCGTGACCTCGACGACCGGCGTTGCGGTGGCGGTCAGCGGCACGGCGATCGGCGCTGCCGACCTCACCTTCGAGAGCGTCTCGGCCGATGGCGGCGCCTATGCGATCCGCCTCAACGGCACCGGCGCGGCGGGCGGGCTGCACATCACCGGCACCGGCACGACCGACGGCTCGGGCGGCGTGATCCAGAATATCGGCGTGCGCGGCATCGAGCTGATCAACACCACCGAGGTGAGCATCGCCAACGTCGCGCTCACCAACGCCAACACCGTCAACGGTACTTCGACCGATCTCGACGTCAGCAATTCGAACGGGGCGATCTATCTGAGCGGCGTCACCGGGGCGTCGCTCAGCAATGTCGACATCGACGGCGCGGCCGACAGCGGCGTGGTCGGCATCAACGTCGCCGATTTCGTCATGAACAACAGCACGATCACCCAGGCCGGCAATGCCCTGAACGAGAGCGGGCTCGAGTTCACCAACCTCTCGGGCAATTCGTCGATCTCGAACACCGATATCTCTTTCTTCGAGACCAACGGGCTCGACATCGTCAACACCGATGCGGGGCTGAACCTGGTGCTGGACAACGTCACCATCCGCGACAGCCAGACAGCGTCGTCGGGCGGCCCGGCCAATGCCAATGGCGATGGCGGGCTGCAGTTCCGCAGCTTCAGCACCGCGCCGGGCGCGCCGGTCACCAATATCGACATCATCGACAGCGATTTCGTGCGGCTCCGGACCCAGGCGATCCAGGTCATCGGCGACCATGATTCGGTCGTCAGCGTCGATATCGTCAACAATCTGATCGACAGCGAGGCAGCGGCCGGCACCGGCATCGACCTCAATGCGAGCAGCGCGTCGCAATTCGCGTTCAACGTCATCGGCAACACCGTGACCAGCCGCGGCGGCAATGCGATCAACGTCACGGCTTTCGGCGGCGCCGACATCGAGGGCCGGATCAACGACAATATCATCACCGCCAATACGGCCGGATCGGGCGTGCGGATCCTGCCGCAAGACACCGGCAGCACCGCGATCGTCGAAGTGCGCAACAACAGCATCACGATGGGGGTGGGCAACAGCAATGCCGCGATCGACGCGCAGGCGCGGTTCGGCGACGCACGGCTCGACCTCACGCTCGACAACAACACGCTGGATTCGAACCCGACGGCGCTTGCCGATATCAACATCACCTCGGGCTCCTCGGCATCGGGCGAGACCAGCCAGGTCTATGCCAATATCATCGACAATGACGTCCTTGCCGGCGGACCGACCAACGCGCTGCGCCTGCGCGTAGCGGATCTCGACGGCACTTCGGATCCGCGGATTTTCCTCGGCGGTTTCGTGGAGGGCGGGGCCGGCGTCGACGACGATGCGGTCGCCACCTGGAACGCCAATGGCAACACGCCGATCGTCACTGCGGCGACCGTCGCGGTCAGCCTGACCGGCGGCGCGACGGCGCCCAGCGCGGGCACGGCCCTGGTCCCCGACAATCCGACGCCATTGATGGCAGGCGCAGTGGCCGGCGCCTCGAGCGGAACGGGCCATCTGCTCGCCCAGGCCGATCTGGACGGCCTTGTCGATGCCGCCATCCAGCGCTGGGCCGATGCGGGTGCCGGCGCCGATGCAGTCGCCGCGATGCACGCCACGTCATTCGCGGTCGCCGATCTCGCCGGGCTCGATCTGGGCCTGCACGGCAGCGGCGGCGTGCTGATCGACAGCGATGCCGCGGGCTTCGGCTGGTATCTCGACGCGACGCCGTTCGACGATTCCGAATTCCTGGGCGGCAACGGCCCCGCGGGCATCGACCTGCTCACCGTGGTGATGCACGAACTCGGCCATGTCGCCGGTCTGGAGGATCACTATTCGGCAGCCGCCGGCGGCGACCTGATGTTCGGTTTCCTCCTCGAAGGCGAGCGGCGGGCACCGGACGGCGGGGAGACGGAAAGCTCCGGACAGCCCGAATGGGCCGACATCTCGATGCGTGATTATGCCATGCCGCAGCATCATCTGGACTATTGGGTGTAGGGGCACGTGACGGCCGTTCTTTCACGGCCGTCACACGAGGACGGGCAGTACCCCGCGATCTGCGTTCCCGAAAACCCGCAAGTAGCGCTCGATTTCCGATGGCTCGCCCGTTGCCTTTTCGGGATTGTCGGAAAGCTTGACCGCAGGGCGGCCATTGGCGCTGACCACCTTGCAGACGAGCGAGATCGGCGCGAGGCCGGAGTCTCCATCGGGATCGCAGCCGCGAAAGTCGTTGGTCAGGTTGGTGCCCCAGCCGAAGCTCGTGCGCACACGGCCATGGAAATGCCGATAGGTCGCCTCGATCGAATCCACGTCCATGCCGTCGGAAAAGATCAGCAGCTTCTCGCGCGGATCACGGCCATGCGTGCGCCACCAGTCGAGGATCTGCTCGCCGCCTGCGATCGGCGGCGCACTGTCAGGGCGGAATCCGGTCCAGTCGGCGACCCATTCGGGCGCGTTGCGCAGGAAAGCAGTCGTGCCGAACGCGTCGGGCAGCGCGATCAGCAAATTGCCGCCATAAGTGTGCCGCCATTCGTCGAGCACGCGATAGGGCGCCGTTGCCAGCGCCGCATCGTCCCCGGCAAGCGCGGCGGTGACCATCGGCAGCTCATGCGCGTTGGTGCCGATGGCCTCGAGGTCGCTGTCCATCGCGAGCAGCACGTTCGACGTTCCGATGAAGCGGTCGCCCAACCCTTCCTTGACCGCCTCGACGCACCAGCGCTGCCACAGAAAGCCGTGGCGGCGGCGCGTGCCGAAATCGGAAAGAACGAGATCGGGCAGCTGCTGGAGCCGCTCGACTTTGCCCCACATCTTGGCCTTGGCGCGGGCATAGAGAATATCGAGCGCAAAGCGATCCTTGCCGACCATCGCGGCGCGCGCCCGCAATTCGTTGATGATCGACAGCGCCGGGATCTCCCACATGGTGGTGTGCGTCCACGGCCCGGCGAAGTGCAGCTCGAACTGACCGTCCAGGACGCGCAGCTCATAGTCGGGGAGCTGGAAATCCTTGAGCCAGGCGAGGAACTCGGGCTCGAACATCCGCGCGTTGCCGTAGAAGCTGTTGCCCGCGAGCCAGATCAGCTCCTTCTTGCCCAGCCGAAGCGTGCGCGCGTGATCGAGCTGCGCGCGCAGCTCGCCCTCGTCGATCACTTCGGCGAGGCGCACCGACCTGGTGCGGTTGATCAGCGCGAAAGTCGCCCGGGTCTCGCGGTGCAGTTTCCAGATCAGCTGGAGCATCAGCAGCTTGTAGAAATCCGTGTCGAGCAGACTGCGCACGATCGGGTCGAGCCGCCAGCTGTGGTTGTAGGTGCGCGTGGCAATATCGGTGTAGACCATCGATGGCTCCGGGACGGGTCAGCGGGCGCTGAGGCTGAATAATTCCGCGGGACGATGCGACGCGTCCTCCTCGCGCGTGCCAGTCGCAATCAGTCGACCGCGATCGAGCATCCGGCGGCGAAAGGCGGGCTTGTTGAGCGGCGCTCCCAGCACCGCTTCATGCACATCCTGCAGCGCGCGCAAGGTGAAGCGTTCGGGCAGAAACGCGAAGGCAACGTCCGAATAGTCGATCTTGCCGCGCAGCCGATCGCGTGCGAGCGTCAGTATCTCCTGGTGATCGAAGGCCAGTGGCAGCGCTGCCCCGTCCTCGCCGATCGCCGCGACCGTCTCGCCTTCGAGCGCGGCGACGGTGACCAAACCGGCGCGTGCGGCCGAGGCCATCTGCTCCTCGCGGAGCAATGCCAGATAGGCGATCGTGATCACACGCATGCGAGGATCGCGGTCGACGGCGCCGAAGCTGTAGAGCTGCTCGAGATGGGCGCCGTCGAGGCCCGCCTTGTCGCGAAGCAACCGCGCGGCCGCGGCGTCGAGACTCTCGTCGATCGCGACGAAGCCGCCGGGCAATGCCCATCGCTCCGCCTGCGGCGGTTGGTCGCGTTGGACCAGCAATGCCGACAGCCGGCCGCGATGCATGCCGAGCAGTACCAGATCCACAGTGACCGAGGGCCGATCATAGGCCGCAGGATCATAGTCGCTCAGGAATGCCGCATCCTGGCTTATATCCATAATGCACTTTACTTATATCCATATGGCGTCTATGTCAATGCGGCTGATCGGAGATGCGGAATGCAACGCTTTGTGATCGTCGTGGATACGCAGGCTGATTTCATGCGAGCGGACGGGGCGCTGTCGGTCGCCGGCGCCGAGGCGCTGATCGCGCCGATGCAGCGATGGCTAGCGTCGCTCGGGCCGGCGGAAACCGCGGGCGTGCTGTTCACCTTCGACACGCATTCCGCCGATGCATATCCGGCTCCGCCGAGGCCGGACAGTTTCCCATCCACTGCGTGTATCGCACACCCGGCTGGACGAACGTGCTCGATGCCGGAGCCATCGATCCCGCGGTTCCGGTCTACCGGCTCGAGAAAGGCGTGTTCGACATGTGGGCCGAACCCGATGTCGCGATCGAGGCGGTTGGCACGGGCGAGAAGGTGGCGCGCGACGCCTTTTTCATGGAGCTGGAGGCGCGGGGCGTGACCGAGGTGACGGTGATCGGCGTCGCGGCCGATTATTGCGTGCGCTGGGCGATCGAGGGCCTTGTCGCGCGCGGGTTCACGGTCGACGTGCCGCAGGGATTGACCCGCGGCATCGCACGGCCGATCGCACAGGTCATTGCCGAAGACTTCGCGGATGCGCCGGTGCGGCTGGAGCCCGCGGCATGATCGCCCCGTGGCGCGTGTCGAACCATTGCAACCCGGCCTGCGCTTCCGCGCCGCGGCCCGCAGCGATTTTATGCGCCGCTAACCCTGTTCCGGCACCGCTCGTAAACCCCTGGGGAGATATCTGGTCAGGCAGGGGAAATCCGCATGAACCCAATCGATCATGAAACGAACGGCGCGCGCATCGGCAGCATCGCGCAGCCCGATCGACGCGCCAATCCGCGCACCTCGACTGCCCTGACCGCGACGATCCGTGCGAGCGGCGAAGCGCGCCGGATCAAGGGCGAGGTCGCCGATGTCTCGGTCGAGGGATGCAAGGTCTTCACCTGGGGCCTGCACGAAGGCGACGAAGTGTGGGTGGAATCGCGCATCTGGCGCCGATTCCGGCGACGGTGGTCTGGTCGCGCGAAGGCGTGGTCGGGATCAGGTTCAAGAGCCCGCTCCACCAATCGACGGTGACGCATCTCGGCTTCCTGTGAGCGGAACCTAGAGGCGAGCCGATGCGCCGCCCGCCTTTGCTCGATCTTGGACTCGGAATCCTGCTCAGCCTGATGCTGATCGCCCTGATAGCGTGCCTGGCGATCCTCAGCCGCTGAGCGGCATGCCGGTCAGCCCTTCGCCGAAAGGATCAGCAGCAGCAATGCGATGATCGCGATCGCGACTCCCTGCAGCAGGATGCGCTGCTGCATCAGCTTGTTCGACTTGAGCGCGCGATCGCTGGGGCCCTCGCCCTCCAGATCCTTCGTGGTGGTCTGCGCCATGTTCACCAGTCCCTTGATGAGCACGAAGACGACCGCGAGCATGGCGGCGATGAGCAGGGCGGCGAGGAAGAAGGTCATGCCCCCAGCCCTACGCCTTTGCCGACGCGAATCCAACCGGAAGCAGGCCCCGACGGAGCCGATCGGCGAGCGCGCGCCCGTCCTCGCCCCCAGCCGCATCGCCTCGAGGCTGGGCGCGCCATGGCGCTTGGCGAGGCGCGTGCCGTCGGGACCGAGCAGCAAAGGGTGATGGCGATATTCGGGAGTCGGCAGGCCGAGCAGCGCCTGGAGCAGGCGGTGGACATGGGTGGCGGGGAACAGGTCCGTGCCGCGCACGACATGGGTGATGCCCTGCGCGGCGTCGTCGAGGGTGACGGCGAGGTGATAGCTGGCCGGCGCGTCCTTGCGCGCGAGGATCACGTCGCCATGGGATAGCGGATCGGCGCGGACCCAGCCGGCGAAAGCGTCGTGCCAGTATAGCCCCTCTCCCCTTGTGGGAGAGGGGAGGGGCCCGCTCGCGAAGCGAGTGGGAGGGGTTGAGACTCACTCCCTCTCACCCTTCCGCCGACTTCGTCGGCTCCCTCCCTCTCCCACAAGGGGAGAGAGATAGATTGCACCGCCTTCTCCACATCCAGCCGCCAGCTATGCGGTCGCGACAGGTCCGGATCCGCCAGCCCGCGGCAGGTCCCCGGATACAGCGCGCCCTCCGGCCCGTGCGGCGCCGACAGGCTCGCGGCGATGTCGGCACGGGTGCAGAAGCACGGATAGAGCAAATCCATCGCGCGCAATCGATCGAGCGCCGCCTGGTACAGCTCCAGCCGCCGCGACTGGAACGTCACTTCCCCGTCCCACCCGAGATCCAGCCATTCGAGATCGCGCAGGATCGCATCCATATGCTCCGGCCGGCTTCTCGTGCCGTCGATATCCTCGATGCGCAGGCTGAAACGCCCGCCTTGCGCCCGCGCGAAATCATGCGCCTGGATCGCCGAATAGGCGTGCCCCAGATGCAGGCGCCCCGTCGGGCTCGGCGCGAATCGCGTGTGGATAACCATCAGACCGGCCCTTGACCGCGAGTCGCGGCATATGCTGTCATGCGCCCGTCACCATTCCCGGCCAGGGAATGCTGGCCGAGCAAAACGGGTGAGGGAGCGCATGTACCATCCCGATCTGATCCGCCATCCGGACAGTTGCCCCGCGCTCGTGCTCAACGCCGATTACACGCCGCTGAGCTATTATCCACTCAGCGTGTGGCCGTGGCAGACCGCGATCAAGGCCCTGTTCCTCGACCGGGTCGACGTGGTCTCCTTCTACGAACGCGAGGTTCGAAGTCCCAGCGCGAGGCTGAAGCTCCCTTCGGTCATCGCGCTCAAACAATATGTCAGACCTTCGCAGTTCCCGGCCTTCACGCGCTTCAACCTGTTCCTCCGCGACAAGTTCTCCTGCCAATATTGCGGGACCCAGCGCGACCTCACCTTCGATCATGTCATTCCCCGCGCCCAGGGCGGGCGCACCACGTGGGAAAATGTCGCCACAGCCTGCGCGCCGTGCAACCTCAAAAAGGGCGGGCGCACTCCGAAACAGGCGGGGATGCCGCTCCATATCGAGCCGATCCGCCCGACCAGCTGGCACCTCCAGGAGCATGGCCGGCGCTTTCCGCCCAATTATCTCCACCAGACCTGGCGCGACTGGCTCTACTGGGACGTCGAGCTGGAGGCTTGAGGCAGACACCTGCACATTTCCGAACTTGCCCCGCGAACTGTCTTATAATAACAACACACCGTGGTGTTGTGCTTTTCCCAATGGCCTGAGGCCGATAAGAGGCCCTGATGGCCCGCGAACCCGGCTCCGGCGATGTCCGCTTCCCGCTCCGGCGACCTGCTGAAACCGGCGAAGACCCGGCGGCGGTGCAGGTCCGCGCGTGGCGGCCCTCGCGCGCCGATCCCGCCTCGCTGGACGTGAAGATCGGCCCGGTGGCGCCCCAGCCGCCCAAGCCGACCTTGACGCCCGATCCGTTCTGGCGCGCCGCGACGCCGCCACCGCCGCCGCCTCCCGCGCCGCCTGAAGACAGATCGCCCGCCGGCGAAGGCGAGACGCCAAACCTCCCCGCGATCCGCAAACGGTTCCGCTTCCGCTGGCGCTGGGTGAGCTGGGGTGTCGCCGGGTCCATCCTGTTGTTCGTGATCGCAGTGGCGTGGCTCGCGCTGACCGCGCCCTTGTCGAAATCGCTCCAACCGCCGGCGCCGCCGTCGATCACGTTGCTCTCGGCGGAGGGCAAGCCGATCGCGCGACGCGGCGCGGATATCGCCGCGCCGGTCGACGTCACCAAGCTGCCCAAGCATGTCGCCGGCGCCTTCATCGCGATCGAGGACCGGCGCTTCTTCGACCATATGGGCGTCGATCCGCGCGGTATCCTGCGCGCCTTCCTCCACAACGCGACGAGCAGCGGCGGCTCGCAGGGCGGCAGCACGATCACCCAGCAGCTCGCCAAGAACGCGTTCCTCACCTCCGACCGGACAGTGACGCGGAAACTGCGTGAAGTGATGATCGCCTTCTGGCTGGAGGCTTGGTTGACGAAGGATGAGATTCTCTCGCGGTATCTCTCCAACGTCTATTTCGGCGACAATGTGTACGGGCTGCGCGCGGCTGCGCAGCATTATTTCAGCGTCGAGCCCGAGAATCTGACGCTGAGCCAGGCGACTCTGCTTGCGGGACTCGTCAAGGCACCGAGCCGGCTCGCGCCAACGGGCAACCTCAAGGGTGCGCGCGAGCGGCAGAAGCTGGTCGTGGGCGCGATGGTCGCGGCGGGGCTGCTCGACAAGGACGAGGCCGCCCGCGTCCGCCCCGCGGTGCTCCGGGTCAGCAAGGAGAAGGAACTGCCCAACGGCACCTATTTCGCCGACTGGGTGCTCCCCGAGGCACGCGACCGCGCCGGCGGCGTGGCGACCGAGCAGACCGTCAAGACCACGCTGGAGACCAACATCCAGGCGGCGGCCGAACGCGCAGTACGCGGCGCCGGCCTCAGGAAGACGCAGATCGCCCTGGTGGCGATGCGGCCCGACGGGCGCGTCGTCGCGATGGTCGGCGGCAACAGCTATCGCGACAGCCCGTTCAACCGCGCCACCCAGGCGCGGCGCCAGCCGGGATCGACCTTCAAGCTGTTCGTCTATCTCGCGGCCCTGCGCTCGGGGATGACCCCCGACAGCTTGGTCGACGATTCGCCGGTGACGATCGGCGGCTGGTCTCCGACCAACAGCAACGGGCGCTATGCCGGCAAGATCACGCTGCGCCAGGCCTTCGCCAAATCGAGCAACGTCGTGGCGGCGCGGCTGACCAACGAGATCGGCGTGGCCAAAGTGACCCGCGCCGCGCGCGATCTCGGCATCTCGACGCCGATCGCCAACGACGTCTCGATCGGGCTGGGCACCTCGACCGTGTCGCTGCTCGAGCTGACCGCCGCTTATGCCGCGGTGGCAAACGGGAGCTATCCGGTGCGCCCGCGCGGGCTCGACGACGCCGAATCCGCCGACGACTGGCTGGCGGCGCGGCTGGGATCGGCGACGCGCTTCCGCGGCGGCGAGCTCGACGACATGCGTTCCCTGCTGGGATCGGTGGTGACTTCGGGCACCGGACGCAGCGCCGCGCTGTCGATCCCCGCCTTCGGCAAGACCGGGACGACGCAGGACAATCGCGACGCCTGGTTCATCGGCTATGCCGGCGACCTGGTCGCCGCAGTGTGGATCGGCAATGACGACAATTCGCCGAGCCCCGGCCTGTCGGGCAGCGGCATCCCGGCGCGGGTGTGGCGTGATTTCATGGTTCGCGCATTGGGCGTCTCGCTGCCGCCGGCCCCGTGGTCGAGGACGATTATGGCGACAACGAAATGACGCTCGACGACGTGTTCAACGCCGTCGGCGATTTCGTCGAAGGCTCCGGCGTCGAGACCGAGGTGGCACCCTCGCGCGATCGGTTACCGCCCGACGATGAGGGAATCCCGGGAGACGAGCCGGGCCCGCCGCCGCGCGACCGTGACGAGCGCCGCGAGGACACAGGGAATTGACCTGAAGCGCAGGGGCCGCGATGGCAGCCGCATGCGCTTCTTCTCCGACAATGCCGCCCCGGTCTGCAGCCAGGTGCTCGATGCGCTCTCGCGCGCGAACACGCTCGACACGCCCTATGACGGCGATCGCTGGTCGCAGCAGCTCGACGGCGCCTTCTCGGATCTGTTCGGCACGCCGGTACGCGCGCTCTGGGTGCCTTCGGGAACCTCGGCCAATGCGCTGGCGCTCGCCGCGCTCTGCCCGCCGCACGGCAGCGTCGTCTGCCACCGCGATGCGCATATCCAGAACGACGAATGCGGCGCCCCAGAATTCTATACCCACGGCGCCAAGCTAGCGCTCGCCGAAGGGACAGGTGCCAAACTGACGCCCGAGAGCGTGACGGCAGTGCTCGACCGCGTCCAGAGCGGCGTCCATTGGGTCCAGCCGCACGCGATCTCGATCACCAACGCCACCGAATATGGGCTGGCTTATACGCCCGATCAGGTCGCCGCGATCGGTGACGTGGCAAGGGAGCGCCGACTGGGTTTGCATATGGATGGCGCACGCTTTGCAAATGCCGTCGCGCATCTCGATTGCGCCCCCGGCGACGTGACGTGGCGCGCGGGGGTCGACGTGCTGAGCTTCGGCTTCGTCAAGAATGGCGGGATGAGCGCCGAGGCACTGATCTTCTTCAAGCCCGAACTCGCCGACGCGACGCTCTATCGCCGCAAGCGCGCCGGACTGCTCCTTTCGAAGGGGCGCTACCTCGCGGCGCAGCTGCTAGCGATGCTCGAAGGCGATCTGTGGTTCGCCAATGCCCGCGCGGCGAATGCCGGCGCACGACTGCTCGCCGCTGCCGCGGGCGACCGGCTGGTCCATCCGGTCGAGGCCAACGAGATATTCCTCAAAGCCAGCCCCGACGAAGCCGCGTCGCTGCGCGCACTGGGCTTCGACTTTTACGACTGGGCGCCGGGCGAAGTGCGGCTGGTGACCTCATGGGACCAGAGCGAGGACGCGATCCGGCCGCTGGCGGAGGCGATCGCAAGGCTGTGAGACGGTTCACCTCCTACAAGGCACCGATCATCGAGCCGCCGGTCGAGCCGGTTCCGCCGCGTTCGGCGCACCTGGTCGTACTGATCCCGTTCCTCGTCGTGACATTGATCTGGGGATCGACCTGGATCGTGATCCGCGACCAGCTCGCCGTGGTGCCGCCGAGCTGGTCGGTGACCTATCGCTTCACGATCGCGGGGATCGTGATCCTCGGCTGGGCGCTGCTGCGGCGCGATTCGCTGCGGCTCGACCTGCGCGGCTGGGCCTTTGCGATCGCGCTCGGGTTCGCGCAGTTCGTGCTCAACTTCAACTTCGTCTATCGTGCCGAGCAGCACATCACCTCCGGCGTGGTGGCGATCGTCTATGCGCTGCTGCTCGTGCCGAACGCCATCCTCGCGCGCATCTTCCTAGGCCAGCTGATGGGACGCCAGTTGCTGATCGGATCGGCGGTGGCGATGGCGGGGGTGGCCTTGCTGTTCCTCCACGAGGCGCGGCTGAGCGACGCGGGTCCCGAACAGGCGCTCATCGGCATCGGCATCGCCTTGCTGGGCGTGCTCTCGGCCTCGGTCGCCAATGTCATGCAGGCGATGAAGACCGCCAGGGCCTATCCGATGGCGACGACGCTCGGCTGGGCGATGCTGACCGGCGCGGCGATCGATGCGGTCTGGGCCTGGACGACCGTCGGCCCGCCGGTGATCGAGCCGCGCTGGGGCTATGTCGCGGGGACGCTCTATCTCGGCGTGTTCGGTTCGGCGCTGGCCTTCACTATCTATTTCCAGCTGATCCGCACGATCGGCCCGGCCAAGGCCGCCTATACCAGCGTGCTGATCCCGGTGATCGCGATGCTGCTCTCGACGCTGTTCGAGGGCTATCGCTGGTCGCTGCTCGCCGTGTCGGGTGCTGCATTGGTGATCGTCGGGCTGGTGCTGGCGCTCAGGGCGCGCAGGCCCAACCGATAATCCGGGAAAAGCGGCCGCCAGCGTAATAGGCGCTTCGCCTTGCCATTGGCGATGCGGCGGTTCTCCGAATAAAAGGCGCGTGCCTGCGGGCTGAGTTCCGCCTCTTCGAGCGGCACCAGCGGCGGTGGGGCGATGCCGAGCAGCGCACAGGCGTAAGCGACCACATCGCTCTGCGGCGCCGGCAGATCGTCGGCGAGGTTGTATGCCCCGGCCGGCGCGTCGAACCCCGCGACCACGCCGGCGACGATATCGTCGCGGTGGATGCGGCTGAAGACCTGGCCGGGCACGAGGATCCGCGCCGCCTCGCCGCGCGCGGCCCGCTCCAGCGGCGATCGGCCGGGTCCGTAGATGCCGGGCAGCCGGAACACCCGCGCACCGCGCGCGAGCCATGCCGCATCGGCCTCGGCGCGGGCAGCGCGGCGGCCGGTGCCGATCGGCGCGGTCTCGTCCACCCAGGCGCCGCGCGTGTCGCCATAGACTCCGGTCGAGGAGAGATAGCCGAGCCAGGCGCGCGCGGCGGCGAGCTGCGGGCCGTATGCGGCGAGGATCGGATCGGTCTCGTCGGGCGCCACAGTCGAGAGGATGTGCGTGGCGTGGCCGATCTCGAAGGCGACGCGATCGGCATCGGCGAACGCGATGCTGCCGTCGCGCCCGTCGCGCGTGACTGCCGCGATCCGCCAGCCGCCGGGGGCGAGGTGGCGGGCGAGCGCGCTTCCCGTATAGCCGAGGCCGAAGATCAGCAGGCGCATGCGCCGATCCTCCCCCGGAGGAGGGGGACCAGCCGCAGGCTGGTGGAGGGGTAGTTACCACAGGCGACATCGTTCGCGGAGACTACCCCTCCGTCGCGCTGCGCGCGCCACCTCCCCTCCGGGGGAGGATTTGATCACCGCGCGCCATGGCCGCCGAATTGCGCGCCGAAGAAATCGCCCTTGTTCCAGCTTGGCCGCGCATCCGAATCGGCGAGCGCACGGACGGCGGCATAGTTGACGCGGGTGAACTTCGCCGCGGCGGCCCAATCGATCGGCAGGGTGATATCGTCCGAAGGCTTGTGATAATGGTTGGCGAGGAAGTCCTGCGCCGCCGCCGCGCCGGGGCCTCCTGGGCCGGTGTCGATCGAGACCGCGGGAATGCCCGCCTGGACGAAACTGTAATGATCCGAGCGCACGAAGAACATCTCTTCGGGGGTGGGATCGGGCACGACCTTGAGCCCCTCCGTCGCGGCGGCGGCGGCATAGGTCGCGCCGAGGCTGGAGCGCTCGCCGCCGAGCACGACGATATCCTGCATCGCGAAAGTGAGGATCGGCATGTCGAGATTGACGTCGGCGACGAGCGTGCCGGTCACTCCCGGATGCGCGGCGAAATAGCTCGAGCCGACCAGTCCCTTCTCTTCGGCAGTCACGGCGACGAACAGGATCGAGCGGCGCGGGCGCTTGCCCGAAACCTCGAATGCGCGCGCCACTTCGAGCATCGTCGCGACGCCCGAGGCATTGTCCATCGCACCGTTATAGATGGCGTCGCCCTTTTCGGGCTCGCCCACCCCGACATGATCGAGATGCGCCGAGACCACGACATATTGGTTCCTGAGCGCCGGGTCCGAGCCTTCGAGCATTCCGACGACATTGCTGCTGCGCGCCGTCGCGACGCGCGTGCTGGCCGTCGCCTTGAGCACGCCGACCAGCGGTCCTGTGGGCATCCGCGTGCCGCGGCGCTCGGCGGCGAGCACGTCGCGCCACTTGATCCGCGAGCCCGCGAACAGTTTCTCGGCGCCCGCCTGACCCATCGTGCCGACCACCGGCGCGCCGGGGGCGACGATGTACGCCTTGCCGTCCTGGCCGACCCAGGTGGTGCGCTCGTAGTCATAATAAGGCGCCATCGCCTCGAGCGGGAATTCGGCGCGCCGTTCGAGCGATTCGATGATGACGACCGCCTTGGCGCCGCGCGCCTGCGCCAGCCGCGCTTTCTGATCGTCGTCTCCCAGATGCGCGGCGACTTCGCCCGGCAGCCCTTCGGGCACGCCCGCATAGATCGCGACGATCTTGCCGCGCACGTCGAGCCCGCGATAATCGTCGCGCTTGCCCTCGGGATAGACGAGGCCGTAGCCCGCGAAGACGACCTGTCCCTCGGCCGTGAAATCGGGCGTGGTCGGGATGCCCGAATTGACGAAGTCGATCCCGAACTGGAGCGGGATCGCCGTGCCGCCACGCGTGAGGGTCCATTTTGCCCTGGCGGCGGGCCGATAGGTGACGAGCCCGACCGGTTGGAACCAGCCCTCCTCTCCGGCGGGTTTCAGTCCGACGCCGAGCATCTGCGCAGCGACATATTGCGCGGCGATATCATATTCGTGCGTCCCCGCCTCACGCCCGCGCAAGGCATCGGCGGCGAGGAACTGGACATGCGCCTTGAGCGCCGCCTGTTCGGGCGCGAGCTGCTGCGCCTCGGCAAGCGGCGCCAGCACGAGCAGCGGCAGAAGGAGCAGGCTACGCAACATCGAAACTCCTCAGGGCTCCCTCTCCCGCCGGGAGAGGCAGGTCGGCGCTACTTCGCGCCCGGGCCGCCGTACAGCGTTCCGAAGAAATCGCCCTTGTTCCACAAGGGACGCTGATCGGCATCCGCCAGCGCGCGGGCAATGGCATAATTGAGCTTCACGAAGCGCACGCCCTGCGTGAAATCGATCAGCGTGATTTCGTCCGAGGGCTGATGGTAATGCTTCTCGCCGAATTCCTCGACCGCGGCCTTGCCCGGACCGGCGGGGCCGGGTTCGAGCGATACCGCCGGGATGCCGGCGCGGACGAAGCTGTAATGGTCGGAGCGGACGAAGCTCGCTTGCTCGGGCGCGGGATCGGGCGTGAGCGCCAGCCCCTCGGCCTTGGCGACTGCCGCCACCGTCGGCCCGATGCTGGTGCGATCGGCGCCGTACACCACCAGATCCTCGAACTTGTAGGTGAGCACCGGCATGTCGAGATTGACGTCGGCGACGATGCTGCCCTTGGGGACGGTCGGGTTGGCGGCGAAATAGTCGGAGCCGACCAGCCCCTTCTCCTCCGCCGTCACCGCGACGAACAGGATCGAGCGGCGCGGCCGCTTGCCCGATGCAGTGAACGCCTTCGCGACTTCGAGCATCGACGCAGTGCCGACGGCATTGTCCATCGCGCCATTGTAGATCGTGTCGCCCTTCGCGTCGGGCTTGCCGACGCCGACATGATCGAGATGCGCCGAGATCACGACATATTGGCCCTTGAGCGCCGGATCCGAGCCTTCGAGCAGCCCGACGACATTGTTGGCGGAGAGCGTCTTGATCTCGGTATTGGCGGTGCCCTCTGCGGTCACCCCCAGCGCGCCGGTGGGGAGCTTCTTGCCGGCCTTGTCGGCGGCGAGGATTTCGGCCCATTTGATCTTCGAGCCGGCGAACAGTTTCTCGGCGCCGACCATGCCGACATAGGCGAAGGCAGGCGCGCTCGGCCCCTCGCTGTGCGCGCGGCCGTCGGGATCGGCCCAGGTCATGCCCGGGCTGTTCCAATACCCCGCGCTCGCTTCGAACGGGAAGATCGCGTGGCGGGTATTGCCCTCGATCAGGATCACGCCCGCGGCGCCATGCGCGGCGGCGTTCTTCGCCTGCTCCTCGGGCTGGCTCAGATGCGCGCGGACTTCGCTGGGTAGCGATTGCGGGGCATCGCGCAGGATCGCGACGATCTTCCCCTTCACGTCGAGGCCCTTGTAATCGTCATAGCCGGTGGCGCGATCGGTCACGCCATAGCCGGCGAAGACCACCGGCCCCGACACCGCGACCCTCGCCTCGCGCGCGTTCGAGCGGGCGACAGTGTCCTTGCCCCATTCGAGCGGAGTCACCGTCGTGCCGCGGGTGAGCGTCAGCCTGCCGTGATCCATGCCCCTGAACGAGACGAGCGGCACCGGCTGCAGCCACGCGCCGTTCGGCCCGCCGGGCGTGAGCCCCGCGGCGAGCATTTGCGCCGCGACATATTGCTCGGCGATCGCCAGCTCGGGCGAACCGGTGTCGCGCCCGCGCATCGCATCCGAGGCGAGGAAAGCGACATGCGCCTTGAGCGCCGCCTCGGCCGGCGCGAGATCCTGCGCGACGGCGGGCGTGGCGAACAGGAGCGGGAGAAGGACCAGGGACTTGCGCATGATCACTTCTCCATCGGTCCGCCGAACAAGGTTCCGAAGAAGTCGCCCTTCTTCCACATCGGCTTCTGATCGGCATCGGCGATCTCGCGGGCGATGCGATAATTCACGTCCACGAAGCGCGCGCCCGATTCCCAGTCGATCGCCGGCTGCTGGATCAGATCGTCCGAGGGCTGGTGATAATGGGTGCTGAGGAACGCATCGGTCGCGGCCTTGCCCGGGCCCTTCTCGCCCGGCCACAGGAAGACCGAGGGCACGCCCTGCTGGACGAAACGGTAATGGTCCGAGCGGACGAAGAACGCTTCGTCGGGACGCGGGTCGCCGCCCATGCCGACGCCGATCTGCCCGGCGGCGCGCGCCACTGTCGCACCGAGAGTCGAATGCGCCGCGCCGTAGGGCGTCACATCCTCGAACTTGTAGGTGATGATCGGCATGTCGAGATTGACGTCGGCGACCATGTCCGCCTTGGGCACCGTCGGGTTGTTCGCGAAATAATCGGAGCCGATCAGCCCCTTTTCCTCGGCGGTGACGGCGAGGAACAGCACCGAACGGCGCGGCGGCTTGCCCGATGCCTTGAAGCGGCGCGCCTCCTCGATCAGCGAGGCGATGCCGACGGCATTGTCCATCGCGCCGTTATAGATCGTGTCGCCTTTCGCATCGGGCTTGCCGACGCCGACGTGATCGAGATGCGCGGAGAGCACGACGACTTCCTTGCCGAGCGCCGGATCGGCGCCCGGCAGGAGCCCCGCGACATTGTAGCTGGTGATGGCAGTGTTGGCGGTGTTGAGCGTGACCGACAGCGTCTTGGTCAGCTGCGTCGCCTTGAAGGTAGCGCCGTCATCCTGCGAGAGTTTGGCGACATCGTCCCACTTGACCTTCGCGCTTTCGAACAGCTTGGCCGCACCCGCGATGCTCAGCATGCCGAGGCCGGGCGCGGTCGGCGTCGGGATATGGCCCGAACCGTCCGCCTCGGCCCAGGTGAAGCGGGCGCGGTCCCAGTTCGCCGCGATCGTCTTGAACGGATAGCTGCCGCGGCCCGCGCGCGGCGATTCGAGCGTGATATAGCCGACCGCGCCCTTCTTCATTGCGATTTCGGCCTTGGACGCCGGGCTGCTGAAATGCGCGCGCTCCTCGGCCGGGAAGCTCGACGGCGCGCCGCCGAAAAAGGCGACAATCTTGCCCTTCACGTCGACGCCCTTGTAGTCGTCGCGGCCGAGCCCCGAGATGCCGTAGCCGACGAACACCACCGGCGCGGTCAGCTGGAAGGCGGTCTTGTTCGGATTGCCGGCAGGAAGATAATCCTCGCCGAAGACGAGGCTGACCGGCTGGCCGCCCTTGGCCGTGAACGCCATACTGCCCTTGTCGGCGGGCTTGTAGCTGATCAGCGGCACCTTCTGGAGATAGGCGCCGTCGTCGCCGGCGGGGCGCAGGCCCTGCTCGTAGAATTGCGACGCGACATATTGCGCGGCGATGTCGTATTCGGCGCTGCCTGCCTCGCGGCCACGCATCTGGTCCGATGCGAGGAACATGATGTGGCTCTTGAGCGCCGCCTGATCGGCGGGAAGCTCGGCATTGAGCAGCGCATTGTTCTGGGCGGCGGTCGGCGCGGGCGTGGGCGCCGGTGCCTCCTGCGCCATCGCCGAAGTGGCGACGAGCGCGATCAGGCCGAGCGGCGATGTCAGTCGAAGCATAAGGGAGAAACCTCGGTGTCTCTGGAATGCCGTATCGGTAGCATCGCGCCACTCATAGGCAAGCGGCAGTTTGTTGTGGCGGCACCATGGGTTGATCCTATATCGCGGCGATGATGGCAGACGTTCAGACCGCAACCCAGACGCCCAAGGTGACGCGCCGCGAGGATTATCGCGAGCCCGATTGGCGCGTGCCCGAGATCGCGATGGATTTCGACCTCGATCCCGCGGCGACGCGCGTGCGAACGACTCTGCAGGTCGAGCGCAACGGCGTCCACGATCGGCCGCTGCGGCTCGACGGCGACGGCCTGACCGCGATCAGCGTCAGGGTCGACGGTGTCGAAGCCAGCGGCTGGAGCATGGACGGGCCGAACCTCGTCGTGCCGCTGAGCGGGGCTGCGCACACGATCGAGACCGAAGTCGAGATCGCGCCCGAACGCAACACGCAGCTGCAGGGGCTCTATGCTTCGTCGGGCATGCTCTGCACTCAGTGCGAGGCGGAAGGCTTCCGCCGCATCACCTTCTTCCCCGATCGGCCCGACGTGCTCAGCCGCTACAAGGTGAAGCTGACCGCCGACAAAGTTCGCTTCCCGGTGCTGCTGGCGAACGGCGATCCCATCGCGCAGGGCGATCTCGAAGATGGGCACCACTGGGCCGAATGGCACGATCCCTTCCCCAAGCCGAGCTATCTGTTCGCTTTGGTCGCGGGCGATCTCGTCGCCAATCGCGGCACCTTCGTCACCATGTCGGGCCGCGACGTCCAGCTCGGCATCTGGGTGCGCGCACCCGATCTGCCCAAGACCGATCACGCGCTCCGCGCGCTCAAGCTGTCGATGGCGTGGGACGAGAAGGTCTATGGCCGCGAATATGATCTCGACGTGTTCAACATCGTCGCGGTCGACGATTTCAATTTCGGCGCGATGGAGAATAAGGGGCTGAACGTCTTCAACAGCCGCTACATCCTCGCCGATCCCGACACCGCCACCGATTATGATTACGATGCGATCGCCGCCGTGGTCGCGCACGAATATTTCCACAATTGGTCGGGCAACCGCGTCACGTGCCGCGACTGGTTCCAGCTCTCGTTGAAGGAAGGCTTCACGGTCTTCCGCGACCAGAGCTTCTCAGCCGATCAGGGCAGCGCCGCGGTCAAGCGGATCGAGGACGTCCGGGGCTTGCGCGCATCGCAATTCCCCGAGGATGCCGGTCCGCTCGCGCATCCGGTGCGCCCCGACGAATATATGGAAATCTCGAATTTCTATACCGCGACGATCTACAACAAGGGCGCAGAGGTCATCCGGATGATGGCCACGATCCTTGGCCCCCAGAAATTCCGCGCCGCGACCGACCTTTATTTCGACCGCTTCGACGGCACGGCCGCGACCTGCGAGGATTTCGTCCAGTGCATGGAGCAGGGCGGCGAAGTCGATCTCACCCGGTTCCGCCGCTGGTACACCCAGGCCGGCACGCCGCGCGTCTCGGCCTCGCTGGCGCAGGAGGGTGGCCGCGCACGGCTGCAGCTGCGTCAGGTGGTGCCGCCGACCCCCGGACAGCCGGTCAAGGAGCCGATGGTCCTCCCGCTCAAGGTCAAGCTGTTCGGCGCGGTCAGCGGGCGGCCGCTGTGCGACGAACAACTCGTCTTGCTGGAGAACGAGAGCCACGAACTGGTGTTCGAGAACCTTGCCGAGCAGCCGGTCCTGTCGATCAATCGCGGCTTCTCGGCTCCGGTGATCGTGGAAACCGACCGTACCGCGAAGGATCTCGCCTTCCTCTCGGCGCACGATGACGATCCGTTCGCACGCTACGAGGCGATGCAGCAATTGATGCTCGACACGCTGGTCGCCTCGGTCGCCAATGGGGGCACCGATCATGCGCCGGTGATCGACGCGGTGCGCAACACGCTTACCGACGCCAGGCTGGACCGCGCCTTCATCGCCGAAGCGGTCTTGCTACCTTCCGACAGCTTCATCGGTGATCAGATGGCGGTGGTCGATCCCGAGGCGATCTTCCGCGCGCGGGAAGCGCTAAGGCAGGATCTGGGCAAGGCGCTGGCGGGCGAATGGCGCGCCGCCTACGAAGGCAGCCTGGCCAACCGCTTCGAATATTCGCCGGCGGCCAAGGGCGCGCGGCGGCTCAAGACGGTATCGCTCGGCTATATCGCAGCGAGCGGCGAGCCCGATGCCGACACTTTGGCCTTCGACCAGTTCAGCGGCGCCGACAACATGACCGACCGGCAGGGTGCGCTGACCACGCTCGTCAACGGCGATTCGCCGCTGCGCGGGCAGGCGCTCGACGCATTCTACCAGCGTTATGCCGGCAACGGGCTGGTGCTCGATAAATGGTTCCAGACCCAGGCACTGTCGGCGCGCGAGGACACTGCGGAAATGGTCGAGCGGCTGGCCGCGCACCGCGACTTCACGCTTTCCAACCCCAATCGCGCGCGTTCGCTGATCGGCGCGTTCAGCGTCAACCAGCGCGCCTTCCACGATCCGTCGGGCCGCGGCTATCGCTTCGTTGCCGACCAGTTGATCGCACTCGACAAGCTCAATCCCCAGACCGCGGCCAAGCTGATCCCGCCGCTCGGCCGCTGGAAGCGCTTCGACGCCGCGCGTGCCGCCCTGATGCGCGCCGAGCTCGAACGGATCGTCGCGACTCCGGGCCTGAGCAAGGACATGTTCGAGCAGGCGACGAAGTCGCTGGACTGACTTTAAGTCCCGCCCTTTCAGGGGAGGGGCTTTTAAGGAAGTCAGGCCATCAAATTGCGCCCGCGCTGCACCACCGCGGTGTGCCCGACTTTTGCCGCCATGCTCCGCGTCAGGATCGTGTCGACGAACACCCAGTCGTTCGACGCGCGCTCGGGGTGAGGGTCAGCGCCATATAGCCGCGCCGGCTGGTGTCGCACCATTTGAGTTCGGGATTGGTCGCGACCAGCGCCCCGCGACGATCCTGGGGTCGGTCGCCGTCGCGCTCTCATAGCCCGGCGACGTCACGCTGTGCCCGGCGAACTCGACACCGGCGGGCTTGCCGTCCTGTCCCAGATCGAACGCCCAGGCATTGTGGCTGTCGCCGCAGAGCACCAGGAGATTGGCGCCCGCAGCCTGCGCTGATTTGAGGAAACGCGCGCGGGCGGCGGGGAAACCGCCCCAATTGTCGAGATCGGACGGCAGTCCCGCCTTGCTTGCCGCCACGCCGTTGCGGACCCAGGCCTTGGTCCGCTCCGGCGCGTCGGGCTTGAGCCAGTCCATCGCCTGTTCGGGGGTGCGCTGCTGGCCCAGAATCGTGCCGAACTGGACGACCTGCCATTTGCGCCCGCTGCGCACCGAGCCCAGCATCGCGTGCGCCAGCCACGCCTCCTGCTCGGTCCCCAGCATCGTCCGTGCCGGATCCTGCAGCGGCCCGTCGCGAAATTGGGCGAGCGCCGCAGCGGGATTGGCAGCCTTGAACAAGTCGCCGATTTCGGGCTCGTCGCTGCGCGCGATCAAGCGGCTCTCGGTGCGGAACAAGGTCGCGAGGCCGCCGATGTCATAGCTGCCCCAGGGCGTCTCGGAGACCGGCATCCATTCCTTGAACGCCTGCAGCGAAGCCGCCTTGCGATCGCTCCACAGCCCCTCGAACTCGGGCTGGTTGTTCTGCGCACTCATCTCGCGGCTGTTATTGGCCGATTCGTGATCGTCCATCTGGACGAGCATCGGCTTGAGGCGATGCAGTTCCTGGAGGTCTGGATCGCTGCGATAGCTGGCATAGCGGAGGCGATAATCGGTGAGATGGATCATCTCGGTCACCGGCTCGGGCCATCGCCCGCCGACCGCGCCGTCCTCGGGCGCATAGCCGCCCTTCGCATATTCGTAGAGATAGTCGCCGAGATGGACCCACAGATCCACGTCGTCGCGCATGGCGGCATGGCCATAAGCGTTGAACCAGCCGAAGGGCAGGTTCGTGCAGGAGAAGACCGCAATGCCGAAGCGGCGGACATTGCCGTCAGGTAGCGTCTGCGTCCGGCCCACCGAGGAAAAGCTGCCGTCGGGCGCGACGAAGCGGTAGAAATAGCGCGTGCCCGGTGCGAGCCCCTGCACGGTGATCTTGGCGGTGTGATCGCGCCACGGCCCGGTGATCATCTCGCCGCCGCTCACTACGCGCGCGAAATCCTCGCTGATCGAGACTTCGGCGCGCAGCTTTGCCGCGCCGCCGCCCGCCGGCACGTACCGCGTCCACAGCAGCATCGTGTCGGCGCCCGGCTCGCCGCTGGCGACCGAATGGGTGAACCCGCTTGCCGCCTGGCCGAACGCGAAGCCCGGGATCGAGAGTGCGGCAAGCCCGAAGGTGCCGGTGAGCAGCAGGCGGCGGCGATCGATGTTCATGGCGTGGATACCCCTTTTCGTCGCAAGGCTTGCCCGGAAAACTTGGCGGGTTCGTGACAGCGGACCGCGCCTTCGCTAAGCAGCAGCTAAGTGGGTCGCAAACAAGGCAGAAATCGCATGGTCTCGTTTCGGAAGGCGGACTCCGGGCATGGTCGCCTGAGCTGATGGCCGGCAACGGCAACGGCGCCGTCGCAGTGCGCACGGCGCGCTTGCCCTCGCTTGCGGTTCTGCTCGACGCAGTACCCCCTGGGCGGTGCTGCTGCTCGCGGCGATCGCGGTGCGCGCCGTCGCGTTCGGCAACCCGGTGGTCCATGTCGACGAGGAATTCTACTTTCTCACGGCGCAGCGGATGCTCGACGGCGCCCTGCCGTACGTCGACATCTGGGACCGCAAGCCGATCGGGCTGTTCCTGATCTACCTCCCTGCCGCGGCGTTCGGCCCGGTGCTCGGCCTGTGGATCTATCAGGTAATGGCGCTGGCCAGCGTGGTGCTGACCGCAATGCTGATCCTGCGGCTCGCCGCGCATGCCGGCTGGGAAAAAGGCGGGCTGGTCGCGGCCCTGCTCTATATCCTCATGCTCGGCTTCGGCGACGGCCAGAGCGGGCAGGCGCCGGTCTTCTACAATCTGATCACTGCCTTCGCGATGCTGCTCGCATTGCCCTGCGCCGCCTCGGCCGATTCGGAGCGGCTCCGCAAGGGCAAGGCAATCGCGGCGATGGCGCTGATCGGCGTCGCGCTGCAGGTCAAATATTCGGTGCTGTTCGAAGGCATGTTCCTCGGGCTCTGGCTGCTGTGGCGCGAGCGGCGGCTGGGCTATCCGCTGCATAGCATCGTGCGCTTCGGCGCGGCACTGATCGCAGTGGCGATGATCCCGACCCTGCTCGCTTGGGGCGTTTATGCGGCGATCGGGCACGGCAATGCGTGGTTCTACGCCAATCTCGGCTCGATCCTCGCCCGCAACAGCGATCCGGCGCTGGTTCTGGTCGGTGCCTTCCTCAAGGTCGCATTGATCCTCGGGCCGCTGCTGATCGTCAGCGGGCTCTCGCGCCATGTGCCGGTCAACGACGAGAGCGAGCGCCCGGTGCGTGCGCTCTATTTCGGCTGGCTGATCGCCTCGGTGTTCGGGCTGATCGTGTTCGGGACGTACTTTAACCATTACGCGCTGCCGGTGATGCTGCCGGCCTGCCTGTGCTGCGCCGGCTTCCTCGGCAGCCACCAGGCGGGCAGGCGGATCGTGACGCCGTTGCTGCTGCTCGCCGCCGGGCTTGGCGGGGAATATACCGTGTTGAGCGCCGGCTGGCATCGCGGCAACGCCGCACAGCTAGAGACGCTGACCGAGGTGATCGGCCAGGGCCCGGGCTGCCTGTATGTCTATTCGGGCAATTCGAGCCTCTATTCGCGCTCCGGGCGCTGTGCGCTGAGCCCCTGGGTCTATCCCAGTCATTTGTCCCGCGAGCGCGAGAACGGCGCGGTCGGCGTCGATCAGCTCGCCGAGATCGGCCGGATCTTCGCAAAGCGGCCAGAGGTGGTCGTGATGGCCCCTGCCTTTTCCGGAGAACGCGCGGAATCGCGCAATCTGGTGATCGAACGGCTGCGCGAGGGGAAGTACGCGCTGCGCGGGCGCTATCCGCTCGGCAAGTCGCTGCTCGAAATCTATGCCGCGCCGGGCAGCACCGCAGGCCTGGCCGTGCCCCGCCTCGCGGCAAGAAGCCCTTCATAATAAGCCATCAACTCGACCGTATGGTCGCGGTCGCTGCGCACCTTGCCCGCAGCGACGCGGGCGGCGGCGCGCAGGATCGCCGGTTCGCGCGCGAACATGCGGCGGATCGCATCGGCTGCCGACAGCGCATCGCGGGCCGCGTAGGTCTCGGCGAACAGAGGGTCGGCAAGCTCGGCGAACCCGCCCTCGTCGGGCCCGATCAGCGGCAGGCCCGACGCCAGAGCTTCCGACGCGACCAGGCCGAACGGCTCGGCATCCGAGCCATGCACCAGCGCATCGCAGCTCGCCATGATCCGCGACAGCCGGACGCGATCATAGACCGGTCGGAAGATGCGGATATGCGGACTGCCGGCGATCCGCGCCTCGAGCTGCCGGCGCTCGGGCCCGTCGCCGATCAGGATCAGCCCGACCGGAATATCGGTCGCCGCCGCCTCGACGGCATCGATCACCAGCGGCCAGCGCTTTTCCTTGTGATGCCGCCCCAATCCGAGCAGCAAATGCCCCTCGGGCGGCAAGCCGCATTGCTCCAGCAAGGCGACGCGGAGCTTCTCGTCGCGCAGATCGGGGGAGAACCAGCTGCGTTCGATCCCCAGCGGCATCGATGCGTCGACATGCATGCCGCGGCGGCGGAAGCGCTTGGCGAGCGCCGGCCCGTTGGTGACGAACGCATCATAATGGCCGAGGAAGCGGTTCATGTACCGCGTGTACCAGGCAAAGGCGTTCTCGACCTGGATCGGGCTGGCGACGCTGTCGAGCCAGCGCTGGGGATAGGCGCCGATCTGGTCGCCATGCGCGAAGAATACCTTGAGCGATGGGCCCTTCCAGTTGGCGACCGTCCAGGCGGGCAGCCAGGGCGAGCTGCATTCGAGGATGTCGGGCTGAAGCTTGTCGAGCAATTCCCACACCGGCTCGTCCTTGACGAAGATGCAGTAATTCCGGTCGAGCAGCAACGCGGGCGACTTGACCCACAGGATTCGGCCGCCGCCCGGGCGATCCTCGACGCCGTCCTCCAGCGCCGGCGCGATGACGGTCAGCTCATGGCCCAGATCGGCCATGATCCCGATTTTCCGGTCGATATAGGTGCGCACCCCGCCGCCGGTCGGCGAGTAGAATTCGTTGACGTCGACGATCCGCATGGCCGTCTCCTCAGTCGAGCGGGCCGAAGCCGCCCAGCCCTTTCAGATATTGCGCGCGCACGGTGATCTGGCCGCCGGCGGCCGGAATGTTGACCAGCGCCTGACGCACCTTCGGGCGGCTGCGGCCGAGCCGCTGGTTGCTCGGGAAGCCGGCGCCGTCCTGCCAGAAGTTGAACTTGTTCTTACCATCGCGATCGTGGGTGAACAGCAAGGCCCATTGCCCGGCGCTCGGCGCGCGGATGCACAAAGTGACCGGGCCTGAGGCGGGCATCTGCGACCAGACGCGGCGCATCTGCTTGCCCTCCGCCTTGATCGTGCGATCGTCCTTGAGGAAATCCTCCTCGTTGCCCGGATAGAGTTCGAGCTTGAGACGGCCGCTGCGATCCTTGAGGCCGGTCACGTTGACATAGAGCTTGGGCCCCACGCCGTGCGCGCACGAACCGTCGATCGGATCCTGCGCGCGCGCCGCGCCGGGCAGCGCCAGCGCAGCAAGCGCGAGGGAGAGAAGCGGAGCGGATCATTTCTTGTTCCTCGTGACCAGCGCATGGACGCTGAAGGCTGCGATCAGCGCGACGTGCGCGAGCAGCGTCAGCGCCGCGATCAGCGCCATCAGTTCGGAGAGCGCTTCGCCTTGTCCGATCACGACGCCGGCGATCGTCGCGAAGGCGACTTCCTTGTTGGGGACGAGCGGCAGGCGCCAGACGAGCAGGCGTCCGGCGGCCATCAGCAGCCAGAAGCCCACCGAGACCTGCGGCAGCGCGAAATGCCAGGCGACCGCGATGAGAAACGAACCGGTCAGGATACGCACGCAATGGACGCCGAAGATCCACCACAAGGTGCCGCGCGGCAGCGAGAAGACACGCCGCGAGAAGATCATGAAGGGCAGCGAGGTGGCGACGATGATCGCGATCGATCCCCATACCCAATTCTGCTGGACATGGGTGAGCAGGCCCATGCCGAACGGCGCGGCGAGCAGGATCATCGCCAGCGTGACCATGTTGCCGGCGATCGCCGACAGGATCGTCACATCCTTCACGGCGCCGAAGGGCGCTGCCACCATCTGGGTACGTTGCCGCGCCCAGGCGTAGAAATAGGCCTCGCCTGAATAGCCGACCAGCACTTCATTCGAGATGCGCTTCTTGTGGAGCGCGGCCATGCCGGCGAGCGGGATGTTCCACAGCCGCCTGAAGATCACATAGTCGAAGGTCGGCGGCCCGAGATAATATAGCGCGAAGGCCAGATAGAAGAATGGGCTGGTCGGCAGCCGCCGTGAAAGCCCGGCAAGCCCCGAATCGAACAGCTCGTGCGCCAGTGCGCCGATCATCAGCAGCGTCAGCGCGCCGCCCAGCAGCATCGGCCAGCGGCGCGTGATTTTTCGACGGGTTCGAGGCCCGCAAGGTCCGGCGCGCTCCCCAATGGAGCTTCGACAGCGCTGGTGTTCACCGAAGCCTCCACTGCTGGTTCATTCACTGGGTCATTTCCGATGCAGACACGTCAAAACAAATTTCGCTTTGTTTCCGCGTCTTGCATCGCCTCCCCGATATGCGCGCCCGTGCGGAGGTGGCGGATTGACAGCAGATTGCGGTTTATTGCGGGGGCGATTTGGGCCTAAGAGTGGCAATCCGCAAGGGCATATGTTGCACCGCACCTATTCCGAAACCGCGCAGCACATCCTAACCTGCGCCCAAACCATGCGCGGCGGCGGGGTCGAACGCGCACTGCTGCGCATGGCCGAAGGGTGGCTTCGCGAGGGCCGGCGCGTGACGCTGGTGCTCGGCAGCGAAGAAGGGCCGCTGGCCGCCGAGATCCCTGCGGGCATCGAATTGATCCGGCTCGGCGACGCCCGCTATTCGGCGCTGTTCGCGCTCGCCGGGCATGCCCGCGCGACCGCTCCGGACCTGATCTTCTGCCCCGGCAATCACTATAGCGCCGTCGCGGCGATGGCCCGGCTGCGCCTCGGCCGCGCATCGCCGCCGATCGTCGCCAAGGTTTCGAACGCACTGATCCGACCCGAGCAGGGCCGCATCGCCGCCTGGGCCTATCGGCGCTGGCTGCGGCTTCATCCGCGCTTCCTCGACCATGTCGTGGCGATGACTCCGGCGATGGCGGCGGAGGCGAGGGCCGAGATGGGGATGCCGGCCGATCGAGTGAGCGTCATCGCCAATCCGCCTGCACTGCGGCGTCCCGATGCCGCGCCGGTGAAGCTGCCTGACGGCCGCTACATCATCGGCGTCGGCCGGCTCGAGCCCCAGAAGCGCTGGGACCGGCTGATCGCCGCACTTCCCCATATCGCCGACAGGCACGTGAAGCTCCTGATCCTCGGCGAAGGCGGCGCGCGGGCAGCCCTTGAAGCGCAGGTAGCGGCGCTGGGCCTCACCGCGCGGGTCTCGATGCCCGGCCACGTCGGCGATCCGCTCCCCGCGCTTGCCGGAGCGACCGTGGCGGTACTCACGTCGGACTATGAAGGCGTTCCCGGGGTGCTTCGCGAGGCCTTGTCGGTGGGAACCCCGGTGATCTCGACCGAGTCGAGCGTCGCCGTCCGCGAGATCATCACTCTGCCCGAACACGGAATGGTCATTCCCCGCGAGGATCCCGAAACGCTGGTCGCGGCGCTAGACCATTGGCTGAACCCGGCCGCCATCCGTCCCTCTCCCGTCGCCGCCGCCGGCGATCCGATCGCGGAATATCTCGCATTGTTCGACCAACTGGCCGCTGCCCGCCACACCTGAATCGTGCTCCGGCGAAGGCCGGAGCCTAGGGTAGCGGGTACCATGCTCGCCCACGCTCTGGCCTGCGCCGGAGCACGGATTCAGCGCAGCCGGTAGCGGAGGCCCAGCCACAGCGTCCGCGGCGTCGCCCGCTCGATCACGCCCGGCCCGCTGATCCCCGCCTCGACCCGCGCATCTGCGAGGTTCTCGGCGCGTCCCTCCACGCTCAGGTTTCGGGTGAGCGGCAGTGCGGCAACCGCGTCGAAGGTGAGCGCATCGGCGAGCTCGCGGCTGTTCTGGTCGTCCTCATACTGAGGCGAGGCATAACGCGCAGTGAGCGACGCACCGAGATCGCCGCGATGCCAGGCCAAGGTCGCCGAGGCTTGATGCGTGGCGGTCTGCGCCGGGCGAAGATCGTCGAGCGCGGCGGCGCTGCCCGATGCGCGGACGCGTGCATCTACAAACGCATATGACGCACCGATGCTGAGGGGCCCGCTTTCGAACCTGCCGTCCAGCTCGATACCGCGCGCCTCGACTGCATCGAGGTTCTGGCGCTGGCGATAGACGCCCGCCGCAGAGACGAAGCCGACTCCCGCAAAGGTGCCCGGCCCCTGGCGAGCGTGACATTGGCGATCGCATCGTCGAGCCGGTTCCAATAGCCGGTGGCGCGCAGCGTCAATTGCGGGACCGGACGCCAGTCGACACCGATCTCGGCACCGCTCAGCCGTTCGGGATCGAGCGCGGCGTTGGCGGCGGTCGCGTCGGCACCGACGCGGAACGGGCGGTACAATTCGTTGAGCGTGGGAAGCCGCCAGCCGCGATAGGCCGCGGCGCGCAAGGTGACGGGCCCGGCTGCGAACGCTGCCCCGACCCGTCCGGTCGCTTCGGTTCCGCTGCGATCGGCAAAGGCCATGTCGGTCAGCGCCGCCCCGCCTGCAAGCGGCCGCTCGACCAGCGAACCCTTGGTGATCGTCCAGCGATCGAGCCGCCCGCCGGCATTGAGCGTGAGCGCCCCTGCTTCGTAGCTCGCGTCGGCGAATCCGCCGATCGTAGTGCTTTCGCCTCCGGCGACCCGGCGGCGCGTCGGCGCGCGGGAGACGAAGGTGTAGAGCTCCTGCGTCCGGCCCGAGACATGCCGGACATCGCTGCCCAGCCGGAGCGTGATTCCGTTGCCGATCGGGGGTGCGATCTCGATGCGCCCGCCGACCCCCGTGGCCGGGACATTATATTGATCGAGCGTCGCAGTCGCCGTGGTGCGCGCATCGTCGACGCTGGCGAAACCGCTCGCGAACTGGCGGGTCTGGACATAGCCGAGCACCGACCATCCCCAATCGCCGCGCTTGACCAACCGGATGCTGGCATCGGCACCGTCGCTGGCGACGCGGGTGAAATCGACTCCGCGGTCGCGCCGGTCGGTGAAGCCCGAGACATTGGCCTGGAGTTCGGCGCCGCCGATGTCGACGACGCTGCGCAGCGCGAGGCTGGCCTGCTCGTACGGCGCGGCGCGATCGGCGGGGCCGCGATCCTCCTCGACCACGGGGATGAAGCCGTCGCCGCGCGCATATTGCCCGGCGAGCGTGACGAAGCCGGTGCCGAGCGTTGCCGAGGCCAATGCCGTCGCGTCGACGCTGTCGCGGCTGCCATAGGCCGCGCGGAGCCGGAGGGCGCCGAGATCGGCGGGCGATCCGCTGGTCAGGTCGATCGTGCCGGCGAGCGCGCCCGGCCCGGCATAGCCACTGCCCCCGCCGCGCGTGATGCGGACCGAAGCGAGCCGTTCGGGCAGATAGGCCGGGAACGCCACCCAGCCGCCGAACGGATCAGCCTGCGGCACACCATCGAGCATCACCAGCGCCCGGCTCGACGCATTGCCGCCGAGCCCGCGCAGCGTCACTCCCTGGCTGGTCGGATGCGCCGAGCGCGAATCGGAGCGGCGGAATTGCGCCACACCGGCGGCGTCGCGAAGCGCGTCCTCCAGCCGGTTGCTGGCGGTGGAAGTCAGCCGTTCGCGTTCGATGGTGACGATGTCGTACGCGGCTTCGCCGGGCGGCGCATCCAGTCCCCGGCCGGTGACCAGGATCTCGTTCGGATCGGTCTGCGCCAGCGCGGGCGTGGCGAGCAACAGACCCGCCCCGACGCCGAATCGCCTCATTGGGGCGCCACGCGGTCCGGATGCGCGGCGGCGAAGGCCTCGATCTCCTGTGCCGCCGCATCGGCGCGAACCAGCTTGGGGAACGCGTCGATCGAGGCGCCGAAGCGGCGCGCATTGAACATCTGGGGGACGAGGAACACGTCGGCGATATAGGGCGTGGCGCCGCCGAGGAACGGGCCGTCTCCCATCATTGCTTCCAATGCGGCGAAACCCTCGGCGATCCAGTGGCGCGTCCATTCGTCGCGTGCGTCGTCCTCGATGCCCATCGCCTTGAGTCGCCGCATCACGCGCAGATTGTTGAGCGGATGGGTGTCGGCGGCGATCACCAGCGCCTGCGCCATCGCCGCGGCGCGGGCATCGGGATCGGCAGGGATCAGCCGCGGCTCCGGATAGCGCGCATCGAGCCACTCGATGATGGCGAGGCTCTGGGTCAGCACCTTGCCGTCGATCTCGAGCGCGGGAACGAAGCCCTGCGGATTGAGCGCGAGATGCTCGGGGCTGCGCTGCTCGTTCTCGAGCAGCATCACCTCGCGCCTTTCATACGCGACATGCTTCAGGTTGAGCGCGATACGGACACGATAGGCCGCGGACGAGCGAAAATAGTCATGGAGCAGCATGGGACCTCCCCGGGGTGGCTCAAGTAACGGGGGTTGCCCCGGCGGTTCCGCGATGGTTGCGGCGACGGTGTCGCGGTGGCGCACCCGCCAGTGGAAGGCGCGAGGCTCCCTGTCCTGCGCCTTCGCGGCGCGCTCGGCCTCGCTTTCGAGCGCGACCTTGATCATCGCGACGATCGGATCGGCGAGCGCCAGCCCCATGAAGCCGAACAGGGTGCTAGCGAGGATCTGCGCCGAGAGCGTGAGCGCGGGCGGCAGATCGACCGTCTTCTTGGCGACCAATGGGATCAGCACATAACCGTCGAAGGTCTGCACGCCGAAATAGACTGCGATCGCCCAGAAGCCGGTATCGGTTCCCGCACTGAACCCCACCGAGATCATCAGCACCCCGCTGACGAACGCGCCGATATTGGGGATGAAGGCGAGGATGCCGGTGATGATCCCGAGCAGCAGCGCCATCGGCACGCCGGCGATCGACAGCAGGATCCACGTCACCACGCCTTCGAACACCATGCCGAGCAGGCGCCCCGCGAGCAGCACGCGCAGCATCCGCGCCATCCGGCCGATCGTCACCGAGAAATCGTCGCGCGCGGCGACGGGCACCATCCATTGCAGCCCGCGCTCATAGATGCGCGGCTCGATCGCGACGAACAGGCCGATCGAAAGCACCATCAACAGGCTCGCGCCGGCGCCGAGCACCGATCCCACCGCGGAGGTCAGCCGCCCGATCGATCCGAGCGCCTGCTGCGCCATGCTGGTAATGTCGGCGCGTCCGGGCATCAGCCCCAGCCCCGAGATCCACTCGACGACGCGGTTGCCCTGGACTTCCAGCGTGGTGCGGAGCTGCTCGGCCTGCAGCGCGATCTGGACTCCGGTCAGATAGAAGACGCTGCCGATGAAGCCGAGCACGAACAATACGACGATCAGCAGCCGCAGCCCGCGCGGGATCGGCAGCACGCGGCCGAGCAGCCGCACGCCGCCGTCCAGCATCGACGCGACGACGAGTCCGCCGAAGATGATCAGCAGCGGCTGGATCAGCAGCACTACCAAGGCAACGCCGATGCCCAGCCCGAACCATACCGACGCCCGCTTCAGCTCGGCGCGCACGATCGGATCGCGCAGTTCGTTGGGGCCGGGCTCCTGCACGACCCGGATACCTTCGCTGTGCGGAGACTCGGCGGTCATTTGGCCTCCTGTGTCGGGTGGAGCGACGTGCCGGCGCGCCCCGAACGGAACGACGCCGGCCAGCTCAGGGGATTCCAGCTCGCGCTGCCGTCCAGCGAGAAGGTGATGAACTCGGCGCGGCCGCCGATATTCTCCCACGGCACCGGCCCGCCCAGCCCGTTCTGCGCGATCGAGAAGCGGCTGTCGGCGCTGTTGTCGCGATTGTCGCCCATCAGGAACACGCGGTCCTTCGGCACGCGGATCTCGGCGAAATTGTCGCCCGGGCTCCAGCCGAGATCGACGGTGTCGTAGGAACGGCCATTGGGCAGCGTCTCGCGCACGATCGGCAAGCGGCAATAGGCCTTGCCGTCGGCGCCGCGGACCAGCCGGTCGCGATAATGGTCGGCGTCGCAGCGGGTATTGGCGTCGACCGGAATGTCGCGCGTGCCCGTGGCGCGGCGCGGGACCGCCTTGCCGTTCAGATAGACCACGCCTTCGCGCACCGCGATCGTGTCGCCCGGCAGCCCGATCACGCGCTTGATATAGTCGGTCTCGGTGCCTGGCGGCGTCACGATCACCACGTCGCCGCGCTTCGGCAGGCTGCCGAACAGCCGGCCGGGCATAAACGGCAGCAGGTGGAAGGTCGGCGTAACGAAGCTGTAGCCATAGGGATATTTGGTGACGACCAACCGATCGCCGACCAGCAGCCCCGGCATCATCGATTCGGACGGGATGTAGAAGGGCTTGGCGACGAGGCTGTGAAAGCCGAGCACGGCCAGCACCAGCCAGAATATGCCGCGCAATTCGGCCCACCAATCGGTGCCCCGGCGGGTCTCGGCCGCGTCCTCGTACAAACCCTCTTCGTGCGTCAACGCCAACTCATCCGCGACCAAGGTCATCAATCGTCCTTCCCGACCGCGATCGCCTCGATCATCACGCAGGCGAACGCCCAGGGATGATCGTCGGTCAGGGTGAGATGCACCTTCGCGACGTGGCCGTCGGGAGTGAGGGCGTCAAGCCTTGCCTTCGCTCCGCCGGTCAACGCCAGCGTCGGCGCCCCCGATGGCGCATTGACGACACCGATGTCCTTCAGGAACACGCCCTGCTTGAACCCGGTTCCGACCGCCTTGGAAAACGCCTCCTTGGCGGCGAAGCGCTTGGCCAAAGTCGCGGCGTAATTGTGCGGCCGGCGCGCGGCCTTCTTGATCTCGATCTCGGTGAAGGCGCGCTGCTCGAAACGGGCGCCGAAGCGGTCGAGCGAGGACTGGATCCGCTCGATGTTGCAGAGGTCGGAACCGAGACCGAGGATCACCGCGCCGAATCCATCAGCGCGCGCATGCGCTGCACCACCGGTGCCAGCCCCTCGAAGATCGCTTCGCCGATCAGGAAATGGCCGATGTTGAGCTCCATCACCTGCGGGATCGCGGCGATGGGGACGACATTGTCGAAGGTCAGGCCGTGACCCGCATGCGGCTCGAGCCCGGCCTTGGCGGCGAGGGCGGCGGCGTCGGCGATGCGGCGCAGCTCGCCGGCGCGCTCTTCCTCGGCCAGTTCGCAGTAACGCCCGGTGTGAAGCTCGACGACGGGCGCCCCGAGGCGGAGCGCCGCGTCGATCTGGCGCTCGTCGGGCTCGATGAACAGCGAGACACGGCTGCCGTTTTCACGCAATTTCGCCACCATCGGCGCGAGGTGATTGTGCTGGCCGGCGGCGTCGAGACCGCCCTCGGTGGTGCGCTCCTCGCGCTTTTCGGGGACGATGCAGACGGCGTGCGGGCGATGGCGCAGCGCGATCGCGAGCATCTCTTCGGTGGCCGCCATTTCGAGATTGAGCGGGATCGTCAGCTCGGCGGAGAGCCGGGCGATGTCGTCGTCGGTGATGTGGCGGCGATCCTCGCGCAGATGCGCGGTGATGCCGTCGGCACCGGCCTCGGCGGCGAGCAGGGCCGCACGCACCGGATCGGGATAGCCCGATCCGCGCGCATTCCGCACGGTCGCCACGTGATCGATGTTGAGGCCGAGGCGAAGTCTGTTGGTCATCAACCCCTCCGTTCGTGTCGAGCGAAGTCGAGACACATTGGCGAGCGCTTCGGATGCGTTTCTCGACTGCGCTCGAAACGAACGGCGGAAGGGTGGCAGATTTGCTTCATGCGCTCGCCCGGCTTCCCGGCTTGATCGCCGGGATCGCTGCGAGCTCGGGCGGCAGCGCGTCGGGTTCGTAGGTGGGAACGTCGAGCTGGAGCAGCGAGAAGAACGGCACTTCGAACACTGCATTGCCGCCCGAGCGATCGACCAGCGACGCCATCGCGATCACCTGGCCGCCGGCTTCCTCGATCGCCCTGATCGCCTCGCGCGAGGAGAGGCCCGTGGTGACGACGTCCTCCATCATCAGCACTTTCTGGCCGGCCGCGAGACGAAAACCGCGGCGCAGCTCGAAGGTGCCGGTGGGGCGTTCGACGAACATCGCCTCGACGCCGAGCGCACGCGCCATTTCGTGCCCGGCGATAACCCCGCCCATCGCCGGCGACACCACTGCCGTGATCTGCGCGCGAAGATCGGCGGGGATGCGCGCGGCGAGCGCCTCGGCCAGCCGGCTCCCGCGCTTCGGATCCATCAGCACCCGCGCACACTGGAGGTAACGCGAGCTTCTGAGCCCCGAGGAAAGGATGAAATGACCCTCGAGCAGCGCGTCCGCGGCGCGGAACTCCTCCAGAATCTCGTCTCGGGTCAACGCAGGCACTCCTTCAGCTCCAGGCGGCGGCACTCTTAAGGGGGCACCCCGTCACCGCAACGGCCATGCAAAAAGGGTTGAGAATGGGGTCGAGCGGGGTATAGGCCCCTGACTCGGTTCCTTTCCTTTTTCTCTCGCCTACGGCGCAGCCACGCGAACAGGGTGAATATACAAGATGCGCATGCTTGGGTTGACTTCGATTGTCCTGGCAGCGGGGCTGGCGCTTGGGGCGCCCGGCCACGCCCAGGAGCCCGCCGCCGCACCTGCGGCAAACGCCACGGCGCCTGAGGCGACCGTCGCTCCGGCGCCCGCGGTCGCGGCGACTCCGGCACCCGTCGCGGCGGCGACCCCGCGGTCGCCGATCCGACGCTCGATGCGTCGGGCAAGCCGTTGCTCGGCCCGTCGACGACGATCGGGCAGCCGCAGGACGCGCTCTACGGCCTGCAGGAGCAGGTCACGCCCAATGGCCGCGAGGCGCACTGGTTCCACAACGTGATCCTCGTGCCGCTGATCACGATCATCTCGCTATTCGTGCTCGTGCTGCTGATCTGGGTGATCATCCGCTATCGCCGCGGCGCCAACCCGACGCCGTCGCGCACCAGCCACAACACCGCGATCGAGATCGCCTGGACGCTGGTGCCGGTGCTGATCCTGATCGCGATCGCCGTCCCCTCGATCAAGCTGCTCGCCGCGCAGTTCAAGCCCGCGCCGGACAATGCGGTGACGCTCAAGGCGATCGGGAACCAGTGGTTCTGGAGCTATGAATATCCCGATCACGGCGACATCAAGCTGACCGCCAACATGCTCAAGGAGCAGACCGAAGTCCCCGCCGGTCAGCGCTACCGCACTGATGTAGACGGGCCCCGCCTGCTCGCGACCGACCAGCGCGTCGTGCTGCCGGTCGGCGTGCCGATCCGCCTGATCACCACTGCGCAGGACGTGATCCACAGCTGGGCGGTCCCCGCCTTCTGGATCAAGCTCGACGCCGTTCCCGGCCGCCTCAACGAGACCAGCTTCATCATCGAGAAGCCGGGCCTCTATTTCGGCCAGTGCTCGGAGCTGTGCGGTGCGCGCCACGCGTACATGCCGATCGCAGTCGAGGCAGTGAGCCCCGAAGTGTTCGCGCGCTGGGTCGCATCGAAGGGCGGCAAGATGCCGGCCCCGAAGGGTGCCGCCGCTGCGCCGGCACCCGGCAACGAGGCGGCTCCTGCCGAAACCAACGCCGCCGAGCCGGCAGCCACCAACGAAGCCGCGGCCGACAACGCCGCCGCCGGCAACACGACGGGCAACTGAGACCATGACCGACACCGCCGTTCCCTACGCCGCGCATGCCGATCATGCGCATGACCATCACGATGCCGACCATAAGCCGGGCTTCTTCGCCCGCTGGTTCATGTCCACCAATCACAAGGACATCGGCACGCTCTATCTGATCTTCGCGATCATCGCCGGCATCATCGGCGGCGGCATCTCGGGCCTGATGCGCGCCGAGCTGATGCACCCGGGCATCCAGTATCTGCCGACCTGGCTCGCCTATCTGCACGGCGGCGGCCACAGCCTCGACGACGCGCTCCACTTCTGGAACGTGCTGATCACTGCGCACGGCCTGATCATGGTGTTCTTCATGGTCATGCCGGCGATGATCGGCGGCTTCGGCAACTGGTTCGTCCCGATCATGATCGGTGCGCCGGACATGGCGTTCCCGCGCATGAACAACATCTCGTTCTGGCTGCTGATCCCGGCATTCACCCTGCTCCTCGCCTCGCCGTTCGTCGGCGTCGGCGCAGGCACGGGCTGGACGGTCTACGCCCCGCTCTCGACCTATGGCGAGCCCGGGCCGTCGGTGGACATGGCGATCCTGTCGCTCCACTTGGCGGGCGCCAGCTCGATCCTCGGCGCGATCAACTTCATCACCACTATCTTCAACATGCGCGCGCCGGGCATGACCCTGCACAAGATGCCGCTGTTCGTGTGGTCGGTGCTGATCACTGCCTTCCTGCTGCTGCTGGCGCTGCCGGTGCTGGCTGCTGCAATCACCATGCTGCTGACCGACCGCAATTTCGGCACGGCGTTCTACGATCCCGCTTATGGCGGCGATCCGATCCTCTACCAGCACCTCTTCTGGTTCTTCGGCCACCCCGAAGTGTACATCATGATCCTGCCGGGCTTCGGCATGGTCAGCCAGATCGTCTCCACCTTCAGCCGCAAGCCGGTATTCGGCTATCTCGGCATGGCCTATGCCATGGTCGCGATCGGCCTGGTCGGCTTCGTGGTCTGGGCGCACCACATGTTCACCACCGGGCTTTCGGTGACCGTGAAGATGTACTTCACCGCGGCGACGATGGTGATCGCGGTGCCCACGGGCGTGAAGATCTTCTCGTGGATCGCGACGATGTGGGGCGGCTCGCTGAGCTTCAAGACGCCGATGCTCTGGTCGCTGGGCTTCATCTTCATGTTCACCGTCGGCGGTGTGACCGGCGTCGTGCTCGCCAACGGCGGCGTCGACGACTATATGCAGGACACCTATTACGTCGTCGCGCACTTCCACTATGTGCTGTCGCTCGGCGCGGTGTTCTCGCTGTTCGCCGGCTTCTATTACTGGTTCCCGAAGATTTCGGGCCGGATGTACAACGAGCTGCTCGGCCAGCTGCACTTCTGGGTGTTCTTCATCGGCGTGAACGTGATGTTCTTCCCGATGCACTTCCTCGGGCTGCAGGGCATGCCGCGCCGCATTCCGGACTACACCGAGCAATACGCGCACTGGAACCAGGTCGCGACCTATGGCTACATGATCATGTTCGCCGGTGTGGTGATCTTCTTCATCAACATCATCTGGTCACTGATCGCGGGCAAGAAGGCGGAAGCCAATCCGTGGGGCGAAGGCGCGACGACGCTGGAATGGACCCTGTCCAGCCCGCCGCCGTTCCACCAGTTCGAGACGCTGCCGGTGATCGACGGCAACGCGCACCACTAAGCATTCGCCGAAAGGCAGACGCAAGCGCCCCGGGGAAACTCCGGGGCGTTTTCGTTTGGGCGCTGGCGAACTGTATTGCCCTTGTGAGGCACAAGGCCGCACGATACCTTCGTGATGCGATTCCATCGCGGGAGAATGCAAAATGCGCCTCGTCTTGCTCGGCCGGGTCATCGCGCTGGTCGCGATCGCCGCACCCTCCTCGGCGCAACGGCGGTACGCGATGCTCCCGCCGCTGCCAGCGAGACCGGCTTTACTGCCGCCGATGGCGTGGTTCTCGACGAAATGCGCAAGCAGCACATCCCCGGAGTCGCGCTCACCATCCTGCGTGACGGCAAGATCATCCATCAGGCGGGCTTCGGCGTCGCCGATCTCGAGCAGGATCTGCCCGTCCGCGCCGATACCGTGTTCAACATCGGCTCGCTCAGCAAGCAGTTCCTTGCCGAGGGGATTCTGCTGCTGGTCCAGGACGGCAAGGTCGCGCTCGACGCACCGGTGTCGCTTTATCTGCCCGATGCGCCGGCAAGCTGGTCGGCGATCACGATCCGCCATTTGCTCAGCCACACCGCCGGGCTCATCCGCGAAGCGCCGGGCTTCGACGGCGACAAGGTACAGAGCGACATCCAGGTCATTCGCTCGGCCTATGGCGTGCCGCTGAACGCCCCGACCGGCACGCGATTCGAATATAGCAATCTCGGCTATTTCATCCTCGCCGAAGTGATCAGCCGTACCTCGGGCAAGCCCTGGCCCGCCTTCTTCGCCGAGCGCATCTTTAGGCCGCTTGGCATGAACGCGACGCGACCGACCAGCCTGACCGACCTGATCCCGCATCGTGCGCGCGGCTATTCCTGGGGGAGGGGCGCCTCCTAAACGCGCAATCCTATCTGGCGCTTCGCCCGAGCGGCGCCTTCACCTCGACCGCGGCCGATCTCGCCAAATGGGAAGCCGTGCTGGCGCGAGGCGGCCTCACCGGCGGCGCACCGCGCGCGGCGATGTGGACTCCGGCGAAGCTCTCCAGCGGTGAAGCCGCCCCTTATGGTTTCGGCTGGCGGCTCGAATCGGTCGAGGGTCATGCCGAGATCGGCCATGGCGGCAGCCTGCCCGGCTTTCGTTCCTATTATGCGCGCTATCCCGAGGCGAAGCTGGCGATCATCGTGCTGACCAACAATGGCGGCGCCGAACCGCGCGAAATCGCCCGCGGAATTGCGAAGGTCATGCTGGCGAAGCCCGGCGCCTAGATTGCGGCCCTTTCGCCTTTCGCAAGCGGGGCTTATAGCGCCTCGCGAGTCATGACCACCACCGCCGCCCCCATCGCCCTTCCCGCCGACTGGCGCGATTTCCTTGCGCTCACCAAGCCGCGGGTGATGACGCTCGTCGTGTTCACCGGGCTGTGCGGGATGCTCGCCGCACCCGTGCCGATCCATCCGATCCTCGGTTTCACCGCGATCCTGTGCATCGCATTGGGCGCGGGCGCGGCCGGCGCGCTCAACCAATGGTACGAGGCCGATCTCGATTCCAAGATGCGCCGCACCCAGGGCCGGCCGCTGCCCGCTGGGCGGATGGACCGCCAGTCGGCGCTGCATTTCGGCGTGGGTCTCGCCTGTTTCAGCCTCGCACTCATGTATTTCGCGATCAACTTGGCCGCGACAGTCATCCTCGCCGTCTCGATCCTGTTCTACGTCTTCGTCTACACGATCTGGCTCAAGCGCCGCACGCCGCAGAACATCGTCATCGGCGGTGCCGCGGGCGCCTTCCCGCCGCTGATCGGCTGGGCCGCGGCGACGGGGACGTCGCGCTGCTGCCGGTGCTGCTCTTCGCCTTGATCTTCCTGTGGACGCCGCCGCATTTCTGGGCGCTCGCATTGTTCGTGAAGACCGATTACGCCAATGCCGGCGTGCCGATGCTGCCGGTGGTGGCGGGCGAGCGCAGCACGCGCACCCAGATCGGGCTCTACACGCTGCCGATGGTCGCCGCGGCGATCGCGCCCTGGCCGCTGGGCCTCACCGGTGCGCTCTATGGCTGGTCGGCGGTTCTGCTCAACGCGATCTTCCTCGGCCTCGTCGCGCAGGTGACCTTTCGCAACTCGGTCCCGGACGACACGATGGCGCCCGAGAAGCGGCTGTTCAAATATTCGATTCTGTATCTTTTCCTGATGTTCGGCGCACTGGTCGCCGATAGGTGGTTTGCATGAGCGATATCGACCAGACCAATCTGATCCGTGCCCGCCAGCGTTCGCGCGCGCGGATCATGGGCGTGCTGCTCGCGGTGTTCGTCGTCCTCGTCTTCGCGATTTCGATCGTGAAGATCACGCAAGGCTACGGCCCGTGACGCGCAACCTGCGCACCGCATTGCTCGCCGCACTCGGCGTCTGCACGATGACCGGGGTCGGCTTCGCCAGCGTCCCGCTCTACCGGATGTTCTGCGAAGTGACCGGGCTCAACGGCACCACCCAGCGCGGCCTGCGCGCGCCGGGCACCACCGGCCAGAAGGTGACCGTGGCGTTCGACAGCAACGTCAGCAGCAAGTTGCCGTGGAAGTTCGAGCCGGAACGCCGTGCCGACACGATCGACATCGGGGGCCGCGACATGGCGTTCTTCAAGGCGAAGAACCTCTCGGACAAGCCCGTCACCGGCACCGCGACGTTCAACGTCACCCCCGCCGCGGCAGGCAAATATTTCACCAAGATCCAGTGCTTCTGCTTCACCCAGCAGACGCTCCAGCCGGGCGAGGAAGTCCGCATGCCGGTGATCTTCTACGTCGATCCGGCGATCCAGAACGATCCCGACGCGAAGGACATTCAGGAGATCACGCTCTCCTATACATTTTACCCGGTGGATTCCGGGAAAACCTCCAGCTGAGAGCTCGAATCCGCTTCCCGCAATGGTCGGGACGGAGGCGGATTTGCCCGCTGAGTAGAAGCGAGGAGTGAGCGATGCCAAAGCATCGTGATCGACGAGCGACGCCCTTCAGCGGGCAAATCCGCCCCGCCGCTTCGCGGTCGCCCGTAGCAGGCCGCCGGACGGCGTCAGCCGGCTTGCCCGGGCATACCAGCCCGGTCGGCGCCGCCTTCCTTGCCGGCGACCTGCTACGGGCGATCACGACCGTTGCGGGAAGCGGATTCGAGCCCTAAAGCAGCGCCAAACCAAGGAACAGGGACGAGCCGATGGCCGGTGCCAAGAACCATCAATACCATATCCTTCCGCCCAGCATCTGGCCGCTCTTCGGCGCGATGGCGGCCCTGGTGCTCGCATCGGGCGGCATCATGTGGATGCACAGCATGCCGAGCGCGAACCTCGTGTTCTTCGCCGGCGTCGCGGGCATCCTGATCACCTTTTTCGGCTGGTGGTCCGACGTGATCAAGGAAGCGCATCAGGGCGATCACACGCCGATCGTCCAGCTTCACCTGCGTTACGGCATGATCCTGTTCATCGCCTCCGAAGTGATGTTCTTCGTCGGCTGGTTCTGGGCGTGGTTCGATTTCGCGCTCTTCCCCTCGACGGTCGAGGCGGTCGGCGGGACATGGCCGCCCAAGGGCATGGAAGTGCTGAACGCGTGGGAATTCCCGCTGCTCAACACGCTGATCCTGCTCTGCTCGGGCTGCACCGTCACCTGGGCGCACCACGCGTTGCTCCACAATCAGCGCGGCGGCGAACTGAAGGGCCTGTGGGGCCTGCTCGGCGTCGGCGAGAACGACGGCGTCAAGAAGGGCCTGTGGCTGACGATCATCCTCGGCCTGATCTTCAGCTGCGTGCAGGCATATGAGTATGTCCACGCGCCGTTCCCCTTCAAGGGCGCGAGCGAGGGCGGATCGAGCTATGGCGGCGCCTTCTTCATGGCGACCGGCTTCCACGGCTTCCACGTGCTGGTCGGCACGATCTTCCTGATCGTGAACCTCGTGCGCGTCTACAAGGGCCACTTCACCCCGCGGCAGCATTTCGGCTTCGAAGCCGCCGCCTGGTATTGGCACTTCGTCGACGTGGTGTGGCTGTTCCTCTTCGCCTCGATCTATGTCTGGGGCGGCTGGGGCGCACCCGTCCACGGCGGCTGACAAGCGGACATGCGCCGCTGGCATCTTGCGCAGATCAATATCGGCCGGCTCGTGGCGCCGGCCGATGATCCACAGGTCGCCGGCTTCTTCGCCGCGCTCGACCGCGTCAATGCGCTCGCCGAGGCGAGCCCGGGCTTCGTCTGGCGATTGAAGGGCGAAGGCAACAACGCCACCGATATCCAGGCGACACCCGATCCGTTGCTGATCCCCAATATGAGCGTGTGGGAGGATGCCGACGCACTCTTCGCCTTCGTCTATCGCAGCGCGCACACGCCGGTGATGGCGCAGCGCCGCCAGTGGTTCGCGCCTTTCGACGGCGCGTATCAGGCATTGTGGTGGATCGAGGCGGGGCACCTCCCCACTGTCGCCGAGGGCCTGTCCAGGCTGTGGCTGCTCGATCGCTTCGGGCCGAGCGCGCAGGCCTTCACGTTCAAGGCCCGCTTCCCGGCGCCGGGCGAGGCCGGCCTGCCCACCGACATGCAGCCCGATCCATGGTGCATCGGCACGGCGTGAGCGAGCGTCCCGCTTTCGATTCGGGGCTCCATGCCTGCTGTCCGCGCTGCGGCGCGAAGACCTTGTTCCGCAACTTCGTCGCCTTCGCCGATCGCTGCTCCGGCTGCGGGCTCGACTATCGCCAGTTCAATGTCGGCGACGGACCGGTGGTGTTCCTCACCCTCGGCATCGGCGCGCTGATCACTGCATTGGCCTTGTGGGTCGAGTTCACGTTCGAGCCCGGCCTGCTGATCCACATCCTGCTCTGGGTGCCGCTGACCGCGGCGCTCACGGTGGGGTTCCTGCGCATCGGCAAGGGCTGGCTGCTCGCGCTCGAATATCGCAACCGCGCCGGCGAAGGCCGGATCGCGGAGGATCCATGAGCCGGCGCATTCCCCTCATCCCCACCGCGATCGTCGCACTGGCCGTCGCCGCGATGATCGGGCTGGGCCTGTGGCAGCTTTTGATCCGCAAGCCGCAAAGGAGGCAGCGCTCGCGCAGCTCGCCGCCAATCCGGCGCTGCCCGAGATCGCCTTCCCGCGGCTTCCCGACGACAAATTGCTGTTCCGCCGCGCCCACGGTTTTTGCGTCGAGCCGGTATCGGGCAAGCTCACCGGCGCGGGCAATGCCGGCTTCCGCTACATCGTCGAATGCCGCACCGGCGGCGCCGAAGGGCCCGGCATGCTCGTCCAGCTCGGCACCACCCGCGATCCGATGGCAAAGCCCGTCTGGAAGGGCGGCGAGGTCCGTGGCACGATCAGCCACGCGCCCGACGGCCGCTCGATGCTCGCCTCGCTGTTCGATCGCACGCCCAAAAGGCTGCTGCTGGTCGCCGACACCCCTGCCACCGGCCTCGCCCCCAACGGCACGCCGGACCTGTCGTCGGTGCCGAACAACCATCTCGCTTATGGCGTCCAATGGTTCCTGTTCGCGCTCGTCGCCAGCGTGATCTACGTTCTCGCGCTGCGCTGGCGCGGGCGGAAGGCGCTCCCTTCGTCCCAATAGCCGTCACCCCGGCGAAGGCCGGGGCCCGGAGCCAGAAACAATATCGCTTGTGACTCTGGATCCCGGCTTTCGCCGGGATGACGAAGATGGGTTGAGCCGAACCACGAAGACCGCTGACGAACACGAGTAAACATTGCCTATCTTGTGAGCCTGCGCCCGCACCGCTAACCCGCGCCCATGCGCTACCAAAGCACCCGAGGCGCCGCGCCTTTGCTCGGCTTTCGCGACGTCACGCTCGCTGGCCTCGCCAGCGACGGCGGGCTCTACGTGCCCGAGGCATGGCCGAGCCTGACCCGCGACGAGATCGCGGACCTCGCCGGCCTGTCCTATGTCGAGACCGCGGTGCGGGTGATGCTGCCCTTCGTCGGCCCGGACCTGTCGGAAGACGAGCTGCGCGCTCTCTGCACCCAGGCTTATGGCCGCTTCTCGCACGCCGCGGTGACGCCGCTCGTCCAGCTCGACCACCAGCATTGGCTGCTCGAGCTGTTCCACGGCCCCACCCTCGCCTTCAAGGACGTGGCGCTCCAATTACTCGGGCTGCTGTTCGAGAAGTTCCTCGCGGGCACCGGCGATCACCTGACCATCGTCGGCGCGACTTCGGGCGATACCGGCAGCGCCGCGATCGACGCGGTCGCCGGGCGCGCGGGCATCGACATCTTCATGCTCCACCCCAAAGGCCGCGTTTCCGAAGTCCAGCGCCGCCAGATGACGACGGTGCTCGCCCCCAACGTCCACAATATCGCGATCGAAGGCAGCTTCGACGACGCCCAGGCGCTGGTGAAGGCGATGTTCAACGACGCGGACTTCGCCGGCCGCTTCCAGGTGACCGCGGTCAATTCGATCAACTGGGCCCGGCTGATGGCGCAGGTGGTCTATTATTTCTACGCCGCGGTCCGCCTCGGCGCCCCCGACAAGCCGGTCGCTTTCGCAGTTCCAACCGGCAATTTCGGCGACGTGTTCGCCGGCTATGTCGCGGCGAAGATGGGACTGCCGATCGCCAGGCTGATCGTCGCGACCAACGTCAACGACATCCTCCATCGCGCGCTCTCGTCGGGCGACTATTCGACCGGTATCGTCACCCCCACCGCCGCACCGTCGATGGACATCCAGGTCAGCTCGAACTTCGAGCGGCTGCTGTCCGATCTCGCCGGCGGTCCGATCGCCGATCAGATGCGCGGGTTTGAGGCCGAGCGCGCGATGCGGCTCACCAATGCCCAGCGCGAAGGCGCCGCATCTTTGTTCGCCAGCGACCGTATCGACTCGAGTGCAATGAACGAAGCGATGCGCTGGGCGCATTCCGAGGCCGGCGAAGCGCTGGATCCGCACAGTGCGATCGGCCTCGCCGCTGCGCGCCGCGCCGACTTGCCGGCCGAAGTGCCCGTGGTGACGCTTGCCACCGCGCACCCCGCCAAGTTCGCCGAAGCGGTCGAGCGCGCGACCGGCCTGCGTCCTCCGGTCCCGGCGCGGGTCGGCGATCTCCACGAGCGGCAGGAGCGCTACGACGTGCTTCCGGCGACCTTCGAGGCGGTGACCGCCTATATCGCCGAGCGCGCGACCCCGAAGGCCTGACCGTCACCCCGGCGAAAGCCGGGGCCCAGAGCCAGAGGCGACTCGCTCTTCACTCTGGGTCCCGGCTTTCGCCGGGATGACGAATATGGTGTGGCGCTCTAAGGGAGGCCCATGGACCTCATCACTCTCACCGGCGAGCCCTGGACCGATTACGGGCTGATCGACAGCGGCCATGGCCGCAAGCTCGAGCGCTACGGCAAATACCGCTTCATCCGCCCCGAGCCGCAGGCACTGTGGGCGCCCGCGTCCGCCGATTGGGACGCGCATGGCGAATTCCTCCCCGGATCGGATGAGGAAGGCGGCGGCCGCTGGGTGTTCCAGAAGCCGGTCCCGCGCGAGGGCTGGTCGCTCGCCTGGCACGAGGCGCATTTCACTGCGCAGACCACGCCCTTCCGCCATCTCGGCTTCTTCCCCGACATGGCGCCGGTCTGGTCGTGGATGCGCACGCAGATCGCCGACAAGCCCGAAGCCGAGTGCATGAACCTGTTCGGCTATACCGGCGTCGGCACGCTGGCGCTGGCCGCCAAGGGCGCGCGGATGACGCATGTCGATGCGTCGAAGAAATCGGTCGCCGAGGGCAAGGCCAATGCCGCGCTGTCGGGGATGGAGGACCTGCCGATCCGCTGGATGATCGACGATGCCGGCAAGTTCGTCGCACGCGAAGTGCGCCGTGGGCGCCGCTATGACGGCATCATCCTCGATCCCCCAAATGGGGCCGCGGCCCGAACGGCGAAGTGTGGAAGCTCGAAGAGGGCCTCCCCGGCCTGATCGCCGATACGCGGAAACTGCTCGACGCCGATTCGCGCTTCCTGTTCCTCACCGTCTACGCAGTACGCATGTCCGCACTGGCGATCGGCGAGCTGGTCCGCCAGTCGTTCGGCGACCTGGGCGGCAAGGTCGAGGCCGGCGAGCTGACGGTGCGCGAGGAAGCCCGCGGCCTGATGCTACCCACTGCGATCTTCGCGCGCTGGAGCCGCTAGGCGGTCAGGATCCGCCCCGCACTTCGGCCAGCAGATCCTTGCGGCTCAATTTGCCGATCATCGTCTTGGGCAGGCTCTCCCGGATCACGACTTCGCTGACGCGTTCGTGCTTGCCGAGCTGGGCGTTCAGCCAGAGGCTGAGCTCGGGGCCGGAGATCGTTTCGGCATCCGCGTCGAGCACGACATAGGCATGGGGAAGCTCGCCGTGATAGGCGTCGGGCAGGCCGAGCACGAGCGCCTCCTTCACCGCCGGATGGCGATAGAGCACCGCTTCGATCTGGCTCGGAAAGACCTTGAAGCCGCCGACCGCGATCATGTCCTTCAGCCGGTCGACGATCCGGATATAGCCGTCCTCGTCGATCGTGCCGACGTCGCCGGTGCGCAGCCAGTGATCATCGACGAACACGTCGGCGTCGGCATCGGGGCGGTTCCAATAGCCCTTCATGATCTGCGGCCCCGAGACGACGATCTCGCCGGGCTCGCCGGGCGGCGGCGGGCGCGTCGGGTCTTCCTTGTCGACCAAGCGGACACGGGTGGCGGCGAGCGGCTGGCCGATCGTGCCGGGCTTGTTGAGTCCGTTATAAGGATTGGTGGAGACCACGCCCGAGCTTTCGGACAGGCCATAGCCTTCGATCACCCGCGCGCCGGTGGTGTGTTCCCACTCCTCCTTGAGCTGGGCCGCGAGCGGTGCGCCGCCCGAGATGCAATAGCGCAGGCTGGTGAAATCGGAGGGCTTCATTCCCGGCGCGTCGAGCAGCGCCTGGTACATGGTGGGCACGCCGGGGAGCGAGCGCGGCCGGGTGCGGCGCAGCTCGGCGAGCGCCTGCTTGGCGTTGAAGCGCGGCAGCATCACGATCTCGCCGCCGGTGAGCACGGTGCGGTTGAGCACGCAGGTATTGGCGAAGACGTGGAAGAACGGGAGCACGCCGAGGATCGTATCCTGCGTCTTGCCCATTTCGGGATCGAGCTGCGCGACCTGCCGGGCATTGGCCGAGAGATTCTGGTGCGTCAGCATCGCGCCCTTGGGCGTGCCGGTGGTGCCGCCGGTATATTGGATCAGCGCGAGATCGCGTTCGGGATCGAGCGCAACCGAATGGCAATCCCCCTCATTGGCGATGAGCTTCGAGAAAGCGAGGATGCGCGGATCGTCGGGGCGGGGCGCGACTTCCTTCGCCTTGAACCAGCGATAGAATAGCGACTTGGCAGGCGGCAGCGCGCCCGCCACCGATCCCACGACCAGCCGCTCGAGCCCGCTCTGCTCGAGCACCTTCAGCGCAGTGGGCAGCAGCGCCGAGGCCGAGAGCGTAAAGAGCAGCTTCGTCCCCGAATCCTCGACTTGTGCCGCCAGTTCCTCGACCGAATAGAGCGGCGAGAAATTGACCACCGTCGCGCCGAGCCTGAGGATGCCGTAATACGCCGCGACATAATGCGGGACGTTGGGGAGGAAGAGCCCGATCCGGTCGCCGTGACCATAACCCAGCGCCGCGAGCCCGCAAGCGACGCGCCGGGCGCCGTCGAGCGTTTCGGCGTAGGAATATTTCCGGCCCATGAAATCGAGGAGCGGCGCGTGCGGATGCGCCGCGGCGCTCGCCTCGAAAAGCTCGACCATGGAAACGGGCGGGAAGACATCGTCCCATTTGCCCGGATGATTATACGCGGTACGCCAGACCTGCTCGGGATCAGTCATTGACATTGGTGTAAGCAGGCCTCGCTTACGGTCAAGAGCCCAGCCGCTTGCTCCAGGTCACGAGGACCGAGATGGAAGCGAGGCCGAGATCGACGACTGCCTGTGCCTTTTGCGGATCGAGATCGCCGGCGCGGTGCGTGAGGATTCGGATGTCGGCGCGGTGATCGGGCGAGGCGAATGCGATCAGGACCAAAGCCGCCGCGACTGCGATCAGGATCGTTCGGCGGCGCTGCTTCATCCCCGTTTCCATAAACCCCGCCGAGCGAGGCGGCAAGCGATCAGGCGGCGTCGCGCAGCGCATGGCGGACGCGGTCCCGCCCTGCCGACTTGGCGTCGAACAAAGCTGCGTCGGCGACTCGGTACAGCGCTTTCCAGTCGACTTCGCTGGCGAGCGTGCCGCGGCAGGTGCCGATGCTGGCAGTGACCTGGACGTCGAACGGCATGCGCATCTGGCGCAGCCGGACGAGCAATGCCTCGGGCTCGATCGGCGCTTCGGCGGGCGTGAGGATCGCGAATTCCTCGCCGCCGATGCGCGCGACCAGCGTGCCCTGCGGCACCGAGGTGCGCAGCATCCGGGCGAAGACGCGGAGAACCTCGTCGCCGCCGTCATGGCCGAGCGTTTCGTTGACGCGCTTGAAGTGATCGAGATCGATGATCAGCAGCAACTGCTCGCCCTGGCGGCCGATCGCCTGGTGGAGGAAGGCGCGGCGATTGAGCAGCCCGGTGAGCGGATCGGTGTCGGCCAGGCGGCGCATCATCACTTCGCGCTCGGTCGCGTCGTCGCGCTCGTCGCGCAGCAGCCGGATGCGATAGGCGACCGCGAGCGAGGAAACGATCGCCTCGACGATCATCGCGAGGATCGTCGAATTGTCGATCCAGAAGCTCCACGGCAGCACGTGGAGATTGGCCAGCGCGCGCAGCACCGAAGTCAGGAGCGGCGTGCCCCAGGCGATGGCGAACAGCCAGAGATAATTGCTCCTGAGCCGCCACGCCCGCCACAGCACCGGCACCACCGCGGCGGCCAGCGCGACGAACCCACAGGTGAAGGCGAGGTCGACCGCCTGAATCGCGAACGGCGCAGTGAGGAAGTAGAACAGCCCGATGCCGCTCAGCGCGACACTGACCCAGGTCGCGTAGCGGCCGAGCCAGCCGGCGAAGATGCGCTCCTCGAAGAAGCTGCGCGCGAAGACCAGGGCAGCAGTCCCGGTACCGCCGACCAGCAGGTAATTGATGCGCAGCCGGGTGTTGTTGGCGATATCGGGCCAGGCCCAGGCGAGCGCGCCCGACGAGGAGAACGTATAAGCGAGCAGCAGCCCGACCATCATGCAGTAATAAAGCTGGAAGCGGTGGCGCAGCGCTCCCCAGAGCGCGAGATTGTAGATGATCAGCGCGATCGCGAGGCCGGCGAAGCCCGCATAGAGGGCGGCCATGGCCAAGTTGGCGGCCTGGCTCTGGGCCGCGGTGGAGAGGCGGGCGCCGAGGAGGATGCCGCGCAGATTGCTGGCACCCTCGACATGCCACATCAGCCGGACGACCCTGGGCTGCAGACGCGGCAGCGGCTGTTCGACGATCGCGCCGAGCTGGATGTACGGCGTGACTCCGCGCGCGTCGGTGCTCTGCGAGCGGATGCTGCCGTCGCCATAGAGGACGTGGAGCGTGAGTCCCTGCTGCCACAGGCTGGCGACCCGGACGTTGAGCGGCGCACGCGAGCGGGAGCGCTGGCCGATGTCTTCGGAGATTGCCCAGTAATTGCCGGGGCCGAGCCGGTGCTGCGGCGTAACGCAGTCGAAGCGGCCCGGCTGGCGGATCAAGGCCGCGGCGTCCATCCCGCCGGTATCGCGCATCACGCAGACCCGGAGCGGCCTGCCCGCGACGCCCGCCTGCGCCTGCGCGGGCGCGCCGCACCACAGCAGGGTGCACGCGGCGAGCGCCAGCAGGCAGTTCTTCAATCCCCCGAGCATGCCGAACGCTAGCCGCCGCATCCCCAACAACCCGTAAAGATCGAACGCCAAAGCACGGAGAGCACGTTGATTTCGAGGCCGCGGCCGCTAAGTCGTTGCGAAAACGGGAGCACGCATGCACGCCATCACGACCGCCAGGGCCAGCGACGCGCGGCTGGAATCGGTCGACATCGTCCGCGGCTTCGCGCTGCTCGCCTTGTTCCTGGTCCATATGATCGAGAGCTACGAGCTCTATTGGGCCGATCCGAAGACCGGCCCGATCTCCGACGCCGTCTATCTGCTGTTCATGGGCAAGAGCTTCTCGCTGCTCGCGCTCTGCTTCGGGTTCAGCTTCTTCATCCTGATGGACCGCGCGGCGCAGCGCGGCGTGGACTTCACCGCGCGGTTCGCCTGGCGGCTGACGATGCTGTTCGGCATCGGATTCGTCCACGCGATGATCTATCGCGGCGACATCATCCAATTGCTCGCATTGATGGGCTTCCTGCTGCTCGCCTTCCACCGCGTGCGCAGCAACCGACTGCTGATCGGAGTCGCATTGCTGTGCTTCGTCAATCCGATCCAGCTCGTCCAGCTGGCCGCGGCCATGTCCGGGGCAGGCTGGGCCAACCAGCCGCCGCACCATTTCTCGGACCCGGCGATGGCGGTCTATCTGCACGGCAACCTCGCCGAACATTTCCGCGCGAACCTGTGGACCGGCCAGCTGCCCAAATGGTGGTTCATGGTCGAATCGGGGCGGTTCACCCAGATCCTCGGCCTGTATCTGGTCGGCATGGTGCTGGGGCGGATCGGTTTCTTCGCGCGGCTGGGCGACTTCGCCAGAGCGCGCTGGATCGCGCTGGCAGCCGCCGCGGCAACGGCATTGGCGTTCTATTTCCTGCGCGACGGCATCAAGGCATGGTTCGCTGCGCAGCATCACGGCGAGGCGTCGGACCGATTGCTCTCCTACCTGCTCGGCAGCTGGTTCGAGCTTTCGGGCACGGCCTTGTGGCTGCTGGTGCTGCTCGCGCTCTTCCAGAGCCCCGCGCGCGTCGCGATCCGCCCGCTCGCCGCGGTCGGCCGTACGACGCTCACGCTCTACATCCTGCAATCCCTGGTGTTCGTGCCGGTCTTCTACGGCTTCGGGCTGGGCCATTATGACGACTGGAACCAGCTGACGCGATTATGGGTCGGGATCGGCGCGATCGCCGCGCAGCTGCTGCTCGCTGGCTGGTGGCTGCGGCACTTCCAGTACGGGCCGATCGAATGGGCGTGGCGCGCGCTGACTTACTGGCGGCGCGACGTGCCGTTCCGCAGAGTCGCCGCTTCCGCCTGACGCCCGCGAACGAATCCCCGGACCATGGCGGCAAGCGCCAGCGTGACCAGGATCGCGACCGTATCCGCCACCCAATCGCGCCAGTCGGAATCGCGGTGAAGCGCCGGGATCGCCTGAACGACTTCTATCAGCGCGCCGAATGCCGAGAGGATGATCAGCAGCCGCAGCCGCGATATCGCCGGCCAGGCGAGGTGCGCGAGCGCCGTGAGCACCGTGAACGCCGCCATATGCTGGACCTTGTCGACCGGATCGCCCGGAATCCGCGGCGGATGCGGCAGCGCCGCCATGACGAAGGTAAAGGCGAGAGCGGCCCAGAAGGCCCAGGGAAGCAACCGGCGCATGCCGGGCGGGGAATGCCCGAAGCTGTGTCTTCGGGCAATCGCAGCGTTATCAGGGTGGGCGCAAAGAGCTCCGAGGCATTGCCGCCGCGGCATGAAAGGCGTTCGGGGCGCGCGTGGACGCTGGCGACTCCCATTGGAAAAGGCGCTAAACTGTCGGAATGACGCTTCGCAGCTACCTTCGATCTTTCTTCACGCGCGAATATTGGGGAGCTTTTGGAAGCTTCCTGTTCGGCGCGGTTTACCTTCGCCATACAATCCGAACGCAGTTTTGGGAGAAGGTTGAGCGGGAGGCGGCGGCCGATGAGCGTGCGGATAGGCCGGCGTGAGCGGCTCACACGCAGCGGTCTATCTCACTGTTTTATTGATCCTCACGCTATCGATCATTGCCGTTGCGCTTTTGGTCGGATGGTTGTGGCGACGCAGGGCGCGCTAGGCCGTAGTGACGCAACTCCCGTCCCTGCAAGATCATCGGGTCGACCATGCCCCCGGCATGGCCTGAACAGCGCGGGGCGCTGTTCACCCGATGATGGGCCGGGAGTGGGTGCGAGAGTAGCGAGCCCATCGAACCGCTCGGAGAATTGGAGTCGCCCTGGGCCTGCGTTGCGCCTCGCCGGCGGCAAGACGCGAAAAGCCCGCGTGCCTTTGTGGCATGCGGGCTTTGGTGTTTGGTTGCGGGAGCAGGACCTTTTCTCGATCCGATCGAAGTCGCATCTATTTGGAGAAGCTCAACATTTCCTGAGCCCGATTGCCCCGATACCCCTTCTTATACCTCCGCCTAGTTAAAGACGCGATGAAACGCCTTCGGATTGAGCCGACGCGCCGTCGCCGTCGCCGTCATTGCTTAGCTGGCTGGATCGGCACGCTCATGGATGCTCCAGACGCTCAGCCGTTCGCAGCTTCGAATCCCATCCTCTCCGCCACTTTCTTCTTCTATATCACTGATATCTAAAGATACTTCCCGGTGGAGAGATTTCGGTCCCACTGAGGGTCCCATTTACATTCGGGGATTTTATGGAGCGTCTTCGGACTTCCTTAGTCGGATCTCGCCCATGGGAAGGCCCGCTAACGCCCCACCAGCGGACTGTGGTCGCCTCCTATGTTCGGCCACATGCGCATCTTTCTTATCGCCATAGCGATGGCGGCATTTGCATCCGACCTCGCCGCCATCGGTGCGCTGATGCGTCCGCCGATCATATTGGCAATCGAAGTAGCTTTTGTCCTTGGTTGGGCGGCCATCCACTGGCGGAATCGGCAAATTTTGAAGCCCCCTTGGGTCAACTGGGCAACCGGCCTCGTCACTATTTTTGGGCCTCTCCGCTGGGCGCTGTTCAACTGGTGCCTTTTGGTTGAAAGATGCGTCGCCTGAAGAGTCCGCTAACCACCCAATAGCGGCCGTTCGACCGTAATCCCCATAGCGGTCGTTTACGGCTCACGGCCCAATTGACCAGCATGCGTCATTATCCCAGGATCATTTTTCCTGAGTTGGCACCACGAGCGTTGCGTAAAGAGCAACCGCTTGCCGTTCTGGGCCAGCTATCTTCAACTAGGGAGATTTTCCGGGCAGACCTATGACAATCTTGAGCCGGCCTTCGAGACGCTAGACGTCTCCACCCCATATGCCTCCCCACACTGCCCCGGCGAATAGACACAGCATCGAAGCTGCAGCCAGAATCACGACGCGATAGCGTGACAGAATTGCAAGTCGGCTGACAAGCAATGTGAAGGCAATCATTCCGACTGGAATTCCAAGTAGGTAATATAAATCGCGATGAAATTCGCCGTGTCGCCACCACCCAAAGGTTGCCATGCCTAGAAGTAACAACCAAAATAAGCACGCTATAGCAATAAGGGAGCGCGACATCCTCCTATAATACCCGAAGGGCCTAGGTTCGCAACCCTTCTTCCCGACCGACGCTCCGATTTCGTTTCCGGATCCGTGAACGGCCTATGATACAATCCGGACCACTCAGAAGGAGGCACCTCACCTTGTCTACGCGACTCTTGCCTCAATGCGACGGGCACGTACGAAAAAGCCGTCTGTGTCGCTAGGTTCAACAACGATTTGCCCCGCTGCCGGAAGCGTCGCCGCATCGGGATCAAGCGACAAGTAGAAACTACCATCATCCAACTTAAGTAGTTTCAAATCCCATATGTCTAGAAAGGCATTTCCCTCGCAGAAATCCATACTAAATTCGATTATTCCGTCGAAATGTATCATGACGCGGCTAAATGTCGATCCTGCTCTTGCTTCGAACTCAAGCAAAATGGCAGGAACGCCTAAGGAGGAAGCTATTTCGACCCTAACAAGAGACGCATCCCTGAGAGTGTCTTTCCCCTGAAGTAAGGAGATAACCTCTTCGTTTGCAATCATGAGGCGATCCAATCGTGTCTTAGTTGGGTTCGAGGCGCTTGAGAGGAGGAGAGGGGGTTTTGGAGGCCCCGTCATATCCCCAGGTCCGGGCGACCGAGGGGCTCGCGCTTGGGGGAGTGCCGGGAGGCGCTCCTGGTCTCGGATTGTGGTCATGAATATGTGGCTTATCTCCGGGGGCTGGATGGCCTGGATGCCCGCCTATCAATAGCTGTCATTGAACTATAGCACATTGTCGCAAAATGACGCGATGAGATCAGTGGCTACGTCTATCCTTCGTATTGATGCTTGTGGCGACTTCTGGAGCGGCCTAGCTGCGCACCCGCGCGGCCATCTGCAACGCCGGCTGCACGCCACGGCACAACCGCGCGCGCAGCAGAGCGTCGATCTACACTGACAGCCGCGCCGGCCTCATCGGCACACTCGGATTCCGCGGCGGGCGCAGGTAGGGGCAATCGACACCGCCATGCCTGCCGACACTATGCTGTCAAATGGAATCATATTTCTAGAATATAATTAGTCAGGATGTAGCCAAAGGTCACAGCCATCAGCCCGGAGATTAACAGAGCCGCTGCTAAAACAACCGCCGACTCTCCGGCCTTCTTGTCCAGGATGTAATTCGCTCCGGTATAAAACAAGCATACCAATATCAGAAAGCCAATTCCGACATTTCTCCCCCACAAGGCAGTCACGACCGTAGTCAACATACCTATTATACACGATGATATGAATACAGCCGGAAACGTATAGAATCGTGTTATCATTGCGCGCACCCTGTTACGCCTAGCTTGCAGAAATTTTCCGCAGGCAGCGGTTTGTTGGCCCCGGGAAGGGAGTATCCCTGTGGAATAGGCACGTTCTTTGCGCCGACTGCCTCCAGGACACCATATGCGAAGCTATTTGAGTTGTAATCGTCGCCATTCGCAGATGGGAAAAGGCTATAAGGCTTATCATCCTTATAACTCTCGGCTACGCCCACCATGCGATTGATGAGACTGTTTTCATTGTCACCCTTCCCAGGAACAATGCGCGCTACTTCAAGACTTTCACCAGAAAGTGTCTTTGAAATATCTGTGGGTCGATTGATGCCTCCGACAAGTGGCCCGAATATATTGAGTTTAGTGTCGGGACCTCCCCCAATTGTCATAAATCGAACGCCATTCTCATCTGATTGAAATCGCTTATCGTTCATGAACGCTTTCTGGTTATCAGGCACAATGACGATCTTTGTATGATATTTACCGGCGCCTACCTCGTGTATGACTACGCTGATGCGTTTACCGGTTGCATCCTTCAAGTTCACCGGATCGTTTCCGACATAGGCATAAAGATTGACCTGATCCTCATACCCGATGGGATCGGTCTGCAGGAAGCGCCCGAGCGTCGGCGAGTAGATGCGGGCCTTGTAGTGGTACATCCCGGCCCCGGGCAGCCACATCTGCCCCGTGTACTGAAAGCGCCCGAGATTAGGCGTAGTCCCAGGCAAGGCACCATTCGGAATGCCATATTCGTCATATGCATTTATGCTGATGGCGGCCCCATACCCGTCAGCCACTGAAACCACAGAGCCTTGATGATCGACCTGAAGGCTTCGACGATCAACCAGGTTCGCACCCTCGTACCAGATGAGAGGATCGTCCGCGCCGTCGCCGTGGACGTACCGCCGCAATAACGCGCCGGTTACGTTATCATATTCGGCCACGACCTGATCGCCGTCATAAAGGAAGCGCGTCGATACCGAAGTGTTCACATAGGCGTACATCCGACCCTGAGGATCGTAGACCATCGCGAACTTGGCGTAACCCGAACGGAGGCGATTCTCAGCATCATAGAGATAGCTAGTGACGCCGTCCGATATCAGATTCCCCGAAGCGTCATACGTAAATGCCGTGCCATTCACGCTTGCATATTGGTTCAAGCCGTTGACGGTATGGGGTCGGCTCACGGCAGTGATACCGTTGAACGCGTAGGTGGCGTTCGATCGAGCGCGGGTAACGATTTGACCCGCAGGATTGTATGTCAACGTCGTCGTGACGTCCGACGCGGTCCCGGCTAGATCGTCGGAAACGCTTGTGAGCCGCGAGAAACCGTCATAGCCATAAGTAGTCGTGACGTACCCCCGGGTTTCGGTAGCGCGATTGCCTGTCGCGCCGTAGCTGCTCCACTCAATTGTCGCGCCTGCGTTCTCCTGGATCGATTTTAGGCGATTCAGGCCGTCGTAGGTGTAGTTGAAGTAGGTGCCGTCCGGATGCGTCAACCGCGTTCGATTTCCGTCCTCGTCATACTGATAGAGTAGCGTCCGGCTCGTGCCGTACATCGACGTCGTGGAAGACTCGAGCCGCCCGAAGCCGTCATAGGTGCTGAGCACCGCATCGGACCCCGCCGGGCCATCATATCGCGCGGAGACCTGAAGGCCTCGTGCATCATACGCATAATAGACATCGCGAACCCATTCGGCGAGAGGCGCCGATATGGGCGCGGCGCAGGGGAAGCTAGGGTCGCACGCATTTGGAATTGTCTTCGTCGTCACGCGATTCAGCGCATCATAGGTATAGGTGAGCGCCCGTCCGTCGCGCTTTCGTAGCGAGGTGCGATTGCCATTGGCATCATAGGCATAGCCTTCGAAGTCGGTCGCACTGACCGCTCCCGCTGTCGAATAGACTGAAGACACGGTCGAGGGATTGAACGCCGAGGGCGGCGTGGTTGACGGAAAGTACCAGCCCGTCTGCCGGTCAAACCCGTCATAGGTCAGCTGTGCCTTGTTGCCATTGGCATCGATCACGAACTGCTGCTTGCCGTTTTCGGTATAGGCATAGGCGATATAGGCCTGTTCGAGGCTGGTCCCCACTGCCTTGCGCACCTGCACGAGCTGCCCGGCGTCGTCGTAGATGTTCTTCGTGACCCGGTCCGGGCCCTGCGCGCCCGACGTCCCCAATGTGCAGGCGCTCGCCGGCAGGGCGCCGAATGCCGCCGGGTTCATTCGCACCGTGGAGCATTCCAACCGGCCCACAGTATCGTAGCTGTACTGTGTCACGGCGTAGTTTACGCCTGAAGCCCAGACCCGCTCGATGATCTTGCGGCCCATTGCGTCGTACGTCGTGTCGACTTGGTTGAATATTGTCAGTCCGGCCCAGTTCTCAGGCAGCACAGCCTCGGACTGCCACGCCGCAAGCTCACCTTTCTCCGCGCGGATCAATCTTCCCGCCGCATCATAGGTGTTGCGTGTTATGAGGTGGTGCAACGGTCCGGCACCATCGGGATCTGGCGCGATCGTACCTGTCACCCGACCTTGAAGATCATAGCGGGTGGCGCTGGTAAAATTCGATGGCGAGGCCTGGGCGAGCGCCGCCGAAGGAAGTGCAATGGCGACCAGGCAAAGCAGCCCGGCGATGGTCTTCTTCATGGCCATTCCCCCCATGCCGCTCATTGGCACACCGAAAGCCCGGCCCGCGGGCTGGTCTCCCAGATTCTTTTACCCTTCCAGTCATAGCCGTAGCAGGTACGCAGGCTAACGCCGTCTGCGCTTTCCACCTTGGCTCGCAAAAGGAGGTTATTTGCTGACCCATCGGCCCCGTATTCGTACGTCATAGTGCGTATCGGTGCCGCCGGATCGCATGTCGCGGCGTTCGAACCCGCGGCCGTCTGGCACTGCATCTCGGTGGCTGGCAGCCAGATCGGAGATGAAGCTTGCGTCAGCGACCCGCCAGAGCTCAGGATGTAGGCGTATTTCTGAACATAGGTATTCAGCTTCAGCGGTCGAGCAGACCTGGCCGCAGGGGCGGGGCCCATCGTCGACAAGACTCCACCATGCGTCTGATCATAGGCAAAGTCGGTAACATTCCCTTTCGCATCGCTGATGGTCAACGGAAGATAACAGGTTGCGCTGCTGGTGCAGGGCTGCGTGGGAAAGGTCTGCGCTCCCTGCGTAATGGTCGTCAGCCCGGAGTTAGGCTTTGGATAGAAGATATAATTTGGAAATCTCTCGTCTCGCGTGCCGATCACGGCCTTGTTGCCCTCGGGCGAAGTCACGCTGGTAAGATACCGTCCGAAATAGGTCGGTAGATATTGCAGCCCTCGTTGATCCGTGAAGGATACCAGAACATAGCCATGATAATCGAATGAAACCGAATTTCCTGCAGGATCGGTCCATGATGAATTATCATCAGGAAAATCCACATCCCCATCGCTCCGCCCTCCGGTTCCGGAACAGCTGCAATAGAAATACCAGTTCGATCCATCGGCAAGCACCTGATGTTCCACATTATTACGGCCAGTGGCGTAGTAGTTATTTATTTTGCAGGTGGTTGTCCCGGGGTCGGTCAGGCATGTCATTTTTTGCGACCCATACGTCCCATAGTCATAATGAGCCGTATTGCCCCGCACGTCGGTAGCTCCTGTCAGATTTCCGCTCGTATACTGATAGGTAGTTTTCAACGCCGCCGTTGCACAAGTCGTTGAAGTAGATACGTAGTTCTGAGATAAGTTGAAAGCGCAGGCGGCACTTACGGAGGTGCCACTGTAATCGAAAACCAGCGCGGAGCCATCGTTTGCGGTTACCAGCTTGGGAAGTCCGTTCAAGCGAACGACATCAACGTTCAGTCCGTTTGGATGCCTGATGTTAACATCTCGGCTTGTGCCATTAATAGTGTAAACCACGCCATTTCTGTTGGTGAATACGTAGTTTCCGCTAACCACTTGCAGGCTGGTATCTTCCTCGTCACTTTGCGGAACGGCCGAGGCCGGCAATCCATAATAGACATATTTCTCCCGGCCGATGATCACCGTCGTAGTCGCTTCGTGCGTCATTGAGGCGTTCCGCCATGTGATCCAGATGTCGTAATTGTGCGTCCAATTTGGTCCGAACCGCTTTGAGGAAGTCTCCTGCCCGCCAAGATACGATCGCTCCAGCGTCAGCGCCCCGATCGAAAGATCGGTCGCCGACGTAGTGAAAGTGCCGTCGACCATGTTTATGCCAGTGGGGCTCGCCGTAATCACTTTGGGTGGGGTGAGCGTCGACTGCGCTTCCGCGGATGCCGTGAAACCAGCCGCGGCCGTTATGGCCAGCGCTGCGAACGCAGCCCGGCGCGAAATCCGGAACATCGATTTCCCCTTCTCAAAATATTGTATCGCGCGGCGTTGTTTACGTATTCCCGGTGAGCCCGGAGACCGCCGCGAGGGCCGGAGACGACGGTGGATCAAGGTGAACAAGGTTGACGTCAAACTGCCTACTGTCACCGTCAGTGTCCCTTAGAAGCTGCTCCCGAACTGCCGATGATGCAGCCGGAACCGGAAGCTGTGAAATAGCTAGACCTGCACACAAACATTTGAGTTACCTGTCACGGTAACGCTGACGCTGCCCGCGGCGGTCGCCCCCAGACTATCCGAAACCGTATAGTTTACTGTGTAAGATCCCGGCAGGCTGGCCGCCATCTGGATGGAGGTGGAGTTCGCGATATCGACCCACATCGATGGGTCGGAAGCGGTGACGCCGACCAGCGAGAGCGGCGTGTTGCCGTCCGGGTCATAGTCGTTGGCGAGCACATTCAGCGTCTTGTAGCTCGCGCAGTGGAAGGACGTGCTGTCCGCCACCGCAACCGGCGGTGTGTTTGTCGGCGTAGGGGTAGGCGTCGGAGAGGGCGCGGGCGTCGTGCAGGGTGCACCGACTGCTCCCACAACATACTGCGCGCGGTTCCCCGCGGCGTCGAAGCAAGTCCCCGTCACAAAGCCGGTGTTTGGCCCGCCGCTCGTGCTCGTGCTCACCAGACGCCCCAGGGCATCATAGGAGTAGCTCGTGGACTCCTGTGCGCGGGCATGGCTCGACGTGGCGACCAGTGCGCCGAGCGCAGACCCGGTCATCCAGCAGGCGCGCAGGAAAGTTCGGCGCGCCGAAGGCCGCAGATTCATTTTAGATGTCCCCCATACGAGCGGGTATGCGGCCGCCGTAAGAAACCGAATTCAATCGCTATCGTGAATTTCGCCTGCGAGCCCCGTGGCGAATCGATTTTCGTTTCTAGGAGAATGTGAGCGCAAGCCACGCTTATGCGCAACATTTTATTGGATGGTTATCGAGCGGCTAAGTACGAACTCTCTCTGTGCCCGCCAGCAGACCGGTGCGCATCGTGGACCGGTGCTGGATTCGCCAACCTTCACAGCTGTGCGTCAGGTTTCGGCCACGACCTGGTCTTACGGCTCCTCGCTCACCGATCCGCCAGGTTCGAGCGTCCTCGTCGCGTCCGTTGACTGGCTGGAAGGAACGTTGCTCGGCACGATCGCGACGACCATCGCCGTCATTTCCGTCGCCAGCATCGGGTTAATGGTGCTCCCGGCAGGGTGGACCTGAGACGCGCTGCCACCGTCATATTGGGATGTTTCATCCTGTTCGGGGCGTCGAGCATCGTCGCCGGACTCGAAGGCGTGGCGAGAGAGCGGAACACAGTTGGACCTGCCCTTCCACGGATTGTCTCGATCGACGTTTCGTCGCTCGCGCGGCCATCATGGCCGCCGACCGGCTACGATCCGTATGCACGGGCTTCAGTTCCCATGCACTAGGTTTGAGTGTCGATGTTGAGACCGTCCAGCGAGAAACCGGGGTCTTGGCACGAGGCGCACGTACTCGGCTACTTAGTGCATCCACGCTTATAAAGCTGCCGCGGCTAACGGGTACATCTTGCCATTCCACCCAAGATGCAGCGAGTGTTCGTTTTGCGGCAGATGAAACCTAGAAGCGGACGGGCAGCTAGCGGCCCACTTCCTGCCGTAGGGCTTCCGTAGGGATCACCATCGTCAAGCGGAGAACGGCAAAACTGCGCCGTCTCAGGCGATCTGCCCAAAGTCGTTCCCACTTTTCGTCCCACACTTTTCCGCGGCTTTGATGGCATGATCTGGCATGTCATGAGCAATCCCTTGCGATTCTCAATTCCGCTCAATCGCAGAGTCACGATCTTAGCGGCGGCTTTTGGGCCGGAAGCAGACCGACCGGTTTCAAGCTATAAACTTGAGAACCGGTCGTGGACGGCTTTCGCTGGAACGCGCCGACGAAGGGCTATGGCTTCCGAACAAACCGTACATTGCGCGCTCCATTCGCCCACGCGGCAAAGCCGTCAACCTGGCCATCACGGGCCCGCGTGAAGACGAAACTGGTCGTACCACGCAGACGCGTCGTGAAACCGTCGGCGAAACTCGGTGCCAACTGCCATTCGGTCGCGAAGGGTTGCCGCATCAGCAGGGCGTCACCCTCCCGTACTACCGAAATCCGCGTGTCCAGCTCCGCGCTGTAATAGCTTCCGACATAGGCAGTGAGTGCGTCGCGACCGGTTCGGGCAGGCCCGACCGCAACGAAGCGCTGGCTCGGGGCATCGGCACCCAAGGTTAGTTCGACGGCCTTTCCCTTGGCCCGGACAAACCGCACGATACTCCCGTCCGCGCGCTGGAAGCGCTCTCCCCCAATTGGGCTAGCACCTGCGCCGATCCTTGCTGAAAGGTCAGCTGCTGGTCGACGACTTCTACTTTCACCAGTTCGCCGGTGACGGGGTTCCGAAACAATCCTTGGTACGGCGTCAGTTCTGTGCCGGTCATACCAGTCAGCGGCGCACTCTTCCGGGCGGCTGGGCTTGCGGGCCCGCCCTCGATGTAACCGCTTCCGTTGAGGGCATGCTCGGCGACCTTCTCGCCGAGGTCTACCGGATCGACACCGCCATTGTTGCAGAGCACCGCGACCGAGATGCCCTTGTCCGGATAACGGCCCAGCCAAGCCTTGTAGCCTGCGGTCGAGCCGCTGTGCGAGATCAGGCGCAATCCATGCGCACGGGTGACCTCGAGGCCCAGGGAGTATTCGAGAGCTGTGCCATTGCGTAGTTTACCCGGCTTTTGCAGGGCCGCCACCAGAGCCTCGCCGTCGTGTAGATCCGAGGGATGGTCGAGGAACGCGTTCCAGCGCAGCAAGTCCCCGATCGTGGTGAGTAGCCCGCCATTTCCATAGACGTTGGTGAAGGGCATGTTGGCGATGAAGCCATCGCCGGTCGAAGCGTAGGCCATTGCCCGCCCCGGCACGACCGTGCGGAAGTCCTCCCGCCATCGGCTGTTACCCATTCCGAGCGGCTGGAACAGGCGCTGTTCGGTGAAGCGTTGCAGGCTCATGCCGCTCACACGCTCGATGATGATCGCGGCCAGCGCGTAATTGGTGTTGGTGTAAAGGAATTCCGCACCGGGCGCGAAGTTCAGACCCTCCTGACGCGAGGCGAGGTCGAGGATCGTGCCCTGCGTATGCACCTGACTTCCGGGGCCGTTGCCGGTCAGAGCGAGCAGGCTCCATTGCTCGCGCAGTCCGCTGGTGTGGGTGAGCAAATGGCGGATCGTAATCGGAATGCCGTAGTCCGGCATCTCCGGCAGGTAGCGTCTGATATCGTCGTCGAGTGCCAGTTTGCCGTCCTGAACCAGCAATAGCATGGCGGCAGCCGTGAACTGTTTGGCGAGCGATCCCGTCTCGAGCACGCTATCCACGGTGAGCGGTACGAGGTGCTCGAGATCGGCCAGCCCGTGAGCGCGCGTGACAGGCGCCGCCCCCGCGATTTTTAAGCCCACCACGCAGCCAGGTCCCGTAGGAGCGATCGACGCCAATTCTGCATCCAGGTCGATTGCGGGCCGATTCTGTGGGATCGCCGCGAATGGAAGACTCCTGTTTTCGACAGCCGCGCCCCAAGCCACACTCAAGGGAACGCAGGTCAGGGCCGCGATGGTAACGAAGCGCATGGAACGCATTGGACTCTCCGATTGATTCGGCACCGCTGAAGCCCAGTCCGGACGGCAGCCCAACAGCGGATCGGTGAACGGCCCATGCGAGCGGTGAACGACGGCAATAAGCTACCTCACGGGCGTTGAGCGGCCAGGAACAGCTCGGTGCGCAGCGCGATCGTCAGCTAAACCGCCACCGCCGACGCGAGGGGCGGGCTGTCCAGCGCCTCGCGCAGGGCAGGCTGGCGGGAGCGGCTGACTGGCAGGGGCGCGCCCTCACTCAGGTGCAGCCGCCAGCGGTCGCCGTCCCGCTCCAGGCGCTGGACCTGCGACAGGTTTGCGATCACTGACCGATGGACCCGCAGGAAGCTTGCCGGCAGTTGAGTTGCCAGACCGTCCAAACGGGCGGTGTGCAGCAGGCTGCGGCCGCCGACCAGCCGCAGCTCGACATAGTCGTCGGCCCCAACGACGGCGAGGATCTCCGCGATCGGCACCAGCTCGACGCCGCGCGCCGACGCCACGGTCAGCCGGTCGGGGCGGCTGGCGGCGCGCGTCAGGGCGGCCTCGCGGCCACGGTCGTCGCGGCCCAGCCGAACCACCTCTCCCATCAGCAGCGGCAGCACCAGGCCGGCGGCAAGGAGGAAGTAGGAGAAATCGGCCAGCCATTCGGGGAAGCCGAGGGCTAGCGCGAGGAACAGCGCCAGATAGCCCAAGGTCAGCCGCGCGCCGGGCTGTTTACCGCGTGCGCCAGCCGCAGCCGGCACCACGGCGAGCGCCACCCCGCCGATCAGTGCCCATACCGTCTTCACGTCGAAGCCGGGCAACAGAACGGTTGCTCCGACGACGGCCAGGGCAACGCCGATCATCAGGGCACGCGCCTTAGGCAGGAACCGGATGGTAACATAGGTCACCAGCAGGATCGCGAAGGCAGCCGCCAGCACCCAGATGGCGCTCATCCGCCATGCGTGCAGAGGATAGGAATAGTCGAACAGCGGCCGCAAGCTCTCGACAACGGCCTGCAGCGCCGCGACCCCGGCGATCGCGGCCAGGATCAGGCTGGATCCCGTGCGACGCATGGCGTGGATGACGCCGAAGCCGAACGCCGCCGCCAGCAGGGCGCCGGCCGCTACGAAGGTGATGGCCAACAGCGCGGCGCGCTGCGGATAGGGATAGGGTAACACGATTATCGCGCCCATCGGGCGATCGAGACGCAGGCCACCGTGGAAGGATGACAGGTGCCGTACCAGCAGGTTACCACCGGGTTGCCAGATGGCCTCGCGGATCGGAAAGGTAGCCTGGTACTGCCCGGGAACCTCTTCCCGCGCGGTGGCGCCGGGGCGACCGTTGATGCCCAAGCGCTGGCCGTTGAGCCAAGCTTCGGACGAGGCCACGCCCGCCACATAAAGGGCGCGCGGGCGGATGTCGCCGGGGAGCTGATCGTGGAACGGATCCAGAGCTCGCGCCCCTGTGGATCTACGAAATCCTCGATCGGGCGACAGTCGCTCAGCACCGGACCATCCGGTCCGACCACGCCATGACAGGCCTGCCACGGCAAATCCTGGGCTCGGGCCGGGATCGCGAGACTTGTCAGTAGAACGGTGAGGATCAGGATTCGCCACATGCGCGCCGCTCTAGGGCGCCACTCGCCGAGATGCACCGCCATTCGCCGATGACCCACCGCCATTGACCGAAGCGGGGTGGATGACAGCATCGTGAGCAGCTCTGTCGTCGGCATGACCCAGATATCGCTCAATCGCCGTGCCGTGCTCGCTGCCGCCGCCCTCGCCTTTCCTGCCCTGGCACTCGCCCGGGCCTCCACGCAGACGGCCTCTCCGTCGCAGGCTGGCCCGATCCGCTTCAAGGGCTGGCGCGGCGCGGAGACCGACGCCGAACGGGGCTATTTCGAGGTCCCGGAAGATCGCCGCGATCCCGGCTCGCGGAGAATCCGGCTGGGCTATGTCCGTTTCCCTCGACGTCGGCCAGACCCGGTCCGCCGATCGTCTATCTGGCCGGTGGACCGGGCGGTGAAGGAACGGGCGCGGCGACCGGACCGCGCTTTCCGATCTTCATGGCCTTGCGCGCGGTGGCCGACGTCATCGCCTTCGACCAACGGGGCACAGGCCTGTCCAGTACCATTCCGGAGCGGCCGGCCTCGGGACGCCCGCTGCCAGTATTCAACGAGGCCGGGCTGACGTCCTGGTACCGCGCCGAACTCCAGAGCGCCTGGGCCGACTGGACGAAGGCCGGCGTGGCGATGGCCGGCTACAACACCGAACAGAGCGCGGACGACGTGGAGGATCTCCGGCGTCATCTCGGCGCGGAGAAGATCGACCTGTGGGGCACCAGCTACGGCTCGCACCTCGCGCTCAGCGTGCTCAAGCGACACGGCGACAGAGTGAACCACGTGGCCCTGTCAAGCCTCGAGGGTCAGGATCAGACCGTGAAGCGGCCGGCGCGCACCGACGCCTATCTTCGTCAGGTCGACACCCTGTTGGACGCGGACCCCGCCGCGCGTGCGGCCATACCCGATTTGCTCACCCTGATGCGCCGCGTGCACAGCCGGTTGGAGGCGCAGCCGGCCGTTACGGCGGTAACCCTGAACGGCACGCCGGCCAAGATCCGAATGGGCGGCTTCGGCGTCCAGATGCTGGCTGGCGGGCTGATTGCCAATCCACAGACCCTGGCCATGCTGCCGGGCCTGTATCTCGCGCTCGACGCCGGCAAGACCGCCGGGCTGGCACCGTTCCTGGGCGATATGGCCGACTTCCTGAACCTGAGAGGCATGCCCGAGGCGATGGATCTAGCGTCCGGGATTTCTCCGCGTCGGCTGGCCTTGGTGCGTCGGGAAGCGCGGACCGCGGTGTTGGGCGAGACGCTGAACTTTCCGATGCCGCAATTGCTGGGCGCGATCCCAGGCGTCGATCTCGGCGAACGCTTCCGAGCGCCGATCCGCATCGATCATCACACCCTGCTGATCGCCGGTTCGCTGGACGGCCGCACCGTGCTGGCCGAGCAAGATGAAGTCGCGGCCCAGTTCCAGCGCAAGTCCCGAGTGATCGTTGAGAACGCCGGTCACAACGTCTTCGAGGCCCATCCCGACGTGCAGGTCCTGCTGGTGCGGTTCTTCGGCGGCGAGGCTGTGGCCGACACCCGGCTGGCACTGCCGCCGCCGAAATTCCGGTTGGCGTGATCGAGCGTTCGGCGAGGAGGAGGGAGGACCGCTTTCAGGAAGTGCGTGATGGCAGTCGAAAGACCGCAACTGGGCGCATTGCTGCCGCTCGGGACCACTTCGATCCAAGAGCTATGCTGCCATCGCTTCGATGTTTCAATTTGCTCGATTTTCCGGCGCAAGCGACGGCAGCGCGTCGTGAGCGACGGCGCTAATCTCCTAAATTTCACAACCATATGCGCCCCTGCCGACGGCTGCGCTTTTATCTTGCCATAGCTCCGATCGTGCATCCGGCAAGTATCGGCACCCTCCGAACCAGAGCTGAAAGGCCCGCCCGATCATTGGCTGGTCTGTAGCGTTGTAGATCAGGCGACCAGAGTACTAGCTTGCGCCGACGACGGCTCACGGGAGCCGTGGGCCGTAATAGCTGCCCGTCTGGATCGCACCTCCGGAACGTCGGTAGGCGCCTCACCAGCGGACGTTTGCGCGTGGGCAGTTAAAGCTGTCTTTGATCAGGCCGTGAGTCGCTTTGCGATTTTGCCGGCTTTCCCGCCGCTCTTCACGATAACGAGTGCGTCGCGGGCATCTCTCGCCGAGTGGCTCAAGAATCCGATGTTCTACAAGGTCGAAGATCAGCACCGCACATGATCCCGGCGCCGGGATCGCACCACCGTGCCGCTCGACGCTCTACCGAAATTTGGAAGCCGGCACTTTCCCCGAGGGACATCAAGATCAGCACACCGGATGCCGGATGGCACGAGCCCGGGGTTCGCGGCTGGTTTGAGAACCCCGATATCCAACGCAGCGACGATCGGGAAGCTGCGGAACGCCCGTAAACGAGTATGGCCGCGCCGAAGTGTCTCGCCTCTACCCGTTTGACAGTCCTGCAGCCCGCGCTGCTATCTCGCACCCTGTTGGCAAGGAAGGTGAAGTTGGAGCACCGCACATTGGGTCGCGCAATTCAGGTGTACGGTGCCGCAGGCGCCGCCCTGCTCTGCCTCGTTCAGCCTTGTCATGCACAAGAGGCGGCGGCCGCGGCCAGCGCGACCTCCCCTCTTCGCTCGTCGGCGAATATGTCCACTCGCAGATGGAACTCGTCGCCGGTATCCGCCTCAATCCTGACGGCACATTCCTCTACGGCCTCACCGTTGGTTCCCTCGATGAGCGCGCGCGGGGACGCTGGAAAGCCTCGGGCAATCGCATCGAACTGACCAGCGACCCCCGGCCGATCGCGCCCGTTATCACGCCAGCAAAAATAGAAGCGGCACCCAGCCGGCCCTTCGCACTTCGGATTGTGGCGCCCAATGGCCGCGACATCCCGGGCGTGGATCTCCTGCTCGAGTTCGACGCCGGCGAACCGCTCCAGTCCTATGCGGCCGGCGAACCCTGGACGCTGCCAGTCGAAGAGCGGCGAACGCCACGCTTCGTCACCTTCAGCATGCCGTCCTATCGCCTGAGGTCCGACCGGCTCCCGCTCGATGCCAAAGCCGGCACGGTCGCAAACTTCACCCTCACCCCGAACGACTTCGGGGTCGCAGATCTGACCGGTGTGCAGGGCGAGATCCAGGGCGACACGCTGACACTGCTTCGGCCCGAAGGCACGATGCAGTTCAGGCGAGCAGAGAAATAGATGTCGCGCGCGACCGATCGCCGCGTACGCCGCTTGACCGCTCCCTCCGCAGGTGATGGAACGGCGCTGTGAGCGAAGATACTCCCGGCGAGCAGTCCGAACAGGCGAAATCCGGCACGCGTGCCGAGGAGCGCGCGGTAGAAGCAGCGGCGATCCGGCGCCGCTGGATCACGCTGGGCGAAGTACTGGCGGTGATCGCCGTCACGATCTCGGCTCTGACTCTTTGGAACGGCTGGAGCGAGCGGAGCGAGAGCAAGGCAGCGAAGAGCGCGGAAGCCAGGCAGACATCGGCCAAGGCAGCGACGCTGGTGCTCGTCGCCGGAGACAGCGGAAAGCGAGAGCTCACACTCCAACCCGCTTCCGCCGGACAGTCCGTCCAGAGCCAGAAGATCCTGCTTCCCGGCGCACTGAAAGTGGTGCCGGTGGAAACCACCGGAGAGCCTCGCATCGAAGCGAAATGGTTCGAGAGCGCCCTCATCAAAGCGCGCGAGGCGGCGCACCTGCCGGACGACAGCCGTGGCGACGAGCGGCTACCCGTGGTGATAATTACGCGTTTTCTCGCCGATGGCGTTCCACATGAGGATGTGGCGCTCTACGACGTTGGCTACACCGTGACCGGTCGCCTGCTCAGCGGACACAACGTTACCCTGCGCGGCCTCTCTTTCGTCTCACGGGCCACCCCTGAGAACGCCCGGGCCAGGCTTGATGCGCGCTGGAAGACCCTCGTTCCTTCACCGTAGCGCCCGTCACGCTCGCACGCGGTTCAATTTCGTCCTCTGCCCGACGCTGCCGCGGCTGGTTGCTTACTAAGGTATGTGTGGGCCACACCGCCTGAATACGATCGAGGACTGAGGACGACAGCTATGCGCCCAGATGCGGTCACTGCTGTCGTTTTCCACTCCGCTCAAAAGGGGACGTTCATTCGGGTATTGCCTTCGACCAAGTCGGTTCGAAATCCTTGACATGACCGGTGCCGGAGAGGGCGAGGAAGTCCAGATGACCCTCGCCAAGCGCCCAAGGCACCTCGCACGACCGGGTGAGATGAACCGGGCCAATTTCATCAACCGCCTTGGCCGGCGGGGTCGCACTCCCCGCCGGCCTCTCTTCAGATCAAGCGTTCGAGGTCAGACGACTACGGTGCGGACTTCGCTTGTCGCTGTCTTGTAATCACCGCCCACCCCAACGCCTCCTGCAAGGGCAGCGGCATTGTCGGCGAATGTACGTCGGAAGATGCTCACATCGCCGTTTGCGCGAACGACGAGCGAATTCTGCGCTTGCCCAGCGCGATAGATTATTAGGTTGGGCCCATCCGGTCCCTCCTCCTGTCCCAAATAGAAGACAGGCACGCCGGCGGTATTAGTGAACAGGATATGGGCAGCAAGGCCGGCCTGCGGCGTCAAGGTCGCGCCCACACCATCCGACGCATAGAAGACCTGAGGCGCGACGCTGACGTTGCCGGCAAACTCGACGATTCCTTTTCCTTCGGCCCCCTCCGTGAAGCTGTTTGTCCCGAGGCGAACATCGAACGATGTCTGAGTACCGTTGCCGTCATCGATCCGTAGCGACACGCCGTTACCGATCGTGGAATTGTTACCGATGATACAGCGACCCGAGTTCGCGCCGATGTAAATTGCCGCGCCCCAGCCGTTTACGAAGACATTGCCGGTGATCGAGCTGCCAGGTGAGCCGAACACCTTAAGGGCCTGGTTGATCGGTGACTGCGCTTCGCCTGTGCTCTCTGTCGTATTGCCGATGCAGGCGGTTCCGGGGCTAGCTCGATGTTGATGCCGTTCTCGCGGCAGCGGGCGATCGTGTTGCCGACGAAGACAGTGCCGAACAGCTTGCCGCTGTTCGCCCCGCCGCCAAAGCCGCCTTCAGCGTGAAGGCCGTTATAGTGTCGAATATCGGTGATCCGATTGCCATCGGCGACGTTACCCCGACAATCTGCATTCCCGGCGAGGAAGCCAAGCCCCTGTGAAACGAACCGCACGTAGCAGTTGGCGATCAGGTTATCGTTGCCATTGAAGAAGAAGATCCCGCCGTCCGAAAAACCCGAAACTTCGACGCCCGTGATTTCACACTTGTTGCACCACTCGAGGAAGATGGCCTGTCCATTGACGACGGACGGCACGGATCCCGTGAACGTGGCGTTGCCCATCAGCATGAAGTTCCGCAGCTTGATCCTTTCCAGCGGCGCACCCTGCACGCCGCCCCCTTTATGAAGCCTTTGCGGGTATCGCTGTCGGGGTATATTTTGATCCAGTGAATGACCGAGGCGGAGCCCGCGCCGACGAGCTCGATATTCGAATAGAGCCTCAACGTATCGCTGATCCGATAGTCGCCACGGGGAATGTAGACTGATCCACCGCCGCGGGCATTCACCGCATCGATCGCGGCTTGAAACGCTGCCGTATCGTCTTCTTCGCCGTCGCCGATGGCGCCGAAGTCATACACCGACACCACATCGCCAAGCTTCGTGGAAGTCGGCCGCCTCGTTGACCCGATCGCGTCAAGTTTGAAGCTGATGGCGTCTGCCTGCTGACGTACCCAGGCGCCGACAGTCAGAGCGGTATCGTCCTGCTTAACGATGTTGATGTCGTCGGCGGGCCCCTTCGGCGGGCCAGAATAATCACCTTCCGTCCAGATAAACAGGCCTTGCCGGCCCGCCTCGGTCAAAACAGTTGCCCCTTCGGTTGTGCTGAGCGCCTTCAGCGCCGTTAGAGAGGCTACCGCCATGATCGTCTCCTTTGAAGAATCGCGGCCTACCCGCGACTCACCGTCGGAACAAAGAAAGAACATTCCAACATTGCAAGCGCCAAGACGCCGCCACGGCTCGCGGCCAAAGCCCTATAGGGTGCGCCTCTTGGTGAGGCTGATCCCCAGAGCCAGTAGCGGCCTGCCTTCCCTCGGCTTCTAACGTCCGCCCTTCGCAAATATCGATAGAAACCGGACCTTCAGCTTTCGGCCCAATCACGCCATAGCCGGCGCCATGTCGACATCCGATCCGATGTTCATGGTGCCATCGATCATGCCGGCTACCACCTCAGCCCAGTCCTCGAGCATTCGCCGCCGCGGCGTGAGATAGAGCGCGCTGTTATACGTGCTGCGGACATCATCGCGATCGGCGTGGGCGAGCGCCGTCTCGATCCAGTCGGATCGATAGCACTCGGCCTCGTTCGCCCATGTGGAGGCTAGCCCGCGAAAGCCGTGAACGGTCTGCCGGCCGCGATAGCCCATGCGATAACAGGCGTAGATCATGGTGTTCTGGGAGATGGGCTGACCAGGCTTGTCGCCGCCAAAGACGTAGCCGCCACTGGAATATGCGCGCACTTCGGCAAGCAGCGCCACCACCTGCGGTGCAAGGGGCACCAGGTGCTCGCGCTCCATCTTCATGCGGCCGGCGGGCTCGCGCCAGAGCGGCTCGGCGCCGTCGAATTCCTCAAACTCCGCCCACCGCGCGAGCCGGGTCTCATTGGTTCGTGCCCATGTCAGCAGTGTGAAGAGCAGCGCGGCCCGGGTGACGGCGCGCCGCCGCGGCGTCTCCTCGCCGTCATAGCGATCGATCGCGCGCACAAGCGCCGGAAGCTCGTTGAGCCCTACCCGCGCCATATGGCGCGTCCGTGGCTTCGGCTTCAGCAGATCACTCAGATACGCGGCGGGATCCTGATCGGCCCACCCCTGCGGGATAGCGAAGCGATAGATCTGGCTGACATGCTGCTTGAGGCGTCGACTGACGTCGAGCGCCCCGCGCGCCTCCACGGAGCGCACCATGGCGAGCACATCGCCGCTGGTCACGGAGCGCAGGTCCCGCGCGCCGAGCGCCGGAAAGGCGTCGCGCTCAAGTCTGGTGAGCAGCCGGCTGGCGTGCCCGCCATCGAGTGCTTCAAGCCGGTTCTTGTGCCACGCACGGGCAGCCTCTTCGAACGTCATCGCCGGCGCCGCGGTCTCCTTCGCGCCAGGATCTATCCCCTTCGCCAGCGCGACCTTTGCCTCAGCGCGGCGCAGCCGCGCCTCAGCGAGGCTTAGATCGGGATAGCGGCCAAGGCGAGAGCAGCTTGCCGTCGAAGCGGTACTTGAAACGCCACAGCTTTGAGCCGTTGGGGCGAATCAGGAGATAGAGGCCGCCTCCGTCTGCAAGCTTGTAGTCCTTCGCGCGTTTCGTTGCGTAACGGGCTTCGAGTTCCTTGAGAGCCATTTGGGGGTACTCCGCAGGTGTCTGCGGGATTACCCCAGAAAATACCCCCAAATGCAAATCGACGCAGTGGCATCCGGCGGCATCCGGCGAGACGCTCTGGATCCTCGCGACTCGGCTTAAGCTACAGAAAAAGGCACAAAAAAACCGCCCCAGGATGTTCCGGGACGGTTTGATTATTGCGACCTTGGTTGCGGGAGTAGGATTTGAACCTACGACCTTCAGGTTATGAGCCTGACGAGCTACCGGGCTGCTCCATCCCGCGCCACCATGGTGTTGGGATCAGGGACGGAGGCGAAGCCTCCGCAAGGCCGACCGGCCGCCGCGCCTTATTGGCGCGAAAGCCAAAGCCGCGGATGCGGCTGCCGGCGCCTGAGGCCAACAAAGAAAGTGAATGGGTTTTTCCTGTGGGGAACCTTGGATTTGCGTTTCGCACGGGCTGCAATGCCTGGCGACGACCTACTCTTCCATCGCTTGAGCGATAGTACCATCGGCGCTGTCTGGTTTCACGGCCGAGTTCGGGATGGGATCGGGTGGTTCACAGACGCCATAGCCACCAGGCAATGGAGCCCGTGCGACGGGCAGCCGGTGAGGCTGCCCTTTTGGGCGCAAATCTTGGGGTTCAAATCGATACCGTGCACATGTGTTCGAATATAGCTGCGATGATCATCCGACCATTTGCAACACCGGGTGGTACCCAGAATTGTCATTGATGGTGGAACTCTCAAGCGCGAATAGGACAATTAGTACTGGTTAGCTCCATGCGTTACCGCACTTCCACATCCAGTCTATCAAGGTCGTGGTCTCCGACCGTCCTAAGAAATCTTATCTCGAGGGAGGCTTCCCGCTTAGATGCTTTCAGCGGTTATCCCGTCCATACATAGCTACCCAGCTGCGCTCTTGGCAGAACGACTGGTACACCAGAGGTATGTTCAACCCGGTCCTCTCGTACTAGGGTCAACTCCTCTCAAATTTCGACGCCCACGGCAGATAGGGACCAAACTGTCTCGCGACGTTCTGAACCCAGCTCACGTACCACTTTAATTGGCGAACAGCCAAACCCTTGGGACCTGCTCCAGCCCCAGGATGTGATGAGCCGACATCGAGGTGCCAAACAACCCCGTCGATATGAGCTCTTGGGGGTTATCAGCCTGTTATCCCCGGCGTACCTTTTATCCGTTGAGCGATGGCCCTTCCACGAGGGACCACCGGATCACTATGACCGACTTTCGTCTCTGCTCGACTTGTCAGTCTCGCAGTCAGGCTGGCTTATGCCATTGCACTCTAACAGACGGTTTCCAACCGTCCTGAGCCAACCTTCGCGCGCCTCCGTTACTCTTTAGGAGGCGACCGCCCCAGTCAAACTACCCGCCACAGAGGGTCCCAGCACCGGATGACGGTGCGTGGTTAGACATCAGAAACAAACAGGGTGGTATTTCACATTGTGGCTCCACACGGGCTGGCGCCCATGCTTCAAAGCCTCCCACCTATTCTACACAGTTTCTTCCTAATGCCACTCTGAAGCTGCAGTAAAGGTGCACGGGGTCTTTCCGTCTAACCGCGGGTACTCCGCATCTTCACGGAGAATTCAATTTCGCTGAGCATGTCCTGGAGACAGTGGGGAAGTCGTTACGCCATTCGTGCAGGTCGGAACTTACCCGACAAGGAATTTCGCTACCTTAGGACCGTTATAGTTACGGCCGCCGTTTACCTGGGCTTCATTTCGGAGCTTGCACCCCTCCACTTAACCTTCAGGCACCGGGCAGGCGTCAGACCCTATACGTCGTCTTGAAGCCGACTTAGCAGAGCCCTGTGTTTTTGCTAAACAGTCGCTACCCCCTGGCCTGTGCCCCCTCAAAAAGCTTGCGCTCAGTGAGGGCCTCCTTCTTCCGAAGGTACGGAGGCAATTTGCCGAGTTCCTTCAGGACACTTCTCTCAAGCGCCTTGGTATACTCTACCTGACCACCTGTGTCGGTTTCGGGTACGGTCTATACGGTGGGGCTATTTCCCGGGACCTCTTCGAAGCACGATCAATCCGATAAGATCGTA